>NZ_BAAAOH010000001.1:0-2400000 GCF_039530225.1 Microbacterium pumilum
CGCACGTACAGCCGCCAGCCGCCGCCCACCTCACGCAGCTCGAAACCGCGGCGAGGACCGCCGGTGAGCCCGTCGTAGTCTTCGACGAGCCCTTCGATCGCCTGACGCACGGCCGGCACGGGACCCCGCATCCAGACGGGCGGATCAGCCTGCGGCAGCTACCAGTGCGTCGCGGACGTCATCCGGGAACCAGTCGTACGCCTCGAGGAACGGGTCCGGCTCGATGGGCTCATCCGACGACCAGACGATGTCGAACTGGTTGTCGGCATTGATCCGGCCGATGTGGCCCTCCTTGGAGATGTGGTGGTTGTCGCCGTTCAGGGTCACGGTGCCCTCCGGTGCGTCGAAGCTGATTCCACCGGCCGCAGCTGCGGCATTCACGTCGTCGACCTCGAACGAGCCGGCCGCTTCGACCAGTTCCTTATAGAGGTAGAGGGAGATGTAGGCGGCCTCCATCGGGTCGGAGGTCACTCCGCTGCTGCCCGGGTAGGCCTGCCAGTTCTCGATGAATGTGGTGTTGGCCGGCGAATCGATCGACTGGAAGTAGTTCCACGATGCGTAGTTGCCCGTGACCTCGTGGCCCATTGACGGCGCCTCCTCCTCGGCGATGGACACCGAGATGATCGGCGTCGTCTCCGGCGTGAGCCCGGCGTCGTAGTAGGCCTTGATGAACCCCACGTTGGACGAGCCGTTGATCGTGTTGAAGATGAAGTCCGGATCCGCCTCGGCGATCTTCGCCACCTGAGTGGTCCAGTCGTCCTTGTCGAGGGGCACGTACTCCTCGCCGACGATCTCGATGCCGAGTTCGGCCGCGTAAAGCTTGATGATCGCGTTCGCAGTCCGAGGGAAGACGTAGTCCGAACCCGCCAGGAACAGCGTCTTCACCCCCTGCGATGCAAGGTAGTCCATCGCCGGCAGGATCTGCTGGTTGGTGGTCGCGCCGGTGTAGTAGATGTTCGGCGACGCCTCGAGCCCCTCGTACTGGACGGGGTAGAAGAACAGACCGTTGTTCTCCTCGACGACCGGCTTGACGGCCTTGCGCGATGAGGAGGTCCAGCCGCCGAAGATCGCGGCCACGCAGTCCTGGGTGAGCAGCTTCTCGGTCTTCTCGGCGAAGGTCGGCCAGTCGGTGGCCCCGTCTTCCTGGACGTACTCGATCTGCTTGCCCAGGATGCCGCCGTCGGCGTTGATCTCGTCCGCGGCCATGTGCAGCACGTTCGAGACGGTCTTCTCCGAGATCGCCATGCCGCCGGTGAGTGAGTTGAGGAAGCCGAGCTTCACCGTGTCGCCGGATGTGTCGATGCAGCTTTCGGATGCCGCACCGCCCGATTCAGACGGCGCTGCTGCGTCGCCGGCGCGGGCGCCGCAGCCCGCGAGCACGAGGGCCGCGACCGCCGCGATGGCGGGAACGGCCAGCAGGCTGCGCGCCCGCCGAGTCCGTGTCGTTGTCATGTGGATCTCCGTTTCTGTGTGGTGCAGGGTGGTGCGTTCGGGATGATTGCTGCAATCTGCGGGCACGCCGAATGACCCCGTCGCGCCGTCGCTGTTCGCGGGAACGCCTGGTGAAGGCGTGCCGAAGATGCGGCGGAGACGGGCTGATCGGTGAATCAGAGCGTGGTGCAGGGGTGGGACCGGTGGTGCGTGCTTCTCGATGCCTGATGGTGCCGGGCCTCGCGTGCCGGTTTGGATCGGCGGAAAGTTGATCGCCGACTGCTGCGGTAGTTGCCAGCATGGGACCGTGACATTGCTCTGACATTTCTCGATTGTTCCGATTTTGTTAACCATGAACCGCGGTTTCGGGCTGAGGGCCCGTAATTCCGCGGAACCGCTGGCGAAAGAGGTGGTCCGGGCATCCGGCACCCTCCGACAAACTGCTGCCCTATGGCACACTTCTGACATCACCAGCCGGAGGCCCGAATGCACTTCACTCCCGCCGAAACCGAAAAGCTTCTGCTGTCGGTCGCTGCGATGGTCGCGCGCGACCGGCTCGAGCGGGGCATCCTCCTCAACCACCCCGAGACGGTCGCTCTGCTGTCGTGCTGGGTGATCGAACGGGCCAGGGAAGGACGCGGCGTGGCTGAGCTGATGCAGGAGGGCCGCGCCGTCCTCAGGCGTGATCAGGTCATGCCCGGCGTTCCGGAGATGCTGGCCGACGTGCAGGTCGAGGCGACCTTTCCCGACGGCCGAAAGCTCGTCACCGTCCACCACCCGATCGACTGAGGAGTCGCCGTGGCATCCGCTTCCTCCGATGGCCCTGGCGCCTTCCGAATCCAACCGGGGCGCATCGAGCTCAACGCCGATCGCACCGAGGCCGAGCGCATCAAGCTCGTGCTCGTGAACACCGGCGACCGCCCCATCCAGATCGGCTCCCACATCCATCTGCCCGATGTGAACCAGGCGCTGGAGTTCGACCGCGCCCTAGCCCACGGGTTCCGCCTCGACATCCCCTCCGGCACGTCGCAGCGATTCGAGCCGGGGGCATCGCGCGAGCTCGCCGCGGTGGCACTCCGCGGCGCCCGAAGGGTTCCCGGCATCCAGATCAAGGCCGACGGAGAGGAGGTGCTCGATGGTGTGGCTTGACCGGTCGAGGTATGCGGCGATCTACGGCCCGACCGTGGGAGATGAGGTGCGCCTCGGCGACACCGACCTGTGGATCCAGATCGAGCGCGACCTCACCGTCGGCGGCGAGGAGGCCGTCTTCGGCGGCGGCAAGTCCATCCGCGAATCCATGGCACAGGCGACGACGACGCGAGCGGACGGCGCCCTCGACACCGTGATCACGAACGCGATCATCCTGGACTGGTGGGGAATCGTCCGCGCCGATATCGGCATCCGGGACGGTCGCATCGTGGGGATCGGGCACGCGGGAAATCCCGACATCAGCGACGGCATCGACATGATCATCGGGCCGTCCACGGATGTCATCTCGGGTGAGGGGCGCATCGTCACCGCGGGCGCCATCGACTCGCATGTCCACCTGCTGTCGCCGTCGCAGATCCACGAGGCTCTCGCCACCGGGATCACGACGATCGTGGGCGGCGGTACCGGACCATCGGAAGGATCCAAGGCGACGACGGTCACGCCCGGTGCATGGCACCTGTCGGCGATGCATCGTGCGCTCGATCCCCTGCCCGTGAACATCCTGCTGCTCGGCAAGGGCAACACCGTGTCGATGGCCGCGCTGAAGGAGCAGGCGCTCGCGGGCGCCGCCGGCTACAAGGTGCACGAGGACTGGGGCTCGTCTCCCGCCGCGATAGACGCGTCACTGCGCGCGGCCGAGGAGTGGGGACTGCAGGTCGCACTGCACTCGGACTCGCTGAACGAGTCGGGATTCGTCGAATCCACGATCGCGGCAATAGGCGGCCGATCGATCCACGCGTTCCACGTCGAGGGGGCCGGGGGCGGTCATGCCCCCGACATCCTCTCGATCGCGGGCCTGCCCAACGTGATCCCCGGTTCCACGAACCCGACGCTCCCGCACACCGTCAACACGGTCGCCGAGCACCTCGACATGCTGATGGTCTGCCATCACCTGAACCCCGCGGTACCGGAGGACCTCGCGTTCGCCGAGTCCCGTATCCGGGCCACCACCATCGCCGCGGAAGACATCCTCCACGACATCGGAGCACTGTCGGTGACCTCGTCCGACGCGCAGGCGATGGGTCGGATCGGCGAAGTCGTGACGCGCACCTGGCAGGTCGCGCATGTCATGAAGCACCGTCGCGGCGCGCTTTCGGGTGGGATGCCGGCAGACAACGAGCGGGCGAGACGCTACGTGGCGAAATACACGATCAACCCCGCGATCGCCCACGGGATCGCCTACGACGTGGGCTCGATCGAGGTCGGCCGGCTCGCCGACCTCGCGGTGTGGGACCCGAAGTTCTTCGGCGTCCGGCCTGCCGTCGTCATCAAAGGCGGTGCGATCGCGTGGGCCGCGCTCGGCGATCCGAACGCCTCGATCCCGACGCCGCAGCCGGTGATGATGCGACCGTCTTTCGGCGACACGATCGGGGCAGACCTGTCCGTGACGTACGTCTCGCCTGCGGCGCTCGAGGCCGGTCTCGCCGAGACCCTCGGTCTGCGCCGGAGGCTCGCCGCGGTAGAGCCCACACGTCACATCGGCAAGGCCGAGATGAAGAACAACGACGTCCTGCCGTCGATCCGCATCCGTCCCGACACGTTCGAGATCTCGATCGACGGTGAAGACGTCGAGCCCGCGCCTGCGGCATCCCTCCCCCTCGCCCAGCTCTACAACCTGTTCTGAGAGCGATGCATGGACTCTGCCGCCCACACCGTCGCCCTGCTGCTCGCCGACGCACGACTTCCTTCCGGCGGGCATGCGTTCTCGGCGGGCGTCGAGCCGGCGCTCCAAGGCGGACTCGCGCGCCCCGATGCCGGTGCGTTCCTGCGGGCTCGAGCGCGGACGACCACCCTCGTCGACGCGGCAACGGCGGTCGTGGCGCGGCGGGCCGGCTTGATGGGTACGTCCTACGCGCCGGTCGAACGGGCCTGGGCGGCGCGCACTCCCAGTCGTGCGGCTCGTACCGCCTCGATGGATCTCGGGCGCGGGCTGCTTCGACTGGCTCAGCGCCTGTGGCCGCAGTCCCCGTCGATCGCGGCTCTGACCGCCGACGGAGCCGCATCGCCGCCCCGCCCGATCGTCCTCGGCGCGGTCGCGGCCCACACCGGACTCGACGCCCAGGCTCTCGTGCGCGTCGCGGTCTACGACGACATGGCCGGTGGCGTCGCGGCGCTGCTCAAGCTCGAACCCGGAGACCCCGTGGACGGAGTGCGGCTTGTGCTCGATGCGTGCGCCGCGGTCGATCCGCTTGTCTCACAGCTCGCGGCACTCGACTCTCCGGAGTCGATCCCCGCCGCGAGCGCCCCCCAAGCCGAGGCCTGGACCGAAGCCCACGCCATCACGAACAGGAGACTCTTCCGTGCCTGACCATCTGCCTTCTCCCCGCGCTCTGCGTCTCGGCGTCGCCGGCCCCGTCGGCACCGGCAAATCGTCGCTGATCGCGACCGTCTGCCGGGCGCTCGCCACCGAACTGCGACTGGGCGTCATCACGAATGACATCTACACCGACGAGGATGCGCGGTTCCTGCGCTCCGCAGGCGTGCTGGAGCCAGAGCGCATCCGTGCCGTTGAGACGGGCGCGTGTCCGCACACCGCGATTCGCGACGACATCACCACCAACCTGCTCGCCGCGGAAGACCTCGAGCGGGATTTCGCGCCCCTGGATGTGGTGCTCATCGAGTCGGGCGGCGACAACCTGACG
Organism: Microbacterium pumilum; assembly: GCF_039530225.1. Taxonomy (NCBI): domain Bacteria; kingdom Bacillati; phylum Actinomycetota; class Actinomycetes; order Micrococcales; family Microbacteriaceae; genus Microbacterium; species Microbacterium pumilum. Next base: position 5,283 of record NZ_BAAAOH010000001.1, read on the forward strand.
GCCACATTCTCGCCTGCTCTGGTCGATGCGCAGATCTTCGTGCTGGATGTCGCCGGCGGCGGCGATGTCGCTCGCAAGGGCGGTCCCGGCATCGGTCGCGCCGACCTCCTGGTCGTGAACAAGACGGACCTCGCACCCTATGTCGACGTCGACGTGGCGCGGATGGTCGCGGATGCCGAAGCCGCGCGAGACGGCCGCGCCGTACTGGCACTGTCTCGGCACGACGCCGCGTCGGTCGCAGCGCTGCGCGCATGGGTGCTCACGATCCTCGCCGGCCATCGGGCGGGCACCCACATCGCGCAGGACCCCGGCCCGATGGCGCCGCACTTCCACGCGGATGACGAGCACCCCGAGGGCGGGTTCATCCATTCGCATGTCGAGAACGACTCGCACGGCTCGGATGCCGAGCACGGCCATGACCACGACCACTCTCGCGCGCATGCCGGTGCAGGAATGAACGCGGACGAGTGACAACCACACGCATCGCGATCACCGCGGGCGCGCCGCGCGCGCATGTGGAACTGGCGGTCGGCGCGCTCGCGCCGCGCCTGATCTCACGCGATGCCCTGCGCGCGCATGTCGCGGTCGCCGCGGCCGGCATGGTCCTGCTCGGCGGCGACCACGTGCACGTCGGGATCGACGTCGGTCGGGGGTGCACTCTCGAGATCGAGGATGTCGGGGGCACGGTCGCATACCCGGGGGCGCGCTCGTCGTGGGTGCTGGACGTCCGGATCGGAGCCGGCGGATCACTCCTGTGGCACGGCCTGCCGTTCGTGGTCACCGACGGGGCCGACGTCGAACGCCGCAGCGCGATCACCTTGGACTCCGGCGCGCGAGCGGTCATCCGCGAGACGCTCGTTCTCGGCAGGCACGGTGAGCGCGGTGGCCGATTGGTCTCGGCGCTCGCGGTCGTCGACGGAGGCGGACCGATCCTGCTCGAGCGGCTGGATGCGAACGGCGACGCCCCCGAGCCCGGTGTTCTGGGGAGCAATCGGGTGCTGGATGCGGTGATCGCGGTCGGATTCCGCCCGCCCACTCGTCCGGAAGACCTCGAGTTCGATCGCCCCGGATCGATGGCACGCCACCTCTCCGACCACACGCACGGTTCCCCTCTCGATCCGGTGTGGGACACATGGGTTGCACACGCGGAGGCACGCCTTCATGCGAGCGAGACGGAGAGGGATCGCGTTGACCTCACTGTCTGACGAGCGCACCCCGACACGCATCCGGCGTGGCACGATCGGTGTCATCGCGCTGATCGCGCTTCTGCACGTGCTGGGATGGGGAATCCTCGTGCTCCTCGTGATCCCGGCCGGCGTCCCTCTCGGCGGCGGTGGCGGCACGCCTGTGACGCTGGGCGTCGGGCTCACTGCCTACGCCTTGGGTGTGCGCCACGCGTTCGACGCCGACCACATCGCCGCGATCGACAACACCGCCCGACGCCTCGCCGAACGCGGCAAGCCCGCGAGCACCGTCGGGTTCTGGTTCTCACTCGGCCATTCGACGATCGTCGTCGTGCTCTGCATCCTGCTGACGCTGGGGATCACGGCGATCAGCTCATCCCTCGCCGACGACTCATCCGCCCTTCGCACCTGGACCGGGATCATCGGCCCCACCGTCTCGGGCGTGTTCCTGCTCGTCATCGCCGCGATCAACATCGCCGCACTGCGCCGCCGCCAGGGGCACGCCGGCGGTCCGGTGCTCAGGATGCTCGGGCCCCTCGAGAAGGCGGTGGATCGTCCGTCCCGGATGTACTTCGTGGGGCTGCTGTTCGGCCTCGGGTTCGACACCGCCACCGAGATCGGGCTGCTCGCACTTGCAGGTGCTGCCACGCTCGGGGCTGTGCCCTGGTGGGCGGCGCTCACCCTGCCCATCCTCTTCGCCGCGGGGATGAGCGCTTTCGACACGACCCAGGGCGCGGTGATGCGTCGCGCCTACACGTGGAACCCCGGTCGTCGCCGCCTCGGTGAGGTGTACGCGATCGCGATGACGGGTCTCTCCGTCGTCGCCGCAGTGCTGATCGCGATCGTCCAGCTCTCGGACGTGCTCGTCGTGAATGTCGGTGTGGGCGGCCCGCTGCCCTGGCTCGCATCTGTCGGGATCGACGACCTCGGTTTCGTGCTCACGGGCCTGCTGCTGGTCATGTGGGCAGCCGTGCTGTTCGTCACGAACCGCCCGCAGTACTCTGCGGGCGGTTCGGAGTCTCAGTCGATTCGGGCGATGAGGTGGCCTGTGCGGAATCCCCCCTTGGATCCGCACAGGCCCTCGAGGCACGCTGAGTATGGAGCCCCCCAGCCCTCGACGCCCTCGATGGGTCTCAGTCCACCGCATCGTCGTGAGCGTCGATAGGGGCGAAAGTCCCGCCGCGGCGCGCACCGACGGAGACTTCGCATCGATCGCGGGAAAGGTCAGGCCCTGTGGCTGTGGTCGTCGATCACGGCCAGCTCCGCGGCAGTGATCTCCAGCGATTCGAGCGCCGCGAGGTTCTGGTCGAGCTGAGCCGTACTGGAGGCGCCGACGAGGGCACTGGTGACCTCGGGACGCCGGAGCACCCACGCCAACGCGAGCTGCGAGAGTGTCTGCCCGCGTGCCTGGGCGAGGTCGGTGAGCGCTCGAGCGTTCGCGAGGTACACCTCGCTGATGTCCGAGGTGGTCATCCAGCGTCCCTCAGCCGCACGGGAGTCGGCAGGAACCCCCTGCAGGTACCGATCGGTCAGCAGCCCTCCCGCGAGCGGTGAGAACACGATGCATCCGACGCCGAACTCGGCGATGGTGTCGAGCAGTCGATGCTCCGGCTTGCGATCGAAGATGTTGTAGCGCGGCTGGTGGATCGTCAGCGGGATGTTCTCCGCCCGAAGCGCCGCGACTGCCGCGCGCATCTGGTCGGCGTCGTAGTTCGACACGCCGACGTACAGTGCCTTGCCCTGGCGCACCGCCGTCGCCAGAGCCCCCATCGTCTCCTCGATAGGCGTCTCAGGGTCGGGTCGATGCGAGTAGAACACATCGACGTAATCCAATCCCGTCCGCTGCAGAGATTGGTCCAGCGAGGCGAGCATCGACTTGCGGGATCCCCAGTCACCGTAGGGGCCGTCCCACATCTGATAGCCGGCCTTGGTCGAGACGATGATCTCGTCGCGATAGGCCTTCAGGTCACTCCCGATGATCTGACCGAACGCGGTCTCGGCAGCCCCGGGCGGCGGCCCGTAGTTGTTCGCGAGATCGAAGTGGGTGATTCCGCGGTCGAAGGCGTGGGTGACGAGGGCGCGCTGAGTCTCCCAGCCGCGCGTCGTTCCGAAGTTGTTCCAAAGGCCGAGCGAGATACGCGGGAGCAGGAGGCCACTTCGACCTGATCGAACGTAGGTCATCGAGGCGTAACGGTCGGGCGCGGCTGTATGTGGCATCGGTTTCCTCGCGGCAGGGCCGCCGTGGTGGATGGGCGGGGAACGGGGTGCACGTGACTATCGAGCGGACGGTGTCCATCGGGTGGAGACCGCTCGCTCGATGCCGCGGACGGCACACAGGCGACCCTCCGCCTGGACTCGCGCCCGAGCCGCTTCGTCCAGGTCGATCCGGCTCTCGGTCGTGATCGGAACGACGTGGAGGGTGAGCTCCACGTCCGGGGGCAACGCGGTGATGTCGATCCGCCACGTCAGCCCGTCCCAGAATCGATCGCGGATGACGACGCCGTCGGCGCGAAGCTGCGCGACATCCCCCTCCCAGTCGATGGCAAGTTCGACCTGGTCGCCGTCGGAGGCAGTCGTGCGCTCAGGCACGACGACCCGCCATACCGCTGCGACCTCGTCGATCTGGGCATCGGTCGGCGCCGAAGACCGTCCCATGAACTCGCCGTAGCGGGCGGGCGGGGTTCCGCCGTTGCGCTCCACCTGCACCTGCACCGCGGTCGAGCCGGGATCGGAGGATGTCTGCAGGTCGAGTGGCTCGAAACCCGACCCGGTCCAGCGGGTCGCGGTCGGATTGTCGACAGCACGCACCACCAGTCCTTCGGGCTCTCGCCACACCGCGTCGACGGAATCGATGAGCTCGTCACCCAGATACCACAGGCGGTCGGCCTGTCTCTCGTCGACGATGAGTACCCGCAGCGCACCGCCCGCCACCAGCGACGTGCCGGGATCGACCTCCACCGGCTCGTCGGCCGACACGGTCTCACCGGCGATCTGAACGCTCGTGCCTGCGGCGAATCGGATGCGGGCCGCAACGCCGTCGTGAGCCCGCAGCACCAGGGTGGGGATCTCGTGCTCGACGAGGCCGGCGACGGATGCCGTCGCCCAGTCGATCCGCACGCCGGCGACGTCGAGGTGAAGCGGCCAGCGCGCCACGAGCCCGCTCGGGATGTCGATCGGCCGATCCGGCACGATCACGTCGTCGCCGCCCAGGCTGATCCGGAACTGCACGTCGGAGGATCCTGCGAGCGGCTCGTGAGGCTCATGGGTGTTGATGAAGAGGAACCCGCTTTCAGCGTCGCTGCGCACGGCCCATCGCAGTGACATCAGGTCGTGAACATCCACGGGTGCATCGTCGGGCAGGGTGCTGTACATCTGCATGAGGCGACTGCCGAAAGAGGCGAGGAAGGCATTGTGGTCGCGAAGCTGGCCCAGACTCGGGGCGGGATGACCGGTCGCACCGAAAACGGCCTGGAAGTCGTAGTCGAACCGTGGGAGGTCGTTCGGATAGCCGGTCGAGTGGGACTCCTGCAGGTGATCGGCAGGGTTGGTCCCTCCGACGTACATGTAGAAGCCCTGCCACGCCGAGCCGTTTCCGATCTTGACGTTCGCCAGCGCTGCGATGTCGCGGCCGCGGGCTATGGGACGACGGTGATAGGCCGTCGCCATCCCGCCGCCGAGTTCACACGTCGCGGGCGGGAACTCAGGGTCCACGTCTCGCACCACGATCTCGACGCCTTCTTCGCGGAAGTCGCCTCCCACGCCCGGATCGTCCCAGTTGTGCGTGAATCGGAAGTGGTCACGGAAGCTGTCATCCCACGTCGAGCCCTGACCCGCCCAGAACCCATCTGCATAGCCGCTGTAAAGCGGGAACACGTCGTGAGGGGGAAGCTCAGCCCCACCCCACCCTGTCGCCGTCCACAGCGGGGCGAAGAGGCCGGCTTCCCGCGCGAGCGCCTTGAGGGTGGCGATGTGCTCGGGCTGGTCGTAGAGCTCGTTCTCGATCTGGATGCCGATGACCCGGCCGTCGGGTCCGCAGAACCGAGCGATCTGTGCTGCCACCTGCTCGTACCAGCCTCGTGCGAGCTCCAGGTACGCGGGGTCGTTCGTTCGAGCATGCGGCGCAGCCTCGACGACCCAATCCGGATGACCTCCGTTTCGCACCTCGCCGTGGCACCACGGCCCGATGCGCACGATGACATCCACTCCGACCCGCTCCGCGGTCTCGAGGAAGGCGGCGATGTCGAGGTCGCCCTCGAAGCTGACCTCTCCCCTGACGGGCTCGTGGTGGATCCAGAACACATAGGTCGATACGGATGTCAGCCCCGACGCGACCATCAGGCGGAGAGTCTCTTCCCATCGAACCCGCGGAATGCGGCTGAAGTGAAGCTCTCCGGTGACGGGTAGAGCAGGCTGCCCATCGATCTCGATCCATCTGCTGGTCAATCGCACTCGCGAGTGCGAATCGGTCTGATTGCTCATCGCGGGGTCGAACTGCGGCGGTCGAGAATCGCGCGGCTGAATCGCACGCAGGCCTGAGGTGGTCGTGGCCATGATTGGTGGTCCCTTGTCCGTGGCGGTCGGCGGTATCGATCAGCCCTTGACTGCCGAACCTAGGCCCGAACCCATGAAGTACTTCTGAGTGAAGAGGAAGATGACGACGACGGGAAGGAGGTACAGCACAGCGCCCGCCGCCTGAACGGTCACGATCCCCTCTCCTCGAGGGTCCAGATAGCCGGCCGCCGTTGCCACGGCAAGCGTGGTGTTGTTCAGGTTGAGCAGCAGCGCCGGGGCCAGGTAGTCGCCCCAGGTCCACGTGAACGACAGCAGCAGCGACGTCAGGAGTGCAGGACGCGCGAGCGGAAGGAACACGAACACGTAGCTGCGGAACCATCCGGCGCCGTCGATGATCGCGGCATCCTCGAGTTCGATCGGGATGGCGCTGAAGAACTGGCGGAAGAGGAAGATCAGGTAGGGGGTGCCGGCGATCCCCCAGAGCACCCACGGCCAGTAGGTGTTCACCAGGCCGATCCGTGAGAAGAGGATGTACGTCGGAATCAGGGTCGCGATCGACGGGATCAGCATCGTCGCGAGGATGATGGTGAAGAGCAGATTCTTACCCGGCGCGCGCAGCCGTGCGAACGCGAAGCCCACTGTGGCGCTGCTCAGCGTGGTGAGCACAGCGGTGAGGGTCGACAGGAAGATCGTGTTCCAGGTGTAAGCGCCGAAGTCGATGAGGGTGACGGCCTTGTAGAAGTTGTCCCACTGGGGAGAGCTCAGGTTGAGGAGAGCCAGCGCCCCCTCGGCGAACTGCTTCTGACTGGCAAGCGAGGTCAGCAGGATCCAGATGAACGGGATGCCGAACAGGGCGATCGCGATGAACACGCCGATGTACACCCAAAAGGACGCCTTCTGGCCCTCCTGGTGGGTTCGGACCTTCTTGCGTCGCTGGTTGCGCACCGCGGCGGGCGCCTCGAGAGCAGCGACGGGATTGAGGATGTCTTGTTGGCTCATGGTTCAGCGCTCGTTCGGGTTCTCGGAGTCGACGTTGTAATACACGAGACGCTTGCTCGCCTTCTGGATGATCAGCGTGAGCGCGAGGATGAGGATGAAGAACACCCACAGCATCGCGGAACCGAAGCCGAAGCGATGGTTCGTGAAGAACTCGTTGTAGACGTGCACCATGTAGAGCGTCGAGCTCTGCGGAACGAGCGCCGACTGGGCCATCTTGTTCGTCTCGACGAGCAGCAGCGGCTGCACGAGCACTTGCAGAGCGCCGATGATTCCGGTGATCACCAGGAAGTACAGCACTGGCGAGATCATCGGGATCGTCACGTTCCAGATGACGCGCCAGGTGCCGGCGCCATCGATGCGTGCTGCTTCTTCGAGCTCTGCCGGGACGTCCTGCAGGGCAGCGAGGCAGATGATCATGCCTGCGCCCAGGCCCACAGCGACATGATGATCAGCGCGTAGAACGAGAGCGGATCGGCGAGCCACGCCTGCTTCTCGCCACCGAAGAGCACGATCATGCCGTTGATGAACCCGGCGTCGCGGTTGAACATCAGGCGCCACATGATGGCGGTGGCCACGATCGGGACGACGGACGGCACGAAGAAGATCGCTCGGATCGCGCCACGGGCTCGGATGCGACGGTTGACCAGCACCGCGAGATAAAGCCCTCCCGCGACACTGAGCGGAACCACGATGGCTGCGTAGACGAACGTGCGCAGCAGACTCTGCCAGACCGCCGGGCTCGAGGTGAACAGCTCGACGTAGTTGCGGAAACCGACCCACCGCCAGAGGGGTGAGGCGCCGTCGTAGTTCGTGAAGCTGACCCCGAGGGCGTAGAGGATCGGCGCGAGCGTCAGGAAGATGAAGCCCAGGATCCACGGCGACGCGAACAGGTAGAACGTGCGTGCCCGGTAGCGGCGCCAGCCGCGGCCGCGGGTCGAGGTACCCGCGACCGCGGCCGCCGCTGACGACGACGACACTGTGGTCATCGTTTCAGTAGTCATCCCAGCTGGTCCTTGCCCTGCGCAAGCAGCACGTTGACCTCGGTCTGGACGGCATCGGCGATCTGCTCGGCCGTCTTCGTGCCCTGGATACCCGCCTGAATCTCGCGATCGAGGATGCCGTTCCACTGGGTGGCCGTGATGTACGGCGAATCCTGCAGGGGAACGATGTACTGGACTTCTTCTTTCGCCAGCTCGATCGCCTGCTGCTGGTAGGGCTCCTCCGCGGGGATGTTCTCCCACAGCGACTCGAGGGACGGCAGACCCCAACCGCTGGAGGCGCGATCGATCGCGGGCTGTCCAGCCATGAAGTACTCCATGACCTTCCACGCCTGGTCCTTCGCGTTGGAACCCTCTGGGATCCAGGCGCCCACTCCGCCGAGCACAGGGCTGATTCGCTCGCCGAATGTCGGCGCGGGCGCCAGCGACGAGGTCGCCGCGACGGTGGCGCCGTCTTCCGATGCCAGGTTGCCCCCGAACCAGAAGCCGTCCTTGGTCACGGCCATCTTCTCAGCCAGGTACGACGGTGCGTCCTGGTTGTCGGCGAGCGGGTTCAGCGAAGTCGGTCCGACCTCGGCCTTGCCGTAGTCGATGAACCACTGGATGGCGCGAAGCGCCTCCGGGGTGTCGAGGTCGATCTCGGTCAGGTCCTCCGAGAAGACCTCAGCGCCCTGCTGCTGGACCATGGCGGTCAGGATGCCGGCGATCCCCCACTGCCATTCGATCCCCAGCGGGAACTCGACGCCGCTCGGCTTGAGCGCCTCGGCCGTCGCGAGGACGTCGTCCCAGTCGGCCGGCTCGGTCGTGCTCAGCGGCTCGACGCCGGCAGCCTCGAAGAGTGCCTCGTTCTGCCAGAGCGTGTTGTCGGGACTGAAGTCCTTGACGATGCCGTAGCGATCGCCGTCGCCCTGCTTCGTGCCATCCCAGCGCCACAGGTCGTTCACGGGCAGGAGGTCGCCCTCCTTGATGACGTCGCTCGACGCGATGTAGTCATCGAGCGGAGCGGCGAGTCCTCGGGCGAACAGGTTCGCGCTCGGGCTTCCGCGCACGAAGTCCGGCGGGTCGCCGGCCGTGAGCATCGCGTTCAGGCGGTTCTCGTCGTACTCGAGGAACTCGATCTTGATATCGGGGTTCTCATCCTCGAACTGAGCGATGTACTCGGGGGTGAACTCGTTGGTCGCGTACATGACCGTGACGGTCGTGACTCCGTCGGCGCTTGCACCGCCTGCGCCACTGCCTGCCGTGCATCCGGCCAGGACCACGGCCGTAGTGAGTGCGAATGCGCTCGCTGCGAGGCGAATGCGTGGATGCTTGGACATCTATGTCCTCTTTCTGCTTGGTGTGTCGGATTGCATTTCGGATTCGTTCATGTCAGTGCCTACGAACTCGTGGGCCAAGCAGGACGAGGTGAGTGCGCATTGTCGATGCTGCTGCGCGTTCCCGTTCCGCCATGGACACAACCCGACGATACGTCGCGGCAACCACCGACAGGCATAACGATCCTGCGCCAGCGTATGGACGAAACGATGTTGGCATGGTCTATTCCCGCGAGAAGAGCAACAGGTCGGGAAGGCTGGTCGCGAAGTAGTCGACCTCACCGTCCGCCCGCCGAGCGGCAGGCGCCGCGTACAGCGGTCGACCCTCGCCGAGGCTCAGTGGCGGATCGACGATCGGCAGCCCCAGGGCAGCGCGCGCGTGGTCCCAGGCGCCGAGCACGCGCCCCTCGCCGCCCTCCCACGGTTGGAAGCTCCGCTCTTCGAGGAGCGCGAGTGCATCCTCCGGTTGTCCGGTTCGCACCAGCAGTTCTGCATACTCGACCACGAGGTCGTCTCGCGCAACCACCACGTCGTACCGCAGGGTGAGTCGTTCGAGGCGCTCCTCATCGGTCTCGCCGAGGCGTGCGGCCAGCTGGTCGCGTTCGAAGAGCAGGCGCGCATCGTCCGGGTCGAGTTCGATCGCCCTGTCGTAGTGCTCGACGGCACGGGCGTCGTCATGGGCGATGTTGTAGCTCGCGAGTCCGGCGTTGCGATGCAGGAGGGGCTCCTCGCTCCCCGCACGAATCGCGTCCTCCCAAAGTTCCAGGGCATCTTCGCGTCGACCGACATCGAACAGCAGCATCCCGAGGAGCGACGCCGCGACGGGGTCCCCCTCCTCACGCACGGCTGCCAGCAGTGCGTCGTGGTCGTCGAGCCCGGCGGGGAAGCACCATCGGCGATCGGAGGAGCGTGCCGCTGCGCGCTCGGCCGCGGCATCCGCTGTTCTGCCGAGTCTTCCGAGGATCACCGCGCGGTGATAGTGCGCCAGCGGCCCGACGTTGCCCGACCCGTTCGCGCCCATCCGCGAGACGGCGGCGAGAACCTCGAGGGCGGCGTCGTCCTCGCCCGACTGGCCAAGCTCGAGCGCGACGTCCAGTGCAAGATGACCGTCGGTCGGCAGCTGTCCCGAGTCGAGATAGGCGAGTGTCGGGTTGAGGGGTTCCTGCGTCCGCAGTCGCTCCAATATCGCGTGGGCCTCGGCGTGCCGGCCGAGCCGGCGAAGGACGACGACCTGCAACGGGCCGCGGCGTCGGTCGTCGGATGCGACCGCGTCGAGCTCGTCCAGGTCGTGAAGCGCCGCCTCGAATCGGCCGCTGCGAGCGGACTGACGTGCCATCTCGAGGCCGGCCGGTGTCACGAAGGCCGCATCCCAGGACGCCTTGGCGAATGCGGTGCGCGCCGCGCGATCATTTCCGCGGCGGGACTCGATCAGCCCGAGGAGATAAAGCGTCTCGGTGTGCCTCGGATTTCCATTGCGCCCCGTGATCCGAGCGAGCGCACGCTCGGCGTGTTCGAAGGCGACCTCATAGTCGGCGGCGCGGAATGCCAGCTCGGCGAGAGCGGTCAGAACCCGCGAATCCCACGGATCGCGACGGATCGCCTCGGTCCAGTACGGCAGCGGCGAGCGGCTCGGGTGACGGTACTGCACGAGATGCAGGCCGATGTAGAAGAGCTCGTCCACGCTGCCGACCTCGGCGGGCGCCGGCGGGGCGGTTGCCGTCCAGGGCTCCGCTGCTCCCTCGAACTCGACGGGGGCGGTCCACTCGACCAGGACGGTGGCGTCCGAACTCTCGAGTGCGATCGTCATGCCCGCCGCATACGGAACGTGGACAGTCACCTTCCACGGCGCACCGGGTACCAGGTCCGCAGAGTCCGCGAAGACCTCGTCACCTGCCGGGCTCAGAACCCGGAGGCGGGCGCCGGACTGCGGCGACGTGACCGCGAGTGCGGCGGAGAACACCGAATCGTGCTCGACGTGGATGGCGGCATCGGGTGTCGCCTCATGAGCGACTCCGATCGCGGGGATCGGATACCAGTACTGACTGAAGCGCTTGGACTCCCCCGGGGCGATCCACGAGAAGTCCGGCTGGTTGTCGGTGTAGACGCCCGCCATCAATTCGACGTACGGCCCGTCTGCGTCGGTGAGCAGTCGGTCCCATGCCTGGCCGAACGGTGCGTTGCCCCAGGTCCACTGCTTCTTGCCCGGCGCGACGCGACGATCAGCCCAATGGACGAACCCGGCGCCGACCGCGTGGTCGAACCCGCCGAAGAACTCGTGATCCGTGTCGACGACCATGTACGACGTCGGCACCGGGATGTTGCGGAAGTAGTCGATCCGATCCGCCCCGGGGGTCTCAGCCGCGCGCTCCTGGTAGTCCACGCCGTAATAGGGACGGTCTGCCTGCGGGAAGGCGGTGATCGCGCGCCGGGCGTGATCTGCGACGAATCGCACGTCCTCGGGGAAGAACGACTGGTAGTCATCGTGAACACGGACGGCGACGTTCGCCCACCACAGGAACGTCTGAGGCAGGCTGGTGCGGTTGTGGAGCCTGACATCGAGTCGAATGGTCGATGTGTCGGGCTCCAGGTGGATGCCGTGGGTGCCGCGCATCCGCGCGAAGGGGTCGTGATCGCTGCACCACACCGTGACGCTGCCGTCGTCGTGGTTCTCGACCGTCGACTCCACGGGGAGGAACGTGGCGGGTCTGTGGTGCTGTGGCCAGTTGAATTCCACACCACCGCTCATCCACGCTCCGGCGAGCCCGACGAGGGCAGGCTTGATGACGTTGTTGCGGTAGAAGAAGTCGTAGTCGGTCGTCTTGTCGTAGGCGACGTGAATGCGTCCGCCCAGCTCGGGAAGGATCATGACGCGGATGTACTGGTTCTCGACGTGGATCGCGCTCCACCGCCGCATCGTCGGCGCGGAGTCGATGCGCTCGGTGAACGGCAGCGGGTAGACACGGCCGCTCGATCCCTGGTACACGCGGTGATCGAGGTACATCGGGAAGGTCGACGGCTCGTGCGGCTCGTAGGTGGGGATCTCGACCGCCTCGTACCAGGCGATCGCCTGGCCCGCATCGAGGCGTCGCTTCAGGTCGCCGGGAGCTTCGGGAAGGGTGAAGGGCTGGCCGGTCGCCTGCACGTCTGGACCAGTGGTGGCTTCGATCGTCATCGGTTCCTCAAATTGACACAACTTCGCCAGCGCGATGCGCGACGGCGAGCACATATCAGCGACGGTACGTCGGCCGCCCACGTGTGGAGTAGGACGATCGGCGCACAACAGATAGACGAAACGCTGACGCGTTCGGCTATCCTGGCGCCGTGTACGTCCACGATGGATTCTTCGGTCAGCGTCTGCGGGTGCTTCCCCGCCCGGTCACGGATGCCGCGCGCACTCAGCCGATCGTCAGGCACTTCCTCGTCACTGATGCCGGCTACTTCCCGCACGCCGCCATGCATGGTCGAGCGCGGCCGCGCGGAGCACGCGAGACGATCGTGATGGTGTGCACCGACGGAGCGGGGTGGGTCGAGGTCGCCGACCAGAACCCTGAACGAGTCGAGCGCGGAGATGCCGTCGTGCTCCCGTCCGGCATCCGGCATCGCTACCAGGCCGATCGGCAGGACCCCTGGACGATCTGGTGGGCGCACGTCACCGGTGACGTCGCCGACGACTTCGTCAGCGCGATCCTCAAGGACGGCGCCGGCCCGGTGGTGAGGCTGCGCGATGTCTACTCGGCGGTGCAGGCGCTGGAAGAGGCCGTGACCGCGCTCGAGGAAGACGAGACCATGTCGATGCTCGTGATCGCCGCGGGGGCGGCGTGGCGGGTGCTGGCCCAGGTCTTGGCGAGCCGCCTGCAGGGCGCTGGGCCCGCGAACGACCGGATCCGTCATGTGCAGGAATACCTGCGCAGCAACCTGGACACCACGTTCTCGGTGCCCGAGCTCGCGGCGATGGCCGGCCTGAGCACTTCTCACTTCTCGGCGCTCTTCCGCACCGCGGCCGAGACGTCCGTGAAGGAGTACCTGAAGAGGCTCCGCAGCGCCCGCGCGCGCGAACTTCTGCTGACGACCGACCTGACGGTCACGCAGATCGCCAACGCCGTGGGTTATGAGGACGCGCTGTACTTCTCTCGCCAGTTCCGCGCTGTCAACGGTGTGAGTCCGACCCAGTTCCGCAGCCAGGCGGACTTCGAGTCGCTGGCGCCTGCCTGATCACGTCCAGCGCAGCAGTCGAATCATGGTGATGCCCGGAGTGGAGCACGCGCCCGTCGCGCGAAACTCGATCTTGTGCTGCGGCCCGGTCGAGACCAGGGGATACACGAGATCGAAGGCGGCCGTCCTGCGCTCGACCACCTCCTCGGCCACAGTGACCCCGTCGATGTCGATCGCGACCCGAGTGGTCTCGTCGCCCGACACGAAACCCACTCGGATGCTGGCGCCCTCGCATCCGGGATCGCTCAGGATCACCGACATCGCTCCTCGCGTGGAGCGCGCTCGTCTGCCGCCGCGCATCTGCACCCGGGATGCGATCCCACGGAACTCGTGATCACTCTCGGGTTGCTGCTCCCCGAACGCCACCGCGTCGACGGTGAGGCGATCGAGCGCCAGCGAACCGCGATCCATGGTTACGAGGGCGTCGCGACGAGCCGCGATCGCATCGGCATCGTCCGCGGCCGTCGGCCAGTAGATCGTGTAGCGCTCATCATGGATTCCGAAGAACGGCTCGAGTGACACATCACCGGCCGGGTCGCGCGCGGTGAGCAGGAAATGAAGGGGCATGCCTGCGGGATCCGGAACGACAGCACCGGCCGCATCGGTCACGACGATCGGCAGCTCGCTGAATCCTCGCAGTCGTCCGGCCGCGATGTGCCCCATACGACTGCCATCCGCATGCAGCCCGATGAGATCCTCCCCTCCCTCACGAGCGGCGAGCACGATCGGGCCGACGGAATATGCCTGCCATGGCGAGCCATCCGGGAGCCGCTCGACTCGCGGCTCAAGAGGCACCCGGAAGGTCACGACGTCCTCCGCGAACCAGTCCCGCTCGAGGATCACCGCGCCGTCGACGTGCCTGGCATCGGCACTCCGGCCGTTGACCGCGAGATCGACAAGTCCCCCGCTCCAGCCGGGCACGCGCAACCGCAGCGAGAATCGCTTCGGACGGTCGAGCGCGACGACGATCGAGACCCCTTCATCCGCCGGAAATCCGGTCTCCATGCGCAAACCCGTCCCGAGCTGCGGAGCGTCGAGAGCGGCGGAGATGAAGAGGTTCACTGCCAGGGCGCCGTCTTGTTCTCCGAAGATGAGCTCGCCGTACTTCGCCTGTGACTCCATGCCCGTGCCGACGCAGCACCAGAAGGACGACTCGGGCTGCGAGTAGACGCGGTAGTGGCGTGGACGCATCGGCGTGAAGTAGACGAAACCGCCATCGGGATGCTGTGCCGCGAGTTGGTGGCTGTAGAGAGCCCGCTCCGCGTAGTCCAGGTACTCGGAGGACAGCTGGGCCTCGGCGAGCGCCTTCGTCAGCTTCAGCATGTTGTAGGTATTGCAGGTCTCCGGGCCCTCACGATCCTCGATCATCGCCGTGAAGTCGTCGAGGACGTGGAAGTGCTCGCGGACACTGTTGCCGCCGATCACCACGGAACGACGCTCGACCACCTGGTGCCAGAAATAGTCGGCATCACCCAGCAACGCGCTGTCGCCGTCGAGCGCTGCGGTTGTGGCGTAGCCGACCACTTTGGGTATCTGGGTGTTCGCGTGAAGTCCCGTGAGCGCATCCCGCCGCTCCTGGAGCGGCACGAGGATGGCGCGATGCGAGAATCGGTGCGCCATGGCGGCGAGGTCGGCGCGGCCGGTGTCGGTGGCCATGCGGGCGAAGAGATCGTTCATCCCGCCGTATTCTGTGGCGAGCATATTCTCGAAGGGGTCGGCATCGATCTCGGCCGCCAGCTCGAGCCACCACTGCGCGAACCGCAGAGCGACCGCACGTGCGTGATCATGGCCGAGGAGGTCGACCGCATCCCACAGACCCGAGAGCATCTTGTGCAGGTTGTACCACGGCACCCAGTGCTCACTCGATCCGAACCGGACCGCGGCTTCCGTCCCTCCGGCCCTGAGAGACTCGAACAGCGCGAAGCCCCCGGGGACGCCGCCCACGTAACCGGTGCCGATCGCATCCTGCGCACGCGAGAGCTCTGCCACGACATGGTCGAGACGGTGCCTCACCTCAGCTCGCCCCGCGGGCAGAGCGAGCCACGCCGTCGCCGAGAGATAGTGGCCGGCCGTGTGACCGTCCAAGCCGCTGGACTCCCAATTGCCGTAGCTGTCCGCCCGCGGCGGCAGTCCTGCCTCGCGGAGGTACGGTGCGACGAGCCGATCGGGGTCGAGCGTCATCACATAGTCGAGATCCACCTGCTCCGCGTCGCGGAACATGCCGTCGAGGAGGGTGACCTGACCCGGATGGAAGAACCTCACTGCGCAAGCCTGTCTGTCTTCGAAACGCTCGAACAGGGACGATCAAGGTGCCGAAGCTGGACGAAACGCCGACCCGGCTCCAGTCGCCACAGTATCGCTTGCGATGCGAGCGGGCCAGCGGAAACACTTGTCTGGCAGCCTCCCACCCGACCAGGCAAGGACGACGATGACAGACCCCCACTCAGGCGCCGAGACCCCGGTCCGCGCCGTGATCGATCTCGACGTCACCGGCCCGGTGATCAGCCGACACCTCTACGGCCACTTCGCAGAGCACCTGGGCAGATGCATCTACGACGGGTTCTTCGTCGGCGATCGCGCTGACGTGCCGACGGAGGGCGGCGTCCGCCTCGATGTCGTCGAGGCATTGCGCGCACTGGATATCCCGAACCTGCGCTGGCCCGGCGGATGCTTCGCCGACGAGTACCACTGGCACGACGGTATCGGGGCGGTCGAGAGTCGGCCGACGATGGTCAACAGCAACTGGGGAGATGTGATCGAAGACAACAGCTTTGGCACTCACGAGTTCATGGCGCTCTGCGAGATGCTCGACGCCGAGCCGTACATCTCGGCGAACGTGGGCAGCGGGACGGTGCGCGAGGCGGGAGAGTGGATCGAGTATCTGACTCGATCGGATGACAGCCCGATGGCGCGTCTGCGCCGTGCCAACGGACGCGATGATCCCTGGAAGGTCCGCTTCTGGGGACTGGGAAACGAGCCATGGGGCTGCGGCGGCCGCTTCGGACCGAAGGCCTACGCCCAGGTCGCGCGCACTTTCGGGACCTACAGCCGTGATCACAACGGCAACAGGCTCTACCGCATCGCATCGGGCGCATCGAACGACGACTACGTCTGGACCGAGACGCTCATGCAGGAACTCGGCTTCGAGATCGGGACCGGCAACTCCGCGGGGCCGAGCGTCGGCGCCTACGACGCCATCTCATTCCACTTCTACACGATCCCCGGCACCTGGGCGCACAAGGGCAGCGCGACAGAATTCGACACAGCCGAGTACTACCGCACCCTCGCCGAGGCTGCCCGCATCGAGACACTGCTCGCCGCGCACTCGGCCATCATGGACGCCTACGATCCCGGCAAGACGATCGGACTGGTCCTTGACGAGTGGGGCACCTGGTTCGACGTGGAGCCGGGAACGAACCCCGGATTCCTTTACCAGCAGAACACACTCCGCGACGCGATCGTCGCCGGCGTCCACTTCGACGCGTTCCATCGTCACGCCGACCGGATGTCCATGGCCAACATCGCGCAGACCGTGAACGTGTTGCAGGCGATGATCCTCACCGACGGCCCTGAGATGGTGCTCACGCCGACCTATCACGTCTTCGAGATGAACAAGGGTCACCACGACGCGACGTCGCACTCCGTCGATCTCCTCGATCCGATCCCGTCGATCGTCTCGGGCGAGCGCACCGTTCCGTCACTCAGCACGTCCGCAAGCTCTCGCGACGGCCGCGCACTCATCTCCGTCACCAATGCGCACGCGACCGAGTGGGCCTCGCTGCAGTTCGATCTGCGCGGCGCCGAGGTCGCCGGCGCGACGGGCCGGATCCTCACCGCGCCGTCGCTGCAGGCGCACAACACCGCTGACGACCCTCACGCCGTGTCGCCCCACGCGTTCCAGGACGTGCACCTCGAGGCAGGCACGCTTCAGGTTCGCATCCCCGCGCACTCGTTCGTGACGATCCAGCTCGATCTGGCGTAGCCGGCCCTCGGTTCGGCTGCGGCACTCAGGTTGAATGCATCGCGCGCGATTCGCCGCGCGCCGTGTCCGCGGCGCGCCTGATGGTCCATTCGGTCGAGGAGCTCGCGGCCGGCTCGAGAGTGATCAGATCGAGCTTGGAGTTCAGCGCGTCCGGCGGACACGACATGGGCTCGACGGCGACAGCCTGACGCCGGTCCTCCGGGCAGGCGGCATCCGTCGTATAGACCTGGATCCAGCGGGTCGAGGCGTCGGTCTCGAGTTCGACGCCGAACCCCTGCCGATCCGTGACACGCACACGCGTCCGGTTCGAGGCATCTCGATGAAGGTCGCCGAACGCGTGGTTCAACACCGTGCTGCCGATCAGGCGTCGCCGGCGGAAGTCGAACATCCCATCTCGCGCTGCGACACTGTCGATCGCGACGGGGAGGAGCCGACCCCGAGAGACCCTTATGAACCGGTCCGCGGGCAGCTCGAGAAACCATGCATCGACGGCGCCGGCGTGCGCGGGACCGGCCGCGAGGTAGGGATGACCGCCCACTCCGAATGGCGCGGGGGCGGTGCCTTCGTTGGTCGCCACCACGCGTTGCGTGAGCCCGTCGGCGTCGAGGTCGAACGAGGTTTCGAGCCGGACTCGCCATGGGTAGCCCGGCTGAGCCTCGATCATCCCCACCAAGGTCACGCGGCTCTCGTTCTTCGCCGTCACGGTGAAGTCGTTCCAGGCGACCAGGCCGTGCGCGGCATTCTCCCGCTCGGGCTCGCTCAGGGGCAGCTGGTGGACCGCACCCCCGAACTCGTACCGGCCGTTCGCCGTGCGATTCGGCCACGGCGCGAGGAGAGCGCCACGCATGGCGGGTCTCATTTCGTCGGCCTTGTACGGCACGACAAGGTCACCGTGGGCATCGCGCAGTACTCGCAGAGAGGCACCGACGGACGCGATGATGGCCTCGTACCCGCCCGCGCGAAGTCTGTGCTGTATCCCGGACACCGGTGTCGCCGTGCCGGCGATCTGCTGCATTGTCTCCTGGCGAATCTAGGGCCGCGACGGGGGCGCGGAAAGCACGATCAGACGGGGCGACGAGGACGATCATCTGGTCCGACCCTCCGTACCTGCCGATGGGCCGCAGACCCTCGGGTGAGGTCTGCAGCCCATCGACGCACTCGGGCTACTTGACGGTGATGCTCGCACTCTTGGCTGCTGAAACGTTGCCGGCCTTGTCGGTGGCGGTGTAGCTGATGGTGTGCGTTCCCTTGCCTGTGACCGGGATGGGACCGGTGTAGGCGGTCCATGCGCCCTGGTCGAGGCTGTAGGTGATCGCGGCGACGCCTGACAGCGCATCGGTCGCGGTCAGGGTCACCGGCACCGTGCCGACCTGACTGTTCGTGAAGGCGGCCGTAGCAACGGGAGCTGCGGTGTCGCGTTTGATCACGATCGTGCCGATCGTTGAGACGTTGCCCCTGTTGTCGGTTGCCCGGTAGGTGAACGTCGTTTCACCGGCGGGCACCGAGATGGCTGCCGTATAGGGCTTCCACGCTCCACCGTTGACCTGGTACTCGCGGCTCGCGACGCCCGACGAGTCGGACGCGACGAGGGAGAGCGACACCGCCGCTGTGCCCTTGAACCAGCCGTTCGTGCCGGTCGGCGCAGCCGGGCTCGTCACTGCCGAGACCGTGGGCCCTGTGGTGTCGGGCGCGACGACGGTGATCGTGGCGGTCCTGGTGGCGGAGGTGTTCCCGGCGTTGTCGATCGCGCTGTAGTACAGGGTATGACTGCCCGCGCCGGTCACCGGGATGACGGCGTCGTAGGTCGTCCATGGACCCTGATCCAGCGAGTACACGATCTTCCCCACCCCCGACGTCGCATCCGTCGCGTTCAGCGTCACCGGCACGGTGCCCACCCCACCGTTCGTGTAGGTCGCCGACGCCACGGGCACGACGGTGTCGCGCTTGACCACGACGCTGTGCGTGGCCGAGACGTTCCCTGCCTTGTCCGTGGCCCGGAACGAGTACGTCGTGGTTCCCACCGGTGCGGCGATCGACGCTGAGAAGATCGTCCACGCCCCCGAGCCCACCCTGTACTCGATCGACTTGACACCCGCGGTGGCGGCGCTGGGCACGGCCGGGTCGGTGGCGGTCGCCTTGAGCGACACCGTCCCGGTGAACCAGGAGTTCAGCCCGGTCGGTGCCTCGGGGGTCGTCGTCACCACCAGCACCGGCGCGGTGGTGTCGGGTGACGCGATCCGCACCGTCACCGTCTTCACCGTCTCCGTGTTGCCGGCGAGGTCGGTCGTGGCGTATGCCACCACGCGGTCCCCGGCACCCTCGACGTAGAACGCGGCCGAGTACTGCGTCCACGTCCCCCCGTCGATCTGATACCAGGTGGAGCCGATGCCCGAGAAGGTGTCCGTGCGAGACAGCGTGACCTTGACCGGATCCGAGCCGGCTCCACCGAGATCGTTGAACGATGCCGCGGTGACCGGGAGCGTGTTGTCGCGCTTCACGGTGACGGTCTTGATCGCAGACACATTGCCCTTGGCGTCGGTTGCCCGGAAGCCGTACGTCGTGGTGCCCGCCGGAGCGCTGATCGGAGCCGTGTACGCCGCCCACGCTCCGGTGCCGACGCGGTACTCAGTCTTCGCAACTCCGGAGACGTCCGTCGCCGCCGCGCTCACCGTGACCGCCGAGGTGAACCATCCGTTGGCTCCGTCGGGCGACGTCGGGTTCGTGGCGACGGTGAGCAGCGGGGCCGACGTATCAGGACCGACGAGGACCTGACTCGACTTGATCGTCCCGGCGTTGCCCGCAGGGTCTGTCGCCGCGAACTCCACCGTGTGGACACCCGCACCGGTGATCACGAACGGCGTCGTGTACGTCTTCCAGCTGCCGGAGTCGATCCGATAGCTGATGGACGCGACACCCGACACGACGTCGGTGGCGATCACGGTGACCGTCGCGGAGGTCGCCGTGGTGGCAGCCGCTGTCGATGACGCCACGGGGGCGTCCTCATCGCGCTTGACGGTGACCGTCTTGAAACCCGACACGTTGCCCTTGCCGTCCGTTGCCCGGAAAGTGTAGGTCGTGGATCCGACCGGCACTGCGATGGGCGTCGAGTAGGTCGTGAACGCACCGGATCCGGCACGGTAGGTGATGCTGTCGACGCCGGACTGGGTGTCGGTCGCGGTCAGGGTCAGGGTCACGGGCGATGTGAACCATCCGTTCGCGCCGTTCGGCGCCGCGGGAGTGGTGGTGCCGGTGACCACGGGTGGCGTCGAATCGACCGGTGCGAACACGACCGCGGCCGACTTCGTCGCCTCGACGTTGCCCGCCCTGTCGGTCGCGGCGAACGTGATCGTCGCGTTCGTGGCCACCTCGAAGACACCCGTGTAAAGAGTGCTCGCCCCGCCGTTGACCGAGTAGGTCACCCCGGAAACCCCCGACCCGCCGTCCGTCGAAGTCAGGACGACTTCCACCGGACCCGTCGCCTGCCCGTCCTGGTCGTCGAACGACGCCGCAGAGACCGGTGCCGTCACGTCTCGTTTCACCGTGATCGTGTCAGGCGCCGAGACATTGCCCTTGGTGTCCGTGGCGCGGTACTCGACCTCCACGATTCCCTCCGGAATGACGACCGGAGAGGTATAGACCGTCCACGACCCGCCGTTCGCCCGATACTCGATCGAGGCGATCCCGCTGCGCTCATCGACGGCGGACAGCGTGACCGATACCGCTCCGGCGTACCAGCCGGCGAGGCCGGACGGTGCAGCGGGCGCCGCGACGGCGGTGACGACCGGCGCCACTGTGTCGGCAACGGCGATCTGGATCGTCGCCGTCGATACGGCCGACACGTTGCCTGCGGCATCGGATGCCTCGTACGCGACGGTGTGGGTCCCGGCACCCGTCACCGACAGCGGTGTGGTGTAGGTCGTCCACGCTCCGCCATCCAAGGTGTAAGCGATCGATCCGACGCCGGAGCCGGCGTCCGTCGCCGAGAGCGTGACCGCGACCGGGCCTGTCGACGCACCCGAGTGATCGTCGAAGTCTGCGCTCACCGCCGGAGCCGTGTCATCGCGCTTGACGGTCAGGGACTCCTGGTCGGACACGTTGCCCTTCCCATCCGTGGCGCGATACGAGACCGCCATCGAGCCCTCATCGAGCGCCACCGGACCGGTGTACGTCGTCCAGGTGCCCGAGCCGACCGTGTACTGGATCGAGCCGATGCCCGATCGGTCGTCGGTCGCGGTCAGCGTCAGCGCGACCGCGCCGACGTACCAGCCGGCGTCGCCGGTCGGAGATGCCGGGTTGAGGGACGCGGCGACGATCGGGGCGGTGGTGTCTGCGGCCACGATGCTCACAGTGGCTGTCTTCACCGAACCCACGTTGCCCGCCACGTCGATCGCACGGTACGTCACGACATGCTCACCCGCGCCGCTCACCGACACCGGCCCGGAGTAGGTGAGCCACGTGCCTCCGTCGACGGAGTACGAGATCGTGTCGACCCCGGATGCGGCATCCGTCGCCGAGAGCGTCACCGCCACCGGACCCTCCGTCGTGCCGTCCGCGTCATCGAAGGCGGCCGCCGCCGCCGGGCCGACCTCGTCGCGCTGCACGGTGACCGTCTGCACGGCAGACACGTTGCCCTTCGTATCCGTCGCCCGGTATCCGAACGCGGTTGCACCTTCGGGCGCCGCGACCTGCGCTTCGTAGTCCGTCCATGCGCCGTCGGCGCCGACCCGGTACTCGATCGAGGCCACACCCGCGTCATCCGTCGCCGACAGGGTGACTCCGACAGCGCCGGTGTACCATCCCGCGAGACCCGTGGGGCTCGCCGGGTTCACCGTCGCCACGACAACCGGAGCCGTCGTGTCGGGGGTGGCGATGGTGACGGTGAAGCCCGTCTTCTTCGTCTCATCCGACTTCAGTGTCACCACGACCACGTCGGTGCCCGGCTGTGCAGAACTGAATCCGGAGATCGTGTACTCATCTGCCTCCAGCACGGTCGTCGAGCCGTCGGTCAGGGTCGCGGTGACCTCGAGACCGTCGGAGACGAGTTCCTCACCGACCTGATACGTCGTCTTCGTCGGCTGGTGCGTCACGGCGATGGATGACGCTGTGGGCGCGGGACCGACCCGGAACGTGATCGCCGCCGTCTTCGGTTCGCCCGTGTAAAGGCTCACCGTCACGTTGACGGTCGCAACGCCATCGGCGATCGCGGTGAGCTCACCTGTCTCGGAGTCGATCTCGACGACGCTGGGATCAGTCGACTTCCACTCGATGTCGGCGACATCGGTCGCGCCGTCACCGCCGGTGAGGCGTGCGACGAGCTGGTCTTCGTCACCCACGTCGAGCGGGATGGTCGAACCGGACTCCCCCTCTTCGTAGACGTAGTCGCCGTCGGAGTCCTCGACCCAGAAGAATTCCGAGGCGCGGATCTCGTTGGTCACCGTGACGGGCACGTCGACGTAGACGGTCGGGTCGACTGCCGAGGCGACACGCACCGTTGTGGTGCCCGACACGACTGTGTTCAGAGACGAGTAGAGGTGGGCCGGCGTGACAAGCCCGCTGCTGGTGACGGTCACCAGATTCGTGTTCGCGGAGGTGTACGTCACGTTCTGGCTGATGGTGGTGGGCACCACACCGCTCGAGAGCTGGAACTGCGTCATCCGCGTGCCGGTGATCGGGATGAACCGGATGCCGGTCGAATTCACGGTGACGGTCTTCGCGATGGGAGCTGCCTTGTAGATGTTGACGTCATCGAGCATCGTCGTCCACGACATGGTGGCGCTCGGGGCACGAGTCGTCCACCACTGCAGGGAAGCGACGTTGCCGTTGTAGACCGTGTCGGCCGCGAACGGAACCGTGTGAGTGGCGGTGATCGCCGGGTTGTCCTTGCGGGTGATCGTGAAGACCGACTGCTTGGCGATCATGTCGATTTCGACATGCACCTTGTACCAGACGTTGTTGACGTTGAAGCCGGTGCCTACCGGAGTCGTGTTGGCGAGCGGCTCATTCGTCGTCGCCGATGTGGAGCCCGACTTTCCGCCGCTCGCGTAGACGAGTTCGGTTGCCCAGCTGTATTGGATGCCGAGGTACCGGCTCTCCGTGCTGTCTGCGATGGTGAGGAACGCGCCCTTCGTGCCCGTGGGTTGCCCGACATGCCAGTCGAAGTCGAGGATCACGAGGTCGTTCTTCACGGCGGGAGAGATGTATCTCGCGCCGCCTCGACCACCTGATCCGCTTCCGACGGCCGCGAGGACCTGGTCGCCGTTGCTGTCGATGACGGCGGCATTCATGACTCCGCTGTAGTTCGCCGCACGGCCGGTGCTCCACGTGTCGCCGATCGTGCGGTTGTCGAACGAGTCGCTGATCGTCGGCACGTAGACCGTGATGGAGTCGTGGAACAAGCCGTCCTCAGACGAGGCGGTGATGGTCGCCACACCCGCTGAGACGGCCGTGATGATGCCGAACGAGTTCACGGTGGCGACCGTGGGTGTGTCCGACTTCCAGATCACGGTGTCTTTCGTCGCCTCGATCGGAGCGATCGCCGCCGAGACCGCGATGGTCGGCGCGACGGTCCCCGGGTTCACCGTCGAGAAGTAGTCCGAGGCGAAGAAGTGCGTGTGGCGGTCGAGGGTAATGCCGGTGACCGCCACTTCGTCGGTCTGCACGGTGACGGTCGCATGTGCGGTGAACCCGCCCTGCGCGGTGGTGGCGGTGATGATGGCCGTGCCGGCGTGGACGCCGGTCACTGCGCCGGATGCGCCTACCGTCGCGATCGCCGGGTCGGACGTCGACCATGTGACGGACTTGTTGTCGGCGTCCTCGGGCAGGACGAGCGCCGAAAGGGGCTTCGTAGACCCGGTCTGAACGGTGAGCGAAGTCTTGTTGAGCACCACACCCTCGACCTGCACCGGCACGACCGTGATCGCCGAGGTTGCCGCCATCGTGGTGCTGTCGTCGGATTCCGCGCGGATGGTGGCGGTGCCGGGTGCGACCGCGGTCACCATGCCCATCTTGTCGACCTTCGCGACCGCCGGGTTGGAGGAGGTCCAGTTCACCTTGTACAGCGTCGCGTTGGCCGGCGCGATGGTCGCGACGAGCTGCAGTTTGCGACTGTTGCTCACGGTTGCGCTCGTCTTGTTCAGCGTGATCGAGGTCACGGCCACCTTGGTGGTGTTGAGCGTGAAGGACTTCGTTGCGCCGCCGTCGGCCGAGGTCACCGTGATCGTCGTCGTGCCTGCGCGCTTGATGTCGAGCTGAACCTTGGACGAGTCATCGGTGCGCTGCTTCATCGTGCCCACGGGTGTCTGCCACGTCTCGCCGAAGAACGAGGCGATCGTCGGGTCGGAGGA
Source organism: Microbacterium pumilum (assembly GCF_039530225.1). Lineage (NCBI taxonomy): Bacteria > Bacillati > Actinomycetota > Actinomycetes > Micrococcales > Microbacteriaceae > Microbacterium > Microbacterium pumilum. The sequence goes on from NZ_BAAAOH010000001.1 coordinate 29,829, forward strand.
TTTGTAGGTGACCACCTTCGTCGTCGCATTGGCGAGAGTCGCGGTCAGATCGAGCCGGGCGAGAACCGCGGCTGTCACCGTGCCACCATCGGCGACCGTCGTCGTGCCGGCCGTCACCGCGAGGTCGGCATTGGTCGCCTTGGTCGTGGCGGAGACGGTCACGCTCACCGTCGCGATGTGACCCGCGGCATCCCGTGCCGTCACCGTCGTGGAACCGGGCGCCAGCGCCTTCACATAGCCGTTGTGGGTGACGGAGGCGACGGCCGGGTCGGAGGACGAGTATCGGACGGTGCTGTCAGTGAGCACCTGCGCAACAGGTGTCACGGTCGGCTTCAGCCGCTGGCTGAGTCCCACCGTCAGCGAGATGGCGCTGTCGGCGACCGAGATTCCCGTCGGGACGGTCGGCGTCACGGCATACGCGCCGCCCGCGATGCCGTTGTCCGAGCTCAGCGGCGAGTAGGCCGTCACCGGCTTGGCCTTGGGAAGGCCCCGCCAGAGGTAGCCGTACATCGAGTCCATCATGTCGCCGGCCTTGCCGGAACGAGTGCTGCCCATCTCCTTGATGGTGACGTCACCGTTATTGAACATGATGCGACCGGCGACGTTCGCGTTGCTCGTCTGACTGCTGCCTGCCCCGGGTGTCGGGATCCAGTCGGTCTCCCAGTAGTAGAACCCGCGAGTCTGGCCGTACGGGTTGGGCGTGTCGAGCGCCGCTTGCTGGTAGTCGAGGATCCAGTTGTACTGACCGTTGGGGTTGCTGCGGTAGTAGGCAGACTGGCCCATCGACGCGACCTGCTGGTCGAAGCTCGAGAGGTATTTGGTGAACGCGAAACCGGTCTCCACATTGAGATAGTCGCGGTAGCGGCGCACTGGATCGGCGTTCTGCACCGTCGCCATCTTGATGATGTTGCCGCTGGAACGACCGCCGTAGAGCGAGTGCGACTCACCGTCGAACTTCGCGCCGGCGGCGGTCAGGTTGTTGAAGATGGCGTCGGTGTACGGGACGTCATAGCCGTTGTTGGAGTGGATCGAGCGGGCTGTGCCGGGAGCGGCCGCTTCGACGGCATCCCAGGTCGCCGTGATGATCGAGGCGTGACCGACGGATGCCGCGCCGCGGCCGATGGGCCAGATGAGGCCGCCGTCTTGCTCGTTTCCCTGCTTGACACCGGCGATGTCGACACCGGCTGCTACGAGGCCAGACACGAAGTCGTAGACGTAGTTGTACACGATCGACTTGATGTGGGCGAGGTCGGTATTCGTGCGTTTACCGGCGTAGTCGGTGTTGATCCACGAGGACGGCGCGTACGCCTTCCCCGCACTGATCCACGAGTCGGAGTAGTGGAAGCTCGGCATGTAGCTGATGCCCAGCTGGCTCGCGCGCTGGGCGAGCCTGGTGGTGTGAACCTTGTCGAAGTAGCCCTCGATCATCCGGTACTCGATCGGGTTGCCTGCAGCGTCCAACTGGTCGCTGTAGATCGGTTCGAGGGTGTTGTTGTCGTAGACGGTATTGCCCGCCTGCACGAAGATCATCGAAATGATCGAGTTCACTCCATGGTTGGACAGGATCCGGAGGCCATCCTGCTGCACGCCGTTCGCGAAGTACTTGCCGCCCTTGTCTTCGATCGCCGGCATGAACGATACGTCGGCGCCGCGGATGTTCTCGTCGTCGTGGATCACGAAGAGGTCGGCTGTGTCGACATACGCCGACCCGGCACCGTTGCCGGTCCAAGGGTCTTCCACGTAGGAGCCCTCGGTTTTCCACACCGTCACGGAGGACTGATAGGCAGCGTCGTTGATGGTGTTGGCGTACAGCACGACGGCATGGTCGTCAGGGCCGGTCTCGAACGTGATCGAGACGAGCGAGTAGCCCGTGGTGCCGGCTGGGGCCTGCCGCAGGACAGTGCCGCCCAGGGTCTTGACGCCGATGTTGACGCGGTCGCCGGTCGATTCCCGATGCACCAGCTCGCCGTTGATGCGGTCTTTCGAATCCTTGGTCTTCTCGGTCGAAAAGGTGTCCTGCTCGTCGACCTTCGCACGGACGGTGAAACCGTAGCGCGTGTTCGGCTCGACGGCGACCTGCTGCGCGACCTGCCCGCCCGCAGCAAGCTTGACCGCCTTCTCGCCCGTGTCGGCGTTGTCGGTGACCACGGTCACGCCGGCATTGGCGCTCCAGTCATCGAGCCCCGACTCGAACCCCCAGTTGGCGAGCGATTCGTCGGCGGAGTCGAGGGTCAGCTCGAGAGTGTCGACGCTCAGTGCGGTGCTGCCGGCCGTGATGGTCAGGACGACTTCGCCCGAGTAGACCAGGACGTTCCGGTTGGATGTCTGCTGCCACGCGGTGCTGCTGAGGTTGGCGTCGAGGAGCATGACCGAGTTCGGCCCGCCGCTGCCCGACACCGTGATGTTCGCGACATTGTTGCCTGCTGAGCCGCGGAACCACCCTGTCAGGCTGTAGCTTCCCTGCTGCAGCCCGGTGATCGTGACCTGCGCGGTGGCATTGGCCGGGAGCGCCGCATAGCGGCTGCCGTCCTGCGCACCACTCGTGGGCGAGGTGACCGCCCCCGTCGTGTCCCAGCCCGTCAGCCCTCCCTCGAAGTCGAGGTTCGCGCCTGCCATGCCCACGCTGAGCGGCACGAATGCGATCTCGCGCACGCTGCCGGTCTCGGCCGCGGCGACCGATGAGACGACCAGCACCGACGCGATCGCCAGAGCGATGCCGGTGACCACCGATCGAAGAGCCTCTTTGACGGACATGTCACTCCTTTGTGGGTGAAGACTGGGGCTGACGCTACGGCCGCCCGACGAGGGCGCCCAAGGACGAACGAACCGCGCACCTGTACAAAACGCTGATCTCGATGCCAGACCACATGCCGCGATGAGCCCCGGAATCTCAAGCTCAGGAGTGGCCCGAACGGCATGTGAACACCGGCTCGATCAGCGCTTGGTCATTCGTCCATGCAACTCCGCGATTACGCCATGCCGAACGTGCCCAGCCCGGGCTTAGCTAGGGCGGGTGACCACTTCACCGCCGCCTGAAGTGCTGCTCGATCCCTCACGACCTGGTGCATCCCTCTTCGGCCTTCTCCGTCCGTTCCGCACGCGGCTGCTCGGCGTCTCGGCGATCTTTCTCGTGAAGGACAGCGCGATCTGGCTGCTCCCGGTCATCACCGCCCGAGCGGTCGACGTCGTCGTCGCCGGCGGCCCGCTGTCATCGATCGGCGTCCTTGCGGTCGTGAGCGCTGTGCTGCTGCTGCAGGTGTATCCGATGCACGTGCTTTTCACGCGCTTGTACATGGGGATCGTCCGAAAGATCGCGCTGACGTTGCGCAACGCGGTGACGACACGCCTGCAGACGCTGTCGATCGGATACTACGGTCGCACGAGCGCCGCAGTCATGCAGAGCAAGGTCGTGCGCGATGTCGAGAACATCGAGCTCATGTACGGCCAGGTCGGCAACCCGCTCGGGTCGGCGATCGTCGTCTTCACCGGCGCTATCGTCATGACTGCGCTGACGGTGCCGCAATTCCTTCCGATCTACTTCCTCGCGATCCCCTGCGGCATCGGCGTGTGGTTGATCACGCGCCGCCGCTCACACAATCGGAACGAGGCATTCCGACTGCAGATGGAGCGGTATTCGAAGCGCGTCGGCGAGATGACCACTCTCATGCCGATCACGCGCGCGCACGGGCTGGAGAGTGTCGCGTACGACCGTGTCGCCGAAGACGCCGAAGGAGTTCGTGAGCTGGGCCTCAGTCTCGACATGGTCAACGGGCACTTCGGCGCGTTGAGCTGGGTCGTCATGCAGCTTCTCGCCGTCGGATGCCTCCTCACCGCTGGAGCGTTCTCGGTTGCGGGCATCCTGCCCATATCGCCCGGCGATGTGGTCCTGCTGGGGACGTACTTCACGATTCTGACGGGCACCATCATGACTGTGCTCAGCCTGATGCCCGTCGTCGCTCGAGGCCGCGAGTCGGTGCGCTCCATCGCGGAGGTGCTGCACGAGCCGGATCTCGAACTGAACGAGGGCAAGCGCCATGTCGCCGATATCACCGGTCGCTACGAGCTCGAAAAGGTCTCGATGTTGTTCCCCGGCCAATCGCGTGCGGCGCTCGACTCGGTGACACTCCGGATCGCACCCGGTGAGACTATCGCGTTCGTCGGACCGTCGGGGTCTGGCAAGTCGACGCTGATCAACTCGATCCTGGGATTCACCCGGCCCACCTCAGGACGTATCCTGCTCGACGATCAGGACACGGCCGAGCTCGACATGCGCACCGTCCGACGCAGAATCTCGGTCGTGCCACAGGAATCGGTGCTGTTCGAAGGGTCCATCCGCGACAACATCACCTACGGGCTCGGGCAGATCTCCGATGCCGAGGTGCAGAACGCGCTCGCCCAGGCGAATGCGATCGAAATCGTCGACGCGCTGCCGGACGGATGGGACACCCTCGTCGGCGAGCGCGGGGCACGCCTCTCGGGCGGGCAGCGTCAGCGGATCTCGATCGCGCGAGCCCTCATCCGCAATCCGCGCGTGCTCATCCTCGACGAGGCCACCAGCGCCCTCGACTCGGAGTCGGAACTCAAGGTGCAGGATGCACTCGAGCGTCTCATGCTCGGCCGCACCACCTTCATCGTCGCGCACCGTCTTTCGACGATTCGCACCGCCGACCGCATCATCGTGCTCGACAGGGGCCAGATCATCGAGGTCGGTTCCCACGAGGAGCTTCTCGAATCGAACGGCCGCTACCGCCGGCTCTGGGAACTGCAATTCGGCTGATGCGCCGCTCGACGACGGAGTCGGTCACCCCAGCAGCTCGTCGATCCGCCACCTTTCGCGCCACGGCAATTCGACGCGATCATCCGTGATACGCAGCGGCAGCACGACCAGCGGTGAGGATTCGAGGTCGGCTTCGGTCCAGCGGTCGCCGATATAGACGAATCCCTCACCGACGGGGACGACGACGCTCACCTGTGACTCATAGGTCTTGGCGCCGGCCGGCGCGATGTCGCGCCACGGCGACCATGGTCCGCTGAGCTCAGGTGCGACCGAGTACTTGTTGTCGTTCATGTCCCAGTAGGTCAGATCCGACCCGAACAGGAAGTAGCGCGCATCGTGCTTGACGAGCGTCGGAGACTCGTAGCCGAGCTCCGGGCGATCCTGTTGGTGCAGCGTGGCTACAAGGCTCTCGGCGCTGAGGTAGTCGTCCGCCAGTCGGTAGATCTGCAGGCCGTTGTTGCGATCCTCCGAGAGCAGGTACGCCGCCTCGCCCTCCTGGTAGACCCCGATGTCGCGCGACTCGTTGCCGAGAGGTCTTTCGCTGCGGCGGAACTCGAAGGGTCCGGCGGGATCGTCCGCCACGGCGTACCCGACTCGGGCCGTCTCATATCCCGGAGTGTCGAGGTGCAGCAGCATGACCCAGTGCCCGTCAGGATGCCGCAGAACCTTGGGGCGTTCGACGATGCGGTCGGGGGCCAATTCCCCTGAACCCGCAGCGAGCGCGTCGCCTTCGTACCGCCAGGTCGCGAAATCATCCGACGAATAGCACACGACTGCGGTGAAGCGATCCCCCGCTGCCTTGTCCTCGCCCCAGGCGTACCAGCGGTCTCCGATGGGCTGCACACCGATGCCGTGCAATTGGGCGACGCGACCCCGGTCGTCGAGGAACACCTGACCGGGGACGATCTCCGCCCTCGTGTCCGCGTCCTCGCGGTCGATGAGCCACGCGGCCGCGTTCAGCACGAGGCGCCGATGATCCTCGGAGTCGTAAGACTCCCCGTTGTGGCCGAGACCGTCGTAGACGACTTGCCCCGTGTTCACCCATACGACAGCGTGCTCCAGCCCGTCGTGTTCGTGAGTGGCGAGGACGACGGCGTCGGGCTGGACGCGGAGGTAGCTGTACCGCTCGTCGTACAGCACGAAATCGTCGAGGCCCCGAGTGACGGGGTGTTCGAGCGGGAGGATCCGGATCTCGGCGGCGCTTTGCGGCGGGTGCATCGTCGTGCCGCGAACCCATCGTCCGCCGAGGATCTCCTCCCATCGCGGGTCGTCAGGGAACGCCGTCGCCACCACGTGGCATGCGAGAAGCGCGCCACCACCGGCGACATACCGATGGATCCCGTCGACGCATGCCTCGTCGGACGGATGCGCCTGCGCGCCGCTGCCGAAGTTCAGCACGACGAGGTCCCACCCGCCAGCGCTCAGGTCCGCGAGGGCGGTGACGACATCTGTGGTGAGAGTCACGTCGTACCGCGACCCCAGAATGTCGACCAGCCGGGCCGAGGTTTCTGCGAACGGATGCCAGGGGTCGCTGTAGTCGCCGGAACCCGACACGATCAGAACCGTGCTCACGCGGATTTCTCCAGGTCGTCAGGGCCGAATGGGTGCAACGGCGGCTTGCCGGCGGCGAGCGCCTCGACCTCGCGCACGACGGACTCGCCGAGCCGTCGCAGCTCGTTGCCCTGAGCGCCGGCCAGGTGCGGGGTGAGCAGCACATTCGGCAACCCGCGAAGCGGGTGGTCGGGCGGCAGCGGTTCAGGGTCGGTCACATCGAGCACGGCCTTGAGGCGACCCTGCTCGAGCAGTCGAACCAGGGCGGGCTGATCCACCAAGCCGGCACGAGCGGTGTTGATGAATGTCGCACCGCGCTTCATCGATGCCAGAAGCTCGGCCGAGATCATCCCGACCGTCTGAGGCAGGAGCGGGGCGTGCACACTCACGATGTCGCTACTCCGGAAGAGCTCCTGGAGCGAGACCGTTGTCACGCCCAGCGCCGCCGCATCGGCCTCGTTCAAGTAGGGATCGAAGACGAGGATGGTGCAGTCGAACTGACGCAGGAGTTCGATCACTCGGCGACCGATCTGCGAGGCGCCGACGATCCCGACGGTTCGGTTGTAATTGCCGATCGAGGCGAAGCGCTCCCCCTCGCGGGCGATCCAGGGATCGCGCGCGTAGTCGTCCGCGACGGCGAGCACATCCTTGCCGGCGAAGAGGATGGTCGCGAGCGTGAACTCTGCCACCGGCAGGGCGTTGGCCGCGCTCGATGTGGTCACGAGGATGCCTCGATCCCACACCTCCCGCGAGAGAAACCCTCGGACCGTCCCGCCGCTGTGGTGGATCACACGGAGCGCCGGCATCCGATCCAGCTCGTCAGGCCCGATGTTCGCGGCTCCCCACCCGGTGATGAGCACCTCGATGTATCGGGCGTCCCAGTTGTCGAAGAAGGTCAGATGCCGCGCCAGCCGCTCTCGCTGGGAGTGATCGAAGAGCTTGGTGGGCAGGCCCTCGTCCATGGACACGGCAGCGCGACGCTTCACTTCCGTATTGGACCCTGACATCGGCATCGTTGCGCTCACCTGTGCCACGCTACCCACTGCGCACGCCGAGCCTGAATGGAGAATCCGTCGACGGTGCTGGACATAGCTCCGATTCCGCGCTCCGACCATCGGATCGTCCATGCCATCTCGTGCGGCATCCATCCCGGCGGGCGGCCGCACTCGGTAGCGTTGAGGCGTGGAACAGTCCAACGACGAAACTGTGCGCCGACTCGACTTCTTGCCGTGGGAGTACGACGCCGCCTCCGACGAGGGGTCCCGCCAGCGGCAGCGGCAGGACCGCCTCGCCTCCGTAGGCGCCGTCATCGGCTCGAACGTCTTCATCGCACCGAACGCTGCGGTCTATTGCGACGACGGTCTGAAGGTGGGAGATCGCACGTACATCGCCGCTCTCGCCTATCTGACCGGGAATCTGACCTTCGGCGCAGACTGCTCGGTGAACCCGTTCGCCGTCATCCGCGGCGAGATCACGATGGGCGACGGCGTGCGCATCGGTGCGCACACCTCCATCCTCGGCTTCAATCACCGGATGTCGCCCGACGCTCCTGTCTTCACACAAGGAATCTTCAGCAAGGGCATCACGATCGGTGACGACGTGTGGATCGGTTCGAACGCGACGATCCTCGACGGCGTGCGGGTCGGCAGCCACGTCGTGATCGCTGCCGGAGCCATCGTCACGAAGGACGTCGCCGACTGGGCGGTCGTCGCCGGCAACCCGGCGCGACAGCTGCGAGACCGACGCGACCACGTGAAGCCCGCGACGCCGGACCTCGAGAGCCGTCTCGGTGCGTTCGGACGCGCGCTGCCCGAACAGATCGGCGACGTGCTCGGCCGCTCCTTCGATGACGGACGCTTCAACGACAGGCCGAAGATCGCGGGTCCGCTCGCTCCCGCGATCCGTCCGTGGTGCGACGCCATCGAGCTGGCCCACCTGGTCTCGGGCGAGCCGCCACTCGGATTCGACGCCGATGATCTCGCGCGCAGGCTCACCGCGCTGCAGGATCCCGTCACCGGCCTGATCCCCGACGGCGACATCTCGGACCGCGGCCTCGAGGACCCGGCCCGGTACGCGCAGGAAGACCGCCCGTTCGACGGCTCCGCCGGTTACCACATCCTCAGCGTGGGATATGCGCTCGACCTGCTGGGCAGGACCTTCGCGCATCCGATCGAAATCGTCCATTCGCTCGGGGACCGCGAACTCGTGGCTGCCCTCGAGTCACGGGACTGGGGCGCCCATGCCTGGGCGTCCGGGGCGGCCGTCGACTCGATCGGAACCGCGATCGCGATCAACATGCGCGACTTCGGGCATCGATTCGACGACGGCGGCGTCGGACCGCTGTACGCGCTGATGGGATGGCTGAACGCCCGCTCGAACGCGGCCACCGGCATGTGGGGCTCGCGCCAGGATGACACCGGCTGGCTGCAGCCGGTCAACGGGTTCTACCGGCTCACTCGCGGCACCTACGCACAGTTCGGCCTTGGGCTCCCCCACCCCGATGCGAGCATCCGAACCGTGCTCGAACACGCCGCCGACCCGTTCCTGGACACCGCCGACGGCTGCACGGCCTGCAACATCCTCGACATCATCCACCCGCTGTGGCTGGCGGCCAAGCAGACCGGTCAGGGGCGTGCCGAGGGCCGATTGTGGGCGCGCACGCAGCTCGAGAAGGCCCTCGCGCATTGGGTGGATGGCGCGGGTTTCGCATTCGCGCCGCGATCGCGGGGCGCGGATGGCGTTCCGGGCTTGCAGGGCACCGAGATGTGGCTCACGATCGTGTGGCTCCTGGCCGACTACCTCGGCCTCTCGGAGGAGCTCGGCTACCGGCCGGCGGGTGTCCACAACCCGGACCCCATCGTCGGGCTCGTGCCCATCGACGAAGCCGCCGACATCATGGGAATGCGCCTCACCTCTCGACACGGCTACTCGTCGGCGGTCTCCCGTTTGCCGCGCATGACAAGCAGCGGATCCGCCTTGCCGACGACTGAGTCGTCTCGGCCCTCGTAATCGAACTGGCCGAGGAAGAACCTCATCGCGTTGGTCCTCGCCCGCTTCTTGTCGTTCGAGCGGACGATCATCCACGGCGCGTACTTCCTGTCGGTGCGGCGGAACATCTCCTCCTTCGCGGCGGTGTAGTCCTCCCACCGATCCAGCGATGCCAGATCATTGGGCGAGAGTTTCCAGCGCCGCACCGGGTCGAGCTGTCGGATCGCGAAACGGGTCCGCTGCTCGGTTCTCGACACCGAGAACCAGAGCTTGGTGACGTGGATGCCGGAATCGACGAGCATCCTCTCGAACAGCGGCGCCTGGGTCATGAAGTCCTCGTACTCACGGTCGGTGCAATACCCCATGACCCGCTCGACACCGGCGCGGTTGTACCAGGACCTGTCGAACATCACGATCTCGCCCGCGGTCGGAAGGTGCTCCACGTACCTCTGGAAATACCACTGACCCTGCTCGCGCTCCGTCGGCTTCGTCAGCGCCACCGTCCGGGCGGTTCGCGGGTTCAGGTGCTCGGTGAACCGCTTGATCGTGCCACCCTTGCCCGCGGCATCCCGCCCCTCGAACAGGATGACCGCGCGCTTGCCGTTGTCTTCCAACCAGTACTGGAACTTCAGCAGCTCGACCTGCAGCCGGTACTTCTCGAGCTCGTACTGGTCGCGCTCCATCCGCGTCTGGTAGGGATACCCCTCCTGCCAGGTATAGACAGGGTCACCCTGCGGGTCGATCAAGTCCGGGTCAGGGGTGTGCCCGTCTCGCACCGAGTAGCCCAGCTTCCGCAGATGCTCGATGTAATCCGGAAGCTCCTCAACGAGATCATCCATATCCCTTGCACTCTCCTCACGACAGATCCCCGACCGCTCCGAGGGAATTATCCTCGGCCGCGGACCCGTGACCTAGGCATACCGGGGCGCAAACAGCGAGACTGTGTGGGTGGCAGCAGCCGTGACAGGTCGATTCGCCCGAACAGTCCTGGTCGTCGGCGCTCTGGGTGTCGTGTTCGGCGATATCGGGACGAGCCCGATCTACACGATCCAGACCGTTTTCAACCCCGCCGATCCTCACCCGGTGCCGGTGTCGACCGAGAACGTCTACGGCATCGTCTCCCTCATCTTCTGGTCTGTGACGATCATCGTCACCATCGCGTACGTGGGACTGATCCTGCGTGCCGACAACGAAGGCGAGGGCGGCATCATGGCTCTGCTCACGCTCGTGGGGCAGAAGGTGGCCGCCGGCAGCCGACGGACCAAGACCATGCTGGTCGCACTCGGCATCTTCGGGGCATCGCTGTTCTTCGGCGACAGCATGATCACGCCTGCGATCTCGGTGTTGTCGGCGGTGGAGGGGCTCGAGGTCGCAGCCCCACCGCTAGCCGCCTTCGTCATCCCGATCACAGTGGTCATCATCATCGTGCTGTTCTCCGCCCAGCGTTTCGGCACCGCAGCCGTAAGCCGACTGTTCGGACCGGTTATGGTCGTCTGGTTCGTGACGATCGGCGCGCTCGGCCTCTTGGGCATAACACGAGAGCCGGAGATCCTGCTCGCACTGTCGCCGACCTATGCGCTCGCGTTCGCATTCGGCAATCCGTCGGTAGCCTTCTTCGCCCTCGCCGCAGTGGTGCTCGCCATCACCGGCGCCGAGGCGCTGTACGCCGACCTCGGCCATTTCGGCCGCCTGCCGATCGCCCGCGCCTGGCTCATCCTCGTCTTCCCGATGTGCATCCTCAGCTACTTCGGGCAGGGCGCGCTCATTCTCGATGACCCCAGCACAGTGGCCAGCCCGTTCTTCCACCTCATCCCCGGTCCACTCCAGATTCCGATGGTCATCCTCGCGACGATGGCTACCGTCATCGCCTCACAGGCGGTGATCACCGGCGCGTTCTCCGTCACGCGCCAAGCGGTGCAGCTCGGCTACCTGCCGAGGCTCCGCATCGAGCACACCTCACCACGGACCATCGGTCAGATCTACGTGCCTCTCATCAACTGGATCCTGCTGATCGCGGTCATCGTGCTGGTGCTCACGTTCCAGCATTCGTCAGCGCTCGCCTACGCGTTCGGCATGGCCGTCACCGGCACCATCATCATCACCACGACGCTCTTCCTCTACTACGCACGAGAAGCGTGGCGGGCCAAGCTGTGGCTCGTCATCGCCGGGGGTGGACTGCTTCTCGCCTTCGAGGGCCTGTTCCTCGCCGCCAATCTCACAAAACTGATCCATGGCGCGTGGCTCCCTTTGGCGATCGCAGTCGTCGCATTCGTCATTCTCATGACCTGGTACCGCGGACGGCAGATCGTCACCGCGCAGCGCGAGCAGGTGGAAGGCCCGCTGGATGCCTTCCTCGACGCAATCCACGACGGCACCGTTCCTGTCGTCCGAGTTTCCGGCACAGCCGTCTACCTCAACCGCGGCGACAAAACCACACCATTGGCGATGCGGTCGACCGTCGAGCATCTCGGGTCGCTGCACCAGAACGTGATCATCCTCTCAATCGAAACCGCGCAGACCCCCACCGTGCCGGTCGAGGACCGTCTGCTTACCGATGCCCTGGGCCACACCGACGACGGAATCGTCCTCGTGCGCGCACGATTCGGCTACATGGAACGACCCAACGTGCCCGACACGCTCCGCATGGTGGATCCCGACGACCTTGAAATCCCGCTCGAACTCGACAACGCGTCGTACTTCCTCTCCACGATCGACCTGCATCGCGGCAACGTTCCCGGGCTCGCCCGGTGGCGCAAACTCCTCTTCATCGCCACCGCGCGCGGCGCCGCGGACGCAGCCCAGTACTTCGACCTGCCACGCGACCGCACCATTTTGATGGGGTCACGCGTCGAGGTCTGAGCAGACCGGATACTGCGGTCGGAGCGAACCAGAGGCAGTCACAGCCGCCAGCGGTGGAATCTCAGCCGATGTCGCGGCCGAACTTGACGAAGACCGACGGGTCTCCGATTGTCCCGCTGGCGTCGCAGATCGCCTCGAGACCCGAGCCCGTGCCGGACTTCGGCAAGAGCGTCAAGAGCACGGTGAAGGTTCCGTCGCCGTTGTCTGTCACCATCGGACCGCCGAGGGCGGCGGTCTCGTCATAGGGCTGAACTGTCCACGTGTCGTCGTTCGGGACGCCGATGACGCCAAAGGTGGCGCCGTAACACAGAAGCCAGGCGTCGAACGATGAAAGCGGATCGCCGGCCGACTGCGGAACACTGGTCGGCTCGGGGGTCGCCGTCGCTGTGACGGTGACCGTCGCAGTTACGGTGGCCGTCGGCGCCGTCCCGCTCGAGTCCACCGAGCATCCAGCGAGCGAAGGAGCGACCACGGCAACTGCAGTGACCGCGATGAGCGTCCGTCTGTTCACGGGATCGGCCGCTCCGTGGTGGCGCGTCCGATACCTGAGCCGCTCCCGGTGGCGATGACGGTGACCGTACTTCCTGCGAAGCCATGTGCGGTGTTCATCGAGTCCCTTCCTGAATCCATCTGAAGCCCTTGCGCCGCACGCGCGTAGGGCCGAAGGTCCCCCTCGTGACGGGATTCTCGAACGGCCTCTGACAGGGAAGTGCTTTCCGGCCGCGCGACGGTGCTCCGCTGGGTGGGTTCTATCGTTCGGTGGTGGTTTCCGCCACCTCGGCAGCAAGCCTGGCGAGAGTGTCCTCCGTGGGAAGCGCCGCCTGTTCAGCGGCTGACAGCTCGTATCGCGAAACAGCCATGGGGTGCGACGTCCCCGCCAGTGAGTAGCGAAAGAAAGTCTCGTTGTTCTCGGCCACCAGAAGGATGCCGACCGTTGGCGCGTGCCGATCCGGTAGCCGCACCCGGTCATCCACCAGCGCTACAGAGAACCCGAGCTGGCCGGCATCGCGGGGGTCGAGCTTGCGCGTCTTCAACTCGAACACGACGTACCGCAGTTGCTCTACATGGAAGAAAAGCAAGTCGATGTAATAGTCGTCACCGTCCACTTCGATGTGATGCTGACGACCGATGAAAGCGAAACCGGTGCCCATTTCGCGGAGCGTGTCGACGATCCGCCGGGTCAGACGATCTTCGAACTCCCGCTCCGTGATGTCTGCGCCAACGCCGAGGAAGCCCGTCGTGTAGGGATCCGTCGCGAGTTGCTGAGCGAGGTCGGAGTCGGATCGAGTCAGTGCCGCTGCGAAATTACTGGGGGCTGCGGCGTCGCGATCATGGAGTCTGGTGCGGATCTGGTGGACCAGAACAGCCCTGCTCCACGCGTGCTGCACATCCTTCCCTGCGTACCACTCACGCAGCTCCTGGTCGTCCAGCTTCTCGAGAAGCTGGACGATGTGGGTCCACGGCAACTGTCCGACCGGCTGCCGGACGATTCCATTCCGCTCCGGCCACGCGGCGGCAAATGCTCGCATCGAGAAGAGATTGGACCTCGAGAATCCACGCATGGTGGGGAACTCCGCCTGAAGGTCATTCGCGAGGCGGGCAACCACCCCAGCGCCCCACGCGCTGGCCTGCTGCTTCGTGATGATGGTGTCGCCGATGTGCCAGTACAGCGCGACGAGCTCCGCGTTCGCACGCCGCTGCAATGTGAATCGCGCGGCGTTCACCCGGCGCTTGAGTGCGTCGAGCGTCTCGGTGTAGTCAGTCGGCTCCACTTCTCCCACAGTCCCAGCATCCTCCACCAGGCCGACGCGGCAATAGTCCAGCAGCCTGCTGGACCATCACTCTGAGGGAGCATTGCTCTTCTCTTCGAGGAGGACGCGGCGATGCCGCGGCTCACAGCGGGGCGACCAGCGTGCCCAGCACGTCGGCAGTCGTCCGCACCCGACCCACGACAGGCAGGACATGAGCAAGCGAGTGATCCATGGAGGCCCGCCGCAGGTCGGCGATCGCATCGGAGACCACGACGACGTCGAAACCCAGGTCGTAGCCGGCGCGCGCTGAGGACTCGACGCCGAAGCTCGTTGCGATGCCGACGATGACCACCTCTGCGACGTCGGCAGCCCGGAGGATGGTCGCCAAGTCCGTGCCGACGAAAACGCTCAGCCCACGTCGCTCGATCCGGATGTCGCTGTCGGCGGGGGTGATTTCCGAAGCAAGTGCGGTCGCGCCCGCCGGCCAGTCCCGCCCCGAATCCGCGTAGGACGTCCGGCCCGGTGGTGTGCCGAGGGATGTCGCGATGACGACCGGCAATTCCCGTTCACGGAACGCCTCGATCAGTGTCATGACATTGGCCAGCCAATCCGCGGAAACGGCCGCCCTGGCATTCGGAAGCGTGCTCTGCTGAAGATCCACGACGATCAGCGCAGAGGATGTCGTTGGTTCGGAGGTCATGATTGCCGCTCGTCGAAGACGACGACGACTTTGTCGGCAGCGCCGGGCGTCGAAGCGAGGACCAGCGCGTCGTCGGCGTGGTCGAAGGGGACCACGTCGCTGACGATGTGGCGGTATCTGTCCGCGAACTCGATGATCGAGTCGGTGACCTCGAAGATCTCGGTGGGGTACCCCATCGACATCCGGATGTCGATCTCGCTCGTGAGGATCTGCTGGAAGTCGATCTCGACGGGTGTCTTGTGGACGGCGACGATAGTGAGCACCGCTCGATTCTTCGCCGCTTCGAGAGCGGTGTGGATGACGGACGGCACTCCTGCGGCATCGAGGTAGACATCCGTTGCAGGTCGAGCCGGGCGCCCCATGAAGCCAGGCACCTCACCGTGGAGCGCCTTGAGACGCTCGACGACATCCTCTTCTGCAGAGTTGATGACGGCGTCGGCGCCGACCCTGAGCGCCTTCTCGAGCCGCGATGGCACGACGTCGACCACAACCACGTGAGCGGCTCCCTTGGAGCGGAATCCGATCGCTGCGCCAAGTCCGACCGGCCCAGCACCGAACACGACCACCTTCGACCCGTCGCCCGCGCCCGACCGGTTGACACCGTGGTAGGCGACGGCCATCGGCTCGTTGAGCGCGGCGACCTCCCAAGGCAGGTCGTCAGGGATGACCCGGAAGTGCACACCCGGACGGGCGTCGAAGAGCACGACCTCGGGCGCCATCGCACCCTGCGCGCCGCCGCTGCCGATGATGCCGTCGCGGTTCGCCATCGGGTTGATGACCACATGGTCTCCGACTGCGGCTCCCGTGACGTCCACTCCAACGTGGATGATCTCGCCGGCCGGTTCATGGCCGAGCGGAGTGGCGCCCTGTCGCGGCGGGATGCCGCCCAGACGCGTGTACAGGGCGTCGGATCCGCAGATGCCGCAGGCGCGGATGCGGACCACGACGTCGTTCGGACCGGCCTCGGGGCGCGTGGTCTCGACAAACTCGGCCACATCCGCGCGCGTCACCATGAGAGTCTTCATACGCCCACTCTACAACAGTTTCCGAACACTGTTCGGAAACTACTCACGGCAGGAGCGGACGCAGCGCATCTGCGAGCGGAGACAGGCGCTCCGCAGTGAAAGCATCGAGGCCCGAATGAGGATCGTGCTGCTCAGACCACAGCTGCGTCGCGTGTGAGGCCACCGCCATCAAGGCTCGGGTGACGCTGTCGACAAGATCCGCGTCGGCGTGCGGTGCGCGCGCCAGCGCGCGCTCGATGAAGAGCTCGAACAGCTGCTCGGTTCGAAGCGATGCGAACGCTCGAAGCTCATCATCCTCGTGAACCAGCCGCCAGCGCCTCGAGAATCGGTCATGTTCTGCCACCCCATACGACGCAACCGCGAGCATCCCCTGGACGAGCAGGTCGACGATGTGTCCCGACGGCGCCTCCTCGAGCGTGACTCGTGCACGCGTGACTGCCTCATCGTGGTCATCCCACAGCAGATCACGCTTCGCGGGGAAGTAGGAGAACAGGGTGGTGCGACTGATTCCCGCGGCGGCAGCCACTTCCGCGAGGGACGTGGGCCCATACCCGTTGGCCGCGAACAGTTCGAGCGCGACTTCACGAATCTCGTCATGCGTCGTCTGCCGCGGCCGCCCGACCAGCTTGTCTCCCACGTGGCCATTCTCCCCCGCACTCACGTTGTTCCCAGCTCGTGACGACGACCTGGGCCTTCGCGATGGTCATCGTGCGGTGCCTTCGATGCCACGGGGACTCGGCATCCACGCCTGGTCGACCGGTGGCAGTTCGTCTCCGAGCGTGAGATAGACACGATCGACTCGCAGTCCGGACTTGCGTGCGATGACGGAGAACGAGTGGACCCCAGCCGTCACATCAACGTGCCGTAGCGGGGCGCGACCGTGTAGTAGTCCGACACGTCATAGCCGGCGTCGCGGAACGGAGACTCGAAGCATGGATTGAACCAGATGACATCCACTCCCAACCACTGCAGGTAATCGAGCCGCTGGATCACTCCCGGGAGGTCGCCGATCCCGTCTCCATTCGAGTCTTGGAACGACTGCGGGTAGATCTCGTAGATCAGCGCTTCTCTGAGCCACTGAGGAGTGGGGCGGGTCATCGCAGTTACTCGAGCACGCTTCATCTGTGGGTGGACAGATACTGATCGATCTCTTCGTGGAATCGCAGCAATTCGCGGCGACCCGGCCGTTTGTCTGCGTTGGCGGGCGACTGCGCGACGACCGGATCCGATACCGGTCGTACACGGAGATAGAGCCAGAGCGCAGCCCCGATGCCCGGCGCGAGGATCACACCGAGCACCCATCTTCCCGCGATCTGCCGGGGCAGAGTGTCACTGTCGATGATCTGAGCCAGCGCGAGGGCATTTGCGATGATGATTGCGCTGACAGTGGCGACGCAGACGATGGTGAGCATGCTCGCGGTCTCCTTCGGTGGTCCATGGGTAGGGGCACAACGGGCCTGAGCCGTTGCGCGGAGGTTGTTCAGTCCAGTTCGTTCTTCCAGGGCGGCTGGGAGCCAGCTCGGCTGACGGTGACCGCCGCACATCTCGTGGCAAAGCTGAGCGCCTCTTCAATCTGTTCGACAGCAAGTCTCGCCAGACGTCCGAGATGAGCGGCGGCTCCGGCGGTCATGAGCCCAGACAGCAGGCCCGCGGTGAATGAGTCCCCCGCACCGATCGTGTCGACGACTTCCGTTTCAATTGGGGTGCTGTCGTGAACGCCCCACTGGCTGAACCCGGTCGCGCCGTGTCGGCCACGTGTGACGACGACGAGATCGGGTCCCCGGCCGAGCCAGTCAGCCGCAGTCTCTTCTACGTCTTTTCCGGGGTAGAGCCACTCGAGATCCTCATCGCTGACCTTGATGAGATCGGCCAAATCGATCAGCCCCTCCAGACGTGCGCGGGCATCTTCCTTTTCGGCGATCAGCTGTGGACGCACGTTCGGATCGAGGGAGATGAGCGATGTGGGCCGGAGCTCTGCCACCACGTCGGCTACCAGATCGCTTCCTGGCGGCATGACCGCTGCGATGGATCCGACGTGGACCAAGGGCGGGATCGCGACCAACTCCAACGGTGACGGTCGCCATGTCACCGTGAAGTCGTACGACGCCGCGCCCGTTCGATCGATGACCGCGCGCGCGAAAGACGTGATCCCGTCGGTCAGGGACTCTTCAGTAAGCGCAACCCCGCTAGCCGCGGCGTGCTCGCGGAGCAACGCACCACGGTCGTCGTCCCCGAACGCGGTGTGGAGCAGTGTCGGGACGCCGAGCCGCGCGAGCCCGATCGCGACGTTGTATGGGCTTCCGCCAGCATGCGCTACCGTTCCCCGGCCGTTGTCGACCTCATCCACCAGCGCCTCGCCGACGACCAGTGCGCCTACGTTCGCGTAGTCGGCTGGGCGTTCTCTCTCGATCGCCACGCTCTACCTGCCTGGGTACACGATGGCTTTCAGCTGCCCCGGTTCTCGCCCGATCGTGAGAGCCCGCTCTGACTCTGCAAGTCCGAATCGCGCGGTGACGAGACGGTCGAGGTCCACGCGACCGCTGCTGACGAGTTCGATCGCGAGGGGCCAGGTGTTGGCGTAACGGAAGACTCCGCTCAGCCAGATCTCTCGGTTCTGCAGGAACGACACCGGCAGCTCGAGATCGTCGTTCCCAAGACCCACGAGAATGACCCGGCCGGCAGCGCGCACCGCAAGGATGCCGGAACGGACCGCCGGAGCGGCGCCGGTTGCATCGATGAACGCGTCGACCTCCAAGCCCTCGACCGACTCAGCGAGGGGGTCGATGACGCGGGTGGCGCCGGAGGTAAGAGCGAACTCGCGTCGGCCCGCATCAATGTCGGTGACGATCACTTCGCTTGCGCCGAAGGCACGGGCGGTCTGGGCAACGATGACTCCGATGGGACCAGCGCCGGCGACGAGTACACGACTGCCGGGCTTGATCTCTGCACGCTGGCACGCCCAGATCCCGACGGAGAGCGGTTCGATGAGCGCTGCCGCCTCGTCGGACACGTTGTCGGGAATGTCGAAAGCGAAGTCACTCTGGATGGCGACGAATTCCGAGAACGCCCCGTCGATCGGCGGTGTGGCGAAGAACTCCATGTCGGGGCACAGGTTGTACCGGCCCGCTTTGCATTGCGAACACACGCGGCAGGGACGCTGGGGTTCGATGGCCACCCGCTGGCCGATCCGGCCGGGATCGACGTCGCTGCCGACGTCTTCGATGCGGCCAGACAGTTCGTGGCCCAGCACGAGAGGACTCTCGACGATGTACGGGCCGATGCGGCCGTGCTCGTAATAGTGCACATCGCTGCCGCACACGCCTACGGCGGCGACCCGGACCAGAACCTGGTCCGGTTCCAGAGAAGGCACGTTCATCGGTGCGATGGAGATCGAGTGAGGGGCGGTGAGCACCGCCGCTTCCATGAGGGTCACAGCTTCTTCTCGCTTTCGTTCGGGTGGACTTCGTCCGGGGTGCTGGCTCCGATCGGTGCCCCGATGAGCGTTCGCAGAGTCTCGTGCGCGCCGACGGTGTGCAAACTGTGCAGGGCACGCGAGTAGGCGTCCGCGAACCGTGCGTTCTCGGCGAGGTCCCCGAAGAGTGCGCGGTTGCGGATGAAGGCCAACGGGTCGTCGTGCTGGGTTTGAGCGATTGCAACGAGCTCGTCGCGGAGAGGATCCACGACGGTGATCGGCTCGCCTTGCTCGTCGATTGCCTCGGCGTATCTCGCCCAGCTCGCCACGATCGCGGCGGAGAGGGCAACCTCGCCGCCGGCGTCGAGCTGCTCACGGATGACGGGCACAAGCCATTTCGGGATGCGGTCCGATGATTCTGCGCAGAGTCGAGCGATAGTGTCCCGGACGAACGGATTGGAGAACCGTTCGATCAGGGTGTGCTTGTACTTGTCGAGGTCCACTCCGGGCACGGGCCGCAAGGTCGGAGTCGCCTCGCGATCCATGTACGCCAGGAGGAACGTTTCGATCAGCGGATCCGCCAACGCGTCGTGCACGAGACGGTACCCGCTGAGGTAGCCGAAGTAGCACAGCCCCTGATGACTTGCGTTGAGCAGCCGCAGTTTCATCAACTCGTACGGTTCGACATCTCCAACCAACTGAGCCCCGGCACGTTCGACGGGAGGGCGGCCGAGGGGGAAGTCATCTTCGATGACCCACTGGAAGAACGGCTCGCACACGACGGGCCATTCATCCTTGAGGCCGAGCCGTCGCTCCGTCGACGCAACGTCCTCGGCGGACGTGACCGGGGTGATGCGGTCGACCATCGAGTTCGGGAACGATACGTTCTCTCGCACCCATGCACCCAGCGCGGGGTCCTTCAGCTCGGCGAACGCCGTGAATACGCGGGCCGCCATGTGTCCGTTGCCCTGGATGTTGTCGCACGACAGGACGGTGAATGCCGGGATGCCGCGATCCCGGCGCCTGCGGAGAGCCTCCGTGACATAGCCGAACACGGTCGTCGGCACGGCACCCGGCACGAGGTCGGACACTACCGCGGGGGCCGTCGCATCGAACTCGCCTGTCACGCGGTCGAAGTTGTACCCGCCTTCGGTGATCGTCAGGGAGACGATTCGCGTGCCGGGGTGCGCCATCCGTTCGATCACGGCTTCAGGCTCATCGGGAGCGAACAGGTAGTCGACGATGCTGCCGATCACCGTCGACTCCTCACGCCCGTCCGGATGCTTGACGGTGAGCGTGTACAGGCAATCCTGTGCGTCGAAGATGGTCTTGATCCGCCGATCGCTCTCAAGCAGGCCGACCCCGCAGATCGCCCAGTCGAGGGCGAGGCCCTGTGACATCAACGAGTCAACGCACATCGCCATATGCGCCCGGTGGAACCCGCCCACGCCCACGTGAACGATGCCTACCGACAAGTCGGAGCGATCGAACTCCGGCCGCCCGACTCCGTCATTCGCTTCGTCGACCGTGGAAGCCGACAGCCGCCGGGCCGACGTCTCATCGGAGGCGCCGTCCGCTCGTCCGATCACTTGACGGCACCCATCGCCAGTCCGCGCACGAGCTGCTTCTGTGCCAGCCACCCGGCAGCTACCACCGGCAGCACGGCGATCGTCGCCGCCGCCGAGAGGACGGCCAGGAACTGCCCGCGCCCGTCGACGAAGCTGGCGAGGAACGGCGGAACCGTCCGTGCCGTGTCCGTGGTGAGGATCGTGGCGAGGAAGTACTCGTTCCACGAGAAGATGAAGCAGATCAGCGCGACCGCCGCAACTCCAGGCACGACGATCGGTAGGACAACCCTGACCAGTTCGGTCCGCAGGTTCGCGCCATCGATCTGCGCGGCCTCGATGATCTCCAGCGGGACTTCGTTGAAGAACGAGCGCATCATCCAGATCGCGATCGGAAGGTTGATCGCGACGTACAGCCAGCTGAGTGCCGAGATGTTATCGAGCAGCCCGAGCCACAGCAGGATGAAATACACCGGGATGATCGACGCCGCGACGGGGAGGAACCTCGTCGAGATGAAGAAGAACAAGACGTCCTTCACCTTCTTGATCGGGCGGATGCTGAGCCCATACGCGCAGGGGACGGCGAGCAGCAGCACGATCAGGGTCGACGAGATGCTGGATGTGAACGAGTTCGTCAGATATGCACCCATGCCTCGCTCGAACACCGCGACGTAGTTGTCGAAGCTCAGGCTCGTGAAGATCGTGGGCGGGATGGATGCGGCAGCGTTCTCTGTCTTGAAGCTGGTGAACACCATCCACGCGATCGGGAAGAAGAACACCAGGGCGATGATCCAGGTTGCCGTTGTCAGCAGACCTGCTCGGAATGAACGCATCAGCGGACCTCTCCTTCGACGAACACCTTGAACAGGCTGCGGAGCGCGAGACTTGCCGCGCCGATGGTGATGATGACGGTGATGACGCCGAACGCTGCCGCCTGACCGATGTCGAGCCCGATGAAGGCCCGTTCGTAGAGGAGGTACGGCAACGTCTTCGTGCCGCCGGTGCCCTTGGTCATGATCGCGATCGGGTCGAACATCTGCAGCATCATGATGCCGCCGAGCAGAATGGCGATCTCGATGTACTGCCGCAGGTGCGGGAGCGTCATGTGACGGAACGTGCGAATCGCGCCGGCCCCATCCACCGAAGCTGCTTCGAGCACCTCCTTGCTTTGGCTCTGCAACCCGGCCAGGAGGATCAGCATGAAGAAGGGTGTGAACTGCCAAGTCATCAGCATGATGATCGTCACGACGGGCAGGTCGGTGTTGAACGAGACGGACGGGAGCCCGATCGCATTGAGGCCGACGTTCACCATGCCGACGTTGACGTCGAGCATGGAGTACTTCCAGATCAGTGCTGCTGCTGCGGGCATGACGAGGAACGGTGTGATCATCAGTGTTCGCACGACTCCCTGCCCGAGGAACTTCCGGTCGAGAAGCAGCGCGAAGCCCAGGCCGAGGACCAGGGCGAGGATGACCGATGACCCGGTGATGGTCACGGTGGCGATGAGGGCTTCGAGGAAGTCGCCCGTGGTGAATACCGCGATGTAGTTGCTCAGCCCGGCGAACGAGATCTCGTCAGGCCGAAGCTGGTTCCAGTTCAGGAACGACACCACGATGGTGACGAGGAATGGGATCTGCGTAAGCGCGATCGATATGAACAGCGCCGGGAAGACAAGCCCGCGCGCCACGCGCGCTTTCCGCTTGCTCGTCGGGGCGATCGCCGGGGGCAGGACGCCCGAGTCGGAGTCCGGAGTGGTGATGGTGGTGGTGGTCATGTTCGCTTCCTTTGGTAGGGCGGATGTGGGGGCAGCACGGTGGGTGCTGCCCCCACATCGCGAGGGCGACGCTGAGACTTACTTCTGTTTGTCTCCGGCGGCCTGAGCGATCTTCTGCCCCTCGGCGAGTGCCGCTTCGACGGTGGTGCGGCCGGCGATGGCGTCCGCCACGAGCTGCGCGACCTGGTTGCCCACGTCTTGGAACTCCGGGATGGTCACGTACTGGATGCCGACCCACGGCTGCGGGTCCACGCCCGGCTGCTCCGGGTTCACCGAGTTCATGACCTCGAGAGTGATCGGGGCGAAGGCAGCAGCGGCTTCCTTGTACTCCGGGATCTCATAGGTGGAGTTGCGCGCCCCCGGGGGAACACGGGTCCAGCCCAAGGTCTCGCCGACCAGCTGCTGGTACTCCTTGCTCGTCGCCCACTTGACGAACGTGGTCGCCGCGTCGGCGTTCTTCGTGGTCTCGGGAATCGCGAGGTTCCACGACCACAGCCAGCCCGACTCATCGGTCTTGTACGTCGGCGCGTGCGCATAACCCATCTGGCCGGCGACGTCGGAGGTGTCGGGGTCCTCGAGGATGGATGCAGCGACGGACGCGTCGTACCACATGGCCGCCTTCCCGCTGCTGAGCAGGTTCAGGCACTCGGTGAAGCTGTACGAGACCGGGTCGGACTCACCCGCATCCGCCAGAAGGTCCACGTAGAAGTTGACTGCCTCAGTGAACTCCGGAGAGTCGACCTGGGCGTTCCAGTCCATGTCGTACCAGTTGCCGCCGAAGGTCTGCACCACCGTGGTCAGCGGCGCGAACAGGTCGCCCCAGCCTGGCTTTCCGCGCAGGCAGATGCCGGCAACATCTGGCGAGTTGAGCTGCTTCGCGAAGTCGGCCACCTCCTGCCAGGTGGGGTTGTTCGGCATGGTGAGGCCCGCCTCCTCGAACATCGCCTTGTTGTACATGAGGATCGACGACTCACCGTAGAACGGGACCGCATACTGCTTGTCATCGACGGAGATGGCCTTGCGGACAGGCTCGAGCAGATCGTCCACGTCGTAGTCCTCATCGGCCTCGAGTGCGGGGGTCAGGTCCTTCAGCCAGCCCAGCGCGCCCCACTGGGGAACCTCGTACGCGCCGACTGTGACGATGTCGTACTGCCCGGCCTTGGACGCGACGTCCGCCGTGACCGCAGCGCGCAGGTCGCCTTCCTCCATCTGGACGAAGTTGACCTTGATGCCGGGGTTCTCCTTCTCGAAGGTGCCCTTGAGCTCCTCCATGTCCTTCATCTGCGGGTTGCTGACGGTCGCGAGCGTCAGGGTGACGTCGCCGTCTTGCTGAGCACTGCCGCCGGCGCCGGCGCAGCCGCTCAGCGCGATCACGGTCACGGCCAAAGCCGACCCGGTCGCGATGAAACGTCGTTTCTTAAGCACGTGAAACTCCTTTGTTGTGTCTGCCTCTTCGGTCCTCCGGCGGCCGGCTGTTGAAGCTTGCTGCGGGGTGACTTGTCCCACTTTGGGCGACCCGACATCCTCGCGTCCCACCCCTAGCGCTCAGGATCTGGTACTTTCTTTCCAGTTCTCGTCGACCGAATGTGACCAGCAAGGTGGCTGGAGGGCCGATGGCATCAGCCGAAACTTTCGCCCGGACGATCATTGAAAGTCCGGCCGCGAGAGAGCTCATCCCTCACCCCGACGGGGAGTCGTTCCGGTGGATCGAGCACGACTATCCGTGCGATATCGCCCGATGGAACTATCACCCTGAGGTCGAGATCCACCTCATCCGACGCAGCAGTGGAAGCTTCATCATCGGTGACGAGGTCGGAGCGTTCGGACCAGGTCACGTGGCCATCGTCGGCTCGGAAGTGCCGCACGACTGGATGAGCGACCTGGCCCCGAACGAGGTCATCGGGAACAGGGACGCCGTCATCCAATTCACCATCGATTGGCTGGAAAGTGGGATTCAGGCGATCCCGGAACTCCAACCCGCGCTGAAGTTGATCGATCAGTCTCGGCGCGGCATCGTCTTCTCGGGCGCGACGGCAGCGACCGCCGCGGTCGACATTGAGGCTGTGGGCGCGACGACGGGAGCCCGTCGCATGGCGCACTTCTTCGCCCTGCTCGATCTCATGATGAATGCCCCGGAGGAGGACAGGCACTACGTCACGCAGGAGTTGTACGCGCCATCGGTCGGCCGCGAAGGCAAGGCAGCCGTCGACGCCGGACTCGCCTATGTGCTGGAGAACTTGAGCGGAGAGATCCGGCTGTCGGAGGCGGCCCGCCTCGCATACATGTCCGAGCCGTCCTTCTCGAAGTACTTCAAAAAAGCCAGCGGCATGACCTTCTCAGACCTGGTGCGGCGGCTTCGCATCTCCAACGCGTGCCGCCTCCTCGACCACAGTGACTCTTCGATCGCCGACATCTGCGCGGCCGTTGGGTACCGCAATCTCGCGAACTTCAATCGCCAGTTCAGGGCGGAAACCGGCCTCACACCGAGCGCTTATCGCGCGCTCGACGACTTGAGTAAGCCAAGCATCGGCCTGCTGAATTTGAATGGCCGCCGCTCCGGCCGATGAATGCTCCTGTGCGTGGGATCTCCGTTCAGGCAAACGCGGTGTCACCGCAAGTCAGGGGTGTGAATGTGTGCACTTCGCCAACCACGACCGTCGAGCAGACCAGCTCGAGAAACACGAAAGCCCGCGGAAATCCGCGGGTCTTCTTGGGTTACTGTCTCAACGCAGTGTGCGCCCGAGGAGACTGGAACTCCCAACCTTCTGATCCGTAGACTGACAGATTTGGGGTCGATTCCCGCGTGATTCCAGGGATCCTTCCCCCCGTGGACACATTGGTGCACTACTCTGCTCGTCGCTCCGATCACCACGCACGTCCAGCGCAGCCGAGGAGGGCGTAGCGGCTGCCCCAGTGCGGATGGGCTGGAGGACTCGAGCCGTGGAGTCATTCGAGCCAATGCGTCGCAACGAGTCGTCGCGGCTGGCATCGTGAGTCAGCGCTTCGCGCCACCGTACATCGCTCGGAGGTCCTGCTTGCGGATCTTCCCGGATGCCGTTCGAGGCAGCTCATCGATGACGATGACATGTCGCGGCAGCTTGTATCGGGCGAGCTGCCCGTCGAGGTGGCCGCGTACCGAATCCGTGCTGATCGAGGTGGTGCCCGCGACCGTGAGCACTGCCCATGGCACCTCGCCCCACTGGTCGTCAGGGATGCCGATGACCGCGACACCGGTGACGCCCGGGATGTTGCTGATGAGGTTCTCCACCTCAGCCGGATAGATGTTCTCGCCGCCGGAGATGATCATGTCTTTGAGCCGGTCGGAGATGTAGAGGTAGCCGTCGGCGTCCAGGCGGCCGAGGTCGCCGGAGCGGAACCAGCCGTCCGCCGTGAACGCGGCATCCGTCGCCTCGGGAAGGTGCAGGTACCCCGGGAAGACGTTCGGTCCGGCGATCTCGATCTCGCCGACCCCGTCCCAGCCGAGGTCAGCACCGCTCTCGTCGGTGATGCGCACGTCGGTGAAGAAGTGCGGCAGGCCCACACTCCCCTGTTTCGATCTCGTCATCGACGGCGAGAGGGATGTCGCGCCGGGCGAGGTCTCGGTCATCCCGTACCCCTGCGAGAAGTGCAGCCCGCGCTCCTCGTACGCATTGAGGATGCGGGTGGGCACCGCCGAACCACCGCAGGTGAGCTTGCTGAGCGTGGACAGGTCGGTGACGGCCCAGTCCGGATGGTCAGCCATCAGCTGGTACGTCGTGGGGACTCCGCTGAGCATCGTGACTCCGTGCTGGGCGATGAGGCGGAGCGCTCGTCCGGGCTCGAAGCCCCTCTCGAGGACGATCGTTCCCCCCTTCAGGATGACAGGAAGCGCACCCATGCCCAGCGACGCGACGTGGAAGAGCGGCGAGATCATGAGAGCGACATCGGTCGAGACGATGTCGTAGTCGACGAGGGAGTTCAACGCCACCCACGTCAGGTTCTGATGCGTGAGCACAGCCCCCTTCGAGCGGCCTGTGGTTCCCGAGGTGTAGATGACCGCAGCGGGGTCTTCCGGCACGGCGTGGATGAAGGCGAAGCCCGCGTCGGCATCCGCCAGAGCATGACGGAGGTCGGCGGTTTCGACGACGTGGGCGATGCCGACCGCCGAGGCCAGCGGGCTGGTCCTCTCGACGAAGTCTCGGTCGCGGAAGAGCGCGCGCGCCCGGCTGTCGGCGAGGATGTGAAGGATCTCCGGCGGTGCGAGGCGGGTGTTCACGGGAACGAACACCGCACCCACCTGGGCGCAGCCGAACAGCGTGGCCAGGAATTCGGGGCTGTTCTCGCCGATGTAAGCGACGCTGTCACCCTTGCCGATCCCGCGCGCTGACAGCAGGGCCGAGACGCGATCCGTGAGATCGGCGAGCTGCGCATAGGTCATCGCCTGACCGTCGTCGTAGATGAGCGCGGCCTTGTCGGGTGTCTTCAGGCGTCGCTTGCCCATCCAAGCGTCGAGTCCGGGGTGATGCACGGCGTCCTCTCCGTCGAGGTGTGATGACGGGCTGTTCAGGCGTAGAAGCGGTAGAGCCCGCGTGCAACGAGGGCGGGCTTGGTGCCGCCTTGGATCTCGATGGTCTGGTCGACGGCGAACTGGTATCCGCCGGGCACGTCCGTGACTTCGGCGATGACCGCGCCGCCGCGGATTCGTGCGCCGACCTTGACGGGAGAGATGAAGCGCACCTTGTCGAGCCCGTAGTTGACCTTCGTGGTGACGCCGTCGAGGTCGAAAAGCTCGGACCAGAACTTCACCGTGAGCGACAGCGAGAGGAAGCCGTGCGCGATGGGGCCGCCGAAAGGTCCGGATGCAGCGCGCTCCGGGTCGACGTGGATCCACTGGTGGTCGTCGGTGGCGTCCGCGAACAGATTCACACGGTCCTGGGTGACCTCGATCCACTCGGTGAACCCGAGGTCGGTGCCGGCGAGTGCCGCAGCGTCGGAGTAGGGGTAGGTCGTCGTCATGATGAACCTTTCAGGGGTGCAGGCCGAGTAGTCGCACGGCGTTGGATTTGAGGATGGCGGGCATCGACTCGGGTTTCAGTGCGGTGTGCTCGACGTCGCGCAGCCAGCGGTCGGGCGTGAGCAGCGGGAAGTCCGAGCCGAACAGGACGCGGTCTTTGAGATAGGAGTTCGCGGCGCGGACGAGGGACTCGGGGAAGTACTTCGGGCTCCACCCCGACAGGTCGATCCAGGTGTTGTGCTTGTGCGTCGCGACCGAGAGGGCCTCGTCCTGCCAGGGCACGGAGGGGTGGGCCATGATGATCTGCAGCTCGGGGAAATCGGCCGCGACCGGGTCGAGCAGCATCGGGTTCGACAGTCCGAGCCGCAGGCCGCGACCGCCGGGCAGGCCCGCGCCGATGCCGGTCTGGCCGGTGTGGAACAGCGCGGGGATTGCGGCATCCTGCATCGTCTCGTAGATCGGATAGAACTGCTCGTCGCTCGGGTCGAACCCCTGCACCGTGGGGTGGAACTTGAAGCCGCGCACGCCGTGATCCTCAACCAGCCGGCGCAGTCGCTCTACGGCGTCGTGTCGGTGCGGGTCGACGGAGCCGAACGGGATGAGCACGTCGTTGTTGCGCGCGGCGCCGTCTGCGATGCCGGCGCTCGAGATCGGCGCCTGACCGAGCTGGGTCTCGGCGTCGACGGTGAACACCACCGCGGCCATCCGACGCTCCCGCTAGTACACGGCGACGCTGTCGAGATCCGGCCGCGGCCCGCCTGCTTTGAAGTATTTCGACGCCGCCTCGGCCAGATCCGGTGGCAGCGACGAGTGTCCGTGGTCGTCGATCTCGATGTGCACATGCACGTCGATCGCGGTGAGTGAGCCGACGTCGATGGCGGGTTCGTAGCGGGTCATGATCCTGGAGACCGGTCGTTGAGCCAGCGAAGCGAGACGAGACGCATGTCACCGCTGCAGCTCGTCCGGCAGCGGCGGGAACCTCTCGCCGACCGTCTGCAGCTGCCCGCCGACAGCCTCCGTGAAGTCCGCCGCGAGCGCGTCGTACGACCATCCGCCATCGCGGTAGGCGGTCGCGACCGCCTCGGGGTGCGACCACAGCTGCAGGCGGTCCCCCCCGATGCCGATCGCCTGACCGGTGACGCCGGCTGCGGCATCCGATGCAAGATATGCGATGAGACCGGCGACGTCGTCCGAAGTCCCGAAGCCGAGGTCGTGCCGGAAGAACGGGGGCATCGCCTCACCCGCGGCATCCGCTTCGACCGCCGCCGCGAAGTACGGCACGGTCGCGGTCATCGCGGTCGCCGCGACCGGGATGACGGCGTTCGCCGTGATCCCCGCGCGCTTCAGCTCGAGCGCCCAGGTGCGCACCATACCCACGATGCCGGCCTTGGCCGCGGCATAGTTGGTCTGCCCGAAGTTGCCACGCTGACCCGTCGGCGACCCGATGCAGATGATCCGGCCCGCGATCTCGTTCTCCCGCATGTACGTCGCGGCCTCGCGGACGCAAGTGAAGGTCCCACGCAAATGCACGTTGATCACGGTGTCGAAGTCGTCATCGCTCATCTTCCACAGCACCGTGTCGCGCAGCACACCCGCGTTGGTCACCAGGATGTCGAGCCGCCCGAAGCTCTCCACGGCTGCGGCGACGAGCTGCTGCGCCGTCTCGGTCGGGCCGACCGGAGCGACGACCGCGATAGCCTTCCCGCCTGCCGCCTCGATCGACGCGACGGCGTCGGCTGCGGTCTGCTCGTCGACGTCGTTCACGACGACCGCCGCGCCCTGCCGGGCGAGCTCCTGCGCGTATGCGAGGCCGAGGCCTCGACCGGATCCGGTGACGATGGCGACTTTGCCGTCCAGTGACATGAGTGACTCCTTCATACGTGTCCCGACAGGAAGCTGAAGCGGCCGTCGGCATCTCTCTATTAGAACTCGAATTCATTGATATTGTCAATCATTGTGTCTCGGCACTATTTGATAGTCTGTTGTCATGGCAACTGATGTGGATCCTGCGGTCAGCGTTCCTGACTCATCAGCTGACCGCATGCGAGTATCGCGTTTGACCGAGGACATCAGTTTTCTGTTGGCCCGGTCGAACGCGTTGTCGCTCGCCGCCGGCAACGCCGCTCTCGCGGAGCACGGTCTGCGCGTGCGCTCCTACTCCGTGCTGGCATTGGTCGCGGACGAGGCTCGCCCGTCGCAGCGCGACCTCGCCTCCTTCCTTCGCCTTGACCCCAGCCAGGTTGTGGCGCTGGTCGATGACCTCGAGCGTCGAGGGCTTGTGCGACGTGAGGCTGATCCGACTGACCGCCGAACGAACGTCGTGGTGGCGACACGTGAGGGTCGCGAACTGCTGAACTCTGCGCAGCGGGCCACACGTGAGGCGGAAATGGCGTTGCACCAGCAGCTCACCGCTTCGCAGCGCGAGACACTGTCGGAGCTGTTGAGGCTGATCGCTTTTCCGTCGTGACCCGCCCCACCGCGATCATGGCTCAGGTGGCAGCTGCCGGCGATTCAGTACGAGTGTCGTCACCGTGATGGCGACGCTGAAAGTCACCATCAGCGCTGCCATGATCACAGCTGGATTGCCCCAGCCGGAGAGGGGGCTGACCAGGCCCCCGACTAAGAACATGCTCGCGCCGAGCAGACCGGATGCGGCGCCCGCATGGTTTCCGCTTCTCTCCATCGCCATGCCGATGCCGATGGGCGTGATGGCTCCACAGGGCACGACGGACCACATCAGCAGCACGATCAGCAGCGGGATCGAGGTCCACCCCGTGAACACCCGAGCCGCGATGAGCGCTCCGAGCGCAACGACGCCGACGAACTGCACGAGGGCTGCAGCTCGGAGCACGCGAAGCGGCTCATGACGCCGAACCAAACGGGCGTTCACAATGCTCACGACGACGAACCCGCAACCTACAGATGCAAACGCCAGCGCGAACTGCAACTGGGTCAAGCCGAACACGGTCTGCAGGACGAATGGTGCGCTGGATATGTAGGAGAACAGCACGGCGGAGGAGAGCATGACGAGAGTGGCGAACGAGGCGAAGAGCCGGTCGCGAAGCAATGCCCCGAACGTGCGAAGTACCGATACGACTCCCGCCGAGCTGCGCTTGTCGGCCGGATGAGATTCGGCGATAACGAAGTACACCGCAGCGGCCATGACCAGTCCGAGGCCGGCGAGCACGAGGAACACGATGCGCCATCCGGCTGCGGTGATGATCAGGCCACCCGCGATCGGCGCGATGATCGGTGCCGCGCCCGAGACGGCGGCCATGGCTGAGTACAGCGAGGTCGCGTGTCGGCCCTTCACGAGGTCGTGCACGACCGCCCTGGAGAGGACCAGCCCCACCGCTCCGGAAAGTCCCTGCACGAGACGCAGAACGATCAGCGCGCCGGCAGATGGTGCGAACGCGCAGGCGAGCGAAGAGAGCACATACAGGATCGCGCCCGCGAGCATGGGCCGTCGCCGCCCCCACCGGTCCCCCATGGGACCGGCAAGAATCTGTCCCAGGCCGAGACCCAGGAGACACGCGGTGAGGCTGAGCTGGATCTGCTGTGCGGAGACCCCGAACTCGGTCGCGATCGCCGGCAACGCGGGCAGGTACGCATCCAAGCTGAGCGGCGCTGTCGCGGCGAGCAGGCCCAGCGCGAGGATGAGGCCCGGCGAGACGGGGGATGCGCGCGGGCCGCGGTCTGCCACCCGCTTCCTCAACCTCCCACGTTGGCGAGTGTAGGAGTCGCCGCCATCAGGTCCCGCGTGTACGGATGCTCCGGGCGAGCGAACAGCTGTTCAGCATCCCCGGCCTCGACGACCTCGCCGTTGCGCATCACGAGCGCGTGATCGGTCATGTGCCGTATGACACTGAGATCGTGCGAGATGAGCACGAGCGACAGTCCGTGCGTTGCCCGGAGCCGCATCAGCAGGTTGAGGATCTGCGCCTGCGCGGAGATGTCGAGTGCAGATGTGGGCTCGTCGGCCACAATGAGCTTCGGTTCGCTTGCAAGAGCTCGGGCGATGCCCACCCGCTGACACTGCCCACCACTGAGTCCGGCGGGCCGGCGGTCCATCGCCTGAAGCGGTAGGCCGACGTCGTCCAGGAGGTCTCCGGCTGCGGACAGGGCCTGCTTGTGCGAGACACGATTCCACCGCCGGATGACTTCGGCGACGGTTTCTCGTGGCGTGCGCCACGGGGTGAGCGACCCATAGGGATCCTGGAAGATCATTTGGATCTCGCGTCGACGAGAGCTCTTGGTGAGCTTTCCGGTCCACGGCCGCCCATCCACCTCGACCGTGCCGCTCGTGGGTGGGAGCGCTCCGACGATCATCCGCCCCAAAGTGGTCTTGCCGCTGCCGCTCTCTCCGACGATGCCGATCGAGTCGCCGCTGCGGATGTCGAGCGACATCGATGCGACGGCGGGAGCGGCTGCGTTGCGGAATGTCATCGACACGTCCGTGAGCGAAACGATGGTGCGGAGGTCAGTCGGGACGGCTTGAGAGGCCGCGGGGGCGCGCAGTTCGCCGGTGAGGCGATCGAGAACCGCAAGCGGCGTGCCCGGTTCGGAGGTCTCGGGCCGAGCAGCGAGAAGCGCACGCGTGTAGGGCTGCGTAGGCCGAGTCAACACGACTCCCGTTGCCCCGGTCTCGAGAATCTCGCCGTTGCGCATCACAGCCACTCGTTCTGAGACCATCCCGACCACTGCGAGATCGTGAGCGATCATGAGCAGTGACATGCCGGTCTCGACGCGCAGTTCGCCGAGCAGTTTGAGGATGTTCGCCTGTACGGTGACGTCGAGAGCGGTCGTGGGTTCATCTGCGACCATCAGTTCGGGGCGACCCGCGAGCGCAAGGGCGATCATGACGCGCTGCCGCATTCCACCGGACAGTTCGTGCGGATACGACTTCAGGATCGCGTCGGGTCGTGGCATGTGGACGTGATCGAGCAGTTCACGAGATCGGGTCCCGATGTTCGCGCCGGGGTCGAGGGCGCGGATGGTCTCGGCGATCTGGTTGCCGATGCGCACCACCGGGTCCAGGCTCGAGAGGGACGCCTGCGGTACCAGCGCGATCCGCTTGCCGCGAAGCGCCTTCCATCCGGGATCGTCTTGATCGAGGACTTTGCCGTCGAAGAGAAGCTCGCCGTTGGTGACGCGTCCGCCGACGCGGTCGATGAGGCCCGTGATGACGCGGGCTGTCACCGTCTTGCCGGAGCCGGATTCTCCGACCAGCGCGAGAGACTCGCCTCGTGCGATCTCGAGGTTGACGTTGCGCACGACCTCGCGATCACCCAGGGTGACGGAGACGTCGCGCAGGGAGAGCAGTGGTGCTTCGGTCATTTCTTCCTCCTCGAGTCGAGCAGTGAGTCTGCGACGAAGCTCAGCGACAGACCGGTTGCGGCGAGAACTGCGCCGGGGCAGATGGTGATCCACCAGGCCTGACGGAGGAAGGCTCGGCCCTCGTACATGATGCTTCCCCATTCCGGTGCAGGGGCCTGAACACCGGCGCCGAGAAACGGCAGCGAAGCCAGGATCACGACCACCAGCACGATGTCACTGACTGCCAGCGCCATGGTGATGCGGCTCACTCCTGGTGCGATGTGGCGGATGACGATGCGTCCGTTCGACAGACCTGCCACTCTGCCGGCGAGCACGAAGTCGGAGTCGCGCAGAGCGAGCGCTTGCCCTCGGGCGACGCGAGCGTATCCCGACCACATCACGCACATCAGCGCGATCATCGCTGCGGGAAGGCCCGGAGGCGCGGGTCCCCATTGGGTGTCGGGACCGACCACGACGACCAGGGCGAGAAGCAGGATCACCAGCGGGAACGCGAGAACAGCGTCCACGATACGCATCAGCACGGAGTCCACCCACCGTACTCGCGAGGAGCCGGCGAGCGTGCCCAGGAATGTGCCGACGACAATCGCGAACACCGTGACGATCGCGCCCGCGGCGAGGTCCACACGACCGCCGGCGAACGTGCGGAGGAACACGTCACGACCGACCGAGTCTGTGCCGAACAGGTGCGCCCAGGACGGAGCTTGAAGCGGCGGCGCGACGAAGTCGTTGGGTCCGTACGGGTACAGGATCGGTATGAAGATGCACATCAAGACGATGAGCGCGAAGACGCTGGCGCCGATGATCCTGCTCGCAGGGGCACCCACGCCGGCTCGCAGCCACCCGAGGGTGATGGGTCGACGCGGGGCGAGTGCGTCGTCGGTCGGCATGGTGCCGGTCATGTCGATCACAGCGTCCTCGCTCTCGGGTCGACGAATGTATAGGCGATCTCGACGAGATAGCCACTGATGACGACGGCGATCGCGGAGACGAGCGCAATGCCCTGCACGACGGGATAATCACGCCGCGAGACGGCCTGACTCATCTCCTGTCCGATGCCGGGGATTCCGAACACCGACTCGACGATGATGGCGCCGGTAAGCAAGGTGCCGATGCTGATGCCGACGAGGGTCAGGACCGGCAACAGGCTGTTCGGGAGAGTGTGCTTTGCGTTGAGAACGCGACCGGGCAGTCCGCGCATGAATGCGGCCTCCATGAACTGCTGACCTTGTGTGTCGATCGCGGCCTGCCGCACGGTGCGGGTGATGAGAGTGGACATCGTGGTGGAGAGCGCGATTGCGGGGAGGATCAGATAGGGGATGTTCTCCGGCCAGGTGCCCGGCCACCCGCCGGCAGGGAGCCACCCGAGGGTGAGAGAGAACACCAGGATCAGGAGCAGCGCGACGAGGAACGAGGGCACCGAGAAGGTGAGCATGCTGAATGTGCGCACCGACAGGTCGGTGCCGCGCTTCTTGCTGAGTGCTGCGAGCAGTCCGAGGATCACTCCGACGATGACGCCGAACACGATTCCGCTGATCGCCACCGCTGCGGTGGCGGGCAGCGATGCAGCGATGATCTCCGCCACCGATCTGCCCGGCTGGGCGGTGGATCCCCCCAGGTCTCCCCGGAGCAGTCCCCCCACATAGAGGACGAACTGCTCCGGGATCGACTTGTCGAGGTTCAGCTGTTCCCGAAGAACCTCTGCTGCCTCTGGCGTGTACTGAATACCCAGGATCACTTTGACCGGGTCACCGGGGATGATGCGCACGAGCAGGAACACGAGCACAACGACCACGGCGATGGTCAGTAGGGCCTGACCCGTCATCCGGGCTATTCGGCTGGCTACTACTCGCGCTTTCATCACTTCACCGTCGCCATGATTGCCGAGGCTCCGACGAGCGAGAACACGCCTTCGGGGAGCTTCGTCGCGCTGCCACGCACCCACGGTGCGATGGTGACCAACGACTGATCCTCGGAGAAGAGCGTCTCGATCTGCTCGACGGCCTCGGTGCGCTTTTCCGCAGTGTTCGTGATCGCCGTCTCGATGAGCGCGTTCATCTCATCCGAGTTGTAACCGGTGAATTCCGCGCTGAGTGGACCGTTCCCGTTCAGTGCCAGGTTCAGCAGCTGATCCGGGGTATTGGTTCCACTGGTCATGGCCCCAGGCGCCAGGTCGAAGTCGCCTGCGAACAGCCGGTCGATGAGCGTTGCCCCGTCCAGGTTCTGGAGATTGAGGGTGATGCCGATCTTTCCGAGCTGCTCCTGCACCATGAGTGCGAGCTGCTGCGAGAATGCGAAGTCCTGGTCGGAGTAGATCATGTCCACGGTGCAGCCGGACTCGCAAGCCGTGCCCGCCAGCAGCTCCTTGGCGCCGTCGAGATCCTGTTCCACGCTCTTGTCAGGGTCATTGCCCTCCATTCCCGCTGGCCAGAATCCGGACTGCGGGGCGTTGTATTCGCCCCAGATCCCGCTGACGATTGCCGTGCGGTCGATGGCCGCATTCACGGCCTTCCTCACATTCGCATCGTCGAACGGTGCGTGATCGTTACGCAGGCGCAGGTCGAAGAATCCGAAGACCTGACTCACCTCGACGCGCAGGCCCGGTGTGTCCTCCACCTGGCTGATGTAGCTCGGTGCGAGGTCACCCGCGAAATCCACCTGGCCCGACTGCAGCTGGCTCAGCGCCGAGTTGCCGTCGGCAAGGATCTGGAACGTGACGTGCTCGATTGCCGGTGCACCGCCCCAGAATTCAGGATTGGCGTCGAGTTCGAGCTTGTTCGATGCCCATCCAGACTTGATCGTGTACTGCCCGGAGGTGACGGTCGGCGCCTTGAAGTACGCATCAGGATCTGCCAGCTCGGCCGCGGGGTAGATCGACAGCAGGCCGGCGACACCCTCGAACGAGGGGTACGGAGAGACGAACGTGAACTTCACCGTGCCGTCGTCGACCGCTTCGACCGTCTTGATCTTCCCGGTCGTGGAAGCGATGACGCTTTCCGGGACCGATTGCTCGTATTGGATCGTGGCGACGACATCATTCGCGGTGATCGGGGAGCCGTCGGAGAACGTGGCCTCCCTCAGCTTCACAGTGGCCTCAGTGAGGTCGTCGTTGAACACCGCCTCGCCGTCCGCCAAGCCCGGCTCGACGGTGCCGTCCTCCTTCTGAAGGTAGAGCGCGGAGGACATCAGGGCGGCCGCGACCCGGTCGGTTGCGGAGGCACTCTCCGTGGGGTTGAAGCTGGTGGTCTGAGCCGGAAGAGCGATCACCGCGGAAGCGATCTGTTTGCCGTCCCAAGCCGCCGAGCTGGAAGTGGCGGACGATCCGCCGCCACCGGCACAGCCGGTGATGGCGAGCGCCGAGGCTGCCAGCGCAGCGAGGGCGATCACGCCTTTGGACACCTTTGTCATGTGCGAACACTCCTTGTTCTTGGTTGCTGCGTAGATTTGTTTTCGGGTGAACCACGGTGCGTGGTTCGCGCCGTGTTGGCGCCGTCCTGAAGGTCAGGGACGTTGGGGGGTGTGCGGGCTCCGATACGAGACCAGCTCGAGGATGTTGCCGAACGGGTCCTGTACGAACGACCAGTCCATGTCGTGCCGGTCGAAGTAGGAGGGCGGAAAGACCACGGATGCACCTGCGCGGACGAGCGCATCGACCGCCTGTGCGCAATCCGGCACGACCAGCGCGATGTGGTGATATCCGGCAGCGGTCGGGTCCGGCGTCATCAGCCCTTGACGCTCGACGAACTCGATTCGGAAGCCATGGAGCTCGAGGTGCGCCCACGCCATCTGGGCATCGGCATTGACCCACCGATCGAGCACTTCGAATCCGAGGCTGTCCGTGTACCAGCTGACGACTGCTTCGATGTCGGCGACCATCACACCGATGTGGTCGAGTCGGGTGACGGTGATCGGGACGCTCATGCCGCCTGCTCCTGAGTCAGCCCGCGGGCCCAGTCGCCCCCGGTGCGGGCTGAGCCGACCACGGCCTCAACCAGCTGCACCGAACGAAGGCCATCCCGGAAGGTGGGAAGACCCTCACGATGTTCCCCGCGGATGGCCGCGTAGGTGTCCGCGACGAAGGCGTTGAAGCACTCCTGATAGCCCTGTGGGTGCCCCGCCGGCACGATGCACAGCCTGGCCGCGTCAGGAGCGAGCGTCTTGGGGTCCCGCACGAGCGTTCTCCCGCCGAGCTCGTCTCCTCGCCAGAGCGACTCCGGGTTCTCCTGATCGAAGGCGAACGAGTGAGCATCGCCGGACAGTTCGATGGCGAGCCGGTTCTTGCGTCCTCGCGCGACCTGCGACGCCGCGAACGAGCCGAGGACGCCGCCTGCTGTCGTGAACTGCACCGTGACGGTGTCCTCAGTCACCACCATCGTGTCTGCGGAGCGATCTTCTCGCGCGGCGAACTGTGTTGCGAACTGAGCGCTGAGCCGGGCGACGCGGTCTCCGAGGATGAACTCGAGCAGGTCGAACCAGTGAGAGCCGATGTCGGCGAAGGTCCGCGATGCGCCGCCGAGCTTGGGGTCGACTCGCCAGTTCGTGTCAGAGGAGTTCGACAGCCAGTCCTGCAGGTAGCTGCCGGACGCGAGCGCGATGCGGCCCGTCTCGCCGCGATCGACCCGGGCCCGCATCTCTCGCACCATCGGGTGAAATCGGTAGACGAAGGGGACCGTGCCGACGACGCCCTGCTGAGCGGCCTCGCGCGTGAGCTGCTCGGCATCTCGCACATCCGTGGTGAGAGGCTTCTCGCAGACCACGTGAACTCCGGCTTGGACGGCCGCGCGCGCAAGATCGAAGTGCACGTGATTCGGCGCGCACACGTGAAGCACGTCGACTCCCGCGTCCAGAAGGTCGTCGACGCTGGAGAAGGCGCGCTCGGCTCCGAGGGCATCGCGAGCACGAGCCGCGCTGGCGAGCGAAGAGGCCGAGACACCGACGAGCGCAGCACCTGCTGCATGCGCCGCCCGAGCGTGGACGGCACCCATGAAACCCGACCCCACGATGCCGACGCGGAGCGGGGCGGCTGTGACGGCGACGGGTTGCGAGGTCGCCTGGGCGGTTTCTTTGAGCACAGTCCGAGCATGAAGGGTCTTTTGGCACGTGTCAAGCAAAAGTTGTTTAGATTTGTGGATTAGTTGCTCAGCATGTACTACCTTTGGCCCAACGGACGGACTCAAGGCGTGAGTTCGACGACTTCGTTCCCAATGAGGAGTTCCCATGGCAATCGATCCCGTGCGAGTGGGAATCATCGGCACGACCGCGTATGCCGAATCCCACATGGCGAACATCGTCAAGCACCCCCACGCGGTATTCCGAGCGGTCGCAGGACGCAATCGCGACCGAACGGCCGCCATCGCGGAACGATTCGGCGCCGAGATCGCATTCGAGGGCTATCAGGACCTCATCGCGTCCGGCGAGATCGATGCAGTCCTCGTCCTTGCGCCCGACGAGCTCCACGAGCCGATCGCAATGGAGTCGTTTGCCGCCGGACTCCATGTGCTCTGCGAGAAGCCGCTCGCGACGACGCCGGCGGCGGCCCGCCGAATGGCGGATGCCGCGAGAGAGTCCGGTCTCGTCAACATGAGTTATTTCGCGCTGCGTACCTCGCCTTACCACCATCTGGTGAAGGAGCTGGTGGACAGCGGTGTGGTCGGCCAGATCCGGTCAGCATCGCTGTCCCTCATGCACGGTCTGTTCCGTTCCCCCGACTACAACTGGCGATTCGACTCGACGCGCGGAGGCGGCGTCATCGCCGACCTGGGCTGCTACCTGTTCGACCAAGCTCTCTGGTTCATCGGAGACATCTCAACTGTTGCAGCGGACGGTGCGGCCTTCGTCAACAGGCCGCGTCCTGACGGCACCGCCTATGCGCCAGCCGCAGATTCGGCCGCAGGGATCCTCCACTTCGACAGCGGTGCGCACGCCACCTGGCAGGTCAGCGTCGTCTCGCACGTGGGGGCAGGGTTCCAGCGCAACATCATCCACCTGCAAGGCGACACCGGACGGTTGGAGCTCGACCACACCTTTTCGGCTGTCACCCTGCGTGTCATCAAGGATGGCGAGCAGGAGTACACCGAGGTCGCGCTGCCGGACGGATTCGCCGCACCGTCGGGTGATGCGGAGTTCATCGACGCGATCGTCGAGGGTGGACAGGTTCGACCGAGCTTCGAGGACGGATGGCGCGTGCAGCGCGTCGTCGCAGCCGCAGAGGCCGCAGCACAGACCGGCACGTGGGTCGCAGTAGAGCGAGAGGGCGGCGAATGAGGGTCGCAAGCGTCAGCTTCTGGCATCTCCACGGCACCGACTACGCCAGGGACGCCCAGAACAATCCGGATGTCGACCTCGTCGCCTTGTGGGACGACGACCACGAACGTGGACGAGCCGGTGCTGCGAAGCACGGCATCCCGTTTGTCGAGGATCTCGACCAGATCCTCGACGACGCCTCCATCGAGGGTGTGATCGTCTGTTCACCCACCTCCGAGCATGTGCCGCTGGTCACCCGCTGCATCCAGGCGGGCAAGCACGTCTTCATGGAGAAGGTGCTCAGCGCCGACCTCGCGGGCGCGGAAGAGATCGTCGCCGCGGCGCGAGAGGCGGACATCACGCTCGCCGTCTCGCTGTGGAGATCGGACCGTGGATACACCGGTCAGATCGCTGAGATGGTTCGCAACGGGACAGTCGGCACCGTGACCTCTGCCAGAGTTCGCGACGGGCATCCGTTCGCGCTGCCGACGGCCGACAACCCGGACGGGATCCTTCCGGCGCGCTTCTACGACCGACGGACAGCCCAGGGTGGTGTGCTCATCGATCTATGCCATCCGCTCTACGTGCTGGCGCGGATCATGGGCCTGCCAGACACCGTCATGGCTGGATTCGGTCACGTGACCGCACGCGAGACGGAAGACAATGCCGCAGTCCTCATGGTCTACCCGACCGGAGCCATCGGCATTGCGGAGACATCGGCCGTGAGTCGCGTGACGCCGTTCACGATCGAGATCCACGGCACTGCCGGCTCGATCCTTTACTCGGAACCGGGGATCGGCGCATTCGTCGCCGCTCGCACGCACGGCGGCGGAGGCGGCGATTCGCCGGACGACGTGCCTCGCCTGCGGTATCGGAACACCGACGACGAACTGCAGGAGTGGCATGAACTGGAGATCGCTCCCGACACTCCGCTTGCGTTCAACCAGTGGGTCGACCATGTCGCGCAAGGCACGCGGGCCGAGAGCAACCTCGAGCTCGCGCTGGAGCTGTCCTCTCTCGTGGAGGCGGCCTACGAGTCGGCTGCCGACTCACGGCGCGTTACCGTGCAGCCCACGACTCGTGCGGCCGTGTGATTGACTCATCGCCATGTACGACACCTCGCCACTCAGTCCCGTCAGCACGGGCGTCGGCGAGCTGTTCCAGATCTTCCGTGATGGCCGCGGGCGAACCAAGTCGGAGCTCGCGGAGCTGACCGGGATGTCGCGCAACACCGTCTCCGCACGCGTCGACGCCCTCGTCGCGGCGGGTCTGCTCGCCTCCGCCGGTTCCGAAGCGTCGTCCGGCGGTCGCCCCCCGGCGCGCATCGCCCTGAACGGCGACGCCGGCGTGATCCTCGCCATCGATCTGGGAGCGACACATGCCACGGTCGCACTGACGAACCTTGCGGCCGAGATCGTGGACATGACGACCTCGCACGCCGTCGACATCAGCGCCGGGCCGACGAGCGTGCTCGACATGGTCTTCGCGATGGGGAACGACCTCCTCACGCGTGCGGCTCGTGGCCGGTCCCTGGTCGGTGTGGGCATCGGCCTTCCGGGCGCGGTCGAGCACTCGACCGGAAGACCCATCAGCCCGCCCATCATGCCGGGGTGGGATCAGTTCGATGTCCCTGCCTACGTCCAACGCAGCTTTCCCGGACCCGTACTCGTCGACAACGACGTGAACATCCTCGCCCTCGGCGAGCACGCTCTCACCTGGCCCGAGATCGACGACCTGATCTTCGTGAAGGTCGCCACGGGTCTCGGCGCCGGGATCATCTCTGGATCACAGCTCCAGCGCGGAGCGCAGGGCGTCGCAGGGGACATCGGGTGGGTGCAGGTGCCGTTCAGCCGAGACTCCCCTCGGCCACCGGGTGACGAGCGGTCGCTCGGCTCCATTGCAAGCGGGCAGGCGATTGCGGCCGAACTGCGAACCCACGGAATCGACGCGCACGACAGCCAGGATGTCGTGCGGTTGGTGCAGGCCGGTGATGAGCGGGCGATCACCGCCGTACGGCAGGCGGGTCGTGAGCTCGGTGAGGTGCTCTCAACTCTCGTCAACACCCTCAACCCGGCCGTGATCGTCCTCGGTGGGAGCATCTCACGGGCCGGCGAGCATCTTCTCGCGGGTGTCCGGGAAGTCGTCTACCGCCGCTCGATACCGCTCGCCACGCGGAGCCTGACAGTCGCGCAGTCGCGCGGCGGCGAGCGTGCCGGGGTGCTGGGCGCGGCGATCCTGGTGACCCAGCAGCTGCTCGCGCCGGCGAGCATCGAGGCGATCGTGGCGCAGAGTCGCTCGCGGGTGGCATAACCGCTTGGTTTCACCAGGGCTGCCGGGCGATGCGTGCGCTCGGCGTCCGTCACGTGGGTCTGCGACAGCATGTTCCCCGCGAAGAAGTCCGCGAGCTCCGGACGAGTCGCCAGCGGAAGGATGTGGGCGACGTACTGGTCGGGTCTGACGATCACCAGGGCGCCGCCGCGATCGATTCCGCGGGCTTCGAAGATATCGTCATCGGGGTCGATGGCATACACCTATCGAGGTCGCTGACGGGGCTCTTCGAGATGAGAGCTTGCCGAGGCATCCCCGATAATATACGATTTCACATACGACGCAAGGGCGAGGGAGCTCATGAGCGAGCCACACACCGGAACGGATGCCGCAGACGGCGCAGGGCGCCGACCGCGATTCGGCGCTCTCCCTGGCCGGCCGGGCAAGATCATCGCGGTCCATCTGAGCTATGTCTCACGGGCCGACCAGCGTGGTCGCCGGCCTGCCGCTCCCTCCTACTTCCTGAAGCCTTCGAGTTCGGTCGCGACCTCGGGTGGCGTCGTCGAGCGGCCGGCGGGGACGGAGCTTCTCGCGTTCGAGGGCGAGGTGGCGCTGATCATCGGCGAACCCGCGCGCCGGGTCGGCATTGCCGACGCCTGGCGGCACGTGGCGTGGATCACAGCCGCGAACGATCTCGGGCTCTACGACCTGCGTCTCAACGACGCCGGATCCAACGCGCGATCGAAGGGCGGCGATGGATTCACACCGATCGGTCCTGACCTGATCTCCGCCGCCACTGTCGATCCGTCGCAGCTGAGGGTGCGCACGTGGGTGAACGGCGAGCCGGCTCAGGACGACACGACCGATGGCCTGCTGTTCTCGTTCCCGCAGATCATCGCGGATCTGTCTCAGCACTTCACCCTGGAGACCGACGACGTGATCCTCACCGGCACGCCAGCCGGGTCATCGGTCATCGTTCCAGGGGATGTCGTCGAGGTCGAGGTGGATGCACCATCGGTCATCGGCGCGCCGTCCTCTGGTCGGCTCATCACAACTGTGACAGACGGCGACGCGGACTTCGACCCGGCACTCGGGTCGCTTCCCAAGGTCGACGACAAGCAGCGCTCCGAGGCATGGGGTTCGCGCGAGGCAGCCGGTCTGCCACCGCTCGGACTCGATCCACAACTGCGGGCGAAGCTGGAGTCTGTTCCGGTTGCCGGTCTGTCCGCACAGCTGCGCAAACGTGGCATGAACAACGTCACGATCGACGGGGTGCGGCCGCTGCATCCGGACTCCAAGCTCGTGGGCACGGCCAAAACCCTGCGGTTCGTGCCCAACAGGGAAGACCTCTTCGCGTCGCACGGTGGCGGTTACAACGCCCAGAAGCGTGCGTTCGACGGCGTGGCCGAGGGCGAGGTGATCGTGATCGAGGCCCGGGGCGAGTCGGGCTCCGGCACGCTCGGCGACATTCTGGCGATCCGGGCACACGCGCGCGGCGCCGCCGGCATCGTCACGGACGGCGGCGTACGGGACGCCGCGGCGGTCGCGGCGGTCGGCATCCCGGTCTGGTCGAATGGTGCGCATCCCGCCGTGCTCGGCCGCAAGCACGTGCCGTGGGAGTACGACACGACCATCGGATGCGGCGGCACGACCGTGCAGCCCGGCGACGTCATCGTGGGCGATGCAGACGGGGTCATCGTCATCCCGCCCGCCCTGGTCGAAGAGGTCGTCGATGCAGCCATCGCCCAGGAGCACCAGGACGCC
This sequence comes from Microbacterium pumilum, assembly GCF_039530225.1. Taxonomy (NCBI): domain Bacteria; kingdom Bacillati; phylum Actinomycetota; class Actinomycetes; order Micrococcales; family Microbacteriaceae; genus Microbacterium; species Microbacterium pumilum. The sequence continues at coordinate 72,833 of NZ_BAAAOH010000001.1, forward strand.
TGGATCGCACAGCAGGTGGCGGCGGGGCATCCGGTCGACGGCCTCTTTCCGATGAACGCCGAGTGGAAGGCCGCGTACCGCGCGTCACTGGACGCGGAAGCCGGTGATCCGACGTGAGCGACCTTCGAGCACAGCAGCCGGCGACCGAGCTGAGCAAGTCTCAGCGCGCCTATCGCTGGATCAAGGAGCGAATCGCGAACCAGCAGTTCACGCCGGGCTACCGACTCGTGCTCGGCACGATCGCGGGCGAGCTCGGCATGAGCGTGGTGCCGGTGCGTGAGGCGATCCGCCAGCTCGAGGCCGAAGGTCTCGTCATGTTCGAGCGCAACGTCGGCGCTCGTGTGTCGATGGTCGACGACACGCAGTACCGCTTCAGCATGCAGACTCTGAGCATCCTCGAGGGGGCCGCGACGGCCCTCGCGGCGAGACAGCTCTCGACCGAAGACGTCCGGCGGGCGCGCGCGATCAATGAGCTCATGGTCGAGACGCTCGACCACTTCGATCCTCATGCGTTCACTCGGCTCAACCAGGAGTTCCACGCAGCCCTGTTCGTCAAGACGTCGAACCCGCGGATGCTCCACCTCGTCGAGGCGGAGTGGGCGCGGCTCGGGCACTTGCGGGACTCGACCTTCGCATTCGTCCCTGGCCGTGCTCATGAGTCGGTCCGCGAGCACGAGAACATCCTGCAGCTCATCGAGCACTCTGCCCCGCTCGGCGACATCGAGAACGCCGCGCGGCAGCATCGCTCGGCGACGCTCGATGCCTACCTGATCCACGAACATCCCGACCAGGCGCTCGGCCTGCCCGCGCTCTGACACCCCCGACGAACCGGAGGAAGACATGACCGACACCGCCACGATCGCCGCACATCGTCACGTCCCCGACGATCTGCCGACGCGCATCCAGCACTACATCGACGGCGAGTTCGTCGACTCCGCCGACGGCGACACATTCGACGTGCTCGATCCCGTGTCGAACGAGGTCTACCTGCAGGCTGCCGCCGGCAAGAAGGCCGACGTCGACCTCGCCGTCGCCGCTGCGCGACGCGCGTTCGCCGATGGGCCGTGGCCCCGGATGCTGCCGCGCGAGCGCTCCCGGATCCTGCACAGGATCGCCGACATCGTGGAGTCCCGCGACGCGCGCCTCGCCGAGCTCGAGTCGTTCGACTCGGGACTGCCCATCACGCAGGCACTCGGTCAGGCGCGGCGCGCGGCCGAGAACTTCCGCTTCTTCGCAGACTTGATCGTCGCCCAGGCCGACGACACGTACAAGGTGCCAGGGAGGCAGATCAACTACGTCAACCGCAAGCCGATCGGCGTCGCAGGGCTCATCACGCCCTGGAACACCCCGTTCATGCTGGAGTCCTGGAAGCTCGGCCCCGCGCTCGCCACGGGAAACACCGTCGTGCTCAAGCCCGCCGAGTTCACTCCTCTGTCGGCATCGCTGTGGGCCGGGATCTTCGAGGAGGCCGGGCTGCCCAGAGGTGTCTTCAACCTGGTCAACGGGCTCGGTGAGGATGCCGGCGACGCTCTGGTGAAGCATCCCGATGTGCCGCTCATCTCCTTCACCGGCGAGAGCTCCACCGGGCAGCTGATCTTCGGCAACGCCGCACCGTTCCTGAAGGGCCTGTCAATGGAGCTCGGCGGCAAGTCCCCCGCAGTCGTGTTCGCCGACGCCGACCTCGATGCCGCGGTCGATGCGACGATCTTCGGCGTCTTCTCGCTCAACGGCGAGCGCTGCACCGCCGGGTCACGCATCCTCGTCGAACGCGGAATCTACGACGAGTTCGTCGAGCGCTACGCCGCGCAGGCGAAGCGTGTGGTCGTCGGCTACCCGCACGACCCGGCGACCGAGGTCGGCGCGCTCGTGCATCCCGAGCACTACGACAAGGTCGTGTCGTACATCGAGATCGGCAAGAACGAGGGCCGTCTCGTCGCCGGCGGCGGCCGGCCGAAGGGCTTCGACACGGGCAACTTCGTCGAGCCGACAGTCTTTGCGGATGTCGCCCCCGATGCTCGGATCTTCCAGGAGGAGATCTTCGGGCCCGTCGTCGCCATCACACCGTTCGACACTGATGCCGAAGCGCTGGCGCTCGCGAACAACACGAAATACGGACTCGCCGCCTACATCTGGACCAACGATCTGAAGCGCGCCCACAACTTCGCCCAGTCCGTCGAGGCGGGCATGGTGTGGCTGAACTCGAACAACGTGCGCGACCTCCGCACCCCGTTCGGCGGCGTCAAGGCTTCCGGCCTCGGCCACGAGGGCGGCTATCGGTCGATCGACTTCTACACCGACCAGCAGGCCGTGCACATCACGCTCGGCGAGGTCCACAACCCCACATTCGGCAAGTCGGCCCACCCGGACGCGACCCAGGAAGAGCAAGGACGCTGATATGACCGACCGATCCCGCATGACCCGAACCTCTTCGGGGTTCTTCGTCTCGCAGGAGGCGCCGATCGAGTCCGAGAACCCGGTACCGACGCCGCAGACGCTGCCACCCGACATCCTGCGGTGTGCCTACATGGAGCTCGTCGTCACCGACCTCGCCGCCTCGCGCGTGTTCTACGTCGACGTGCTCGGTCTGCACATCACCGAGGAGGATGACGAGGCGATCTATCTGCGATCGACCGAAGAGTTCATCCACCACAACCTCGTGCTGCGGCAGGGACCGATCGCCGCAGTCGCCGCGTTCTCGTACCGCGTGCGCTCGCCCGAAGAGCTCGACAAGGCGGTCGCGTTCTACGAAGAGCTCGGATGCCGCGTCGAGCGTCGCTCCGAGGGCTTCACAAAAGGGATCGGCGACTCCGTGCGCGTCGAAGACCCGCTCGGCTTTCCGTATGAGTTCTTCTACCAGACCGAGCACGTCGAGCGTCTCTCGTGGCGATACGACCTGTACATCCCCGGTGAATTGGTGCGGCTCGACCACTTCAACCAGGTCACGCCGGATGTGCCTCGCGCCGTGAACTTCATGCAATCGCTGGGGTTCCGCGTCACCGAAGACATCCAGGATGAGGAGGGAACCGTCTATGCGGCGTGGATGCGGCGTAAGCCCACCGTCCACGACACCGCGATGACCGGCGGCGACGGACCCCGCATGCACCACGTCTGCTTCGCGACGCACGAGAAGCACAACATCCTGGCGATCTGCGACAAGCTGGGCGCTCTCCGTCGCTCGGACGCGATCGAGCGGGGACCGGGCCGCCACGGTGTCTCGAACGCGTTCTATCTGTACCTGCGGGACCCTGACGGGCACCGCGTGGAGATCTATACGCAGGACTACTACACCGGCGATCCCGACAACCCGGTGGTCACCTGGGACGTGCACGACAACCAGCGCCGCGACTGGTGGGGTAACCCCGTCGTGCCGTCCTGGTACACCGAGGCATCGCTGGTCCTCGACCTCGACGGCAACCCGCAGCCGGTTCGCGCCCGCACCGACACGTCCGAGATGGCCGTCACGATCGGCGCCGACGGATTCTCCTACACGCGCCCCGAAGAGGGCGAGGCGTCCATGCCCGAATGGAAGCAGGGCGAATACAAGCTCGGCAACCAGCTGTGACCGGGGCACGCGGACCGAGGGTCGCTGAGCGTGGCGAAGCGTCCCGTGATCGCCCCTTCGACAAGCACAGGGATCGATCACCAGCCTGACCCGAAGGAGGAGAGAAGCATGCTGAAGCCCGACTCCATCGCGGCGATCGCCGACGAACTCGCAGAGGCCGATCGCACCCATACGGTCATCCCGCGGATCACGGCGCGATACCCCGACGCGACCGTCGAGGACTCGTACGCCATCCAAGGGGTCTGGCGTGATCAGAACGTCGCGGCGGGACGTCGACTGGTCGGTCGGAAGATCGGCCTCACGTCCAAGGCGATGCAGCAGGCGACGGGCATCACCGAGCCCGACTACGGTGTCATGTTCGACGACACCGTCTACGAAAGCGGTGCGGACATCCCGGTCGAGCGCTTCTCGAACGTGCGCATCGAGGTCGAACTCGCATTCGTGCTCAAAGAGCCACTGGAGGGCCCCGACGCCACCCTCGAAAGTGCGCTGCACGCGATCGACTACGCCGTACCGGCCCTGGAGATCCTCAACTCCCACATCGAGTTGGAGGGTCGAACCATCGTCGACACGATCGCAGACAACGCCGCCTACGGCGGGATGGTGCTCGGCACCACGCATAAGCGACCCGATGAGATCGATCTGCGATGGGTCCCGGCGCTGCTCTACCGCAATGATGAGATCGAAGAGACCGGCGTCGCAGCGGGCGTTCTCGACCATCCCGCAACCGGCGTCGCGTGGCTGGCCAACAAATTCCACCAGCACGGCGCGCGGCTCGAAGCCGGCGAGATCATCCTGGCAGGGTCGTTCACACGTCCCATGTGGGTCGCAAAAGGCGATCGGGTGCGCTGCGACTATGGACCGATGGGAATCATCACATGCCAGTTCATCTAGCTCCGACCTTCCGCACCGCGATTGCCGGCGCCGATCGTCCGCTCGCCGGCATCTGGATCTGCTCGGGATCCCCCCTCGTCGCCGAGATCTGCGCCGGCTCGGGCATGGACTGGGTGCTGATCGACATGGAGCACTCCCCCAACGGACTCGAGTCCGTGCTGGCGCAGCTGCAGGCTGTCGCCGCCTATCCGGTGACCCCCGTGGTCCGCGTGCCGATCGGCGACATCGTGACCATCAAGCAGGTGCTCGACCTCGGTGCCCAGAACCTGCTCGTGCCGATGATCTCCTCCGCAGGCGAAGCCCAGCAGATAGTGGAAGCCGTGCGCTATCCGCCACGCGGACGCCGCGGCGTCGGCTCCGCGCTCGCGCGGTCCGCCCGCTGGAACCGCGTCGACGACTACCTCGCGCGCGCCGATGAGCATGTCTCGCTGTTCGTCCAGATCGAGACCGCTGAGGGCATCGAGAACGCCGCCGAGATCGCAGCGACCGATGGTGTCGACGGCGTATTCCTCGGACCCTCCGACCTCGCGGCATCCATGGGCCTTCTCGGCCAGCAGACTCACCCCGATGTGATCGCGGCCGTCCACCGCGCGTTCGACGCCATTCGCGGCGTCGGCAAACCCGCGGGCGTGAACGCATTCGATCCGACCGCGGCGCAGGCGTACATCGACTCCGGCGCGGCCTTCATCCTCGTCGGCGCCGATGTCGCCCTGCTCGCTCGCGGCTCCGAAGCGCTGAGCGCGCGATGGATCCCCGCCGCCGGCGACACGGTCCGTCCGTCCTACTAGCCGTTAGCCCGTCCGCCCACATCCCGAGAAGGCACATCATGACCGACACCGTCCGCACCGCAGCCCGCCTCATCGATGAGGACTCGTTCACCGGGAAGATCTACATCGACGGCGAATGGGTCGTCGGAGCCGGCGGCGAACTGGCTTCGATCGAGCCCGCCACCGGATCGGCGATCGCAACCGTCGGAATCGCGGGTCGAGAGGATGTCACCCGCGCAGCGGAAGGTGCCGCCCGAGCACAACGGGAGTGGGCTGCAGCCCCGCATCCGTTGCGCGCCGCGGTTCTCCGCCGCGCAGGCCAGCTCTGGGAGGAGCACGCCGACGAGATCATGGGATGGAATGTGCGCGAGGTGGGCGCGATTCCTCCCCTGGCCGGCTTCGCGCTGCACGTCACGGCCGCGGAGTGCTACGAAGCGTCGTCGCTCCCGTCGGCGCCGCTCGGAGCGATGCTCGCCAGCGAGGAGCCCCGGCTTTCCCTCGCGGAGCGGAATCCGGTCGGTGTCGTCGGCGTGATCTCTCCCTTCAACGTTCCGCTGATCCTCGGCATCCGCGCCGTCGCGCCCGCCCTCGCGCTGGGCAACGCCGTGCTGCTCAAGCCCGACCCACGAACGGTCGTCACCGGTGGCGTTTCGATGGTGCGCATCTTCGAGGAGGCCGGGCTGCCGGCCGGTCTGCTGCAGCTTGTGCCCGGCGGCGCGGATGTCGGCGAGGCGATGATCGCCGACCCCAGGGTGAGGGTCATCGCATTCACCGGCTCCACTCGCGCCGGCCGCAAGGTCGGCGAGCTCGCGGGGCGCCACCTCACGCGAGCCCATCTCGAGCTGGGCGGCAACTCCGCATACGTGATCCGCCAAGACGCGGACATCGACCAGGCCGTGAACCTCGCCACGTGGGGATCGTTTCTGCACCAGGGACAGATCTGCATGACGATCGGACGCCACATCGTCCACGAGTCGCTGTTCGACGAGTACGTGGCGAAGCTCGCGGCCAAGGCGGAGTCGATGGTGGTCGGTGATCCGGCCCAGGGCCAGGTGCATCTCGGCCCGCTCATCGATGAGGTCCAGCGCGATCGGGTCCACACCCTGGTTCAGGATGCCGTCGCCCAGGGTGCGCACCTGCGCGCCGGCGGCAGCTACGAGGGCCTCTACTATCGGCCGACGGTGCTGGCGAACACGCCCACGGATGCCGCAGCGTACTGCGACGAAGTCTTCGGCCCGGTCGCGTCGGTGGTCTCGTACGCGACCGACGACGAGGCCGTCGCGCTGGCCGCAGCGACCGAGTACGGTCTTTCGCTCGGAATCATCAGCCGCGACGTGTTCGGGGCGCTCGAACTCGCCAGGCGCATCCCGAGTGGAATCGTCCACATCAACGATCAGACCGTCAACGACGAGGCGAACGCACCGTTCGGTGGGGTCGGGGCATCCGGCACCGGCTCGCGCCACGGCGGGGCGCAGGCGAACATCGATGCCTTCACCGAGACCCGATGGATCACACTCCGGCGAGAGCCGGGCAGCTACCCGTTGTAGCGGCAGCGAGCACGGTGCTCAGCCACGGTCGACCACGGCGCGATTCACCACCTCGGTGTCGGTGACCTGCTCGAACGTCGTGACCTTGCCGTCGGCTAGATGCCAGATATGCGCGACCCGGGCCGAGAACGGTCGATCGGTGGCCCGATAGGTGCCGGAGTACGTGCCCAGTCCGACCACCGCGTCGCCGCCGTCGATCAGCTCGTCGACCGTGAGCATGAAACCCTCGAAGTCGCGCTGAATTCTTGCGAAGACGTTCTCGGCGACCGCGTGGGGGCCGATGTACGTGCCGGCGTAGGGAAAGCCCTCGGCTTCGGTCCATCTGACGTCATCCGCCAGGGGTGCGAGCATGCCCGCCAGATCGCCCCGATCGGATGCCGCGTAGTGGGCGCGGATGATGTCTGCATTGCTCATGATCGTCCTCTCAGACCGGCTGCATGTCGGGATACGCGACCGATCCCAGCGGGTAGATGTGGCCTCCGCCACGTGAGTGCTCGGCATCTCCCGCGCCGTTCAGTCCGAGGAAGATCCCCGTGGTCCGCAGCTGATAGCTCAGATCGTGCAGCCAGACGCTGGCGACTGCGATGCGGAACTCGCGGAAGCAGAACAGGTAGAGCCCGTCCGCGAACTTCCACACCGTCGACAGATCCGTGTCACCGTGACCGCGCTGCACGCCTTCCAGGCACTGCCACGTGTAGCGCTGGCTGGAGAGGTACACATGCTCGTAGAGGTGATGCGGGCTGTAGCGGTAGACGTTTCTCTTGCCCACCAGGTCGCGACTCGGAGCGGGGACTTCTCCCGTCGCCGTTCCGCCGCCTGTCACACCCGCCCAGAAGCGCTGCGTGACCTGAGGTGTTCCCTCGATGGCCTGCTGGGCGATGTAGGAGAGCACCGCGACGACACGATGCGTCGATGTCGAATAGACGAGGGTGAGTGCGGTGCGGTCACGACTCGAGAGCGGCAGATTGACGAAGATGACGTCCTCTCGGACGGCGACAGCGTCGTACTCGTCGGTGGTGCCGGGGGGAGCGCCGATCGCGCCATCCGCTGTCCAGGTCACTTCGGAAGCTGCGAACGACAGCGAGATGCTGGTTCCGTCGTCGAGCACGAGATCGAGCGACTGCCCCTCGAGCGAGACGTTCGGAAGTCGGTAGGTGTCGATTCCGGCAGCGAACTCGTCGTAGGTGCGCCACTCGTCGAGAGCGGCGTCCGGGGTGTTGTCAGGCATGAGGTTCCTTCGCTGTCGTTGATTCTGGGTCCAGCACGGCCTTGATCACCCCGTCCGCGCGGGATTCGACGAGCGCGAAGGCATCGCGCACCGCGTCCAATCCGAACCGATGGGTGATCATGTCGTCGAAGGGATACTCCCCGCGGCTGAGCATCGCGATCGCCGGCTCATAACCCCCCGCGGACAGGAAACTGGGGAGCACGTCCGGTTCGCGAGTCAGCAGGTCCTCGTCCGCGAAGAAGGTCACCGGTACCTGGGCCCCGCAGGCTCCAGCGAGCACTACCCGACCGCCGCGTCGGACGATTCGGACGGCATCTCGCTGCGCCTCGGCGACGCCAGCGATCTCGATCACGACATCCGGCAGAACCCCACCCGATGCGGCGCGCACGGCGGCAGCGAGATCGGGCTCCGCGCGCGAATCGATCACGGCATCAGCGCCGAAACGGCGGGCGAACTCCAACCGCGACGGACGCGTGCCGATGACGATCACGCGTCCGGCCCCCGCGGTGCGCGCGGCTGCGGCGATCAGCATGCCGACCGGGCCCGGACCGATCACCGCGACGATCTCGCCGGGTGCGACCCTCCCGCGCGCTATCGCCCGGTGAGCGACGGCGAGCGGTTCGGTCAGGACAGCCCGCTCCCAGGGAAGATCAGCGGGCAGAGGATGGATGATGGCTTCCGACGGGGCGTACAGGTAGTCGGCGTAACCGCCCCATAGCCCGGGCTCGACCGTGCGGGGGATGTTCACGCCGTACTGCCGACCGCGATGCAGCCCGTTCTGCGGATCGTCTCGCTCGCAGAGGTTGTAACGCCCTTCTCTGCACCGCGCGCAAGACCGGCAAGGCAGCAGCATCTCGACGGCTACGTGGTCTCCTACCCGGAGCCCGCGGGTCTCAGCCGCGCTGGCCCCGATCGCTGCGACCTCGCCGACGAACTCGTGCCCAGGAACCAGCGGGAACGGGTCGCCGATGTGTCCCGCGAGCAGGTGGATGTCAGTCGCGCAGATGCCCACAAGTGCGATCCTCACGAGCGTGTCGTCGTCTCCAGGCGTCGGCACCGGCTGAGTCTCGACGCCGACGCTCCCGACTGCGCGGAACACGACTTGGCGGCTCTCCGCGAACAGCTGCGTCATGCTTGCATCTCCCTCAGTGGTCGGCCCGTCATCCGAGGTACGCACGTCTCAGCATGGTCTCGTCGGCCAGCAGGGGCGCCGGTGCGCCCTGATACGACACGCGCCCGCTCGTCACCACGAGCGCGGTGCTCGCCACCCCCAGTGCGAGGTGCGCGAACTGCTCGACGAGCAGGACGCCCACCCCCGACGCTGCGATCTGCTTGATCGTGGGAATCAGTCTGAGGAACACGACCGGCGCGAGGCCCAGCGACATCTCATCGAGCAGCAGGATCTTGGGGCGCGAAGCGAACGCCCGGGCGAGCACCAGCATCTGCTGCTCTCCTCCGGACAGCAGGACGGCCGCACTGTCGACGCGCTTCCCCAATTCCGGAAAGAGCGCCATCGCGTCGTCGAAGTCGGTCTTCGTGCGCGCGGTCAACTTCAGATGCTCGCGCACAGTGAGAGAGGGGAAGATCATCCGTCCCTGCTCGACATGGCTGATGCCGGCGAGTGCGCGCTTTCGCCGCGTGAGCTTGCGCACATCCCTGCCATCCATCGTGATCTCGCCGCTGACCGTCGTCACCAGACCCGACACGGCTTCGAGCAGGCTCGTCTTCCCCGCCCCGTTGGGACCCACGAGCGTCGTGATCTCACCGGGAGCGATCTCCACGGAGACGCCAGAGATGACGGGGCCGATACCGCGCCGGACGGTGACGTCCGCGAGGACAAGACTCATGACAGCAGCTCCGTCTCGCCCATGTATGCCCGGAGGACCTCCGGATCGGAGAGCACCGACTCCTGAAGTCCCGCCGCCAGCACCTTGCCGAAGTTCAGGACGACGATATTCGAGCAGACGCTGCGCACCAGGTCCAGGTCGTGCTCGATGATGAGCAGCGTCACGCCGAACTTATCGGGCACCGCGCGCAGTCGATCGGCGAACGCAAGGTGCTCCTCATGCGACAGCCCCGCCGCCGGCTCGTCGAGCAGCAGGAGCCGTGGCCCGGCCGCGACGTTCGCCGCCACTTCGATGAGTCTTCGCGTGCCCACATCGACGATCTGGAGCGGCGTCCGCGACGGCGGACACCCGAAGAAGCCGAGGACCTCTTGTATCCGGTCGGCGGGGACGTCGCGCCCGGCGACGAAGCGACCGTATGCGCCGACGGTCATGGTCGAGGGGACTCGGTCCTGCTGGAAGGTGCGGCGGAGCCCCGCGCGCGCGATCCTGTGCGGAGCGAGACCGTCGAGCGCGGTGCCGCCGAGCCTCACGCTGCCCCTGTGCTGCGGCAGGAAGCCGGTCAGCGCGTCGACGAACGTCGACTTGCCGGCTCCGTTCGGCCCGATCAGTCCGAGGATCTCGCCCTCGCGCACCTGCAGATCGACGTCGGAGAGGGCGGCGACCGCGCCGAACTGGACCGTCAGCCCCTCCACCCGCAGCAGCACCTCGGGGCCCGCGATGGGCACGGGCGCCGCGATGGGCGCGAGCGCGGCAAGAGTCGACTCGGCATCCGAGATGTCGCGCCGGCGCCGACGTCGGATCAGGGCGTTCCGGATGTCGTTTCCCAGGTTGGAGTTCGTCGTGAGGGCCTGGATCCCGAGCGCGGCGAACGCGATGTTCGCCCACTCGAGAGGTACGCCGAACTGCTTGAGGATCTCTGGGATGAGAATGAAAAGCATGCCGCCCAGCAGCGCCATCTCGAGCAGATGCGCGCCGACGGCGATCGACAGCACGTACAGCCCCAGCGAGTTCAGGGTCTGAAAGGTGATGTAGTTCGCAGTGGTCACCTGCCCGACGATCAGGCACCCCGCGATGCCCCCGATGAACGCGCTCACGGTGAACGCGCTGAGCTTGGCGGACGTGACGCTCGTTCCCGATGACGCGGTGCCTCGCTCTGAGAACGCAACCGATCTCCACCCCGCGCCCCACCGGCTGCGCTGCAGGAAGAACACGCTGAGCCCGACGACGACGACGACCACAGCCACGAAGAGGAAGTAATACCGGTTGCCGGACAGGTCTGACGACCCGGGGATGTCAAAGGGGCGCGCGACTCGTTCGTTCGTCCACTGATCGGGGAACGAGACCTTCTGAAGGGTCATGTCCAGCGCCGCCGCGACGCCGAGTGTCACGACGGCGAGATTCACGCCGCGCAGGCGAAGCGCGGGGAGGCCGACGACGAATCCCAGGAGCGCCGCAGCGGCGCCGCCGACGACCATGGCGACGATGAAGGCGAAGCCGCCGAGCGCGGCGTGGAGTGGTGTCTGCGTCATGAGGAAGTCGAGGACCCATCCCCCGACTGCCGCGAACGACAACTGGCAGAGCGCGATCATCCCGGCAGTGCCCGTGACGATCCCCAGGCCCATCAGCGACATCGCCGCGACGAGCACCGATGTCGCGATCAGCAGCCAGTAGTCGCCGAGGATGAAACCCAGGCCGACGGCCACGAGGATCGATCCGGCGGCCAGGGCCCACGGCATCCACGGTCTTCCCTGTGCGCGTCGCGGCGCGCCGGGACCGACCGCGGTGGTCGTGGTGGTGTGAAGGTCAGCGCGCGACATCCCACACCTCCTTCCGCTGGTTCCAGAGCAGGAAGAGCACGATGACGATGAGCGGCACCCAGTCTCGAAGGAGACTGATTTCGGGGAACGAGGTCAGCAGACCCTGCAGGGCGCCGACCAGCAGCCCACCTGCGATTGTGAGGGGAAGACTCGAGAACGCCCCGACGAGCGCCGCGGCGGCGGATGGAATCAGCAGAACGATCATCGACGTCGCACTGCCCGCCTGCGTGTTCCCGACGATGGAGATGAACAGTCCCGAGAGAGCACCGGTGGTCGCCCACACCAGCAGCTGGAGTCCCCGGACGTTGACGCCCAGCAGCTCCGCGGCCGTCTGTCGATCGGAGATCGCTCGCAGGCGAACTCCGAGTGGAGTACGTGTGAGCACCAATGTCGCGAGCGCGGCCACCACGATGGCCAAGACGAGCATCAGGACGCCGACCTTCGTGACAGCGATCGTGCCCATCGTGAACAGCGGCCCGATGAGCAGCGGCGGGTTTGCCTGCGGCCTGGTCCCGAACAGGATGAACGACAGCGACATCAGACCGAGCAGCGTCGCGACAGTGACCGCGGACCGCGCGGTGGTGCTGGACTCGCCGAGCCAGGTCGAGATCACCCATCCGAGCAGGGCTGACAGCGCTGCGCTCGTGACCATCGCGATGATGATGGTCGTCCAGCCGGGCAGCCCGAGGGGAACGAAGCGCAGCGCCAGATACGCCCCGAAGACACCGACGGCGACCTGCGAGAAGTTGACCACGCGGGTGAGTGTCGCCATCAAGGTGAGCAGCACCCCGAAGACCGCGAACAGCGCCCCGGAGCTCAGCCCGACGACGAGAGCACCAAGGGTATTCATCTCGCTCCTTCACGATCGTTGCGGGGTGTTGAACGCCGGTGCGACGCGGGGCGTGGCCTCGCGTCGCACCGACGCTTCTGTGGTTCGGATCAGCTCCCGGCAGGGACTGTGGTGTAGACCCAGCCCAGTTCCTCGCCCTCCATGACAGGGCCGAGCGACTCCCACGTACCGGTTCCCGCGCGGAGCACGACCGGGTAGGCCGTGTTGTTGGGCTGGTGGAAGTCGGCGTCCCCGAAGATGTACGGTGCCTGAGCCATCGGCGACGGGATCTCCTCGCTCATACCCTTCGCGGCGGCGGTGAAGCTGTCCCTCGTGATGTCGCCGTCGATCGATTCGAGGATGTCGATGAAGTACTCGGCGGCGAGATACCCGCCCTGCGAGAACGAGGTTTTCGGAACCCCGTGCGCATCCATCGTCTGAGCCCACTCCTCGACCCCTTCGATGCTGGTGTCGCCGTAGGGCGCCCACTCCGCGGGGAGGTAGATGTCGCCCCCGTAGGCCGCGGATGCCGCGAACTGATCCGAATAGCACGACGTCAGCACGAGGAACGGCAGCGTGATTCCCTGGTTCGACGCCTCGCCCAGCAGCGCGACGACGGCATCCCCGACCTCGTTCATGAAGATCGCGTCGCAGTCCTGGCTCTTCAGGTTCGAGACATTGCCGGCGTAGCTCGCCTGACCGCGCACGAGCGAGGTGTCGAGGTACGCCAGCTCCTTGCCGGTGGCATCGCCCCAGGCAGCGATCGCCTGTTCGTACGCCGCCTTCGATGCCGCCTCGTCGGGAACCATCACGGCGCAGATGTTCTCGAATCCCAGGGTCTCGGACCCGTAGTACAGGCTCGCGAACGTGTCGAAGAACGGACCCGTGTTGGTGGGCGCGATGTTCGGTGTCGCGAAGCAGTAGGGATCGACTCCCGTGCCTTGGATCGAGACGATCCCGTTGTCCTCCCACGTCGTGTGGTTGACGGCGCAGTCCAGCAGCGAGGAGCCGCCGACGAGTGCAACAGCGCCCGACGACAGCGCGTCTTGAGCTGCGGTGGCGGATGCCGCGGGGTCGGTCTTGTCGTCGTACACGGTGTACTCGATGGGACGGCCCTCGAGTCCGCCCGCGGCGTTGTAGTCATCGAAGACCGCTTGCACCGCTTGGGGTGCCTCAGGGAAGAACGTGAGCCCGCTGAGTGCACCCACGACGATCGGATCGCCCGTCGCGGGCTCACCGCTCTCGGAGGGGGAGCCTCCCCCGCCGGATGTGCATCCGGCGAGAGCCGATACGACGGCGATGCTCGCCGCGAGCATGAGTATGCGTGATTTGTGCATGTGCGTTGCCTCTCGGTTGGGCGGGACCACCACGTCTCGCTGTGAGGAACAGGGGTTGGCCTGTCGATGCGCGCTGGCTCTGTGCGGGCAGCCATCCGACTGCGCGTATCTTTCGCCTAAGGCTAGAAACCGGGTGATCGTCGCACTTGTCCGACGGTGAACAGCGGTTGCCTCTGCGTGAACGCTCCCGAGCTGACTCGACGGTGCGAATACATGTCCTGCGCCGAGCAATGCCTCGAAGAGGAACTCCGTCCCACTATCGGCACGAATCGTATACGATGCCGATAACACGAAGAGGTGAACCATGCACGATCCATCGACTCGGCAGTCCGAGGCATTCGCCGCCGAATCAAACCTGATCGACTTCGACAGCTATCGAGCGACCGTCTCGGAGGCAGTCGTTGCGCTGGACGTCCACACCGAACATCCCGAGGAGTTCCAGGGGCGTCTCGATGCCGGAACCGCGGGCGACATCCACGTGTTCGATATCTGGGCCGACGAACACGCCGTGCATCGCACCCCTGCCCTGGTCGCCAGGGCCCCGCAGCACTTCTTCAAGTTCACGCTTGTGGAGCACGGCGGCGGAATGATCGTCCAGGAGGGCCGCGAGACGGCGCTCCAGTCCGGCGACATGACGATCTACGACACCGACAAACCCTATTCACTGCTCTTCGACGACGCGGTGCGGATGTCGATCGTCATGTTCCCCAAGGAGCTCCTGGACATCCCGGCCGAGACCTTGGGGCGCCTCACCGCGATACGACTGGACGGCTCGAGCGGTGTCGGCGCGATGATCCGTCCGTTCGTGTCTTCGCTCGCGCGGCAGGTGACCGAGGTCGACGGGCACGTCGCGCGCCGCCTGTTCCGCACCGCGATCGACATGGTGGGAACTCTGCTCGAGGCGAATCTCGCGAGCGCGCTGTCCACCGGCACCCATGACGTGCTGGTGCGTCGCATCCTCGACTACATCGACGAGCACCTCTCAGTGCCCCAGCTGAGCCCGGCACAGATCGCGGCCGCGCATTTCATCTCGGTTCGGCACCTGCACGCGCTGTTCAGCGACCAGGGAACGACGGTGTCCACCGTCATCCGCACTCGACGTCTCGAGCGGTGCTACGACGAGCTCGTCAATCCGCTCTGCGCCGCCCGGTCCGTCACCGCCATCGGACTCGAGAACGGCTTCGTCGACCCTGCCCATTTCAGCCGGACGTTCCGCGCGCACTTCGGTGTCTCGCCGAGCAGTGTGCGGCCGGCGAGGGCCTGACCGCAGCTAGGGCAGCAGCCCGGCGTCCTTGAGGAGGAACCGGGCGCCGAGCTCGCCGATGAGGGCAGCCGGCGCGTTCGTGTTGCCCGTGGTGATGCGGGGCATGATCGACGCATCGACGACCCGGAGATTTTCGATGCCGTGCACCCTGAGCCGCGGGTCCACGACCGCGTCGGCGTCGATCCCCATGCGGCACGTGCCCACCTGGTGGTGGTAGGTGATCGCCGTCGAGCGGACGTACTGCTCGAGGTCGTCGTCCGAGATGTCGGTGCCGGGATAGATCTCGACGGCACCCCACTCGTCGGCGAGCGCCGGCTGACGACCGATCGAGCGACACTGACGAACGGAGGCGATGAGGGCGCGTACGTCGTCGGGATCGGCGAGCGCCTGCAGGTCGATCAGCACCGGGTCATCGAGCCCCGGGCCCGACAGTCGAAGTGTTCCCCTGCTCTTGGGTGTGACGATGCCGGCCATCAGCGAGAAGCCGTCTGCAGCCCTCGGCTCGAGATCGTCGCCGAACATCGGAACGGAGAAGTTGATCGGCTGCGTATCGGGCACCTCGAGGTCGGGCCGACTCCTCCAGAACAGGTGCGTCTGCGTGACCGACACCCCTGGCGTCGGAGGTCCGACGGGTTTCTCGGTCGTGGTGAAGATGACGGGCGACAGCAGGTGATCATGGAGGTTCTCGCCGACTCCGGCGGCGTCGAGCACGACGTCGATGCCGAGTGACGCCAGGTGCGCGGCGGGCCCGATGCCCGAGCGCAGCAGGATGGCGGGCGAGTCGAGGGCGCCTGCCGAAAGCACGATGACGTCAGCACGAGCTTCGTGATCCGCTCCCGACTGGCGGTAGCGCACGCCGACGGCGCGGCCCTGCTCGACGATCACGGAATGGACGTGACTTCCCGTCCTGATGTCGACACGGTCGCGGACGGGTTTCAGGTACGCCATCCACGTGTTGACGCGCTTGCCATCCCGCATCGTGATCTGCTGCTGGGAGATCCCGTCGAGGTGGTCCCCGTTGTAGTCCGGGTTGTGCTCGAGTCCCTCCTGCACCCCGGCCTCGATGATCGATTCCTGGATCGGTGCGAGATCGTAGTCGTCGGTCACCGGCAGCAGGCCGTCGGCGCCGCGCACGTCTGATGCGCCCCCCGAGAAGTCTTCGATGGCTTTGTAGACGGGGAGCACGTCGTTCCATTCCCATCCGGGGTTGCCCAGTGCCGCCCAGTGGTCGAAGTCGGCGGGCGCGCAACGCACCCAGATCATCGCGTTCAGCGCGTGGGATCCACCGAGCACCTTGCCGCGTGGCAGGTGCAGGCGACGATCCCCCGCGTGCTCCTGAGGAATGGTGTGGTAATCCCAGTCATCCGGGCTGTGCCACAGCTCACCCATCCTCATCGGATCGTGAATCGCCGCGTTCGTGTCCTCGCCCCCGGCTTCCAGCAGGGTCACCGACACGCCGGCGTCCACGAGGCGGCGCGTCAGAATCGCCCCGGAGGTCCCAGCGCCGACAACGATCGCGCTCAATTCAGGCATTGTTCTGCGCCCTTCAGCCGTTGATGATCTGCGGAACGGCTACGGACTTGAGTCCTTCGACGCCGAACTCGAGCCCGTAGCCCGAGCTCTTCACCCCACCGAAAGGGATCATCGGGTGAACGCCACCGTGCGAGTTGATCCACACGGTTCCCGACTGGATCCGGGCAGCCACCCGCCGCGCTTCGTCGCGGTCGCCCCACACCGAAGCGCCGAGTCCGACGTCGAGGCGATTCGCACTCGCGATGGCGTCCTCCACATCGTGATAGCGGATGACGGGAAGCGCCGGCCCGAACTGCTCCTTGTCAACGAGCGCGACACCGTCGACGACATCGGCGACGATGGTGATGGGGTAGAAGAGCTCCCCGAGTTCGGACGCAGGGCTGCCGCCCGTGACGACGCGACCGCCGTTGGCCCGAGCGTCGTCGACGAGTCCGCTCACGATGTCGAACTGAGCCTTGTTCTGCAGTGGGCCGAGGACGTTGACTTCGTCGAGACCGTTGCCCATCGGCATCCGCACTGCGAATTCGGCAAGCGCCTCGACGACCTCTTCGTAGATGGAGTCGTGCACGTAGAGACGCTTGAGCGCGGCACAGGTCTGACCGGTGTTGATGAAGGCTCCCCAGAACAGGTCTTCGGCGATCGCCTTGGCATCCGTGCCAGGCAGAACGATCCCGGCGTCATTGCCGCCGAGCTCCAGGGTGAGGCGCGCCAGATTCCCCGCCGAGCCCTCGATGATCTTCCGGCCGGTCGCGGTCGACCCCGTGAACATCACCTTGTCGATCTCGGGGTGAGCGGCCAGTCGGGCACCGACGGCGCCGTCGCCGGAGATGCCGATGAGCACGTTCTCCGGGAGAGCCTCATTCATCACGGCGAGCAGAGCGAGAACGCTGAGAGGCGTGTAGTCGCTCGGCTTCACCACGACGGTGTTGCCCATCCGCAGCGCGGGGCCGATCTGCCAGATCGTTATCATCAGGGGCCAGTTCCATGGCCCGATGGCGCCGACGACCCCTGCCGCGCGGTAGTGGAGCACGGCGTGAGCCTCGCCGTCGTCGATGATGACCTCGGGCTCGAGCACCGTCGTGGCCGCCGTGCGCAGCCACGCTGAGCATGCGCCGAGCTCGAATCGCGCGTTCGGTCCGTTGAGCGGTTTCCCCTGTTCGCGCGAGAGCAGCCGGGCGAGTGCCTCGGCGTTCGCGTCGATCGCGTCCGCGGCTGCAAGAAGCATTTCCGTGCGCTTTTCGTGCCCGAGCGCGTCCCAGCCTGGTTGGGCCTTCCTCGCCCGTGCGACTGCGGCATCGAGATCCTCGACGGTGTGCACGGGTGCACGACCGATGACATCTCGTGTCGCAGCATCCGGAATCTCGCGACCCGCTCCCTCAGGCGCCTGGATTCGCTCGAGCAATCCGGCTTCGTCTCGGACGATCGTGGAATCGGACATTGCGTTCTCCCTTGCAAGCTGGATCGGGTTGCATGCGGCCGACATCGGCACTGCACCCTCCACGTTGCCTGACGCGCGGTGGCTGCACTTGTTCAGGAGCGCGCAGGGCATGTCCGAGTGCGAACGATTCGTCAACACAGGTGTGCCCGGCGAAGCAAGGGACGTGCGGTCACAGGCAACTTCTCCGGCGCACGCAGCGCACACTGAGAGGATGCCTTCGGAGTCGAACACCGCCGAGCGGAGTGCCTTCCGCGCAGATCTCTTCACCGGAAAGGTGGCCGTCGTCACGGGCGGCACGTCCGGAATCGGCGCTGCGACCGCGGAGTATCTGGCGAGCCTCGGCGCAACGGTTCACGCCGTCGGGCTCGGCGCCGATCAGAACCTGTTCCCGCCACATCTCGAAATCGATGTCCGCGAACTGGACGTCACGAGCGAAGAGCAGCTTCGCGCGCTCTTCGCCGACCTCGACCGCCTCGACATCCTGGTACCCGCCGCCGGCATCAGCCTCGGAGAGCGCGAGCTCGAGTGGGACTCGTTCGTCCGAGTCGTCGAGATCCAGCTGCTGGGCGTCTACCGCACCATCGCGCTCGCGCGTGAACTGCTCGCCGCCGACGGCGGCGGATCCATCATCACTATCGCGTCCATGTACGCGTACTTCGGTGGCGCGGAGATAGCCGCGTACTCCGCTTCGAAAGGCGGCGTCGTGCAGCTGACGAAGTCACTGGCCCAGGTATATGCGCCGGACGGAATCCGAGTGAACGCGGTGGCACCAGGTTGGATCGAGACACCGCTGCTCGCTCATCTGAAGGCGGATGCCGAGATCAGCGCTCGGCTGTTGTCGCGGACTCCGCTCGCCCGCTTCGGCGACGCGATCGAGATAGGGAAAGCTGTCGCCTTCCTCGCATCCGATGCGGCATCCTTCGTCACGGGAGCGGTTCTCCCCGTCGACGGCGGGTACCTTGTCACCGGCATCTAGCTGCGCCCGGGGTGCGGACTCGACGCGGGGGCGGGGTGACCCGCGAATCGCCTCTCGTCACGGAGACCCCGTGCACGTCGGAGGAGCGGGTGCCCTCACGAGGGATGCCGCACCTCATCATCGCCGAAACCGACGCACACCTCCGAGAGGCCGCGGATGACGTCATCCCGGACGGAGGACAGGTCGAGGCCGGCAATGGGCATCCGGCACGACTCCAGCTCTCGTCGAAGCTCCGACGACATTTCGCCGAGGACGACGACACCGTCCACGGGGATGCATTGCGGCATCGGCGCGGACTCGTGCTTCACAGACATCCAGAGCACGAATCCGCCGTTCTCGGAGATGCAGTCACCGACGAGCTCGAGGAGACGGAGCACGTGCTCCGGGCTCCGTGCGAGCGCTCCTGGTTCTGGAATCACGCAGATCGTCTTCGACTGCCGCGTCCGCAGCGCTCGTGCCCAGGGATCAGCGCCGCTGTATCTGAGCTCATCAGCCGCACGAAGGACTCTGGCGCGGGTCGATGCGGCGACGTTGGACCCGCCGTTCAGCGCTGTGGATGCAGTGGACGCCGCCACTCCGGCGCGATCCGCGACGTCCGACAGCCGCACTCGTCGCCGGAGGGGATCGGTGCGGTTCGCGAACGGAGCGGCCGGCGGGCCCAGAGCGGTGCTCACCGAACTTTCCTGTCGCGGGTGGTGACTCAAAGGGTGCGAGCGAACGGATCGAAGTCCGCAGGCATGAGAGGAACCGGCGGGACGGAGCTCTCCACCGTGACGAAACTTCCGGTCTCCGCAGAAGCGTCCGCCGCGAGGAGTCCGATCACGAAGCGCTCATGCGGGGCATCGCTGCGTATCGCGCCGCGTAGTCGATCTGAAGTAACGCTCAAACCACCCAAATCGCAACCTCAGATACCGAGAGTGAGATCCAACAGCCTGAATTCGAAGTCAACAGATGGCCGGGCCGCCAAGACCTCCAGCCGAACCAGACGACCCAGATCATCATCGGCGACGCCGATGGTGGCACGGCGGAGCTTGTGTTCGAATCCGACGAGCTGTTCGAGGCCCCCAACTGGAGCCCCGACGGCATAAGTCTCGTCGTGAACAAGGGCGGTGGCCTGTTCGTGATAGAAATCGCGAGCGGGGCAGTTCGCAAGATCGATACCCAGGGCGTCGACCGCGTCAACAACGACCACATCCTCTCGCCCTACGGGAAGCTGGTCTACTTCAGTGCCAATGGGCATCTGTACAGCGTGCCCATCGCCGGCGGTGACGTGCACAAGATCTCCAACGACTTCCCCGTCGAGCTCAAGTACTTCTACTGGCTGCACGGCGTCTCTCCGGACGGCCGCACTCTCGCCTACGTCGCGACGCATACGGTCGGCGACGGCCCCAATCCGCGCGGTCGGGTGCGCCTGGCCACCATCCCGGCAGCGGGCGGGAACGATTTCTACCTCACCGACAACGAGACAGGCCACTTCGACGGCCCGGAGTTCTCCCGGGACGGCGGGTGGATCTATTACAACTCCGAAGAGGCCGCGACCGCGCCCGGCCACGCTCAGATCTTCCGCATGCGCACCGATGGAAGCGATCACGAGCAACTCACCTTCGACGAGCGTGTGAACTGGTTCCCTCACTTCGACCCCACCGGCGAGAAGGTGCTCTACCTCAGCTACGGACCCGGCATCCAGTCGCATCCCGCCGATGTCGAACTCATCATCCGCATGATGGCGCCCGACGGCACGGAGCCCGCGACGTGATCACCCTGTTCGGCGGCCAGGGATCACTCAACGTCAACAGCTGGAACCCTGAGGGCACCCGATTCGCGTACGCCGCCTACCCGATCGCGGGCTACGGCGGAGGCATCGACCGATGGACGGCACAGTGAGGGGCGAGACTGACTGCTGTTCCGCGTCTATTGCAGATGGATGAACGGGCGCATGGCTTTGGCCCACCGCGTGGGCTCACCCGCGGCACTGACGTAACCGTCTGCTCCAGGTCGGCCTCGATCGCGGGCATCGCCGCTGCCTAATCCACCCGCTGCGGAGGCACGATGTTGCGTCAGGGACGCCGGAAAAACGTCGATGATCTTCGACCTGCAAGGCACCCTCATCATCGAGCACCCATGGCCAAATCCCGGCGTTACCTACCTCAGCGACCGTCGGCCCCGCGGCCCTCGGACGACCCGATCGTCAGGGATGTCCTGATACATCGATCGTCAGAGATGTCCTGATACATCACATCCCCAGTGCTCGCGAGGGTCGGATTCGTGCACAGACTTTGCACAACGTGGGTGTGGCGACACGTGTCGCGCGGGACGGCGGCAGAAACACGAAAACCCGCGGAAATCCGCGGGTTCTCGTGGGTTACTGTCTCAACACAGTGTGCGCCCGAAGAGACTCGAACTCCCAACCTTCTGATCCGTAGTCAGATGCTCTATCCATTGAGCTACGGGCGCATGGTCCGCCTTGCGAGCAAACCAGCGTCCAGAATACCCCACGCCTGCAGTCTGGGCTAATCGAGGCCGGACACCGCAGGTCCGCTCTCGTCGAGCGCGCGAAGCTGCCGCTGGAGTGCGACCTGGCGGTACGACGTATCGATGAGTTCGGCGAGGAGCGACCAGTCGCCGGTGTCGGCTTCGACTCGCAAGGCGAGCCACCCGTAGGCACCCTCGTACGGCGGAATGAAGATGTCGTCGCGCTCGAGCAGAGCGAGGCGCTCCGAGTCATCGGGAATGAACTCGACCGCGCCGACGTCGTCGTGACCGGCTCCGACGAGCGCGAACTGCCGCTTGCCGGCGCGGAACGTGCACCGCCCGTGCGCCACCACCTCGGCGGCCTCAGGATAGGCCATGCAGATCTGCCGCACCCGCACCGTCAGCGGGTGGTCGGCGGCGAAGCTCATCCCGCTCCTCCTCAACTCGCGGTGTCGGCCGCTTCGACAGGCTCAGCGACCGTGGGCGGCTCATCGGCCGACCGAGGCTCAGCGACCGTGGGCGGCTCCGCGACCGGGTCGAGGTGCCGTCGGTGAGCTGCCAGTCTCGGCAGGTCGATGAGGCGCAGCGACTGCATCCGCGCCGCGCGCATCATCTCGTAATGCGGATCGACGTCCGCCCGCATGCCTTCGACCTCGAGGCGGCGCAGCAGGTTGGCCTCGACATCCCCCCACGCGGCGTCCCTCGCCTCTTCGACGAGATCACGCACCGCCGCGGGGTCGTCAGCGCGCCCGCGCAGCTCCTTCGCCACGCCTCGGTACTGACGTTGGCGCTTGCGCAGATTCCGCGTGTCGCGATCTCGGTAGTCATGGGTGCCGTCGGAATCGCTGAACTTGCCCCACGCCTTCTTGCGCTGGCGGCGAACCAGATCTGCTGCGGCATCCTGCTCGTCTGCAAGCGCGATCAACGTCGCCTGTGCGTACGGGGCGATTCCCTCGACCTCGAAGGGCTCGTCGTTCGCGATGGTCTCGACCAGGATGTGGTTGCGCACCGACAGCCTGGCGGCTGCGGACGCGATGGAGACGCCTTCCGCAATCGCATCCGCGGTCTTGCCCACGACGTCCACCTCCCCAAGACGAGCGTAACGGTCGGAGGAGCCCCGCAGAGTGGGCGAGAATCGACAAGGCAATTCGCGGGAGGAAGTACGAAATGGCCAGGATGCGGCGGCTCGATGTGCGCGGACGGACCACGGTGATCACCGGCGCCGCGAGCGGAATGGGCGCCGAAGTCGCCCGAGAACTGGATCGACGCGGCGCACGTCTCGCGCTCGTGGACCGCAACGCCGAGGGCCTTGAGGCGCTGGCCGTAGATCTGTCGAGCACAGGGCACTCCACCCACGTCGTCGACCTCACCGACGACGATGCCGTCTTCGCGCTCGCCGCCGACCTCGAGGCCACCCACCCGCACATCCAGGCGCTCATCACGTGCGCCGGCTCGTCGATGCTCGGCGACATCGATCAGCTCACGATGGCCGAGATGCGCTGGCTCATGGACGTCAACCTGTGGGGCACGGTCAACATCACGAAAGCACTGCTGCCCGCGTTGCGGCGCCGGCCCGAAGCGCACATCACGCACCTCGTCAGCATCTATGGTCTTGCCGCGCCGGCCGGCCGCATCCCGTACGCGATGAGCAAGTTCGCGGTGCGCGGCTTCACAGAATCCCTGCGGCACGAACTCGAAGACTCGAAGGTCACGGTCGGGGCGATCTATCCGGCGGGCGTCAAGACGGGCATCATCCTGCACGGACGCTACGCCGCGGGGATCGATCCCGCCGTCGCACAGCGGGCAGCAGCGGCGCAGGCGGCGATGTACCACACCGAACCGGCGGATGCCGCGCGTCGCATCGTCGAGGCGACCATCGCACGTCGACCACGAACCATGATCGGTCGCGAGGCGCGCCTCGTCGACCTGCTGGCGCGAGTCACTCCCACTCGATACTGGGTTCCGATGCGGCGGCCGTTGCGCGACGCCATCGACACGACCACGCCGGTCGGCTGAGAGGAGGGCGTCAGCCCTCCAGCTTGGCGACGATCGCGGCGACGCGACGGTCGCGGGTCTCCGGGGCCTTCGCGCCCTCGACGTTGGTGACGTGCGCCTTTTGCGCGCTCGGCGCGAGTGCATCGAAGGCGTCGCGCGCACCGGCCGCGGCGAGCGCGGCGGCGAGGTCGTCCGGAACCTCGACCGTGCGCGGCGCGGTGTCGAGGGTGAGCTCCACCGCGATCGGGTCGCCGCCCCTCAGTCCCGTCGCAGCGCGCTTGTCGGAGCTGAACGCGATGAGGAATCGGCCGCCCATGGTGGCGACCGTGCTGCGGTACGAATAGTCGTTGACGGTGACGTTCACCGCCGGGCGTTTGCCGCCACCCAGCTCGTCGAGGATCTCGGGAGGCACCTCGATTCCGGTGTTGTTGCCGGTCTGCAGAAGGGTCGTCTCGAAACGCATGAGGTCGAGTGTGCCACGGATGCCGCGCCCCGTGCGGGCGGGGGGGCGCCGCGCCAGTTCGACTAGCAAGGTGATCTCGATTAGGCAAGCCCCCTTATCGAAAAGTCCCGTCGACCTAGCCTCGACCTGACAGTTCTTATCGAAAGGAGTCGCGTATGGGATTCGCAGATGACGCCAAGGAGACGGCGGAAGCCGTCGGCGACAAGATCCAGGACACGTGGGAAGACACGACCGATCGCATCGGCGACAAGGTCGACGAGATGAAGGCTGACGCCAACGTCAAGAAGGCGGAGGCCGAGAAGGACTCCGTCGAGAAGCGCAACGAGATCAAGGAGGATCTGCGCAACAGCTGATCCACCTCCCGCCGCGTACGACGGAACCTCGGAGGGCCCCCAGGAATCAGGGGTCCTCCGGCATGTCCACATCGCATCGCCCCACCAAACCGATACCGCACGGGCTCCGAATGACCCTCGGATGCGGCACACGGCCGCACCACGAACAGGAGGACGCTCATGCGCTCGTCACCGAACCGCCTCGTCGCCACGATCTTCGGCGCCGTCTATCTCGTCGTGGGAGCGCTCGGGTTCGCCGTCACCGGCGTCACCGGCTTCTTCGCCACCGAAGGCGGACTGCTCCTCGGCATCTTCGAGGTGAACCCCGCCCACAACATCGCCCACCTGCTGATCGGAGCCGCGCTGCTCGCCGCCGGCCTGATCTCCACCGTGGCCGCCCAGACGGTGAACATCATCGTGGGCGCGGCGTACCTGCTCTTGGGCATCGTGGGGTTCTTCCTCGTGGGAACCTCGCTCAACATCCTCGCTTTGAACACCTTCGACCACTTCCTCCACCTCGCGAGCGCCATCGTGCTGCTCGGTGTCGGGCTCGCCGCCGAGCGCGGCGCGCGTGCACGGCTTTCGAGCACGACGGTCTGAGGCAGGAGACCCCCATGGATGCCGCGAACACAGACCCCGGGACGGCTCAGCGCCGGCGCGACGCCGCGCCGCGATCAGCCGCACCCGCGTGGGCTGCCGTCGCCGCATGGGGGGCAGGACTGCTCGAGCTCGCGCTGGGAGCCGGAGTATTGACGAGCACGGGAGGGGGTGTCGGCCGGGGGGCCGGCGCCGTGCTCGTCATCTTCGGCATCGGCGCACTCGGGTGGGGGGCAGCGACGCTCGCCCGCGGACGCATTCTTGCGCCGCGGGCGGGTGCCGCGGGTGCGCTCGGCGCATTCGTCGTCGCCGTTGCCTCACTGGCGATCGACCCGGTACGGACCAGCGTCGCAGCGGTGGGTGCGGCATCCGTTCTGCTGCTCGCCGTGGCCATGGCGTGCGGCGTGGAGATGCGTCGTCGACGCCGCGGGAAGACCGGGCCGGCTGAGCCGCGCCTGTCGGTGCTCTTCGTCACCGCTGCGCTGGTCGCCGCCCTCGTCACGCCTGCGCTCGGCGCGACCGAGGCCGGGCGTCTGGCGCCCGACCACTCGGATCACGGGATCGTCGAGCAGGGCCACCACTGAGCTTGGCGTCGGCGCCGGCAGATCAGGAGATGGCGGCGATTCGCCAGGAGGCGCTGGTCTCGACTCCTGGTTCGAGCACGATGAGCCCCGCGTCGTAGCTGTACGACTCCGCGTTGAACGCGTCCGGGGCGCATGTCATCGGCTCGACCGCGAGACCGATGCGATGGATCGGCAGCCCGGGGCGGTCGGCCGTGTGCACCTGCACCCACGGGCATGCGGCATCCCACGCCATCTCGACGCCCGTGCCGGCGGCATTCGTCACCCGCACGATCGCGAGCCCCGATTCGTCGCGCAAGAGACCGGTGTAAGCGTGGTCGATCTCGGCGTCGGCGATGGACCGCGCCACACGGTAGTCGAAGCGCTGCGGATCGTCCGAGTCCACCGCGACCAGGTCTGTCGGGATCAGTCGCACGTCGGTTACTTCGAGCACCTGCGCAGCCGGCAGCTCGAGGGTCCAGTCGTCGACGTGCCCCTCCCCCGCCACGAGGTACGGATGCGGCCCGGTGCCCCACGGGGCCGGCTCAGCCGAGTCGTTGCGCGCCGTGATGGTCTGAGTCAGCCCGTCGGGACCGAGGGCGAAGGTGGTCTTCACGACGATCCGCCACGGATAGGCCGTCTGCGGCTCGATCCGGGTCGCGAGCGTCACGTGATCGGGACCTTTGTCGATCGCCTCGAAGTCGAGCCATGTGACGAGTCCGTGCAGGGAGTGCCCTCGAGCGGGTTCGGTCAGCGCCAGCTGGCGCTGCACCCCGCCGAACGTGTACTTGCCGTCGACGACACGGTTCGGCCAGGGTGCGAGCGTCGCACCGCGATGCGACGGACGCACCTCGTCGGCGTCGAACGGCACGACGAGATCGCGTCCGTCGTAGGTGAGCGATCGCAGGGTCGCGCCGACGCTCGTGATGACCGCTTCGTAGTCGCCGGCGCGCAGTGCGTGCTGGATACCCGATGCCGGAACTCGTGACATGTTCAGATCCCTTGAGCGAGTCGGTAGTACGCCTGGTTCCACCGGAGCTCTCGCTGGAAGCCCCGGACGGTGGTGTCTTCGTCGATGACGACGAGCTCGGTCTTCGCGATCTCCGCGAAGTCGCGGAACACCTCGATGCCGACGGCGGTGGTCATCACAGTATGGTGTGCGGCGCCCGCGGCGAGCCAGCACGAGGCTGAGGTCGCGAAGTCCGGAGCGGGCTCCCAGATGGCACGGCCGACGGGCAGCTTCGGCAGGTCGGGCGCCTCGACGTTCTCGACGACATTCGCGACGAGACGGAACCGATCGCGCATATCGGACAGCGCCACGACGATGGCCGGGCCGGGGTCGGCGGTGAAGACGAGCCGCACGGGGTCCTCCTTGCCGCCGATGCCGAGCGCGTGCACTTCGAGGCGGGGCTTCTCGCTCGTGAGCGACGGCGAGACCTCGAGCATGTGCGCACCGAGGATGCGCTCGGAGCCCGGTACGAGGTCGTACGTGTAGTCCTCCATGAGGCTCGCGCCACCGGGCAGCCCTGCGCCCATGACGTTCGCGACGCGGACGAGGATGGCCGTCTTCCAGTCACCCTCTGCACCGAAGCCGTAACCCTCGGCCATGAGTCGCTGCACCGCAAGTCCCGGCAGCTGCTTCAGGCCGCCCAGGTCTTCGAACGACGTGGTGAAGGCACCGAAGCCGCCCCCTTCGAGGAACGATCGCAGGCCGAGTTCGATCGCGGCTCCGTCGCGCAGCGACTGGTGCCTGCCGGCGCCGGGCAGCAGTTCGGCTGCGACGTCGTAGAGCTCGATGTACTCCGCGACGAGAGCATCGACATCCGCCTCCGTTGCCGCTTCGACGGCCTCGACCAGCTCGTTGACGCCCCACGTGTTGACCTGCACGCCGAAGCGCAGTTCGGCTTCGGTCTTGTCGCCCTCGGTGACCGCGACGTAGCGCATGTTGTCGCCGAAGCGGGCGAGCTTGAGCGAGCGGGATGCTGCCCATCCGGCAGCCGCGCGCTCCCAGTCGTCGATCTGCTGCACGACCACGGGGTTCGACACGTGGCCGACGACCGTCTTGCGGGCGACGCCCAGCCGGGTCTGGATGTAGCCGAACTCGCGGTCGCCGTGGGCCGCCTGGTTCAGGTTCATGAAGTCGAAGTCGATGTCGGCCCACGGCAGTTCGACGTTGGCCTGGGTGTGCAGATGCAGGAGCGGCTTCTGCAGGGCGTCGAGGCCCGCGATCCACATCTTGGCGGGGCTGAACGTGTGCATCCATGCGATCACGCCGATGACGTCATCCCGCGTGTTCACCTCGAGGGCGAGGCGGCGGATGCTGTCGGAGTCCTTCAGAACCGGCTTCCAGACGACCTTGACCGGCAGTCCGGAGAGGCCTTCGGCGACGGCCTGCGACTGCTCGGCGACCTGGATCAGGGTCTCTTCGCCGTACAGGTTCTGGCTGCCGGTGACGAACCAGACCTCGTAGCCGTCGAGGGAGGAGTTGAGAGTCATGAGTGGTCCTTCGTTGGGTCGGTCGGCTCGGTGTGCATGTCCCGAAATCCAAGCCTTGGAGGATGCTCCAGCGCGGAAGATCGGGACATGAATCGCGGGAAGTGGGACATGGGGCGGGATGTGGTGGTCAGAGGGCTTCGACGGCTGCCTGTTCGACGGCCAGGCCGGCACGGTAACGGTCCAGGTACGCGGTGAAGCCGGCGAGGTCGCCTGGGTCGGGCTCGGCCGTGACGAACTCGCTGCCCGCGAAGACACGCTGTCGCAGGTACTCCCCCAGTTCGAGATCGGCTGCCGCGCTCAGGTACGCGGCGAGCACGGCGATGCCCCACGCCCCGCCTTCGGATGCGGCTTCTCCGACCGAGACGGGTGCGCCGAGCGCTCCGGCGAGGAACCGCTGCGCGACTCCGGCGGTCCGGAAGATCCCACCGTGGGCGAACATGAGGTCGATCGCCACGCCTTCGCCGGCGAGCACCCGCATGCCGAGGCTGAGCGTGCCGAACACGCCGTAGAGCTGGGCGCGCACGAAGTTGGCGAGCGTGAAACGGCTCTCGGGGGTGCGGACGAACAGCGGCCGCCCCTCGTCGAGGCCGGCGATCGGCTCGCCCGCGAGGTGGTTGTAGGCGAGGAGGCCGCCGGCATCCGGTTCGCCCGCGAGCGCCTCCGTGAAGAGCGTCTCGAACACGGCGTCGGTGTCGAACGGCGTTCCCGCGACGGTGGCGAAGCGGCTGAACAGGCCGACCCACGCGGCGAGCTCGCTGGCGCCGTTGTTGCAGTGCACCATGGCGACCGTGTCACCCGCCGGCGTCGTCACGATGTCGAGCTCGTCGTGGACGTTCTCCAGCGGCCGCTCCAGCACGACCATCGCGAAGATGCTCGTGCCCGCGCTGACGTTGCCGGTGCGAGGCGTGACCGAGCAGGTCGCGACCATGCCGGTGCCGGCATCGCCTTCGGGCGGGCACAGTGCGGCCCCCGGTCGCAGCACACCCGACGGATCGAGCAGCGCGGCACCCTCGGCGGTCAACCGCCCGGCATCCTGCCCCGCGACGAGCACTTCGGGCAGGAGCGCGGCGAGATCGATCGCGGGCACCAGGTCGGCGTAGCGCCCGAGCAGGGCCGCGTCGTAGTCCTTCGTGTCGGGGTCGATGGGGAACATGCCGGACGCGTCGCCGACACCGAGCACCTTGCGCCCGGTGAGCCGCCAGTGGACATACCCCGCAAGCGTGGTGACGAACTCCAGCCGCGGCACGTGGGGCTCGTCGTCGAGGACGGCCTGATGCAGGTGCGCGATCGACCAGCGCAGCGGGATGTTGACCCCGAGCAGATCGGAGAGCTCGGCGGATGCGGCCCCGGTCGTCGTGTTGCGCCACGTGCGGAAGGGGACCAGCAGCTCGTCATCGGCACCGAACGGGAGGTAGCCGTGCATCATGGCCGACACCCCGATCGCGCCGAAGGTCTGCGGCGTGACGTCGTAGCGCTCCGCCAGGTCGGCGGCGAGGTCGGCGTACGCCTCCTGCAGCCCCGACCACACGGCATCCAGCGAGTACGTCCAGACGCGATCGACGAACTGGTTCTCCCATTCGTGACTGCCGAGCGCGAGCACGTCTGCCGGGTCGTCGCCGACGAGGCACGCCTTGATACGCGTGGAACCCAGCTCGATGCCGAGCGACGTGCGCCCGGCGAGAATCGCCTCGCGCACCGCCTCACGGTCCACGCTCACTCCACCGCTCATCTGCGCTCGTCCTGGCTCTGTCCGTAGACGTTCTGATAGCGATCGAACAGGCTGTCGATCGCCTCCTGCGGGATCGGGACGAGCGGCCCGGCCTCGCGCGCGTAGTGCACGGTGCGGGCGACATCCTCGACCATGACCGCCGCCTTGACGGCATCCTTCGCGTTGACGCCGATCGTGAACGGTCCGTGGTTCTGCATCAGGACGGCGCGTGAGCGATGGCCACTGAGCGTGTCGACGATGCCGCGGCCGATCGAGTCGTCGCCGATGATCGCGAACGGACCGATCGGGATGGGTCCGCCGAACTCGTCGGCCATCGCGGTGATCACGCAGGGGATCTCCTCGCCGCGGGCGGCCCATGCCACCGCGAACGTCGAATGCGTGTGGACGACTCCGCCGACATCGGGCATATGCCGGTACACGTACGCATGCGCTGCGGTGTCGCTCGAAGGGCTCCGGTCGCTGCCCGGTGTGCCCGGGACGACGTTGCCTTCGAGGTCGCACAGGATCATGTTCTCGGGGGTGAGATCGTCGTACGAGACTCCGGAGGGCTTGATCACGAACAGGTCGGCACCCGGGACCCGGCCCGAGACGTTGCCCCCGGTCCACACGATGAGTCCGTAGCGCACGAGTTCGCCGTGCAGCTTCGCCACGTCGGAACGGACTGCGGCGATCGCCGACTCCACATCGGCGTCCAGTGTCGGCTGCGCGGTCTGCGTCTCGGCCGGTTCAGTGCTCACGGGGTCCTCCATCGGTCTCGTGTCCCGGTCAATGTTACCGGTAACATCGCTCAGCGCAACACATCGGGTTCAGCCACGTCTCTCGGGGGCGGCGGTGGATGCGCGGATGACGAGCACCGGCGAGGCGGATGGGTCGGATGTCGGGTGCCCCAGAACCTCGCCGACGCAGCGCCGCGCCTCACCCGCCAGATCGAGTCGCACGGTTGTCAGAGGCGGACTGTAGAACGCGGCATCCGGATTGTCGTCGAAGCCGGTCACGCTCACCTCGCGCGGCACGTCGACTCCCGCCATCCGGAGTCCTGCGATCAGTCCCAGCGCCATCTGATCGTTCGCGACGACCACCGCGGTCGGGCCCTGCGGCGCGCGCACCGCGGCCGCGACGGCGGGTGCGATGGCGGCGCCGGCTGCGGCGCTCCAGTCGCCCACCCAGCGCAGGCCGGGCACGAGCCCGCGCCCCTCCAGAACCCTCGTCGTGCCCGCCTCGCGGGCGAGCGCCTCGAGCCAGTCCTCGGGCCCCGAGAGTCGCGCGATGCGCTCATGGCCGAGCTCGGCCAGGTGATCCGCGGCGAGCGCCGCCGCATCGGCTTGGCGCGCCGCCCCGAGGCCACCGTGCAGCGTCGCGAGCGGCACACCCGGGGTCAGCTCCGCGAGGATCGGCAGGGTGCGGGCGTGCGGCGCCACCACGATGATCCCGTCGACCCCCTGCCCGAGCAGATGGCGTGCCGCACTGCGGACGGATGCCGCATCCGCCGCATTCGCGTACGCCGTCGCCACCCAGTGGCCGACTTCGCGCGCCGCCGCCTCGAGCGCGCCGATGCCGGCCGATGGGCCGTAGAGCGTCGCGTCCGAGGCGATCACTCCGAGGGTGCGGGTGGTGCGTGTGCCGAGCGCGCGCGCGGCGTTGTTGACGCGGTAGTCGAGCGCGGCCATGGCCTCGAGCACCCTGCCTCGCGTCTCGGGGCGGATGTTGGGGTGCTCGTTGATCACGCGAGACACGGTCTGGCTCGACACACCGGCGAGGCGGGCGACGTCGCGCACGCCGACGCGCCTGGTGACTGCACCGCCGCTCTCGCTCATGGCACCCCAGGCTAGACCCCGGCCCCCGGATCGGCTCCTGAGCCAGCCGGCGCATCGGTCCCTGAGCCAGCCGGCGCATCGGTCCCTGAGCCAGCCGGCGCATCGGTCCCTGAGCCTGTCGAAGGGTCGATCCGTGAGGCCGGACGTTTCGGCAGGCTCAGCGACCAGCTCCCGCCTCGACACCGCCGGAGCCGGACGCTTGGACAGGCTCAGCGACCGGCACGGTGGGATCGCTCCCATCGGAATTGTTATCCCTCACACTTGGTGCGCTACGCAAATGCGTCCACTGCAGCCCGATTTTCAATGCTGGCCCAGGTGTTACCGAAATGTTACCGCTCACACTCTCGCCAAATCAGAAATGTGAAGGCTAACATTCAGCACACAGGCGACCTCGAAGCGGTCGATCACCACAACTCCGGCAGCGTTGCCGGACCAAGACGAGGAGGTTTTGGTATGCACAAGCGAAAGATTCTCGCGAGCGTCGCCATTCTGGGGGCATTCACACTGGCGGTGGCCGGCTGCTCCGGTGGGTCGGGCGGAAACGGCGACGGAGGCTCGGGCGGCGACGAACCCGTCAGCGTGGGCTTCGCCCAGACCGGGTCCGAGAGCGGCTGGCGATCGGCGAACACCGAGTCGATGAAGACGGCGTTCTCGGCGGATAACGGCTTCGACCTCACCTTCAACGCGGCCGACAACGACCCGGCCGCCCAGATCGCCGCAGTGCGCAGCTTCATCAACCAGGGCGTCGACGCGATCGTCATCGCGCCGATCGTGGAGGACGGCTGGGACGACGTACTCCAGGAGGCCGCGGATGCCGACATCCCTGTCATCCTCGAGGACCGGACTGTGACCGCGTCCGAGGATCTGTTCGCGAGCTGGGTCGGTCTCGACTTCCACAAGGAGGGTGTGACCGCGGGCGAGTGGGCCGCCGAGACCTTCGGCGACACTCCGACCAAGATTGTGGTTCTCGAGGGCACGACCGGATCGGCGCCCGCGAACGAGCGTGCGAGCGGATTCGATGAGGCGATCGACGGCACGGCCATCGAGACGATCGACTCGCAGACGGGCGACTTCACGCGCGATGGCGGAAAGACCGTGATGGAGGGCTTCATCCAGAAGTACGGCATCGACGGCATCGACCTGCTCTACGCGCACAACGACGACATGGCGCTGGGCGCGATCGAAGCGATCGAGGCAGCCGGTGGCGTTCCGGGCGAAGACATCAAGATCGTCTCGATCGACGCGGTCAAGGACGGCATGCAGGCTCTCGTCGACGGCAAGATCAACTACATCGTCGAGTGCAACCCGCTCCTCGGCGAGCTGGCGGCCGGACTCGTCACCGATGTGCTCGCGGGCACTGCGGTGGAGAAGAAGAACTACGTAGAGGACCAGAGCTTCACGCAGGAGCAGGCCGCCGAGGTCATCGACTCGCGGCTCTACTGATCCGCGACGCGACCATCCTGTAGCGATGTCGCAGCACCCCGCCGGGGAGCCGATCCATGGGCTCCCCGGCGGGCGTGCCGACACTGGAGCTGGAAAGGCCCTGACGACCACCATGCCTGCCGACCCTGAAGTCCCCCCGATCGTCCAGATGACCGGCATCACGATCCGCTTTCCTGGAGTGCTCGCACTCGACGGCGTCGACTTCCGGCTCCGCGGCGGGCAGATCCATTCGCTCATGGGCGAGAACGGCGCCGGCAAATCGACCCTGATCAAAGCGCTCACCGGCGTGTACTCGATCGACGGCGGGTCGATCGAGGTGGCCGGCGAACCGAGGGTGTTCGGTGGCACCGCCGACGCACAGAGCGCCGGCATCTCGACGGTGTACCAAGAGGTGAACCTCTGCGCGAACCTCTCGGTGGGCGAGAACGTCATGCTCGGCCATGAGCCGCGCTCTGCGGGGGCGATCGACTGGCGAGCCGCACATCGCGAGGCGGCACGCCACCTCGAGAACCTCGGCCTGCACGTCGACACGCGCTCGATGCTCTCGAGCCACTCCATCGCGATTCAGCAGCTCGTCGCGATCAGCAGGGCGATGGTGTCGGACGCGAAGGTCCTGATCCTCGACGAGCCGACATCCAGTCTCGATCGCGGCGAAGTCGAGCAGCTGTTCCGGGTGATGCGCGACCTGCGCGACCGCGGCGTCGCCATCCTCTTCGTGAGCCACTTCCTCGATCAGGTCTACGAGGTGTCGGACCGGATCACGATCCTGCGCAACGGCCGGCTCATCGGCGAGTACGCTGCAGCAGACCTCTCGCGCGAGGCGCTCGTCACCAAGATGATCGGTCGCGAGCTGGTCGAGCTCGCCGCCATCTCGTCGATGACCGAGCGCGTCATCGATCGCACCGGAACCCCCGTGCTGCGAGCGTCCGGGGTCGGCCGCCGCGGCGTGCTCGAGCCCGCGGACATCGACGTGTACGAGGGTGAGGTCGTCGGCATCGCCGGCCTGCTCGGCTCGGGGCGGACCGAGCTTGTGCGTCTGCTGTACGGCGCCGACCGCGCGGACTCCGGCAGCATCGAGGTGCATGGCAGGCCCGTCAAGATGACCTCGCCGCGCGCGGCGATCGACAAGCGCATGGTCTTCTCGTCCGAAGACCGGCGCGCCGAGGGTGTCATCGGCGATCTGACCGTGGCGCAGAACATCGTGCTCGGCATCCAGGCACGCCGGGGGTGGGTGCGCCGCATCCGCCGCAGCGAACAGGATGCCGTGGTGGCCGAATACATCAAGGCCCTCGACGTGCGGCCCGCCGATCCGAACCTTCCCGCCGCCAATCTCTCCGGAGGCAACCAGCAGAAGGTGCTGCTCGCACGCTGGCTGGCCACCGCACCCCAGCTCATCGTGCTGGACGAGCCCACGCGAGGCATCGATGTCGGCGCGAAGGCCGACATCCAGCGCAAAGTCGCAGAGCTCTCGGAGCAGGGGCTCTCGGTGATCTTCATCTCGTCCGAGCTGGAAGAGGTACTCCGGCTCGCACAACGCGTTATCGTGATGCGCGATCGCCGGATGATCGGAGAGCTCTCGCCGGACGACGTGGATCTCGACGGACTCATCGACTACATCGCCAACGCCGGCGAGGGGAGCGCAGCGTGAGGAAGCTCATCACCCATCGGCTTTTCTGGCCGATCGCGGCCCTCGTGGCCCTGATCGCGCTCAACGCGATCGTGCGCCCCCAGTTCATCTCGATCACGGTCCGGGACGGCGAACTCTACGGTGCGCTCATCGACATCCTCCGAAACAGCGCGCCGCTGATGCTCGTGGCGCTCGGCATGACCATCGTCATCGCAACCCGGGGCATCGACCTCTCGGTCGGCGCCATCATGGCCGTCTCGGGAGCCGTCGCGCTGACGATCATCGACACATCCGGTGATCCCGAAGCCCTCGGCACCGTCGCCATAGCGCTGGTCGTCGGCATCCTCGTCGCGCTGGTGCTCGGCGTGTGGAACGGATTCCTCGTGGCCGTGCTCGGCATCCAGCCCATCATCGCGACGCTGGTGCTGATGCTCGCCGGCCGTGGCATGGCGCTGCTCATCACCGAGGGCTTCATCACCACCGTCACGAGCGCCCCGTACAAGTTCATCGCGACGGGGTATGTCATCGGGCTCCCCTTCGCCCTGTTCATCTCGGTCGCGGCCATCGTCGTGATCGCGCTGATCGAGCGGCGCACCGCACTCGGGGTGCTCACCGAGGCCGTGGGCATCAATCCCGAGGCGAGCCGCCTCGCCGGTGTGCGCTCGCGCGGCATCGTCTTCGGCGCGTATGTCACGAGCGGCCTGCTCGCAGGCATGGCGGGCATCCTCTACAGCTCGAACATCATGGCCGCGGACGCCAATGCGACGGGACTCTACATCGAGCTCTACGCGATCCTCGCGGTCGTGCTGGGCGGCACATCGCTCATGGGCGGCAAGTTCACGATCGCCGGAACGGTCGTCGGCGTCTTCACCATTCAGACGCTGCGATCCACGATCCTCTTCCTCGGCGTCCCCTCGGCGCAGGCGCCGGTGGTGTTCGCCGCGGTCGTCATCATCGTCGTGCTCGTCCAATCGCCGCGAGTGCACCGCGCCGCGCGCAAGGTCATCCACTCGATGCGCACGAGCGGCAGAACCGGCACGACGACCAGGACGGAGACGGCGTCATGACCACGACCGCGCAGCCCCAGACCGGCCGAGCCGAAGGGCTCGCGTCGCGTTACAGCACGTTCATGAGCCGGCACGCCTCGCTCATGCCGACGTTCGCGGCACTCGCCATCCTGATCCTGCTGTTCGTCGGGGCGCAGATCTACTTCGGCAACTTCATCACGCCGCGGAACCTCTCGGCGCTGCTGCTCGACAACTCCTACCTGCTCATCCTGGCCGTCGGCATGACCTTCGTGATCCTCACGGGCGGCATCGACCTCTCCGTGGGCTCGGTCATGGCCTTCACGGGCATCCTGTGCGCACGCCTGCTGTCGGAGGGGTTCCCTGCGATCGTCACGATCCCGGTCATGATCATCGGCGGCGGCGCCGTCGGCCTGATGGTGGGCGTGCTCGTGCAGTACTTCGAGGTGCAGCCGTTCATCGCCTCGCTCGCCGGGCTGTTCCTCGCGCGCGGTCTCGCGTTCGTCGTCAGTCTCGAGTCGATCAAGGTCGAAGACCCGATCGTCCTGTGGTTCGGGAGCACCCGCTTCCGCCTGGGCGAGTGGTACATCTCGCCGACCGGCATCCTGGCCCTGCTCGTCGTGGCCATCGCGGCGATCGTGCTGCAGTGGACGCGCTTCGGAAGGACGATCTATGCCGTCGGCGGCAGCGAGCAGTCCGCCCGGCTCATGGGTCTCCACGTCGCGCGCACGAAGATCATCGCCTACGTGATCAGCGGAGTGTGCGCGGGACTCGCGGGGCTCGCACTCACGGCGTACTCCGGCGCCGGATACCCGCTCTACGGCGTCGGAACCGAGCTCGACGCCATCGCGGCCGTCGTGATCGGCGGCACACTGCTCACCGGCGGGAGAGGCTACGTGCTCGGGTCCCTGGTGGGCGTGCTGGTCTACGGCGCCATCCAGACCGTGATCTCGTTCATGGGCGCTGAGCAGTCGTGGACCCGCATCATCATCGGCATCCTGCTGCTCGTCTTCATCGTCGTGCAGCGCGTGATCGTGGCCCGATCCGACAGACGCCGATGAGATGGTCGGCGGGGGTAGCGGGGTCGAGTACGAGCCGCACGCCATAATGACGTGATGGACGAGGCCCGCCCGCTCCTCGAGCTCACCGGGGCGACCGTGCTCTTCGGGGCGGATGCCGCGATCGACGGCGTCGACTTCCGCATGTTCCCGGGCGAGGTGCACTCGCTCATGGGCGAGAACGGTGCCGGCAAGTCGACGCTCATCAAGGCGATCACCGGGGCCCTCCCGCTCGCCGAGGGCCAGCTGCGGATCGGCGGCGAAGCAGTGCGCTTCGCGACGCCGTACGACGCGCAGCGCGCGGGGATCAGCACGGTCTATCAGGAGATCGACCTGCTCCCGAACGTGTCGGTCGCCGAGAATATCGCGCTCGGCCGCGAGCCGCGCCGGTTCGGTGTGATCGACTGGCGGCGCATGCGGGCCGACGCACACGCCGTGCTCGCCGATCTCGGGATCGACATCGATCCTGCCTC
This sequence comes from Microbacterium pumilum, assembly GCF_039530225.1. NCBI lineage: Bacteria > Bacillati > Actinomycetota > Actinomycetes > Micrococcales > Microbacteriaceae > Microbacterium > Microbacterium pumilum. Next base: position 109,956 of record NZ_BAAAOH010000001.1, read on the forward strand.
GATCCTCGGCACCCACTCGCTTGCGGTGCAGCAGCTGGTCGCCATCGCGCGGGCCATCTCGGTCGATGTCAAGGTGCTCGTGCTGGACGAGCCGACGTCCAGCCTCGACCTCGACGAGGTGGCCGAGCTCTTCCGTGTCATCCGCGAGCTGCAGCAGCGCGGCGTGGCCATCCTCTTCGTCTCGCACTTCCTCGACCAGGTCTACGAGATCTGCGACCGCGTGACGGTGCTGCGCAACGGCAAGCTCGTCGGCGAGTACCTGACCAAGCAGCTGCTGCGCATCGACCTCGTCCAGAAGATGCTCGGCCGGAGCGTCCAGGACCTTCGGACGCGGCCGGCGCCGGAGGGCATCGAGAGCGCAGCCACCCCCTTCCTCAGCGCGCGCGACATCTCGGTCGGAAGCGGCATCGCCGGTGCCGATGTGGATCTCGCGGAGGGCGAGGTGCTGGGCCTCGCCGGGCTGCTGGGCTCGGGCCGCACCGAACTCGCGCGCGCCATCACCGGCGTCGATCGCCTGGACGCCGGCATCATCCGCATCTCGGGTCGCGACTCGGATCTCGGTCGGGTGCGACGGGCGATCTCGCTCGGCGTCGTCTATTCGTCCGAGAACCGCCGCACCGAGGGGATCATCAGCGAGCTCAGCGTGCGCGAGAACATCACGCTCGCGCTGCAGGCGCAGCGCGGCGTCCTGCGCCGCATCCGTCCGTCACGGCAGCGCGAGCTCGCGGCGAGCTGGGTCGAGGCGCTCGACATCCGCCCACCGGACCTGGATCGGCCCGCGGGGACGCTTTCGGGCGGCAATCAGCAGAAGCTGCTGCTCGCGCGCATGCTCGCGCTGTCGCCTCGTGTGCTCGTGCTCGACGAGCCGACACGCGGGATCGACGTCGGTGCGAAGGTCGAGATCCAGAACCTCGTGGGCGAGCTCGCCGAGAACGGCCTCTCGGTCATGTTCATCTCGGCCGAACTCGAAGAGGTGCTCCGGGTCGGGCACCGCGTGGCGATCCTGCGCAACGGCCGGGTGATCGAGACCCTGCCGTCGGAGAGCCTCACGGTCGAATCGCTCATGGCGATGGTGGCGCGACCCGATGACGAGGCCGACGGGCTCGAGAAGAGCGACTCGTGAGCGAGGAGAAGGGCTCGCGCACCGCGAACATCTTCGACGTCGCGCGCCTCGCGGGCGTCTCGCATCAGACGGTGTCGCGGGTTCTCAACGACCTGCCGAACGTCCGCCCCGCCACGCGGGCGCGCGTCGAGCAGGCGATCGCGCAGCTGCGCTACAGCCCATCCCCCGCGGCCCGCGCGCTCGTGACGCGGCGCACCCGCACGATCGGGCTCGTCACGCCCGGCGTCTCGGACTACGGCCCGACGTCCGTCGCGATGCACTTCAACTTCGCCGCGCGCGCCGCGCGCTACAACGTCGAGACCGTCAGCTCGCTGGACGCCGATGCCGCCGGTGTCCGCGAGGTCGTCGAGGGCCTGCTGCGCCAGCGGGTGGACGCGATCGTGCTCATCGTCGTCGACATCGCCGTGCTCGAGGCAGTGCGGGGGCTCGACCTCAGCATTCCGGTCGTCGCCGCGGCATCCGCCCCCCGGCGCAGCCCGCTGATCGTCTCGATCGACCAGTACCGCGGTGCGCGCGCGGCTGTCCGGCATCTGGCGGAGCTCGGTCACCAGCGCATCCTGCATGTGGCGGGACCACAGCGCGCGCCGGATGCGACCGAGCGGATGCGCGGATGGCGGGACGAGCTGGCCGCGCGGCGGCTCGCAGCGGTCGAACCGGAGTACGGCGATTGGTCGGCGGCCAGCGGGTACCGGGTGGGCTCCGCCCTCGACGTCGAACCGGACTCGGCGATCTTCGTGGGCAATGACCACATGTCGATCGGCGTGCTCTCAGCCCTGCGCGAGCGCGGCATCCGCGTGCCCGAAGACGTGAGCGTCGTCGGGTTCGACGACGTTCCCGAAGCCGGGTACCTCTACCCCGCACTCACGACCGTGCGACAGGACTTCGCGGCGCTCGGCGAACTCATCATGCAGAAGGTGCTGATCGCGGTCGAAGAACCCGAGACCGCCACCGAGGACACCCCCTTGCCCACCCACCTCATCGTGCGACAGTCGACGCGCGCGCCTGGGGCTGAGTGACGCGCATCTGTCGGCGGGACGAGCGCCTCCGTCCGCGGGACGAGCGCATCTGTCGGCGGGGCGAGCGCATCGGTCGGCGGGGCGAGCGCATCGGTCGGCGGGGCGAGCGCATCGGTCCCTGAGCCTGTCGAAGGGTTCGATGCGCGGCGCCGGACGCTTCGACAGGCTCAGCGACCGGCTTAAGGCTCAGCGACCGGCTTTGGGCTCAGCGACCGGCTTAGGGCTCAGCGACCGGCTTTGGGCTCAGCGACCGGCTTAAGGCTCAGCGACCGGCTTTGGGCTCCGCGACCGGCTTAAGGCTCAGCGACCGGCTCGTCCGCAACCGGCTCGGGCGGCCGCATCCGTGGCAGGCTGAAGACATGCGCATCGCACTCACCGGTTCAACCGGAAAGCTCGGCTCCGTCGTCGCTCGCGAACTTCGATCATCGGGCCACGAGGTGACCGGACTGGATGTCGTCGGTCCACGCGGACCGGGGTTCGTGCAGGTGGATCTCACCGACTACGGCCAGGTGGTCGATGCACTGGGCGGCGTCGATCGAGCCGAGCCGTTCGATGCGGTCGTGCACCTCGGCGCCATTCCGGCGCCCGGTATCCGGACGGATGTCGCGACCTTCCACAACAACATGCCCAGCACCTTCAACGTGTTCTGGGCGGCCGTGCGGGTCGGCATCCGTCGCATCGTGTACGCGTCGAGCGAGACCGTCCTCGGCCTGCCGTTTGACGTGCCGCCGCCCTACATCCCGGTCGACGAGGAGTACCCGGCGCGGCCCGAGAGCGTGTACTCGATCGTCAAGGTGCTCGAGGAGCAGCTCGCGACCGAGCTGGTGCGGTGGCATCCGGATCTGTCGATCACGGCCCTGCGCTTCTCGAACGTGATGGTGCCCGAGGACTACGCCGAATTCCCCTCGTTCGACGCGGACGCGACGCTGCGCAAGTGGAACCTCTGGGGCTACATCGACGCGCGCGACGGAGCGCAGGCGATCGAGCGTGCGCTCGCGGTCGCAGCACCCGGATTCGATCGCTTCATCATCGCGGCGGCCGACACCGTCATGTCACGGCCCAACGCCGAGCTGATCGACGAGGTGTTCCCAGGCGTGCCGCTGAACGGCGAGTTCGGTGAGCACGACACGCTACTGTCCATCCACAAGGCACGCCGCGTGCTCGGCTACGCGCCGCGCCACTCCTGGCGCGACCACGTGGTCTGAGTCGCTTTAGGCTGGTTGCACCCTCGCGGTGAGGAGGTGCGCCATGGCCGAGGACCCTCGCGTGGCAGCCGCGCGCTATCGCCTCGAGCAGCTGGCTGCTCAGGATGGCGACGCCGCCGCCGAGTCGGCAGATGCCCAGCGCCCCACCGCGCCGGAGCGCGGGAGCACCGCTGCCGAACGTGCTGCGTTCGTCGAGGTCTCGATCCAGCAGGCGATCCGGCGCGGCGAGTTCGACAACCTGCCGGGTGCGGGCAAGCCTCTCACCGGCCTCGGCGATCGCCACGACCCGGACTGGTGGATCCGGCGCAAGATCGAGACCGAGAAGCTCACCGGGCTCGGTCCGCCGGCCCTGATGCTGCGGGTCGAGAGCGCGGAGTTCGCCGATCGGCTCGACCTCCTCTCTCACGAGGACGACGTGCGCGAGAGCATCGAGGACTTCAACCGGCGGGTCATCGAGGCGAGACGGCAGCTGCTCGGCGGTCCGCCCGTGGTCACTCCGACGCGCGACGTCGAGGTCGACGTGCGCGAGTGGCGCGCGCGCCGTCGCGCCCGCATGGCGGAGGCTGCCGTAGAGGCCGAGGACGAGCCCGGGCGACGGGGGTGGCGGTGGCGTCGGCGACGGACCAGCGCCTGACGGCCCGCCGGACGCTTCGACAGGCTCAGCGACCGACCTCGGCTCAACGTCTCGCGATCGTAGACCCGCGGATGATGAGCCGCACCGGCAGGTGGTGCGTGCCCTCGCCGATGTCGACGCCGTCGATCGCGTCGAACACCCGCTGCGCAGCCTGCCGGCCGAGCTGCTGGAGGTTGGCGTCGATGCTGGTCAGCTCGGGCCGCGAGTTCGTCGTGAGCAGCTCCCAGTTGTCGTAGCCGATCACGGCGAGGTCGTCGGGCACCGTGCGACCGAGGTCGCGCGCTGTGTCGAGCACACCGCGCGCCAGCTGGTCGGAGCCGCAGAAGATCGCGTCGACATCCGGATGCTGCGCGAGCAGCATGGCTGCGGCATCCCTCCCCCAGTGCTCCGACCACACCGAGAACATCGGCTCGCCGATGAGGGGAAGCCCGGCTGCGTCGAGCGCCGCGCGTGCGCCCGCGATGCGGTCCTGCGCGGCCGCGTACGCCGGATCGCCGGAGATGTGCGCGATGCGGGTTCGGCCGCACGAGATCAGGTGCTCGATCGCGAGCCGGCCGCCGGCATAGTTGTCGGGCGTGAGCGAGAGGTCGCGCGGATCGTCGGACGGCGCGTACGCGTACACGACGGGGACCGGAAGGTCCTGCCCGAGTGAGGGACGAGGGTCGGTCTGGCGGCCCACGACGATGATCCCGTCGACTCGCCGGCTGAGGAGCGCCTTGAGGTGATGCTGCTCGCGGATGGCGTCGCCACGCGCATCGCAGAGGAACACGTTCACCTGTCCGGCGCCGAATGCGTCCTCGGCGCCCATCAGGATCGGGATCATGAATCGGCCCTCGAGGTCGCTCGTCAGCAAGCCCACTGTCCCGGTCCGGCCGGCGAGCAGTCCGCGCGCCATCGCATTCGGGGTGAACGAGAGCGCCTCCGCTGCCTCGGTCACGCGCGCTCGGGTCGCGGGCGCGACATCCCCTCGTCCGTTGAGAGCCTTGGATGCCGTCGCGATCGACACTCCGGCACGACGCGCGACGTCGCTCAGCGTTGCAGTGCGTCCCCCGGTCTCGCTCGACTGCATCGCACTCCCTCGTTGCAAAAACGTTATCGGCCAGGTGTCTTGACGACCCTGCGACACTCACGATACCTTCCCGAAAGGGGTTTCGGAGCGTTTCGGAACCTGCACACCATGCACAGCGGCGCGCACCCGGCCAGCCCCGGCCGCACCCGCTCGAAGACGAGCAAGAGGAGACAGCATGATCAACCACCGACGCCGGCGCGCGCCACTGCGAGCGTTCACGGCGATCGTCGCCACCGCAGCATTGATGGGCGGGCTCGTCGCCTGCTCTGGCGGCGGCGGCAGCCCCACTCCCGCCGAGTCGATCGGGCCCGACGGCACCGACGACGGTTCGACCCTGACGCTGTGGACCCGCGCCCCGCTCGAGAAGCAGGCGAACCTGCTGGTCGACGCGTACAACGCCGGCCACGAGAACCAGGTCGAGCTCACGGTCGTCCCGAACGACGACTACGTCGCCAAAGTCGGCGCTGCCGCCGGCTCCGGCGGACTGCCCGACCTGTTCGCCGCAGACATCGTCTACGTGCCGAACTGGGTGGAGCAGGGCCTCTTCCAGGACATCTCGGCGCAGATCGATGCGCTGCCCTTCAAGGACGCGATCAACAAGGGTCACCTGACCGCCGGCACCGCCGACGGCAAGGAGCACGTGCTGCCCTTCGTGCTCGACCTCTCGATGCTGTTCTGGAACAAGGAGCTGTTCGAGGAGGCCGGGCTCGATCCCGACACGGCACCCTCTGACCTCGCCGAATTCGCTGCGGACGCCAAAGCCATCCAGGCGCTGAACAAGGACGGCGTGTACGGCACGGCGACCGGTCTGAACTGCGGCGGATGCCTCGTCTTCACGTGGTTCCCGAGCGTGTGGGCCGCGGGCGACCAGGTGATGAACCCCGAGGGCACCGAGTCGCTCCTGAACAGCGACACCGCCAAGGAGATGTACTCGACGTGGCGGGACCTGTGGGAGTCCGGCGCGGTGCTGCCGAGCTCGCAGGACGAGGCCGGCCCCACCTGGACAGCCGGATTCACCGAGGGCAACGTCGGCCTGATGTTCTACCCCGCGACGCTGCTCTCGTCGACACCGTTCGACGTGGGCGTCGCCGGGATCCCCGGACCCGACGGCGGCGCCTCGACGTTCGTCGGCGGCGACGGCATCGGCGTCTCGAAGGACTCCAAGAAGGCTGCGCAGGCGTGGAACTTCCTCAGCTGGATGATGTCGGAGGACGCGCAGGTCGGCGTGCTGGCCAAGGACAACGACGTCGTCTCACGTTCCGACCTCGCGACCAACGAGTACTCCGAGAAGGACCCGCGTCTGGTCACGATCAACGAGGTCGCGGGCAACGGCGACACTCCAGTGGCGCTGAACTTCCAGCAGGCGTTCAACGCACCGGGCAGCCCCTGGCTGACACTGGTGCGCAACGCTGTGCTCGAGGGCACCGACACCGTCGACGATGACAACCAGGGCATCACCGAGATCCTTCAGCAGTGAGGATTCGTGGGAGGCGACGTCCCCAGCGTCGCCTCCCACAGCCCGGTCCCCGACACGAAGGACAGTACACATGGTCGCCGACACCCTCCCCGCGCGCACCGGCCGCGCGTCGCGTCGCAGACGCTCGCCGCGCGCCCGGCGCGAAGCCGTGCGCGGCTGGGCTTACGCCGCCCCGACGGCGATCTTCGTCATCTTCGTCTTCCTCATCCCGCTCGGTCTCGTACTGCGGATGTCGGCCTCGGACTGGCCGCTCATGGCCGGCTATCAGGGACCGAACTTTCCCGACAACTACACCGAGGCCGTGCAGCACCGCCTGTTCTGGGACTCGATCGGCTTCACGCTGAAGTACACGGTGATCACCACGATCCTGCTCGTCGGACTCGGCCTCGGGCTGGCCCTGCTCGTGCAGGAGTCGACCCGCTGGAAGTCGTTCCTGCGCACCTCCTTCCTGGTGCCGAGCGCACTCGGGCTGGCCTCGGCATCCCTCCTCTTCTACGTCCTGTACTCCCCCTACGCCGGACCCTTCGCCGACCTGATGCAGTCATGGGGCTTCACCTTCCTCGGCACTCCCGAGGGGGCACTGTGGTCGACCGTGTTCCTCGTGGTCTGGCGGTACGCCGGCTTCTACATGCTGCTGATGCTGGTGGGACTCCAGGGCATCCCGGATGACGTCTACGAAGCCGCCCACATCGACGGGGCGTCCCGCTGGCAGACATTCCGCGACATCACCCTGCCGCTGCTGCGGCCCACGTTCGCGCTCACGATCGTGCTGTGCGTGACCGGCTCGCTGCTCGCATTCGAGCAGTTCTACATCCTCACCAAGGGCGGGCCAGACAACAGCACGATGACGATCGTCCAGCTCATCTACAACGTGGCGTTCCAGGGCCAGAACAACCTCGGCATCGCCGCGGCACTGTCGGTCATCGTCCTGATCGCGCTCATCGTGATCAACATCTTCCAGCTGCGCGCGTTCCGCCGCCCGGACGAGAACTGACGGAGGCGAAGGCTCACCGTGACCTCGAACAGCACCCTCACTCCCACCGACGTCCTGCGCGTCGCATCGACAGCGGCCGGTCACCGCCGGTCCCCCGGCATGCGGATCGTGCTCGGCATCCCGTACTGGGTTTTCACCACCGCCCTCGCGGTGATCTTCCTGTATCCGCTCATCTGGACGACGATCACGTCGGTACAGCCGCGCGCGGGCACGAGCCAGACCGATCGCTGGGGCTTCGGCAACTACGTCGCCCTCGCCGACTACCAGGCGGGCATCTGGGTGTACCTGGCGAACTCACTGTTCGTCTCGCTGCTGACGGTGCTTCTCACATTGGTGGTCTCGCTGCTCGGCGGCTACGCGTTCGCTCGGTTCTCGTTCCCGGGCAAGAACCTGCTGTTCCTCACGACCCTCGCGATCCTCATGGTCCCCTACGCCACGCTGCTCATCCCGCTCTACGTGATCCTCAACGCGGTCGGTCTCAGCAACTCCCTGGTGGGTGTCGCGATCGTGCTCGCCATGTTCCAGCTGCCGTTCGCGATGTTCATGATGCGCATCTCGTTCGAGTCCGTTCCGCGCGAGCTCGACGAAGCCGCGATGGTCGACGGATGCTCGAGCTTCGGCGCCCTGTGGAGGGTGCTGCTGCCGGCGGTCAAGCCGGGACTCATCACGGTGGGGCTCTTCGCGTTCCTCGCGGCGTGGAACGACTTCCTCGCGCCCCTCATCCTGATCACCGACACGAACAAGATGACGCTCCCCCTCGCGGTTGCGAACCTGCGCGTACAGGTGCAGGGGGTCATCGACTACGGCGCGACCGAGGCCGGCGTGGTCGTGCTCGCAGTGCCGTGCATCGTGCTGTTCCTCGTTCTGCAGCGGCACTATGTCCGCGGTTTCATGTCCGGCGCTTTCAAGGGATGACGATGACTTCGACCACCACACCGGCGACCCCCGTGGTTCCCGCGGGCGGCCGCTTGCGGCCCCTCGGACTCGACGAGGTCCGGATCACCGACGGATTCTGGGCTCAGCGTCAGCGCGTGAACGGCACGGCGACGCTGGCGCACATCGAGCACCGGCTCGAGTCCGAGGGCTGGATCGGCAACTTCGATCGCGCCGCCGACGGCACGCTGCCCGAGGGCCGCCGCGGACGGGAGTTCTCGGACTCCGAGATCTACAAGTACCTCGAGGCAGCGGCCTGGGAGATCGGACGCACGGGCGAAGATGCGCTCGAGACCCGGTTCCGAGCGGTCGTCGACCGTGTTGCGCGAGCGCAGGAGCCGGATGGTTATCTGAGCACCCGATTCGGGCGGCCGGGGCAGGAGCCGCGCTGGTCGCACCTCGAGTGGGGACACGAGCTGTACTGTCTCGGCCACCTGTTCCAGGCAGCCGTGGCCCGATACCGCACCCGCCCCGACGCAGACGACGGCCTCATCCAGGTGGCACGGCGGGCCGCCGACCTGGTGTGCGAGGTCTTCGGCGAGGGCGGGAACGAGTCGATCTGCGGTCACGCCGAGGTCGAAGTCGGACTCGCCGAGCTCGGTCGGGCGCTGGATGAGCCGCGCTACACGCGGCAGGCGCAGCTGTTCATCGAGCGTCACGGGAAGCACAGCCTCGCCGACATCGAGTTCGGCCGGTCCTACTTCCAGGACGACATCCCGGTCCGCGATGCGACGATCCTCCGCGGCCACGCGGTCCGCGCGAACTATCTCTCGGCCGGGGCCGCCGACGTCGCCGTCGACACGGGCGACACCGAGCTGCTCGCAGCTCTTCAGGTCCAGTGGCAGAACACGATCGCGCGCCGCACCTACATCACCGGTGGCCAGGGCTCGCACCACCAGGACGAGGCGTTCGGCGAGGACTGGGAGCTGCCGCCGGACCGTGCCTACTCCGAGACGTGCGCCGGCATCGGCTCGATCATGTTCGCATGGCGGCTGCTGCTCGCCGACGGAGATCCGCAGTACGCCGACCTGATCGAGCGGACGCTGTACAACGTCGTGGCGACCTCGCCGAACGACGACGGCCGTGCGTTCTACTACGCGAACACCCTGCACCAGCGCGTACCGGGCACACCGGCCGAGCCCGACGAGACCTCGCCGCGGGCGTCATCGTCGCTGCGCGCGCCGTGGTTCGAGGTCTCGTGCTGCCCACCCAACGTCGCGCGCACGCTGGCGAGCCTCGACGCCTACGTCGCGACGGCCGACGAGTTCGGCGTCCAGGTGCACCAGTATGCGTCTGCCACGATCCGCACCACGCTCGAGGACGGGCGTGCGGTGGCATTCGACATGTCGACGCACTACCCCGAAGACGGCGTCGTCCGCATCTCGATCGTGGACGATGCACCGGGCGAGTGGACCCTCGGCCTGCGCGTGCCGGCGTGGGCCCACGGGGCAAGCGTGCGAGTGACGAGCGCCGGCGAGACGGACACGCGGGATGCCGCGCCCGGCCGGTTCGATGTCACCAGGGCCTTCCGCGCCGGCGACGTGGTCGAGCTGCACCTGCCCGTGACGCCCAGGATCACGTGGCCCGATCCCCGCATCGACGCGATCCGCGGCTGCGTAGCCGTCGAGCGGGGGCCGGAGGTTCTCGCCCTGGAGTCGACGGATCTCGCACCGCTCGGAGTCGACGATGTCGGCCAGATCGTCATCGTGCCCAGCGCTCCGCCGAGCGATGCGAACGGACAGGTCTCCGCGACGCTTCGGGTGCGCACCTCGCCCTCGACCGAGTGGCCCTACGGCGACGCCGACGCGTCGACGGCGGGCGCCGACATCCCGATCCCCCTTGTGCCGTACCACTCGTGGGCCAACCGCGGTCCCTCGACGATGCGCGTCTGGATCCCGACGAGTCAGCCCGGAGCGCGCACAATCGAGTCATGACACGGCACTGGAGTCCACTCGCGTTCGTCTACCTCGGTCTCGCGATCGCCGGCTTGATCGGCACGTGGTGGTTCAACGTGATCGCGATCATCCAGCTGCGCGACTATGTCGGCGATCTCGTGACCAGCGGCGCGGCCGTGTCGTCGTTCACGATCGATCTTCTCGTCGCCGCGATCGCCGGGAGCATCTTCATCATCGTCGAGGCGAGGCGGCTGCGGATGCGGTTCGGCTGGCTCTACGTCGTGGGTGCCGCGATCACGGCTTTCGCGTTCACGTTCCCGCTGTTCCTCTCGATGCGGCAACGGCGGCTGACCGAGCTCGCCCGAGCGGAGGAGTGACGCCGCGCGTCACAGCGCGGCGATGCGAGTCTTCAGCTGCTCGAGCGTATCGGCCGGCAGCTGGCCGCCCGCCATCTTGAGCACGGCCGCGGCCGGCATCCCCTTGGCGAATCCGATCATCGGGTGATCCGGCAGCTCCGGGACGAGCTCGACGATGATCGCGCGCGCGTCCGGATCGTCGAGGAGCGTTCCCAGGGTCGTCGTCTCGAGGTCGAATCTGCCCGCCATGTGCGCTCCTTAGTGCATTGCCGGCGACACCCCCTGGGCGGCGCCGATGGTCCAGGATGTCAGACTTGCGCGGCGTGACGATCACGCCAGCGTGTCGAGGATGTCGACCAGCCTGTCGTACGTCGTGAGCGGGCTGATGATCGCGAAGCGCAGCACGGTCTCGCCGCGGTGCGAGCTCGGCACGACGAAGGCCACCTGGTCTTCGAGCAGGCCGTCCGACCACCGCTGATAGTCGGCCGGCGTCCAGCCCTCACGCCGGAAGACCACGACGGAAAGCTGCGGATCGCGCACCAGCGACAGTCCAGCGCGCGCCGTGATCTCGTCGGCGATCTGCTGCGCGAGGGTGATCCCGTGGTCGATCGCCGCGCGGTAGAGGTCGGTGCCGTGGGTGGCGAGCGAGAACCACAGCGGCAGGCCGCGGGCGCGGCGAGTCAGCTGGATGCCGAGATCCGACGGGTTCCAGTCGGCCGTCTCGGTGAGCGTGTCGAGGTACTCGGCCTTCTGGGTGTGCGCGAGCTTCGCCCCGGCCGGATCGCGGTAGATGAGGGCGCAGGCGTCGAACGGGGCGAAGAGCCACTTGTGCGGGTCGACGATCAGCGAATCGGCGAGCTCGACTCCGGCGAACGCCGGACGCATCCGTGGCACGAGCATGGCCGCGAGGCCGTATGCGCCGTCGATGTGCAGCCAGACCTCCCGCGCCTTCGTCTCGGCGGCGATCGAGGCGATGTCGTCGACGATCCCGAAGTTCGTGGTACCGCCTGTGGCGACAACCGCGAACACGGCTTCGGCGTTCTCATCGAGCGCGCGTGCGACGGCGCCGCCGTGCAGGCGTCCGTCGTCGCCGGGCGGTGCGGCGACGACGTCGACATCCATCACGGCCGCCGCGGACGTGATCGACGAGTGCGCCTCCGCGCTGCAGACGACGGCCCACCGCGCAGGGTCGGGTCTGCCCGCCTCGCGATTGCGCCGGCGTGCGGCATCCCGTGCCGTCACGAGCGCCGAGAGATTGCCGATCGTGCCGCCCTGCATGAAGACGCCGCCGGCGCCCGCCGGAAGGCCGAACTCGGCCGCAAGCCAGTGCAGCACCTCGTTCTCTGCGAAGACGGCGCCCGAACCCTCCATCCACGAACCGCCGTAGATCGACGACGCCGACACGACGAGGTCGAACGCGATGGCGGCCTTCGTGGGAGCCGAGGGGATGAACGACAGGTAGCCGGGGTGGTCGGTCGTCACGCACGCCGGTGCGAGGACGTTCTCGAACAGGGATGTCGCGCGTCGCGCCCCTATGCCCGCCGCCGTGATCGAGCCCGCCGCCAGGCGCGACAGGTCTCGTGGAGTCAGGGGCTTGTCGAGCGGGATGTCCTCCCAGACGGCTCGCCTGCGGGCATAGTCGAGCACCTCGTCGACGGTCGCCTTCGTCTCGGGCGAGATGGCGTGCATGCGGTCGGGTTCCTGCGCCGGCGAGCCGGGGGTTCGGGGCGGAGCCCCGTCGGGCACATCTGCGGTCACGGCCCCTCCTTGCGTCACTCCACGGTATCGGGCGCGGTGAGAGAATCAACCACCGGCGGCCTCGGCCGCACCGTCGACGCGAGGCTTGCCGATGACCCGCTTCCCCCGATCCGTGTACGAACGCGGCACCGAACCGGACGTCCGGTTCAGCCTGGCGAACGAGCGGACCTTCCTCGCGTGGATCCGCACCGGCCTGGCGCTGCTCGCCGGCGGCGTGGCGCTCGAGGTGCTCGGACTCGATCTGCACCCGGAGCTGCGGTTCGCGGCATCCCTCGTGCTGGTCATCGCGGGAGTCTTCACGCCGGCGCTGGCGTGGGCCAACCGGATGCGCACCGAACGTGCCATGCGAGAGGGGATGCCGCTGCCCGCTTCGCTGCTGGGTCCGATGCTCGTCGTCACCGTGACGCTCGCGGGTGCGCTCGTGCTGCTCGCCGTGATCCTGTGACGCAGCTGTCGCCGCGCGACCCCGGCCTGCAGCCCGAACGCACCGAGCTCGCATGGCGCCGCACGGCCCTCGCCCTCGCGGTCGGATCGCTCATCTCGCTGCGGCTGTTTCCCGAAGCACTCGGCGACCCGCTCTGGGCGATTCCCGGACTCGCCGGGCTGGTCGCCGCCGGCGCACTGTGGATGACCGCCCGCCGGCGATACCGGCAGACCGAGGCCGCTGTCACTGAGCCGGATGTCGCGCTGCCCGATGCCCGGGCCCTGATCGGCCTCGCGGCTGTCGCGCTGGCCGTCGGCGTGGTGGGGTTGGGTGCGGTGCTGGTCGCCGCTGTCGTTGGCTGACCCCGGTCGTTGAGCGAGCGAAGCGAGACGAAACGCCGACAACCCGGCGATCCGGTCAGGTTCGGCGCGTTTCGTCACTTCGACTCGCTTCGCTCGCTCAGTACGGCGCTCGGTGGCACGAAAGCGCCCGGTCCGCCGAAGCGGACCGGGTGCCTCAGCTCGTCAGCCGAAGTTGAAGTCGCCGATGTTGTCCTTGTCGAACACGTACGGGTCGCCGAGCAGCACGATGTTGTCGGCCCCGACCGTGTACGAGCCGAGCTTCCCACCGTCGAACTCGTCGCCCTCAGCGCCGGTGATGTCACCTTCGATGAGCGCCTTCGCCGCGTAGGAGGCCAGGTAACCGACATCAGCCGGGTTCCATAGCGCGAACGACGTGACCGTTCCGTCGTTGACGTAGTCGGGCATCGACGCGGTCCCGCTGAACCGGAACCTTCACGCGGCGCGTTAGCCTTGCGGCCGTGGCTGAACCTCTCCCCTACATCGTCGCGACCGACGGCGCGTGCCAAGGCAACCCCGGTCCGGCGGGCTGGGCGTGGGTCGCCGAGGACGGGCACTGGGCTGCGGGCTCAGTGCCGCAGGGCACCAACAACATCGGCGAGCTGCTCGGTCTGCTGCGCGCGATCACCGACCATCCGGAAGTCGAGAACCTGGTCGTGCAGGCGGACTCGATGTACGCGATCAACACGTATCGCACGTGGATGGACGGCCACCGGCGGCGGGGCTGGAAGACATCGACGGGTCAGCCCACGAAGAACCGCGACCTGCTCGAGGAGCTGATCGTGGCCCGCGACTCGCGACGCGCGGCAGGTCTGCCGGATGTCGTGCTCGAGCACGTGCGCGGACACTCCGGCCACCGGCTGAACTCGTGGGCGGATGAGCGCGCGGTCCGCGCCGCGACGCATGCCGCGAAGGGCCTCACCAGCGCGTGGTCGTCGCACTTCGGCCAGGAGCGCCTCGATGTGACGGTCGCGCCGTCCGGTGGGGAGGACCGCCCCACGCGCAAGCGGTGAGGGAAGCCGCTCGCCCCCGCTCCTCGCGAGAGCACATGTATTCGGCGAGGCGACACCTGCCGGTGCGCCACGATGCGTCGGCTCGCCGAGAGCATGTGTTCTCGCGGATGACGGCGGGTGCCCGGTTTGGCGGATCATCCGCGTGGGGTGATTCGGCTCGGTGAAAGCAGGGCCAGACTCGGCCTTGCCGCGGCGAACTCGCACGCCGCCCGATAGGAAGGTTCCCCCACATGACCGACACCACCGTGACCGGCTGGGCAGGCTGGGGCGTTTTCGCCTCGGTGCTGCTGCTCATCGCCGGCGTCTTCGACCTGGTCTTCGGCTTCGCAGCCATCATCGGGCCCGATTCCACACTCGTGATCACCGAACAAGGGCTGTTCGCGGTCAACGTGGCCTCGTGGGGATGGTGGCACATCCTCTCCGGTATCGTGCTGATCCTCGTGGCCGGTGCGCTGTACCGGGGGATGACGTGGGCTCGCGTCGTCGCGATCATCCTCGTGATCCTCAACGCGGTCGGCCAGCTGACACTCCTCGGCGCGCAGCCGTGGCTGTCGCTGATCATCCTGACGATCGACATCCTGATCATCTACGCGCTGACCGTCCACGGGCGCGAGCTGAAGGCGCGAAACGGCTGACACGCCGAACGACGTTGGGCGGGGGTCTGCGGATCCCCGCCCATCGTTGTTCTTCGGCGCTGGCAGACGGTCGTTCAGCTCCCCCATCCGCCCTTCGACAGGCTCAGGGACCGATGCTTGCGCCAGCCGGCTGCTACCAGGTCGAGACGTACGGCGACACGCGCTGCAGGGCGGCCTGCTCGACCAGCGGCAGGCCGCGGTTAACGGCCTGCTCGATGCGCTGGTGGATCGCTCCGTCATCGCGCAGGCGGTATCCGTCGAAGTCCGACGTGCTGGCGTAGACGCCCAGCGGAAGGGTCAGCGCCTGGAAGAAGCCGAAGAGCGGCCGGAGCTGGTGCTCGATGATGAGCGCGTGGCGCTCGCCGCCGCCGGTCGCCGCCACGAGGACGGGTTGACCCACCAGCGCGTACTGACCGACGAAGTCGAAGAGGTGCTTGAACAGACCGGTGAACGAGGCCCGATAGACGGGAGTGGCGACCACGAGGAGATCGGCGGTCTCGATGTCGACCAGGGCATCCTCGACGTACGCGGGCAGGTCCTCGCGGCGCAGCGCGCCGGCGAGCGACGGCCCGAGGTCGGTGAGCTCGATGAGCCGGGAGTCGATCTCGGTGTGGCCGGCAACCGCCTCGATGATGGCGGCCACCAGAGCGGTCGTCTTGCTCGGCTCGTGAAGCGAGCCCGAGACGCCGACGACGCGCAGTGGACGCGGGGTGCCGTCTTCGGTCCCGGGTACCACAGGAGCGAGTCGTTCGGTGTCGATGGTCATGAAGCGACCATAGGCCGACGGCGACATGCGTCGTCGGGGCGGCCGCAATGCGGCGACACACGAGCGTCACGGCGCGTAATGACGGCCGCGGCCTCTCGCGGCGAGGCTAGCGTGGCAAGTCCGTACCGGGCACTCCGCCCTCGGGGTGAAAGGGCACAGTGACCATGGGCGACTTCTTCGACCGCGAGGGCGACCGCGCGTACAACCGCGTGTACAAGGCTGAGACGCCCGACATCCTGCGCGCCTGGGTCGACTTCGACAGTGCCGTGTTCGCCTCGCAAGGACGCGACATCCCGCTGAAGTTCCGTGAGCTGATCGCCCTCGCCGTCGGCATCACGACGCAGTGCACCTACTGCATCGACTCGCACGCGCAGAAGGCTGTCAGGGCCGGGGCCAGCGAGGCCGAGCTCGCCGAGACCGCGTGGGTGGCGACCGCGATCCGTGCCGGCGGCGGGTTCGCGCACGGCAGGCTCGCGTTCAAGCTGGCCGAGGATGCCATCGTGCCGGTGCACCAGCACTGACGCGGGCTCGCGAGGACGATCCAGGCCGAACCCACGCGTTTGGACCCAGCCCATGCGTTCGGCTCGGTCGAACGGGTGGGTTCGATGCGAATGAGCGGGTTCGGGACGGAGCGGAGCGGTGGCGCACCGCTCCTCGATCGGCACGGACGAACTAGAGGCTGCTGCCGGGGTTCAGGATGCCGCGCGGGTCGAACAGGTCGCGGATACGGGTCTGCAGGGCATGGACGTCGGCCCCGAGCTCTCGCGCCGCCCACTCGCGCTTGAGGCGTCCGACGCCGTGCTCGGCCGTGATCGTGCCTCCGAGTTCGAGCGCCAGCGCGAAGATGCGGTCGGCCGCGCGCTGGGCCGCCGCCGGAATCGGCGCGCCCGCAGGCTCGGACTCGGTCACGATGATCGGGTGGAGGTTGCCGTCTCCGGCATGCCCGAACACGAAGATCCGCACGTTCTCCTCTTCGGCGATCGCACGGATGCGACGCACCGCCTCGGCGAGCCGCGAGCGGGGCACGGCGACGTCCTCGATGAGCGGGCGCCCGATGGCCTCGAGCGCCGGCAGGGCGCGCCGGCGCGCGAAGAGCAGACGATCGGATGCTGCGGCATCCGTCGCCGTCTCCACCAGTGCCGCGAACGGCGCGAGCGCCGCGGCGATCACCGCGAGCTCCTCCTCCGCGCCGAAACCATCCGTCTGCACCAGCAGGAAGGCCTCACCACGGACGCGCAGGTCGGTGCCCTCGACGGCGTCGATCGCGCCGAGTGTCTGTCCGTCGACGATCTCGAGCACCGCCGGCCGCGCACCCGAGCGGGTGATCGCCGAGACGGCGTGAGCTGCGGTCTCGATGTCGCTGAAGTAGGCCGAGAGGGTGGCGGTCCGTGCCGGCCGCGGCAGCAGACGCACGGTGGCGCCGACGATCACGCCGAGGGTTCCCTCCGAGCCGGTGAAGAGTCCGACGAGGTCGTAACCTGTCACGCCCTTGATCGTGTCGCGCCCGACGTGCACCTGCGTGCCGTCGGCGAGCACCACGTCCAGCGCGAGCACATGGTCTCGCGTGACGCCGTACTTCGCGCCGCGCAGCCCGCCGGCGTTGGTCGCGATGTTGCCGCCGATCGTGGAGATGCTGACGCTCCCCGGGTCGGGTGCGTACATCAGGCCGTGCGCGGCCGCGGCCGCATCGAGGTCGGCGGTGATGACGCCGGGCTCGACGCGTGCCAGCTGCTCGTCGGGATCGATGGCGAGGATACGGTCCAGACCGGACAGATCGAGCACCACGGCACCGTCCACTCCCGCTGCAGCGCCGGCGAGGCCGGACCCGCCGCCCCGGGCGATCACGGATGTGCCGGTCGCGTTCGCCCAGGCGAGCACATCCCTCACGTCGCCGACATCTCGAGCCCGCACGACCCCGCGGGGAGGAGCGGCACCCGGCCAGCCCGACCGGTCGGTCGTCGCGGAGAGGAGTGCGGCGGCATCCGTGTCGACGAGCGCGGGCAGCTCGACCAGGGTCATGCGCGCACCGCGGAGCGGGTGCGGGCCGGCACACCGGAGGCGAACTCCGGAGGGAGGCCGACCTCGCCGGGTCGGCCGCCGCGAGCGGCGAGCGCGCCGAGCTCGCGCGCCACTGCAGCGTTCAGGGGGGCCTCGAGCTCGTGCCGGCGGGCGATGAGCGCGATCTCGCCGCTCAGGTAGTCGACCTCGCTGGACGACCCGCGCGCGAAGCTCTGCCACGTCGACAGATGCCCGGGTTCGTGTCCTGGAACATCGCCGATGATGAGCGGCGACGCGTCGCGCGAGGGCGGCGCCACCGTGAGCCCGGCGTCGGCGAAGACGGTGCGCGCTTCATCCGCCAGCAGTCGCTCGGCGAGCTCGGCGTCCTCGAGCGTCGCGGAGAACACGCCGACGACGTTCCGCAGGTTGCCGATGAGCTTGCGGCGCTTGGCGGCCGCGATGTCGGGCTCGATGTACGCCCCGAACAGTGCACTCGCGAACGCCGCCCGGTGGCGCTCCTCCTCGCTCGGCAGGGATGCGGGGTACCCGCCGATCCACGCGACCCCGATCACCGGCCGCGCCGGGGAGACGATCACCCCGGGTTCGAGATGGCTCGCCGGAATGCCGATCGAGACTCCGATCACCCGGTCGAACCGCCGCAGGGCGATGTCTTCGGCGGCGAGGCCGTTCTGCAGGGTGAGGATCGGCAGATCCGCGACGACGCCGCGACCGTCGTCCAGCGGCACCCAGGCGATCGTGGCGATCGCCGCTTCTGCGTCCTGCGACTTCACCGCCAGCACAACGGTGTCCGACAGCGTCGGCCGTGCCTCGGCGATCGAGCCGACGACATCCACCTCGACCACGTCGTCGCCCTCGGGGCGCCGCACCCGCACTCCGTCGCGCGCGATCACCTCGAGCGCCTCGCCACGGGCGACCAGCACGGCGGGCACGCGCGCGAGGGTCCACTGGGCGGCGAGCAGGGCGCCTACGGCGCCCGCTCCGATCACGATGTAACGGCTCATGCGACGGCCACTCTCAGCGCTCGGCCGGGCACGGCGGCGAGCAGCTCCTTCGTGTAGTCATGCGATGGCGCGGCGAGGATGCGCTCGGCGGGTCCCTGTTCGACGACCTTGCCGCGACGGACGACGGCGACGTCATGCGCCACCTGGGCCACGACGCCGAGGTCGTGCGAGACGAGCACGTAGCCGACGCCGAGGTCAGTCTGGAGGCGCGCCAGCAGGCGCAGCACCTGGTCCTGCACCGACACGTCGAGGGCCGACACGGGCTCGTCGAGGTAGATCAGCTCGGGCTCGATCGCGAGCGCCCGGGCGATCGCCACGCGCTGGCGCTGCCCGCCCGAGAGCTCGTCGGGTCGCCGGGTCGCGGCATCCGACGGCAGTCCCACCAGGTCGAGCAGCTCTGCGACCCGGGCGCGCCGAGAGGTTCGATTGCCGATCCCGAAGGCGACGAGCGGCTCGGCGACGCTGCGGCCGACCGCGAACCGCGGGTCGAGAGACGAGAACGGATTCTGCTGCACGAGCTGGAAACGACGCCGCAGCGGACGTGCCGCCCGGCGGCTGAGCGTCGAGATGGGCACGCCGTCGAACACCACTCGACCGCTGGTCGGCGCCTCGACACCGAGCGCGATACGCAGCAGGGTCGTCTTGCCCGAGCCGGATTCGCCGACGATCGCCAGTGTGCGGCCGGCCCGCGCCTCGAGTGTGACCCCGTCCACGGCGCGGAGCGTCGTGTGCGCCCCTCCCGCGGGAAGCGCGAAGTCCTTGGTGACGTCCTCCCAGCGCACCAGCACGGCCGTGTCGCCCGAGGTCGGCGGCGGTGGCACGGGGGTCGTCAGACCCGGCGCGGCCGCGACCAGACTGCGGGTGTACTCGGTCCGCGGGGCGGCGAGCACCTCGAGCGACGGGCCGTGCTCCACGACCTTGCCCTCCCGCATCACGACGACCCGGTCCGCGCGGTCGGCGGCGACGCCGAGGTCGTGCGTGATGATCACGAGCGCGATCCCCCGCTCGCGTACGAGGCGGTCGAGATGGTCGAGGATGCGGCGCTGCACGGTGACGTCGAGTGCGCTCGTCGGCTCGTCGGCGACGATCACATCCGGCTGGCCGGCCAGCGCGATCGCGATGAGCACGCGCTGGCGGAGTCCGCCCGACAGCTCGTGCGGATACTGCCTGGCCCGGGCGACCGGATCTTCGATGCCCGCCTGCTCGAGCACCTCGATCACGGCGGCGTCGACGAGTGGCCGCGGAACCCCGCGCAGCTTGACCGCTTCGCCGACCTGATGCCCGATACGCTGCGTCGGGTTGAGCGAAACAGTAGGATCCTGCGGGACGAGACCCGCGACGCGCCCGCGGATGCCGCGAGCCACCTTCTCGCTCGCCCCGGCCAGTTCCACCCCGGCCACTTTCGCCGAACCGCCCACGACGTGCCCGACGTGCGGGAGCAGGCCGACGAGTGCCAGCGCCGCGGTGCTCTTGCCGGATCCGGACTCGCCGACGATCGCGACGCGTTCGCCCGGGCTCACCGTGAGGTCGATCCCGCGGAGCGCGTGCGATGTGCGGCCGTCGCGGCGGTAGTCGACCTCGAGGCCCCGGATGTCGATGAGCGGCTCGGTCATCGCTGCACCTCCTCGAGGCTCTTCGCCAGGTGGTTGAGGCTGAGCACGACCGCGGCGACGAACAGGCCGGGCAGCAGCGAGACCCACGGCGCAGTGATCAGATAGTTGCGGCCGTTCGAGATGAGCGTGCCCCACTCCGCGGCGGGAGGAGCCGCGCCGAAGCCCAGGAAGCTGAGCGCGGCCACGGCGAGGATCGCGGCGCCGAAGTCGAGCACCGCCAGCACGGCGACGGGGCCCCACGAGTTCGGCAGGATGTGGGTGAAGAGGATCCTCCCCCACGATGCGCCGCCGGTGCGCGCAGCCTCGATGTAGGGCAGCGTCTTCACGCGCAGCACTTCGGCGCGCGTGGTTCGGGCGAAGCCGGGGATGATGCCCACGCCCACCGCGATGGCGACGGGCAGGGTGCCGAACCCGAGCGCGGTGACGATGGCGAGCGCCAGCAGCAGGCCCGGGATGGCGAGGAAGACGTCCACGACGCGCATGGTTGCCGCATCCACTGTCCCGCCGATGAATCCGGCGAGGACGCCGAGCGCGAGTCCGCATACGAGGGCGATGCCGATCGCGAGGACGGTGGCGGCGATGGTCAGGGTTGAGCCGTGCACGACCCGGGAGTACAGGTCGCGGCCGAGCTCGTCGGTGCCGAACCAGTGCGAGACGGTCGGCGGCTGCAGTCGTTCGACAGGCGCGGTCGAGGTCGGGTCGTAGGTCGCGAACAACTGGGGCGCCACCGCGGTCAGCAGCGCGAACGCAACGATCGCGAGGGCGAAGATCACCCCCGGGCGTCGCAGCAGTGCGAGTGCGGGGCTGCCCGCGCGACGCTCGCGACGAACGGGCGGTGCGGATGCCGCAGTCGCGGTTGCGGCATCCGCCGGACTTTCCGGGGTCTCCCGTGCGACGGGCTTCTCGAGCAGATCGGTCATGCGCGTGTCACCTTCGGGGTTCGGGCGATGCGGGGATCGAGCAGGGGGTACAGCAGGTCGACGACGAGGTTCACGATCACGAACGCCGCCGCCGCGAGCACGACGATCGCCTGCACGACGGGGAAGTCCTGCTGCAGCACGGACTCCTGTGCGAGACGTCCGACGCCGTTGCGCGAGAACACGGTCTCGACGACGATCGAGCCCGTCACGGTCGCACCGACGAGCAGGCCGAGGATCGTGAGCGTCGGCAGCGCCGCGTTGCGGAAGGCGTGGCGCAGCTGTACGTCGAACCTGCTGAGTCCCTTCGCGCGCGCGGTCGTGATGTACGCCTCGCCCAACGTGTCGTCGAAGGACCGCGTCAGCACCTGCGCCAGCACGGCCGCGGTCGGAATCGCCATCGTGACTGCCGGAAGCACGTAGCTCTGCCAGCCCTCGCTGCCCATCGCCGGGAACCAGCCGAGCGTGAACGCGAACACCTGGATGAGGAGCAGTCCGATCCAGAAGTTCGGAACGCTGACCCCCACGGCGGGCACTCGGCGCAGCAGGTTCGAGACCCGCCCGCGGGGCAGCCACGTCGCGATCAGGGCGATCGCGACGCCGAAGACGAGTGCGAGGACGACCGCCACCACGCTCAGTGCGAGGGTCGAGGGAAGGCGCTGCGCGAGCAGTTCGGTGACCGGGATCCCCTTGGCGAAGGAGGTTCCGAAGTCGCCGCGCAGCGCCGCCCCGAGCATGCCGAAGTACTGCTCCCAGAGGGGCCGGTCGAGCCCGAGCCGGGCCGCCGCGACCTCTCTCTCCTGGGCCGTGAGCGAGTCGACCTCGATGTTGTTGGCCGACAGCATCAGGGCGACGGGATCGCCCGGCAGCAGGTAGAGGATCGCGAAGGTGACCGTGTAGGCCGCCCACAGCACAAGCACCGCTTGGCCGATCCTCCGGAGCACGTACTTCGACATGAGAGCTACTCCCCGCTCTTCCAGATGTCGTAGTACGACAGGAAGGACTCACTGGTGAAGCGGAATCCGTGCACGTCCGAGGCCGTGGCAGCGAGCTGCACCCGCTCGAAGATGGGGAACGAGATCCCGTCCGAGATGAGGAGCTCCTGCAGCTCGGCGTAGTAGTCCGCGCGAGCTTCGGGATCGGTCTCCTGCACCCCGTTGTCGAACAGCTGCTGCACCGTCTTGGCGGTCTCGGCTTCCTGCGCGTTCGCGGCGAACGCCTTCGACCCGGCAACCCGCTCATCGAGGATCCACGCCAGCACACCGGGATCGGCGCGCGTGTAGTACGTCGCGAGCAGGTCGTACTTGCCCTCGGCGGTGATCGTCGCCCGGTCGGCCGGCTGGTATACCGACAGCACGAGCTGGATGCCGACCTGCTTGAGCTGGTCCTGCAGCAGCACATCGCCCGGCGTCTCGGCCGTGATGGGGGCCACGAGGCTCAGCGTCTCGCCGTCGCGAGTGCGGTAGTCGGCGCCGTCCTCCAGTACCCACCCGGCGTCGTCGAGGATCTCGCCGGCGCGCTCGGGGTCGTAGGCGAGAGCATCCGCCTGGCTGACGAAGAACGGGGTCGTCGTGTCGAACGCACCCTGGACGACCGGGTAGTCCTCGCCGTAGATCGTCGCCGCATACGTCTCGCGGTCGATCGCGATCTGCAGCGCGTCACGCACCGCCTTCTCGGCGAGGATGTGACCCTCGCTCACATTCGGGTAGTAGGCGGATGACGGTCCCGGCAGCGATCGGCTCTCGATGGTCGCCCCCGACGACGTCAGCAGCGCCGAGTCCTCGGGTGTGAACGGGGCACGCGGCCACGCGATGTCGCTCGCGCCGCTTGCCAGGTTGCCGACGCGCACGCTGTCTTCGGCCACGTAGTTGATGTGCACCGCGTCGAGGTATGCCTCACCCTGGTGGTCGTTCAGCTCGCTCGCCCAGTTGTAGCCGTCCCGCTTCGACAGGTCGATGCCGTCGCCGGGCGTGTACTGGTCGAGCACGAACGAACCAGAGCCCACGACATCCCCGAGGCAGCGTTCTTCGGGCGTCGCGTCATACGACGATGCGGCGAGGATCGCCAGGTTGGTCGTCGACGTTCCCTGCAGGAAGGCGGCGTTCGGGGTGGCGAAGTGGACTTCGACCGTGTCGCTGTCAACGGCCGTCGCCGAGTCGAGTCCCGCGATGTAGACGCCGCCGTACGCACCGGGCACCGCCTCGAGCGTGTCCTTCGCGCTCTGGAGCGCCAGCACGACGGAGTCGGCGGTGAACGGGGTGCCGTCGCTGAACGTGACGTCGTCACGCAGATTGAAGGTGTAGGTGAGGGCGTCGCCGCTGATCTCCCAGTCCGTTGCGAGCCAGGGAACGATCTCGCCGGTCTCGGGGTTCTGGTCGGTCAGCGAGTCCGCGACGTTCCGGATCACCTGGCGGTGCTCGATCCAATAGGTCTGGAACGGATCGACGCACGCGAAGGCGGCGTTGTCCGGCCAGAACTCGATCGTCAGCTCGCCTCCGGCGACCGGGTCGTTCTCCGGCGCCGCAGACGAAGACGGGCTTCCGCCGGTGGCGCACCCCGCCATCATGACGACGGATGCCGCGGCCAGCGCGGCGAGCGCAGGGGTTCGGTATCGGTGGGTCGTACGCATGGTGGGTGGTGCCTCTCTGTTGGGTCGTGCTGTTCGGTGTTGCGGATCAACGGTGGTTGAGCGACATTTCGACTCGCTTCGCCCGCTCAGTGCGGGACTACGCGAGACGAAACGCGCTCGGGGTCAGGAAAGAAGAAGGGCCCGGCCGGCCGCGACGATCGCCGCGTCATCCTGCGGCGGGTGCGGCCGGGCGCAGAGCACGTCGCGCAGGTGCCGCTCGAACGGCAGGCTGCGGGTGAGTCCGGGATTGCCGATCGCTGCGACGAGACCCTGCACCGCGTCGATCGCGCTCCGCGAGGTGAGGAGCTTCACAAGACCGAGTGATGCGGCATCCGAGCGACCGTCGTCGACCTGCGCGGCCACCGCGCTGATGACGAGCTCCGCCTGCACGATCTGCGCCTGCGCCTCGCCCGCGACGGATTGGATGCGCTCCAGCGTCGCGATCGGACGCCCGAGCGAGGACGGCACGCGGTTGCGTGTGAACTCGACGAATGCCTTGAGCGCCGCCTTCGCGACGCCGACGTAGAGCGCGGGCACGGCGACGGCGAAGGCCCCGAGGGCCCCGCCGTTGTTCGGCACCGTTCCCACGGGCGCGCCGTTGAAGTTCTCGAACGGAACGCGCACGTCGTCGTAGATGACGTCGTGGGTGGAGCTCGCGCGCATGCCGAGGTGATCCCACGTGCGCTCGATCCGGATGCCGGCGGAGTCGCCCGGAACGATCACGTGACCCACCCGCTGGTCGGCCTCATCCGTGACGACCCACACCAGGTGGTACGCCAGACCTTCCGAACCCGTGGCGAAGCCCTTGTGCCCCGAGACCGACCAGCCGTCGGCCGTGCGCCGGGCGACGGTCGCGGGGAGCCCGCCACGGGCCGGGGCGCCGAGCTCAGGTTCCGCGCGGATCGCGTTGATCAGCTGCGGGCGTTCGGCCGAGTCGCGGAGGACGGTGCGGTACAGCTCCTCGGGCCAGAACGGTGCCGCCGACTGCAGCGCGTGCTGCACGACGGTCATCGCGGTGATGAGCGCCACCGACGGGTCGCCCTCGCCGAGCGCGAGGAAGATGTCGGCGGTCTCGCGCGCCGACACGCCCTGCCCGCCGTAGCGGGCGCCGACGGAGGCTGTGAGCAGACCCGCTTCGTGCACCGCGGTGATGCCGGGCCACGGGAATGAGGCGTCTCGATCGTGCTTCGGCGCGCGCTCGGCGAGTTCGTTCCTCACCGCCGCGAGCGTCTCGGCGTCTCGACGGGGACGAGCGATGCCCACGGCCTCCGCCGTGCTCACGCGCGAACGCCTTCGACGATCGGGGGCTGCGGCACGACCTCGCCCCGGATGCCGGTGGCCTCGCGGTGCGCGAGCTCCTGGCGGACGAGGGGCAGCACGTAGCGGCCGTAATCGATCGCGTCGTTGAGGTTGTCGTAGCCGCGGATCGAGATCAGGTCGGCGCCGAGGTCGACGTAGTCGAGGATCGCCGCCGCGACGGTCTCGTAGCTGCCGACGAGCGCCGTCGAGGCGCCTCCGGCGTTCGTGACCTCGGCGGGCTTGGTCCACAGGGCGCGGTCGTGGATCTCACCGCGGGCCGCGGCATCCAGCAGTCGCTGCGAGCCGACATTCTGCGGAGCGCCCTTGCCCGCGCGGAAGGGCACCAGACCGGCGTTCGCGTACGTCTCCGCGACCTTCGCGATATGGCGGTGCGCCTTCTCCCAGGCGAGCTCGTCGGTCTCGGCCACGATCGGGCGGAACGTCACCCAGGTGCGCGGCGTGTCATCGCGACCTGCGTCGCGCGCAGCTTCGGCGACACGGTTGATCTGGTCGCGCGTATCGGCGAGCGGCTCCCCCCACAGCCCGAAGATATCGCCGACTGCGCCACCGACGCGGTAGGCGGCATCCGAGGATCCCCCGACCGAGATCGGGATCGGCGAGTACGGGCGGAAACCGGGGCCGAAGTCGTCGAACCGGTAGTAGCGGCCCTCGTGGCTGAAGGGGGCGTCTTCGGTCCACGCCCGGCGGACGATGCGGATCCACTCCTCCGAACGGTCGTATCGCTCGTCCTTCGAGAGGTAGTCGCCGTGGCGCGCCTGCTCGGCATCGCTGCCACCGGAGATGATGTGAACGACCGCGCGGCCGTCCGAGACTTGGTCGAGCGTCGCCAGCTGCTGCGCCGCCACTGTCGGATACGCCGTGTTCGGACGTACGGCGACGATCGGCTTGATGCGCTCGGTCGCCGCGGTGACGGCCGTGGCGACGACGAACGAGTCGGCCGACGCGCTGCCGTACGGCACCAGCGTGTAGTCGAACCCGGCGTCTTCGAGCGTGCGCGCGTAGCGCTTGAGGTAGGCGGGATCGAGCGGACGGCCGCCACGCTGGGGGTTGAGCTCGTCGCCCTCCCGCACGTTGATCGCGCTGATGAACTCGACGGTCATGACTGCTCCTTCTCGAGGACGCCGGCCGTGGCCGCGTCATCCGGGTGAGGTCCCGTGGCGACGGGACGATCGGGGTGGTTCGACCACTGGCTCCACGAGCCGGGGTACAGCTGCGGCTCGAAGCCGGCGAGCGCGAGTGCGACGTACGCGTGGGATGCGGTGATGCCCGACCCGCAATACACTCCGACGGGCTCATCCGCTGTGGCACCGGCATCCTCGAACCGCCGTCGCAGCTCTTCGGAGTCGAGGAAGCGGCCGGCGGAATCGACGTTGCCCGTCGTCGGCAGGTTGCGTGCGCCGGGGATGTGCCCGGCGCGAGGGTCGATCGGCTCGGCGTCGCCCAGGTAGCGCTCCGGCGCCCGGACGTCGAGCACCACGCCGTCTTCGGCGAGCTCCGCCACTGCGTCGATGGAGAGCGCCGCCAGGTGGCCGCGCGACAGTTCCACGCCCCCGAGGGCGGGCACGACGTCTCCGTCTTCGAGCGGGTGGCCGGCATCCGTCCACCCGCGCAGCGAGCCGTCGAGGATGCGGACATGCGGGATGCCGGCATCCGTCAGCAGCCACCATGCGCGCGCCGCGGACAGCGACTTGAGGTCGTCGTAGACGACCACGCCGTCTCCGGGGTCGATGCCCCACCGCTGCGCGGCCGTCTGAAGCCGTTCGAGAGAAGGCAGCGGATGACGCCCGTCACCGGGTTCGCCGTGCTCGGCCAGCTCGTTGTCGAGGTCGACGTAGACAGCACCGGGGATGTGGCCCGCCAGGTACTCCGGCCGGCCATCGGGGCGGTCCAGGCGCCAGCGCACGTCGAGGATCCGGACGCGCTCGCCCGCGTCCAAGCGCTGGGCGAGCTCGGCGGGCGAGATGAGGATGTCGGACACGATTCTCCTGTGTTCGGGGTCGGCGGAGGGAGGCCCCGCGCACGGTCGTGCGGGGCGAGAAGAGGGGGACGCGGCGGTGCTCAGCCCGCGACGGGCATGAGAGAGCGACCGCGCATTCGCGCGACCAGACAGGCGGATGCCGCGGTCACAGCAACGCCACCCGCGAGGGGTGCGAGGTCCGCTGCGCCGGTCATGTCGTCATCCTGCCTGTCGGTGGTGTGAGGCCAGACTACGGACGATCGGCACGCCGTTTCAGGCTCGGCCGCGGTTTGTGTCGGAACGTGTCGTCGTGAGACGAAGCGTGTCATCCTCGGCGCGCACGGCGAGGTGCTCGCGTGTGGTGGCGTGATGGTTTCGACCGTTTGATCAGTGCTTTTCGGGTTGGCTGGAGCACTTGCGGCGGCGCTCTGCCGCGGCCGGGCCGGCGACATATGGGGCGCAACATTACGCCCCGCATCCCGTGCCGGTCGCGCTCAGCGATCGGTCGCCGCCAGCCGGTCGCTGAGCCTGCCGGCCGGTCGCTGGGCCTGTCAGCCGGTCGCTGGGCCTGTCAGCCGGTCGCTGAGCCTGCCAGCCGGTCGCTGAGCCTGTCAGCCGGTCGCTGAGCCTGTCAGCCGGTCGCTGAGCCTGCCAGCCGGTCGCTGAGCCTGCCAGCCGGTCGCTGAGCCTGCCAGCCGGTCGCTGAGCCTGCCAGCCGGTCGCTGAGCCTGCCAGCCGGTCGCTGAGCCTGTCGAAGCGCCCGGCGGCCACATCGACCCTTCGACAAGCTCAGGGACCGACCCTTCGACAAGCTCAGGGACCGACGCTCGCGCTCAGGGACCGACGCTCGGGCTCCGGGACCGACGCTCGCGCTCAGGGACCGACGCTCGCGCTCAGGGACCGACGCTCGCGCTCAGGGACCGATGCTCGGGCTCCGGGACCGACGCTCGGGCTCAGAGACCGACGCTCACGCTGAGGATGGGGTGCTCCCCTTCCACTGGGCGGTCGGTGTGAGCGGCACGGGCTCGGGACGCGCCACCGTCGTCGTCAGCTCGACGCGGCGCCCGGCATCCGCCGACTCGAGCAGGGCTGTCATGGCGTCGAGGCTGTGCAGGGCGACCGCCCCGCTCGCGCGCCCAGGGCCGTGGTCGCGCCGTGCGGCGATGAAGTCGAGGAGGCCGGCCCCGCGCGCCGCGCCGACGTAGCCGGCCGCCGGCGGCAGTGTCTCCCACTTCCGCGTGCTTCGCGGGATGAGGCGAACCTCGCCGTCGAACGTGTTCGGGTCAGGGACGGCGAGGGTGCCCTCTTCGCCGTGCACCTCGATCGGGGCGGCGGTCGTGGTCACGCCGTCGAAGCTCGTCGTGATGGTGGACAGCACTCCGCTGGCGTGCTCGAAGACACCGCTCACATGCGTCTGCACCTCGACGGGGATCCGCTCGCCGTTGCGGTCGCCCGAACTGATGATGCGCTCGGACCGCAGGCGGCTGGCCGAGCCCACGACAGAGCGCACCGGACCGAGCAGCTGGATGAGCGCAGCCACGTAGTACGGACCCATGTCGAGCAGCGGCCCGCCGCCAGGGCGGTAGTAGAAGTCCGGGTTCGGGTGCCACGATTCGTGACCGGGTGTCACCATGACGGCGCTCGCCGCGGTGAGCGGGCCAAGCCTGCCGGAGTCGATCGCGGCGCGGGCGGTCTGGATTCCCGTGCCGAGCACCGTGTCGGGAGCCGACCCGACCCGCACGCCGGCGCCTTCCGCGGCAGCCATGATCTCGCGCGCCTCGGCCATCGTCACCGCGAGCGGCTTCTCGCCGTACACGTCTTTGCCATGCGAGATGGCTCCGTGCGCGATCTCGGCGTGCGCAGCCGGGATGGTGAGGTTCAGGACGGTGTCGACCTCGTCGCTGGCCAGCAGTTCCGCCACGGTCAACGCCCGAGCCTCGGGAAGACCGGACGCCACGGTCGATGCCCTCGCGGCATCCAGATCGGCAACCGCCGTGATGACCACCGCCGGGCTGTCAGCCAGCGTCGTCAGGTACGCCGCCGAGATGGAACCCAGCCCTACGATGCCGATGCGGTGCGCGTCGCCCACAGCATGCCCCTCTCGATGATCGTCCGCACGCTCGGGTGCTCGAGGATGTCGGGGGTGTGCCCAGGGGTGGTGACCACGACGCGACCGCGACCCCACAGTCTCGTCCACACCGCCGGGGATGTGATCGGCCGATGCCATGGGTGCCACGGCTGCGTGGGGTGCGTCGTCGTGGCGAGCACGTCGTTGAGGTCGTCGTGCAGCACCCAGTACTGCTCGGTGTTCAGCTCGAAGTCCTCGACGCCTGCGGTGATCGGATGCCGGCTCCCCAGGTCGGTGATCTCGATCGTGTACGGCAGGTAGTTGTTCTCCTCCGACCCCTCGACGAGCAGCTCGGGCCGCCGGCTCGGGTGCGTGGCGAACTGACCGCCGACCAGTTGCAGGTAATCGGATGACGCGCGGTACGAGTCGGCGATCCCGCCGTGCCAGCCCGTCAATCCGGTGCCGGCCTCGACGGCGGCTCGCAGTCCCGTCACCTGTTCACGTGTGGCATCCGACATGGTGACGGACTGGACGATGAGGTCGGTCGCGGCCATCGCCTCAGCGTCCGCATAGATCGCGGGCGACTCCTCGATGCGGATGTCGTACCCGCTTTCCTCGAGGAAGGGGATGAAGACCTCGGTGGCGGCGACAGGGTGATGCCCCTCCCAGCCGCCTCGGACGATGAGGGCGTTGCGTGAAGTCATGGATGTCCTCGAACGTTGGCAAGTTGTCTTGCCCAACCTATTCGTTCCGCGACGCACGTGTGCGGCGAGTCGGGGCCGTGGCGTGTCGGAGAGGCTCGGCAGCGCCAGCGCGCAACACGTAAGGAGCCGGTCTGGCCCGAGCCGGCCGCTGAGCCAGCCCACACGCCCGGCCCGAGTCGGTCGCTGAGCCTGTCGAAGCGTCCGGCGACCGCCTTGGGGCTCCGACGAACTCGAGGCGCGTCGATTCAACCCGGGCTATAGCGCGAGCAGTCTCTCGGTGTCGCCGAACACCTCGAGCCCTGCGCATTCCGCGACCCCTTCGATGAGCATGCGACCCTCGGCGTCCCGATGACGGAACGAGACCCGCGCGTCCAGCGTCTCTTCCACCCGCTGATGCATCGCCGTCCGCAGCGGAGCGTGCAGCAGACCGCCGCGCACCCGCTCGGCATCGAGGTCAAGCACGCCATCCGGACCCGTCACCGACCAGCGCACGTGGGTGTCGTCGATCGCGAGACGCGTCTCACGCGATCGGTTGTACGTCGTCCACTTATGCAGGCGGCCGCTGTGACGGAAGCCGATGATGGAGCCGCGGAACGACCCCGTGAGCCACGGGATGATGGCGACCGAGGCGATGAGCGAGGCATCCGCCTGCTCTTCGCCGGCGCTCTCGACGCCCTCGGTCGACGCATCGATGTGGTTGCTCGCCATCCAGACGTAGCCGGCGGGGAAAGCCTTGCCCCAGTCCTTCTCGATGTAACCGCGACCGCCGTCGAAAGAGGTGCCGTGGCCCTCGATGTCGAGCGAACCGGCGAGGCCGTGACCGAACGAGACGATGCCGTGGAAGCACTCCATGAAGGGGACCATTCCGTACCAGCCCATGATTCCGGGCTCGCGCAGGGTGACCGGCCAGGGAGTGAGTGCCGTGGTGAAGTCGACGCTCCCGCGCAGCTGAGGCAGATCGAGGATCGCTCCCTCGGATGTGAAGCGATTGGTGCCGACTTCGACATCGAACCCGCGATCCGACGCACGGAACTGCTCGAGAGGCATGCGGTGGTACCAAGAGCGGCCCGTCAGTCCATCGAGCACCTGCACGAACGCTTCGTCGCGCTCGCCGTCGTCCCCCGCGAGACCACGGAACACCCCCGGTATGACCGCCCACCGCTGCGCGCGATCCGCCGTCACCAGCTTGATGTACCAGCCCTCGAAGAAGCCGCGACGAACGCCCGTACCGTGGAAGGCTTCCGGATGCCGCACGCCTCGAACCGCAGCCGCCGGAGTTCGCATGCGCCCAGACTAGGGCGTGTCAGATCGCACTCCGCCTCGAGAAGCGGGGACGGCCGATCGGCTTCACCAGCTGAAGCTTGGCCATCGGGGACGCAGAGTCGTCGAGCGCTGCTTCACCGAGCTCACGCACCGGCGTGGGATCGCCATGAGCTCAGACAAGACAGCCGCGCACCGTCAGCTCGACGATAGGTCGGATCGGCGTGTCGGGCGCGACCGTCAATCGGTTCACGATGATCCCTGCGCCGGTCGCCAGCAGGGCACGGGCAGCGGTGTCGGGGTCGGCTGCGCCGAGGTCCGTGAGGCGCTCCCGCGTCCAATCCTCGAACAGCGATCGCTGAGCGCGCATAGACGGCTGCGCACCGGGCGTCGCCGTGGTCTCGAAGAACAGCGCGTATCTCGCCCGCGTCCTCGTCGCGTAGCGACCCGTCGCGTCTTCGAGCAGGCGCGTGAGCACGTCGACGACGTCGTCGATCGTACGAGCGGAAGCCATCGCGGCCGTGAGGTCGGCCCGCTCCTGCTCGGCGATCGAGACGACCACGCCGGCGACGAGTGCGTCGCGCGTGCGGAACCAGTTCGACGTGGAGCCTTTCGGGAGGCCGGCCTCTGCATCGACGCGCGCGTGTGTGAGAGCGCGCACGCCCTGCTCGCCGACCAGCCGGACGGCAGCGTCCAGAGCGCGCTCTCGGGTGGAACTCACAATCCGACCTTAGGCTCGACGACTCTACTATGGAAGTAGTGACACAGCACTACTTCCATAGTAGCCTGACGGGCATGGGATACGTGGTGCTCGGGGCGTGGTTGATCCAGGCCACCGTAGGAGTGACGCTGCTGGTCTCCTGGGCGAGGCATGCGCACGGGCAGAGCGCCGGGCTCGTCTGGACTCACGCCGTCGCAATGGTCGGGTTCCTCGTGCCATGGTCCGCCTTCGTCGTGACGGGCGCCGCGCTGTGGGCGTGGGTCGGTTTCGGTGTGCTGCTCGTCTTCATCGGCTTCGGTGACGCGACGATGGTGCGTCGCGCACGCACGGTGCTCGGTGAGACGAACCCGGGTCTGCGCGACTACGTGCCCGCAGCCCTGGTCGCGCTGTCGGGACGTCTCGGTCGTCGCACCACCTTCCACATGCTGTTCAGCGCCGTCGTGTTCTTCGGCGCCCTCGCCGTCGCGATCGGTGCGACCGTCGCGGCCGCAGCATCGTGACGCGACGGATCCGTCGAGACCTCGGTAGACCTGCGTGTCGGCGGCACGTCAGAGCCGCCCGATCTCGGGCGTTCGAGTATGGACCTCTCGTTACTGTTTCGTGATGCGCCGGCGCGCTGACGGGCGTTCCTGCCCACGGGAATGTCGGTGGACCTTCGTATATTTCCGCCGACCCCGCACAGGCGTTCGGCGACCGTCAGCCCGGGGTTCGGATCGTCGTCGAGGCGTCGGCGATCACGGCGGCCGGCACTCGAGGCGGGATGCGCATCACGGGTGTCGGACACCTCGAGGACGGCGGACAGGCACTGCCGGGCGGCCTGATCGAGAAGTACCTCTGCGACGCCGGAGCGGTGCCGGTCATCCAACATGAGCATCACCGACCACTCGACGTGGGGCGCGACCAACGTCTCTTCACCACGAAGCAGCGCATCGCGATCGCGGTACGTGACGGCGGGTGCATCTGGCCGAGCTGCACGGCGCCTCCATCGGTGTGCGAGCTCCACCATCTGGACCATTGGTGGGAGCACCACGGCAAGACGGATGTCGATCATGGCGTCCCGTTGTGCCGCAACTGCCACTTGAGGCTGCACAACGAGGGGTGGCGGATCACCCGTGAGCGGGTTCCGGAGACGGGGATCGACACGTACTGGCTCCATCCTCCGGCGCACCCCGTGACGGGCGAAGCCGGCGAGCCGTTGCGATTGACCTCGAAGTCCCCGCGTCGCTTCACGGCAGCCTGACGCAAATGGGAGCGCGAATGAGAAGATCGCGGCGCGGGGCTACGGCGTCGCGACCTCCACCGATCCGCCAGGCTCGGTCAGACCGGACGGCCTGCTACCGCTCCAGGACGACCGCGAGTCCTTGGCCGACGCCGATGCAGATCGCGGCGACGGCGACACCACCACCGCGACGCGCGAGCTCGTGCGCCGCGTGGCCGATGATGCGTCCGCCCGAGGCGCCCAGCGGGTGGCCGATCGCGATCGCACCGCCGTGGATGTTGACGATCTCGGGGTCGAGGTCTTCCCAGAGCGTGATGCACGCGAGCGACTGCGACGCGAATGCCTCGTTGAGCTCCACGAAGTCGACGTCCGCCCACGACCGACCGGCACGAGCGAGTGCTCGGTTCGCAGCCTCGACGGGAGCGACACCGAACACGTCGGGGTCGTTGCCGAAGACTCCACGACCGGTGATGCGGGCGAGCGGCTCGATATCCAGCGCGCCCTCCGCGCCCAGCAGGATGGCCGACGCACCATCGTTGATCGGCGAGGAGTTGCCCGCGGTCACGGAGCCGTCGGCGGCGAACAGGGCGCGCAGTCCGCCGAGCACCTCGAGTGTGGTGTCGTCGCGGATGCCCTCATCGCGGGCGAGCGACGTGCCATCGACCTGCACGATCTCGCCGTCGTAGGCACCGTCGGCCCACGCCTGCGCCGCGAGCCGGTGACTGCGGAGCGCGAACGCGTCCTGCTGCTCGCGCGAGATCCCGTAGATCGTCGCGAGCTTCTCTGCGGACTCGCCGTTGGAGATCGTCCAGTCCTTGCGGAGCTTCGGGTTCGTCATCCGCCATCCGATGGATGTGTTCCACATCGTCTGGTTGCCGACCGCGGGAAACGGCTTCGCGGGCTTTTCGACCACGTACGGCGCACGGCTCATCGACTCCACGCCACCGGCGAGGATCACGTCGGCGTCGCCTGCTTCGATCGCACGACTGCCCTGGATGACGGCTTCGACCGACGATCCGCAGAGCCGGTTGACCGTGACGCCGGGGACGCTGGACGGAAAGCCCGCGAGCAGAGCGCCGAACCGTGCGACGTCACGATTGTCCTCGCCGGCCTGATTCGCATCGCCGAAGATCACGTCGTCGATCCGTGCCGGATCTAGCCCGGTGCGCTCCACGATGGCGCGCATCGCGACCGCGGCGAGGTCGTCCGGGCGCACGGTCGAGAGCGCGCCGCCGGCACGACCGAAGGGGGTGCGAACAGCGTCGAAGATGTAAGTGCCGGCCATGTCAGTCCTCCTGGATCGCAGCGGAGAGCGAGAGGCCCGTGAGCTGTTCAAGGTCTTCCACCGTGTTGTCGCCGAATGCCTCGCGCACCGCGAAACCCTCCGGCGTGACGTCGAATACGGCGTGGTCTGTGTAGACGCGCGTCACGCAGCCCACGCCGGTGAGGGGGTAGGTGCACGCCGCGACGAGCTTGGATTCGTCGGACTTCGTGAGCAGGTCGGTCATGACGTAGACCGACTTGGCGCCGATGGCAAGGTCCATTGCGCCACCGACCGCCGGAATCGCGCCGGGCGCCCCGGTCGACCAGTTCGCGAGGTCGCCGGTCTGCGACACCTGGAATGCTCCGAGCACGCAGACGTCGAGATGTCCACCGCGCATCATCGCGAACGAGTCCGCATGGTGGAAGAAAGCTGACCCCGCCAGTTCGGTGACGGCCTGCTTGCCGGCGTTGATGAGGTCCGGATCGACGTGCGTGGCATCCGGAGCCGGTCCCATGCCCAGCATCCCGTTCTCGGTGTGCAGAATGATCTCGAGCTCAGCGGGCAGGAAGTTCGCGACAAGGGTGGGGGCGCCGATGCCCAGGTTCACCACGGCGCCCTCGGGGATGTCGGCGGCGATGCGACGCGCCAGGTCGTCGCGGCTGATGCGGGTGGTCACTGGTCGGCTCCCCTCACGGCGGGTGCAGCAGCGGATGGGCGACCTTCGAGGTCGACTCCGCCGATGAACTCCCCGCCATCGAGCCACCGCCGCTCGCCGACCGCGATCACGCGATCGACGAAGATCCCTGGGGTCACGATGGCCTCGGGGTCGAGCGACCCGAGCGGCACGATCTCGTCGACCTGCACCACGGTCACTGCGGCCGCGGTCGCCATGATCGGGCCGAAGTTGCGCGCGGTCTTGCGGTAGATCAGGTTGCCCCAGCGGTCCGCCTTCAGCGCACTGATGAGCGCGAAGTCCGCGCGGATCGGGTACTCGAGCACATAGTCGCGCCCGTCGATCGTGCGGGCCTCTTTGCCCTCGGCCAGCTCGGTGCCGACGCCGGTCGGCGAGAAGAACGCTCCGATGCCGGCGCCCGCGGCGCGGATCCGCTCGGCGAGGTTGCCCTGCGGCACGATCTCTAGCTCGATCTCACCCGCTCGATAAAGTCCGTCGAAGACCCACGAGTCGTGCTGCCGCGGAAACGAGCACACGATCCTGCGCACCTGGCCCGCGGAGAGCAGCGCTGCCAGCCCCGTGTCGCCGTTGCCCGCGTTGTTGTTGACGATCGTCAGTTCGCGCGCGCCGTGCGCGATCAGGGCGTCGATGAGCTCCACGGGCTGACCGGCTCGCCCGAAGCCGCCGATCATCACCGTCGCGCCGTCGGGGATGCCGGCCACGGCGGACCCGGCATCCGCCACTGTCTTGTCGATCATGACGACTCTCCCGTCGTTGGTTCGGCGAAGACCTCGCTCGCGATGCGGAACGCGGTGTTCGCCGCGGGAACGCCGGCGTACAGCCCGCCCTGGAGGATGACCTCGCGGATCTCGTCGATCGTGAGCCCGTTGCGGAGCGCCGCGCGCAGGTGCATCGCGAGCTCCTCGTGATGGCCGAGGGCGATGAGCGTGCTGAGCACCGCGACGGATCGCGATCGGCGATCGAGGCCAGGCCGCGACCAGATGTCTCCCCACGCGACGCGGGTGATGAAGTCCTGGAAGTCCGCCGTCAGGTCTGTCGTCCCGGTGATCGCACGGTCGACGTGGGCATCCGAGAGCACCTCGCGGCGCACCGTCATCCCTCGCTCGTATCGTTCACCGTCGGTGAGTCCGGCATCCCGCGTCATCGCGCGTCCCTTCCGTTCAGTCCGTCGAAGAAGTCCAGGATCGCGCTGGCCGTCCCGGGCGGGCGCTCCGCCGGGGGGAGGTGGGCCGCGCCATCGATGCGCACGGTACGCCCATCGATCACCCCGTCGGCGATCTCGCGCGACTTGGCCTCCGGTGCCACCGCGTCATGCTCGCCCCACGCGGCGAGCACAGGCACTCGGATCTCGCCGAGCCGGTCGCGCACGTCGTAGTCCGCAAGCGCTTCGCAGCACAGCGCATAGCTCTCGTCGTCCGCGTCCTGCAGCGCGTGCAGCAGCCGGCCCGACAGGTCGGGCTCTCGCTCGATCGAACCCGGGGCGAACCAACGTCCCGCCGACGCGCTGATCAGCGACGAGGTGGACTGCGCACGCACCTGCGCAGCGCGATCGTGCCAGCCGGGCGGGTCGCCGAGCTGGGCGCCAGACGCGATGATGGCGGCGCCTTCGACGAGCTGCGGATGCCGCAGCAGCAGCTCCAGTCCTGTTGCTCCGCCCAGCGACACACCCGCATACAGGACCCCGCCTGCCCCCGATGCAACGATTGCGTCGGCAACAGCGTCCGCGAGATCGCCGATCGTGAACGCGTCGCCGGCAGGCGTGGAGGCGCCGTGACCCGGCAGATCCCACGCGATCACCCGGTACCGGCCGGTGAGAGCGGGCACGACCTTCTCCCACAGGATGGTCGACGTGCCGAGGGAGGGCCCGAGCACCACGAGCGGCGCGCCCGCGGGTCCGGGCGACTCGCTCAGGGCGATCGACGGAACAGCCATCACTCGGCCTCCCGTGCTTCCCGCACCGCCGCATCCGCGAGTGAGACCGCGAGCCCGAGGTACTCAGCCGGATCGAGCAATGCGTCCACGTCGAGGTCGGCGGCCTCCGGCAGGGTCGCGACGAGCTCGCGCAGGTCTCCCCCGGCTCCAGCCGCTTCGACGAGCTCGTCGAAGCGGGCGGATCCGATGAGCGGCCTCAGCGCGATGCCGAGGCGTTCGGTCACGATGAGCCCGCCCGTCAGCGCGAGGTTCGCCCGCGCGCGTCCCGCGTCGAAGCCGAGTCCGCCGGTCAGCGCGGCGCCACGGGACGCCGCGCCGGCGGTGAGCTGCAGCAGCTCGACCAGCACAGGCCATTCGGCGTGCCACGCGCCGTCCGGTCGTTCGTCGACCGCAAGCCCCGCCGCCAGATGCAGCTGGGCGGCCAGGCCGGGAGCGCGCAGCGCGGCGGAGCGGATCAGCACGGCGTCGACGGGATTCTGCTTGTGGGGCATGGCGCTCGATCCGCCTCCGGCACCGAGCGACACCTCGCCGATCTCGGTGCGCGCCAGAGTTGCGACATCCGTGGCGACGAGCCCGAGCGCCGCCACCACGGTGGCCAGGGCATCCCCCAGACGCGTCACAGGTCGACGTTCGGTGTGCCATGGCGCACGCGGCTGAGCGAGCCCGAGCTCGTCGGCGAAAAGGGCCGGCAGGGCGGCGGCGGTATCGGGTCCGAACTGTTCGACGAAGGCGGCGAGGGTGCCGGCCGCTCCGCCGAGCTGTGCGGGCAGCGAGTTCGCCACGACGTGCAGATCGCTGCGTGCATCGATCAGGGCACGGATCCATCCCGCGACGCGCGCACCGATCGTGGTCGGCACCGCGTGCTGGGTGAGCGTGCGGGCGGCGGCGGGATCGGCGCGGTGCCGCTCGGCGAGCAGGGCGAGCGTGGCGATCGTCTCGCCGAGGTCCGCATCGATGCGCGACGCGACGTCACGGCCGAGTGTCATCAGGGCGGAGTCGATGATGTCCTGGCTGGTAGCACCGCGGTGGATCCAGGCGGCGGCATCCGGGTCCTCGCCCGCCACCCGCGCGCGCAGCAGCGCGATGAGCGGGATCATCGGATTTCCATCGGCGACGGCGTCGCCCGCGAGACGCGGGATGTCGATCTCGCGCAGCCAATCGGGATCCGCCGCGGCATTCAGCGCTGCGAGGATCGACTCCGGGGCCGCTCCCACCGAGACGAGAGCGCGTCCCAGCGAGATCTCCGCCTCGACCAGGTGTCGCAGCACGACATCGTCGGATGCCGCGCCGCGCGTGCGGGCGGTCACCGGCGAGAGCAGCCCCGCGTCGACGGGGGCTGCCGCGTCTTCACCGCCCCGGAACGACCGGTCATCAGAAGGCAAGGAACACGGTCTCCTTCTCGCCCTGGAGCCGGATGTCGTGGCGAAGGCCGCCCGCAGGCGTCCGCGTCGCGACGAGCGTAGCGCGCTCACCCTGGTCGAGCGAGGACAGCAGCGGATCCGCCGAGAGGAGCGCTTCGTCGTCGGGCAGGTAGATCCGGGTGTGCAGCTTGTCGGGAAGGCCCCGGGCGAACACGATGACGGCGAAGAACGGAGCCTCGCCGTCGACCGAGCCCGGGTCGCGCGTCCAGAACTCGTAGTGGCCCTCGTCGTTCGTGGCGGCGCGCCCGAATCCGGTGAACGTGTGGTCGTCGCGCCGCTGCGCGCCGCGGGCACGGGGCACCGAGCCGTCGGAGTCGGCCTGCCAGATCTCGACCACCGCGTCGGGGATCGGCGCACCGACACCGTCGTAGACCGTGCCTTCCAGGACGATCGCGCCGCGCGAGTGGGGAAAGACGACCTGGTGCATCTTGGGGTAGATGAGCCCGAATGCGAAGAACGGGCCGACGGTCTGGCCGGCGGTCGCCCCGTGGGTCTTCGGTTCGCGCGCGGCGAGCGCGGCTGCGGTGTCGTGCGTCATGTCAGTGCTCCCCCTCCGGCTCGAACCACGTGGCATCCGGCCCGTCGACGACGATGTCCCAGCGATAGCCCATCGAGAACTCCGGAACCGTGAGGTCGTGATCGTAGGTCGCGATCAGGCGCTCGCGATCCTTCGCGTTCCGGATCGTGTTGTAGATCGGGTCGAGTGCGAAGAGCGGATCGCTGGGAAAGTACATCTGCGTCACGATCCGCTGCGTGAACCCGGATCCGAACACCGAGAAGTGGATGTGCGCCGGCCGCCACGCGTTGATGTGGTTCTTCCATGGATAGGGCCCCGGCTTGATCGTCGTGAAGAAGTACTCGCCGTTGTCGTTCGTGACGATGCGGCCCGCGCCGGTGAAGTTGGGATCGAGCGGGGCGGGATGCTGGTCGCGCTGATGGATGTAGCGCCCCGCCGCGTTCGCCTGCCAGATCTCGACGAGCTGGTTCGCGAGCGGCCGACCCCAGCTGTCGAGCAGTCGCCCCGTGACCGTCATCCGCTCACCCTGCGGTTCGCCGCTGTGCTGCAGCGTGAGGTCCGACTCGATGGCGGCGACATCCCGCTGCCCATAGGCCGGCGAGAACAGCTCGATCGTCTCAGGGTCGACGAGCCGCGGATTCTTCGTCGGATGGCGCAGGATGCTGGATCGATACGGCGGGAAGTCGTACAGCGTCGTGGGAACCCGCTCCCCGGCAGCGTCGCGCTCGGCAGCTTCGCGGTGGTACTGCGCGATCTCGTCGTTGATCCGCGACTGCGGCGGCATGTCGGCCGATGCGAGCAGAGATTCGGGGGCGGCGGCGACCTGCTCCAGCACGACGTGGGACGAGAAGTTCTCTTCGTCGGAGCCGGCCGATGGGCTATCTGTCATGGTGTCTCCCTCGACATCCATCTCATTGCGGGGATCACGCTATCGTGCGTCACGCACGCCCTCTGAGGGCGCACTTTCCCATTGGATGGGAATCGGATGCCGCGCCTATGCCATTCTCGACGTATGGCGAACTCCGATTCGGGTGACTCGGTCACCGACCGCATCGTGCGTGTGCTCGAGACCTTCACCCCGACGCGGACGGTGCAGACGGCGGCCGAGATCGGACGCCGCTCCGGGCTGCCGACGTCAACGGCGCATCGGATCGTGGGCGACCTGATCGAGGCAGGCCTGCTCGAGCGCGACGACGACCGCCGGGTGAGGATCGGACTCCGTCTGTGGGAGCTCGCCACCCGCTCATCTCATGCCCTCCGGCTGCGCCAGCTCGCGATGCCGGCGATGGAGCGGGTGCAGTCGCGCGTGCGCGAGCACACGCAGCTCGCGATTCTCGAGCAGGATGAGGCGCTGTTCCTCGAGCGGCTCAGCGGTCCCGGCTCGGGCTCGAACGTCACGCGCATCGCGGGTCGGCTGCCGATTCACGCCTCATCGTCGGGACTCGTGCTGCTCGCATATGGGGACCGCGACTTCCAGGAGCGGATCCTGTCGGGCAAGCTCTCGCGGGTGGCGCCCGAGACGATCACGGATGCCGCCATCCTGCGCCGCAAACTGGCCGAGGTGCGTCATCTCGGCCATGCCGTCGCCCCCGGCTTCATCGAGAGCATCGCGACGGGGGTCGCGGTGCCGGTGCGAGACGAGACGGGTGCGGTCATCGCGGCGCTCTCGGTGGTCCTCCCCCGTGACGCCCCGGTCGATCCCGCTCTCGTCGAGCTGCGCGGCGCCGCTCGCGAGATCGAGCGCGCGCTGGGTTTCCGCGGCTGATCGGCCGGCTGACCGCATCCCGTTCAATGGGAACCGGTACACGATGGAGAGCGTGCCGACGGGACAATGGTGACGCCCCCGTCGAAGGAGACGACCCATGACCACCACCGTCCGCACCCGTGTCGCGATCGTCGGCGCCGGCCCCGCCGGCCTGCTGCTCTCGCACCTGCTCGCGAAGGCCGGCATCGAGTCCGTCGTCATCGACCAGCGCACGCGCGAAGAGATCGAGACGACGATCCGCGCGGGCATCCTCGAGCAGGGCACCGTCGCGATCCTCGATTCGATCGGACCGGCATCCCGCGCCCGCACGGTCGGTCATCGTCACGACGGCATCGAGTTGCGGTTCGACGGCGAGGGCCATCGCATCGACTTCGCAGCCCTCGTCGATCGCGGGGTCTGGCTCTACCCGCAGCACGAGGTGCTCAAGGACCTCATCGCCGCGCGCCTCGCCGACGGGCAGGACCTGCGTTTCGGCGTGACCGCCGAGCGCGTCGAGGATGCCGACACCGCACGACCCCGGATCGTCGCGGTGGATGCAGAGGGCGCCCCGCTCGTGATCGACGCCGAGTTCGTCGTGGGAGCCGACGGCTCCCGCAGCGTCGTGCGCGGCGCGGTCACCGGATCGTCGACCGGTGGATACTTCCGCGAATACCCGTTCGCCTGGTTCGGCGTACTGTGCGAAGCACCGCCGAGCGCGCCCGAGCTCATCTACAGCAACTCCGCCAACGGGTTCGCACTGATCAGTCAGCGCAGCGCCACCGTGCAGCGCATGTACTTCCAGTGCGATCCGGATGTCGATCCGAACTCGTTCACCGAAGCGCAGCTCTGGGAGGAGCTCCAAGCCCGGGTTCCCGGCGTCGACCTGCAGGAGGGTCCGATCTTCCAGCGTGATGTGCTGCGCTTCCGCAGCTTCGTCGCTTTCGAGCTGCGCAAGGGCCGTGCGGCGCTCGTCGGGGATGCCGCCCACACCGTCCCGCCGACGGGCGCGAAGGGCATGAATCTCGCGGTTGCGGACGTCGTGGTGCTCGAGCGAGCGCTTCGAGCGCTGCTGCTGGACGGCGACGAGCGCCTGATCGACGCCTACGCCGAGACGGCGCTGCGTCGCATCTGGAAGGCGCAGCACTTCTCGTGGTGGATGACGAGCATGCTCCACGTCGCGCCCGGCGCGAGCGACTTCGATCGGCTGCGCCAGCTCGGCGAGCTCTCGACGGTGGTCGAGTCGGAGGCCGGTCGTACCTATCTCGCCGAGGCGTACACCGGGTGGCCGCTCGCGTAGAGGATGCTGCGAGCATCGATCCCTGAGCCTGCCGAAGGGTCCGATGGGGGACGCCGGACGCTTCGACAAGCTCAGCGACCGGCTCGGGCTAAACCACCGGCTCGGGCTCAGCC
The DNA here is from genome assembly GCF_039530225.1 of Microbacterium pumilum. Classification (NCBI taxonomy): domain Bacteria; kingdom Bacillati; phylum Actinomycetota; class Actinomycetes; order Micrococcales; family Microbacteriaceae; genus Microbacterium; species Microbacterium pumilum. Next base: position 152,023 of record NZ_BAAAOH010000001.1, read on the forward strand.
ACCGCCTCGGGCTCAACCACCGGCTCGGGCTCAACCACCGGCTCGGGCTCAACCACCGGCTCGGGCTCAGCCACCGGCTCGGGCTCAACCACCGCCTCGGGCTCAGCGACCGGCTCGGGCTCGCGACCGGCGCGCGGCCCCGCGACTGGCTCGGGCTCAGCGAACCGGCTCGCTCAGAGAGCGGGTCACGTCGTCGCGCGCGGCAGCCATCGACTCGGCGTCTCGATGACGGAGCGACCACGCGACGCCGCTGATGACGGTCGCGCCCGTGAACATCGCCCCGGCAACGCCGACGAGCACGAAGACCCATCCCTGCAGTGTGGCGACGCCTGCGACATCCCAGGTCGCGTAGTCCGTCATCTGACCGATGACGATGTCGATCATGAACGCGAGCACGAGGACGAAGCCGCCCGCGCTCAGCAGTCCGACGTGATAGGGATTGCGCCTCATGGGTCGCATCCTGCCATCCCCGAGAGTCGCGCGCGACCGCGCAGCGAATCATGCCCTGGGCGAACGCGCGGCCCACCCCGTCCGCGCAGTGCTGAGATGGTGGACATGGAGCCGGAACCAGCCATGGATGCCTACTCAGCGGCGGTGATACGCGTCGCCGAGTCGGTGCTGCCGTCGGTCGCCGCGGTCGAGGTGCGCACCTCGCGGGGGGCCGGCGCGGGCAGCGCGTCGGTGATCTCGGCCGACGGCCATCTGCTCACGAGTGCCCACGTGGTAGCGGGAGCCGACCGTGTGGAGGTCGCCTTCGGCGACGGCACCGAGCTCACCGCGACCGTCGTGGGGCGTGATCCGCTCTCCGACCTGGCCGTCCTGCTCGCGGACGGAGCCACACCACCGCCGGTGCCGTGGGGCGATGCCGCAGCACTGCGCGTCGGCCAGCTCGTGGTCGCGGTGGGCAATCCGCTGGGGCTGGCCGGCAGCGTCACGGCCGGGGTGGTGTCCGGCCTCGGTCGCTCGCTGCCCACCCAATCCGGTCGCGTCGTGGACGAGGTGATCCAGACGGATGCCGCGCTCAACCCCGGCAACAGCGGGGGCGTCCTCGCCGACAGTGCGGGCCGGATGGTCGGCGTCAACACGGCGGTCGCGGGGATCGGCGTGGGCCTCGCGGTGCCGATCAACTCCACGACCCGCGAGATCATCGATGCGCTCATCCGCACCGGGCGGGTGCGCCGCGCGTGGCTGGGCGTCGCCGGCGCGAGAGTTCGGCTTCGACCCGAGGTCAGCGCGAAGGTCGGGTCGCGGGTCGGGATGCAGGTCGCCGCCGTGGTGCCCGGCAGCCCTGCCGCGAAGGCCGGAGCGCAGGAGGGCGACATCGTCGTCTCGCTCGACGGAGTCGCGATCGCGAGCGCGACGGATGTCCAGCGACGAATGGTCGAGCACGCGATCGGCCGCCGCATGGAGATGACGCTGTGGCGCAACGGCGCCCTCGTCGACATCGTGCTCGAGCCCGAGGAACTCCGCGTCCCCTGACGCGCCCGCGGCTACGTGACGCGATACGCCGTGTACGTCACGCGGTCGGCCGTCCGAACGGCGGATGCCACGAAGATCGAGTTCTGCAGGCTGGCGAGCTCGGTCGACGACGCCTCGAGCGTCACGACGGTGCGGAAGTAGTACGCGGACGGGTCCACGGGTTCGCCGCGCAGCAGAGCCTCGAGCACATCGGGCGGACCGCTCCGCACGCCGGTCGCATGGATCAGGACATGCGCGGCATCCGCCGTTCTCGCGGTGTAGCGCGCGTCCACCTCGATCGCCCCGTCGTCGCGCACGATCTGCCAGTCGGCACCGCCCGGCAGGATCTCGGCGTCGAAGGCGCCCCGCACCGAGCCGCCGACGATCGGCACCACTCGTCGGTGCCCTCGCCGAGTCGGGCCGTGGTCTTCGAGCGGTCCGAGCACGACCTCGACCTCGAACGCGGGCTCGAGGCCGGGGACCGGCGCGGCGGTCATCGGTGCCACACCGGCAGCTCGATGCGCGAGGCCTGGGCGCTTTCGTGCGAGATCTCCTGCGCCGCGACCTGTGTCACGGATGCGCCGAAGGCCGGCTCTGCGGACCCAGGGTTGCGCGCATATCTCGGATGCGCGCCCGAGCTGACCTGGATGCCGACCGCGTGCCCCGCCGCGAAGCGGTGGAATGCGGGCCAGAGCCGTACCTCGACCTCGCGGAATCCCTCGGCGTCGGGCGCCGGATCCGTGTCGGCGGTACCGACCGTGCCGATGCGCCGGATGCCGTCGCAGACCGTCATCGACTTCCCGTCGGGGTGCACATCGGTGATCCGCACGAACACGTCGTAGCTCGGTGCCGACGAGCGCATGCGGATATGCGCCACGGGGTGGCCCGCGATCTCCAGCGGTTCGGCCAGCGTCGCACTGCGGAACACCGCGACGTCAGAGCGCGCCTCGTGGTCGCTGTTGTCGACGGGTTCGGTCTTGGGCAGCAGGCTCGGACCACCCACGGCCGGGGTCGGGTCACCCGGATCGTACGTGTAGGTGGTCGTGCCGCCGGTTGCGGCATCCGTTGCGAGCGTCCCTCCCTTGTGAAGGTTCCAGTCCTCCGCCGCCGAGCCGGCCGGCGGCCACCTCTCGAGGTCGTGCCAGATGTCCGCCCCGGTCTCGAATGCACGCACGGGGGTCGAACGCGCACCGGGAGCGCCGACGAAGGTCTCTTTGAGGAAGGCGATCGTCTCGGTGTGCGCAGGTTCACCCATGCCCGGCGACACGTGTCCCCACGGTCCGATGATGATCCGCGGCGCGCGGCCCGCCGCGACCAGCTGCGCGAAGTCGTCGAGCTGCCACGGCAGGAAGATGTCGTACCACCCCGTGATCATCGAGACCGGGGCTGCGACATCCGGCACGGACGCGGTGTGGGACTGCTGGGTCCAGTACTCCTCGTCGAGGCTTTCGTAGCGCGTCCAGTCCTGGTACCAGTGGATCTGCTCACCCGTTGCGGCGGAGTCGCCCGCGCTCAGCGGCAGCACGTCGAACGCCTTGTCGAGCTTTCGGTCCGGCAGGGCCATGGCGATGAGCGCGATGCCGCCGCGACGCATGCGATGCATCATCCGGCTCCAGCCGAGTGCGTTGCGCAGTGCGAACGCCCCGTTGTCCCAGGTGATCGCGCCGAAGTCGGGCATCGTCGTCACGAGCACGAGCGCCTCGGGGGCGTTCTGCGGATCCTCACGCTGCATGCGACCGGCGACCGCCCATTGCGTGTAGCCCATGTAGCTCTGGCCGTACATGGCCAGACGCCCCGTGAACCACGGCTGCGCGCGAACCCAGCGGATCGTCGTCATCCCGTCGCGCTGCTCATCGATCTGCGGGGTGAACAGCCCCTGCGATCCCCAGGTGCCGCGGCAGCTCTGGAAGAGCACGGTGAAGCCCTCGTACGCAAGCGCCCGCGCAGACCCGGCCAAGAGCCCGCGGCGCCCGTACGGGCCTCGGATGAGGATGGTCGGCAGCGACGGCACCGTGGCGCCGATGGGGCGGATGAGGTCGGCGAGCAGCTCGATACCGTCATCCATCGGCACGCGCAGGTCGCGCTCGATCGTGATCTCGTACGGACCGAGGTCGACACCTTTGCGAGTGCGTGCGTCGATCGAACGCGTGAGACGCTGGCGCAGCGTGGTCATTCCGCCTCCTTGCGGGTATGGGGGGATTCGGATTTCGGATGCCGTGTGGCGAGGGCGTCGCGCAGGTGCTCCAGGGCCGGAACGGCCGCCGCGAGCGCGCCGCGGTCTGCATCGGTGAGGGATGCCGTGGCCTCGCCGACGAGCTCGGCGCTCGCCTCGTCGAATCGCTCGAACAGCGCCAGCGCCCTCGCCGAGGCGAGCACCTCGACCCGCCGGCGGTCGTCTGCCGCGGGGCGCCTCGCGATGAGGCCGCGCGCCTCCATGGTGGTGAGCAGGTTGCTCACCGTGGGGCGGCTGAGGCCGAGCCGCTCGGCCAATTCCCCCGGAGACGAGACGACTCCGCGCGGCAATGCCCGCACCACCTCGATCTGAGCGTCAGGGATCTCGGGCAGGCGCTCGGCGGCCCTGACGCTCGCAAGCAGTACTCGCCGCAGCGGAGAGATGACCGAGGCGAGGCGGGCGGAGTCGAAGGCGACGCCCGCACTCGCGGTCAGGTCCGCGCTCTCGCCGCGGTCTGCGTCGGCGCTCATCGCGGTGACGGTGTCAGCGATGGACGGGCGTCGAGGATGTCGGGGTGGAACCCCGCAGCCCGCTTGTACCCCGCGGAGATCCCGGTGAGCTCGTCGGCCGGGATCACGTCGTGGATGTCGGTGAAACCCTCCGGCGCCCGTTCGTGGGCGAGCACCATGACCCGTTCCGGGCCCTGGCCGCGGTTGCTGAGCACGAGCGCCGACGTCGCGGGCCGACGTTGCCCCTCGTAGGCGCTGAGTGCACCGTCCACCGACGAGGCCGTCGCAAGGTGGAATGCCAGCGTGCGCGCGTCGATGATCGCCTGGGACGCGCCGTTGGAACCGTTGGGGTACATGGCGTGCGCGGCATCCCCGAGCAGCGTCGTGCGGCCGAACGTCCAGCGCGGGATGGGGTCGCGGTCGACCATGGGGTACTCGAGCAGCTCGTCGGCGGCGGCGATCACCGCAGGCACGTCGAGCCAGTCGAATCGCCAATCGCGGAAGAGCGCGACGATGGGGCCGGCGTCGACCGCGAGGTTCCAGTCCACGGTCTCGGAGCCGACACCGCGCCGCTCGGCGATGAAGTTGACACGGGCGATGCCATCGGCATCCGGTGCGCTCAAGGGGTAGGCGACGAACTTCTGCTCGCCGTCGCCGGCCATGATCATCGTGCGTCCGTCGAGGTAGGCGGGCACGCGTGCGGTGCCGCGCCAGAGGGTCAGGCCGTTCCAGATCGGAGCACCCTCGTCGGGGTGGCGCGCGGCGCGCACGGCCGAGTGGATGCCGTCCGCTGCGACCACGAGGTCTGCGACGACGGATGTGTCGCCCTCGGCGGTCGCGAAGACGGCGGTGGCGGCATCCGCCCCTTCTTCGACCCGGACGAGACGATGCCCGAGCTGCAGCGCATTCGCGCCGAGCCGCTCGCGCACCGCATCGGCGAGCACGAGCTGAAGCTCTCCGCGATGGACAGACACTTGCGGCCAGCGATAGCCCGCCTCGCGGCCGCGCGGTTCGCTCCAGATCGGCTGGCCGAAGCGGTTGAAGTACGCGAGCGTCGACGGTGCGACGCCCTGATCCAGCACCTGGTCGGCGAGCCCGAGCTCGGTGAGCTCGCGCATCGCGTGCGGCAGCAGATTGATGCCGACGCCGAGGGCACGAAGCTCGCTGACGCGGTCGTAGACGCGGATGTCGGTCTCACCGACCGCATGCAGGCTCAGCGCGGCTGCGAGCCCGCCGATGCCGGCGCCGACGATGACGATCCTCAAGGGTTGACTCCGTTGTTCAGACCCAGGGTTGTTCAGACCCGGCGTTGTCCACGCTGTTATCCACATAGTTTTGTGGGCAAAGCCATTCGTGTCAACGGCGAATTTGCTCTCGGCGAGACGAAGCGATCGCTTTCAGGGTTGCGACGCGGCCAAGGCAGGGTCACATCCCCGCAGTGAACCTCGTGGTCAGCGTTCCGATCCCTTCGATCGCACTCACCAGCACGTCATCGGGGCCGATGAACCGCGGCGGCGTCCGGCGGTTGCCGATGCCGGACGGGGTTCCCGAGAAGATGATGTCACCCGGCAGCAGCGGGCAGACGGCCGAGATCCGCACGAGCAGCTCGGGCACGTCGTACAGCATCATCGACGTGCGCGAGGACTGCATCTTCTCGTTCGAGAGGGTGCACGAGATCGCGAGGTCGTCCTTGTCGGCGAACTCGTCGGGCGTCACGAGCCACGGCCCGGTCGGACCGAAGCCGGGGAACGACTTGCCGAGGCTGAACTGCGGCGCCGAGCCCTGCAGCTGCGTGATGCGCTCCGACAGGTCCTGCCCGATGGTGAGCCCGGCGACGTGATCCCACGCCGACTCACGGTCGACCTTGTGCGCCTCGCGGCCGATCACGACGACGAGCTCGACCTCCCAGTCGACGTGACCCTCGGGCAGCTCGACGACCGTGTCGGGACCGACGATCGACGACGGGAACTTCGTGAACGTGACCGGCATCGAGTCCGGCGGGTATCCCGCCTCTGCCGCGTGCTCGGCGTAGTTGAGACCGATCGCGAAGACTTGACGGGGTCGCGGTACGGGGGCTCCGAGTTCAGTGACATCGACCGATTCGGATGTCGCCGCATCCGCTCTGTCCAACGCCGCGGCCCACTCTGCGAACGCGTCCCAGTCGTCGAACAGCGACTGCGGATCGGGGCCGAAGCGGCCGTCGGACGCCACGGCGACGTCGATCGCGCCGTCGGTCCCTGAGCCGGTCGACGGGCCGACGATCACCGCGCGGCCTGCGAGATTCGCGATCCTCACCAGTCGACCCGCTGCGGGGCAGGCTCGCCGTAGCGGTCCTCCCACGAGATCACGCGGTTGCGGAGCGTGCCGATGCCGGTGATCTCGGCCTCGATCTCGTCGCCGGGCTTGAGGTAGAAGTCGAACGGGTTCGGCTGCACGGCGGCCACGCCCGAGATGGTTCCTGTGGTGATGAGGTCGCCCGCGCTGTAGGTCTGCGGCGAGTGGTAGGCGATCAGGTGCGGGAACTTGATACGCGTCTGGTTGGTGTTGCCCTGCTGGCGCACCTCGCCGTTGACACGTAGCTGCATCGGCAGCTCGTGCATGTCGGGCACCTCGTCGGCCGTGACGATCCAGGGACCGATCGGGCAGAACGTGTCGATGGCCTTCGAGAAGGAGAAGACTCCCGATTCCATCTCCTTGCGCTGGATGTCGCGAGCCGAGATGTCGTTGAACACGGTGAAGCCGGCGATGTAGTCGACGGCTTCGTCAGGGCCGAAGAACTTGCCCGACTTGCCGATCACGATGGCGAGCTCGAGCTCGTAGTCGAGCTCTTTCGTGAGCCCCTCGGGGTAGACGATGTCGTCGCCCGACCCGATGATCGCGTCGACGTTCTGGAAGAACACGATGCCCTTGTGCACCGGGTGCGACCAGTCCACAGCCGTGAGCTCGTTGTGGTGGTCGGCGAAGTTGCCGGCGGTGTGGAAGAACTTCTTCGGGCGGATGGGCGCCTCGAGCTTGACGTCGGCGTAGTTCAGACGCTCACCCGTCTCGCTCACGTCGCCGCCGCGCTCGAAGTACTCGCGGGTCGAGGGCACGTCGAGTTCGATGACAGTGCCTTCTTCGAGTTCGAGCCGGCCGACCCGGCCGCCGTCGAAGGTGATGAGCTTCATTGGTTTCTCCTTGGTTCAGTGCGTTTCGTCTCCTTCGCTCGCTCAGCGAGCGAAGGAGAGGTTCGAGATGGGGGTCAGGCGCCGACCATGTTGAAGCCGCCGTCGGCGAGCATGTAGCCACCGGTGAGGTGAGCCGCCTCGTCGGTCGCGAGCCAGAGGCAGGCGCCGGTGACGAACTCGGGCGGTGGGATGACGCCCATCGGCGTCTGCGAGATCAGCACCTCGCGGCGCCCGCCCTTCCAGTCCTCACGATTGAGCAGGCGCTCGGTCTCCATGAAGCCCGGCGCGAACGTGTTCACGCGCACGGACGGAGCGAACGCCTTGGCGTAGGACTTCGTGATGCCGAGGATGGCGTACTTCGCGGCGGCATACTGCGGGGCGCGCGCGGAGCCGCGGACGATCACGGTGGAGCCGACCTGCACGATGTTGCCGTGGCCCTGCTCCAGCATCCGCGCCCCGAATTCGTGGGTCATGAGCAGCGTGCCCTTGACATCGATGTCGATGACCGCATCGAGGGCCTCCTGGGTCAGCTCATCCCAGTTCATCTGCTCGCTCGAGACGTCGCCGACGTTGTTGATCAGCACGTCGAGCGTGCCGAACGCCGCCCACACCTCGTCGGCCATGCGCTTGATCTGGTCCCACGAGCCGATGTCGGCCTGAACCAGGATGCCGTCGCTGCCCGCCTCGCGGATGCGCTCGAGAGTGGCCTCGGCACCCGCCCTCGATGAGCGGTAGTGCACGGCGACCTTGGCGCCCTCCTGCGCGGCGCGCACCGCGATCTCGGCGCCGAAGCCGGTGCCGGCACCCGTGACGAGCACGGTCTTGCCTGCGAACCGGGGGAAGATCTGCGGGGTGGAATCCGTCATGTTCTGTCCAATCTTCGTTCTTCAGTCCTAGACCAGCGTGCGTCCGCCGTCGATGTACATCACGTGGCCGGTGATGAAGCCGGCATGGCGTGAGGACAGGAACAGCGCCGGGCCGGTGAGCTCGTCGGGCGTGCCCAGCCTGCCTGCCGGCACGAGGCTCTCGAGGTCCTCGCGCTTGCCTGGCTTGGCGAGTTCGCCCGCCGTGAGGGGCGTCTCGATGTAGCCGGGAGCAAGCGCGTTGACGGTCACGCCCGAGGCCGCCCATTCGCGGGCCATCACTCTGAGCAGCTGATTGATGCCGCCCTTGGATGCCGCGTACGGACCGTGCGAGTGGTGGGCGAGCAGGCCCGAGACGCTCGACAGCGCGAGGACCCGCCCATAGCCCTGGCCGACCATGTGGCGACCAGCGGCCTGCGCCAGCCCGAAGACCGACGAGAGATTGACGCGCAGGATGTGGTCCCACTCGTCTTCGGTGAACTCGAGGATCGGACGCCGATCGTTGATGCCGACGGCGTGCAGCACCACGTCGAGACCTCCGAGCCGCTGGACGGCCTCAGTCACGACGCGAGCGCCGGCGCCATGCTCCGTGAGGTCCGCCTCGATCAGCTCGTGACGTGCGCCGATCGCGGTCAGCTCGGACCCGATCGCATCCAGCGCCCGGCGGTCGCGATCGACGACCACGACGCCTGCGCCGGCTCGTGCGTAGGCGAGCACACACGCCCCGCCGATACCGCCGGCGCCCGCTACGAGCACCCGCGCGCCGTGCAGTCCGAGCCAGTCGGCGTCCGTTCGGGCTTCGACCATGGCCTCGATCGACATCGACGCCTCCTTGCGATCTGAGTCGGGAATTCATTGCGCGAAAGTTACTTTCGTTCAATGAATCTATCCGACCAGCCTCGACGTGTCAAACGAGGCCGACGCACAAGATCGCCGGTGAATGTCGTCGACTCCCACAGACTCGGGCATTTACTAAACGAAAGTTACTTTTGCTGGTTGAATAGCCTTTGACCGAGGGCATAGCAGCCGGAAGGAGCTCATTCGCATGACATCGCGCATCCGCCCACTCACACCGGGCGAACTGGCTCCCGACCAGCGTGCTCTGTACGACACAATCGTCGGTGGCCCCCGCGCGCAGGGTCCCCAGCACTTCGCACTCACCTCGACGGACGGGTCGCTGCGCGGGCCGTTCGACGTGATGCTGCGCTCCCCTGCGGTAGGCACGGCACAACAGGAACTCGGCGCCGCGATCCGGTACCGCACGGGATTCACCGATCGGATGCGCGAGCTCGCGATCCTGCTCGTGGCGACCCGTTGGAGCAGCGCTTTCGAGCGCGAATCGCACGAGGCCATCGCCCGAGCGATCGGCTTCGGCGACCTCGAGCTCGCGGCGCTCCGGGTCTCGGATGTCTCGGACTTCGCGGGCGACGAGCGGGTGGTCGGGCGTGCTGTCATCGCCCTCCTCGACGGCGACCTGTCCGACGAGCTGTGGAGCGAGACATCCGTCACCATCGGGGTCGATGGCGTCTTCGAACTGACCGCGCTCGTCGGGTACTACTCGACCCTCGCCCTGCAGCTGCGGGTGTTCCGTGCCGACTGAGATTGTGCGGCTGGGTCAAGGCGAGCTACGGTTTCACTCAATGAAAGCGACAGTGTCATGAGCGACGAGCAAGAGCCCGCCAAGACGGGCAGCCGATACCGCATCGAGGCCCTCGCAAAAGGACTCGACGTCCTGCGACTCTTCGACGAGTCGGTGACCTCGCTCAAGCTGCGCGAGATCTGCGACCGCACCGGCATCCCGATGCCGACGGCCTTCCGAGTCGTGGCGACTCTCGAGGAGGGCGGCTACCTCGAACGGATGCCCGACGGAAGCATCCGCCCGGGCGTCGCTGTGCTGCTGCTCGGCTCGGCTGCGCTGCGCGGATCGAGTCTCGTCCAACTGAGCGAGCAGCCCCTCCGCCACCTGGCCGAAGAGTCCGGCGAGACGGTCAACCTCGGTGTGCTGGTCGGCGATCAGGTGCTGTATCTCGCGCGGCTGCGCAACTCCGACCTCGTGACGGCGAACATCCAGGTCGGCTCGACACTGCCTGCCGCCTACACGTCGATGGGCAAACTGCTGCTGGCATATCTCAGCGATGATGAGCTCGCGGTGACGCTCGCCCGCCACGATTTCGGAGCGGACGCCGGACCCAACGCAGCGAAGTCGCTCGCTGAACTTCGCCGACGACTGGCCGTCATCCGCGAGCAGGGGTATTCGCTGCAGGACCAGGAAGTCGCCGCCGGCCTGCGATCAGTGTCGGTTCCTGTGTTCGGTCGCGACACCGGCCGTCCCGCGGCTGCCATCAACATCGCAGTGGCGTCATCCCGCCACGAGCTCGACTCGCTGCGCGGCCCGCTGCTCGAGCGCCTGCGGGCGACGGCCGACGACATCTCGCGGCTGTTGCGCTCCACCTGACGCACTCCCGCGGTGTGCGCCATCCACAGTCCGCAGAATCCCGATCCCCGTGTCAGCGTGCAGCGACGGCGGCGTCGAGGAGCATCAGGGTGTGCTCTGCAGCCGGGTGCCCGATCTCGTTGAGATAGCCGTGCATGGCACCAGGTTCCCGCACGACGCGGACGTCGACGCTCGCCGCGGCCAACTCGGCGGCGAAGGCCTCGCCCGAAGGTCGCAGGCTGTCGAGCTCGGCGTTGACGATCAGCACCTCCGGCAGGCCCGCGAGGTCATGGCCGCCCGCGAAGGCGTAGCCGTGGGGGTCATCGCCGTCGGGCAGATAGTTGCGGTTGATCGCGGCCCGGCTCTCTGGGGTGAACAGCCGCGCAGGCGGAACGTCCCGCAAGAGCTCGGCGGTCTCCGCATTGGGCGGCAGGATGCCGTCGTGCAGTGACGGGTACACGAGAGCGAGAAGCCGCGGCGCCGTCGTGGCGCGATCGCGCAGTCGCATCGCTGCGCCGGCGGACAGGTTGGCGCCGGCGCTCGCCCCGCCCAGCGCCACCCGCCCGGGATCTGCGCCGTACGTGCGAGCGTTCTCCACCGCCCAGTCGAACGCGGCGACGACCTGGAGACCGGCGACGGGAAAGCGCGCGCGGGGGCCTGCGGCCTCCGCCTCCGCGCGCAACTGCTCCGCGGACGGGAGATCGGCATCAGGGTCGGGCGGGCCGAGTGCCTTCAGCGCATCCAAGGGGGCGAGCGTGTAGTCCACGGAGACCACCGTGGTGCCTGCGGCACTGAGGCGCCGGCCGACCTGATCCGCCTCGGGCATCTCCAGCGTGCCGAACATGAATGCGCCACCGTGCAACCAGACGAGCAGCGCGCCACTGGGCTTCCCCGCGGAATAGAGGCGCACGCGGAAGTCGTGGCCGCCTCCGGAGAGCGTGATGTCGTGAGTACCGCTCATGGGTGGATTCCCTCTGGTCGCAGCCGGAGTGCGGCTTCGGTCGGGTTCAGGGGCGCGATGATCCTTGCAGCATCCATTGTCGCGAACCGGTTCGTCAGGAGATCGCTCGCCGAACGAACCGGATCGCGGAATCGAAGAGCGGCTCCGTGTCTAGAAGGCCCTGCCAGAAGTGCCTGCCGCCGTCGACGGGGTGGAACTCGACCTCGGCGCCGACGCCACTCAGCGCGGCGGCGAGAGCCTCGCTCTGCGCGAACGGCACGTGCTCGTCGGCGGTGCCGTGCGAGATATGGAACGGCGGTGCACCGGCGTGCACCTGGTACACCGGGCTGGCCGCGCGTGCGAGGTCGGGCAGCTCTGCCGCAGGCCCACCGATCCACCGGGCCTCGCGGGTCTCGTCGGGCGGGTCGCCCGAATCGTGCTCGGCCATCGTGAACAGGTCCGCCGGCCCGAACCAGTCCACGACGCCGAGCACGTCGTCGCGGGCAAGGCCGGACAGCGCCGCGAGTGTGGCACCGGCTGACACTCCCCACAGCACCACCCGCGAGGCATCCACACCGTACCCCGCGCCGTGGGTCTGCAGCCACGTGAGCGCGGCGGAGACGTCATCGAGCTGCGCGGGAAATCGCGCCTCACCGCTCAGCCGGTATTCGCACGACGCCACGGCGAAGCCCGCCGCGACGATGCGGTCGAAAGACTGGGCATCGCTGATTCCCGGGGTGAACACCTTGCGGCTGCCGCGGAGCCACCCACCGCCGTGCAGGAACACGATGAGAGGCGCCCCTTCGGCATCCGGCGTGCGCAGATCCATCGACAATGGGCGGAACCCGGCCGGCTGAGCGAAGTCGATCTCGAAGATCGAAGACACGATCGCTGCGTCAGTCCTTGAACGGGAACTCGGGCATGAAGATCGTGGCGTACTTCTCACCCGCCGCGCGCAGCACACTGAAGTCGGGAACGTACACACCCTGAGGCTCGGTCGCGTCGGTCTTCTCACCGATCGCGTGGAAGAAGCGTTCGAAGCCCGCGGTGCCGACGCCGAACACCTTGGTGGTGTTCTCGATCTTGAACGCGTGAACGATGCCTGCCGGCACATACGCGAAGTCACCGGTGACGAGCGTGGTCTTGCTGTGATAGTCGGCTTGGTCGTCCATCCACACGGAGATCTCGCCGTCGACGACATAGAAGATCTCGTGGGTCTTGAGGTGGATGTGCGCGGGGATGCGGTCGCCGCGCGGCGCCTTCATCGTCCACGCTCCGTACTGATCGTCGGTCTCATCTCCCGTGAGGAGGATCTCGAACAGCTGGTCGAAGACGAGCGACTTCTCGCCCTTCCCTTCGCCGAGGATGAACGGCTTCGTCGCCGCGGGAAGGATGCCGGCGAACGGCAGCTTGTCGGGGTCGTCAGCGGGGAAGATGGTCATGCTTACCTCCTTGTATGCAGTGGATGCCGTTAGGCCGAACGGAACGGTCGGGCCGTCTCGCACGTCCGTTCCAGACCTCCCCAGTCTGTTCAGGATCGCAGGAGGAGTGAAGTTCGACATCCCTACCCGGCGTTAGCCTGCGACTAAGATTCGAGCATGGATGTGTCTATCCAGGTGATCCGATATTTCTGTGTGCTCGCGGAAGAGCTGCATTTCGGTCGCGCGGCGGAACGGCTGAGCATCACACCCCCCTCGCTGAGTCAGCAGATCAGCAGGCTCGAGCAGCAGCTCGACGTCAGGCTGTTCGACCGCAGCCCCCGAAAAGTCGAGCTCACGGCCTTCGGACGTGAACTCCTGCCCCTCGCTCGACGGGTGCAGGACGACCACGATCAGCTGCTCAGCTGGGGACGCTCGATCAGGCGCGAGCGGGATGCGCCCACACTCCGAGTCGGTGTCGTCGCGGCAGGCGCAGGCAGCCTCACCACCTCGGCGATCGCGGCGACGATGCAGGCGATTCCGAGGGCGCGCATCGAGATGCGCAGACTCGGCTTCTTCGATGTCGCCGAGGAGCTCGAGGGAGGACGTGTCGATGTCGTGTTCGCCCCATGGCCCATGCGCCTGCCGCCGCGCGTGCTCGCGGAACCGCTGTGGCGCGAGCCGCGGGTGCTCGTGGTGCGCGCGGACCACCCACTCGCCGGCCGCGAATCGATCTCGATCCTCGAGACCGGCGACGAGGTCTTCGTGGCTGTCGCGAAGGGGGTTCCCGAGGTCGTGGACTGGTGGATCGTCGACCCTCGGCCCGACGGATCCCGTCCCAAGCGCGGGCCCAAGGCGGACAGCGTTGAGGGCCTGCTGGAACTCGTCGCGGCCGGCGCGGGCGTCAATATCGCAGGCCAGTCCGCCAGCAAGCACTACCGGCGCGACGAGTTGGCCTTCATCCCGATCGACGACATCGAACCCGCCACCATCGTGCTGTGCAGCCTGAGCGACACGCGCAATCCGATGGTCAAGGCCTTCCGTGACACGGCGCAGTCGCTGTCGCCGCTCGTCGATGCGACATTCCATTGACGAGGCGGGCGCGGTCGGCCTCGTGCTTCACGCCACCGGTGCCGCGGCCTTGAGGGTCTGCCACGCCTCTCGCCGACGGGCCTGCTCGTCGGGGTCGGGTACGGGCGAAGCCGCCATGAGCACCTGCGTGTAGTGGTGTCGCGGGTTGCGCATCACCTCGAGCGTCGGGCCCTCCTCCATCACGCGGCCGCGATTGAGGACGACCACGCGCTGCGCGAGGAACTCGACAACGGCCATGTCGTGGGCGATGAAGAGGTAGCCGAGATCCGTTCCGGAACGCAGGTCGGCGAGCAGATTCAGGACCTGGGCTTGCGTGGAGAGGTCGAGAGCGCTGACAGCCTCGTCGCAGACGACCAGCCGCGGATCGGTGACCAGCGCGCGGGCGATCGCGATGCGCTGCCGCTGCCCGCCGGAGAACTGACGCGGGTAGCGCGCCTCCGAACCCGGCGCGAGCCCCACGGCATCGAGCACCTCCTTGACTCGCCGATCGCGCTCCGCACGAGCGACACCCGCCACCCGCATCGGCTCGCTGATCGCATCGCCGATGGGGCGTCGCGGGTTCAGCGATGAGAACGGGTCCTGGAACACCGCGCGAAGGTCCCCCTGCAGCGAGCGGCGATCGGCCGCACTGGCCTTCGTGATGTCACGGCCCTCGAACAGGATCTGGCCGCTCGTCACCGGCTGCAGCCCGAGGATGGCGCGGCCGATGGTCGTCTTGCCCGAGCCCGACTCGCCGACGAGTCCGAGAGTCTCGCCGCGGGCGATCGTGAACGACACGTCGTCGACGGCGGCCGGACCCTTCTTGTTGTAGCGGACGACAAGGTTGCGCACCTCGAGGAGCGGCGAAGTCGCGGCATCGCCGTCCGTGTTCACGAGCGGGAGGTCGGTCACAGTTCTCCTCCGATCGATACCGGCTCACGCCATTCCTCTTGTCTGCCGCGCACTTCGTCACGGCGGATGCAGCGCACGCCGCCGTCACCCTGCGATCTCGCGAGCAGCGGGATGGGCGTCATGCAGGCCGCTTCGACGAACCGGCAGCGCTGCGCGAAGCGGCATCCGGTCGTCCACGATCCGGGCAGGGGCACCTGGCCCGGAATCGAGGCGAGTCGGGTCGTGCCCTCGAAATCGATGATGGCGTGCGGGTCCGCTGCGAGGAGGGCCATCGTGTAGGGATGCTCGGGACGCACGAGAACGTCTCGCACGCTGCCTGTTTCGACGATCTCGCCGGCGTACATCACCGACACGTCGTCGCAGAGGTCCGCGACGACGCCGAGGTCGTGGGTGACGAGGATGATCGACATCCCGCGCGCGGCGATGAGCCCGCGCAGCAGCGCGAGGATCTCGGCCTGGATCGTGACATCCAGAGCCGTGGTGGGCTCGTCAGCGATGAGCAGCCGCGGAGATCCGGCGAGCGCCAGGGCGATCGCGACGCGCTGCGCCATGCCGCCGGAGATCTGGTGCGGGTAGCTCTTGAGCACGCGCGGCGGATCTACGATGCCGACGTCGACGAGGAGCTGTTCGGCGACGCGCTTCGCCTCGCCCGATCCCACCCGACGCATTCGCTTGATGGCCGAGGCAAGCTGCCAGCCGATGGTGAACATCGGGTCGAGTGCGCGGCTCGGCTCCTGCGAGATGAACGCGATGTCATGGCCGCGAACTTTGGCGAGCGTCTTCTCGTCTGCCCTCGCGAGGTCGACATCCCCCCATTGGATGCGTCCCGACCGTACCGACAGACCGGGCGAGAGCAGGCCGAGCAGTGCGTACGACGTCACGCTCTTGCCGCATCCCGACTCACCCACCAGGCCCATGACCCGCCCTGGGCGCACACGAAGCGAGACACCCGTCACGAGCGCAGGGCCGCCGTCGACGCCGAGGACGAGGTCCTCGACGATGAGCTCTCCGGGGGCGGCGGGGCCGCTCGGCACCTGCTGGTCGCTCGCAGCGGGGGCGCTGAGAGCGGGTGCGTCTTCCGGGATCTCCACTGCTTCCGAGTAGTCCGCGACGGTGTCGACGGGAAAATTAGCGGTGGCTTCCAGCGGGTACTCCACAGGTGCCGACTCGGGAGCGGCCGCCAGGACGTACGTCGTGTCCGGCGCGACCTTGCTGCGCTTGCGCCGCAACGCCACGAGCGGCGGGGGCGTTGCGGCACCGCCGGAGAGGACGTCTGCCAGTGCGTTCGCCGCGATGATCGTCAGAGCGAGGACAGCACCGGTGGGCACCATCATCCACGGATCCTGGAAGATGAAGCGCGCGGCGGTCTGGATCATGCCACCCCACGTCGGCTCGGGCGGCTGCGCACCGAGCCCGATGAAGGCCAGACCCGCCTGCATCATGATGCCCACGCCGAAGAACAGGACGAATTGCACGATCACGGTGGTCGACATGTTGGGCAGCACATGCCGGAATCCCACACTGGCCGGTCGTACTCCGTCGACTGCTGCCGCCTCGATGAACAGCTGCTGCTGCAGCGACTTCGCCTGGCCGAACAGGATCCGGTAAAGCGCACCGAACAGCAGCAGACCGAACAGCGCCATGACCAGCGGCATGTTCGTGCCGACGGCCGCGATGAACGCGAGGATGATGACCATCCCGGGAAGCGACATCACGATCTCACTGATCCGGTTCATGATGCCTTCACCACGGATGCTGCGAGCGGCCCAGAGCACGACCGGCACCGTGACGAGCACCGCGACGAGCGGGGGGATGCAGGCGATCGCGAGTGTCGGCGCTGCGGCAGTCACGATGCGCGACAGAAGGTCCCGCCCGAGCTCATCGGTGCCGAGGAGATGTGCGGCAGACGGACCCTGCAGGACTGCGCTCAGATCCTGCTGGAGCGGTCCGTAGCGCAGCCACAGCGGCGAGGTGAGCGATGCGATGACGAGACCGATGATCCAGATCAGCGCGAGGATCGCCGTGGGCGACCTCAGCCGACCGCCCCGCTTGCGCTCGGAGCGGCGGATGGTCAGGATCGCTGTGGTCGAGACGGTCATGATGTGCGCAGTTTCGGGTCGAGGGTGCGGTTGAGGGTTTCCAGCAGCACGTTCACGAAGACGACGACGAGTGTCGCCACCAGGACGAGCGCCTGCACGAACGGCAGATCGGCGGAGCCCACGGCTGCCTGCATGGCCTGGCCGATGCCGGGGAGCGCGAACAGCAGCTCGATCATCACCGAGCCGCCGAAGAGCACGATGAACTGGACCGCCACACTGGCGAGGATGGGAAGGCTCGCGCCGCGGAGTGCGTGCACGTAGACGATGCGATTCGTGGGGGTCCCGACCGCACGGAGCGTGCGGATGTGCTCCTGGGCGAGCGACTCCGCCATCGATGCACGGGTCTGGCGGGCGATGAATCCGGCTGACGTGAGCGCGATCGTGAGGACAGGCAGCACCAGCGATTTGAACCACTTCTCAGGGCTGACGTCGAACGGTACGAAGCCCGTCGCCGGCAGCAACCGCATCTGCACTGCGAAGACATAGACGAGAAGGATGCCGACCCAGAAGGCCGGCAGCGACAGCATGATGCCGGTGATGACGGTGATGGCCCGGTCGACGGCACCGCCGCGGACGGCGGCGACAACACCGAGGACGATGCCGATCACCGCGCTGAGAATCGTGCCGCCCAACGCGAGCGCCGCCGTCACGGGAAGGCGTTTCGCGATGTCGGGACCAATGGGACGCCCGTCGATGAGTGAGACGCCCAGGTTGCCCTGCAGGACTTGGCCGACCCACGCCAGGTACTGCTGGATCCACGGGTCGTACCAGCCGACCGACTCGTTGTAGGCGAACACCTGCTCGGGGGTCGCCGACTGGCCGAGCGCGACACCACCGGGCGTCGAACCCGAGAGGTGGACGAGCACGAACGCGATCCACGACGCGATCAACAGCGTCAGGATCGCCCAGGCGACCCGCTTCAACACGAAGATGAGCATCAGAACTCCTTGGGATGCCGGTGCCGGCGGCGCAGAGTCGCCGGCACCGGCATCGGCTCAGGATGCGGGCTGGATGGCTGACAGGATCGGGAACGACTCGGCGCCCGGGAACGTGAGCTCCGCGACCTTCGCCTCGTTGTACGCCCACGGCGACAGCTGCTCGTAGAGCGGGATGAGCCACCCCGAGTCGACGATCGCGCGGTTGAGGTCCTGGAGCGCGGTCTCCTTGGCGGCGTCGTCCTGCGCTGCCCCGTACGCGCCGGCCGCGGCCTGGATGTCCGGGTTCTCCGCCTTGTGGAAGTTCGCGAAGCCGAACAGCACACCGAAGACGTTGCCCAGCGGGTTCGTCCACGTCAGCGGGAGCGGGCCACCGAGCGGCTCAGTGGAGACGACGGCGAACAGTTCCTCGGTCGAGGCGGCGTTCTTCAGCGTCATTTTGACCCCGATGGCCTCCCAGTAGGGCTGCAGCGCCTCGAGATCGCGCTGACTGCCCTGGTTGATCGTGAAGTCGAAGGCGAATCCGTCAGGGTACCCGGCCTCGGCGAGGAGCTCCTTGGCGCCCTCGGGGTCGTATGCGTACTGCTCGTCCAGCTCGGGAAGGAAACCCGGGCTGTCGGCGGGCATCGCGTTCGCGGTCGGGAGATTGCCCGGGTGCACCGCGCCGACGTACGTCTCACGATCGATCGCCATCGACAGCGCCTGGTACACACGCGGGTCCGCCCACTGCGGCCCGAGCGCGCCCTTCTTGTCGAACGCGATGATGTTCTGGACGGTGCCGCCGTTGGCGACCAGTCCCGTGCCGGCGGACTCGACCTGGGCCTGCTGGTCGGAGCCGATATTCGCCAGATCGACCTCACCCGAGATCGCCGCGTTCACGCGTGCCTGCGGGTCGAGGATGGGGCGGAACTCGTAGGAGTCGAACGGGTAGTTCTCCGCGTCGGGGTTGTCTTCCTTCTTGACGAGAAGGTAGGAATTGCCCTTCACTGTTGCGTCCGCGTCGATGCTGAGCGGGCCGGACCCGTCGGGTGTCGAGTCGAGAGTCGCGCGATCAGCCGCTCCGGTCGGGCCGACGATTGCTCCACCCGGCATCACCAGGTTCGCCTCGAACCCGGCCTGGGGCCTCGTGAAAGTCAGCGTCACGGTGTCGTCGTCGACGACGGTCACGTCGGAGATCTCGTTCTGTCCGCCTTCCGCGAACCCGCTGTAAGCGGACAGATCGGCGCCACCACGGGCGTCGAGGTTCTGCTTGACCAGGTCGGCCGTCAGGGTGCTGCCATCGTCGAACGTCGCCTCTGTGTCGAGATCGAGCGTCAGCTGTGTGCTGTCTTCGTTGTACTCGAACGAGGTCACCAGGTCGGGGACGACCTGGCCCTCCTCGTCCAGGCGGAACAGTGAGTCATAGATGCCTTCGAAGAACATCCGCTGGCCGGTGCCGTACCGCACCGGGTCATAGCCCAGGGCCGCCTGGTCGGAGTCGAGCCCGATGATGAGCTTCGAGGTGTCGACGGGGGCGCCGCTCTCGCCTCCTCCGCCGGAACCGGAGCATGCGCTGAGAACGAGGGCTGATGCTGCGACGGCCGCAATGACGGCGGCGCCACGTGCTGTGGTGATTCGGGACATCCTGATCTCCTGTGATCGGTGTGCTGCTGCGGACTTCGGTGTCACGGATCGCTGTCGGGAATGCGATCCGTTTGGTTCAGAGTGCCGACCTCCGGCACGTTTGGCCATTCGGATTCACTCTGAGGTGCGTTAGCGGGCGCCTAACTTTGCTTCGCGTTCACTGTTTCTAGTGAAACATGCTTTCACAGAATGAACAAGCTTTTGCTTCCGTCCGTGAACGCGCGACAGGCAGGGCGCATGTGCTCTCGGATCCAGCTTCAGCCGACTCCAGGCATCGGGGAATCGCCCGTCTGCTATGCGCCCATCAATCCCAGTGATGGGCGGGATTGCGAAGATCTCGTTATACAATGAAAGCTGTTTTCATAGAATGAACGTGTAAGACATGATGGTGAAGGCTCAGAGAGGATCACTCATGCACGCATCCCGCTTCCCCGCCGACTTCCTCTGGGGCGTGGCCACGGCCGGGCACCAGAACGAAGGCGACAATGTCGACAGCGACACCTGGTTCCTGGAGAACGTCACGCCGACGATCTTCCGCGAGCCTTCGGGCAAGGCCATGAACGGATGGGAGCTGTGGGAGTCCGACCTCGATCTCGTCGCGGGTATGGGGCTCAACGCCTACCGATTCTCGGTCGAATGGGCTCGTGTGGAGTCGACCGAGGGGGAGTTCTCGGACGAGGCGCTCGCGCACTACGAGGCGATCGTCGACGGATGCCTCGCGCGCGGTCTGGCGCCGATCGTGACCTTCAACCACTTCACGTCGCCGCACTGGTTCGCGAAGCGCGGCGGGTGGCTCAACCCCGAGGCTCCCGAGCTCTTCGCCCGGTACTGCGGCGTCGTCATGGACCGCTTCGGCGACCGGATCGCGCTCGCCCTCACCTTCAACGAGCCCGACCTGCCCGAGATGCTGACGTGGATCGAGATGCCCGACTTCGTCGTGCAGCTGGGACGCGCGACCCTCGACGCTGCGAGCGAGGCGGCCGGCGTCGAGCGCTACCGCGCCGGCAACGTCATGGTCCCCGAGGATTTCGCCCCCATGCGCGCCGGGATGACGGAGGGTCACCGGGCCGCGAAGGCAGCCATCAAGACTCGGCGCCCCGACCTGCCGGTGGGCCTGTCGATCGCGATCATCGATGACGTGGCCGCTCCCGGCGGCGAGGAGCTGCGCGATCGCAAGCGCGCGAAGGTGTACGACCACTGGCTCGAGCTCGCCCGCGACGACGACTTCGTCGGCGTGCAGAACTACGAGCGCGAGGTCTACGGTCCCGACGGCCCCCTGCCGGTTCCCGAGGGCGTGGCCGTCAACGGGATGGGTACCGCTGTCGCACCCGAGTCGCTGCGCGGCGCGGTCGAGTACGCGCACTCGGTCAGTGGAGTGCCCGTCCTCGTGAGCGAACATGGAATCGGCACCGAAGACGACTCGCTGCGCGCCGGGTTCCTCGAGCCATCACTGGATGGCCTCGCACAGGCGATCGAGCACGGCGTCCCGGTTCTCGGCTACTGCCACTGGACCCTGATGGACAACTTCGAGTGGATCGGCGGATACGGCCCCAAGCTGGGCCTGCACAGCGTCGATCGGCAGACTTTCGAGCGCACCGCAAAGCCGAGCGCCGCCGTGTACGCCGAACTCGTCCGCTCCTTCAGCGGGTAAGCCTGTCTTCCGCGTCTGAACCCGCGCACGACAGACTGGTCGGGTGGAGATCGACGACGCGCTCGTGCGGCGGCTCGTGTCTGCGCAGTTCCCGCGATGGAGTCATCTGGCGATTCGCCGCGTGACGCCGGGCGGGTGGGATAACCGCACCTTCAGGCTCGGCGACGAGCTGCTCGTCCGACTCCCGAGCGCTGACGGATATGCGGCCGCGGTCGCGAAGGAGCAGCGCTGGCTTCCGGCGATCGGCCCGCACGTTCCGCTCCAGGTGCCCGAGCCCGTCGGGCACGGAGTGCCGACACCCGAGTTCGACCGCCCGTGGTCGGTGTACCGCTGGATCACGGGTGTGCCGGCGGCCGAAGCGATGCCCGACGATCTGGACGAGTTCGCGGGCGACGTCGCCCGATTCCTCACCGCGCTCGCCGATGTCGACGCCACCGACGGCCCCGCGCCGGGCGCGCACAGCTTCTGGCGCGGGGCGCATCCGCGCGTCTACGAGGAGGACGTGGTGCGCTCATTGGAGCGACTCGACGGCGTGATCGACACGGTCGCGGCGCGCGAGGTATGGGATGCCGCGCTCGGGACCGAGATCACCGCGCCCGCCGTCTGGTTCCATGGCGACA
Organism: Microbacterium pumilum; assembly: GCF_039530225.1. Lineage (NCBI taxonomy): Bacteria > Bacillati > Actinomycetota > Actinomycetes > Micrococcales > Microbacteriaceae > Microbacterium > Microbacterium pumilum. Next base: position 173,896 of record NZ_BAAAOH010000001.1, read on the forward strand.
TCGCTCACGGCAACCTGCTGCTCCGCGAAGGGCGGCTGGCCGCGGTGATCGACTTCGGGACGTCGGGAGTCGGCGACCCGGCATGCGACCTGGCGATCGCATGGACGATGTTCGATGACTCGGCCCGCGATGTGTTCCGCTGCGCTCTGCGGTGGGATGACGACGTGTGGGTGCGCGGCCGGGCGTGGGCGCTGTGGAAGGCGATGCTGGTGCTGTCGGATGCATCCGGTTCGCACGATCCCGAAGCCGAAGCGCGCTCATCCCGCATCGTGATCGAGAAGATCCTGGCCGACGCGCCCTGAACGGCCGTCCGCGCAGCGAACCGGCCGCGAAGTCCGCGGCCTCAGCGACCACGGTCGCGATCGTGCTGGTGCATCGACGCACGAGCGCCGCCGGTGCCGGCCGACGGCGCTCGCGGCGATGCGTCGGTGCGAGACCTCCTGTGAACCGCCATGCCGGCCCGGCGGACACAGTTTGTCCGCATCGCAGAGGCTGCTCCCCAGCAACCCCTGCACGGTAGTCTATCATGTCTCTATAGAGCATCTATCATGAGAGTATGGCTCAGAGCTTGGCCTCCCGTGCTACGTTCAGGTCTTATGCCGCGTCCGTATGGAGACCCCGTGGAGATCGTCACAGCGCCGATTCCGGCGCAGTCGCCCTTCATCCCGTTGGAGGCGAAGATCGTGGTGGGTGCCGTAGCGCCGGCATCGCCTGATCCGATCCCGATCGTGCTGCTCCCGGGTTACGAATACCGCATGCGGGAGTGGCGGCATCCCACGACCCACGAGATCCACTGGCGCCTCGAACGGAGGAAGTCGCCCTCTCCCGGCGAGACGGACGACTAGCCTCGCCCGCGCTCCGCGCGAATCGGGCCCCCTCATACTCGTGCGCCTTCTCGCGCATGAGCCGGCAGGCGAGTACGAGCTCCGCCCCCGTAATCGGCGAGCGTCTCGATCACGATCAACCCCGATCGCGATCGCCGTCGCTTCTGTGCGATAATGAAACTACCTTTCACTGTATGAAATTGATCGAACGCGAAGGAGCGTCATGACCGATACGGATGCCGCGCGATACGCCATCGACGAAGAGGACCCGGGCTTCCAGCCGCCGGCGTACTACGCCCCGGGCGTCGCCGAGCTGCAGCATCCGATCGGCGCCGACATCCATCGGGCACTCACCTACGCGATGCCGGACGGGTATCGTCCACTGCAGCTCGACCTCTATGTGCCGACCGACCGCTCAGGACCGGTCCCCTGCGTCGTGTGGATCCACGGCGGAGCCTGGCTCTTCGGCACGAGACTCGCGCCACCGGACTACTGGCCTGCGGGCCGGCTGTTCCAGGGCGCGATAGATGCCGGGCTCGCCGTCGCCTCGATCGACTACCGTCACTCGCGTGAGGCGCCGTTTCCGGCGCAGCTGCACGACGCGAAGGCCGCCATCCGCTACCTCCGGTACTTCGCGCCGCAGCTCGGCATCGACTCGGCGCGTTTCGGCGTGTGGGGCGAGTCGGCCGGCGGGCACCTCGCGGCACTCGTCGCGCTGATCGCCGACCCTGCTTTCGAGGGCTCCGAGGGAGTGGTCGGCCCGTCGAGCGCCGTAGGCGCAGTCGTGGACTTCTACGGCGTTGCGGATGTCGACACCCTGCCCTCGTTCTTCAGCTCGATGCCGCAGGAGTGGATCGAGGAGCTCCAGGCGAAGGGCGATCAGGGTGCGGTCGAGCCGATCGACGTGCTGCTCGCGGGCTCGGCGTTCTCGCGTGAAGACGGCCGGAGGCTCGTCTCGCCCGTCACGCACGCGGCGGCCGGAGCACCGCCGTTCCTCCTCGTGCACGGCGAGAGCGACGCCCTCGTGCCGATCGGGCAAAGCGAGCAGCTCCTCGCGGCACTGCAGTCGGCGGGCGTCGAGGCCGAGCTCGTGCGTGTCGCGGGTGCGGATCACGTGTTCCTCGGCACCGATCCGGTGCCGCAGCTCGACCTCGCCATCACCTACCTGAGAGACAAGCTGGGCTCGTGACCGTCGACGCCGTCGCGCGTGCGACCTGGATCCGGCCGCACGAAGATGTTGTGGCCGCGCCCGGACAGCGACCCGCGTACGAGCTCCGTGCCGAGTTCACCATGGTGGACGTGCCGGATGCAGCCACGCTGCGCGTCACGGCGCACGGGCTCGTCGAGGTGTTCCTCAACGGGGATCGGGTCGGCGAGGACGAGCTCGTGCCCGGCTTCACGGCGTACCGCAAGCGCCTGCAGGTCTTCTCCTACGACGTCGCCGGACTGCTCCGACCCGGCGTCAACCGCGTCGAGGCGCTGCTGAGCGACGGCTGGTTCCGCGGCCGCCACGGTTTCGAGCGCCGAGCCGACGGATACGGCGACGAGACGGCGCTGCTGCTCGCGATCGAGGCGGGTCCGGTGCGCTTCGTGACGGATGGCGCGTGGCACTCGCGTCCGAGCGGCATCACGCGTGCGGATCTCATGGACGGGCAGGCAGTGGACTTCCGGCTCGGGGACGTTGACCGCCCGTGGCAGCCGGTCGACATCGCGTCGGGGGGGCTGTACGACGACCGCGACCGGCTGGTCGAGGCATCCGCTGTCCGCGTGCGGCGCATCGAGACGCTCGCACCCGCGGGTGTGACGCAGCCACGCGAGGGCACGGTCGTGATCGATGCGGGTCGCAACATCAACGGCTGGCTGCGAATCGACGACCTCGGCGCACGCGACACGCGGCTGACCCTCACCCACGGCGAGGTGCTCGATGCTGACGGACTCGTCTCGACGGAGAACCTGCGGGCCTTCGTCTTCTCAACCGGCGAACGGCTGCCCGCCGGGCAGATCGACGAAGTGATCTCGGCGGGCGTTGCGGGCGATGTATTCGAGCCGCGGCATACGACTCATGGCTTCCGGTATGCCCAGATCGACGGCGTCCCGTCCGGATGGGACGCCTCGTCGGTGCGCGCCATCGTCGTGCACAGCGAACTGCGACCCATCGGCGACTTCGCCTGCAGCGATACCCGCCTCGACGCCCTGCACGAGCTGGCCCGCCAGAGTTTTCTCGGCAACGCGTGCGAGATCCCGACCGATTGCCCGCAGCGCGAGCGCAGCGGGTTCACCGGCGACTGGCAGGTCTTCGTCGACAGCGCTGCGCTGCTCTACGATGTCGAAGCGTTCTCGACGAAGTGGCTCGACGACCTCGCCGCCGACCAGTGGCATGACGGCCGCGTGCCGACCGTCATCCCCAATCCCGCCGGCGACCGGCCGTCTGGGATCGTCTTCGAAGACCTGTCGGCCGGGTCGGCCGGGTGGGGGGATGCCGCGGTGCTCGTGCCGTGGGCGCTCTGGCGGCACTACGGCGATCTCGAAGCTCTCCGTCGACGGCTGCCGTCGATGTGGGAGTGGGTCGATTACGCGTCCCGCGCAGCTGCCGGGTCACGGCATCCCGACCGCGCTGCGTCGCGCCCTGAAGCAGCGCCGCACGAGGAGTTCCTCTGGGACTCCGGGTTTCACTTCGGCGAATGGCTGGAGCCGGGCGTACCGCCGCGGCCGGACCCGTCCGCAGATCACAGCATCGTCGCGACGGCGTTCCTTCATCGGTCGGCGCGGCTCCTGGCGGCGTCGGCTGCGGTGGTCGGCGACGCCGAGCTCGAGGCGTGGGCGCAGCGCATCGCCGACGGCGCGCGGAACGCTTGGCGCGCCGAGTTCATCGTCGGGCCCGGGCGCGTGTCGATCGAATCGCAGGCGAACTACGCACGCGGGCTCGCCTTCGAGCTCTTCGACCACGACGAATCCCCGCTGGCCGCCGCGCGGCTGGCCGGAGTCATCGCCGACGCCGACGGCCACCTCGGCACGGGGTTCCTGAGCACCGGCCAGCTGCTGCCCGCCCTCGCCGACCACGGGCGGGTCGACACCGCATACGCCACGCTGCTCTCGACGGGCGTGCCCTCCTGGCTCGGCATGCTGGAGCACGGGGCGACCACGGCGTGGGAGTGGTGGGACGCGATCGCCGACGACGGCTCGGTGCGCGGCTCGCTCAACCACTACAGCAAAGCCGCGGTCGTGTCCTTCCTCTACACGCACGTTGCGGGCATCCGCCTCGACGAGGTTCCGGATGCCGCATCCGCCGCCTACGGGCGCGTACGGATCGCGCCGCTGCCGGGCGGCGGACTCACGTGGGCCCGCGCGTCGGTGGACACGCCCCGGGGAGTGATCCGATCCGAGTGGCGTCTCGACGAGGGCATGTTCGCGCTGGAGGCCGAGGTGCCCGAGGGCACGGCCGCGACCATCGAACTGCCCGATGGGGCGAACGATGAGGTCGGCCCTGGCATCCACTCCTTCACCTGTCCGTGGTCCGAGTGACCTCCCCGATCCCGCCGATGCGCCGAACCGTCCCGCGAAAGGACCTCTCATGACCCTCCCCGCCTTCCCCGCCGACTTCCTGTGGGGGGTCGCCACCGCCGGTCACCAGAACGAGGGAGACAACGTCGACAGCGACACGTGGTTCCTCGAGAACGTCACGCCTACCGTGTTCCAGGACCGCTCCGGCAGGGCGACCAACGGCTGGGAGCTGTGGGAGTCCGACCTCGACCTCGTCGCAGGCATGGGCCTCAACGCCTACCGCTTCTCGGTGGAGTGGGCCCGCATCGAGCCGGTCGAGGGAGAGTTCTCGGAGGAAGCCCTCTCCCACTACGAAGCTCTCGTCGACGGATGCCGCGCCCGCGGCCTCGCCCCGATCGTGACCTTCAACCACTTCACGTCGCCGCACTGGTTCGCGCGGCGTGGGGCGTGGCTCGACCCCGAGGCGCCGGCGCTCTTCGCTCGGTACTGCGGGGTGGTGATGGACCGCTTGGGCGATCGCATCGAGCTCGCCGTCACCTTCAACGAGCCCGACCTGCCCGAAATGCTGACCTGGGCGCATCTGCCGGAGTTCGTGGTGGAGCTCGAACGCGCGACGCTGGCCGCGGCATCCCACGCCGCCGGAGTCGAGCGCTACCGCGCCGGCAACGTGATGCTCCGCGAGGACTTCGCGGGAATGCGCGTCGGGATGACGGCAGCGCACCGCGAGGCGAAGGCCGCGATCAAGGCTCGTCGCGCCGACCTGCCGGTCGGGCTCTCGCTCGCCATGGTGGACGATGTCGCCGGTCCCGGAGGCGAGGCGACGCGAGACCGCAAGCGCGCCGAGGTCTATGACCACTGGCTCGAGCTCGCCCGCGACGACGACTTCGTCGGCGTGCAGAATTACGAGCAGATCGTCTACGGTCCCGACGGCCAGCTGCCCCCCGAGCCCGGTGCGACGATAAACGGGATGGGCACCCCTGTGGAGCCCGACTCCCTGCGCGGCGCTGTCGAGTACGCCTACTCGGTCGCGGGCGTCCCCATCCTCGTGAGCGAGCACGGCGTGGGAACCGAAGACGACACGGTTCGTGCCGGGTTCATCGAGCCGTCGCTCGTGGGCCTGAAAGCGGCGATGGATGCCGGTGTCCCGGTCCTCGGCTACTGCCACTGGACCCTCATGGACAACTTCGAGTGGATCTTCGGCTACGGTCCGAAGCTCGGGCTGCACAGCGTCGATCGCGAGACCTTCGAGCGCACGCCCAAGCCGAGCGCCGGGGTGTACGCCGGACTCGTTCGCGGGGCGCGCGGACTCTGACGCTCGTCGCTGGAACGGCTGCATGCGGGAACGCGCCCACCTTCTCGCCGATTCCGTCACGTCCGCTTCACCAGAAGCTCCGTTAGTCGCACCCGAGACTTCGTGACCGGACGCCACCGACCCGACGAGTCGTTCCATGGCGGCGCCTGCACTTCGGGAACGCCGCGGTTCATTCGGATCTTCCACTGGTGCCACTCCAGGAATCGATGATGGAACCAGCAGAGCATGACGCCGTTGTCGGGGTGGGTGGGTCCGCCACGTGCAGCCTCGACGACATGGTGGATCTCACACCACGCAGCCGGAACGCCGCACCCGGGGATGATGCAGCCACCGTCTCGCAGAGCGATCGCGCGACGCTGGCGACGGTTGAAGACCCGCTCCTCCGTGCCGATCTGGACGATGCGCCCGTCTTCGCTCAGCACGATTCGCTGGATCGCGCCGGCGCAGGCGACTCGATGTGCGGCACCCATCGGCATCGGCTCGCTGCAGCTGTCGGAGTGCACGACCCCACGCCCGTTGAGCAGATCGGACTCGCGAACCGCGACGACTAGAGTCGGCGCGGCACCTCCGATGGTGGGCAGAGTGCCGCTCGCGGCCGCCGCGAACAACGCGGTGGCCAATGCGTCGTGGCGACGCTGTGCCGGCCGTCGCTCGTCGGGCGGAACGAAGTCGGCCCCCTCCGCGGCGCCGTCGGCATCGGGGTTGAAGCGCACGCCGCCGGTGTCGTCACCTCCGCGGGGGAGGGACAATGCGTCGCAGATGCGCTGAAACTGCGCCGCCACCTCCGGCAGCAGGCCACCGCGTATGGGAACGATCCCGCGACGGGGCTGGCCGAGCGAGATCCCCCGCGCGTGCAGCGATTCGCGTTCGCGGGGCTCGCTGCCGTCCTGATCGAGCGCGGCCGCCCACGCTGTGGCGTGCAAGCGCAGGATGTCGGCACACGCCGGGGGCGCGGCATCCGGACCCTCACCTCGAGCCGTCGCCGCGAGCGCCTGATCGGCGGCCAGCACGGCATCTCGTTCGACTCGGCGCTCGAGAGCCGTGAGCGCGCCGGCGACCGCGAGGACTCCATCCACCCCGACGTCACCGGCGAGAAGCGCCTCACGCATGGCCGGGAGTCGCGCGGGCAGCTTCTCGCCGGTGACGATCGAGGATTCGCGATCGACAGCCCGGGCCGCACGGTGCAGCCGCGACGCCGACTGCGCGCTGACGCGGGTGGTGCGCTGCACCAACTCGCTCACGTCGTGGCATCCGAAGCGGGACGTCAGCCGTGCTTCGCGGTCTCCGGTCTCGGACCGACTCGCAACCTCGCCGACACCCTCGATGAGCAGAGTCTCGATGCTGCGAAGGAGTCCACCGCCTAGCGTGAGGATCTCCACCAGCACGGCGTCGCCGACCGGCTCGAGACCGCCGCGGACGAACCGGCCCACAACCTCCTCGACCTGCTCTGCGAGCGCCGCCAGGTCAGCGACATCGAGGTTGTTCACGCCTCCATTCTGGCGAGCGCCCCTGACATTCCACGGGCTCAAAGACCCAGATCAGAAGAGAAATATCATCGCTGTTCAATCTGCCGCACATGCCCGAAATCAATGCACCTGTGGAGGAGCCGACGTTCCGAGACAAGACGCCGAGCGCGACGCAACTTCACCCCTCGGCGAAGTCATACTCCTGGAACTCGGCGACCTCGGGCACCCACCGATCGGCGACGAAGGCGACATGCACGGGATGCTCGTTGTAGCCCTGATACGTCGCGTCGTCGGCGAACACCATCGAGAACTGGTGGGTGAGTTCGCTCTTCGGGCTCACCTGTCGCCGCACGGTGAAGTCCTCGACTCCGGGGATCGAGGTGAGCGCCGCACGCGCGTGCGAAACGAAGTCGTCGACCTCGGGCGAACCCTCTGGATGGATGAGCCGGAAGACCACGGTGTGCTGAATGGACATGAAGCCAGCGTAGCCAGGCGTGGCCGCCCGGCCCCAAGCCCCCGGCCCCGAGCCACGACCCCGCCGCCACGGCCCCAAGCCACCACCCCGAACAGCCACAGCCCCAGCCGCTCCATCGGGGAGTGGTGCATGCTGGAGGCGTGACAGCGCAGGGGATGGTCTCGATCGGTATCGGGGCGGCCATCGGATCAGAGATCGCCGCGCGACTCGCGCCCGAGATCGAAGCCGCAGGCTTCCACGCGCTGTGGGTCAACGACATCCCGGGTGCCGACGCGCTCGCAGTGCTCGAAGCAGCGGCCAAAACCACCACTCATCTGACGCTGGCCACCGGCGTGCTGCCTGTCGACCGACGCCCCGCGAACCGCATCGCCGAACAGGTGAACGGAAGCGCTCTGCCCCAGGAGCGCCTCGTCCTCGGCATCGGCTCTGGGGCGGCGAGCATCGGAGCGCTGCGACTCGTTGCCGACGCCGCAGCCGAACTGCGCAAGACCGTCCCGGCGAAAGTCGTCGTCGGCGCGCTCGGACCGAAGATGCGCAGGCTCGCGGTCGAGTCCGCCGACGGCGCACTCTTCAGCTGGCTGACTCCGGAGGTCGCCGCCCAGCAGTCCGCCGAAGCCCGGATGACGGCATTCGGAGGGCATCTCGCGCTGTACGTGCGCACGGCGCTCGAGCCCGACGCCCGCCAGCGCATGGATGTCGAGATGGGCCGCTATGCCGCGATCCCGTCCTATGCCGCGAACTTCGCGAGGCACCGCATGGCGGTCGACGACACGGTGCTGGATGCCGACATCCATCCCCTCGCGGAGCGCCTGGACGAGTACCGCAACGCGGTGGACGAGGTCGTCCTGCGGGCGATCACCCCGGCGGACGGCGTCGACGACTACCTGCGGTTCGTCGAGGCCGCCAGGGCGCTCCTCTGAACCGCGTCAGCCCTTGACGTCGAACCAGAAGTCTGCTCGGTCTGCCTCACCACGTTCGAACGCCACCTGCCAGCACCCCGCCTCGTCGAATGTGAACCCGATTCCCCACTCCTGACCCGGACGCTCGAAGTTGCTGCCGCCGTGCAGCTCCGGTCCCCAGTCCAGCAGCCGCTCCGACCCGTCTGGCGCGATGACATGCACGGCGAGCGGACCGGATCCCGTCATCCGCACCACCATCTTCATGCTCTCGTCGCTCGCGACGATCGCATCGGCATCTGGACCGAACGTGAGACCGTACGCGGTCACGCCCTCCGACGCCGTCCCCTGAACCTCCGACCCGAAGCTGGGCGACGGCGGCTGACACTCCGGCACGCCGGGACCGCCGAGAATCGGTGCGTCCTCCGGCGCCTCGCCCGACGACGAACCCGAAGGCGTCGGCGCGGACTCAGCCGAGCCCACGCACCCCGCAAGCGCCAATATCCCCGCGACGACGAGAGCAAGACCGGTCAGTCGCATCGAGTGCCGCACGTCACCAGTCTTGCGCAGCACGGGTCATCGGTCCCAGCGATCCCGAGTCGGCCTCAGGGTCGCGCCAGCAGGTCCTCGAGCAGCGTGAGCGCAGCATCCTGCGGCACCGTCGCATCCAGCAGCCACTGGGTCTGCAGACCATCCGAGGCCGCGATCACGAGCGCCGCGACAGCCTCCGGATCGAGATCCGCCCGGATCCGGCCGACGCTCTGGTTCTGCCGAACGCGATCAGCGAGACCTTCGCGGATTCGCGCGAACCGCGTCGTGGCGAATTCGCTCGCTGCAGGGTGGCCGTCTTCGAGGGCCGAGGCCACGAGTGTGGAGTACAGCTGCACGAGCCCCGCGACCTCACGGTTGTCAGCCGCAGAGCGGCGCATCATCTCGACCGGGTTCGCGTCCGGGTCAGCGGGCCGCCGCGCGTTGTTCTGGCGCTCGGACTCGCGATACACCTCGACGAGCAGCTCCTCGAGCGAGCCGAAGTAGTGCGCGAGCGCGGCATGCGTGACCCCGACCTCCTGCGCGATCGCACGCATGCTGGTGCGGTCGGCTCCGCGCCGGGCGAAGACCTCGATCGCCCGGTCGAGGATCTCCTGCCTCCGAGCCACGCCCTTCGCATACGACCCGCGAGACTGCGGCGGGTTCGAGCTCTGGTCGGTCACGACACCATCATATTCCGCAAAACCTCCACATGGAGGTTTATGGTACTTTGGCTCGAGCGGCCCGCCCGCCACCCACGTCATCGACGACATCGAAGGAGCCCGGATGCCGGTTCTCACCTCTGTCCAGCTGTTCACCGTCAACCACGCGCTCGAGGCCGACCTCGACGGCACACTCGCCGCGATCGCCGCGCGCGGCTTCACCGCTGTCGAACCCTACGACTTCGTGCGTCGCGCCGAGCCCCTCGCCGCCTCGCTCACCGCGCATGGACTGACAGCGCCGACCGGTCACGCGTTCCTGGCGTCGGAGTCGTTCGTCAATCCGGACGGCAGCGGCTCGACCGTGGCCGTGCCCTCGCCCGAAATGGTCTTCGCCGCCGCCCAGACGCTCGGCATGGGCACGGTCATCGACCCGTACACGGCTCCCGACCGATGGACGACCGTCGAGCAGATCGAGCAGACCGCCAAGCTCCTGAACGCAGCCGCCGAGATCGGGGCCGCGCACGGCATCCGCGTGGGCTACCACAACCACGCGCACGAGCTCGAGGCCCGCTTCGACGACATCACAGGGCTGGAGCTGCTGGCGAGTCTGTTGGACTATCGCGTCGTGCTCGAGGTCGACCTGTACTGGGCCGCGCGAGCCGGCGTCGACTCCCCCACGCTGCTCCGCTCTCTCGCCGACCGCGTGGTCGCCGTGCACGTGAAGGACGGCACCCTCGACCCCGAGGCCATCACCGCCTACCCGCCCGCCGATCAGGTGCCCGCGGGCCAGGGCTCTGTGCCGCTCGCCGAGGCGATGGATGCGGCATCCGCTCTCGAATTCGCGGTGGTCGAGTTCGACTTCTTCGACGGCGACATCTTCGAGGCCATCGAAGCCAGCCGCCTCTTCCTCGACGAGCGGGCGGCCCACTGATGGCGGGCGCTCCGGTCGGCGTCGGCATCATCGGTGCCGGCAACATCAGCGACCAGTACCTGACCAACCTCACGAAGTTCCCCGACGTGCGGGTGCTCGCGATCGGCGACCTGCTCGAGGACCGTGCACGCGAGCAGGCCGCCAAGTACGGCGTGCCGACCGCGGGGGGCGTCGATGCAGTGCTGGGCAACCCCGACATCGAGATCGTCGTCAACCTCACGATCCCGGCGGTGCACGTCGAGGTCTCGGAGTCGATCATCGCGGCGGGCAAGCACGTCTGGAGCGAGAAGCCCATCGGTGTCGACCGCGAGTCCTCGCTCGGCCTGCTCGAGAAGGCGGATGCCGCGGGCCTGCGCGTCGGCGTTGCTCCCGACACGGTGCTCGGCCCCGGCATCCAGACCGCGAAGCGGGCGATCTCACGCGGCGACATCGGTCGACCGCTGTTCGCGCAGACCTCGTTCCAGTGGCAGGGCCCCGAGATCTTCCACCCGAACCCCGCGTTCCTGTACGCGCGCGGGGGCGGACCACTGCTCGACATGGGGCCCTACTACGTGTCGGCGCTGATCCACTTCTTCGGGCCGGTCGCCGCTGTCGCTGCGCTCGGCCTGAAAGGCAGCGAGACGCGGCGCGTGCAGGTCGGACCCCAGGCGGGCGACGAGTTCCCGATCGAGATCCCCTCGACGGTGTCGGTGCTGCTGCAGTTCGAGCAGGGCGCGCAGGCGCAGAGTCTGTACAGCACGGACTCGCCCCTCTTCCGTCACGGCGTGGTCGAGATCACCGGCACCGAGGGCACCCTCGTGATCCCGGATCCGAACACGTTCGGCGGCGACATCCGCATCACCCGCCCACTCGCCGAGGTCGTCATCCCGCCCGCCCCGGTCATCCAGGAGATCGTGGAGGTGCCGCAGGAGGGCGTGCTCGTCGGCCGCGGTCTCGGACTGCTCGACATGGCGCGCTCGATCCGAGCCGACCGGCCGCACGTCGCCACTGGACGCTTCGGCTACCACGTGCTCGATACGCTGCTCTCGATCGAGGAGTCCGTCGAGTCGCGGCAGTTCGCGCAGGTGACGAGCACGATCGACGAGATCGGCTCGCTGACCGCCGACTTCGACCCGTTCGCCGCGACCCTCTGATCGTCCGGGCGCGATCGTCGCACGGTCGCGCCCGTCTCCGGCATCCGCGATCGTTCGCGACGTGCTCTTCACGCCGGCGCGCCCGTTTCCGGCATCCGCGCCATCGATTGACAACGCGGATGTCGGAAACGGCAGCGATCGCGGGGCTGCAGCGGCGGCTCGCGCCGCGAAGCTCAGCGCAGCGGCGTCCAGCCCGACGGCAGCGGGCCGCCGAGCGCGGCACGCTCGCGGTCAGCGTGCGCCGACCAGCCCTGTGCGGCATCCGTGGAATCGAACCCGCCGCGCGCGACGCGGAACCCCACATCGTCGTGATGCATGCGCGGCGCCCCACCTCGCCGCGTCGAGGCACGGACGCTCCAGGCGTCGTCGGCGAAGCCGCCGCCTCGGAACACGCGGTAGGCGTCGTAGCGCGCCGGATCCAGCAGATCCCAGCACCACTCCCACACGTTTCCGAGCGTGTCGAACAGGCCGTTGACATTGGGATGCTTGCCGCCGACGTTCTGGGGCGCCGTGACGCCGTCAGCACTCGTCCACGCGACTTCGGGGAGCGGGCCGTAGTGCGGACCTGTGGAGCCGGCGCGGCACGCATACTCCCACTCTGCCTCGGTGGGCAGTCGGTACCCATCCGCGTCGACATGCCAGGTCACGTCCTCTCCGTCGAACGTGTAGGCAGGGTCGAGTCCTTCCCACTCCGAGGCGGCGTTGCAGAAGCGGATCGCCCGCTGCCAGCTCACATCGGTCGCGGGACGCCGCGGGTGCTCCGCCGTCTCGCCGATGAGCTCCGACAGCTGCTCCTGTGTCACGGCGAACACACCGATCTCGAACGCCTCGAGCTCGACGCTCCGGCGCACCCTGCGTCTGGCATCGTGCAGCGTGACCGTCCCGGTGGGGATCCGGGCCATCTCGATGTCCGACACCGAGGCAGTATCGCATGGGGTCGGATCGTCCGCCTTGACGCACCCCGCCGGCCCAGCCGCCTGGCCGACCGTAGTGAACGCCATGACTCCGAACATCATGATCCGGCGAACGCCGCGGCGAGCACTCGAGTGCGAGCCGCGAGATCGCTGATCCGCGAATGGTCGAACCCGAAGACCGCTGACCGGGTGCGATCGTGGAGCGGGTCGACGAACTGCGCGGGGAGCGCCGCCGCGCCGAGCAGTCCACCCAGCACCGACCCGACCGTGGCGCCGTTCGAGTCGGTGTCCCATCCGCCTTGCACCGTGTTGCCGATTCCGGCCGCGAAGTCGCCGTCCGACCACAGCAGCCCCGCGGTGATCAGCGCCGCGTTGTTCACGGTGTGCACCCAGTCGTACTGCGCGCAGTCACGCTGGATCGCGGCGAGCGCCTCATCCCACGTGGCACCTGAGCGATGCAGCTGACGCACGCGACCGATGGCCTCGGCCAGCCTCGATCCGGGCGGCACGACCACCATGGAACGATCGAGGACCGCCTCGACACTGCTCTCCACCAGTGCGCACGCCGCGAGCGCCGCACTCCACAACTCGCCGTACACGCCGTTCGCACGATGCGACAGGCGCGCATCGCGATAGGCAAGCCGCGCCGCCGCGATCGGACGCCCCGGGTGCGTCCACCCGAACGCGTCTCCCCGGATGAGGGCGCCGATCCATTCGCGATACGGATTGCGTCGCTCGGCGGCGAGGTCGGCGGGCACGCCGTGCAGCAGATTCACGTAGGTCGCGCGTTCGGCCGTGTAGACCCGTGCATAGGGGAGGTACGCGAGCCACCCCTGCGCCACGTCGGCGGTCGTGATCTGTTCACCGTGCTGCTCGAGCAGCAGGATGCCCAGGATGGCGTAGTCGATGTCGTCATCGCGAGCCGAGCCGTCCACGTTGCCGCGGGTGGTGTCAGGCCAGTTGTCCCTCAGCTCGAATCCCGCCGGCATCGGCGAGAGGGCCGGGATGTAGTCCCGCAGCGGATAGCTGCCGGCGAGCTCGAGATACTGACGGATGCGGTCGCTCGTCCACACCACGCCTTCCTCGACCGGCTTGCCGAGGTTGCAGCCCGCGATCCTGCCCAGCCAGGCGCCGAGGAAGCGATCCGCATCCGGAAGAGAAGGAACAGCCTCCGGCGTCGACGACGGCAGGACGTCGTCGAGGTCTTCAGGCTCGTCGTACGACCAGGAGGCGAGTCTCGGCGCGGCGAGGGCGTCGGCGAGGATGAGATCGGCCGCAGCCGCGTCGTCAGGGCGCAGCGCGTCCGCAAGGTCGGCGAGGTTCGAGACGTCGTATCCGGACTCGCGCCGTTGCCGGAGCTCGGCGATCGCGAGATCCACCGGAACCAGGGGGTCGTGCAGCATCCGTCAGCTCGCGAGCTGCAGTCGATCATCGACCGCCTTGGCCGAGAACGTCTGATCGATCACCATGTGCCTGGCTCCCTGGATGGCCGCATCTGCGCCGAGCGAACTCGCCGCCACGAACAGCTCGCGCGTCGCGAGCGGAATCGTGCGCTCGTAGATGCGGTCGCGCACGCTCTCGACCAGCACGTCTCCGGGGTCGGCCATTATGCCGCCGATCACCACGACCGAGGGATTCAGCAGGGCGACAGAGGTCGCGAGCACATCGCCGATCAGTCGGCCGGCGCGCTGGGTCAGTTCGACGGCACGCACATCGCCGTCATTGACGAGGCGGTTCACGTCACTCGCAGACCGCACGTCGTGACCCTCCTCGCGGAGCATCCGCGCGATCGCGCCGCCGCTCGCCTCGGTCGCCAGGCAGCCGACGGCACCGCACGTGCAGAGGTGCCCGACCCCTGCCTCGGTGATGCGGATGTGCCCGATGTCACCCGCGCCACCGGCGATGCCACGCTCGGGCTGACCGCGCAGGATGATGCCGGCGCCGATGCCGGTGCCGACCTTCACGAAGATCAGACTCGGGGCGTCGGGGTAGCGCTCGCGAGCCTCGCCCATCGCCATCAGGTTCGCATCGTTGTCGACGAAGACCGGCACACCGAGATGCTCGCGGAGCGTCTCGGCGATCGGGAAGTCGTGCCAGGCGCGCATCAGGGGCGGATGGTTGGGTCGCTGCGTCGAGAAGCGCACCGGGGCCGGGATGCCGACGCCGATGCCGACGACCGACGCCACCGAGCGACCCGATCGCCCGAGCAGCTCGGTCAGGCGCTTCGACAGCGCCCGCAGTGTGACCTCGGGCGGTGCAGCGATGTCGATCTCGGCGTGGGCTTGCATGATGACCTGGCTGCCCGCATCGAGCAGCGCCAGATTCGCGTGCGTCGCGCCGATGTCGACCGACAGCACCAGCTGCCGCGCCTCGTCGAAGCTCAGGATGCGCGCCGGCCTGCCGGTCGCCGCGGCCGCCTGCCCGGACTCGCGCACGTAGCCTGCCGCGATGAGCTGCGACATCCGGAGCGAGAGCGTCGAACGCGAGAGGCCGGTGATCTCCTGCACTTCACGCCGGGTGCGTGCGCGTCCGGATCTCACGAGCTCGAGGATCTCGCCCGCACTCGCATTCGTGGATGCGGCAGCCATGTCGCATCAGCCCTTCTCTGCGCCGGCGGTCAGCCCGCCGGTCAGCAGTCGCTCGGTGAGGAAGAACAGGATGATGATCGGGAGCGTCAGCACCACAGATCCCGCCATCAGCACTGTAGTCGGCACCTCGATGCTTCCCGACAGCTGCGCGAGACCCAGGGACACGGTCCACAGCGGCCGGCGGTCGACCAGGAACAGCAGCGCGAAGAGGAACTCGTTCCAGGCGATCATGAAGACGAACAGGCCGGTCGCCATGATCGATGGGGTGGCGAGGCGGATGGTGATCCGCCGCAGCACGCCGATGCGCGACAGCCCGTCCATGAGCCCCGCTTCCTCGATCGACTCCGGCACCGTCTCGAAGTAGTTGCGCATCATGTAGATCGCGACCGGCACGGTCTGCGCGGTATAGACCAGAACGAGCCCCAGCAGCGACCCTCGGAGCCCCAAGCGCGTGAAGATCACGAACAGCGGGATGGCGATCACGATCGCCGGGAACAGGTAGGTGGCGAGGAACAGCGCGCTGACCTGACGGCGGCCGAAGAACGGCAGCCGGGCGATGGCGTACGACCCGGGGATCGCGATCAGGAGCGCCAGGATGACCGACGAGATCGCGACGATCGCGCTGTTGCCGAGGAACGTCAGGAATCCCTGACCGCCCTCCGACACCGGCGCAAGGACGGTTCGGTACGTGTCGAAGGTGAGCTCGTTCCACGCCGGGAGGAACTGGTCCGGGTTGCGCAGCAAGCTCTCGATCGGACGCACCGACAGCATCGCCATGTAGGCGAACGGCAGGAGGACTGCGATGAGGAACAGCGAGATCGTGACCCAGCGCAGGGTGCCGAGGAGCGCCCGCTGCCTGCCCGAACCCGGCGCACGACGGCGTCGTTTCGGGCTGTGGAGGATGTTCTCCTCCGCCGCGACGATGGAGGCTGTGGTGGTCATATCTTCTCCCCCCTCCGACGCATCATCAAGGTATAGAAGGCGAGCATCAGGATGAGCAGCACTGCCAACACGACCGACATCGCCGAGGCCGCGCCCACGTTGCGCTGAATCGTGAGCAGATCGAAGATCCGGACGCTGGCGACCTGCGTTCCGGCTGCGCCGCCGGTGAGCAGGAAGATGTCGTCGAACTCGTTGAACGTCCATATCGTGCGGAGCACCGCGAGCACTCCGATCACCGGGATCAGCTGCGGCCAGATGATGTAGCGGAAGGTCTGCCACGGGCCCGCACCATCCACGAGCGCCGCTTCTTCGGGCTCGGTCGAGAGCGCCTCGAGCCTGGCCATGATGAAGAGGAAGGCGAACGGGAAGTAGCGCCATCCTTCGAACGCGATGACGGTCAGCAGCGCGGTCGGCACCGGGATCTGGAGTCCGAGCAGGTCCCACGTCCCCGTCGCCTGCGAAAGGAACGGGATGGGCTCGGGCCAGCCGAGCACGTTCTGCCCGAACTGGTTGACGATGCCGAACTCGGGGTTCAGCATCACTCTCCAGACGAAGGTCACTGCGACGACGGGTGCAACGTACGGCAGCAGGAATGCGGCGCGGACGAGCGTGCGGCCCCGGAAGGGACGACGCACGACGATCGCCGCGATCAGCCCGAAGACGATGACCAGGATGACGGAGCCGATCGTGTACTGGATCGTCGTCCAGAGGCTCTCCCACAGCGCTCCGTTGGAGAAGACGACCTTGAAGTTGTCGAGGGTGAAATTGCCGAACGGATTGACCGTTCCGATCTGGATGAGCTTGACGTGCTGGAAGGCCAGCAGCACTGACCAGATGAGCGGGATCACCACCACCGCGACCACGATGATGAGCGTCGGGCTCATCAGCCAGAGGCCGGTGCGGGCATCCTTCTGGGTCAGCGTGAGCCGGCGCTTCGTGCGCGCCGGCTTGCTGGATGGCGGGGGCGATGCGGCGGCCGCGGCCGGCGCGAGGTTCGTATCCGTTGTCATCATGTTCTCCCCGTGTGGCGCCTGGGTCGAGCCCAGGCGCCACACGCCTCGGTTAGAGGCCCAGGTCTCCCTTGATGGCGTTGGCCTGCTCGGCTGCCTGCTTCGCGCCGTCCTCAGCGCTCAGACCCGAGTTGATGGTCTCCGACAGCACGCCGGGGAGCACGAACTGTCCCCCGACAGCGCCTGCGAGCGCTCCTTGACCCTGCGGAAGACCCCACCGGTTGAACGAGTTCGGTGCCTCGACCAGGCCGGCCAGCACGTCCTCGCCGTAGATGTCGGACAGCAGCGCTTTGGTGTCGACGCCGACCTGCAGGCCCTTCCAGGCGTCGGTGAACTTGGCAGGCTCGTCGGCGGTGCCGAGTCGCGTGGGGATCTTGCCCTCGGGGGCGATCGCGAGCCAGTCGGAGTAGCCGCCGTCCATCATGTACTCGATGAGCTCCTGTGTGCCCTCGGAGGCACCGGTCATCACCGACCACGAGACGATCTCGCCGAACGAGGCCGGCTCGGTGCCGTCCGGTCCTTCGATCGCGCTCACGATCCCGGTGTTCTCGGCGAGGAATGCCGGGTCGGTGCACTCGGGGCACGTGGGCAGGGCGTCGTTGCGAAGCCCCGCGAGCTCGTCGAGCAGGAACGACGACCAGACGATCATGGCCGCGCCGCCGCTGAAGTACGTGGCCCGCGTCGTGTCGGCATCCTGGTTGCCCGAGACCGAACCGTCCTTGATGAGGTTCGTGTAGAAGTCGATCGCCTCGACGCACTCCGGGCTGTCGAGTGTGACCTCGCCCCCATCATCGACCAGCTGGCAGTCGTTGGCCAGGGCGAAGTGCTCGAAGGTCTGCGAGGTGAACGAGTCGGCGGGCGCTGTGGCCGCCACGATCCCGGCGACATCCGAGGACTGCAGCGTCGTGGCCGCCTTGGCGATCGAGTCGTATGTGGTCGGCGCCTCGAGGCCCGCCTGGTCGAACAGATCAGTGCGGTAGTAGAGCAGCTGCGCCCAGCCATCGCTCGGCACGCCGATCTGCTGGCCGTCCGCGTTCTGCGTCAGTTCGAGCGCCCGCGGTGAGAAGGTGTCGGCACCGAGGTCGTCAACGATGGCCTGTGCGGCATCAGGGTCGACCACCCCGTCGGTGTCGAGCTGGTTGAGCGCGTTGAGTGAGACGGCGCCGATCGCGTCGGGGAGCTGATCGGATGCTGCCGCCGAGGCGAGCACAGTGGCGAGCTGGTCTTCGGCGATCGCGACGAGTTCGATCTCGGCGCCGGACTCCTCGGAGTAGGCATCGAGGATCGCCTGCTGCGCCTCGACGCGCTCCGCGGTGTCCTCGACGGTCCAGATCAGGATCTTTTCGTCGGTCTCGCCTCCACCGCCTGAGCAGCCGGACAGGATCAGGGCGGTGGCAGTGAAGGCGACAACGACGCCTGCGCGGACTTTGCGCATGGGTCTCTCTTTTCGGTAGCGGGATCGAGGTTCCGCCGATGCGGGCGGAGCACTGCCTGGTCATCGTCGACTCGGACCCAGGACCGGGAGCGCTGTCGTCATTGAAGCACCCATTTATGTCTTTCCACAAGACCTAATTCCGAGACTACTGGCTTCCATCGCCTAAGTATCTCGTGATCTTTATGTCTGATTCATGGAATAACACTTGTCGATCATCTTCATTTGGGCCTATCGTTGCCACCGACACGATCAGAGAGGGTGGGCCGATGGGCTTGCGAGTCACATTCCCCGAAGCACGGACGGTCTCCGTCATCGACGATCCGGAGTCCGCGCTCAGCGCCGGCGAGGTGCGGGTTCGCACGCTGTACTCGGGAATCTCGGCAGGTACGGAGCTGACCGCCTACCGGGGCACGAGCCCGCATGTCACGAAGCACTGGGACTCCGAAACGAGACTCTTCGCTGATGGCGCTTCCGAACCGGCCTTCCCCGTCACGAACCTGGGCTATGAGGAGGTCGGTGAAGTCGTCGAGGTGGCCGACGCCGAGTCGCCGGTCGCCGTCGGCGACCGGGTCTGGGGCACCTGGGGGCACCGCACGTCCGCGGTGCTGCGCGGGGTGGATGCCGCCGACCGCAGGCTTCCCGCGGACGCGGACCCGCGCGTCGGGATCTTCTCGCACATCGGGGCGGTCGCGCTCAACGCCGTGATCGACGCCGACATCCACATCGGCGAGTGGGTTGCGGTGTTCGGACTCGGCGTTCCGGGGCAGCTCGTCGCCCAGCTCGCGCGCCTCAACGGCGGCCGCGTCATCGTCGTGGACGGCATCGCCGCGCGTCGCGATCTCGCGCTTCGTCTCGGCGCCGAGATCGCGCTCGATCCCGCGGATGCCGTCGCCGAGACCATCCGCGAGCTCACCCGTGGCCGCGGCGCCGACGTCGCGATCGAGATCAGCGGCAACGCACGAGCACTGCACGAAGCCATCCGCTCGGTCGCCTACAACTCGCGCGTGGTCGCGGCGGGATTCCTGCAGGGGGATGCGGTCGGCCTCCGCCTCGGCGAAGAGTTCCATCACAACCGCGTACAGCTGGTGTGCTCGCAGATCTCCGGCTCGGGGCCGTCCGTGAGCCACCGCTGGGATCGCTACCGACTCAACAGCACGATCATCGACCTGGCGGCGTCGGGCAGAGTCGACGTGCTCTCGCTCATCAGCAGCACCGTCGAGCTCGATGGCGTCGCCGACGCGTACCGGATGCTCGACGACAATCCCCGAGACGCACTACAGGTCGTCATCGCCATGGGTGGGGCTCGATGAACACGGTCTGCGTGCAGGAACAGGTGCTCTGGGGCGACAGCCTCGAGCGCAAGTGGGAGCTCGCGCAGTCATGGGGCTTCGACGGCATCGAGCTGCGGGCGCAGGGCGACGGCGCATTCGCCGCCCGCCTGCCCGAGCTGCGCCGCGCCGCGGCGAACGGGGTGAACATGCCGACGGTGTGCGTCGAGATGAGCCACTTCATCGGCGCGTTCGACGACGACCTGCGGCGGGATGCCGTCGCCCAGTTGTCGGACCAGCTGCGGGTCATGGCGATCCTCGGCGGTCGCGGTGCGATGACCCCGGCATCGTGGGGCATGTTCTCGCGCCGGCTTCCCCCCTTCGAACCTCCCCGCACGCCGGAGGCCGATACCGCGGTGATGGTCGACTCGCTCGGCAGGCTCGGTGAGATCGCCGCAGCAGAGGGCGTCGCCCTGTTCCTCGAGCCCCTCAACCGCTATGAGGACCACATGGTCAACTCGCTGGCGGATGCCATCCGGCTCATCCAGCTGGTCGGGCTCGACAGCGTGCGCGTCGCCGCCGACACGTACCACATGAACATCGAGGAGGCGGATCCGGCGGCTTCGCTGATCGCCGCCGGCCCGTACATCGGCCACATCCAGTCGAGCGACTCGAACCGCCTCGAGCCCGGTGCCGGGCACATCGACTGGGCGCTCTTCGGCGCGACCGTGCAGGCCATCGGCTACGAGGGCGCGATCGCTGTGGAGAGCCGGCTCTCCGGTCCCGCCGAAGAGGTGCTGCCCTCCGTTCCGCCGCTGCTCCGGCGGTACCTGTGAGCGACCGGGCCCTGAAGGCCGCGACCCGGGTCCTCGCCGGGAACTGGCGCGGCACCTACACGGTTCCGGCCGCAGGACTGTATCCGCACCAGTGGAGCTGGGACTCGGCCTTCATCGCGATCGGCCTCAGGCACATCTCGCCCACCCGCGCTCAGCAGGAGCTCGACGCGATCTTCAGCGCCCAATGGGCCGACGGCCGCCTGCCGCAGATCGTGTTCAACCCGAGATTGGACGTGCAGTACTCGCCCGGAGCCTCGTTCTGGCAGAGCCAGCGCATCCCCGGAAGCCCTGCGGTCCCCACCGCCGGGCTCATCCAACCGCCCAATCACGCTCTCGCCACCCTCCTCGTGCACCAGTCGGACCCTGAGACCTCGGAGCGCCGCCGGTTCCTGTCGCGGTCCTACGAGGCGCTGCTCGGCTGGCACCGGTACCTCGAAGAGCGCAGGATGGGGGATTCCGGCCTCGTGCACATCGTGCATCCCTGGGAGAGCGGGATGGACAACTCGCCCTTCTGGGATGCACCCCTCGCCGCGATCGACGCGTCGTTCGGCAGCGACATCCCGCGTCCCGACCTCAAGCATGCCGACGCGAGCCACCGTCCTTCGAACGCGGAGTACGGAAAGTACCTCTACCTCGCAGCGCGGTATCGCGACCACGACTGCGACGACCGTGATGAGTCGTACCCGTTCGTGCTCGAGGACCCTGCCGTGCACGCCCTGCTGATCCGTTCGGAGTGGGCGATGGCCGAGATCGCCGAGCTCGCCGGTGCGGATGCCGACGGCCATCGGCGACGCGCGCGCGCTCTCACGGACGCCCTCGAGTCACTGTGGGACGACGAACTGGGCTGCTATGTGGCGAATGACGTCGTCGCGGCAGAGCACCAGCGATTCCGCACGGTCTCCGGACTCATCCCGCTGCTCGTTCCCGACCTGCCCCATACCGATGAACTGCTGCGGTCACTGTCGTCCGAGCACTTCGGCCTCGGCCGGATTGCGCTGGTGCCCAGCCACGATCTGACCGCGCCGACATTCGACTCCGCCCGGTACTGGCGGGGTCCGTCCTGGTTCAACACGGCATGGCTCATCGCCGAGGCACTGTCGGAGCGGGGTTTCGCGGATGAAGCGCGCGCCCTCGCGAGTCAGATGGCCGATCTGGGACTCGATCACGACTTTCCCGAATATGTGGACCCGCACAGCGGCGAACCGCGCGGCACGCAGCGCTTCAGCTGGACCGCTGCCCTTAGCCTCGATCTGTACGAACGCCTGCATGCCAAAGGAGAAGTGCTGTGACCAACGCCCTGCGCATCACGGTCTGGAACGAGAACGTCCACGAACGAGAGGACTCGGAGGTCGCCGCGCTCTATCCGAGCGGCATCCACGGCGCGATCGCCGAGGGACTGCGGGACCTCCTTCCCGAGGCGACCGTGTCGACGGCGACGCTCGAAGAGCCTGAACACGGACTCACGGAGGACCGGCTCGCTGAGACGGATGTGCTCTTCTGGTGGGGCCACGGCGCCCACGATGCGGTCGACGAAGCGATCGTCGAGCGAGTCGCCGAGCGCGTGCTCGCCGGCATGGGGCTGGTCGTGCTCCACTCGGGTCATTTCTCGCGCATCTTCATCCGGCTGATGGGCACGACGTGCTCGCTGAGCTGGCGGGATGACGGCGACCGTGAGCTGCTCTGGACGGTGGCTCCGGGTCATCCGATCGCTGAGGGCGTGCCGGACCCGCTGGTGGTGCCCGCACACGAGACGTACGGCGAGTTCTTCGACGTGCCGGCCCCTGAGGAGCTCATCTTCGTCAGCAACTTCAGCGGCGGCGAGGTGTTCCGCTCCGGTCTGACCTACCGGCGCGGCCGCGGCCGGATCTTCTACTTCAGCCCCGGCGACCAGAAGTACCCCATCTACCAGCAGCCCGACATCCGTCGCGTGCTCGCGAACGCCGCGGAATGGGCTCGGCCGGAGGGTGAGCGGGCGATCCCCACCGTCACGAACCGCCCGCGCGGCTGGTTCGAGGGCTGAGGCGCAGGGGGTCACACGGCTCGGAGCGGACGCGCAAACCGCGTCGTGACGCCCGGGCTGAACAGCACCGAGTCGGGGGCGCGCGTCGCGATGCCCGGCAGGCCGGCTGCAGCGACGAGTCCATCGTCGAGCGACACGAGCTCGGCGCGTTGCAGCGGCCACGCCTCGTGCGTGTTGCGGAGGAACCTCGTCGCGCCGCCCAACCGGGTGTGCAGACCCCAGCGTGCGGTGAGGAAGTCGGCGAGCGGATCGTCCTCCACGGCGCCGGGCAGTGGTCGGACCGAGATGCTGGTCTGCGGATGCCGGCGGCCGAAGCGCCGGGACGAGTAGTCGATCGTCGTGTCGACTCGCATGCGCATGGTCGCCCAGACATACGGCAAGCCGAGTCCGATGCGAGCGCCGAGCACCGCGAGGAGGCGTGAGGACTCGAGCGAGAGGAACACGACACCGCGTCGGCCGGCCTCATCCACCGAGTACAGGCGCACATTGATCTCGGGGAACGAGCCGACATAGGGAAGTGCGGGGCCCGACCGCACCGTGAACGCCGACAGGTGGAACGGGATGAGCCCGACCCAGGATGAGCCGTCGTATTCATCGGGTCTCGTACCGCGCGGCATGAAGGGCGCCACCGTCCCGGCAGGCACACGCCAGTGAAGGAAGCTGACCCAGCGCCACCGCTGCGAGACGAGCCATGGCGTCGGCAGCAGCGGTGCGATCGCGCTGACGGCCTCGGGTTGCATGTGCCAACGGTATGCCCGCTGCGGACAGCCCGCCGCACATCGAGGAGGGCGACATCCGGCTGCACGAGCGCGCATTCGGCGATCGCATCGGCGCCGTTGCCGCCTCGCATCAGTGCTGACCCTGGGATGGCGGCAGGGGGATCGCACGACGACGCCCGTGCGCCTGCGACGTATCAGCGCGCGTCCGGCCTACCTCATCTCACGGGAGGGGACCCAGGTGCCTGGGCGATTCGGCACCCCTGAGAGCAAGGAACTGTCATGCCTCACGAATTCCCGCTCGGCGACGTCCCTCAGGATGTGGTCAAGCACCTCGCAGAAGAACTCGGCATCGCCGAGCCGCGCCTGATCTCGGCATCCGAAACCCGCCTGCCGACAGGTGAGCTCGCTCGCCTGGTCACCGCGGTCGATCCTGCCAAGCCCAACACCGTCGTCTCCACGACGGTCAGCGAAGCGGGCGTCATCCGTCCGCTCGCGGCGCTCGAGCGCCTGCTCGGCGGGGGGAGGCTGTTCGTCCCCGAGTTCCCACCCGGGCACGAACTGCCGCCGGTGCGCAGGGAGCCGGTGACGATCGACCCGAAGACCAACGACTGGCGGCTGAACCGCTGTGAGCGCGTCACCGAGAAGATCACGGTCACGGTGCCGAAGTCCTCCGCACCGCCGAAGGCCGATGTCTACCTCCTGGCCGACACGACCGGCAGCATGGGATCGGTGCTCGCCTCCGTGGCCGCCGGTGCGAGCGCCATCCTCAACAATCCCGCGCTCGCCGGCTTCGACGTCGCATGGGGCGTGGGCAACTACCGCGACTTCCCGGTGGATGGCGGCATCCACAACTCGTTCGCGTTCGCCCACCAGGTCTCGCCGACCACGAACCTCGCGGTGGCGGATGCCGCGATCTCCACCTGGGTGGCAGGCGAAGGCGCCGACGGCCCGGAGGGTCAGCTGTTCGCGCTGCACCAGATCGCGACCGACGCGAGCATCGGGTGGCGAGCGGATGCCCGCCGCATCCTGGTGTGGTTCGGCGACGCCCCGGGGCACGATCCGATTCCCACCGCGCTGAGCGGGCTGGCCGCCGACATCACCGAGGCGACCGCGACCGCCGACCTCGTGGCGGCCGAGATCGCCGTCGTCGCCGTCAGCACGACGACGGGATTCGCCACTGCGCTCGACGACGACCCCAACGCGACGGCGTTCGATTACGCGCCGTCGGTGCCCGCAGGCGCTGCCGGTCAGGCGACGCGGATCACCGCGGCGACGCCCGGCGGCTCGCACACCACCGGGGTCAACCCGGCGGACATCGTGACCACCCTTGCGACGCTCATCGCTGCGGCGGTGTCGTCGATCGGCTCGGTCTCGCTCGTTCCGACAGGAGACACGGCCCAGTTCGTCGAGTCCATCACTCCCGCCAGCTACGGTCCCCTCCCCGGCGACGTCGAGCACGTCCTCGTGTTCGAGGTCACGTGGGTGGGCGTCAGGGACTGCCGAGAGCACGATCAGGTGTTCACCGGCACGATCGACGTCGTCGCAGACGGAGTCGTCGTGGCCCAGAAGCGCGTGCGGGTCACCGTCCCCGCCTGCCGGTACCACTACTCGGTGGAGTTCGTCTCGGGTCAGAACGACGACCGCGACCCGGGGCCCTTCCTGCCCGGGCGATACGCCACCGCAGTGACGATCTACAACCCCGGCACGTGCCCGGTCGAGATCGAGAAGCGCTTCGCACCGCTCGTGGTGGAGGGCAGGGCCATCGGTCGAGAGCCGGATGTCGTTCCCGCCAAGCCCTTCGCGGCGATCACGCTGCAGGCCGGTGAGGCGACCTTCGACGACCAGGTCGCCCTGAAGGAGTTCGGCGCCGTCGTGGGAGGGCTCTTCTTCGGAGTCCTCGACATCGTGTCGGATCGCCCGCTCTCGGTCACCGCGACCCACACCGCCGGCGGCCACGAGGCGGGCCTGTCGATCACCTCGCGCACGATCGAGGCGATGCGCGCTCCGTGATGATGCTGCGCTCATGACGTCCCGGCCGGGGGTGGCCGAAGCCCCCGGCCGGGATCGCCGTGCGCGCGCAGATGCTGCGAAGAGCCGCACCCGCAATCGGAGGTTTGTCAAGCCCCACACGGATCCGCGGTGGCATGACGCAAGATCATCGCACCTCACCAGGGAGGTGCGATGAACAACAACAGATCGGCGTTCCCCACGCCAATGGACGAACCCTCCGCAAGGCCGGCCGAGCGGCCGAGCGACCCCGAAGATCAGGCCGACGAGTTCGAGGACGAACTCGCGGCAGAGATGATCCGGACGGGGGCGATCGAGCAATGGTGACCGCAGAGAGCGACACCATCCTTCGCTGGGAACTGCAGCGGATCGGACCCTGCGACTGGGTGATCCACGACCTCCGCCACCCTCCGCCGGATGCGCGCGACCTGCTCGCGAGTGTGAGCGACGACGGCGACGAAGTGGTCGTGACGTGGCACCGCGATGTGCCGCTCGCCACGCGCTATGTCACCGCCGAAGCGGCGCGGGACGACGTGGTGCGATGGATGTCGCGTCAGCCAGGGGGGACGCGGCCCATCCCGATCGCGCATTTCCCGCCCACCGCACGATGAGACGTCGGGGCCCAATCTCGTATCCATTTCATCGGCGTTGAGAGGATGTGACGTTCGAGGACCCAAGACGAGCGGGATGCGGCATCCGCGGAATACACTCGCGAGGTGACTCACAGCCCGCCGTACCGTGCCGACATCGTCGGCAGCTTCCTCCGCCCCGAAGTCCTGCACAAGGCTCGCGCGGCCCACGCAGAGGGCCGCCTCGATGCCGGGTCACTCGCCGAGATCGAAGACCAGGCCATCGGCGAGCTGCTCGTCAAGGAAGCGGATGCCGGGCTCGAGCTCGCGACCGACGGAGAGTTCCGCCGCTCGTGGTGGCACTTCGACTTCTTCGGCGGACTGAGCGGCGTCGAGATCGTCGAGCTCGATCACGGCATCCAGTTCCAGGGAGTGCAGACCAAGCCGCGAGGCGTCGAGATCTCAGGCCCGATCCGGTTCGACGACTCGCATCCGTTCCTCGGGCATTTCCGCACGCTGAAGGACCAGCTCGCCACGTCCACCGGCGCGACGCCCAAGTTCACGATCCCCTCCCCAACGGTGCTGGACTTCCGACTCGAGCCGGGTCACATCGACGCGGGAACCTACGACGGCCGCGAGGCCATCGTCGACGACCTCGTCGCGGCCTACCGCGACGCCGTGCGCGCGTTCTACGACGCGGGAGCCCGCTACCTCCAGTTCGACGACACCGCGTGGGCATACCTGTGTTCGGACGTCGAGCTCGAGAAGGCGCGTGAGCGCGGCATCGACACCGACGGGATCGCGGAACGCTACGCGGCGCTCCTCAACCGCGTGCTCGAGGGGAAGCCCGACGACCTGGTCGTGACCACTCACGTGTGCCGCGGCAACTTCCGGTCGACGTGGATCTCATCTGGTGGCTACGAGCCCGTCGCCGAACAGCTTCTCGGCGTCGCGGGCTACGACGGCTACTTCCTCGAGTACGACAGCGATCGTGCCGGCGGATTCGAGCCCCTGCGGTTCCTGCCCGAGGGCGACAAGACCGTCGTGCTCGGACTCATCACGACGAAGAGCGGCGAACTCGAGAACATCGAGGCCACCAAGAAGCGCATCGACGAGGCGACCGCCTTCGCTCCGCTCGAGCAGCTCGCCCTCAGCCCGCAGTGCGGCTTCGCGTCGACCGAGGAGGGCAACAACCTCACCGAGGACGAGCAGTGGGCGAAGATCCGCGAGGTCGTCGCGATCGCCGACGACGTCTGGCGCTGACCTCGCCCGGTCACTGAGCCCGTCGACGCGCGGACGGTAGACCTGATCGTTCGATCTGCGGGATGCTGGACGGCATACGACTCGAGCCGTTGTACCGCATTCGCTTCACCTACCCCGATCCGACGACCCGTCTCGTGCTGGACGTCGCCGAGCTGATCTGGGAGCCGATCGCGCGCTGACCGATGCGTTGTGGCGGCCGGCCCGATGCTAGGGCTGCTGCCGTTGCCGCGGCTGGTCCACGACGGGCGTGCCGTGGGTGTGGAAGGTCTCGATGGTCTTCATGCCCCACGCCTGACCCTTCTTGCGCTCCTCCTCGCTCCACTCCACCACCGGCTGATCGGGGTCGAGCAGCAGCCGCGCTCCGGCGTTGGCGAACTCGATGCGGTTGCCGCCCGGCTCCCACACGTAGAGGAAGAACGTCTGGTTGATCGCGTGCTTGTGGGGCCCCGACTCGATGTGGATGCCGTTCTCGAGGAAGATGTCGGCGGCCTTCAGGATGTCCTCACGGGTGTCGGGGGCGAACGCGATGTGGTGGAGGCGATTGCCGTGCTTGGTCCAGTCGTCGGAGTAGACGATGTCGTAGGACTTCAGGCTGAAGTGGAACCACCAGGCGGCGAACTTGCCGTTGTCCAGCCGGATGCGTTCTGACTCGCGCATGCCGAGCGCGTCGATGAGGAAGCGGCCGTTGGCCTCGACATCCTTCGCGAGGAAGTTGATGTGGTCGAGTCGCCGCGCATTGACTCCGCGGCCCGGAAACGCGGACGCCTGATTCTTCAGCGCCGGCCGGTCTTCGTCGCCTGCGACGTAGCGCTCGGTGTCGTAATAGATCGCGAGCGAGTGCCCGTCGGGATCGCGGAAGGCGTAGGTCGCACCCGTGCCGACCTCGCCGTCCACCCAGCCGTCGCCGAGGCCGGTCGCCTCGATCGCGGCGACGCGCCGCTCGAGAGCGGCTTGCGACGACGCCCGCACGGACGTGCGGCCCACGCCCGCGGCATCCGAGGCCGTGAGCTTGATCGTGTAGAGCTCGTACTCATCCCACGTGCGCAGGAACACCGAGTCGCCCTGCTCTGCGACCACGCGCATCGCCAGCAGATCGCGGAAGAACCAGAGGCTCTTCTCGATGTCGGGGGTCAGGAGCTCGACGCTCCCCAGGTGGGCGACGTCGAACGAGGTCTCGTCGGTCATCGTGCGATCCTCTCTGAGTTGCGGTCGATCAGCCGGCAGGTCGGGGGTAGACCACGCCGTCGAAGAGCTTGCGCGCCGTGCGGACCGATACCGACGTCCCGCGCCAGAACCCCGCATCATCCTGGTGCACGCCCACACGCGCAGGGAACGAGCCCGTGGGGTGCTCGATCTCGATGGGCCCGTCCGCCGGCAGGTCCGCGAGGTCCGAGCCGACGGCGCCGGGGATGCTGACTCCGGCCGCGACGGATGCCGCCATGAGCACCCCGATCGAGGTGTGCACCCGGCGAGGGATGAACGCGCGGGTCGAGATCGCGCCGCCGGAGCGGGGCGCCGAGATCAGGAACATCTTCGGCACCGTCTGACCCGACACGTCGCCCAGCCCCATCAGAGGCCCTGCTGCGAGGCGGATCTGTTCCAGCGTGCGCACCAGGTCTGCTCGGCCTTCCAGGTCTGCGGGCGCTTCGTGTCCGCTCAGCCCGAACTCGTCGGCGCGCAGCAGCACGACCGGCATCCCGTTGTCGACGAGGGTGACACGGTGCCCGGCGATCTCGTCGGCGGCGCTTCCCGTCGGCAGCAGCGGCCGCTCGGAGGCGAGTTCGAGCTGGATCAGCGCCGCGCTCCCGGGAACGCCGTCGATCGTGGTGTCACCGGCGTAATCCGGGCGGCCGCCGGGCGTCCGAAAGACCGCGGTGGCGGCATCCCCTGTGTTGAGGAGACGGATGCGGACGGTCGTCTCGTCCCCTCCGGAAGGAACGAGGCCGCGTTCGACGGCGAACGGCCCGATGCCTGCGAGCAGGTTGCCGCAGGTCTGTGCGTCGCTCACGAGAGGCTCGTCGACGGCTACCTGAAGGAAGAGGTAGTCCACATCGAAGTCCGGGTCCGTCGAAGCGGATGCGATCGCGACCTTGCTGGTCAGCGGATGCGCGCCCCCGATGCCGTCGATCTGTCGCGAGTCGGGGCTCCCCATGATCCGCAGCAGGAGGTCGGCGCGCACCTCGGGGTCAGCGGGCACATCGTCCGCGAGGAAGTAGGCGCCCTTCGATGTGCCTCCCCGCATCAGCATGCAGCGGATGCCGTCACGGACCGCTGCGGTCGCGTCGACGTCAGGGCCCGCCATCGCCGTATTCCGCCTGCGTCACATACGTCACACCGAGCTCGGCGAGCACCCCGCGGAGGTCGTTGAGATCCAGTGAGATCTCGCCCGCCTCGTAGCGGGCGCGGTTCGCCGCTTCCTTCGCGGCGCGGGCCCGGGATGCCTCGAGCGCCGCCGCGGCACGCCTGCGCGGAACGATGGTGACACCGTCGTCGTCGGCGACGACGACATCCCCCGGATGCACGACGACACCGTCGAGCACGACGGGAACGTTGACCGCGCCCGCCGTGTCCTTCACGGTCCCCTGCGCGCTGACATGAGCGCTCCACACCGGAAAGCGCATCACCCGAAGCTCGGCGGTGTCGCGCACGCCGCCCGTCGTGACATAGGCGCGCACGCCCCGCACCTGCATCTGGGTCGCCATCAGCTCGCCGATGAACCCGTGCGGCGAGTCCGTGGTCGGCACTACCACGATGATGTCGCCATCGCGGGCCTGCTCGATCGCCGCATGCACCATGAGATTGTCGCCGGGCGCGGTCTGCACCGTGATGGCCGTGCCGGCCACCGCCGCGCCCTGCTGGATCGGGCGGATGCGCGCCCCGACGCAGCCGATGCGTCCCAGTGCTTCGTGCACGGTGGCGGAGCCGAACTCGGCGAGCGCGTCCACGACGTCCCGCTCCGCCCGCGCGATGTCGGTGACGACGACGTGGTCGCTCACGCGAGCACGTCCGTCACCTGCGGGAAGTACCGCATGTACGCCTCGCCCATGGTCTCGTGCGCGAGCCCCAGGTTCGGACCCGCGTTGCGCTTGACCTGCACGCCGCGACGCACCGCGAGGTCGGTGTAGTACGACCACATGTGCTTCTGGGCCGGAAGGCACTCCATCGCCGCCCGCTTCTTGGGGAACGCCTCGGTGATGTCGAGCAGCACGTTGGGCTTGAAGTCGGACTGCTCGGGCTGGTGCGGCTCGAAGAAGAACACCGGCGGCGCCCCGATGATCTCGTCTTCGGACGGGAACGACCCGTCGGAGTTCGCGACGCCGATCGCCTGGGCCAGGATCCGCGCCTGGAGCGCCATCCGGCCTGCCGCAGGGTGATCGCCGTTGTAGGGGTCGGCGAGCGGATGGGTCAGCACGACCGTCGGCTGCACGCGGCGATAGACGTCCACGAGGGCCGCGACGGCTTCGGGACCCTCGGCGAGCGGATAGTCCCCCAGGTCGAGGAACTCGATCTCGGCGCCGAGAGCGGATGCTGCAGCACTCGCCTCTTCGCGGCGGATGGCCTTGATCTCGTCGAGGCTCTTGCCCTGCAGCCATTGGCTGGCAGACTCGCCTCGCTCGCCGTACGAGAGGCACACGACGACCGCGCGCTCGCCCCGCATGGTTGCAGCGGCGATGGCTCCGCCGGCCCGCCAGACGAAGTCCCCCGCGTGGGCACTGACGACGAGGACGCAGGATGCGTTGTCGGCCACTTGCACTCCTGTTCACGTCGGACTGCCACCGAGGCGACGGCCGGCCGCGCGCCGGCAGCGGCCGCGGCATGTGCCCATGGAACCACACAGCTCGAGCATTGGTCAAGATTCTGTAAACAATCTTGGCGACCGGCGATCCCTCTGGACATAGGTAAATCGCACTCGTATCATTCCCGACAGACCCAACCATGACGAGGAAGTCGAGGTGGCCGATGGCCGGCAATCTTCAGGAACTGATCGACGAGAAGGGCGACGTCGTCGAGATGCTGCGGAACTCGCAGCTCGGCACGTACATCTACCCCGTCGTCCCAGCCGAGTTCAGCAACTGGCGACGCGAGCAGAAGGCGTGGCGCGACACCGCCGTGCTCTACGACCAGACGCACCACATGGTGAACTTCTTCGTCTCGGGTCCCGATGCGCTGCGCCTGCTGCGCGAGACGGGCATCAACAGCTTCGCGAACTTCCCCGTCGACACGGCGAAGCAGTTCGTCCCGACCGCCTCGAACGGCGGCGTCATCGGCGACGGCATCCTGTTCCATCTCGCGGAGGAGGAGTTCGTCTACGTCGGTCGCGCTCCCGCCGCCAACTGGCTGCAGTTCCACGCCGAGACCGGCGGCTACGACGTCGAGTTCCGCTATGACGACCGCTCGCCCTCACGCCCCTACGGCGAAGCCGTGCACCGTGAGTACTACCGGTTCCAGATCCAAGGGCCGAACGCGTGGTCGATCATCGAGAAGCTGAACGGCGGCACCCTCGAGCCGGTGAGGTTCTTCCACATGCGCGAGCTGGCGGTGGGCGGCGAGAGGGTCCGCACTCTCCGGCACGGCATGGCAGGGGCGCCGGGGCTCGAGCTGTGGGGGCCGTACGAGCAGCACGGTCGCATCCGCGACGCGATCCTCGAGGCCGGTGCGGAGTTCGGCATCGAGCCCTGCGGCTCGCGTGCGTACTCATCGAACACCCTCGAGTCGGGCTGGATCCCTTCGCCGCTGCCGGCGATCTACTCGAGCGAGGCCGAGCGGGCCTACCGGGAGTGGCTCCCGACCACGAGCTACGAGGCGATCAACGCCCTTGCGGGCTCGTTCGTCTCGGACCGCATCGACGACTACTACCTCACCCCGTGGGAGCTCGGCTACGGCTCGTTCGTGAAGTTCGACCACGACTTCATCGGCCGCGAAGCGCTCGAGCAGGTCGACCCCGAGCAGCAGCGCCGGAAGGTGACGCTGGCATGGGATGACGAAGACCTCGCCAAGATCCTCACGAGCGTCATCGACCGCGAGGGCCCCGGCTATCAGTTCTTCGACATCCCCAATGCGAACTACGGCTCGTCGAACTACGACGCGGTCATCGACGCCGATGGTACGCACGTCGGGCTTTCGCTGTTCACGGGTGTGACGGCCAACGAGAAGCGCGGCCTCTCGCTCGCAACGGTGGATCGCGACATCCCGATCGGAACCGAAGTGCGAGTCGTCTGGGGTGAGCCCGACGGCGGCTCCGACAAGAAGACCGTCGAGCCGCACGAGCAGATCGCCGTCCGGGCGATCGTCAGCCCGGTACCTTACGCCGAAGCCGCCCGCCTCGAGTACCACGGCGGCTGGCGCTCAACGGGCTCGCTCTGAGACCAGCGGATGCCGCGGCATCCGTCTTCGCCATCGAAATGGAGTGCACCCATGCCTGAAACCGTCGCCGACGCGATCGAGCGCGCCGGCAGCCCCGTCGCCCTGCTGCGCAATGCTCAGGCTCGCCCGACGATCTTTCCCGTCACACCGGAGTTCACGAACTGGCGCTCCGAGCAGCTGTCGTGGCGCACGTCGGTCGCGCTGCTCGATCAATCGCACCACATGACCGATCTGTTCATCTCGGGTCCGGATGCGCTGCGCCTGCTGACCGACACCGGAGTGAACAGCTTCGCGAACTTCGAGGTCGACAGGGCCAAGCAGTTCATCGCCGTCAACCACGAGGGCTACTTGATCGGCGACGCCATCCTCTTCCACCTCGACGAGGACTCCTTCGACCTGGTGGGCTGGTTCATGGTGCTGGACTGGGTGCAGTTCGTCGGCGAGAAGGGCGACTACGACGTCGCATTCGAGCGCGATGCGAACTCGCTGATGCGCGACCCCGGCGTTCCGCCGAAGCTGTATCGCTACGAGCTGCAGGGCCCGAACGCCCTCGCGCTCATGGCGGAGCTCACGGGGGCACCCGTGCCGCCGACGAGGTTCTTCCACATGGCGCGGTTCACCATCGACGGGCTCGACGTGCGCTCACTGCGTCACGGGATGGCAGGGCAGCCCGGCTTCGAGCTCTTCGGCCCGTGGGCAGAGGGCTCGCGAGTCCGCGAGGCGATCATCGCCGCGGGCCGGGAGTTCGGCCTCGTGCTGGTGGGTGCGAAGGCGTACTCGTCGGCGAACCTGGAGTCCGCCTGGGTACCGTCACCGCTCCCCGCGATCTTCACCGGTGAGGCGATGGCCGAATACCTCAGGTGGCTCCCCGCGGCGCGGGCCGGGTCGCTCGCCGGCAGCTTCGCGTCGGACGACATCGAGGACCACTACCTGACGCCGTACGACCTGGGCTACGGGCGCAGCGTCTCGTTCGATCACGAGTTCATCGGCCGAGCGGCACTCGAGCGGCACGCCGCCGGTCCCTTGCGGACCAAGGTGACGCTGGTGTGGAACCCCGAGGACGTCGCGTCCGCCCAGCGCTCGCTCTACGAGCCGGGGACGCCGGCGAAGTACATCGACCTCCCGAAGGCGCGGTACGGCGTCTACCAGGTCGACCGCGTGCTCGCAGGCGGGGCGGATGTCGGCATCTCGCACGACGTCGGCTACATCACCGGTGAGCAGGTGTTCGTCTCACTCGCGAGCGTCGACGCCGACCACGCGGAGCCCGGCACGGAGGTCGTGGTGGTGTGGGGCGAGAACCCGAACTCGGCCAAGCCCGCCGTCGAGCCGCACAGGCAGGTCGAGATCCGCGCGACGGTGTTCCCGGCGCCGTACTCCTCGTTCGCGCGCGAGAACTACCGCAAGAACTGACCCCTTCGCTCCTGCGCCGTGTCCCACTTTCCGCCGGAATCGGGCCTCCAATCCGGCGAAGAATGGGACACGGAGAATGACAGCCCCGCTCGGCAGGCTCGCCCAGCTTCGCCGTGTCCCAGTTTCCGCCGGAATCCGTCCTCCAAACCGGTGAAAGTGGGACATGCACCAGCCAGCGGCGTCGACTGTGGCGGATCCGTCAGCCCTTCTGGGCGTCGGCGATCCGCCGCAGCCACGACAGCGTCGCCCGCGTCATGTCGGCGGGCTGACCCGACGCCTCGATCTCGGCCATCGCCGCCCGCACCTCGACCTCGCGGCGGGCCGCGTGCCGGTGCGTGCCCTCGACGAGCCGGTCGACCCGCTCGCGTCCGTTCACCCCGAGCTCTTGCGCCAGCTGTTCTCGCAGCCACTCCTCGGCTCCGATGGCGCGCGCCGCGCCGACGCTCTCGATGACGAGCGCCGCGAGCCCCTTCATGAAGACCGAACGCAGCAGCCGCAACCGCGCGGCCGCTCCGGCGCCCGCGTCGAGCACCTCGACCGGCACCCCGAACGGCCCAAGTCGCTCTGCGAACATCCTCGCCCCCTCGCCGCTGGCGATCAGCTCGGTGCGGTGACCCGCACGGGGCACGGGCGCGAGGACCGCGACATCCGCCATCGCCACGCCGTGCGCGACGGCGAACGCTTCGATCTCCTGCTTGAGCGCGGGGGACGCGGTATTGAGGTCGGCGTACACAGCGGAGCTCGCCATCGCGGGCAGGGCGTCACGGGCGACGGATGCCGCAGCCGCTCCCCCGACGAGGCTGATGACCACTTCGGCACCCGCCAGAGCATCGTCCAGGTCGGCGAACTGCGCGACATCCGGATCGCCGAGCTCGTGGTGCGGGTCGTAGCCGCGGACGTACGCGCCGGCCTCGCGCAGTCCGCGGGCGTAGAGCCGTCCCGCCTCGCCGAGCCCGAGGATGGTGATCGTCGTCATCGTGCGCCGCCCCCGAGACCTGCCGGCGACGACACCGGGTGGTCGCGCTCGAACGACGCGAAGTAGTCGAGCGAGCGCTCCGATGTTCCGATCAGCGCCCGGATGCGCCGGTCGGGTGGTGCGCTGTCGGGCAAGTACGCCTCTTCGAGCGCGTGCGTGATGCCGGCCGCCGCCATCGTCAGCAGCTCGATCGCCGGCTGCGGCGGCGTCGCGTCATTGGCGACGACCACTCCGATCGCGGCGTACACCGCACCGTGCGGGCCGAAGACCGGCACCGCGATCCCGCGCGACTCGGTGTGGATGTGCCCGTCGGTCACCGCGAAGCCATCGGCGTGCACATGACGCAGCGCCGCGCGCAGCGCCCCCTCACCGCGGATCGTCGCCGATGTGTACGCCGGCCAGCCGGCGGCGATGGTCTGCTCGACGACTTCGGGTGCGGCGTGTGCCAGCAGCACGAGCCCGCTGGAGCTGACCGGCAGCGGGGTGCGCCCGCCTATCAGCGTCGCGTTGGTCACCGCGTCGCGCGTCGACATCCGCTCGATGAACAGCACGTCGAGCCCGCTCAGCACGCCGAGCTGCGTGTGCTGCCGAACCCGCGAGTGAACGGCGCTGAGCCATGGCCGGGCGAGCTCACGAAGCCCGAGCGCGCCCGGCGTGCGCGAGGCGAACTCCCACAGGCGCACTCCGAGCCGGTACGTCCGATCCGGCATCCGCTCCACGAGGCCCTCGCGCTCGAGTTCGGTCACGAGGCGGTGGGTGGTCGACAGCGGCATGTCCGCGGCATCCGCAATCTCGGTCAGCGTCAGGAACGGCCGCAGCGTGTCGAACGCCTGCAGCACCCGCAGGTGCTTGTGCAGCACCGACTCTCCTGCTGATCCGCGAGCCATCACGTCTCCTTCGACCAGACGCCATGCTAGCCGCGCTTCCGTTGAGCGGAAGCAGGGCGAATGCCGCGGCTTCAGTCGTTCGCGCGATACACCGTCCGGGCGTAGTCGTGGTACGGCGCCGGCGCGACCGTCGCGCGGATGCGCACCTGACGGTGTGCGGCATCGACCTGCGGCTTGCTCGAGATCGGATCCTCACCCCACAGCACCTCGACCTGCGAACCCTCGGCGACGTCGGTATCGACGGTCGCGAGCGAGGTGTACAGCTGGTCGAAGGCGACGTAGCCCGCATCTGTCGAGATGCCCACGAGGCGGTCGTCCTGCAGCACCTGGTCCATCTGGAAGAGGCCGTAGCGCGCTTTCGGGAACTCGAGGAACTTCGCCGGAACACCCGGTTCGAGCTGCGATCGCACGACGGCCGCGACATCCTCCGCGTTCCACAGCAGCGTCACTTTCCGGCGCCTCTGGTTCTCGGCGTGGTGCTCCAGCGCTGCACGGCCGTGGAAGTCATGGTCGAAGCGCACCGACTTGCCCAGTCCGAGGTCGTACGGGGTCATGTAGTAGTCGTGGATGTCGGCGGATGACAGCGATCCGCCGATCGAGCCGGCGCGCGCGGCCGGCAGCCATTCGCGATACTCGGCGAAGTCGTCGTCGAAGATGGCGGGGAACGGCGTGGGCACCCAGCCCGCCTCGAGCGGCGTCACCGAGTAGGCCTTCGCACCCACGCGCCGGATGCCGAACTCGGCGCCGGCGTCGAGGAGAGCGTCGAGCACGACCGCATTGTCTTCCCAAGGTCCGAAGAACTCGAAACCGGGCTGTCCCGCCATCCCGTGTCGAAGTGCCTTGACGGGCCTGCCCGCGATCTGCACATCGCCGA
This sequence comes from Microbacterium pumilum, assembly GCF_039530225.1. Classification (NCBI taxonomy): domain Bacteria; kingdom Bacillati; phylum Actinomycetota; class Actinomycetes; order Micrococcales; family Microbacteriaceae; genus Microbacterium; species Microbacterium pumilum. Next base: position 210,706 of record NZ_BAAAOH010000001.1, read on the forward strand.
TGTGGAAGAACCTCACCTCGGGCACCGGGCCGCCGAAGACCTTCTGCATGACCTCATTCGCCCGCGGTCCCTGCAGCTCGTAGCGATAGAACGTCGGCGGCCCCTGCCGCATGTTCGAGTTCGCCTCGAGCCGATGGTGCACGTCCCGTCCCGCGGCCTCGGCCCTCTCTGCAGTGAAGCGCACCCAGTCGATGAGCAGGTGATGACCGATGAGCACGAGTCCCTCGCGGTCGTCGGAGTTGTAGAACAGGATGCCGTCGCCGATGAGATAGCCGTCCTGGTTGACCGAGATCAGCTGCTTCGCGACGCCTGGGCGGAACGTGGCGAACGTGTTGGGCGAGATGCCCTGCAGTATCGGGATGAGGTCGGCGCCGCCCAGGAAGAGCTGCGTCATATGGTGCGACTGGTCCATCAGCGCGACGCTGGTGTTCCACGCACGCTGCTCGTCGCGCCAGTTCGTGAACTCCGGAGCGACCGGAAACGTGAACGCGGGCCAGTCCTGATTGCGCAGCAGCTGCACGGGGCTTCCGGCGCGGGCGATCGCCAGGGCGAGAGATTCGGATGTCATCATCGACCTTCCTTCGGGGGTATCGACCTCAGCGTACGAACGCCCGGACGGCGGCGCCGAGCCGTTTCCGTTGAACGGAAGGCTCGCCGCGGAGACAGGCGGAGCGCGCGACCATGGGCGCACGGGATCACGATTGGGAAACGTGTGCGGGAATCGCGCCAAAATCGTTGACAATCTGCGCGCGAATACGTACCGTCCCATTCACGGGACATGTGCGCCCGTGCACCGACCGCGCCCGAGTCAGACGATGCGACGAAGCGAAGGATGAGCATGGCCGCTCAGCTGATACTGCAGGACGTGAGTCTGAGGTTCGGTGGCATCAAGGTCCTGCAGGACGTCTCGTTCACGGTCGAGCCGGGCCGGATCTTCGGGCTCGTCGGCCCCAACGGCGCCGGCAAGACGTCGCTGTTCAACTGCATCAGCGGCCACTATCGGCCCAGCGGCGGCTCGATCAAGATCGACGACGTCGAAGTCAGCGGCTCGCGACCGGCGATGCTGGCGGGTCACGGGCTCGCCCGAACGTTCCAGCATCCGGCCCTGCGGCTTCACGAGACGGTGCTCGAGAATGTGCTCCTGGGCGCTCACACCCGGCTCCCCGGCGGCCCGGTCGAGTGGGCGCTTCGCCTGCCGCGCACGTGGCGTGCAGAGCGCGCGCTGCGCGAGGAGGCGCTGGCACTGCTCGAGCGACACGGACTGGGATGGGCCGCTCAGCTGCCGGCCGACGAGCTCTCGCACGGACTGCACAAGGGCATCGAGCTGTGCCGGGCGCTGCTCATGCGGCCCCGCCTGCTGCTGCTCGACGAGCCTGCCGCCGGCCTGCCGCACACCGAGGTGGAGCAGCTGATCGAGACGGTGCGGCGCCTCCGCTCCGAGGACGACATCACCGTGATCATCGTGGAGCACCACATGGGCCTCATCGCCGCGCTCACCGACCGTGTCGTCGTGCTCGACCACGGACGCAAGCTCATGGAGGGAAGCGCCACCGAGGCCCAGTCCGATCCCCGCGTCATCGAGGCCTACATCGGGAAGGATGCCGCTGATGACGCTGCTTGAGCTGACCGATGTCACGGCGTTCTACGGCCCGGTACAGGTGCTGGAGGGCATCTCACTGAGCGTCCCCGACGGCGGGGCGGTCGGCATCCTGGGCGCGAACGGGGCCGGCAAGACCACCACGCTCCGCGCGATCAGCGGCACGGTCCGCGCGGGCGGGTCGATCGTGTTCGACGGCAAGGATATCCGGGGCTCCCGCCCCGACCAGGCCGCAGCCCTGGGCATCGCTCACGTGCCCGAGGGACGCGGCACCCTGGGCGAGCTGACCGTGCGCGAGAACCTACGGGTCGGCGCCTATCTGCGCAAAGACCGCAAGGCAATCCAGACCGACATCGACTACTGCCTCGACCTGTTCCCGCAGCTGCAGGACCGCATCCGCTCGAACAGCTCGGCGCTCTCGGGCGGCGAGCAGCAGATGCTCGCGATCGCGCGCGCGTACATGGCGCGGCCGCGGCTGCTGCTGCTGGACGAGGCATCCCTCGGCCTCGCCCCGAGCACCGCGAAGGACGTGTATCAGGCGATCAAGCGGCTGCGCGTCGAATCGGGCATCGCCATGGTCGTCGTGGAGCAGAACGCGAACCTGGCGTTCACGCTCGTCGACTCCGCGACGGTGCTCGAGACCGGCCGCAACGTCATCACGGGCTCGTCGGCGGAGCTCAAGGGCATGGACGAGATCCGCCGCGCGTACCTGGGGGGCTGAGAATGGGCACCTTCATCCAGCTCGTCATCGACGGCCTCTCGACCGGGTCGATCTACGCGGCGCTCGCTCTCGCCATCGTGCTGGTGAATCAGGCGACGGGCCTCATCAACTTCGCGCAGGGCGGGATGGCGGTGCTGTCCGCGTACATCGCCTGGCAGCTGACCCAGTTCGGCATCCCGGTGCTCCTCGCCATCATGCTGTCGATCGTCGTCTCGTTCGTGCTCGGCGCGATCGTCGAGCGATTCCTCATCCGCAAATTCGAGGGCGGCGACCCCGACACCGCCGTCGTCGTGACGATCGGGCTGCTGACACTCATCACGGGGGTCTGCGCATGGATCTGGTCGTACAACAACAAGCTGTTCCCGTCGCTCTTCCCCCTCGAGACGGTCAACATCGCGGGAGCGGTCATCAGCGTCCGTTCCCTGGGCACGATCTTCGTGATCGTCGCGATCATGCTGCTGCTGCAGCTGCTCTTCGTGGGCACCAAGCTCGGCCTGGCGCTTCGGGCCGTCGCGATCAACCCGCAGTCCGCTGCATTCTCGGGCATGCCGGTGGGGCGCCTGCTCATGGTCGGGTGGGGACTCGCGGCGGGGCTCGGAGCGGTCGCCGGCGCCCTGGTCGCACCGCAGCTGACCCTCACGCCGGGAATGATGGACGCAGCCCTCGTGTACGCGCTCGCGGCGGTCATCATCGGCGGGCTCACGAGTCCCATCGGCGTCGTCGTCGCGGCGTGGATGATCGGCGTCCTCGAGAACCTCGCCGCCGTGTACGTGCCGTTCATCGGTCACGACCTCAAGATCGCCGTGCCGTTCATCATGATCTTCGTCGTGCTCATCGTGCGCCCGCAGGGCCTGTTCGGCCGCAAATCGGTGGTGAGGGTCTGATGTCGACCACCACCGCCACCGTCCCCTTCATCCGCAGGCCCTGGGTCCGCTGGGTCGGGATCATCCTCATCGTCGCGCTCGCGATCGTGCTGCCCCTCATGCTTCCGGAGTTCGCCAACTCCACCCTCGCCCGCATCGGCGTCTTCGCCGTCGCCGTCCTGGGTCTGAACGTCGTCATGGGCTACACCGGGCAGGTGTCGCTCGGGCAGATCTTCTTCCTCGGTCTCGGCGCGTACGTCACCGCTTACGGCGTCGAACAGGACTGGAACATCGTCCTCGTCTTCGTGCTCGCGTGCCTCGTCCCGGCCGTCACCGGGCTGCTCATCGCACTCGCGGCGGCGCGGCTGGGCGGTCTGGCGATCGCCATGGTGACTATCGCGCTGCCGATCGTCGGCGTGCCGCTCGCCAAGCGCCTCTCGGAGTTCACCGGCGGATCGCAGGGCATGTCCGCGCGATTCTCGGATGCACCCGATTGGACCATGCTGTACGACGATCAGTGGCAGCTGTACATCGTGCTGCTCATCGGCGGCATCTCGTTCCTGCTCACCCGCAACCTCGTCCGCGGCAAGTACGGCCGCGCCTTCGCGATCGTGAAGGGCAACGAGGCCGTCGCCTCGTCGATGGGGATCTCGCCCTACCGCTACAAGGTGCTCGCGTTCACCGTCGCCTCGCTCCTAGGGGGCGTCAGCGGTTTCCTCTACATGGTCGTCATCCAGTACACCTCACCCGAGACGCTGAACTTCGGCCACTCGATCACACTGCTGGCGTCGATGGTGATCGGCGGCGCCGGGAGCATCCTCGGCTCGCTGCTGGGCGGCGCGTACTACGTGCTCGTGCCGCAGCTCACGAACATCATCGACCCCGGGCTCACCGCCGTGTTGCAGGGCGCGATCCTCCTCATCGTGCTCTTCGTCCTCCCCGGCGGCCTGGTGTCGCTCCCGCGGCTGTGGCGCCGGCCCGGTCGCCGCCGCGGCGACGGCGGACCTCGAGCCACCGCATCCGTGGGCGCGGCGCCATCCGTGGCAGCCGCGGCTGCCCCGTCGGGCGCGGCATCGGGTTCGGGCGCGCCACCCGCCCCTGCAGACTCATCCAGCCACCCACCCACAGAGTCACAAGAAGGAAGGCAAGACACATGAGCACACAGCGCACCAGGATGCGGGCCGTGTCGGTCGTCGCCGGCATCGGCATCGTCGCCCTGCTGGCGGCCGGCTGCGCCCGCGGTTCGGATGGCGGGGGCGGGGGCGATGAGACCTCGGCGCCGAGCCCGGGAATCACCGACGACTCGATCACGCTCGGGATCACGACCCCGCTGTCGGGTCCGACGGCGGGCCCGGGCACGTGCACCGTGGCGGGCATCACGGCGTACTTCGGCGCGAAGAACGCCGACGGCGGCGTGGAGTTCGGCGACGGCAAGACCCGCGAGGTGAAGATCGAGGCGCTCGACGACGCCTACGACCCGCAGAAGGCCGCCGCGAACTACGAGCAGCTCAAGGACAGCGTCTTCGCGATGACCGCGGGTCTCGGCACGCCGACCAACCGCGCCTGGCGCGAGGCCGCGACCGCCGACGAGGTGCCGCAGGCGCTCATCGAGACCGGGGACCCGATCTTCTCGGACGCGACCGAGAGTCCCTGGAGTCTCGGCTTCGTACCGATCTACCAGAACGAGGGCGCAGCCTTCGGCGAACTGCTCGCGTCATCGAGCGAGGAGCACAAGGTGGCCATCCTGTCGCAGAACGACGACTACGGCGCCGGCTATGTCGAGGGCTTCAAGAGTGCGATCGAGGGTGCCGACAACATCGAGATCGTGAAGGAGCTCACCTACGAGGCGACCGACGCGTCCGTCGACGCGCAGCTCACCGAACTGGCCGCGACCGATGCCGACGTGTTCTTCAACGCCATGTCGATCACACCGCTCGTGATCTCGTCGCTGCAGAAGACGCAGGAGCTCGGATGGCTGCCCAGCTGGTTCCTCCCGTCGAACACCTCGAGCCCCACTGCGATCCTCGAGCCGGGCGGTGCCTCCGCGTTCCCGGGCGTCTACACCGTGTCGTTCGCCAAGGCCGCGGCGAGCCCGGCGTTCGCCGAGGACCCGGATGTCGTCGACTTCCTCGCGAACCTCAACGAGTACGCCGACTACCCCGACACCCCGGCGTTCCCGCACTGCTCGTGGAGCTACATGATCGGCGCGACCCTCGAGCAGGTCTTCGCGAAGATGACCGAGCCGACGCGCGCCGACTTCATGGAGCAGCTGCGCACGATCTCGGACTTCGCCGCCCCCTTGATGCTCGAGGGCACCGCCGTCGACACCACCCAGGACGGCCAGCCCGCCGTGTCGAGCGTCGTCGTGCAGAAGTACAACGGCAAGGGCTACGCGAACGCCGACACCTTCGGATGAGGCTCAGTCCCGGCGGTAGCGGTCGCTGAGCCCGTCGAAGCGCCCGCGGCCCGGCCGGACTCGTTCCGGCCGGGCCGCAGCGCGTTTCCGACGTGGCGCGCTGAGCCCCAAGCGGTCCCGAGCGGTCGCTGAGCCTGTCGAAGCGTCCGCGGTCATGCGCATCGGCCCTTCGACAAGCTCAGGGACCGATCCGCAAGCTCAGGGACCGATGCGCAAGCTCAGGGACCGACGCGCAAGCTCAGGGACCGATCCGCAAGCTCAGAGACCGATGCGCAAGCTCAGGGACCGACGCGCGGCTGAGGAACCGGGGCGCGGCTGAGGGACCGGGGCGCGGCGTCAGTCGAGGCCGCGCAGCACTTCGACGATGCCCTCGAGGTGCATCCGGGTCGCGGCTTCGGCGGCATCCGGATCCCGCGCCAGCACCGCGTCGATGATGGCGATGTGCTCGGGGGCCGACTGGCTGGCCCGGCCGGGGTGGAAGGCGAGCCGGAACTGGTGGCGGGCGGACTGCGCGCGCAGCCGCTCCAGCAGCTGGGTCGCCGTGGTGTGGTGGCTGAGCACGCGGATGCGGCGGTCGAGGTCCTGGTTCAACCGCGCGTACTCCACGAGGTTGCCCGACGCCACGGCCGACTGGATCTCGGACCGCAGCCGCCGCAGCTGCTCGGCATCCGGCTCGGTCAGGTTCTCGGCCGCCTTGCGCGCGCACAGCGTCTCGAGCCCGATGCGCACCTCGACGATCTCGATGGCTTCATCCACGCTGATGGCCCGCACCCGCGCACCGCGGTTCGGCACGCGCTCGACGAGGCCTTCGCTCGTGAGGTTGAGCAGCGCCGTCCGCACCGATGCCCGCGACTCGTCGTACCGCTCGCTGAGGTCGGCTTCGATGAGACGCTGATGGGGAGCGAACTCGCCGTTGAGGATCGCTTCTCGCAACTGCTGGGTCAGGCCGATGCGGTCGGCGGCCTCATCGGCCTCGACGAAGGCGGTATCCGTCATTCGCCTGTCCTTCCCTGATGTGCCTCCAGACTAGCCGCCGGCCCGAGATTGCCTACGAGATTCGCGTGGATCTTGTCGGCAATCTTGCCTCGGGGCGTCGGGCGATGCACGCTTGAGGAAAGCGTCCCGACACCCGAAACGAGAGCGCTCGGCGCGCGCCGCACGACAGACAGAGAGGTGGTCGAGTTGTCGAACACAGTGACGGATGCCCCGGTCAAGACGGGACTGTTCATCGGGGGTGAGGTGCGCGACACAGCCGAGTCTCTCGCGATCCCCGACCCCGCGAAGCCCGGCGTGATCGTCGGGCACGCCGCATCGGCGTCGAGGGAGGACGTCGCAGACGCCGTCGCTGCGGCGAAGGCCGCCTTCCCCGCCTGGTCGGCGCTCAGCCCGCAGGAACGGGCCGCCCAGATGGCCGAAGCGATCGCCGGGATCGCCGACGATCGTGACGAGGATGCCGCGATCCTCTCGCAGGAGAATGGCAAGGTGCGCATCGAGGGCTGGATCGACGCGCTCGTCTTCGAGATCCGGTGGAACCTCGCGCTGATGCTGGCCGACGAGGTCGACACCGGGCACACGCTCCCCGTGATCCCCGGCGCGATCCCGGTCTCGACCGAGGTCACCTACCAGGCGCTCGGAGTCGTCACGGTGATCGTGCCGTTCAACTGGCCGATCGCGATCCTGGGGGCATCGCTGCCTCACGCGCTCCTCGCAGGCAACACGGCGATCGTCAAGCCACCGCCATCCGCCCCTCTTGCGACCACGCGCGTCATTCAGCGGGTCGCTGAGAAGCTGCCGCCGGGTGTGCTCAACGTCATCACCGGCAAGGACGAGAACATGACGGGTCTCATCCAGAACACCGACATCGCCAAGGTCTGCTTCACGGGGTCGGTCAACGGCGGCAAGCGCATCATGGAGCTCGCCTCGAAGACGCTGACGCGCGTCACGCTCGAGCTGGGCGGCAATGACGCGGCAGTCTTCCTCGAGGACGCCATCCTGGACGACACCCACCTCGACCGGCTGTACGCCGCCATCTACGACACGACCGGCCAGATCTGCATGAATGCCAAGCGCGTGTTCGTGCACCGTTCGCGGCTCGACGACCTCCTCGCCGGCCTCACGGAACGGCTGGAGAAGGCCAAGCTCGGCTACGGGCTCGGTGAGGGCACGACCATGGGTCCACTGCACTCCCCCGCCCAGAAAGCGTTCGTCGACGAGATCATCCAAGAGGCGAAGGATGCCGGAGCCGACGTGCGCGAATTCGGCGAGCTCCCCGGCGGCGAGCTCGAAGGCGGCAACTTCGTCCGTCCGGCGATCGTCGTCGATCCCGACCCGGCGCTGCGCGTGGTGACGCAGGAGCAGTTCGGGCCCGTCATCCCCATCATCCCGTTCGACTCCGAGGATGAGGCCGTGCGACTGGCGAACGACACGTGGGGCGGACTGTGCGGATCGGTGTGGACGGCCGACCCGGCCGCTGCCACACGCGTCGGATCGCAGCTCGTGTGCGGCTACGTCTGGGTCAACGACCACGGCGCGACCCGTCTCGACCTGCGCGCACCGTTCGGCGGCATGAAGCAGTCGGGCATCGGCCGCGAGCAGGGCATCGAGGGTGTGCGAGCGTTCCAGGACACCCGCGCGATCGCCACGATCGACCCCGCCGCGCTGGCCGCGATGGCCCACTGAGTAGCGCGTCGCCGAACGACAGGCTCGCCCGCTGAGGCTCAGCCGGCCTCGAGCTCGTCCACGAGCTCGAGGCCGCGGCGCGCCCAGGCGATCTCGCCCAGGGCGTGCTCCACGAGTCCCTCGTACGTGATGCGCTTGAAGGCGATGGTTCGCGGCTTGTCGACGTCGGCGGTCACAGCGAGCCGACGGACGAGCATGGGGTTGCTCAGGTTCTCGATGTGCACCAGCTCCCCCCGCCACTGCTCGAGCTCGCCCTCCCACTCGGCGATGTGTCCCCGGAAGAACTCCCGCGCCGCGTCGTACGACACCGACTCGAGGTACGCCGCACGCAGGTGGGCGGGGTCCCGCACGCGTTGATACTCGAGGGGCGTCTGCATCCACTCGATGAAGGCACGGTCGCCCGCTTCGGTGACGTGGTAGACGCGGCGACGCGCGCGCTCGCCGCGCAGCTGGTCCTCGCCCTCGACGAGCCCGGCCTCCTCCATCTTGCGGAGCTCCGGGTAGATCTGCGAGTCGGGCGCATGCCACACATGCCCGACCGACTGCGAGAACTGCTTCTGCAGGTCGTAGCCCGACAGCGGGCCGACGCGGAGGATCGCCAGGAGCGCATAGCGCAGGCTCATCGCATCCTCCTCTTCACCGGCGACACCGTCAGGCGGGCTGGTAGTTCGTCCGCCAGCCGCCGTGGTACGTCGACCGCGCCACCGTCGAGTAGGGCACCGGGCTCACGACGACCCGCACCGCGGTCTGCTCGTGAGGCTCGACGCTGGCCTTCGTGGTGCCGCCGTTCGGCTCGCCCCAGACGACCTTCAACTCGGTGCCCTCCGGCACGTTGGGGTCGACGGTTGCGAGCGAGAGGCCCCGGCGCTCGTTGGCGCTGTAGCCGGTGAACATCGAGTAGCCGACCACCGTGCCGTCGCCGTCCACGACGGAGTCGTAGTTCGCCGATCCGTAGTTCGCGAGCGGCAGGTCGAAGAACTTGTAGTTGGGCCCGTCCACGTTCAGCAGCGACGTCCACACCCTGCCGAGGTCCTCGGCATCCCACGCGAGCGTGACCTTCTTGCGCTGGCTTGCCGGGTCGATCCTCTCGAGCGCATCGCGGCCGACGAAGTCGTGGTCGAACTTCACGAAGTTGCCGTAACCGAGCTCCCACGGGGTGAGGTAGTAGTCCTCGATGCTGTCCGACACGAAGGATCCCGCGAGCGTTCCGGTTGCCTCGTAACCGTCCGCCGGGAGCCACTCGCGGTAGGCCCGCTCGGCCTCGCCGGTGTAGATGCCGGGCAGCGGCGACGGGATCCAGCCCGACTCGAGGGTGTTCGACGGGTACGCGCGTGATCCGACCGGCACGAGCCCGAACTCGGCGCCTGCCTCGACGATCGCGGTCCAGATGCGGTCGTGGTCGGCATACGGGCCCCAGACCTCCAGGCCGGGCGCCCCGGCCATGCCGTGGCGGAGTGTGCGGACGGTGGTGCCGTCGATGGTCATCGTCGACATGTTGAAGAACTTCAGCTGCTCGAGCGGCCCGCCGTTGAGCTTCTCGATGACCTGCCACGCGTTCGGGCCCTGGATCTGGAAACGGTAGTACTGCCGCGACACCTCGTGCCCGTACGGACGAGAGGGCGAGCGACGATCGACCTGGATGTCGAGATTCCGGTAGCCGCCGGTCTCGCCATGGAACAGCAGCCAGTTCGCCGCCGGAGCGCGTCCGACGTAGACGAACTCCTCGTCCGCGAGACGGAACAGGATGCCATCACCGATCACATGCCCCGCTGCGGTCGTCGGCACGTACTGCTTCGCCTTGTCGACCGGGAAGATCGAGGTCGAGTTGATCGCGGTGTCGGAGATCAGCCGGATCGCGTCGGAGCCCCGCATGAAGAGGTTGTCCATGTGGTGCGACTGGTCGTAGAGCACGGCGGTGTCGCGCCAGGCCTTCTGCTCCTTGATCCAGTTCTGGAAGTCGGCGGGTACCACCGGGTAGATGTACGAGCCGATCTGCGAGTTGCGCAGAAGGTCGACGGCGTTTCCGGAAGCGTCGATCACTTCCTGCAGATTCTTCGCTGCCATGGGGTGAACCTCTCTGTTCAGGGGGGACGGAGAAGCGATCTCCGGTCAGGTGGCTAAAAGACGATCGTGTGGTTTCCGTGACGGATGACGCGGTCCTGCGCGTGCCACTGCACGGCGCGTGAGAGCACGGCGCGCTCGACGTACGCGCCCCGCTCCTGCAGGTCGGCGGCGGAGTGTGAGTGGTCGACGCGGGCGGTGTCCTGCTCGATGATCGGTCCCTCGTCGAGGTCCTTCGTCACGTAGTGCGACGTGGCCCCGATGAGCTTCACGCCACGCTCCTTGGCCTTGCGGTACGGCGCTGCGCCGATGAACGCCGGCAGGAACGAGTGATGGATGTTGATCACCGGCACCCCGATCTGCTCGAGGAACGAGTCGGACAGGATCTGCATGTAGCGCGCGAGCACCACGAAATCGACGTTGCCCTCGAGCAGCTTGACGATCTCGGCTTCTGCACCGGCCTTGTCGGGACCCTGCGAGGGCACGTGGAAGAACGGCACGCCGAACGAGCGCACATCCTCGGCGGTGTTCGTGTGGTTCGAGATCACCATCGGGATGGTGACCGGCAGCTCGCCTCGACGGTGGCGCCACAGCAGCTCGAGCAGGCAGTGGTCGGAGGTCGAGACCAGGATCGCCATCCGCTTCGGGATGGACTGGTCGGTGAGCCGCCACTCCAGCCCGAGCGGTGTGATGGTCTTCGCGAGGTCCGCCTCGATCTCGGGGATCGCCGCCTGCAGGTCGGGGCGGTGGAACACCACCCGCTGGAAGAAGGCGCCGCCGATGGGGTCGTCGGAGTACTGGTCGAGCGCGAGGATGTTGCCGCCGTTGCGGGTGATCAGGGCGCTGACCGCCGCGACGATGCCCGGCCGGTCCGGACCGTGGATGATCAGGCACGCGTGGTCGCGGAGGGCGTCGGTGTGGACGGTCATGATGGGCCTCAGTCCTGTGCGGCGATATACCCGCGTGCCCATTCCGCCGTGGCACGCAGGCCGCCGAATGTGTAGAAGTGGAGTCGGACGTCGCCCGCCGCGGCATCCGCGGCGAGGAGTGCCGAGAGGTCGGTCACGAACCGGTCAGGGCCGGCGGTGCCCATCAGGTTGGTCAGTGAGAATCCGTACTTCTTCACGATCATGGCATTGGCGCCGATTCCGAAGCGACGCGCGAAGCCGAGCAGACGCTTGATGCCCGCGGGGCCCGGCGTGCCGACCCGGATCTGCGTGCCGATCCCGCGGTCGCGCACCGCCTTGATCCAGGTGGTCACCGGATCGGTGTCGAACGCGAACTGGGTCAGGATGACGGCATCCAGCCCCTGCTCCTGAAGGGCCGCTGACTTGTCTGCGAGGTGCCGCCACAGCACATCGGTCTCGATGTCGGGGTGGCCTTCGGGGTAGCCGGCGATCGACACCTCGTGGACGCCGTATTCGGGAAGCAGACCGCTGCGGATGATCGAGAGCGCGTCCGGATAGGGACCTTCGGGCTCGGCCGGATCGCCGCCGACCGCGAACACGTGCTCGGTCGCGCCGACCTCGTGAAGGCGACCCAGGAACTCCTCGAGCTGGTCCTGCGACGAGAGCCGGCGCGCCGAGATGTGCGGAACCGGGATGAGGCCCATCTCCTTGACGGCCCTCGCTGCCGCAACCCGCATCTCCAGGTCCTCGTTGCCGAGGAACGTGACGTTCACCTTCGTACCGGGGGGGATCACGTCCCGCGCCGCCTCGAGTGCCGGCACATCCTTGCCGGTCATCTCGAGCGAGAACCCGTTCAGCAGACCGAGTGCGGCGGCGGAGTCGGGGGCGGATGTGGTGCGTTCCACAGCGGGGGATCCTTTCCTCAGCGTGCCGGCCGCTTCACCGCGACCCGCACTGCACGATACCTATGGACATAGGGAACGTCAATAGGGAACTAGCCCGTCTCCACATGGTCCGTCCGCCTGTCGAGCACGAAGCGGTCGCGGCCGGCGAAGATTCCCACAGACGTGCTGCAGGTCGGCTTGGCCCACGGTCATCGGACTCTAGCCGTCACCTGCCCGCCGCGACCGGCCACTCCCGATGAGCGGAAGATCGGTGCGACCCTCCACTCCTCACCCACGTCACCCTCGGTGAATGAAGCGGGCGCGGTCTCGGGCCGCTAGGGTCGGCCCGTGGGACCGCAAGCACGCACGAGGAGGCGTCGACCATGACTTCGCAGCCCGATCCCGGCGCACTCCTCCGATCCAACGGCTACGTCGCCCTGCTCGTCATCGCCGCGCTCATCGGCGCGCCGATCGCCGCTGTCGCCTACTTCTTCCTCGCACTGGTGTCTGTGCTGCAGAAGTGGATCTTCACGACGCTGCCCGAGGCGCTGTGGTCGGGCAGCGCTCCGGTCTGGTGGCCGCTTCTCCCCCTGTTCGTCGCCGGCATCCTCGTCTCACTCACGATCAAGTACCTGCCCGGCACCGGAGGACATTCTCCGGCCGAGGGATTCGCGATGGAAGGCGCACCGACCGGCGCGCAGCTGCCGGGCGTTGCGCTCGCGGCTCTTGCGACGCTCTGCCTGGGAGTCGTGCTGGGCCCGGAAGCGCCGTTGATCGCTCTCGGAGCCGGTCTCGGCGCGCTCACGGTCAGGCTGGTGAAGCGCGATGCCCCGCCCAGGACGCAGACGATGATGGCAGCCGCGGGCAGCTTTGCCGCCATCAGCACGCTCCTCGGCTCACCCCTGACCGGCGCGTTCCTGCTCATGGAAGCCTCCGGACTCGGCGGCGCGACGCTCGGACTGGTCCTGGTGCCCGGACTGCTGGCCGCGGGGATCGGCTCGCTCGTCTTCATCGGCCTCAACGCCTGGACGGGCCTCGGCACCTTCTCGCTGTCGCTCGCGGGGCTCCCCGCCGCCGAGTCGCCGACCGGCGTGCAGTTCCTCTGGGCCATCGTGATCGGCCTGCTGGCGGTTCCCGTGGGTGCCGGCATCCGCTGGCTCGGCGTGACGCTGCGCCCGATCGTCGAGAAGCGGATGCTGCTGCTCACGCCGGTCGCCGGTCTCGCGATCGCCGCCCTCGCGATCGTCTACGCACTCATCACCGGCGAGAGCCCCTCGGACATCCTGTTCTCCGGCCAGGACGCGCTCGGCCCGTTCATCACGGATGTTCCGAACTACACGATCGGTGCCCTGGTGCTGCTCATCGTGTGCAAGGGAATCGCGTACGGCATCTCACTCAGCAGCTTCCGCGGGGGGCCGACGTTCCCCGCCCTGTTCATCGGAGCCGTGGGCGGGGCCGCGTTGTCGCACCTCCCGGGCCTGCCCATGATCGCGGGCGTGGCCATGGGCATCGGCGCGATGTGCGTCGTCATGCTGAAGCTCCCGCTCACCTCGGTGCTCCTGGCCACCCTGATCCTGGCATCCGACGGGCTCATGCTCATGCCGCTCGTCATCGTCGCGGTGGTCGTGGCGCACGTCGCGTCCGCCCGATTCACGCCCGCGCGCGAGAAGCTCGAACTGGCGCCCATCCCCGAGCAGGGGAAGGGCGCCAGTTCGACGCGACTCACTTGATGGAGCCTCGGGTGACGCCCGAGATCACCCACCGCTGCGAGAAGATGTAGACGATCAGCAAGGGCGCCATCGCCATCAGATATGACGCGAACGCCACTGTGTAGTCGGTGTTGAACTGCCCCTGGAAGACGTACTGCGCCAGCGGCAGGGTCCGCGCCGAGGGATCGGTCAGCACCACGAGCGGCATGATGAAATCGTTCCAGGCCCACGCGCACGTGAGGATGCCGACCGTGGCGTTCATCGGCATGAGGAGCGGGAAGATCACCGACCAGAACACGCGCCAGGTCGATGCTCCATCCATCCGCGCCGCTTCCTCGAGCTCGATCGGGATCGAGCGGATGTAGGCGGTGTAGATGAAGATGTTCAGCGACAGGCCGTAGATCGTGTACAGGATGATCATGCCGGCCTGGTTGTCCAGCCCCAGGATCGCGGTCTGCTTCACCAGCGGCAGCATGATGATCGGGAACGGAATGAACAGCGCCGCGAGGAAGTAGAAGAACACTCCCTTGAAGAACGGCCGGTGGATGTTGCGGGCGATGGCGTACGCGACGATCGAGCTCGTGAGCAGGGTGAAGACGACCGCACCGACCGTGATGAGCGCCGTGTTCGCGAGCGCCTGCGGGAAGTTCGTCCGCTCCCAGGCCTCGGGGAAGTTCTCCCAGCGGATCGGGTTGGGCCACTCGAATCCGGTGCCTTCACTCAGCTGGGCCGGAGTCTTCAGCGCGACCACGACCGCGAGGTAGAGCGGGATCAGCACCGTGAGCGAGCACACGGCGATCAGCGCCGTGGCCCACCAATTGGTCTTGCGGGTGTCGTCGCTGCGGTCGCTCACACGCCGGCGGCGATTGCTCGTCGTGAGGGCGTCGACATCCTGCTCGAGCTGTGGAGCGACGTTCGTTGCGGTAGTCATCAGAAATCGGCCTCTCTGCGCTGAAGGACACGGAATTGCAGGAGCGAGACGATGGTGATGACGATGAAGAACACCACCGCGTTCGCTGACTGGTAGGCGAACTCGCCGCCGCTGAACCCGCCGCGGAAGATGAGCAGCGTCACGGATTCGGTGGCCGTCCCCGGGCCGCCGTTCGTGAGGGCGACCACCTGGTCGAACACCTGCAGGAACCCCTTGAGGCTCAGGACGATGTTGATCGTGAGGAACGCGCCGATGAGCGGAAACGTGATCGACGTGAACTGCCGCCACGGGGTTGCGCCATCGATGGAAGCGGCTTCGTAGAGCTCCCCGGGGATGGTCTGCAGCCCCGAGAGATAGATGATGATCGAGAACGCGCACGCCTGCCAGACACCCAAGCCCACGATGGCCGTCCACGCCCAGGTCTCGTTCGTCAGGATGTTGTCGGCGAACAGTGGGATGCCGGAGAGGATCTTGGGCAGCGAGTTCGAGAAGAAGAACTGGAACACGTAGCCGATCACCAGGATGGCGAGCACGTACGGGACGAAATACACGCCCCGCCAGAAGTTGCTCGCCTTGATCTTGGCGTTCAACCCCAGCGCGATCGCGAGCGAGATCACGTTCGTCAGGATCGTCGCGACGATCGCGTAGAGGAACGAGAATCCGTATGCCGCCAGAACACGGTCGTCCTTGAACAGGTTCACGTAGTTGGACAGACCGATGAAGTTCCAGTCGCCATAGCCGGGGTAGTTCGTGAAGCTGAAGAAGATGCCGATCAGCACCGGCAGGGTGTGGAAGAAGGCGAACGCGATCACCGCCGGCCACACCATCCAGTAGAACGCCGCCGCGGGCCGCTTCTCACCGGACCGGATGCGGCTGGCACGCTTCTTCACGGTGCCACCTGTCGAAGAGGCGCGCACGGCCTCCGTCATGGTCGTCATGTCAGTCTCCTGTCACGGGGATGGTGCGAGCGGCGACCTTTGCCCACTCGCTGTCGAGGGTGGCGAGCGCTGCATCCGTGTCGCCGTTGAAGAGGAACTGCTGGATGATCGCCGCCAGCGGGATGCTGGGCGGGATCTGATGGTCGATGAAGCCGGTGATCTTGCCCTCGTCGAAGTAGGGCTTGACCGACTGAAGCGCCGGATCGTCGCCGAGCGTCGCACCCTCGACCGACGGCACCATGTTCTGCGATGCGGCGAAGTCCTCGATCACGCCCTTCTCGAACATGTAGTCGATGAAGCGCATCGCCTCTTCCTTGTGCGGCGTGTTCTTGCCCATCGTCACCACGACGTCCACGCCCGAGACGAGCAGCCGATCGCCGGGATCGTTCGTGGCCGGATAGGGGAAGATCCCTGCCCGGATGTCGGGATTGATCTGCTTGATCGGGTTCGTCGCCCAGATGCCCTGCAGCAGCATCGCCACTTCGCCGTTCGCGAAGGCGGCGTTGCCGTCGTCGTAGGTCTTGCCGCGGTAGCCCTCCTGCATGTAGTTCGAGTACAGCTCGTACTGCTGGTCGAGCGCCTCGGGGAAGTCCTTCTGGAACGACACCTCCGAGTCGGGCCCGACGTTCTCACCCTCGGCGCGCATCTGATCCCAGAAGTCGCCCTGCGATGGGTACGCGCCCAGCGCATTGAACGACGGCAGCCCGGTCCACGAATCGGCGAGCGTGCCGTAGAAGGGGGTGATGCCGGCATCCTTCAGCGCATCGCAGACCGCGATGAACTCGTCCCACGTCTCGGGGACCTCGAGTCCCTGCTGCTCGAAGATGTCCTGGTTGTAGATGACGCCGTTGGCGTTGTTGACATAGCCGAGGCCGTTGACCTCGCCCTCCTTGTTGCCCAGGTTCGCGAGGATGTCCTGCACGGCCGGGTTGATCGTCTGCAGCACCGGCTCCTCGGAGAAGTCGTAGAACACCCCCGACTGGGCGAGCTTGCCGAACCCGCCGTTGGCGTTGAGGGTGATGACGTCCGGGGCCTTGTCCTTCACGAGGAGGGTGCGGATGATCGTGTCGGCATCCGCGACCTGGTTCTGCACCACCTTGATGTCGGGGTTCTCGGCCTCGAAGTCGGCGATGATCTTGTTGAAATCCTCGAGTGCCTCTCCCTTGAACTGGAAGAAGTTCAGCGTCGTGACGCCGGAGCCGCTCCCTGATGCGCATCCGCTGAGGGCGGCGATCACCCCCACCGCCGTTACGGCGGCCGCGGCCATCCTGATCGATCGTGTTCTGCTCGACATGAGCGCCTCCTTGCGCTGGGGGGTTGGAGTTGGTCAGACCACCGCGGTCAGTTCGACGACGGTGGCGTGCTGGGGAAGCTGGACGGGCGGGCGGATTCCGACGACGCCGAGCTCGCGCCCGGTGAGGATCGTGTCGCGTTGGCTCCACTCGAGCGGGGACTGTCCTGCGTTCGGCGCGGACTCGAGAAGGCGCACACGGTACGCGCGGACGTCGTCGAGTCCGGGCAACCGGATCCGCCCCGGCGGATAGGCGGGCGAGGACGCCGTCTGCGTGATGGTGAAGACGGCGGATGCCGCATCCTCCGCGACCATGCCGCGCACATCGATGGCCGGATCGGCCCCGTCGGCGTGCACCATCCGACCGTTCGCGATCAACGGCCGAAGGCGCTTTGCCAGGGCGACCCATCGGGCGATCGTCGAGCGGGTCTCGTCATCGGTGGCGGTCAGATCCCATTCGATCCCGAAGTGGCCGAACAGGGCCACCGCCGCACTCAGCCCGACGTCGACGGTTCGTCCCGACGAATGCACCACCGGCGTCGTGAGGTGCATTCCCATCATCTCGGGCGGCACCACCAGGCCCGTGTACTGCTGGTTCACGAGCCGTTCCAGCGGGTCGAGGCTGTCGCTCGTCCAGATGCGGTCGGTGCGATCGAGGATCCCGAGGTCGACCCGGGCACCGCCCGACGCGCAGCTCTCGATCTCGAGGCCGGGATGCGAGTCCTTCAGCTCGTCCAGCAGCCGGTAGAGGGCGAGTGTCTGAGCGTGTACGCGCGGGACGCCCTGCGGGCCGCTTCCCGCGTCGACCAGATCGCGGTTGTGGTCCCACTTGAGGTAGGCGATCGGGTACTCGTCGAGAAGCGCGTGCAGCCGCGCGGCGATGTAGCGGTACGCGTCGGGATGGGCGAGGTCGAGCACCTGCTGATGGCGCGCAGAGGGAGGCAGTCCCATGCGGCCGCGGAGGATCCAGTCCGGATGCCGGCGCGCCAAGTCGCTGTCGGGATTGATCATCTCGGGCTCCACCCACAGCCCGAACTCCATTCCCAGCGCTCGAACGTGGTCCACCAGGGGATGCAGCCCGTCCGGCCAGATCCCCTCGTCGACGAACCAGTCGCCGAGCCCTGCGCGGTCGTCCCGCCTGCCCAGGAACCACCCGTCGTCGAGGACGAAGCGGTCCACACCGACCCCGGCCGCCGCGTCCGCGAGCCCCGTGAGCTTGTCGAGGCTGTGGTCGAAGTAGACGGCCTCCCACGTGTTGAGAGTCACCGGGCGGGGGCGACGCGGGTGCGCGAGGCGGCGTCGCCATTCGTCGTGGAACCGGCGGGACAGTTCGGAAAGCCCGTCTCCCCACGAGCCGATCACCCACGGCGACGTCAGCGACTCGCCCGGCTCGAGCACCGCTTCGCCGGCGGCGAGCAGTTCGCCGGCCGCGAGGAATGCCTCGCCCGTCACGACCCGCTCGGCGAGCACCCGGTGATTCCCGCTCCACGCGACGTGGATGCCGTGCACCGATCCCGATTCGAATCCGAACCCCGGGCGACCCGCGGCGAGCAGGAGCGTCGCGTCGGCACCGGGTCTGCCACGCCGGCTTTCGCGCAGGTGCGTGCCGAAGGTGAGCTCCCGCCGCTGCGGCGACCGCTCGCGCAGGTGGTGCCCGGTCGTGTCCAGTAACTCGGTCGCATCCCACGGCACCGGGAACGCGAGCAGCATCGACTGCACGGTGTACGCCGTCTCGCCCGCATTACGCAGCCGCAGTCGCTGGTGGAAGAGTCCGCCCGAGCCGACCTTCAGCTCGAGCTGGGCACTCAGTCGCGCCTCATCGTCCATCAGGGTGATCTGGGCGTGGTCGTCATCCGACTGCACATCGACGAGATCGAAGCGCGCACTGAAGGCCGTGCCGGTGCGATGGCCCTCGACGGTGGGTGTGCCCAGCCACCCGTCGGCGGGAGTCGAGATCAGACCGAGGCGGGGCGTCTCATCCAACCCGCCCGAAACGCGCTGCGGACGATCGGCGACGCTGAGCGATGCGAGCGACTCCGCTGTCGAACCGCTCAGTTCCGTGCCCCAATGGATGATCCTGGGCATCGCCGAGACGTCCACGACCACGCTGGTACCGGCTCGTCGCAGATGCACGACGCGCGCCGCATCCTTGGCATTCGATGGCAGAGGCTCCACGCTGAGAAATCCTTCGTCCCGTGACACGGAATAGTTCTACCACGGAAGTAATCCGCGTCGCAAGAGTCCAGTTCCTGTCTGTGCGCGGGCGGATGTGGCATTCTTTGTGCCAAGCTGGAAGAAATCGCCGGATGGCGGGAGTGGCGATGCTGACCGAGAGTGAATCCGCGCTGGCGCGCGAGGTGCTGATCCACGGCCCCATCTCGCGGAGCGCGCTCACAGCCAGGCTCGGCTTGTCGCCGGCCAGCCTGACGAGACTTGCGAAGCCGTTCCTGGACCGAGGCCTGTTCGTCGAACGCGGCGAGGTGGCCGACGGGTCGGTCGGGCGCCCGACCCGACCGCTCGACATCTCTCCCGACGTCGGCATGTTCGTCGGGATCAAGCTGACCGGCGATCGCGTCTACGCGGCACTGACCGATGTGCGCGCCCGACTCGTCGGGCGCGCGGAACGGGCTTTCGGCGACCGCGATCCCGCGACCGTGGTCGCCGCGATCGTCGATGCGCTCGCCGACCTCGGCACCGCGCGCCCCAATGGGATCGGTGTGAGCATCGGCGGGGTGGTGCGCGACGGATCCGTGGAATTCGCGCCATTCCTCGGATGGACCGACGTCGACCTGGCCACGCTGCTCGAAGCGCGGGTCGGCGCTCCGGTCTCGGTGGAGAATGACCTCGTCGCGCTCGCGGAAGCGGAGCGCTGGTTCGGACTGGGACGCGGCATCCCGGGATTCTCGGTGATCACCATCGGCGAGGGGATCGGCTACGCGCTCGTGGTGCACGGTGAGGTGGTCCGGTCGCGAGAGGCCGGCGTGGGACTCGGCGGTCATATTCCTCTCGCCGCGACCGGTCCGCTCTGCTCAGAAGGGCATCGCGGCTGCGCACAGGCGATGCTGACGTCCGGATCGATCGCCGCGCAGGTCTCGGGCGCGCTGCAGCGACGCGTGGACTATGCCGGGGCGCTGGAGCTCGCACAGGCGGGCGACCCCGCCGCGCGAGCCGTGATGGATGCCGCGGCCGATGCACTCGGGCGATTCATCGCACTCGCCGCCAACCTCACGCTGCAGCCGGCTGTGGTCCTCGCCGGAGATGGGATCGCGCTCTTCCAACTGAAAGAGGCGCGCGTCCGTGCCGCGATCGCCGCAGACCGCGACCCGCGCTCCGATCCCATCGACATCTACGTCGACGACTCGAGCTTCCTGGCGTGGGCGCGTGGCGCGGCCGCCGTCGCGATCCAGTCTGCGGTGGTCGCGCTCACGTTCGACTGACGCGAAGCGAGTCGGCGCGAAGACACCGCGGGGCTACTCGTCGTCGAGGCGGAATCCCACCTTGAGGGTGACCTGGAAATGATGGATCTGGCTGTCCTCCAGGTGCCCGCGCACCGAGACGACCTCGAACCAGTCGATGTTGCGCAGCGTCTTGCCCGCCCTCGCCAGCCCCGATCGAATCGCCGCATCGACGCCATCCGGGGACGTGCCCACGATCTCGGTGACACGGTAAACGTGGTCGGTCATCGCCCGCTCCTCTCGTCGGCATCCGCGCCGCGATGGCCCCGACCATACGCTCCCGGATGCCGAAGCACCAGCGGCTCACGGGCACCCGATGAAGGCTTCGGTCAGCTCGACCGGGCATACCCGTGTAGCCTCAGCCACACAGGGCCGCCGAGGCTCTCGAAGGAGCCAGAACCCCATGGGTGAAAAGTCCGCTCGCAAAGAAGGCGGCAAGACCGCCCCGGCCAAGACGTTGAAAGAGAAGCGCACGGCGAAAGCCGACAAGCGCGCTGCCAGCAACCGCGCCGCCGACACCGACGCCGTGACGCGCGCGACCAAGCGCTAGCTCGCGCTCGCCGAAGCACCGACTCGCGTGCGGTCAGGCCCGCAGCAGTTCGCTGCGGGCGCTGACCGGTTCCGCGGGCTCGGGGGTGATCCAGAGCCCCCGAGGACCGTTCGCGGCCCCCATCAGCTCCTCGACCCACGCGCGGTTGATCCGCGGGTTGCGACCCCCGAAGAACTGGAACTGGATGGGGATGGACGGGCCCATCCAGAAGCTGCGGCTTCCGCTTCCGTCACTCATGGTGAGGTCGAACATGAACGACTCCGAGCGTCGCAGCTTGTTCATGATCACCACTCGAAGGTGCGCCAGCGTCCGGTCGTCGACGTCGAAGGTGTTGACCACCGCGCCGTAGATGAATTTGCCCACCACAGCCTCCGCTGATCTATCAGGAACGAGACGGTGCGCCGTGGCTCAGGATCGGCGGGTGCCGGTGCGGCGACGGGCGACCATGACGTAGACGAGGAGCACGATGACCGCTCCGATGATGGAGCCGATGATGCCGGCGGGCTGGAAGAACCCGTCCATCGGGTCGTGCTGGAAGATGAGGAATCCGAGGAAGCCGCCGACGAACGAGCCGACGATGCCGAGGACGATCGTCATGAGGATGCTCATGCTCTGCTTGCCGGGGATCACGGCCCGGGCGATGAAGCCGGCGATGAGGCCGATGACGATGATGCTGATGATGAGACCGAGCATGATTGCTCTCCTGTCCGTGGGCGCTTGTGGCGCCGACTTTCGTGCGCTCCGGGTGGTGCGCCGGCCGCCCGGTGAAGGGCAACATAACGACTGAACCACCCCTGCGGGTGTGGCGGCACACCCCTAAGGGTGGAAAGCTGAGGCATGCTCTCATCTTCGGCCGGTCGACCGGTCACCGTTGCCCTGGTGGATGATTACGACGTCGTCCTCAAAGGTCTGGCCCATCTGTTCGATGAGTATCGCGACCGCGTGGTGGTCGCCGAGATCGATGCGAACGCCGAACTGGTGCAGCCCGTGGATGTCGTCCTCTACGACTCGTTCGCGCAGCCCGAGTCGGATCACCAGCAGATCGCCGACCTGATGAAGAACCCCCGCGCGCGCCGGGTCGTGGTCTACACCTGGAACCTGCAGCCCGAACTCATCGACTCGGCCCGCCGACTCGGTGTCCACGGCTATCTCTCCAAGACGCTTCCCGCGGCCGAGCTCGTGGCCGCGATCGAAGCCGTCCACGCCGGCGAAACGGTCATCACCGATCGTCGTGGCCGGGCACCCAGTGCCCCAGGACTGGACTGGCCGGGGCGACTCGAGGGGATCACGGACCGCGAGTCCGAGATCCTCGCGCTGATCACCCAGGGGATGAGCAACGCGGATGTGGCCCGACTGACCTACCTCAGCCCCAACACGGTCAAGTCCTACATCCGCTCGGTGTACCGGAAGATCGGCGCGACGAGTCGCGTCGAGGCAGTCCTTTACGGCATCCGCCACGGGTTCGAGCCCGACGTGCATCGCATCGACCACTGGCTCGGCGGGCCCTGATCCCGTGGCGTCGCCCGTCCTCGATCTCGACGCCGACCCGCATCCCGCCGACAGAGTAGGGTCGCATTGCCCTCCGCACAACCCCGCTGACGATGTGCCGGCCGGCAGGGATGATGGATTCATGATGACGTTGCACTACACCGGGGAGCGAGTGCTGTTGGCGGACGATGTCTGCCAGGCCGTGCTGCTCTACGCGCAGGCTCTTGCCGATACGCAGAGCTCCGACGTCGTCAGCATCCCGGTCTTCGCTGAAGATGGGACGGTTGCGACCGCCGAGTTCCTCCTCGGCCCGGCCAGCCAGCTGTACGCGACTCGCGCGCCTGATCGGTCCGACCAGCCCGACAGCGCCGAAGCGGTCGGCGAACTGAGCCGCCGCACCCGGCTCCTGCACCCCGTCGCCCTGATCGTGCCGGTCGAGCCTCAGGCTCTGGCGCCATCCGACCCCACCGACGAATGGTGACAGACAGCGGGCCCGTCGCACCGTCGCTGCCCGAAGCCGCAGAAGAGGCCGACGCACGGCGAGCCGTTGTGCTGATCGTCGGAGTCTCGGCGACGGTCGCGTTCGTGATCCTCCGTTTCGCGGTCGCCTTCGGTGGTCGCTCGCCGCTTCCGATCGACGTGTGGTGGCACGACCTCATGGTCGCCACCCTCACCGATGCGGGGGTTCTGGTCGCGTGGATCCCCGCGATCGTCGGCGGCACGATCGGCATGATCGTGATCGGCATCGTTCTCGTCGCCGTCTTCCTGCTGAAGAGAAGGCCGTGGGATGCCGCGACCCTCGCTGCAGCGCTCGTCGTCGTCGTCGCGATCGGCGCGCCGATGGCCGCGGTCATCGCCCGCGTGCGTCCCGACGACTCACTGGCCGAGAGGGTCGCGACGTCCTTTCCTTCCGGCCACACGGCCGTCGCCACCACCGTGGCGGTCACTCTGGGGCTCCTGCTGCGGCGCTGGTACGTCTGGCTTGCGGGTGCGGTGTGGGTCGTGGTGATGATGTGGAGCAGGACCTATCTGCATGCCCATTGGGCCAGTGATGTCGTCGCCGGATTGCTGGAGGGGATCGCGGTCGCGACCTTCGTCTGGTGTGTGATCGAGACCGTTCGCGAGCGCCGAGCATCGCGGCCGGCCGAACAGACGACCAGCGAAGCCTGATCCGGGGCTGTCGCCAGAGGCGTGGGCACATCCTGCCCGGCGTCGCAACCCCTCCCCGAGATCGGCTTCGACTCGCTACGCTGTCGGCCGTGACCACCCCCAAGACCGCCGCCCGAGCGGCACAGAATTCACCGGTGTTCCGCACCCTGGCCCGCGCCGGATACGTCGTGCTCGGCATCGTGCACATCGTCATCGGACTCATCGCGATCTCGGTCGCGACGGGTGGCGGAGGCGAGGCCGATCAAGGCGGCGCGATGGAGCAGATTCAGAAGACGCCCCTGGGTGTCGTCGTCCTGTGGATCATCGTGCTCGGCCTGACCGCCCTCGCGATCTGGCAGATCGCGGAGACCTTCCTCGAGCGCGACCCCGACGCGAAGAAGAAGTGGGGCCATCGAGTGAAGTTCGTCGGGACGGCGGTGGCCTATTTCGCCATCGCCGGGACGGCGCTCGTGTACGCCCTCGGCGGGCAGTCCGATTCGTCGGGGTCGACGAAGTCGTTGAGTGCCCGGCTGCTCGCGACGCCCGGCGGTATCTTCCTGCTCGTCCTCATCGGGCTCATCGTGGGCGCCATCGGGATCGCGTTCATCGTGCGGGGATTCACCCGCGCGTTCGAGAAGCACCTCGATCTGCCCTCTGGGGTCGCGAGGAAGGGCATCGTGACGTTCGGGGTGGTCGGCTACGTCGCAAAGGGCGTCGCGGTCGCCGTCACCGGCATCCTGTTCGTCGTCGCCGCGCTGACGCACGATCCCGAGACCGCGGGCGGATTGGATGCGGCGCTGCATACCCTCGCGGCGCTGCCGTTCGGCGCCGCCATCCTCTGGGTCGTGGGTGCCGGGCTCGTGATCTACGGCCTCTTCTGCTTCGCTCGTGCCCGCTACGCCAGGATGTGACGCCAGACCCGGTCAGGACTTCTTCTTCTTGACCAGCTCCTCGGCGATGTCGGGCACATAGCGGAACTGCTCACGCGGGGGGCGATCGTAGTCGTCTGCGGCGGGCCGGTCCGGGATGGAGACCTTTTCCGGCTCGAGCCGCCGGTAGGGGATGCAGCTCAGCAGGTGGCTGATCGTGTTGAGCCGCGCGGCGCGCTTGTCGTCGCTTTCGATCGTCCACCACGGAGCTTCATCGATGTCGGTGGCATCGAACATGGCGTCCTTCGCCCGGGAGTAGTCCTCCCACCGGGTGATGGATTCCAGATCCGTCGGCGAAAGCTTCCACCGCCGCATGGGATCTTCCAATCGCGACACGAATCGTGCCTGCTGCACATCGTCCGACACCGAGAACCAGTACTTGATCAGGATGATGCCGTCATCCACCAGCAGTCGCTCCACCACCGGCGTCTGCCGCAGGAACCGCTCGTACTGCTCGTCGGTCGCGAAGCCCAGCACACGTTCCACGCCGCCACGGTTGTACCACGAGCGATCCATCAGCACGATCTCGCCGGCCGTCGGCAGGCGTTCGATGTAGCGCTGGTAGTACCACTCACCGCGCTCCTTCTTGGAGGGCTTGGCGAGCGCGACCACGCGCGCATGGCGCGGGTTCAAGTACTGCATCACCCGCTTGATCGCTCCGCCCTTGCCCGCCGCATCGCGACCCTCGAAGATCACGAGTACGCGGGCGCCCGTTTCCTTCACCCAGTGCTGCATCTCCACGAGCTCGATCTGCAGACGCTCCAGTTCGGCCTCGTACAGATCCTTCGGGACGCGCTTGAGATTCGTCTTCGCGGAACTCTTGTTCTTCGACATCTGACCCCTTTTCGCCTCACCCTAGGCGGCTGCGGGGCTCGATCCGGCCTCTTGACATCGCCGCGCCGATCTGAGCCGATTGAACCCACCGGGCGGCTGGCTCGTGTGTAAACACAGAGGACCTCGGCGAAGAGGGACACCGATCGAAACGGGTGAGGCAATGGCCGAAAGCAACCAGCGCGTCCTGAGGGTCATGCGCATCCTCAGCGCCATCTTCCTTCTCGCCACGGGCGTGATCCACCTGGTGCTCGTCTTCGGAGGCACCGGCGGGATCCTCGGCGTGGCATTCGTCTTGAACGGCATCGCGGGAATCGTGCTGGCGATCGGGATGCTGGTGCTCCATGGCCGGCTGTTCCAGCTCGCGACGGTGCTCAGCCTGCTGTTCCTGATCGCAACGCTGCTGGCGCTGATCCTCGCCCTGACTGTCGGGCTTTTCGGGATCACCGAGCAGTGGGACCGCCCGCTCGTGCCGCAGGCGGTGATCATCGAGTCCATCGGCATCGTGGTGCTGGCGATCACGACCGCTGTCGCGCTGCGGGATGCGCGCTCCGCAGCCGCTGCGCGCTGACGACAGACGCGGCCTGGTCTGTCGGGCGTCAGACGGCCAGCGCCAGCATCTGCTTCAGCGCACGGACGTGGCCGTCGGGGTCGACGTTGTAGAGCGCTTCGACGATCCGGCCCTCTTCGTCGACGACGAAGGTCGAGCGGATGACGCCCATCACCGTCTCACCGTCGCGCACCTTCTCGCCCCACACGCCGTAGGCCTCGTGGGCTACGCGCTCGGGGTCGCTCAGCAGGTCGTAGGTCAGGCCATCACGGGCACGGAACTCGCGCAGCTTCTCAGGGAGGTCGCGTGAGATGCCCAACACCCGATAGCCCGCCGCCTGCAGCGGAGCGAGGCTGTCGCGGAAGTCGCATGCCTCGGTGGTGCAGCCCGGGGTCATCGCCGCCGGGTAGAAGAACAGAATCAGGCGAGTGCCGCGGAGGCCGCTCAGCGTGACCTCCCGCTCATCCTGATCGACGAGGGCGAAGTCGGGCGCCTCGGCGCCGGGATCGAGACGAGTCATCCACCCAGCGTAGAACCAACAGGCATGATGGGGTCCGGCACCGGGGGAACCAGCGCCGGGATGCGTCAGTCTTCGAAGATCTGCCCGACGGGTTCGCGCTTCTCGGCCTGGAACCGGTCTTCGGAGCGTCCCTTCGCCCAATACGCCGACAGCGACATCGACCGCCGTTCGAGCCCCCACTCGGTGTGCAGGATGCGGCGGAGCTCCTTCATGGCCTCCCGCTCGCCGTGCGCGAAGACGTCCACCGCGCCGACCGGCGGGGCCAACGCCTGCACCGCGGCGACCAGCGCCGTGCCGTAGTCGGCGAGCGACCCGTCATCCGCGCGCCGATGGGTCCACCGCAGCTTCACACCCGCCGGGGTGGACAGCGCCAATTCGTTGGCTGCGCTCTCCACTTCGATGAGCACCAGCCCCCGCGCCGTCGCGGGCAGCGCGTCGACCGCCGCCGCGATCGCCGGGATCGCGGAATCGTCGCCGATCAGGAGGTGCTCGACATCCTCGGTCGACGGCGCGTACTGCCCACCCGGCCCCGAGAAGCACAGTCGATCGCCGGCGACCGCGGCCGCCGCCCACGGCCCCGCGACGCCCTCATCGCCGTGCACGACGAAATCGATCGCGATCGTTCGCGCCGCGGTGTCGAGCGACCGCACCGTGTAGGTGCGACGAACCGGCATGTCGTCGGGGCTCAACGTCTCGCGCAGTGCGTCGAGATCGAACGGCGGCTGCAACCCCAGCTCGGGCTTGGCGAAGAGGATCTTGACGTATTTGTCGGTCTTGGCGATCCGCTCGGCATCGGCACCGGTCACGAACGCATCGAACCCGTCACCTCCGAGGTGGATGCGCACCAGCTGCGGTGCCAACCGCTCGGTGCCGACCACATCCAGGACGTGCTGCGTCCCACCCCGCCTGCGACCGCCCTCCGGCGCGGCGACCCGGTCGGAACGTTCCTGCGGCGGACGCTGACGCTCTTCACTGCTGACCATTCACGAACTGCTCTCTGTGGATCTCAGATGTCGGTGTCCGCAGATCGCTCCCGCAGACCGAAGCGAACCTAACAGACGGCTCAGTCCCGCTCGCCGGGAGTCTCCTGCCAGACCGCCCAGCCATGAGAGGCGACCTGCCACCCGCCCGCCGTTTCCGTGGCGTGTCCCGCCACCAGGTCCGCCTGCGCGATCCGCGCCGGCAGCGCCTCATCCGACAGGTTCAGCGCGACGAAGAGCCGCCCCTCATCGGCAACGACCTCGATGACGTACTGGGTGTTCGTGCAGATGACCGCGCTGGTGGTCGCACGGACGAGCCAGGGGTTGCGACGACGCAGCCCGATCAGCTCCTGATGCAGCCGGAACGTCTCGCCTCCGGCCGCGAAGTCGGCGGGATCATCGGGATAGACCGGCCGGATTTCGTCATCTCCACCCCACCGGGTCTCCTTGACCGCTCGCAGCCCCCGTTCGTCGCCGTAATAGATCGAGGGTGTCCCACCGAGCACGAGGAGCAGCACCAGCGCGTGCGGATGGTGGCGGGCGTCCGTGATCTGCGAGGCGATGCGGGTGACATCGTGGTTGCCGATGAACGTGTAAGGCACGAACGTCTCGAGGAAGCCGTTGTGGCGGGTCAACGCCCAGTCCAGCTCGAAGAAGTTCTCATCCTCGATCGAGTGCCAGATCGCCTGCCAGAGCTCGTACTGGGTGGCGCTGTCGAGCCGGCCTTCGCGGACGACCTCCGTGTAGTCGGCCTGAAGATACTCCCCCATGAAATAGGCGTCCGGATGCCGCTCCCGTACACGCGGCAGCACTCTCGCCCAGAACGCGGGAGGGACGGCGTAGGCGGCGTCGAGTCGCCACCCGTCGATTCCGCGGTCGAGCCAGTACGCCATGGCCTCGACCACGAGGTCGGCGACCCGTTCATCGTCATGGTTCAAGACGACGAGTCCCTCGTGCCCCTCGAACGTGACGACCTCGCCGGTGCTGGTGCGCTCGAGCAGGTCGCCGTCCGTCGGCGCGGGGCTGCGGAAGCTTCTGCCCACGTGATTGAAGACCCCGTCGAGCAGAACCCGGATGCCGCGGCCGCGGGCTGCGGCGACCAGGCTCACCAGGTCGGCCTCGGTTCCGAGGCGCGTGTCGATCTGGAAGTAGTCCGTGGTGTCGTAGCCATGGGTCTCGGACTCGAAGATCGGCGCGAGGACGATGCCGTTCAGCCCGAGATCCAGTACGTAGTCGAGCCAGGGCTCGATCGCGGCGACGGTGCGTCCCGGCTTGCGGATGACGCCGGTCGGGTCGGCTCCCAGAAATCCCAGTGGGTACACGTGCCACCAGATCGCGTTGTCCACCCAGGCGGGCGACGAGCCTTCATGCATTCCCGAACCCTACTGCGGCGCGGTCAGCTCCGCTCAAGACACCGTGACGGGAGCCTTCAGCTTGGCGAGCCGCAGCCAGGTCTCCACGACGGTGTCGGGGTTCAGCGACATGGATTCGATCCCCTGCCCGACGAGCCATTCGGCGAGGTCGGGGTGATCGCTCGGGCCCTGGCCGCAGATGCCGACGTACTTACCGGCTCGGCGGCATGCCTCGATGGCCATCGACAGCATCTTCAGCACGGCCGGATCGCGCTCGTCGAACGTCGCCGCGACCAGTCCTGAATCGCGGTCCAGGCCGAGGGTGAGCTGGGTCATGTCGTTGGAGCCGATCGAGAACCCGTCGAAGTACTCCAGGAACTCGTCGGCGAGCACGGCATTCGAGGGCAGCTCGCACATCATGATGACCCGCAAGCCGTTCTCGCCGCGCCGCAGACCGTTCTCACCCAGCAGCTCGATCACGGCGTGCGCCTCGCCGACGGTGCGCACGAACGGCACCATGATCTCCACGTTGGTGAGACCCATCTCGTCGCGGACGAACCTCAAGGCTTCGCATTCCATGTCGAAGCACTCGCGGAAGTCGGGCGAGATATACCGGGAGGCGCCGCGGTAGCCGAGCATCGGATTCTCCTCGTGCGGCTCGTACAGTTCGCCGCCGATGAGGTTGGCGTACTCGTTCGACTTGAAGTCCGAGAGCCGAACGATCACCTTCTCGGGCGCGAACGCCGCAGCGAGCATCGACACACCCTCAGCCACCCGCTGCACGAAGTAGTCGCGCGGTGCGGGGTACGCGGCGATCCGCTCCGCGATCTCGCGCTTAAGTTCGGGTTCGAGCGTCTCGTAGTCGAGCAGAGCACGGGGGTGGATGCCGATCTGCCGGTTGATGACGAACTCGAGGCGTGCCAGCCCGACGCCCTTGTTGGGGAGCTTCGAGAAGGCGAAGGCCTGGTCGGGGGTTCCGACGTTGAGCATGATCTTGGTCGGGCTCTCGGGCATCTCATCGAGCCGTGTGATGACTTCCTCGAAGCCGAGTATCCCCTCGTACACGAACCCGTTGTCGCCCTCGGCGCACGAAACGGTGACCGCGCGACCGTCCTGCAGCGCGATGGTCGCATCTCCGGTGCCGACGACGGCGGGGATGCCGAGCTCGCGCGCGATGATGGCCGCGTGGCAGGTGCGGCCGCCGCGGTTGGTGACGATCGCCGACGCGCGCTTCATGATCGGCTCCCAGTCTGGGTCGGTCATGTCGGCGACCAGGACGTCACCCGGCTGGAACCGGTCCATCTGGGCGAGCGACGTCATCACGCGCACCGGTCCGGCGCCGATCTTCTGGCCGATCGCCCGGCCGATGGTGATCACCGTGCCCGGCTCCTCCAGCACGAAGCGGCGCGTCACGTTGCCGTCGACGCGTGAGACGACGGTCTCGGGGCGGGCCTGGAGGATGTAGAGCCGGCCGTCGACGCCGTCCTTGCCCCACTCGATGTCCATCGGCCGGCCGTAGTGGTCCTCGATGGTCAGCGCCTGCCGGCCGAGCTCCTCGACCTCGGCATCGGTGATGCTGAACTGCGCACGGTCCGTGAGGGCGACATCGGTGAACACCGTGCTGCCGCCGGCATGGGTGCCGTCGGCGTAGACCATCTTGACCGCCTTCTCACCCACCGATCGCTTCAGGATTGCCGGGCGCCCCTCGCGCAGGGCGGGCTTGTACGCGTAGAACTCATCGGGATTCACCGCGCCCTGCACGACAGCCTCGCCGAGGCCATACGAGCTCGTGATGAACACGGCGCGGTCGAACCCGGATTCGGTGTCGACGGTGAAGAGCACTCCGGAGGCGCCGACATCCGATCTCACCATCCGCTGGATGCCCGCCGACAGCGCCACATCATGGTGGTCGAAGCCGTGGTGCACCCGGTAGGCGATCGCCCGA
Organism: Microbacterium pumilum; assembly: GCF_039530225.1. Lineage (NCBI taxonomy): Bacteria > Bacillati > Actinomycetota > Actinomycetes > Micrococcales > Microbacteriaceae > Microbacterium > Microbacterium pumilum. The sequence goes on from NZ_BAAAOH010000001.1 coordinate 241,453, forward strand.
TCGTTGTAGAGCGACGCGAACACGCTGCGGATCGCGGCGAGGATGTTCTCGATGCCGCTGATGTTCAGGAAGGTCTCCTGCTGCCCGGCGAACGACGCATCCGGCAGGTCTTCAGCCGTCGCACTCGATCGGACCGCCCACGACACAGAGTCCGGCTCAGGGTCGTTCGCCACGAGGCTCTCGTAGGCCGAGCGGATGTCGGCCTCGAACGTCGCGGGCAGCGGCTGCCGCTCGATCCACTCGCGCACGTTCGCACCGACGCTCGCGAGCTCTGCGACGTCGTTGACGTCGAGTGCTTCGACGGTCCGGCGGATGCGTTCGTAGAGACCGTCCGCGGCGAGAAAGTCGCGGTAGGCATCGGCGGTGGTGGCGAAACCGCCCGGAACGCGGACGCCGGCTCCGGAGAGGTTCGACACCATCTCGCCGAGCGACGCGTTCTTGCCGCCGACGCTGGCGACGTCGTTCATGCCGATCTCGTTGAACCAGAGGATGTTGTTCGTCATTTCGTGTCCCGATCTGTGGGTGGGTGGGGGCGCGGTGAGCGATGGTCGTCGTGCGATGGGTCAGGCTCGCAGCCGCATGGACTGCATGATCACTGCGGACATCTCCTCGACCGATTTGGTCGAGGAGTTGAGGAACGGTACGCGGTTGCGGCGGTAGAGGTCCTCGGCCCGACGCAGCTCGAGGGTGCATTGGGCGAGGCTCGAGTACGTTGAGCTGGGTCGCCGCTCGTGGCGCACCTGGCTCAGCCGCAGCGGGGTCGTGGTCAGTCCGAAGCACTTCTCGACGTGGCGCGCGACGGTTTTCGGCAGACCGTCCGAGGGGAAGTCATCGTCCGTGAGCGGATAGTTCGCCACCAGCAGCCCGTACTGCAGCGCCAAGTACATCGTGGTCGGCGTCTTGCCGCAGCGCGACGGCGCGATGATGATCACGTCCGCGATGTCCAGCGCGCGCATGCTCTGACCGTCGTCATGCTCGATCGCATACTCGACTGCGCGCATCCGGGCGAAGTACCGCTCGATGTCGCCGACGCCGTGGTACTGGCCGAGCTGCTCCGAGGCCGTGGTTCCCAGCGCGTCCTCGAGTTCGGTGAGGTGACCGCCCAGGAGATCGATGATGACCGAGCCCGACATCCGAAGTTCCGCCAGGATCTCGGCGGACTTCACGGTCGCGAAGATGATCGGGCGTGCTCCGTTCTGCAGGGATCGCTCGATGTCCTTGACGACGTTGCGGGCGCCCTCCACGGTGTCGACGAAGGGGATGGTGTGCCGCTGGAACGCCACTCCGGGAAAGTTCGCGAGCAGTGCGCTCCCCAGGGTCTCAGCGGTGATTCCCGTGCTGTCCGAGACGAAGTACGCGGCCCGACCGGAGAGGCCTCCGGGCGCGGCGCGCGTCTGAACGGGTATCGCGTCGATGGTCACTCCCCTGCCGATCGTCTTGGTTCAACGCTAGGGAAGCATCAGAGGTTCCTCCGACCAGTGACCGGGTTAAGAAGAGGCGAACCTTCGCTCTAGGTAAGGATCAGCCCTGCGACGAGCGCATCTTCGAGGACGGTGCGCCCAACATCCGGACGCTCCTGACGCATCGACCCGAATGTCCTCGGGTCCCAGTCGAGGTGAAGGCTGTAGTTCGCATCCACCAGGACGTCGACGAGCTGCGTGACGTCGCCCAGCGCGAGCATGCCGCTGATGAGTCTCGCGCCGCGGACGGCGCGCTGCGACGTGCCGATCAGCTTCACTCGCCCACGCGCATTGACGCTGAACGGGCCCGGGCAGTACTCCCCCGCGACCGCGCCCACCCGCGCATCCACCCCCACGTCTCGGAGGAGTGTCGCGAGAGCCGTGGCCACAGATTCGAAGAAGCCACGAGAGTCGATGCTCGTGGTGTCGCGCCACACGACATCGAAGACGACGCACGATTCGTCGTACGCGACGGCTCTTCCGCCGGTGGGGCGCACCGCAGGGGTGAAACCCCGCTCCGCAGCAGCGGCGCCGGCGGCCGCGAAGCCCGGCAGGCGGCTCTCGGATCGGCTCATCGCGAGCGTCGGGCGCGGCGTGTAAATGCGCACGACTCGGTCCTCCGTCAGCTCGCCGGATGCCACGCCCTGCAACAGCGCAACGGACTCGGCCAGGTCGTCCGCGGGCGCCTGCGAGACGAGCTGCCTCACCACTCGCGCGGTCGGCGGATGCAGGGACTCCGGAGAGGTCATCGTCGTCCTTTCAGCAGGGAACCACCGGCCCAGTCTTCACCCTCCCGCACTGTGCTGAATCGGAACCGCGCTCCGGACGCGGGCATCATGAGCCACCCTGCGCGCTCGCCCATCTCGAGCTCAAGAGCTCGGGGGTGCGTGCGTCTCCGCGAGGAAGAGGTCGCACGACGTGCCACGTCTGCACGTTCACGGCCGGGGCGCAAGGGTCCTGTGCGACGACCGCGACGGGTCTACGGTGCCAAGAGTCCGGTGTGATGCCGGCACGGAGCACGAGGTCGTGCGAGATGAAAGACATTCGCGCTCGCCATCGCTGGCCTGCTCCATCGATTCGTACGCGAAGGGCTCCACCATGCACACGCACACACGACGAGGCGCGCGTCTCGTCGCCCTGACCACAGCCCTGACGCTGTCGATCGGAACCGTGATCGCGATGCCCCTCGCGGCCACCGCCGCACCGGCATCCGTCACTGCAGCGCCCGCCGCAGCAGCAGCGCTCGCGGCGCCGCTCACCAACCTCGCCCATCTCGACTTCCTCCTCGACGAGGCGACGCCGCCCGCCGACGTGGACGGGCACACCACGTACCGCCTCGAAGAGGAGCCGGCGCTCGTCCTCCCGTGGACCTACGCCGACGCCCGTGACGGCGGCACGTTCGAGCGCGTCGGCGGAGGCGGGCCGGTCGACCCCGCAACCGGCTACTGGGGACAGGGCGCGTACAACGCGGATGACGTCGCCCGCGCCGCCGTCGTCTACCTGCGGGACTGGCGCCTGACGGGCTCGGAGTCCAGCCGCACCTCGGCGTACGAGCTGCTCCGCTCGCTGACCTATCTGCAGACCGCCGACGGTCCGAACGCGGGCAACGTCGTGCTGTGGATGCAGCCGGACGGAACCCTCAACCCATCGGCCGAGCCGGTAGAGCTGCCAGACCCGTCGGACTCCGGACCGAGCTACTGGCTCGCGCGCACCATCTGGGCGCTGGGCGAAGGCTTTGCGGCCTTCCAGGACGACGACCCGGACTTCGCGGGCTTCCTCGAGCAGCGGCTTGCGCTCTCGGTCGATGCGCTGAACCGCCAGGTGCTTGTGAACTACGGGCAGTGGGAGAAGTCCGACGGGATGCGCGTTCCGGCGTGGCTGATCACGAACGGGGCGGATGCGTCAGCGGAAGCCGCGCTCGGCCTCGCTGCCCGGGTGCAGGCGGAGCCGTCCGACGCGATCGCTGCGACCGCGCTCCGGCAGCTCGCCGAGGGCATCGCAGCCATGTCTTCGGGCGATGCGCAGAGCTGGCCCTACGGTGCGATCCTGCCGTGGACGGAATCCCGGTCGATGTGGCACGCATGGGGATCGCAGATGCCTGCGGCTCTCGCCGCCGCATCCGAGGCTCTCGGTGACCCGTCGCTCGCCAAAGCGGCGGTGAAGGATGCCGCCGTGTTCACGCCGACGCTGCTGACCGCGGGCGGCCCTGACAACGGCTGGTTCCCGACTCCGACCGATCGTGTGCAGATCGCCTACGGCGTCGACTCGCGCGTGCAGTCCCTGCTCGCCGTCGCGGATGCCACGGGCTCACGCGGCTTCGCCGACCTTGCTGCGATTCAGGCCGCGTGGTTCTTCGGCGCCAACCGCTCCGCTGCGCAGATGTACGACTCGGCGACCGGTGTGGGCTACGACGGACTGCAGCCTGATGGTTCGGTGAACCGCAACAGCGGCGCCGAGAGCACGATCCACGCGCTGTTGACGATGATCGCGCTCGACTCGCGGCCCGAGCTCGCCGCGCGCGCCGCGACCGTGACGACCGTCGACGAGATCGACGGCCTCCGGTCGGTGCAGGCAGAGAGCGCCGTCGCCACCGACGGAACGCTGTCGACACCGGTGAACTGGACAGGCGAGTCGAGCTGGGCAGGCGACGCACTGACCCTGGCGCGCGGGCAGTCCGCAACGTTCGACATCGGCACGGATGCCGTGCGCCGCTGGGTGGAGCCGGTCGTGTGGTCGACAGAGGGTGCGAAGAGCGTCTCGACCTGGCGTTCGGGAAAGCTGCCGACCGGCGTGCTGGTGGAGAAGGGTCCTGCTCAGGGCATCTCTCCGACTGCCGGCGTGCTGCTGCCGCGGTCACTGCAACTGCCGGTACTGGGCGATCGCGCCCGACTCACGGTCGGGGTGCGCTCCGGTGAGCTGACCCTCGATGCGCTCCTCGTCCTTCCCGTGATCTCACGACTGGGTCTCAGCGGTGACGGGGGCGTCACGCAGCTCGTCCACTCGAGCGCAAAGCTCTCCCAATCGGCGCGGGTGGGTGTCTCCGGATCCGCGACGACCGCCTACATCTACAGCGGCAAGGGCGTGCTCGTTCACACGCAGAGCGGCGTGGGCGAATACTCCGTGAAGCTGCCCCCGTCGGGATTCGCCGTCGTGATCGGCTGACAGCCCGGCCTCGGAGTACTCGCAGCCTGCGGGTTGGCCACCGGCCGCCCGCAGGCTGCGAGCGTGTCACGCCACCGGGGGGCGCCACGCCACATCCACGAGCGCGTCTGAAACTGAACCAGCCGAGGTTCACCAGCGCCTCACAGATCGGACGCAACGCAGCCTTCGCGCCCGAGTACTGCGCATCGACGAGATCGTCGTCGGATGAGGGCGTCCCCCGCGATCGAGGTTCGGCGTGCGGTTCACTCAATTTGCACATCTAGTCGGTTAGTGCAAAAATACACTCTGTGAGTATTAGTGCAATTTCTCCGCGCGAGCGTCGCGCGGCCGAGACCTCGCGGGGGCTCCGCACGGAAGCCCGTCGCCTCACTGCCGAGCGCGGTCTCGCAGGATTCACGATCGAGGAGCTGTGCTCAGAGGTCGGCGTATCGCGCCGCACGTTCTTCAACTATTACGCGTCGAAGGAGAACGCGGTCATCGGCATCGCCGTGCGCTCCGACACTTCCGACCTCGACGACGCCTTCGTCGCCGGTGCCGGGGCCCTGCTCGACGACTTCGCCGAGCTCCACATCGCGCGCTGGGAGCGCCTCGCACTGACCAAGTCCGAGGCGGACGAGCTCGGCCGGGTCTTCGACCGTGAGCCCAGACTGTTCGCACATTTCGTCACGCTTGCAGCCGAGGGCGAGCGGGACGACATCGCGCTGGTCTCGCAGCGAGCGGATGCCGCCGACAGGGCGGAGACGGTCGTGCTCGTCTTCGGCGCCCTCATCCGCCCCGCCGTGTTCGAGTACTTCGCTGCCGACGGTCAGGACTTCCGCACGATCCTTCTTCGCCGACTCGACGCCGCGCGCCGCGTCTTCTCCTTCTGACTTCTTCCGAACGGACCCCCCTATGACCATCACCTCGTCTGCGCCGATGCTTCTGACCAAACGGCGCATCTGGATCATCTTCAGCGCCTTGATCGCCGGGATGCTGCTGTCGAGTCTCGATCAGACGATCGTCTCGACCGCGATGCCGACGATCGTCGGCCAGCTCGGCGGCGTCGAGCACCAGGTCTGGATCACCACCGCATATCTGCTCGCGACGACCATCGTGATGCCGATCTACGGCAAGTTCGGCGACGTGCTCGGCCGACGCCGGCTCTTCCTCGTCGCGATCGCTCTCTTCACCCTCGCCTCGGTGGGCTGTGCGTTCGCGAGCGACTTCTGGATGTTCGTGATCTTCCGCGCCATGCAGGGCCTCGGCGCCGGCGGCCTGATGATCCTCTCGCAGGCGATCATCGCCGACATCGTCCCCGCCTCCGAGCGCGGCAAGTACCTCGGACCGCTGGGCGCCATCTTCGGCCTGTCCGCCGTCGCGGGCCCCCTGCTCGGCGGGTTCTTCGTCGACCAGCTCACCTGGCAGTGGGCTTTCTACATCAACATCCCGGTCGGCATCGCCGCGTTCGTCATCGCGCTGTTCGCGCTCACCCTGCCCGACAAGAAGGCGACCAAGCCTCTCGACATCCTCGGCATCGTCTTCCTCTCGGCGGCGACGACGTGCCTGATCTTCTTCACCGACTTCGGTGGCGACAAGGACTTCGGCTGGAGCTCACCTGCGACCTGGAGCTGGGGCGTTGGTCTGCTCGTCGCGGTCGCCGCGTTCATCTTCACCGAGGCGAAGGCCAAGGATCCGATCATCCCGCTCAGCCTGTTCCGCAACCCCGTGTTCGTGAACGCGACGGCGATCGGGCTGACCCTGGGTCTCGGAATGTTCGCCGCGATCGGGTTCGTGCCGACCTTCCTCCAGATGTCGTCCGGCACGTCGGCGGCGGCATCCGGTCTGCTGATGATCCCCATGATGGTCGGCCTCCTCGGCACCTCGATCACCTCGGGCATTCTGATCACCAAGACCGGTCGGTACAAGATCTTCCCGATCCTCGGCACCGTCGTCACCGGCATCGCCATGATCGCGATGACGACGCTCACCGCCTCGACTCCGATCTGGCTGATCTGCGTGTTCCTGTTCGTGTTCGGCGCCGGCCTCGGCCTGATCATGCAGGTCGTCGTGCTGGTCGTGCAGAACGCCGTCCCCGCGTCTGAGGTCGGCACCGCGACGAGCACCAACAACTACTTCCGCGAGGTCGGGGCTGCCCTCGGCACCGCCGTGTTCGGAACCATCTTCGCCACCCGGCTCACCGAGAACCTGCAGGACGTCTTCACCTCGGCGGGCGCGACGTCCGGCCAGGCGGCGAACGCCACCTCGACCCTGGACCCGCAGACCCTGAGCCAGCTGCCCGACTCGATACGCGACGGCGTCGTCAACGCCTATGCGGATGCCCTCGCACCGGTGTTCTGGTACCTGCTGCCCTTCATCGGCCTCGCGTTCATCCTTGCGCTGTTCCTCAAGCAGATCCCGCTGTCGGATGTCGCCGGGCTGGTCGCGCGTGGCGAGGCCATCAGCGGAGATGAAGCCGAACTCCTCGAGGCGCAGCTCCGCGACGCCGCAACACTCGAGGGCGAACTCGTCTCGACCGGGACGATTCGAACCGGCCGCGGCGCGGATGGCCGCGACGAGGCGTAGGTCAGCGGGTTCGAGCCCTCCGCGGGATCACGTCGTCAGGACGACCTTGCCGGTGTTCCTTCGTGCCTCGATGTAGGCCTGCGCGTCGCCTGCGTGGTCGAGGGGGAATGTGCTGTCCACGTGTGGACGCACCCACCCTTCGGCCACGCCGGCGAGCAGCACCCGCATCCAGTCCGCGATCATGTCGGGTTCGTGCCACATGTGACCGAGGTTCACACCGAAGACCGATCTGTTGGAGTTCATGAGCGGCACTGGGTGAAACAGCGGCATGCCGGCCGCGAGCGCGCCGAGCCGGAGCGGCCCGGGCAGCTTCGACGCAGTGGCGCCCGAGACACCGAACATGCCGAGCCGCCCTGTCGAGCGCAAGGCGCGATAGCTCTTCTTCCAGTGCGTGCCTCCGAACGGGTCGGTGATGAGCGATACGCCCTTCCCCGCGGTCAGCCGGTCGACCTCGATCGACCAATCCTTCGTGCGGTAGTCGATGGCTTCGTCCACGCCGCGCTCGATGAGGAACGCGTGCTTGGCGCTGCTGGCGGTGCCATAGATCGTCGCCCCGACGTGGCGCGCGATGTCGATCGCGGCCAGCCCGACCCCGCCGCCGGCGTTGTGGATCAGGACGGTCTCACCGGGCTTCAGCGAGCCCATGACCACGAGCAGCTGCCAGGCGGTGAGGTAGCTCACCGGAATCGCGGCGGCCTCGACGTGCGACAGCGTCGGCGGCTTCTCGTAGACCTGATTCCGGGGCACCGAAACGACGTCCGAGTAGCCTCCGAACCGGGTCAACGCCACGACGTCGCGCCCGATCAGGGCTCGGTCGACCCCGCTGCCCACCTCATCCGCCACGCCCGAGACTTCATACCCGACCACGGCCGGCAGACGAGGTGCGTCAGGATACAGACCCTTGCGGGTCAGGATGTCGGCGAAGTTGATGCCGCTGGCTTCGACGCGAATCCGCACCTCACCCCGGCCCGGTCGGGGGTCGGCGGTTTCGCGCACCTGCAGTTTCTCGGGGCCGCCGTGACCGACGATGACGATCTGCTTCACACCTCGCAGTATGGTCGCATTCCTAGTAGGTCGCGCGACCGCCGCTGATGTCGTACACGGCGCCGGTCGAGAAGCTGCATTCGGCCGACGTGAGCCAGGCGATCAGCGCAGCCACCTCTTCGGCCCGGCCGACCCTGCCCATCGGGATCAGCGAGGTGATGTGCTGGAGCACATCGGGCGCCGTGGTCGCGTTCATCGGCGTGTCGATGACCGCGGGGGCGATGGCGTTGACCAGCACACCCGTCTTGGCGAGCTCCTTGCCGAGTGACTTGGTCATCCCGATCACGGCTGCCTTCGACGCGGAGTAGGCGCTGAGGTTCGGGTTGCCGTCCTTGCCCGCCATGCTCGCGATATTGACGATGCGACCCCAGCCGCGTTCGACCATGGTCGGCACGAGGGCCCGGATGACGCGGAAGGTCCCGTGTACATTGACATCGAACGTGCGCGTCCACTCGTCCGGACTCGTCTCCCACAGCGGCTTGTTCGGCCCGACGATGCCTGCGCTGTTGACCAGGATGTCGACGGGCCCGGCCGCAGCGACTGCCGCGTCGACCGCCCGAGTGTCGGTCACGTCGACGATGAAGTCGGCGTCGGGCGACACATCGAACGTCACCACCTCGATGCCGTCCGCTCGCAGACGGGCGGCGCACGCAGCGCCGAGTCCGCTGTGGCCGCCCGTGATGATCGCGCGCCTCATGGTTGCTCCTGGCCCGTCCAAGTGTCAGTGAGACTCACGGCTCACCTTGTCGCCGCTGGCCCCGACGAGGAAGTCGAGATCGGCACCCGTGTCGGCCTGCATGACGTGGTCGACGTAGAGCTTCGCCCAGCCGCGCACCGGCGCAGCGTATGCCGCCTCGCTCGCCGGAGTCTGGCTGCGGGACTGCAGCTCTTCGTCGGTGACGTCGAAGCTCAGGATGCGGTTCTCCACATCGACCGTGACGATGTCGCCGGTGCGGACGAAGGCGAGTGGCCCGCCGGCGGCGGCCTCCGGTGCGACATGCAGGATGACGGTGCCGTATGCCGTTCCGCTCATGCGGGCGTCGCTGATGCGCACCATGTCGCGGACGCCCTGCTCGAGCAGCTTCTGCGGGAGGGGCATGTTTCCGACTTCGGGCATCCCCGGGTAGCCGCGCGGACCGCAGCCGCGCAGCACCAGCACGGAATCGGCGGTCACGTCCAGGCCGGGGTCATCGATCCGCGCGCGCATGTCTTCGACGCTGTCGAACACAACCGCCGGACCCACGTGCTGCAGCAGCTCGGGTGTTGCGGCGGACGGTTTCACGATCGCTCCGCGCGGCGCGAGATTGCCCCGCAGCACGGCGATCCCGGCGTCCTCCATCATCGGCGCCTCGCGGGGGAAGATCACCGTGTCGTCGTACACCGGGTGGTCGACCAGGTAGTCGACGAGCGGCCTGCCCGTCACCGTGATGGGCTCGGGGTGGAAGAGATCCTTGACCTGAGTCAGCAGCGCGAGGAGTCCTCCGGCGCGGTAAAGGTCATCCATCAAGAAGGTGCCGCTGGGCTGCAGGTTCGCGAGCACCGGAACCCCGCTGCCTGCGGCGTCGAAGTCCTCCAGTGTCAGGTCGATGCTCAGCCGGCCCGCGATCGCCAGCAGATGCATCACGGAGTTCGTCGATCCGCCGACCGCCGCGACCGCGATGATGGCGTTGAGGAAGGCATCCTTCGTCATGATGTCGCTGGGCCTGCGGCCTGCCGCGACGAGTTCGACGATGAGCCGACCGGTGTCGTGCGACAGCGACAGCAGTCGCGCGTCAGCGGCGGGGGTGCCTGCGAAGCCCGGGATCGTCATGCCCAGCGCCTCGGCGACGACGGCCATGGTCGAGGCCGTGCCCATGGTGTTGCAGTGTCCCTTGCTGCGGATCATGGACTGCTCGGACTTCATGAACTGCGCGTTCGAGATCGTGCCCGCGCGCGCCTCTTCGCTCAAGCGCCACACGTCCGTGCCGCAGCCGAGCGCCTCGCCGCGGAAGTGCCCGGTGAGCATCGGTCCGCCAGGGACCACGATCGCGGGGATGTCGACGGATGCCGCGGCCATGAGCAGCGCGGGGATGGTCTTGTCGCACCCGCCGAGGAGCACGAGGCCGTCGATCGGGTTGGCGCGGAACATCTCCTCCATCGCCATCGCGGCCATGTTGCGCCACAGCATCGCGGTCGGTTTGACCTGCGTCTCACCCAGCGAGACGACGGGGAGGTTGTAGGGCACGCCGCCCGCGGCCCACACACCCTGCTTGACACTCTCGGCGACCTCGTTGAGGTGCATGTTGCACGGCGTGAGGTCGGAGGCGGTGTTGGCGATCGCGATCTGCGGCTTCGTGCCGTCGAGCGCATCCTCGGGGTTGCCGCGCCGCATCCACGCCCGATGGATGTAGGCGTTGCGGTCGTTTCCCTCGTACCACTCGGCACTGCGGAGATGATTCACCATCGAACCCCATTTTCCACCAGATTGAATGTTCCGCTAACATTCTGAATTATGCCACAGGCGGCGTGACGTCCCGAACCGGAGAAGGAAGCCCGCTCATGAGACTTGTCCGATGGGGACCCGCAGTCAACGAGTCGTCCGGAGTGCTCGTCGACCACGACGACACCATCATCGATCCCTCCGACGTGGCGTGATGCGCGCGCTCGTCGTGACCGCCCCCCGGGTGGCTTCGGTGCAGGACGTGCCCGATCCGGTCGCCGCGCCGGGGCAGCTGCTGGTGGATGTCGAGCGGGTGGGCATCTGCGGCACGGATGTCGAGCTGTACACGGGCGAGATGGCCTACCACGAGCAGGGCCACACCACCTTTCCGATTCGCCTCGGCCACGAGTGGACCGGCCGGGTGGTCGCGGCGGGTGACGCGGCGGATCAGGCCTGGATCGGCAAGCGCGTCACGGGTGACACGATGCTCGGCTGCGGTCACTGCGACTACTGCCTCGCGGGGCGACACCACGTCTGCCCGAACAGGTTCGAGGTCGGCATCCGCGACGGCTGGGCCGGCGCGCTGGCAGAGCGGATGCTGGTGCCCACCAGGTTCGCATATGGGATTCCCGAGCACGTCAGCGTGACGGCCGCGGCGCTCGTCGAGCCCGGCGGCAACTCGCTGCGCGCCGTGCGCGCGGCGCGCGTCGAGGCCGGTCAGAGCGTGCTCGTCCTCGGCTCCGGCACGATCGGCCTGCTCGCCACGCAGTTCGCGCTCGCGGCCGGCGCCGAGGTGCACGTCGGCGGCGTCCGAGAGGGCTCGCTTGCTCTCGCGCGTTCACTGGGGGTACCGAACACGTGGCAGCTCGACGAGCTGGCGGCGTCGGCATCCGATCGATTCGACGCGGTCATCGACGCCACCAGCAACGATGCGATGCCCGCCCTCTCGGTGCGGCTCGCCAAGCCCGCGGGCCGCGTCGTCTACATCGGCCTGTCGTCCACGCCGAGCCTCGTCGACACCCGCGACATCGCACTGAAGGACATCACAGCGGTCGGCATCCTCTCCGCCTCGCCCGGTCTGGCCGGCGCCATCGAGCACTTCGCAGACGGGTCGGTGGTGCCGGATGCCATCGTGAGCGAGGTCGTCGCCCTCGAGGATGTGCCCGACCGTCTCGAAGGACGGCGCGGCGCAGATGCGGGACCCGGCCCCAAGGTGCATGTCGACCCTCGTCTGGTCGGCTGAATCGAACCGGAGCCGATCATGAGCGAGTCGACCGCGAGCGAACCCGCCTCCGCCGAGGAGAGGCTGGTCGGGGCGGACCGCGTGATCGCGGTGCTCACCGAACTCGCCGACCATCCGCTCGGTGTCACGCTGGACGAGCTGGCCGGCATCCTGCGCAGTTCGAAGCCGACCGTGCACCGCGCGTTGGCCACGCTGCGCCGGGCGGGCCTGGCTGAGATGACCGGGCGCGGCGTGTACATCCTCGGCGACGAGTACCTGCGCCTCGCGTTCCGCAACCTCGATGGTCGCCCCGAGACCGCCCGCATACAGCCTCTCCTCGAGCAGCTCGCCGCGCAGTTCGGAGAGACTGCGCACTACGCCGTCCTCTCCGGCAAGGACATCGTGTATCGCGCGAAGATGGACCCCCCACAGGGCGCGGTGCGGCTCACGTCCGTCATCGGCGGCCGCAACCCGGCCTACCGGACCGGGGTCGGGAAGGCGCTGCTGAGCGGTCAGCTCCTCGACCTCGACCAGGTGATCGACTGGTTCGGTGAGTTCCCTCTCGAGCAGAAGACCGTGAACACCCTGGTCACACCCGAGGCGCTGCTCGCAGAGCTCGAGGCGACCCGGCGCCGCGGCTTCGGCATCGACAACCAGGAGAACGAGATCGGCGTCAACTGCGTCGCGATCCCGATCCACCTCGACGGGTCGACCACCCCGTCAGGAGCGGTCAGCGTCAGCGCCGTCACCTTCCGCTGCCCACTGGAGCAGCTTGTCGGGGCCGTGCCCGACATCCGCGCCACGATCGCCCAGACGCTCGGACCGAACGCGCTCGGCGTCGGCTGAACTGCCGATCAATCGTTTCCGCTCGCGGGCGGCGGCCCGAGCTTCTCGATCGCGTCGAAGAACGCGTCGGGCACCGCCGAGTCGATGAGCGACGGAAGCGCACCCAGTCGCTCCAGCGAGCTGACTCCGACGACGGTCGTATCGATCAGCGGGCTGCCGACCGAGAACTGCAGCGCGGCTGCGGCGAGATCGACCGACCACTCCGATGCGAGGGCCCGCACGCGCGCGAGATGCGCGGCAAAGTCGGCGGGCATCTCCTGGTATCCGTAGGTGCTCGCGCCGTTCGCCAACGTCCCGCCACCGAACGGCGCCGCGTTGAAGACCGTCATCCCGAGTTCCCGCGCCAAGGTGAACGTCGGCTCGGCCGTCCGATCCACCAGAGTGAACCGGTTGTGCGACAGCACCACGTCGAACACACCGGTCGCGACGTACTCGTGGACCTGCCCGATGGTGCCGGACGCGATGCCGATCGCACCGATCACGCCCTCATCGCGCAACGCGATCAAGGCGGGCACTGCCCCTCCCGGCCCCATCGCTTCCTCGAAGGTGATCGTGTACGGATCGTGCAGCTGGTACAGGGGGAGGGAGTCCAGCCCCAGACGCCCCAGCGATTCATCCAATGATCGGCGCACCCGGTCACCGTCGAACGCCCCGCTGACCACGTCACGATCGGCCTTCGAGTAGATGAGCTTGCCGGTGGGGATGCCGCCCGAACGCGTGATCGCATCGCCGAGGTGCCGTTCGCTCCGCCCTTGCGCATACATGTTGCTGGTGTCGATGTTGCCCACCGTGGATTCGAGCAGCGCGTCGGCGAGAACCTCCGCTCCCGTCCGCTCCCCCAATCCCGAGGCTCCGAGGGTGATCGGTGTGGTTGCAACGCGGTTCATCTTCGCTCCTCGTGGTTCGGTCCTCCACCAAACTACGTGAGGCGATGTGACGCCGCGGTGACCACCGGCAGAAGGTGCGAAGGTACTTACATGCGTTTGACTGACCGCCCCGCATCCGACCTGTTCCGTGACGCCCGCGACGGGCTTGTCGCCCTTCGCGAGGACTATCCGCGAGCGCTGCAGGAATTCGCGTGGCCGCAGATCGACGGCGAGTTCAATTGGGCGATCGACTGGTTCGACGAGGTCGCGCGCGGCAACCACGTACCCGCGCTGGTGATCGTGGAGGAAGACGGGGAGCGCACGACTCGCACCTTCGGCGAGATGGCTGCTCGCTCGGACCAGCTCGGCCGATGGCTGCTCGGGCGGGGCGTTTCGCGCGGCGACTCGGTCCTGCTCATGCTGGGCAATCAGGTCGAGCTGTGGGAGTCGATGCTCGCCCTCACCAAGATCGGCGCGATCATCCTCCCGACGACGCTGGCGATCGGAGGCGACGACCTGCAGGACCGTCTCGTGCGCGGTTCGGTGAGCCATGTGATCGCGGCCGGCGACCACGCCGACAAGTTCGACCTTCTGCCGCAGTCCGTGTCGGGCATCCGGGTAGGCGACGGCCCGCGCTCCTGGGCCGACTACGACGAGGCGTTCCGCACGCCCGCCGAGCGGATGCCGCATCCCGGTACGCTCGCGAACGACCCGCTGCTGCACTACTTCACCTCCGGCACCACGAGCCGGCCGAAGCTCGTCGAGCACACCCACGTCTCGTATCCCGTCGGTCACCTCACGACGATGTACTGGCTCGGACTGCGCCCCGGCGACGTGCATCTCGCGATCAGCTCGCCGGGTTGGGCCAAGCATGCGTGGAGCTGCTTCTTCGCCCCCTGGATCGCCCAGGCCACGATCTTCGTCTACAACTACGGGCGGTTCGACGCCGAGCGCATGTTGGAGACCATCCGCGCCGAGGGCGTCACGTCGTTCTGCGCTCCCCCGACGGTGTGGCGGATGCTGATCCAGGCCGACCTGTCGGCCGGCGCCGGCGTGCTCCGCGAAGCGGTGTCGGCGGGTGAGCCGCTCAACCCTGAGGTGATCGCCCAGGTGCGAACCGCGTGGGGGCTCACCATCCGCGACGGATACGGCCAGACCGAGATGACCGCGGTGATCGCGAACTCCCCCGGCCAGCCGATCAAGGACGGCGCGATGGGCCGGCCCCTGCCGGGCTGCCCGATCGTGCTCGTCGACCCGGTCACCGGGGAGCAGTCCGACGAGGGCGAGATCTGCATCGACCTGTCGCAGCATCCGACGAACATCATGACCGGCTACGTCGGCGACGCGGAACGCAACGCAGAGGCGACAGCGGGCGGCTACTTCCACACCGGCGACATCGCCTCTCGCGACGAGAACGGCTACCTCACGTACATCGGCCGGACCGACGACATCTTCAAGGCCTCCGACTACAAGATCAGCCCCTTCGAGCTCGAGAGCGTGCTCGTCGAGCATCCGGCGGTCGTCGAAGCGGCGATCGTCCCCGCGCCCGATGCGCTCCGGCTCGCCGTTCCCAAGGCCTACGTGGTCCTGGCTGCGGGAGTCGAACCGACGATGGCGACCGCGCACGACATCCTGCTGTACGCCCGCAATCACCTCTCGGCGTATCAGCGCATCCGTCGCATCGAGTTCTTCGACCTCCCGAAGACGATCTCGGGCAAGATCCGTCGCGTCGAGCTGCGGCAGCGCGAAGAGCGCATCGCCCGCGGCGAAGAGACCGCCGAAGAATGGCGCGACGATCAGATCCGCGACGCCCCGATCGAGGGTGAAGCAAGGTCGTAGTGGTCAGGCGGGCGGCGCGCTCGTCGGCTGCGGATGCCGGTGCCTCGCGGCTCTCAGCCTTCGCTGAGGCTTCGCGCGAGCGCTGAACCCGCCTCGCGCAGCCAGCGCGCTGGGTCGGCCATCGCAGCCGCGCTGCTGCCGGCGAGATCTGTGAGCGAGACGGATGCCGCGAATCCTGATGTGTCGGCATCCGGAGCGATTCGCCCCGCGACGAGCGCGACAGGGACGCCCGCAGCCGCGGCGAGCGCGGCGACGTGCGTCGGCGCCTTGCCTGCGGCGGACTGGCCATCGAAGGAGCCTTCTCCGGTGACGACGTGGGATGCCGTGGCGAGCGCGGAGCGCAGGCCGATGAGATCCGCGACTTCGGCAGCGCCCGGGACCAGCCGGGCGCCCCACGCGAGCAGGCCGAAGCCCACGCCGCCGGCTGCGCCCGCACCCGGCGTCGCAGGGTCGGCCGGAAGCAGCTCCGCGAGCCGCCTGAGCCCCGCCTCGCCACGCTCGACTCCGGCAGGATCGAGGCCCTTCTGCGGGCCGAACACTGCCGCTGAGCCGGACGCGCCCAGAAGCGGATTCGTCACGTCGGTGAGCACGACCACCTCACCCACGGGCCGCGCGCGGAGCCCGGCGAGGTCGGCGCTCCCGACCGAGTCCAAGCCGCGCACACCCAGCGAGATCGGTCGACCTTCGGCATCCGCGAACCGGACGCCGAGCGCGGTCAGCATGCCGGTGCCGCCGTCCGTGGACGAACTGCTGCCGATGCCGAGCACGAGGCGCGAGACGCCGTGGTCCAGCGCCGCCGCGATCGCCTCGCCGAAGCCGCGCGAATGCGCGTCGAGCGGCAGGAGGTCACCCGCCAGAAGCTCGATGCCCGACGTGGACGCAAGCTCCACGACGGCGGTGCCGTCCGGCGCGTCGGCGGTCGGCGGGAGGAGGAGCCAGGATGCCGCAACGGGGCGCCCGTGCGGCCCGGTCACGGTGACCGGCATCCGGATGCTGCCCTGGATCGCGGCGGCGAACGCATCGAGCGTTCCCTCTCCCCCGTCTGCCATGGGACGTGCGACCAGCTCGACCTCGGGCGTCGCCGCGCGCCAGCCGGCCGCGAGCGCGGCAGCGGCATCCGCCGCGGCAATCGACCCCTTGAAGCTGTCCGGGGCGAGAACGACTCTCATCGGTGCGTGCCCATGCTCGTCGTGAGGTCTACGCGACGGGCACGAGCGGCGTGCTGTCGCGCAGCACGACCTCGAGCGGGAGCGGTGTGGCATCCGCATCCCACTCCTCGTCCACGGCCGCGCGCAAGGCGAGGTATCCGATGTCGTCGAGGGGAACTTTGACGGTGGTGAGGCCGGGGGTCACATCCTGTCCGGCGGGGATGTCATCGAACCCGCAGAGCGCAATGTCCGAGCCGACCGCACGCCCCGCTTCGCGCACCGCCGACATCGCGCCGATCGCGACGACGTCGCTGATCGCGAAGACGAGGGTGCCCGGCTCGACGCCGTCGCGAAGTGCCTGCGACATGAGCTGGTAGCCCGACTCGCGGGTGAAGCCGCCGCGATAGACCCGCAGCACCTCGCCTCCCGTCGCAGCGAACCCCTCGGTGAACCCTGCGGTGCGATCGTCGGAGGTGAGCACGCCTTCATCGGCCGCGAGGAGGATCGCCTTCCGGTAGCCGCCGGCGGCGAGCGCAAGGCCGAGAGCACGCGCGCCGCTGACATTGTCGACGATGATGGAGCGCACCGCCCCGGCAGCGGGTCCGAGGGCGACGACTCGGCCGCCCGTCGCCGCGAGGGCATCGAACTCCGCCTGCGCTGCGGGAAAGGACGACTCGGTGGTGCGCGAAGCGGTGAGGATCAGTCCCCGCGGCCGCTGGCCGCGCAGCGCCCGCACCAGGCGTGCTTCGCGCTCGGGGTCGCGCTCGGTGATCGCGATCGTCACGATGAGCCCGGCTTCGTCTGCGCCCCGGGCGACCCCCGCAGCGATCTGCCCGAAGTACGGGTCGGCGATGTCGGCGACGAGCAGCGCGATGATCGCCGAGGTGCCCCGCGCGGTGGCTTGAGCCGAGACGTTCGCGGTGTAGCCGAGCTGCGCCGCGGCCGCTTCGACACGCTCGCGATATGTCTCGGCGACCTTGCGTGTCGACCCGTTCAGCACCCGTGACGCGGTGGCGAGTGACACACCCGCAGTGACGGCGACGTCATTCAGCGTCGGCGCGGAGGAACGTGCCCGCTCCGTCGTGGTCTCGCTCACGAGGCAGAGTCTACGGGCGCGCCCAGGAGCGGCGAGATCGCCGAGCCGAAGGTCTCGACCGTGCGCTGCACGACGTGCTGCGGCGCGTCCGCCCAGATCTGCTCGTTGAAGATCTCCACCTCGATATCGCCGCGATAGCCCGCGTCGAGCACAGCGCCGGTGAGCGAGGCGAAGTCGATGACGCCGTCTCCCGGATAGTGCCGCCCGAGCAGGACGTCGGCCGGCAGCGGCGTCTTCCAGTCGCACACCTGGTAGGTCGCGATGCGGCCCTCTCGCCCGGCCCGGGCGATCTGGTGCAGCACGTCGGGATCCCACCAGATGTGGAACGTGTCGACGGTCGCGCCGACCACGGATGGGTCGAAGTCCGCGGCGATGTCGAGCGCCTGGCCGAGCGTCGAGACGACCGCACGGTCGGACGCATACATCGGATGCAGCGGCTCGATCGCGAGCGTCACGCCCGCGGCCGCGGCATCCGGCGCCAGTTCGCCGATCGCGTCGCGCACGCGCTCGCGGACTCCGATCAGGTCGCGTGAGCCCTCGGGCAGTCCACCGGCCACGAGCACGAGGATGGCGGTCGACCCCTCGGCACCGGCGGCGGCGAGGGTCGCGGCTTCTTCGATCGCCACGCGGTTGTCGTCGATCGCGGCACGGCGCCCTGGGCCTTCCGGCAGCGTGAAGAATCCGCCCCGGCAATGCGTCGTGAAGCGGAGCCCCGAGTCGGTGAGCAGCTTCGCGGCTGTTGCGAGACCGACCTCGTGCACGGGCTCGCGCCACAGGCCGATCGCCTGCACCCCGGCATCCGCCGTGACGCGCAGCGCGGTGGCGAGATCGGCGTACTTGAGCGTCGCCTGGTTGATCGAGAGCCGAGGGTCGGGGGCGTTCATGCGTCCGCCCCCTCGTGCATGTCCCGAAAGCCGGCGCTTCGACCGGCCTTTGGCAGCATCTTTCGGGACATGGAGGTCAGTTTTCGGGACATCGAGGCCGGGAGTGAAGTGCCGGATGCGGCGCTCATGCGTCGACTCCGTTCAGGCGCAGCATGCCGTGCCACCGTTCTGCGGCGAGTTCGGGCTGCTCCAATGCGTTCGAGACGTTCGCGAGCTCGACGATGCGCGACAGGTGCGGGAGGCTCCGCGCCGAGTGCAGTCCTCCGACCATCTGGAAGGCCGTCTGGTGTCCGTTGAGCCAGGCCAGGAACGCGACGCCGGTCTTGTAGAAGAAGGTCGGCGTCGCGAAGACCTGACGGCTGAGCTCCTCGGTCGGACCGAGCAGCGCGAGGTACCGGTCGGGATCGCCGGCGTCCAGCGCCTGGATGGCGGCAGAGGCGACCGGCGTGATCGCCGCGAAAGCGCCGAGCAGTGCGTCCGAGTGCCCCTCCCCCTGGCCGACCGTATCGCCGCCGATGAGACCGACGTAGTTGAAGTCGTCGCCCGTGAACATCCGCACGCCGTCGGGCAGACGTTCGCGGACCGAGACCTCCGCAGCGGCATCCAGCAGGCTCATCTTGACGCCCGCGATCTTGTCGGCGTGCTCGCCGATGATCTCGAGGAGGACATCGGATGCCGAGGCCCAGTCGGTGGAGCCGAAGTAGCCCGCGAGCGACGGGTCGAATGCCGTGCCGAGCCAGTGCAGCACCACCGGCGCCGTCGCCGATGCCAGCACCTCGCGGTAGACGCGACGGTAATCGTCTGCGGATGCCGCAGCCCGGGCGAGGTGTCGCGACGCCATCAGCACCGGGCCGGCGCCCTGCTCTTCGGTGAAGTGCAGCTGCTCCTTGTAGGCGTCGATGATCGCGTCGAGCTCGATCCAATCCTGGTCGACGTGGTCGGTGTTCACGCCGACGACGACCGATCCGCCTTCTTCGCGCGCCACTTCGGCGCTGCGGGCGATGAGCTCGCGGGTCGCGGCGGCATCGAGCCCCATGTTGCGCTGGGCGGTGTCCATAGCGTCGGCGACGCCGAGACCCCACGAGTAGACCGAGCGGCGGAACGCCAGTGTGGCGTCCCAGTCGATGTCGGCGGGCTGTCCGGGAGTGTTGTCGGCCCACACCTGGGGCACCACGTGCGCGGCCGCATACGCGATGCGGCTCCGCAGCGGCTCGGTCGGCTTGGTGAACGAGGGTGCCTCGGCCAGCTCGGCCGTCGATGTCGCGCCCTCGGGG
Organism: Microbacterium pumilum; assembly: GCF_039530225.1. Classification (NCBI taxonomy): domain Bacteria; kingdom Bacillati; phylum Actinomycetota; class Actinomycetes; order Micrococcales; family Microbacteriaceae; genus Microbacterium; species Microbacterium pumilum. The sequence continues at coordinate 261,275 of NZ_BAAAOH010000001.1, forward strand.
TCCAGGAGGGTCAGCCCCCCGGTTGCTGAGCTCTGTCGAGGCACGATCACTCCAGCGTCAGCGTGCGCAGTGCGATCTTGCGACCTTCGCGACTGGACTCGAGGCCGGCCTCGGCCAGCAGCACGCCGCGGGCGCCCGAGAGCAGGTCGAACTCGTAGGGCGTGCCGAGCACATAGGAGGTGAGGAACTCCTCCCACTGCTGACGGAATCCGTTCTGGAACACGTCGTTGACAGGCAGCTCGGCCCAGTCGGCGTCGTAGTCGTGATCGTCGGCGAGATCGGGGTTCCACACCGGCTTCGGCGTCGCGTTGCGGTGCTGGATCTTGGCGCCGAACAGCCCGACGACCGCCGACCCGTGCGTGCCGTCGACGTGGAACTCGACGAGCTCGTCGCGATTGACCCGCACGGTCCACGAAGAGTTGATCTGGGCGATCGTGCCGCCCTCGAGCTCGAAGATGCCGTAGGCCGCATCCTCTGCGGTCGCCTCATAGGGGTCTCCGCTCTCATCCCAGCGGGTCGGAATGTGGGTCGCGGCCTGCGCGTACACCGTCTCGACCTTGCCGAAGAGGTTCTCGAGCACATAATTCCAGTGCGGGAACATGTCGACGATGATGCCGCCGCCGTCCTCGACCCGGTAGTTCCAGCTGGGGCGCTGCGCGGGCTGCCAGTCGCCCTCGAACACCCAGTAGCCGAACTCGCCGCGCACCGAGAGGATGCGACCGAAGAAGCCGGAGTCGATCAACCGCTTGAGCTTCTGCAGACCAGGCAGGTAGAGCTTGTCGTGCACGACGCCGGTCTTGATTCCGGCTGCGTCGGCGAGCTTCGCGAGTTCGAGGGCCTCGTCTGCCGTCTCGGCGGTGGGCTTCTCGGTGTAGATCGTCTTCCCGGCCGCGATGGCCTTCCGCAGGGCGGACGAGCGCGCCTTGGTGACGAGGAAGTCGGCGTAGATCTCCCAGCGCGGATCGGCCAGTGCGGCATCCAGATCGCTCGTGTAATCCTCGATGCCGTGCTTGGCGGCGAGCTCGGCGAGCTTCGCCGCGCTACGACCGACGAGGATCGGCTTCACTGTCACGCGCGAGCCGTCTGGGAGTTCGATGCCGCCCTGGTCGCGGATCGCGAGGATCGATCGCACGAGGTGCTGGCGGTAGCCCATCCGGCCCGACACCCCGTTCATGATGATGCCGATCTCGCGGACCTGCGGACGGCTGTCGGATGCCGCGGCAGCTGCCGGGGCGAGGGTAGTCGTCTCTGACATCGTCGTTCTGCTCTCTGTGGGATGGTGCTGGTTCATGTGCGGGTAAGCGCTTTCCCTAGTTTGCCATGGGAAGGATCGGACGCGCAAGCGCTTTCCCGTGGAGGGCGGTGGGAGCGGTACACACGTCGGTCTCCTGGAGATTCGCGAACGCGTCAGCGAGCGCGACGACGTTCGGGCACGGCGACGACTGCGAGCGCTGCGCAGCCGAGCGCCGGGACGATGAGGGGCACGAGCATCCACGTCGCGACGCCCACGAACCCGGCGGTCGCCGCGAGGAACAGCGCTCCGCGGAGGTCTGCGCGGATGACGAGCGGGACGCTGCGGACGGCGGCCCGCCACCCGCGTTCCGGTGTCCATGCTCCGGCGGCGACGAGGAGCGCGACCGCGCCGACGACGAGCCCGGCCCAGCCGACGACCGCGATCAGAGCCCCGCCGGGGAGCAGTCCGGATCCGGCGAGGTTGACGTCGAGCACCAGGATCGCGGCCGCCACTGCTCCGATGAGACCTGCGACGAGGCCGCCGGGAAGGGCTCGGCGCACGTCACGCCAGAAGTCCGTCATGGGGGATGCTTCGGCGTGGAGGTAGCGGCGGAGGTGACGGATGCCGGCAGCCAGCGCCGCAGGCAGGGTGATCACGAGGATGCCGACGAGTGCGATGAGCAGTCCGGTCTGCAGGACTTCGCCGAACAGGGCGAACTTCGCGGCGGCGCCCGGGAATCGTGCGGGCGGGCGCTCCTCCAGGGTGGGACCGCTTCCCGAGGCGTCCGCACGGCGGGCGGCCTTGTACTCGCGCTTGGTGGTGATGGCGCTCATCGGGTCAGCCCTTCAGACCCTGGGTCGCGACGCCGTCGACCAGGAACCGCTGGAACACCAGGAAGAACGCCAGCACCGGGAGAAGCGCGATGAAGGACGCCGTCGCGGTGGCGCCGTAGTCGCTCGAGGAGGTCTGGTCGTTGTAGAGGCGCAGCGCGATCGGAAGCGGGTAGTTCTCGGGACTCGTCAGGTAGAGGAGGGGCCCCAGGAAGTCGTTCCATGCCCAGATGAACGCGAAGATCGAGCAGGTGATCAGCGCAGGTTTGATGAGCGGCAGGATGATCGACCAGAAGATGCGGACGTGCCCGGCGCCGTCGATGCGAGCCGCTTCATCCATGTCACGGGGCATCTGGCGGATGAACTGCACCAGCAGGAACACGAAGAACGCCTCGGTCGCGAGGAACTTCGGCAGCAGCAGCGGGATGAAGGTGTCGACCAGGCCGAGATTGTTGAACAGGATGTACTGCGGGATGATCAGCACGTGGAACGGCAGCAGCAGCGTGCCGATCATCGCCGCGAACAGGATGCCGAGGCCCTTGAACTGGATTCGGGCGAACGCGTACGCCGCCAGGGCTGAGGAGAGCACCACTCCGATGACGGAACCGGCGGCGATGATGAACGAGTTCAGGAAGAACCGCCACATCGGCACCCCGGCGATCCCCTCGGACACCTTGACGTAGTTGTCCAGCGTCGGGTTGTTCGGGATCAGCCCCGGATTCGAGCCGAACTCGGAGTTCGGTTTGAACGTGGACAGGAACAGCCACACCAGCGGGTAGAGCACGATGGCGGTGATCGCCAGCAGCACGACGAACCAGATGACCGTCTGCCAGGTCTTGCGCTTGACCCGGCGGCGCGGGATCTGCTCTGTGGCGTCGACCTGGTTCTCCAGTGCGGCGATGGCCTGCTCGCCGAAGCTTGTCGTACTCATCGGGCGTCTCCTGAGTAGTGCACCCAGGAGCGCTGGGTGCGGAAAAGAATGAATGCGATGATGGCGACCACGATGAGCAGAACCCATGCGATCGCAGCTGCATAGCCCATCTGGCCGTCTGAGAACCCTCGCTTGTAGAGGTACAGCGTGATGAAGTTCGTCGAACCGGCGGGACCGCCGGAGCCGTTCGAGATGATGTACGCCGACGTGAAGACCTGGAACGCGCCGATGAGTCCGAGCAGCAGATTGAAGAAGATCACCGGCGACAGCAGCGGGATCGTCACCGCACGGAACCGGTGATACGGTCCCGCACCATCCATCTCGGCAGCCTCGTAGAGCTCCTTCGGGATCTGCTTGAGGCCCGCCAGGAAGATGACCATCGTGGCGCCGAACTGCCAGATCGCCAGGAGGATCAGGGCCGGAAGCACGAGAGCGGGGTTGCCGATCCAGCCGCCCAGGTCGATGCCGATCGCGCTGAGGACGCTGTCGACGGGTCCGTCGTTGCCGAACATCGCCCGCCACACGATCGCGATCGACACGGATCCCCCGATGAGCGACGGCGCGTAGAACGATGAGCGGAAGAAGCCCGCCCCGCGGTCGCGGTAGTTCAGCAGCATCGCGACACCGAGTGCCGCGGCAAGCGTGATCGGGGTGCCGACCACCACATAGACAAGCGTGATCTGAGCGGACTGCACGAAGGTCGGGTCATCCGTGAACAGCCGGACGTAGTTGTCGAGCCCGATCCACTCCGGCGGCTGGAAGATGTTGTATTTCGTGAACGACAGGTACAGCGAATACGCCATCGGGAGCAGTGTGAGACCGAAGAATCCCAGCAGCCACGGGCTGAGGAAACCGTAGCCGGCGAGCGTCTCGCGACGCGCGCGCCTCTTCTGCACCGACCGGTCGGCGTGTTCCGGTGTACTTCGACGGAAGAGCGATCGGCCGGCCGGCTTCCGCCCTGTGACGATGACTCTGGTGGCTGTCGTGTTGCTCACGTCGACGCTCCTCCGGGGTTGTGACAGATGAAGGGGATGCCGGGTCCGGGGCGCAGCGCGCCCCGGACCCGGATCCGACTACTGGTTGAGGACGACGTCCATCTCGGAGAAGAACTGCGAGACGGCGTCTTCGACGGTGATGGTGCCGAAGCCCAGCTCGGTGCCGAGCTGACGGAACTTCTCCTCCAGCGTGCCGGCGCCGACGATCGGCACGGGCGGCGCTTCGCCGAGGCGGTCCGCGATGGTGACCTCGTAGTCCGCGATCTGCTGGCTGATCGGGTCGAGCTCAGCGCCCTCGAGAGCCGTGGTCGAGGCGGGGATGCCTCGGTTGCTGCCGAAGATCTTGCCCGACTCGGGCGAGTTGATCAGGAAGTTCACCAGCTCAGCCGCCGCTGCGGGGTGCTCGGTGGTTTCCGCGATCGCGTGCAGCATGGACGGCTTCAGGTACAGGTCCTTCGAGCCTTCCACCGTGACTGGAGGAGCGATCAGGCCGAGCTCGGTGTAGTCCGCACCCAGGTTCGCCAGGTAGCCGGCGCCGAAGTTGTCCCACGTCAGCTCGCTCGCCGAAACACCGGCGTCGAACCCGCTCAGCGGCAGGAGCTCCTCGAGGCGCTGCTGCGGCACGGTGATGCCGTCACGCGCGTCCGCGCCGGACTCCCAGAACTCGGTGAGTCGTGCCTCGTCGAAGCCGGGCTCGCCGTCCTCGCTGAAGAGATACGAGCCCTCGGCGCGCAGCTGCACCTCGAAGTTCTGGATGCGGCCGGTGTAATCCGTGCCGCCGTAGATGTCGCCATCCGACGCGTCGGTGACCTCGCCCATCCACTCGGTGTAGTCCTCCCAGCTGCCACCGGCGAACTCGTCGACGCCCGCCGTTTCGAGCAGCTTCGGGTTCGTGTACATGCCCCACGCGTTGGTCGAGGTCGGGATGGCGTAGGTCGTGTCGTCCACCACGCCGATGTCGAGGATGCTCTGCCCGAGCGGCTCGGTCTCGATGATGTCGCCGAGGTACGGGTCGAGGTCGAGCAGCAGCCCGTTCTCGGCGTACTGACGCAGGTACGAGTAGTCGAACTGCATGACATCGGGCAGGCCGCCACCGGCCGCCTCGGTCTGGCGCTTCTCCCAGAACTCGGGGAAGCCCAGGAAGCTCGTGTTGACCGTGATGTTCGGGTATTCCTTGTTGAATTCCTCGATGACCTGGTTGTAGAGGTCCGCCCGCACATCGTTGCCCCAGAACGCGAGGTCGAGAGTGACCTTCTCATCCGGGTCGTACGTCGCAGCGCTCTCCGGGGTGGCGCCGCCGCCGGCACAGCCGGCCAGAATCAATGCTGCTCCTGTGGCGAGGGCGAGGGCCGAACCGGCCCGCTTCTTGCTGAACATCCTTGTCCTCTCTTTGAACGTCCGCGTTCTGTGTCGAGCGAACGATCGTTGTCCGTGTAGTGCAGTGAGTTCGCTTTCCGAGGTGCATGGGAAAGCGCTTGCCCAGACCATACTACGGTTTGAAACGATACACAAGGAGTTTTGGGAAACGCTTTCCGATCCATGCCCGAGATGGGCAGCGGTCACGCACCGGTGCCGCGCAGGTCGATGACGGGACTCGCGAAGCCGCCTCGATGCGTCGGGTGACGTGCGAGGTCGGCGGGCGTGACGACGGCGCCGTCGGCGGCAGCGGACGCATAGATCGCCGCGACGAGCTCGAAGGATCGCGCAGGATCTGCGGCCGTGGGCGGCAACGCTTCGCCGGCGATGAGCGCGTCGAAGACGTCGCGCAGCAGCGGGGCATGGTCGCTGCGCTCTTCGTGCTCCGGGAGCACCCACTCGGCCGACTCCTCCTCGAAGCCGGGAGCCGGGGTGATGGACCAGTTCTCGTGACCGTGGCCGTAGAGGTGCTCGACCGTGATCGTCGCCCGCTGGGTGTCGATGCGGATCGAGCTGATCTCGCGCGGCGAGACCGCGCTCGTGACGACCTGCGCCACGACGCCACTTTCGAATGTGACCGTCGCGGTCGAGGCATCCTCGGTCTGCGTCTCGCGATCCAGACGCCACAAGCGCGCCTGAACTCCGGCCCAGTCGCCGAGCAGGAACGCGAGCAGGTCGATCTGATGGATGCCGTGGCCGAGCGTCGTACCACCGCCTTCGGTCTCCCACTTGCCTCGCCACGGCACGGCGAAGTAGGCGGCGTCGCGATACCAGAGGGTCTGGCACACCGCGATCAGGGGGCGGCCGAGCACGCCATCCTGCAGCAGCCTGCGGAAGTGTGCCGGGGCCGTGCCGGTGCGCTGCTGGAAGACGACGGCAAGCTGCTTGCCTGCGGCCGCAGCCGCAGCCCGCATCTCATCGAGTTCGACGAGCGACGATGCCGGCGGCTTCTCGACGACGACGTGAGCGCCCGCGGCGAACGCCGTGATCGTCTGGTCGTGATGGACGCCGGGCGGCGTGCAGATGTGCACGACATCGGGATGCTCGGCCGCGAGCAGTTCGTCGAGTTCGTCGTAGACGGCAGGAACGTGCCATCGTTCGGCGAAGTCGTCCGCTGCGGCGCGGTTGTGATCGGTCACCGCCACGAGTTGAGCGTTCGGATGAGCGGCGACCGCTCGCGCATGAGCGTTCGCGATCGCCCCCGTTCCGACGAGAGCACAGCGAAGCGTCATGGTCATGCGGGCCTCCGCATCGATGGAGTGGGCGTTCCCTACGATAGGAGATCACACCGGAAAGCGCTGTCCCGACTGGTCTGCCGCGGTGTTCCACTGCCACGTCGTGAGGCGCCCGCACATTCCGAACCCTGGACCCCCGGCAGCGGGAGCCGCGCGCGCGACGGATGACGCGCCGAGCAACCCCGGAAGACCACTGCTCAGCGCGTCGAGCTGGCGCCGAGTTCGGTCGACCTCCGCCAGCACCGTCGACTCCCACGCAGTGCGCCAGTCGGCGACGCGCGGCTGCACGAGGCGCGCAGCACGGAGGTGCAGCGTTTCCAGCGCCTTCGGCCCCTCCGCATCGACGGCCGCCAAGAGTTCGAGGTAGCCCTGCATCGCGAGGTCACGCCGCGCCCGCGCCGCAGCCTCCCGACCGATGCCGGTGGGAAGCGCCGCGGCTGCCGCATACTCCTCGGGATCGTCGAGCACGCGAGAGGGAAACGTCATCACGGCGTCGCCGGCTTCCGGCAGCCCGGAGTTCTGCATGACGACCAGCAGCCGCAGACCCCCGTCGTTCACGAGTCGATGGACCGTCCCCGGCGAGAACCAGACGACCTCGCCGGGAGACAGCGGGTGCTCGGCGACGCCCTCGGCACTCACGGTGTGGACGGCACCGGATCCAGCCACGACGACGTACCCCTCGCTCGATGCGGTGTGCAGGTGAGGCGATCCGCCGCACCTGCCGTCGACGGCGTCCCAGTCATACACCGCGAGATCCGACACGGCGACGCCGCCCGGGAAGAGCGGGGCGCTCATGACTGTCCTCCGAGGACGTCGCGCACGGCTTGCGCCAGCGCGGCGGCAGCATCCGCATCCGCATCCGCAATCCCGACACCGTAGCGAAACTCGACGGTGCCCCCGGCAGGTACGACGAGCTCCTCACTGAAGAACGGCGCCGGGTTGAGGCAGGCGAACTCCTCCGATCGGGCGAACCACTGCGGCGGATGGTGTGGGTTCGCCACGTCGTCGACCATCACGATGAGCGACGACGCGTCGACCTCGTCCTGGCGGCCCGCGAACCCCATCCACTCGTGCCGCTGGCCCCGCACATCGTTGCCCGACCCGGTTCCCGACGCGGTGACGAGCGTGCCGCCGGTGAACGAGCGCGGCCCTCGCCAGAAGAGACCGCCGTAGCCGGCATTGTCGCGTCCCTTCGTCGTCGGCGATCCGATCGCGATGTCGGATGCCGAGACGTTCTTCATCGCCGTTTCGACCGTGAGCACCCAGCTGTCCTCCCCGACCACGCGCGCGCCGATCGCGCGGCGCTCGGTGAACAGGCGGTCGCCCGCCTGGGTGATCCACTCGAGATCGTGGGCGAATCGCGCGACGCCGTCCGCCCCCACCGCGAGCGCCTCGACCCCCAGATGTGCCTGGGCGCCGTCGTTCGGGAGCTGCACGTAACCCTGGTCGCGCACGTACGTCGGGCCGCCCCAGAAGTTCTCGTCGCCCACCACGGGCAGCGACCACGCGATCCCCTTGTGCCACACGTGATCGTGCGGACGGAAGAGGCTCACGAGGTGTCCGGCTCTGGTGCGGAGCGGGTGCAGGTACGGCTTCGGCGACTCGAACTGAGGGGTGTCGGGCACGTAGGTGTACCGGAACAGCTCCGTGTGGCCGTCGCTCACGGCGATCGCGGCGCCGCCGTCCTGGGAAATGGAAAGCGTCATGGTTCCACCTTGCGCCCCGCGAGGCCGGATTGGGTGAGGTGCAGGTGCGCATAGCGCCCGTCACGCTTCAGCAGTGCGTCGTGACTTCCCTGCTCGACGACGCGTCCGCGCTCCAGCACGACGATGCGGTCGGCCTGGCGGATCGTCGAGAGCCGGTGTGCGACGACGAGCGTGGTGCGTCCGCGCATCAGCCGGCTCAGCGCCTGCTTCACCAGTTCCTCGGACTCTGGATCCAGCGCCGAAGTCGCTTCATCCAGCAGCAGGATCCGCGGATCGCGCACGAGTGCTCGCGCGATCGCGAGCCGCTGCCGCTGACCTCCCGAGAGGCGTGCGCCGCGTTCGCCCACGACCGTGTCCCACCCCTGCGGCTGGTCGTCGACGAAGTCGATGGCATTGGCGTCGCGGAGTGCCTGGAGGATCCGTTCGTCGCGGGCGTGCGGCATCCCGTATGCGATGTTCTCGCGGATCGTGCCCTCGAACAGCACCGACTCCTGCGGCACCACCGAGACGAACCGGCGGGCCGTCCGCATGTCGAGTTCCTGCATGTCGACGCCGTCGAGCAGGATCCGGCCGCCGGTCGGGCGGACGAATCCGAGCACGAGGTTCAGCAACGTCGACTTGCCCGATCCGGACGAGCCGACCAGCGCGACGGTCTCACCGGCGGCGATGTCCAGGTCGATCTCGTGCAGCGCGTCGGCGTCGGCTCCTGCGTAGCGGTGCGAGGCGCGCACGAGACGGATGCCGCCGTCGACCTCGTCGACCGTGCGCTTGCCCGCGTTCAGCTCGAGGTCGGGCTCCTGCATCACCTCGGCGATCGAGCGGACCGATTCGAGCCCACGTGCGCCGACGGGAATGAGCATCAGCAGCTGGGTGAGTCCGCCGGTCAGCAGAGTGAAGTAGGTGGACAGCAGCACCACCTCGCCGGGTGTGATCGGCAGGACCGCGGTCAGCGAGAAGATCGCCGCCAGCCCGAGGCATCCGATGGCGAGCAGCTGCATCGCGACCCATGAGATCGATGCGACGTGCCCGTTGAGCATGTCGAGATGAAGCCCCGCGCGGCGCACCCCCTCCGCGCCGTGGGTGACGCGGGTGACGGCGGTCTCTTCGAGGCCATGCGCTCGCGTGACCGGGATCAGCGAGGCCATCTCACCCACGCGCGCCGAGAGGATCTCGACCTCGCGGCGGAATTCCTCGTTGCGCGTCTTCGATCGGTTGCGCATCCCGTAGCGGATGCCGATCGCGATCGGCACGGCAAGCGCATAGACCGGCAGGAAGGCGGGAACGGCGATGGCCGTCATGGCGAGCGCACCGGTCATGACCATGATCGCCGAGAGCAGCGGATGAGTCACCTGCTGCAGCATGAGCTCGACGTTCTCGACATCGCGCACGACCTTGGTCTGCACGATCGACGAGCTCACCCGCGTGTGATAGCCGATCGAGAGGCTCTGCAGGCGGGAGGCGAGCGAGTTGCGCAGGTCGGCAGCTGTGTCGCGCACGACGGTCATGAAGCTGCGCGTGTAGAGGATGTGGTTCGGGTAGTTCTGCAGCAGCAGGACGGCCGCCAGCGCGAGCCACCAGAGGACCTCCGACACCTCTCCTCCGTCGGCGACGATGTCGATGATCGCGGCGGTGACGACTGGCAGGAACCACAGCGGTATCTCCTTCATCGCGAAGGCGAACAGGGCGAGCGACATGCGACCCGGCCGACGCGCGAGCAGGCGCAGGACCGACCGCGTGGGATGCGCGCCGTCGATCAGTTCGAACACCTGGGAAAGCGCTTTCTTGGTCACGCCTCCATCGTACTGAACGCATGTTGCGGTTGACCACCGATTGGGTGACAACTCTGGTGAAAACGCTTTCTGGCTAGGATCAGGCGTGTTCGCACCGGGAGGGAAGCTGATGGGACCATCCAGCCCCAAATCCACGATCACCGATGTCGCGAGACACGCCGGAGTGTCGCTGTCGACGGTGTCACGGGTGATGAACGGCAACCCGACCGTCGACCCGGTCATGGCGGAGCGCGTGCGATCCGCCGCCAGCGAGCTCGGCTACACCGCCAATCCACTGGCGCGCAGCCTCGTCCTCGGCCGCACCCAGACCATCGCCGTCGTCGTTCCCGACCTCGGCAACCCGACATTCCAGGCGATCCTCAGAGGGCTGAGCCGGGCAGCCGCTGCGGACGGCTACCACGTGCTGATCGCAGACTCTGTCGAAGACGACGCCGAAGAGGCCGTGCTGGCCGTCGAGACGCGCCGGCGCACGGACGGTCTCATCCTGTGCGCACCGCGCATGCCCGAGCACCGACTCGAGACCCTGCTGGCGGATGTCGCGCCCGTGGTGCTCGTCAACCGTGCGCCGCGCGCGGGCACGCCTGCCGTCGCCGCGGACTACCGCTCGGCACTGCGCGAGATCATCGAGCACCTGCACGGCCTCGGCCACCGACGGTTCGCCTACCTGAGCGGCTCGCCGCGGAGCGCCTCGAACGCGGCACGCCTGGCCGCGCTCGAGGACGCGCGCGCTGCGCATCGCGACACCGCCATCGTCGAACTCGACGGCGGCGTCGACTTCGACGCGGGAGCCGCGGCGCTCGACGCGGTGCTCGAGACCGGTGCGACCGCCGTCCTCGGCTTCAACGACCTCGTCGCCATGGGTCTGCTGAGCGCAGCGGGCGAGCGCGGCATCCGCGTGCCGGAGGATCTGTCGATCGCCGGGTTCGACGACATCCCGTTCGCCCGCTTCACCTCCCCACCGCTGACCACTGCCGCCGTTCCCGCTGCCGAGCTGGGGGCCCGGGCCTGGGCGGCCATGCACGAGTTGCTCGAGGGCCGTGACCCCGAACCGCTGCAGACGTTCACGCCCGAGATCGTCCTGCGAGGCAGCACCGGGGCCCCGGCATCCTGACTCGACCTCGCCTCGTCCGCGACCGTGTGCTACCGTGAGAAAACGTTTCCTGGAAAGCGTTTCCCGCATCCAGCCCCCGAGTGAAGGAGCCACCGTGAGCAGGCGTCGTTATGCCGTCGTCGGAGCCGGAAGCCGTTCGCAGCTCTACGTCGATGCGATCGCCGGGCCGTACGCCGAGCACGCTGAGCTCGTCGCGATCTGCGAACCCAACCCGGTGCGAGCCGCCCTCGCGGTTCAGCGCGCCGTCGACGCCGGGATCGCCGCACCCTCGACCTGGCACCCCGACCGGCTCGAGGAGCTCATCCGCACCGAGCGGATCGACCGGGTGGTCATCACGGCACGCGACGACCAGCACGCGCCGCTCATCGTCCGGGCTCTCGAGGCCGGAGCCGACGTCGTCGTCGAGAAGCCGCTGACGATCGACGCCGAGAGCGCTGCCGCCATCGAGGATGCCGTCGAGCGCACCGGTGGGGATGTGCTTCTCACGTTCAACTACCGCTACTCGCCGCGCAACAGCGCACTTCGGCAGGTCATCCAGGACGGACTGATCGGCGACGTCACCTCGATCGACTTCCAGTGGATGCTGGACACCAAGCACGGCGCGGACTACTTCCGCCGGTGGCACCGCGAGAAGAAGAACTCGGGCGGCCTGCTCGTGCACAAGGCCAGCCACCACTTCGACCTCGTCAACTGGTGGATCCACTCGACGCCGCGGCGCGTGTTCGCATCGGGCGGGTTGCGCTTCTACGGCGCCGAGAACGCCGCCGCGCGCGGTCTCGGCGAGCGCCCTCCCCGTGGCACGCACGAGGGCGCTCATGACGGCTTCGACCTCGACCTGCGCGAGAACGCGAACCTCAAGGCGCTCTACCTCGACGCCGAGGGTCACGACGGATACGTCCGCGACCGCGACGTGTTCGGCGAGGGCATCACGATCGAAGACAACCTCGCGCTCGTCGTCGACTACGCCAGTGGCGCCACGCTCAGCTACTCGCTCAACGCCCATGCGCCGTGGGAGGGCTACCGCGTCGCGGTGAACGGCACGCTCGGCCGCGCCGAACTCGACGTCGTCGAGCGCGGCGCCGTCGTGCAGAGCGAGGGCCTGACGCCCGTGCTCGACCCGAGCGCGGTGGATGCGGGCACTTCGGTGACGCTGCGTCCCGAGACCGAACGCATGCTGCTCCAGCGCCACTGGGAGGAACCCGTGGAGATCCCCATCGTCAGTGGCGACGGCGGCCACGGCGGCGGCGACGCGATCCTGCTGTCCGACGTCTTCATCGGGCCGGGTGAGGATCCCCTCGCGCGTCCGGCGAACTGGCGCGACGGCGTGCAGTCGATCGCGGTGGGCATCGCCGGCAACCGGTCCCTCGCGACCGGCATGCCGGTCGAGGTCGCCGATCTCGGCATCCGTCTGCTCACCCAGCCCGTCCGATGAGCCGGATCGTCGTCACCGGCGGCTCGGGCCGGCTCGGGCGGACCCTGGTCTCAGGGCTCGCCGGACGCGGGCGCGAGATCGTCTCGCTCGACCGCGCACCCACTGTCCAGCTCGCTGCGGCGAACGTCTCGCAGGTCTCGCTCGATCTGACGGATGCCGCGGCCACCGCCCGCGCGTTGACCGACGCGAAGGCCGACGCCGTCATCCACCTCGCTGCGATCGCGGTGCCGTTCAGTGCTCCCGAAGACGTGATCCTTCGCACGAACGCCACGCTTGCGATGTCGGTGCTCGGCGGAGCGGTGGCGGCCGGCATTCCGAAGATCGTCGCGGCGTCGAGCCCCACGGTGCTCGGCTACGGCGCGCCCACGGAGTGGTCGCCCGAGCGCCTGCCGCTCGACGAGGACTCCGCCACGCTGCCGTGGAACGCCTATGCGCTCTCCAAGCTGCTCATCGAGCAGTCGCTCGCGATGCTGCAGCGCCAGACCGGCGACCGCGTCCGCTTCGCGGCGTTCCGTCCCTGCTACGTCATCGCGCCCGAGGAATGGAGCGGCGCACCGACGCAGCAGGGCCACACCGTGCGGGAGCGGCTGGATGACCCGGCGCTGTCGGCGCCGGCGCTGTTCAACTACGTCGACGCACGGGATGTCGCGACCTTCGCCGACACTCTGCTCGGCGCGCTCGGCGACATCCCCAACGGCGAGGTCTTCTTCGTGGGCGCCGACGACGCTCTCGCCCGCGAGCCTCTCGCCGACCTGCTCCCCCGCTTCCACCCCGGCACGGCGTCCGCCGCAGCGGTGCTCACCGGCTCGGCACCTGCCTTCTCGAACGCCAAAGCGCGCCGGCTGCTGGGATGGCGTCCGCAACACTCCTGGCGCGCCGAGCTGGCCCACGCCGACGACGGAATGGACGTCCACGCATGAACTTCGACGGCATCCTCTTCTTCCCGGTGACCCCCTTCAACGCGGGCGGCCGCGTCGACGAGGATCTCCTGCGCACCCATATCGCGCGCACGCTCGAGCACTCCCCCGGCGGGGTCTTCCCGGCGTGCGGCACCGGTGAGTACCACGCGCTGTCGGCGACCGAGTCGGCGACGGTGGTGGGAGTCGCCGTCGACACCGTCGCAGGGAGCGTGCCGGTCATCGCCGGGGCCGGCGGCCCGCTCGGGCACGCGATCGAGGTCGCCCGTGGCGCCGCCGACGCGGGCGCGGACGGACTGCTCGTGCTGCCGCCGTACCTCGTGGGCGGGCCGCAGGCGGGGCTCGTCGCCTACGTCGAGGCGATCGCCGCGGCATCCGATCTGCCCGTCGTGATCTACCATCGCGGCACCGCGCAGTACGCGGTCGAGTCCGTGGTCCGGCTCGCGCAGAACCCCAAAGTGGTCGGCTTCAAGGACGGCGTCGGCGACATCGGCATCGCGCAGCTCATCGTGCGGGCCGTCGCCGAGTCCGGCCGCACCGACTTCGCCTTCTTCAACGGCCTGCTGACGGCCGAGCTCACGCAGGGCGCGTACCGGGGCATCGGCATCCCGCTGTATTCGTCGGCGGCGTTCGCGATGATCCCCGAGGTCGCGAACGCGTATTACCGCGCCTACATCGACGGCGACGAGGTCCGCCGGAACGCGCTCCTCGACGGGTTCTACGCACCGCTGGTCGCCCTGCGCGACGAGACGCCGGGATTCGGCGTCTCGCTCATCAAGGCGGGTCTGCGGCTCGGCGGGCTTCCGGTCGGAAGTGTGCGGGCACCACTGGTCGACCCGACGCCCGAGCAGGAGGAGCGGCTCGCGTCGATCCTCGAGGCCGGACGCGCACTGCTGTGACGCTGACCACCGGCGCCGGGGGCGCGACGATCGCCGAGTTCGACGCGCGGCTGCTGCGGGTGCCGCTGAGCCGGCCGTGGGCGAGCGACGTCACCTCGGTCGGCGTGATCGCGACCCATGTCGTCCGCTCGGACGGCGTCGAGGGGTGGGGCTTCTCGTGGACGCCGCAGATCGGCGCCGAAGCCGCCCACGCGCTGCTCGAGCACGACATCGCTGCGGCCGCGATCGGGCGGGATGCCGACCCCGAGGCGTTGTGGGATCCGCTGTGGCGGCACCTCCACGAGGCCGGGGGCGGCGGTCTCACGACGATCGCGCTCGCCGGACTGGACCTTGCACTGTGGGATGCCGCGGCCCGGGCCGAGGCACTCTCGATCGTCGAGCTGCTCGGCCGCGAGCGAGCATCGGTGCGGGCCTACGGCAGCGGCGTCAACCTGCACTACTCGCTCGACGATCTGCTCGCGCAGGTCGGCCGCTGGATCGATGCGGGTTTCGACGCGGTGAAGATCAAGGTCGGCAAGCCTGACCTCGCCGAGGACGTCGAACGGGTCGCGGCCGTACGCGGCCTGCTCGGCCCCGAGCGCGAGCTCATGATCGACGCCAATCAGCGGTGGGATCTCGACCGTGCGACGCGCTCGATCGAAGCGCTCTCGGCATTCGCGCCCGCCTGGATCGAAGAGCCGCTCCGGGCCGACGACCTCGCCGGCCACACCGAACTCGCAGCGCGCGTCGACGTGCCGATCGCCGTCGGCGAGAACCTCCACACCGTGCACCGGTTCGCCGAGTACCTCGACGCGGGGGCCGCGCAGATCGTCCAGCCCAACATCGTCCGGGTCGGCGGCATCACCCCGTTCCGCCGAATCGCCGACCTCGCGGCCGAGCGCGACGTGCCGTTGCATCCGCACCTGCTGCCCGAGCTCTCGGGACAGCTCGCTCTGACTCTCGCCGTGGGCGACCCGATGGCCGAAGAGGTCGAGGATGCCGGCTTCGGTGCGCTCGTAGCGCTTCGCGACGCCAGCCCGGTCGCCATCGCGGACGGTCGACTGACCGAGATCCCGCACCTCGGCCTGGGCCTGCGCTTCGCCCGAAAGGACCCCTCATGACCACTGCGACAGGCTCAGCGACCACGCCGGACGAACTCGAGGCGATCGTCGCCGCAGCGGCAGCCGCTGCCCCGATCTGGGCCCGCTCGAGTGCCGCCGACCGCGCATCCTGGCTGCGCTTCGCCGCCGGTGCGCTGGATGCGGCCGCCGATGAGCTGGTGCCGATCGCCGACCGCGAGACCCGACTCGGCGAGATCCGCCTGCGCGGTGAGGTCGGCCGCACCTCGGGCCAGCTTCGCCTGTTCGCCTCGGTCGTCGAGGAGGGCTCCTACCGTGAGCTGACGGTCGACGACGCGGATGCCGCAGCCTCGCCTGCGCGTCCGGAACTGCGCCGGATGCTCGTGCCGCTCGGTCCCGTGGCGGTGTTCTCGGCCTCGAACTTCCCCTTCGCGTTCTCGGTCGCAGGCGGTGACACGGCGTCGGCGCTGGCGGCGGGCAACCCGGTCGTGGTGAAGGCGCATTCGGGGCACGTCGAACTCTCCCGCCGCACCGCCGAGATCGTGGCACACGCCCTCGAAACCGCCGGGGCGCCGCCTGGCTCACTCGCCCTCGTCGAGGGAAGGGATGCAGGAAACGCGCTCGTGCAGCATCCGGTCATCCAGGCCGCGGGATTCACCGGGTCGCTCTCCGGCGGCCGCGCGCTGTTCGATCTCGCGACCGGACGCCCCGACCCGATCCCCTTCTACGGCGAGCTCGGCAGCGTGAACCCGGTCGTGATCACCCCGGCCGCCGTCGCCGCGCGCGGTGAAGAGCTCGCGCAGGGTCTCGTGGGCTCGTTCACCCTGGGAGTCGGGCAGTTCTGCACCAAACCCGGCGTGGTCTTCGTGCCGAGCGGTGCGGGCTTCGAGGCGCTCGTCGCGGCGCTCGTACCCAGCACCACGGGCGGGTCGCTGCTCACCGACCGCATCACGGATGCCTTCCCCGAGGGCATCGACGCGCTCACCGCGGACGCCTCCGTCGAGGTCGTGGCGCGTGGGACGGTGACGGATGGCGGGGCCACGCCGATCGTGCTGGCGACGGATGCCGCAGCCGTCGCCGCACGCCCCGAGACGCTGCTTCAGGAGTGCTTCGGCCCGGTCACCCTGCTTGTGCGCTACTCGTCCGAGGACGAGCTGCACGCCGCGCTGCGAGCCATTCCCGGCAGCCTGACCGCGACCCTGCACTCCGAGCCCGGCGACGACGTCGCCGCGACACTCGATCTGCTGCAGGCCCGTGCCGGCCGGGTGCTCTTCGCCGGCTGGCCCACCGGAGTCGCCGTGACGTGGTCGCAGCAGCACGGTGGCCCATGGCCGGCCACGACGTCGCTTCACACGTCTGTGGGCGCCACGGCGATCCGGCGCTTCCTGCGACCGGTCGCGTACCAGTCGGCTCCGCAGCAGCTGCTTCCCGAGGTGCTGCGCGACGACGTGCTCGCGACGCTTCCGCACCGACGCAACGGCGTGCTCCGGCTCCCGGTGACGTGATGGCCGAGCAGTTCTCATCCGCGTTCGACTGGGCTCGGCGCCAGGTGTCCGAGGCTCGAATCCCCACTGCCGTGCTGGGGATCGCCACTGCTGACGGCACCGTCGCGCTCGATGCCTTCGGCACGACCGAGGGCCGAACCGCTCGCGTCGATGACCATTACCGGCTGTTCTCGGTCACGAAGCCGCTAGTAGGGCTGACCACCGCACGCGCGATCGAGCGCGGGCTGCTGACCGCCGAGACTCCGCTCGCCGACGCGCTGCCGTCGTTCGGCGCGAACCGCGATGACATCGTGCGCCTGTGGCATCTCGCGAGCCACACCTCCGGGATCTCAGAGCCCGCACTCGACACCGCCGTGCCGCTACGCGCCGAGCTCCTCGGGGCCGGCCGCGACTTCCGCGTCGGCACCGCCTCGCGCTACTCCACGGTCGCGTTCGAGGGAATCGCGGCCCTCATCGCACATGCGACGACGCACGAGTGGGATGCGGAGCTCTCGGCGTGGGCGGCGCCGCTCGGCGCCGACGGACTCACGCTGGATGAAGCATCCGACCCCCACGCGATCGTCGGCGGCGAAGCAGCCGGACTCGATGTGGACCGGTTCGCGAGCCTGCGCAGCCCGGGAGCGGGTCTCATCGGCCGTGCCCAGGACCTGCTCGCGATCGGGTCCGCCCTTCTACGCGGCGGGGACGGCATCCTTCGCCCCGCGACGCTGAGCATGACCCTGCGACCTCTCACGGGCGACATCCCGCGACTCGAGCCCTACCCCGCCGACCGCGGGCAGGACTGGGGCTTCACGTGGAATCTGCGAACCCGCGCTCCGGGGCTGATCGACCGAGACGTCTACGGCCATGGCGGGTGGTCGGGCGCGGAGTTCTGGATACACCCGTCCGCGGGGGTCGCCTACGTGCTCCTCACGAACGCGGCCATGCCCGAGCTCGACGCCGATCGGCTCGACAACGCGATCATCGGCGCACTCTGACGGGTCGCCGAGGCCATGCACACACCGAAACTCACCGAGCAGAGACACATCAAAGGAGAACGGATGCCGGAATCATCGCGTGATCGCGAACCACGTCGACCTCTGCCCGAATGGGCGCAGGAGGCGAGCTTCGGGATCTTCGTCCATTGGGGTCCGTATTCGGTTCCGGCGTGGGCGGAGCCGACGGGTGCTCTGGGGAAGGTTCCGCCCGAGGAATGGTTCGCGCACAACCCCTACGCGGAGTGGTACGCGAACACCATCCGCATCGAGGGATCGCCCGCCGCGGCGCACCACCTCGCCGAGTACGGCGGCGCGCCCTACGAGGAGTTCCTCGAGGCGTGGACTGCCGACCGCTACGACCCGGTGGAGTGGGCGAGACTCTTCCGCGCGGCGGGCGCCGATTACGTGATCCCCGTCACCAAGCACCACGACGGTGTCGCGCTGTGGGATGCGCCCGGTTCGGGTGACCTGACCACCGTGGCGCGAGGACCTCGCAGGGATCTGATCCAGCCGCTCGCCGACGCTGTCCGCGCCGAGGGCATCCGGTTCGGCGTGTACTACTCCGGCGGCCTCGACTGGGCCTTCTCCGACCTTCCGCCGCTGGAGACACCCGAGCAGGTGCATGAGTACCGCCCCGTGGATGACGCGTACGCGCGTTACGCGACCGCGCACGTGCGAGACCTCATCGACCGCTACCGTCCGTCCGTCATCTGGAACGACATCGGCTGGCCCGACGCAGGCAGGCAGGATGGCTCGCTCGACGAGCTTCTGCGCCACCACCGGAAGGTCGTCCCCGACGGGATCGTGAACGACCGCTGGGGCCCGGATGTCGGCGACTACCGGACGAGCGAATACTCGCAGGACACGCACAACGAGTCCGGCATCGGGTGGGAGAACAATCGCGGTCTGGGCTTCTCCTTCGGCTACAACCAGGTCGAGGGCGCCGAGCAGACTCTGTCGCCGCGTGAACTCGCGCAGCTCTATGCCGATGTCGTATCGCGCGGCGGGCGGCTGCTGCTGAACGTCGGGCCTGAGGCATCCGGCGAGATCCCCGCGCTGCAGCGGCGGACTCTGGAAGGCATCGCCTCGTGGATGACGGAGCTCAAGCCGTTCACAACCCACCGGCGTCCCGCGTCGGCCGAGGATCTGGGCGCCTTTCCCCTGACGGAAGCGTGGGTCGGGACGTGGGTGAGCGACGGGCGGCTCATCGTCGTGACCGACAGGCCCGAAGAATTCGCCGCCCTCGCCGAGGGCATGGATGCCGTCGTGGTCGGCCTGCCCGACGCTGACGAGTAGCCGCGCCGCCCGCTCAGCCTCCGAGCGAGAAGACCGGCGCGGTCTGCACCGAGCCGAAGATGTCGAACAGGGTCGAGATCTGCGTCCACGCGACCCCGAACCACACGTCGTCGGTGCCCGACCACCGGCGGATCCGGATGTCGTACGTCTCGCCCGCCTTGGCGTCGAACTCGGCGATCTCGTAGCTGTTGTCCCACGACATGCTCGATGCGACGAGGGTGCCCGCCGAATCTCGCACCTCGACGTCGAGGTCGACAGAGAGCGTGTTCTGGTAGATCGACAGGAACAGGATGTCGGTCCGCGTCGCGTTCGAGTCCCATGCGAGCGCCACCTTGACGTGCGAGCCGAAGAACAGCGGCGCGGTCGGCGTCTTGATGCGGTAGCGGAACGTCGTGCGCCCCGACCCGTCGAGGTCGGACGATCGCAGCGTACCGACATCGAAGCCCCGCAGCGCGGGCGCGTTGTCGCGGCTCTGTCGCGAGCGCGCGATGTTCGTCGAGCGGTCGGCGTCGGCCGTGCCGGCGCCATCCCGCCCGTCGACACCTGCGACGAGATCAGCCCGCCAGCGGCCGCCGCTCGGGTTGCGCCACGCGCCGGCCATGAGCACCGCGCGCGTTCCCTCGGGCCACGACTTCAGTACCGGCGCCGCCTCCTGCACGCACGCCGCGATACCGGCGACGGCGGGCGCCGCGAAGCTCGTGCCACTGTCGGTGAGCCCGACGACTGTGACCCCGACGCCGTTCCCTGCGATCTCGGGCAGTTCCCGGTCGCCGTGGGTGGACTTGGGATTGCGGAACACCGAGTCCGACGCCATGGCGCCGGCGTTGTCATCGTGGCTGCCGACGGTCAGTCGGTTGTAGCCCTTGTGGTTGACGAACTCGGTCGACGAGCCGTTGCCGGATGCCTCGACGATCGTCGGGAAGGGCCAGTGCAGCGCGAGCCAGTCCTTGTAGTTGTCGTCGTGCGACAGCGAATCGCTCGTCTGCTCGGCATCGCGATGGAAGCTCTGGCTGATCACGGTGCAGCCCTGGTCCTGCGCGGCCCAGCGGATCGCGTCGAGGTCGTAGCTGTTCGCCGAGAACAGGTTGGCATCGGGGGCATGCCCGTGCGGGCGATTGCGCTCGGTGTTGCGGATGATCCCGTGCGTCATCCGTGCGTGACTGCTCGACCCGCTGCCCGTCTGGTACTGGCCGGAGATGGAGAGGTTCGTCGTCACATCGGGGCCAGGCTCGTACACCGCGACATCCACGCCCGCGCCGGTGAAGCCGGCCGAGTGGGCGTCGTCGCTGTTGTGCACCGCGATCGAGTCGTTGAGGTCGAGGACTCCCTCGCGGTCATGAAGGAAGACTCCGGCGACGAGCTCGTGCTCTGCGAGCTTGCGGATCGCGTCGGCCGGGATGCGGCCGTAGACGACCGGCGCCGCGGGATCGATGCGCTCGGGCTCGAGGCCGTACTCGCGCGTGACCTCGGCGAGGTTCTCGCCGAGCGCCGTCCATTCCTGCCGAGTCCGTGCTTCGACGCGGCTGGGCTTGCGCGCCGGGCGCTTCTCGGACTTCTCCGTCGCCGGCAGATCAATGCCGCGAGTGGATGCCCACACGGCGACCTCCACATCGCCGCCCTGCTCGAGCCGTTCGAACAAAGCCGGCTCGATGCGGCCGTACCTCTCTTGCCGCCGCTTCGCGAGCGCCGCGAGCTCGTCGTCGATGTCGATGCGCTCCCCGATCTGGTCGAATGCAAGCGTGACCGCCTTCTCCCCATCCCGGGTCACGGCCTTGAAGACGTCGCGGAACTCGCCGTCGACCCCCGCTCCCATCGGCAGCGACTCGATGTCGAGCTCGCCGATGCGGATCCGCGTCGCGTGCAGCACGGCGAGGCCCTGGTCGAGCGCCGCAGGCGTGTCGACGACGACGACGTCGAATGCGGCATCCTGCCTGCCCTTCTGCTTGCGTTGGGCCGGGATTCCGTTCACGAGCACGGTGTGGCCGCCGATCGTGAGCCCCGAAGTGTCGATGACGAGCGCCTCACCCTCGAAGGTCACCCCCGCGTCCCCGCCGCCCGTGACCACGACGGCGTGCGCGTCGCGCTCGCCGAACTCCCCCGTGATGCGGATCGGGCGCCCCCGGCGCACGATCTCGCCTGATGCGATGTCAGCGACGGGGACCGAGCCCCGGTTCCGAATGCTGCGAGCCATGTCGAACCCTCCACACGTGTCACGCCTTCTCTGGCGTGCATCCCCCCTGAAGAGTCGTCCTTTGCGAGGCGTGATACAACCCACCGGTGCCGTCGCGAACCTGGGGATCTGCCGCGCCCGGGCTCGGCGCCGGGCACCAGGTGGTCTACTTGATGCACGGTTGTCCCCGGACCCCGGTTGACCGTCCTGCTGCCGCATTGGCCGCGGACCGATCTACCGATGGAACGAGGCTCTGATGAGCAGCACACCCGCACCCGTCCTGCTCGATAGTCGCGTCCGCACGACCACGCCTCGCGGCGAGAAGTCCAGCCCGACCACCGAGTATTCGGCGCTGCTGCGCACGGTCCGCGATCAGGGCCTCCTGAAGCGTCGGACCGGGTTCTACATCCTCATGTTCGCCGCGGTCTCGCTGGCCCTGGCCGGAGCGGTCGCGGGGTTCGTCCTGCTCGGGGACTCCTGGTACCAGCTCCTCATCGCCGGCGCGCTCGGCGTGATCCTGACCCAGTTCGCCTTCCTCGCCCACGAGGCGTCCCATCGCCAGGTGTTCGAGTCCGGCAAAGCGAACGACCGCGCAGCCCGCCTGGTCGCGAACCTCATCGTGGGCATCAGCTATTCGTGGTGGATGACCAAGCACAGCCGGCACCACGCCAACCCGAACGTGCTCGGCAAGGATCCCGACATCGAGCGAGACGTGATCTCGTTCACCGAGGAGGATGCCGCACGCGCGACCGGTCTCTACGGCTGGTTCACCCGCCGCCAGGGTTACCTGTTCTTCCCGATCCTCATGTTCGAGGGCCTCAATCTGCACGTCCGCGGACTCCGCACCGTCTTCGGGCGCGGCAGGGTCGACAAGCGCTGGGTCGAGATGGGGATGCTGGTGCCCCGGCTCGTGATCTATGTCGCGCTGATCTTCGTGCTTCTGCCCCCGGGTCTGGCATTCGCGTTCCTAGGCGTCCAGCTCGCCGTCTTCGGGGTCTACATGGGAGCCTCGTTCGCGCCGAACCACAAGGGCATGCCGCTCCTCCCGCGCGACTCGAAGGTGGACTTCCTCCGCCGCCAGGTGCTCACGTCGCGCAACATCCGCGGCGGCCGGCTGGTCGACGTCTTCATGGGCGGGCTCAACTACCAGATCGAGCACCACCTGTTCCCGAACATGCCGCGACCGAACCTCAAGCACGCGCAGAAGCTCGCGCGGGCGTACTGCGCGGATCACTCGATCGACTACACCGAGACATCCCTCATGCAGTCCTACGGGATCGTCATCCGCTACCTCAACCGCGTGGGACTCTCCGCCGGCGGCGACCCGTTCGACTGCCCCGCGGCATCCGCGTACGGACGCTAGAGCCGACCGACGGTCTCGATGTCTTCCCAGAACTCCGCGGCGACCTCGGCGGACACCGTGGTGCGCGTGGCTGAGATCGCACCCACGTAGTCCTCCAGGAACGGACCCTCGGGGCTCTCGGCTCCGGAGTAGACCGCGTTCTCGAGCGCGGCCTGCGAGGCCTTCCGCGCGGCGTATTCGATGTCGGCCGGCGAGAAGCCTTCGGTCATCGACACGAGGGTCTGCACGTCGATGTCGACGGCTGCGGCGGGGATGTACCGCTCCCAGATCGCGCTTCGCGCCTCCTCGTCGGGCAGGCCGATCGGGATGACGTAGTCGAACCGGCCATGGCGGAGGAACGCGGCATCCAGTGCCCGAATGAAGTTCGTCGCGCAGATCAGCAGCCGACCCGGCTGCTCGCGGAACGCCGGGATGATCTTCAGCAGCTCGTTGGTCACGCCCTGGGTGGGCGACGGCGGCTCACCCTGCCGGTGCGATGCGATCTCTTCGACTTCGTCGATGAAAACCACCGCGTGCTCGAGCTCCGAGATGGCGGTGAACGTCTGCCGCAGGGCGCCCGCGAGGCCATCGGGACTCGCCGCGAGCCGGGAAGGGAAGACCTCGACGAACGACCACTCGAGCCGGGACGCGATCGCCTTGGCGAACGTCGTCTTGCCCGTCCCGGGCGGTCCGAACAGCACGATGGCGCGCGGCGGCACGACGCCGAAGCGGTCGGCGAGCTCGGACTGTGCGAGCGGCATGACGACACGTCGCTCGAGGAGGGCCTTCTCGGCGTTCATACCGCCGACGGCATCCCAGAGGCCTCGGGGAAGCACGCGGCCGCCCAGTTCGGCCAGGATCTTCAGCTCTTCACGCTGCACCGGGATGTGCCGCTCGAAGTAGTGCAGGTCCTGCTTGAGGACGAATCCCTGATGGAGGAATGCTCCGACCCGCGTCTCCTCGGCGGGCATGAGCGCCGACAGCTTCGAGATGCCCTGCGGCGCCATGCGTGCTTCGAGCGCCGCCAGCAGCGACGAGCCGATCCCCTGACCGCGCAGATCGGACGCGGTCGCGAGGAATACGACCCACCCCTGTGCGTGGGCCGTCCGTCCGATCGCGGCGCCGACGACGTGCTCGCCCACGACCGCGACCACCGCGTGGTCCTTCGCGCACGAGGCCAGCACCTCGGCGAGGTTGTAGACCGGCTCGGCGTCGGCCGTGTTGACCTGCTCCCAGAGGCGGAGGATGCCGTCGACATCCTCCGAGTGGTAGTCCCGTATGCGCCAGCCGGTCATCACGCCTCCCGGGCCCAGCCTATGAGGTCGCGGAGTCGCCCAAGCCGAATGCTCCGAACGCGACTATCTCACCCGCGGCCTCCAGCTGAGGCTGCTCGGTCTCCGACGGCGACGGCGTCGACGACGGTTGCGGATTCTGGAGCTAGGCGACCGCCCCCTCGAAGGTGGCGATGGTGGCGGCATCCACTGTGCCCGTCGGCTCGACGCCCAGGCGGTCTGGAACTCCTGTACCGCCGCGGTCAACTCGGGCGTCCAGACCCTGCGGGGCCTCGACCGCTGCGACGGTCGCCGGCCCATGCACCCCGTCGACGCAGCGGTGTAGCAGCCCGCGTCAGTTCGCGACGTTGAATCCACCGGTCCACGCGAGCTTCTCGCCGATCGCGAGCGTGAGCTGCAGGAACCCGAGTGCTTCGAGCTCGTGGGCGCGCGCGAGCGCCCCTGCATCGATGGCGGCAAGCCCACCGGCCGTGACGGCGTCGGCGAGGGTGCGCTTTGCGTCCGCGTCATCGCCAGCGATCAAGACCGTCGCGGGAAGTCCGCCGACCTGTTTGCTCGCGAGGGTCGCGACCAAGTTCGTGTTGAACGCCTTCAGCACCTTGCTTTCCGGAAGCTTCGCCTGGATCTGCGCAGCTGCGGAGCTTCCGTCCGGCACAACCAGCGAGTCGAGGGTCGAGAAGTCGAGCGGGTTGCTGATGTCCACGACCGTCTTGCCGGCCAGCTGATCATGGTATGCGGCGACGACGTCATCGATTGCGGGGTAAGGGACGGCGAGGATGACGACATCCCCGACGATCGGAGCGCTGCCGACGTCTGCGTGCGCGACGTGGGTCACACCGTTCCCGCCTGCCGCGAAGAGGGCGCCGATCGCGTCTCCCATCTTGCCGGTGCCAATGATCGTGAAGTTCGTCATGACGTGCTCCTGTTCGTTTGTCGTCGTCCGGTGGTGGACGCGCGATACTGAGATAAACTAAGTGTCTAGGAACTATATTCCTAAGAATCTAATTCCTTCGACTGTAACGAATGGATGGACTCGAGTGGACTTCTTCGACACGTTGGTGCGGTTCGAGACCGCGCTCTGGAATACCGTCGAGCGCGAACTCGTCGACGATCGGCAGGTGGGCCTTGGCACGCTCACCGCCCTGCGCGTCCTGCATCGGCATGACGGGCGCGGTCGAGTACAGGACCTCAGCCGTGAACTTTCCCTCACCATCGGGGCGGCGAGCAAACTCGCCGACCGTCTCGAGAGAGATGGCCTCGCCCTCCGTCGCCCTCACCCCACCGACCGCCGCTCCTCGTTGGTGTCGCTCACCGAATCGGGCGAAACCGCACGAACGGCAGGCGAGGGAGTGCTCGCGCACGCTCTGGACGAGGTCCTCGGAACTGACGAAGACGTCGCGGTCGCGGCATCCGCCCTCAAGCGGCTGCAGGCACGACTGGACGCACGATCGTGACCGCCGAAAACCACGACCTCGCCGGGATCCCCGACGGTGCCGTGCTGCGATCCGTCACCGCAGGGCTCAGCAGCTTCGACCATCGCCGGGCGGTGCGGGTCTCACTCACCGACAAGGTCTCGCACGACGGCGTCGCGGGCGTCGACTATGTCGACCAGCCCACATTCGTCCAGATACCGACGACCTTCACATCCGGGCACATCAGTGTCGATATCGCGAGCCGGCTTCGTCCCGATGCGCCGGAAGAGGCCCGCGGGTTCGTCGGCATCGCCTATCGGATCGGGCGGGGTCAGAAGCCCTCGTTCGAAGCGGTCTACCTTCGCCCCGCCAATGGATGGCATACGGCTCCGACTGACGGACCGCGAAAGCTCCGCGCCATCCAGTACTTCGCCTACCCTGACTGGCCGTACAACAGACTTCGCGACGAACGCCCTGACGGTGGGTACGAAGCTGCCGCCG
The DNA here is from genome assembly GCF_039530225.1 of Microbacterium pumilum. Classification (NCBI taxonomy): domain Bacteria; kingdom Bacillati; phylum Actinomycetota; class Actinomycetes; order Micrococcales; family Microbacteriaceae; genus Microbacterium; species Microbacterium pumilum. The sequence continues at coordinate 287,324 of NZ_BAAAOH010000001.1, forward strand.
ACATCCGGCTCGACACCTGGATCCGGCTAGGCATCACCGTCCACGCCAGGAGTCTCTCGGCCGACGTCGACGGAACGACCGTGCTCGAGGTGCCACATACCTTGGTCGAACCCACCGCTGGAGCGGTGGGACTCTTCGTCGACATCGGAACCGACGCGCACTTCTCGAACCTGACGATCAGCCACGCGGACTGACGGGATGCCGGGTGCACCGGCATCCCGCATCGCCTGATCTACAGCGTCGCCGCCACCGGGTCCCAGCTCTCGGGGAGCGGTTCCGGCTTCGGGACGGATGAGGTGACATCCACCGGCTGGCCGGCTTCCGCGGCATCCGACACCGCGATGAGCACATCGAGCACATGGGCCGCGAGCGCACCCGTGGCCCGCTCGGCTGTGCCACCGCGGATCGCCCGGGCCAGATCGAGCACGCCCGAACCGCGACCGAAAGTCGATCCCACCGCCGGGAGGGTCGTGGGCTCGTCCTGCCCGAACGTCCACAGCATCGAGTCGCCGTCGAACATGTTCGGGTCGGGGAGCACGAGCGTCCCCTCGGTGCCGCTGATCTCGACGAAACCGTTGCGGGGCATCGCATTCTGGAAGCTGAACGTCGACTGCGATGACTGGCCGCCCTCGAAGCTGATCAGTGCGGCGTGGTGCGTGGGCACCTCGACCGCGAACTCGGCGCCCGCGCGCGGGCCGCTGCCGATCGTGCGCACCTCGCGAGACTTCGACGACACGGCGCTGACCCGGCTGGCCGCCCCGAACGCGTGGACCAGCGTCGTGACGTAATACGGGCCGATGTCGAACAGCGGCCCGGCACCCACGGCGAACAGGAACTCCGGGTTCGGGTGCCAGGACTCCGGGCCGGGCACGTGGAAGAGCGTCGTCGCCGTGAGCGGTTCGCCGATGTCGCCGCGGGCGATGGCGCGCATCGCAGTCTGAATGCCGGCGCCGAGGACGGTGTCAGGTGCGCACGCCACGCGCACACCGGCGGCATCCGCCGCGGCGAGCAGCGCGGCGGAGGACTCGTGGTCGAGGGCGAGAGGCTTCTCGCTCCACACGTGCTTTCCGGCCGCGACGATCTGGTGGCCGATCTCGGTGTGCAGGACCGGGATCGTCAGGTTCACGACGATCTCGATCTCGTCGACCGCGAGCAGCTCCTCGGTGCTGCCGTACCCGGGCACGCCGTACTTCTCAGCCTGCGCGCGGGCACGGTCGGCGTCGATGTCGGCGACGAACAGCACCTTCAGGTCGGCGAACTGGGTCATGTTCTCGAGGTAGGTGCCACTGATGACGCCCGCCCCGATGACGCCAACCCCAACCGGGCCGCTCACTTGTCGTTCTCCGCGAGCCAGGCGAACGACTCGGCGATCCCGTCGAAGACGTCCTTCGCGTAGTCGTCGAACTCGACTACGCGCAGCGCGTGGGGCGCGGCGGCCAGGACGGCCTTCACATCGACGTCGCCCTGACCGGCGGGCGTCTGGTTCTTGAACGCCTTGGCGAGCTCCTCAGGCACCACGAGGGCGCTCTCGCTGCTCGGCAGCGCCGTGGCGATGTCGCCCGCCACCTTGCCGTCCTTGATGTGCAGGAATTGGACGCGATCGCCGAGCGAGCGGAGCAGGGCTGGGGTGTCCGCGCCTCCGACCGTGGACCAGAACGTGTCGATCTCGAGCACCACATCGGGTGAGAGACGCTCCAGGAACAGCTCGTAGACCGGGCGGCCGTCGACCTTGTTCGAGAACTCCCAGTTGTGGTTGTGGTACCCGAAACCCAGTCCGGATGCCGCGGCCAGCACCTGCAGCTCATTCACGCGGTCGGCGATCCAGTAGGCATCGTCGGCGGTCAGCCACCGGTCGGCCGGAATGAACGGGTCGATGACCGTTCCGATCCCGAGCTGCGCCGCGGCGTCGAACGCGCGAGCGGGATCATCCGAATCGATCACCGGCGCGTGCCCCGACGGCGCGGTGAGCCCGTTCGCCGCGAACGCGCGGGCGAACTCCTCCGCCCGCTCCACGAAGGCGTACGGCTCGACCTTGGTGAAGCCGATCTCGGCGACCCGGGCGACCGCACCCTGCAGATCTTCCGAGATCGCATCCCGGACGGTGTACAGCTGAACTGACGGTGACGACATGTTCTTCTCTTTCGTTTCGAAGCGTTCGATGGGCTGGCCCGAACTCACTTGACCGAACTCACTTGACCGCGCCGGCGGCAAGTCCCTGGACGATGTGCCGCTGCACCAGCAGGAATGCCAGCAGCACGGGGATGGAGATGACGACGGATGCCGACATAGCCTCATTCCATCGCACATCGACGTTCGTCGTGAAGGCCTGCATCCCGATTGAGAGCGTTCGCGTGTCCGCTGTTGTGAGAACCGAGGCGAAAAGCACCTCTCCCCACGCGTTCATGAAGGCGAAGACGCCGACGGCGACGATTCCCGGTCGGGCGATCGGAAGGATGATGCGGATGAAGGCGCCGAAGCGTGTCAAACCGTCGATCATCCCGGCCTCTTCGAGCTCCTCGGGCATGGCGGCGAAGAAGCCCATGAGCATCCAGATCGCGAACGGAAGCGCGAACGTCGTGTAGGTGATGATCATGCCGCCGTAGTTGCCGATCAGCTGCACTCCGAACACCCGCTGGATCTGCACGAAGATCAGGTAGAGCGGCAGCAGGAACAGGATGCCGGGGAACATCTGCGTCGACAGGACGATGAGGCTGAATGCCCGCTGCCCCTTCCAGCGCAGCCGCGTGAGGGCGAATGCGGCGAGGATGCCGAACGTGAGGGCCAGCGCCGTCGCCGACACGGAGATGACGACGCTGTTCACGAAGTAGTTCGCGAGCGGCACGGTCTCCCACATCGTGATGTACGGAGCGATGGTGAAGTTCTCGGGCCACCAGGTCCACTGACCCGAGACGTCCTTCAGCGGTTTGAACGACGAGATCAGGATGACGTACAGCGGCACGGCTACGAAGATGATGAGCCCGCCGAGGACGGCAACGCGGCTTACCTTGAATGAAAGTGATTCACGCACGAGAACTCTTCTCCTTCGGCATGACGAGGCGAACGTAGATGGCGGTCACGATGACCAGGAATACGAGCAGCAGAGTGCTCACCGCCGAACCGAGTCCGAAGTTCCAGGTGCCGAACGAGAACTGGTAGATCAGCGGAGAGATCAGCTGCGCCTCCTTCGGCGATGAGACCCCGAACAGGACGAATGGCACGTTGAACTGGTTGAAGGTCGCGAGGAACATCAGCAGCAGCAGTACGACATTCGAGGCGCGGATCATGGGCAGTGTCACTCCCCAGAAGGTGCGCCAGCGGCCGGCTCCGTCGATCGACGCGGCCTCGTGCACCTCGTGCGGGACGGTCTGCAGCGCGGCCAGCTGCAGCAGGAATGCGAACGGCCAGATGCCCCAGACCGACACGATGACCAGCACGAAGAACGACAGCGGACCCACGAGCCAGAACGGACCCTCCTGGAGGAGGTGAAGCTGGTCGACGAGAACGGTGTTGATCAGGCCGTCCTGCTGGTTGAACATGAAGGCCCACGCGATGATGCCGACGAAGGCGGGCACGGCGTAGGGCACCAGGAAGAACATCCGGATGACCGCCTGGCCACGGAAACGAGAGGTCAGGAAGTAGGCCGCCGCGGTGCCGAGTGACCATGAGAATCCGATCACGAGGACCGTGTAGATGATCGTCCGCAGCAGTGTCTCGAAGAACTCCGCGCCGATCGCGCCGGCCGGGTTGAGACCGTTGATGTAGTTGGCGAAGCCGACGAAGGGCGCCGCGAGCCAGTTGCGGATCGAGATCTGGTTCAGCTGTACGAAGCTGACGTAGACGCCCAGGGACATCGGGATGATGTGGATCAGGAGCTCGGCAATGGCTGCCGGCAGGATCAGGAGGTACGGAAGGAAGTTCCGTTTCGGCTTGCGTTGGGGGAAGAAGTCCTCCGGATCCTCGAGGGGGTTCAGCGGAGGCTGCACGGTCAATGTGGCCATTTCGACACCATCCAGTTCGGGGCCGGGGCGGCGCTGTCGTCGCCGCCCCGGCGGGTCGGATTGTTACTGCGAGGCTTCGAGCTGGCTGTTCGCCTCGTCGAGTGCGGCCTGGATGTCCGCCCGGCTCACCGTGCCCTGCGTGGCAGCCTGAGCGGCGAGACCCTTCAGTGCATCACCGATGAGGGTCTCCGCCTGCCCGGTGAGCAGGTTGTCGGGGAAGCCTGCGGCGGTGTTCGCGAGGATCTCGGTGTTGACCTTGAAGACCGGGTTGCTGGTGACCTCCGGGTCCGCGGCCGCGGCGGAGTTGGTCGGAATGATCCCGTTGATGTTCTTGGCCATGTCGAGCTGAGTGTCCTCGTTGACGAGGAACTTCATGAACTCCAGCGCCTGCTCCGGGTGATCCGTCTCGGCGAAGACCGCCATGTCGACGCCCGCGATGTGGGTGGTGACGGCCTCGCCCGGAAGCGGATCGTTCAGCACGATCTGTGCGGCTCCGTAGTCGGTGAACCCGGCGTCATCGAAGGAGATGTTGCTGCCAGAACCGAAGAGGATCGCGATCTCGCCGTTGATGAACTGCTGCTGCACATCGCTCATCTGCTGGAGCTCAGCGCTCGCCGGGTTCAGCACCTTCTCGGTTGTCATGAGCTGCAGGAACTGATCCGCCGCGTCCACCATCCCCTCGCCGTTGAGCGTGGGGTTGCCGTCCTCATCGAAGAAGGCTGTGCCGTTCTGCTCTCCGAAGGCGAACATGGTGTGCGACCACTCCTGCGCAAATCCTGCGGGATAGCCGAAGCCCCATTGGTCGATCTCGCCGTCGCCGTCCGTGTCGATGGTGAGCTTCTTGGCGTCTTCGACGAATTCCGGCCAAGTGGTCGGGGGGTCGGTGATGCCCGCCGCCTCGAACATCTTGGTGTTGTAGAACATCGTGGTCACGCCGGCGACCCAGGGGATCATCGACGTGCCGCCCTCGTTCTGTCCGCCGGCGGCGTCCCACGCAGTCTGGGTGAACTGCTCCGGGCCGCCGATCGCCTCGAGGTTCGCGTCGTCGAACTGCAGGAATCCGCCAGAGGGGGTCAAGGTGCTCACCCAGGTGGTACCCGAGGCCAGCACGTCGGGGCCTTCGCCGCTGCTGATCGCGCCGAGGATCTTGTTGTAGTAGTCGGACCACGCGTTCACCTGGGTCTCGACCTTGATCCCCGTCTCCTCGGTGAACTTGTCTGTCAGCGTCTTGTAGTAGGCCTCGTCCTGCGCGATCGTCGGCATCAGGTTGGGCGCCCACCACTGGAGGGTGACGTCCTCGTCCGATCCGCCTCCGCCGCCGCTGCAGCCGGCCAGCACTGTCGTGCCGGCGACGCCGATGGCGAGAAGCGCCACGAGCCGTGATTTGGTGTTCATTGCTGTCTCCTTTGAGAGTATTCCGTGATTCAGGTACGTGATCGAAGTGTTGATTGCGTGGGGTCCCACGAATCGGGCAGCACCGGAGTGGATGCGAAGGAGCTCTGAATTGCGACGGTCTGGCCGCTGTTCGACGACTCCTCGATGGCGCACATCACGTCGAGTACGTGAAGTGCCCGTTCCCCGCTGACGACCAGGGGCTCGTTGCCCCTGATGTGCCTGGCGAAGTTTGCGATGCCCGGCCCGATAGCGGGCGTGGTCTCGGAGTGCCCCAGGTCTTCCCATGAGTCCGAGCGAGCGGGCAGGAACAAGGCCGTGGTGTCGGCACCGTTCGGATCAGGTGTGCGCAGTGTGCCGTTGACACCGAAGACCTCGAGCCGGCCACCACGGTGCGATGCCGAGTCGAAGGTCAGCAGCATCTGGGCGGCGATCCCCGTCGCGAACTGCAGATTGGCCACGGTCAGCGAGGGAACCTCGACGGGGAACTGAGTTCCCTCATCCGGACCGCTCCCGATCGTCCGCGACTCCGACTTCTTCGTCCCGATCGCCGAGACCGACTCGATGACTCCGAGGGCGGCGACGAGGGCGGTGAGGTAATACGGCCCGATGTCGAAGAGCGGCCCGCCCCCCTGCGCATACAGGAACTGCGGACGCGGGTGCCAGCTCTCGGGTCCCGCAAGCACGGCCTCGCATCGCGCGAAGACGGCAGCCCCGATGAGACCGTCGGCGAGCAGGCGGAGGGCGTTCCGGAATGACCGTCCCATCGTGATGTCGGGTGCTGCTCCGACCGTCAGCGACTGCGCTGCGGCAGCCGCGAGGATCGCCTCGCCCTGCGACTTCGTCATGGCGAGAGGCTTCTCGTTGTAGAGGTGCTTTCCTGCCGCCAGAACGGCGGTCGAGACCTCGAAATGAGACCCGGGGGGCGTGAGGTTCACGATCGCCTCGACACCACTCGACGCGAGAAGCGCTTCAACGGATGACGCCCGGATCCCGAGCTGGGTGGCTCGCGCTTCTGCGCGATCGGGATGGCGATCGGCGATCGCACAGACCTCGACATCGGGGTAGGCGCTCATGCTGCTCATGTACAGGTCGACGACGGAGCCGGCACCGATGATGCCGAGCCGCAGTGGGCCCGCGCTCACCGCACACCTCGCTCATCGAGCCACGCACGACTGGTGGTGACCGCTCTGCCGACATCATCGCTCGATCCCGTGAACTGGTCGAGCGACAGGACGAGCAGTGTGTCTTCGGGCAGGACGGCGACCAGATGGTCGAGGTCGAGTTCACCCTCACCCAGCGCTCGCTGGTCGGTGTTGGCGCCCTTGAGAGGTCCGTCCTTGATGTGGACCGCGTTCAGACGACCCTCCAGTCGCGTCAGCACCGACAGCGGTTCCACCCTGGCTACCGCGGCCCAGTTCATGTCGTACTCGATCTGGACGTCATCGGTGAGCAGGGCGACAAGGCGGTCGATCGACGACTCTCCGTCCACCAGATGGCGCAGCTCGTAGTCGTGATGGTGGAAGCCGACCTCGATGGCGTAGTCCTCAGCCACTTGGGCTGCCGAGTTGAGCATCTCGGCGGTGGCCTCGATCGCGGCGCGGGTGCCCCAATGCGATTCATCGAAGTGCGGGTGGAAGACAGTGCGAACCCCGAGCGCCGCCGCGTTCGCCAATGTCAGCTCGATCGTTTCGTCATCGAGGAAGCCGTGCGCAGTCGGCACCGAGAGTTCGTTGGCCTCGACCGCCGGACGCAGGAGGTCGAATGTGCGATCGATGGCGAACGGCTCGACGTTCCGGAAGCCGGCTTCGGCGACCTTCTCGATCGCGCGGTCCCAGCCGTGCTCATCGATCGAGAGCCGCAAGCTCCAGAGCTGAATCGAGGACTGCATCGCCACTCCATCTGTGATCCGCGGCCGTTGCCGGGTGGTCTGAAGCTATGTCGACGACTGCGGCTCTTCAACGCACGAATTTCGTCGTTTCACTGCAGAAGATCGCCGCGCCTCTCGCGCAGCGGACGGCCATCCGAAACACTGGCCAATACGTCCGATCCGGGCCGTATTCGGGCATTGCGACTGCTGCTTCGCCCGGTGACACTCGATTCACGCAGGCGCGGAAGACGCAGCAGGGAAGGCCACGCAATGAACTCGATCACCTTCGGCTTCGATGGGCGGGTGGCGCTGGTCACCGGTGCAGGGAGCGGGATCGGACGAGCGATCGCGCTGGAGCTCGCGCGGTCGGGCGCCGCGGTCGGCTGCGTGGATCTCGCCGCCGGCGAGATCGGCGCGACCTCATCGATGATCGCGGCCGGCGGTGGCCGCGCGCTCGCCGTCGTCGCGGACGTCACTGATCCGGGCCAGCTCGACCAGGCGGTCGCCTCCATCGAGCGCGAGCTCGGTCCCCTGACGCTCGCCGCGAATGCCGCGGGAATCGCCAATGCGGCTCCCGCCGAGGACATGCCACACGCGCAATGGCAGAAGGTGATCGACGTGGACCTGACGGGCGTCTTCCTCTCGTCGCAAGCCGAGGCCCGCGCCATGATCCGCAACGGCGGGGGCGCCATCGTCAACATCGCCTCGATGTCCGCGACCATCGCCAACCGTGGGCTCCACCAGGCGCACTACAACGCGGCGAAGGCGGGCGTCGTGCAGCTGGGCCGCAGTCTCGCGTGGGAGTGGGCGCCCCACGGCATCCGGGTCAACAGCCTCAGCCCCGGCTATACATATACGCCCCTCACGGAGCGGCCCGAGCAGGCGAGCGCGATGGCGGGGTACGCCGCCGACACCCCGCTCGGACGCAACGCCCAGCCCGAAGACATCGCACCGCCCGTCGCCTTCCTGCTGAGTGAAGCGGCCGGCTACATCACCGGAGTAGACCTGTTGGTGGACGGCGGCCACGTCATCTGGTGACGGACCGGGCCGACCTCGCCCACATCCGCCCGTAGACGCGATAACAAGGAGAACCATGCGCGCGCTCGTCTTCAGCTCGGAAGGGACCCTGTCGCTCGAGGAGCGTCCGACGCCCGTGCCCGGATACAAGGAGGTCCTCGTCGAGACCGCCGCGGTCGGGATCTGCGGCACCGACGTCCACGTGCTCGACGGCGAGTTCGAGGGTACGGAATTCCCGCTCGTGCCCGGTCACGAAGCCACCGGCACGATTCGCGCTGTCGGCGATGGCGTCAACGAGGGAGTGTTCGATTTCCACGTCGGCGATCGAGTCGCAATCAACCCCAGCAAGACCTGCGGCGAGTGCGAATTCTGCGTCAACGGGCACCAGAACCTGTGCCGTTTCTGGGACGGCCTCGGGGTCGTGTCGTCCGACGGAGCGGCCCAGCAGCTCTTCGTCGCCCCGGCGGGCAATGTGTACAAGCTGAAGCCCGAGACCGACCTCTTCGAGGCGGCCCTCATCGAACCGCTCGCCTGCGCCATCCGCGGGTGGGACATCCTGCCCCGTCGACTGGGTGACCACGTGCTCGTCTACGGATCGGGAACCATGGGCCTACTGATGGCGCAGCTCGGACGGCGGGCGGGTGCGGCCACGGTGACGATCGTCGATCTCAACGAGGACCGCCTTCAGACCGCGGCTGAGTGCGGAATCGATCTGCGCTACACCACGCCGGACGATGCGGCCCGAGACAAGTGGGATGTCGTCATCGACTGCACGGGCAACATCCGCGCGATCGAAGATGCGCTCACCCGGGTGAAGCCGGCGGGATACTTCCAGGACTTCGGGGTGGCCCCCTCGGATCGCACGGCGCAGTTCTCGCCGTTCCGGGTCTACCGCGACGAACTGACCATCGTCGGAAGCATGGCCGTGCACAACTCGTTCGGTCGTGCCGTCGAACTCTTCGAGGCCGGCGCCATCAACGCGCGCGCCATGATCAGCCACTCGTTCACGCTGGACGACTATGCCGATGCGCTGGCGATGTTCCGCGCGGGGCACGGGCGAAAGCTTCAGGTCCGGCCGAACGACACCGAGTCCCGGGTTCTGATCGGATGATCCCTCACCCGGGCCAGATCACTCGTCGAGACCGGCGACCGGGTAGCTGATGTAGGCGAACCGCTGACTCTCGGGAGCCCAGCTGTTCACGTTCACGGTGCCCTGGCCGCCGTGCAGTCGCTCCACTGTTCGAGGCTGCAACCACCTGCCATCGGTGACGAGCTTGACCTCGACCCACTTGTTCTCGGGATGCCCCTCGGTACCCGGCGGGAAGGCGATGTACACCGCGCTCCTGCCGTCTGGTGCGATGTGCGGGAACCAGTTGACCTGCCCGTCGAACGTCAGCTGCTCGACGTCGGCGCCGTCGGCCTTCATCCGTGCGATCTGTGCGTGACCGGGCGTCGTCTCGAATGCTTCGGTGTTGAAGTAGATGAACTCGCCGTCGGGCGAGTACTCCGAGCCATCGGCGGGCCGCGAGTCGAAGGTCAGCTGGACGTCCTGGCCGCCCGTCGCCGGGACGGTGTAGACGTTCCCGCTCGCCCAGACATCGTCGCCGCCGGCGTCCAACCCGATGTAGGCGAGCGTTCGGCCGTCGGGGCTCACCCCATGCAAGAAGTGGAGGCGTGCCGGATCATTGTCGCTCGTGATCCGGCGGACGGGGCCGCCCTGCAGACTCGCTTCATAGATGTGCCAGTCATTCGCCGACACGAAGATGTGTTCGCCGTCGGGCGCGAGCACATGATCGTTGTTCAGCGGAGGCACGCCCTCGAGGGGAATCAGCTGCAGCTCGCCTCCCGGTTCGGGGGTGATCGACCACAGCAGTCCGTCGCCGTTCACGATCAGCCGCGTGCCATCGAGGGTCCAATTGGGTGCTTCGATGAGGATTCGGTCGGTCTCGAAGACGACGGTCGGCTCACGGCCGTCGGCATAGCCGATGTGGATGCGGCTGACCTGCCCGGGCAGCAGCTTGCGTGTGTAGTCCATTCGTCTCCCTCAGCGTGTTTCGGCCGCGATCACAGTTCGCGAATGCGGATGTTGCGCCACCGACATGCCGACGTCGGCGCCCACCGCTTCTCGCCGACCAGCGGGTCGTTGTCGTGCACTTCGAGCGCGATGTGACCGCGGGTCCCCAGCAGCTCGAGAGCCGCATCCGCATCGTAGTGGGGATACTCGAGGGTCGCAGCGTCCAGCGTGGCCACCGGCACCCCGTTGACCCACGTCGAGATGCGGGGCTTGGCTCCCGTCATCCGCACGCGGAGCTCGTTCCAGTCATCCCACTTCCATGCCGCCAGAAACTCTGCGGCGGAACCCGCCTCGACCAGGAGGTCGCGCTTGTCCTCGGTGAAGGGCTCGACGCTGGTCGCCGGATCATCCTCGATCAGGCCGATCGGTTCGCCCGAGTCGTCTCTCTCGACGTTGAGCGCGAAGGGAACCGCGTGGAACGGTGCGATGCCGTGGCCGAAGAAGCCACCGATCGACCCCGACTCGCGGTGGTCGACCAGCACCTGGTACCCGGCCCAGCTGTCACTGCTGCGGCGCAGCATCACACCCGTGTCGGCCGGCCAGTCGGGTCTCATCTCGAGGATCAGCTCGAAGTCTCCGTAGGTCTGATCCGTGACCAGGTAGCCTCCGAATCCCCGCTTGCGCGGGTCCTGGCGTCCTTCGATCGCACCGTCGACGACCGCCCAGACCGCTTCGAACTCGACCGCATCGTCGAAGTATCCGTCAGCGAGAGGCAGCACCTCGCCCACTTCGGGACCGCCCGGCCAGAGAGTGCCATACGTCCGCGGAGCAGTGTGCCACCCGGCCAGGCTCTCGCCGTCGAAGAGCGACACGAGGCCCTCGTCGAGCCGCCCAGCATCCATCGATCTCCCTCTCGCTTCGTTCCGCCGAGTGTACGAATCGCTCGGCCCGGGCCAATAGGCCGGATTTGCGCCGCGTGAACGCCCAATTGCGACGTTTTACACGCTCCGCGCGCGGGCGACAATCGCTGACACGTCGCTCGGCGGACACGCCCGGTCGAGCTCAGGGCGCGACTCGGAGGCAGAGATGGATCTCGAACAGGTGGGTACGGCGAATGCGCGGACAGTTGAGCGCTTCTACCAGAGCGAGCGAGATCGCGACCTCTCGCTCTGGGTCACCTTCTGGCATCCGGATGGCCGGCAGACCTTTCCGACGCTCGGCCCGCACGCGACCGTAGCCGGCATCGCGAACCTGGAGGCGATCACGAGGGAGAAGTTCGAGGTGCGGCCGCCCTACGGCATCGACGCCGTCGTCGATCCGCTCGCGGACCCCCTCAAGGTCCTCGCGCGACTCGCCCTCGACTTCCCGGAGCAGCCGCCGATCCACCTGTGGTGCCTCTTCCATTTCGACACCGAAGGTCTCGTCGTCGAGGTCGAGGAGATCTTCGACCGTGGCACAGCCGGCTGATCGAGCGTCGATATCGATCCGTTGCCCATCCGGGGCTTGCGTGTGAAGGGCAGTGCGTGGCACACTTTTAGCACGTGCTAATTAGCTCGTGCTAAGACCTGAACGACGGAGTTCCGATGTTGCCGCACCTTCGACTCGAAGTACCCCCGCTGTCCGCGCGCGTGAGTCCCGCGACGATCGCCTCGACGCTCGCCCGTCTCATCGCCAGCGGAAGCGCGACAACCAAGGCGGATCTCGTCCGCACCACCGGTCTCGCACGCACGACCGTCGACACCGGGCTGCGCGCCCTGTTCGAACTGGGTGCCGTCAGACTGCAGGGCTTCAGAGCGTCGATCGGTCGCGGCCGGCCCGCCGAAGTCATCGAGATCGACCCGAGCTTCGGCGTGATCGTCGTGCTGGACTTCACCGCTCACAACGTCCGCATCTCGATCGCCGACCTGGGCCAGCAGATCCACGCGCAGAGTGACGTGCCGGTGAGCTTCTGCGACGGACCGGCCGCGGTGCTCGATGGGATCCTGGCCCAGACCGATCAGATGCTCGAGGCCGCGGGACTCGAAGAGCGCTACCGCATGACTGTGGTGGGGATGCCTGGGCCCGTCGCCTCGCGAGAAGGCAGCGTCGTGCGACCGCCCATCATGCCGGGCTGGGACGGGTTCCCGATCGCCGAGCGCGTGAGAGAGGTACTGGGCGGCGGCGTTCTGCTCGTCAACGATGTCAATCTTCGAGCGCTCGGCGAAGCCCGCGCCATCGCGGCCGCCGGCTCGATGATCTACGTCAAGGTCGGCACCGGGATCGGCGCGGGAATCATCGACGCTGATGGCCGCCTGGTCAACGGCGCGGACGGAGCCGCCGGTGACATCGGGCACATCCGCAAGCAGGGGTCGACCGAGATCTGCGGATGCGGCAGCGAAGGATGTCTCGAGGCCGCGGCATCCGTGACCGCGCTCGTTGCGCGCGCGAAGCCGTTCGTGGGCGACGGACCCGACGCGACAGCCCGGTTCCTGATGCTTCTTCATGACCGCGACCCGCGCTGCGTCGAACTCGTCGGCGAGAGCGCCGCCGGAATCGGCGAGGTGCTGTCGATGCTGGTCCATGTGGTGAATCCGGCTCGCATCGTGGTCGGCGGTGCACTCGACGAAGTCAGTGACGACCTCTTGGCGGGCATCCGCCAGGTGGTCTATTCGCGAGCACTCCCCCTCGCCACGAGGAATCTGACCATCTCGCATGCGGCCCTCGGCCGCGAGGCGGGTACCGCCGGCGGCCTGGTGCTGGGTATCGAGCACGCCTTCGACGCAGATCGGCTTGACGAGCTGCTCGAGCGTCGCGCACGCGCACTCCGACTCGCATCCCACCACCCGACGGCGATCCGCGACGTCCGTCCGATCATGGCGCAGCGCGACCTCGTCGCAAGTCGATAGGACCCGATCAGGCGGCGGAGCGCACCGGCCCCGTCGAACTGCGCTCGATGAGACGCGCAGGAGTCAGGATGAGCACTCGTGGGCTGGAGGGATCAGCCATCCGGTGCAGGACGGCATCCAGCGCCGCATCGGCAGTCGCATCCAGATCCTGCCGCACGGACGTGAACCGGTGGTACGACAGCCGTGCGACATAGCTGTCGTCCCAGCCCACGACCGAGACATCGCCCGGGATGGCGACTCCTTCGGCTGTGAACACCGCGACCAGCCCAGCGGCGGATTGATCGCCACCGCAGATCACAGCGGTGGGCAGCGCCGGGCGCGCCAGAAACCCCCGCGCGGCGGCGGCGCCGTCCTCTTCGCCCCACCCGGCACCCACCACATCGATCCCATCGGCGAGTCCGCTCAGGCGCATCGCCAGCCGGTACCCCTCGGCGCGCGCTTCGCCCGCCGAGCCCTCACCGCGCACGTGGGCGATGTGCTCATGACCGAGTGAGCGCAGGTGCGCGACCGCCACCCTCATCCCTTCGTCATCGTCGATGTGGACGTTGTCGTGGGGTTCCGGTGCCGGACCGCCGAGCCACACCGTCGGAACCGTCGCACCGATCCGCTCGACGTAGGCGTTCCACTCCGGGGGTCCGAATCCGACCACCGCTTCAACGCGCTGCTCCATGAGCTCATCGATGACCTGCTCCACGGTGCGACCTGCGGTCACCGGACCCAGCACCACCCCGAAGTCGCGGCCCGCCGCCCTCGCGAAGAGCTGCTCCACGAGCTGCGATTCGAACGGGTTCCGCATCGCGTACACGGCGCCGATCAGCCGGGTGCGCTTCTGACGCAGCAGCCGAGCGGATGCGTTCGCGCGATAACCCAGCTGGGCCGCAGCTGCGAGTATCCTCTCCCGGGCGGCCGGACTCGGACCCGGGACGTCTCGCAGCACGAGCGAGACCAACTGGCGTGAGACGCCGACGTGATCGGCGACATCTTGCATCGTTGGATGCTTCAGGGTCTGGGGAGCGTCCACTCGGTGATTTTGTCACGCCGATGCAGCGGTGACCCGATCCGATTTGCGCCCGATCCGGGCCGAAGTGGAGCGATGAAGGCCACCCCGGGCGGTGTCAGGCTGGGAGCGACGAGAGAAGCGGGGACCACGACGATGCCGAACCAGCAGCGCTACGGCGCCGGAATCTGGCACTTCGCGACGTACGTCGACAGGTATGCGACGGACGGCTACGGCGACCCCCGGTCGATCCTCGACGCCATCGATCTCGCCGGCCAGGTCCGCGATCTCTCCGTCGTCGACCTCAACTATCCGTTCTTCGGCGGGGAGTTCAGCAATGAGCAGGTCGGCGAGGCGCTCGAGCGCAACGGCTTGAGCGTGATCGGAATCACGCCTGAGATCTACACGCGCACATTCGCGAAGGGCTCCTTCACGAATCCGGATGCGGGTGTGCGCCGCCTCGCACACGAACTCATCACCGAAGCGGCCGGTGTCGTACGGCACTTCGGCGCAGACTATGTGAAGCTCTGGCCCGGTCAGGACGGCTGGGATTACCCATTTCAGGTCGATCACCACTCGCTGTGGAAGGCGTCGCTCGATGGAGTCGCGGAGCTGGCGTCCGACAACCCCGACCTCAAATTCGTGATCGAGTACAAGCCACGCGAGCCGCGCGTGCACATGAGCTTCGACTCGGTCTCGCGCACGCTGCTCGGCATCGAGAGGATCGGTCTTCCGAATGTGGGCATCCTGCTCGACTTCGGGCACTCGCTCTTCGGCGGAGAGTCTCCGGCGGATGCGGCGCAGCTCGCGATCGACTATGGGCGACTCTTCGGCATGGACGTCAACGACAATCTCCGCGGCTGGGACGACGACCTGGTCGCAGGCACGATCCACCCCATCGAGCTCTTCGAGTTCTTCTACACGCTCGACAAGAACGATTGGCACGGGGTCTGGCAGCTCGACCAGTTCCCCTTCCGCGAAGACAGCGTCGAGGCCGCGAATACGGCGATCGACTTCTTGAAGCTCATCCAGCGTGCGCTCGGAAAGCTGGATGTCGATGGCATCCGCGAAGCCCAGTCGAACCATGACGCACTTACGGCGCTCAAGCTGGCACAGAAGGCCCTGTTCAGTTCGTACTGAGAGAAGGAGTCGCACTCGAGGCTGCGGCCGCGAAGGGGTCCCGCGCGGGACGGGTGTCAGGCGCCCAGCAGGCCCAATTGCCGCAGCCAGGCATCCACATTCGGTCTCGCCTGCGACGCCACTTCGCCTTGCACCGCCAGTCCCTCGGTGACGGTGACACCAGGGAGAAGCTGCGCGTAGTCGGTGCGAACTCGGCCCATGCCGCTCACCGCGTACGTGGCGAACGGATGCACGGTCTTGCCGGCGAGGTCGACGTTCTCGACGAAAGTACGCATGATCATCGGAGTCTGCACGTTCCAGACCGGCGACCCCAACAGGACGATCGCGTAGTCCGACAGGTCAGGGAGAGGACTTGCGATCTCCGGACGCGCGTCGTCGTTCTCCTCCTGAACGTTTCGCTGCACGGTCTGCTCGTAGTCGTCCGGGTACGGGTCGGCCGCCTCGATACGGAACACGTCGACCGTGATGGCATCGGCGATCATCTCTGCCACGACCTGAGTGTTGCCAACCTCGAGGTCGATCCGGTCTCCGTAGTGGTAGTTCTCGCCCGGACGCGAGAAGTATGCCAGCATCACCCGGCTGCCGGGGCTCGGTGCGGGCGAGGAATCCGGTGCGGGGGTGCTGCTGGGCATGGTCTCTCTCGATGGGGTGGGTGTGCAGGCGACCGCGCCGAGGACTGTGGCAGTCAGCAGCAGGCCGGAGCGTACGAAGGCGCGGCGGTTGATCACGTCGTCCATCTGCACACGGTAAGCGGAGGCGGCTCCCTGAGGGAGGACCTGTCAGTACATGGAACACCAGCCCCTTCCTTGTCTTCTCGGACCGGAGTGGAATGGCAGTACGCAACGAAAGGAAGGTCTCATGCAGACCGTCACCCTCAACAACGGGATCGAAATGCCCATCCTCGGCTTCGGCGTCTATCAGGTCGGGCCCGAAGAGACCGAGGCTGCGGTCACCGCCGCCCTCGCCGCCGGCTACCGGTCGATCGACACCGCCGCCGCGTATCAGAACGAGGAAGCGGTCGGCGCCGCGATCGCCAAGTCCGGCATCCCGCGGGACGAGCTGTTCATCACCACCAAGCTCTGGGTGCAGGCCGCGCCCGCCGAGGAGAACACCGCGAAAGCCTTCGACGACTCGCTCCGCAAGCTCGGGCTCGACTACGTCGACCTGTACCTGATCCACCAGCCGTTCGGCGACTACTACGGCCAGTGGCGGGCCATGGAGAAGGTCAACCGCGACGGCCGTACCCGCGCGATCGGCGTGTCGAACTTCCCTGCCGACCGGATCATCGACCTCATCCTCAACAACGAGATCAAGCCCGCCGTCAACCAGATCGAGACGAATCCGTTCCACCAGCGCGTCGACTATCAGGACATCCTCACGACCGAGGGTGTGCAGATCGAGTCGTGGGGGCCGTTCGCAGAGGGCAAGAACGGGCTGTTCACGAACCAGCTGCTCGCCGGCATCGGCGAGAAGTACGGCAAGTCCATCGCGCAGGTGGTGCTCCGCTGGATGATCCAGCGAAACGTCGTCGTCATCCCCAAGTCGGTCAATCCCGACCGCATGGCGCAGAACCTCGACGTGTTCGACTTCGCGCTCACCGACGACGACATGGCCCAGATCGCCACCCTCGACGAAGGCAGTTCTCAGTTCTTCGACCACCGCGATCCCGACATGGTCCGCTGGCTCGCCGCGCGCAGGCTCGGCAGCTGAAATTGCGCGACCATTCAGCACGCACCACGACTCGGCAGGACGAACCGCTATGACGACATGGCTCATCACAGGATGCTCCACGGGACTCGGACGAGCCCTCGCCTCGGCGGTACTCGCCCACGGCGATAGCGCGGTCGTCACCGCGCGGGATGTGGCGAAGGTCCAGGACCTCGCCGACGCGTACCCGGACACCGCACTCGCGCTCCCCCTCGACGTCACCGACGCGGCAGAGATCGCAGTCGCTGTGGATGCCGGCACCGAACGGTTCGGCGCGATCGACGTGCTCGTCAACAACGCGGGCTACGGCTACCGCGCAGCCGTCGAGGAGGGCGACGAGGCGGAGGTGCGCGAACTGTTCGACACGCATTTCTTCGGGTCGGTCGCCACCGTCAAGGCTGTGCTTCCGCAGATGCGCGCCCGTCGTTCGGGCACGATCGTCAACCTGTCGTCCATCGGCGCTCGACTCACTCCTGCAGGCTCGGGCTACTACGCGGCCGTGAAGTCAGCGATCGAAGGACTGACAGGATCGCTGCGAAAGGAGCTCGAGCCACTCGGCATCACCGTGCTCGTGATCGAACCCGGTGGGTTCCGCACCGATTTCGCGGGACGCTCGCTCACCCAGACGGCAACCGTCATCCCGGACTACGCCGACACGGCCGGCCGCAGGCGGAAAGAGAACGACCCGACCCACGGCACGCAGCCGGGCGACCCCGAAAAGGCCGCGCAGGTCATCCTCCAGGTCGTCGAATCGGGTCGCGCACCGGAGGTGCTCGTGCTCGGCAAGGACGCGGTCAGTGCATACCGCAGCGCGTTGGAGGCGCATCTCACCTCGTTGGAAGAGTGGCGCGACCTCACGGAGAACACCACCTTCGACGGGCACTGACCAACCCGTACGGCTCGCGGCTCATCGCCCGTCGACTCGTGGCCAGGGCATCCCCGGCACAACCGAAAGGATCTGAACATGTCCGAACCCACACCCGCGCAACGCGCGATCGGCGACTTCGCCCCGAAACTCGTCGAACTCACCGACGAGGTCCTCTTCGGCGACATCTGGGCGCGCGCCGGACTCGCTCCCCGCGACCGCAGTCTCATCACTGTCGCGACCCTCATCGCGAATGGCTCCACCGAGCAGCTCGTCAGCCATCTCAGGCTCGCTCGCACGAACGGACTCACCGAGGACGAGCTCAAGGAAGTCATCATCCACCTCGCCTTCTATGCCGGGTGGCCGCGTGCGATGAGTGCGATCACCGTCGCCAAGAAGGTCTTCGCCGAAGACGTCGCCTGACCCGTTCGCCATTCGAAGGAGATACCACACCGACTGTCGACAACTCGCGGGTGGCGTCGATTTGACCCTTGCCATGCGGCGGAGCGCGCACCAGACTTGGGCAACCCCGTGTCCGTGGAGCGCGGAACGACCCCTTGGAGTCTGATATGACCGATCTCGGAAAGCAGCTGCTCCGTCGTAAGCCCATCATCTTCCAGCACAAGCATCATCCGGGCGAGGAACTCAAACGGAACCTGGGCACCTTCCAGCTCATGATGTTCGGGGTCGGCGCCACCATCGGCACCGGCATCTTCTTCGTGCTGAGCGAGTCGATACCGCTCGCCGGGCCGGCCGTCATCATCTCGTTCCTCCTCGCAGCCGTCGCCGCCGGGCTGGCAGCGCTGTGCTACGCGGAGCTCTCCTCATCGATCCCGGTGAGCGGCTCGAGCTACTCGTTCACGTACCACGCACTCGGCGAGGGCGCGGCGATCCTCGTCGGCGGATGCGTGCTGCTCGAGTACGGCGTGGCCGTTTCGGCGGTCGCCGTCGGGTGGAGCGGATACTTCAACGAGCTGCTGGACCACCTGTTCGGATGGCAGTTGCCGCAGGAGCTCTCCGCCTCTTTCGTTCCCGGCGACGACGGCGCGGCGACCGGTGGCATCATCAACCTGCCTGCGGTCGTGCTGGTGCTGCTGTGCATGCTGCTCCTCATCCGAGGCGCCTCGGAGTCCGCCACGATCAACGCGGTCATGGTGTGCATCAAGCTCGGCGTGCTGGCGATGTTCATCGTCATCGGGTTCTCCGCGTTCAACGCCGACCACTTCTCGAACTTCTTCGCGCAGGCATCCGGCATCAGCGGGGCGGCCGGAGTCATCTTCTTCTCCTATATAGGTCTGGATGCGGTCGCAACGGCGAGCGAGGAGGTGCGGAACCCGCAGAAGGCGATTCCCCGCGCGATCATCGGGGCGCTGCTCATCGTCACGGTCTTCTACGTGCTGGTGGCCGTCGCGGGGCTCGCGGCGCAGCCCGTGGAGTGGTTCTCCACCCCCGAGGCGGGTGAGGCCGGCCTCGCCAAGATCATGGAGCTCGTGACCGGCACTCCGATCTGGGCGACGATCCTCGCCGCCGGCGCGGTCATCTCGGTCTTCTCCGTGACCCTCGTGACGCTGTACGGCCAGACCCGCATCCTGTTCTCGATCGCCCGCGACGGCATGGTCTCCAAGAAGTTCCTCACCGTCAGCTTGAAGACCGGCACCCCGGTCTTCAACACCGTGGTCGTCTCGATCCTCGTGGCGATCATCGCGGGCTTCGTACCCTCCGACTATCTCTGGGACAGCGTCTCCTTCGGAACGCTGGTCGCGTTCAGCGTCGTCGCCATCTCGCTGATGGTGCTGCGGCGCCGACGCCCTGATCTGGAGCGTCCGTTCAGAGTTCCGCTGTACCCGGTGGTGCCGATCCTGACGGTCCTCGTGTGCGTCTACGTGCTCGTGAGCCTGCGGCCGATCACCTGGGTCATCTGCGTGAGCTGGCTCGCCATCGTCTTCGTCTTCTATCTGTTCTACGGGCGCAAGAACGCCACGCTCAGTCACTACACCTCTGACGAAGAGATCTCGGAGCCGATCCACCCGGAGGCGGAGGTATGACATACGTCGTGGGGTACGGCCCGCACAAGCACGATCGCGGTGCCATAGAGCTCGCCTGCCAACTGGCGACCTCCCTCCCCGAACCGGTGGTCGCCGTGTCGGTCGTGCCCCGAGGCTGGGGAACGCCTGTGGCAGCGGGCACCGATCGGGAATTCGAGCAATGGGCCGCCGGAGAGGGCGAGGACAGCGCGGCGCTCGCCACGGCGGACCTCGCGCAGCATCCCGATGTCGAGAGTTCCGCGATCTGGGTGGCCGGCCGGTCGGTGCCGCAGACGCTCCTCGAACAGACAGTCGCGAGGGATGCCTCGATCCTGGTGGTGGGATCGGGTGGCGACGCCGAACCCGGCCGCATCCGCCTCACATCGAAGACGGAACGGCTGGTTCATTCGTCGACCGTGCCCGTGGCCATCGCCCCGTGGGGATACCGCACCTCGGGTGGGGTGACGCGGATCACCGTCGCCTTCCGAGACGACGATGCGAGCTGGTCGCTCCTCACCCGTGTCGCCGAGATTAGCCGGAACGCGTCAGCGAAGCTGCGCGTTGTCACGTTTCTCGTGAGCCCTTCGAAGCGCCCTGTCACCAGCACCGTCACCCACGCGGAGACCCAGGTCATCGACTTGTGGGCGGTGCAGGCCGCCTCCGCACAGGCCGAAGCCGCCGACCACCTGAAGTCCATGGGCCTCACCGGCGACAGCGTTCACCTGCACATCGCGGAGGGAGCGGACTGGGGTGCTGCGATCGGCTCGGTCGACTGGTCCGAGGGCGACGTGCTGGTGCTGGGCTCGTCGTCGACGCATCGGCTGGCACAGGTCTTCCTCGGTTCGAGCGCGTCGAAGATCGTCCGGCACGCGCCGGTGCCGGTCGTGATCGTTCCGGGCACCGCGATCGCGTAACGCCGGCGCGCGGCATCCCCAGGCGGCCCCAAGGCGGCGACCCGGTGCAGCGAACTCTGCGCGATGAACGAAGTGGAGCGAACTCAGTCGCGGACTCGGACCGACAGGCAGGTCACGCAGCCCTCGAGCTTCTCGAACTCGGTGATCGGCGTCGTCACGACCTCGAGGCCGCGATCGCGGTACAGCGCTGCGGTCTGCGGAGCGTCGGCAGACATGAGCACGGTGCCGGGGTCGAGCACCACGCCTGCCGTGCCGTGCTCTTCAGGCACCGGCAGGAACACCGGGTACGCCGCGGTGTCGTCCACCAGCGGCTCGTACCCGACGACAGTGCCGTCGGGCAGGGCCGTCACCCCGCTCTTGAGGTGCAGCACTTTGGTGATCGGCACCGTCACGACATCCCATCCTCGCGGAGCCAGGAGCGCGCTCAGCTGATCGATGCCGGCTTCGTTGGTCCGCAGGGTCGCCCCCACGTACACGGTGCGCCCGACCTTGAGCACGTCGCCGCCGTCGAGTGTGCCGGGCGCCTCGATCGACAGGAACGGGAGGCCGGCCCGCTCGAGCGCCGCCCGTGTCGAATCGATCTCGCCACGCCGCGAATCCGCACCGGGGCGAGTGAGCACCGCGACGTCGCCGAACATGACGACGGTGTCCTCGACGAACACTCCGTCCGCGTAGTCGTCGGCTGGATCGACCGGGATCACCTCCCAGCCGCGCAGCCGGAAGACGTCCACATACGCCTCCCATTGACGAAGCGCGAGGTCGGCGTCGGGGACGACCCGCTCGATGTGGGTGATCTCGCCATCGGCGAGGCGGGGCGACGGGCGGCGGACGAGAAGGCGCGGCATGCCGTTCAGGCTAACGCGCCGGGTGTGACGAAGAGGTGCGAGCACGGCGCCGTGAGGTCGCGATCATGCGAGTCAGGCGGCTCAGGCGAAAGCGATCTCGATCAGGTGCGGCTTATAGACGGTGGAGTCGATGAAGGTCATGTAGGTGACCTTCCCGCCCTCGCGGGCGAATTCCGGATGCTCCTTGCCGGCGTTGAAGAGAGCCTCATCCGACGTGCGCTCGGGGCGGAAAACCACCTCGGGCTCGCTCCACGGGCCCGTCAGATCGGGCGCGGTGCGGATCACGAGGATGTTGTCACGCTGGTAGGTGGTGAGCGAGATGAAGCACCCCAGGTACGGGTTCCACGACGAGGACATCTCGTTGGGGACATGGGAGAACAGACAGGCGGTCGGGGTGAACCTCTCGGACCATCGCACCGGCGCGTCGGGCTCGGCCAGGGTCGGCGCCTGAACCAGGTACTCGTAGGCGGACAGATCCTCGATCCGGTCGGGCAGCACCCGCGCCAGGTACATGTCGCCCGCCGACTTCGACTCCGGCTGAATGGACCCCCACAGATACAGGTGGTCGCCGTGCGGCTGCACCCAGACTCCGAAACCGGGCTCGTCGCCCTTCCACCACTCGTGACTGCCGTCGGGCGCGGTCAGCCGCTCGAACCGATAGTCGGCGTCGGCGCGGGCGATTCCCATGCCGTCGAGGGTGAAGGTCTCGAAGACGTCGAGCGTGGGGTCCATGGTGATGCGGTGGTAGTACAGGTACAGATGGCCGCCGGTGTGGACGCCGTGGATCGCCCACAACCGCTGGGTCGATCTGTGCTCGGGTGCGACGAAGCCGATCAGCTGGCGCGCTCGCGCGCCACTCGGCTCTGCCAGGTAGCGAAACGTCTTCACGCCGTGCGAGATGTCCTGCAGCGGCACGATCGCTCCCGTGTTCGAGAGGACCTCGGTCAGCTCGAAGCCACGGATCGTGTCGAAGGGGCCCTCGACGGTGTCCCCGAAGATCCAGAACGTCTCGTCTCCAGGAAGCACGACGGATGTGACAGCATCCTGCCCGGTGATGTCGAGGTCGTTGTCGCTGAATTGCACGCCCAGATCGCGAACCGATGCGACCAGGGGGCTGGGTCGTAGCGTCATCGCGGAGCCTCCTCGTTGAGATACCTCAGGCTATCGGCTCTGATCCTGGCCGCTGCTGCGGTGACGCCGCGCCTCATGCGTCAGCCTCGTGGACCGACACACCTGCCAACTCCATATGCGGTGTCATATAGTCCGGAGCCGATCCTGGCGACCGGCCACGGCTAGAGATCGTCGGCTGCCTCAGGGGTGAAGGTCGCCCCGGCCGGCTCCACGAAGGTCACCGGCAGCGCGGACATGGCAAGGAGCTCGCTCGGCGTCGGATCCCGGAGAGACCCGATCACGAGACTGCCGATCGAAGGCTCCAGCCTCGCGAGGAGCGATTCCAGGGTGCCGATGTGCAGCCGGTCGGTGATGACCAGGTGAGGATCGTTCGCGCGACATCGGGCCCGCAGATTCGCCAGCTGCACGCGGGCTTCCCCGGATTTCAGCGCCAGTTCATGGGCCTGGTGGAGACGGGTGTCATCGACGTAGCGCATCAGGCACAGCCGACCCCCACTGCGTGCGGCCATCTGCGCGGCGACAGTGATCGCGTGATCCAGCGGCTCTTCCTCGCCCAGGATCATCCCGACATCTCGGCAGACGCGCACCCCATCGGGGTCGCGGCGGCCCTGGCCCGATTCAGACTCGAAGACCGAGACATCCATCGTGCGACTCCTTATCGTCGGTTCGATCTCAGGATGCGCCGGCCACGCCGATTCGTGCGGGCACAAGGTCCCGCCGGCATCCGTGCCGCAGGACGTTCGGCCCACGCAGCACACGCCTCCCGCGGTTCGCTGGGCAGACGGCAGACGGCAGACGGCAGACGGCCGACGGCCGACGGCCGACGGAACATCATGATCGAGGGGGCTCCCATCGTGTCGACGCAGAACGCTGGCAGAGCGTGAGCCTCACTCCAGCTCGAACCACCGCCGCTCCGCTGGCCTGGATCGGATCCTGCGCAGCGGCGGAAGCCATCGGAATGACCGCGTCCGCCATTGCGGCGCGAGTCGCCGACGACATCCCTGCGTCGATCGGTCTCATCATCATCGTCATCGGGGGTCTGGTTGAAGGCGTTGCTCTCGGCCTGCTGCAGTCCGCCTGGCTGGCCAGGCGGTTTCCGGGTCTCTCGCGCCTGTGGTGGACGCTGATCACAACCGCAGTCGCAGGCGTGGGATGGGCGCTCGCTTCCGCGCCCGCTGCGCTCGGCGACGACTCCGGCGCTCCTCCACCCGTGTTCGTGATCCTCTTGGCGTCGGCCGGCCTTGGCGCCGCGATGGGAGCGCTGATGGGCGTCGCTCAGGCGGCAGTTCTCGTCCGCGCGGTGCCTCACCCGTGGCGGTGGATTCCGATCAGCACCCTCGCGTGGATGCCGACCATGGTCGTCATCTTCGCCGGGGCGACGCTGCCCGACGCGTCCTGGAGCACGCCGAGCGTGGTCGTGACCGCGGCGATGACCGGTCTGATCGCGGGAGCTGCGCTCGGCGGGGTGAGCATCCTGTTCATGGCCGGCCTCACGGACGCCAAGGCGCCTGGGCGCGAGCGCTCCGACGGGCGTGCACCCTGACCTCGACCCATCCCGCGGCGGAGCGTTCGGTTCACGACGCGCTGGCGCATGCGGCGCCGCGGTCCTAGATTTGCCTCAACGGCTGTGACGGAGGACCACCGTGGCCGAACCCGGCTCGCTCTCGTTTCCCGACGGACCGCGCTCGGACCTCGAAGAGGCGATCGCTTCTCTGCTCACGCAGAGCGAGCGAGTGCTTCGCGCTCAGGGCCGACTGCGCGCGCTGTTGCGCGCCACCCAAGCGGTCGTCGAGCAGAGCGACCTCGGTCTCGTGCTTCGCAGCATCGTCGAGGGCGCGACCGAGCTGGTCGGCGCACAGTACGGGGCGATGGGAGTCATCAATCCCGAACGCGACGCGCTGGAGCAGTTCATCTACGTGGGCCTGGGCGAGCAGGAGGCGGCCGCGATCGGGCATCTGCCCGAGGGGCGGGGTCTCCTGGGCGCGCTCATCACCGATCCCCACCCGATTCGACTCGCTCGGATTGCGGATGATCCTCGCACGTCCGGCTTTCCGCCGCATCATCCTCCGATGGAATCGTTTCTCGGAGTCCCCGTCCGGGTGCGCGGTGAGGTGTTCGGCAACCTGTATCTCACGAATCACCGCAACGGCACCTTCAGCGATGAGGACGTGCAGCTCGTGGAGGCCCTTGCGGCCACGGCCGGGTTCGCGATCGAGAACGCGCGCCTGCTGACCGACGCAGAAACGGGCGCGCGGTGGGTGACCGCCGCCGCAGAGCTGTCCGCCGCCATCACCTCCAACTCCACGGACACGGCACTGGATCTCCTCGTCACCAGAGTCCGCGACGTCGCCCACGCAGACCAGCTTGCGGTCCTCCTGCTGAACCCGCACGATGGGCAGTTCCGCGTGGCTGCCGCCACCGGCAGAGCAGAGTCGACCCTGCGCGGAACGACCCTGGACCCGGCCGCCGTGTTCGCCGGAGCCGTGCTCGAGGATGCAGGGCCGCACTCGCAGCCGAAGAAGCCCTACTCCGCGCACGATCCCCTGCTCATCTCTCGCAACGGCGTGAGCGGTCCCGTCATGGCCGTTCCGCTGCGGACGCGTGCACAGTTCTGGGGCGTCCTCTGCATCGCACGCGACCCCGACGCGCTGCGGTTCTCCTCCGCAGAGATCGACGGCGCGGCTGACCTCGCCTCACGTGCGAGCATCGCGCTCGAGCTTGCGCGCGCGGGTGAAGAGGCCCGGCGAGCCATGCTCGCGGATGATCGGCGTCGCATCGCGCGTGACCTGCACGATCACGTCATCCAACAGCTCTTCGGAGCAGGGCTCGGCCTGCAGGCGCTTGCCGGTCGGCTCGGACCGGGACCGGACGCAGACAGCCTGGGCGAGACCATCGATCAGCTCGACGACGCCATCGCGCAGATCCGGACCGTGATCTTCGCGCTCTCCCATCGTGACGAGGCCTCGGTGCGCCACCGTCTGCTCGACGTCATCAGCGAGACGTCGGGTGTCACCCGTCGACCGCCGGCGATACGGTTCAGCGGACCCGTCGACCTCACGGTTCGCGATGACCTCGCCACCGACGTCGTCGCGGTGGCACGCGAGCTCCTGAGCAACGCCGCCCGACACGGCCACGCCGACCACATCTCCCTCGAGGTGGGAGTCTCGGACGGAGCCGTCTCGGTCGAGGTCCAGGACGACGGCGTGGGAATCGCGCCCGACTCACCCAGAAGCGGATTGAACAACCTCCGCGACCGCGCGACGAACCGACACGGCTCGTTCATCGTCGAGTCGACAGACGGCGGCACGACTGCTCGCTGGACGGCAATGGTCGCCTCATCCGACCCGCCGGTGTCTTCATCGGAAACCGTCTCGGAGGAGAAGGCATGATCAGAGTGTTCCTCGTCGACGATCATGAGATCGTCCGTCGCGGTCTCGCCGGGCTTGTGAGCGCGCAGCCCGATATGGATGTGGTGGGTGAAGCCGCCACCGCGAGGCAGTCCTTGGGCCGCATCGAAGCGACCCGTCCAGACGTCGCGGTGCTGGATGTGCGACTGCCTGACGGCAGCGGCATAGACGTGTGCCGGGACGTGCGCTCACGCGTGCCCTCCGTCGCCTGTCTGATCCTGACGGCGTATGACGACGACACTGCCGTGTCCTCGGCCGTGCTCGCGGGTGCCGCGGGCTACGTGCTGAAGGACATCGGCGGGTCGCGCCTGGTGGATGCGATCCGGGCGGTCGCAAACGGGCACACCATCCTTGATGCAAGCGCTGTGCGCCAGGCGAGGGCGCGCATGCATGATCGCGCGGCCGAGGATCCGCGACTGGGTTCGCTCGGCCTGCGGGAACGCCAGATCCTCAAGCTGATCGCAGACGGGCTGACCAATCGCCAGATCGGGGTGCAGCTCGGCATCGCCGAGAAGACCGTGAAGAACTACGTCTCTTCGCTGCTCAACAAGCTCGGGCTGGAGCGCAGGACGCAGGCTGCGATCTTTCAGCTCGAACACTCCAGCCCGGAGCGGTCGACGTCGCCGCTCCGTGAAGATGACGTGGGCTAATCCTCATTCTCCTGAGTCCACCGAGACCGGCGAAGCTGCCGAGACTCCCACGGAAGCGATGCGTGTCCGCTCGGTTGGGACGACGCAGATCGGACACTCTGCGCGCCAGAGGATCTCTTGCGCGACCGATCCGAGCAGGCTGCCGATCAGCGCTCCTCTGCGATGGGTGCCCATCACGAGCAACGACGATCTCGATACGAAGCGCAGGAGCGCGGCCGAACGGCTGTCGCGGATCAGTTCGCTCTGGATGAGCTGGGTCGGCACTTCCTCGCGAACCAATTGAACGGCCGCATCGAGTCTGTGCCGGTGATCGTCGATCACGGCCTCCGGGCGCAGCGTGAGTGCGGCGGGAGTGTCGAAGGTCGGGCCGGGCATCAGCCACGAATGGACAAGACGCAGGCCGGTCGCCATCGACGTCGCTTCGGCGACTGCGAATCTCAGCGCAGCATCCGAAGAATAGTCATCTGCGATCCCCACCGTGACAGGGTCGTTCCCTTCGGTCCACCCGACCGGGATCATGCAGACCGGTGCAGCGGCAAGGGTGCTCAACCCCAGCGGGATCCAACCCGTTGCGGCGGCCCGAATGGGGTGGCCCGGGTTTATCCCGACCACGACGAGATCCGCGTTGTTCGCAGCTCGCGCGATCGACTCGGTGACCTCTCCGTCGAGGCGGTGCAACCCGACCTCCAGCCCAGGCAGCCGATCCCGAAGCACTACCTCCGGATCGATGAAACGCTCCGTTCCCGGAACGCGATCCTTCGTCCATGGGGGGATGTCGACGACCACATCCACGCTGGTCGGTCCGCGCGTTGCTCGGGTCGCGGTCCAGCTCAGGGCGGACACCGCGGCGGGGCTTCCGTCGTAGGCGAGGACAATGCGTTCCATCGCCGCCCCTCCTTTGCGTGGTGGGCAAAAGACGCCTCTCACAGACCGTAAGCACGGCCGCGAGCGGTGGCTGGGTCGAAGGTCCCGCGTCCGATTCGCAGGCCCGGGCGCGCGGGACCAAAGCCCCGTCGCGGCAGCGCGGACGGCGATGGACTTGCCGCACAGAAGAGAAGAAAAGGGGCACCCAATGTCTTTCGTCGCACACCGTTTTGCCGGATGTACTGTGATCGTCACCGGCGGTGGCGCGGGAATCGGACGAGCCACGGTCGAGCGCCTCGTGGCGGAGGGTGCCCGCGTGATCGCGGTCGACGTGTTCTCCGAGAGACTGGCGCTGCTGACCGATGAAGTGCAGGGCGATATCACGGCGGTCGTCGCCGATATCACCGAGCCTGCCTCGACGGATCGAATCCTCGAGGCAGCCGGGCCGAGAATCGACGGCCTGGCGAACGTCGCCGGGATCATGGACGGGTTCGAACCGACCGCGGAGATCGCCGATGAGACGTGGGACCGCGTGCTCGCGGTAAATCTCACGGCGATGATGCGACTGACTCGAGCGGTGCTCCCGAGCATGCTCGACCGGGGAGCCGGCAGCATCGTCAACGTCGGCTCTGAGGCCGGTCAGCGCGGCTCCGCCGCCGGCACGCCGTACACGACGTCGAAGCACGCCGTGAACGGCTTCACGACCAGCACAGCCTTCTTCTACACGCCGAAAGGCGTCCGATGCAACGCCGTCGCCCCAGGGCCGGTGGCGACCAGCATCGAGGCGCCGTTCCGGTCCGAATGGGCGGGGCAGCGCCTCGGTCCTCTCTTCCAGACCAACATCCCGCCGGTCGCGCGCCCCGAGGAGCTCGCAGCGGCGATCACGTGGCTGCTCAGCGACGACGCGTCCAACGTCTCAGGCGCGATCCTCGCGGTCGACGGTGGCTGGGCCTCGATCTGACGTCCGCACCGCAGTCCCGAAAGCCCGGCCCGCTGGGCCGGGCTTTCCGCACAGACCGAGAGCCGGTCGCCTTCGCTAGACCTTCTCGGCGATCGCACCCAGGCGCAGCCAGGTCGCGACGAGAGCGTCGGCGTTCAGCGACATCGACTCGATGCCGCGCTTGAGAAGCCACTCGGCGAGATCCGGGTGATCCGACGGACCCTGCCCGCAGATGCCGATGTACTTGCCCCTTCGCGTGCACGCCTCGATGGCCTGCTCGAGAAGGGCGAGCACGGCGGGATCGCGTTCGTCGAACGATCCGGCCACCAGCGACGAGTCCCGGTCCACACCCAGCGTCAACTGGGTGAGATCGTTGGAGCCGATGGAGAATCCGTCGAAGTGATCGAGGAACGCATCCGCCAGCAGCGCGTTGGAAGGGATCTCGCACATCATGATCACCTCGAGGCCGTTCTCGCCTCGGCGGAGGCCGTTCTCGCCCAGCAGTGCGACGGCGGCAGCGGCCTCGGAGACCGTCCGGACGAACGGAACCATGACCTTGAGGTTCGTGAGGCCCATCCCATCGCGGACGTGCCGCAGCGCTTCGCATTCCATGTCGAAGCATGCTCGGAAGCTCGGCGTCGTGTACCGCGAGGCACCGCGCCATCCGAGCATGGGATTCTCTTCGTGCGGTTCGAAGAGGTCGCCGCCCAGCAGACCGGCGTACTCGTTCGTCTTGAAGTCGCTCATTCGAACGATGACCGGCTTCGGTGCGAATGCTGCGGCGATCGTCGAGACCCCCTCAGCGACGCGCTGGACGAAGAACTCGCGGGGCGAGGGATAGGCGGCGGTTCGACGCGCGACTTCGGACTTGAGCGGCTCGGGCAGCGTGTCGAACTCCGCGAGCGCGCGGGGATGGATGCCGATCGCCCGATTGATGATGAATTCCAGGCGGGCGAGGCCGACGCCCTGATTCGGCAGCTGAGAGAGCGTGAACGCCTGGTCGGGGACGGCCACGTTGAGCATCAGGGCAACGGGAATCTCCGGCAGACTGCCCAGCGGCGTCTCGTCGATCGCATAGTCGAGGATGCCGCGGTACACGAGCCCGTCCTCACCCTCCGCGCATGAGATCGTCACGCTGGTCCCGTCGGCCAGGTCTTGCGTGCCGGTACCGGTTCCCACGACGGCGGGGATGCCCAGTTCGCGCGCGACGATCGCGGCGTGGCAGGTTCGTCCCCCGCTGTCGGTCACGATGGCGGAGGCCTTCTTCATGATCGGCTCCCAGTCGGGGTCCGTCCGATCCGCCACCAGCACGTCGCCCGGCTGGAAGAGATGCATCAGCGTGAGATCGTGCATCACGCGCACTGGTCCGGCCCCGATCTTCTCGCCGACTGCCCGACCGGAGGCAAGCACGTCACCCCGTGCCCGCAGCACGAATCGGCGGAGCACGCTCTTGTCTCGGCGGGTCACCACCGTCTCCGGGCGAGCTTGCACGATGTAGAGCTTGCCGTCGAGTCCATCACGAGCCCACTCGATGTCCATCGGCCGCAGATAGTGCGCCTCGATCGCGACGGCGCACCGTGCGAGTTCCTCGACCTCGCCATCGGTGATGCTGAAACGTTCACGGTCCCGCGCATCGACATCGGTGAGCACGGTGCTGTCACCGATGCGCGTGCCCGTCGCGTATCGGAGGGCCACGGCCTTGGTGCCCAGCTCGCGCTTGAGGATCGCGGGTCGACCCGCACGCAGCGCAGGCTTGTAGACATAGAACTCGTCAGGATTCACCGAGCCCTGGACCACGGTTTCTCCGAGGCCATAGGCACTCGTGATGAAGACGACCTGGTCGAAACCCGATTCGGTGTCGATCGTGAACATCACGCCGGACGCACCGATGTCGGATCGGACCATGAGCTGCACGCCCGCCGAGATTGCGATGTCGTCGACGTCGAACCCTCGCTGCGCTCGATACACGAGGGCGCGGTCGGTGTACAGCGACGCGAATACGCCTCGGATGGCCTCCAGCACATTGTCGATGCCGGCGATGTTGAGGAACGTCTCCTGTTGACCCGCGAACGAAGCGTCGGGCAGGTCCTCCGCAGTCGCTGACGATCGCACCGCCCACGTCACCTGGTCGGGATGATCCTGCTCTGCCACCAGCGTCTCGTACGCGGAGCGGATGTCGTCGTGGAGGCCACCGGGGAACGGCTGACCCTCGATCCAGGTCCGGATGCGGGCGGCGACGTCAGCGAGGTTGCGGACATCGCCGGTGTCGAGCTCCGCCAGCTCGCCTCTGATCCGTGCCGCGAGGTCTCCGTGAGAGAGGAAGGCGCGATACGCATCCGCGGTGGTGGCGAAGCCGCCGGGAACGCGGACCCCGACACCATGCACCCGTGAGACCATCTCGCCGAGCGAGGCGTTCTTACCCCCGACTTGCGGAAGGTCGGACATGGTGATGTCGCGGAACCACAGCAGATTTGGCATCTCGATCGTCTCTTTCCATCAGGAGCGCGAACAGCGCCTTTGATGAGGCAATGCTCCGCGTCGAACTCGACGCGTGCAGGGCCGAAGGTCCCACGCATCGTCTGGTCTCACGGATGACAGCCGGCGCGCCGCAGGCGGTCGAGCGCGCGGGACCTTGGACCCGGCTGCGATGCCGCAATCCGCCTATGTTCGGGAAGCGCACGTTCACCGCAGCGTTGCCGACCCGAGGAGTGTCGCATGGAGCACATCGTGTTGGGGTTCGACGGAACCGAACCCTCGTTGGTCGCCCTGGACTGGGTCGCAGAACGAGCGGCGCGCGGCGCATGCCGCATCGAGATCGTGACCATCGGAGATCACGTTCCCGACATGGTCATCCGCGACGCCGAGCAGCGGATCACCGATCGCGCCGCGGATGCCGACGTGATCTGGAGGCGGCTGTCAGGTCGCATGCCGGACTCCCTCCTTCGGGCCGCCGAAGACGCGGACCTGCTGGTCATCGGGGCGCGGCGTCGGCGGCCGGTCAGATCCGCGCTGACCGGATGGCTGCCCGTGCGCACGGTCTCACGCTCGCACGTTCCCACCGTCGTGGTGCCGAACGAGTGGACGGTCAACGACGGGCCGGTCGTCGTGGGCGTCGATGACGACCACTCGTCGTCGGCGGCGGTGCCTTTCGCCGCAATCGAAGCTGAGGCATCGGGCGGTTCGCTGAGCCTCCTGCACGCCTGGCAGATGCCCATTCCGACGACGGAGGGTGCGGGCGCCCTGTTGGCCTCGCCGACCCACGTCAAGGATGCGCACCGAGAGGTGCTCGATCGGGCGGGCGAGGCGATCGCCGACGAGCATCCTGCCCTGACCCTCGAGAAGAGTCTCGTGCAAGACAGCCCCTCGTCGGCACTCGTCGCGCGATCCGCGCGCTCATCGCTGATCGTCTTGGGCACTCATCAACGCGGACTCCTCGAGTCGGCGATCTTGGGATCCGTGTGCCAGGACGTGCTGGCGAGCTCCCTCAGCCCGGTATGCGTCGTGCCCGCGACGTCGTCCGGAAGTTGACGCGCGGCGGTCAGGGCTGCGAGATCCGGTAGGACGTTCGGCCCATCCGCCAGGCAGACGGCGGACAAGACTCGTCGACATCAGCTCGGAAGGAGCACATGATGAACGCACTGATCGTGTACGAGTCCATGTTCGGCAACACCCGCAGCATCGCCGAGGCAATCGCCGAAGCGCTGGAGTCCGCAGGCACCAGCACCACCCTTGCACCGGCGGCGGCGGCCCCGTCCGACCTCAGCGACTTCTCGCTCATCGTCGTCGGGGCGCCCACCCACGCGCACGGCCTGCCGCGGCCGGAATCACGGGTCGACGCCGCCGAGTGGGCAGCGGATCCTGCGGCGGACCTGGTGCTCGAGCCCACCGCCGGCGACTCCGGCGTGAGGGAGTGGCTCGACGGCATCAAGCTGGCCGGGAGCCCTCGGTTCGCCGTCTTCTCGACACGGGCGGCGATCCCGCGCATCTTCGCGGGCGACGCCGGTACGGCCATCGCCAAGCGACTCCGGCGGCACGGCGCGCACGTCGATGCCCACGAGGCGTTCCTCGTCGACCTGCACAACCACCTCGTCGACGATGAGGTGGCGCGCGCACGCGAGTGGGCCGCCGGCCTGGTCCCCGTCCCGACCTCCTAGCGCAAAGGACACGCAGTGGACGTCTCTTTCCCGGGTACGCGAGCCACCGGAGCGCAACATCGACACCGCGCCACGACGGCGCGGTCGACTCGCGTCGGGCTGCTCATCCTCGAGGGGCTCGTCGCCGTCACCGCCGTCGCGGGCGGAGTCGCCCTCATCCTCGGATCGCTCAGGCCAGAGCTCGCGACGGTGCTGAATCCTCCCGCCGACTATCTCGCAGGCACCCCGTTCTCGAGCTACCTCGTGCCGGGTCTGATCCTCGCCGTCGTCGTCGGCGGTGTCCACGCGCTGGCATTCGTGCTCGCCCTGCGGCAGAGTGAGTGGATTCTCATGGGTGCTGGGGTTGCCGGCACTGCGCTGCTCATCTGGGTGTTCGTGCAGATGGTCTTCATCCCCTTCAGCTTCCTTCAAGTGCTGTACTTCGGGTTCGGTCTGGCTGAGGTGGCGGTCGTCATGCTCGCCTTGGGCATCCTGCGAGTCGCTCCACCCGTGCGACCGCACTGAGCGAGCTGACACTGCGATGGGACCGTCAGTGCTGCGTGCGCCCCGCGCCGCGGATGCGTCCACACCGTTCGCCGTAAGCCTTCGCCGAACGTCCTGGCCTCGCGCATCATGACCGGCGACGCACGCGAAAGGGCCGGAGTGGATGCCGACGGCGCCCTTGCCGCCAAGTCCGAACAGCCTGCCGGCTCACCGCAGCCGCTCAGGGCGTCGAACACGATCGGTCGCATCGGCACGACGTGGGCGTGGGCGACATCACTGATCCGGCGGTTCCCCTGGGTGGCGGGCACGATCGCCGTGGCAGCGGTGGCGGGCGCGGTCGCCGTCACTCCCTGGGGGGCGACGGGCGAGGTGCTGCTCATCGCCTACGTCGTCATGATGGCGGGACGTTCCGCCTGGGCGATGGTGCGCGAATTGCGCAACGGCACCTTCGGAGTGGACGTCATCGCGGTGACCGCGATCGTCGCGGCGGTGCTCGTCGGGGAAGTCTGGGCGGCGCTGGTGATCGTGCTGATGCTCACCACCGGGCAGGCGCTCGAAGAGTACGCAGCCCATCGCGCACAGCGCGATCTCTCCCTCCTGCTTGCGCGCAACCCGCAGACCGCGCATCTCGTGCAACCCGACGGGACCATGCGGGACGTCGACGTCAGCGCTGTCGTACCGGGCGAACACGTCCTCGTTCGTGCCAACGAAGTCGTGCCCGTCGACGGAGCGCTCGTCGATGAGGCCGGCCTCTTCGACGAGTCGTCGCTGACCGGTGAGAGCCTGCCCGTGGAGAAGATCGCAGGCGACGCCGTGCTGAGCGGCAGCATCAACGGCTCGGACGCCGTGGTGCTCGAAGCCACCCGCGCGGCGAAGGACAGTCAGTACCAGCAGATCGTTGCGCTGGTCGAAAGCGCAGCGGCGAGCAAGGCGCCCATAGTGCGCCTCGCCGATCGATTCGCGCTGCCGTTCGCACTCGCCGCTTACGGGATCGCCGGCCTCGCGTGGTGGCTGTCGGGAGACCCGGCCCGTTTCGCAGAGGTGCTGGTCGTGGCGACACCCTGTCCGCTCATCATCGCCGCGCCGGTGGCGTTCATGGCCGGGATGAGCCGGGCCGCTCGAGACGGAATCATCATCCGCAGCAGCGCGACCCTTGAAAAGCTGCATCGTGTCCGCGCGATCGCGTTCGACAAGACGGGAACACTCACGCGTGGAGAGCCGGCGCTCGTCGGCGTCCACGGTCACGGTGGAATCGGCTCGGACACGCTCCTCCAGCTCGTCGCCTCCGTCGAGTCGAACTCGACCCACACGCTGGCGAGGGCGGCTGTCCGAGGTGCCAGCGAGCGCGGCATCGCTCTCGACGAGTCCGACGACGCGACGGAGGTTGCCGGGAGCGGCATGGTCGCGCGGGTGAGCGGGCATGTCGTCGCCGTGGGCAAACGCACGTACATCGCGCAGCTCACCGGTCGGGAGACAGAACGGGCATCGCTGCTGCGCGGCGAGATGGCGGTTTACGCTGCGATCGACGGCGCCTTCGCCGGCGTCCTCGTGTTCCGAGACGAAGTGCGGCCCAATGCCGCCGCGACGCTCGCGGGTCTGCGTCGGCACGGTGTCGCGTCCATGACGATGCTCACCGGCGACGACCGCGCGACCGCTGAACATGTCGCGGAGGCGGTGGGGATCGAGGACGTGCATGCGAACTGCCTGCCGATCGACAAGGTCGAGTTCATCTCGCGATCGATCACGCACCCGATCGCAATGGTCGGAGACGGCATCAACGACGCACCCGTGCTCGCGGCCGCCGACATCGGGATCGCGATGGGCGCACGGGGCGCGACCGCGGCGAGCGAGGCAGCCGACATCGTGATCCTCCCCGACGACATCGCCCGCGTTGCGCATGCGGTCACCATCGGTCGCAGCACTGTCGACATCGCGTTGCAGGCCATTTGGATCGGCATCGGGCTCAGCGTGGTGCTCATGATCCTGGCCGCGTTCGGTCTGGTTCCGGCGATCGTGGGCGCTTGGCTGCAGGAGGCGATCGACGTGATCGCGATCCTCTGGGCGCTGCGCGCAAGCCGGAGTCGATGAGCGGATGCGGGAGACGGATCCAAGTGTGCACACGCGAGGGCATCGCAACGAGGTGACCGTGCCGAAGAACAGACCGCGCGAGAGCCTGCGCAGCGACGACGAGGCGCAGCCGACAGACGCCTATCTGCTCAGCGAGGACGGGGCGCTCGCGCGATTCGCCACTCGCCGTGACGGCCTCACCACCGAGGAGGTCGACCGGCACCGCGCGACCTACGGCGACAATGTGATCGTCCAGGTGCACAGCGCGCCTCTCGTGCTGCGGTACCTTCGCCAGTTCAAGGACTGGATGATCGTCCTGCTTCTGGTCTGTGCGGCGATCACCGCCTACCTCGGCGACGCGCTGACGTCGGGCGTGCTGGTGTTGCTCGTGCTGATCAACACGTCGATCGGATTCCTGCAGGAGTATCGGTCCGGCAAGACCATGGACGCGTTGCAGCATCTGTCCCTCTCGCTCACTCAGGTCATGCGCGACGGCCGGCTCACGGAACTGGATTCGACGGAGCTGGTCGTCGGGGATGTCGTCCGCCTCACCGAAGGCGCAGCGGTGCCGGCCGACATCCGCTTGATCGAGACGAGCGCCTTCTCGACCAACGAGTTCGCGCTCACCGGCGAAAGCGACCCCACCAAGAAGTACTCCCACGCCATCGTGACCGAAGTGATCGTCGCAGAGCGGCACAACACCGCGCACGCGGGCACGACGGTGGCGACGGGTGAGGCGATGGGCGTCGTGGTTGCGACGGGCACCGCAACTGAATTGGGTCGCATCGCACAGCTCGCCGATTCCGCACCGCCGACAACGAGTCCGCTGCAACGCGAGATGGGGCACATCGGCAGAATCATCACGTACGCGGCCATCGTCCTCGCACTCGTACTTCTCGTTCTGGCCGTATGGGCCGACCTGCCGTTGCACGCGGCGGTGCTCTTCGCCATCGGGTTCGCCAGCGCGGTGATACCGCAGGGCCTTCCCGCAGAGGTCAACACCGCCCTGGCGCAGGCTGCGGCCGCCCTCGCCAAGCGCAAAGCCCTGGTCAAGCGCCTCAGCGCCGTCGAGACACTGGGCTCCACGCAGGTGATCTGCACCGACAAGACCGGCACACTCACGAAGAATGAGATGACCGTCACCCAACTCGTCATGGGCGGCCGGAACTATGTCGTGCGCGGCACCGGCTATGAGCCCACCGGTGAGATCGACCGGATGCCCTCGGGCTCGGCCGTCGACAGGACAGGTGACCTCGAGCGCCTCCGCCGATTTCTGCGCGTCGGTGCGCTCGCCAGCAACGCCCGCCTTCTTCCCCCTGACGAGAGTCATCCCGGCTGGCACATTCTGGGAGACCCCACCGAGGGCGCGCTCCTGACGGTCGCCGCGAAGTGCGGCGTCGATCTGACGCGGGAGCGGACAGACGAGAGCAAAGTGCGGGAGTTCCCCTTCGACTCAGCCCGAAAACTCATGACCACGATCCGAGAGCGAGCCGACGGGACGTTGACTGCCTACGTGAAGGGCGCGCCGGAGTCGGTCGTCGCGAAGGCACGTCGCATCGACGACGACGGGGTGGTGCGTCCGATCACGGACGCGGACCGTGCGGCGTTCCTCGGGGTTCACCTTGCCAGGTCCGATCTCGGACTGCGCAACCTCGCCTACGCCGCGCGTGCCGCGTCGGCCGAGGATGTGGCCGCCACCGATCCGAACACGGTCGAGAGGGATCTGGTCCTTCTCGGTCTGGTGTCGATGGTCGATCCGATTCGAGACGAAGTGCCGGACGCGATGCGCCGAGCGCTGGGTGCACGAGTAAAGGTCAACATCATCACGGGCGACTTCTCACGCACGGCCGAAGTGATCGCACGGCAGGCAGGGCTGGATGACGACAACGGACTCACGGTCGTCACCGAGGCGGAGCTGCGCGCCATGAGCGACGACGACGTCGTTGCTCATGCACTGGCCGGCGGCACCGTGTTCAGCCGTGTCGATCCGACCGACAAGACGCGCATCGTCGACCTCGTCAAGCGAGCCGGCATGGTCGTCGCGGTCACGGGCGACGGCATCAACGACGCGCCCGCGCTCCGGCACGCCGACATCGGCGTGGCGATGGGCGTTTCGGGTACCGACGTCGCAAAGGAGGCAGCGGAGATCGTCCTGCTCGACGACAGCTTCTCGACACTGGTGCGCGCCGTCGAACAGGGCCGCGTGATCTACGCGAACATCAGCAAGGGCGTGGTCAGCTGCCTGACGTCCAACGCCGCCGAGCTCGTCGTGAACATCGCGAGTCTGATTCTCGCGACCTTCGCCGGACTGCCACTCGCCATCAACGTGATGCAGATTCTCGCGATCGACCTGCTCGGCGAGCTGCTGCCCATCGCCGCCCTCGGCAGAGACCCGGAAGAGGGCCGCGTGATGAGACAGGCACCGCGCGACCCGAAATCACGCATCGTCAACGTCCGCAGCATCCGCGACCTGCTCTATGCCGGCGCGATCATCGGGGTGCTGGCTATCGCCAACTTCCTGCTGCTCTTCGATCGTTCGGGCTCCGACCCTTTCGCAGGGCCGGTCGACCCCGCGCTGATCGCACAGGCGACGACGATCACGTACGTCACGGTGCTGGTCTGCCAGTTGTTCAACATCACCCAGCGCCGGAGCGCGCGGGGGCTGTTCACCCGCTATATCTTCACCAATCCGACATACTGGCTCGCGTGCGCGGTGGGCGTGACGATCATGCTCGTCATCGTCTACGTCCCCGTGGTGCAGGCGATGTTCAAGACCGCTCCCCTCGGACCCCTCGACTGGGCGTTCGTGCTCTTGGCTGCGGTCATCTTCGTCGCGTTCCGCGAGATCGGCCGCCTCACCCGCAACAGCGCCCGACGCGTCGCATCGCGCCCACGGTCAGGCGAACCAGCGGGACTTTCGACTCTGTGACGCCACTACCTGCAGTGATGGCATGGGAGCGGGGCCAGCCACAACGAAAGGACACCAATCATGGACAACAGTGCGAACCAGCGTCCGATCGTCGTCGGCGTCGACGGGTCGCGCTCGTCGATCGATGCGCTGCGCAAGGCCGCCGAGCTCGCAGACGTCTTCAACGCGCCGATCGAAGCCATCACCGCCTGGCAGTTCCCCATCACCTACGATCAGACGCTGCCGACGGGGATCTGGTCTCCCGAGGGCGAGGCTGCCGACACGCTCTCCCGCGCGATCCATGAGGCCTTCCCCTCGGGTAAGCCGGAGAATCTCACGACGCAGATCGCCGCCGGTCCCCCCGCGGCTGTGCTCATCAAGAAGAGCGAGACCGCGTCGATGCTGGTGCTCGGCAGTCGCGGCCGGGGCGGCTTCGCGGGATTGCTGCTGGGATCTGTGAGCACCGCCTGTACGCAGCATGCTCACTGCCCGGTGCTGGTCATGCATTCGATGAAGTCGCAGGAAGACGCCTCCGACACCGAACGCCTCGATTCGGAGCTCACTCCCACCGCGTGACCGCCGATCTCCCCGGTCCTCGCTTGGGCGGCGGACCTGCCTCCGGCGTCGGGCGGTCACGCCGCCAGAGCGACTGCGATGAAGACGAAGATGACGATGTCGCTGAGGAAGTGGATCCACCACGCCCAGAACAGGCCACGCGTCTCCAGCATCGCCTTGCCGAGGATCCACCCCATGCAGATCGACAGAACGCCGCCCAGCAATCCTCCCGGGGTGCCGAAGTAGTGGGCGACGCCGAAGAGGACTGCTGACTGCCACAGCGCATGGCTGCTCCCCACCGCGGGCTCGAGAGTCGCGAGCATCGGCGCCCGGTACGTCATCTCCTCGGTGAAGGCGTTGACGGCGGCGTAGAAGATGATCGACGGGACCATCGGGAGGATGACGGCGAAGTCCGCTGCGGTCGGTCGCACG
The DNA here is from genome assembly GCF_039530225.1 of Microbacterium pumilum. Classification (NCBI taxonomy): domain Bacteria; kingdom Bacillati; phylum Actinomycetota; class Actinomycetes; order Micrococcales; family Microbacteriaceae; genus Microbacterium; species Microbacterium pumilum. The sequence goes on from NZ_BAAAOH010000001.1 coordinate 326,583, forward strand.
ACGAAGTACTGGACGATGCCGAGCGCGGCGGTGATCCCGAAGCCCCAGATCAGTCCGAAGCGACGCCAGGAGTCGGCGTGGGGAAAGCCGAGCACGGGGACCGGCCGGATCGGAGCGGTCAGCATCCCGAGGCGCAGGAAGAAGTCCTTCGGCTTCAGACCCAGCAGGAGAAGCGCGGCGACCATCAGCAGCGCTGCGAGGAGCTTGACGGTCTGCTCGGCCTGCATGCGCTGATCGAATGCGGTGGCTCCGAACAGCCCTTGAACCCATGGCATGCTGAGGTCCACAGCGGGCATGGCGGCGATCAGGACGAGCAGCAGGCACATCACCACGCTGAATCGCCAGAGCGGGCGCATCCGGCGAGAGACGAGCGTGACGACGAACAGAACTGCGGGGACCGTGATCTGAGCAACCGTCAGCCATGCCGGCGCGGGCCCGATGAGCTCCGTCCAGAAGATGACCGGCACGGTGCTGACGAGCAGGGTCGTCAGCCACGCCGCCCCGATCACCCACGGCGTGGATGCCGGAGCCGGCGTCCACGTGGCCGCGGGCGGAGGAGCGGCCGCGGTGCCGAGGCCGCCCGTGCCATGTCTCATCGCCGCCTCCTCGTCGTCGCGACCGGAAACCAGGGTCCGGCATCCGACCAGCACGACAGAAGGTCGAAGGTCCCGTGCTCTTCGGTGCGACGGGACCTTCGGCCTCACTCCGACGACAGCGAGGAGTTTCACTGGAGCCGGAGCCGTGGTACGGCCAACGACACGAAAGGAGCTGACGTCATGTATGGGACCGGTGACGCAGTCGTCTCAATGCTCGGCGAAGAGGAATGCTGGAACCTGCTGGCGCGCCACGAATTGGGCCGCCTTGCGCTGAGCCCCGATGGGACGCCTGACATCTTCCCGGTGAATTATGTGGTCGACGGTCCGCGAGTGCTGTTCCGCACGGCGCCTGGCTCGAAGCTCGCAGAACTCACCGTCAACCCGCAGGTCGCGTTCGAAGTCGACGAGTACGACGACTCGTTCGCGGCGAGCGTGGTGCTGAAGGGGATCGCCAAGCGTCTGGAGTTGCAGCGCGACATCGACGCCGCCGACACACTCCCGCTCGTCCCGTGGATTCCGACCCTCAAGTACCGCTGGGTGCAGATCACCCCGACCGCGATCACGGGAGTCAGGTTCGAACGCGGTGCGGAGCCCGACCGGTACGCTGCATCTGCGAACGACGCGTGGACGTGACGGGACGGCTCGCCGATCACGCGTACAGGTCCGAGCGATCCTCGATCACTCGGAGCCCGGCCGACTCGTCCTCCACAACCTCGAACAACTGGGCTCGAACGTGCGGCGTCCCCATACCGCGATGCAGCACGAGCATGAGCGCTCCGTCGAACGTGGTGAAGAGCATCCCGTGGCCGGCATTTCCGTCAACGAGCACATCGAGCTGCTCCCAGGGTCCCTCGATCGAACCGCCACGCGAGATCGCCATCGTCTCGACGTACTCCGCCGTGGCTCCGGTGCGTCGGTAGGTCGCCCAGAGCATCAGCAGTCCCCCACCAGCCAGACGTCGCAGCTGCGGACCGTCTGTGACGTACGGCACCGGCGACAGCGCGCTCGGGGTGCGTTCACGAAGGTGCTTGGCCTCCGATCCACGGAAGAGGTGGATGGGACTTCCGACCGACCGGACGAGGCCGGCATCCAGTCGGATCGCCTCGATCGTGCCATCGAACAGCTGCACCCACTCGTGCGCGTAGACCATCCACGGCTGACCTGACCCGTCGACGTACAGGGTTCCGTCGAGCGTCATGAACTCCCGCGGAGCGACCGGTCCGACGTGGTCCAGCAGCTCGAACGGGCCGAGCGGGGAAGACGCGACGCCGATCACCGTGCCCCGCGTGACAGGTGCGTACACCTGTCCATCGCGATGTCGTGCAGACAGCTCTGATGTGCCATCCGATGCCACCGGCAGAGCGCGTGTGGAGTCGTGCAGCGTCGTGAAGAGGTAGAAGCGCCCCTCGAACTCGTGCACCTCGGGCGCCCAGGGCGATTCGGCGGGGTTCGCCCACGTTCCCTCGGGGATGGTGAACACGGTGGTGGGGCCGACCCATTTTCGGAGGTCGGCACTCCGGTACACCGTGACGACCGGAGCATCCGGAGAAGACGTGTAGAGGTAGTACGTCCGATCCGGCCCGTTGGCGAGAATGAACGGATCATGCGCCCAGAAGTCCGCGAGGACGGATGTGTCGGCAAAGGTCACGGGCTACTCCGGGTCGGCGAGAACAGGGGGTTCGATGCAGAGGATCGGGGTCTCCCATCCTCGCTCGCCCATCATCGCCCTGCTGCGGAGCTGGGGGCTGGATGCCGCGCTGAGCCGTCCGATACGCCGGGACTCCAGCCCCGATACCGAACCGAAGGCGGCGAGCGTGGCACCCGCCGCCTTCGGGATGTGCGGCTTCGCTACTTCTTCTTGACGGCTATTTCCTCACCCCGACGACCGAGTTCTTGCGAACCCCGCTCTGCACGCCCGAGACGTCGACCTTCACGGTCGTGGTCCTCTTGGGCGCGGTGAACGACGCGGTGACCGTGCCGTCGATGACGTCCACCGTCTTCGTCTCGCTGCCGAACGAGACGGCGACCTGGCGGTCGCCGTACCAGCCGGAGCCGGAGATGGTGACCTTCTGGCCACCGCGCACCAGCTGGGGGTTGCTGATCTTCGCCTTCCTGCTCAGCGCTCGCGTATCGGGGTTCAGCCCGAGCACTTCCGACAGGGTGAAGAACGTGTCGGTCTGGTCCGTGAGCCCGACGATGTTGGCCGCGCCAGGGCCGAATCCGGCGATCCGCACCTGGGTTCCGGTGTGCTGCTGCGATCCACCGGCGGCGGCCGTTCCGTAGGAGATCTTCATGACGGTTCCGTCCGCGGTGGTCACTGCGGTGGACAGCGAGGTCGGCGGTGTGACGTCGACGATCTGGCTGGAGTGCCCGTGGTCGGCCGTCACGAGGACAAGGGTGTTGCCATCCGCCGCCGCGAACTCGAGCGCCGCCTGCACCGCCTCATCGAGGTCGATCGTCTCGCCGATCTGCCCGCAGGCATCCGCCGCATGGTCGCGCTTGTCGATGCTCGCACCCTCGACCTGCAGGAAGAATCCCTTGCCGCTCTTTGCGGAACTGAGCAGGTCGATCGCCTTCGTGGTGAGCGCGGCGAGTGAGAGGGACGAGTCCAGCCGCTCAGGATTCTCGGCACAGGTGACCGGCGTGTCCGCCCCGCCGATCGCGGCTGTCGTCGAGAGGTAGCGGGTGGGGAAATTGCCCGGTGTGAACAGACCGAGCACCGGTCGGGTCTGCGAGGCCTTCGTAACGCCGGCCAGCCCTGCCGCATCGGTCACGACCTGGTAGCCGCGCGACTGGGCCTGCGCAAGAAGGGTCTGGCCATCCCACGGACCGGCTTTCGCGGTCTGCTGGAAGCTCGCCAGACCGCCGCCGAGCACGACATCCGCGCGCGTGCCGAGGAGCTGCTCCGAGATGGAGCCGAGTCCTCCGCTGGCCAGCGCATCGGCACCGCACGTCGTGCTGTCGGGCCCGTAGCAGGAGCGGGCGGCGACGTGGGCGACCTGCACTGCCGGGGTGGCATCCTGAATCTCGGCCGTCGAGACATCCCCGGTGCGGTACCCGTTGGCTTTCGCGATCTCGAGAATGGTGGGGAGCGCTTGACCGTCGATGTCGACCGAGATCGCGTTGTCGTAGGTCTTCGAGCCGGTCGCCCACGCGGTGCCGGTGGCCGCCGAATCCGGGACATAGTCGGGCTTGCCCTTGTCGGCGCCATCCTTGTACACCGAGTACGTGGTGTACGAGCCGGTCAGCGGCAGCGCGTCGATGCCGGGCAGCTCGCCGGCCGCGCCGTACGCGTAGTTGCGCGCGATCGTGATCTCGGAATCGCCCATCCCATCCCCGATGAGAAGGATGACGTTCTTGGCCTTGGCGTCCTCGATCGCCGTGCGGACGGCCTGAGTGTTGTCGCCGGGCTCGCGCTGCCATTGCCCGGCAGCAGAGACGGCAACGGCAGCGGCGGATCCGGCCAGGCTCGCGGCGACGATCGCGGCGCCCGTCGCGATCGCGATCGTGCGCAGCCGCGGCTTGGTGTGAACGGGTTGCATGAGGGACATCCCTGCTTTCGTCGGAGTGGTGTGAACCCCTTCAGCAGACTCCGCCCTGGCAACATCTGCGTGAACGCCGAGGGAAGAATGGGCGACATGCGGATCGCGAATCGACCGCATCCTGAGGCAGTCGTTCGTGATCCGCTCCTGTTGCACCTGTACCCTTTCCCCGCAGGGAGCGAGCACATCTCGTGCGCTTCGGGACTGCTGATCGGAAGGTCCACGATGACGAAGACCAAGAAGGCGACACGGGCAGCCCAAGCGGCTCTGGAGGCAGCTGCGGAAGCCGCGAAGGATGCCAAGCGGCTGAGCAAGACGCTTCCGAAGAAGGACGCGAAGAAGCTGCGGTCGCTGGCAGACGAGACGAAAGACGCATCACGGGTTTCCAAGAAGCGCGTGGCGCGGAATCCCAGGAAGGTGGAGAAGAAGGCGGTCGCCGCCATCGCCCGGGTCGAGAAGGCTGCAGACAAGGCCGAAGCCAAGCTCGCGGCAGCGAAGGCGGCGGCGATCAAGAAGCAGAAGGATGCCGCGAAGAAGCATACGAAGATGGCCGCGAAGAAGCGCCGGACCACCGCGGGGACGACCGGGAGCAACGCCGCAGCCGAGCCGACCCCCGCTGGAGCGAAGGACACGACGGTCGACTCGTCGGAATCGGCGGCGGTGCTTCCGCTCGATGACACCGTCGTCGAGCCGCCGCTGAACGACACCCCCGCGCCCGAGCCGGCCCACACCGCGGCTGCCCCGGAGACCCCGTCGGAGGACCTCTCGTCGCTCACCGTGGTGCAGCTGCGGGATCGCGCACGAGCTGCCGGGCATACCGGATTCTCCCGCTTCACCAAGGCGCAGCTGATCGCGCTGCTCTCATCCTGAGGACGTCGATGCAGGATCATCTCGATCGGTCGTCTGCGGCCCCCGCGCCTCGCACGCTGATCGACATCCTGCGCGAGACGGGTGCCCGCTACCCGGAGGCGTCCGCCTTGGAGGATGCGGACGGGGCACTCAGCTACGCCGAGCTCGTCGCGCACGCGGGGCGTACGGCGGCGCGGCTCAACGCTCACGGAGTGCGGCGAGGCGACCGGGTCGGCGTGCGGATGGCATCCGGGAGCCGTGACCTCTACATGGCGATCCTCGGGATCATGATGGCCGGGGCCGCGTACGTTCCGGTGGATGCCGACGATCCGCCCGAGCGCGCCGAGCTGGTGTTCGGCGAGGCGGGGGTGAAGGGGGTGATCACCGGCGCCGGGGTCTTCGAGCCCACCGATCCTGCGATCGCGCCGTCCGCCGCGGCCGACCTGTTCGTCGGAGCTGCGCCGCATCCGAGTTCCCGCGTGCTCCTCACTGTTCCCGCGCCCACCGTCGACGACGATGCGTGGATCATCTTCACCTCGGGGTCCACGGGCGTCCCGAAGGGCGTCGCGGTGAGCCATCGGTCGGCTGCCGCGTTCGTGGATGCCGAGGCGCGCCTGTTCCTCCAGTCCGCGCCCCTCGCGCCCGGCGACCGCGTTCTCGCCGGCCTCTCGGTCGCGTTCGACGCGTCGTGCGAGGAGATGTGGCTCGCGTGGCGGCACGGTGCGTGTCTCGTACCCGCGCCGCGAGCGCTGGTGAGATCCGGTGAAGACCTCGGCCCGTGGCTGGTCGGACACGGCATCACCGTGGTCTCCACGGTGCCGACCCTCGCGGCGCTCTGGCCCCAGGATGCGATCGAGAATGTGCGGCTGCTCATCTTCGGCGGCGAGGCGTGTCCGCCGGAGTTGGTGGCGCGTCTGGTCGGCGAGGGCCGGGAGCTGTGGAACACGTACGGACCCACCGAGGCCACCGTGGTGGCCTGTGCCGCCCTGCTCGACGGGGAGGGTCCGGTCCGGATCGGGCTGCCGCTGCAGGGCTGGGCGCTCGCGGTCGTCGACGCCGAGGGAGCCCCGGTCGCAGAGGGTGACGTCGGGGAGCTCATCATCGGCGGAGTCGGGCTTGCGAGATACCTCGACCCGGCGAAAGACGCCGAGAAGTACGCGCCCATGCCCGCTCTCGGCTGGGACCGTGCCTACCGCTCCGGCGACCTGGTCCGCCTCGATCGGGCGGGTCTGCTGTTCCAGGGCCGCGCCGACGACCAGGTCAAGGTCGGCGGGCGGCGGATCGAACTGGGCGAGGTGGAAGCCGCCCTGCAATCCCTGTCTGCGGTGTCCGCGGCCACCGTCGTGGTGCAGCGCTCCGAAGGCGGGGTGCCGCTTCTCGTCGGATACGTCGTGCCGGCCGAGGGGTTCGACCGGCAGACCGCCCGCGCGGAACTCGCGCAGACCCTGCCTGCGCCGCTGATACCCCTGCTGGCATCGGTCGACGACCTGCCGGTGCGCACCTCCGGCAAGGTCGACAAGGCGGCGCTGCCGTGGCCGCTGCCCGATACGGATGCCGCGGACTCGCCGCTCTCGGGGACCGCAGGGTGGCTGGCGGAGCAATGGCTCGCGGTCCTCGGCATCCGTCCCGGCGCCGACGACGCCGACTTCTTCCAGCTCGGCGGAGGGTCGCTCGCAGCCGCACAGCTGGTCTCCCGCATCCGTGCTCGCGCGCCGGAGTTCACCATGGCCGACGTCTATGATCTGCCGCGCCTGCGTCAGATGGCGGACGCGGTCGAGTCGGAGTCGGCGGACCCCGCCGGTGTGCCGAACACGTTCAGCGTGCCGAGGCCGACGCCCCGCGTCATGCAGTGGGTGCAGACCGCCGCCGGTGTGCCCCTGTTCATCCTCGCGGGTGTGCGGTGGACATTCTGGCTGCTCACCGCGAGCTGGATCCTCCATCTGCTGCCCGGATTCGACTTCCTGCCCGCGGCGCCGCTCTGGCTGATCGTCAGCGGGCTCGTCCTCTTCGTCACACCGTTCGGAAGAATGGCCACCTCAGCGGTCGCCGCCCGACTGCTCCTGAGCGGGGTGAGACCGGGCGACTATCCCCGTGGCGGAGGCGTGCACCTCAGACTGTGGCTGGCCGAGCAGGTCGCCCACCAGGTCGACCCGGTGGGGCTGGCCGGGGCGCCCTGGGTCAGCTACTACGCGCGAGCGCTCGGCGCGAAACTCGGGACGAACGTGGACCTGCACTCGCTCCCGCCGGTCACGGGAATGCTCGAGATCGCGGACGGAGCCGCGATCGAACCCGAAGTAGACCTGTCGGGGTACTGGATCGACGGGGATACCGTCCGGATCGGCGGGATCGCCATCGGGGCCGGTGCCACGATCGGGACCCGCAGCACACTCGCGCCCGGCACTCGGATCGGCCGCAACGCCGAGATCGCACCGGGATCCGCCGTGTTCGGCCGCGTGCGTGCCGGGCAGCGATGGGCGGGCTCCCCCGCAGTCCGTGTCGGTGGCACCTCCAGTCCTCTCGCGCCCGAGCGTCCCCCTGCCCCGAAGCGCTGGCTGTGGGCGTATGGGACGTCGTCGGCCGTGCTCGGCCTGCTCCCGTTTCTCGCATTCGCGGTCGGCGGTGCGCTGCTGGCCGCCGCAGTCCAAGGGGCGACATCGATCGCCGCCGCCATCCCCGGAGTGATCGCCTGGCTCGTTCCCGCGACCCTGGCTGCCGGCATCGTGTTCGCCGCCGCTGTCGTCATCCTGGTGCGGCTGCTGTCGATCGGGCTCGTCGAAGGAGTTCATGCGGTGCGCAGCAGGGTCGCCTGGCAGGCATGGACGATCGAGCGCCTGCTGGACTCCGCCCGCACCTTCCTGTTCCCGTTGTACTCCAGCCTGTTCACGCCGGTCTGGCTGCGGATGCTGGGCGCACAGGTCGGGCGGGATGTCGAAGCGTCGACCGTCCTCCTCATCCCGTCGCTCACCACGATCGACGACGGCGCGTTCCTGGCCGACGACACGATGGTCGCCACGTACGAGCTCAAGGGCGGCTACATGCGCCTGGATCATGCCCGCATCGGCAAACGGGCGTTCCTCGGCAACTCGGGCATGGCCGGGGCCGGCCACCGGGTTCCTCGCGACGGGCTCGTCGCCGTGCTCTCCGTCGCACCCGAGAAGTCCAAGCCCGGGTCGTCCTGGCTCGGATCTCCCGCCGTCCGACTCCGCCGAGTCGTGAACGACGCCGATCTGGAGCGGACCTACCGACCGCGACGGAGCTTGCGGGTCGCGCGAGCGCTCTGGGAGCTGTGCCGCATCATCCCGGTGATCGTCTCGTCGGCGATCGCACTCGCCGTTCTGCTCACGCTGGCGTGGTTGACCGAAACGTGGGGCCTCGCCATCGCGATCCTCGCATCCGGGATCGTCCTGCTGCTCGCCGGTGCCGTCGCGGCGACGATCACCACGATCGCGAAATGGCTGTTCGTCGGACCGATCCGCGCCGGCGAACACCCGCTGTGGTCAAGCTTCGTGTGGCGCACGGAGGTGTCTGACGCGTTCACCGAGATGGTCGCCGCACCATGGTTCGCCAACGCCGCCGCCGGCACTCCGGCGCTCGCCATCTGGCTGCGCTCGCTCGGAGCAAGGGTCGGCCGGGGTGTCTGGACCGACAGCTATTGGCTTCCCGAACCCGACCTCGTGACCCTCGGCGATGGCGCGACGGTCAACCGCGGATGTGTGGTTCAGACGCATCTGTTCCATGATCGGGTGATGAGCATCGACACGGTCACCATCGAGGCGGGTGCGACGCTCGGTCCGCACAGCGTGATCCTGCCCGCTGCGAACATCGGCGCGAACGCCACCGTCGGTCCCGCATCCCTGGTCATGCGCGGCGAGACCGTCCCGATCGGCACGCGGTGGAGCGGCAACCCGATCGGGCCCTGGCGAGCGGTGAAGGTGCGGGCATACCAGTCCGCAGACTCATGAGCGGTGATCCGTACACGCCGCAGAGCGGCGACCCGGGCATCCGCGTCGACCATTACGACCTCGCACTGGATTACAAGGTCACAACCAACCGGTTGAACGCCACGGCGGTCATTCACGGTCACGTGACGACCGGGACGAAGAACCTCTCGTTCGACCTGGTGGGTCTCCGCGCCACGAAGATCACGGCGGCCGGTGCCCGTATCGCGAACCATCGCCAGAGCGACCGAAAGCTGCGCATCACCCTTTCGTCCCCGCTCGCCGCCGGTGCCGGGTTCGAGCTCACCGTGGCGTACTCGGGGGCTCCGCGACCTCGCCGCTCCCGCTGGGGGACGATCGGCTGGGAAGAACTCGAAGACGGCGCGCTGATCGCATCTCAGCCCACCGGAGCGCCCACGTGGTTTCCCTGCAACGACGTGCCTTCCGACAAGGCGACGTACCGGCTGATGATCACGACAGACCAGGCCTACACCGTCGTCGCGAGCGGGCGCCGCACCGGGCGCACGACGCGAGGCGGAAAGGCCACGTGGACCTTCGATCAGGATGTGCCGACGACGACGTACCTGATGACCGTGCATGTCGGCCGCTACCTGGAGGAGACGATCTCGCTCGGGCGTTCCACCGGGCGGCTGTTCTATCCCGCTCCACTCACCACGAGAGTGCGAGCCGACTTCGCCGACCTGCCGAGGATGGTCGCCGTGTTCGAGGAGCTGTTCGGGCCGTATCCGCTCGACGAGTACGCCGTCGTCGTCACCGCCGACGACCTCGAGATCCCCCTCGAGGCACAGGGAATCGGCACGTTCGGCGCAAACCACATCGACGGTGCGGGCGGGCTGGAACGCCTGGTCGCGCACGAGCTCGCTCATCAGTGGTTCGGAAACAGCGTGGGCGTCGCGAAGTGGCAGGACATCTGGCTCAACGAGGGTTTCGCCTGCTACTCCGAGTGGCTCTGGTCGGAGCACTCCGGTGGACCGACGGCACACCAGAAGGCCGTGTCGCACCACGCCCGTCTCGCGTCGCTGCCGCAGGACCTCGTCATCAGCGACCCCGGCGCCGACCTGATGTTCGACGACCGGGTGTACAAGCGCGGCGCGCTGACCCTGCACAGTCTCCGTCTGACGCTCGGCGACGAGGTCTTCTTCAGCGTTCTGCGCGAGTGGACGCGGACGTACCGCGCCGCCACGGCATCCACAGCCGACTTCGTGGCCCTCGCCGAAGAGGTGTCGCAGGTGCCCCTCGCGAATCTGATCCACGCCTGGTTGGATGTCCCACGCCTGCCCCGCCTCCCTATGACGGGGCGCGGCGGTGTTGTCCCGCCCACGAAGCCGCTCGCGCCGGAGCAATCGCTGCGCTGAGGATGAAACCGCGCGGACCGGCAATGACCGCGGCATCGATCACGTCACCTCGGCCCGGGATTCGCACGGCTCTCGACTCAGGTGACTCGCCGGTGCCTGCGTCACCGATGCGTACTGCTGCGGGGTCGATCGTGAGCCCACGACCATCGGCCTTGACCGCTGCTTCCAGCAGGGTCCAGCCCTCGATGTCGGGCGGTTCTGCGGGAGCGAACAGGGGTTCGAGGTCGTGCAGCCGACGATGACGACCCGCGACCGGCTCCGGTTCGATGTCCACGCCCACCGCTGATGCGTCCGCCGTCCTGACAGCGGCCACAGCGACCACTCTTCCGGCGTAGCTGACGCTCACTGCCACGGGAGCACGAGTCAGTCGTGGCCTTCCATGGGATGCCCCGCATCGCTCGCAGATCGTCGTCAGTGTCAGGTCCGCCGCGTCTGCGAGTTCGGGGACCAGTTCCGCGAGCAGCCACCTCCCGGTGACGAACCGCCGCGCGTGGATATCGCTCAGTGCCCGGTAGCGGTCGAGCTGCTCCTCGCCGAGGGGTGACAGCACCTCCATCGGCTGAAGGTCCAACGCCGATGCATCGGTCCATGCGACGAGGGCCGGGCCGAACACACCTCTCCCGACGTTGCGGCTCATTCACTCATTCTCCTGCGATTCGTTCTGCTGGGCCGGACCGCGACCACTCCAGAAGAAGTCGGTTTCGCGCTCGCCTTCGCCGGTAGTGTGAGCCGCAACGCTTTCGCCCCGGAGATCCACTCATGACCCACGAACCACCCGACGCGGATACGACGATCACCGAGATCGTCGAACGACTAGGCGTCAGATTCCCCGCCTACCCGACGTCCACCATCCGCGATGTCGTGACGGAGTCGTACAACGAGCTGAACGATGCGCACGTCCGCGATTTCGTGGAGGTGCTCGTCGAGAAGCAGGCGAAGAAGCGCCTGAAGCACCTCGACGCCTGATCGAGTTGCCCGCGTGCGCGGTCGTCGTGTGACTGACCCGGAACTCGCCGACGCGGCAGCGCCGACGCACTCGACACGACGCTGAGATAGACTGCCGTCTATGGATTCGGTACTGGATGCACCGGCACTGGCGGTGCTCGGCGATCCCACCCGAGCCCGCATCATCCAGCTGATCCGGGATGCCGAGGACGGCCGCGCGCTCGTCGGCCGCCTGGCAGATCAGCTCGGACTCCGGCAGCCCACGGTCAGCCACCACATGGCCGTGTTGCACGCCGAGGGCATTGTGATCCGCGAGCCGGAAGGGCGCCGAGTCTGGTATTCGATCAGCCCGGACGAGGACGACCGCGTGACCGCCCTGCTCGGCGTCCCGCCGGCCACCGCTGAGGAGCCCGCCTGGAACCGAGTGGTCGACGATCTCGCGGCCCGGTACCGAGGAGTCTTCAATCGGGAGACGGTCGCACGGTACCTCACCGACTCCCGCGAGCTGCTGGCCGCCCGGGGGCCCGCGCCGCTGCTCGGTTCCCGCGCCGCGGCATTCACGGCAGCTCGTCTCGATGACCTCGACCGCGCCCAGCGCCGTGCGGGGGCGCCGACAGTGCTGTTCGTCTGTGTCCAGAACGCCGGCCGCTCCCAACTGGCCGCAGGGATCCTCCGCCAGCTCGCCGGGGACAAGGTGGTCGTCCGCACGGCCGGCTCCGCACCCGCAGCCGAGGTCCGGTCCGCGATCGTCACCGCGCTGGATGAGATCGGCGTCACCCTCGGCGGAGAGTTTCCGAAACCGCTCACCGAGGAGGCGGTGAAGGCAGCGGACGTTGTGGTCACGATGGGCTGCGGCGACGCCTGCCCCGTCTATCCAGGCCGCCGCTATCTCGACTGGGACCTCGACGACCCCGTCGGCAAACCCCTCAGCACGATCCGGGCGATCCGTGACGACATCGACCAGCGCGTCCGCACTCTCCTTCCCGAACTGATCTCAACCGACGTTCCCTAACCTATAGACAGTGGTCTATGCTTTCTGGTGAGAGAAGCGAGATCCTGTGATGAGCCAGAAGCCCACTGTCCTGTTCGTCTGCGTCCACAACGCGGGCCGATCGCAGATGGCCGCCGGCTACCTGCAGTCGTTTGCCGCCGATCGGATCGAGGTGCTGTCGGCCGGGTCCGAGCCGAAGGACCGGATCAACCCTGTCGCCGTGAGCGCGATGGCCGAGGAGGGGATCGACATCGCGGGGAACACTCCGCGGCTGCTGACGGTCGACGCTGTGCGCGAGTCGGACGTGGTGATCACGATGGGCTGCGGCGACGCCTGCCCGATCTTCCCCGGGAAACGCTATGAGGACTGGCAGCTGGACGACCCCGCGGGTCAAGACGCAGACACGGTCCGCCGCATCCGTGACGAGATCCGCTCACGCGTCCAGGCCCTCGTCGCGCAGCTGCTTCCTGACACGACCCCGGATCTGACGGCCCCCAGAACGTGACCGACCTCGACAGCGCACCCCCGACGCTCTGGCGCTCGGCTCTGGCGGAGCTGCTCGGCACCGGACTGCTGGTCACCGTCGTGATCGGCTCCGGCATCGCCGCGCAGCGCCTCTCGACCGACACCGGGCTTCAGCTGCTCGAGAACGCGATCGCCACCGCGCTGGGTCTCGGGGTGCTCATCCTGCTGCTCTCCCCGGTCTCGGGTGCGCACTTCAATCCTGTCGTCTCCCTCGCCGACGCTCTCCTCGGCCGCCGCGCCGGCGGCGGACCACGCGGCCGGGCGCTCGGCGTCTATCTGCCCGCCCAGGTGGTCGGCGGGATCGGCGGCGCGGTGCTCGCCAACGCCATGTTCGCCACCCCGACCGCGATCTCCACCACCCACCGTGCAACCCCTGCGACCTTCCTCGCCGAGATCGTCGCGACCGCGGGACTGGTGCTCCTGATCGCAGGACTCACCCGCACCGGCCGGCCCGTCCCCGTCATCGCCGCCGCGGTAGGCGCCTACATCGGTGCCGCCTACTGGTTCACCAGCTCAACGGCGTTCGCCAACCCGGCCGTCACCATCGGCCGCATCTTCACCGACACCTTCGCGGGGATCGCACCCGCATCCGCCCTGTGGTTCCTCGCCGCCCAAGCGGTCGGAGCCGGCATAGCGATCGCGCTGACCGTCCTGCTCTTCCCCAGGGCGCGGCGACTCGCCACCACCCCCGCCGCCCTTCCCACCGGTCGCAGCTCTCGTAGCAGTCGCTGAGTTTCCGAACCTACGCCGGGTGGACACCGCTCTCTGGCCACGACGAACGGCGAAGCAGCTCCCACACGCGAGTCAGCCGTGCCACCATGTCGATCGTCGGATCGTGCAGCCACTCCACCTGCAGTCCGTCCGAAGCCGCCACGATGAGATCCGCAGCTTCCGCGATATCCACCTCCGGGCCCATCTCGCCCTCCTCCTGCGCACGCTCGATCGCCGCAGCGATCAGGCCACGCACCCACGCGTAGCGCTCGACGAAGTAGTCGTGCGCAGGGTGGCCGGCGATGCTCGCTTCCGCGGCGTACTCGGCATAGAGCTGCACGAGTCCTGCCACTTGGGTGTTGTGGCGGATCACCTCCAGGAAGCCCTCGAACCGAGGATTCGGCGCAAAGAACTCGTCGAGGTCATGAAGGTCGCGGGCCCGGAGCACCTCTTGGAAGAGCTCCTCGCGCGAGCCGAAGTGGTGCATGAGGCCGGGCTGGGTGAGCCCGACGCGCTCTGCGATCTCGCGCGTGGTCGCCTTGCGGCAACCGTTCTTCGCCACCACGTCGAGCGCCACGGCGAGGATCTCCTCGCGCTTGGCGAGGCCCTTCGCGTATGCACCGCGACGACCCATCGCTGTCAGCTCCCCAGGCGAGGGATCCTCGACCGGCCCCAGCCGTCCCGAGGATCCCGTGGCAGATGATGTTGCCGGCTACCTTACTTTCTTTATCGGGATGATGACGAGCGCGCCCAGCAACCCGGCCGCGCCGGCGACCCACAGCACCAGAGTGAAGTTCGGGTAGGCGCCCACGTAGGCCAGGATGCCGGTGAGCACCGGCGCGAGGGTCTGCGGCAGCGCGTTCGCGATGTTGAACACGCCCAGGTCCTTGCCCGAATCGTCGGGGTTGGGGAGGACGTCGACGACGAGCGCGAGGTCGACACCGACGTAGATGCCGTATGCGATTCCCAGGAATGCCTCCAGGACGAAGAACGCACCCACCGAATCGACATAGCTCAGCAGCACCGTGCCCACCGCGAACATCAGCGTCGACCCCCACACGAACACCTTCCGGCGACCGAGCTTGTCCGACAACCAGCCCGCGACGTATCCGCTGAGCACGAGCGCGGCGGTGTAGATCAGCACGCTCGTCGAGATGATCGCCGCCACCTGATCCGTCGGGATCTCGAGATGGAGGTTGACGTAGAAGAACCGCAGCGTCGTGAACATGAAGCTCGCCAGTGTGATGAGGAACCGCGACCACCACGCCAGCGCGTAGTCCGGGAACTTCACCGGGCTCACCCAGAATGTCTCCCACCAGTCCCGGAAATCCATCCGCTCCGGCTTCGTCGGCAGCACCTGGTCGGGCAGCACGAACGCGAACACCACCATCGCCCCGATCGCGAGGATCGACGGGCCCACGAACATGACGACCGGCGCGCCCTGGAACCACTGCGCCACATACACGCCGCCGAGGATGCCGAGGTTCTGCGCAATGCCGAGGGAAGCGGTGATCTTGCCGCGCTGGAACTTCGGCACCTGGTCGGCGACCGTCGCGATGAACGGCGCCAGCGTCATGTTCGCACCGAGCTGCGCGAGCGCCCAGCCCACCGTCGCCCACAGCAGGCTCGGAGCCAGCGCCATGATCACGAACGCGAACGTCATGATCACCGTGCCCAGCACGATCCAGATCCGCCTGCGACCCCACTTGGACGTGGTGCGGTCCGACAAGCGCCCGAACACGACATTCGCGACCGTGGCGAACAGCGCACCGACACCGCCGAGGACCGCAGCCGCTCCGATCGCGCCGTTCTCCGGCAGCGCCCCGTCGTCCACGAGCTGCGTGATCTTCAAGCCGATGCCGACGATCGCCGGCCCCAGCAGTGCCACGAAGAACACGAACTGGGCGATGAGCAGCCACGCCACATAGCTCTTCTTCGCAGGCTCTGTCGGTTCCTTGAACCAGTGATGCTCGTGATGACCGACCGTCTGGCTTGCCGAGGTCATACCCGACGGCATACCGGCTGCGGAACCACTGACTGACGACATACCTGCCTCCTTTGGCGAGGACCTATCGAGGTGGAGGCGACGTCGGCGTCAGCCGAGGAGGTTCACCACCCTTGTCGATGAAAACTTTGCCGGATAAAGTTTCCAGACACAAGATCCTGCGCCACTTCGATCGAACGACGCAGGCCATCGGTCCGACAGAGGAGTCGCCGCCATGACCGAAGGTGTTCCCGCAGACGCGAGCGTCGCGGATCTCTCGCTCGAAGAGAAGGCGTCGCTCACCAGCGGCGCCGACTTCTGGACGACCAAGCCCATCGACCGTCTCGGCATCCCGTCGATCATGATGACGGATGGCCCGCACGGGCTGCGCAAGCAGGGAGGAGACACCGATCACCTCGGCCTCGCCGGCAGCGTGCCGGCCACGTGCTTCCCTCCCGCCGTGGGCCTGAGCGCCTCCTTCGACCCCGAGCTCGCGGAGCGCGTCGGGGTGGCACTCGGCGTCGAGTCGGCGATCGAGGACGTGGCCGTCATTCTCGGACCCGGCATCAACATCAAGCGTTCGCCGCTGTGCGGACGCAACTTCGAGTACATGTCGGAAGACCCGATCGTGTCGGGCGCGCTCGGGGCCGGCCTGGTGCGCGGCATCGAGTCGCAAGGCGTGGGCTCGTCGCTGAAGCACTTCGCCGCGAACAACCAGGAGACCGATCGCCTCCGAGTATCCGCCGATGTCGACCCCCGGCCGTTGCGCGAGATCTACCTCCGGGGCTTCCAGCGTGTCGTCGAAGACACCCAGCCGTGGACCGTCATGTGCTCCTACAACCGGCTGAACGGCATCCACACCTCAGAAGACCCGTGGCTTCTGACGAAGGTGCTCCGCGACGAGTGGGGGTTTCAGGGGATCGTGGTCTCCGACTGGGGAGCGGTGAACAACCGGGTCGCCGGGATCGCCGCCGGCCTGGATCTGGAGATGCCTTCAAGCAGCGGACGCACGGATGCCGAAGTCGTCGCGGCCGTGCGCGAGGGACGCCTCGAGGAGGGCGCACTCGATGTCGTCGTCGAGCGCCTGCTCGCACTCATCCGGAAGGCCGGCGCGCGGCCGGCGGCCATCGGACCGCTCGACGTCGACGCGCACCACGAGCTCGCGCGCGAAGTCGCCGGTCGGTCGATCGTTCTTCTGAAGAACGACGACGCGACACTGCCGCTTGCAAGCGCGCAGTCTGTCGCGGTCATCGGTGCCTTCGCGCAGGAGCCTCGTTTCCAGGGAGCCGGCTCGTCGCAGATCAACCCGACGCGGCTCGACAACGCGCTCGATCAGATCGTCGGGCACGGCGGACAGGACAACGTCTTCTTCGCCCAGGGCTTCACCGTCGATGCGTCCGGTGAGGCCGACGCCCTCCGCGCCGCCGCGGTCGCGCTCGCCGCCTCCACGGACGTCGCGCTTCTCTTCCTCGGCGTGCCCGCTGCCGAGGAGTCCGAGGGTTTCGATCGGGAGCACATCGATCTGCCGGCAGTGCAGCTGGAACTGCTCGACGCGGTGCTCGCCGTGAATCCGAACGTCGTCGTCGTGCTCTCCAACGGCGGGGTGGTCGCCCTCCCGTTCACGGACCGTGTTCCGGCGATCCTCGAGACATGGCTGCTCGGCCAAGCGGGCGGAAGCGCGGTGGCCGACGTGCTCTACGGCGCTGTCAACCCCTCGGGCAAGCTCGCAGAGACCATTCCGCTCCGTCTGGAGGACACCCCGGCGTTCGGCAACTTCCCCGGCGAGTTCGGACACGTCCGCTACGGCGAGGGCCTGCTGGTCGGATACCGCTGGTACGATGCGAAAGGCCTCGACGTGCGCTACCCGTTCGGCCACGGGCTCTCATACACGACGTTCGAGATCGGGGATGCCGCGGCATCCGTGGATTCGGGCGGCGATGTCATCGTGACGGTGCCCGTGACCAACACGGGAGGCGTCGCGGGACGTGAGGTCGTGCAGGTGTACACGTCGCTGCCTGGATCGACCGTGCAGCGGCCGCCACGTGAGTTGAAGGCGTTCGAGAGCGTTCTGCTGGAACCCGGACAGACGACGGACGTGTCGCTGACCGTCCGTCGAAGGGATCTGGCGTACTGGGATGTGCGCGTGGACGGTTGGGTGGTCGAAGGCGGGAGCTATCTTGTGGAGGTCGGCGCATCCAGCCGGGATATTCGGTCGTCGACGACCGTCGACGTCGATGGCGACGCGGTATCGCTGCCGATCTCGATGGACTCGTCGTTCGAAGAGGTGCTGGCCGACCCGACAGTGGGCCCAGAACTCCAGGCAGCCATCGCCGCTCAGTTCGGTGACCAGGACGATCTCGTCAAGATGCTCGCGAACTTCCCCGTAGGCCGATTGGACGGGTTCCCCCTTCCTCGTGCCGAGATCATCGCATTGGTGGAAAAGGCCGGCGCGGCGCAGAGGAGACCCTAGACGGGCAGCGGATCTGCCGCGCAGATGGGCTCTGCGCCGTCTCCTTGGCTCGGATCAGCCAAGCACTCGCTCTCGTCTGCCCCGCCGGCCGTGATGGTCAGTCGTCGATCGGGGTCGAGCTTGCCCAAAATCGCGTAGGTCAAGGTTGCGAGCTGGTCGATGCCGCTTTCATCCAGACCGTCGAGGATCATTCGCTGAACGGCCTCCGCGTATAGTCCAGCGCTGCCGAGGAAGACCTGCTCCCCCGCATCGGTGAGCACGGCGTTGGTCGCCCGCCCGTCTTCTTCGCACGGTGCACGCAGCACCAACTCCTTGCGCTCCAGACTCGTGACCACTCGCGACAGGCGCGCCAGGGTCGCGTTCGTGCGCGCCGCCAACGCGCTCAATCGCAGCCGATGACCGCCTGCTTCATGAAGCGCTTCCAGCAGCGTGAACTCGAATGATGTGATGCCGGCGGGCGCCAACTCCTTGTCCAGCGCGGTCGGCAGCAGTTCGAGCAGCGCATGGAGTCGCGCGACGGCGACGCGTTCGTCATAGGTCAAGGTCGGCGTGCTCATGACTCATGATACCGATTATTTGTACCTACAACAAAGATCTGTTACTGTTTTACTTGTAGGTACAACTAATAGGGAGACATCTCATGACTCAGGTCACCATCATCGGCACCGGCAACATGGCGAACGCGATCGGCGGCCTTCTCGCCGACGGCGGCACTGACGTTGCCTACATCTCTCAGGCAGACACCGGGACCGCAGCGCTCGAGGGTGAGATCGTCGTCCTCGCCGTGCCGTACCCGGCCGTGGACAGCATCCTCGCCGCCTATGGCGACCAGTTGGACGGCAAGATCGTCGTCGACATCACCAACCCCCTGAACTTCGAGACGTTCGACTCCCTGACGGTACCCGCGGGCAGCTCGGCCGCCGCTGAAATCCAGTCGAAGCTGCCCAAAGCGCGCGTGCTGAAGGCGTTCAACACGACCTTCGCGGGCACCCTCGTGAGCAAGAGGATCGGCGACACGGCGACCACCGTGCTCATCGCAGGCGACGACGCGACCGCGAAGAAGTCTCTTGCCGCCGCCGTCGAGGCCGGCGGGGTGTCGGCGATCGACGCCGGATCGCTTTCGCGGGCGCACGAGCTCGAGGCGTTCGGGTTCCTGCAGCTGACCCTCGCCGCCGCGGAGAAGATCACCTGGACCGGCGGCTTCGCCGTCATCAACTGACCGTTCACCTCTCAGATCCGGAGCTCGTCATGGACTCGATGAATCCCGCTGCATCAATGGATGCCGTGACCCTCCGGGTCGGTGACCTCGAGGGGATGTCCTCCTACTACGCCGGGGCGCTCGCGCTTTCGCCGCTCGAAGAGCGTGTGCACGGCCGCGAGGTGCATCGCGTGCTCGGGCGGGGGGCCACCCCGATGGTGCGCCTGGTCCACACCCCGGATCTGCCGGGGGTGGACCCGCGACAGGCTGGGCTCTACCACACGGCGTTCCTGTTCGATGATCCGGCAAGTCTGGCCGCGACCGTCTACCGCTCCGCACAGAACCCGCGCAGTCGGTTCGTCGGCTCGAGCGACCACCTGGTCAGCGAGGCGTTCTACTTCACCGACCCCGAAGGCAACGGCATCGAGCTGTACACCGACCGACCCCGTGCCGAATGGGGGTACGTGAACGGGGAGATCCAGATGGCGACGAAGTACCTCGACGCGAACGCCTACCTTCAGCGTCACCTGACGCAGGAGGTGCTGGATGCCGGCCCGGACCTTTCCGGTCGAGTCGGCCACGTCCACCTTCAGGTGGGAGACGTTCAGGTCGCGCGAGCTTTCTATGTGGATGCCTTGGGGTTCGAATCCACTGCCACCGGCTACCCCGGAGCTCTGTTCGCCTCTGCCGGGGGGTACCACCATCACATCGCGATGAACGTGTGGCATTCCGCCGGCGCCGGCCCCCGGGCCGCGAGCCTCGGGCTGGGTGACGTGGCAGTCTCGGTGCCCGCTCGTGAAGACCTCGACGCTCTCATCGCGCGGCTGAGCACCCACCACCTGCCGTTCGCGGATGACGGGCGAGCCGTGCGCGTCGACGATCCGTGGGGCACCCAGGTGACGGTCGCTGTTGCCGGCACCACGGTCGATGAACTGCTCGCATGAGCGGGTTGCAGGCGGTGAGCGAAGCCGTCGAGGCACGCGGCAACGGAACTCACGTGTCTGCGAGGGCTCCCGTTCCACCGCGGATGGTCACGAAGCCGGAGTGCTTGGGATCTCGACCATCGCCCGCTGTGCGACCTCCGAGCCGGCGAACCGCCCACGGCAGCGCGTGGTCGCGCAGCCACTCGGCTCTCGAGAGCCGAGTCGGGACGTCCTCGAGTTCATCCACGTGGAGCGCCTGCTCGAGACGTCCGAGCGCGCCGGCATCGGGCACGCCCAGACGTTCCGCGGCCTCGTAGGCCAGGAACCGGTGCCCGCGGGAATTCAGATGGACGGCATCGTTCGCCCACAATGACAGATCGGCGATGGCCGGCGCAGCCTCGAGGTCGAGCAGCAGCGCACCGCTTTCGCGCGCGAGAGAGCGCAGCTCGGAGTTGAACGTCGCGAACCGCCTGGCGAGCACGGCGGAGGCTCTTCGTCGCGGCAGGAACGGCGTCACCAGAAGCACCTCCGACTCGGACTCGCGCAGCAGACGCACACCCTCGCCCAATCGCACGGCGAGCGCGCGCGGATCCGCTCCCAGCCTCGCCAGATCGTTGCCGCCCACCAATATCGAGACAAGGTCCGCCCGGAGCTCGATCGCGCGCGGGATCTGATCGGAGACGACATCTTCGATCAGTCGGCTTCGGACGGCGAGATTGGCGTACCGCAATCCGGGTCGGACCGGCTGAGCGTGGGCGATGAGCTGCGCGAGCCGGTCGGCCCAGCCACGATATTCGCCGGCCGGCATCCGTGAACCGTCACTCAGGCCCTCGGTCACGGAATCGCCTACCGCGACGTACCGACGGCGGGTGCTACGGGGTGCGCGGGTCGAAAGATCCGGTCGTTCGCCCACCCGACTCATGCGTCGTCCGTCGATCCGCTCGAGCGCTACGGCTTCGGAATAGTGCTCGACGAGCTGCTCGCCGACGGCAGCCCAGGAACGGCGCTGGACTCCGACGCGCCCAGCGGCTCCGAACGCGCGCGCTTTCGCGGGATCCCCGACGAGGTCTGCGACCGCGGCACGCATCCCGCGAAGGTCGCCGGGCTCATACAGCCACCCGTTGATGCTGTTGTGCACCAAGTCCAGCGGTCCGCCTCGGCCCGTCGCGACCACGGGGACGCCGCTGGCGAGAGCTTCCTGCACGCCCTGGCAGAACGTCTCGCTCTCACCGGGATGCACGAACACGTCCAGACCGGCGAGCGCCTCGGCAAGCTCCGTACCACCCAAGAACCCCGTGAACACGGCGTCCGGCAGCACCTGTTCGAGCCGTACACGGGCCGGACCTTCTCCGATGACCAGCACCTGCACGCCCGGCATGTCGCACAGGGCCTTGAGGTCTTCGACCTGCTTCTCCGCCGCGAGCCGGCCGACGTATCCGACCAGAGTTCTGCCGGGCGCGATCCGCGCTCGCCACGATTCGTCGCGCCGGATCGGGTCGAATCGTTCGAGGTCTACTCCCCTGCCCCAGACCCGGACCCGATCGACACCCAGGTCGCGAAGCTGCGTCGCCGCGGGTGTCGACGGTGCGAGCGTCAGGGTCGCGCGCCGGTGCAGACGACGGATATGGGATGCGACGAGGGGCGCGGCACCAGGAACGCCATACTTCGCGGCATAGGCGATGACGTTCGTCTGGTAGACCGCCACCGAGGGGATCCGCGCAAGGTTCGCCGCCACCACACCGTGCCATCCGAGCAGCATCGGCGACGCGAGATGCACCACGTCGGGAGCGAACCCGGCGAGCAGCCGACTCACCTGTGGGGTGCTCGCGAGCGTCACTCGCACCTGCGGATACGACGGCAGTGGCAGCGACAGCAGCCGCTCCGTCCTCCCGCCCGACTCCTCGCCGGCACCCTGGGGCGAACCGGGTGCGATGACGAGAGCCTCATGGCCCTTGCGCTCCAGATGCATGAGCACCTGCAGCACGGAGTTCGTGACTCCGTTCATGTGGGGAAGGAAGGATTCGGCCAGCAGCGCGACTCTCACACTCCTAGAGTGGCGGGCGGACAGCCTCGCGACAGGACCCTGACGCCGCCTGGACGAAGAGTTCATCGGCCGCTCCGACAGCCGTAACCGCCCAGCGCCGTTTGGCAACCATTCACCCTCGGCTGGTACTCAGAAGCAGTGATCGACGATCTGCTCGCCGAACTCGCCACGGGGATTTGGGCGCTGCCGCTGTTGTTCGCGCTGGTGTTCGGCGACGCCTTCCTGATCGTCGTTCCCGGCGAGGCTGCCGTCACGGCGTTTGCGGCGCTGTCGGTCGTCCACGGCGAGCCGCCCATCGTCGCGGTCGTCGCGGTTGCGGGCGTGGCCGCGTTCGCCGGCGACGCCGCGTGCTACGCGATCGGTCGCACGATCGGCGTGGACCGCTGGCGCTGGTCGCGGCAGCCACGACTTGTCGCGCTACGGGGATGGGCGCGGCGGCGGCTGACGCGCAGCACCGCCGCAATCGTGTTCACGGCCCGATTCATACCGTTCGCAAGAATCGCGGTGAACCTCACCGCCGGAGCCGAACGAGTGCCCGCGCCGCGCTATCTGGGGCTGTGTGCACTCGCCGCCTTCGCGTGGGCGATCTACCAATCGTTCATCGGTGCGGCGATCGCGCATTTCCTCCCCGACGCGCCTGTTGCAGCCGTCGCCCTATCCATCGCGGTCGCTCTGCTGGTGGGCTGGGGACTGGATGTGGCGCTCAGTCGACGGGTGGGCCCGGATGCCTAGTGCCCATACGCCACCTGTACGGCAGTGCCGAACGCGGCAGTGCGTTGGTACAGCGGTCAGGCGGACCTGAGCCGGAGGCGGTAGTAAGGGCGGAGCACGATGCGGAGCGGTACGCCGACCGCTATTGCCGCCGCGCCGGCGAGGGAGCGATCCTTCCGGCCCATGGCGAGCCTTCGCTCCCACACATCGCGGAAACGCCCACCGCGACGCACGCGCGCCGGCTTCGCAGCCAGCGCCCCCGCCCGCCGGAGCGTGACGAGTTCGTTCGTCTGCGAGATCCAGTCATCCTTGTCGGCGTCATGGAAGTAATTGCGTGTCAGCCAATCCCTGGGGGGAAGGCGGAAGTCTCGCTGGATGACATTCTCCTCCGGACCGAGGACGCCGCTGCCGATGAAGACGGGATTGATGAGCTTGTCGTCGACTCCGAAGGAGTCCAGTGCGATGACGGGTATTCCGCGAGCAATGGCTTCGATCGCCGCGGTCGAGCTGACGGTGACGAGTCCTTCCGCGGTGTCCAGAGCATGCGACATCGACTCGGTGGACACGACCAGGTTCGATGGCAGCGGTGCGAGCTTGGCGAGCAGATCCGGGTAGCTGTGACGCTGCGCATGGGTCTGATGTTCGCCTTCCGCGGCGCGCTCCTTCACGACCACGCGCTTGTCGGGGTCTGCGAGTGCGGCCATGACGAGGAGCTGGGCGACCTGCATCCGCTCGGCGCGCTCGCGCGGAACGATCGCTTGAGACGCGAACACCAGATCGGTGCCACTGCCGGCTCCGCAGGAGATCTCGGACGATCTCGCGGCGAACGGCAGCCGTGCGAGCGCGAATCGCTGCACGAGATCGCGTCGTCGTGCCAGCGCGTCGAAAGCGTTGACCTCGCGCGTGGAATGCAGCACGAACAGGTCGCTCTGCATCCGGTTCACGATGGCCGCGGTGGTGGCGGGTATGGAGATGCCCGGCAGCCCGGACACGATCACCGGCCGCGGCTCGAGGTCGGCCACGAGCCGGATGAGTACCCGCACGACCGGTCCGCGTGCGGCGACGAGCACGGCATCGGGTGCCAATTCGGCGAGCACCCGCGACACATCCGCGAATGCAACCCGTTCCACCCGCGACGAGTCGAGCCCGCTGCGGGCGAGAGCCGCCCGTTGCTGCGCAGGACTCACTGCCACCGCGGTCTCGACGATCAGGAGCTGTGGATCGGAGCCTTCCGGCAGGGTGCCGAGCAGTGCTGCCGCCCACTTGACGTACGAGTCCGTGTCGGCGAGAGCGACGACCCGCAGGGCGGTCTCGGTCATGTGAGCACACGACGGAGTTTGGCCATCGGCGCCCGCTCGCCGGGAAACACCCGCTTCACGCCGTCGCCGAGAGCCTCCTCGACGATCCGGATGTCGCGAATGAGGTGCTGCAGTCCCGTCGGTTCGAGCGAGGCCGCGTGGTCGGACCCCCACATCGTGCGATCGAGCGTGATGTGGCGTTCCACGGCGACGGCGCCGAGCGCGACAGCGGCCAGAGAGATCTGCAGACCGCGCTCGTGTCCGGAGTATCCGACCGGAACACCGGGAAAGCGGTCGCGGAGCGCCGGAATCATCCGCAGGTTCGCTTCGCCGGGTTCCATCGGATAGGTCGAGGTGGCGTGCATCAGAACGAGTCGGTCCGTGCCGAGCACCTCGATCGCCGCGTCGATCTGTTCCATGGTCGACATGCCCGTGGACAGGATGACCGGCTTGCCGGTGTCGCGGACCGCCTCCAACAGCGGGATGTCGGTGAGGCAGGCGGATGCGATCTTGTGCGCGACCACGTTCAGCGTCTCCAGGAAGGCCACGCTTGGGGCGTCCCATGGCGAGGCGAACCACTCCAACCCCCGCAGCAGGGCATGGTCGGAGACCTCGATGTACTGGTCCCGATCGAACTCGACCCGGTGGCGATAGTCGAGGTACGTCATCGTCCCCCAGGGCGTCTCCCGCAGCGTGTCGCGCATGCTCACGGGGGTGGAGATGTCAGGGGTGCGCTTCTGGAACTTCACGGCGTCGGCGCCGGCATCCGCCGCCACATCGATCAGCTCCTTGGCGAGGTCGACGTCGCCGTTGTGGTTCAAGCCGATCTCGGCGATCAGGTAGGCGGGTCGACCGCCGCCGATCACTCGCGATCCGATGGTTACCGTCATGAGCCGTGCCTTTCGGTGCGCGAGGGGATGTCATGCCGTGCGGTTGTCGGGTCGGGGTCACGGATGCTGCGAAGCACAAGGTCGGCGAGTTCTCGGACCGCACCGCGTCCGCCAGGCCGGCTGAGGGTGACGCGCGCCGCGGCGAGAACGAGCGGGTCCGAGCCGGGGACCGCGATGGGCCAGCCCACCAGCTCGAGACATCCGAGGTCGTTGATGTCGTTGCCGACGTATGCGATCCGGGTGAGGGCGATGGCGTGATCAGCGGCCCACTCGCGGAGCGCGGTCGCCTTGTCGTCCACCCCTTGCCGCACGTCCACCCGCAGCTTCCGAGCCCGTGCGGTGACGACCGGGTTGGTCTCGGTGGACAGGATGAGCACGGGTATCCCCGCATCACGAAGCCTCGCGATTCCCATGCCGTCTGATCGGCTCACCCGGACGAGTTCCCGCCCATCGGCCCCCAGCAATGCGGTGTCATCGGTGTGGACGCCATCGAAGTCCGTGACAACCGCAGCGGCGTCGACCGATTCCGCGCTGTGGTCGCGCTGCACGGCGATCGCCTGCGCCATCGCCAGCTGCTCTTCGGAGTCGATCTCGATCGCCGTGTGCTCGGCGACTTCGACGAGCCCGACGCGGCCGAAGAACCGGTGGCGTGCGGAGCGGAACCGGTGGGCGTCCATCACGTAGAACGCGCCGGTTTCAAGGTAATGGGGCTCGCGATCCTGGCGCCTCGGCCGAACGCTGGAGTCGTGGTTGACTCCGCGAGCTGTACCGACATCGTCGACCGCCCAGAGGAAACCGTACGACTCGACCGCGGAGAACACGCAATCATGGGCACCGCGCGTGACCAGGTCGATCGCCGCGTCCAGGTCTCGGCTGTCGATGAAGGGCGATGTCGGCTGCAGGAAGACCAGGATCCCCGCATCGACCCCCACCCCATCCAGGACTTCGAGCGCATGCAGCACGGCGCTCTCGCTGCTGGCCGTGTCGCCGGCGAGCGCAGCGGGCCGCGTCACGACGTCCGCGCCCCACTCCTTCGCGATCGCCGCGATCTGTTCGTCATCGGTGGAGACGACGACCAGGTCGATCGATGCTGACGACTGCGCGGCGGCGATCGCCCGGGCCACGAGAGGGATGCCGCCGACCCGACGCACGTTCTTGCGCGGGACCCCTTTCGAACCGCCTCGGGCGGGAATGACGGCGACCACCTCAGTCATTTCGCGAGGCGCCCTTCGTCGGCCGGCGACGCTGTGCGGCCGTGGCGGACGATACTGCCGGTTCCTTCCAGGACCAGCGGGATCGTTGTCGTCGTCGACGATGGGAGCGTGAGGATCTCGAGCGGCTCTGTCGTGCCGGCCAGTAACAGCTCGGCGGGAATCGCCGCACTCGAAACAGCAACGCCTGGCAGCGAGGCGACGGCGGCCAGGTGGGCGGCAGGTTCTCGCCGGTGCGGCAGATAGGTGACCGGGCCGATGGTCGATTCGGCTCGAACCCACTCGAGGTAGTCCGCGAACGGCATCCGCCCGTCGCCCGGTATTGCGCTTCCGAGCATCACTCGGCCACGCGTCGCGGTGGAGAAGGCACGCGCTGTGCTGCGGGTCCAGCTGAATCGATGATGCCGGATCCGCACGCCGAGCCGACTGAGGGCCTGCACGCGGCCCTCGCCGAGCTCGAAGGCGGTGAACAGCTCGACCGCGCCGTCCCGCGCCCGGCCGAGAATGTGCCCGAGGGCGAACGGCACGACCGCGGTCGTCAGCCCACGCTCGGTCACACCAGGACGGGCGTATGGCCGGTTGCCGATCAACGTGTCAGCGTATGGGACCGTGTTCGCTCCATCGTCGAGGAAGGTGATTCGCCGCGGCCGCAGGATCGAAGCGGCAAGTCGGAACTGTCCCGAGAACCCATCCCCGATGAGCCAATGCGGATGCTGGGACAGGAGCCGCCACGGAATTCCCAGGTACGGCTCCGTCACGCCGAACAGCGCACCGCGACGGATGAGTTCATCCGCGGTCTCGGACATCTGAGCGGTCAGCCTGCCCGCGACCGGGACGGGGCGACGATGGCGGGCGGCCCACTCGGCGGCGCCGATGAGCTGGAGAGGCGACTCGACCCAGGCGACGACGGGCACTCCGGTCGAGTTCACGGTGCCTCCCGGTCAGATATCGGCTGAGATCCTCACGCTGATCCCTCCCCGTGAATAGCCGCTCCCTCGTGGGTGACGTCCGCACATCCGTCACGTGAACGGTGGATGACCCGGGTCGAGCGGGTCCCGGATGCGATCCGCACGAAGTGAAGCGGCTCTCGGACCGGAAGCGTCACGGGCGGTTCTCCCACCGGCCACCTCGCGTGCGTACCTTGGAGAGACCATTGCAACGACGCATCGAAGGAGCACCCATGCCATCGCCACATCGACTTTCGAAGCTTGCCACGACCACCGTGATCGGAGTCCTGGCTGCGGGTGCCCTGGCCGCTTCTCCGGCATCCGCCGCGACGCACGCAGACCTGGGCGACGTGCTCTTCCAGCCGCAGCCGTTGCGCGTCGCGACCTATAACCTCTCTCTGAACCGCGGGGCCGCGGGGCAGCTCGTGACCGACCTCTCGACCGGCGGCAACGCTCAAGCCCAGACCGTCGCCGAGGTCATTCAGCGGACCGACCCCGACGTCATCCTCCTGAACGAGTTCGACTATGTCGCCGACGGTCGGGCGGTAGACCTGTTCCGATCGAATTATCTGCAGGTGTCACAGCATGGGGCGACGCCGGTGACCTACCCGTACGCGTTCGTTGCTCCGTCCAACACCGGCGTTCCGAGCGGTTTCGACCTCAACAATGACGGCACCGTCGGCGGCGGCGATGATGCGCTCGGATTCGGACTGTTCGAAGGCCAGTACGGAATGGTGGTGCTCTCCAAGTATCCGATCCGGACCGACCACGTTCGCACGTTCCAGAAGTTCCTGTGGAAGAACATGCCGGGCGCCCTGCTCCCCGATGACCCGAGTACGGCGGCACCCGCCGACTGGTTCACGCCTGCCGAGCTCGACGTCGTGCGCCTGTCGAGCAAGTCCCACTGGGACGTCCCGATCCGTGTAGGCAAGCACACCATTCACGTTCTCGCGGCACATCCGACACCTCCCACGTTCGATGGGCCGGAAGATCGCAACGGGCGGCGGAATCACGATGAGATCCGGTTCTGGGCTGATTACATCGCCCCGTCGAAGTCGCGCTACATCGTCGACGATGCCGGTAGGCGCGGGGGACTGAGGCTCACCGATTCGTTCGTGATCCTCGGCGATCAGAACGCGGACCCGGTGGACGGCGATTCGGTGGACGCGGCGATCGATCAGCTGCTCGACAGCCGTCGCCTGCAGGACCCGCGTCCCACGTCGGCCGGTGCGCCGGAGGCTGCTGGGCTGCAGGGCGGGGCGAATGCAACGCACCTCGGCAACCCGAAATACGACACGGCAGACTTCGCCGACACAGCCCCAGGCAATCTTCGAGCCGACTATGTGCTGCCCTCGCTCGCGCTTCGCGTGGTGCGGTCGGGCGTGTTCTGGCCGACTCAGTCCGACCCGTTGTCTCGATTGACCGGAGTGTTCCCGTTCCCGAGCAGCGATCACCGGCTCGTCTGGGTCGACGTTCGCGTACCCCGATTCGGGCAGTAGCGCGAGTCTCACCTCTCGACGCGGCTGTTCGTCGGCGCACTACACCGAGGTGTTCAGCCATTCTCGAAGCATCGACTCTCGCGCGACGCCGTCGAGGCCCGGGAACAGCTCGTCGTGCGAGATTCGCATCTCCTGGAGGTCGCGCAGTGCCACCGTCACCTCGCGAACGGGCAAGTCGAACCGATAGAGCGGCGTACGGGTGAGCTCGTCGGCGAAGCGATCGCCGAAGCTCTGAATGTACCCTTCGATATCGGTGAAGTTGGTCCGGTTCACAGTGAACAAGCCCCGCTGTCGTCGAACCCGCTCGTTTTGGGTCCCACTCGCCCGCACGACGGTGAGGCTCTCCTTGCTCATGACCGGACTCTGCAGATCCAAGGCGAATACCGATACACAGTGATCGCGGGGAGCGCCCTCGGCCTCGAGGCTGGAGACATACCGGCTCGTGAGCGCCGCATAGGCGAAGAAGGCGGCAACGTATCTGCTCTCGCTCCAGTCGAGCATCCGTGTCGCGAGGCCATGATGCTGGCCAAGCATCACCGCTCCATCCCGCCTCGACTTCCCGATGCGAAGGTCGAGCTCCGCTCGATCAGCGAGGTCGAGAAACGACTTGGAAAGCATCTCTACGACCGCCTTTCGACGGGCCGGAGAAAGGTTGGGATATCGACGGTCGAGTGAGGCCGTCAGTTGCCACGTAGAGTCACCCTGGCCACGGAACACAAAGTCACCAGAGTGAATCTCACCGATCTTCGAGTTGATCGCCCGAGCGAACTTCCGCCAGGAGTCGACGTGCACTACTTCGAATCCCGGGACGCGGACCGGCGGGTCTGTCTCGGTGAAATCAGTCATCGAGTGCGCCGCCCGGAAAGACCGGCACGCTGCTGTTCAGCGGCACCGCGGGAAGAGCGTCGAGAAACAGCGAGTGGAGAACGTAGAAATCAGCTGTGGGAACAGCGACTTCATCCGTCAACGCTCCACCATAGAATCTCGCCGCCCCGTGATCGGATACGCCCATGATTCGGTTCTGCCACAAGACGTCGATGAAGTGGCACCGCGCCCCGAAACGGGATTCAGCTTCAGCCTCGAGCGCGAGTCTTTGATCGTGGGTGATCCGCTCGCCCGGCAGCGTGAGCAGTACACTGCTGACTTCTCGCACCATGGCATCCGCCGTGTATTCGTCGGTCCCGAGGTAGTAATCCGAGAAGCTGTGGCGGGAGGCATTCCACGGCATGACATTCGCAAGAACCTGGTTGCCCGCCTGGGCGAGTGCGGCTCGTGCGAAAGTCTTCGAGGCGGCGGCGACTTCATTCCGGATGTCGGCCTGGTCCAGTTCCCAGAGCGGCTTCCCCTTCTGCTTGGCCATCACCACAAGAGCGTTCCCGAGGGAGATTATGTCCCGGGGCGATTGACGAGTGTGCCGGAGAAGATACTGCTCCACGGACTCCTCCATTCCCCTGGTCTCATTGAGAATAGTGGCTGTGCCAAGGAACGCCGCCAGCGTCTTCTCATTCGATTGACGGAAGTGCGACGGATCCAGATGCGTCAGTTTTTGCGCGAAGAACTCTTTGCATGCGGACCAACTCCACGTCAGGGCGATGATCGAGTCGTTGTTGAAATACCGCGGCGCATGCTCGCTTTGTGCCACGGAGGAAAGAGTGAGGTCACGAATCGAGATGACGACGTGAAGCTTGCTCGCCTCGACTTCCGTCCGCTGGGTGTCCATTACCGCATGGAACAAACCTCGCTGGCATTGTTGCCAATACGTGGGGGCATATCGATAGTTGTCGTCTATCGCATCGACGAAAAGGTACAGTTCCCGCGAGTGGCGAAGCGCACGACGGACCGCATCCGCGAGATCGGTCCACGATTCGTTGAAGATCCGCTTCTCGAAATCCTCGGGTGAACTGATGCTCCTCACCAACTGTCCGGCGACCGATATCGGGTCATGAGGTGACTTGACTTTGCGAAACCCGCTACCGAGGAGTTCCTCGAGCTCGTCGCGAAGATCGGGATCGACGTCGCCGAAATGCTCAGCATCGTGAAGCAGATGCGTCGTCGCCGACGCGTGAATCGCGCGATCCCAGAGCAGAGTCCACTTCTCGGCGTTCGTGGTCCTGGGGAAGAGCTGCGAGAACTTGACGACGGAATCGGTATCGAGCTCTCGTCCCTTGAAGGTTGCGACCGAGTAGACCGATGGTTGATTGCGATAGTGCTCGTTGAGTCTTCTCAGCAGAAGTGTCTTGCCGGCGCCCTGCGCGCCTGCGATGACCCGTGTGCGCGAACTCTCCACTGCGGGGCGTGCAGCCGCACCATACTTCCGATCGAGCAAGACGAAGTCGGCATCATGCTCGAACGGGCCGACAACGCCGTCCGGGTTGCCGAAGGGTGATACGTCGGAGGGTTCCACATCGCGACAATAGCGCTCTTTGGCCGCATTATAGTTGGAGTTCAGTGGACCTCGCGCACTTTCCGCGGATCTGGACCTCTCGAGATGTCACCGGCCGTCCCACCCGCAGGTGGAAGGCGTCGGGGGGCAAGAGCGACGATGCAGTCGTCTTTGCATAGTCAGTACCCCAACTAAATCCAGGTCACCCACCCGTCGCTGGCGGATCATGGAGAGCTCGATCCGGCGTGCGCGGCTGGAGCAGGGTCTTCGAGGAGAGCGCTGGCGAGCGTAGCCCCGAGCCATTCGCGGTACTGGCGGTGTGTCCAGCCGCGCGCGGTGACGAGCGATTCGAAGGTCGATTGAGCGCACAGTGTCCAGATCACGTCAGCGGCACGATCGATGGTGAGGTCCGAGCGGAGGGCCCCCCGCTCGGCAAGGAGAGATGCGAACCGCCGCAGACCGGTGTAGCGCTGCTCGGCGTGGGCGAGTCTGAGGTTTGCGAGTTCTTCGTCTCCCGCGGCCGCCTCGTCGAGAACGCGCAGCAGGGGACCCACTCGCGACCAGACGCCGGGCTGCGTGGCCGCGTACGCGAGGAGTTGACGGCGTGGGTCGTCTTGATCGATCACTCGTCGGATGCCTTCCCTCTCCTCGACGGGAACCGCCGCCCGTTCAGGGCCGCCGGCCAGCGCGGACTGCACGGCGGCCGCGAGCAGACCAGCCTTGCCGTTTGCGGCCCGATAGACGGTCTCGACCGCGACGCCGGCGCGCTCTGCGATCGCGGGGACAGTGGATCCGGTGTACCCCCGCTCGAGGAAGAGCTCGGCGGCCGCAGCGATGATGCGCGCGTGGTTCTCCGCGGCTCGTGTGCGTCGGCCCGACGCGTCGTACCGACGCCGGGGTCTTGCGCTATCAGACATTAGAGAGAATGATACTGGCATCAATATGAATGGGCGACCGCGACACGGCCGTTCCCCCGACAACGAGAGACGATCATGACCACCACCATCGACACCACCGAGGTCAAGCGCGCTGCACGCCGGGTATTGGAGGACATCTTTCCGACCGACGACGAGGCCGCCCTGATCGAAGCCTGCACGGCCGACTTCGTCAATCACGAGTCACCGGCAGGAACGCCTCCCGGCCCCGGGGGCGCCATCTTCTACATGCACGCCCTCGCCCGGGCGTTCTCAGATCAGCGCTGGACGATCCACCAGGTGGTCGCCGAACGCGACACCGCGGTGGTGTACTGCACGCACAGCGGCAGGCACACCGGAGACTTCTTCGGGCTGCCCGCGACGGGGCGGCACTTCGCGTATAGGCAGATGCACATCATCCGCATCGTCGACGGCAAGGGCGCCGAGCACTGGGCGGTCCGAGACGACGCAGCGCTGATGCAGCAGCTCACCGGCGCGACGTCGCCGCAGCGGGACTGACCCCAAGGAACGTGAGGATGTGAGCAGCACGAGCATGCTCCGAGAGCATCGCGTGGGGACAGTCGGAGTCGGCGCGGCCGCGTGCGTCGCACTTCTCGTCGGCTGCGCTCCGAGCGCTGAGCGTGCGGGTTCCGAGCCGTCGACATCCGCGTCTCCCACCTCCTCAGCTGTCATCGAGATTCCCACTCCCGGTGCTGATTGGCAGACCATCGTGTATGAGCCGTTCGATGATCCGGTCGCGGCAGCGCCGTGGATCTTCAAGGGCCCGCCCGACCCGGTGATCGAGGACGGGGCGATGAGCTATCCGGGTGTCGCAGGCTGGGCGGGGTACACCGACATCCCCCGCAGTCTTGGGCTCGGTGACCTCGAGTCGGTGCGCATCACAGTTAACGTCACGCTGGTGGGGATGTCAGGATACGGGGCCAGCTGCCACGACCGGTTCGACCACGGTGCCTATCGGTCTCCGGACCTGTACCGCCTCGCGGCGACGACGTCGGGCTCGACCATCGAGAAGATCACGGATGACGAGTCGCCCGTCGAACTCGCACACGGCGTCGGCAGCATCCCGGATCCGTTCACGGGCGAGATCAGACTGACCTGCCTCGCCACCGACGAGGGCTACTACCTGGAGGTGGCAGTCGACGGCAAGACGACCGTTCAGGCGATCGACACTGAACTGCCCGCAATCGGGACCCACGCGCGCCTTTATGAGGCGACCACCGCGGACCGCAAGGCCGATCACGGCGTGGCGATCCTCGACGTGCGCGTCGAGTCGCCGGCGCCCTGATCATCGCGATCGGCTCGTCGTTTCCGGCGGACCCGGAGCCTATTCACGTGCTGCTGCCTGTGCGGTGGGAAGGCGGACGATGAAGCGGGCTCCCACGGAGCAGTTCTCGTCGAGCATCAACGAGCCGCCGTGCATTTCGACGAGCTCGTGGACGATCGCGAGACCGAGACCGGCGCCCCCGGTATCCGTCGCTCGCGCATCATCCGCCCGGGCGAAGCGTTCGAACATGTGCTCGCGGAAGTCCGCGGGCACCCCGGCACCGTCGTCGCAGACAGTCAGTACGGCTTCGCCGGACGACTCTTCGAGTTCGATGTCGATGCGCGTCGAGCCGTACCGTGCGGCGTTGTCGAGCAGATTTCGCACCACCCTGGTCAGCTGAGTGTCGTCGCCCAGCACCTGCGCCGCCGACACGCGCGACACGTCGAGCGTCAGCCCGGTCTCACCCAACCTGCGCACTTCACTGAGGACGATGTCATCGAGATCGACGGGCGTTCGGCGACCGGCAGCGGCGGGTTCATCGCTGCGGGCCAGCACGAGGAGGTCGTCGATGAGCCCCTCCAAGTGCCGAGCGTCGCGCAGCACACTCCGATGAGTTGCTGTCGGGTCTGCGGTCTGGGGGTGCGCGAGGTCGACTTCGAGCGCGGTGCGGATGCGGGTCAGCGGACTGCGGAGTTCATGGGAGGCGTCCGATACGAACCGGCGCTGGCGGTCGGCGGTCAGCTCGAGTCGCGCGAGCATCGAGTTCATGGTGCGCGCCAGCCGAGCGATCTCATCATTCGTGCGCGGCTCCGGCACCCGCTCATCGAGATTGGATGCCCCGATCCGGGCCACCCGAACTCGGATCCGCTCCACCGGACTCAGCACCCGGCCCACCAGAATCCAAGTGGCCACGGCGAGCAGCGCGGTCGCGATCGGTACGGCGATGAAGAGGCTGCGAGTGAGGGCGGCCACACTTTCATCGACGTCGTCCAGCGGCGTCCCGACGATGACCGTCGACCCGTCGTGGGTCTGCGTCCGCACACGGAATCGGCCGCCATCCGAAGGGCTGTCGATCGTGTGGTTGGAGGCACCGGTAGAGGCCGTCGAGACATCGACGCTCGGGGCTCCGGCTGTCGCCGCGATGATGTCTCCTGACGAATCGATGACGATCGCGAACGACTCCTCATCACCGCGTCCCGGGATGACGGCGCTCAACGTTCCGGCATCGAGTGCATCGGTGATCGTTCCCGCCGTGCGCTGCAGACTCTCGTCGACGCTGTCCGTCAGGACCGCGCGCTGAGTGCTCACGAGCGCAAACCCCGCGAGTGTCAGCACGAGCAGCACGATGAGCGATGCCATCGCCGAGACGCTCGCGCGGACGCTCATCAGCTCAGACGGTATCCGGCGCCGCGGATCGTGCCGATCACCGCGGTCGGCGTCAGCGCCGCGATCTTGCGGCGCAGCCTCGCGACGTAGACCTCGACGATGTTCGGCTCGCCCTCGAAGTCGTCCTGCCACACACCGGCCAGGATCTCGGACTTGGACAGCACCTGACCCGCACGATGAAGAAAGAAGGCGAGCACATCGAACTCGCGCGCGGTGAGCGCGAGTTCGGCGTCGTCGACCCATGCCCGCCGGGCGCGGAAGTCGACCCGCAGCGGTCCGGCGGCCATAGGGGGTGGCGCGCCGAGTGCTGCCCGCCTGATCAGCGCGTGCAGTCGTGCGACAAGCACCGGAAAGCTGAACGGCTTGACGAGATAGTCGTCAGCGCCGGTATCCAGACCCTCAGCCTCGTCGAGTTCGCCATCCTTCGCCGTCAGCATGAGCACCGGCGTCCAGTTCTCGGCGGCACGGAGGCCGGCGCAGACTCGGTAACCGCTGATTCCGGGCAGCATGATGTCGAGGACGATCGCGTCGTAACTGCCCTCGCGGGCTTTCCACAGTCCATCGACCCCGTTGTGCGCGACCTCGACCGTGAAACCCTCGGCGCCCAGTCCGCGCTCGATGTCCGCAGTCAGCCGTGCGTCGTCGTCCACCACGAGAACCTTCACGGCACCCCCTCGGGATCTCTGCGCAGGCAAACGGCCCGCGGGTTCCGACGGATCCGCCGCTGCCAGCGTACGACGGTGTCGGGCCCCGTGGGCGCGCTCGGGAGCGGAGCTATTCGTCGTTCTCTGTGTCGGCTTTCGAGCCGACGACGGCGAAGCTCTCGTCGAGTTGCACATCGACCTGCGTGCCATCGCCCCGAGTGACCTCGACTTCGTAGAGGCTCTCCTCGTCACCGACCTCGGTGCCCGTGACTTCGCCCTCTCCGACGAAGTCGAGGGCCACTGCGCTGGCGCGATCGAGGGCGGCTCCGGTGATCGACTGCTCTGACGATTGGTCGTCAGCCGTGGTAGCCATCGCGGCCCCGACACCGCCTCCGACGAGGGCGACGGATGCCGCGGCGGCGGCCGCTGACACCGCGATACGTGACTTGCGTTCCATGGTGATCCTCCTTGACATCTGCACCGTACTCGTCGGGTGCTGACCCCTGCCTGAACGGCCGAAGTCCGGTTCAGGTGCGCGTCAGCGCTGCAGAGGCACGATGGCGGCGATCCGGCAGAAGCGCCGGGAGACGAGGAGCGCATGATCATGTGGAATCCACGCACGGGATTGCTTACCATCGGCGGATTGGTGGCGTGTGCGGCTGCCGTCGCGGGCTGTGCTGCGACATCCGATCCATCGACCGCGAGCGCGGCACACCGTTCGACGGACCTGCCGGTGGGCAACGACCCCGTCGAGTTGGCTGCGGCGGAGTTCACCACCACGATCGACAACCCTTACTGGCCGATGGAGCCGGGCACCCGATGGACCTACCGCGAGGTCGAGGGCGGCGACGAGCTGAAGGTGGTTGTCGTCGTGACATCGGCAACGCGAGAGATCGCGAACGGGATCACCGCGCGGGTGGTGCGCGATACGGTCTTCCGCGGTGACGAGATCATCGAGGACACTTTCGACTGGTACGCCCAGGATGCCGCGGGCGCCATCTGGTATCTCGGGGAAGAGACCGCCGAATTCGAGAACGGCAAGGTCACCTCGCGCGCCGGATCATTCGAAGCCGGCGTCGATGGTGCATTGCCCGGCATCGCGGTCCCGGGAGATCCCGAGGCGGGAATGCAGTACCGCCAGGAGTATCTCGCCGGCGAAGCCGAAGACAACGGAGAGGTCTTCAGCACCCACGCAATGGCCGATACCCCACTCGGGCACTACACCGACGTCCTGTTGACCTGGGACACGATCTCGCTGGAACCCGACGTCGCAGAGCTGAAGTTCTACGCACCGGGGGTGGGACCGGTCCTCGCCCTCGGGGTGGCGGGAGGCCCGGGTGCTCGCGAGGAGCTCATCGCCATCGACACCGTGCCCGCCGGGACGGGCACCCAGCCACTCGGCCAGCCTGGCTGAGGTAATGAGGCCGACCGGGCGCGAGCCGAGCGGGCGATCTCGGGATGGCGGCCCGCCGTGGACATCGAGGACGGACCGCCCGGCGTCATCCCGAGTCCCGCACGCCACGGGAGAGGCCGCTCCGGGCGCGAGCGCGAGCACGACGACTTAGCCACACGGCGGTGAGGCCGATGAGCGGCAGCTGCGTCGCGGCGTACAGGCCATGGAATGCATAGTGCTCGACCGTCTGTTCGGGATCGAATGGCAGGAACGGCAACGGCAGCACGCTGATCGCGCCCCCGACCAGATTGATCACGGCCCATGCGAGCAGCATCCAGGCCCCTGCCGTGCGCGTCGTGGGAACGAGCCACAGAGCCAGTGCTGCCATCCAGACCAAGGTCGGAAACAGCGAATCGGGAGTCGGGATCGTCTGTCCGGGGAACTCCGCCATGTTGTGGACGAAGAACCCACACCACGCCAGTGCAGTGGC
Organism: Microbacterium pumilum; assembly: GCF_039530225.1. Taxonomy (NCBI): domain Bacteria; kingdom Bacillati; phylum Actinomycetota; class Actinomycetes; order Micrococcales; family Microbacteriaceae; genus Microbacterium; species Microbacterium pumilum. The sequence goes on from NZ_BAAAOH010000001.1 coordinate 363,726, forward strand.
GGCGACCACCGCCACGACCGGCACCGCATTGCGCTTGGTCACGTGATGCTCCGCCAGAAGTCTTCGACGAGCTCCACGGTTCGCCCTGGCTGCTCGAGCGGGATGAGGTACGCGGCATCGGCGACGACCTCGACCCGCCCATCCCGAACCTGGCTGATCGCCGCGCGAGCCTCGTCGGGCGTGAAGCCCGCGTGATCGGAGCCGGTCACGAAGAGCGTAGGAATGTCGATACCTGGGAGACGAGATTCGAGATCTTCTCGGCCGAGCGAGATGGATCGGATGGCGTTGTACAGCCGTCGCCGGTCGGCGGTTCGCAGGAAGTCCGTCGTGAGCGCGACTGCCTCATGGTCGTGCTCGCGAGTGGCGGCTGAAAGCTGCACCTCCGCGACGCCGTCGGTGAGAAACTTCGCGGGCCCCAGGACGCGGTATGCCAGCGAGAGGAGCCGGACCCGGCGCCGTTCGGCCGAGCGATACGCACGCACCGGCGTCCCGAGGGCGATGAGACTGCGCAGCCGGCCGGGCTGATTCGTCGCGGCGACGATTCCGACATGGCCGCCCCACGCGTTTCCCACCCAGTCCACCTTGTCCGTCACGGCGAGCGCGTCGAGCACCTCGAACGCGGCCGCCGCGCAATCGCCCATGTTGTAGCGATGGCCGGGATCGCCGCTCTGTCCGTGGCCGGGTCCGTCGATCAGAATGAGCCGGCGATGTTCGGCGAGCTCAGGCTCCACTCGCTGCCAGCTGGTGCTGTCGATGAACAGGCTGTGCCACAGGAGCGCGACGGACCCATGCCCGACCTGACGCACATCCAGCGGTCCTACCCGGGTGGTGATGCGAAGCCTGTCGACTCGGGTGTCCATGCTGTCCTCCATCGAGCTTGACACTGTCAAGCGATAGGGTAGTCCCGTGCAGTTGACAGTGTCAAGCGATGAAGCCGGCGCCCCCGATGGTGCCGATTGGGGGCCAGGAACTCTCGAAGCCCGGCTTGTGAACGCCGCGCTCGCGCGCCTCGAGACGGTGTCCGCCGAGCAGCTCAGTATGCGCAAGCTCGCTGCGGAGATCGGCGTGAGCCATCAGGCTCCGTACACGCACTTTCGCAGCCGCACTCGGTTTCTTGCCGCGGTGGCCGGTGCCGGGCTCGCGACCGTCGCGGCCGAGGCGCGTGAGGCGGTCGCGCAGGCTGGAGCGGATCCGCTCGAGCAGATGCTCGCACTGGCCGATCACTACGTGACTTTCATCGAACGCCAACCCCACCTCTTCGACCTCGCATACGGTCCCTCAATACAGATGCGGGACCACCGGGCATTGCAGACGGCCGCGATCGCCTACTGGAGGCTGCTGCGCGAGGTAGTGGGCGCTTGCCAACCCGTCGACGTCAGCGACGGTGAGATTCAGAACCGGTGCGAGATCGCCGCGAGCACCGTCTACGGCATAGCGCGCATGGGCGCACACCACAAGATCCCGCGTCTCGTGCAGGCAACCCCGCGTGAACTCGTCGCCGCGGCACTGAGAACGCTGAATGTCGGATGGAATCCGCCGAACCAGCCCGTGCACAGCGACGACGCGGACGACTAGCTCGCGGCAGGTGTCCGGCAAGAGTTGCGCCGGCCTCTGGCCCACGCTCAGGCACTCAGGACATCCAGTACGTGGTAGATGAGGTACGCCGGCCAGACCGTGGCCTGCAGCAGGCCGAGCACGACCGCCCAGAACCTGCCGTCCGACTGCGAGATGAAGTAGACCGCCGCACCGATGTAGGCAAGCAGGAAGAAGAATCCCCACGGAGCGGCCGATTCCACCACCCGTGTCCGCCGCTCGCTCATCGTCGCCCGCCGATTGCTGCGGAGTGAAGGTCCGACATCCGGATGTCGCTGGTTCGAAGCACGTTGCCCACGGCAGCCTCCTTGGGTGTTGCGACCAGCGTTGCGGTGCGGGCCGGTGATGCACAGGGGCGAAGGTCCCGCCGGACCACCACGCCGTCGCCCGCCTCGCCCGAGTGTCGCCGGGTCTCCACAGAACGGCCGGGTGGAGCCGGACGAGGGCTTCACCTGTGCGGTTCGACTCGGAGGGCGGCATCCAGGAAACCGATCACATGCTCCCGCCAGTCAGCGGGGTCCGTGCGAAGGGCTGCCACGTGGCCGGCACCGGACACGACCCACACCTGTACACGCGAGGGGTCGAGCGCGGCGAGCCGCACGGCGACCGACTCCTCGTCGGGGCGGTCTCCGGCCGCGATAAGAAGCATCGCCGTCGGCGAGGAATGGTGGACCGACGCCTCGAGCGTCGGCGGCGGATCGGCGGGCGTGAGCAAGTCCACGAGACCGTACGTGCCCGCGTCGAGCACTCCTTGCACGAGCCCGAGCACACCGTATTCATCGGCCAGCCACGCCTTATCCGCCGCGGTACGGCCCGTCGCACCCTCGGCCACCACCGCTCGGATCCGCCGGTCGACTCCGGCCGCACCGATGCCCTCCTCGGCGCCCATCGAGAGCCCGACCACCCCGATACGCCCCGCATCGACGTCCCGTCGATCCGCCAGAAGATCGACGGCCGCCTGGGTGTCGAGCTCGCCGTACCAGCCGAGATCCATGGCCTGCCCACCGCTCTCCCCGTGACCGCGAGCGTCCGTGGCCAGCACCCCGTACCCGGCGTCGTTGAGCACGCGCGCGTGCTGCATGACATCCGCGGTCGTGGATCCGGCTCCGTGGCGCAGCACGACCGCAGCGCCGTTGTGTGATGGGAGGTACCAGCCCGCCAAGCGTTCGCCGTCGGCCGAGATCATCTCGACCCGTGTCGCGTCGGCCGGGAGCGAGGCGTCGGACGATGCATGCGGCGGATAGACCGCGGCCAGTGCAAGCGACAGACAGTACAGTCCGACGAGGACCGCCAGACTCCACGGAGCCAAGATCAGGCGGGCCCAGCTGCGAACGGCGTGGAACAGCAGTGTTCCGGCGATGGCTACGAGCGTCATCCCGACGACCAGGGGAACGAGCGTGAGCGTCGTGCCTGCCACGCCGTCACCCGCGCGTGGTAGACCGACCCCGAGACCCACCGACACCACGATCCAGCCCAGGAGCGTGGCGACGATCGCGAGAAGCAGCCGAGGTCCGGAGGTATGCGCCAGCGGGCGGCCCGGCGTCTCAAGTGCGGGTCGCTCCCTTGGTCCTGAAGACACGATCATGGCGTAGGCCCACGACGACCGGCCGGTTCTGCGGCCGGTCTGTGACCGGCGTGGTCGTCTGGGGTGTGGTGAATGGTGTCGATTCGTGTACTCCTCGCAGAAGGGCGCGCAAGAAGCGGATGGAGTGATCAGGCCGTGAGGATGACCTTGAGTGCCTTCGTCTCGACCGCGCGGCCGAAGGTGTCGTAGGCATTCATGATGTCGTCGAGCGCGAAGCGGTGGCTGATGAAGCCGCTCACGCCGAGTCTTCCCTGCGCGAGCAGCTTGATGAGCATGCGCGACGTGTTGGTGTTGACGAGTCCGGTCGTGATCGTGAGGTTCTGGATCCACGCCGTCTCGAGCGGGAAGCTCACGGGCTTGCCGTGCACCCCGACGTTGGCGACGTGGCCGCCCGGCCGGACGATGGCCAGCGACATGTCCCACGTCGCGGGAATCCCGACAGCCTCGATGGCGACATCCACCCCGAGACCGTCCGTGAGGGAGAGCACCTGCTCCTTCCAGTCCGGAGCCGACGAGACGACGCCGTCGCTCGCGCCGAAACGCCTCGCCTGCTCGACCCGGTTGGCGTCTACGTCGATCGCGATGACGCGACTGGGTCCGTAGAGGGCCGCTGTCGTCATCGCGGCGAGGCCAACCGGGCCCGCGCCGATCACGGCGACGATATCGCCCGGTTTGACCGCGCCGTATCTGATGCCGATCTCGTGCCCCGTGGGCAGAATGTCGCTGATCATCGCAGCGTCCTCGGCGACGACCCCCGCAGGCACCTTGTGCAGCGAGGTCTCGGCGAAGGGCACCCGGACATATTCGGCCTGGGTCCCGTCGATGAGGTGCCCCAGGATCCAGCCGATCCCTGATGCTCCTTCGTCGGCGAGGCAGTGGGAGTACATCCCCTCGAGACAGTAGCCGCACTTCCCACAGGCCGAGATGCACGAGACGATCACGCGATCGCCGACGGCGACCTCGGTCACAGCCCCACCGACCTCGGTGACGACGCCAACACCCTCATGACCGAGGATGCGCCCGGGTTGCACGGTAGGAACGTCCCCCTTGAGGATGTGCAGATCCGTCCCGCAGATCGTCGTCGTCTCCATCTTGACGATCGCATCGGTCGGCTTCTGGATTCGAGGATCGGGCATCTCCTGCCAGGCAATCGAACCGGGGCCTTCGTACACCAACGCTCTCATGTTGCCTCCTTGGCATTCCCCGCCAGTTCGGGATACCCATCGTCCGCCGCGCGCTGCGGGAACAGCCAGGACCTTCGTCCCGCCCCCTGCGGATCAGCCGGTTCACAGCACGACTGCGGCGATGCCAACGGGACCTATGGCCTAGCGGAGTCCGTCCGCACCCCGCACAGTGGACGCGTGGTCATCCTGCTGTGTGTCGATTCGATAGGGGCGTCCCGATGAAAGCTCTACGGCGTGTTCACGGTTCTGTGGCCCTCGTCCTCGCGGCCGCCATCCTCACACTCGGCACCGGGGCCGCGGCGGTCGCCGCCTCCCCCGCCCCGTATCCCGCCCCCACCGCGGCCTCGGAGGTGGACGGTCGTGAAGGCCCGCAGTTCTACGCCGGTGCGTTCATCGATGTCTCGGGTGCGATCGACGGCGACGTATACGCCGCCGGCCAGAGCGTCACCATCAGCGGCGATGTCACGGGTGACGTGATCGCCGCAGCCCAGACGATAACGATCACCGGCACGGTGGACGGCGACGTGCGCCTTGCCGGGCAGGATGTTTCGATCACCGGCGAGGTCTCCCGAAGCGGAACTGTCTTCGCCTCGAACTTCACGGTCGACGACAGCGGATCGTTCGGCGATGATGTGGTCGCGGCTGCGGGCAGAGTCACCATCGCCGGCGACGTCGGCCGCGACGTTGCGGTCAGCGTGGGACGGCTCGTCATCGACGGGTCCGTCGGCGGCAGCGTGACGTACATGAGCAGGGACGATGCTCAGATCGCAGACGGCGCGGTCGACGGCACGGTGGAGCGTGTCGAGCCTCCGCAGACACCCCGGGTCGAAGTCTCACCCTGGGCGGTGTTCATCGGTTGGATCCTGGGCGTGTTCTACTCGCTCGTCGCGCTCAGCCTCATCACCCTCCTCGCGGGTCTCCTGTTCCCGCGCTGGCTGCACCGCGTCACCGACCACCTCATCCCGTCGCCGTGGAAGGCACTGCTCGTGGGGTTCGTCGCATCCATCGCTGTTCCCCTCGCCTTGTTGTTCCTGGCGGTCACGATCATCGGCGCACCTCTCGCGCTGGCCGGCGCGCTGGTGTGGACCTTGATGGTCTTCGCGACGTTCGTATACGGCGCGTACTACATCGGGCGCCTCCTGTTCCGCGGCACCCAGCACCCCGTCGTCAAGGCGCTCGTCGGTGGCGTGATCCTCATCGTCGCGCTGCAGATCCCGTGGCTCAACGTCGTGGTCTGGCTCGCGATGGTGTTCTTCGGTCTCGGCGCCCAGCTGCTGGAGATCAATGGCCAACGGCCCTGGCATCTGACACCGGCGGCGACCCTCGGACCGCCGGCGCCCGCGCACACGACCTCGGAGGCGCACTATTCCGCGGGTGGGGCCGTCGCATCGCAGCAGCCGGGCGGTGCGACCCCGCCGCCACCTGCTGGTGCGATCCCGCCACCGCCGCCACCGCCACCGGGTCCCGCCGTTTGATAGACGGGTCCCGTCAGCGCGGGTCGATGCGCAAGGTTGTCTCCTTCGAGAGCTCGTTGGTGATGGCACGGGTCGCGGACCCGTTGCCGTACTTCGCCGCATAAGCGGCGTCGATCGCCGCGTCACGAGCGCTGTCGAGCGTGTAGGTCACGGCCCGGGTCTGCCCGCTCCAGCTGAGGAATCCCTCGAAGTGCCGGGCGACGCCCCTGTACCACTCACCCTGCGGACCCTTGACGGAGCGCAGGTACAGTGAGCCGTCGACCACGACGTGCCACACGATCACCGGGGTTCGGGATGATCCGTCGGCGCGACGCCCTGCGACACGCACCTCGGATGCCCGATCGAGTTCGCGGAGTTCAGCAGCCGTCCACCCGCTCATCGGTTGCCTCCCACGGCGCCGGCTGTCGTCAACGAGCCGTTGAATTCGTCATCCGTGATGTGCTCTTTCCACGTCGTCGTCGCCGCACGGTCGTCCGCGAACTGCTCAGGCGGGTTCTCGGCGGTCGGATGCTGGGGCTCGATGTTCACGTGTGAATCTCCTTCCGCGACGATCGGGTCGCATTCAGATGCGGGCATCGTCAGTCCGCAGGCATGTTCCGGGGTGCGGCCGCCGGCGGTGCATGAGAGGCCGCCCAGCTGCCGAGCACCCGGAGGGCGTCGGCGGACGGCGACCCCGGTTCGGCGGTGTAGGTCTGCAGCGTGAGTCCGGGGTCGGCCGGGAGTTCGAAAGCCTCGTAGGTGAGCTCCAGATCGCCGACGACCGGGTGGTGAAGGCGTTTGATGCCACTGCGGTGGTAACGGACGTTGTGCGCCGCCCAAAGCGTCCGGAACCGCTCCGACCGGGTCGACAGCTCGCCGACGAGATCGGTGAGGCGCTTGTCGTAGGGGTTTCGGCCAGCCTCGCCGCGCAGAGTCGCGACGAGCTCCTGAGTGTTCTTCTCCCAGTCGACGTAGAAGTCTGGCGCTGCGGGGTTGAGGAACGCGAACTTGGCGCTGTTGGGCAGGGGCTCGTCGAAGATGGGCGCGTAAAGCGCTCGACCGAGCGGGTTGGTCGCGACGTAGTCGAAGTAGTTGTTGCGCACCAGTGCGGGCGCGTCGGTGATCGCGTCGAGCAGGCGCTGGATGCTGGGACGGATGGCGTCAACACGTTTCCGCGGCTTCCGGGCCGTCGGAGACGCGTTGGCGGTGCGCGCAAGGTCGAACAGGTGCGCCGTCTCGGCGTCATCCAGTTGCAGGGCGCGGGCCAGGGAGTCGAGGACGCTGTCGGATGCTCCCGAGAGGTCACCGCGCTCGAGCCGGGTGTAATAGTCCACGCTGACTCCGGCGAGCATGGCGACTTCTTCACGGCGCAGCCCGGGCACCCGCCGGTTGCCGCCGTACGCGGGAAGGCCGGCTTGGTCTGGTGTGATGCGGTCCCGGCGGCTGGCCAGGAACTCCCGCACCTCGCTGCGATGGTCCATGATTCTCGACGGTACGCGCCTGCGGTCACGCCCGGGAGGGTCTGGCAGTACCGGGGACGGCCGTCACTGCCACAAGAGTTCGGCGCGGGGTCAACTGGATCCATCCACTGATGATCCCGAGGAGTCTTCTCGCATGCTCGCGACTTACATGAACGGCGCCGCCGACGTGCGCCTCGAAACAGTTCCGATGGTCACGGTCTGATGGCCGGGAACGCGTCGACCCTCACATCGGATGCGGTCCGCACCACGCCGCTCCACAAGGGTGCCCTCCTGACGATCGTCCTGGTCAGCTACTTCATGATCCTGCTCGACAACTCTGTGATCTTCACCGCTCTGCCCAGCCTGCAAGCCGACCTGCAACTGACCGGCACGGAGTTGGCGTGGGTGCAGAACGCGTACACGCTCGTCTTCGGCGGATTTCTTCTGCTGGGCGCTCGCGCCGGCGAAATCCTCGGACGCAAGCCCGTGTTCATCTTCGGCCTCATCGTCTTCTCCGTCGCATCTCTGCTGATCGCCCTCTCGCCGGCGGGATGGTGGATCATCACAGCCCGCGCCATCCAGGGCATCGGTGCGGCTATCGTCGCCCCCTCGGCGTTGTCGCTCATCACCGCCACCTTCGAGGGCAGGGAACGCTCCCGCGCGGTCGCGTGGTACTCGGCCACCGCCGGCATCGGTGCGAGCCTCGGCCTGGTTGTCGGTGGCGCGATGGCGTCCTGGTTCTCGTGGCGCGCCGGGTTCTTCATCAACGTGCCCATCGGCCTCGCGATGCTCCTTCTGGCGCCGCGATTCCTGCCGGGCACCCCCGCCCTGCCCGGCCGCTTCGACCTCGTCGGCGCGATCACCTCCACCCTCGGCGTCGGTGCACTCGTGTTCGCGATCCTCAACGCCGCCGAATCGGGGTGGACGAATCCGCCGACCGTGATCGGGTTCGCCGTCGCCGTTGTGGTTCTCATCGCGTTCATCGTCACCGAGGCACGAGCCACGCAGCCCATCATGCCGCTGCGCCTCTTCGCCAGCCGTACCCGAACGGGCGCCTACCTGACCCGACTGCTGTATCTCGGCGCGATGATCGGGTTCTTCTTCTTCACCAGCCAGTACCTGCAGGAGGCACTCGGCTTCACTCCCATCCAGGCCGGAGTCGCGTTCTTGCCGATGACCCTGGTCAACTTCGCTGTCGCGATGGCGATCCCGCAGCTCACCGCCCGGTTCGGCAACACCCTCCCGCTGATCACGGGGGTCGCGCTCACGCTCGGCGGCATGTTCTGGCTCAGCCGCATCACGACAACGAGCGACTACGTCACCGCCGTCGCGCTTCCGATGCTGCTGATCGGAGCCGGCCAGGGCCTCGCGTTCGCACCCATGACCACGTTCGGGATCGCCGGAGCGACCGCATCCGACGCCGGTGCGGCATCCGGAGTCGTCAACACCTTCCACCAGATCGGGTCATCGCTGGGTCTGGGCATCCTCGTCGCCGTCGCGGGCGCCGCCGCCGCGGGAACCACGGGCGGGGCTGCGGCGATCACGGCAGAAGCGGTCGGCGCGCTGACGGGAGCGAGCATCTTTCTGGGCATCAGCCTGCTCATCGTCCTCATCCTCATCGCGCCGGGAGATCTGGCAGCTCAGCGACGCACCGCCGCCGATGGGGATTCCGCCACCCACTCCCTGGCCTTCCGGCCATCGCCCGGCATCCGCTGAGCGCGAGTTCGTCCTGCTCGGTAGGTGAGGAACTCACACGTCGGCGTGTGACAGCGAAGCGGCCGGCCGTCGAGCCCGCCGGATGTATCAGGATCGCGTTGCGCGGCGGCGGGTGAACAGGACGTAGAGGCCGAGCACGATGATCGCGCCGATGATGGATCCGATGATGCCGGCGGGCTGGAGGAAGCCGCCATTCGGGTCACTCCTGAAGATGAGGAATCCGAGGAAGCCTCCGACGAACGAGCCGACGATCCCGAGAACGATCGTCAGCAGGATGCCGATGCTCTGCTTGCCGGGAATGACGGCGCGGGCGATGAGGCCTGCGATCAGGCCGATGACGATGAGGCCGAGAATGGTCCACAGCATGGTCTCTCCTTCGAGTTATGGGCGCCATCCGGAGTGGCGGCACGCCAGTTGAGACGCGCATCAGGCTAGCAGGACGCCGCCTGGTCGTTCACGACCGACGTCGCATCGCCGCTCAATAGCCAACGGGCGAGACCGTAGCGGGCCCCCGGTAGTACACGAGGAGTTTGTCGGCATCGTCTTCCGACAGTTCGCCGTCGGTCGCCGTGCGAGGGGAATCCCTCACGGCGTCCTTCGTGAACGGCAGGTGCAGGTCGCCGCCGACCTCGTCTGCGCGCTCGAGCGGAACGAAGGATTGTGAGGTGCCGAACAGGCCACTCTTGACCGTGGCCCACGTCGGCGTGCCGGTCGTGGGATTCACGAAGATCTGCCCAACCGAGCCGATGTTCTTGCCGTCGACGTCGGTGACGTCGGCTCCGATGAGGCTGGCGCTGTTCTGGATGTTGATCATTTTCACTCGTCTCGCTGAGATCCGTCGGTGACGGCCGGCTATCTGCCGAGGCCGACCCGGTCGACTTTGCGGTGGTAGCGCATTCCTGTCATGCCGCCGAGGATTGCGCCGATGAGAGTGACCACAGCGGCGCCGAGTGCGGTCAGGATGCCGGTTGTCGTCGCGGTCTCCGGTGTCACGGGGATGCGAGGGAAGCTGTCGAGGTTGGCGAGGATGTCCCACTGGCTGCCCGCGACGGCCGTGATTATGGCGACGATGATGGCCATCCCTACTGCCCATATCCAGACTGCGATGCCCTGCTTCACCCCGCTGAAACGGGCCATACGTCCAGCCACATATCCCCCAGCGAAGTATGCGACGAAGAGCACGAGTCCCAAGACCACGGCGCTCACGATTCCGACCATCATCGCGTTATCGGCAGCGGTGTCCACGGCCTCATCGACGGTACCCTCAGAGCCCAGTCCGAGGGCAGCGCCGATGGTCGCGACCAGTGCTGTCAGGATGACGACGGTACCGGTCGCGGTCAGCCAGCCGAAGAACGCGGTCCCGAACTTGAAACCACCGAACTCTTCCTTCTCTCGGGCGAGTACATCCCGATGAAGCGTGTGCTCCGGGTCCACCGGAACGGCGGCACTGGTCGACGTCGCGTCGTAGACGGGTGCACCGGGCTGCCGTGGCTGTGAGATATCCGAGGTCATGAGGAGCAAGCTAAGCGGGCGAACCGTGAGATCGGCCCGGGTTGCCAGACTGACGTCCGGCGCGTAACCTTCCACGCCCATCACCACATCCCACCCGAGAAGGACAACGTCGCCATGGCTGAGAGTCGGAGGCAGCTCAGGCACCCCCTCGCGGTCGCTCACTCCTGGTGGTAGGACGGGTGACAGCCGTCCGTCGATGCTGTTCACGATCGAGCCCGACTGCCGCCCGCCCCGCAGTGCCGCGCAGCAACAGTCCCCGAAAGGCGTTTCCATGTCGTCGGTCTTCGCTCTCTCCTTCACCCCCACGGGCTACACGATCGCGGCAGCATGGCCGCTCTCGACGACTCCGGCGGCGCTGACCACCATCCCGCTCGCGACCCCCTTCACCGTGCCCGGGCTGGTCACGGGCGCTCTCCACGCGTGGAGTCCCGCCCGCGGGAAGCCGTTGACCGTCGACACGACGAAGAACGCGGCGGTCTTCGGGGAGTTCGCGCTGGACCTCTGGATCCGCGACGCGCGCATCATCGAACCCGTGAGCCTCGTCCGAGGCGTCGGCTCGCCGGTCGAATTGACTTTGAATCCGGGTGGGTCGCCCACCGCTTTCTGGGTCGCGGCGACCATCCGTACGAGTGGCGTCGCAGTCGTCTTGCGCAGCGCCATCCTCGACCCGGGTGACGGTGCAATCGTTCACCTCGGGGTCTGGGCCACGGGGAGCCAAGCGGTGTGGGTCGTGCAGAACGGTGTTGCGGGCAGGGTAGAGCTCGCGGCATCCGTCCCCGACGCACGAGGCAAGGTCACGATCGGCCTCGTGCCCCAAGGCGGCTCATCGAGCGTCACAATACTCGGGGCGAGGCTGCGCGATCAGCTCGACGCGGCCCAGGAGTCGGCGATCGCGGATGCCGTCAGCGCAGGAATCGGCGCGATCGACGCTTTCATCGCCTCCGGTGCGGCACCATACCTCGGCCCGGCGCAGGGACCGGAATCGATGTTCGGCGCGCTCCGGATGCGCAAGCACCTATTCGGCAACGTGTACTGGTCGCCGACCACCGGCGCGCACGACGTGAGCGGGCGGGTGCTGCGAGCGTACGAGGCCGAGGGTGGCCATCTCGGCCCTCTCGGTCTGCCGACGAGCCAGGAGATGGCCCTCGACGCGGTGCTCGACTACATCAACGCGCCGCGCGGGACGGGGGCGAGCGGCATCACCCTCGGTGACATCCTCAAGCAGACCGGCAGGCTGAAGGCCTCCGATTTCGTCGTCGAAGGTAAGGCACGGTCCAAGGCCGAACGAGTCGCAAGGAGTCGCGGATGGGAGGCGTTCGCGACAGCCGAGCACCGCGACGATTCGGCCCACCGCGCTGCGGCGCCTCCCATCGATGCCGCATGGGTCGCAACGGCTTTGGGACATACCGAGGACAGCCCCGAGGTAGGCGGGATCCTCCGAGGTGGCGTACGGCGCAGAGAGGAAGGCAACGCCGGTCGCGTTGTCTGGATGCGCGGCGGTGGCGTGGACGACGACGGTGCAGCGATCGAGAACGCCGGAAGAGGCAACGCCGCGCGGGTTGTGAACGCCGTCCGGGAGGCCTTGCATGGCGGCGAGAATGCGCGAGGGGCGGTCTGGAAGCTCGCGATCCGAGAGGACACCCCCGAGCTGCCTGCGGAGGCGGCGGCTCGAGTGCTGCGCTTGCCGCGGGTGGGGGTGAGGGGGCTGAAGCTCGAACTGCCCGCCGTCAGTCCGGTGGCGGCCCAGGCCGAGGCGCCGGCCGACACGGTGACAGTGCCGAGCGACGCGGTACCGAGGCTGCTCGGCGAGTTGGGCGCTCAGCTCGCGTCGGGCACCATCTCGGCCTCGCAGGCGATGGGCCTCTCTCCGCATCTCTTCCTGCGCGACCCACTGGCGGGCCAGCTCGTCCAGTCGTTCGGGGCGAACGCCGAAGCCCTCGCTCTCACCGGGATAGCGAAGCAGAAGAAGGAGGTCGGCGCACTCATCGAGGCCGCGGCTGCATCTCGCGATGGCGTCCGCATCGAGTTCGAGGGCATCGGGTGGAACCTCGTCGGTCCTCGTGCTCAGCTGTTCGAGCACGGCATCATCGTCTCCACCGCGCAGGAGGCGTTCACCATTTACGAGCAGATCCTCGCGCTGTGGCTCATCCACGGTGGGTCCCGGGGCTTCTTGGGTCTGCCGGAGGGGCGTGAAGCCGCTCCTGCCACCAAGTACGACGGGCCGCCCGACAGTCGCAGCGTCGTCTTCGGAGGTGGCCGCATCTACTGGTCGCCACGCACCGGCGCGCACGAAGTGCACGGCGCGATCCTGACCCACTATCTTGCGAAGTCGAGCGACGCCGTCGCGCTCTTCGTGCCGCCCAACAGCGCGCACCTGGGACTCCCGACATCCGATGAGCACGACATCGAGGGAGTGCGCGGCGCGAGGCTCTCGACGTTCGAGCGCGGCTCGATCTACTGGACCGCTGGACTCGGGCCCGTCATCGTCACCCAGCCGATCCTCGACGGATTCCTCATCAGCGGCGGAGTGGCGCACTGGGGAATGCCGACCGGGCCGGCGCAGGTCGCCGTCGAGGACGACACCACCGTGACATGGCAGACGTTCGAGCGTGGCGTGCTCGCGCACACCGACAAGGTCGGATGGTTCGACGCGCTGCGTGTGCGGATCGCCCGCGTCGACACGGGCCTCATCGACGACGACGGTGCCTTCGAGCCCGAAGACAAGCGGGGCGAAGTCTTCGTCAAGGCATGGGTGTCCGTGAACGGCGTCGAGGTGCTGCACCGCGAGAGTCCGGCAGGGAACAACCCCAGCTTCGCGGTGCTCGACGGCTGGGAGACGGCCGGCATCCCGTTGCGGGAGGACACGCGCATCGACGTCCGGATCGAAGCATGGGACTGGGATGAGGCGAGCGATGACGATCATCTCGCGACGCACTCGGCGACGTTCACCTTCGGCGACGCACTGTTCGGCTACGCCGACACGCTGGGCGACTATCCGAAGCGCAAGTCGACGTGGAACAACAGCAATGAGGCGTCGGCGACGGCCGTCGTCTTCTCCTATTCGATCGCGCCGCATGTGGCCGCGACGCTGGGTGGGCTGCGGCAGAACAACTTCTATCGATTCCGCAACCGCGGGCGCAAGGCGCTGCCCTGGGACATCTACCACGAGACATTCGCCGACATCCTGGCGCCAGACCGCGACCGCGCGGGCAAGGCAGAGCGCGAGTTCTTCGACTCCATCTACGTGTCGACGGCCGACGGCGGCAACTGCTACGGCTTTTCGACGTCAGCGCTCGACGCATTCGAGGGGCGGAACGAACTCGAGCAGCCGCTCAGTGACGACACGACGACCTTCGCCGAGACCGGCGACGATGTGTGGCGGATCATCAACAGAGGTCAGGGCTCCTTCCAGTCGGCCAGCGTGTGGCAATGGATCGCGGACTGCCAGGCGTCGATCGACATGTACGATCCGCGAAAGGTGTGGGCGCGCGTCAGCGCGGCTCTCGCTGCGACGGGCAAGCCGGTCGTGCTGAACCTCACCGGCTCGACGAGCGGGCATGCGGTCCTCGTCTACCGGACCGACATCAGCCCCGCCGGCGAGCGTCGCATGTTCCACGCGGACTCGAACGCGCCGTGGCCGGCTGCGGACGCCGACTCCGTCATCACGGTGAGAGCGAACGGCTCCTACACGTTCAATGGCTACCCGACGTACATGGGTCCCGCGTGGGTCAGCGGCGTGCTCCCGCCGGTACGAATGATCGACATGCCCGAAAGCGTCATCGCTGAGCCGCGGGTGACTCCGTACTGGTTCCTCAAGTCCGGGCTCATCGGCTTCTTCACCGGCATCTTCGGGTCGGTCGGGGCGACCGTCGAACAGGTGGAGGCGGGTGGGCGCAAGCTCTACGGCGATCAACGTCGCGATCTGCTCGACTCGCTCTCCGCGCACGGCCGGAAGGCCGGGCTTCTCGCCGAGGCGCTCGGCACTTCGGTCACCAGGGTGCAGAGCTCTGACGAGGCAGGCATCTCGCTCCGGGGAACGTATGCGGCGGCGTCGGAAATGACGGATCGCATCGCGCCGGACCTGCGCGGAGCGAAGTTCGCCGCGCAGATCGCCGGGGCTCTTGCCGACGCGCCGGCCGGGGACGCAGTGGCCGCCGCGTGGGGAGACCTGCACGTCGCCGGCCCGAGCATCGTGACGGGGATCAGGAAGGATCTCGATGTCGACCTGGGAGGCCTGATCGGCGCACTCACACCCGGGGCGTGGCCGGAAGCGGCCGTGATCGATGTGCCCGACGACAGCGAGGAGGGCCCCCGGGTCATCGCCCTGCGGGGTCGATTGCACCCGGACATCGTGGTCACGCTGCGGGGGCGCGGCGGCGAGTACGAGCACGTCATGCTGAGCCGGTCGGGGGTCGTGGCCATCACCGCGAAGCTGTCTTCTGGCGGCCGTGACACGGTTCACGGACTCTCGCTGGGCACCAGTCGGCCGGGGGTGCGCATCACGTCGGATGCGGGCGATCGCGTCGCGACCGTGCGTCTGTCGACGGATGCCGCGCCCGGACGCGCCGGGGTGACCTGGTCCGTGCCCCTCGGAATCGGCGCCGCGGACGCGTCTGTCCGTTGGATGGCCGGGCGTCCCGGGCTCACGGTGCTCAACGCCTCGCCTGTGCCGGAGACACGGATCGAGTGGTCGGCGGGACCGGCCGGGATGCAGGGTTACCGATCGCCCGCGGTAGGGGGAGGTGAGAGCATCCGTGTGATCCCCCACGACCCCGCCTCACCGATGGGTGCCATCCGGCTGCAGCGACTGTCGAGCCTGGGAGACGTCGTCTCGACGGAGATCATAGATCCGAGCGCCTGAGGAAGCCGGCGCAATCGAACGCAGACCGCGAACCCTTCCACGCGGTCACGCTGAATCAGGGAGCTCCTCCAGACGGGCCCGCGCTTGAGCGAGCAACGGACTGTCCGGAACGTGATCGAGCAGACTCATCGCCTGATTCAGTGCGTGGCGGGCCTCATCCGTGTCGCCGAGTTGCCTGCGGATGAGTGCGATGTTCATGAAGCACGCTGCGGCGTCCTCGGGAAAGCCGTCCTGCTGATTCCACTCCGCGAGGGCAGCGAACAACCAGAGTCCACGGTTGACTTCGCCGCCTACGAGGAGTTGTTCGGCGAATTGCCCCATCCGATTCATCGAATCCGCACGCTCTTCAAGGCCCTCGGTGCGCGCCAGGATCTCCCGGAATATGTGGCCGCCGTCATCCAGTCGTCCAAGCACCAGATAGATTTGGCCTGCCGTCATTGAGACTTCGTCTGCGTCGGTGCGGTCGCCGCCCTTGAGAAGCGCAGCCGCGGATTGCTCGAAGACCGACGCCGCCTCTGCGAGCTGCTGTTGCTGCGCATAAGTGTTCGCTATGTTTCGCAGTGTCTGGCCCTCGTTCCACGGCGATCCGAGCTTCCTCCACCTTTCCAAGGCTTCGAAGAAGAGAGGTAGGGCCGCCGCAAAGTCCCCTTCCTGCTGAACCTCAAGTCCCTTCTTGTTCATTGCATCGGCAAGATGCTCGGTAACCCATTGGAGATTGTCGAGGCTGTGATCCTCGGTCAGAAGGACCGCTTTCCGTAGTTCTGCTATCGCGTCCTCCAACTCCCCGACATCCTTGAACGCGATGCCCAGGCCAGCTCGAGCGTCGCGCTCCACGCGGGCGTCGAGGATCGAGGCGGTCAGGTCGAGCAGTTCCTTGAACGTGTCGACAGAGGCCCGGGGCTCGCCCTCCTTCTGCTGTATTTCACCGAGTATCTGCAGGGCCTGAGCCCGGAGCGAAGGAGCGGACCTGGCAACAGGATCGGCGAGCACCTCGTTCAACAGGTTGGTTGCCTCATCGCGCTGACCGGTGTTCTCTTTGATCCGTGCGATATTCGACAATGTGCGCAGCGCCAGACTTCGGTTGCCGAATCGCTCGAACACGAGGAGGTTCTGCTGGTACAGCTCAAGGGCGGCCTCGTAGGAACCCTCGAAGAGATCAATGTTCGCCAGGTTCCCACGCGACTGGGCGGCGCCCAGGTCATCACCGATCCGGTCGCGGATCGCGAGAGCTTGTCCCAGGTATCCCCTCGCAGATTCGAAACGACGCCTCGACACTTCGAGGTCCCCCAGATTGTTCAACGCGTGCGCGCGAGCCGGCTCATCCCCGAGTGCCTGGACGATTTCAAGCTCCTGTTTGTACAGACGCTCAGCCTCGTCGTACTCGCCTAGGAGAGTTCGCACCATGCCAAGGTTGTGAAGGGCCACCCCCCGCACATCCTGTCGGTCGTGCTCCTCAGCGAACGCGAGAACCTGTTCGTAGACATGCAGCGCATCCTTGGTGCGCCCCTGCTTCTGGTAGACGAGTGCGAGGTTGTTGAGGGCACCGAGGTGCTGTTCTTCCTCGGCAAGCGGAGCGAAGATCGCAATCACGTCCTGGAAGAGGGCGATCGCCTCGTCGAGTCGGTCTGCGTCACTGTAGGCGTTGGCGAGTGAGTCGACGACGACCCCGAAGTACGGTGATTTCCGCTCGAGGGGCGGCTGTGCCTCGTACAGTCTCTCGAGGACTTCAAGTCCGGCGGCGGGCTCGCCGACGGCGGTCAGGAGATCTGCGAAGACGAGCGCGATCCTGTCGAATCGCTCGGATGCCGCCCATTCGCGTGCCTTCTCGGCCACTCGCGCGTTCGCCTGCTTGACAACTCTTGCGGCTTCTTCAGCCGTCAGTGTGGCGCCAGCGGGCACAGTGTGCCGGAGTAGCGGCGCTGAAAATCCAGCCAGCCACCCGGGTAGCTCGCCGTGGACGATCTCCGCTCGTCCGCCGTATAGGGCTCGGGTTGCCGAAACAGCGGAGACAGGCGCTTCCTCGCCTCGTACCAGCCAGGTGAATCCCTGGGCTACCGCAGCATCGGGCTTCAAGAACAGATAGTTCTCGTCTGCCATCAGATCGCCACCTGAGTAGCCCAGGAACAGCCAGTGGTCCAAGCGAAGCAAATCCCGTATGCAGGCCGAAACGTCAGGCGTGAAGCCACGCTTGCGTTGAGACAGAGTGTCCACGAGAGTGTTCGGGCTCTCGACTGACCCATGGAGCTTGATGATCGGGCATGGCCTGCCAGCGCTACCCTCCTCGCGCCACCGACTGCCGACGCTGCCGAACTCGGCCGCATTCGCCCATACTTCGTAAGGCGCGTCGAGCTGCCGGAACGCGGCTTCCAGCGCCCGGTCGAAGTTGGTTGTCACGACGGCAGGAACGCATCCCGACTTCGCCAGGGCTGCGATCCTCAGATGGACGTCGTTGGGTGTCTCACTGTCGAGTGACTGCAGGACCGTGAAGTAGGACTCTCGTAACCGAGCGACAATGACCTCGGCTTGGTATTCCGGGGGGAACCGGCTGGCTTCCTGCCGCGCGGTAATCGCGTGCGCCAGGTCTTGCGCTTGCGCAGCTCCGATCAAGTCCTTGGCCCGATCGGCGAGCGCCACGATGACGGAGCGGTTCATACCCCACCACGAAGGCAGGCTCGTCGGGGGTATGGATGAAACTCCGGACCCGACGAAAATGACAAGCCGTGCATTCGCTGCAAACCGCTCAGCCAAGCTGGTCATGTCCGGATCCTAAGCTCAGATTTCCTCGCGGGATAGGCCGGCGAAATCAGGCACCGGGAATCGGCACCGGAGCGAACTCACTGAATCTGCCGCGCGTAGCCTTTGCGGGGCGGGTCGCTCAACTTTCCGCATCCGCTTCGACGGGTCGCTGTCTGCGTGTGAACCTCACCCGCAGTGCGGGGAAGGTGAGGACTGCGACGATTGCCGCAGCGGCAGCCGCGGTGGCCGCCCCCAGGAAGGCAGCCTGAAGGCCCGCTTCGGCCGCCGCGAGCGCCGTGCCGCCGGCCCCGAACACGGCCGCGCGGCGGGCGGCGTCGAGCGCACCGAAGACGGCGATCCCGATTGCCCCGCCGATCTGGGCCGTCGAGGAGGCGAGACCCGAGCTGACGCCCGAGTTTCGGGCGGCTATGCCCTCGGATATGACGAGTGTCGTGGGCGTGAAGCTGAATGCGACGCCGGCCGCGGCGATGACGAGTGCCGGCAGGACCCGCAGCAGGTACGAGTCGCCATTGTCGACCGTGGCAAGAATGAGGTGCGCAACCACCAGCAGCAAGAGCCCGATGACCGCCACCCGCTGAGGTCCGAGCCCGTTGAGCGCCCTCGGAAGAACGAGGATGCTGACCGCGAACCCCGCGAGCGATGTCGGCAGCATCGCGAGACCGGCGAGAGCCGGGCCATAGTCGAGGACCTGCTGCAGCAGCAGGGCGACGAGCACGAAACACGCGACGCGGGCACCGCCGCCCAGAAGATTCACCGCCACCCCACCGGCCACGCGAGCGTCACGAAGCACGCGCGCGGGCAGGATGGGGTCGGCCGCCCGCTTCTCGACGAGACCGAACCCGACCAGGCATGCGACAGCGACAGCGGCCGCACCGATGACCTCTGCCGAGACGAGCCCGCTGTGCGGTGCTGACAGCACTCCGAACACGACGGCGACCGCCGCTCCGGTGACGAGGGTTGCGCCGGCGGCGTCGAACGAGCGCCGCGCGGCCTCCTTCCCTGCTGGGAGGAGCGCCCAGCCTGCCACCCCGATGGCGGCCGCGACCCCGCCAGTGACGAAGAGCACGCTCTGCCACCCGAGCGCTGCGGTGAGGAGTCCGCCGACGGTTACGCCGGCTGCTCCCCCGACGGTGGATGCGGCACCCCACCCGCTCATCGCCCGTACTCGGTCCCGACCGGTGAAGCTGGCCAGGATGACCGACATGGCGGCCGGGCTCAGCATCGCCGCGCCCGCACCCTGGACAAACCTCGCACCGATAAGCAGCGTGTCGGTTGTCGCAAACCCGCCGAGCAGCGAGCCGGCGACGAGCACGCCGGCGCCGAAGAGAAACATCCGGCGCCGCCCGAAGACGTCCGCGGCGCGACCGGAGATCAGCAACAGACCCCCGAAGGTGAGGAAGTAGGCGTTCAGGACCCAGGCGGTTCCGACGGGCGTCAAGCCGAGATCAGTCGCGATCGACGGCAGCGCGACGTTGAGGATGCTGGAGTCGAGCATCACCACGAACTGCGCAGAAACGAGGGTGAGAACGAGCGGCAGAGTCGGGGGGTTCCGCATGTGCAATCACCTCCAGCACCGAGAGCCTAACCGCGCGGTTGACGAGGGGGAACTCGCATGAGGTGTGAGTGTCGCCGCTTCGAATCTGGGCGGGCCGCTGCCGCCGTCGAGTTCGATCGATTCATTGTGGCCCAGAGTCTGAGCCCGCGTCTCGCGCAACGTCCGCAATCCGGCCTGACAGTCGACAGCAGGGACATTCGCACTGGGTGCATGATGTCTTTCACTGGGACTCGATGGCTGCGATGCGTCAGTCAGGCATGAGAGCGCCGACCCGGAGGGCGTTAGCGATGACCGTGAGTGCAGGATTGAACCCGCCGTTGGTCACATGCAGCGATGCGTCTGCGACGTAGACGTTTCGGGTTCCCCACACCCGCCCCTGCGGATCGCATGCCCCGTGCGCGGGATCGCTGGACAGCCGTGCAGTGCCCGCCGAGTGCTCCTGACCCTGCGGCGCGACCGACATCTCGCGAGTGATGATCTGCTCACCGCCGGCTGCGCTCAGCCAATCGGAGCAATGCTGCGCCATCGCGGCCACGTTCGCCCGCGTCGCATCGTGAGCGGTTCCGCGCAGACGTGCAGCAGGCATCCCGCGTCGGTCCTTGACGACCGGATCCACCGTGACACGGGTCCACTCGTGGGGAATCTCCTGCACCATCGACATCGTCCCCGCCAGGTTCGGCGTCTCGCGCATCCATGCCTTGTGTTCGGCGCCGAACGGCGCCGGCGCGAACTCCCGGCCTGCTTGTGCCTTGTCGTACGGGAATTGCAAGGGCGCGTCGAAGATCACTCCACCTCCCCAGCCGTTCCGGTCGCGGTGAACGAAGTCGACGGTGGCGACCGAGTGACCGGGGCCGACTGTCTCTTTGATGTCGGGGCCCGAGCCGGCGATCGCGAGTGCGACGCCGTGGGTCATGTGGTTGCGGCCGACCCAGTCGTTGCCCAATCCGGAGGCCAGCAGCAGTCGCGCGGTCTCGATGGCTCCGGCCGCGACGACGATCCGGTCCGCGCGCGCCCGGAACCGCCGTTCCCCGTTGCGATCCTCGACGACTCCGCTGACACCTGTAGCCGTCCCATCACCGCTGTGTTCGATGGATGTGACCTGGGCGCCGAGCAGCAGGTCGGTGCGGTCGGTGGCGAGAGCGCGGGGGATGAACGTGTTCTGCGCTCCGTTCTTCGCATCCACCGGGCACGCATGCCCGATGCATTGCGCGCAGTGCACGCACGCCGCTCGGCTGTCTCGATCGACGGAGTTGATGGCGAAGGGAATGGGGGACGTCGTGATCCCGAGCCGCCGACCGGCGATGGTGAGTGCCTCCCGCGTGCGGTCGCTGCGGAGCGCCGGCATGGGATAGCCGCGTCGTCGCGGAGTCGCCCGCCCCACAGCGCTGTCCGCGTCCCCCGCGACTCCGAGTTCCCACTCGGCGCGCTCGTAATAGGGCTCCAGCTCGGAGTACCCGAACGGCCAGTCGGCGAGCGTGCTTCCTGCCGGGGTGCCGTAGGTGGAGGCCATGCGGAAGTCCTGCTCCCAGAATCGCCACGACATCCCCTGCCAGACGCGGGTTCCGCCGCCCAGCGCCATCGCATTCAATCCATAGGCCAGCGAATCCCCTTCGGCCTGCAGAACTTCGGTCGTCCCGTCGGGGTGCTCGAGGACTCGGGGGTTGCCTGCGTGCGGACCGACTCGCACGTCGTACAGCCCGGTTCGCTTGCCTTGGAGGTGGTTCCCCCGAAGCTCGCTGCTCCGCATCGGCTGGGCGCGCTCGATCAGAAGAACGTGCTTGCCGCGCTCGGCGAGCTCCGCGGCGACGGCGCCACCGCCCGCGCCCGCACCGATCACGATCACGTCATAGGTGTCCGCGAGCGAGTCGGCGTCGATTCCGGGAGGGTCGGCGACATCGAGCGGTTCGACGCCGTCGGGCACCGCTGAATATCCGACCATTCCCCACCCGGCCGGTTGGCGCGTGCCGCCGTAGTACGCCTGGTATGCGATGGTGATCAACGCACTCAGGGGACCGGCACTGTGCTCTGCTTCCAAAAGTGAGGCGAACACGGCCGACTGCTCCGCGGGCGCGAGCGCGGCGAAGGGTCTTGCATGGCGGAGGATCGCGGCCCGGTCCGCGACCTGCGCCGCGGTTGCGAGTGGAGTCGTGGTCCACGCCATGAAGTCGGAGCCGTGCTCGCGGAGCAGACGCTCGACGCCACCGTCCCAGCCCGCTGGCCAGTGATCCGCGGGCACAACGGTGTCGAAGAGAGCACGCAGCGTCCGCTCTTCGGCGTGAGGTGACTGCTCGTCGTCAACCAATGTCAATGCCTTTCCCGACTCCTGTGCGGAGAGTCTCTACCTGTTCAGCGCAGACGATGCCGGGCGCCGCATCCCCAGACTGCGACTCTCGTGGCCCCGCCGATCATCCGCGAAAGCACATCGGACCGGCCCGTGCACACCACCTTCGCGGGTGCGGCCCCTCATCGGTCTTCGGCGACAGCAAACGCCGTCACATCCTTGAAATCACGCACTCCACGCGCTTCAGACTCGCCGAGAATCGGCACCTCAGGATACTCGCGGTCGCCCAGCCCGTCCCCCAGAGAGCGGTCCGCCAGTGGCTTAGATGCGGCGACCGGTCGGGCCTCCTGCGTTCAGAGTGCGAAGGCTTCTCCGGGAGCGAGGATTTGGATCCGATCGGGGTTGACCACGACGTCGAAGAGATCCTCGGGGTTGCCGTTGAAGGGTGAGAAGTCCGGCGAATCGACCGATCCCCAGTGGTGAAGGAGCAACCGAGCGTCGGGGTAGGCATTGGCCATCTCGACCGCGCCGTCCAAGCCGAAGTGCCAGTCGCTATCCGAGAAGTCGAACAGCAACGCCGTCGGGGACGGCATGGTGAGATGGTGATCCCGAATGAGACGAGAGTCGCCTGGCGCCCAGATCGTGCCTTCGGGCGTGGTGATCCAGAAGCCGCATGAGTCCTCGTCGAGGAATGTCCGGGTTCCGGGTTCTGGATCGTCGTTCTGCCATGCGTGATCAGCCGGCAGCACCTCGATCGACAGCGGGCCTACAGAGAATCGGTCGCCGATGTGGTGACCGGTGCCTGGGATGCCGTGCTCGCGCATCACCTCGGCGACGTAGTTCGTGGAGTGGAACTCGCCGGTGACCGGAACGACGTCGATGCAGGTCGGGATGCTGAAGTGATCGTTGTCGGCGTGGGTGACCAGCACCGCGTCCAGGCGGGAAATGTCAGAGGTTTGCGCAGGCAACTCGATGAGCAGCGGCATGTCGAAACCGCCGAGGACGGGGTCCACCATCAGGAGGGTTCCCCGTGAGTTGATGAGGAAGCCGGCCATCCCGAGCCAGTACAGCGCCGTGCCGTCAGTGGAGTCGTCGAATGCGGCGCCGCCGAGCGGCTCCGTCGGCGGCGCCACCGCCTGCCCATCTTCTGAGACGCGAATCGATTGTCTGTTCGCCATGCTCTGCCACCTGCCTCTCCGGGCCCAGTCTGCCCTGACGACTGCACCGGTGAATAGAGCCCGCCGGGCCACGAAGAACTCGCCCTTAGACGTTCCCCGCTCGTCGACGACGCCCCCGGGCGAGTCATGCCACGGGGACGCGGTCCACGCGCCGCCGAGTCAATCGAGATGGATGCCGGTGCGTCGGGCGAGCGCGGCGAGGAGGCGGGTCTGAAAGTCGACGTCGGTTGCCGCGGAGTGCGGGGACTGCGTGCGCCGATGGTGCCAGTACCCGCCGGTGGCGGGTCTGACATCGGGATCGGTCGCCAGCCACGTCTGAGTCCGGTGGCCTTCGACGAGATCGTCCGGCGCAGCCGACCCGCCCATCCGGGTGGGAACCCAGCCCGGGTCGACTGCGTGACTGGTCGTGTCCGGCCATCGATGAGCGCCGGCCCGGCTGAGTGTCGTCACCCACAGCTTCGTGTCACTGTAGGTCGCCGTTGCGGATGCCAGCCGATCGAGGTCGACGGAGCCGCCGCGGTGCATCGAGCTGCTCAGATATATCAGGCGTCCCGGCTTATGCAACAGCGCAGTCAGTACATAAGGCGCGACGATGTTCACCGGTACCGTGGCGGGTGAGCGCATCGTCCCCGCGTTGTGGATCACGGCGTCGAACCGGCCGAACTCGTTCGCCTGGCGGGCGACATCTCGGGTCGCTTCCAGATCGGAGAGGTCGCCGATCACGGCGCCTGCCCAGCGAGCTGTGTCGGCGCCCGGCACCCGATCGGGGGTGCGGGCATGCACGACGAGGTCGTGACCGTCGTCGGCGAGCTCGATCGCTGCGGCAAGCCCCAGCCCGGTCGAGGCTCCCGTGACGAGGATCAGGGCCACGCCGGTGCTCCCGGAGCCGCTTGGTCCACGGGTCAGCTCTCCTTGCCTGACGTACCGAAGGCGTCCCTGGCGACCGCGAACAGGACCTTGTCCGTGTCGTGAGCGAGAGCGGGTGCGATATCGCCGACAGCCGTCTGTTCGCCCGTCCAGCCTGCCCCTGCAGTGTCGGTCATCATGATCCTTCCCTCAGACCCATGCAACACCGATCTGCTCGCGCGCGGGAGGTACTGCGGGAAGGTGTACTGACAGAGCATTCCTCGACACCGGTCCCCGGCGTATTGTCCGTCGTGGGCCAGCCGCAGAGCCGTGTCCGCCAGAAGGAGAAGCACCCATGAACATCGAACCCGTCGTCCCGACGATCAAGAACCCACCTGAGCGGTTCACCGGTGATGTGTGGCTCGACCCGATCGCGGCGCCCCGCAATACAGACCAGCGGATGACGGTCGCCACAGTCCGCTTCGCACCAGGCGCTCGCACCGCCTGGCACTCACACGCCCGCGGCCAATATCTGAGGGTGACCCAGGGCACGGCGCTCTGCGGCACCCGCGACGGGCACGTCGTCGCCGCCCACCAGGGGCAGACGATCTACACCCCACCCGGTGAGGAGCATTGGCACGGCGCAACCCCGGAACGCTGGATGGAGCACCTGGCAATGCTCGAAGGCGGCGACGACCCCGCCACCTCGACGACGTGGCTCGAGCACATTGCCGACCAGGAATACGCCCGCGCAGCCCAGGCATCAGGATCAGCGGAGGCACAGAATGACTGACACCAAGGTGTGGCTCGTCACCGGCGCAGGCCGCGGCATGGGCGTGGACATCGCGCAGGCGGCACTCGCGGCCGGATATCGCCTCGTCGCCACCGCACGTGACGCCGCGAACGTCGTTGCCGCGGTGGGCGACCACGCCGACCTGTTGGCCGTGTCGCTCGACATCACCGACACCGCCTCGATCGACGCGGCCGTGCATGAGGCGATCGACCGGTTCGGTCGCATCGACGTGCTCGTCAACAACGCCGGGAACTTCCAGGCCGGATACTTCGAGGAGATCACTCCGGAGCAGTTCCGCGCGCAGATCGAGACGAACTTCTTCGGCCCGCTGAACGTCACCAGGGCGGTGCTGCCGGTCATGCGCCGACAGCGCTCCGGCCAGATCGTCACGATCACCTCGACAGCGGGAATCGTCTCGGGTGCGTTCGGCAGTGCGTACGGCGCCTCGAAGTTCGCACTGGAGGGCTGGACCGAATCGCTGCGCGAAGAGGTCGAGCAGTTCGGCATCCAGGTCACCGCCGTCGAACCCGGCTTCTTCCGCACCGAACTGCTCGTCGAGGGATCGTCCACCCTCTGGTCCGATCTGTCGATCGACGACTACTCAGACACCGCGAGCACGATCGAAGCGTGGAAGTCGATGAACGGAAAGCAGAGCGGCGACCCCGCGAAGCTCGCTGCCAGCCTCGTCAAGGTCATCGAGCTGGACGAAGCGCCCGCCCGCTGGGTGGCTGGCGCTGACGCGGTCGAAGCCGTGAAGCAGAAGGGCCAGGCTCTCATCGAACAAGCCGATGCGCACCTCGACCTCTCAACCGGTCTCGACCACCCCGACCACGCTTCCTGAGACGTCGTCATGTCGCCGGAACTCCATGCCGGTGGGTGATCCTTCAGCGACCTCTCAGCTGTGGGATCCCCGGCGAATCAAAGGTGTTCACGCGGTACACGGTGCACCACCCCACGAGGTGAAACACGTGACGTCCCGGGCGTACATGCTCCTCTGCGCTGTCGGGCGGACAGCG
The DNA here is from genome assembly GCF_039530225.1 of Microbacterium pumilum. Lineage (NCBI taxonomy): Bacteria > Bacillati > Actinomycetota > Actinomycetes > Micrococcales > Microbacteriaceae > Microbacterium > Microbacterium pumilum. The sequence continues at coordinate 389,517 of NZ_BAAAOH010000001.1, forward strand.
GCCGAGTGAGCTCGGTGACGGCGAGCGTCGCGCATCCAGCCCCGGAAATCCGCCCGCGTCGGGCTTCGACGACGACCGCTCCCCCACGTGTCAAGCATCAGCCCCGGCCTCTCCGGACGACGCCGGCCGCCCTTCGGCCAGGGGCCGCGGACACCCCGGGGTCACCGGCGCCAGGTGTCGATCGGCAGGTAGGCCACGTCCACGTGGCCGAAGGTCGCCTGCCCCGTGGTGAATCCGACCACCGTCAACTCCGCGTCGGTCCGGTCCAGGTGAATCGGCCTCGGGCAAGGCGCAGTTCGCGCAGCGCAAGAAGCATGAAGACTTTGCGGATCGGGGTCTCCAACTTCGCGGGGTGAAATCGACGCTTAGTTCCCCGGTCGCGGTACACGCGTGTGGGGTGGTCCACCAGACCACTGTTCAACTCGCCCTTCCCCGACAACGCGCCGACGGCTTGACTCGAGGAGGAAGTGAGAGGACTGGCATGAGCGACAAGACGATCATCCTGAACAATGCTGTCGAGATTCCCGCCTTGGGACTGGGGGTGCTGCTGAGTGACGGCGAAGAGGCGACGGCCGCTGTGTCCACCGCGCTGCAGGCCGGTTACCGGTTGATCGACACCGCGGCGGCGTACTTCAACGAACGTGAAGTCGGGCAGGGCATCCGTGACTCCGGGGTCGATCGCGGGGACGTGTTCCTCACAACGAAACTGTGGATGACCGACTACGGGTTCGACAGCGCTCTGCGCGCGTTCGATACCAGCAGCGCCAAGCTCGGCGTCGACTACCTCGACCTCTATCTGCTGCACTGGCCGTGGCCGGCGAACTGGAATGACACCGTCGCCGCTTACAAGGCGGCCGAGCGCCTCCTCGCGGACGGGCGTGTCCGCGCGATCGGAGTGGCCAACTTCAAGACAGAGCACCTGCGGGCGCTTCTGAGAGAGACGGACGTGGTGCCCGCCGTGAACCAGATCGAGCTGCACCCCAACTTCCAGCAGCGCGACCAGCTCGCCCTGCACCGAGAGCTCGGTGTCCTGACCCAGGCGTGGTCGCCGATCGGCGGAGTCTACGGGTGGGCCGGCGAGAACGGCGCGGTGCCGCCGTTGCAGAACAAGACGATTCAGGGCATCGCCGCCGCACGTGGGAAGACCCCCGCGCAGGTGATCCTGCGCTGGCACCTGCAGGAGAGGCGCAGCACGATCCCCAAGTCGGTCAACCCCCAGCGGATCGCGGAGAACCTCGACGTCTTCGACTTCGAGCTGACAGCCGACGACCTGGAGGCGATCGCAGCGCTCGATACCGGCCGACGCGGCGCCATCGACCCCGACGAGGCCACCCCCGACGTCATCGACCTCACGATCGACGCGGCGTGACATGTCCACTCCCGAAGAGATCCGCAGCTTCCTCACCTCGCGGCGCGCCAGGATCACCCCCGAGGAGGCCGGCGTACCCGTCTTCGGCGGTGCCCGGCGAGTCCCGGGCCTCCGACGGGAGGAAGTCGCCCACCTGGCAGGAGTCAGCACGGACTACTACGCGAAGCTGGAGCGCGGACGCACCCGCGGCGCATCCCGCGAAGTGCTCGACGCGATCGCGCACGCTCTGCAGTTGGATGACACCGAGCGGGAACACCTGCTGAACCTGGTGGACGTCACCGCGGCGCCCCACCGGCGAAAGCCGCGCCCGAAGACGCCCATGGCAGTCACGGCCGGCACTCAGGCCGTGCTCGACGCGATCACCGTGCCCGCGATCGTACAGAACGCCCGACTCGACGTCGTGGCCGCCAATGCGCTCGGCTCGGCGCTGTACCCCCTGCCGCCGAAGGGCGGCGAGCTGTTCAACGCCGCGGTATTCCAGTTCCTCGATCCCCGCGCGGAGGACTTCTTCATCGACTTCGCCCGGGCCAAGAGGAACGCCGTGGCACTGCTGCACCAAGCCGCCGGGAGAGACCCTTTCGACGACGCGCTCATCCGGCTCATCGGCCAGCTGTCCATGCAGAGCGACGAATTCCGGTCGCTGTGGGCCTCGCACGACGTCATCCGATACCAGCGCGGGACGAAAAGGTACCGGCATCCGGACGTCGGAGACCTCGAATTCGGATACGAATCCTTCGACCTCACCACGGAACCGGGGCTGACCATGCTCGTCTATACGGTCGAGCCCCACTCGCCCACCGCGGAGCGGATCGCGCTCCTGGCCTCGTGGGTGAAGACCCAGGTGGGGTCACCCGATCGAGCGGAGACATCATGAACGAGACCATCACCCTCAACAGCGGGGCGCGCATCCCCGCGATCGGCTTCGGCGTTTTCCAGAGCGCCCCCGAAGAGACCGCGGTGGCGGTAGAGACCGCCCTCAAAGCCGGCTACCGGCATATCGACACCGCTGCCGGCTACGGCAACGAGCGTGAGGTCGGCGACGGCATCCGTCGGTCGGGCATCGACCCGGCTGAGGTGTTCGTCGAGACGAAGGTCTGGGTCAGCGACTATGGCTACGAGCAGACGTTGCACGCGTTCGAGAAGAGCGCGACCAAGCTGGGGGTGTCTCAGATCGACCTGCTGATCCTGCACCAGCCGATGCCGCAGCACTTCGAACGAACCGTCGGGGCTTACCGGGCCCTCGAGCGGCTCCTGGATGACGGGCAGGTGCGGTCCATCGGGGTCAGCAATTTCATGCCCCACCATCTCGCGGCGTTGCGCGAACAGACGACCGTCGTACCGGCAGTCAACCAGGTGGAACTGCACCCCTACTTCACCCAGCCTGACGTCCAGCGCGTGGACGCAGAGAGCGGGATCCTCACTCAAGCCTGGTCGCCGATCGGGGGCATCACCTTCTACCCCGGCTGGGGTGAGAATCGTGCCAGCGTTCTCGAGGACGGCACCATCCGTCGCATCGCCGAGACGCACGGAAAGACTCCCGCACAGGTCATGCTCAGATGGCACCTGCAGCAGGGACGCTCGGCCATTCCCAAATCGACCAACCCGGGACGAATCGCGCAGAACATCGACGTGTTCGACTTCGAGCTCGACACCGACGAACTCACCGAGATCGATGCGCTCGATCGTGGAATGCGCGGCGGCCCCGATCCCGACGAGGTCGACCCCTCCACCTGGGACGTCGAAATCCCCGAGCCCTGACCCACACGCCCGCTACAACAGAAGGACAGCATCGTGCACACACGCACCCTCGGTCACAGCCTCGAAGTGTCCGCGGTCGGACTCGGCTGCATGGCTGCATGGGCATGTCTGCCGGCTACGGGCCAAACCCCGGAGACCGTACAGAGATGAGTCGCCGGCGGTGCCGATCGAGGATGTCGCGGGGACCGTCGGGGAACTCATTCGCGAAGGCAAGGTCAAGCACCTCGGCCTTTCCGAAGCGTCTACGGCGACGATCGGCCGCGTACACGCCGCGTACCCCCGTCACCCCGGTGCAGAGCGCCACGCCGGGCGACCGATTCGGATCGGCTGACGGGCGATCGAGGAGTGGGACGGCGAGATGTCTTTGTCGGACCTGGTGCGGGTGGTTCGGCTCGGGTGGAGCGATCGCGGTGTGCCGCTCGGTCCGGTCGAGATGAGTGCCGCGGTGGGCGCGCAAGCCTCACCGCGGCGCTCGTCTCACGCCTCCGGAATGGTGAAGGCGAAGGTTTTGCGGGTGATGACCTCGACTGGGGGTCCACCGCGCACGCCGGTGTCGAGCGCATCGATCACGGCGAGCTCCTCGTTGCTGAGTTCGAAGTCGAAGACGTCGAAGTTCTCCGCGATGCGGGCGGCTTTGGTTGATTTGGGGATTGCGGAGCGGCCCTGCTGGATGTGCCAGCGGACCGTGACTTGGGCGGGGGTCTTCCCGTGTGCCTCACCAATCGCTTTCAGCGTGGCGTCGTCAAGGGCGCTCTGCGCGGCGGGCCTGTAGATGGTGATGCCGCCGATCGGTGACCACGCTTGGGTCAGGATGCCGTGCTCGGCGTGGAGGGTCTGCACGTCCTTCTGCGAGAAGTAGGGGTGCAGTTCGATCTGGTTCACGGCGGGAACGACGGTGGTCTCGGCGAGTAGCCGGTGAAGGTGTTCGGACAACGCGAAGCAGTTCTGGATCGTCGACCCGGACGGCAACCGGGTCGAGATCATGCAGTACACGCCTGCTTCTCTGCACGTACTCAACGGGGCGATCGAACTCGCATGAGCGAACACGACGCGCCCGCACCGATGAAGCTGACCCAGATCAGCATCGTCGTCCGAGACATCGCGGTCACTCGTGCCCGCTGGAGCGCACTGATCGGGAAGCCACTCGCCGATGGCGTCCTCTTCCTCGCGTTCTGGCAGCCCGGCGAGAACGACACCCCATGGCGGCGCCACCTCGACGCGCACGGTGAAGGGGTTATGGACCTCGAATTCGAAGCGCCCACACTGGACGCGGTGGTCGATGCGCTCGACCGGAAGGCGTACCACGTGGGGAACTTCTCTTCGTCGAGCTACAACCTTTTCGCCGCGCGAGACCTTCTGGCCGTGGACCTCAACGTGACCGTACGAGACTGAAGACTCGAACGCGGACCGTTCGCGATCCCTTACGGGTCGTGCCCGCTTGAGGGATCCCTCAGGGCGACCGATTCGGATCTCTAATCGCGCACAGCCCGTTGAAGCGAGGTCGCGTGCGGGCCTCAGCGCGGACGATCATGATCCCCGGTCGAGCAATGCGCGGAAGTGGGCAGTGCGTGCACGCGGATCCCGGCGCCATGAGTGTTGTCCCGTGCGCTGCGCGCCGCAGGTCGCGTGTCCGGTCCACTTGATCACGAGCACCTTGGTGCCCCATCGGGCCACGGATGATTGGATCGGAGGATGTTCACCGATCTGGTCTTCTCGGCTGATCCTGATGCCATGGATGTCGAACGAGTGCATCGATGGCTGGCGGAGGAATCATATTGGGCGCGCGACCGGACGCGCGAGGCCCACGACGCCGCGATGGCCGGGTCACGCAACTACGGGGTGTTCGACGCGGACACCCGGCAGCAGCTAGGTTACGCGCGCGCGATCACGGACGGCGCGACCTTCGCCTGGATCGCGGACGTCTTCGTCGATCCGGCTGCCCGTGGTCGTGGCGTCGGCAAGTGCATCATGACTGGAATTATCGAAGACCTCGAGCCACTCGGACTGAAGCGAACTGCGCTGTTCACCGAGGACGCGCACGGACTGTACGAACAGTTCGGGTTCCGGCAGCTCACCGACCCGGAGTCCTGGATGCTGCGTTGGGGCATAGGATACGCGCCACCCGCCCACTAGCTCTGCCTGGCAGAAGGTGATCTCTCAGCCGGTCCATGCCCCGATGGGAGACGCTCGTGGATATTCGCTTCTGTCCGACAGACGGCACCGCGCGAAAGTGAGGGTAGACGCATCGCGTATTCGGGTCCCGAGGTGGTCCTCCCTGCCGGCTCTTGCGGTCGCGAAGGATCGGAATCAAATGCCTCGCGCGTCCGTGAGACATCAGGGCGCAGGATAGTCACATGGTTCGCATCGCCGTGCTGCATCCGGAATCGATGGGAGCGGCGATGGGTGCCGCGCTCGCTGAGGTCGGCCACGATGTGGGATGGTTGCCCGCGGGCCGAAGTGGCGCCACGTCCGCTCGAGCCGATGCTGTTCCGTTGCGGCGACTCGACGACCTGCGTGGCGTCGATGTCGTCATCTCGCTCGTGCCCCCGGTCGCGGCGGTTTCGACGGCGGGAGGGATGACGGGGTTCGCGGGGACGTTCGTGGACGCGAACGCGATCAGCCCGGCGCGCGCGGCGCAGGTGGCGATGACGATCGACGCCGCAGGCGGGACGTATGTCGACGGCGGAGTCGTCGGACCTCCACCGCGCGTGGCGGGAACGACCCGGCTCTTCCTCTCCGGAGCGGGCGCGTCAGCGGTGGCGGAACTGTTCGATTCCAGCCGCGTCGACGCGATCGTCCTCGCAGCGTCGGAGTTCGCCGCGTCGGCGATGAAGATGAGCTACGCCACCATGACCAAGGTGAGCGCTGCGCTCCTTCTCGCGACGTTCGATGCCGCCCGTGCCTACGGTGTCGAGACCGCTCTGCTGGCGGAGTGGCGTCGATCGCAGCCGCAGATGGAAGCCGCACTTGCCCGCGCCCAAAGCGATGCCACGACGAAGGGCTGGCGATGGGCGGACGAAATGCGACAGATCGCCGCCACCTTCTCGGATGTCGGGAAGCCTGTGGGATTCGGCGAAGCCGCGGCGCTCGTCTTCGACGAGCACGACCGACCCGACTGACCGTGCCGACCAGTTGGAAGTGGCACCGGGCTGACAAGCAATGCGCCTGAAACCACCTGCGGAACGGATCGGATCCTTGACCGGGCAGTGCGCGCAAGGGCACCGTCGCGTGCAGGCACGGTCGCGCGCGAATCGCTGTACAACCCGGCGAGCTCGGATTGCGTGAACTCGCTTGTGTCGTGGAGCTGGAACAGCAACGCATGTTGAGCCTTTTGCCAACGGGCGAACTGCCTCGCGTATGCCGACGCGCTCACACGGATCCGACGCGAGCGGTGCTCGAGTCCAGTGATCAGATTCTCGGCGTAGGCGCGAGCGTCCTTCACGAGATCTTCTGCCAGGGCTCCGTGCTCCAGATGAAGACGTCACCGACGTCGTCAACCTGAAGCGGAGTGAGAGTGATCGCCCCCGAGGGGTCTACCGCATAGGACCAACTCAGCGACCTGGGACCCCACTGGAAGGTGATCGTCGATGCGTCGGCGGCGAATGATCCACCGGAGCGCCCGGGCTCGTCATCCTCTGCCATCGTCCACCCGCCGTCACGGAGTGTGGCGGTGAATGTGACGGGGAAGCGGGACAAGCCTTCGTCCGTCTTGTCCCCGGCAGTCCCGAAACGCTTGGCGTCGTCCGCAGTGATCACCCAGCGGTAGGTGCCATCGACATCCGCCGTCCCCACGGTCGGCTTCGCTGGTGCCTCGGTGCCGCAGTTCGCGGGCAACGAGAGGGGCGGTTCTGGCGTGACCGCGCCCTTGAGGGCCTCGATCCGCTTCAGAGTGGTGGCTGCGGGGCCAGTGCGAATCGCCTCTACTACTGGTTCAAGCGCCGCACGCAACCCATCGAGGTCGGCGTCGGTCGCCGAGACGGGCTGCGCCCCTTGTGCGCACAGTGCCTCGAGATCGGATTGATCGTCGAACAGCTTCGATGACTCAGCCGCAGTCTGGCGCGCGGCCTCAGCAAGCCAGCCGCGCTGAGTGTCGGTGAGGCGTGCGAGCGCTGCGGGATTCGCGAACACGATCGAAGGCTCCGGCCACAGGTTCACATTGGTCGTGATGAACGGCGCGATGTGCTGCTGCGCGTTCATGAGAACGATGTGGAGGTTCTTCTCGAATCCGCGGACCTCGCCGGCCGCGACGCTCGCGTCGAGCTCGCCCCACAGCACGTTGGACGGCGTCGCACCGAGTGCGGTGATGGCGGCTGCCTGCCCGGCGGACGGGAAGGACTGGAATGTCACTCCCTTCCAGTCGTCGACCGAAAGCAGCGGAGACTCGGCGGCGATGGGTTTGCGCAACCCGCCTCCGAGCAGAGCCAGTCCCGTGATGCCGAGTTCATCGACCGACGAGAGCAACTCGGGTGCCAACTCGCTCGTGATGACGGCGTCCTCGAGCGCGTAGCTGTCGATGACCAGCGGCGCGGTCAGGGGCGTCAAGGCATCGACGCCGAGGAGGTCGAATACCCGCGTTCCCGCCCAGCCGAGATCCGCTTGACCCGCCGCGACATCGCGCACCACCGTCTGCTCGGGGTCAGCCGGCGTGCCACCCCACTCATTCACAACCTCGATGATGAGCTCTCCGCCGGAGACCTCGGCGACGGCATCGACGAACGCGCTGACGGCGGGTTCGTAGTCGATGCGGCCGTTGGCATCGGCCATCCGAAGCGAGACCGGACCGGAGCCGCCCGCCTTGTCTGCGACGACATCGACGTTCGAACAACCCGACAAGGCGGGCACGAGAGCCATAGTGAAGGCGATCGCTGTGGCGACTGCCGCGCGAACGGCGGCAGCGCGCCGGGTGGTTCGCGGTGCACGGGCGTGGTAGGACATGGCGTCTCCTTGGTCGATTCTGCACCGAAACCTACGCGCGGCAGCGCGTCGCCACATTCGTGGGGGCTCTCTCTCGGATGCCGTGCTAGCACGGCATCCGAGAGCCGAGCCTTACCCTGCTGACGCCCGGGCGATACCGTGTGGCCATGGCGACGAACGGGCCGGTGCGGGCGTTCGCCATCGCGTTCGGAATCGTCGTGGTGGGCATCGCGTCGATCGCAGTGGCATACGCGCCGTGGAACGTCGCCGCCTGGACGGGCGACCTGCTCACAGGATGGGTCTTGACCGGAGCGGGCCTCCTGGCCATGCGGCGGACACCCACCAGCAGTGTCGGCCAACTGCTCGTGATCGCAGGATTCGCATGGTTCGTCGGCGACTACGCGGTGCTGGCGGGCGCAGCGGGGTGGGCCGGCGGCGCCCTGACGTGGGCGTACCACGGGGTGCTCTTCCATGCGATCATCACGGTGCCGTCTGGGCGCATGATCTCGCCTTTTCAACGTGCCGCCGTCGCGGTCGGGTATGCGGCAGCGCTCATGCCGTGGCTGTGGACGAACCCGGCGCCGGCGATCGCCGTCTCCCTCGCAGCTGTCGGCGTGGCGGCGGTGGAGTACTCCAGCTCGCGGGGCGTGCGACGTCGGTCGAAGCGTCGCGCGCTCGAGGCATCCGCGCTCCTTGCGACGTCGACCGCGATCGGATTCGCCATCCGAGAGATGGTGGCCACCTCACTCGCATCGACCGTCGCGCTGGTCGCGCTCGAGGTCACGATTGCGGTCGCGGCCGGTCTGCTCGTCCTCGCTGCGGGCACTGTCAGCCGGGGCGGAGAGCTCGTGGACCTGGTGGTGGAACTGGATGACGCGGCCGGCGCCGGCCTCGAGGGCGCTCTGCGTCGCGTACTCGGCGATCCCCAGCTGACGATCGCGTACGCCACCGCGGACCCGCGTGGGAGGGACCGCGAGATTGCGCCCGACCCAGGCCGGGAAGAACTGGTCATCGATCTCGTCAACGACCGGACCGCTACGCTCTGCACGGTCACCGACGCCCTCGCGGAGCCACCGCTCCGTGATTCTGTTGTCGCCGCGATTCGTCTCGACGCCGCCAATCGCTCTCTCCGCACCGACGTCGCTACACAGCTCGACGCGGTGCGCGCGTCACGAAGCCGCCTCATTCGAGCGGCGGATGAGGCGGGACGCGAACTCGAAGAGCGAGTGCACTCAGGAGCCGACAAGAGCCTCACGGCGCTGGAGCGGATTCTCCACGGCATTCAGGCGCATGAACCCGAGATCGAGAAGCCGCTCGCCACCGTCCAGGCGCTGCTCGGCGATGCCCGCGAGGATCTCGCCCGGTTCTCGGCAGGACTGCACCCTCGCGCTCTGGACGAGCTGGGTCTCACCCAGGCACTCGGAGCCGCGGTGCACGAAAGCGCCATCAGCGTCGACCTCGAGATCGTCGAGCACGACCCAGTCGACCCGGACATCCAGCTCGCCGCCTACTTCTTCTGCCTCGAGGGACTGGCGAACATCTCGAAGCATGCGTCGGCACGACGTGCCTGGGTGCGCGTCGCGGCGGCCGATGGCGTACTGAACCTGGAAGTCGCCGACGATGGAGCCGGCGGCGCGACACTGGGGAGCGGCATCCAGGGCATCGCGGATCGGATCGCCGCCGTGGGCGGCGTCGTCACACTGCAGAGCGCGCACGGCGCCGGCACACGCCTCATCGGTCGCGTGCCGCTCGATGATGCGCCGCCGGCCGTGGTGGGGATCAGGCCATGACGGCTGCGCCGGCCACAATCCGCCGGGTGTCGATCGGAGCCAGCGGCGTCGTCATGCTCGCGTGCGCGGTCGGACTCAGCATCACCGAGAATCCGGCGGCCTCATTCTTCGCGGGAACCGGCCCGCTCCCATTGCTCCTCACGGCAGCGGGGATCTCGCTCCTCGCCAGTGGGTTGGTCGTATTGCAGCTCCGAGCTACATGGCGGACCGGGCCGCTGCTCGTGCTCGCATCGATCCTCTGGTTCAGCCCGGTGTGGATCGCGTGGGACAGCGGCCCGCTCTTCGCGCGCTCGCTCGGCACAATACTGGCACTGTTCACGCCGTTCGTCCTGGCGACGATTGTGATGGGGTTCCCGGATGGACGCGAGCCGCTGCCCCGACGGCATCGAGTGCTCGTGGCCACGGGGATCGCGCTCGGCGTTGCGGCAGCGATCTTCGCCTTCTCCTACGACCCGTTTCAGGACGTCGGATGCTGGGCGACATGCGGCGGCAGTGCATTTCTGATCGTTCCGCTCCCCTGGCTCGCCGGGGCGGCGTTCGTCACGGCAAGCGGTCTGGACGTGTTCGTGGTCGGGGTCGCGATGCTGAGCGCATTTCGGGATGCCACAGTGCGCAGGAGCGCGTCGTCGTGGCTCGCCGTCTCGGCCTCCACTGTGCTGCTGCTCGGCATCGCGCTGAAACTGATTGTCGAGGCGACCGCGGGTTCGCGGGGACCGGGCAACATGTGGGCTGAGACCGGGCAGGCGGCGATCGCGGGTGGTGGGCTGCTGCTCTCAATCGCCATCGCGAGTCAGATCTGGATCATTCGCCGGCGCCAGACAGCTGTCGACGCAATCGTCCAGACGACATCAGGCGGCCAATCGAGCGCCATCCAGGAGTCTCTGCGACAGGCGACCGGCGACTCCACCCTCTCCCTCGCGTTCTGGCTACCCGAGTCGCAGCAGTACATCGACTGCGATGGTATGCCTGTGGAGCCGCCGAGCGACTCGGTCGAGGTCAGAACGGTGACGATCGCGCGCGAAGGACGCAGCGTCGCGACGATCGGGCACAGCGCGCTCACCGAGATCGAGAGCCATCTCGGGCCGGCGCTGCGGCTCGCAATCGAGAACGAGTCGCTTCGCGTTGAGCTCGAGGTCCAGCTGAGAGAACTGCGCTCTGCCCGCACTCGTATCGTCATCGCGCAAGATGACCGCCGCCGCGAACTGGAGCGGGCACTTCACGATGGCGCGCAGCATCGTCTGACGGTCCTCGTACTCCAGCTCCGGGCTCTCGCCGACCTCGCGGATGCCGGCGACCTGCAATGCGCAGACGACCTCCAGCAGGGCATTGCGCTGGCCCGGGCGGCGATCGACGACCTGCGCGAGGTCGCCCGCGGCGTGTACCCGACGATTCTCGAGAGTGGCGGTCTGCTCTCGGCGCTCGCGACCTACGCCACCAGTGCGCCGATCGCGATCGAATTCGACTCCGTCGCACCCGAGCGTGTCGATCGCGCCGTCGAAATGACCGCCTACCGCTTCGTGGTCTCGGCGGTCGAGGATGCCTCTCGACGTCTCGCATCGCATGCCACCGTCACGATCGTGGCAGCGGGAGGAACGCTCACCGTGACCGTCAAAGATGACGCAGCGGACGCGCCGGCGCCCCTCCCGAGCACCCTCGACCGCGTTGGAGCGATCGGCGGTCTCGTCCACGCCCACCATGGACGCATCGTCGCGGAGCTCCCATGCGAGTCGTGATCGCCGACGACATGCTGCTGATCCGCCGCGGGGTAGCAGACGTGCTGGAACGCGCCGGCATCGACGTGGTCGCCGAGGCAGCAGATGGGCTCGGACTGTTGAGCGCCATCGCGGAGCACGAACCCGACGCCGCGATCGTCGACATCCGGATGCCCCCCACCCACACGACCGAAGGACTCGTGGCCGCGCGAGACATCCGCACCAATCACCCTGCGGTCGCCGTTCTCCTGCTCTCGCAGTACGTCGAGGCAAGCTATGCCATGGATCTCATCGAGCAGAACCCGGCTTCGGTCGGCTACCTCATCAAGGACCGGGTATTCGAGCCGATGGTGATCGTGGACGCGCTACGACGCGTCTGCCAGGGTCAAACCGTCATTGATCCAGGAATCGTGGCACAGCTATTGTCGCGACTACGTCGCGACGACCCGATCGATCGGCTCAGCGAGCGCGAGCGCAGCGTGCTGGCACTCGTTGCCGAGGGCCTCTCGAACCGCGCCATCGCGTCGCGGCTCTACGTGAGCGAGCGCACCGTCGAGGCGCACATCGCGCGCGTCTTCGGCAAACTCGGACTGCTCGATTCACCACAATCTCATCGACGAGTACTCGCCGTGCTCGCCTATCTCAGGGCGTAGAGCGCGCCGGCCAGCAGGTACTCGCGATGTTCCGGTCGTCGTAGCTGATCCCCATGCGGGCCATGCTCGATAGGGGCAGATGGCGTGCGGACCTGAGTGCGTGCGATTGGGATCCCTCTACGGGGATGACGGATGCATGCGCTAACGCTCGCGTAGCGCGGGGCCCTCGTCGGCGACCCGACGCTCCAAGCCCTCTAGCAACAGCTCCAACCCGTAGTCGAACTCGTCCGCGAATGCGTAACCGCCATCGCCGAACAGCTCGGCGCGGGAGCGCGCAATGTGCGGATACAGCTCCGCCGACGCCGCAACCCGGACGGCGAATGCCTCCTCGGCGCCGTCCCCGGGTTTGAACGGCAGGCTGGTCTCGGTCAGCGCGAACCCGTACACGTAGGCGTCGATCGCCGAAAACGCGTGTGTTGCGAGCGCGGCGCTGAAGCCCTCGGTCATGAGCACGCCAATCAGCCGGTCGTGGTCCTGCAGCAGCGCTGGCCCGGGGTTCTGGCGCACCATCATCCCGAGCGCCCACGGATGAGCGGTGAGCACCGACCGTGCCGATCGTGCCCGGCCGGTCAACGCCTCCCGCCAGGTATCGCCGACCTCGGGCACCTCGATCCTCTCGAATACCCAGTCGACGAGGTCGTCGAGCAGCGCCTCCTTGCTTGGGACGTGATGGTAGAGCGACATCGCCTCTACGCCGAGCACCTTCGCGACACTGCGCATGCTCACGGCGGCGACACCTGCGCGGTCGGCGACGGCGGCGGCCGCGGCAATGATCCCCTCCCTGCTCAGTGGTTCGCGCCGCGTCATTTTCCCATCCTTGCGCACTTACGCCTGTAAGGCTATGGTTGGGACCGGTCCTTACAACTGTAAGTCCCGAATCTAACGAATCAAGCCAAGGAGCATTGTGATGAGAACGCCTCAATCCCACACCGCACCAGGGAATCCGCCGTCCCAGAGCACGCTGGAAAAGCTGCGCATTCCGGTGCACGCCAAGCTCGCCGCCGCATGGACCAGTTTCATGTTCCTCTACGTCTACGTCGACATCTTCAACTTCTACAAGCCCGGCGTCGTCGACGGCATCCTGAATGGCCTGGTCTGGAGGTTCGACGTCAGCTCGACGTTGTTGACCATCATGCTCGCGTCCGTGGCGATCCCCGCCCTGATGGTGATGCTGTCCATGACGCTGCCCGCCCGGGTGAACCGCGCCACGAACCTCGTCGTGGCATCGCTCTACATCCCCTACTCGGTGTTCAACGCGGCAGGGGCGACCTGGGAGTGGGCTTTCTTCTACGGCCTCTCGATCGGAATCGAGGTGCTGATCCTGGCCTTCATCCTGCGCTCCGCCTGGACCTGGCCACGCCGCACCGCATCGCCGGCAACCCTGGCAGCCAGCCTCGACAGCGGGCCACTCCCCGCGCCGCAGCAGGCCTGACTTCCCGCCCCGCGACCGACCAACCTTCGCTCGCGCCACCCGCGGGCACGGTCACCTGTCTCAGCGTTCGCTGTTGAGCACTCCGTCCCACCCCATCCCCAGAACGGGCCCGGTCATGATCGAGGCGCACGAACTCCCCAAGCGCTACGGCGACGCCACCGCCGTAAACTCCCTCAGCTTCACGATCGCGCCCGGGAACCGTCACGGGGGTCCTCGGCCCGAACGGCGCCGGCAAAGTCCACGACCATGCGCATGATCGTGGGGCTGGACCGGCCGACGTCGTCAGCGAGGTCATCGAAATGACCGGCCTGGCCGGGGTCGCGACCAAGTGCGTTCGATGGTTCTCCCTTGGCACGGGCCCGCGCCTGGGCATCGCCGCCGCCCTCCTAAGCGACCCCAGGACGCTCATCCTCGACGAGCCGGTCAACGGGCTCGACCCCAAGGGGCGCTGAAAAGCGGGTCCAGTCGGGCGTTCAGCTCAGCACATGCCTCGGCGACTCGCCCTCCGAACTCGTCGCGCATCACGCCCTCGGCAGGTCGGGAAGGATGGACGTTGATCGCTCGAGTCGGATCCCGATGCGGGCCATGCCGGATCGGGGACCGCGGCGGGCGCTCGCCCGGCAACGATCCCGCCGAGAATCGGCGCGGAGGGAGAGGAAGACCCCGCGCGACTCAGCCGGCGGGGGAAACGCTCGGGTATTGGAACGATCAGGGCTGCGCTCGGGCATGCGTCTCACGGGCCCGTCATCCGGGTGACCCGAAGTTGTTCGCCTCTGATCGTCGCGAGTCGCGCCACCTCGGCCTTAAGGTGCGATTCGTCGACCGGCGAGGTCAGCTCGAAGTCGCAGTTGGCTCAACCGCCTGGGGCGACGGCGCGGAGGAGGTCGTAGCCGTGCGCTGCCTGGTCACGGCGCGCGCGTACGGCTCTCAGCGTGCTGGTTTGGTCTTCCCTGACGTGGTGACGATTCGGCAGGAGCAAATTATCGTGATGCGCCGGTGGTACTCCCCGGTCGATAGCCACAGCAGATCGTGCATCGAATCGTCCCCGTGCTCAAGACCCCTTTATGGAAGCAGAGGGACCAACTACTCTTTGGGTGGGGCAGCACTATGGAGTGAGCGGTCCGGCGGAACGCTCTCGACGATGACCGCCCCTCGTGAACGATGAGATCTCACGAGTAAGGAGCACGCGATGCCCGAACTACGGCTTGGCATCATCGGCCACAGGGCCGAACGACTGGGAACGCTCATACACACTGATCAGACGCTTCGAGTCGAGCTACCGGATGAGTTCACCGATGCTCATCTGGCTCAGATGAAATACGACACGCAGTTCATCCTGGAGCTCATCGAACGCAACCCCGACGCCATCATGAGCATCCAAGGTGCAGTGCTGCGGAACGACTTCGCCACCGCGAACGAAGTCGCGCGAAGTGTCGGACTCACCGAGAACAACATGATCGACAACGACGGGGGAATGTGGGGATACATCATTCTCGCCGCTGTGGTGATCGGCGCATACGCCGCGTTCAGTGGCTCGGGCGAGGAGGCTCCGCCGCCGCCCCCGGAACCACCCACGCCTCCAGAACCTACGGATGCCGGGTTGCCCGGCGGCACCGGATAGGTCCGGAGCGACGGGCCACCCCGATAAGCGAGTTCGGGCGCTAATGCCTGCTGTGGTGCAACCCGGTCCCGGCGTCGTGAAGTTCGTGCTTCGTGCGCGGTGAGCGCCTGACGGATCAATTCTGAGTGGGTCTTTGTGTTGCGCGTCGGGAGGACATCCATCTTGAGTAGCCAGCACCCGGCTCGGCGCGACCTCGACCGCGTGCAGTTGCGCGGGCAATCACTTTGGACATTTGCAGCCAGAGGACGCTTACGCGTACCGGATGCGAACCCAGGCGAACCGGCGGTTCGCACTCAGTCCTCTCCACGCACTCCACACACAATTCCAGATTCGTCGGCAGGTAAAGAAAAACCCCAGTTGAACTGGGGTTTCTTTGCGGACACGGAGGGGTTTTAACCCTCGGTCCCCCGTGAGGGGACTCCACCTTAGCAGGGCGAAATCGCCGTTCCACGGGCTCGGAGGCGTGGCGGCCGTCCAGCCCCGGACTCACGCAGTTTGTCCACTTCATCTGGGCGTTTCTGGACTGGCCGGGTTCACACTCCTGACACTCGTCGCACTCCACAGTCGTCAAACAATGGCGTCCGCGGGATCCTCGGGGACCCCTGGGGGACCCTTGGAGCAGGTCGATGTTTGCGGGGTGCTGCGACGGTCACATGTTGTCAATCCCACGGCACGGGGCACCGGCATCTCACGGACTCCTTCCGAGACGATCATGGCCGCAACTCAAGTGTCCGGAACAGCGGGTCAGGCTCCCCATGCAATCCATCGCTGCTCATTGCCGCCGGGCCGCGCGGCAACCCCGAGGTGAGACGCAACCATCGGCGGACGCGGACCGCTGCAGTCGGGGTCGGGGATCCGTCGGCCGAGCACCTGGACCAGCCATACGGCACACCTCGACCTGTCGATCCGCGGGCGGCACTCGGTTATGAAGGCAATGCACAACTGCACTTGCCTAATCGGGGCGAAGCGAGTAATACAGTCGCAGGCGACCGAGTCCAGGCTGGAGCGTAACTGACTTGGATACGGATGCGGTCTCATGGTCAGCCGAATGGCTCCCGAAGGAGCAGAGTTGGAACGTGCCCAGCGGTGCCGCTGCGAAACCGGAACTGCACGGGTCGCAGGCAGAGTTCCATCAGGTCCTCGGAATCGGGGTGGGAGGCGGTCAGCGACAGGGGCGCCGACAGCTCGATAAGGGTTGCGCATTGCGACTGCTCCGAAGTCGCTTGCTACTGGCGAATGGTCGGCAAGGCCGCGTGGCAGAACAACTCGTGTAACTGGAAGGGAACGAACCAATGACTGCAGTCACCTGGGACGCCGTGCGGCCGTTCATCGAGTACTCAGAATCCCCGCACTATTACCTGGGCGGCGCCTTCGTATGGAGCACGCCGCCGGGCGGCTTCCTCGCCGCGTTCACCGGCGGCAGCCTCAGTCAGGACGATCCGACAAGTCAGATCTTGACGGGGATCTTCCCCGCCAAGGACGCCGTCTCAGCCGAGGTCGCAGCGCGTGTCCAATTGCACGTGCACTACCAGGACCGAGACCCCGTCATCGCCACCACCGTCAAGTTCTACGGCGGGACGTTGAATCTGCAGGAGTTCACGACGATTGCTGACGACATGCGCGGCGGTTGGAACCCAGACCCACCCGCCTTCACCGGCACGACGAGCGAGCTCCTTCTGTTCGGCGGCACCCAGTCGCTGCTGGTCCTGTCCGCGGTCGTATACAGCGATGTCCCCATCCGGGGGCAAGCTCTGCCCAGCGGCCGCGACGTCGTTGCATGGCCGTTTGAGGAGGCGCTCGCTCTGTCCGCAGACTCGAACTCGCTCGCGGCTATCCGAGAGCGGTACGCAACTCGGTCCGAGCCTCCTCCCCAAGGAAAGCAGCCGCTGGACGATTCGGAGCAGTCGAAGACCACGTCGTAGCGACGTCTTGGAAGTTCGAGGTGCTGAGAGCGGCGAGGAACTTGCGGCGCACTCGCCGCGCCGAGCGCGTCGCCAGCCGCTCAGCGCGGGATGCGCCGGCGCAGCCACTCCAAGCTCGCGGCTAGCGCCAGGAGCGGTGGACATCCTCCGAGGAGGGGAGCACCATGGTGGTGGCGGGCCGCGGGGTGCGAGGAAGCCGCCGGATGGAGTATGAGCGATGTCGGATCTCGATGAGGTTCTGGGGCGGCTGTCGGAGGTGTCATCCACGACGACGGTCCGTGGGCTCGCGATCGGCAAGACCCACGACTCGCTGCGTGTCGCGGTGAGGACGGGTGTGATCGCGATTCCCCTGAGCGAGATCGTCGATCTGCGCCGTGGCGAGACCCTGAGTTCGGGTTCGCAGGCGGTCGAGGTGGATGTGGCTCATCCCGAAAAGATCGTGCAGGTGCTCAAGGTCCGCCCGATCGCACCCGGTGAGCGTATCGACTCTGCGGTGTATTCCTCCCCCGCGGGTTTCAGCCTGACGGGAGAGAGGACGACCGAGACGGCGACCCTCACGGGGCGTCCGCTCGCACAAGACCAGACCGACGACGGTCCGGGCTCGCCGATCGTCGACGACTCGGCCGCCATCGAGATCGAGAGCACCTGGTACTAACGTGGCGTTCGAACGGGAGTGGCTCGAGAGGCTTCCGCAGCTCGCTGATCCCGACAGCGGCGTCATCCGGGCGTACGGTGTCGCCGTCGGGGCACCCGTGGGGCGCCTCCGGCTGCTCTTGGCCGAGACCTGCATCGACCTTTCCCTCGACGATGTGGTGAGCCTCGAGACAGCGGGCGCCGAATCGGGCCGCGGGGCCGTCCCGGTCGAAGCCGTCGTGCGTGCGGGTGCCCCCGTCCTCGCGTTGCAGGACGGGGATGCCCTGCAGCTGGGGGAGTCCTTCGGAGCGGAGACGTTCCCCTATCGCACGCGCACGGACGCGCTCTCCGAGATCCGCTCCCCGGTCTTCGATCAGCTCGAGCGCGAGTATCTGCAGCGCTGGAATCTCGCGAGCTGACGAGTGATCCTCATCGTCGCCTCTGACGAGGACGTGCACGCGCGCCGCGTCGCACAGGAGATCGAGCACATCGGCGCGCCCGCGGCGATCCTCGACTGGCGGACCGCGGCGAACACGTCCGTGGCGTCGCTTCGGTACGGCACCGACCGCGCTCGGCGATCGGTGCGCCCGCTCGACGACCACCGAGCGTTCGATCTCGATGAGGTGGACGCGGTGTGGACCCGCCGCGTCGGCCCCGCCACCATCCCTCCGTCGATCCTCGGCATCGACCAGCGCAGCTTCGTCGCGGCGGAGTGGCGGGATCTGCTCTACGGGCTGCTCGACGGTCCGCACGCGGTGAGCCCGCTCGACGCGCAGCGGTCGGCGACCAAGCCGGCGCAGCTTGCTCGCGCGCCGCGTGCCGGGCTCACGATTCCCGATACCCTCATAACGAGCGATCCGCTCGAGGCCGGCGGCTTCATCGACGAGCACGGCGGCCGTGTCGTTCACAAGACGATGAACAGCCCCCGGGACCGGCTCCTCGCGACGCTGCGCTGGGAGGAGCGTCACCGCAGCGACCTGGCGCGTCTTCCCCTCGTTCCCACGATCTTCCAGGAGCTGATCGAGGGGCCTCGAGATCTGCGTGTCACGGTCATCGGCACGACCTGCTACGCGGCATCCATCGAGGGCGGCGCTTCGGCGAAGCATGTCGACTCGCGTCTCGACGTCGACGTGCCGATCATTCCTTTCGAGCTTCCCCCGGCGCTCGCGGCGGCGCTCATCGACCTCATGGGACTGCTCGGTCTGACCTTCGCGACGATCGACCTCAAGCAGGCGTGGGACGGCACCTTCTACTTCCTCGAGCTGAACCCGCAGGGCCAGTTCCTTTACATCGAGATCCTCACGGGACTGCCGATCGCGGCGGGCATGGCTCGGTATCTGGCGGGGCTGGAGAATCGGCAGGCGTGATCTCCTGCACCCGTGGGTCTGCGCGGAGTGGACAGCCGCCGGGATGGAGAGGACCATAGTTAACACCGGCGAGTGCGGATAGGAGGACGGGCGATGTCCGAGCTCGATGACCTACTGGGGAATCTGTCCGAAGTATCCACGAAGACGACGGTCCGCGGGGTCGCGGTCGGCAAGAGCGGCGATCGGCTTCATGTCGCGGTGCGGACCGGAGTCATAGCGATCCCGATCGCGGAGATCGCCGACCTGCGCCGGGTCGAGACGCTGACCTCAGGCTCCGAGGTGGTCGAGGTTGACATGGAGCGTCCCGAGACGATCGTCCAGGTCTTCAAGGTCCGCCCGTTCCTCGCTGGAGAGCGCAACGACCCCTCGCTGCTTTATGCCTCGGCGTCGAACACCACCTCGACCGACCTCTCGACCGTGACCTCGACGTTGTCCGGCGGAGTCTTGGATCAGACCGACGACGGGTCGACCGGATCGGAACTCGACGACTCGGGAACGGCGGTGCTCGAGTCGGCCTCGTTCTGACTCCGCGGCGCCGCTCGTGATCGAGATCAGCCTTCCCGCGCGTCGAGCGCGAATTCGGCCGCACGGCACTGATGCCCGGCTGCCCCCGGAAGCCGAGATCCGGCGCCTAGGTCTGCCCGTGCTGGGGGAATCTGTGAGGCAATGAGTTGGGCATCCTCTACAGGTCGACCATGAGCTGCGGCTGCCCTCCTCGTAATCCGTCATCGACAGCGTCGTTGATGAGCTATTTGTCCCGCGTGGTGGGGCGATGCATTCTGGAGACCGCCGTGCGGGCCACGGCCCGATAGTCGGCCCTAAATAGCGACTCCGTGTGTCCCCTCGCAATGGCGAGATCAAGCACCGCATTTTTGATGGCGGGCTGCCCAGATCCGGCCGTGCCACCTCGACGAGCTCATCGGACGCGCGTACGGACGGGGGTTCGACGAAACTCGCCGGGTAGACGGCCGCCAATTCTCTGCGGTCAGGGTTGAGCAGCTCAAATGCGGCCAGCCCTACCCACTCCAACTCGTCCGGGTGGACCATAAGCCCGGTCTACTCCAAGGAGTTCTTGTGCAACGAGAGGGGGCATGACACACCGTCTAGGTGGTGAGCGGTCGGCTCGACAGTGTCGCGGAGGTCAGTCATTCACTGCCCTTGTGGGTCGACTGCGAGGGTGCATCCATCGCCCAACCGTGCCATGAGGACCGAATGAAGTCGGCTTCCTCAACGTGCGAAAGCCCGTGCGCCACCGCCGTAATCCAGTCCTCTTGCGCGCTGCCGTGGGTGTCATTCGAGACGTCGCGTCACCGCGCCAACTCGGTGAGCCCGAGTGTCCCGTTTGAGGAGGTGCCTGATGTCAGTGCGTCCAACGAACGCTGACTCAGAGCCGTCAGGTAATCAGGGGGACACCACCTATGGAAGGGTGTAGTCCCCTGAGTGCTATTCGCGGATCACAACCGCGGAATCACACGCGTGTTGGGAGCTCCAGAAAGCGAGCGCAATGCGGATGGCGCACCGCAGGGGTCCCCAAGGGTCCCCTGGGGGACCCCTGGAGAGCGAAAATGCCTCCGATGGAGGCATTTGGACGCGAGAATTTAGCGCAGGATTTGGGCCCCTGATCAGTGATTTTTCTGCGGAGACGGAGGGATTTGAACCCTCGGTCCCCGTGAGGGGACTCCACCTTAGCAGGGCGTCGATTCGCCCATCACAGGCGAAAACACGCACGTGCCGGGCCGCTTGAACACTCAAGACACCGCATCCACCACAACTCTCGGTTCGCGCTGAGTACGCACGCCGCCGACTCAGCGAGGTGGCACACCTGGCCGAACGAGGATCGTCGCTGCCGCCGCGCCGATCCCCGTTTGAGCGGTCTCCATCTATTCTCCGCTGGTTGAATATCTCTGCTGAGCCAGGACCGATCCACCCACCTCGCGCGACGCACTCACGTCACGATCGGGGACGGCAACGAGCATCCACGGGGCTGCGGCATCGGTGACCTGCAGATCGAGCTCGAACCTTTGGATGGCTCCGCGTGCGAGCTCCACGTCGAGGACTTCGGTGGCCATGTCGTCGAGATTGTGCCTCCTTAGGGCGATCGAGTGCGAGCCTTCACCCGATACTCCGACGATGACGCGGATGTCTGCGGTCGAGCTCGTCTCCACCAGCAGCTCGAGCGTCAACCATTGAGACTCATCAAGTCGGATCTCGAGGTGCGCGCCGTCAACCACTGCCAGCGAGGTTCGTGCTCCGCCGAACAGTACGTCGTACTCGCCGGCTGGAAT
The DNA here is from genome assembly GCF_039530225.1 of Microbacterium pumilum. Taxonomy (NCBI): domain Bacteria; kingdom Bacillati; phylum Actinomycetota; class Actinomycetes; order Micrococcales; family Microbacteriaceae; genus Microbacterium; species Microbacterium pumilum. The sequence continues at coordinate 410,973 of NZ_BAAAOH010000001.1, forward strand.
CATCAGGTCGAAACTGCCGGGAGCAACAACCCATACCTCGCCGGTCACGAGCCTCGTGAAGGTCGCGCCCGCGGCAGCGTCCCCACGCACCCGTGCGGGCGTCCCCACCCGGGCGAGGACCATCGCCATCCGGCTCGATGAGTAGACCCACTGCTCCTTGTAGGGGAAGACCGCGTTGTTCCCCCACGCCGGCGTGTCACCGGTGTAGGAGTTGAAGCCGAGCGACAACCCTCCGACGAGATTGGGGAGCTCCGCCGAGAAGTTCTGCCACCAGTCGTGTCCGACGCCGTAGACGAGCGACCGCGAGAACGGATTCGCGCCAACGACCCACTCGAGCTGGCGCGACGCCAGATTCATGTCTGCCGAGCTTCCCCGGGCGATCGCTGCCTGGGCAAGGCCGATCGTCTTGCCGAGGTGCACCGTGGTCGCGCCGTGGCGCACGTGGTCGCACCAGAGCGGGAATCGGCGCAGCCGGTGTTCGCCGCCGAGGTCCACGCCATCCTCGAACATCCGCTGCATCTGCTCGCGCACCAAGTCGGGCATCGGCGGCGTCGGGAAGAGCGGCGTGGGCGGCAACAGGTGGATGAAATCCACCACCGGGTCGGGCGGAAGGGGCGCGTCGAGGTCCGCCGCGCGCCACACCGCGGCGGGGATCATCCCGAATGGAGCAGATGCCTCACTGCCGAGCTGGCAGAAGTAGTCCGCGTAGAGGGCCAGCCCGGTGTGCCATTCGATCCAGTCGTCGCTGTCGACGAACTCTTCGCGTAGCGCGGCAAGGGCCAGCAGACCGGAGTCCTCGAACCCGTCGTGATACTCATGCACGATCCGCGTGCGCGCGGCATCCTCGTAGAAGAAGCCCGTAATGGGAACGTCGGCAACGAACCGGGTCTCCTGCAGGTCGAGCACCCACCGGCCCAGTCTGATCGCGGCATCCCGATACTGCAGGTCACCGGTCGCGCGGTACAGTTCGACCGCGGCAAGACACAGGTAGCCCACCCGGTCGCGCCACGAGCTCGCGTTGATCGCGACCGGCTCGGCCGTGCCGGGAGGGACCAGCCCGTCATATGTGATGGCGAAGTCCTCGCCGGCCGCGACGATCAGCCGTTCCGCGGTTTCCGCGTCGTGGTCGCCGATGGTGCGCGCAGCCCGGGCCATCGCGAGTACGCCCAGGATGTTCTGGAACTCGTCGTAGCGGACCCCACCGCGCCCCTCCTGAACCACGTCGTCATCTGTGCCGACGATGCCGTCGGTGTAGTACGACGCGTCGTTGTAGAGAGCCCGGAGTCCCGCGCCGAAGCGGGTGCCGAGGGACCACGCGATCCCCCAGCAGACCTCCTCCCGCGCACGATCGGCGAGCGCTGCCGCCCCTCGCGCGTACAGCGAGTCGGCGAGGTCGCTCAGGGCGTAGATCGAGAGGTGGGTCCGCCCCGGCCCCTGGGTGAGGTTGGCGGCATCGTGCCAGCCGCCCGCCACGCTCCGTCGATCTCCTTCGTGTTCCGAGAACACGTCGGTGTGACACACACCGTGCACGCCCGGCACGGGCCATCCGCAGCGCAGTCCGTAGAAGGCGTTCAGTGTTGCTTCGACCAGCGGCAGATGCGCGTCGTCGGCGATCGGGAAGACCTCGGTCTCGACCCCGTCGTAGCGGAGGCGCCACTCCCCCTCGCCGGTGAACGTCGAGAAATCGAGCTGCATCCATGAGCCGCGCTCGTTGGCGATCACGGCCGCAGGCAGTGCTGCGACGACCTGGCCATCACGAGAGAGCACCTCGAACTCTGCGGCCTCTCCTGCGGGCGCCGTCGCGAGCTTCTGCGCACCGCGGGTGTACCCGAAGTGGCTGTAGGAGATCGTGCCCTCCGGCACACTCCAGCCTTCGGGCACTTCCGCGTCGACCAGTTCGACCTGCAGCGCGTCGAGGTCGTACGTGATTCGCGGGTCTGACCCGGTCACACCGAAGGTGGGCTGGAAGACGGTGATCTCGGTGACGGCATCCCGTCGTATCTCCGGGATCTCCCACGCGAGGTGGTTCCAGGCACCCGCTTCGAGGTCGCTGAAGTAGTGGATCGCGATGGGGTCTTCGGGGCCGGCGGCCGATCCTTCGCTGAGGAATCCGAGCGCGAACGCGATTGTGGTGTGGTCGGTGGGGTGCACGTAGACCCACAGCGACAGCCGGTTGTACTCGGACCAGTCCTGCGGCACGTCGAAGTGTTTGGCGATCACTGCGGAGAACGGGGTCCCTTCGAAGAGCACCGCCTGCCCGGAGAACGTCCCGTTGGGTTCACGGCTGGCCCGGATGTAGTCGGGATTGCGCAGCAGTGTCGACATCCGCAGGGATCGCGTCCCGGAAACGGAGCGATCGGTCGTGTAGCCGAGCTCGATGACAGGGCTGGGCCGCCAGTCCGAGTCGGTCTCCATGTCGTCGATCGGCTGCCGCTTCAGCACGGGCTTCTCGAGGCTCTTGCGGTCGAGGGATGCCGTCATGTCGGCGTGCAGCAGGGGCCGTTCGGTCCACGAGACCTCGGCCCCGGCGTGGTGATGCGCCATGTCGTCTAGTCCTTTACGTCTAGGTAGTTGCGGGCCCACGCTCTCCATCGGGCCACCATGTCCACGTCGCGATCGCGCAGCCAGAAGATCTGCAGACCGTCCAGCTCGCAGTTCACCTGCAGCGCCAACTCGTCAGGGTCGTCGTACCAAGAGCGAGCCAGATCGCTCAGCTCGCGGAGCGATCTGACCTGACGCTCGCGGAAATACTCGTGTGCCGGATGATCGGCGTGCAATGACTCCGCCGACAGCACGGCGTAGAGGCGGATGAGTTCGGGGCGCTCGGCGTTGCGCGCGATCAGTCGAGCGATGACGTCGGTGAACTCTGCCGCATCGTTGACCGGATGATCCTGTGGTGCAACGGATCGGATGTCGACCTCGTCTCTGCGCGAGAGCACACCGAGCATGAGGTCGTCCTTGGTGGGGAAGTAGTGCAAGACAGCCTGGAAGGTGATGCCGGCACCCTTGGCCACGTCTGCGAACGTCAGGCCCCAGTAGCCCTTCACCGTGAGGAGCGCGAGCGTGACGTCGAGGATCTCCGCCTTGCGCGCCTCGGGGGTCAGGCGTCGCCGGCGCGGGTTCGTGACGGACGGCACGTCGCTCATCGTTCGGCCACACGACCGTTGCGGATGACGTCGGCGTACCAGCGTGCAGAGTCTTTCATCGTCCGAGCCTGGGTGGAGTGGTCGACGTGGATGAGTCCATACCGCTCGCTGAGGCTCGCGGACCACTCATAGTTGTCGAGCAGCGACCACACATAGAAGCCGCGGATGTCGGCCCCGGCCGCCACCGCCCGCCCGGCCTCCGCCAGGAACCCGGCCAGGTAGTCGATGCGCTCAGGATCGTGTACTGCTCCGTCGACCACCGCATCGGCGGGAAGCGAGATGCCGTTCTCGGTGATGAACAGCGGGAGCGTGACCCCGTAGTCGTCCTTGACCATGGTGACGGCATCCGTTAGTGCGGTCGGGTAATACTCCATCCCGTTGGTCAGATAGTTGCCCCCGGGGTGAGAGTCCGCGGCCTCCCACCAGCGGGGGTTGTAGTCCTCCGCGCTGACGACCACCCGTGAGTAGACGTTGAGCCCCAGGAAGTCGATGGGCGCCGTGACGACGCGCTCGTCCCCAGGGAGGATTGCGGGCATGATCCCCGACGCCGTCAGCCGCTCGACTATTCTCGCGCTCGGCCGGCCCGTGAACAGCTCGTCGAGGAAGAAGCGGAATCCGTCGTCCTCGTCGCGCACGGCAAGGTCTCGATCCGCCGGCGAGTCGGTGGCGGGATGGCGAGCCCAGATGTCCAGGACGATGCCGATCTCGCCGATGGCGGATGACGCGCGGAAGGCTTCGACAGCACGACCGTGCGCCAGCATGGCGTGGTGCATCGCCTGCTTGCCGACGCGTTCGTCGGCGATTCCGGGAGCGAAGATCCCCAGTCCGTAGCCCACCCACAGCGCGATGGGCTCGTTGATCGTCACCCACCGGGCCACCCGGTCACCGAATCGATCGAACACCAGCGCTGCGTACTCTGCGAACCAGTCGACGATGTCGCGGTTGGCCCATCCGCCCCTGTCCTGAAGCGCCTGCGGCAGATCCCAGTGGTACAGGGTGACGTTGGGCGAGATCCCCGCTTCGAGCAGACCATCGATCAGCCGGCTGTAGAACGCCACACCCTCTTCGTTCACGCGTCCGGTTCCCTCGGGCAGCAGTCGCGACCAGCTCAGCGAGAACCGGTACGAATCGAGGCCGATCTCCTTCATCAGCGCGATGTCCTCCCGCCAGCGGTGGTAATGATCGACAGCGACATCGCCGGAGATGTCATTCCACACGTTGCCCGGGGTTTGCGAGAACGTATCCCAGATGGAGCGCCCTTTGCCGGCCTCGTTCCAGGCGCCTTCGATCTGGTAGGCGCTCGTAGCTGCCCCGAACACGAAGTCGTCGGGGAATCGGACTTCAGACATCGGTCTGCTCCAAATGGAATCGGAATGCGGAGATCGCGCTTGATTGGGTGTTTGGAACAGCCGTGTTCTCCCTCGAGCTCACCACTGTGTTCTCACTCGTTCTTTCTAGACGACGCCGTGGAACACCCTACCGCTATTTCACTAAACATAGATAGTGCGCCCATGCCCGGATGGGCAACGAGGCACAGGAACCGGTCACCACGCAGTCGGTCATCGTTCGGGTCGATGATCCACAGGGCGATCGCAGGCGGCGTCGGGGCTGGGCTGCTCCGCGGTCGCGAAGGGCACATTGGGTCTGTACTTTCCGCCGCCAACTCGGGTTCCTAGCGCGGGCGGGTGCTCCACTCCGGAAAGGTGGGCTACTTTGCGCGCAATTTGGCAATCTCATCTGATATTTACTTTGGGCGATTGCTGCCAGAAGGCGCGGATGCGTACCGCGCGCGAACTCAGGCGAACAGACGGTTCGCACTCAGTCCTCTCCACGCACTCCACGCACGATCCACGCTCGAGTCGAGGCAAACGAAAAATCCCAGCTGAACTGGGGTTTTTCTGCGGAGACGGAGGGATTTGAACCCTCGGTCCCCGTGAGGGGACCCACCTTAGCAGGGCGTCGATTCGCCCATCACAGGCGAGAATCCGCTCCTACACGAGTCATCTCGCACGCCAAACACCGCATCCTCCGCAACTCCTGGTTCGCGCTGAGTCCGCTAGCCCTGGGGTCACCATGTCGCGCGTGGCGCGGTGATCCCGCCGTCGATCCAGAGGAACCGCCCGTTCGGTGGGTCGGGGGACATCGCCACGCGGAGGACCAGTTCGGCCGCCTCGTCCAGGGGATCGCCGCCTGTCTCATCCATAAGTGCCACCCAGTCCCGATACCCGGCTCCCGCATCGCCGGCCACCGCTGCCGCCGCCCGAATGTCTTCGAACATTTCGGTCCGAACGTCGCCCGGATGGAAGACATCCGCCACAACGCCCGAGCTCTCGAGTTCGAGGGCGAGCTGTCGCGTGAAGTGGTTGACCGCGGCCTTGCTCGTGCCGTAGGCAGAGTTGCCGGCTTGGATGTCCAGACTCGCGGCAGAGGTGGCATTGAGGATTATTCCGCGGCCTTGAGACCGCATCCGCGGCACGATTTCGGCGCACATGCGGAACACGGACAACAGGTTCGTCTCAACCGCTTCGACCCAGCTCTCCGGTTCCACGTCGCCGACGAGAGCGATCGGCCCGAATGTTCCAGCGACGTTCACGAGCAGGTCGGGTTGGAAAGCCTCAGCCTCCATGGCCTCCCGAAGAGCCGATATACCATCCGGACGGACAACGTCCGCAGCGACCAGTATCAGCGGCGGAGCAGGCGGACGGACAGTTCGCGCGAGCTCTGCGAGAGCGGCCTCCCGTCTCGCCACGGCCATCACTCGCGCGCCCGCCTCAGCCAGCACGATGACGATCTGACGCCCAATACCGCTACTCGCTCCCGTGACGACCACGTCATGTCCTGTCAACAACGGCAGGTCCCCTTCCCGCGCTCGTTGCCTCGAGAGACTCGCGCAGGGCAACGGTGCCTCCGATGGCCACGAAGCACAAGTGCCGCCCACGGCTTCTTCCGCGGCTCGACCTGGGCGACACCGGCGTCGCGGACGATCCGCGCCAACGACGCGATCGACGGAGCATCCATTCTCAGGGATGCGCGCCTTGTCTTGCATGTCGGTGCGGCGGTGGATCGCGTCTAGCGACCGCGAACGGTCACGTAAGTGTCAAGCCCTCAAAGACTGCGAACGCTGAACCGTACGATCGGGGGATGGACGACAAGGTCTCGGAGTTCGTCGACGGTGCAGCTCCTGCGCCGGTGCGGATCGCTCGTTTGTGGTGGGTGGTTTCGGCGGCCGCTGCGCTACTCCTCGTCGTGCTACTCGGCGCACTCATCTTCTACCGTCAGGCCGACAAGCCCTTCGGTTTCGAAGTGGAGTGGATGGGAGAGCTGGTCGAGGCCCGTGCGCCGATCTTCACAATCCCCGCGCTCGTTTTCAACTGGGTCGGCGGCGGTATCAGCGGAATCGCCATTGTTCCGATCACCATCATCACCGGCCTGCTGATCTGGCGAAGGCCGTGGGCAGCTCTTTACTGCGTCTGTGCCACGATCGCGAGCGAACTGCTCGTTCTCGTCATCAAGAATTTCGTTGGTCGTCCGCGCCCGACCGACATTCTCGTCGTGTCAGACTTCGGCTCGTTCCCGTCCGGCCACAGCGCTAACGCAGCCCTCATCGCGACAACGCTGGGAATCATCTTCTGGCGCACCTGGGTGTGGATCGCAGGGGCTGTCTACACATTGCTGATGATGCTGAGCCGCACCTACCTCGGGGCGCACTGGATATCTGACACCATCGGCGGGATGCTCATCGGCGTCGCCGTCGCCGTCATCATCTGGGCGCCGTTCGCATTCCTGCTCTACCGCGAGCGTCGAACCCCACATCCACCGATCTGGATCAAGGTCGCTCCCCCCGAGCCGCCCGCAGAGAGGTCCCGAACCTGAGATGTTTCGGGCCACTGGCGCCCAAAGGGGCAACACCCTCGCGGGGTGTAGCGCTCCCAGTGCTCTGTGGACGTCGCGGGCCCGGAACTACGGGTGTGCCGGCCTCTAGAACGCAGCTGCGGCACGAGCGCGACGCACTCAAGGGTCCCCCAAGGGTCCCCGCTGGGGGACCCTTGGGGGACCACGGAGCGCTCAAAGCGTCCACGTTGGCAGGTTTCGACCAGAGTCACTGAACAAGAAAAACCCTGTTTTACCAGGGGTTTCTGTGGCGGAGACGGAGGGATTTGAACCCTCGGTCCCCGTGAGGGGACTCCACCTTAGCAGGGTGGTGCACTAGGCCGAACTATGCGACGTCTCCAGGCATCCAGCGGCCGAAACCACACGGATGCGCCCAGCAATCATAACCGCTCCCGCCGGTGCGCACGAACGAGCAGGTCCCGCTGCCGACAGGCAAAGCAGGCTAAGCAGGCAAGCCGGCAAAGCCCAATTGCCGCTAACCGGTCCCGCGGAGGTTTCCGTTGGAGCAGGTCTCCTGCGCGAGCGTAGAGCCGTTGATGGAATCCGGCAGCTCGATGGCCGTGTCGGTCGGGGCCGGCGTCCCGCCTGGTGTCGGGGTCGCCGACGGCGTGGCGTCGGGCGTCGCGGACGTCGTGGCGCTCGGCGTCGGTTCTACGACGACGACACCGTCGTTCGATCCGGCCTCGCCGGTGATCACCAGGGGCTGGTTTGCGGCGAGTGCGGCCCAGAGCGCTTCGGCGGCGGCCTCATCGGGCACGACCTTGTTCGGGTCAGACGGGTCGCCGACCACGGGGTACTGCAGGAAGGTGATCTCGTCGAACGGCACGTTCTTCACGGCGAGCGCGATCTGCACCAGGGTCAGCGGGTTCGCGAGGCTCTGGCTCGGTGTGATGTTGTCGACCGCGGTCGTCGCGAGCTTGTACAGCGTCGCCGGGTTCGAGAGCACGTCTTCGCTCATGAGCTTGCGCCCGAGGCGCGACATGTACTGCTGCTGGTTCGAGATGCGACCGAGGTCGCTGCCATCACCGACACCATGCCGCGTGCGGAGGAACTGCAGTGCCTCGACACCCTGGATCGTGCGGTTGCCGGCGGGCCAGTCGATGCCGGTGTACTTGTCCCGGATGCCGGAGGCGAGGCACACCTCGACGCCGCCGACGGCGTTGGTGAGCTCGATCACGCCGCCCCAGGTGATCTTCGCCGCGAACGGGATGTTCTGCCCGCTCAGCTGAGACACGGTCTTCACGACGCACGAGAGCCCGCCGACGGTGTAGGCCGAGTTGATGGGCTGCTTGCTCATCGCCGATGTCTCACTGCCGTCTTCGCGGGTGCATGACGGGATCGGGAGCATCAGATCGCGTGGGAACGAGATGACCGTCACACGACGCGGTGCATCCGAGATGTGCACGAGCATGTTGACGTCGTTGAGCTCGCCGCTGGCGTCGGCGCCGGTGCACCGATCGCCGAAGTATCCGGCGTACTCGGGCTCGCAGGCATCCGTGCCCGCGAGGAAGAGGTTCACACCGCCCTCGATCGCCCCGATGTCGGGCGGCACGGCGTCTTGCCCCTCGAGCGCGACTGCGCCGTTGGTGAAGCTCTGCGTGAGATCGATAGCCGCGTAGGCCGCAACCCCAGCGCCCGAAACGAGGACGACCGCCACCACGATGCCGACGAACCTCATCAGCAGGGCGAACGGATGCGGCGACTTCAACTCACCGTGCCGTGCAACGGTGTGACGGCCACGCTTCGCGGGCTTGGTCGTCTGGCTCACGGGGTCCTCTCGGGGGCGGGGTTCCCTCAATCTGCGGAGGGTGTGGGATTCGAACCCACGGGACATTGCTGCCCACTGGTTTTCAAGACCAGGTCCATCGGCCGCTCGGACAACCCTCCCGGCGGTGCCGAAGCATCCGTCGAACAGGCGTCGAGTCTATCCGACGGCACTGCTTCCCCATTGTGCCAGCGACGCCTGGCAAACCTCTGAAGGCCCTTCGGCAAGCTCAGGGACCGCTAGGGGCGGTCAGCGCGTCGTAGATCCAGCGTGCGACCTCCTTGTCGCCGAGGTAGCCGCTGATGCCGTGCTTGTTGCCGGTGTCGTTGACGACATCGCCCTTGTTGGCGATGCCCGGCTTCACGCCGAACCAGGGCTTCTCGAGCGGATGCAGCGCCACGACGTCGTGTGGATCGTAAGCGTTCGACCACTTCGTCACGACTTTCGGATGCTGCAGCGGCGCGAGCACGTTGGTCACGGTCCGCACTCCGAGCGGCGATCCCAGCGTGATGAAGTGCGGCACCTTCCACCCCGCCGCCTCGCCCTCCCGACGCAGCAGCTTGTACGCGACGATCGTGCCGAGCGAGTGCGCGACGACGACGGTCTCGACATCCGGGGTCATGGCCTGACGCACTCCGTCGTCGATGACCTTCGAGATGCGGATGTTCGTCAGGTAGTGATAGACGTCGTTCGTGGCGATCGCAATGGCGCCACCGCTCACCCAGTCGAGATTGTCGTCGAGAGCCTTGAGGATCCCGAGCACGATGGGCCAGTTCTGGATGCCCTTGCCGACGACGGGATCGCCGCCCATCGCCGCGGTCAGCTGGGCGTCCGTGATGCCGAACCTGTCTTTGGTCTCCCCGAGGAAGGCCTCGAAGAACGCACGTTCGGCGGCGTCGTCGGCGGCGCCCTTCACGACCACCTCGGCGGCGTCTTCACCGGAGCGACCGCTGACGAGGTCGACGAGCGTGTCACCGTAGAAGGGGTATCTGACGGCCGTCTCGTCGATCGGCAACTCCAAGTCGGACTTGGCGAGGCCCGCCTTCAGGTCCGATATCCACTCCGCTTTGAGGGCCTCGGGGTCTTTGTGCTGCTGGGCCCGTCCATGAACGAAAACGAGCTCACGGTTGACGCGGGTCATTGCTCCTCCTTGCTCTGATCGCGTCGCGCGCGACGCAGGATCTCGATACCGTCGCCGTCGACCTGAGTCCAGATCGAGGGGAGCAGATGGGCGGGGATGCCGTCGAGCCCGTCACCCAGGTCGATTCCCTTGATCCGCACGGTCGACCATCCGCGCTGCAGCAAGGGTGTCGCGGGGTGCACTTCGTCCTCCGCGGTCGGCGTCCTGCCGTCGAGGTCGCCCGTCAGCATCGCGAGATCGAACAGCCGGAACCCCCACTGTGCCCGCACGGCGTCGTCGACGAGGCGCACGTCATCCCTGCGCTTCAGGTCGTGCAGGACGTACGCGGTGTACAGCGCGAGCGTCGGATCGCAGCCGTCCGGCCGCAGGACCGCCGCGAGCAGAGCGTCGCACTCGTCGCCGGTCAGCCACAGGTCGTTGATCCGCATGCGAGCCGCCACCGCCCCGCGCAGGCGCTGGGCATCGATGTTCACGGCAGCGGCGGGATCGCCGACGAAGGCGACATCGCGCAGCTCACCTCCGGCGAAGGTCGCAACCGTGGTGACGGATGCCGCCGAGGGCAGGATCACGCCGGAGTCGTCGTCGAGGCGCAGCACGACATCCATGGCGAGTGTGTCGCGCGCCGGCTCGACCGTGATCGCGCCGGCTGACACCAGCACGTCGGCATCGTCGCACTCTGCGGACGCCACGGTCGCGCCGCTCACCACGATGCGGCCCGTCGGCGACCGGTCGTGGGCGGCGGTGAACGGGTTCTGGCCTGGGCGTGCCGCGGGGTCCGCAACGCCGTCGCCGAGGGTCTGCGCGGCGAGTCGGGGGTCCGCGATGACGACGAGGTCGTTCAGCGCGCCGAGCCTGCCGACGTGCGCTTCCGCGGGAAGCCCGGCGAGACCGCGCATGAGGTCGCGGAGCCGCACGACCGGGTCGCCCTTGGCGCTGACCGTGCCGCCCGGACGTGCGCCGACTCCCCCGGGAACGATCTCGGCCGTCAGCGCCACTCGCGAAATCGTCGAGTCCGAGACGGCCCAGACCTTGGGTCGCTGCGAGATGTCGAGGGGCACCTTCAGTGCGCCCAGTCTGTTCACCACGTCCTCGGCGAGGATGTCCTGCAGCCCGCGCCGCAGTCGCACGATGCCGAAGGCAGGATCCTCGTCAGGCTCGACGATCTGCGGATGCGCGCCGTCGAGCGTCGCGACGAGCGATTCGGTGTAGATCGGATGAGACACCCCGTGCTCGTCCACGACCTCGTATGCGGCGCTGCCGAGCGGAGCGGCGTAGAGGCGGTCGACCTTCGGCTCGTCGTCGCCCGCGTAGCCGGGGAAGATGACGGCACCCCGGAGGTTCCGGAAGCTGCCCTCCGCATCGCTGCGGCACGCATCGGAGATCAGCACGATGTTGCCGACCGGTGACAGCGCGGCCGCCGCGGCGCTGCCCTGGACGTAGATCGCCTCGCCCAGGTCGGTGGGAGCTCCCGAGAGCAGCAGATACTCCTCTTGTCCGACAGTCACGCCGTGTCCCGTGAAATAGACGATGAGCTGATCGATCGTCTTCAGATCGCACAGCTTCTTGATGCGGGCATGTACGGCCTTCGCAGTCACCGGCGTGCCACCGGCATCGCTGATCCGGTGGATGCGGCGGATCTTCTGGCGCTTCGCCCACTCGGTCATCTCATCGAGACCGGCCTCCACGGCGTTCAGGGGGGCGAGCCCACCACCGGTCTTGCTGACGCCGATCAGGACGAGGGCTCGCTCCATGCTCTACTCCGCTTCGGCGGCGGCCGGACCGGGGTCGGCTTCGACGGGGCCGGCGTCGACGCCGACGTCCGCAGCTGCAGCACCGGCGGCGCCGGGCACCGTCTCCGCCGCCTCGGCCAGCGCTGCCTCTTCCGCGATGAGGAATGCGGCGCGCGCCACGGTCTCCCACGCGCTCCATGAGCTCACGCGCTCCGTCGCGTCGACGGGGTCCGGCAGACGGTGGATGCCGGAGCTCAGCGCGGTCGCGCTGCCACGCCGCTCGGGACTGAGCCCCGAGAGCCAGTCAGTCGGGCAGTACCAGCCTGACGGCCCGTCGATCTCATCGAACAGCGTCATGTCGCCTTCTTGCGTGAATCCCGAGGGCGAGATGTAGACCAGGTTGGGCTCGCACTCTTCGCTGACTCCGAACTCCACAGAGCGCAGCCTGACGTCGGTCTCCCTGCGGCGCCAGAATGCAGCGCGGGCGAGCGGGATGGCCCGCACGAAGAGCTCGCTCTCGAGCTCGCGTCCCGCCCACTCCTTGAGCCACGAGGGCGGGACGAGGGCGCCGATCGGCGGCGCCGAGGGTTCCTGTTCTTCATCGGATGGGGCGGCATCCACGTCGGCGACATGCTCGCCGGCGACATCCCCGCCGGCGTCATTCGCCGGCTCGGGCTCGGCCGGAGCGGTGTCATCGGTCCGTCGCACGATGTCGCGCAGGAACTCATCGATGACCGCGCCGACGAGCGGTTCGTCGAGGCGTGAACGAGCGAAGTCGAGCTCGGCGAGCATCGCGGCCTCGGCGTCGCCGACCGGGACCACCTTGGCCAGGCGCTCCGCCTCGCTCGCGGCGATCTCATCCATCCGCGCCGCGTACTCGGCCCCCCGATCTCCGCCGTGCAACTGCAGGATGGTGCGGGTGAACCGGCGCATCCGGTCGACCTCGCCGGGCACGAACCCCCAGCTGATCGCCGCAGCCAGGTCGTCCCAGCCGTCCTGCCCCTCGCTCGAGATGATGTCGGCGACCGCGACGGCCCAGCTTCCGCTGCGCCATCCGAGCTGCAGGCGCTCGCTGCTGCCGACCCGAACCGCGAGCGCGCGCGCTTCGTCGAACCGGCCCTGGTATACGGCTGCGCAGATGGCGAGGTTCGCCTGATCGGGGTCATCGGCGTCGGCCGCGGCCCGGACCGACTCCCAGGTGGCCGCGGCGTCGCTCTCGGCGCGTCGCGTCTGGAACTCCGCCAGCCACTCGATGTAGGTCACGCTGCCCGTCTCGGCCGCCTCGGCGAGCAGCTCGGCCGCGTCGTCGTGCTCGAGCCAGCTGTACGCGTAGCCGCGAACGGCGTCGATCCACCCCTCGCGCTCGCCGTCCTCCGCCTGCGGGGGCATGAGGTCGAGGGCCTCGCCGGCCCGGCCGGTGTTGAGCAGGCTGTAGACCACCTCCCACGTCGACCCGGCGTCGCCGGGCTCGTGGAACCGCGTCGCCAGGTAATAGCCGGTGTGCAGCAGGCCGACGTTGCGCAGGTCGAATGTGACGTTGCGCCAGAGCTGCGGGTCCTCCGAGCTGTCGGTCGCGTACCAGGCGATCGCGTCGCGCAGCGATTCCCAAAGCCTCGCCGATGGCGGCGGCTTCTCGATGCGATACAGCCGCTGGTGCAGGATGCGGGTGAGGTTGTTCACCCACGCGGTCTCTGCCGTGATGGGCTCGGTCTCGGCGGCCGACTCGCACAGCTCGAGCGCGCGGAGCAGATCCGCGAGCTCCTCAGCCCCGTCGACCAGCCCGGCCGTGATGTAGAGCGAGTCGGCGAGCCGTCGCTCGAGGGAGGGATCGCCGGGGGTCAGAGCCAGTGCGCGCTCGAACGACGCTCGGCCGAGCTCGTTGACGCCGCTCCAGATCGCCTGGTCGCCGATCGCTCCGTAGACCTGGGCGCGGGCCGCGTCATCCAGCCCCACCGCCTCGGCGATCGAGAGACGCAGCCGCACGGCGGGCTCTCGGAGCTGTTCGGCGAGCTCGGGGATCCACAGCTGGGCGGCGACGCCCGATGCGGCGTCGATGGACCCGTCCTCGAGAAGCCGTGACGCGACATCCATCACCAGCGCATCCGCGGGCGCGCGCAGGTCGCTCGTCATACCCGGCACCCACAGGTTGCCGATCAGACCGGAGGCGGCCTCTGCACGATCCTCCGCGAGCAGACGGGTCGCCAGAGCGAGCAGCAGCACCTCGGACGGGGGTTCGAGGAGCGCCGAGAGACGCTCCTCCGCACCCGCGACGGAGGGCAGCGCATCGACGAGCTGCTGGACGACCGTGAGCGGCGGACGCGTCGCCGTCGTTGCCGGCGGTGTGGCTTCGCTGGATTCCGGGCCGCCTCCCACGACGTCCTGCTCGCTGGTCGGTGCTTCGGCGGGCGCGCTGTCCGTCGTCGAACTCGACGGAGATGCGGCTGCCACGTAGCCGTCGGCAGGCGGAACATCCGACCGTGCGGGTCGCGCGCTCTCGGCCTCGTCGGCGCCACGCAGTCGGATGAACTCGTGGATGCCCGCCAGGTCGGCCGCTCCTCCGGCATGCAGCGTCTGGACCGACGACGACATGCCGTCCTCGAGGCCGTGGCGGGCGAGGAACGACTCGGTCGCCGAGATCGCGAGGCCGATGGTCGCCTCAGAGCCCGCCTGCACTGATCCCAGCAGGCGATTCGCCTGCAGGACAAGCGGGATGGCCCGCGCGTCGCCGGCGAGCGCCAACACTCGCGCGATGATCAGGAGGAGTTCGATGCGTCCCTTGACCGAATCGAGGGCGAGGCGATCAAGGGCGCCGTAGACGAAGTGGTCGGCGCTGTGCGACTCGTACTCGAGCAGCACTTCGACGAGGTTGTCGAGCTGGGCGACCGCCCCATGAGCGTCGGAGGTCGACCGCTCGACGGCCGACTGGATCGCTGCCGCGCGATCGGGAAGCCAGGCTGCCCAGTCCGCGACCAGATGCGGCAGGGCGAGGATGCGCCACGCCTCTTCGTTCGCACCGGAGGTGAGCGCCTCGAGCCAGCTCTCGAACCAGAGCGCGGTCCCGGTGTCCACATCCTCATCCAGCTGCTGCGAGAGCCGAGCGCTGCGCTCGGGCCAGTCGTCCGCGCCGAACTGCGCCGCCCACTGCTCGTGGGTCTTCTGTCTCAGCAGATGGTCGACCGCCTCCGAAGCCGTGGTCGCGAGCACATCGAGCGACTGCGGGAAGCGCTCACGCAGATCGTCCCCGACCTCGACGAGCTCGTCGGGATCAGCGAGCGCAGACACGACGCGCTCGACCAGGCCGCTGACATCCGCGAGTGCGGCCCGTAGGAGGTCGGCGCGAGAAGCGGGTTCGGCGGTCACAGTCGTGGTCCCTGTCGTGTGCTCTGCTTCCTCTGAGCAGTCGTCCGTCCGTCATCGGCGTAGGCGCCGCCATCCTGCTCGGCGCGGTCCAGCGGCGCGCGCTCCTCTTCGATGAGCCGGATGTCTCCCTGCATCGTTGTCACGACGCTGACCGCTCCGAACGCCGCATAGTCCTCTTCGCTGGCCAGCTCGCTCATGATGCGACGGGCATCCTGCACGGCGTTCTCGACCGATCGGCCGAGCGCCAGCTGACGGTAGAACGTCTCGGAGAACCCCGTCACGTCACCGGGATCGGTGATGTGCTGGCACAGCACGAGTGCGCGGGTCTCGCTGACCGTCATGCTCTCGCCGAACTGGGCGTTGATGGTCGACTTCGCCTTGAGCAGGTCGAAGTAGACGGACATCGGCGGTGGCAGCGCGGCCGCCTGCGATCCGAGCTGCAGCACCACGACCTTCGCGCCCGACGCGACGAGCATGCTCGAGATCGTGTTCCACGCCACGGGGTCTGCCTGCGACCTGATCGTCGGCATGACGAGGGCGCCGACGGGCGCCGCGGTGGCCACGAGGTGCACGACATCCCATTTCGCACCGACGGCGTCCTTTCCGGGGCGCACCGCCTCGCTGAAGGTCTTCCAGTCGGGCTGCGCGATGACGGTGGCCTCGATCCGCGGCGGGTCCTGGGTCGTGAACTCCTTGTTGATCGTCGCGAACTTTCCCTCGAGCTCGGTCTTGACCGACTTGGGGGTCACGCCGGCCACCGGATCCACGACCACCAGCACGCGGATCGTCTGCTTGCCTTCGAGTGGGATGTCGCCCTTGGGGGGCACCGGAATGTAGCGCGAGAACGAGCAGAGCTCCGACGTCGAGAGACTGGTGACGTACTCCCACGGAATCGCCGTGAGCGGGTCTTCCGCGGCGGTGCGCAGCCGGAAGATGGGGGTCCTTCGCTGGTCGACGGCACCGAGCGCCTGCTTGATGGCGTCCGGCAGCACGGCTCGCTCGAGTACTCGGGAGAGGATCTCGACCTGGTCCTTCGTGCGAAGCTCGTGGCGCCGGGCCCAGTTGTCGAGCGCGTCGAACAGATCGTCGCCGAGGTTGCCGAGCTGCCATGTGGCCTTGGCTGCGGGGTCACCCTCGACCTCGACCGTCCACTGCCGTGGGGGCTGACCCTCCACCGTCGTCTCGTGGAACAGCAGGTTCACGATCACCGGCGGCGCGTAGGCGCCCTCACGATCGCCTGTTCCGCTGTCGCGCCGGACGGCCTCGAGCTCCGCGGTGCCGATCCGCCGCACCCACTCGCCGGCCGCGGCATCCGGGCGATCGTGCAGCTCGCGCAGCTGCGGCACCGCGTCCAGCACGTCCGGGAGAGGTACGAAGTACCCGCCGTTCGGTCCGCCTTTCAGCCGTGAGGCGTTGACGTAGCCGCAGATGAACCCGTTCGGGGTGACGACGGCTGCCCCCGAGACGCCCTCATCCACGATGTCGTCAGTGATCCTCGTGTAATGGTTGCCGGCCTCGTCGAGACTGACGCTCGACCCGATCTCGTAGATCTGCGTGTCGTAGCCGAGCCACGACGCGAACCCGCCGACCCGGACCTTCGCGCCCTCGTCGGGCTGGTTGGCGTCGAGGACCACAGCAGTCGGGAACTCATCGTCCCCCGTGAGCTCGAGCAGTGCGAAGTCGGGCCAGCGCTCGGCTGCGGTCGGCTCAGCTGCCAGACCCCCCAACCCGGCGGGCAGCATGGTGCGCACGCGAGCGGTAAGCGCGAGGCGATCGGCGGCCGCGCGCACGAGCGGGACGTCGCCGCCCGGCGCCACGCCTTCCACCACGTGCCGGCAGGTCACGAGCAGCTTCGACGACACGGCGAAGCCGGTGCCGTGATTGCCCTCGTCGCCGACCTGATACGTGCACAGCGAGATCAGGTCGTCGAATCGCCCAGCTGCCATCGTCCCCACCTGTCGGCGTCAGGCCCTCCCGGGCCCCGTGCTCAGTTTCTTGTACGCGACCGAGGGCCCGCAAGGGCGTGGCAGACCGATGCCGCTCCGACCCACAGGTCGTTGAGCCCGTCGAGGCGACCGCGGCCCTCCGGCAGGCTCAGGACCGCTCGCGTCAGAGCTTGCGCAGCACCTCGGCGACACCGCCGGCCTCGACCGACGAGGTCGTCTCGCCCGCGGCATCCCGAACCTCTTGCGGACCCTGTTCCATCGCCACGGCGCGGCCGCCTCGCTCGAGTGCCCAGCGGAACATGCCGACGTCGTTGCGGCCGTCGCCGATCACGAGCACGTGTGCGGGGTTCAGGCCGAGCTCGGTCCGCACGATCTCGAGGCCCGTGCTCTTGTCGACGCCCTGCGGCGCGATGTCGAGCCACGCGGTCCAGCCCACGGCGTACGACACCTCTTGCAAACCGATGCGCGAGACGAGGTCGACGAAGTCCTGCTCACCCTGATCCGGCGCGACCACGACGATGCGGCACACCGGGTGGGCACCGAGGTCGTCGAAGGCCACCTTGTCCGCGTGCGCCAGGTTCCAGTCCTCGAGGTACTCGGTGTAGAGCCGGTGACCGTCCGGCAGCTCGACGAGATAGCGCGCGTCGGGCAGGTGCTCGCGCAGCAGGAGCAGCACCTCGGTGGGATCGAACGTCTCGACGTGGAACCGTTCGTAGCTCAGAGCCTCGGCATCCAGTCGTCGCAGCACGACCGCGCCGTTCGAGCAGACCACGAACTCGGGAGCGATCCGCAGCCGCTCCAGGATGTCGCGCGTGCCCTCCCAGCTGCGCCCGGTGGCGATCATCACCTCGTGGCCGGCGCGATGGGCGTGCTCGACGGCTTCGACGACGCCGGGGCTCAGCGACTCGTCCTGCAGGATGACGGTGCCGTCGATGTCGAGCACGATGAGCAGCTTCTCGGTAGGAACCTGAGGATCCTCGGTGTCGCGCGCGACCTGCTCGACGAGCTTGGCCGCCTTGCTCGGCTTGACGACCTTGACACTCCCGGTCGGAGGCAGGTGCTCCGTGCTCATTCGATCGCCCCCTTCGGGCGATGCGCGCTGGCGCGCGCAGGACGCGTACCGCGTGTCACTCGATCGGCTCCAAGACCTCGAGTCCACCGAGGTACGGCTGCAGCACCTCGGGGACCGCGACCGAGCCGTCCGCACGCTGGTGCGTCTCGAGGATCGCCACGATCCATCGGGTCGTTGCGAGGGTGCCGTTCAGGGTGGCGACGTGCTGCGTCCTGCCACCCTGTGCCGTTTTGCCGTTCTGGTCTGCGGTGAGGCGGTGGCGGATGTCGAGACGGCGCGCCTGGTAGGTCGTGCAGTTGCTCGTGCTGGTGAGCTCGCGGTAGGCGCCCTGCGTCGGCACCCACGCCTCGACGTCGTACTTGCGCGCGGCGCTCGAGCCGAGGTCGCCCGCGGCGACGTCGATCACGCGGTAGCTGAGGCCGAGGTCCTGCAGCATGCCCTCCTGGAGGGCGACCAGCCGCAGGTGCTCGGTCTCGGCATCCTCCGGAGTGGTGTACACGAACATCTCGAGCTTGTTGAACTGATGCACCCGGATGATGCCCCGGGTGTCCTTGCCGTACGACCCGGCCTCGCGGCGGTAGCACGTCGACCACCCGGCGTAGCGCTTGGCGCCCTTCGTCAGATCGAGGATCTCGTCCATGTGATAGCCGGCGAGCGGCACCTCGCTCGTGCCGACGAGGTAGAGGTCGTCCTCCTCGAGGTGGTAGACCTCGGCGGCGTGCTGCCCGAGGAATCCGGTGCCGCGCATGACCTCTGGACGCACCACGGTCGGCGGGATTATCGGGATGAAGCCGGCCTGCAGCGCCCGGTCGAGCCCGAGGCTCATGATCGCGAGCTCCAGGCGGGCGCCGATGCCGGTGAGGAAGTAGAAGCGGCTGCCCGACACCTTCGTGCCGCGCTCCATGTCGATCGCACCGAGCAGCTCGCCGAGGGCGAGGTGGTCGCGCGGTTCGAAGTCGAACACGGGGGTGTCGCCGTGGGTGCGGAGGGTCACGAAGTTGTCTTCGCCGCCGGCGGGCACACCCTCGATCACGATGTTCTCGATCTTCGCGAGCGCTTCATCGGATGCCGCCTCGGCCGCCGTAACCGCGTGCTGGGCCCGCTTGACCTGTTCGCTCAGCTGCTTCGCTTCGGCGACGAGGGCGGCTTTCTGCTCTTTCGGCGCCTGCGCGACCCGCTTGCCGTGGGCGTTCTGCGCGGCTCGGAGCTCTTCGAAGGAGGTGATGGCGGCTCGGCGCTCGCGGTCGGCCGCAATGGCCGCATCCACCGTGTCGGGCGACTCCCCGCGCGCCTCCTGCGAGCGCTTGACCAGCTCGGGATTGTCGCGGAGGAAGGCCAGATCGATCACCTCTCGAGTCTAGTCAGCGCAGGATGCGGCATCCCGAGCCTGCAGTCCTAGGGTGTACCCATGGCCAGCCCTCCCGATTCGCCCCTCCCCGATCCGGCGAGTGACGGAGCCCCGGGTCCCACTGAGGCCGGGGCGCGCCCGAGCCCCAAAGCCGCGCTCGTCTACAATCCCACGAAGGTGGATGCCGCGACGCTCCGGGCAAGCGTTCAGCAGCTCTCCGACGGCGCAGGCTGGTCCGAGCCCCTCTTCTACGAGACGACGGTCGACGACCTCGGCGATGATGTGACCCGGCAGGCGCTGAAGGAAGGTGTCGACGCGGTCCTGGTGGCCGGCGGCGACGGAACCGTGCGCGCCGTCGCCGAGGCGATGAGCGACAGCGGAGTGCCGCTGACGATCGTGCCGAGCGGAACCGGCAACCTGCTCGCGCGCAACCTGTTCCTGCCGATCGGGGATCCGGCCGCGATGGTGCGCGCCACGTTCGACGGCGACACGCACCCGATCGATGTCGGATGGGCGAAGTTGCATCGCAGCGACGGGTCGCGGGAGGAGCACGCATTCGTCGTGATGGGCGGAATGGGTCTCGACGCCGCGATGATCGCCAACACCAGCGGCGACCTCAAGAAGCGGGTCGGCTGGATCGCCTACGTGGACGGCGCGGCCCGCTCGCTTCCGAACGCGAAGCCGTTCCGGATCATGTACCAGATCGGCGAGCGGCGGCTGCACTCGGCGAAGGTGCAGAGCGTGCTGTTCGCCAACTGCGGGTCGCTGCCTGCCGGGCTCGAGCTGATCCCTGAGGCATCCGTGAGCGACGGTGAGCTCGACATCGTCATCTTCCAGCCGAAGGGCCCGTTCGGCTGGCTGCTCGTCTGGCGTCGCGTGGCGTGGGACAACAGCTTCCTCCGCCGTTTCCGCGCCGGCCGCGAGGTGCTGGCACTGCGCACCAAGGACAACTCCGTGCTGTATTCGCGTGGCGCCGGGGTGGATGTCGCGACGTCGCCGGCCCAGCCGGTACAGCTCGACGGCGACGAGTTCGGCGAGGCCGTGCAGATCGTCACGCGGGTCTCCCCCGGCGGGCTGATCGTGACGGTGCCCAAGGGGCATCCCGTCTCGCGCCTATAGCCCCTCCCCCTTCTTTTCGGTTACGGACGCGACACGCCGTGGCGCGGGGCGTCGGCGCGGCGTGTCGCGTCCGTAACGGGCGCGGGGGTAGCGGGGGACGAGGGCGCGTCCCTTTTTCGGTTACGGACGCGACACGCCGTGGCGCGGGGCGTGGGCGCGGCGTGTCGCGTCCGTAACCGGCGCGGGGGGGTCGGCGGGGGACGCGTCCTCCACAGAGGTGGGCCGAGCCGGGCTCTCCACGAAACCGCTCGGGACGCGGTGACGAAGGGATCCCGCCCCCCACAGTTGGGCGGATGAGCGGCCCCACCCCCCTTCCCGAACAACTCGAGGGGCGAGCCTTTTCGCTGCGAGAGGCCGACGAGCTGGGGGTCCCCCGCGGCAGACTCCGGCGGGGCGATCTCGAGACGCCACTGCGAGGCGTCAGGGTGCGTCGGCAGAAGCGCGCGAAGCGGACACCGAAGAAGCCATGGAAGCGGCTGCGCAAAGCGAATCTGGCGAGAGCGCGTATCGAGGCTGCGCGGCTTCCGGCGGACGCCGCGTTCAGCCATATCACCGCCGGTGTCGCACTGGGGTTCCCACTCGAAATGGGCCGGCTGAGGCATCCGACGACCCATGTCACCTCCACTTCGGATGACGCCCGCAGGCGCCGTCCGGAGGTCAAGGTGCACCCCCTGCCGAAGGATCAGCGGCATGTCGTGGCCAAGGGTCTCCGCGTCACACATCCGGTCGATACCTGGTGCGCGTTGTCGGCGATGCTCTCGATCGATGAACTGGTCGCGATCGGCGACCACCTGGTCCGGCGGCAGTCTCCCGATGCGACGATCGAGGAGTTGCGGCTGGCGGTGGAGCGGTATGCGGGTCGGTGGGGTGCGAAGCGCCTACGCGAAGCCATGGC
This sequence comes from Microbacterium pumilum, assembly GCF_039530225.1. NCBI lineage: Bacteria > Bacillati > Actinomycetota > Actinomycetes > Micrococcales > Microbacteriaceae > Microbacterium > Microbacterium pumilum. Next base: position 432,386 of record NZ_BAAAOH010000001.1, read on the forward strand.
GCTCGTTCGGCCCCGCACCGACTCGCCCAAGGAAACCGAGGTGCGACTCCTGCTTGTTCGGGCAGGGCTGCCGGAACCGACGATCAACGTCCCCGTCCGCGACCGGAACGGCCACCACATCAAGCTCGGCGACATGGTCTACGAGGAGTACCGCGTCCTCGTCGAATACGACGGCGAGCAGCACCGCACCGATTCAGCCCAGTACGACAAGGATGCCGCCGATCTCGAGCGAGCCTCGGCATCCGGCTGGCTCGTCATCCGTGTGCGAAAAGGGCAGCTGCGCTCCCCCTACTCGATCGTCGCGCGCGTCCGTCGAGCGCTGCACTCGCGCGGCCACTTCCCCTCTTCACCGGTTACGGACGCGACACGCCGCTGACGGATGCCGCGACACGGCGTGTCCCGTCCGTAAACGTGACGAGGGGCGGGCCAGTCCACACGTCGCGTTCCCATGCCCCGGGCCGCCGAGCCCCTCGCTGGCCAAGCCGCTCACCGGTTACGGACGCGACACGCCGCTGACGGATGCCGCGACACGGCGTGTCGCGTCCGTAAACGTGACAAGGGGGGCCAGTCAGCCCTTCACCGCACCGCCGAGGCCGGCGGAGCGCAGGAACACCCCCTGGAAGATCATGAACATCGCGATCGGGATGAGGGTGGCGATGGCCAGCGCCGCCAGGAACACGTCGAGCTCGGTCTGGGACTGCACCTCGGGCAGCCGCACCGACAGCGGCTGCACCGCGGGGGTCGTGAGCACGAGCTTCGGCCAGAGGTAGTCCTTCCACGCGGCGATGATCGCGAACACCGAGACCACGCCGAGGATCGGCTTCGACATCGGCAGCACGATCGACCAGAACAGCCGGAGCGGACCCGCGCCATCCGTCTTCGCGGCCTCGAAGATCTCGCCGGGCAGATTGTCGAAGAACCGCTTCACCAGCAGGATGTTGAACGCGTTCGCCGCCATCGGCAGCCACACGGCCAGGTAGTTGTTGAGCAGCGATCCTCCGATGATCGGCGGGTGCACGATCGTCAGGTAGAGCGGCACGAGAAGCACGATGCCGGGGATGAACAGGGTCGCGAGCACGAGTGCGGTGAGCACCGGCGCGTACTTCGGACGCAGCACCGACAGCGCGTACCCGGCCGTGGTCGCCACGAACAGCTGGAAGAACCACGCGCCGGCCGCGAGGATCACGGTGTTCCAGAAGTACTGGTCGATGTGGATGTCGTTCCACGCCGTCGCGACGTTGGCCCAGTCCATCCCGTTCGGCCAGAGTGCGAACGGCTGGGTCAGGGTGTCCTGCGTCGGCGTGATCGCCGACTTCGCGAGCCACAGGATCGGTCCGAGACCCACGACCGTGAGTCCGATGAACAGGAACGCGTGCGTACCGCGCATCCCCCACCGGGTGCCGCGCCGGCGCCGCTCGCTGGCCGAGATGATCGAACGGTCGTTCAGGTCGTCGACCGAGTCGCCCTTCGACAATCTCAGGGAGCGCCGACGGCGGGAGAGGAAGCCACGCATCCCCTCCTTGGTCTGCGCGGCAGAGATCGTGGTGGTCATGTCGTGCTCCAGCGGTTGGTGAGCTTGAAATACAGCCACGACAGGATGCCGAGCACGATCGCGAGCAGCACCGACACGGCGGTGGCCTCGCCGTAGTCGCCGCCGAGGCTGTTGCGGAACGCGAGGTTGTAGATGTACAGCAGGATCGTCGTCGTCGACCCGACCGGCCCGCCGCCGGTGAACAAGAACGGCTCGAGGAAGACCTGCGCGGTCGCGATGACCTGCAGGATCAGCATGATGAAGAGGATGCCGCGCAGCTGCGGAATGGTGACGTGCCACACCTTGCGCCAGATGCCGGCGCCGTCGACCTCCGCGGCGTCGTAGAGCTCTGGCGGCACCGACAGCAGGGCTGCGAGGTAGATGATGATGCTGCCACCCGCGGCGGCCCACGTCGCCTCGAGCACGAGAGAGGGCATCGCCTGCACCGCGCTCTGGATCCAGGGCTGGGGTGGGATGCCGAACCAGCTGAGGATCGTGTTGAAGACGCCTTCGGGTCCGGCGCCGTAGAAGACCTTCCACAGCAGGACTGCGACGACCGGCGGCACGACGACGGGCAGGTAGGCGAGCGCCGAATAGAGGCCCTTGCCGCGTTTGACCTCGCTCATCAGCACCGCCATGAACAGCGGCAGCGGAAAGCCGAAGATCAGTGCGAGCACCGCGAAGTAGAGCGTGTTGAGCACCGCGCGGCCCAGGGACGGGTCGGTGAGGATCGCGACGTAATTGTCCCAGCCGACCCAGTGCGAAACGATCAGGTTCGTCTTCTGGAAGCTCATGATCACCGACTGCACGATCGGCGACCAGCTGAAGAAGAAGAACACGAAGAGCATCGGCAGCAAGAACAGCAGGTTCCACAGGCCCCCGCCGCGGAACCACGTCAGAGGTGTGCGACGCACCTTGCGGTGGGCCGGGATGTCGGGGGGCGCCGCGTCCGGCGCTGCCGCCGGTGCCGCTGCCTTGTCGATCACGCTCATGAGTCTCTCGTCGAAATCGGCGAACCAGGGGGAAGATGCTGCGGCCGGGGCGTGGCGAGACGCCCCGGCCGCGGCATCCGTACGTCACTCGTCGAGCAGCGCCTGCGCGTCGGTCTGCGCCTGCGCGAGGAGAGCGTCGATGTCGGCGTTCTCATAAGTCAGCACAGCCTGGACGACACCGTCGAGGAGGGCGTAGACCTCCTGCGTCTTGACCTTCGGCTCACCCACGGGCGTCTGGTCCCAGATGCGGTCGCTGAACGGCGCCATCTGGTCCCTCGGCACGTTGATGTAGTCCTCGATCCAGACGAGCGACTCCTCGTAGAGCTCGCGGCTCAGCACCGGCAGCAGGGGCGTGCCCACGGCCTGACCCGACTCGTTGAGCGTCTTCGCGTCGAGCACGGCGGCGTCCTCGTCGAGCAGCTTCTGCATGTAGTACCAGTCGATCCACTTGACACCGGCAGCCTTCGTGGCGTCATCGATCGTCGGGCTCATCACGGCGATGTCGCCACCGCCGAGGGTGCCCGGGTCATCGCCCTCCAGCGGCACGACCGACATGCCGTACACCGATGAGTCGAGACCGAAGTCACGGACGAGGGCGGTGTAGATATCGGAGCCCGAGGTGTACATGCCGACGTTTCCGGCCGCGAACTCCTGGTTGATCGTGCCCCAGTCGAGGTCGACCTTCGACCCGAACGAGTCGTCCTCCCACTTGAGGGCGTGCAGGAACTCCAGCGTCGCCTTCGTCGCGGGGTTGTCGATCGTCGACTCCGATGTGCCGTCCATGTCGTCGATCTGCGTCCGGCCGCCGCGGGCTGCGGTCTGCGACGTCAGCTGCCAGCCGCCGGTGTTGTTGATCGCCATCTGCGAATAGCCGGCCTTGCCGGTCTCATCGTGGATCTGCTTGGCCGCGGCGCGGATCTCGTCCCAGGTCTCAGGCGGGTTGTCGGGGTCGAGCCCGGCCTGCTCGAACAGGTCGCGGTTGTAGTGCAGCGCCGCCGCATAGGCCTGACGCGGGAATCCGTAGATGTTCCCGTCGGGCCCGGTGACCGCGTCGAGGATGATCGGGTTGAAGCTGTCGGTGTAGCCGAGCTCGTCCATCTCCTTCGTGACATCCATCAGCTGCCCGTTCTCGAGCAGCGTCTTGCTGTCGGTGAACGGCACCGTGAAGACGTCGGGAAGGCTGCCGCCGGCGAGCTGCACGGCGAAGGTCGGGCCCTCCCACTCGTACTCGACACCGACGACGTCGATGTCGGGGTTCTCCTCTTCGAACTGCGCCTCCTGAGCGGCGAACGCCTCGTATGCTGCGGCGTCGGCGCCGGGCGGGAACGTGGCGACGCGCAGTTCGGTCTTGCCGCTCTCGCTCTCATCTGCGGCTGGCGAGCAGCCGACGAGCGCGCCGACGGTCGCCAACGTGGCGACACCGGCGAGCAGGACCCTTGCTGGTGACTTCATCGTCTTTCCTTTCGTGGTGGAGTCTCCGCGTCAGCCTCTCGGCGCGGAGTCCTCCGGTGTGGGGGTGGATTTCGTCGCTGCACCGGATGCCGCGGCATCCGCCGTCAGGTTCGGGTCATCGATTCGCAGCCACGCGGTGGAGTCGCCCGCGAGGGCGGTGCTGTCGCCGGGATCGCCGACGCGAGCGATGCGCTCGAGCGGGGCACTCGAGAGCAGGATGGTCGTGCCTTCCGGCAGAGCCACCGGGGTGTCGCCGGTGTTCACGACACACGCGAAGCGGTCGCCGCGACGGAACGCCAGCACATCCGGGCCACCGGGGACCGCGTCGTCCCACCACTCGAGCGGGCCGTCGCCGAGTTCGGGCAGCTCGCGGCGCAGGCGGAGCACATCACGGTAGAGGTTGAGCGTCGAGGTGGGATCCGCTCGCTGCCTTTCGACGGTGAGCGAGACCCACTCCGCCGGCTGCGGCAGCCATGTGTCGGTGCCCTCCGGGCTGAAGCCGAACGGCGGTCGGTCGCCCGACCATGGCAGCGGCACGCGGCAGCCGTCTCGACCCGGATCGACGCCGCCCGAGCGGTAGTGCATCGGATCCTCGATCAGCTCGCGGGGCAGATCCTCGACCTCCGGCAGCCCGAGCTCGTCGCCCTGATAGATGTAGAGGCTGCCCGGCAGCGCGGCGACCAGCAGCGCGGCGGCCCGCGCGCGGTCGCGGCCCACATCGGGGTCGGTCGGCACGCCGAAGCGCTTCTTGAGGAACGCGAATGCGGTGTCTTCGCGCCCATAGCGTGTCACGGGCCGGGTCACGTCGTGGTTGCTGAGCACCCACGTGCTCGGCGCGCCCACGGGAGCATGCGCAGCCAGGGTCTGCTCGATCGATTCGCGGAAGGATGCGGCGCCCCACGGTCGCGCGAGGAAGTCGAAGTTGAACGCCGTGTGCATCTCGTCGGGACGCAGATAGGCGGTGAACCGATCGATGTCGGGAACCCAGATCTCGCCGACGAGCACGCGCGTGCCCTCGTAGGTGTCGGCGACCGCGCGCCACGACCGATACACGTCGTGCAGCTCGTCGCGGTCTTCGGTCGGGTGCTCGCCGGGTCCCTGCTTCTGGCCGACCTCGGGCAGGTCGGCATCCTTGATCAGCAGGGCCGCGGAGTCGATGCGCACGCCCGCGACGCCGCGGTCGAACCAGAACCTCAGGATGTCCTCGTGCTCGCGGCGCACGTCGGGGTGGTTCCAGTTGAGGTCGGGCTGTTCGGGGGTGAACATGTGCAGGTACCACTCGCCCGGTGTGCCGTCGTCGTTGGTGGTCCGGGTCCAGGTCGAGCCCTGGAAGCTCGAGACCCAGTGCGTCGGAATCTCGTCGCCGTTCTCGCCCTTGCCGGGGTGGAACCAGAACCGCTCCCGCTCGGGGCTGCCGGGACCGGCGGCCAGCGCCGCCTGGAACCACTCGTGCTGGTCGCTGATGTGGTTCGGCACCACGTCGATGATGGTGCGCATGCCGAGGGTCAATGCCTCTTGGATGAGCAGCTCGGCGTCGCCGAGAGACCCGAACTGGGGATGGATGTCGCGGTAGTCCTCGACGTCGTACCCGCCGTCGGCCATCGGGCTCGGGTACCAGGGGTTGAACCAGATCGCGTCGACGCCGAGGTCTTTGAGGTAGCCGAGGTGCGCGCGGACTCCTGCGAGGTCGCCCGTGCCGTCGCCCGATCCGTCCGCGAAGCTGCGCACATACACCTGGTAGATGACGGCAGAGCGCCACCACAGCCGGTCGGTCGTCGAGGGCGTCGTGCGGCGCTCTGCGGCCTGCTCGCGGGTGAGGACGTCGCTGTCCACGGGGCTCCTCGTCGTCGGGGAAAGTCTTCTGTTCAGAATGTAGCTTCGGGCAGCCAATCGCGCAACTATGCGACAGGATTACGCAAGATTGCGATTACATCTCAGTATGGCTCGCTCTTGTCCGCGTCCACCCACCGTTTACGGACGCGACACGCCATCTCAGAAGGGGACCGCGCGGCGTGTCCCGTCCGTAACCGGTGGCGTGGGTCCAAGGCCGGGGCGGATGGCGGTGGGCCGGATGTCGTTCGGGCGCAGGAACCGCGGCTCAGGCCGCGACGGGGCCTGTCGAGGAGCGCAGGACCAGCTCGGGCTCGAAGAGCAGCTCGTCGCCGGCCTCGGTCGTCCCCGCGATCTGCGAGAGCAGCAGTTCGATCACGGTGCGTCCCATGGATTCGATCGGCTGCCGGACGGTCGTCAGCGCGGGATCGGTGCAGCTCATCAGCGCCGAGTCGTCGAAGCCGACGATGCTCGCATCCTGCGGCACCTGCAGGCCCGCGCGACGAGCCGCCCGCACTGCGCCGAGCGCCAGCGGGTCGCTCGCGCACACGATCGCCGTCGCGCCCGCCGCGAAGAGGCGAGATGCCCCGGCCTGACCGGACTCCAGCGAGTACAACCCGCGCACCACCATGTCGTCCCCGAGCGGCGCGCCCAGCCGCTCCAGCAGGGGACGCGCGGCGGCGAGCTTGCGCTGTGACGGGATGTGGTCGAGCGGCCCCAGAAGCATGCCGATGCGACGGTGGCCGAGCTGGTGCAAGTGGAGGATCGCCTGTTCCGCGGCGGCTCCGTCATCCGTCGACACCGTCGCGAAGTCGAGCGTCTCGATCCGCGCATTCACGAGGACCGTAGGGAGATTGACCTGCCGCAGCCGATCGTAGTGCTCGTGCGGGGCATCCGCCTGGCTGTAGTTGCCGCCCAGGAAGATCACGCCCGAGACCTGCTGCTGCAGGAGCAGATCGATGTAGTCGGACTCGGTGATGCCCCCGGCGTTCTGCTGGGTGCACAGCAGCGGCGTGTAGCCGTTCTGCGTCAGGCCGCCTCCGATGATCTCGGCGAGCGCCGGAAAGATGGGGTTCTGCAGCTCCGGAAGCACCAGGCCGACAAGCCGCGCGCGCTCACCGCGAAGCTTGGTCGGGCGCTCGTAGCCGAGGACGTCGAGGGCCGTGAGCACGGCCTGGCGCGTGGCATCCGACACTCCGGGCTTGTCGTTGAGAACGCGGCTGACGGTCGCTTCGCTGACTCCGACCTTGCGCGCCACTTCGGCGAGACGCTTCGACATGCGCTCAGTGTACGCAAATACCTTGCAGGATTCTGCAAGCCATTGCAAGGGATCGTGAGCCGCTGTCGGATGCTGTCAACCCCCGCCGGCGCGAAGCGACTCGGATTACCATCCGGTCCATGCCCCCTTCATCGATCGTGTGGTTCCGGGATGACCTGCGCCTCGCCGACAACCCCGCTCTGCGCGCGGCGCTCGACCGCGATGAGCCGGTGATCGGCCTCTACGTCCTCGACGAGGAGTCCGACGGCATCCGTCCCCTCGGCGGTGCGAGCCGATGGTGGCTGCACCACTCGCTCGCATCGCTCGACGCACGGCTGCGGGAACGCGGCGGCTCGCTGGTGCTGCGGCGCGGACGGGCCGGGCGCGTGGTCCGTGAGGCGGTGGCGGATGCCGGGGCCACCGCGGTGTTCTGGAACCGGCGATACGGCGGCGCCGAGCGCGAGGTCGATGCCGATCTCAAGGGCGCGCTGCGGGTCGAGGGCGTCGAAGCTGCGTCATTCGCGGCATCCGTTCTCTTCGAGCCGTGGACCGTGAAGACCGGCGCGGGAACGCACTTCTCCGTTTTCACGCCGTTCTGGCGCGCCTGCCTCGCCCTGCCCGCGCCGCGCGCGCCGCTGCCCGAGCCGCGCGAGATCCCGGGAGCGCGGTCAGCGATCGCCTCGGACCGGCTCGCCGACTGGGGTCTGCTGCCGCACGATCCGGACTGGGCGGGCGGCCTGCGCGAGAGATGGGAGCCCGGCGAGCCGGCGGCACGGCGTCGACTGCGGGAGTTCCTGCGCGACGACCTCGACGGCTACGACAGGGCGCGCGACGAACCCGCGGCGGGTGCGACATCGCTCATGTCACCGCGACTGCGGTGGGGCGAGGTGAGCCCTCACACGATCTGGCACGAGGCCGTCGAGGCCGGCGGCGGCGGGCGCTTCCTGTCGGAGCTCGGCTGGCGCGAGTTCGCGTGGCACACGCTGTTCCACGCACCCGATCTGGCGACGAAGAACCTCCGTCCCGAGTTCGACGCGTTCCCGTGGCCGCATCTTCGCCCATCGCATCTGACGTCGTGGCAGCAGGGTCGCACGGGCATCGCGCTGGTCGACGCCGGCATGCGCGAGCTCTGGCAGACCGGATACATGCACAATCGCGTGCGGATGGTGACGGCATCCTTCCTCATCAAGAACCTGCTCATCGACTGGCGACGGGGCGAGCAGTGGTTCTGGGACACCCTGGTCGATGCGGATGTCGCCAACAACCCGTTCAACTGGCAATGGGTGGCGGGCTCGGGCGCCGATGCCGCGCCGTACTTCCGGATCTTCAACCCCGAGCTGCAGGCGCAGAAGTTCGACCCGCGCGGTGAGTACATCGCGCACTGGGCTCCGGAGTACCGCGACGACGCGAGCGCGGCACCGCCCGAGCCGATCGTGGACCTGGGCGAAACCCGCAGGGCGGCGTTGGACGCCTACGAGCAGGTCAAGCGCGCGTCGCGCGCGTAGGTCACGTCACGGAGGTGCGAGCACCCATGGTTCCGGGGGCTGGCCCCCGTGTGCCGCGTCCCAGCCCGACCTAGTCTCGTGGTGACTCGAACGACAGGAACCCCATGACTCAGCCCACCCAGACCGACCAGCCCCAGCCGTGGTCCGGTCAGCCCGCACCGCAGCCCGCACCGCCGTACGGCGTGCCCCCGCAATACGCGTCGACGCCTCAATACCCGGCGGCGCCTCACTATGCGGCCGCCGCGCCGCAGCAGCTCAGCCCCAAGTCTTGGCTGGCGACCCTCCTGCTCTCGATCTTCCTGGGCGAATTCGGCATCGACCGGTTCTACCTCGGCAAGATCGGCACAGGGATCCTCAAGCTCGTCACATTCGGTGGTTTCGGCATCTGGTGGGCGATCGACATCATCCTGATCATCGCCGGCGTGATGACGGACAAGCAGGAGCGGGTCGTCAAGTACCAGGGCTGACGACGCGGAATAGACCGGATGCCGGTGGCTGTTGGCTTCTGTGATGTCCAGCTCCTCTCCCGTTCCGGCCCTTTCCGTTCTCGACCTCGTGCCGGTGCGCTCCGGTCAGACCAGCGCGCAGGCGGTCGCGGCATCCCTCGACCTCGCGGCGCGAGCCGATCTGCTCGGCTACCGCCGGTATTGGTTCGCCGAGCACCACAACATGCCCGCAGTCGCGTCGACGACCCCTCCGGTCCTGGTCGCGGCCGCGGCGGCGCGCACCGAGCGCATCCGCGTCGGATCGGGCGGCGTCATGCTGCCCAATCACTCCCCGCTCGTGGTCGCGGAGCAGTTCGCCGCCCTGGAGGCGCTCGCGCCGGGGCGCGTCGACCTCGGAATCGGACGCGCGCCCGGCTCTGACCCCGTGATCACGCAGCTGCTCCGGCAGAGCGGCACGACGAGCGACGTCGAGCGGTTCCCCGACCACATCCGCGACATCCTGTCTCTCATCTCGCCCGAAGGTGCGAGCGTGCGGTTCACGAGCGGCGGCACCTACGACGTTCATGCGACCCCGGCGGCGACGGGGGCTCCCGAGGTGTGGCTGCTCGGCTCGAGCGACTACTCGGCACAGCTGGCCGCGGCGCTCGGCCTGCCGTATGTGTTCGCGAATCACTTCTCGGGCCAGGGGCTCGAGCAGGCGCTGGACCTGTATCGGTCGGGGTTCCAGCCGACCGAGGCCCATCCCGCACCGGTCACGTTCCTCACGGTGAACGCGATCGCCGCGCCCACGGCCGAGGAGGCCGAGGCACGCTCGCTGCCGAATCAGCGCATGATGGCGCGCCTGCGGATGAGCCGGCCGCTCATCCCGGTCGAGACGGTCGAGCAGGCGATCGCCGGCGCGGACGAGTTCGACAGCCTCGCCGAGTCGATCATGTCGTCGGCTCGCGCGAACTGGTTCGTGGGCACGGGCGATTCGGTCGCCGCAGAGCTCGCGGCGTTCGCCGCGCAGCACGGGGTCGACGAGGTGATGCTGTCGCCGATCGCGGGTGCCTACGACGACGAGCCGATGGATGCCGCAGCCGGCCGGGCGCAGACGCTCGAGCTGCTGGCCGCCGCCGCGGTTCCGGTGGCCTGACCCTTCGGTCCCTGAGCCCGACGCATCCGTCCCTGAGCCGACGCATCGGTCCCTGAGCCGACGCATCGGTCCCTGAGCGAAGCATCGGTCCCTGAGCCGAAGCATCGGTCCCTGAGCGAAGCATCGGTCCCTGAGCGAAGCATCGGTCCCTGAGCGAAGCATCGGTCCCTGAGCGAAGCATCGGTCCCTGAGCCTGTCGAAGGGCCGATGCGAGACGCCGGACGCCTCGACAAGCTCAGCGACGTGCGGGACCTGGCTACTGCAGGATCGCCTTCGCGGGAGTGAACTCGATGAGGGCGGTGTAGCGCCCGGCCATCGATTCGGTCGTGATGCCGAGACGCTGCAGCCATTCGTCGTACTTCGCGGTGTATTCGGCCTCGATGCGGTCGAGCCACTCGGATGACGGCTCGGGTGAGATGGCGGCGGTCCCGCGCAGGATCGTCCACTGCTCGCCGTCGTCGCCCGACTCGAGGTGGAAGATCACCCGGTCGTTCTCCCGCAGGTTGCGCACCTTCACGCTGCCCGGCTCGCTCATGATCAGCGCTCGCCCGTCACGCCAGAGGAACCAGATCGGCACGGAGTGCGGAAAGCCGTCGCGGCCGATCGTGCCGAACCACGCGACCTGCTCACTCTCGAGCCGCGCCAGCGCGCGGGCGTGCTTCTCGTCAGCGGGATCGAAGATGAAGGGGTCGACGACGAAGGTCACGTCACTCCTGCGGCTCACCGCTGAGGAGGCCCCGCAGCCAGTCGCGCGCCTCGACGAACACGTCGTCGGAGTAGCGCTCGGGGTAGTGCACCAGCGCTCGGTCGGCCCGGGGGTACGAGCCGAGGAAGACGACCTTCGGGCTGAACCGCCGAAGGCCGAGAAGCGCGTCGGCCATCCGCTCGTTCTCGATGTGCCCGTCGGCGTCGATCACGAACCGGTACCTGCCCAGCGCATCTCCGATCGGGCGAGATGCGAGGAGCGAGAGGTTGATGCCGCGCGTGGCGAACTGCTCCAGCATCTCGAGCAGTGCCCCGGGGTGGTCGTCGGGCAGCTCGGCGATGAGCGAGGTCTTGTCGGCGCCCGTCGGCGGAGGCGCTGCGACCGTGCGGCTGACCAGCACGAACCGGGTCACGGCGTTCGGGTTGTCGCCGATGTCCGACGCGAGGAGTTCGAGCTCGTGGTGCTCGAGGATTCCGGGCGGGGCGATCGCGGCATCCGCATCGCTCGTTCCGTCGATGAGGCCGACGGCGCTCGCGACGTTGCTCGAGGCGGGCACGTGCGCGTGGGCCGGAAGGGTGGAGGTGAGCCACTGCAGGCACTGGGCATATGCCACCGGATGCGCCGACACGAGTGACACGTCCTCGAGCTTCGTGCCGGGCCGGCCGACGAGCACGAACTCCACGGGAACGAGGTACTCGCCGACGATCCGGAGCCCGGGCATCGTCGCGAGCGCGTCCTGGGCGGTCGAGACGCCGCCGTCGACGGAGTTCTCGATCGCGATCATCGCGGCGTCCGATCGGCCCGCGACGACATCGGCGAGGGCCTCACCCACATTGCGGACGGGCCGCCACTGCTGTCCCCACGCCTCGGGCACCTGCCCGAGCGCCGTTTCGGTGAAGGTGCCGGCCGGTCCCAGATAGCTGTAGGTGCGTCGGGCGGCCGCGGCATCCGTCATGCGTGTCAGCCTACCGGCGGGCGCGGGGGCCGGATCGCCGCCGCCGAATGCGTCGCGACGAGTGCCCTTCAGCCCGAAAAGCGGCAGACTGAACGCATGACCACGCGTGCCGGACTCCCCGCAGAAGCCTCCGACCTGATCGACGTCGACGAGCTGATCAGTGCCTACTACGACCGGGTGCCGGATCCCTCGGTGCCCGAGCAGCGCGTTGCGTTCGGCACGAGCGGTCACCGCGGATCATCGCTGTCGTCGAGCTTCAATGAGGTGCACATTCTCGCGACCACCCAGGCGATCGTGGACTACCGGAACGCCGAGGGCATCCACGGGCCGCTGTTCCTCGGGCGCGACACGCACGGCCTGTCGCTTCCCGCCGAGCGCAGCGCCATCGAGGTCCTCATCGCGAACGGCGTGGACGTCCGTGTCGACTCGCGCGATTCGTGGGTGCCGACCCCGGCCCTCAGCCACGCGATCCTCACCTACAACAAGGGCCGGGCGCTCGACGATCCGGGCCGGTCCGACGGGATCGTCGTCACGCCGAGCCACAATCCGCCGCGCGACGGCGGCTTCAAGTACAACCCGCCGAACGGCGGACCGGCCGACACCGATGCCACGAGCTGGATCGCGGATCGCGCCAACGAGCTGATCGCGGCGGGGCTCGAAGGAGTCTCCCGAACCCCGTACAAGGACCTGGACGGCGACGCGCTGGGCGACTACGACTTCCGCGACGCGTATGTGCGCGATCTCTCGAACATCATCGACGTCGACGCGATCCGCAGCGCCGGGGTGCGCATCGGCGCCGACCCGCTCGGTGGGGCATCCGTCGAGTACTGGGACCTGATCGCCCAGGTGCACGGTCTCGACCTCACGGTCGTGAACCCGGATGTCGACCCGACCTGGAAGTTCATGACCCTCGACTGGGACGAGAAGATCCGGATGGATCCGTCGTCGCCCTCGGCGATGGCGTCGCTGGTGGCACGGCGCGACGAGTACGACATCCTGACGGGCAATGACGCGGACGCGGACCGCCATGGCATCGTCACCCCGGATGCGGGGCTCATGAACCCGAACCACTACCTCGCCGTCGCGATCGACTATCTGTACTCCCACCGGCCCGACTGGCCGGCGGATGCCGCGGTGGGCAAGACCCTCGTCTCGTCGATGATCATCGACCGGGTCGTGGGTTCGCTCGGGCGCAAGCTGCTCGAGGTGCCGGTCGGCTTCAAGTGGTTCGTGCCCGGCCTGCTGGACGGCTCGGTCGCCTTCGGCGGCGAGGAGTCCGCGGGTGCGTCGTTCCTGCGAAAGGACGGCACGGTGTGGACGACCGACAAGGACGGCCTCCTGCTGTGCCTGCTGGCCGCCGAGATCCTGGCCGTCACGGGCAAGACCCCGTCGCAGCGGTATGCCGAGCTCGAGGCCGAGTTCGGCGCATCCGCCTATCAGCGCGTGGATGCCCCGGCGACGCCCGCCCAGAAGGCGGCGCTGGGCAAGCTCTCACCGGATGCCGTCACCGCGACCGAACTCGCCGGCGAGCCGATCACGGCGAAGCTTTCGCACGCGCCGGGCAACGGCGCGGCGATCGGTGGGCTCAAGGTCACGACCGAGAACGCATGGTTCGCCGCCCGGCCGTCCGGCACCGAGGACGTCTACAAGCTCTACGCGGAGTCGCTGCGCGGCCCCGAGCACCTCGCTCAGGTGCAGGAGGAGGCGCGCGCCGTGGTGTCGGCGGCGCTCGGCGAGGCCTGACTTCCCGCCCCAGCGGTCCGCGAGATCACATGTTCTCGACGAGACCACGTGTCGTTGTACGCACTGCGATGTGACCTCGCCGCGAGCATGTGATCTCGGTGGGAAGGGCGGCGTCACCCGAGCGGGAGCAGGGCGCTCCACGCTTGGCGCCGGGCAGCGCGCGGGTCGGACTCGACCCGGTCACGGTCCGCGATGATCAGGGTGAGGCGCTCATGCTCGACGTAGCGCGGCCACCAATCGGGGGGCGCGCCGGCGGCGGCGAAGTCGATCCAGGCGTCGCGCATCCGCTCGCCCGCGTTGCTGAACACCTTCCGGCCGCCGAGGGACGTCATCCGACGGGCCAGGGGCGCGTCCGTCTGCTCGAACAGCGCGAACATCTCGAGGCCGTGCGTGGCATCCAGTCCCGCCCACCTCATCAGGCGCGGCGCGACGTCGAAGCGGTAGAAGTACACCGGCGCATAGCGGGAGTGGCGCTCCGCGACCGCGACGCACGGGTACCAGAAGGCGTAGTCGCCACCGAAGTCAGGTGCGAGCGCGCCGCCTGGAAGACCGGGGTACGCGCGGGCGATCAGATCCCGAGACTCCGCAGTCCCCCGTGCCAGGACTGCCTCGATCCTCGATGCCGACCGAGGCAGGATGTCGATCCGCTTTCGGAAGATCGTGCCCTCGCGGTCGTTCGTCCCGATGATGAGCGGAACGCGGTGCGCGGTCCCGTCGGCGAACGCGGCGATCGGATGTCGCGGCACCAGCCGCCCGTCGATCACCGGCGCCAGGCAGAACGCTCCGGGATACTCGTCCGGCGTCCGCGCCTGGAGGATGAGCGCAGCGTTCACCATCGTGCCGGCATCCGTCGTCGTGAGCAGCCGAACAGTCTGAGCGACCGTCAGCGGCTGGCGGGTGCCGCTCGCAGGCAGCGTCACCATGCCCGGCCCGATGCCCGTGCCGGTGCGACCACGCAGGATCTCGACGAACTGAGCCGCCCACTCGGCGGCGACGTCACGCGAGTACACGGCGTTGGGAGGAGCGCTCTGCGCGATCGCCCGCGCGAACAGACCCCGCGCCGAGGCCGTCGCCATCAGTGTCGTCACGGCGTTCCCGCCCGCCGATTCGCCGAAGATCGTCACGCGATCGGGGTCTCCTCCGAAGGCCCGGATGTTGCGCCGCACCCAGCGGAGGGCTGCGACTTGATCGCGCAGACCGAGATTCGAGTCGATCGGGCGCCGCGGCGTCGAGTAGCGCGAGAAGTCCAGGTAACCGAGTGCGCCGAGTCGATAGTTGAAGCTGACGTACACGACCGCGCCGGTGCGCACGAAGTTGCGTCCCTGTCCGCTGAAGTCCTGCGAAGACCCGACGCTGTAGCCGCCGCCGTGGATGAACACCATGACGGGCAGCAACGGTCCGCCGGCCGATGCCGACGTCGGGGAGACCACGTTGACGGTCAGGCAGTCCTCGCCGGAGGGCACATCCGGGCCCACGCCGGTGAACTGTCCTTTGTACGCCTGCGGGGCGACCCGGCCGAACACTGCGGCATCCCGAACGCCCTGCCACGGAACCACCCGTCGGGGAGCACGGAAGCGCAGTCGCCCGACGGGCGGCGCCGCGTAAGGGATGCCGCGCCACGCGACGGTGGCTCCTTCACGGACGCCGCGCACGACGCCGCCCGTGACGCGCACGTCCAGCGATCCCTCCACAATCCCTGTCTACGCCTCGGATCATCGGCACGACATAGGGGGTTGCGCTCTCGACCGGCACGTGCTCCAACCTCGTCGCGCGGCAGCCGCTTACGGCCGGGACACGCCGCGTCGCCCGACCAGCGCGCGGCGTGTCGCGTCCGTAACCGATCAGCCGGACGCCGGCGTCGCGACGAGCAGCTCGGTCGCCACCGGAAGCTCCCACGCATTCGGGCCGGATGCCAGGGTGTAACCGCCGGGCTGCACACGCAATGCGCCGGCGTGGACCCAGTCGTCCGGGGCTCCGGGGAGGCGCACCGCGTCGTCCCACACCGCGAGACGCGCCACCGGGAACTCCACCTCCACGTCGCGGCTCGCGCCGGGCGCGAGGCGCACGCGGCGATAGCCGACCAGCAGGCGCCGCGGCGTCGGGATGGGCAGGGCCTCTCGCGGCACCACGTAGAGCTGGACCAGCTCTTCGACATCGCGATCGCCGACGTTGCGCACCCGCACGACCGCCCGCACCGTCTGATCGTGCGCGCCGGGCACGAATCCGGCGTGCCGGTGGGTCGCCGGTGCGGCATGGGCCTCGGCCTCGAGCGTGACCGACTCGTACACGACACTCCCGTACGTGCAGCCGTGACCGAACGCGAACCGCGGCGGCTCGGGCTGGTGGCGGTACGTCGCACCCTGGCGGAGCGTGTCGTAGTCGAAGAGGTCGCCCGCCTGCTCCTGAGTGGCCGGCCAGCTCTGCGCGAGGCGGCCGACGGGCTCGCGGTCGCCCGAAAGCACGTCGACGATGCCGTGCCCGAGTTCCTGACCGCCGTGGCTGGACCACACGACGGTCTCGGCATCCGCCACCCCTTCGCCGAGCACGTACGGATAGCTCGAGACGATCGCGAGGATCGACCGGGGATTCGCGTCGCGCGCCGCGCGCCACAGCTTCGCCGCCGAGTCCGGCAGCAGCAGGTGCGGGCGATCCTCGGTCTCGCGACCTGAGAGGTGCGGGTCGTTGCCGACCGCGACGATGACGACGTCGGCGCGGGCGGCAGCCTCGGCGACGGCGTCGATGCCCGTCCGGATCGCGCGGATGCGGAATCGTTCGGCCCCCTCGAGGGTCACCGCTTCGGCGGCCAGCAGGCCCGAGTCGCGCATCACCCGCACCCAGCGGCCCGAACCGAGGTGCAGCAGCGACCACGTCCCGTCGTCGTGCACGTGACGGCGGAAGCTCTCCTGCACCACCCAGCCGCCGACGCGCTCGGCGTCGGCGCGCATCGGCCACGCCCCGCCGGTGAGCAGGCGCCCACTCGCATGCGAACGGAGGGTCAGGATGCCGTCACCCCAATCGGTGACGTCGAACCGCGTCGCCTCACCTGCCGCGCCTTCGCTGTCGCCGCCTTCCGCCGGCGCGCTGGCCTCGACGGTCCCGCCGTCTTCGGCGACGACGACGGCGAGGCCGTTGGAGGATGCCCGCAGCGTGATGGTGTCGGCGCCCGTCACGACCTGGACGTCGGGGTAGCGCTCGGCGAGCGCCGCGCCGATGCCGATCGAGTAGGGCGGCGTTCCCGCGTACCAGTCGGTGAGGACGAGGTCGGCGAGCGGTCCGACGACCGCCACGCTCGAGGGCTCAGCGAGGGGCAGCACCCCGGAGTCGTTGCGCAGCACGACCACCGAGCGTGCCACGGCCTCTCGTGCGAGCACGCGGGACGCGGGCAGGTCGATCGCGTCGGAGCCGATCCGTCGGTACGGGTCGCCGTTGCCGTCGAACTCGCCGGTGCGGATCCGCAGCTCCAGCAGATGCATCACTGCGCGGTCGATGTCGTCGGTCGTCAGCAGACCCGCGGCGAGCGCCTCGTCAAGGTACCCGATCGTCGGGGCGGAGTCGGCGTCGTTGTCGGTGAACGAGTCGAGACCCGAGCGCACGAGTGCCGCGGTGGCAGCGACGTGGTCGGCGTGAGCGCGCTGCGTCGTGACGAGGAAGGTCGGGGCACCGGCATCCGACACCACGGCGATCGAGCCGTCCGCCCAGGATCGGGCCTCGGCGACGAGTTCGGGCTGGGTGTGCGCGGGCAACCCGTTGACGCGGTTGTAGGCGAGCATCATGCCCCCGGCGACCTGCGCCTCGATCGCCCCGCGGAACGCCGGGAGCTCCTCCTCGTGCAGGGTCCGCAGCGACAGGTTCGAGTCGGTCACCGAGCGGTCGGTCTCGTTGTTGTAGCCCAGGAAATGCTTGAGCGCGGGCACCGTCCGCCACACGCGCGGGTGGTGACCACGCAGACCGCGCGAGTACGCCGTGCCGAAGTGCGCGGTGAGGTGCGGGTCCTCCGAGTACCCCTCCTCGTTGCGTCCCCATGCCGGGTGGCGGAGAGTGTTCACGACCGGAGCCCACACATTGAGGCTCACCATCGGGTTCTCGGCGTGCTTCGCACGCACCTCGACTGCGGTGACCTCGCCGACCCGCTCGATGAGGTCGGCGTCCCACGTCGCGGCGAGCCCGACCGGCTGCGGGAAGACCGTCGCCCTGCCGAGCCACGCAGCACCGTGGAGCGCCTCGCACCCGGTGTGGAACGGGGCGACCCCCAGCCGCTCGATGGCGGGCGCCGCCTGATGCAGCATCGCGACGCGCTCGTCCGGAGTCAGCCGATCGAGCAGATCCCGCGCACGCTCGGCGATCGGCTGATCGATCCGGCGGAACGCCGGGACCGTCGACTCATTCACCGCGTCGCCTCCTCGACCTCGATGCGGATGTCGCCCGCCCCCTCGGCGCGCGCCACCTGATCGCCGACGTGGAGCGACCACGGCGCGTGCGCGTCATCCGATCGCGCGGTGATCACGCCGCCCTCGCGGCGAACGCGGAACGTCGTCGCGCGCTGCCCCGCCGGTCCGGGCACCGTCGTCACGGCGTCGAACCCCTCGGGCAGCTCGAAGCAGTGGAGCGCGACCCCAGCGGCCCAGTCGTAGTCGGGACGCTCCGACACCGCCCCGAGCGGAAGCACTGTGCCGGGACGCACCCGCAGCGGCACCGAGTCGTAGCCGTGCCGCTCCGTCACCCACCGGCGTCCGTCGGCCACCGAGCCGTCCAGCAGCGAGGTCCATCTGCCCTCGGGGAGGTAGTACTCGACACTGCCGTCGGCGGTGAACACCGGTGCGACCAGGAGCGCGTCTCCGAGCAGATACTGGCAGTCGGCATCGAAGGTGGAGCGATCTTCGGGGAACTCGAGCACGAGCGGGCGCATCATCGGGATGCCGCACGCGTGCGCCTCCTCGGCGACTCGCGCCAGGTAGGGCATGAGGCGCATCTTGAGTCGGGTGAACTCGCGGGCGATGTCGACCGCCTCGTCGTCGAACGCCCACGGAACGCGGACCGAAGACGAGCCGTGCAGCCGAGAGTGCGACGACAGCAGCCCGAACGCGAGCCAGCGCTTGAACACCCCGGGATCGGGGGTGCCCTCGAAGCCGCCGATGTCGTGACTCCAGTAGCCGAAGCCCGACATCGCGAGCGAGAGACCCCCGCGCAAAGACTCCGCCATCGAGAGGAACGTCGAGTCGTTGTCGCCGCCCCAGTGCACCGGGAACTGCTGGGATCCGGCCGTCGCGGAGCGCGCGAACACCACGGCCTCACCCTGGCCCCGGTGCCGCTCGAGCGCACGGAAGACGACCTCGTTGTACAGCTTCGAGTAGAAGTTGTGCATGCGCTTCGGGTCGGAACCGTCGTGCCACACGACGCCCTCGACCGGGATCCGCTCGCCGAAATCGGTCTTGAACGCGTCGATGCCCTGGTCCATCAATCCCTGCAGCTTCGCGATGTACCAGTCTCGTGCCGCGGGGTTGGTGAAGTCGACGAGCCCCATGCCGGCCTGCCACATGTCCCACTGCCACACGCTGCCGTCGGTGCGCTTGAGGAGATAGCCGTTCTCCGCCGCCTCCCGGAACAGACCGGATCGCTGGGCGATGTACGGGTTGATCCACACCGAGACCTTCACCCCCCGCTGGTGGAGCCGCGAGATCTGGCCGACCGGATCGTGGAACGCGCGCGCATCCCATTCGAAGTCCGACCACTGGAATTCGCGCATCCAGAAGCAGTCGTAGTGGAAGACGCTCAGCGGGATGTCGCGCTCGGCCATGCCGTTGACGAACGCGTTGACGGTGTCTTCGTCGTAGCTCGCCGTGAACGACGTCGTGAGCCAGAGTCCGAACGACCAGGCGGGCACGCGGGCCGGGCGGCCGGTGAGGGCCGTGTAGCGGCGCAGGACATCTTTCGGCTCCGGGCCCGCGATCACGTAATACTCGAGGGATTCGCCTTCGACGGAGAACTGGACGCGCGAGTTGACCTCGCTCGCGACTTCGAAGGAGACGTTCGCGGGGTTGTCGACGAAGACGCCGTAACCGCGGCTGGTGACGTAGAACGGAACGTTCTTGTACGCCTGCTCGCTCGAGGTCCCGCCATCGGCGTTCCACGAGTCGACGACCTGGCCGTTCTTCACGAACGCTCCGAAGCGCTCACCGAGCCCGTACACGCGCTCGCCAGGCTCGATCGTGAGCTGCTGGTGGACCCAGGTCTCGTCGAGTGCGCCCGCACGCGTGACATGACCGACCGAGCGCGGGAGCGAGGTGGTGAGCGACCGACCGTGGCTCTCGAAGTCCACCCGCCATGGTCCGGAGCGTGCGACACGCGCGCGAAGGGGTCCGGACTCGATGGTCCCGGATGCGTCGTCGAGCTGGATCGCGGGCCTGAAGCCTTCGGCGCCGAAGATCTCGAAGTCCGGACCGTGCTCGACAGCGCCGGAGTGGCGCTCGACGCGGACCTTGATCACGCCCGGCATGGGAGCCGAGAAGGTGACCGTCAGCATCGCCCGGTTGAGAGTGTCGCCCCGATCGCGGACCACCCCCGTCGGCGCGAAAACCGTCATCGTGCCGGCATCGTCGTCACGACGGATGTCGTCGACCTCGACCGCATACAGCGGCGCCAGCCCGGGCCGGGTGAGCCAGTAGCCATCGGTGAATTTCACTCTGCGTGCCTTCCGACCTCTTCATCGCGGTATCGAAGCGCTTCAACACCGAGACGATATACTACGCGTGTGAGGATGTCTACGCAGGGTTGCGTCGACGAAGCAGAGCGGAGTACCCCATGGTGACGATCGCGGATGTCGCACAGGCGGCGGGCGTGTCGATCTCGACGGTGTCGTACGTGATGAGCGGAAAGCGGGCGATCTCGCAGGAGACGCGCGTCCGCGTCGAGCACGCCATCGACAAGCTCGGCTTCAGCCCTCACGCGGGTGCGCGCTCGCTCGCTTCGCGCTCGACCAACGTGATCGGCCTGCAGGCGCCGCTGCGGTCCGGCGTGGATGTGCACGTCGTGATGCAGATCGTGACGGGAGTCGTGACGCAGGCGCGCAAGCACGGCTACGACATCCTGCTGCTCGCCAGCGACGATGCCAAGGCGCTCGAGCGGGCCGCCAGGGCTTCGATGGTGGATGCGCTGCTGGTGATGGATGTCGAATCCGACGATCCCCGCATCGACACGCTCACGGGACTCGAGCATCCGAGCGTGCTGATCGGCCTGCCTGCCGGCCGCCGCGCCATCCCGTGCGTCGACTTCGACTTCGAAGCGGCGGGCTGGCTGGCTGTCGATCGCCTCGTGGCGCTGGGACACCGCCGACTCGCGCTCATCGGATCGCCGCCCGAGGTGATGGCGCGGCACACGTCGTACGCCGACCGCCTGGCTCGCGGGTTCCTCGCCGCCTGCGAGGCGAGCGGTGTGGTCGGGACGGTGCACCCCTGCCCGAGCAGCGCCGACGCCATCGACACGGTCGAGGCCGTCGTCGCCGGCGACCCGGCGATCACCGGCTTCTTCGTCCACAACGAGGGCGCCCTGCCGCATGTCGCCGCGCGCCTGGTGGAACTCGGCCGCACTGGCGCCCAGCCGCTCTCGATCGTCGCGCTGTGCCCCGACGACGTCGCCCGGTCGGTTCCGGGGTTGGCCGACAGCATCGCGGTGCCCGCCGAGGCCATCGGCGCCGCCGCGACCGACATGATCTGCGAGATCCTCGCCAAGGCCGCCAAGCCGACGGTACGGCTGCTGCCCCCCGCACTGACGGGCAACGCGTCGACCACTCGGAAGTGATTCACCGCCCATGCGAATCGACCCCGAGAATCGCGTCGCCCAGGGGCTGACGGGCTTCCTGGCCTTCGTCGCGCTCAACATCATCTTCCTGCTCCTGTGTATCCCGGTGATCACGATCGGGGCGGCCACGAGCGCGCTGTACGAGGTCATGATCCGCTTCTCCGATGAGGAGAAGGGACGCCCGTTGAAGGACTACTTCCCCGCGTTCCGCCGCAACTTCGTCCGCGCCACGCTGCTGTCGCTGTGCCTGCTGCCACCGGTCGTCCTGCTCGCGTTCAGCGGCGTGTTCTGGTTCGCCGACAGCAGTCCGCTGGCGGGCGCTGCCGGCGCCCTCGCGCTCCTCGGCGCCACGTATCTGTTTGCCGCCTTCCTCTACGGCATGGCGCAGGTCGCCTACTTCCGGGTGGGGTTCGGACAGACCCTCAAGAACGCGCTGCTGCTGCCTCCCGCCGAGCCGGTTCGCACTCTCGGCATCCTGATCTTCCCCGTCACGGCCGTATGCCTCACGATCGTCTTCCCCCCGTTCGTGATCCTGCTGCTGACCATCGGCTTCTCGGTCGGCGCGTACGCGACCGCCTTCCTGTTCCGGAGCGTCTTCGCCCGCCACCAGTCCTGAGCCGGTCGCCGGAAGACGCAGCAGCACCGGATGCCGGCATCCGCCACCCGTGAAGGGCACCGGATGCGGGCATCCGGTGCCCTTCACTCGTCGGCAGGTCAGCCCGCGAACTCCTCGGTCACCGCGACACGAGCGTCGTTCTGCTCCTTCGCGTTGGCCATGTCGACGTCGAGGACCTTGTCGAATCCCAGACCGTTCGCCGTCTCGATGAGCTCGTCGAGGAGGGACTCGAACTGCGAGTCGCTCTCGGCGAAGACCATCTGCCACGAGTACTGCTTGATGATGTCCTTCACCTGGTTGCGCAGCGTCTCGGTCTCGGAGTCGTCCGCCGGCGCCGTGTAGCTGGCACCCGGGGCGACGAGGAGCTGTTCGTTGTCTTCCAGGTATCCCATGGTGGAGGTGGCGTCACCCATGTTCGCCGACCAGTCCTCGGTCAGCGTGTTCGCGACCGTCGCCTGGTAGGTCGGCCAGAACGTGTAGCTGTACGGGAACCCGGTCGCGGGATCGACGTCGATCGGCAGCACGGACGTCGTGTTCAGCGCGCTGACGCCGTCGGCGTAGGCGCCGCCGCCCCACTCCTCGGGCACGGTCGCGCCGCCCTCGAGGAACGCCTCCTTGCCGAGGTCGGTCAGCTCGGGCTCGCCCGCGTCGTTGACCTCCCACGTCAGGCCTTCGGGGCCTGCCGAGCCCATGGTCTGGCTGCTGTTCGCGTACGCACCCTCGGGAGAGTAGAGCCAGTCGATGAACGCGGCCATCCGCTCCGGGTCCTCGGCCTTGGAGCCGATCGCGAACACCTGCTTGCCGCCGTAGGCCTCGGCGCCGTACGAGAAGATCGACTGGTCCGCGAGCGGGACCATTTCGAAGCCCTTGCCGTCTGCCATGTTCTGCTCGGTGTTGTAGGCGGACTGCCCGAGCCACGGCCACCACGAGAACAGCACCTGCCCGTTCTGGAACTTCGAGAACAGCGTGTCGTAGTTCTGCGTGGTCGACTCGGGGTCGACGAGACCCAGCTGGTTCGCCTCGTAGTAGAGGCGCAGGTTGCGGATGTACTCGCCATCCGGGTCGAGGATGCTCTGGTAGTCCGAGCCGTCGGCCTTCGCGAGGACGAAGCCGATCTCGTCATAGCCGTAGAAGCACGCCGGCTGCTTGGCCGTCACCATCATGTTGCCGTCCCAGTCCTTGAACAGCGAGAAGGCGTACACAGGCTGGCCGTTGTCGGCAGTCGGGTTGAGCTCCTGCATGTCCGCGAGGACGGGGAGGAGATCCTCCAGCGTGCCGATCTCGGGGTAGCCGAGCTCCTTGTAGAGGTCCCAGCGCACGAACGGTCCGAACGTGGGGTTCAAGCCCTCCGACGGCTCGGTGGGCTGGAGCGACGAGACCGACGTCGGGAAGCCGTAGATGCCGCCGCTGTCTTCGTTCAGGCGCTCCACCGCCTTGTCGAAGGACGCGAGGCTGTCCATCGCCGGGTAGTAGTCGGCTGCGTCGAGGACGAGCCCGCCGGCGATCAGCTCATCGAGCTTCTCGCCCTTGTCGGTCACGATCAAGTCGCCGAGCTCGCCTGCCGAGACACGGGTGTTGTACAGCGTGTCGCCGCCTCCGGCGACGTTGGGGGCGATGATGTTCAGCTTCATGTTGAACTTCTTTTTGACGATGTCGGCGAACCAGCCCTGCTGGACTCCCATGTAGTTCGCCAGTCCGTCGAAGACATCGACGGTGATCTCCTCGTCCCACGACGAGGGGAACTCCTCGCTCGCGGTCGTCTTCTCGCCGCCGCCGCCCGTGCACGAGGCCAGCGAGCTCGCGGCGAGGATCACCGCTGCCGCCAGGGCCACCTTCTTTGTGAGCTTCATTGCATTCCTTTCTGGTGGGTTGTGGTCGCCATCAGCCCTTGACGGCGCCCAGCATGATGCCCTTCACGAAGAAGCGCTGGAACAGGGGGTACACGAAGATGATCGGCAGCACGACGAGCACCGAGACCGTCATCCGGATCGACGTCGGCGTCTGCGTCGTCGCCTCGCCGGCGATCTGGCCGAGGTTGCCGCCGGCGTCCTGCGCGGCCTGGGCGAGGCTCGACGCCTGGTTGATGAACATGTAGAGCAGGTACTGCAGCGTGTACAGGCTCTGGTCCGTGATGTAGATGAGCGTGTCCTGGAAGCTGTTCCACTGCGTCACCGCCGAGAAGATCGCGATGGTCGCGAGGATCGGCGTCATGTTGGGCAGGTAGACGCGGAAGAAGACCTGCACGATGTTCGCGCCATCCATCTCGGCGGCTTCCTGGAGCTCTCGCGGCATCGACTCGACATAGGTCTTGGCGAGGATGATGTTGAACGGCTGGACGATGAACGGAAGCACGTAGACCCAGAAGTTGTTGGTCAGCCCGAGCGTCTTCATGATGATGAACACCGGGATGAGGCCGGCGCTGAAGTACATCGTGATGATGAGGAATCGGTACCAGAACTTCCTTCCCCACATGCGCGTCTGGGTGAACATGAACCCGAGGAACGCCGATGCGAGAACCGTCAGCACCGTGCCGATGACCGTTCGCCCGATGCTCACCGCGGTGGCGATAGGCAAGCCCGGCAGCTGGAACACCTGCTCGTAGTTGGAGAGGTGGAATCCGATCGGCCAGAGGCGGACATCTCCCAGCGCCGAGACGTCGTTGGCACTCACCGAGTTGATGATCAGGTAGTAGAACGGGTAGGCGCAGATCAGCGCGAACAGCAGGAACAGCGCGTAGTTCGCGATGCGGAACAGCACGTCGCCGACCGTGGGGCGCGGCGGCGGGGCGGGGACCGGCGTCGCCGTGAGGAGGGTCTGGGTGGTCGTCATCCTGTGCCTCTCAGACGATCGATTCGCCGCGGACGCGCTTCGAGACCGCGTTGACGGTGAGCAGCAGAGCGACCGAGATGATGCTCTTGAGCATTCCGATCACGGTCGCGAGCGACAGGTTGTTGCCGGTCATGCCGACGTTGTAGACGTACAGGTCGAGGACCTGGATGTACTCCTTGTTGAAGGCGTTCTGGAAGACGTAGTACTGCTCCATCCCGTTGTTGAGGATGTTCGCGATCGACAGCAGCAGGAGCACCAGGTAGGTGGGCATCAGCTGCGGGACGGTGATGTACCACATCGTCTGGAAGCGGCCGGCACCGTCGATCCGCGCTGATTCGTAGAGCGACTGGTCGACACCGGCGATCGCGGCGAGGTAGATGATCGCGCCCCAGCCGAGCCCCTTCCAGATGCTCCAGAGAGTCATCGTGAGCCACACGTTCTGGTCGGTGTCGAGGAACTTGAGCGGTGCCGTCACGAGCCCCGCATCCATCAACACGTCGTTGACGAGCCCTGAGCTCGAGAACAGCGAGAACGCGATCATGTAGACGAGCACCCACGAGATGAAGTTCGGCAGCGCGGTCAGCGTCTGGACCGAGCTGCGGAACCACGGCGCGCGCACCTCGTTCAGGAAGATCGCGAAAGCCAGCGGCAGCACGGAGGTCGCGATTCCGAGGAAGCTGATCGCGAGCGTGTTGACCAGCACCTGCCCGATCTGCGCCATCTGCGCCGGCGAGCCGACGAGCATCTGGAACCACTGCAGTCCGACGAACTCGCTCCCCGCGAGACCGAGCGCGGGCTTGTAGTCGTACAGCGTGTAGATCCACCCGTAGAGCGGCAGATACGAGAAGAGGAACGCGAGCACGAGGAACGGGAGGATGCAGAGGAACAGCGTGAAGGAGGTGCGTCCCCCTGCGGGCGTGAATCGCCTCCCGCGGCGCCGCTTCGACTGATGCGACAGGTTGCCCATCGCCGCTTCCTGCAGGACGACCTGCGACTGCGCCTGCGTCGTCATGAGAACGCGATCCGCGGCTCGGCGACGTCGACGGATGCGCGCGGGTGGGACGGATGCCGCTCCATGTCACTCCTTCGTGTACGTGGGTGTCGACGATTCGAGGATCGTCGACCTTTCGTCTGTCCGTCGAAGCGCTTCGATTTCGAACCGCTTCGATTGCGAGGGTAAGCGCTCTTCCCCCAGTTCGTCAAATAGTCGTTGGTAACGCCCAGGTAACGATCGGCCAGCCCGCACCGTTTACGGACGGGACGCGCCACGCCGCCCGGCCCGCGCGCGGCGTGTCGCGTCCGTAACCGATCAGGTGCGCCGAGACGAGGTGCGTCACGGCTCACCAGCGCGCATCGGGCCAGCCCTCGGCATCCCAGGTCAACGGAAAGAGCGCCAGCTGGAAGGCACCGTCCAGACGCCGGTCGTAGTAGTGCACCGCAAGCGTGCCGTCGGCGATCGACTGCCCGCCCGGCCCGACGTGGACGTCGCCGTCGGTATCGAGCACGGGAGTGCCGCCGCCGTTCAGCAGCGGGACGCCGTCGCGATCGACGTAGGGACCGGTGACGTCATCGGCGCGGCCGACCATCACGTGGTACGTGCTGTCGAGCGCCTGGCAGCACGAGTCGAACGAGACGAACAGGAAGTAGTCGCCGTCGTGTTCCACGATGTACGGCGCCTCGACGGCATTCGGCGGCACGCCGCGGTCGGCGAGTCGCAGCGGCTCAGCGGCATCCGCGCGCGTTCCCTGCGGCCACTCCAGCGGAACCATGCGGATGCCGCTCCAGAACGAGCCGAACGCCATCCACGGCTCGCCTGATTCGTCCACGACCACGCCAGGATCGATCGCGTTGTAGTCGTCGCCCTTCGTGGAGGCGACGACCTGGCCCTGATCGACCCACTCGTACTCTGCGTCATCCGGGTCGAGGGTCGTGTTCGTGGCGAGCGCGATGACCGACGCGTTCGAGCCGAAGGTGGATGCCGAGTAGTAGAGGTACCACGTGCCCTCGTGCTCGATCAGCTCCGGCGCCCAGAGGTTCGAGACGCCGGGCACCGACTCGCCGAGCCACGCAGGTTTGTCGTCCCACACCTCGCCTCGGTAGCGCCAGGTGGTTCCGTCAGTGGAGGACCGGATCTGGATGTTGCCGTCGCCCGTGCTCGCATTTCCCGTCGAATACACGTACTGCTCGTCGCCCGACACGGCGTACGCGGGGTCATGGACCGCGAGGTCGCCGCTGAGCTCACGGGCTCCCCCGCCCGCGCACGCCGTGAGCAGGGCCAGCGCGCCCGCCATCGCGAGCCCCGCCATGCTGCGCCCGACCGACCGCGCACCCCACCGGTTACGGACGCGACACGCCGCTTCGCCCGGCGAGCGCGCGGCGTGTCGCGTCCGTAACCGATGGGGGTGCGGGGTGGAGGACATCAGGCGCCGAGCGAGATCGCCGTCCACGAGACCGGGGGCAGGGTCACCGTCAGCCGGCCACCGTCGATCGACGCGGTCTCGTTCGGCGTGAGCCCGACGCGCTCGGGGTCGTCGAGCGTGTTCGTCGCCGAGCGGTCGTCATCCCACAGCGACACCGACTCCTTCACCGTGAGGCCGGCGAGCGCCGAGATGTCGACACTCACCTCGTGCGCATCGGTCTGGTCGCGGTTCACGAGGAACAGCGCGACAGCGCCGGTCTCGGCGTCGTGGGTGGCGACGGCATCCAGCACGGGCACCTCGCCGTAGACCTCGGTCTTGTACACTGGCGACTCGAGGCGCACCTCGAGCGATGAGCCCACCGCGAGACGCGAAGTGGTCGCGAAGGGGAAGAACGTCGTCTGCTTCCACGCGATGCCGCCGGGCTCGGTCATGATCGGAGCGATCACGTTCACGAGCTGCGCGAGCGACGCGCTCGTCACCCGGTCGGCGTGCTTGAGCAGCGAGATCAGCAGATTGCCGAAGACGACGGCATCCGCCACCGAGTACGCGTCTTCGAGAAGGCGCGGCGCCACCGGCCAGTTGTCGACGCCTTCGATCTTGTCGACGCCGTGGTAGCGGTCGATGTACCAGACGTTCCACTCGTCGAACGAGATGTCGATCTTCTTGGTGCTTCCCTTGACGGCTCCGACGTGGTCGGCCGTCGCGACCACGGTCTCGATGAAGTGGTCCATGTCGACCGCCGACGCGAGGAAGCTGCCGAGGTCGCCGTTCTTCTCCTCGTAGTAGGCGTGGCACGAGATGTAGTCCACGTCGTCGTACGTGTGGGTCAGTACGACGCGCTCCCACTCGCCGAAGGTCGGCATGTGCGCACTGGACGAGCCGCACACAACGAGTTCGAGCTCCGGGTCGACCTGGCGCAGCGCCTTGGCGGTCTGCGACGCGATCTTGCCGTAGTCGTCGGCCGAGCGGTGGCCCAGCTGCCACGGGCCGTCCATCTCGTTGCCGAGGCACCACATCCGCACGTCGAAGGGTTCGGCGTGGCCGTTGGCCACACGCTGATCCGACAACGCCGTGCCGCCCCCGATGTTCGAGTACTCGAGAAGGTCGAGCGCCTCGAGCGTGCCGCGCGTGCCGAGGTTGACGGCGAGCATGAGCTCACTGCCGACCTTCTCGAGCCAGCCCGAGAACTCGTGCAGCCCGACCTCGTTCGTCTCGGTCGAGTGCCATGCGAGATCGAGCCGGCGCGGTCGCTGGTCGCGAGGACCCACGCTGTCCTCCCAGCGGAAGCCCGAGACGAAGTTGCCGCCCGGGTAGCGGATGGCCGAGACGCCGAGCTCGTTCACCAGGTCGATGACGTCCTGGCGGAAGCCCTCGGCGTCGGCGGTGGAGTGTCCGGGCTCGTAGATGCCGTCGTAGACACAGCGACCCAGGTGCTCGACGAACGAGCCGAACAGGCGGCGGTTGATCGGCCCGACGGCGAAGCGAGGGTCGATGGTGAGGGCAGCAGGCATGGTGGTCCTTCGTGTCCGGTGCGGATACAGGTCGTGGGGTCGAGGAGCGAGGGAGGAGCTGCTACTTGAGGCTTCCGAGGGCGAGTCCGCCCTGCCAGTAGCGCTGCAGGAAGAGGAACGACAGGAGGAGCGGCAGGACCGAGATGAACGAGCCCGTCGTGATCAGGTTCCACACCTGCTCGCCGCCGGCTCCGGCGTTGGAGAGCGCCGTCCAGCGGTTGAGCCCCACCGTCACCGGCAGCAGCTGCTCGTTCGTCAGCACGGCGAGAGGCAGGAAGAAGTTGTTCCAGGTGCCGACGACCGAGAGCAGCAGCACCGTGACGATGGCGGGCCGCAGCAGCGGCAGTGCGACCTGGAAGAACGTGCGGATCTCGCCCGCGCCGTCGATCCGGGCGGCTTCGAGCATCTCGTCGGGCACGGCATCCTGCGTGTAGACCCGCATCAGGTAGACGCCGAACGGACTCAACAGCGACGGCAGGATGACGGCCCACGGCGTGTTGATGATGCCGTACTGGCTGAGCAGGATGAACGTCGGGATGACGAGAGCCGTCAGCGGCACCATGACCGAGCCGAGGATGATCGTGAAGAGCGCCGAACGGCCGCGGAAGCGGTACTTGGCGAAGCCGTAGCCGGCCAGGATGGCGAGGATCGTGGCGCCGATGCCGCCGGCGAACGCGTAGATGAACGAGTTGCCGAGCCAGCGCCAGTAGATGCCGCCCTGCTGGGCGAACAGACCCGCGACGTTCTCGAAGAACGCGAAGTTGTCGGCGAACCAGAAGGCAGGGCTCGAGAACAGTCCGGGCGTGGTCTTCGTCGCGGCGACGAACAGCCACCAGATCGGGATGACGAAGTAGATCGCGAGGATGACGAGCAGCACGTGCGAGCCGATTCGGCGCCGGCCGCTGCGCTTGCCCTTTCCGCGAGCGCTCCGGTCCTCGTGCGGGGCGATCCCGGCGGTGGTGCGGGGATCCTCGGGTACGACGAAGGTGGCCATCACTTGAGTCCGCTCTGCTTGCGAGTCAGGAAGAGGAAGACGAACGACCCCGCGAACACGAGGATGCCGAGCGAGAAGGCGATCGTCGAGGCGTAGTTGAACTGGCTGTACGAGAACGCCAGCGAGTACGCGTACATGTTCGGCGTGTACGCCGCGTCGATGGCGCCCTGCGCGATGTTGCGCAGGACCACCGGCTCGGTGAAGAACTGGAGGGTTCCGATGAGCGCGAAGGTGATAACCATGACCATGGAGGACGAGATCATCGGGATCTTGATCCGCAGCGCCGTCTGGAGCCCGTTCGCACCGTCGATGCGGGCGGCTTCGTAGATCGCCGGATCGATCGATCGGAGCGCGGCGTAGATCACGATCATGTAGTAGCCCGACCACTGCCACGTCACGATGTTGACGAGGCTGTAGAAGACCGTGCCGGATGCGAGGAAGTCCGGTGCCGGAAGTCCGAAGAGCTCGAAGAGCGTGCCGGCCGGCCCGAACCGCGGGCTGTAGAGGAAGCTCCACATCAGGGCGCCGATCACGACCGGGATCGCGTACGGCGCGAAGATCAGCAGGCGCGAAGCCTTCGAGAGCCACGAGACGAGCGAGTCGAGGATGAGTGCGGCGACGAGCGCCACGATCAGCTGCGCTGGGATCATGACGACCGCGAACGCGGCGACACGCAGCAGACCCTCGAGGAACAGCGGATCGGTGAATGCCTTGATGTAGTTTCCGATGCCCGAGAACTGGGTTCCGGTCGCGAGACCCGTCGTGAACAGGCTCATGCCGAACGCGTAGAACAGCGGGAAGATCAGGAACAGCGAGAAGACGACGAGGAACGGGCTCACGTAGAGCCATCCCCAGCGCTGGTGGCGCGCGTCGAGTTTCGATCGACGCTCGCGCGGTGCACGACCCGCGGGAGCGGTGATCGTGGCGGTTGCGGTCATGATGCGCTCTCTTCTTCGAGGGGCGGATGCCGGCGGCCGGCCGTCGGCGCGGCCACCGGCATCCATCGGGATTACTTCAGGGTGAAGCCCTGCTCGGTGGCGTACTTCTCGAGTGACGTCTGGAGGTCGTCGAGAGCGGTCGAGGAGTCCTTCTCGCCCTGCACCATCGCGTACAGCTGCTCGGTGAGCTGGTCGTATGCGTAGTTCTGGAACGGGCTGAAGGTGAAGCCGGTATAGGCGGATGCGGCGGGGAGGAACACGTCCTTGTTGATCTGCTGACCGTCGAAGAACGGGTACTCGAGGTCACGGAAGTAGTCCGACTCGAGGATCGGCTTCCACAGCGGGAACAGCGCCGCCTGCTCGATTCCGATCTTCCAGGCCTCCTCGGTGCCGAAGATCTCCTTCGCCACCGTGGCCGAGAGCTCGGGGTCCTTGGCCTGGCTCGTCACGGCGAACGTCGAGCCGCCCCAGTTGATCGCCACCGGGTTGTCGGGGTCCCACTGCGGGACCGGTGCCGCCTTCCACTTCGCGTCCGGGTCGGCATCCGACAGACCACCGAGGTAGCCGGGGCCCCACGCCGCCGCGACATACACGGCGTACGAACCGTCGACGAGCTTCGTGTTGTAGTCGGCGGTGAAGGCGTCGTCGGTCGCGACGAGCTCCTTGTCGACCAGGTCCTCCCAGTACGCCAGCACACCCTTCGCGCCATCGTCGTTCACGTCGATGCCGATCTCGGTGGGGTTCGCGTTGTCGTACTCGAACGGCACCGAACCGGCCTGGGCGAACAGCGCCTGGTTGTACGCGCGGCCGTTCGTCGGGAAGTCGACGAGGACTCCGGGGGCACCGGCATCCTTCAGCTGCTGCGCGGCGTCGGCGAACTCGTCCCATGTGGTCGGCACCGTGATGCCGTACTCGTCGAAGATGTCCTCGCGGTAGAGCATGCCCATCGGGCCGCCGTCGACCGGGATCGCGTAGACCGCGTCGCCGCTCGAGACGTCCTTCCAGGCGCCTTCGGAGTAGTTGGTCTTGACGTCGTCGGCACCGTACTCGGTGAGGTCGACGAGCGCCTTGCGGATCGCGAAGCTCGAGAGCACCTCGGACTCGAGCATGATCACGTCCGGCGCGCCGGACCCCGCCTCGATCGCCGTGGAGAACTTCGTGTACTCGTCGTTGCCCTGTCCGGCGTTCGTCCAGCACACCTGGACATCGTCGTGGGTCTCGTTGAACAGGTCGACGACCGGCTCGAAGGCGGGATACCAGGCCCAGACGCTCACCTGGGGCGCGTCTGCGACCTTGATCTCGTTGGTGCAGCCGGCTTCGGGCTCTGCCGAACCGCCTGACGAGCAGCCGGTCAGGATCGCTGCGGCCATGGCCGCGACGCCTGTCGCTGCGAGGAGCTTTCTCTTCATTGGGGGGCTCGTTTCTCTCGCGGTGTGGGACACCGTTGTCTGCGTGCGATCTGTGCAACGCTCCGCGATGCCGCAAGCCTCTGGCATTCGGAGCGATTTACAACGTTGTAGGTAAACGTTGTAAACGGCATCATGCCCGACAGGGTCCAGCCCTGTCAAGGGTCGTTACGAAAGCGACGTCGACTCGCGCTCGACGATCCGGAACTGCGCGAGATGCAGGCGCGGGGGCTGGGGCTCGTCGCCATTCGCGGCGATCCGCTCCATGAGCGACCGCACCGCGACCGTGGCGATCTCGCTCCGGCCGGGGTTCACGGTGGTGAGGCTCGGGAGCGAATACATCGCCTCGTCGAGGTCGTCCCAGCCGATCACCTGCACATCGTGCGGGATGCGGTACCCCGCCTCCTGCAGCACGCGCATCGCGCCCAGAGCGAGGGTGTCGTTGAGGCCGAACACCGCGTCGAACTCGACATCCCGTGCCAGCAGGTCGCGCATCGCGGTCGCGCCGTTCGCACGGTGCCACAGCGTCGTGAACGCGACGATCCGCTCGTCGTACGGGATGCCGGCCGCCTCGAGCGCCTCGAGATGCCCGCGCAGACGCAGGCCGGCGGAGCCGACGACTTCGCCCTCGTGCGCCCCGATGACGGCGATCCGACGGCGGCCGCGCTCGATCAGGTACTCGGTGGCCGCGCGCGCGGCATCCACGTTGCGCATCGTCACGTGATCGGTCGGCCCGTCGAAGATGCGCTCGCCGAGCAGCACGAGCGGATACGGCACGTCGAGGTGGGGCGCATCATCCATGCCCATGCCGAGCGGGCTGAAGATCAGCCCGTCGGTCATCTTGCGGCGGGGACTCGTGAGCAGCTGGAGCTCACGGTCACGGTCGCCTCCGGTCTGCTCGATGATGACGACCTGACCAACCCGCTCGGCGGCCTCGATGACCGAGTCGGCCAGCTCGGCGAAGTAGCTGAGACTCAGCTCGGGAAGAGCGAGGGCGATCGCACCGGTGCGCCCCGAGCGCAGGCTTCGCGCGGACAGATTCGGCTGATACCCGAGCTCGGCGATCGCCTCCATGACCCGCGCCCGGGTGTCGGGACGGATGTGGGGATAGTCGTTGATGACGTTCGACACCGTCTTGATCGAGACCCCCGCGGCTCGCGCGACGTCGTGCAGCGTGACCGACATGGCGCTCCTCCCCGGGTCGTGACTCTACAACGTTGCACAAACCATAGCGTCGGGCGGGGTGTGCGATGCGAAAGGCGCACGCGAACGATCACGGTCATTCAAATATGTGTTCTAATGTGGGGCTTGTATCAGTATGTGATGCATGCTACTGTTCGTATAGAGATTCTAGGCGGGACCCTTTACGGGAGCTCGTTTGTTGACTGGGTGAAAATGGCGCGGCGACGCGTATGAGACGAATCTCGTTCTCCATTACGTTCACCGGTCGAGCGAGCCCATGACATCCCCCGCTGAATCCGCGCACGAGCCCCCACAGGGCGATGTCCTGCGCGACGCCGAACTGAAGGCGACTTCGTCTCTGGTGGCAGCCTTCGTCGGTGCGCGGACGGGAAAGGGTGCTCTCGACGCACGGGAGATCACCGCGCTGGCCGCCCTGGCCGCCCTCCTAGCCGAGCAGCGTGAGCGGACCAAGGGCGACGAGTCGCGGCACGCCGACATTCCGGGGCGCACGATGGTCGCGGAGCTCGCGTCCGCGGCGCGGATGACCGAGCGCACGGTCCAGCGTCAGTTGGCAGATGCTGCGGACCTGTGCGATCGCTTCTCGCCGCTGGTCACCGCTCTCGCGGAAGGGCGGATCTCGCGGGCCCATGTCAGTGCGATCCATGAGGCCGGCTACGCGATCGCTGACGCCGACGCGCGAACGGTGTACCTCACCGCCGCGATCGAGCGAGCCGCCGAGACCACACCAGCACGGCTCCGCCCCATCGTGCAGGTGCTCGCGGCGCGCGCGCAGCCGCGTTCGATCGACGAACGGCACGGCGCGGCGCGGGCTCTTCGCAGCGTTCGTGTGGTCGACCTCGCCGACGGGATGGCAGATCTCATCTCGACCGTTCCGACGACACTGGCCCACGGCATCCTCGACCGCCTGACGCAACAGGCGCACGCTGTGATCGACGCCCGGCGCACGATCGGCACCGCGGATCCTGCGGCGAGTCTAGGCGAGCCGAAGGGCGTGTCGCTCGATGCGGGTGAGCCGGAGTGTGAGCTCGAGCCCGACATCCGCTCGATGGATGAACTGCGTGCCGACATCTTGTGCGACCTGCTTCTGACGGGTACACCGGAGGCGTGCGTAGCCGGCGATGGGCTGGCGGCGATTCGCGCGATCGTTCAGGTGACGGTCCCGGTGCTCACGCTGGCCGGGAAGGGTAGCGAGCCCGCCGTGCTCGCGGGTCACGGACCGATTGACACCGAGACGGCACGCCAGCTCGCAGGTGGCGCGAAGGGGCTCGAGCGCGTGATGACCTCGCCTCTCGGGCGCCGTGCTCGCGGTCGACCGATACCGGCCGACCAAGCAGCTGAAGCGGTTCCTGGGAGCACGCGACGAGCACTGCAGATTTCCCGGATGCCGCATGCCCGTCTGGCGGTGCCATATCGACCACACGGTGGACGCCGCCCTCGGCGGGGCGACCTGCGAACCCAACCTCGCCCACCTGTGTGTCGGACATCACGTCCTCAAGCACGCCAGCGAGTGGCAGGTGCTCCAACTCGCCGGCGGCGTTCTCGAGTGGACCAGTCCCACCGGCCGGGTCTACATCGACCGGCCCGAGCCGACCCTTCGCTTCGTTACAGACCTTGTCGACCCGCCCGTGCGTCACCTGCTGCATGTCTGGCGCACGGCGCCGCCGGACGATCCCGTGTGGACGTCTCGGGAGTACGGCAGCCCGCCACCGTTCTGACGAAGACCTCGTCCCGTTGAACCGCATGCTGCTGCAGCGCGGCGAGACGGGCTGGTGCAGAGCCGCAGGCGGGTACCGGCAGAATGGGGGTGACCCCCGTTCACGTCTCTGAGGAGTGACATGTCCTGGCTTGTGACCGGCGGCGCCGGCTATATCGGCGCCCACGTCGTCCGCGCACTCTCCGCGGCCGGCCTCTCACCGATCGTGCTCGACGACCTCTCGAGCGGACACCGGGGGTTCGTCCCCGACGGCGTCCCATTCGTCGAAGGAACCATCCTCGACCGTGCGCTGGTCGAAGGCACGCTCCGCGAGCACGCGGTGACCGGTGTCATCCACGTCGCCGGCTACAAGTACGCCGGGGTCTCGGTTCAGCGGCCGCTGCACACCTACGCCCAGAACGTCGAGGGCACGCGCGTCGTGCTCGAGGCCATGGCGGCGGCGGATGTCGCGAGCATCGTGTTCTCGTCGAGCGCGGCCGTGTACGGCACGCCGGATGTCGAGCTCGTCACCGAGGACCTGCCCAAGCGCCCGGCATCCCCGTACGGCGAGTCGAAGCTCATCGGCGAGTGGCTGCTGCGCGATCAGGCGACCGCGACGTCCGATGGGCCGCATCCGCTGCGTCACACCTCGCTGCGGTACTTCAACGTGGTCGGCTCGACGGATGTCGAGGTCTACGACACGAGCCCGCACAACCTGTTCCCGCTGGTGTTCGAGGCGCTGATCGAGGGTCGCACCCCGCGCATCTACGGCGACGACTACAACACCCCCGACGGCACGAACGTCCGCGACTACGTGCACGTGGGCGACATCGCGGCAGCGCACGTCGTCGCGGCGCAGCGGCTCGAAGCCGGCGAGCCCGTCGAGCCCGCGTACAACCTCGGCTCGCGCAACGGACTGTCGGTGCGCGAGATCATGGACGCGATGGCCCGGGTGACCGGCATCGACTTCACGCCCGAGATCGCGGCGCGCCGCCCAGGCGACCCCGACCGAATCGTGGCGACCGGCGACCTCGCCGCCCGCGACCTCGACTGGGAGAACCGCTACTCGGTGGATGAGATGGTGCGCACCGGGTGGCAAGCCCGCCAGGCCGCCGGCTGACGCGGGTCGTCGGCTGACGGCATCCGCTCGTTTCTGGCCCCAGCTCTCGCGAGATCACATGCTCGCGGCGAGCGCACATCGCGTGGACACCGACGACGTGTCACCTCGTCGAGATCATGTGCTCTGGACGAGAGCGGTGAGCGTCAGTGCTGAGCGGGCAATGCGGCCGCGCTGGAGCGCGTGACGAGGGTCGTCGGGACCGTCTCCACCCGACGGCTGCCATCCTCGATCCCCCCGACCAGGGCTGCGACGGCGCGCTCACCCAGGACGTCGAAGTCCTGCCGGACGGTGGTGAGCGGCGGGCGGTAGTCGGCGGCATCCGCGATGTCGTCGAACCCCACCACGCTGACGTCTTCGGGCACGCGCCGGCCGGCCTCGGCGAACGCGCGGATCGCACCGAGCGCCATCTGGTCGTTCGCGGCGAACACGGCCGTGACGGCAGGATCCGCGGCGAGCGCTTCCGCCGCCGCGTGACCGGATGCCGCCGTCCAATCCCCCCGCACGATCTCGGGCTCTTCAGCCCGGTCCTCGGTGAGCGCAAGACGCCAGCCCCGCTCGCGCTCACCGGCTGCGAATGAGGAGGCGGGTCCCGCAAGGAGGTGAACCGTGCGGTGCCCGAGTGCGAGCAGCCCAGCCGTTGCCGCGTGCGCTCCCCCGGCATGGTCCGACTGCACGATGCTGTAGGCCGAGCCGGGATCGTCGATGGGCGCATCCACCACGACGAGTGCGAGATCGCGCGGTGCCGGTGCATCCCGTGCGAGCACCGACGCCTCGTTGAGCACCACGACCCCGTCGACGCCCTGCTCACGCAGCTGCTCGAAGGCCGGGCCGATGCCGTCCGCAGCGCCGAGCGTCACGACGGTGAGTGCGTAACCGCGGGATGCCGCGGCATCCGCCACCGCCTGCAGCATGCGGGAGTTGCCGACGTTCGCGAGCGTCGAGACCACGAGTCCGATCGTCTGCGTGCGACCCGTGCGAAGGGCTCGCGCGGCTCGGTGCGGACGGTACCCCAGCTCCGACATGGCAGCTTCCACGCGCGCCCTGGTCAACGGATCGACTCGCGGGCTCGCGTTGACGACGCGAGACACCGTCTGGCCCGAGACGCCGGCCCGACGGGCGACGTCGGCCATCGACGGACGTCTCTGCTCGCTCATGCCAGTCCCTCTCGCCGCGTCGATCGGTCAGGCGGGATCGAGCCTGTCGAACTCCGCATGTGCCGTTGATGTTGACGTTACCACGGCAGTCACGGTACCGTGTTGACGTGAACATTGCGGATATTCAACTCGAGGAACTCGGCGCCGGCGTCGTGAAGCGCACGACTCGCATGGCCGATGGACGCGCGCTGATCTACTACGACGATCCCGACACGACGCTCGGCCCCGACCGCGCCGTCGACGCTCGCGAAGCCTTCGCGCGACCAGAGACCGCGACGATGCGCCGCGACCCGCTCACCGGAGACTGGGTCTCGATCGCGGCAGCTCGCCAGAACCGTGCCTTCCTGCCGCCAGCCGAGTTGGACCCGCTCGCACCGCAGACGCCGACGAACCCGTCCGAGATCCCGTCCCGCTACGACGTCGCCGTCTTCGAGAACAAGTCCCCCTCGTTCGGCCCCGCCCTCGCCGCCGCGCAGGGCGACGCTCCGTCCGGCGCCGACGCCCCGCAGGGTCTCGACGACCTCGACGCTCCGGGGCTCGGGCGCACCCGCACCTCGGTCGGCCGTTGCGAGGTCGTGTGCTTCAGCCCGGAGCACTCCGGCTCGTTCGGCACTCAGTCCCGCACGCGCGCCCGCACCGTCATCGAGGCGTGGGCCGACCGTACCGCCGCGCTGTCCGCCCTTCCCGGCGTCGAGCAGGTGTTCCCGTTCGAGAACCGCGGCGAGGCGATCGGCGTCACGCTCGCGCACCCCCACGGACAGATCTACGCCTACCCGTACATCACCCCGCGGACGATGAGCCTGCTCGCCTCGATCGACCGCGAGGGGCCTGACCTCTTCGCGCGCATCCTCGAGTTCGAGCAGGGATCGGGGCGCGTCATCCTGACCGGCCAGCACTGGACCGCGTTCGTGCCGTTCGCCGCCCGCTGGCCCCTCGAAGTACACCTGATGCCTCACCGCCACGTGCCCGACCTCGCCGCCACGACGCCGGAGGAGCGCGACGAACTCGCACCGCTCTACCTGCGCCTGCTTCGCGGAGTCGACGCGCTCTACGACTCCCCCACGCCATACATCGCCGCCTGGCATCAGGCGCCCGTTCACCGCGGCCGCGACACCGCACGTCTGCACCTTCAGCTCACGTCGCCCCGGCGCGCTGCGGACAAGCTCAAGTTCCTCGCCGGATCCGAAGCCGCGATGGGCGCGTGGATCGGCGACATCCCACCCGAGACCTCCGCCGCGCGCCTGCGAGATGCGGTCGCATCGATTCCGGAGGTGACCGAGTGAGCACCCCGCAGACCTGGTCGGCGCCCGGCCGTGTCAACCTCATCGGCGAGCACACCGACTACAACGACGGGTTCGTCCTGCCGTTCGCGATCCAGCACCGCACGCACGTCGAACTGACACCGAGGGACGATCGCGTCATCCGCGTCTCGTCCTCGTTCGACGACGACGCCATCGAGGTGGCGCTCGACGACCTGGACGAGCTCTTCCCGGCACGACGCGACGAGGTTGCGGAGTGGGCGCGTTATCCGCTCGGCGTCGCCTGGGCCCTGCTCCACGCCGCCGAGGCGAGCCCGGATGCCGCCCCCGGCGTCGAGCTGCGGTTCACGTCAGAGGTGCCTGTCGGCGCCGGCCTCTCTTCGTCGGCGGCGATCGAGGGCGCGACCGCTTCGGCGCTCAACGACACCTGGAACCTCGGGCTCGATCGCGTCACGCTCGCCCAGGTGGGCCGACGTGCCGAGAACGAGGCCGTGGGAGCCCCGACCGGGATCATGGACCAGATGGCGTCGATGCTCGGCAGAGCGGATGCGGCGATCTTCCTGGACTGCCGATCGCTCGAGGCGACGGTGGTCGACCTCGGCTTCGCCGCCGCCGGCCTCGAGCTGCTCGTGATGGACACCGGCGTGAAGCACTCCCACGCCACCGGCGGCTACGGCGAACGCCGTGCGTCGTGCGAACTCGGCGCCTCGATCATGGGCGTGCCGGCGCTGCGGGATGTGTCGGTCGACGATCTGCCCCGGGCGGCCGAGCTGATGGATGACGTCACGTTCCGCCGGGTGCGACACATCGTCACCGAGAATCAGCGCGTGCTCGACACGGTGCGCGTGCTCGGCGAGGACGGACCAGCCGCCATCGGCGACCTCCTCGTCGCGTCGCACGTGTCGATGCGAGACGACTTCGAGATCTCGGTCCCCGAGCTCGACACCGCGGTCGACGCGGCGCTGGCCGCGGGTGCCGTCGGCGCGCGCATGACCGGCGGGGGCTTCGGCGGAGCGGCCATCGCGCTCGTCACCCACGACCTCGTCGAGAACGTGAAGGACGCCGTCACCGCTGCCTTCGCGGCATCCGGGTTCACCGCCCCCACGATGTTC
Organism: Microbacterium pumilum; assembly: GCF_039530225.1. Classification (NCBI taxonomy): domain Bacteria; kingdom Bacillati; phylum Actinomycetota; class Actinomycetes; order Micrococcales; family Microbacteriaceae; genus Microbacterium; species Microbacterium pumilum. Next base: position 471,988 of record NZ_BAAAOH010000001.1, read on the forward strand.
ACCGTGGTGCCGTCCCCTGGCGCCGGCCGCGACTGACCCGGCCGCTTCCTCCCGATCACGCGCCCCTTCCCTGCCGTTTACGGACGCGACACGCCGTCTCACCCCGAGGGCGCGCGGCGTGTCGCGTCCGTAAGCGGAGGGTGCGGAGGCGTCAAGCCCTCGCGCGAACGGAGACGCCGTCCTAACGTCGAAGGTGGGCTGCGGCATCCGACCGTACCCAGAAGGAGCGACCGTGGCGCACATCATCGTCGGTACCGAGAACTCGGCAGACATCGACCTCTACTACACCGATCAGGGATCGGGCCAGCCTGTGGTGCTGATCCACGGTTTCCCCCTGAACGGCGAGTCCTGGGGCAAGCAGCAGGCCGCACTGCTGGATGCCGGCTATCGCGTGATCGCGTACGACCGACGTGGCTTCGGGGCCTCGACCAAGACAGGATCGGGGTACGACTACGACACGTTCGCCGCCGACCTGCATGCCCTCATGGAAGACCTCGACCTGCATGACGCCGTGCTCGTCGGCTTCTCGATGGGCACCGGCGAGGTAGCGCGCTACATCTCGCGCTACGGGAGCGCCCGAGTCGCGAAGGCGGCGTTTCTCGGATCGCTCGAGCCCTACCTGCTGAAGACCGACGACAACCCTGACGGCGCCGGACCCCAGGACTTCTTCGACGGCATCGCGGACTCGGTCAAGCAGGACCGCTACGCGTTCCTCGCGGGCTTCTACACGGACTTCTACAACCTCGACGACAATCTCGGCTCGCGGATCTCGCAGGAGGCCGTCGACGCCAGCGTGCAGGTCGGCAACCTCATGGGCAACGCGGCCATCGCCGCCGCGCCGCTGACCTGGCCGACCGACTTCCGCGCCGACATCCCGGCCATCGACGTGCCGGCGCTCATCCTGCACGGCACTGCCGACAACATCCTGCCGATCGACGCCACCGCACGTCGGTTCAAGGAGCTGCTGCCCGAGGCGGTCTATGTCGAGATCGAGGGCGCGCCGCACGGCCTGCTCTGGACCCACGCCGACCAGGTCAACGAGGCGCTGCTGGCGTTCCTCGCGACCTGAGCCGAGCCTCTCCTAGTCGCCCTGGGGTCGCAGCGCGCGCAGACCCGCGACCGCGAGCGGCACGAGCAGCACCAGCAGGGCGACGACGACGGCTGCGATGCCGATTGCCTGGTTCGACGGGTCGCCGGTCAACCGGCCGACGGCGAGCCACGAGAGTCCCCACGCGAGTGCGATGCCCGGGGCGACCCGCCATCCGCTCGCCCAGGCGATGCCGAGCCCGATCACCGCGACCACTGCAAGGACGGCCAGACCCCAGGCGGAGGCGGCATCCGCCCACGATTCGGGCACGATCCCGGTGAGCCAGGCGGCGATGTTCGCGACGGTGGCGAGGGTGACCCAACCCAGGTGCAGACCCGTCACCCCGTCGATCAGCAGCGCATCGACCCAGCCGCCGCGGGGCGTGCGAGTGACGACGGAGATGCGGAACGTGATGCACAGCGCGATGAGCAGCAGCACGATGACGACGACGGTCCATTCGATCGTCAGCAGCTGCGCGGCGACGAGCCACAGCCCGTTGAGCACGATCGTCAGGGCGATCCACCACCCGATCGCACGCTGCCGTCCCGACGCCCGCTGACTCGGCAGCGCCTGCCAGACGACGTAGGCCGCGAGCCCCAGGTAGATGACCGACCAGATGCTGAACGCGGGCGTCGCGGGCGCGAGATACGAGCCCTGGGCGGAGAGCTGACCGCCCTGCGAGTTCTGCACCTCCGTGCCGCCGAGCCCACCGACGCCGACCGCCACCGCCACCAGTGTGAAGCCGAGTGCGGAGATCACCGCGATCTGACGGACCAGATCGAGGGGGGTGGATGCCGCGGCATCCTTTTCGCGCGTCGTCGAGGTCTCCGTCATGGAACCACGGTACGTGCGCCGGGGTCCGCGTACGCGGGGTTGACACGGCGGATCCGGTCGTGCCCCTCCCCCGGCCGCCCCGATACCGTTACGGACGCGACACGCCGCCCCGCCTCGGCGGTGAACGGCGTGTCGCGTCCGTAATCGGCAGTCGCTACTGGGGGGCATTCGCCATCGCGATGAGGCCGTCGATCATCTCGGTCGTGATGCCGCCCTCGCCGGCGGCGAACATGCCGGCCCGGCCGATCGGGAACGACTCCATCATCTTCGTCATGTCCACGCCCTCCGGCATGATCGACGTCGCACCCTCCATGCCGCCCATCATCTGGGCGATGGCAGCCTGCACGATCGGCCCGACCACGGGGTGCGCCATGACCTCGCCGATCGACGATGTGCGCGACAGCGTCAACGCGACCGGATCGCCCTCGACGGTCACGGACACCGACGAACGGATGTCGCGGCTCGACGCCGCGACGTCGAAATCGTAGTCACCGCCCTCAACGACCCAGCTGTCGGTGCGGATGTCCCAGTACGCGAGGTCCTTGCGGCGCACCGTGAGCACCACATCGCGGCTCTCACCGGCCTCGAGCGCCACCGACGCGAACGCCTTGAGCTCGCGCTCGGGGCGCTGCACGGCTCCGCCCGGGAGCGACGTGTAGACCTGCACGACCTCTCGGCCGGCGCGGTCACCGGTATTCGACACCGGTACGCGCACCTCGACATCACCGTCGGCGCCGACCTGGGCGGTCGCCGGACCATACGCGAAGGTCGTGTACGAGAGTCCATGCCCGAATGGGAATGCGACGTCCATGTGCCGCGCGTCGTACCAGCGGTAGCCCACGAACAGTCCCTCGCCGTAGCGGACGTGCGAGAACTCGCCCGGGAAGTCGAGGTATGCAGGAGTGTCCTCGAGGCGCAGCGGGATCGTCTCGGTGAGCTTGCCCGAGGGGTTGACCACACCGTAGAGCACGTCGGCGATCGCGCCGCCGCCGGCCTGGCCGAGCAGCCAGCCTTCGACGATCGCGGGCACCCGGTCGGCGAAGGGCAGCGCCACGACACCGCCGTTCGAGAGCACCACGACGACGTTCGGGTTGACCTCGAGCACGGCATCGAGCAGTTCGAGCTGGTCGGCCGGGAGATCGATGTCCTCGCGGTCGTAGCCCTCGGACTCGAGGCGGGCAGGGAGGCCGAGGAACAGCACGGCGACCTCCTGGTCCGCGGCGAGCGCGACGGCGTCCGCACGGAGTCGCTCGACCTCGGCAGGATCGGGGTCGACGGCGATCGAGAAGCCCTGCGACTGGAAGACGTAGTCCTCGTTCGCGTGCGCGACGATCTCGAGCGCGACGTCGTCGACGCGCGTGGGGTTGATCATCGACGAGCCGGCGCCCTGGAAGCGCGGCTGGTCGACGAACGCGCCGATGAGGGCGACGGAGCGGTAGCGCTGCAGCGGCAGCACAGTGCCTGAGCCTGTCGCAGGGGCCTCGTTCTTCAGCAGCACCATGGAGCGGCCCGCCGCCTCGCGCGCGAGTGCATGGTGTGCATCGACGTCGAGCGGACCGTCGATCCGACCGGCACCTTCCGAGGCCTTGCGCACCAGTTCGAGCACTCGACCGGCGGCGACATCCACGACGGACTCCTCCAGCGAGCCGCCCTGCACCGCAGCCACGATCTGCGCGTCGGTGATGCCCATGGACGACGGCATCTCGAGGTCCATCCCGGCGGCGAGGCCCGGAACGCGCTCGTTGACCGCGCCCCAGTCCGACACCACGAGACCCTCGAAACCCCACTCATCGCGCAGCACCTTGGTCAGCAGCCACGGGTCCTCCGACGCGTACACGCCGTTGATGCGGTTGTACGAGCACATGACGGTCCACGGCTGCGCGTCTTCGACCACGCGCTCGAAGCCGCGGAGGTAGATCTCGCGCAGCGGCCGGGGGTCGACATCCGACGACGACCGCATGCGGTCGTTCTCCTGGTTGTTCGCGGCGAAGTGCTTGAGCGAGGTGCCCACTCCTTTCGACTGGATGCCGCGCACGATCGCCGCACCCAGCACACCCGAGACGATCGGGTCCTCCGAGAAGTACTCGAAGTTGCGACCGCAGAGCGGCGAGCGCTTGATGTTGATGCCGGGACCGAGCAGCACCGCCACGTTCTCGATCGAGGTCTCGATGCCGAGCGCCTCGCCGACGCGCGCGACGAGGTCGACATCCCACGACGAGCCGATGCCCACCGCCGGCGGGAAGCAGGTCGCCGGCACGCTGTCGCCGAGGCCGAGGTGGTCGCCGCCCCCGCGCTGCTTGCGCAGCCCGTGCGGGCCGTCGGTGACCATGATCGACGGGATGCCGAGCCGCTCGATCGGCTTGGTGTACCAGAAGCTCGCGCCGCTCGTGAGAGATGCCTTCTCTTCGAGGGTCAGGTCGGCGACGGTGGCGGCTGCCCCGCGGGTCGTGGTGTCGGTCATGTCGACCATCCTTTCGTGGGAACGGGAATCAGCGTGTGGCCTTGATCGGCCAGATCGCGAAGGCCCCGAGCAGGCCGAGCACGATGGCGACGGGGAACAGCGCGGCGTAGCCGAACGCGAGCGCGATCGCTCCGGCGATGCCGGGGGCGAGGGTCTGCGGCAGCGTGGCGGCGATGTTGACGATGCCGAGGTCCTTCGCGAACGACTTGGCCGACGGCAGCACCTCGCTCATCAGGGCGGTGTCGACCGCCTGGAACATGCCGAAGCCGAACCCGGCGACGAACGTCATGATCAGCCACGACGTGAAGTCCGGCCAGATCCACGGCAGCAGGAAACCGAGCGCGACGACGGCCGCCGAGCCGAAGACGAAGGGCTTGCGGCGGCCGACCCTGTCGGACAGCGGCCCCGAGACGGCGGTGGAGATGAGGATGCCGACCAGGCTCAGCAGTCCGAGCAGAGGGATGACCGCTTCCGGCGCCTCGACATGGAAATAGTCCGTGAGCAGGTACAGCTGCAGACCCGTGACGGCGAAGTAGCCGGTGTAGAGCAGGAGCCGACCGGTGAACGCCCAGAAGAAGTCGGGGTGCTTCACCGGGTTGACCCAGAACGTCCGGACGAAGTCGCCGAACCGGAAGGGCTCCTTGCGCATCTCGGCGCTCGAGTAGTCGGGGTTGAAGACGATGAACAGGGTGAGCAGCACGATCGCGATGACGGCGAAGATGACGTAGCCGAGCGTGATGCTGTGGAAGAACATCGAGCCGACGATCTGGCCGCCGATCGCACCGACCATGAGGCCGATGCCCGACAGCGCCGCGAACGTGCCACGGCGCTTCAGCGGCACGCGATCGGGCATGACCGCCGACAGCGGACCCTGCGAGAAGTTGAAGCAGATCTGCACGAGCGTCCACGCGAGGATGATGCCCACGACGGAGTTCGCGGCCGCCAGACCCACGAGCGACAGAGACCCGGCGAGCGCACCGAGGATGATCCACGGTGCCCGGCGTCCGAACGTCGAGCGGGTGCGGTCGGAGATCTGCCCGGCGATGGGCTGCGCGAGCATGGCGGCGAAGGCTCCGACCGTCGCCACGACCGTGTAGACCGCGAGCTTCTGCTCGTCGCCGAACTGCAGGGCGATCTGCTGCGGGAGCAGGATGCCGGGAACCGCGCCCCACACCAGGAAGATTCCGAGGTTCGCGGGGATGATCCACCACATCAGGCGGCGGAGACCCTTCACGGGTGCGGGCGGGTCATCGTTCCCTGCGGCCTCGGCGAGGAAGGTGTTCTCCGTCATCGGCTCGGCGATGCGGGAAGGTGCGTCTGACATCGTTGTCGGGTGTTCCTTTCGGAGCCGCCTTGGCCCCTCGTCGAAAACCATACGATATTTGGTTTTGAGAAATCAAGCGTTGTTCGGTTTACTTCAGTTATGGCAGACAGCCGAAAGGGCCAGCGGGGTTCCTACGCCAAGGGCGTGGCGAAGCGAGAGGAGATCCTCGAGCGGGCGCTCGAGGTGATCGCGCGCGAGGGGTATCGAGGGGCATCCGTCAAAGTGCTCGCCGAAGCCGTGGGCCTCAGCCAGGCGGGACTTCTCCACTACTTCGACAGCAAGGAAGAGCTCTTCACCGAGATCGTGCGCAAGCGCGACGAGGTCGACATGCGCCACTACGGGACGGACGCGTTCGACGACGCGACCATTCCCGGTCTCCGCGAGGGCTACGTCTCCGTCATCCGTCACAACAGCGACGTTCCCGGGCTCGTCCAGCTGTACTCGCAGATGTCGGTCGACGCGGCGGATGCGCAGCATCCCGCCCACCGCTTCTTCATCGAGCGCGGCGAGAACCTGCGCGCCGTCTTCGCGTCGGTGATCGCCGAACGCAGCCGGTCGGGCGAGATCACCGACCAGATCGATCCCGAGGTCCTCGCGCGCATCTTCCAGGCCGTCGCCGACGGCTTGCAGCTGCAGTGGATGCTGGAACCCGAGGTCGACATGGCCGCCATCGTGGAGCAGCTGTTCGATCTGCTCACCCACACCCCGACAGACAGGATCACCGATGATCGCAGCAACTGAGGCTCCGGTCGTGAGGATCGCGCCAGGCGCCGTGCGCGGCTTCTGGCGCGGCACACCCGGCGCGCCCGGGGCTTCGGCCGCGTTCCTCGGCATCCCGTTCGCGAAGGCGCCGGAGGGCGACCTCCGGTTCGAGGCTCCGGTTGCGCCCGACCCGTGGGACGACGTGCGCGACGCCGTCGAGTACGGTGCGACTGCGCAGCGGGGCGACTCGGGGATCACGCTGATCCCCGAGCCATGGGTGCCTGGCGAGTCCACGCTGAACGTCAACGTGTTCACGCCCGTTCCGGGCGAGTCGTCGGCATCACTGCCGGTGCTGGTGTACATCCACGGCGGCGGCTACATCGCCGGATCGCCCGCAAGCCCCTGGTATGACGGCCGAGCGTTCAACCGCGACGGCGTCGTGACCGTCTCGTTGTCGTATCGCCTCGGCTTCGACGGCTTCGGGCATATCCCCGGTGCACCGTCGAACCGCGGGGTTCGGGACTGGCTCGCGGCGCTCGAGTGGGTCCGCGAGAACATCGCCGCGTTCGGCGGCGACCCCTCGCGCGTCACCATCGCGGGGCAATCCGCCGGTGGCGGAGCGGTGCTGACACTGCTCGGGATGCCGGTGGCCCAGCACCTGTTCCACGCGGTCTGGGCGCTCTCGGGCGCCCTCGGCGACGTGACTCCGGAGCGGGCACGAACGCTGTCCGCCCGACTGGCGGGTCTTGCGGAGGTCTCGCCGACGCGCGAGGGATTCGCCTCGCTGCCCGAGGATCGTCTGCGCGAACTGCAGGAGCGAGCCGGATCGGCCGACGACGGCAAGCCGCTGGCCGGCGTCCGCACGCTGCTCGACGAGGGACTCCCTTGGGGACCGATGATCGACGGCGACCTGATCACCCGCTCGACCCTTGAGTCGCTCGGGGCGGGCGTCGGCGCCGAGAAGCCGCTCGTGCTCGGCGCGACCGACGACGAGTTCACGATGATCGCCGACGGGCAGAAGGGCAAGCTGCGCTTCATCCCGGTCTCGCTGGCGCTCGGCAGGATGGGCCTGGATCGCCCGGCGCGGAAGGCCTATCTCGCCGCGAACAAGGCTCAGCGGTCGAAGGGCACGGCGGCGATGCTCGGACGCTTCATGACCGACCGCCTCTTTCGCACCGGAGTAGTACGGGTCGCCCACACTCGTTCCGCGGCCGACGCGGACTCGCCGACGTGGGCATATCGCTTCTCATTCAGGTCGCCCACGATGGGATGGGCGGTCCACTGCCTCGATGTGCCGTTCTGGTTCGACTGCCTCGAGGCGGACGGCGTCAGCGCGATCGCCGGCGACGCGCCTCCCCGGGCTCTCGCGGCAGCGGTGCACGATGCCGCCGCCGCGTTCGTCCGGGACGGCGACCCCGGTTGGACGCCGTGGTCGCCCGACCTCGAGTCGGTGCGGGTGTTCGGCGGCGACCCCACGGTTCCCGCGGTCGTGGCAAACGGCTACGCGAGCGTCGACGCGCTGGTCTGAGCCGCGCCCGCCCGCCCCTTGACCGTTACGGACGCGACACGCCGCGCCGCTCGCCCGGGCGACGGCGTGTCGCGTCCGTAAACGGCGAAAGGGGGTGGGGTCACGCCAGAGCGGCGATGACTCCGCGCTCGAAGAGTTCGACCCCGGAATGGTCGTACGCAGCCTCCGGGAAGTAGTGGATGGAGTAGCCGAGGCCGTGCTGGGCACGGCGGGCGAGCCGCTCGGCCACCTGCTCGACCGTGCCGAAGCCGTCGGAGGTGAGGTAATCGTGCTCGATCACGTCGGCGCGCTTCTCGCCGACGAGCGGGAGCAGGCGGGCCTTGACGGCAGCGAGCCGATCCAGGGCCTCGGCTTCGGTCGCACCGACGATCGTGTTGAAGTTCGACGAGCGCGTGATGTCGGTGAAGTCGCGCCCGAGCGTGTCGCAGTGGCCGCGCAGGATGCCGCTCTTGTGGTCGAACTCTTCGAGCGAGCCGGCGAAGTTCGTGTAGCTCGCGTACTGGGCCGCGATCTTGAGAGTGACCTTCTCGCCGGCGCCCGCGATCCAGAAGGGGATGCCGCCATCCTGCAGCGGCAGCGGGCGCACGATCGCGCCGTCTACCTGATAGTGCTCGCCATCGAGCGTCGCGGTGCCGGTCGTCCACGCCTGATGCATGATCTCGACGCCCTCCCGCAGCTTCGCGAGGCGCTGCGGGATCTCCGGGAACCCGTAGCCGTACGCGCGCCACTCCTGCTCGTACCACCCGCCGCCGATGCCCATCTCGACCCGGCCGCCCGAGACGATATCGATCGTCGCGGCGACCTTCGCGAGGTACGCGGGGTTGCGATATCCCATGCACGTGCACATTTGTCCGAGGCGGATGCGGTTCGTCGCCGCCGCGAACGCCGCCATGAGGGTCCACGCCTCGTGCGTCGCCTCCTCGGTCGCGACCGGAACAGTATGGAAGTGGTCGTACACCCACAGCGATTCCCACGGCCCCTCATCAGCACGCTGCGCGAGCGTCGCCATGACGCGCCACTGGTCGGCCGGCTTGATGCCGACGAGATCGAGGCGCCAGCCCTGGGGGATGAAGGTTCCGAATCGCATGGCCCCCAGCATAGGTCGCAGCGGTTGCCGACCGGTCAGTCGATCACCGTGGCATCCGGCATCCGCTGTCTCATCACCGCGATCGCCTCGGGATTCTCATCGACGAGCACCGCGTGGCGGCCGAGCGCCGCCGCCACGGCACCGGTCGTGCCACTGCCGGCGAAGAAGTCGAGCACGCGATCACCAGGGCGGCTCGATGCCTGGATGATCCGGCGCAGGATGCCCTCGGGCTTCTGCGTCGGGTAGCCGGTCTTCTCACGACCCGTCGTCGGCACGATCGTGTGCCACCAGACGTCGGTCGGCAGTTTCCCCCGTTCGGCTTTCTCGGGCGTCACGAGTCCGGGCGCCATGTACGGCTCGCGGTCGACCGCCTCGGAGTCGAACCAGTACCGTGCGGGGTCCTTGACGTACACGAGGATCGTGTCGTGTTTGGTCGGCCAGCGCTTGCGCGTCTTCGCGCCGTAGTCGTACGCCCAGATGAGTTCGTTGAGGAACCTGTCACGTCCGAACAGCGCGTCGAGGAGCACCTTGGCGTAGTGCGCTTCGCGGTAGTCGAGGTGCAGGTACAGCGTGCCGTCGTCGGCGAGCAGCCGCCACGCCTCTTCCAGCCGCGGCTCGAGGAAGCCCCAGTAGTCGTCGAACCGGTCATCGTATGCGCGCAGATCCCCGCGCAACCGCTCGTACTCACGACCGTGGAACCCGCGGCGGACGACGGATGCGGCATCCGCAGTGCCGGAGGAACTCGCCGTCTCGACCGCGCGCTCGCGTGTCCGCCCGGTGTTGAACGGCGGGTCGAGGTAGATCAGGGTGAACGAACCGTCGTCGAGGCCGCGGATGACGGAGAGGTTGTCGCCGTGATGGATCTCGACCGTCGCGGTCACGGCACGCGGCGCAGCCACGCGTCGGTCGAGAACTTCGACTCGACCAAGGCCTCGGCCTCGGCGTATTCCTCATCGGTTATGGTGCCGGGCACCGCTCCGTAGAGGTTCGTGAAGGTCCCGATGAACCGCTCGATGATCGCCTCACGCGGCAGCCCGGTCTGGCGGCGCAGCGGGTCGACCCGCTTGGCGGCCGACACGGTTCCCTTGTCGCTCAGCTTCTCTCGCCCGATCCGCAGCACCTCGGTCATGACCTGGCCGTCCATGTCGTAACTCAGGGTCGCGTGGTGCAGAACACCGCCGTTCGCCAGCCGCTTCTGAGCCGCTCCGCCGATCTTGCCCTGCGGCGAGGCGATGTCGTTGAGCGGCTGATAGGTCGCCTCGATCCCGAGTGAGCGAAGCGCCTGGAGCACCCAGTCGTCGAGGAACGCGTACGAGTCCGCGAACGTCATGCCCGAGACGAGGGATGCCGGCACGTACAGCGAGTAGGTGACGATCGAGTTCGCGGCCATCATCATCGCGCCGCCGCCCGAGATCCGTCGCACCACGTCGAACCCATGGCGCGCCGCACCTTCCGGGTCGACCTCGTTGCGCAGCGACTGGAACGAGCCGATCACGACGGCCGACTCATTCCACTCCCAGAGCCGCAGCGTCGGTCGCCGTCGCCCGTCGCCGACCCGGCCCGTCAGCACCTCGTCGAGGGCGAGGTTCATGCGCGGCGACACCGGTCGCTCGTGCACGACCTCCCAGTCGAAGTCACCCCAACCGGGCGCCGTCACGAGAGCCCGGCGCACCGCCGTGCCGACGGCCTCTGGGGTGAATCCGAGCAGCTGTGCGCCGTCGGGGAGCGCGGCACGCACGGCCGCGGCGATGGCGGCGACATCCGACTCGACGGGCAGCCCCGAGACCGCCGCATCGATGTCGGCGAGCGCCGTGTCGGGTTCGAGGAAGAAGTCGCCCGCGAGCTGGAAGTCGGCGATGCGACCATCGCGCTCCTCGAGGTCCACGACCACGAGCTTTCCGCCGGGGACCTTGTATTCGCCGTGCATGGTGTCAGCCTAGACGGGGGCCGGATGCGGGGTGCCCGGACGGAATCCCTCGGCGCAGACCGCGACGCGAGCCGCGGGGCCGGATGTCGGTAGATGGCCCCGCGACGTGCGTCAGCGATCGTCAGCTTGTCGTGCAAGCCCTGCCGTTGAGCCAGAAGATCCACGGAGCGTTCGCCGCGCCCTTGCCGGTGACGACGATCGCGGCCTTCTTGCCTGGGCCCAGTCTCGGCTGCAGCTTGCCTGCGGTCACCGTGACATCCGCGCCGATCTGCTGGTACGAGCCGCCGACCACCGCCGTGACCTTCTGGGCGCCGTCGAACGTCCACGACAGGGTCCACGGCTGGACGGCGGCGGTGCCCTTGTTCTGCACGACCAGCGCAGCGATGAATGCCTTGCCGACCTTCGTTCCAGAGACCTTCACGTGGCAGTCGAGCGGGGCCAGTGTCGGATTCGACAGCGACACCAGCTCGCGCGCCTGCTCGACGAACCACTGGCCGGCTGCCGGGTCCTCGATGTTCCGGGCGGGGTCGAGCGGACCTCCCGTGCCGCGATAGCACTGGCCATCCGACTCGCCGGGCACCTTGATCCACAGGTAGGCGTCGACCAGGGTGTCGTCCGTCGACGTGGTCGGCAGGGCTCCGAGACCGCGATCCGGCGGGTTGCACCAGTCCTCGTGCACCGGATACGTGTCGGCGGGGTACTGCCATGGCCCGAGCCCGTTGCGGCTGGTGTCGACGACGAAGTGCGTCTTCGGCACGGTGTCGCCGAGCTGGCTCGCATAGCGGGACTCGACGCCGGCGGTGTTGAGCGCCGGGTCTGCGGCATCCGCCGACCACTCGCCGTACTGCGACATCGCGACGCCCGTCCAGTTGTTGGCCGGACCGCCGTTCCAGTACTGGTTGCCGCAGTCGGCGAAGCTGCCCGCCTTCTCGGTCACGAATGCGATGCACGACGACACCCACGTGCCGAAGTACGTCGAGTTGACGGTGAACTGGTAGTTCGAGGCGTTCAGGAAGAATCCGTCCGCGCGCTGCACGCCGCCCTTGAGCAGCCGGTCCGAGATCTCGCCGACGTTCAGCCAGCTCGCTCCGGTGCCGTCGAGGTAGACCGACGTGCTCCCGCCGGCCTTGAGCGCGTCGACGGCGTAGTTCAGCTGTGCGAACCGGTCGGATGCCGCGGTCGCGGCATCGAGCTCGGCGGGCTGGCACCACTCAGGGTTGCCGTCGAGCGTCGTGTAGTGAGGGATGATGCCGAGGCCATCGGGTTCGAGGATGACCGTCGCCTCACGGCCTCCGATCCCCGACGCGACACCGTCGATCCAGTCTTCGTACGCCTCCGTGTCGGCGGCCCCGCCGGCGGAGTACTGCGCACAGTCGCGGAACGGCAGGTTGTAGGCCACGATGACCGGCATCTTGCCGTGCGCGGCTGCGGCATCCACGATCTCGTCCACTGCGGCCTGCGCCTCAGCGGGTGTGCCCTTCGTGATCCAGTCGGCGGAGGGGATGCTGCCCAACAGCTGGGCATCGGCCCGCGCCTGACCCGACAGCGACTGGGCCGCCTCGAGCGTGGTGCTGTAGGGGTTGAGGTAGAGGTCGGAGCCGGCGAGTCCGCCGTCGTCCTCTGCCGCGCCGGCCGCGGTCGGTGCCAGGGCGCCCATCGCCAGCGCCAGTGAGCCGGCGACCGCGAGAGCGGTCGTTCGAATGTTCGTCGTGCGTGTCATGTCTCTCCGGGGTCGTCATCGGCCTGCGCCGACGGCGTCGTCGGCGGTGAGAGTGCACATCCGTGGAGAGGGATCTCGTGGGAGCGCTCCCATGCATGCGCACGTCGCCAGAATGCCGCTTCGACGGTCGGGCGTCAAGGGTGCGAGCGCGCACGGAGGCGATGGCTTCCGCTCGCGAACCAGGGGTTTCCTGCCGAACTCTGGGACGCCGCCCGCTGGCTGGGCGCGCTCAGTCGCGCGCCGGGAACCGCTCGTCGAGCCACGCCAGCAGGTCGCCGCGGACATCCGCCTGCATGGTCTCGTTGAAGATCTCGTGACGCGCGCCGGGGTAGACGAGCGTCGTCACGTCGGTGAGTCCCGAGCGCGTGCGGTAGGCGTCGGCGAGCTTGTGCACGCTGCGCGGGCCGCCCACCGGGTCGTCCCGCCCCACCATCAGCAGCGCCGGGATGTCGCGACCGAGATTCTTGCGCGGTCGACCGTAGAACCGCAGCTGGTCGGTGAGACTGAACAGCTGCGAAGCCGGCGAGGTGGTGGTGAGCGGATCGTCGATGAACGCCTTGCCCACTTCCAGGTCGGACGAGAGCCACTCGGTCCCCATCGCGTCCGGCGTCTGCCACTTCGCATTCAGGCCGCCGGGGTGGAGAGATCCGGGTATGCGCAGCGCGGAGCCGGTGAGCACGAACGCGTCGTAGGCGGAGGGGTGGGCATTGAGCAGCATCTGCGCGATGAACGACCCGCCGGAGTGTCCCAGCAGGATGAGGGGGAGTTCCGGATTGTCCGAACGGACGAGCTGGGTCAGCTGCCAGACCGCGGCGACGGCGGCACGAAGCCCACCCGGCCCCGGACGGCCGAGCTTGGCGGCATCGCCCCCGTGTTGCGCCATACCGGTGCGGCCGTGCCCACGGTGGTCGTTGGCGTACACGGTGAAGCCATCGGCGGTGAGGGCGTCGATCAGGGCGCCGTACCGTCCCGCGTGCTCCCCCAGGCCGTGCACGAGCTGGACCACCGCGCGCGGCGTCGTCTTCGCGGGGTGGATGTCGTAGACGATCGCGATGCCGTACGCATCGATGAACTCGGGCATGCCGACGAGTTTAGGCTTGCGCTTCGCACGGTGCTCCCAATATCAATTTCGCTAGATAAGCTAGCTAAATGACCAGAGATCTCCAAAGCCGCCGCTGGCTCGGTCTCGTCTTCATCAGCGTCGCGGTCTCGCTCATCATCGTGGACTCCACGATCGTCAACGTCGCGATCCCCTCGATCGTCGACGACCTCGGCATCACGTCGACGCAGGTGCAGTGGGTGCAGGAGGCCTACACGCTCGTCTTCGCTTCACTGCTGCTGGTCTTCGGCAGCCTCGCCGATCGATTCGGGCGACGACGGATGCTGCTGATCGGCGTCGTGATCTTCGCCGTGTCGTCGGTGGCAGCCGCCTTCGCACCGACCGGAGACCTCCTGATCGCGGCGAGGCTCGTGCAGGGCGTCGGCGGAGCTATGGTCCTGCCGAGCACGCTCTCGGTCATCAACGCGACCTTCCGCGGCCGTGAGCGCAGCATCGCCTTCGCCGTATGGGGATCCACGATCGGAGGGATGGCCGCACTCGGGCCGCTCCTGGGGGGCTGGCTCACCACGGACTTCTCGTGGCGGTGGGCTTTCGGGATCAATGTGCCTCTCGGCATCCTGATCATCGCCGGAGTGCTGTACGCGGTCGCCGAGTCCCGCGAGGAGTCTTATCGATCGATCGACATCGTCGGCGCACTGCTCGCCGTGATCGCGAGCGCCTCGCTCGTCTTCGCCCTCATCGAGGGCCGTTCCTACGGGTGGTGGGCCACGGAGACAGCCCCGAGTGTGGGCGACTGGACCTGGCCCTGGGATGTCTCGCCCATCCCCTTCGCGCTGGCCATCGCGGTGGCCGCCACCATCGGCTTCATCGCGTGGGGCCGCTACCGCGAGCGCCGGGGTCGATCGACCCTGATCGCCTTCTCGCTGTTCGCCATCCCCTCGTTCCGCAACGGCAACGTGGCGGCGATGGTCGTCTCCCTCGGAGAGTTCGGCATCATCCTGTCGCTCCCGCTCTGGCTGCAGTTCGTGATCGGCTTCAATGCGCTGCAGACGGGCTTCGTGCTGCTGGCGCTGGCGATCGGATCGTTCGTGGCCAGCGGCGCCGCCGGCGCCTCCAGCGGAAGGATCGCGCCCGTGACCATCGTGCGCGTCGGCCTCGCCGCCGAGATCGTCGGCGTCGCGGGGATCGGTGTGGTCGTCGGCGCCGACACATCCTGGGGGTGGCTGGTGCCATTCCTCTTCGTCTATGGTTTCGGGGTCGGGCTCGCGACCGCGCAGCTGACCGGTGTGGTGCTCTCGGGTGTTCCGGTCCGCGAGAGCGGGCAGGCGTCGGGCACCCAGTCCACCTCGCGACAGGTGGGATCCGCGTTGGGCATCGCGATCCTCGGCACGGTGCTGTTCACGAGCACGGCAGCGTTCCTGACCGCGTCGCTCGATGACCGGGGAGTGCCGGCGGTCCAGCGCGACCAGGTCGTCTCCTCGGTGGTCGACAGTGCCGGTGCCGCGATCCAGGGACTCGAGGCATCCCCCACGACCGCCGCGATCGCCGACGACGCGAAGGATGCGTTCTCGCAGGGCACGCGTCTCGCGGCGTTCACGGCCGCTGGATTCCTGACGCTCGGCTTCCTCGCGACGCTCTCACTCGGCTCCGGGCGGTCGAAGGACGAGAGCGACGACGAGGGCACGGAGGATGCGGCGGCAGTCGCCGAACCGTCGGTCTGACATTTACTTAGCATGACTAATGAGCTATGCTAAGTAACTACATGAGCACCGTCACTCCCGCACACCACACCGAGCCCGCCGCCGACCTCTCTGCGTCGGCATCCGAACTCCGCATCGCGACCTTCCGGCTCGCGAGGCGCATGCGAACCCAGCGAGCGGTCGACTCGATGAGCGACGGACAGTTCGCGGTGCTCGCCGGACTCTTCATCCACGGCTCGCACACCCTCGGTGAGCTTGCGGATCGCGAGCGGGTCTCGGCGCCGTCGATGAACCGAACGGTCAACTGTCTGCAGGAGTCGGGCTACGTTCGCCGTTCGGCGGACGAGACCGATGGGCGCAAGGTCGTGATCTCGCTGACGGATGAAGGCCGCGCCGTCGTCGACGAGACGGCACGGCGACGGGATGCCTGGGTCGAAGAGGCACTGGCCGACCTCACCGCCCGCGAGCGGAAGACCATCGCCGACGCCGCGAAGATCATGCAGCGGATGGTGGCCCGATGAGCGCGATGTTCCGCTCGTTCTCGGTGTTCAACTACCGCGTCTGGTTCATCGGCGCCCTGGTGTCGAACATCGGCGCCTGGATGCAGGCGACGGCTCTCAGCTGGGTCGTCCTCACCGAACTCACCGACAACAACGCCGCGGCGATGGGCGTGACGATGGCGCTCCAATTCGGTCCGCCCCTCGTGCTCGTCGGAGTGACCGGCTGGGTGGCCGATCGCTTCGATCGCCGCAAGCTGCTGATGCTCACCCAGAGCCTTCTGCTCGTGCTGGGTCTCGCGATCGGCGCCCTCATCCTCGCCGGGATGATGACCCTGCCGATCATGTTCGGCTTCGCCCTCGCCCTCGGCTGCGTCGCCGCATTCGACAACCCTGCGCGTCAGGCATTCGTCTCCGACCTGGTGACCCGCGAGAATGCGTCGAACGCCGTCGCGCTCAATGCGGCCTCGTTCAACGGGGCCCGCATGATCGGCCCCGCGGTCGCCGGCCTCGTCATCGTCGCGGTCGGCACCGGCTGGGTGTTCATGGTCAATGCCGTCACGTTCCTCGGCATGATCGCGGCGCTCCTGCTCATCCGCGGCGGAGAGCTGATCCCCCGCGTCAAGGCCTCGGGCTCATCGCGGCTCGCCGACGGATTCCGCTATGTCGGGCGCCGGCCCGACCTCATGGTGACGTTCGCAATGGTGTTCCTGGTGGGCGCGTTCGGCATGAACTTCCCCATCTACGCCTCGACGATGGCGATCGAGTTCGGTCAGGATGCCGACGGGTTCGGCCTGCTCAGCTCCATCCTCGCGATCGGGTCGCTGACCGGTGCGCTCCTCTCGGCGCGGCGCGACAGGGCACGCATCCGGGTCGTGATCGGTGGCACGCTGCTGTTCGCCGTGGCGGCGTCGGTGTCTGCATTCATGCCCACCTACTGGGCATATGCCGCAACGCTGATGTTCACGGGGTTCGCGGTGGTCACGATGCTCACGACGGCGAACGGATATGTGCAGACCACCACGCCGCCGGCACTGCGCGGACGGGTGCTCGCGCTCTACATGGCGATCCTTATGGGCGGCACCCCGATCGGAGCCCCCGTCGTCGGATGGGTCGCGGCCCAGTTCGGGCCGCGAGTGGCGATCCTCATCGGAGCGGCCGCCGCCCTCATCGCGTTCGGAATCGGCGCGACGTGGCTGCTGGTCTCGGGGCGCCTGCACCGTCACGAAGACAAGCGCTTCCGGCTCACGATCGACGAGACCCGGCCGATGTCGGTCGTCGGTCCAGAGCAGTTCAGCGACGAGGTCGCCTCGACGACGCCGATCCCGCTCTCGCAGGAAGAGCGGATGGCCGCCACCCGCTCCCGCGTGGGCTGAGGGTCAGCCTCGTTCCTCACGCACCCCGACGCGGACGAGGTGGTCGTTCACGAACCGCCCGTCCGGGTCCAGCCGTTCGAACACCGCACGGGCGTCGGCGAGGCGCGGATGCACCCGCTCGATGGCCGCGCGGTCGAACCGGTGCACCTTGCCCCAGTGCGGGCGCGCGTCGAACGGCGCGAGCGCCTCTTCGATCGGCGGCAGCAGCGCCCACACCCCGTCACGGTGGTTGTGCCAGGTGAAGTGGATGATCACGCAGTCGCGCTGGTAGGCGGGGCTCAGCCACAGGTCGTCGGCGGCGGCGGTGCGCAGTTCGGTCACGATCAGGTGGGGACGGATGTCGTCACCCAGCGCGCGTACCGCGCGCAGCGCATCCGCGGCATGGCGTCGTGCGACGAAGTATTCGGTCTGGATCTCGTCGCCGAACGACGGCTCGCGGTCCAGGCGGAAGTGCGGCAGTCGCAGCAGCCATGGCCCCGGGACGCCGTGCCCCTCGGTGACGTTGTCGCCGCCACCCAGCGGCGACTCATCGGCCGCGTGCACTCCATCGAGAATCGCGTCGGGGACTGCTCCGTCGTCGGCTTCCAGCCGTGTCTTCACCAGAATCGGGCCGATCGAGTCCGGCTCCCATCGAGAGAACACCGACACGCTGAACCCCGCCCCGGTCACGGCGGAATAGTCGCCGAGCGCCGCATCCCACGACACTCCGGTGTAGATGTCCTGCCGCATCCGGAACGAGGGCCGGATGTCGAGGGTCAATGTCACGACGATGCCATAGGCGCCGAGGCCCACCACGAGCGCGTCGAAGTCGGTGTCGCCGCGACGAACCTCGTGCACCTCGGCGTCTGCGCCGATGTAGCGCAGCGAGCGCACCGACGCCGACAGCACGGGGTTGGCGTCTCCCGAGCCGTGGGTGCCGGTGGCTGATGCGCCGCCCACGTTGATGTGCGGCAGCGACCCCATGTTGCGCAGCGCCCAGCCGCGCTCCTCGAGCCATAGCGCGAGCTCGCCGTAGCGGGTGCCCGCCGTCACGGTGACCGCATGCGATTCTGCGTCGAGCGAGAACTCCGAGGGGATGCCCGTGACATCGACGAGCGTGCCGGTCGTGTCCGGAAGATCCGTGAACGAGTGACGCGTGCCGAGGGCCCGCACCCGTCCGGGCGCCGCCAGGACGCGGCGGATGTCGTCGACCGAGCTCGCCGCCACCGTCTGCGGCGCGGTGTATTCGTAGGTTCCTGCCCAGTTGCGGGTCATCGCTGCTCCCTCATCCGCTGGATCGCGGCTCAGTTCGTCGCTTCGGCAGCGAGTCGCTGCGAGGCGGTGGCCATGTGCGTCGCCATCGCCGAGGCGGCGGCATCCTCGTCGGCCGCCGCGATCGCGCGGTAGACGGCATCATGCTCGGCGATGGCGATGAGCGCCTCCGCCTCATCGTGCACGGCGCGGTCGGCATACACCTGCAGCAAGGAGCGGACCACGTGGAGCAGGTCGACCAGGGTGTCGTTACCCGCAGCCGCGGCGAGCGCGTTGTGGAAGTCGAGGTCGGCGCGTGCGAAGGCCCGCAGATTGTCGACCTCGGCACGCATGCGATCGAGCGGCCCCGAGATCGCCGTGAGCTCCCCGCCGGCCGCGCGCGCGGCCGCCAGCCGCGCGACGTAGATCTCGAGCCCGGAGCGAAGCTCCAGCAGTTCGGCTGTGCTCTTCTGCCCGATGAGCAGCCCCCACCGCAGTGTCTGCGGCAGCAGTTCGCTCGCGGTGCCGCGAAGGTACGTACCGGACCCGGGACGCACATCGACGATGCCGAGGATCTCGAGCGCGGCGAGCGCCTCTCGGACCGCAGAACGGCCGACGCCGAGCGTGGCAGCGAGGTGGCGCTCGGGCGGCAGACGCGTACCCGGCTCGATGGATCCACTGGTGAAGAGGTCCATCAGGCGACGAGCCACCTCCGACACCGGTGTGCCGCTCGGCAGCGCGCCGAGCGACGCGGAGATCTCTGCCGATCGGTCGTCGGGAAAGGCGGGCATGCGAACAACCTAGCGCGAAAAACCCGGATCAGGTCTTGCAATTGGTCAACCGGTTTGCCAATATGTAGTCAGGCATCAATTCGGATGCCGCAGAAATCAAGGACGATCACAGGAGTCAGCGTGGACAGCACCCCCGTCGTGACCGGCATAGAATCCCCCGTCGCCAAGTCGGCCATCCGCAAGGTCTCACTGCGGCTCGTGCCCTTCGTGGCGCTGATGTTCTTCATCAACTACCTCGACCGCACCGCGATCGGCTTCGCCGCCCCGAACGGCATGAACGAGGACCTCGGGCTGACTGCGGCCCAATTCGGCTTCGCGTCCGGCGTCTTCTTCGTCGGCTACATCCTGCTCGAGGTGCCCTCCAACCTGGCTCTGCACAAGTTCGGCGCCCGACGCTGGCTCTCGCGCATCATGGTCAGCTGGGGCATCGTCGCGCTGCTGTTCACGTGGGTGCAGAACTTCGAGCAGCTCGTGGTGCTCCGATTCCTCCTCGGAGTCGCCGAAGCGGGATTCTTCCCGGGAGCGATCCTGTTCCTGAGCCTGTGGGTGCCCTCTCAGTACCGCGGCCGCATCCTGATGCTCTTCTACCTGGCCCAGCCGCTCACCACGGTCATCGGCGCCCCGCTCGCAGGCTGGCTCATCCAGCAGGACGACGCCGTGTTCGGCCTCGCAGGCTGGCGCTTCATGTTCTTCGGCGTCGCGATCCCCGCGATCGTCGTCGGTGTCATCGCGTGGTTCTACCTCAAGGACAAGCCGGCCGATGCGAAGTGGCTGACGGCGGAGGAGCAGACGTGGCTCACGGATGCGAACGCTGCGGAGCGGAAGCTGACTGAGAAGTCCGAGAAGCACGTATCGGTGCGCTACGCATTCGGCAGCGGACGGGTCTGGATGCTGTCGTTCATCTACTTCGGCTTCATCTACGGCCTCTACGCCCTGGCCTTCTTCCTGCCGACGATCATCGACGGGTTCCAGACGGCGGCCGGCACGGAGTTCGACATGTTCCAGAAGGGGCTCATCACGGCGATCCCGTACCTGCCCGCCGCGATCGCGATGTACTTCTGGTCGCGCGACGCGTCACGACGCGGACTGCGGACGTGGCACATCGTCGCACCCGCCCTGCTCGGAGCGATCTCGATCCCACTCGCCCTGTTCGCCGGCTCCCCCGCCGCGACGATCGCCGTGATCACCTTGACCGCCATCGCGATCTTCTCCGCGCTGCCGAACTTCTGGACGCTGCCGACCAAGTTCCTCACGGGGATCGCGGCCGCCGCGGGCGTCGCACTCATCAACACCGTCGGCAACCTGGCCGGATTCAGCGCCCCGTTCATCACGGGTGCGGTGCACGACTGGACGGGCGGATACGAGGTGCCGATGATGATCGTAGGCGGCGTGATGCTGGTGTCGGCGATCCTGATGGTCCTGCTGGCCCGCAGCAACCGCGCCGCCGTGACCGCGGCCGGACTCGCCACCGCGCATGCCGAGCAGGAGGCGAAGCGCTGATGACCAGGCTGTGGAACGAACCCGCCGATTTCGCGGACGAGATGATCGCCGGATTCGTCGCGGCGAACGGGCGGTATGTCCGACGCGTATCAGGCGGGGTCGTCCGCAGCACGGTCGTGCCCGACGGCCAGGTCGCCGTCGTGATCGGCGGCGGATCGGGTCACTACCCCGCTTTCGGCGGGCTCGTCGGCCAGGGCCTCGCGCACGGGGCCGCGATGGGCAATCTCTTCGCCTCACCGTCCACCCAGCAGGTGCACAGTGTCGCCGCTGCCGCCGAGCACGGCGGCGGGGTGTTCCTGAGCTACGGCAACTACGCCGGCGACGTGCTGAACTTCGACTCGGCGCAGGATCGCCTGCGCGCCGAGGGCATCCCGTGCGAGACCGTCACCGTCACCGACGACATCTCGAGCGCATCCGTCGACGAGCGCCACAAGCGTCGCGGCATCGCCGGCGACCTCACCGTGTTCCGCATCGCGGCTGCCGCCGCCGAGGCGGGATACGACCTCGCCGGCGTCACCACGGTGGCTCGACGGGCCAACGACCGCACCCGCTCGTTCGGCGTCGCGTTCACCGGCTGCACGCTCCCCGGCGCCGAACAGCCGCTGTTCTCGGTGCCCGAGGGTCGTATGGCGGTGGGCCTCGGCATCCACGGCGAGCCGGGTATCGACGAGACCGATGTTCCGACTGCCGACGAACTCGCCGAGCTGCTCACCGCTCGGCTGCTCACCGAGCTTCCCGACGACATCGCTCAGACGAACGGCGGCCGCGTGGTGCCGATCCTCAACGGGCTCGGCTCCGTCAAGTACGAGGAGCTGTTCGTCGTCTACGGCCGCATCGCGCAGCTGCTCGGCGACGCCGGCGTCGAGATCGTCGACCCGCATGTCGGCGAGTACTGCACGAGCTTCGACATGGCAGGCACGTCGCTCACCCTGCTCTGGCTGGACGACGAGCTCGCCGAACTGTGGGACACCCCCGTCGACACCCCCGCGTATCGTCGCGGCTCGGTGGTCGCGGCCGCGCACGACGACACTGCCGCCTCCGCGGAGACGACCCTCGATATCCCGGCGGCGAGCGAGGGATCACGAGCCGCGGCCGCCCTCGCGGCCCACGCCGTGACCGTCATCGCCGAGACGATCGACACCCACGTCGACGAGCTCGGCCGCCTCGACCAGATCGCCGGCGACGGCGACCACGGCATCGGCATGCAGCGCGGCGCCCGCGCCGCGCGTGCAGCGGCCGCAGCCGCCGTCGAGGGCGGAGCGGGAGCCGGCACCGTGCTCGTGCACGCCGCAGACGCCTGGTCGGATCGCGCCGGCGGAACGTCCGGAGCGCTGTGGGGCGTCATCCTCCGCTCGATCGGCGAGACGATCGGCGACGATGACGCGCCGAGTGCGGCATCCGTCGCCGCGGGTGTCGCCGCGGCGAGCGACGGAGTCACCGCGTACGGCAAGGCCGAGGTCGGAGACAAGACGATGGTCGACGCACTCGTGCCGTTCAGCGCCTCCCTCACGCAGGGCGTCGCCGCGGGCGCGACACTGTCCGCCGCGTGGCAGAAGGCGGCGGATGCCGCCACCCGCGCTGCGGCCGCCACGGCCGACCTCCTCCCCCGCATGGGCCGTGCCCGACCACACGCCGAGAAGAGCCTCGGCACCCCCGACCCCGGCGCGCACTCGCTCGCCCTCATCGCCACCGCCATCGGCGCGCTCCTCATCGACGCGTCGGATGAAAGGAACTGACATGCCCGAACCTCTCCGCCTCGTCGTCGGCTGCGACGACGCCGGCTACGACTACAAAGAGATCCTCAAGCGCGACCTCGAGGCGAACCCCGGCGTGGCATCAGTGGTGGATGTCGGGGTCGACGCCGACGGACACACCGGCTATCCCCGCATCGCGACCGCGGCGGCCGAGCTCGTCGCCAAGGGCGAGGCCGACCGCGCGCTGCTCATCTGCGGCACGGGCCTCGGCGTCGCCATCGCGGCGAACAAGGTGCCGGGCATCCGGGCAGTGACGGCTCACGACAGCTTCTCGGTCGAGCGCAGCGTGCTCTCGAACAACGCGCAGGTGCTCACGATGGGGCAGCGCGTCGTCGGCATCGAGCTCGCCCGCCGACTCGCCCGTGAATGGCTGGAGTACCGCTTCGACCCGACCTCGGCGTCCGCGGCCAAGGTCGCATCGATCGACGAGTACGAGCAGACCGGCAGCTGCTGATGGCCGCACGCGCAACCGTCGGCGTGAGCCTCAAGATGTACTTCGGTCATCGTGAGGCCCGCGAGTGGTTCGCGCGCGTCGCCGAGCTAGCCGCTCGGCACCCGGCCGTCGTGAACGGAAGCGTCGAGCTCTTCGTCATCCCGACCTACCTGCAGATCGGCGCGGCGCTCGAGGCGTTCCAGGGAACCCGCACGATCGTGGGAGCTCAGGATGCCGCAGCCGAGGACTCCGGCGCCTTCACCGGTGAGGTCAGCCCGGCCGAGCTCGCCGAGGTCGGAGTGGGAGTCGTCGAGATCGGGCATGCCGAGCGACGCCGCCTTTTCGGCGAGACGGACGAGGTGGTGCGAGCCAAGACGGCGGCGGCCCTTCGCAATGGTCTGCGACCCGTGCTCTGCATCGGCGAAGTGGATCAGGTCGACGCCGCCGAGGCCGCGACTCGTACCGTCGCGCAGCTGCGCGATGCCCTCGACGGTGCGCCGGCCGGTCCGCTGATCGTCGCGTACGAGCCGGTCTGGGCGATCGGCGCGCCGCAGCCCGCTCCGGTCCCGCACATCCGCACCGTGACGCTCGCTCTCCGCGAAGCCGCCGCGGAGCGTCCTGGCACGTCCGTCATCTACGGCGGGTCGGCCGGACCCGGCCTGCTCAGCGAACTCGGGGATGCCGTCGACGGACTCTTCCTCGGACGCTTCGCGCACGACGTGGACAACCTCGTCCTGGTGCTCGACGAAGCCGCGGAACACGCCGGGGGAACGCGATGATCGGCCTCGGGTCCTACGCGTACTTCTGGCAGCAGTCCGACCGGGTCGATGAGCCGGTCTCGCTCGTCGACGTGCTCCGCGACACGCGAGCGCAGGATGTCGATCTGTTCCAGATCTGCGACTACCCGCCCCTGCTCAGCATGAGCGCCACCGAGATCGCGGATGCCGCGTCCGCCGCCCGTGACCTCGGGATCGAGATCGAGCTCGGCACGAAGGGCATCGATCCCGCTCACCTCGAGACGTTCCTGCGGCTCGCGGATGCTTTCGACGCGCGACTCGTACGCAGCATGCTGTTCGCGCCGGACTCGCGACCCTCGCTCGAACAGGCCGAGCGGATGCTGCGCACGGCCCTGCCTGCATACGAGGCGGCCGGCGTCACCCTCGCCCTGGAGACGTACGAGCAGGTCGCGACCGACGATCTCATCGGACTCATCGAGAGCATCGGGTCCGATCGGCTCGGCATCTGCCTCGACCCCGCGAACGTGGTCGCGCGACTCGAGACCCCGCAGCGGGTCGTCGAGCGCTGCGCGCCGTTCACCAAGAACATCCACGCGAAGGACTTCGCCTTCGCCCGCCAGGACGGCTGGGTGGGCTTCACGTACAGCGGCACGGCGATGGGCACAGGCCTTCACGACTACCCCCACCTGCTGCGGACAGTGCGGCCTGACGAGCGGCACATCAACCAGATCGTCGAGCACTGGCTCCCCTGGCAGGGCGACCCCGAATCCACCATCACCACCGAGCGGGACTGGACCCGCATCACACTCGAATACCTGAGGAGCACGACATGAGCACCACTCAAGAGGCCTACACGATCGCCGTCCTGGGCGCCGGCGGCAAGATGGGGATGCGAGTCTCCGACAACCTCGTCAAGACCGGACACGACGTCCTCTACGTGGAGAACTCGCCCGCGGGGCAGGAGCGCACTCGCGCGGCGGGACGCGAGGTCACCGAACTGGCGGATGCCGTCGCCGACGCCGACATCGTCGTCTTCGCCGTTCCGGACCTGGCGCTCGGCGCTGTCACCGCTCAGGTGGTGCCGGAGATGAAGAGCGGGTCGATCGTGCTGACGCTCGACCCGGCCGCTGCGTACGCGGGCCTGCTCACGACTCGCGACGACGTCATCCAGGCTGTCGCGCACCCCTGCCACCCGTCGATCTTCCTGCAGCGCCAGACGCCCGAGGAGTGGGCCGACACGTTCGGAGGCATCGCCGCGCCGCAGGACGCGATCGCGGCGATCGAGTCCGACGACCCCGCCAAGCAGGCGATCGTCGAGGCCACCGTGCGGGCGATCTACGCCCCGATCATCGACGTCCACTGGGTGACGATCAAGCAGCTCGCCCAGCTCGAGCCGACGCTCGTCGAGACGGTCGCCTGCATGATCGGCGCGCTGCTCAACGACGCGCTCAACGAAGCCGTCAACACCATGGGCGTACCCGAGGCGGCCGCGCGAAGCATCCTGTACGGACACACGCAGGTCGCGCTCGCCAACGGCCTCCGCGGCGACAACCCGTTCAGTGATGCGTGCCTGATCGCGATGGACTACGGTCGCGAGAGCATCATCAAGGACGATTGGAAGAAGATCTTCCGCGACGACGAGCTCGACAAGAACCTCGCCCGCATGCTGCACCTGGACCACATCGAACGCTGATTCGACCGGACGCTGAGGAGTTTCACCATGACAGGTCGCCTCGAAGGCAGAACCGCGCTGGTCACGGGTGCCGGCACGGGCATCGGTCTCGGCGTCGCAGAGCGCTTCGCCCGCGAGGGCGCACGTGTCATCATCGCCGATCGTGACGCGGATGCCGCGAACCGCGCAGTCGCGTCGATCGGCGAGTCCGCCCGCGCTGCGGTGCTCGACATCTCGGATGAGGACTCGGTCGCGGCAGCTTTCGCGGATCTCGACGCGGCCGGCTGGAGCCCCGATGTCGTCGTCGCCAACGCGGGCGTGCAGCTGTTCGGCCACGACGCGAAAGCTGCCGACCTCGACCTGGACGTATGGAAGCGCACGATCGACATCAACCTCACCGGCACGTTCCTCACGGTGAAGCACGCCGTGCGATCGATGCTCGCGCGCGGCGAGGGAGGCTCCATCATCCTCACCGGCAGCCCGACCGGACTGAACGGCGAGGGCCAGGACTTCACGGCTTACAGCGCATCGAAGGCCGGTATCCACGGGCTGGCACGGACGGTGGCCGCGGCATATGCCGATCGCGGCATCCGGGTGAACACCGTGGTTCCCGGGTACACGGAGACCAGCCTGGTCACGGCGATCTCGTCCGACCCCGAGGCACGCGCAGCCATCGTCGGTCGCATCCCGCTGGGCAGACCCGGCAGTCCGGCGGATGTCGAAGGCATCATGGTCTACCTCGCCAGCGACGACGGCGCGTTCGCCACGGGCGCCCTGTTCGCCGTCGACGGCGGCATGACCACTCTCTGACATGGCGAGCGCCTGGGATTCGTCTCACGCTCCATCCCGCCACTGGCAGAGCGGAGAGTGGTCGATCGAACTGCGCGACGACGAGCTCGCCGAGATCCGCTACGGCGGCCGACGGGTGCTGCGCAGCATCCGGGCCGTCGCGCGCGATCGCAACTGGGCGACTGCGGATCTCGTCGTGGACCGCGTGCGGGAGACCGACTCGACGCTCACCCTGCACGTCCGATCGGTCGGCCTCGGCTCGTCATTCGCTGGAGTGGTTCGCGTCGAGACTCGGGCGGATCGACTCAAGGTCGTCTGCGATCTCGAGTCCGCAACGGTCTTCCAGACGAACCGCACGGGGCTCGTTGTGCTGCACCCGCCCGAGCTCGCGGGCGTCGAGCTCGCGGTGACCCACGCCGGCGGGCGAGTCGAGTCATCCCGCTTCCCTGTCCCGATCAATCCGCACCAGCCCGTCTTCGACATCGCCGGCCTCGCGTGGCGGCACGACGGTCTCGCCGCCGAGGTGGCGTTCACCGGCGACGTCTTCGAGATGGAGGACCAGCGCAACTGGTCGGACGCCTCGTTCAAGACGTACAGCAGACCTCTCGACCTGCCGTTCCCCTACGCGGTCGAAGCCGGCGAGCGCGTACGGCAGGAGATCACCGTCGCGGTGACCGATGCCGCTCCGGCCGCGACGCCGGTTTCGGGATCGACGACACGGATCGAGTTGAAGCGCGGCGGGACCTTCCCGGCGATCCTCGTCGGCGCGGCGACCGCGCCCGATCCCGCGCCGGCGGCCACGTCTGTGGGGCAGGGGGTCCTGGTCGAACTCGACCTCGGCTCGTCGAACTGGCGTGCGGCCCTCACCCGTGCGACCGCGAGCGGACTGCCGCTCGACGTGCGGGCCGTGCTCGCCCGCGATGCAGCCGGCTCGACCGTCGACGATCTGGCCACAGCCCTGGTCGATCTGCCCGTGCTGCGAGTCGCGATCTTCGACCCGATAAGCCACGTGACGGATGCCGCCGCCACTGCCTCGCTGCGCGCGGCGCTCGCGAGCGCGGGCCTGACGGTGCCCGTGATCGGGGGCGCGCGTTCGCACTTCACCGAGTACAACCGAGAGCACGATCGCATCCCCACCGATCTGGACGGGATCACGGTGGCCATCACGCCCCTGTTCCACACGCTGGGCACCGAGCAGCTCGTCGAGTCCGTCTCGATCCAGCGACTGATCGCCGAGCAGACGATCGCGATGGCGGGCGGTGCGCCCGTCCACATCGGGCCGGTCACGGTGCGACCGCGCTTCAACCCCGTGGCGACGGCGGCCGAGCCCGGGCCGACCCGCGACGACCTCGCGGAGGGCTACGGCGCGGAGTTCACCGGTGGCGTGGATCCGCGCCAATCCTCGCCCGAGCTCGCGGCCTGGACCATCGCGAGCGCCGCGGCGCTGGGGATACCCGGGGTCGCGAGCATCGCATGGTTCGAGGAGTGGGGGCCGCGCGGCATCCGCTCCGTCGCAGGCGACCCCCTGCCGGCGCATGACGCCATGGCAACGCTCGCCGACATGGCTGCGTCGGCTTCGGACGATCTGCTCTCGGGTGACAGTCCCGACGGCGAGCTGTGGGCCATCGGCGCACAGTCCTCCACCGGCAGCCGCGTGCTCGTCGCCAACATCGGGCGGATCGAGCGCACCGTAGACGTGGTCACGCCGGACGGTGGCCTGACGGCATCCCTCGCGCCAGGGACTTTCGCGGCTCTGACAGCTTCGCCCTAGCGGCTCAGTGGGGTGCGGTCGGCGCCCATCCCTCGCCGCAGGCGCCACCGTCGGCCGACTCCGCGATCCTCACCTCGGTGCCGTCCATGCGGAGCAGCGGGTTGTAGAACCGTGCGATCTCGGTGCTGTCCACCGGCACGTAGTGGAAGATCAGCGAGCGACGGAAGCGGTCTGCCGACCGGTTGCGCCCCGAGCCGTGGACCATGCTGCCGTGGAAGAAGAGCACGTCTCCGGCAGCGAGTTCGGTCTGGACAGCCGACATGCCGTCCGGCAGGGTGATCGCGGTGTTCGTGAACGACTCCTCGGGGTCGGCCTCGTCCGGGCAGACGATCTCGTAACGGTGCGATCCCGGCACCACCTTGAGCCCGCCGTTCTCCTCATCGCAGTCGTCGATCGCGATCCACGCGGCGATGCAGGTCTCGGGATGCGCCTGCAGGAAGATGTTGTCCTGGTGCAGCGCCTGCCCGCGCGCGGTCGGCGGCTTGAAGTAGAACATCGACTGGGCGGCGTAGACGGGTCCCATCATTTCTTCGACCGGTCCCGTGATCCGCGGGTCCAGCAGCCAGCGACGCGCCAGGCCACCGATCGCGAGGTCGGTGCGGCGATGCGGATGGATGAAGCGCGGGTAGCGAGCCAGCACGTCGTCCGCGGGGAGCTGGTCGTATGAGCCGAGCGTGCGGTCGCGCTCGACCTGCTCCATGAAGACATCGCGGATCTCCGCGGTCTCTTGGGGGGTCAGGAGGCTCTTCGCGTGCACGACGCCGTGCTCGTCGAATTCGCTGGAGAGGGCTGGTGAGGGACTGATCGTCATCGACATGACCGCCACTCTTCCTTTCGCGACGCTCGCAAGCCATGGCATGATCGGGCGATGATATGGATGATCCTGCTATGACGGGGTTGGTCAACAGGCGCGAGGCGCCGCATCCGCACGTGATACGACTCGTGGCCGGCGAGTTCACGGAAGGCTCCGACTACGACACCTGGCGCGAGCGGGGGACGACGGACTGGCTGCTCATCTACACGGTCGCAGGGTCGGGGCGCGTCGGCGGACCGACCGGCGAGATCGTCACCGGCGCCGGCGATGCCGTGCTGCTGCGCCCGCACCAGCAGCACGACTACGGCACCTCTATGCGCACGTGGTCGCTGACATACGCGCATTTCCACCCGCGCGCTGAGTGGTCGCCGCTCCTGGACTGGCCGATGCGCGGTGGGGTGGGCATCCTGCACGTCCCAGGTGAAGTGCGGTCGCGCGTGCTCGGCGCCCTGCGCACGTGCGCCCGGTCGTCCGTGGGCTCGCTCGCGCAATCGGAGCTGTTCGCGGTGAACTCGCTCGAGTCGGCCCTGCTCTGGCTCGACACGCAGAATCCACTGCGAGGTCGTATGGATGAGAGGCTCATCCGGGTGATGGAGCACATCGGCGCGCACCTCGCCGACGACCTCGGAGTCGGCACGCTCGCGCGCATCGCCACGCTCTCGCCGTCCCGGCTGACCCACCTGTTCTCAGCCACGCTCGGCATCCCGCCGCAGGCGTTCGTGGAGCGTGAACGACTGACCCGCGCAGCGCAGCTGCTCGACTCGACCGACCGGGCGATCGGCGAGATCGCGCGGGACGTCGGCTGGGACGACCCGCTGTACTTCTCCCGGCGCTTCTCGCACCTGCACGGGCTCAGCCCGACGGCTTATCGGCGGCGCACTCCGCAGGCCTGAGATGCCCTGCGCGTGCATGGCGGCGTCATCCGGCGAGAGCATCAGTCTGCGGCGAAGCGCGGTGCGATCCACGCCGAGACCATGGCAGTGAGCGCCCGGGGACTGACGCTCTTCAGATCGCGCTCCGGGTCGAGCTCGTCGTACTCGGTCGCGACGACCACGACGAGATCCCGTTCGGGCACGACCTCGATCAGCTGGCCACCGAGTCCGAACGCCGCGAAGGCGCGCGCGCCATCCGCTTCGAGGGTCCACCACAGGTATCCGTAGCCGAGTTCGCCCTCGGCGCCGGCGACCTGTTGAGCGGTGGCCGTCGCAACCCAATCCTCGGGAATGACCTGGTCTCCGCGCGGAGACTGACCATCCGCGAGGTAGGCGACACCGAGCGCCGCCAGGTCTTGTGGGCGCAGTTTCAGGAGGGTAGAGCCGCTGTGGAATCCCTGCGGGTCCATCGGCCAGGCGAAGTCGGCCGCGTTGTATGCCGCGATACCGTCGAGTTCGTCGTCGCCATCCATGACGAACTCGGTCGTCGGGTCTGCGGGGATGCCGAGTGGTTCGAAGAGATACTCGCGCGCGAACTCCAGCACGGATCGGCCCGTCGCCTCGACAAGGACGGCGGACAGGAGGTGAGGTCCAGCGTTCGAGTACCGGAACGCCCCGTCACCTGGCCCGGCGGCGGCTCGCTGAGCGAGGATGGCCCTGATCCAGTCGGGCGACTCCCAGAACGTCTCGTCGGCAGAGCGGTCGAGAGGGAAGTTCTCGGTCTGGGTCAGCAGCCGCTGCAGGGTGATGGCTGAGACTTCCGGCGTCATCTCGGCGGTGTAGGAGGGCAGCAGCTCACCGAGCGTCGCATCGACTCCGGAGATCATCCCCTGCCCGATGGCGATTCCGACGAGGGTGGACATCACCGACTTGGTCACCGACCGGGTGTCCCAATAGTCCTCGGGGTCTGCTCCGCGGTAACGCTCGAGAACCGCCTCACCATCGTGATAGACGAGCACCGCCCGCACCTGACCTGCGTCGTCGCCGTCGCGAAGGAACTCGTCGAGGTCTTCCTCGATCTGGACGGCGATCGATTCCACGTCGGGCCGGTCGGGATCGTCGGGCGTGCGGATGCAGCCGTTGAGGGCGAGCGAAGCCCCGGTCACCAGGACGATGGCGAGGACGGTTCGCGAGACACGGGCAGACATAGGAGTCGCCGACCGACTCAGTCCACGACCCTCGTGATGCGCAGCGCCACGGCCTCGCCCGCGGGCAACTCGAGGGGTGCGGCCGCTCGGGCATACGCGTCGTTGCGCTGCACGTCATCGAGCACGAATCGCCCTGCTCCGGACTGGACGGTCATGTTCCACGTGTCGATGACATCGACGTCGAAGACATCCCCGACTTCGAGCCTGGCGCCGAGGGTGCCCTGCGGGAGTCGGAACGACCATTCCGCCGGCGCGCTGGAGCCCAGATACTGCAGGTACTGCCCGCGGGCGACACCGGCGACGTACGCGGGGTCGTCCCACTTGTCGATCGGATCGAGCCCCGCGACGACGAGGTCGTCCAGGATGCCGCGCAGGAATCCGAGGCGCCGCGGGGCCTCGCCGCGCAACGGACCCCCCTCGACCATGTGGAGGCTGCCGCTCGGGGTCACGAAGCTCTCGCCGTGCGACGCGTAGCATCCCGACACCGTCGCGATCCAGAACTGGTGCACGAGTTCGCGACCGGTGAGGTGACCCCAGCGATCGGGGATGTCGCCTTCGTACTTGATCTCGTCCAGCACGACCGGCTTCTGCCAGACGTCTCGGTACAGGTTGGCGCGGCCGAAATCGGTCGTCGCCGACCCGTTCTGCACGGACGCATGCGTCACCCACGACTGGTTGTTGTCGTACAGGTCCTCCCAGTTGTGGATGGACCTCAGGTGCTGATGCGGGTCGATGTCGGCGAGGAGCGCGCCCACCCGATCCCAGCGCTCCGCCGGGCGTTCGAGCTGGTCGAACTCGTTGCACAGCGACCACCACACGTTCGGGTAGGCCGAGAGTCGCGCGACGAGGTAGCGGAGGTACGCGGCATCCTGCTCCTCCGTAAGGCGGTCGAAGCCGAAATAGCCTCGGTCGTAGGCGTTGAAGATGAGCACGTCTGCCTGGATGCCGCGCTCGGCGAGCGTTGTGACCGCCGCATCGAGGCGCCGGAAGAACGGGATGACGGGTCGCGCGACATCCCACATCCCATCGGTGTTCTCGAACGGAAGCAGCGCGGGAAAGTGCTCGATGTAGCCGCCCGCCTGCGGGAAGACCATGAAGCGCAGCTTGTTGAAGCCCGCCGCCGCGATCGAGTCGATCGTCTCGGAGAACAGCGGCTCGTCCTGGTGAAGCCAGTTGTATGCCGTGGCGCCCACCGGCCGGAACGGTGTGCCGTCGGCATGGGCGAAGTGGTACCCGTGCGCGACGCGCACCGGACCTGCACCCGTGGCCGCCGAGACCGTCAGCGAGCCCTCGTGACCGTCCAGCAGCGGCTCGGCGCTGTCGGTGCGCCACGCCCACTCTCCTTCGCGCTCCGGCGCGAATCGCACGACGTACCGACCTCCGCCGTCCCAGAAGCCCGGGACGCGATACTCGCGCCCGTCGCCGTCTCGGAAGATCGCGACGAGGGGAGTGCGGTCCGCGGGGATCGGCATCGCCGGTCCATCGAACACGAGCTCGACCGTGCTGTGGGCAGGAGTCATCGCGCGGTCGACTCGCGCGCCACCAGCTCGGGCCGGAATCGCACGGACCGTTCGTGCAGCCCATCGGGCTCCGCGAGGTCCTTGAGCAGCAGGTCGACAGCCGTGTACCCGATGAGCTCGGCGGGCTGCCGGATCGAGCTGAGCGGCACGACGGTCGCGGCGGCGAAGTCGATGTCGTCGTAGCCGATCAGGGCGATGTCGTCCGGCACCCGCACATCGCTCAGGAGCGAGAAGGCCTGGAGCGCACCGACGGCGAGCAGGTCGTTCGCCGCGAAGACGGCATCCGGCCTGTCGTCCGGCGATCGGGCCACGATCGCGTCTCCCGCGTCGCGTCCGTGCAGGACAGTGAGGGAGGGCATCTCGATGACCTCGAGCGTCGCATCGGGCCACGCGGCGACAGCCCGCCGCGCACCTTCGAGTCGATCGGCGACCTGCCGGATCGTGCGCGGGCCGCTGACGAACGCGATACGCCGACGTCCGATCTCGAGGAGGTGCGAAACCGCGAGGTGCCCGCCTTCCACGTCGTCGACCGCGACGGACCCGAAGTCGGAGTCCGGCGCCTCGTGGTCGACCAGGATCACGGGCACGCCGCCGCTCTGAAGGCGCTCGAGCAGTCCCAGATCCTCGGTCACCGGAGTGACGAGCACGCCGTTGACCCGCTGCTCGCGGAAGAGCTCGAGATACGCGCTCTCGCGATCGGGCCGCTCGTCGCTGTTGCCGAGCAGCACGCTCATGCCGTCCTCGGCCGCCCGTGCGTCTGCACCCCTCGCGACCGCGGCGAAGAACGGGTTGCCGACATCGAGCACGACGAGTCCGATACTCCGACTTCGCCCCGCCCGCAGCTGCCGCGCCGCGTCGTTGCGCACGAAGCCGAGCTCGTCGATCGCCTGCATGACGCGCTCGACGGTCGCGGGCGAGACCTTCGACGGACGATTGAGCACATTCGAGACGGTGCCCACCGAGACGGATGCCGCCACGGCGACGTCGCGCACACTCACGGCCACGGCGGCTCCTCCCCTAGGGCGATCATCTCATCGAGCGGATCGCGCGGCCGACAGCTCGGCGAGTCGATCCGCGATCACGGCCTGCAACGCCGGACCGGTCTGCTGGAAGATCGCCTCGCCGAGATCGCGGCCCGGCTTCCATTGTGTCGTCGTGCGGAAGGACTGGGCAGCCGTGGGCTTTCCCGCCTCGAGAGCAGTCAGGATCACCCGGTAGGCCTCGGGGTCGTCGATCACGGCTGCGAGGGTCGAGTCCAGCCCGACGTGTGCGGGCAGCGCGGCAGGCTGATCGGCGTCGACCTCCCATTCGTGCGTGCCCGAGCCGACCTCGTGGGTGGATCCATCGGGCAGGGTGACGATTCCCGTCGTGTTCGGCGGGATGACGGCCTCGATCCGGATGCGGTCACCGGAGCGCGTCCACGCGGAGCGTGCCCGGCCGTAGGGCGTGAGGTGCTCGGCCGAGGCGAAGTCGAACCCTTCGAGCGGATGCGGCGCGATGCTGATCCGCTCGTACGCCGGCGCCGCGGGCGCGAGGCCCGCGACTACCCGGTGCAGCCAGTCGCCGATCGCACCGAAGGCGTAGTGGTTGAACGACGTCATCTGGCCCGGATTGATGGTGCCATCCGGCAGCATCGAGTCCCACCGCTCCCAGATCGTGGTCGCTCCCATCGTGACCGGGTAGAGCCACGAGGGGTTCTCGGTCTGCACGAGCAGGCGCCGGGCCGTGTCGAGGTGTCCGGTGCGCGTGAGTGCGTCCTGGATGATCGGCGTGCCCACGAACCCGGTGCCGATCTTGTAGCCGGACTCGCGGGTGAGTTCTGCGAGGCGATCGCCGAGCGCGGGGATGAGCGACTCCGGTGCGATCTCGAACACGATCGCCATCGCGTACGCGGTCTGCGCATCCGACATCATCCGGCCCGAAGGGGTCACGTACTCGGAGAGGAACGCCTCGCGCACCTCTTCGGCGATCGCGGCATATTCCGTGGCTTCGGCGTCGTTCCCGAGCAGCTTCGCCGCGCGTGCGACCGCGTCGGCGGAGCGGAAGAGGTACGCGGTCGCAACGATGTCGCCATCCGTCTTCGCCCGCGCGGGCAGGTCCGGCGGAGCATCCGGGTCGAGCCAGTCGCCGAACTGGAACTTGCCCTCCCAGAGACGCCGATCGCCGGCGATCTCGAGCAGTGCGTCGGTCCACGCCTTCATGCTCGGGTACTGCCGCTCGAGGATGCTCGTGTCGGCGTAGCGCTCGTTGAGGACCCACGGGACGACCGTCGCGGCATCCCCCCACGCGGCAGCAGGCCGAGCGGGGCCGAGCACATTCGGAACGACGAACGGAACGATGCCGTGGTCGTTCTCCTGCTCGAGCGCGAGATCGCGCAGCCACGAGTCGAGGAACCCGCGCACGTCGTAGAGGAAGCTCGCCGTCGGGGCGAAGACCTGGATGTCGCCGGTCCATCCCAATCGCTCATCCCGCTGGGGGCAGTCGGTCGGCACGTACAGGAAGTTGCCCTTGAGCCCCCACACCACGTTCTCGTGCAGCTTGCTCACGAGCTCGTGGGATGTCTCGAACCACCCGGTGCGCTCCATGTCGCTGTGGATGACCACTGCGGTGACCGCTCCGGGATCGACGTCTCCCTGCCATCCCGAGATCTCGGCGTACCGGAATCCGTGGAATGTGAACTCGGGCTCCCACTCGATCTCGCCATCGCCGGCGAGCGTCAGCCGGTCGGTCGCAGCGGCCTGCCGAAGCGGCCGCGTTCCGAGCTCCCCGTGCTCGAGCACCTCGGCATGGCGCAGCACGAGCTCGGTGCCGGCGGGCCCGGTCACACGCACTCGCA
Source organism: Microbacterium pumilum (assembly GCF_039530225.1). NCBI lineage: Bacteria > Bacillati > Actinomycetota > Actinomycetes > Micrococcales > Microbacteriaceae > Microbacterium > Microbacterium pumilum. Next base: position 507,218 of record NZ_BAAAOH010000001.1, read on the forward strand.
GCCGGCCCACGAGGTTCTGCCCGAAATCGAGGACCGTCTTGCCGGACGGTGTCGTGATGACCTCCACGACCGGAAGCTCCTCGAGCCGGCGGACGAAGGGCGACACGCGGGCCTCGGGAACCACGACCGGCTCGAACACGGCCACCGCGCTCCAGCCCGACTCGTCGTATCCGGCATCCGCGAATCCGCGCCCGCCGCCGTCGATCAGGACCCGGCGAGCGTCGTAGTGCTCGCCGCCGTAGAGGCCGCTGAAGGTGATCGGACCCGTCGAGGCGCGCCACGCGGCATCCGTCACCACCCACTCCGCTGACCCGTCGGCGTACTCCAGGAGCAGCTGAGCCGCGAAGCGCGGCTGGGAGCCGTAGATCAGGCGCGCGTTCTCGCGGAAGCCGAAGTGCTCAGTGCCCCACGCTCCTGCGAGGCGCACGCCGATCGCGTTGCGGCCGGGCGTGATCAGCCCGGTGACGTCGGTCGTCTCGTGGATCGTGCGGTACTGGTACGGGGTCCAGCCCGGCTTCATCACCTGGTCGTCGACATCCGCACCGTTGAGTGCCACTTGGTACACGCCCACGGCGGTCGCATAGAGCGTCGCGCGCGACACTGTCGATGCGATGTCGAACTCGGTGCGCAGGTACGCCGGCTGAGCGTGCTCCTGCGGGTCCGCGAGGCCGACCGTCGTCGCCTGCCACTCGCCGTCGAGGAAGCCGGCGAAGATCCGGCGCGGCTCGCTCCAGGGACCCTGCTGCCCGTCCTCGCCCGTCACGCGCACGCGCAGGGTCACGTCGTCGCGCGGCGCGAGCGGAGCGAACGGCCAGGCGATCTGGGTCGACGCGCGACCCTCGACCGTGTGCGACTCGATCGTGCCGGCGCGGTCCAGTTCGAGCTCGGCGCCCGCCTGGAGCCAGTTCGCGGCATCCGTCTCGGTGATCCAGCCGACGATCGGCTCAGGTGAGGCGACGATGTCGCTGCGGTATGGGGCATCGACGACGACGCGTGCGATCGGATGAGTCATGGCACTCCTCTGTGCGAGTTGGTCTCGGGCCGTACGGGTCAGGCGACGACGGCAGCGCTCGGATGGGCGACCGCGGGGGCGGTGACGCTGATCCGGTGCGTGCCGTGCCGGAGATCGGCCGGCGCCGGCGCGCCGTCGACGGTGACGATCGATTCGTCGGTGACCGGCAGGTCGAGGATCGCGCGAGAGCCGAACGGCACCTCGAGGGTGGCCTCGAACACCCCGTCCGTCACCTGCCAGTCGATCGCGAGTCTGCCGAGCCGCGTGTCGATGGATGCGCTCGCCCGGTCGAGGCCCTCGGCCGGCCGCGGTGCGACGTGGACGGTGCGATATCCCGGGTCGTCGATGTCGGGAGCCAGACCGGCGACCGTGCGATAGACCCAGTCGATCATGGCGCCGTAGGCGTAGTGGTTGAACGAGAGCATGCTGCCCTCTTCGCGGTCGACCTCTTCGCTCGGCTGCGCGTCCATCGCCCCGGAGTGGATGCTCCCGTCGGGCAGGATCGCATCCCATCGCTCCCACACGGTCGTGGCGCCACGGTCGACCTGGTAGAGCCAGGATGGCGCGTCGCGGCGGAGCAGCATGAGGTACGCCTCGTCGAGGTACCCGTGGCGCGAGAGCGCGAACAGCACGAGCGGTGTGCCGAGGAAACCGGTCGCGATGCGGCCGTTCTCACGCCGTACGTCTTCCGCTAGTCCGGCGGCGATCGCCTCGCGCTGGTCGGCGGGAGCGAGATCGAACTCGAGTGAGAGCGCAGCCCCGGTCTGGGTGGTGACAGCCTCGTCGCCCCACTTCTCGAAGGTCGCGGCGGCCACTCGGTCGGCGAGCGCGTCGTAGTCGGACCCACGACCGGCGTCGCCCACGAGGCGCTCCGCCTCGGCCAGCAGCCGGGCCGAGCGCACGTAGAAGGCGTTCGCGACGAAGTCGCTCGACACCTTCGCCTCCCAGGGCCGCTCGCCCGGCGCATCCGGGTCGAGCCAGTCGCCGTACTGGAACGGCTCGGTCGGCAGCACGACTCCGTCGCCCGCGCGGCGACGCAGGTGCTCGACCCATCGGCGCATGCTGTCGAGCTGGCGCGCGAGGATCTCGTCCGACCCGTACGACTCGTATACCGCGAACGGCACGATGGTGGCGGCATCCGCCCAGCCGGCCCGGCCCATGTTTTCGGTCGGCACTCCGCCCATCAGCATGTCGACGGGGCGGATGATGTCGGGAACGACGGATGCCACGCCACCCTCATCCGTCTGATCGATCTCGAGGTCGCGCAGCCACGATGCCCAGAACGACTCCGAGTCCATCAGCGTCGACGCCGTGGCACTGAAGGCCTGTGCGTCTCCGGTCCAGCCGAGCCGCTCATCGCGCTGCGGGCAGTCCGTGGGCACCGAGACGAAGTTGTCGCGCTGCGACCAGAACACGTTCGAGTGGAACTGATCGAGCGCTTCATGCGAGGAGCGGAATGCACTCCGCGGCGCGAGGTCGCTCGAGATCGAGATCGCATCGGCCGACACGACTTCGGCGCCGACGACATCCGCATAACGGAACCCGTGGAAGGTGAACGCGGGCTCGAGGGTGTGCTCGCCGTCACGATCGAGCGTGTAGACATCCGTCGCCTTCGCGCTGCGCAGCGCGGCGGTGTGCAGGTTGCCCGACGGCTCGAGCACCTCGGCGTGGCGGATGGTGACCGTGTCGCCGGTGCGACCGCGCACCGTCAGCCGCACCCAGCCCGCGATGTTCTGACCGGCATCGAGCTGAGTGGTGTCGCCGTGGGCGTAGGCGCGCATGGGGAGCTCTGCCACGACCTCGACCGGGGCGGCGATACGAGGCTCGAAGAGTGCGGGATCGGCATCCAGTATCTCGACGGCGACCCAGCCCTCTGCCGCGAAGCCCGGGGTGTGGATGTCGGCCGAGAGGCGCAGGTCCGTCACCGTTCCGTCGTAGATGCCGGCCGATCGCACCGCCCCGAAGCCGCCCACCCAGGACTCGTCCGTGACGAGCGCCACGTCGCCGTCGACCTCGAGCTGCGCGATCGCGCCGATGCGGTCGCCGTAGATCGCGGTGCGACGGGCGAAGCCGAAGCTCCCCCGGTACCAGCCTTCACCCACCGCGAGCACGATGACGTTCTCACCTTCGTGCAGGAGATCGGTGACATCGACCGTGTCGATCAGGATCCGCTCCTGATACGACGTCCACCCGGGGGTGAGCAGGGCGTCCGACGCGCGCACGCCGTTGATCCACGCGTCCACCAGTCCCAGTGCGCTGAGTCGAAGGCGGGCGGATGCGGGTGCCGCATCCAGCGTGAACTCACGGCGAAGCAGCGGCACCGGGCCGTCGATCTCGCTCGGGATGCCGATCACGCGCGCTTCGAGCTGCGTGCCGTCGACGCCGGCCTCGACCGTGAGGGAGTCGCTCCACTCGGTCCATCCGGCATCCGTCGCGATCCGGACGCTGTAGCTTCGCCGCTCGCGCGGCGACAGGCCGCCGGGCGCCTCGACGCCGATCGAATCGCTCGACTCGACCGGTTCCGCCGGGGTGGGCTCGGTTCCCTCTGCGCCGCTCCTGAGCTGATACCCGAGCTGTCGCGCGGTGGGTTCGTCGCTCTCGACGCGCCACGTCAGCCGGACGCTTCCAGCCGGGACGCCGAGCAGGCCGGCGGGATATTGGGACTGGACAGCGACAACCCTGGTCGACGTATCTGCACTCGTGGACGGAGGAAGTGCCGGCATGGCTGGGGTCCTTTCGGCGCTGGCAGCTTTGCCGCGCGATCTCATCCTGAAACGATTCAGGCGCTGGTGTCAATCCCGGGGTCCCGGACGTTCATGTTCTGGTCGAGACGTTACGGGATCGTAATGATACGTTTCACCGGATGCTTGACTCCGAGCCCCATCGCGTCGTAGCGTGACGGCATTGAATGGTTTCAACCCTTTCGACCCCGCAATGTGGCGGACCTACCGCACAGCGGCTTTACAAGGAGGTAAAGGATGAAGCAATCCCCGACCCGACGGGTCCTGACAGCAGCCGCAGGGCTGGCGGTGCTCGCGCTCCCGCTCGCCGCCTGTAGTGGTGGCGGCGGCAACTCCGACGATGGTGGCGCTGTCGAGATCTCGTACCTCACGCAGAGCGATGACAACAACACCAACCAGGCGAAGGCGCTTATCGAGGCGTTCGAGAAGGCCAACCCTGACATCACGGTGAAGCTGGAGACGCAGCCGGGTGGCACCGAGGGCGACAACCTCATGAAGACCAAGCTGTCGACCGGTTCGATGGAAGACGTCTTCCACTACAACTCCGGGTCGCTGTTTCAGGCGCTGAACCCCGACCAGACGATGGTCGACCTGAGCGACGAGGAGTGGGTGAGCACACTCACGGACGACTTCAAGGCGGTCGTCTCGACCGACACCGCCCTGTACGGGGCGCCCTGGGGCGCATCGTTCGCCGGCGCGGTGATGTACAACAAGAAGGTGTACGCCGACCTCGGCCTCGAGGTTCCGACGACGTGGGATGAGTTCATCGCGAACAGCGAGAAGATCAAGGCTGAAGGCAACGGCGTCGCTCCGATCATCCAGTCCTACGGAGACACCTGGACGAGCCAGCTGTTCGTGCTGGGCGACTTCGCCAATGTCACGGCGCAGGAACCGGAGTGGGCGGAGCAGTACACCGCGAACGACCCGAACGCGAAGTACGTCAACGAGCCGGCGTTCGCGGGATTCGCGAACCAGCAGGAAGCATTCGACAAGGGGCTGTTCAACGAGGACTTCCCGTCGATGACCAACGCGCAGGCGATGGAGGCTCTGGCCACCGGCGCGGGCGCGCAGTACCCGATGCTGACCGCGACGATCGCGACGATCATCCAGAACAATCCGGACAACGTCGATGACATCGGCGTGTTCGCTCTGCCCGCCGCGAACGCAGACGACACGGCGATCACGATCTGGCAGCCGAACGCCATCTACATCTCGAAGGCAACCGAGGGCGACAAGCTCGACGCAGCGAAGAAGTTCGTCGCGTTCGCCAACTCGTCCGAGGGCTGCGAGGTGCAGAATGCGACCGCCGCGCCGGCCGGTCCGTACGTGACGACCGCCTGCACGATTCCGGAGGACTCGCCCGCGCTGGTGGATGACATCCAGGCGTACTTCGACTCCGGCAAGACCGGGTCGGCGTTGGAGTTCCTCTCCCCCATCAAGGGACCGAACCTCGAGAACATCACCGTCGCGGTCGGCTCGGGCATCACCCCTGCTGAGGAGGGCGCTGCACAGTACGACGACGACGTGAAGAAGCAGGCCCAGCAGCTCGGACTCCCGGGCTGGTAAACCCTCACCTGATCTGCTGAGATCGACACACCAGGGGCCGGCGGCGAAAGTTCGCCGCCGGCCCCGCTTCACGAAGGAGTGATGATGACGACTGCTGTCGCACCCACCGGAGCGGCTCCACCGGCCTCCCGGACGAGCAAGCCCCCCATGGGACGCAAGGGCATGAAGAGCATGTACCCGTCCTGGTTCTACATCCCCGCCGCCGTGCTGTTCATCATCTTCTTCGCGGTGCCGACGTTCTCCTCGTTCTATTTCTCCCTCACCCGCTGGACGCTGTTCGACGTGCAGTTCATCGGGTTCGACAACTTCATCGCGTTCTTCCAAGAGCCACAGCTCGTCACGGCGTTCATCAACACCTTCATCTACGGGTTCGTCACCTCCGCGTCGAAGGTCGTCCTGGGTCTCGCGCTGGCGCTGCTGCTGACTGGCCCGATCCTCGGCCGCGGCTATCTTCGCGGCGTCATCTTCTTCCCCGTGCTGGTCTCCACCATCGGGGTCGGCTTCACCTTCAAGGCGCTCCTGGACCCGTTCCACGGCATCGTGAACAACGTCCTCGGCTTCATGAACCTGCCGCAGCCGGGCTGGTACACCGACCCGAACCTCGCGCTGCTCACTGTCGCAGCGGTGGACGTCTGGAAGGGCGTCGGTATCGCGACACTGATCTTCATGGCCGGGATCGTCGCGATCCCGCATGAGTATTTCGAGGCAGCCCGGATGGACGGCGCCGGCGCCTGGTCGGTGTTCCGCAACATCACGCTGCCGCTGGTGCGGCCGGCGACAGCGACCGTCATCATCCTGTCGCTCATCGGCGGGCTGAGATCCTTCGATCTCATCTGGGCGATCACAAAGGGCGGACCAGGGTTCACCAGCGACGTGATCGCATCCGTCATCTACAAGCAGTACCAAGCCGGGTTCTTCGGCCTGTCCACCGCCGGCAACGTCATCCTCTTCATCGTGGTGATCGCGGTCATGGTGCCGGTATCGCTGTTCCTCAATCGAAAGCAGGACGAGCTGTGACTCTCACCGAAGCGATCACCACCGGCCGCAGCCGTGGCACTCGCCGCCCCAAGGTGGATCGCCGGCCGATGACCTTCCGCCGCTGGATCCGCAAGTATCTCATCGGGATCATCGCGATCCTCGTGTCCATCGTCGTCTTCCTCGTGCCTTTCGCATTCGTCATCCTCCAGGCCGCGAAGGACCCCAGGGAAGCCGGGCTGGTCACGTTCTCGCTGCCCACCGAATGGCAGCTCTGGGAGAACTTCATCGCTGTCGTCTCGGCGAACGACTACAACTTCGTGCTGGCGCTGTTCAACAGCGTCGTCCTCACCGTGGCCAGCGTCACCATCATGGTGGTGTTCGCCGCGATGGTCGGCTATGTCCTGCAGCGCAAGCGCACCAAGCTCAACGCGTACATCAACTTCCTCGTGTTGGCCGCCCTGATCGTGCCGCCCGCCGTGCTGCCGACGATCTGGGTGCTGCAGGGCGTCGGTCTGTTCAAGACGCTCCCCGGCCTGATCCTCGTCGAAGCAACCTTCGGGCTCGCGTTCTGCATCCTGCTGTTCCGTGCATTCGTGGCGACGATCCCCAAAGAGCTCGACGAGGCTGCGATCATCGACGGCGCTGGTCCGATCCGCCTGTTCTTCGGGGTGGTCCTGCCACTGCTGAAGCCCGTGATCGTCACCGTGATCGTGGTGCAGGCCGTGAACGTGTTCAGCAACTTCCAGAACCCGCTGTACTTCCTGCCGGGCAGCGACACCCCGACCGTGCAGCTCGCGCTCTACAACTATCAGAGCCAGACGGTGAGCCAGTTCAACCTGCTGTTCATGTACGTGCTGCTCGTCACGATCCCGCCGCTCATCATGTACATCTTCTTCAACCGTCAGATCGTCGCCGGCATGACCAGTGGAGCCGTCAAGGGCTGAACCATGTCGCGCTCACCAGAACTCCGCGGGGACCCCACCGCGGAGCCAAGGGAGTTCGTTGTCCCGGATGAAGACGGAGAGGGTGTCGTCGGGATCGAGTTCCGATCCGAGCCAATCGTCCAGGGCCCGCATGAGCACGCCCGCGGTCTGGATGTCCGGGTCAGCGACCACCTGTTCCCACGCGGCCACGAACCCGTCGGGGGTGGGAACGTCGCGAATCAGCCGGGAGATGTACTTCGGCCCGGGCATGAGAGTGCGGGATGCCGCGAGTGCAGCACGGGCAGCGGCCAGAGACAGATGGAGGCCGGCATGCTGACGAAGGAACGGGTCTCCGCGTTCGACGGCCTGCTTCAGGAAATAGCCGCCGTAGAGACGGGCCTGGGCCACGTGCGAGCGCACCCGTTCGGACCAGACCTCGTCGGGAAGCACAGTGATCCGCTCGATGAGCTGCTCGAGTCCGTCGACTCGGCTGAAGGCGGCGCGAGCGCCGACGAACGAAGCTCGAGTAGGGTCATCGGCGCGCTCCGCGGCGGCGGCGAGATAGGACGGACTCGCGAGCTTGACGTCGATGTACGAGCCGGGATAGTCGATGTTCCACCGCTCGATCCATGCGAATCGGCCGGCGGCGGACTCCTCGGCGAACCGCTGGTCGTCCACGACCAGATAGACGTCGACATCCGAGTCCGGCCGCTCGCTCCCGCGCGCCACCGAACCGACCACGACGACTGCCAGAGTCCGCGGGTCGTCCCGGACCGACTCCACGTAGGCGGACAACGCCCTCTCCTGCTGCTCCACATCGGCTCCTTCGCGTCGGGATCGCGGAACACGCTACCGCCTGCCGCGGGGGCCGGGTGGCGCGACCGTTCACGCGATCTGTTGCCGAGACATGCGTTCCTGTGCAAGAATGAAACGATTCATTTCCACCTACCCTCAACGCCGAGGACGCGACCCCAGAGACCATGCGCCGCATCTGCTTCCAGCTTCTGATCAAGCCCGAACTGCTCGACGAGTACGTCGAGCGGCACACTCCCGTCTGGCCGGAGATGCTCGCCGAGATCGCCGCGGCAGGCCGTCACAACTACTCGCTGTTCCTGGGCGAGGGCGGGCGCCTCATCGGCTACTACGAGACCGACGACGATGACGCGGCCCAGGCGTACCTTGCGGCATCCCCCGTCGCCGCACGGTGGGAAGCCCAGATGGGCCGGTATTTCGCCGGTCTCGAGGGCCGCCCCGACCAGGCTGCGACTCCCCTCGCCGAGATCTTCCACCTCGAAGACCAGCTCGCCGCTGCTGCGGCACCATCCCCCGCGATTGACGAAGAAAGCGACCCATCGTGAGCACTCTCTCTCCCGCTGTTCTGCAGACCCTCGAGGGTCAGGCCATCGAGCTCCCCTCGTGGGCGTTCGGTAATTCGGGTACCCGGTTCAAGGTGTTCACGACACCGGGGACGCCGCGGGACCCGTTCGAGAAGATCGCGGATGCTGCACAGGTCAACCGTGTCACGGCTCTCGCACCGAGCGTGGCGTTGCATATCCCGTGGGACAAGGTCGATGACTACGCGGGCCTGCGCGCCTATGCGCAGGATCTCGGTGTGGAGCTCGGCACGATCAACTCGAACACGTTCCAGGACGACGACTACAAGTTCGGCGCCCTCACCCATGAAGACCCGGTGGTGCGGCAGAAGGCGATCGACCACCACCTGGAGTGCATCGACATCATGGACGCCACCGGTTCCCGTGATCTGAAGATCTGGCTCGCCGAGGGCTCCAACTACCCGGGCCAGGCCGACCTGCGCGGACGGCAGGACCGGCTGCACGAGTCGCTCGAGAAGATCTACGCACGGCTCACGGGTGAGCAGCGCCTGGTGCTGGAGTACAAGTTCTTCGAGCCGTCGTTCTACCACACCGACGTCCCGGACTGGGGAACGTCGTATGTGCAGGTCGCCGCGCTCGGCGACAAGGCGATGGTGTGCCTGGACACCGGCCACCACGCCCCCGGGACGAACATCGAGTTCATCGTGATGCAGCTGCTGCGCCTCGGCAAGCTGGGCTCGTTCGACTTCAACTCCCGGTTCTACGCCGACGACGACCTCATCGTGGGTGCCGCCGACCCGTTCCAGCTGTTCCGGATCCTGTTCGAGGTGATCCGCGGCGGCGGCCTGAACAACCCGGACGTGGCGTTCATGCTCGACCAGTGCCACAACGTCGAGAAGAAGATCCCCGGCCAGATCCGCTCCGTCCTCAACGTGCAGGAGATGACCGCCCGCGCCCTCATCGTCGACCAGGACGCCCTGCGCGCAGCGCAGGTCTCCGGTGACGTGCTGGCCGCGAACGCGGTGCTGATGGACGCGTTCTACACCGACATCCGCCCCGCCCTCGCCGAATGGCGCGAGACCCGCGGCCTGCCCGCCGACCCGATGGCCGCGTTCGCCGCATCCGGCTACCAGGAGAAGATCGAAGCCGACCGCGTCGGCGGCGTCCAAGCCGGCTGGGGAGCCTGACCACCATGGCGGCAGCGGAGAACCGAACGCTCGACGGGCCGCACGGGCCCCTCGTCGTGCGGGTCTACGCGCCCGAAGCACCCGCCGGCCCCGGGCTGGTGTGGCTGCACGGCGGCGGATTCGCCGCCGGCGACCTCGACATGCCCGAGGCGGACTGGGTCTCGAAGCAATTCGCGAACCGGGGAATCACGGTCGTCTCGGTCGACTACCAGCGCGCACCGCTGCCGCTCGAGTGGGCAGCGGCGCTGGGCGTCGAGCCTGTGGCGGGCGCGCACTACCCCGTCGCCTCGGAAGAGGTCGCCTTCGCGTTCGCGTGGGCGGCGGAATCCGGCCTCGCGTCCGGTCCGTGGGCTCTCGGCGGCGCGAGCGCCGGCGGGAACCTTGCGGCGGGCGCCGCGCTGCGGCTGGTCCACGCCGGAGGCGAGGTCCCCGCGCTCGCCGTTCTCGCCTACCCGACCCTGCACGCCGTGCAGGAGGAGCCGGATGCCGCGCTCCGCGCCGCGCTCGATGCAGACCCCGAGGCCGACCAGTTCAGTCCCGCGGCCGTGCGTGGCATGTACGAGAACTACCTCGGCGGCTCGACGGACGGGGCGGAGATCTTCGCCGTCCCCGGCTCCGCGACTGCTGACGACGTCGCCGGGTTCCCGCCGACCATCATGATCAACGACGAGGTCGACGAGCTGAGGGTGTCCGGCGAAGCGTTCGCGGCGTCGCTGCGCGGCGCCGGTGTCGACGTCCATGCCCACACCGAACCGGGGACCCGACACGGTCACCTCAACGACCCCGAAAAGCCCGCCGCCGCGGCATCCGTCGACCGCTTCGCGACCCGAATCCTGACCCTGAAAAGGAAGACCACATGACGAATCCGACTGCTGCCGAGTTGATTGCCCGATCGAATCGCCTGGGCGCTGATCCGAAGAACACGAACTACGCAGGTGGTAATACGTCCGCGAAGGGGACCGAGACCGATCCGGTGACGGGCGAGCCCGTCGAGCTGCTGTGGGTGAAGGGCTCGGGCGGTGACCTGGGAACGTTGAAGGAGTCGGGTCTCGCAGTGCTGCGTCTGGACCGGTTCCGTTCGCTCGTGAACGTCTACCCCGGCGTCGACCGGGAGGACGAGATGGTGGCCGCGTTCGACTACTGCCTGCACGGCAAGGGCGGGGCGGCACCGTCGATCGACACCGCGATGCACGGACTCGTGGATGCCGCGCACGTCGATCACCTGCACCCGGACTCGGGCATCGCGATCGCGACGTCCAAGGACGGCGCGAAGCTGACGAAGAAGATCTTCGGGGACAAGGTGGTGTGGGTGCCGTGGCGGCGCCCCGGGTTCCAGCTCGGCCTGGACATCGCGGCGATCAAGGCGAAGAACCCCGCCGCGATCGGCTGCATCCTCGGCGGGCACGGCATCACCGCGTGGGGAGACACGTCGGAGGAGGCGGAGGCGAACTCGTTGTGGATCATTCAGACCGGCCAGACGTACATCGACGAGCACGGCAAGGCACTGCCCTTCGGCAAGCAGCGCAAGAAGTTCGCGCCGCTCGAAGCCGACGAGCGGCGCGTGAAGGCCGCCGCCCTCGCGGCGACGATCCGTGGCATCGCGTCGCAGGACAAGCCGATGGTGGGTCACTTCACCGACGACCCCCGGGTGTTGGAGTTCCTCGCGTCGGCGAAGGCCCCGAAGCTCGCCGCGCTGGGCACCTCCTGCCCGGACCATTTCCTGCGCACCAAGGTCAAGCCGCTGCTGCTCGACCTGCCGTCCGAGGCCCCCGTCGACAAGCAGATCGCTAGGTTGAAGGAACTGCACGAGGCGTACCGCGCGGACTACACCGCCTACTACGACAAGCACGCTTCGACAGGCTCAGCGACCGAACCTGCATCCCCCGCGATCCGCGGCGCCGACCCGCTCATCGTGCTGGTGCCCGGTGTGGGCATGTTCTCGTATGGGGCGAACAAGCAGACCGCCCGCGTCGCGGGGGAGTTCTACCTGAACGCGATCAACGTGATGCGCGGCGCCGAGGCGCTGTCGACCTACACCCCGATCTCGGATGCGGAGAAGTTCAACATCGAGTACTGGGCGCTGGAAGAGGCGAAGCTGCAGCGGATGCCGAAACCGAAGACCCACCAGGGCCGTATCGCGTTCGTCACCGGCGCGGCATCCGGAATCGGCAAGGCCATCGCCACCCGTCTCGCGGCGGAAGGCGCCTGCGTCGTGGTCGCCGACCTCGACCTCGCCAAAGCACAAGCCGCCGCCGCGGAACTCGGCGGCACGGATGTCGCGATCGGCGTCGCCGCGAACGTCGCCGACGCCGACGGGGTGCAGGCCGCGATCGACGCCACCCTGCTCGCATTCGGCGGCATCGACCTCGTCGTCAACAACGCCGGCCTGTCGCTGTCGAAACCTTTGCTGGAGACCACCGAGAAGGACTGGGACCTGCAGCACGACGTCATGGCGAAGGGCTCGTTCCTGGTCTCGAAGGCCGCCGCGAAAGCGCTCATCGAACAGGGACTCGGCGGCGACGTCATCTACATCTCGTCGAAGAACTCCGTGTTCGCCGGCCCGAACAACATCGCCTACTCCGCCACCAAGGCCGACCAAGCCCATCAGGTGCGCCTGCTCGCGGTCGAGCTCGGCGAATACGGGGTGCGGGTCAACGGCATCAACCCCGACGGCGTCGTCCGCGGCTCCGGCATCTTCGCCGCCGGCTGGGGCGCCAACCGCGCCGCGACCTACGGCGTCGAAGAGAAGGACCTCGGCAAGTACTACGCGCAACGCACCATCCTCAAACGCGAAGTCGTCCCCGAAAACGTCGCCGACGCCGTCTACGTCCTCACCGGCCCCGAGCTCACCCGCACCACCGGCCTGCACATCCCCGTCGACTCCGGCGTCGCCGCCGCCTTCCTGCGATGACCGGCGGCGCCGTCGCCGCCGTCGACCTCGGCGCCACCAGCGGACGCGTCATGCTCGGGCGCGTGAGCGACGGGATGGTGTCGCTCGAGCCGGTCGCGCGCTTCCCGAACGGTCCGGTCGAGGGCGCCGATGGGCTGCACTGGGACTTCTCGGCTCTCTACGGGCATATTCTCTCCGGACTCCGGGATGCCGTGGCTCGCGAGCCCGCGCTCGCGAGCATCGGCATCGACTCGTGGGCGGTCGACTACGGCCTGGTGGCCGAGGGACACCTCGTCGGCGAGCCATTCCACTACCGCGACGAGCGCACCCTCCGCGGAGCCGAAGCGGTCCACGCCATCGTGCCGTTCGAGCAGCTCTACCGCCGCAACGGCCTGCAGTTCCTCGCGTTCAACACGCTCTACCAGTACGTCACAGAGCAGGGCCTGGACGACATCGACGTCGCGCTCCTCATCCCCGACCTCGTGTCGTTCCTGCTGACCGGAACCCAGGGCGCCGAACGCACGAACGCATCGACCACCGGGCTCGTCGACGTGCAGACCGGCCAGTGGGACCTCGAACTGGCCCGACGCCTGGGTGTCCCGGCATCCGTCCTCCCGCCGCTCGTCGATCCTGGGGCGCACCTCGGTCGCCTGCGGGGCGAGGCCGCGGCCGCTGTCGGCGCCGACCTCGAGGTCATCGCCGTCGGTTCGCACGACACCGCGTCGGCCATCGTCGCCGTGCCGCTCAGCTCCCCGAACGCCGCGTACATCTCGTGCGGCACGTGGGGGCTCGTCGGCGTCGAACTCGACACCCCGGTCGTGAGCGATGCGGCACGTGAGGCGAACTTCACCAACGAGGGCGGCGTCGACGGCCGCGTGCGGTTCCTGCACAACGTGACGGGTCTGTGGCTGCTCAGCGAGTCGGTGCGCGCGTGGGAGGCCGAGGACGGCGAGAGCATCGACCTCCCGTCGCTGCTGGCGGACGCGGCATCCGTCGGCCACGACGTGCCATTGTTCGACGCGAACGATCCGCGTCTTGCTGCTCCCGGCGACATGCCCGCTCGCATCGCGGCTGTGCTGAGGGATGCCGGTGCCGCTGCGCCGACGAGCCGCCCGGCCTTCGCGCGCAGCATCGTGGAGAGCATCGCCGCCGCCTTCGCCGGTGCGGTGCACACGGCCGGCCGCCTGACCGATCGAGAGATCGACGTGATCCACATCGTCGGCGGCGGGACGCTGAACCGCCTGCTCTGCCAGGCGACTGCCGACCGCTCGGGCCTGACCGTGCTCGCCGGTCCGGTCGAGGCGACCGCGCTCGGGAACGTGCTGGTGCAGGCTCGCGCGCTGGGATGGTTCGGGGCGGATGCCGCTCTCGAGACCCTCCGAGAGGCTGTGGTGGCGGCGTTCCCGCCGGAACGATTCGAGCCGGCCCAGCGCCCCTGATCGCTCAGACCCCCGCTGTCAACGCCCTGCCGAGGTCGGTCCCGCGGGCCTACCGTGTCGGTATGACAGACAAGCGAACTGAGGGCGAGAACACGACTCCGGATGAAGCAGCGCCCACCGGAGGCGATGAGGTCACCGAAGAGCAGCTCGAGGCCGACAACCCGGCGGAAGAGGACACCCTCAAGATGCTGGATCCCGACGCCGCACCGGGCTGAGCCGCGCAGGTATCAGTCGACGGTCCGCGGCCCTCTTTCCCACCATGAACAGCAAAATCAAACTCGTCCTGTCGGTCGTGGGGTACATCCTCGGTGCCGCCGCCGGAGTCACCGCCATCGTGGTCGGTGCGATGCAGTCCGAGGCGGGCTACATCGTCATCGGTATCGCGTTCCTCGCTGCGGTCGTCGTCGCGTTCATCGCCGGCGCGACCGCATCCCCGCGCGGTTCGGTGTCGGGCCCGAAGTACGGGGCCAAGTTCACTCCGCCCGATTGGGCGTGGTGGGTCGCCGTCGGGATCATCGTCGTCGGCATGGTCATCGGCGGAATCCTGCTCGCGCTCTGAACACTGGCGCCACCGGCGCGGAGTGGACAGACTGAACGCATGGACGGCCTGCGCCGCTGGGCTCTCTGGGTCGCCGTCGTGGCGATCCTGCTCGCGCTGCTCGCGTGCATCGGCGCCGGGATCATCATCTCGCCGCCGCCGCTGGGTGACCGGATCCAGTCGCTGCAGCAGGACTCGTCCGCGGCTCCCTCCGAGCTCGACCAGGACGACATCGAGGACCTCAGCGCGGACGATTTCGGCGAGAGCGCGGATGACCCGCCGGGTCTTGCCATCCCCTACCTCGCCCTGCCGAACGGACTGCTGCTCATCATCGTGGGCCTGATGGCCCTGCCGCTGCTGATCGGCAATCGGATGATCCCACTGATAGGCGGGATCGTGAGCGTGCTCGGCGGGCTCGTCGCCGTGATCGCCGGCATCATCATGGCGATCATCGCGTTCGTCGCCCTCCTCGTGATGGTCTCGCTCTTCCTCGCGGTGCCGTTCGGCACGCTCGCGTACCTCGCGATCTTCGGGTTCTTCGATATCTGGGCATCCGCCGCGCTGCTCGGGCTCATCATGTTCCTGCAGCTCGCGGCGATCGTATTCCTGATCGTCGCCCAGCAGAGCATCCTCGGCAACAAGCGCCTCGTGTTCTGGCTGCTGCTGACCGTGCTCCTGACATTCGTCGTGATGATCCTGCACTCGATCGTGCCGATCATCCTCGTCAGCATCACGGATGCGCTGGGCGCGCTCATCATCGCGATCGTCGGCGCCATCTGGGGGCTCCTGATGCTCATCGGCGGGATCATCTCGCTCATCAAGCAGCTGAACCTCGGGCGTCAGGGGGGCGGCCCTCTCCGCGAGCGCGAAGCGACCGAGTCGGCGACGGCAGCAGCCGTGCGCGAGCGCGAAGCGAGCCGACCTGCGACGATGACGTCTCCCGGCTCGACGCCCGGCGCCGGTACCGCACCGGCGCCTGGTTAGCCCTCGGGCTCGACGACGACCACCGTGCACGTGGCGATCAGGACGCACTGGATCGTCATGGTCGTGTCGTCGTCATAGATCGGGACCGGCTGAGGATCCGAGCACGACAGCGCGGACGCCTTGACCGTCTGGGCCGGATACTCCTTGCCCTCGGTCCGAACGATCACGGTCGCCGGGTCCGGAGCGCACAGGGTGATCTGCGCAGGATCGGGGAGCGGGATGGCGCAGCCGGCCGCTCCGACGACGAACCCGGGAATGGTCGCATCGGCGCAGTCGGCGTCGGCGACATCCGCGAAGTCGAGGCTCGGACGCGGGACCAGCCAGCCCAGTCCGCCGCCGACTCCGCCCTGAGCCTGGTCTGACTCACCCTCCGGCCGCAGCGACCCGTAGAACAGCACGAGCACCACGGCGACCACGATCGCGACGAGCACGACGATCATGACCTTCACGCGGGCGGCTCCTCGGGCTCGGGCGGAGGGGGCGCGGGCGCGGGGACAGGTGCGGGGGCGGTCGCCGGAGCGGGCCCCGGAGCGGCCGCCGGGGGCCTGGCGATCACCACGGTGGGCGCATCACCGTCGACGGTGGCCGCGGGCGCGACGACGGCCGGGGTCGGGGACTCGGGCTCAGGACCCGCCGGCGGCTCCGCCTCCGGCGCGCCGGTGAGGACGGGCGCAGGTTCACTCCCCGGGAAGGACGGCTCAGGCGGTGCGGCGGGTCCGCCGACCGGCAGCGTGGGTGCGACGGGGGCCTCCTCGGGGACCGGCTCGGGCGGGGACGTCTCGGGCCCGTTCTCGAACACGACCTCGGCCGTCACGTGCGCCGGCTTCTCCTGCTGGACGATCCGCTGCACGAGCATCTGGTGGACGACGGCCTCCTTCGGCAGCCTCACGACCACGTGGAACGGACGGATGCGGCCCGCGGCGTCCGGCACCTCCTCGTCGATCCGAACGCCGCTCACCCCGGTCGCCCACTCGAGGGCATCGCGCAGTCCCTGGGCGGTGCCGCGGATGCGCGACAGATGCGCGGCTCCCGCCACGACCTGGCGCAGCCGTCCGACACCCGAATCGAAGCCGCCGGATGTGTCATCCAACCACCGCGCAAGATCGACCCATCGCGCGAGGAACGGCACGAAGCGGTCGGGCGTGAGCTGCGGGTCGAAGTAGTCCGGCAGCTGGGCGAGCACCTCCTCGACCGGATCCTGCAGCTGCGCCATGACCTCGAGGAGGGTCGCGATCGGCGTACCGGCGACGATCGTGCGCTGGTAGACCTCGGGCAGCAGCCTCGCGATGCGTTCAGCCTGCATCGTCGTATGCCACCGTGATCTCGTGGGAGCCCGGTGCGAACAGCCAGTTCGGCGGCAGCGACACCTCGTCACCGAACGCGGCGGGCGAGGCGAGACGCCACGTGCGCCCGTCCGCGCTGCGGAAGACGCCATCCGGTCCGCCGCACAGCGCGAGCGGCGGGCTCGCGTCGTTCGAGGCCACGGTGAAGAGCGCCTGGAATGTGCCGTTCTGGCGCAGCGGCAGTCCGCAGTCCCGCGTGGGGGTGCGCCAGCTGCCGCCGTCCTGCCGCGGGTTGGCGACCGCGACGCCGGCCCGCTCGGTCGCGGCCAGAACCGTCTCGCCGATGAACGCGATGTCGCGGCAGCTTCCGCCGGTCCATTTCGCGCCAGCCGGCTCCCAGCCCTTCGCATCGAGCTGCACGCCGAGTACTTCGACGCGCGATACTCCCGCGCCCTCCTCCTCGCCCGTGGCATATGCCCCCGCGTACAGGTAGCGCCGGTTCGCGATCTCGAGGGTGCGCAGCACCCTGATGTCCTGGTTCTTGAGACCGGTGTTGACGAATGTGCCGGGGCGGCCCTCGGCGAAAGAGACGTACACACCCTTGAGCTCCTGGGCTGCCGCTGCGACGCACAGCGCGCCCGACGGGTCGACCGAGGTCGAGACGGCGTAGAAGCCCATCGCGGCATCCTCCGCCACCACGAGGATGCGGTCGCCCACGGCGTCGCCCTGCAGCGGCTGCCGGAACAGGCCGGCATCGGTCGCGAGGAAGGCGTGGGGCGCGCCGTCGATCAGTGCGAGAGCGACCTCTTCGACGTGCGAGTCGAACTCGCGGATGCGCGCCCACGTCTCGCCGTAGTCCATCGACGCGTGCACCACGCTCGACTCGGTCTCGCCGACGCGAGCGGTCGCCACCACACAGCCCGGAGCCTCCCGGAGCACAGCGAGGCGTTCCACCGACTCGCCCTCGAAGCGCGCGACGGCGACCCATCCGGTCGAGTCGTCGACGGTACGGAAGATCTGCTCGCCGCTCGCCGAGAACCAGGTCTTGCGCTGATTCGGATCCCGGACGATCGACGGAACGACGCGAGGCACGTCCTCGACGATGAGCGTGACATCCGAGACGTAGCGCACACCGCGCTCGGCCTGCAGGACGTCGTACACCTTCGCGACCCGCAGGTGTTCGCCGAACGGCCAACCCGTCTCGGTGCCCACCGGCACCGGCGAGAGCACCCGGTCCAGCCGCTCGCGCAGGCGGCGTTCGATCGCCACACGATCCTCGGCACGGTGCACCACCACGGACGCGCGCACGAGGGTGCCCTTCAATCCCACCCATGAGACCCCCACGCGCGCACCGATCGGCTGGCGCGAATGAAGGGCTTCGGCGAGCCGCTCGAGCACATTCGGGCTCATCGAGGCGGCCAGCGCATCGGCACTCACGTCGCCGCCGTCGCTCGACGGCACGACATACACCTGCACCTCACCCGGCGTGGCCCCCACCCACGCATCGGCGCGCGTCACGGCACGGGCGCGCGAGACCCCGCCGCTCGCGGCCACCGCGAACTGCTCGTAATCCCGCGCCGTCACCACGCGGTCGAGCGTATGGATCGACTGCGGCCCGCGGACCATGGCGTTCTCGAGGGTCTCGCGGTCGCGCCCACCGGTCGCCGCTGCGGGATTCGTCACGGAGACACCCGGCACCGCATCCTTCAACGTCGTGAGCGTGCCGGCAGCGACGTTGCCCTTCGCCCCGCCGCCGTGGCGGTACCAGGCCACGATGCGCCTGCCCGGACCCGGAACCTCGGCGAGCGCCACGGCTTGCGCGGTCAGTCCGCCCGCGGCGGCATCGGCGATCTGAGCGGCCGGGGCGAACATGATCACGCCCTCGGCGCGGTCCACGGTGTACAGGTGTGCCTCGGTCTCGGGACCGGGCGGTGCGCCGAAGTGCTCGGCCTCGGTCCAGATCCGGTACGTGATGCCGCCGGACTCACGGGCGGGCTCGCGATTCTCCAGCTCCCCGGGCTCGGCCTGCACACCGATCACGAGATCGAACACGTCGCCCGTGGGCAGCGAGATGGGCGGATGGGCGACCCGCAGCAGCTGGCCGGGCTTTCCCGTCCCGTTGCCGAGGTGTTCGCCGTCCACGACCTCTCCCGCGTACGCGCGGACGGTCGCCGTCTGCTGTCCCACGGCGATGCGGGCGTCATCCGCCGTCGCGAAGACCGGAGAGTCGGCATCCGATCGCGCCGTCGCGACGCGGCTGCCACGCGGCACGATCACCTCGCTCGTCGCGGGCGCCGACAGCGAGAAGACGAGATCGACGGATGCCGCGGCCGGCGGCATGACACGCACCCCGATGAGTTCGAGGAACTGCACGAACGCCTTCTCGGGGATGCGGTTGACCCGGTAGAGCAGTGTGTCGGTCAGGTACGCGAAGACCTCGAGCAGCGTCACACCGGGATCGCTGGGCGACAGGTCCGTCCACTCCGGACTGCGCGCGGCGATGAGCGCTTTTGCGTCGGCGACGAGCCGGTCGAAGTCACGGTCGTCGAGGTTCGGGATCGGGAGCGGCACGGTCAGGCACCCCCTTGCAGTGCGACGTCGGCGATCAGCCGGTCGGCCGGCCCGCCGAGGCGTGGACGGTAGTCGAGAATCACCTGGAGGCGGTCGGGCGCGTCGGGGACCGGCCCCGCATCGATCGCGAGGATGATGACACGCGGCTCGAACCGCTCGACGGCGCGGCCGACGTAATACCTGGCAAGGCCCGCCGCGGTGGCATCGTTCGGCGAGAAGATGAGGCGGGCGAGATCGCAGCCGTAGTCGGGTCGCATGATCCGCTCGCCGGGGCGGGTCGACAGCAGCAGCATGAGCGCCTGACGGATCGCGTCGGCATCGCGGACGAGCTCGATACTCCCGTTCGGACCGACGGACAGCCCGCTGAGGCCGTCATCGAGGTCGGGATGACCGAACCGCCACCCGATCCAGGTGGGCGGTGTGCGTCTCGTCGGCACCTGGATCGTCATGGCGCCTCCGTCACGAGCGTCTGTCCGGGATGATCTACTCGGTACTTGACCTGCCCCTGCGGCGTTCCGTCGGTGAGGCCGGCGAGGTCGGCGCGCACGATCGGCTTGCCGGCGATCGTCACGAACCCCGACTCGCCTCGCTGCAGATTCACGGTCGTGGTGCACGGCTTGATTCCGACGCTCAGGTTCGGGCATCCGCCGATCGGTCGACCGACAGGATCGTGGTCGGTCAATACGGGCTGACCCGAGACGAAGACGAAGTCCTCGGGAGCGATGAGATCCAGCTTGCCGAGCTTGTGCTCGCAGCGGATGTCGGCATCCAGGGTCACCCAGTACCACATCAGGCCTGCTCCAGTTCGATGCGATCGGCCTGCAGCCGCATGAGGTGACCGGGAGCCTCGAGGACGAGGTCTCCCTCGGCGTGCACGACGATCCCCGTCTCGGTGAGCTCGACCCGGCTTCCGGTCTGATTGCCGATCACGAGGCTGTCGCCGTCGGCGCTCATGCGCAGCGACTGGCCGGTCGGGAGCCGCAGTCCGTACACGCCGACCGCGCCATCGACGACGCCGACGCCGGGCTCACCGCCATCGTTCGTGCGCAGCCCGCCCAGCACCACGCCCCGACCGGGGTCGCGGGAGTCGTGCGCGACGACGACCTGGTCGCCCACATCCGGCTGCAATGCGAGCCCCTTGCTCTCCCCTGCGCCGAGCGCGATCACCGGAAGCCACTCCGACTCCAGCCCGTCGTAGGCGGAGAGCGCGACGCGCACGCGTCCTCGTCCATCAGGATCGTCGATCCGCAGGACCTCTCCGATCGTGATGGCGGATGCCTCACGCCCGGGCGAATCGTCGAGCCGGCGCAGCAGGCGCAGGTGGTCCGGCGTCGTGGTCGTGACCGTGCACGTGTACCCGCCGAACGAGTCGATGACGTGGTCCGCGGTGAGAAGGACGAACGACCCTGACGCGCCGGAGGTGAGCCCCTCGATGATGAGCGTGGTTCCGGGCTCGAGGGCCGGATCACCCTCGATGACCGCCCGCAGCGACCGTCCGGCGGCGCGGTCATCGCCCGCGAGTCCGCGGGCCAGCGCGTCGAGGTGGGCGGCACCGGCTGTCATCGCCCCGCCGAGGATGCCTTCCGCCGCCCCGGGAGCGGTGGATTCGCCATCCGCCGATCCCGTCGCCACATCGCCGGTCACGGGGTCCCACCCCATGACGCGCCAGCCCGACCGGTTCGCCAGCGAACTCGACGTCACGGTCGCGTGCAGCAGGGTCTCGCCGTAGACGACCGTGACCTCGTCGCCCGCGCCCTCGTCGCTGAAGAGCTCGAGAGTGCTCCCGGACGGGTCGACCCGCCACCACAGCCCCGCGCGGCGGGTGATGGCCGTCACAAGATCGAGAGCGGACCGGCCGTCCTGCACGAGCCTCGGCATGCGAGGCCCTTCCTCGGATGCGTCGACGTCCAATCCCGCGGTCGACGCCAGTTCCCGCACGAGCTCTGCCACCGACACGTCCACGAAGACCCTCAGCTGCGAATCGGCCCGCATCCGGTGGGCGGCGTCCTGGCAGCGAGCCGTGACGAGCAACGTGCCGTCGGCACCGAATGACTCCTCGACCGAGACGATCTCTCCCGTGAAGAGTGCATCCGAGAAGCCCTCGACGGATGCCTCGACCGACGCCCCGAGAGCCAGGATGCCCTCGAGCGCATCTGCGTCCGCGGGATCCTCGAACGTGAGCGCGCACGCCGTCGGCGCACTTGCCTCCCGTCGCACCCGGATGCCCGCGAGCAGGGCGACGTCCACGGCGTCGAGCTCGTCGCCGTCGACGCGCAGTGTCACGCCCGGAACCCGATGCGGTCCCAGGGCAACGGTGGCGGCATCGGTCATCGCGTCGCTCCCGTCGGCAGATCCTCCGGGGCGGGGGGGATGATGAGATCGCGGCCGGCCTCGGGCCAGATGACGTCGTCGAGCACGTTGACGTCCGCGATCCACCGCCACAGCGCCGAGCGGCCGCCGAAATAGCGGGCCGCGATCTCGGGGAGGGTCTCTCCCCCCGCAGCCGGCCCTTCATCCGACGACGAACCCGCTCCGATGACCACGTGGATCGCCGCGGGTGCGGCAGCCGCGATCGCCGCGGCCTCGGCATCCGGGATCGTGACAGGGACGGGCGTCTCGGGCGCGGGAGGATTCGGGTCGGGTACTCGGACCAGACGCATGCTGAGCCAGGACCGACTGGGCGTGCCGCTCGCGTCGAACCGTTCGAATCGCTCCGCGAGCGACTCGACGACGGCCAGCACGTTCATCTCCTTGCCGTAGACGACCCGGACCTCCGGAACGCCCCGGCCGCCCTTGTCCGAGTTCTCGGCCAGCTGCCACAGCGGTCTGGTGTGATCGCGGACGTCGCGGCGCGGCGGCACGACCGCGGTGGAGAGCGGGATGTCCGTGCCGCTCTCGATGGGAAGCGGCGTCTCCGTGCCGGGCTCGGCGATCTCGACGTCGCCGGGCTGGAGTGTGCCGACATCCGACCCGCTCGGCTCAGCCGCCACCGGCTCAGCCGCCACCGGCTCGGTCTGAACAGGCGCAGGCGGAGGGACGATCGGCGGCGGAAGGAGGTCGAGGTCGAAGAGCAGCTGAAGCTCCAGCTCGGTGCGGCCGCCGCCGGTGTGCAGCAGGGGAGAGTCGGAGCGCGCCGGACCTGCGACGACACCCGCGCCGGTGCGGCGGGGTGCGAGGCCCGCGACGCGGCGCTGCACGATGTGCTCCGGGTTGAGCATGCATGTGATCCGCTCGCCGTCAGGCAGGAGGAAGGCCACCCGCTCCATCAGGTGCTCCGCTGTTCGTCGATGAGCACATCAGCAGGCGATGCGCCCTCCCATGCGAGCGTTCCGCCCGAGTCCATCGGCGGTGCGCTCCATGTCGAAGGAGGCAGCTCCGGCCACGGCGCCGGCCTCGTGAGGTCGCCCCTCGAGATCCGCACCGCCGGTGCGATCGACGCGGGCCCCGGCGTGCGAGACCGGGGGGCCTGCTCGATCCGGTCCCGCGACGGGGCGACGGAAGCCGCAGGACGGGGCTGCGCCGGCCAGGACGGCTCGTGCGTGTGTTGACGGGCGGTCGCTGCCACCTGGGGCGCCGGGGTCGTCGCCGCGAGCGGCGAATCCCGGACCGGCCGCGACGCGACGGCGATTCGCGGCGGTGAGGAGTCGGGTGAGGGGACGAGCGATGGCACGGGCGACGGCGGTGTGAGGCCGGCATGGTCCGGCCGCGCAGCCTGCACGTCCTGCTTCGCGCCGCTTGTGCGGCGGTCGTCGAAGTGTTCCTGACCGGTCTTCGCCGCGCGGCTGCCGACGTCCGCTGTCGCACCCGATTCGGCGAGTCCCGCCACGGTCGGCGTTCGCGGGCCCTTCGGATCGGCGGCGCGCGGCGGCTTCGGGTTCGACTCGCTGGGAGTCGCACTTGCGGCGTCGACGCCACGACGGCCGTCCTCCGATGCCTCCCGGTCGGAGACGTGGCGCGATCGCCGGCGGAATGAGATGCGCGACGGCCGCGCGGGCCGACCTGCGGGCAGCTCGGCGGCGGTGGGCTTCCCGCGCGCCGGTCGCCGGCGGCGCCGGGGTGGCTCGGATGCGGCCGACGAACCTCGGCCGGCCGCTGGGGACTCCTGCGTCTGCGGAGCGCGAGTCGCGGCGGTGGCCTCTGCCGTCGGCCACGGCGGCAGCGCGCCATCGCCGCCCGGCCAGCCCGGTTCCGGTGCGTCGCCCGTCAGATCGAACGAGAACCACTCCGGATCCTGCGCGGCGACATACGCGGCGATCCCCGGATCGACGCCCGCGAGTCGCGGGTCCTTCGGCAGCACCGGCGCCCGCTCGCTCCCGAGCGAGCGCAGTCCCTCGGCGGCGAGCTCGAGACCGTCGGCGACACGGTCGAAGGCGGTCTGAGCGGCGGCGACCAGTGTCTTCCAGAGACCCGGGCGACGCCCATCAGGCATTGGCCGAACCCACCCTCTCGATGCCCTCGTACTTCAGCCCGAACTCGTGGATGTAGACGTCGCGGGCGGTCGCCTGGAGGCGGGCACCCGCGAAGCTCACCGGAAACGACCCGGCAAGATCCCACTGCACGACCGGTGTCGTACCGCGTGAGTCCAGCAGGATGATGGAGACCGCGAGTCGCCGGATCTCGCCCCGGAGCGTGGCTGCGAACCAATCCCACAGCTCCGTCTGGCGGGTCAGCCCCTGCCGCAGGTACAGCGTCTCGTAGCTGGCAAGGGTGGGGATGTGGTGCACCACCTGCGACTGACCTGCCTCGCGATACTCGACGGTGTCGATCGTCACCCGCGGACCCGAGCACTCGGTGAAGTGCCCGACGGCGAGCTTGCCGATCACCAGCTTGAAGTTGCTCGCTCCGAACGGTGCCTCGAACAGAGGCTGGGCCGCAGCCGGGGCCGGCGGCGTCGTGGGAGCAGCGGATGCGTCGCTCACTATGCTTCCTCTCCGCCGGCGCTGCCGGCCACGTATTGGCTGACCTTGAAGACGATGAACTCAGCCGGTTTGACCGGTGCCATGCCCACGAGTGCCGTCAAGATGCCCGCGTCGATGTTCTCCGGCGGGTTGGTCTCGGCGTCGCACTTGACGAAGAACGCCTCGCGTTCGGTCGCGCCGAACAGTGCGCCGTCGCTCCACAGCCGACGGAGGAACGCGATGACGTCCCGTCGGAGCAGGTTCCAGAGCGTTCGGTCGTTGGGCTCGAACACCACCCAGTTGGTGCCCTGCTGGATCGACTCCTCGGCGAAGGCGAAGAGCCGGCGCACCGGCAGGTACTTCCATGGGCTGGCGCTGCCCGCCCTGGTCCTGGCGCCCCAGATCCTGATGCCACCGTTGATCATGCGAATCGCATTGATGCCCGAGCTGTTCAGCAGTCCCTGCTCGCTGGAGGTCAGCGCGTACTCGAGGCCGACCGCGCCGCGCACGATCTCGTTGGCCGGGGCCTTGTGCACGCCGCGACTGCCGTCGACGCGCGCCCACACGCCGGCGACATGGCCGGACGGGGGGGCGAGCACGAGCTTGCCGGTGACCGGGTCGACGATCCAGATGTACGGGCCGTACTGCGCCGCCCAGTCCGTCTCGCGTGACGCGTTGCCCTCCTCGGTCGGTGCGCCGGGGGCGCCGCGTCGGGCGGGCGACGCCGGCGGCGGTGCCTCCGCGCCCTCGGCATCGGACGCGCCCTCGGCGTCGGATGCCGCTCCGTCGGCCGACGAGCCGGACGAGCCGGACGAGCTCGATGAGGTCGGGCCTGTCACCGTCGCCGGCCTCGTCAGCGTGTTCAGGTCGGTGATCCCCTGCGGGAAGTCGAGCACGGCGACGCGGTCCTGCATGCTCTCGCAGTGGCTGATGACCGCTTCGAGCGACACGGCATCCGTCTCGCCCGGCGCCGCGACGATGGCGATCTCGTCGATCGTTCCGAACTTGTCGATGCCCGGTTGGGACGACGTTCCGGCGACAGAGCCGTTCTTGCCGATGTTCAGCACGTAGCAGCGCTGACCGCCGTTGAGGAAGAACCCGTGCACGGCGAGCGTGAGGTCCGAGCTCGGCCCTTCGCCGCCGAAGATGGTCCGGTACTGCGTCCAGTTGTTGACCGCCAAGGGGACGCCGACGGGAGCCTCGAGATTGTCGGCCCGCCCTATGAATGCCGCGACGTTCGTGCCGACCCCTTCGATCGGTCGGGTGCCCTCCATGACTTCTTCTACGTAGACGCCCGGAGTGAGGTATTGGGGCATGTGTCGTCCTGTCCTTTCTCAGTGTCGGTCAGACGGATTCAGGTATGGGGAGAGCGAGGTCCCCGAGGTCGCCGCCGGCTCGCTCGAGCGGCGCATCGACGGTGAATGTGCGCGCCACACCGCGGGCACGGACGCTCAGACTGAGCGGACCGCCCTCGACGGTGGCGACGGGGAGGCGGAACCGGCCGCGGTGATCGGACATCACCCACGCACCGGAATCGGCGAAGGCGATGCGTGCGGAGGCGAGCGGTCGACCGTCGGATGCCACGACCCTGCCGACGACGACGTGCATGTTGGCCGGCATGACGTGCAGCGGCTCCCTGACGAGCGGTGCCGTCGGACGTTCCACGATGCGCTGCACCGGCACGCGCAGGATGAAGGCGGGCGCGGGTGCGCGGTCGAGGGCTCGCCAGAGGTCGAGGCTCGGGCCTGCCGCATCCATCGGCCAGTCGGTGTCGGATGTCGCCGACAGCGCGAGCCCGCTGGTGACCCCGGCGGCGTCGAACATGGCGAGCCCCACTGTCGTCACCAGCAGGCCGAGCGTGAGTTCGGCGCTGCTGATGTATCGCCGATCCGGCCCCGCCGGGCCCGCGAGCTCGAGGTGGAGCGGGCGGAGCAGCACGGCGCCGTCTCCGGTGTGCTCCTCGTCGAAGTCGTGGACCACCGGGAGCTTCGTGACGTCGGTCGCCCACGCGCTCACCGGTTCGATGGCACGGGCGAAGTCCTCGGCGGGCTCAGGGTTCCGTGCCATATGCCCACAGCTCCATCGGTGGCGCGAAGGAGATACAGTCCCGGAGGCCCGGCGCCGCCGACCTCGCAGGCGCGCGGAACCGTGCGGTCTCGCGGACCTTGGCAAGCCGCGGGATGAGACCGATCGTGAGGGACCACACGCGCTGTAAGAGTGCCGACACCGCGTGCGTGATACCGACGATCCGAAGGAGGATCGGTCCGAGGAGGCGGGCCTGCGCCGCGAACGGTGTGCCCACCGCCAGTGCGGCCGACGCGGCAGGGGTCAGGATGGTCCGGACGACGGGTTTTCCCATGGTGGCCTAGCTCGTCCCGCCCGCGCGGATTCGCGCGGCGGCGTCCGTCGCCGCCGCGACAGTCGGCAAGCGGCACGAGTCATGGACCCACTCGCGGCGCCGCGCCCCCCTGGTCGCCACGGCCACACGGTAGCAGTCGCCGTGCGGGCGCACCAGGGGCGTCGTGGGCCGGCGTCAGCCACGCTCCCACGTGGTGAACGAGACCGGGAACCCGTCCCCGGTGATGGGGCCGATGGACATCACGGACCAGCGCTGCTGATCGGTCAGCTTCACGCAGACGAACGTCTCCCGGTCCGGAAGGAGAGTGATGTTCTGGGCATCGATGTCGTCGTATGCGGTGGCGGCTTCACACGCCGCGAACGTCGGCTCGTCGACGACGGCGAGACGCGGCGGACCCTGCCCGACGACGCCCAGCTCGCCCGAGCCGCCGCCCTGATAGAAGTACACATCCACTCCGTCGGTCGGCGTGGTGGTCGAGCGACTCTCGTCGAGGTCGAAGTACATGTTCGGCGTGGCGAGGAACAGGTCGGACAGGAATACCGGCGGCTCCTCCGCCGCCGTCTCGGTGGGAGTGGGGTCTGGTCGGGTGAGATTCCAGATCAGGATGCCGCCACCCACCAGCAGCAGCAGGGCGACCGCCGCCACGATCACGATCCACCAGGGGAACCTGCGCTTCGTCGGCGCCGGCACCTGGAACGTCACCGTCGGACCCGACACCACCTGATCCGGCGCCTCTTCGAGTGCCGCACCGACCGCGAATGAAGAGGGGCCGGCCGGAGCCTGCTCGGGGACTTTCAGTGCGACATCCACCGTCGCACTGCCGGCCACCGGGAGCGCCCGCTCCGACTCACCCACGACCTGGAACCAGGACGCATCCGCGCCCGCGCCCGGCAGCACCAGCATCCGCGCCCGCACCGGGCGCCCCGTCACGTTCGACACGGTGAACGAGCCCGATCCCGAGCGCGTGGAATCCAACGACACGGTCGACGGACCCGCCACTGCAAACGGAGGCCCCTGAGCCGCCTCAGGTCCTACCGGACCGAAACCATCACCGCCAGACATGGCCACACGGTATCAGCGACCCGAGACGCCGTGACAGACCGAACGCTATTCCCAGACCGTCGCCTTGACCTCTCGGCTCTGATCGGGCTGCGTCGGGCCGAATTCGAGCACCCCCGCGTGCCCTTCGCTGGTGAACACGCAGACGAAGGTGCCGTCGTCGGCCTCGGGGACCTCGACGAACTGCTGGAGGAATACGTCCCGGCACTGCTCGAAGGTCGGCGCAGGGATGAAGGCCACTCCTCGCATGTTGCCGAACACGGTGGTCGGTCGCCCGGCGGGAACCGCGGGTGAGAGGTCGGCATCGGAGAGCTGGATGTCGGTCACGCCGTCGAGGTCCAGGTCGACGTCACGGGTGGCGGTGTCGAACAGGAACGTCTCCGACCGCAGGACCGCGGGTCCCGTGTCGGTCGGACTGGGCTGCGGGTTCGGGCGGGTGAGGTTCCAGATCAGGATGCCGCCACCCACGAGCAGCAGCAGCGCCACCGCGGCGACGATCACGATCCACCAGGGGAACCTGCGCTTCGTGGCCCCCGGCACCTGGAACACCACCGTCGGACCCGAAACCACCTGATCAGGTGCCTCTTCCAGCGCCGCGCCGACGGCGAACGAGAAAGACCCTGCTGGCGCCTTCTCCGCCACCTTGATCGCGACATCCACCGTCGCCGTGCCTGCCAACGGCAGCGCACGCTCCGACTCCCCCGTCACCTGGAACCACGATGCATCCGCACCCTCGCCAGGCAGCACGAGCACGCGCGCCCGCACCGCACGTCCGGTCACGTTCGACACGGTGAACGACCCAGACCCCGTCCGCGCGGCATCCAACGACACGGTCGTGGGTCCCGCCACCGAGAACGGCGGTCCCTCCGCTGCGACAGGTCCTGCTGGACCGAAACCCTCACCGCCCGACATGGGCACACGGTATCAGCGACGCCCCTCTCGGTGAACCGTTATCAAGGACCCACTTGCTCGAAGAACCAATCGTTCGTGATCACCAGGTCGTCCTTCTGGATCCACCCGATGCATGTCAGGAGTTCCGGCGGATGCAGGGTCGTGATTCCCACCACGCTGCCGATGGGCGCCTGCTCGAAGCCGTCGGGACTCTGGTCCACCACGTCCGGATCGCACTCCCCGATCTCGTCGGACGTGGTGCGGACGACCTGGAATCCGGCCGCCGAGAGCAGGGACACCGCCTGGCTGTAGGGCAAGGTCTCGACGGGCGGCACCTCTGCGGTCGTGGGGGGCGCCGCGACCACCGGATCCGTCATGGCAGAGGATGCCGACGCATTGGGGAGGTCGGAGAGGTCGTCAGGGCCGTCCTCGCCGAACGTCTCGGGATCGACTCGCACGGCGGTCTCGACGACGCGGATCCGCATGCCGACCACATCCGCACCCACGACGTACGTCGGGCCGCGTGCACTCGCGGCGTCCTCGCCGGTGCCGACGATGATATCGGCGCACTCTGCGTCGTCCTCGTCGGTGGCGGCATCCGGACACGCTTGCCAGGTGTGCACGAGCACCGAGTCGTCAGGATCCCAGACGCCGGGAGCGACGGCGAGTTCCGCCCCGACCTGCACCGTGCCCGAGACCGTGGGCGCCTGGCTCATCGTCGGGGCAGCGGGGGTTCGCATCAGCAGCCAGATCGTGATGCCGCCGCCGATGAGCAGCAGCAGCGCGACCGCTGCGACGATCACGATCCACCACGGGAACTTGCGCTTCTTGGGCTCCGGAACCTGGAACGCCACGGTGGGACCGGACACCACCTGATCGGGCGCCTCCTCCAGTGCGGCTCCGACCGCGAACGAGAATGCGCCCGCCGGTGCCTTCTCCGCCACTTTCACCGTGACATCCACCGTCGCCGTGCCGGCGACCGGCAGTGACCGCTCCGACTCCCCCACCACCTGGAACCACGACGCATCGGCGCCCGCACTCGGCACCACCATCACACGGGCTCGCACCGGGCGACCGGTCACGTTCGACACGGTGAACGACCCGGACCCCGCTCGTGCGCCATCCAGGGCGACGGTGGACGGACCCGCAACGGCGAACGGTGGACCACCGACCACCGCGGGATCCACCGGACCGAAATCGCCGCCCGACGACATGGCCACACCGTACCGCAGGCGGCACGCTCGGACCAGGGCTTCGTGCTACTCGACGGTGACGGATGCTGTTCCGCAGCGGCACCACCCCGCCGGTCGCGCGAGGCTCACGCCTCGCGTGTGATGGTCACCTTCACGTGGAGGTGGCTCTTGAAGGGCCCGGCGTACACGCCGCGCAGCGGCGGCACATCGCCGTAATCCCGCCCGCGGCCGACGAGCACGTGACGGTCGCCGATCTCGATGTTGTTCGTGGGATCGAAGCCCTGCCACTCGCCGGCGAACCATTCGATCCAGGCGTGGGATTCGCCGGTGACCGGCTCACCGACCTCGGCGCTCGGCCGTGGATGCAGATAGCCCGAGACGTAGCGCGCCGGAATGCCGACTTCGCGCAGCGCTCCGAGCGTGACGTGGGCGATGTCCTGGCAGACGCCCTTGCGGGCTTCCCATGCCTCGTGAGCGGTCGAGTGCACGCCGGTGATCCCGTGCATGTATTCGACGGCATCGCCCACGGCGATCGCGATCGCATGCGCGGCCCGCCCGGGATGATCGTGGTCGGCGGCGATCGAACGAGCGAGGTCGGCCACCTCCGGATGCGGCCGCGTGCGGTGCGTCTGCGTCATCTGCTCGACGGTCTCGATCGATCGCGACGACTCGCGCGCAAGCATGTGCCACGAGACGTCGACGTGCTCGAGCGGACGCGGCCGCACCTCGACGAGGGACCGCGCCGTGATGGTCAGCGCCCCGTGAGGTGACAGAACATCGAACGCGGCGACGCGCGTGCCGAAGTAGTCGACGTACTGGTTGACGGATGTCGAGGGCTCGATGTCGAGCGACGAGTTGAGCACGAACTGGCTGTCGGTCGAACCCGGCAGCATCCGCGCTTCGTTGTACGAAGCCGTCACGTCGCCTTGATAGCTGAACCCGGTCTGGTGCTCGATGCGCAGGCGCTTCATGAGATCTCCCCGATCCAGCTGGGCTCCGCCTGCGCGGGGAAGAACCGGTGACGGATCGCCTCGGATGCCTCACGGGTCACCTTCTGCACCCGTTTCATATGCTGCGGGAGCTCGTCCAGGATCTCGCTGACCGGCCGATACTCGAGGTCATTGCGGATCTGGCCGAGCGCACGGAGGACGGTGTTCGAGTGCCCCACGCGATCGGCGCGCGGGTCGATCGCGCTCATGCAGTTCTCGGCCCGCTGGATCGAGTAGATGATCGAGCGCGGGAAGAGCCGGTCGAGCAGCAGGAACTCCGCGGCGTTTCGAGCGCTGGGCATGCCCCGATAGGTCCGCAGGTACGCTTCGTAGGCACCGCACGAACGCAGGATGGTGGTCCACGAGGGGCCCGATGCCTGCGTGAGCGACCTCGTTGCGAGAAGTCGCGCCGTCATGTCGGCGCGCTCGATGCTGCGTCCGAGCGTGAAGAACTGCCACGCCTCATCCCGACTCGTGGACGAGTCGACGATGCCGACCGCGAGCGCCGAGCGCTCGCGCACCCACTGGAAGAACTCGTGCACCTTCTCGGTCTGCAGGCGTCGCGGCATCCTGGCACTCGTCGTGTTGAGTGTCTCCCAGAGCTCGGTCGACACGATCTCGCGGGCTCGCCGGGCATTCTCGCGTGCTGCGGTCAGGGCGTACGCGATGCTCGCGGGGTTCATGCGGTCGACGGCGAGACGCTGCAGCACGTCACCACGGCGAACCACCTCGAGGCCCTGTGGGGGGAACGAGCCCATGACGCTCAGCAGCGAGCGACAGGCCGTGTCTTCGTCGATCCAAGGGTCTTCGAGGAGCAGCTGCAGGTGCACGTCGAGGATGCGCGCGGTGCCGTCGGCGCGCTCGATGTACCGACCGATCCAGAACAGCGACTCTGCGATGCGGCTCAGCATGACGTCACCTCCGCATCCTGCGACTGCTGTTGCTGCTGTTGCTGCTCCTGCTGCTCGATGCGCGACCGGGGCCGATCCTGCGGCGAGTGCGTCGGCTCGGGCTGTCCGTCGTAGATGATCGGGATGGCGGCGGTCACGGTGGCCGCCTGGTCGGCGACGAGTCCGGCCAGACCACTGCCCTGTCCGTATTCGACGTGCGCGGGGGCCGAGCCGCCGATCACCCAGGTGTCCTTCGATCCGCCGCCCTGGCTCGAGTTGACGACGAGCTGGCCCTCCGGCAGGGCGACGCGGGTGAGCCCCCCGGGCAGCACCCAGACGTTCTCGCCGTCGTTCACCGCGAAGGGGCGCAGGTCGGCGTGGCGCGGGCGCATCCCGTCCTCGACGAGGGTCGGGATCGTCGAGAGCATGACGACGGGCTGTGCGATCCAGCCGCGAGGATCGGCGATGAGCCGCTGGCGAAGCTTGTCGAGCTCGGCGGGCGAGGCATCCGGCCCTACGACCAGTCCCTTGCCGCCCGAGCCGTCCACGGGCTTGACCACGAGCTCGGCGAGGCGGTCGAGCACCTCTTCGAGGGCTCCTGCGTCTTCGAGCCGCCAGGTGTCGACGTTCTTGAGGATCGGCTCCTCGGCAAGGTAGTAGCGGATGAGCTCGGGCACATATGTGTAGAGCAGCTTGTCGTCCGCGACGCCGTTGCCGACGGCGTTGGCGATGGTGACATTGCCGAGACGCGCGGCGAGCATCAGACCCGGAGCCCCGAGCATCGAGTCGGCACGGAACTGAAGCGGGTCGAGGAATTCGTCGTCGACGCGGCGATAGATGACGTCGACCCGCTTCGGGCCGCGCGTGGTGCGCATGAAGACCTTGCCGCCGATGCACAGCAGGTCGCGACCTTCGACGAGCTCGACTCCCATCAGCCGCGCGAGCAGCGTGTGCTCGAAGTAGGCGGAGTTGTAGACGCCCGGCGTCAGCACGACGACGTTCGGATCCTCCACCCCGGGCGGCGCCGATGCCCGGAGGGCTGCGAGGAGCTTGTTGGGGTAGTCGCCCACGGGCCGCACCTGCATCGAGACGAACAGCTCGGGAAGCGTCTGGGCCATGACCCGGCGGTTCGAGATGACGTAGCTCACCCCCGAAGGGACTCGCACGTTGTCTTCGAGCACGCGCATCTCACCGTGCTCGTCGCGGATCAGGTCGATGCCCGACACCTGGATGCGAACGCCGTTCGCACTGTGGATGCCGGCGGCCTGGCGGTAGAAGTACTGGGATGACGCGATCAGGCCCGCGGGCAGCACTTCGTCGCGGACGCAATGCTGGTGCCCGTAGGCGTCGTCGAGAAATGCCTCGAGCGCTCGCACCCGCTGCTTGACGCCGGACTCGATCCTCGACCACTCCTCGAAGGCGATCACGCGCGGCACCGCATCCAACGGGAAGGGACGCTCCTCCCCCGCGAAGTCGAACGTCACGCCCTGCGCCAGGTAGGAGCTCGCGAGCGATTCGGTGCGTCCGCGCAACTCCTCTTGAGTCATGCGCGCCAGCGCCTGGTAGAGCTCCCGATAGGCCTCGCGGGATTCCGCTGCCTCGCCAGGGTGAGCCGGGTTGCCGAACATCTCGTCGAATGCCGGAATGCCGCTCGCAGTCTTCCGCGGCGCCAGCGTGGAGCCGTA
Organism: Microbacterium pumilum; assembly: GCF_039530225.1. NCBI lineage: Bacteria > Bacillati > Actinomycetota > Actinomycetes > Micrococcales > Microbacteriaceae > Microbacterium > Microbacterium pumilum. The sequence continues at coordinate 540,628 of NZ_BAAAOH010000001.1, forward strand.
GCCATCGAAGAGATCGCCCATGGGGATGAGCCTACTGGGGGCTGTGTTGCCGAGGTGTTTCGGAACTGGACACCGCGATCGTGTCCGTTGTCAGCCGCGCCGAGTCACGGGGCGATGCCCGCCCCTGCTCCGCTGCGCGAACGGCCCATGGCCAGGCTCGCTGCGACGCCCACCCCGGCGACCACGACGATCGCGCCGGCCGCGAGGAGGGTCAGGCCGTCAGGCTGCACGATCGACTGGCCGCGCAGCGCCTGCCACGTGACGAGCGCCACGACGCCGGTGTAGACGACCGCCGTCGTCCAGACGAGGCCGACCCGCACGCGCACATCACGGAGGATGGGGATGCGGCGCGAGGCGAGCTCGACCAGGATCAGCGCCAGCGGGATGAGCTGCAGGGCGTGCATGCCGACGAAGTGCGGGATGCGCAGATCGCCATGCTCGGTGCTCCAGCCCAGGATCAGGATGCCGGGCCCGCCGTCAACGGCGCCGACCGTGTGTGCGCCGACGATGTCGCCTCCCGCAGCCATCTGGGCCTCGCTGGGGATGGTCATGAGAAACCCGAGCGAGAGGCCGACGAGGCAGATGACGGACCCGAGGCGCACCGCCAGCGTGCGAGCGCGATCGGCGTATGGCGAGAACCACAGCAGGATCGCGGCGACGAGCGTCGCCAGCCACAGCACGGCGATGGTGGCGCCCATGACGGACCACACGAAATCGTCGTACGGCGTCTGCTGGTTGAAGTGGCTGCGCTCGCCCCGCACCGTCTGGCTGATGACCGCGGCCATCTCGATGAAGAGGGTCGCGGAGATCACGGTGCCGGCCCACCACGCGATGCGGCGGAACCGACGCAGCTGGCCGATGAGCCAGGCCCACGTCACGGCGTAGATCAGTATCGACACCGAGAACTTGAACGGCTTCGCCCAGATCGGCGCGCCGACGAGCTCACGCCCGTCGAGGAGCAGCCCGCCGATGCTCACGAGTCCGGTGATCGCCATCGTGGCGGCGAGCGCGATGAGCGGTCCGTGCCAGCGGAGGCTCCCCGGCCCCGCCGCGGAGTCCTCGGACGATGCGCCGACAGGCTTCGTCGAAGTGGTCATCATTGCCCCCGATCGTCGTTCCGGCCGTGGATCCGCCGGTACTTGCGACGCTAGGGACGTGCTCACGCGCGAGACACCCGGCCGGCCACCGCATCGACGGGGGGCAGACCCCCGGCTTTCCGCCCCGGCCCACGCCACTCCGCGTAGGCTCATCACGTGGCCGCCAGCCCGACAAGCCGTCGCCTCGCCGCTGCCGCCGCGGGCGCCGCTTCCGCCGTGCTCGGCGCCGGTCTCGGCGAATTGACAGCCGCCGTGGTCGCGCCGGCCGCCAGCCCGTTCGCCGCCATCGGCTCGGCCCTCATCGACCTCGCCCCACCGTGGGCGAAGGATGCTGCGATCGCGCTGTTCGGCACCAGCGACAAGTTCGCGCTCCTGCTCGGAATCGCGATCGTGCTGGTGCTGGTCGCCGCAGCCGCCGGGCTGCTCGAGCTGTGGCGGTCGCCGTGGGGCTCGGTCGTGATGCTCGGCTTCGGCGCGGTCGGCGTGCTGGCGGCGATGACGCGAGCTGATGCCGGACCGCTCGACTGGATTCCGTCGGCCGTCGCGGGCATCGTCGCCGCGGTGGCGCTCCGGATGCTCGTCAAGCGGGTGCCCGCAGGAACCGCGTCCCGTCCGGCGGAGTCGAGGCCCAGCGCAGGCGTCGACCGCCGCACGTTCATCGGGTGGACAGCCGGTGCGGCCGCCGTCGGAGTGCTCGCCGCTGTGGGGGGCACGCTGTTGCGCGCCGGAGCCAGCACGGTGACCGCCGTCCGTCAGACGCTGAAGCTTCCCACTCCCGCGGTGGCGGCACCGCCGATCCCGGCGGGCGCCGAGCTCGACCTGCCGGGGCTCGCGAGCGTCGTCACTCCGAACGAGTCGTTCTACCGGATCGACACCGCCCTCATCGTGCCGCAGCTCAACCCGGCCGAATGGAGCCTGCGGATCCACGGACTCGTCGAGAACGAGGTCGAGATCACGTGGGACGAACTGCTGGCACTTCCGCTCGAGGAGTCCGTCACCACGCTCACGTGCGTCTCGAATGAGGTCGGCGGCGACCTCGTCGGCAACGCGGTGTGGCTGGGCTATCCGATCCGCGAACTCCTGGCGCGCGCGAAGCCGACATCCGATGCCGACATGGTGCTGTCGCACTCGAGCGACGGGTTCACGGCATCCACCCCTCTCGAGGTGCTCCAAGATGACCGCAACGCGATCCTCGCCGTAGGGATGAACGGTGAGCCGCTTCCTGCCGAGCACGGATTCCCGGTGCGGATGGTGGTGCCCGGACTCTACGGGTATGTGTCGGCCACGAAGTGGGTGGTCGAACTCGAGGTCACGCGCTTCGACCGGGCTCGGGCGTACTGGACGGATCGCGGCTGGTCGGAGCGTGGACCGATCAAGCTCGAGTCGCGGATCGACGTGCCTCTCAGGGGTCAAGGTCTGAAGGCCGGAGATGTCGTCATCGCCGGCGTCGCGTGGCAGCAGCAGGTCGGGGTCGAGGGCGTCGAGGTGCAGATCGACGAGGGCGAATGGGTTCCCGCGAGACTCGCGACGGCGATCTCGGACGACACCTGGGTGCAGTGGAGCCTCGCCTGGACCGCCGAGAAGGGCGACCATGTGATCCGCTGCCGCGCGACCAGCAAGGCGGGTGAGCTGCAGACCGAGGATGAGGCGCACCCCGCTCCCGACGGCGCCACAGGCTGGCACTGGCGCACGGTGTCGGTCTTCTGACCCCCTCGCCGGCTCGGTGCGGCTGTCGATGGGAAGGCGCTCAGCGAGCCGGTTCCCGTGCGGTTGGCTGGGCTGAACGAGAAGGTGGCCGCCGTGGCGCCGCCGGGATCAGCAGAGGATCATGAGTGTGAAATCCCGGTCGGTCGGGTTGTGGCTGATGTTGTCGAGTCGCACATCGATCAAGGAGCCATCGACTCTGGTACGGCTCGTGACTCCTTCCGCGAACGCGTAGGCGCTGACCTGCGCGGTCGCGGCACAGCCTGTCAAAGGGCGGTCGAAGCTCACGAAGTACGCCCCGGTGCCAGCGTGATTCACCGAGAGGACGCGTCCGCTGGACGACTGGATCGATCCGTTGGACCCGATGGTCGCGACCATGGGTGCGATGTAATAGCCCGCGACATCGATCACGAGGTGAGTCGCCGCCTTCACGTTGAGCAGCCGGATCTTGCCCGTCGTCGAGAGCGGCACGATCGGGTTGCCCGTCATACTCCCCGAGCTCAGGTACGAGAGCGCCGTCGAGTTCGGCTGCGACGCACCGTCCGCCCATGCGACGATCCGCCCTGCGCCCGTGGCTTCGCCCGTCGTGATCGAAAGGGCGACGGCCTTCGCCGCGAGAGGCACCCCGCATCCGTTGCCCGTGCCTCCCTGCCCCAAGAAGCCGACCGTTCCTCCGACGAACAGCGCACGGGACGCGCCCGAGGCGAACTTTCCGCCCGCCGCACGCGTGTCCACGACGCGGCACGGCGCAACGGGGACGAAATCGAGCTCAGAGGTGGTGACGGCGCCGACGGCGGCCGCACCCACCGCTGGGGCAGCCGGCGCGACCGGTGCGCTGGGGAGGTCCGTCGGGGCGGGCGGCAGGTTGGGAAGGTCGGTCAGCCGGACGGCGGACGCCGAGATGGATGCCATGCCCCCTCCGATGAGCGCGGCGAGTGTTCCGATCACAATGGCAGTGCGCAGCCGGATGTACATCGACATTCCTCCTCATGGGGCGGGTGTGTGCGTCGTGCGACCGGCACCGCCCCCAGGCGGAGCCGCATGCGCCCACAGTAGTGTTCCCGACCCCGCTCCGCCGCTCGCAAATCAGCACACGACCTGCATCGCGACGCCCGAGTCCTCAGCCCGCGAGCACGACCTTCAGCTGCTCGACGGCCCAATCGAGTTCGGTCGAGCGGATGACGAGCGGGGGCGCGATGCGGATCGTCTGACCGTGCGTGTCCTTGACGAGCACACCCCGGGAGATCAGTCGCTCGGCGATCTCGCGACCGGTCCCGGCAGCGGGGTCGATGTCGACGCCCGCCCACAGACCCGCGACGCGGATGCCCGTCACACCGTGGCCGACGAGCTCGGTGAGCTTCGCCTCCAGGTGCTCGCCGAGCGCGGCCGCGCGCCGCTGGAACTCGCCGGTCTGCAGCATCTCGACCACGCGCAGGCCGACCGCCGCCGCAAGTGGGTTGCCACCGAACGTGGAGCCGTGCTCACCGGGGCGGATGACGCCGAGGACGTGACTGTCGGCGACCACGGCAGACAGCGGGAGGATGCCGCCGCCGAGCGCCTTGCCGAGCAGGTAGACATCGGGCACGACGCCTTCGCGGTCGCACGCGAACGTCTCGCCGACGCGTCCGAGCCCCGACTGGATCTCGTCGGCGATGAACAGAACGTTGTGGCGCGTGCATATCTCGCGGACGGCGCGCAGATACCCTTCAGGCGGCAGGATGACGCCCGCCTCGCCCTGGATCGGCTCGATCAGCACGGCTGCGGTCTCGGGGGTGATCGCGGCCTCGAGGGCGGCCGCATCCCCGAACGGCACCGGCACGAAACCAGGCGTGAACGGACCGAAATCACCGTACGCGTCGGGGTCGTCGCTGAAGCCGACGATCGTCGTGGTCCGGCCGTGGAAGTTTCCGTGAGCGACGACGATCGTGGCGGTGTCCGGTGCGATGCCCTTGGTGCGATAGCCCCACGCACGCGCGACCTTGATGCCGGTCTCGACCGCCTCGGCGCCGGTGTTCATCGGCAGCACGAGGTCCTTGCCGCAGAGCTCGGCGAGCGCCGCCGCGAAGGGTCCGAGCCGGTCGTTGTGGTACGCGCGACTGGTGAGCGTGAGGCGGGTGAGCTGCTCCTGCGCGGCGGCGACGATGGCGGGATGCCCGTGGCCGAAGTTCAGCGCCGAGTAGGCCGACAGCAGGTCGAGGTAGCGTTTGCCCTCGACGTCCGTCACCCACGAACCCTCGCCGCGGGAGACGACCACCGGCAGCGGGTGGTAGTTGTGCGCGACATGCTCGCCTTCGGCCGCGATCACCGCTGCCGTCGGGTCGGCGGCGATCGAGAAGGTCATCGCGAGGCTCCTCGCAGCTCGAGCGTGCAGCACTTGATGCCGCCGCCACCAAGGAGAAGCTCGGACAGATCGATGAGCACGGGGTTGTAACCGCGCTCGCGCAGCTGCGCCTCGAAGCCCTTCGCCCGCGGCGAGATGAGGACATTGAGGCCGTCACTGGCCGAGTTGAGACCGAAAACGGCGCCGTCCTCATCCGAGACGAGGATGGCGTCCGGGTAGCGCTCGGCCAGGATCTGCTGACCGCGCGCGTCGAAAGCGCCGGGGAGGTACGCGATGTTCGCCTTCTCGACGCCGTCGGGCCCCTCCACCGGGTCGAGCACCGAGATGGCGGTGTCGAGGTGATAGAAGCGCGGGTCGACGAGGTTGAGGCTCACAACCTCCTTGCCGAAGACCTCGCTCAGCTCGCGGTGGCTGTCGCCCGTCGAGCGGAAGCCTGTGCCGGCGAGGATCGTGTCGCCGACGAGCAGGAAGTCGCCCTCACCTTCGTTGACCTCCAGGGGGTCCACGACGTCGAAGCCGCTCTCGCCGAACCACGCCATGAACGCGGGGCCTTCGGGCACGCGCTCCTGGAAGCGGAACTTCGCACCGTAGGCGACGCCGTCGATGATGAACCCGCCGTTGGCCGTGTAGACCATGTCGGGAAGACCCTCGATCGGGTCGATGAGGTGCACGTCGTGGCCGAGGGCGATGTACGTGTCGTACAGCGTCTGCCACTGCTGGATTGCGCGAGCGGTGTCGGTCGGGTTCGCCGGCTCCATCCACGGGTTGATCGTGTAGCTGACAGTGAAGTGCTCGGGGCGGCACATCAGGTACGTGCGGTGCTGCTGGATGCGGCGGGTCGAGGTGCTTGCCACGGTCGCTGAGCTTGTCGAAGCGGCGGGCGCGGTGTTCTGCGTGGACATACTTGCTCCTACAGGGAGGGGCGGCGGACGCTGTCCAGGGGCCCGACGGGGCTGGGGAAGCCGGCGACTCGGGCACGCCGCATCCATTGTCTCACGGTCGCCGCGAAGGGCCGTCAGGACGGATCGGCGTCCGGATACTGGAACACATCGTCCAGTCCGACTGCGAAGACCCGCGAGATCTGGAACGCCAGCTCGAGCGTCGGCGAGTATCTGCCCAGCTCGATCGCGATGAGCGTCTGGCGCGTCACGCCGATGCGCCTGGCGAGCTCGGCTTGGGTGAGGCCCGCCGCTTCGCGCAGCGGTCGGATCGAGTTGGTGACCTTCGTGGGTTTGACCATCAGGCGAGGCCCCGGCGGTAGGCGACGACCCGTGCGATGTCTCCCACCAGAGTCGACAGCGCGAAGCCGAAGAACAGGGCGTTGCCGATCCAGAACCAGTCCGCCTCGATCATCGACAGCGCGAGTGCCACAAGCGCGCCGGCGACCAGCACGCCATAGCCCAGGCGATTGCCGAACCGCGATATGTCGCGGTCGCGCTGGTCGGAAGTGCCGACCTCGCTGGGATCCCGCATGCCGGCGAGGATCCCCCACACGATGCTGATCACGATCGCTCCCACGATCGACGCGGCCATCGTCCAGAGCATGATGGGAACCCAGTCCACGTCGGTGACCGGTCCGCCCGCGGCGCGGGCCAGCACGACGAACACGTACACCGGAACGGTGATGATCGTGGCGATGAGCGTCGCCCATGTGGTGCGTTCCTGGTAGACCACCGGAGACTCCCATGTGTAAGGAATATTTGACATTTCGACCGTAGCGGTGTGCGGAGGTGATGTCAATTATTCTTTACTCGCGGGGCTTCGATACATGCTCCGCGCCGCGACGTCCGGTCAGATCACGGCTTCCCCGACCCTCGTGCCGGGCCGCTCGGCCGGGCGTTCGACGCTGCACAGCGCGTCCACGACGTACTCCGCGTCGGCGCCCATTCCGAACAGCGCCCCCGACGCCGCCGAGTGCTGGAAGTCGAGTCCGACGAATGCCAGTCCGGCGCATCGGCGTGCCATCCCACGGTCGTGCAGTGGCTCGCCCTCGGCGTCGAGCACGCCGTCGATGCGGATCCAACCGAGGTCCGGCCGCGACCCCGTCGCCCACACCACCGTGGCCGCATCGATCGCGGCGCCATCCGCAGTGACGGGCAGTCCGTCGACGACCGACTCGATGCGTGCGACGCGCGTGATCCCCGCCCGGTCGAGATCGGCGAGTTTGTTGCGGATCAGCATGATGCCGCGATGAGTCTCCTTCGCGGCGCGACCCTTCTCCGTGTCGATCGTGAGGTGGCGGAGTCGGCTGAGGAAGATGCCCGAGAGGATGTTGCCGATCGGCGTGTCGACGTCGACCGGCACCTGCCCGGGATGACGCCCTGCGATCGTGACCCGATGACCGTTGCGCGCTGCCTCGAGCGCGATGTCCGTGCCCGAGTTGCCGGCGCCGACCACGAGCACGTCGCCGGGTGCGAGCTGCTCCGGGCCTCGGTAGTCGATGGAAGTCACCTGCGTGATGCCGGGGTCGAGGTCGCGCGCGAACTCCGGAAGCTTCGGCGTGCGATGCGCGCCCGCCGCGACGACCACACGATGTGCCAGCACGGCATCCCCGTTCGCGAGGTCGAGCCGGAATCGCCCCGAGTCGTCCCGCGTCAGCCCGGCGACGGCCGCGTCGGTGCGCACGACGATGCCGAAGCGCGTGGCGTACCGCTCCAGGTAGTCCCCCATCTGCTGAGCCGTGGGGAACCGGAAGAAGCCGACATCCAGCGGAAGCCCGGGGAGGCTCGAGACGCGGCTCGGGCTGAAGATCCGCAAGGAGCGATAGCGCTCCCTCCAGGAGTCGCCCACGCGCGGATGCGCATCGAACAGCTCTGCGCTCATCCCCCGGTCCATCAGCAGACGGCCGACGTGCAGACCAGCGGCTCCGGCGCCGATGACGGCGGTATCGAGAACTGTTTCGGTCATGATGACCTCCTTCTTCGTGCTCGAACGTACGGCCGCGGCGATCGTCCTCTCATCGGCAGAAATGACCAACTCGAGTCAGGCCGGTGTGGTCATTCCGTGCTCGAACGCGAATGCAGTGGCAGCCGCGCGACTGGGCAGCGCAAGCTTGGCGAGGATGTTGCTCACATGCCGGGCGACAGTCCGCTCGCTGAGGAAGAGTTCGTTCGCGATGGCTCGATTCGAGAGGCCACGCGCGATGAGCCGAATCACCTCGCTCTCCCGGGGAGTGAGACCTCCGGCGGCCGACGGAGGCACGGGCGACGCAATGCGTTCCAGGCGGTCGAGATCCGGCGCCGCGCCGAGCATCGCGAGCGTCGATCGTGCGGCGTCGAACTCGAGCTGCGCCCCCTCCTCGTCTCCCGATGCGCGCGCGGCGCGGCCCAGCTGCATCCGCGTCAGGGCGGCCTCGTAGGGAGCATCGAGGCTGCGCCACGCCGCCCACGATCGGCGCAGCAGTGGCAGCGCGGCAGCGGAGTCGTCACGCGCGACGAGCACGATCGCCCGCGCCCTGTCCGCCTGTGCGCGAAGGTAGACGGTGTCCAACGCCGTGGCGAGCGCTCCGAGGTCTGCGGCCGCCCTCTCGGCCGTATCGAGGTCGCCATGGGCGGCCTCGAGCTCGACCTGCGCCGCGAGCAGATCCGCGCGCCGGTTCGGCTCGCCGGCGGCCTCCAGCGCGCGCGAGATCCCGCTCCGGGCGGTCACCGAATCTCCTTGATCGCGACGCAGCAGCCCGAGCCCCGGCTGTACCTCGCGCCCGAGATCGGCGGCCAGGCGGTATGCGGCCTCAGCCTCGCCGCGACGGCCGGCGAGCCGGTGGAGTTCGGCGAGGCCGTAGACAGCGTTCTCCCTCGTTTCGGGACGACGCTCGTGAGCCGCGACCTCGGTGAGGGTGCGTGTCGCCTCCTCCCACTCCCCGCCGACTCGGAGAACCACGGCGCGCAGCACCGAGCACTCGCCACGGAATGGCTTCAAGCCCTCCTGTGCATCGCACCAGGAGCTGAGGTCACGGGTCCACACCCTGGCGCGATCTACGTCCCATCGTGCGAGGCAGCTCGCGATCACCGCGCAATAGGCGGGGCCGGCGACCCGATCGCTCACGTGGTGAGACGAGATCATCAGCATGACCTGGTCCATCTGCGCGAAGCCGTCTTCGATCCGCCCGATGGCCACGAGCGCCCGCCCGAGCGACATGGTGGCCAGCACCTCTGCGTCGGCGTCTCTGGTCGCACGCGCGATCGCGACGGCCTTCTGGGCGAGATCCGCTGACTCGTCGATCCTGCCGCGACCGAATGCGGCGACCGATCGGCAGATCGCGACGAGCGCCTCCGAGCCTCGACCAGCGGCATCGGATTGGCACAACTCGAACACGCGAGCCATCCATGCGCCGCCACGGATCCCATCGCCCTCCTCCGACAGCGTGAAACCGATCCAGAACGCGCACCGGATGGCCGCATCGACATCGCCGGCCTCGAGGTAGGCGAGATGCGCAGCATCCCACGCCCGCTCCGATTCCTTGGCGCGGCCGATGAACCAGGCCGCCAGCCCGAGATCGTCGAGACCCTGCGCCGACAACCCGCCCGCGGCCTCGTCACGGCTGAGATCTTCGAACCGTGCCGTCCAGTCGTTCAGCGTCGAGGTGACAGTGGCGCCGCCGCCATCCTTCGCGTGATCGGGCATGCGCACAGTATCGACCCGTCGACAAGGGCGAGCAATGGTCTGGGCCGGCGCATGGGACGCGCTCGGGTCAGATCACGCTCTCCGACCAGCGGTCGGGATTGCCGAAGCGGTGCGCGGTGATCGTGATGGACTGCTCGTGAAGGAACGGCAGAAGCTCGAGCCGGCCCGCCGTGGTCACCTCGTTGTCGTAGACCGCGAGGTCGGGGTCGCCTCCCACTGCCTCGGCGAGCCCGCGATGCAGCGCCGCCACGGATTCGCGAGAACCCACGAGACGCGTCCGCGGCGGACGAGAAACGGATGCCGCATCCGCCGCCTCGGCGATGATGTCGGTCGAGCCGACCATGCGCTGGATCCACTGCTCATCGGTCTCGACGAACACGGCGATGCCCTGGTCGCTGAAGGCGCGACGCACCGCGGCGGGGAGCCCGACAGACGCGCTCAGCGTCAGCGACGACCCCGCGCGGATGCCCGCGATCGCGACACGGAGGACGGCCTGCCAGGACGCATCGGCCGCCGCACGGATGGCGACTGCAGAGATCGGACGGTACCGGAAGAGGTTGCGCTCGATGCCGAGCCCCGAGACATCCTTCACCTGTCCGAACTCGCGGTCCCACGCGATCGCGTCCGACAGGGCACCTCGACGCAGCCACTCGAAGGACTCGTAGTCCAGCGACGGCTGAGCCGCCTCGATGACCGACGAGATACGCGAGTCGAGCCCCCGCAGGTGCAGCGTCGCGGAACCGGTGCTGCCCGAGGTGGCACGCCACGATCCGAGGCCGACAAGGTAGTTCGGTCCGCCCGCTTTGGTGCCGGCGCCGACCGACGAGCGCTTCCAGCCGCCGAACGGCTGGCGCTGCACGATCGCACCCGTGATCCCCCGGTTGACGTAGAGGTTTCCGGCCTCGACGCGGTCGAGCCACGTCGCGAGGTCATCGGGGTTCTGTGTGTAGAGCCCGGCCGTGAGGCCGTACGCGACCGCGTTCTGAAGCTCGATCGCGTGTGCGAGCGAGTGTGCGTGCATGATGCCGAGCACCGGCCCGAAGAACTCCTCCTGGTGGAATCGCGACCCCGGCTGCACCCCGGTGCGGATGCCGGGACTCCAGAGACGACCGGCGAGTTCCGGGATGCCGTCCCGTCCCTGTGCTTCGACAGGCATAGCAACCGTTACCAGTTTGGGCTCGACCAGCCACTGCTCCTCCTCGTCGAGGGTCGACAGCGCCCATGCGAGCTTGCCCTGCGGCGGCTCGATCACGGGGCCGACCTCGGCCAGCGGATCGGTCGGCGGTCCGACGCGGAGCGATGCCGCGGCATCCACCAACTGGCGAGCGAACCGGCGTGACCGGCCGACCGGACCGACGAGGATCGCGAGCGAGGCCGCCGAGCACTTCTGGCCGGCATGGCCGAACGCACTCTTGATGACATCGCCCGCTGCCAGGTCGAGGTCGGCCGACGGCATCACGATCATCGCGTTCTTGCCGCTGGTCTCGGCGAGGAGCGGCAGGTCGGGGCGCCACGAGCGGAACAGTGCGGCCGTCTCCCACGATCCGGTGAGGATGACGCGATCGACGTCGGGATGGGACAGGAGCCGCCGGCCGAGTGAGCCTTCGTCGATGTCGACGAGCGCCAGCACATCCCGAGGAACGCCCGCCTCCCACAGCGCCTCAGCGACGACGGCGGCACACCGTCGCGCCTGGGGCGCGGGCTTGAACACCACGCCCGATCCGGCGGCGAGCGCCGCGAGCACGCCGCCGGCGGGGATCGCGACGGGGAAGTTCCAGGGAGGGGTGACCACGGTCAGCCGGGCGGGCTCGAAGACGGCGCCGCTGACGCGATCCAGCTCGCGTGCGGTCGCGGCGTAATAGCTCGCGAAGTCCACGGCCTCGCTGACCTCGACATCCGCCTCGGCGAAGATCTTGCCGGTCTCCGAAGCCGCCACCTCGATCAGCTCGCCGCGACGCGCCTCGAGCGAACGCGCGGCCTCGGCGATGATCACAGAGCGCTCGGCGGCGGGCATCGCACCCCATCGCGCCGCGGCATCCCTCACCCGGCCGACGATCGCCTCGAGCGTCCCCTCGTCGTCGACGCGAGCGGCCGCGATCGTCGCGTCACCGGCCGTCGACGCCTCGATGCGACCCACGATCTCGCGCGCCCACGCCCGGTTGGCGGGAAGCGCAGGGTCGGTGTCGGCGGCATTGCGGAAGCCGGGGGCTCCGGCGGCTCGGCCCTCCGACTCTCGCGACGCGAACACCGCGGTCTCGACAAAGGCCCCGCCGCCGAAGGTCTGCTCCTCGGCAGCGACCGGAGCGAGCGGCGCGGTGTCGCCCGCGTCAGTCCCGGCGGAACGGGCGATTCCGAGCACCGCCTGCGTGAGCCCCGCGTCGTCCTCGCCCGTGTCGCCGTGTTGCAGCCGGGCACGCGCGCGCAGCGAGTCCGGCAACGCCGCGGTGCGGTCCTGCCGGCGGTTCGGTCCGGTGCGAAGGGCCGGATCCACGGCGCGCTCGAGCGAGGCGAGGAACCGGTCCCGCTCGCGGTCGAACATCGCGGGGTCGTCGGCGAGCTCGAATGCCGCCGAGAGGAAGTTCTCGCTCGAGGCGTTCTCTTCGAGGCGCCGCACGAGATAGCTGATCGCCACGTCGAACTCGTCCGGACGCACGACGGGCACGTAGAGCAGCACATGCCCCACCTCGCGCGCCACCGCGTGCACCTGGCCCTGGGCCATGCCGAGCAGCATCTCGAACTCGACATCGTGCTGAACGCCGGTCTCGGCCGCGAGCAGCCACGCGTAGGCGATGTCGAACATGTTGTGTCCTGCGACGCCGATCCGCACCGCTGCGGTGTTCTCGGGCCGAAGTGCGAACTCGAGGCAGCGCAGGTAGCTGGCGTCGGAGTCGACCTTCGCGTCGTACGTGGCCAGCGACCAGCCGTGCATGACGGCATCGACTCGCTCCATCGCCAGGTTCGCACCCTTGACCAGTCGCACCTTGATGCGCGCCCCGCCTGCCGCGACGCGTGCCTGTGCCCATGTGGTCAGCTGCTCCAGCGCCGGCAGCGCGTCGGGGAGGTAGGCCTGCAGCACGATCCCCGCCTCGAGGTCGCGCAGGCGCGGGTCTTCGAGGATGCGGGTGAAGACGGCGATCGTGAGGTCGAGGTCGCGGTACTCCTCCATGTCGAGGTTGATGAAGGTGGTGTCGGTCCCTGGGCCTGTCGAAGGGCCGGCCGCCGTCACATAGAGCGGCAGCAGTCGTTCCACGACCTTGTCGACCACTTCGTCGAACGCCCACATCGAGATATGACTCGCGATCGCCGACACCTTCACCGACACGTAGTCGACATCGGGGCGACGGATCAGGTCATGGATGCCGTCGAGCCGGCGCAGCGCCTCATCCTCACCGAGCACGGCCTCGCCGAGCAGATTGAGGTTGAGCTTCGCGCCGCTCTCGCGGATCGCCGCGATCGCCGGCCCGAGCTTCTCGGGTCGCGCGTCGACGACGAGGTGCCCGACCATCTCACGCAGCACGCGACGTGCGATGGGCACGACCGGCGACGGCAGGATCGGGGCCACGGCGCCACCGACTCGGACTGCCCCGCGCAGGTACCACGGCAGGAACCCGGGGACGAGGGGTGCCACGCGGCTCAGATTGGATGCCGCGGCCGTCAGGCTCTCGGGACGCATCACGCCGTCGACGAAGCCGATCGTGAAGGGAAGCCCGTTCGGGTCTTTCAGTACGCCGGCGAGTCGCTCGGCGGCGGGGTCCACGTCGACCTCGGCGCTTTCGGTGATCCACCGCTGCGCCAGCAGCACGGCACGCGCGGCGAGGTCGTCGCCGGATGCCGTGAGGTCGGTGTCCCCCTGTGAAGGGTCGGTCACCATGGCATCCAGCCTAGGTGCCGCCCGCCCGGCGAGACAGCCGAGCGCTTAGCGCGTGTCTCGCCGGGCAGACGATGCGGGGAATGAGTTCGTCAGACGCGATCCGCGCGTCGGGACCGGGTGGCCGGCTGGTCGTCGACGACTTCGGGTTCGGCATCCGCCGTCACATACGGGTCGACCTCATCGGCTTTGCGCAGGGTCTCCTGCTGCTCGGCGCGATGCTTCGATGCATCGGCGGCGTGCTCGTCGACGGTGTCGCTGAGGCGCTGAGCGTCGAGATCCGCCTGAGCAGCACGCGCCTGGGCCTGCTGCGCTTCGGCGGCTGCCGTTGCGGCATCCGCTCGCGCCTGCGCAGCTCGTGCTTCGCCTTCGCGTGCGGCGAGATCAGACTCACGCGCTTCTTCGCGCAGCTTCTCGGCCTTGTCGTGTTCGGTGCGACGGCGCTGCTCGTTGCGTCTGCGGGAGGTGAGGGCGAGCGCTCCGACGATGACGATCGCCACGACGATGATGGCGATGATGATCCACACCAGTACAGCGTTATCCATGGGTGACTCCTTCTGTGCGATGCCGCCGGGTCGCGGACGACGCACTCCTGGCACGAAACCCGATCGCGCCGCCTGGGGCAAAGGTCTTGCGCTCCCCGCGTACGTCGGCTATGGGTCTCGAAACACCCGAGAGTCCCCACCTTTGGCCCACGGCGGTTGCCTCCGGCGGCAGGCTGAGAGAGCCTGGACAGATGCAGCGGCGGCGAACGATCACACTGATGTGCACCGTCGGAGGGACTCTGGCGACCGTGGTGATCGTGTCGTCCTTCATCGCAGCCAGCGCTGGAGCGGCGCCCGGCGACACGATAGGGCCGATCAATCCGGTGACCCAGCCCCTCGACGGGCACCCCGCCAACAGCGGTTTTCTGGCCTTCATCGAGAACGATGTGCAGCTCAACGCCGACGAGGCGGAAGGAACGCTCGCGCTCGGCGGCGACCTGGCGTTCAACCGCACGTACAACCTGGAAGCTGCGCGACCGACCTTCACCGTGCCTGGCGAGACGCAGTCCGTGACCCTCTTCGTCGGAGGCGGCATCCGATTCCCCGCCGACAGCGGGCTCATCCTTCGACTGCTCGGCGGTGCCGGGTACGCCAAAGTCGCCGACACGTCCACCTACACCGCCTTCGACACCGACTCCAACGGTGCGGTGCAGAACTTCCACATCGTGCCGCCCGGCGGCACCTTCGAGACCCAGCCGCGGATCGAGGGCACAGTCACCCAGACGCCGGCCTCCATCGCGGCGCCCGTCCCGGACGACCTCATCGACCTCCCGGCCGCTTTCGAGCTCTACCGCGACACGTCGACGCTGCTCGGCAGCTGTACGCCGACGATCGAGCTCGTCGCCCGCGACGACGGCGCGGACCTTCCGACTCCGTATCCCCCTGGGACGAATGCACGGCTGACGCTGGTCGCCGGCCAGACGAACGTGCTGAACATCACCGCGTCCGATCTCGCCAATCTGGCGGAGATCACGTATCCGACAGCCCCCAGCGCGGACACACCGCTGCTCGTGAACATCACCGGCGACTTCATCGGCTCGATGCCGAACAGCGCAGGCATCAGCTCGGTGTCGGCGCCCTTCATCCTGTGGAACTTCGTGGATGCGACCACCATGACGGTGACCGGAGGCGACAGCCTGCAAGGGACGGTCTACGCACCGCGAGCGCTCGTCAACTGGCAGGTGACCCAGAACATCGAGGGCAACGTGATCGCGGCCGCGTTCATCCACGGCCTTCCGATCGCCGCTCCAGTGGGTCTGCCGCGCGAGATCCACGACTTCCCGTTCGGCACCGAGCTGACGTGTGTCGAGGCGGGTCCGACACCCACCCCGACGCCGACACCGACACCCACGCCGACGCCGACACCCACACCGACACCGACACCCACACCGACACTCACGCCGACGCCGACGCCGAGTGCGTCTCCGACCGCCGGGGTCACGCCGACGCCGACCGACCCCGCGCTGGCGGCGAGCGGCGGCGACACCGGCTGGCTGCCCCTGGCCGCAGTGGCCGCTCTCGGCCTCGGCGGTATCCTCCTCGTGGGCGACGGCGTGCGGCGCAGTCGGCGTCGCGGACGCGTCTAGCCTGCGTCAGCGCCAGACGCTCGGTGCGTCGGCGCGGGTGGACGGCAGAGCGGATGCCGCGGCCCAGTCGTGCACCCAGGGTGCGACATCCGGGAGCCCGTCAGGCCTGCCGAGCGCGGCGAACAGTTCATCGTGCGACAGCGTGCCGCCGGAGCGCTTGAGCATGCGCGCGCGGATGATGGCTCGCGCGTAGACCTCACCGTCGACGACCGCACGGTGCTCGAGATAGAGCGCCTTGTCGTCGTGCCCCATGAAGCGCGATTCGACGTCGAAGCGCTGCCAAGGGTTCAGCGACTTGCGAAAGGTGATCGTCTCGCTCGACACCACCGCGTACCAGCCATGCCTGCGCATCGCGTCGGCCATCCCTGTCCGGATGAGCAGATCCCATCGGCCGAGGTCGAACAGCGACAGGTAGCGACCGTTGTTCATGTGCCGCAGGATGTCGAGATCCGTGGGCAGGGTCGTCAGCCGGATGACGCCCACGGCTACCGGATCGATGCGCCCCTGACGGCGCACGCGCCGCCTCGCGAGCACGGTGATGAGGAGGGTCCGCCAGATCACATTCACGAGAAGCGATGGTAGCCATGGGTCAACGGACGCGTCGATTCGATTGTGGGGTTCCACCATCGAGCCGCCAACGGACGGTATTCCACCCCCGTATCAGGTGCCGGTCGTGATCAGGTGCCTGTCGTGCGTTCACCCAGGCGTTCGCGCAATCGGGTGGGTGACATCGTGACCGCCCGCCACGTGCCCGAGCCATCCCACCAGGTCGGTCCGCGCACATCGGGGACGCCGTGATTCATGCGGATCTGCCATCCGCTGCAGTCGAGCGTTCGATGGTGGTGCCAGCAGAGCGGAACACCGTTGTCGGTGCCGGTCGAGCCGCCGCGAGAATGCTCACGGACATGATGGATTTCACACCAGCTCGCAGGGACGTGGCACCCCGGAATGATGCACTCCCCGTCGCGAAGAGCAATCCCGAGCCTTTGGTGGTAGTTGAAGATCCGATCGGACGTCTCGATCGCCACGATGCGGCCTCGCTTGTCGCTGATCACCCGCTCGACGTTGCCGCAGCACGCGACCTGCCGGGCAAGACTCAGTGACACCGGCTCGTCGAAGCCGTCGATGTGGGCGAATCCGCGACCGCTCTGCAGATCTGCGGCGCGTACGGAGACCACCAATGTCGGAGCCGCGCCGCCGAGCGTCGGCAGGGCGCCCGAACCCGCGACCTTGAAGATCGCCGTCGCGAAGGCATCGTGCTGCTTCTGCGCGCGCGTGCGGTCATCGGCGAGGCTGTCGACCGGGGCACCCTCGGGACCTGTCTGGCGAAACTCGGGACCTGACGAGGAGCCATCGACCTTCGGATTCAGGATGCTGTCGAATACGAGTTTCAGCTGGCCTGCCACCTCGGGCAGGAGGTTGCCGCGCACCGGCACGAGGCCGTCGCGGCAGACGCCGACAGCCAATCCACGTTTGCGCATCGCGACCGCTTCGCGGGGCTCCGCGCCGTCCTGGTCGAGGTAGGTCGCCCACACAGATGCGAGGGCGCGAAGGTCGTCGGCGCAGGCCGGAGGAGCAGCATCCACCCCCTCGCCTCGCGCTGCGGCGGCAAGCTCCTCATCGGCCGCCTGATGCGCGGCACGGCCCGCGACACCGGCGACGCCGGCGAGCGGCCCCACAACGGCGAGCAGGCCGTCGAGACCGACATGCCCGGACGCGAGCACCGCACGCATGGCGGGATACTCAGCCGGGAGCGTCTCTCCCGACGATGGCGCAACCTCGCGGATGATCACGTGTCCTGCTTTGACCAGCTCGGCCGCGGAGCGGGACGATGCCCGCGTAACCCGCTGCACCAGCTCGTTGGTCGATCGACATCCATATCGCGACGTCATCCGCTCATCGCGCGCCGGCACGCTCGATCGGTAGTAAATCTGCGCGACGCTCTCGATCTGCACCGCCTCCGCTCGGCGAGCGATGCGCGCCGACAACCCGAGTACCGCGAGCAACTCGTCGTCCGAAACGCCCTGCGCGTCGTCAGCAGCGAACATCTCCTCGACGACACCCGCGAGCGCCGCATCGACTGCTTCGAGCGCTGCAGCGAGGGTGTTCATGACTCGATTCTGGTGAGGGCCCCCGACATTGGACCGCCGATGATCTCCCAGATCAAGCGTTGAAACGAAAGCTGTGGAGAAGTCCCTTCTAGCGTCAGAATCGCGGCGGTTGGGGAGGAGCCGAACCCGATGCCCGCCGGGCCGGCCGGCAATTTCACACACTCGAAGCGCGGCATCCGATCGACATTCACAGCCGATCCCGCCTCGCAATCCGGCGGATTTCGCCTCGCGCCGGAGCGAGCGTAGAGTCTGGCCATGGAAGCCGAACTGCAGACCGACGTCGTCGTCCGTCCGGTGCGGGATGTCGACGCCGAGGCACTGGGACGGGTGCACGCGACGTGCTGGCACGAAACATACGACCACCTGATCAGCAAGGCCGCTCTCGAGAAGATCTCCCCTCGGCGCATGGCCGAACTCTGGACGCACTGGGCGGTGCAGGGCCCTGAGTTCAAGATGTTCGCCGCGCTCGTCGACGGTGAGATCGTCGGATTCGCCGGCTCCGGCCCGGCGCGCGACAAGGACGCCCCGCGGTTCCGCGAGCTGTACTTCATCTACCTCCTCGACGCCTGGCATGGTACGGGCATCGGCCAGAAGCTCTTCGACGCCGTCATCGACGAAGACGAGCAGGTCTACCTCTGGGTGGCCGACGACAACCCCCGCGCCCACCGTTTCTACGTCCGCAACGGCTTCGCCGCCGACGGCGCCGCCCACACCGAGCCGTTCCTGGGTGAGACGCTCACCGAGGTGCGGTTCGCCCGCTGACGCCGCCGGACGTGCTGCAGGCTTGGGCTCTCGAGGGCATCCCGGAGATCACCGCCGGCGCTGATCTCGTGAGCCTGATCGCAGACGCCGCGGCCGGCGCGCTGGCAGACGGCGACATCCTCGTGGTGACGTCGAAGATCGTCTCGAAGGCCGAAGGCCGCACGGTCGCCGCCGACGATCGTGAAGACGCCATCACCGCCGAGACCGTGCGTGTGGTGGCAAGTCGTCAGACACCGAACGGCGGCACCACCCGCATCGTGCAGAATCGTCTCGGCATCGTGTCGGCCGCCGCCGGGGTCGATGCCTCGAACACTCCCCACGGCACCGTTCTGCTGCTGCCGATGGATCCGGATGCCTCGGCCCGAGCCCTCGCGACGGGCCTGCGATCGCTGCTCGGCGTAGAAGTCGGCGTCATCGTGTCGGACACCCTCGGCCGCGCATGGCGGGAAGGGCAGACCGACTCCGCGATCGGGGCCGCCGGCCTGCACGTCTTCGAGGATCTGCGCGGCGGGACGGATGCTGAGGGCCGAGCGCTCGTCGTGACCATGCCGTGCGTCGCCGACGAGATCGCCGCTGCGGCCGACCTGGTGAAGGGCAAGACGTCGCGACGGCCGGTCGCCGTCGTCCGCGGTCGCGCCGACCTCGTCGGCAGCCTGGACCTGCCCGGGGCGCGATCGATCGTGCGCCCGCTCGAGCGCGACATGTTCCGCCTCGGTGCGGACGAGGCCTACGCCGAGGGATTTGCGGCGGGCACGGCACTGAGCCCCTCCGGTCCCTGAGCCCCTCCGGCCCCTGAGCCCCTCCGGTCCCTGGGCCTGTCGAAGGGACCTGAAATGCGGCGCTTCGGCAAGCTCAGCGACCGCTGATGTGCGGCGATGTCAGCGTCCGCTGACCTTGCCGAACAGCCGGGCGATCGGGGCCAGGACGAGGGGGCGTGCGGCGACCCAGCCCGCGGCGATCACGACCATCGATGCGACGAAGATCCAGAATCCGACCCAGTTGACCACATCCTGCGACGCGTACATGTGGTTCAGGTTTCGCAGCGCCCCGGTCGCGAAGACCAGCGTGACGTGCACGATGATGAACGCCACGAAGTACAGCATCACCGGGAAGTGCACCGCCCGCGCCCACTCGACGGGGTACGCCTTGTTGAGGCCCTTGGCGTTCTTCGGCCAGATGCCGCTCATCCTCGCCCCGGTGGCGATAGCGAGTGGCGCAGCGAGGAACACCGTCACGAAGTAGGCGAGCTGCTGCAGGCTGTTGTAGTTGACCCAGCCGTTCTCGGTCGGCCAGTCCAGCGACACGTACTGCAGTCCGGCGCTGATCGCATTCGGGAACACCGCCCAGCTCGTCGGCACGAGCTTCATCCACTGGCCCGTGGCGAACAGCAGCGCGATGAAGATCACGCCGTTGACGATCCACAGGATGTCGAGCGACTGGTGGAACCACAGGTTCAGGCTGATCTTGCGCTTGCTGTTCCGTCGTGACCAGAACGCGCTGGGGCGCTTCTCGGTGCGCACCTGCAGCCCGCTGCGGATGATCAGCACCATCAGGAACACGTTGAAGAAGTGCTGCCAGCCGAGCCACGGCGGAATCCCGACGGGCGCCCCTTCGGGCAGCGGGTACTCGCCCGGGTAGGTGATGAGGAACTCCTGCATGAACTCCAGGCTGAGGAACCACCGTACGAACAGCACCGCCATGCCCGCCGCGAACAACAGCCCGGCACCGCCGACGATCACCGCACCCGCCCACTGCAGACGGGTGAACGGGCCGTACCGCTTCGGCTCAGGCGTGGGCTCGGGCCGGACGAAGGCGTCCTTGCCCGGCCACACGGTCCGCGTGAAGGGCAGCGGCACGCTGAAGTCGACCGCAGGAGAAGGAGCCGTACCTGAGCTTGTCGAAGGGCCCGCGGGCGCTTCGACAAGCTCAGCGACCGCTGGCGTGTCTGCGACCGCAGGCGTGTCTGCGACCGGTGGGGTGGCAGCGACCGGTGGGGTGGCAGCGACCGCTGGCGTGTCTGCGACCACTGGCGTGTCTGCGACCGCCGGGGTGGCAGCGGCCGCCGGGGTGGCGGTGGCGACGATCCGGTGAGTGGCGACCGCACCGGCCGGAGGCCACGGCTCGCCGCCGGCGACGCGCGGGAGTCCTCGGCGCAGCGCAGTCGCGTCCGCCGCGACATCCTGTTCGAGCGTCGGGTTCTGGGAGGTCACCGCGGCGGATGCCGCAACCTCTGCCACCCGAGCGCCCTCGGCCTCAGCAACTTCGCGCTCGGGTGTCACCGCCTGCGCGGTCACCGGCGAAGCGGCCGCCGCTTCTGTCACCCGAACGGGCGATGTGACGACCGCGGGCGGCCACGGGTCCCCGCCGGCGACGCGCGGCAGCCCGCGGCGCAGCCTGGTTGACGGATCCCCGGCGCTCCCCGAGCCGGCGCCAGGCCGAGCCTCGCCGCCTGACCTGCGCGGCAGGCCTTGCCGGAGAGTCCGGTTGGATGCCGGGGGCGCTGCCTCTGCGGCGGACGCTTCGACAGGCTCAGCGACCGCAAGCTCAGCGACCGGCAAGACACCCTCGCCGTTCGCGGGCCAGGGGTCTCCCCCGGGTCGCCTCGGCAGTCCGCGCCGGACCGTGCCCCCGTAGGTCGCCATCCGCGGGTTACGCCTTCTTCGCCTCGAGCGCCGCGATCAGCTGCGGCACCACGGTGAACAGGTCGCCGACCACGCCGAAGTCGGCGATCTCGAAGATCGGCGCATCCGCGTCTT
The DNA here is from genome assembly GCF_039530225.1 of Microbacterium pumilum. Lineage (NCBI taxonomy): Bacteria > Bacillati > Actinomycetota > Actinomycetes > Micrococcales > Microbacteriaceae > Microbacterium > Microbacterium pumilum. The sequence goes on from NZ_BAAAOH010000001.1 coordinate 562,021, forward strand.
TGTTGATCGCGACGATCGTCTTGGCGGTCTGCATGCCGGCCTTGTGCTGGATGGCGCCAGAGATGCCCAGGGCGATGTACAGCTGCGGCGACACCGACACTCCGGTCTGGCCGACTTGGTATGACTGCGGAACGTATCCGGCGTCGACGGCCGCGCGCGACGCGCCCACCGCGGCGCCGAGCGCGTCGGCCAGCTGGTCGACAAGGGCGAACTTCTCCTCCGATCCGAGCCCGCGGCCTCCCGAGACGACCTTGGCCGCACCCCGCAGCTCGGGACGCGACGAGACCACGACCGTCTCGTCGACAGAGACGACGGATGCGGCCTTCCGGCCGGATGCGGTCACATCGAGACTCTCCACGACGGGTGAGCCCACCGACTCCGCGCGCGCGTCGATCGAACCCTGCCGGACGGTGATGACGGGAGCTCCCCAGGTCACCGCGGAGTCCACGTTGTAGGCGCCGCCGTACACCGAGTGGTGCGCGACCACACCCTCCGGGTCGCGAGAGACTCCGACCGCATCCACCGCCAGCCCCGAACGCGTCCGTGCCGCCAATCTGCCCGCGACATCCCGACCCTCGACGGAGTGTGACACCAGAATCGCGTCAGGGCGCACCAGGTCGGACGCCGCAGCCAGGGCATCCACCAGTGGAACCGTCAGCCGGGCGGAGTCTCCTTCGGCGGTGAGCACATGGACCGCGCCGAGGGCCGCTGCATCACCCGCGATCGCCTCGACCGCCGAGCCGGGTGCTACGACGAGGGCGACCGGGGTGCCCACCGATGCGGCCGCGCCGAGGAGTCCCGCGGCGCTCTTGGCGAGCTGGCCGGATGGGGTCACATCGAGCAGCACGAGGATCGAGTCTTCAGCGAACGTCATGACAGCCACTCCTACGCGAGCCGGTTCTGGATGAGGAAGTCCGCGAGCTGCTCGCCGGCGTTCCCGTCGTCGACGATCGTCACTCCCGCCGCGCGCGGCGGCTTCTCGGACAGCCCGATGATGATCGACCGGGATGCCGAGTGATCCTCGGGCTCGACGGCGAGGTCGGCAAGGGTCACCGTCTCGAACGGCTTCTTCTTCGCCGCCATGATGCCCTTGAAGTTCGGGAACCGGGCGTCCGGCAGTCGCTCGGTGATGGAGATCACCGCGGGCAGTTCGGCCGTCACGCTGATCGTGGCGCCGTCCGACGCGCGCTCGCCCGAGACCTTGCCGTCGGCGATCTCGACGGAGTTCAGCGAGGTCGCGGCGGGCAGGTCGAGCAGCTCGGCGATCATCGCCGGCATCACTCCCCCGGAACCGTCCGTCGACTGGTTGCCCGCGATCACGAGATCGAACCCGGTGCGCTGCAGCGCGGCGGCGAGCACCTCGGCGGTGAGTCCGAGGTCCGCGCCGACGAGCCCTTCGTCGGCGATGTGCACGGCCGACGCGGCGCCCATCGCGAGACCCTTTCGCACCGTCGCGGCCGATCCTTCCGGCGCCATCGACATCACGACGACCTCCGTGCCCGGGTTCTTGTCTGCAAAGGACAGGGCGACCTCGAGGGAGCGCTCGCCGATCTCATCCAGCACCGTCTCGGACGCACCACGGTCCGCAAGGCCTGTCTCCAACGACAGCTTGCGATCCCCGTACGTGTCCGGGACCTCCTTGACCAGGACGACGATCTTCATCACGCACCACTCCTTTGTCGAATCGAGTCTATGGCGACACCGGCGTTGCGATTGCGCCTGGTTCGCGGGCTCCGCGCCGTGCCACGAGTGACCTGGACCGACCACGGACTACCGTGGAGACCGTCGGAAGGGAGGCGTGCGATGCCCAGATCGGGACCGCTTCCCGTCGATCCGATCGCCGAAGCCAAGCGCCAGTGGTCGGCGCATGGATGGACGGATGCCGCGGCCGGCATGTCGGTCGTGACTTCGATCATCCGCGCCCAGCAGCTGCTGATGGCGCGCATCGACGGTGCGCTGAAACCGTTTGCGCTCTCGTTCGCACGGTACGAGATGCTGCGCCTGCTGGGCTTCACCCGCCAGGGACGGATGCCGATGGCGAGCGCCATCGCACGGCTGCAGGTGCACCCCACGAGCGTGACGAACACCGTCGACCGCCTCGTCCGCGACGGCCTGATCGTGCGTGAGCCGCACCCGATCGACGGCCGGGCTGCGATGCTCGTGCTCACGCCTGCGGGTCGCGACCTCGTCGACCGCGCCACCCGCGCGCTCAACACCGAGGTGTTCGCCGACCCCGCACTCGCCGAGGAGGACATGGTCGCGCTCGTGCGGATACTCGCGCGCTTCCGCAAGGATGCCGGGGACTTCACGGATCCCCGGCCGATCCCCGACCCGCTCTGACCACAGTCGCTCACCGGTTGGTGAAATCCGGGCTGCGCTTCTCGCGGAAGGCCGACATGCCCTCTTTCTGGTCGGAGGTGTCGAAGAGCGATGCGAAGACGTGGCGCTCGAATCTCAGGCCCTCGGCCAGCGTCGTCTCCATCGCCGCATCCAGCGCCGCCTTCGCGGCATACACGGACGGAAGCGACTTCGCGGCGATCGTCTCGGCCGTCTTGCCCGCCTCGGCGAGCAGCTCGGCCGCGGGGACGACCCGCGACACAAGGCCCGAGCGCTCGGCTTCGGCGGCATCCATCATCCGTCCCGTGAGGATCAGGTCGGCAGCCTTGTAGTACCCCACGGCACGGAGCAGCCGCTGCGATCCGCCCATCCCGGGGATGACGCCGAGGTTGATCTCGGGCTGGCCGAACTTCGCGGTGTCTGCGGCGATGATGATGTCGCACATCATCGCGAGCTCGCAGCCGCCTCCGAGGGCATAGCCCGACACGGCGGCGATCACCGGGGTCCGAACCGCCGCGAACTGCGCCCACCCGCCGAAATGATCGCCCATCAGCACGTCGAGTCCGGACTTGGACTCCATCTCCTTGATGTCGGCTCCCGCGGCGAACGCGCGCTCCGATCCGGTGAGCACGATGGCGCCGATCGCCTCATCCGCATCGAAAGCGGATGCCGCGGCCACGACATCCGTCATCACCTGCGTGTTCAGGGCGTTGAGCGCATCGGGCCGGTTCAGCGTGATCCAGCCGACGCGGCCGCGCGTCTCCACCAGAATGGTGTCGTAGCTCGTCATGACTCTCCTCAGGCTGGGGCGCTGTCGGTGCGGATCGTGTTGATGATCCCTGAGAAATCCTGCCCGGCTCCGGGGCCGGCCGCGAACTCGAGGTAGATCTCGCGTGCGAGCCGCCCCATCCGTGCGTCGACGCCGGTCAGATCGATCGCCTGCTCGGCGAGCCCGAGATCCTTCGACATGAGCGAGCCCGCGAAGCCCGGCTGATAGTCGCGGTTGGCGGGGCTTGTCGGCACAGGTCCGGGAACCGGGCAGTTCGTCGTCAGCGCCCAGCACTGACCGGACGCGTTCGAGGCCACGTCGAAGAGCGCCTGATGTTCGAGCCCGAGCCGCTCGCCCAGTACGAAGGCTTCGGCGACCGCGATCTGCGACACCGCGAGGATCATGTTGTTGCACACCTTGGCCGCCTGGCCGAGCCCGGCGCCGCCGCAGTGCACGATGCGGCGGCCCATCGCCTCGAGCAGGGGAGCCGCCGCGGCGAAGTCCTCGTCCGACCCGCCGACCATGAACGCGAGCGTGGCGTTCTCGGCGCCGACGACCCCGCCCGATACGGGTGCGTCGAGCGAGCGATGTCCGGCAGCCTCGGCCAGGGCATGCGCGGCACGCGCCTCGTCGACGGCGATGGTCGAGGAGTCGATGAACAGGGTGCCGGGTGCCGCGACGGCCAGGAGCCCCGCGGCCCCGTCGACTCCGCGATACGCCTCGATCACCTGTGCGCCGCTCTGGAACATCGTGATGACGACGTCGGCCGCGGCTGCGGCATCCGTCCCCGACGCTGCGACCCCCAGCCCCGCTTCGCGCGCCGCATCGACGGCGGCGGGGAACACGTCGAACCCGACGACATCGTGTCCAGCCGCCGACAGGTTCTTCGCCATCGGCAGGCCCATGTGCCCGAGGCCCAGGAACGCCACGCGCGCAGCGCGTGACCCGCCCTCAGCCTGTCGGAAGATCATCGCGAGCCCTCGACGAGCTCGCGGCCGATGATGACGCGCATGATCTCGTTCGTGCCCTCGAGGATCTGGTGCACGCGCAGGTCGCGCACCACCTTCTCGATGCCGTACTCGTGCAGGTAGCCGTAGCCGCCGTGCAGCTGGAGCGCCTCGTTCGCGATACGGAAGCCGGTGTCGGTCGCGAATCGCTTGGCCATCGCGCACTGCATCGCCACGTCTGGCGACTTCTCGTCGAGCGCGATGGCTGCATCGCGGACGAGCGCGCGGGCCGCCCGCAGCTCCGTCGCCATGTCGGCGAGAGCGAAGACGACGGCCTGCTTCTCGGCCAGCGGCTCACCGAACGTGTAGCGCTCGTGCACGTAGCGCAGCGCCCGGTCGAGGGCGAACTGGGCGCCGCCGAGCGAGCAGGCGGCGATGCTGACGCGGCCGCCGTTGAGTCCCGACATCGCGATCTTGAAGCCCTGGCCCTCCACCCCGAGCAGGGCGGATGCCGGCACGCGCACCGCGTCGAGGATCACCTGCCTCGTCGGCTGGGCGTTCCATCCCATCTTCTTCTCGTTCGCGCCGAACGACAGTCCCGGAGCGTCGGCAGGCACCAGGAACGCGCTGATGCCGCGCGCACCACCGGTCCCCGAGCCCGTCGAAGGATCGGTGCGCGCCATGACCACGTAGACGGATGCCTCGCCCGCGCCCGAGATGAACTGCTTCACTCCCGTCAGCACGTACTCCTCGCCACCCTGCCCGTCAGCAACCCGGATCGCGCTCGTCGCGAGCGCCGCGGCATCCGACCCCGCTCCGGGTTCGGTGAGGCAGTACGCGCCGAAGTCGGTCATGGCGGTGAGTCGCGGCAGCCACAGCTGTCGCTGCTCGTCGCTGCCGTAGGTGTCGATCATCCACGCGACCATGTTGTGGATCGAGATGTAGGCGGCGATCGCAGGGTCGGCGTAGGCGAGCTCCTCGATGATCGCAGCCGTGTCCGACCGGCTCAGCTCCGAACCCCCCACATCCTCGCGGACGTAGATGCCGCCGAGACCCAGTTCGCCGGCACGGCCCAGCGCCTCGCGGGGGAAGTGCTTCTGCTCGTCCCACTCCAGCGCATGCGGCGCGAGCTCGGACTGCGCGAAGTCGCGCACGGCGTCGAGGATCGCCGCACGTTCGTCGGACGTGGTGGGGGTCAGGGTCATCGTCATCGGTGTTCCTTCACGCAGGATGCTGGGGCTCGTGGTCCCGGCTTTGTCAGTGTGCTCATCATACTAGGACATCCATCTATTTTTCCGGTCCTCCTAGTATTACCGGTCGGCCTTTCCGTGCGGATCGGCCGGTGGGATCCTGAAGCATGGACATGTTCCTGAAGATCGACGCAATACCGGGCGACGCGACGGAGAAGGGTCACGAGAAGTGGATCCCGCTGCTGTCGGCGGACGGCGGGGTCAGCCAAGCGGTGGGAATGGCGCATCACGGGGGCGGCGCCGGAGCCGGCAAGGCAGAGTTCCGCCCGGCGGCGTTCACCGCGTGGACCAGTGTTGCCACACCGCTCCTGTTCGCAGCGTGCGTGTCGGGCAAGCACGCCGCAACCGCCACGTTCGAGGCGCTGCGCGAAGGAGACCGGCCCGTCCTGTTCATGAGGTGGGACTTCGAGGACGTCCTCGTCACGACGGTCGGCACAGTGGGCGGCGGAGGTGGCCCGAGTCTGGCGGACTCATTCGCGCTGTCGTACAACCGCATCCGGGTGACGACCTTCTCGCAGGACCCCAAGGGAGGCCTCGGCACGGCCACGGCACGCGGCTGGGACCTCGTCGCCAACCGCGCCTGGTAGCTCGCGGTCCTGCGCACATCCGGCCGCGACACGTTCACCCTTCCGTAACCTCGCGCCACTACGACTGAGAGCACTCGCCCCGACTCTGAGGACACCGATGCCTTCGCTCCTGCTCTCCCGTTCGGCGGTCGCCGCAGCGACCGTCGCGGCACTCGCGCTCGCCACGATCAGCGTCTCGACCGCCGCCGCCGCGTCGATCGTTCCCGACCCGATCGAGTACTCGGCGGATGACGCCGCCCTGGCCCTCAGCCCGGTGGGCACTTTCGAAACCGGCGTCTTCGACGAGTCCGGCGCCGAGATCGTCGCCGCCCACGGTCACCACCTGTTCGTCGTGAACGCGCAGGCTGGCGCCGTGAGCGTGCTCGACTACTCCGACCCGACCGCGATCGCGCAGCAGTCCGTGATCACGTCGGACGGCATCGCGAACTCGGTCGCCGTGCGCTCGGACGGTCTGGGGATCATCGCCTTCGAGGCAGCAGTGAAGACCGATCGCGGTCACCTGGTGTTCTTCGACGCCGTCGGCGACGGGGGCGAGTTCCCCATCCTCGGCGAGGTCACCGTCGGAGCGCTCCCCGACATGGTCTCGATCTCGGCCGACGGCACCTTCGCCGTGGTCGCGAACGAGGGCGAGCCCGCCGACGACTTCTCGATCGACCCCGAGGGCTCGATCTCGGTCGTGCGGCTCCCCGCGCCGGGGCTTGCGGCGCCCACCCAGAGCGACGTCCGCACCGCGGACTTCCATGCCTTCGAGGCCGGCGGTGCGCTGAACCTCCCCGACGACGTGCGCGTCTTCGGGCCCGCGCCGCACGGCGACGACCTCCCGGTGAGCCGCAACCTCGAGCCCGAGTTCATCGCGATCGACGGCGACGTCGCGTACGCGTCGCTGCAGGAGGCCAATGCGGTCGCCGAGATCGACCTCGCGACCGCGGCCGTGACGGCGATCTGGCCGCTCGGCTTCAAGGATCTCGGCACGGCGGGCAACGGCATCGACCCGAGCGACCGCGACCCGCGCGACGCGCCGACCTTCGACGTCCGCACCTTCGAAGGCCTGCACGGCGTCTACATGCCCGACGGCATCAACGCCTACCAGGCGAACGGCCAGACCTACCTGGTCACCGCGAACGAGGGTGACGCGCGGGAGTGGGGCGACTACGCCGAGCCCGTCCGAGTCGGCGATCTCGCCGATGACGGCTTCGGGCCCGTCTGCGACGACAGTCCCCTCGCCGGCTCACTCGGCAACGACCAGCTCGGGCGTCTCAACGTCACGAAGGAGCTCGGCTTCGACGCAGCGGCGGGCTGCTACTCGGACCTCTACGCGTTCGGTGGCCGCTCGTTCTCGATTTGGACGACCGACGGCACGCAGGTGTACGACTCGGGCGACTCGTTCGAAGAGATCACCCACACGGCGAACCCCGACTTCTTCAACTCGAGTCACACCGCATCCGAGCTCGAGGGCCGGAGTGACGACAAGGGTCCGGAGCCCGAGAACCTCTCGATCGGTGCGATCGGCGATCGCACGTACGCATTCATCGGGTTCGAGCGCGTCGGCGGCATCGCGGTGTACGACATCACCGATCCGGGCGCCGCCACCTTCGTCACCTACGTGAACAACCGCGACTTCTCGGTGTCGGTGGAGGATGCCGATGACCCGGCGGCGGTGCTCTCGCAGGCCGGCGACCTCGGACCGGAGGGCGTGACCTTCATCCCCGCGACATCGTCGGCCACGGGTTCACCGCTGCTCGCCGTCGCGAACGAGGTGTCGGGCACCACGACGCTGTTCTCGGTCGTAGATCTGCTCGCTCCGGTCAACACCGCTCCGCCGACGATCAGCGGCAGCCCCGACTTCACGCGGACCCTGAAGGCCGACCCCGGCAGGTGGACGCCCGTCGGCGGGAACGGCAAGGTGACCTTCGACTACCAGTGGCTCCTCGATGGTGAGCCCATCCGCGGGGCGACGAAGCAGACGTACACCGTCGGCCTGCTCGACACCGGGCACGAGATCATCGTCCGGGTGCGGACGAGCCAGTCCGGGCAGCGCGAGGCCGTCGCGACGAGCGCTCCCCTGCTCCTGCGCTACTCCTCGATCGCACTGGTGACGCCGAGTCCGCGCGTCGCGACGACGTCGTCCACCGTGGTCGTGACGGTGCAGGTGCGTCCGTCGAACTTCACGACGGGCGCGACCCGGCCCACCGGAACGGTCAAGATCACCGTTGCCGGCAAGTCCTTCACCGGCACGCTCGACGGCAGCGGCTTCACCGTCCGCATCCCGGTCGGCAAGCTGCCGCGCGGCATCCACCCGATCGTCGCGAACTACTCCGGCGACATCGCGGTCTCGCCGACACGCGGGCTCGGAGTGGTCCTCGTGCGCTGACGACAGTGCGCTGACGACGGTTCGCTGACGACCCCTCCGAGCCGTACGGGCTACTCGTCCCAGGGCTGGAACGCGCGCAGCTCGATCTGGCCGTTGCGGGCCATCGGATGCCGCGACGCGATCTCGATCGCCTCGTCGAGGTCCTCGACCTCGAGGATGTCGAAGCCCACGACGACCTCGCTGGTCTCGACGAACGGCCCGCGGGTCGCGAGCACCTTGCCGCCGCGCACGCGCACGACCGTCGAGTCCGAGACCGGCGCCAGCACCTCGCCCATCACCCGCTTGCCGCTGGCATCCAGGGGGTCGACCCACAGGTCGATGTCGGATTCGTCGGACTCCGTGTCGGGTGTCAGCGACGAGGCGACGAACATCATGTACTTCATATCTGGATCCTTCCGTGACGGGCGCCCGGCGGGAACCCTCACTTCGCGCGTCGAACGGCCCCGCATCGGATCGACGGTTCTCGTCGAAGAGTTTCTGCGGGGCCGTTCGAAACGCGGCGTCAGTAGATGAGCACCGGAACCGGGATCGGCGACCTGGAGTTCTGGTACTCGCCGGTCCCCGTGAACGAGGTGCGGATCACGTGGACGCCTCGCTTCAGGGAGGGGAGCGTGATGCCCACCTTCCCCTTGTCGGCGGCGGCCAGCGTCGCGGTTGCGATGACCCTGCCGCCGTCCGTCACGGTCACGGTCCCGGTCGGAGCGGTGCCGTCCGCCGCCACCACCTTGCCGGTGACCTTGACGGTGGTTCCGGCCTTCGCGACGAGCTCGTTCGGCGCCGCCTTGACCGACGTCGACACCGCCTCCTTGTCCACGAGGACCGCCACCGAGCGGGCGGGAACCGTGACGGTGCCGGATGCCGCATCCCACGTCGTGGTCTTGACCACCGCGTCGGCGCCCTTCGCCTGCGCCGCCGTCAGGGCGAAGCCGCGTCCGGCGAGATCGGGCAGCGCCTGCGTCGTCGCATCGGGTGAGGCGTTGAACACCACGAGCGCACCCTCGAGCGCGGGGTCGACATCCTCGCCGACGAGATCGTCGATGAGCATCACGATCACCCCGGGGGTGGCATCCGGACCGCTGTTCGGGAACGTCACCTTCTGCTCGATGAGGTCCGCCGAGCCGAGTCGCAGGAGACCCACCTGCTCGCGCACGCGCAGCAGATCCAGGGCGGATGCCTCTGCCGCCGCGATGTCGGCTGCTGCGGGCTTGAGCGCCGGGTTCGCGAGCAGCGGGCCGCGCCGCGCATCCCAGTCGTCGGGGTTCTCGGCCGCAAAGGGCAGACCCGAGCCGAACGTCGACTCCTGTCCGGTCCAGTCGATGCGGTTGAACCAGTCGCCCGAGTTGTAGCTGTTGCGGTCGAGCGACTTGGAGCGCAGCAGCTCCGTGCCGGCGTGCCAGAACGAGGGCGACTGCGACAGGGTCACGGTCGCGAGCTCGAGCGTGTTCATGCGCACCCGGTCGGCCATGGACGTGTCGACGGGGAGCTTGAGCACCGAGAGGTCGTAGAGCGTCTCGTTGTCGTGCGCGTCGACGTAGTTGATGGTCTCGTCGGGCTGGTCCGCGTAGCCGGCCGGAGCATCGTTGTACTTCACCTCGGCGCCCGATTTCACGGTGCCGTCGGCAGCAGTCATCTCGAAGCCGCGGAGATTGCCCGTCAGGCCGATCTTGACGAGGTCGGTCTGCTCGCCGAGGGTGCGCGCATCCGGCCGGACCGGGTGGCCGTTCGGATCGGTGCCGAGCCCCGTGCCGAAGCCCTGGTCCCAGACCGACGCCGCGTCGACCGGGCTGCCGCCGTGCACACCGTCACGGAGCCGGTCGTTGAACGTGCCGATGCCCGTGCCGCCGAGGTTGCCCTGGCGGGCCTGCTCGAACAGCTTGTCGTCCTGCACCTCGCCGAAGTTCCAGCCCTCGCCGTACAGGTAGATCGACTTCCCGTCGACGCCGTCCTTCTTCAGCGTCAGCTCGTCGAGGGCCGCCCGGATCGCGAGCATGTTCGCCTTCGAGTGGTGGCCCATCAAGTCGAAGCGGAACCCGTCGACCTTGTACTCGCGTGCCCACAGCACGACCGAGTCGACCATGAGCTTCTGCGCGACCTCGTGCTCGGTGGCGACGTTCTGGCAGCACGTCGAGGTCTGGACGCCTCCTGTCGCGTTGAGGCGCTGGTAGTAGCCGGGCACGACCTGGTCGAGCACCGACTTCGCACCCTGACCGGACTCGGCGGTGTGGTTGAAGACCTCGTCGAGCACGACCTGCAGGCCCATGCTGTGAAGAGCGCCGACCATCGAGCGGAACTCGCCTACTCGTGCACCGCCGTCGGGGTTCGTCGCATACGAGCCCTCGGGAACCGAGTAGTGATAAGGGTCGTAGCCCCAGTTGAACGCATCGGTATCGACGACATCCTTGATGCACTCCCGCTGATCCTCCGAGTCGAGAGCCATCGAGGCGAGGTCGCAGTCGGGCGTCTGCTGGGCGGCTCTGTTCTCCTCGATCGACGCGATGTCGAACGACGGCAGCAGGTGCACCGTGTTGATGCCCGCCGCGGCGAGCTGCTCGAGCTGATCGGTGCCCGCGCTCTTGCGCGCGAAGGCGAGGTACGTGCCGCGCTCGGCCTCGGGCACAGACTCATCCGTGGCCGAGAAGTCGCGGATGTGCAGCTCGTAGATCGCGCGATCCACGGCCCGGTCGATCACGGGCGCCTTCGTCTTCTCCCACTGCTTCGGGCGCCACTGCTTGTCGTCGAGGTCGATCGCGACCGAGCGCGTCGAGTTCTCGGTGAGCGCCACGGAGTACGGGTCGGTCACGTCGTTCTTCTCGATCGCCGTGGTCGTGGGGGCGTAGACCTCGACCTCCCACAGATACTCGTCGCCCTTCAGCCCGGCTTTGCCGCCAGCGGTCCAGGTTCCGGATGCCGCATCCCACGCCGCTTCGGTGTGCACCGGGTCGCCTGTCCCAGCGGGGTCCCAGGTCAGGAGTGTCGCGGCCTGCGCCGTCGGCGCCCAGAGCCGGAACGTCGGCTTGCTGCCCTGGAACGTCACGCCGAGGTCGACGTCGGTGACGGCATCCGCGTACAGGTCGTCGAGCACACCCGGGATCTGCACACCGGTGAACGCGGTGAGTGCATCGCCGGCGCCGCGTTGGGCGACCATGAGCTGGCCCTTCAGCAGGCTCGCCACGGCGTCACGGTCCTGACCCTCGACGTGCAGCGCCGTGTAGTCGGCGAGCGCGGGGAACCGATCCTTCTGCGCCGGGGTCAGGCCGGTGGCGACGAGTGAGAGGTCGACGGCATCACCGCCGGTGACGTCTCCGTCCGCCACCCCGAGCGAGGCGTCATCCGACGAGTACAGCTGCCACGAGGCATCCGCCGCCGGTGCGCCCAGCTTCGATGGCCACGCGATCGTCTCGGCGTCGATCCAGTGCGCCTGCAGCTGCCCGGTGCCGGGAAGCGGCGGATCCGTGAGCTCGATCTCGAGAACGTGCGTGGCGAGCGTGTAGCGGAACAGGATCTGCTTGCCGTCACTGGCGCTGAACGAGTAGTTGCCGCCGCCTGGCACGCCGCCGACCCCGTAGTTCTCATCCCAGCTCAGGCCGTGGGCGACCTTGGTCTCATAGGCGCCGGTCGGGATCGCACTCGTCGCGAACTCGTACACGCCGTCCTTGTCGCCGTCGAACATCAGGCCGCGGAGGCAGCCCGGCGACCAGTCCCCCAGGCATCCGAGCTCGCTCTGCTGCGACCCCGGAAGGGTCACGAAGGGACCCTCCGCATTCGACTGCACGAACTTGCTGCGCGGATCGAAGTAGAACGTGATCTTTCCGCCCGCGTGCGTGATGGAGATGTTGCCGCCGTTCGGCACGCCGTTCGCGCCGAAGTTGACGTCCCACGACTTGTCGGTGGCCACCTTGTACTGGTACGGGCCGGGAGCGAAGTCATCGAACTCGAGCTTCCAGATGCCGTCGACGAGCTTCATCTGCGCCTGTTCGCAATCGGGCAGCCAGTCGCCCGCGCATCCCATCTCGGAGTTGAGGTCGCCGGCGATGCTGACGGTCTTGAAATCGACGGGTTCCTCCGGCTCCTCGGGCTCGACGAAGTTGACCTTGTTGCCGACCGAGGCGTACGTGGATGCGGCTGAGCGCTGGCCGGCGGCATCCGTCGACACCGCCCGGTACTCGACGAGCGTGCCCGCCGCGAGGTCGCCGACGTCGTGGAAGACGCGCGGGTCGGTGTCTTCGGCGGTGCCGAGTGCCTGCCAGTCGGCCGAGCCGACGACCCGCCACGCGAAGCTCGTCTCGCGCCAGGCGTCGTCGGCGGCGGCCGACACGGGAGTCGTGCCGGTCAGTCCTGCGCCGGCGACCGGCACCGACACCGAGAGGTCGGCAGCCGCGGCGGGCGCGGTGACCCCGCGGTCCGCGCGCAGCACGACGGCCGAGAGAGCGGGGACGGTGACGGATGCCGCGGCCGCCGCATCCGCAGTCACCGGCGATCCTCCGCCGTAGACAGGCGTATACGTCGCACCGGCGGTGAGCGTCGTCAGGTCGACGGTCTGGTCCGTCGCGGCGTTGTTGAGGGCCACGACGTACTCGACGCGCTCGTCGCGATCGACGCGAGAGAACGCGTAGACGCCGGCGTCATCGCTCGCGAGGAGTTCGATCTGCGCGCCGTCCACCAGGGCCGGGTGAGCCTCACGCAGCTGCGACAGCGCCGCGATGTGCTCGTAGAGCGGAGCGTCGGTGTCGAACCGGTCGACGGAGCCCACGGTCTCGCCGGTGATGAGCGTCTGGTTCTCGTATTCGTCGACCTGGCTCGCGAAGAGGGACTGTCGTGCGTTCTTGTCGGCGCCGTCGATCACGCCGGTGAATCCCTGCTCGTCGCCGTAGTACACGATCGGCTGGCCGCGGCCAAGGAACAGCAGGTCGTGTGCGAGCAGGTCTCGCTGCTCGGCGGCCGGCTGATCCTTGAGGAAGTATCCGATGCGGCCCATGTCGTGATTGCCGAGGAAGGTCGGCAGAGCGGTCGCCGACGAGTCGCTCGTCGTGTAGTAGTCGTCTCCCGCGAACAGCTTCTGGAGCCCCTTGGCCGAGTTGCCCTTCGCGAAGCTCAGTGCGGCGGACTGGAACGTGAAGTCGAGCACGGAGTTCATGTCGGTCTGGCGCACGTAGGGCGACAGCTTGACGGGGTCAGCCTCATAGACCTCGCCGAACATGAAGAAGTCCGGCTTGCCGTGCGTGTGCGCGTAGTCGAGCACCTGCGTGGACCACTTCTGCCAGAACTCGAAGTTCACGTGCTTGGCGGTGTCGATGCGGAAGCCGTCGATCCCCAGGTCGATCCAGGTGTCGTAGACATCGACGAATCCGTTCACCACGGCCGGGTTCTCCGTCATCAGGTCGTCGAGTCCGCCGAAGTCCCCATACGTGGAGTTCTCACCGCTGTAGGTCGTGTTGCCGCGGTTGTGGTACAGCGTCACGTCGTTCAGCCATGCGGGGACCTTGACGCTCTGCTCGGCCGGCGCGACGACGGGCACGTAAGGGAAGGAGGTCCCCGCGTCGAGCGTCGGAAAGCTGTCCGTGCCCGCGTAGGCAGCGGGGTCGAACGGCGTGCCATCGGCATCCTGGTAGGGGCTCGTCGTCTTGTCGACGTAGGTGTACTGGCCGCCCTGGTACGAGATGACGTCGGCGGTGTGGTTCGTGATGATGTCGAAGTAGACGTCGATGCCGCGGCCGTGCGCATCGTCGATGAGGTCCTTCAGCTCGGCGTTGGTGCCGAGGTGCGGGTCGATCTGCGTGAAATCCGTGATCCAGTACCCGTGGTAGCCGGCGCTCGCATCGGCACCGGTGCCCTGCACCGGCTTGTTCTTGAAGCTCGGCGTCAGCCAGATGGCCGTGGTGCCGAGGCCCTCGATGTAGTCGAGCCGGCTGCGAAGGCCCGCCAGGTCGCCGCCGTTGTAGAAGCCCTTGTCCGTCGGATCGAACCCTGTCGAGAGTCGATCCCCGGTGAGTCCGCCGGTGTCGTTCGAGGCATCCCCGTTGTCGAACCGGTCGGTCATGACGAAGTAGAACTGCTCGTCGGCCCCGGCCTGCCGGGCAGGAGCCGAAACGAGGGCGTCGTCGTCGGAGGTGTAGCCGTCGCGCAGCGACTCGACCTCGACAGTCACGCCGACGCGGTGGATGTTGTCGTCGAACACGAACCGGAGCGTGGAGGTGCCGCCCACGGTGAGCGGGATGTTGGCCGAACCCCCGTCGAGTCCATAGGCCTCGTCCCACGCGCCATCGACCGCCACCTTGTACTCGTACGAGCCTGCCGGCACGTCGAACTCGGCGTCGTACACCCCCGCAACGCCGGTGGGTTCGAGTGCGGTGTCGCCGCAGTCCGGCAGCCAGTCGTCGGAGCAGCCGAGCTCGGACTGCAGCGAGCCGGCGAGCACGAACGTGCGGTCCGCCGCGGCGGCAGGAGTCGCCACGGCGATCCCGCCGGTGAGTATGAGGGGCGCGATCGTCAGGATCGCGGCGGGTCGGACACGTGCGGAGGTCGTCTTCGACACAAGGGCTCCTGGGGTAGGGGATCCCCGGAGAGTACTACCCGCCACCCGCAGGGTCGAGGGGGTTGACCAGTCAGAGGCGCTCGATGATCGTCGCGTTCGCCATACCGCCGCCCTCGCACATCGTCTGCAGCCCGTAGCGACCACCGACCGCATCGAGGTGAGCGATGAGCGTGCCGAGCAGGCGGGTGCCCGAGGCGCCGACCGCATGACCGAGCGCGATCGCGCCGCCCCACGGGTTGAGCTTCGCCGGATCCGCGCCGAGCTCCTTCGCCCAGGCGAGCGGCACCGATGCGAAGGCCTCATTCACCTCGTACGCGTCGAGGTCGTCCATCGCCAGGCCGTTTCGCTCGAGGATGCGGCGGGTGGCCGGAATCGGCCCCGTGAGCATGAACAGCGGGTCATCGCCGACCACGGCGAACGAGTGGAAGCGCGCTCGAGGCGTGAGGCCGAGTTCGACCGCCTTCGCGTCGCTCATGATGAGGACGGCGGATGCGGCATCCGTCAGCGGCGAGGAATTGCCCGCCGTGATGTTCCACTCGAGGTCGGGGAAGCGCTCCGCGAGGGCATCGGTGCGGAATGCCGGACCGAGACCCGCGAGTCCCTCCACCGTCGTGCCGGCGCGCACCGTCTCATCCGCCTGGACGATGCCGCTGTCCGTCGTGACGGGCAACAGCTGCGATGCGAAGCGGCCCTGAGCCGCCGCATCCGCTGCCCGCCGGTGCGACTCGGCCGAGAATGCGTCGAGCTCGCCACGGCTGAACCCCCACTTGCGGGCGATCAGCTCGGCGGACACGCCCTGGTTCACGAGGCCCTCGGGGTAGCGTTCCGCGAGTCCGCGCGGCAACGAGCCGCCGGTGCGCGATGACCCGAGCGGCACACGACTCATCGACTCCACCCCGGCGGCGATGACGATGTCGTAGGCGCCGGCGATGACGCCCTGCGCGGCGAAATGCGCGGCCTGCTGGCTCGATCCGCACTGCCGATCGATCGTCGTCGCGGGCACCGACTCGTCGAAGCCGGCGGCGAGAACGGCCTGGCGGGCGATGTTCATCGACTGGTCGCCGATCTGGCTCACACAGCCGACCAGCACATCGTCGATCTGCCTCGACTCCAGCCCGCTGCGCTCGAGGACCGAGCGCAGCACGCCGGCCGCGAGGTCTACGGGGTGCACACCGCTGAGCGCTCCCCCCGGTTTGCCTCGTCCTGACGGCGTGCGGACGACATCGACGATGACGGCATCGCGGGTCATGATCGCTCCCTCTGCTCCGCGGTCGTGTAGGTGCTGCGCTGCTCGATGACCGCGAGTGTGCAACGCGAGATGCAGGCGAGCTTGCCGGCATCGTCGACGATCCGGATCTCCCAGACCTGCGAGCGCCTGCCGATCGCGGCCGGGGTCGCCGTCGCGGTCACCCATCCGGTGAAGACCGGCCGGATGTGGTTGGCGTTGATCTCCTGGCCCACGACGTGGAACCTCTCGCGGTCCACGGCGAGGAAGCCGGCCCACGAGGCGAGAGTCTCGGCCAGTGCGACGGATGCCCCGCCGTGCAGCACACCGGCCGGCTGCACGGTGCGGTGGTCCACCGGCATCCGCGCGACGATCGCGTCATCGCGCACCTCGATGATCTCGATGCCGAGCGTCTCGATGAGCGTGCCCTGCGACATTCCGTTCAGATCGATGCTGTCGACATCGCCGACCCACACGCTCACTCGACGGACTCCTCCGCGCGTCGGACGGTCGCGGCGAAGGCATCATCGGGCACGTAGCCGTCGATGTGCCGCTCGTCCGGACCGTTGTAGGCCGACAGCGGACGGATCAGGGCGTTGGATGCCGCCTGCTCCATGATGTGCGCGGTCCAGCCGGTGACCCGTGACGCCACGAAGAGCGGCGTGAAGGTCAGCGTGTCGAAACCGATCAGGTTGTAGGTCGGACCCGAGGGGTAATCGAGGTTCGGGTAGATGCCCTTGCGCGCGACGAACTCGGACTCCAGGGTGTCGTACAGCGCGGCCAGATCGCGCGCGTGGTCGCCTTCCAGGGAATAGTGCTCGACGAGCGTGTCGAGGGCGGCCTTCATCGTCGGCACCCGGGAGTCTCCGTGCTTGTAGACGCGGTGGCCGAAGCCCATGATCTTGCGCTTCTCGGCGAGCGCCGTATCGAGCCACGGCGAGACGTTCTCGGCCGATCCGATCTCGTCGAAGATATGCATGACGGCTTCGTTCGCGCCACCGTGCAGCGGTCCCTTGAGCGCGCCGATCGCTCCGACGACCGCCGAGTACAGGTCGGCCAACGTGCTGGTGATCACGCGGGCGGTGAACGTCGACGCGTTGAACGAGTGCTCGCCGTACAGGATCATCGAGACGTTGAATGCGCGCACCACGACCGGGTCGGGCAGCTCGCCGAACGTCATCCAGAGGAAGTTCTGCGAGTAGTCCAGGTCGTCGCGGGGCTCGACCAGTGCTTGACCACGACGGCGGCGCTGGTCGTAGGCGACCATCGCCGGCAACTTGGCGAACAGGCGCTTGGACTTCGCCAGGTCGGACTCGCGCGAATTGTCGAACGCGGCGGGATCGGATGCCCCCACCAGCGAGACGGCCGTGCGGAGCACGTCCATCGGGTGCGCCTCGAGCGGGACCAGGTCGATCGCCTGCTTGACGTTGTCATCGAGCGTGCGGTTCGCCCGCTCCTCGGCGACGAACCCGGCCAGCTGCGATTCGGTCGGCAGCTCGCCGTACCAGAGCAGGTACGCGACGGCCTCGAACGACTGCGTGGCCGCGAGTTCCTGCACCGGATAGCCCCGGTACAGCAGGCTGTTGGTATCGGGGTTGACCTTCGACACGGCGGTGTAGTCGACGGTGACCCCGGCGAGGCCCTTCTTGATCTCGATCGTGTCTGTCATGTCGGTCTCCTCAGCGAGCGATGGTGAAGTTGAACACCGAAGTGTCGAAGTGGTTGTAGTCCTCGTAGTCGACGAGGTCGTAGAGGTCGGCGCGGTGCTGCATCTCACCGAGCTTCGAGGTGAGATGGCCCTCGTCGTTCAGCGTATCCAGCGCTCGACCGGCAGCGCCCATCGCGATGCGGAGGAGCGAGACGGGCCAGATCACGATGTTCACGCCGACGTCGCGCAGCTGATCCGACGAGAACAGCTCGCTCTTGCCGAACTCCGTCATGTTGGCGAGGATCGGCACGTCGAGCGCCGCGCGCAGCGCCTCGAACTCGCCGAGATCGCGCATCGCCTCGGGGAAGATCGCATCGGCACCGGCATCCACGAGCGCCTTCGCGCGGTCGATCGCGGCATCCAGCCCCTCTACAGCACGGATGTCGGTCCGCGCCATGATGAGGAAGTTCGGGTCGCGACGGGCATCTGCCGCGGCTCGGATCCGCTTGATCGCGGTGTCTTGGTCGACCACGGCCTTGCCGTCGAGGTGGCCGCAGCGCTTGGGGTTGATCTGATCCTCGATGTGGGTGCCGGCGAGCCCGGCGTCCTCGAGGGTCTGGATGGTGCGCGCGACGTTCATGGGCTCGCCGAACCCGGTGTCGGCATCGATGATGGCGGGCAGTTCGGTCATCCGGGCGATCTGCTGCCCGCGGCCGGCGACCTCGGTCAGCGTCGTCAGGCCGATGTCGGGCAGCCCCAGGTCGGCGGCGAGCACCGCTCCCGAGATGTAGACCCCCTCGAAGCCCTTGCGCTCGATGAGCCGCGCCGACAGCGGGTTGAACGCGCCGGGGAACCGCAGCAGCTCGCCGGAGGCCAGCCGCTCGCGGAACAGCCGCCGCTTCTCGGCAGCGGTGGTTGTCGAGTACAGCATCAGAACAGGCCCTTCGGCGCGGGGGCGCTCGCGAGCACGCCGAGCTCGGCCACGATCGTGAGCTGCTGCACCTCTCGGGGCGACAGGTCCGGCAGACGCTGCGCCAGGTCGAGGAATCGCTCGATCTCGGCCGCGGACAGCACAGGCTCGGCGAGCATCCGGAACTTGCGGATGTAGTCCTCCCGCGCGAACGGACGCGCGCCGAGCGGGTGCGCATCCGCCACGGCGATCTCGTCGGTCACGCTCTCGCCGTTCGCGAGACGGATCTCGACGCGGCCGCCGAACGCCTTCTCGTTCGGGTCGTCCGAGTGGTATCGGCGCGTCCACTCCTCGTCCTCGGCGGTGGTGACCTTGTGCCACAGCTCGACCGTGTCGGCTCGTGCCGCGCGCTCCGGCGCGTAGGACTCGACATGGTGCCAGCCGCCGTCCTGCAGCGCGACCGCGAAGATGTACGGGATCGAATGGTCGAGCGTCTCGCGCGACGCCGTGGGGTCGTACTTCTGCGGGTCGTTCGCCCCCGAGCCGATGACGTAGTGCGTGTGGTGGCTGGTGTGCAGCACGATCGACTCGATGTTCGCCGGATCGCGCAGCTCTGGCCGCTCCGCGCCGAGCCGACGCGCCAGGTCGATCCACGCCTGAGCCTGGTATTCGGCCGAGTGCTCCTTCGTGTACGAGTCGAGGATGCCGCGCTTCGCCTCGCCGGGACCCGGCAGCGGCACGTCGTACGACGCGTCCGGTCCGTCGAGCAGCCAAGCGATGACGCCGTCCTCGCCCTCGTAGATGGGGCTCGGCGAGGTCTCACCGCGCATCGCGCGGTCGACGGCTTCGACGGCCATCTTGCCCGCGAAGGCGGGCGCATGCGCCTTCCACGTCGAGATCTCGCCCTTGCGCGACTGGCGGGTCGCGGTGGTGGTGTGAAGCGCCTGACCGACGGCCTGGTAGATCGTCTCGACGTCGAGGTCGAGCAGGGTCCCGATTCCGGCGGCAGCCGACGGGCCGAGGTGGGCGACGTGGTCGATCTTGTGCTTGTGGAGCGAGATCGCGCGCACCAGGTCGATCTGGATCTCGTATCCGGTCGCGAGCCCGCGCACCAGCGCGGCGCCGTCCGCGCCGACGTGCTGGGCGACGGCGACGATCGGCGGGATGTTGTCGCCCGGGTGCGAGTACTCCGCTGCGAGGAACGTGTCGTGGTAGTCGAGCTCGCGAACGGCGACACCGTTCGCCCACGCAGCCCATTCCGGGCTCGTCCGCCGGTCGAGCGCGCATCCGAACACCGTCGACCCGTCGCCGCCGATCGAGACCGCGTGGTCGAGAGCCTGCTGCCGGGCGGCACTCACGGGGGCGCGCGTGAGGGATGCCGCGGCCACGGCCGCGTTGTCGATGACGCGGTTGACGATCATGTCGACGACGTCCTGGTCGACCTCGACCGGATCGGCCGCGATCTCGGCGATGTGCCAGGCCAGCTGCCCCTCGCGCTCGAGGTTCTCGTCGCTGCGGTGCACCCGCAGGTGGTGGATGACGGTCATGCTGCTCCCTTTTGTGGGCGGTCGGTCGCTGAGCCTGTCGAAGCGCCTTCGACGGCGGTGAGGATGTTCGCGAGCGCGTTGTGCAGGTGGACGTGCGTCGCGTGCGCCGCGAGATCCGCGTCGCGGTGCGCGATCGCCGCGGCGATCAGCCGGTGCTCGGCGACGGAGGCCGCGAGCCGTGGTGGATTGTCGCGCGCGAGTCGCCTCACCCGCACGAGGTGGGTGCGCACGGTCCGCAGCGCTGCGGTGAGGTAGTCGTTCGCCACAGCGGCATCGAGCTGCGCGTCGAAGAGCGAGATGAGTGCGTAGTAGTCGTCCAGCGCATCCTGGCCCCCGTCGAGGCCGGCGCGCGCGAATGCATCCGCCAGTTCGGCGAAGGCACCGGCATCCCCTCGCTCGGCCGCCAACCGCGCGGCGGTCTCTTCCAGCGCGCGACGGACTTCGAACAGCTCGCGGATGTCGCCCGCATCGACGTCGGTGACGACCGTGACCCGCGCGGACTGCTGGGCGACGAGACCGTCGGCGGCGAGCCTGCCGAGCGCCTCACGCAGCGGAGTGCGACTCACACCGAGTCGCGTCGCCTGTTCGACCTCGCCGAGCACTGTGCCGGGGGGCAGGATGCCGCGCTGGATCTCATCGAGAAGGCTCGCGTACGCCCGATCACTCGCCCGCACTCGCACCTCCTCATCAGTCGATTCGGTCATTGTATACATAAAATGCTCCGTAGAGCGATCTGGGTCACGGAATATCCCATTCCGTATACATCGAAGCCACTGGACTACAGTATTCACAAATTCGTGAAAGAAGCGTACGCTCGCGCTCATGGCTACCGTCATCCACACCCAGGGTCTCGTCAAGCGATACGGCAAGGTCCGCGCCCTCGATGGGCTCGACCTCGACGTCGAAGCGGGCCAGATCCACGGATTCCTCGGCCCGAACGGCGCGGGGAAGTCCACCACCATCCGGGTCCTCCTCGGACTCGCGCGCGCCACATCCGGCGAGGCCACCGTCTTCGGCTCCGACCCGTGGCGCAACGCCGTCGACCTCCACCGCCGCATCGCGTCGGTGCCCGGCGATGTGAGCCTCTGGCCGAACTTGTCGGGCGGCGAGGCGATCGACCTGCTCGCGCGTCTTCGCGGCGCTTCGCGGCGGGATGCCGCCTACCGCACCGGCAAGGAACGCCTGATGGAGGCGTTCCAGTTCGATCCGCGCAAGAAGGGCCGGGCGTACTCGAAGGGCAACCGTCAGAAGGTCGCGCTCATCGCCGCGCTTTCGGTGCCGGCCGAGCTCTACATCCTCGATGAGCCTACGAGCGGCCTGGACCCGCTGATGGAGGTCGTCTTCCGCGAGGAGATCGACCGCATCCGCGCGGCCGGGTCGACCGTGCTCCTCTCGAGCCACATCCTCTCCGAGGTCGAGCAGCTGTGCGATCGCGTGAGCATCATCCGCTCCGGCAGGATCGTCGAGTCGGGCACGCTCGCCGAGCTGCGGCATCTCACCCGCACCGAGGTGTCTTTCGACGCCACCACCTCGCCCCAGGGCATCCCGGGTGCGCACGACGTCACTCTCACCGAGGGCCGGGCGCGTTTCACGGTCGACAGCGACGCCATCGTCGGAGTCCTCCCCGTGCTCGCACAGCGCGACGTGCAGGGTCTTCGCATCGAGCCGCCGTCGCTCGAGGAGCTGTTCCTCCGCCACTACGGCGACGACCTGGCTGCCCTCGAGGCGGCCGAGGCGAAGTGATGAGCGGACTCGGCGCGTTGCTGCGGCAGCGGATGCGCCGCGACTGGCGCCAGCTCCTGATCTGGGCCATCGGGACAGCAGCCCTCGCGTACCTGTCCTACACCGGGGTCTCGCAGTCCTACGGCTCATTGCAGGACCGAGAGCAGCTACTGGTGACCGTGATGGCGAATCCCGTGATCCTGCTCTTCCGCGGGCTCCCGTCCGGCGCCGAGATCGGCGCGTTCATGGTGTTCCTGATCTTTCCGTGGCTCGCCATGATGGCCGCGTTCATGAGCTCGTTCCTCGCGGTGCGGCACACCCGGATGGATGAGGAGCAGGGCCGGGCCGAGCTCGTCTCAGCGACGCCCGCCGGCAGGACGACGCCCGTCGTGGCGACCGTGATGCACGGCTTGATCGCGAACTTCGTGCTCGCGGCGCTCACGACGCTCGCGTTCATCGGCACCGGGCTCGATGCGTCGGGAGCGAAGGTGGCGGGATTCGCGGTCGGCTGCGTCGGCGTCGCCTTCCTCGGAATCGGCCTCGTCGCCGGCCAGCTCATGCGCACGTCTCGCGGCGCGAACGCGCTCGCAACGTGGATCCTCGTGATCACCTTCGTGCTGTGCGGAATCGGCAATGCCTTGGGCACGCCGAGCGACGACCTGCAGTGGATGGAGAGTTCATGGCTGACGTGGCTCTCGCCCTTCGGTTGGGGCGAGAACGTGCGCGCCTACGCCGATGACAACCTCTGGCCCGCGGTCCTGGCGCTCGCATTCGGGCTGCTGCTCGCAGGTGTCGCGATCGCGCTCCAAGCCGTTCGCGATCTCGGCGAGAGCCTCGTGCCCGAACGGCTCGGCCGTGCTGAGGCGCGTCCACTGCTTTCGTCGCCGACGGGGCTGGTGTGGCGCCTGACATGGGGCGCGATCCTCGGCTGGACGATCGGAGGGCTTCTCACGGGGATGCTGTCGACCTCGCTCGCCTCCGTCGTCGACGACATCGGCAATCAGAACCCCGCGGTCGAGGAGATCCTGTCGAAGATCGCGGGCGGCGCGGGAAGTCTGGCGCAGGCCACCGTGTCCGTCTTCTTCGTGATGCTCGGGATCTTCGCGGCGTGCGCGGGCGTCCAGATCGTGTCGCGCGCTCGGCAGGAGGAGGCGCATGGCACGGCCGAGCCTGTCCTGTCGGCGGCTGTCGGCCGCGTCCGCTGGCTCGTCGACTACATCGTCATCGCGTTCCTCGCGGTCGTCGGCGTGGCGGTAGCCGGTATCGGCGGCGCGATGCTCGGGCTGGCGTCCGCCGACGGCGACTGGGGCCTCCTTGAGACGATCACGATCACGGCGTTCGGGCAGCTGCTCGCGGCATCCGTCTTCGTCGTGCTCACGGCGCTCGTCTTCGTGCTCGCGCCGCGGGCGACGATTGCGGCCGGATGGACCCTGGTCGGGGTCGGCTCGATGCTGGGCCTGTTCGGACCGCTGTTCGGGTTCCCGGACTGGCTGGTGCACCTCTCGCCGCTCGCCGTGGCCCCCGAAGTGACGCCGGATGGTGTCGACGTTCGAGGGATGTGGTGGCTGATCCTCGCCGTCGTCGTGGGTGGGGCGGCATCCGTGACGCTCATGCGCCGTCGCGAACTGGCGACCGGCGGATAACGTGGGGGCCAGATGACCGAGCCGACGTATCCCGGTGCCGAAGCCGCCGAGCGCGCCGCCGCGATGCTCACGGCGGCCGGCATGCCTCGGATGTCGGCTCGCGTCATGATGGCTCTCGTCGGATCGCCCGACGAGGGCTACTCGGCCGCCGAGCTCGCAGAGCGACTGGGGGTCTCGGCCGCAGCCGTGTCTGGCGCGGTGCGCTATCTGCAGTCGATCCACATCGTCCATCGGCTCTCGCGCGCGGGCGACCGCCGTGACCGTTACGACCTCATCGACGACGGGTGGCACTCGGTGCTGACCGCGAACGCGCCGCTTTACCGGATGCTGGCCGATCTCATCGACGCCGTCGCCGACGAGAATCCGGGCGCGCCGTTGTCGAACGAGCGCGCCAGGGAGATGTCGGCCTTCTTCCGCTTCTTCGCCGACCGCATGCCGGCGTTCCTCGACGAATGGGATGCGGAGCGCCGAGCGCGCTCAGACGCCGATCAGGCTTCCGGCACCTCGGTCACGCCCTCGTAGAGCGAGATCACATTCCCGTCGGGGTCGACGATCGTCGCCCACCAGCTCGTCGGAGTGATCTCCTGCTTGCCCTGCAAGACGCCGGCACCGGCCTCGACCGCGATGGCGAGGGTGTCCTCGATCGAGTCCACCTCGACGTAGGACCGCGGCTGCGTGAAGTCATCGCTGCGCGGAGCGAGCCCTCCACCGCTGATCTTGTTGGGCGCCTGCCACATCGGGTAGTCCTCGAACCCCGGTGGTGCGGCGATCTGCCACCCGAACAGCTTCGAATAGAAGACCTGCGCCGCGTCGAGATCGCTGACCGGGATGTCGATGTGAGTGATGTCGCCGTGAGCCATGTCGTGTCCTCTCGTCGTCGAGACTGCTCCTGACAGTGTGAGTCTGATGCGGGCCTCCGACAAGGGGCTCAGGATGCCGCGCGAAGTCGCTCCTCGAGAACATCGATCGCGGGCCGCTGCCCCTTCACAAGCCGTTCGCGCGCATCATCCAGCGACGCCCACTCGGCTCGGTCGACCTCGGGGAAGGACGCCTTGCGCCCGGACCGCGGCGGCCACTCGAGCTCGAACTCGCCGAAGCCCTCCGTGGGAGCCTCGAACCTCGCACCGTCACCGATGAACATGGTGACGCGCTTGCCGGACGAGTAGGCGAAGGTGCCGAGCTCCGCGTACGGCACATCGGGCGCCGCGACGCCCAGCTCCTCCTCGAACTCGCGGTGCGCGGCATCCAGGGCGGTCTCGTCACCCTCGACGAACTCGCCCTTCGGAATCGACCAGGCGCCGGCATCCTTCCCACTCCAGTACGGCCCGCCCATGTGGGCGATGAGGACCTCCGGCCCGGGGGTGAGTCGGTACAGCAGGATACCGGCGCTCGTGATCACGGCCGCTGCGTGGGCGACACCCCGTAGGTGTGCTCGGCGTCGGTGTTCGGGGTGTCGCCGAGTGCCTCGTCGATCGCCGCCATGGTGTCGGCGTCCAGCGTGACGCCCGAGGCCTTCACCGTGTCGGCGAGCTGCTCGGGGCGGGACGCGCCGACGAGCGCCGCCGCGACGTTCGGGTTCTGCAGCACCCACGCGATCGCGAGCTGCGGCATCGAGAGTCCGGCCTGCTCGGCCACCGGCTTGAGCCGCTGCACGGCCTCGAGCACGTCATCGCCCAGGAAGCCCTTGATGAAGTTCGCGCCGCTCTTGTCGTCGGTGGCCCGCGAGCCCTCGGGCACCGGCTGCCCCGGGAGGTACTTTCCCGACAGCACGCCCTGGGCCATCGGCGACCAGACGATCTGCGAGATGCCGAGCTCCTGCGAGGTCGGCACGACCTTGCCCTCGATCACGCGCCACAGCATCGAGTACTGCGGCTGGTTCGAGATGAGCTGGATGCCGTAGCTCCGAGCGAGAGCGTGACCGGCGCGCAGCTGCTCCGCCGTCCACTCCGAAACTCCGATGTAGAGCACCTTGCCCTGCCGGACCAGGTCAGAGAACGCCTGGAAGGTCTCTTCGAGAGGGGTCTCGTAGTCGTACCGGTGCGCCTGATAGAGGTCGACGTAGTCGGTGCCGAGGCGCTTGAGCGAACCGTTGATCGACTCCATGATGTGCTTGCGGCTGAGGCCGGTGTCGTTGGGTCCATGCGGACCGGTCGGGAAGTACACCTTCGTGAAGATCTCGAGCGACTCGCGTCGCTGACCGGAGAGGGCCTTGCCGAGCACGGCCTCGGCGGCGGTGTTGGCGTAGACGTCTGCGGTGTCGAACGTCGTGATGCCGGCATCCAGCGCCGCGTGGACTGTGGCGATCGCCGCCGAGTCGTCGACCTGCGAGCCGTGCGTGACCCAGTTGCCGTATGTGATCTCCGAGACTTTGAGACCGCTGTTGCCGAGATACCGATAGTTGACCATCACTCAAAACTACTGGGCCCTTCGGCGGAAGGCTCCGCTGAGGCTCCGCAGGAGGAGGAGCATCCCGCCGAGGCCCAGCACGCTGCCCAGGAACGAGAACACCCGGACACCGTCGGTCATCGCCGGTCCGACATCGGACACGGCGAGGAAGAAGCCGGTCGCCACGAGCGCGACGCCGACGATCGTCGCGGTGACGTCGCCGAGGATCGAGTCCACCCATCGACGATCGTCCGCGCTCTCCAGCGCCCGCACCCGCACCTGGAATGTGCCGTCTTGAAGGGACTGGGTGATCGCCTCGATCCGGCGCGGGAGGCGCCGGAGCTGTTCTGCGGCGATGGCCGACTGAGCCTGCAGCCCGAGTGCCAGGACTCGCGGAGAAGCGAGCTGCAGAGCGATGTGAGGTGCTCGAGAGAGCCCACGGCCGACCATGTCGTAGTCGGGCACGAGTCGACGCAGCGAACCCTCCAGCGAGATGAGCGTGCGGAAGACCAGCAGGAGCGACGGGGGCACCGCGAGGCGGTGCTGACGCATGACGTCGATCAGCGCGCTGAAGACGTTCTCCCCCACCTGGGCGTTGGCGATGCGCGTGAGGATCGCACCGATGTCGTGCTGCAGTGCGGTCTGCTCCACGCTTCCTCCCGAGGCCGGCGCGCACAGCAGCAGCACGATGTCGGTGGCCGACACATCGTCGTCATTCGCGATCGCCACCAGGAGCGGAGCGAGGAGCCTGCGTACGCTGCGCTCGAGCACCCCGACCGCCCCGAAGTCGATCAGAGTGACCGTCTGGTCCTCGGCGAGGATCAGGTTGCCCGCATGGAGGTCGGCGTGGAACACGCCGCGCACGGCGATCTGCTCGAAGACCGAATCCACCACTCCGTCGACGACCGCGTGCGCCGCCTCGGGCGGCAGCGCATCCGGCGTGAGCCGGCTGAAGGGGATGCCGTCGGCGCGCTCCAGCACCAGCATCCGGGACGTGGAGAGGTCGCCGTACACGGTGGGGATGTTGAGCGGTGGCGACTTCGATCGGTCGATCGCCCCCCGGAGCATCTCGGTGTTGGCGGCCTCGACGCGATAGTCGAGTTCTTCGCGGAGCGCGCGCGCGAACTCCGCCGCCAGCGCACGCGCGCCGTAGTCACGTGCCCACTCGGTGCGCCGCTCGGCGTCAGCGGCGAGTCGCTCGAGGATGTCGAGGTCGGTCGTCACCTGGGCTCGGGCCCGGGGCCGCTGGATCTTGATGACGACCCGCTTACCGTTCAGGAGGGTCGCGGTGTGGACTTGGGCGACGGATGCCGCCGCCATCGGCGTCTGGTCGACCGAGGCGAACACCTCGTCGAGAGGACGCTTGAGCTCGTGGCGGATCGCCGATTCGGCCTCTGTCCACGGGATGGGAGTCGAATCCATCTGCAGCGTGGAGAGCGCCCTGATGAACTGAGGCGGCAGCACGTCCTCGCGTGACGACAGCACCTGACCCAGCTTGACGAAAGTCACTCCGGCCTCGTTGATCGCGCCGAGGAGCGCGTCCGGCAGCTCGTCGCTGTAGCCTCTCGAGCGATTCTGGTACAGCCCGATGCCGTGGCGAGAGGCGATGACGAGGATCTGCGCGTATCGCCGGGCGCGGTCGCGCCGCCGGATCGCGTCGCGGATCACCAGGATCGGATTGCGGAGCGGCCGAGTGGGCACCAAGAACTCGCTCACGACGATGACCACGACGACGATCGCGAACACCCAGCCGAAGACGAGCGCCACGATGACCGCCGCGATCGGCAACGCGACGACGAACTTCCCGCCTGTCCACACGTGCGACTGCTCGAGCATCCACAGCACCAGCGGGATGCTCAGCGAGAACACGACGAGGGAGATCAACAGCGAGCGCACCCAGCCGACCGGCGTGTCGAGGAGTCGGCGCGACACCCATGTCGCGACAGCGGCGAACGTGAGCGCCAACAGCGCGAAGGCGAGCCAGGTGGGCATGCTCAGATTCTGTCAGCGCAGCGGCTTGCGCGGTCAGACCTCGAGCGGCGTCAGGGCGGCCGCGGCTTCGTCGTCCTCGGTCGTCGCGAGCTGGCCACAGGCGCCGTCGATCTCTTTGCCGCGCGTGTCGCGCAGAGTCGTCGGGATGCCGGCGGCATTGAGTCTGCGCACGAACTCGTTCTGCACCGGAACCTCGGAAGCGGTCCAGATCGATCCGGGCGTGGGGTTCAGTGGAATCGGGTTCACGTGCACCCAGCCGCGTCCGCGGGCGTTGAGCTTGTCGGCGAGCAGGTCGGCTCGCCACGCGTGATCGTTCATGTCCTTGATGAGCGCGTACTCGATGGAGACGCGTCGTCCGGTCTTGTCGAAGTACGCCCGGGCCGCATCGAGAGCCTCGTCGACCTTCCAGCGGCTGTTCACCGGGATGAGCTCGTCGCGCAGCTGATCGTCCGGGGCGTGCAGCGACAGGGCGAACGTGACCGGGATCTCCTCGGCGGCGAGCTTGGTGATCGCGGGCACGAGGCCGACGGTCGACACCGTGATCCCCCGCGCGCTCATTCCGAGCCCGTGCTCCTTGTCGACCATGACGCGCACGGCCTGCATGACCCTGGCGTAGTTGGCGAGGGGCTCACCCATCCCCATGAAGACGATGTTGGACACCCGCTCGAGGCTGTGGTCGTCGCGTTTCTTGCCGCCCAGGCCACCCTCGGCGATCAGCCGGTTGGCTCGGACGATCTGCTCGATGATCTCGGCCGCGGACATGTTGCGTGTGAGACCTGCTTGGCCGGTGGCGCAGAACGGGCAGTTCATCCCGCATCCCGCCTGCGAAGACACGCACAGCGTGATGCGCCCGGGGTAGCGCATCAGCACCGATTCGACGAGGGCGCCGTCGTGCAGCTTCCACAGGAACTTGATGGTGTCGCCGCGGTCGGTCTCGAGTCGTCGCACCTCGGTCAGGAGCGCCGGAAGCATGCCGTGGACGAACTCCTCGCGACCCTCAGCCGGAAGATCGGTCATCGCGGCCGGGTCGTGCGTCCAGTGGCTGAAGTAGTGCTTCTCGAGCTGCTTCGCACGGAAGCCCGGAATACCGAGCTCCTTGACCTTCGCGACGCGTTCATCGGGCGTCAGATCGGCGAGGTGCACCGGAGGTTTGCCGCGCTTCGGGCTGGCGAACTGGAGGAGAGGCCGACCCTCGGAATCCTTCTTCTGCTTCCATCCCTCGGTCGCCGGGCGCACCTGGCGCACGCGCGGAGTTTCAGGGGACGAGGTCATGTCTTCAGGGTAGGCGACGTACCTGCATGAAATCCGGCTTCTGCACCGAGGAGTCCGGATTGCGTGCATGTGAATGGATGGCGCTCGCTGTCAGAACGTGCGATATTTCTCGATACGGCGCCGTAGCCGGTGAGCCCCCTCGCCATCACCCCACATTGCCTTCGGCTCACGTGGGGGCGCCGCTCGGGGAATGTCGCTCTGGGAAGGGTCGAGGTGACGTCGCTGGTCGCGGCATCGGCGCTGAGCCCGCGCCTCCTTCACGGTGTGTCCGACGACGCAGACCCGCACATGCGAATCGACGGCACCGCGGTCGTCGTCGACATCTCCGGCTTCACCACCCTCTCCGAGCAGCTGGCCGCGGCGGGACGTGAAGGCACCGAGCAGCTCATCGCGACGCTTTCGCGCGTCTTCACGGTGCTCCTCCCCGTCACGGATGACGGCGGCGACGTCGTGAAGTTCGCCGGCGATGCCCTCTTCATCCTCTTCACCGGCACCGACCACGCGAAGCACGCCGTCCATGCCGCATGGAACATGAACCGGGTGCTCGCCACGATCGGCGACATCCACCTGTCGTCGGCCCGGGCGAAGCTGCGCATGTCGGTGGGGGTGCACTCCGGAACGTTCGAGGTGCTGCTGACCGGCGATGATCATGTCAGCGCCATCCTGACGGGAGCGGCCACCTCACGGGTGCTCGAGCTGCAGAATGCGGCCGCGGCGGGGAGGATCCTCGTCAGCGACCAGACCGCCGCGGCTTTGCCCGTCAGACAGGTGGCCGCCGAGGAGGGTGTTCCCGGAGCCCACCGGCTGCTGCGCGCCGGCTCGGTCGCGACGGCGTCGCTGATGGCCCTGTCGGTCGGGCGCACCGAGGCGGCGGACCGGTTCCTCCCTCGTGCCTTCGCAGAGCGCCACGACCTCCTGGGCGCCGAGCCGGACCATCGCTGGGCCGCGATCGCCTTCGTCCAGGTCTCGGGTGTTCCCGACGAGCCCGGACCTGCCGACCTCGAGCGGATGTCGCGGCTGACGGGTCTCGTCGAGGCTGCCGCCGCCGACACCGGCGCGACCCTCCTGGATGTCGACCCGTCCGTCGGCGGCTACCGCTACTTCCTCACCGCGGGCGCGCCGACCACCGCGCAGGATCCGGAGGGCCGGCTGGTGACCGCCGCGCTGCGGATCGTCGCGGCGGGCGGCGGCGACGGCTACACCCTGCGGGCGGGTGTCACGTCGGGGCGGGTCTTCGCCGGATTCGTGGGGGCGACGTACCGACAGACCTACACCGTCATGGGCGATCCCACGAATCTCGCGGCACGTCTCGCCGCGCGCGCCGGAGCCGGAACCGTGCTCGTGGCCCGGTCGGCGCTCGAGCGCACCGGCCGCCCCTTCGAGACCGAGGACGCCGGGACGATCTCGGTCAAGGGCAAGACGCAGCAGATCCCCGTCGCGATCGTGACCGGGCGGGGCGGTGCCACGGTCCTCGAAAGGCAGCAGGTGCCCTTCGTCGGGCGCACCGAAGAGCTCAGCCGCCTCCGCAGCGCGCTGGCGGATGCGGCGGCCGAGGTCGGCTCGGTGCTCACTGTGACCGGCCCCGCAGGGATAGGCAAGACGCGGCTCATCGACCATGCCCTGGCCGAGACGCCGCTGCGCGTCCTGCGGGCGCACGGCGACCGCTACGGCGCGAACACGCCCTACCGCACGCTGCAGTCCCTCCTGCGCCCCCTGCTCGACATTCCGGCATCGGCGACGGCCGCGGATGCCGGTGCGATGCTCGCGCGAGCCATCGCCCAGGGCATGCCCGCACTCGTGCCGTGGCTCCCGCTCCTCGCCCCCGCGTTCGATGCCGCGGTGCCGGATACTCCCGAGGTCAGCGCCATCGACGATGCATTCCGTGCGGAGCGGACGTCACTCGTCCTGGTGGAGTTCATCACCGCTTCGACCACCGATCCCGGGGTCCTCGTCATCGACGACGCGCAATGGGTCGACCCGGCGTCGCAAGCCGTCCTCGAGGTCGTCATCGCCGCAGACGCTTCACATGCGATCGTCCTCCTCCGGCGCGACGAAGCCCGCGGCGTGCCGCCACTCGGCGAAAGCATCGCGCTCGGCGGGCTCGACGACGTGGCGATCCGCGACATCATCGAGGCGGTCGCAGGGCGCCGTCTTCTGCCTGCCGACGCCCGCCCCATCATCAGCCGCTCGGGCGGGAACCCGCTGTTCGCGATCGAGCTCGCAACGGGGCTCGCAGCAGGGGAGCGGTCACTCGGTGACGACGCTCTCGGAATCGAGCAGCTCGTCGGCGAGCGAATCGACGCCCTCCCCGACGCGGAGCGGGCGACCCTTCGTCGCGCGGCAGTACTGGGCATCCGCGTCCCGCTCGGCCTGTATTTGCGATGCGTCGGCGCGCCCTTGATCTCCGGTGGCCTCGGTGCCTTCCTCGAGCTGGGGCCGGATTCCGTCTCATTCCGCAGCGAGCTGTTCCGCGACGTCGCATACGGTCAGCTTTCGTTTCAGGTCCGGCGCGAGCTGCACCGCGCGGCGGCGGCGGCGATCGAGTCGGATCCCATGCTCGGGGGGCCCTCGCGCGCTCTGATGCTCGCGGCGCACTACGAGGCTGCGGGCGAGTGGGAGGCGGCACACGAGGCGGCACGCCAGGCCGCCGAGATGGCCGCCCAGGCCTTCGCGCTGGAGGAGGCGGTGCGCGCGTATCGCGTCGCGGTCGAGGCCGCCAAACGCGCGGGCGACAGCGATCAGCTCGCCGATCTCCTCGAGGCGCTCGGACGCGTGAGCGTCGCCGGCGGCTGGGCCAAAGAGGGGCTCGATGCGTTCTCCGCGGCGCGCAAGCTGATCAGCGACACCGTTTCGCGGGCACGGCTCGATCGCGAGCGAGCGTATGCCCTCAACGTGCTGGGTCGCCAGGACGAGGCCGTGCAGGCCCTCCGCACGGCGCGGCGCGCGCTCACCGGTACCGGCGAGGAAGGCCGCGCCATCCTCGCGGCAATCGACGTCACCGAGGCGGGACTCCGGCTGCGACAGGCGCGCTGGTCCGATGCGCGCCGCCTCGCCCAGGATGCCGCCGCGCTCCTGGACGGTCATACCGCCGACGATACGGAGACGCGTGTCCTCGCCGATGCTCTTCGATACGGCGACATCGCGTCGGGCGAACTCGAAGGCGACACTGCCATGGTCAACCTGCCGCGTGCGCTCGAACTCTACGACCGCGCACGCGACGAACTGTCCAAGTCGAAAGTGCTGAACGTCCTCGGCGCCCGCGCCTACTATCGCGGCGACTGGACGACTGCCGCAGTGCTCTACGGTCAGGCGGGCGAAGCCGCTCAGGCGGCCGGTGACGTCGTGGGTGCTGCGATCGAGACCGCGAACGCGGCCGAGATCCTCGTCGATCAGGGACGCTTCGCCGAGGCCCAGCCTCTCATCGACGATGCGCTCCGCGTGTTCGAGGCATCGGACAATCCGTACCTTGTGGCGTTCGTCACCGGATTCATCGGCCGCGCGGCACTGCGGAGAGGGGATCCGGATGCCGCACGCGCGGCATTCCTCTCGTCGGCCGAGGGCTTCGAGAGCCTCGGCGAGCACGACGCCGCAATCGATGCGCGCGTGCGGCTCGCGGAGGCGGCGCTCGACGCAGGCGACGTGCTCGCAGCCGCCGAGACGCTCGGTGCGCTCTCGGAGCCGGATGGCGTGGGCCCGTCGGTGAGCCGACTCCTCAGGCAGCGGGCACGTCTTGCGGCGGCGGCGGGCGACACCGCCGCCGCGGGCGCGCTCGCGCTCGAGGCGCTCGATGCGGCGGCCTCGACGCCGTTCGAGCGGGCGCTGTCGCTCGTGCTGATCTCACAGCTCTCGCCCGAAGACGGCGCGCTCGCACTCGAGGCAGAGGCGATCCTGCGGGGCCTCGGCCTGGCCGACGTCGATCTGATCGTCCCGCACTCTCCCACCCCGTCGCCCAGAGAGACCCCCCGATGATGCCAGCCTCCATCCTCCGCACCGCGTCAGCGACCGCAGTCGGCGCGCTCCTGATCGCGGGGCTGGTCACGACCTCGCCCGCGCCTGGCGCACAAGCAGCACCGCTCCCCGCCGGCGCCGAGACCTTCGACGTGACGGCCGGCCACGGCGGGGAATCGCAGAACGCGTTCCTCACCGCCGACGCCCAGCGGGTCCTCTTCACGTCCACCGCCAGCGACCTCGTCGACGGGGATGTGAACGGGCAGGCGGACATCTTCTTGAAGGCCGCGATTCCGGGATCCGACGACCCGTTCTCCGGCTCGGCGACGCTCGTGAGCGCTCCGGACGGCCCCGTCGCCGCAACTCGGGCGAACGGGGCCAGCGATGAGGCCGTCGCGAGCGCGGACGCGCGGTACGTCGCCTTCACGAGCTCCGCGACGAACCTCGTCGCCCTGCCGAGCACCGGCGACGGCCGCACCTACATCTACGTGCGCGACACCTTGGCGAACAGGACCATCCGCATCCAGGGCGGCGAGGAGCCCGACGGCTCGTCGTACCGTCCCGATCTCAGCGATGACGGTCGCCGGCTCGTGTTCACCTCGGATGCGGGCAACCTCGGCGCGCCCGGCGCCGACACGAACGCGACGACCGACACATTCGTCGTCGACCTCGATGCGAACGGCGATGGCACGATCGGCGATCTTTTGGTGATCAAGCTCTTCCCGAACGATCAGGTGGAACCCGGAACCCACGACGCCGTGATCAGCGGCAATGGCGCGATCGTCGGAGTGCTGACCCGATGGACACCGGGCGCGGGTTACATCGCCGATACGGACTCGCTCTACGCGGTCAAGCTCGGCAGCGGGGCCCTGCAGGTGGGCGACTCCGGATTCGTCCAGAGCCAGGTTCTGGGCCGGCCATCGGTCGACGCCACCGGCACCGTGTTCGCGTTCGTCAAGGACCAGGCATGCGCCCTCGGCTCGGAGGGCGTGGCGGTCGTGGCGTCGCTCACCAGCGTCTCGGGGATCTTCTCGGTGGCGGTCGGAACGATCCTCACCGACATGCGGTCCGGCTGGGTCGCCGATCCCGTCGTCTCGGCGGACGGCAGCACGATCGCCTGGACGACGACCGTTCCCCCGTTCGACTTCGGCAACGGAGGTGTTCCGGCTCCGCCGCTCGCCGAGGCCGTCGTGCGCGTCCAGCAGGCGTCGTGGTGGGATGCGAGCGGGACCGAGTCCGCGACATGCAGCGGCATCCTCGCGGGCGAGTGGTACGACGTCGCGGAAGGGGCTCACGCGACACTGTCGGCAACGGGGCGCTCGCTCGCGTTCCAGTCGCCCGAGCCTGCCGGCATCCATGTGGTGGACCGCCACTCGAGCGACGGACTCTCGGTGACGAGTGTGCAGGGCTCGATCATCACCCCGTCGTTCGTCACGGAGGTGCCGATCGCGAACATCCCGCTGACATCGTTGCGCGACTACGCAGCGACGCTCGCCGACTCACCGATCTACCGGCTGCCGATCTATCGGCTGCCCATCTATCGGCTGCCGATCTACCGGCTGCCCATCTATCGGCTCCTCGTGGAAGATGCCCCGATCTACCGGCTCCCGATCTACCGGCTCCCGATCTACCGGCTGCCTATCTACCGGCTCGACCTGCCGGGCGGGTGGCCGCAGGTCCTCGAGGGCACACCCTTCGCGGACGAACTCCTCCACACCGTGACGCTCGACGAGGTGCTGGCTTGGGCGGACGACAATCCCGGCACCGGTGCATCCGATCGCATCCACTCGTTGACGCTCGTGGACGTCGGTTTGCAAGGCAGTGGCCTCGACGCCCTGAGCCTCGCGTCGTACGCGCTCGGCAACGCACCCGTAGCCGACCTCACGATCCCGGGCACCGGATCGAACCTCGAGCGCTGGCAGACGCGCGTCGACGCGCAGGGACTCGGTGTCACCGTCGACGGCGAGACGGTGCTCGCCGACCTCGACGCTGCGGGCCTCGACATCGCTGCGACCGGGATCGAGCAGCTCTCGCTCAGCGACCTCGACGACTCCGTCATCGATGAGACGCTGCTGGGCCTGCTCGTCATCGATCCCGACCTCCTCCCGGGGACCCCGATGGGAGCCATCGAGGTGACGACCCTCGACCTCGAGGCGCGCCTTGCCCTGTTCGGCGATCAAGGCGTGACCGGGACGCTCGCCCAGCCGTCCGTCCCGCTTCTCGATACCGCGACCTTCGGCGACCTCGCGAAGGGCGCCTCTTCGCTCACGTTCGGCGACGTGCTGTTCTCGCTCCTCGACGCCGACAGCTATCCGTGGGAGCAGATCTCGGCTTCGTCGATCGACCCGCGAGACGCCTCGGGGTACTCGCCGCAGAGCTGTGTGGGAGGCACGCGCTGCACGTACGACTCGCCGTTCCGCTTCTCCTTCGACGTCGGCCCGGGCGAGCCGACCCGATTCGTCGCACCGACGGCCTCCGTGACCCTTCCGACGGGAACCGTGCCGCTCGAACTCAAGGCTCGCGGCTCGGGGCCGGGCGTCGCGTGGAACTCATCGGCTGCGTACAGCGGCCCCGCGGCGATCGACGGCTCCCTGATCACGGTTCCGATGGCCGATACGGAGGCGGGCACCGTGTTCGAGTTGGCGGCCGTCTACTCGCCTGCGACGTTCAACGGCGACATCTCCGCGACGGCCGTGCTGACCTCCGGGACCCAGCGCGCCGTGAGCACGCTGAGCGGTGCCACTGCGCTGAGCCGCTGGGATGACCCGTCTCACACGTGGTCCGCGGACTCCGGATGGGAGCAGGGGTTCGAGGGCGTCGTTCTGCGCCCCGGAACCCTGTACTACGAGTGGATCTCGCCGTCCGATCTCACGACGGACGACACGGGCGCGACCGTCCAGGGACCGGCGCTCGACGAGGACTTCTACCTCGTCGACCCGCCGGCGCCGGGCAAGCGACTCGTGCTCTCGACGAACGCGAGCGACGGTCAGATCTCGCTCTCGCTGTACAGCAGAACGGGTGCCGCCTCGGCGGCTCTCGGCGTTGCGAACGCCGGACCCGCGCCTGGTACGGCCGTGACCGAGCAGAACACCTCGGGCGAGCCTTCGCTCGCAGGCGCCGATGCTGCCACGGCGATCCAAGGGCGCACCCTCGTCGACCAGGCGGTGCAGCGAGGCGCAGGCACGTCGTCCGTCGAGGCGGCATCGACGGATGCCGCGGCCGGCGAACAGCTCCTCGTCAGGGTTGCGAGCGGCAACGGGCGGCCGAGCTCCACCATGTACTCGCTGCGCGTGCAGTACCTCGACGAGCCTGTCGAGACGGTGTGCACGCCGTGGACTCCCGCATTCCAGACGGATCCCTCGTCCGTCCCCGTCAGCGACCCTCTCACCGACGCGACGAACACGATCTACCTCGTCGACACCGGCCGCTACGACGCGACCTTCGGACCGGGCGCAACCGATCAGGCGAAGCTCGCCCTCGCGAGCCTGTCGGGCACAGGCGAGGTCGGGGGGTCGACCGTCCAGGGTGCGGTGCTGTCGGTGGATGCCTCGCCCGGCGTCGTGGCCGCCCGCGCGGCGTCGGATCAGAATCCCTGCTCCATGAGTGCGCGCGAGGCACTCACGACCGCGATCAACGACTACGTCACGCAGCAGCTCGGCGATCGCCGCGACCAGATCCGCTCTGTCGTCGTCGTCGGCGGCGACGAGGTCATCCCGATGGCACCCGTGGCACAGCACACCAGCCAGTTCACGGAGAGCAGTCATGCGGGCGACCTGCGCCTCAGCGCGACTCCGACCGGCGCGGAATGCCCCGCGGAGGTCGAGGCGGGCGCGCTCGACGCCTGCGCGACTCCGCTTTCGGCAGCGGCTGCGGCATCCGTGATCCTGACCGACGACCCCTACGGCCTTGCCAAGGCGTACGAGTCGCTCGGCGGCTACCTGTATGTGCCGACGACCGCCCTCGGACGCCTCGTGGAAGGGCCCGAGGGCGTGCAGACGATCGCGAAGAGCTTCCTCGATGCGGACGGCACTCTGCCCGCTCCTGGCGTGCTCGATGCCGACTCGACACTCACCGCCGGCTACGGCGCCTGGAGCGAGTTGCCCGAAGACGTCACCGCGGCGCTGTCGTGGCGGTCGTCATCGAACGCGACCTTGGGCGCCGATGACCCGGACGGCCTCTGGGACGCCGCCGACATGGCGGACTCGCTCTTCCCATCGGACGGAAACACCCCTCGGGTGGTGTCGATCAACACGCACGCCGATGAGACGCGCATGCTCCCGGGAGTCGACGATGCCGAGAGCGGTGCCTTCGACGATGCGGATCTCTTCACGACCGACAGTGTCTCGTCGCCGGAGGATCTCTCGGGGTCGCTCGTCTTCCTCATCGGCTGCCACGCCGGAAACAACCTCCCCGCCGCGTATTACGGCCAGGACGCGCGCGACTGGGTCGACGTGTTCTCGAACGCGGCGGGCTACGTCGGCAACACGGGTTACGGGCTCGCGAACGACGTGACGACCGCGCTCAGCGAGCGGCTTCTCGCGATGTATGCGAACTGGATCGGCGTCCAGGTCGACGGAGAGAAGGTCTCGGCATCCGAAGCTCTGCTCTACGCCAAGCAGTCCTACCTCGGAGGGCTCGGGCTGTACTCGGGCTACGACGAGAAGGTGCTCATGGAGGCCGTCTACTACGGTCTGCCGATGTACACCTTCGCTGACGCAGCCACGACGAAGGATGCTCCGGTTCCTGAGATCCCGGCGGCGCTCGAGGATCTGCAGACTTCCGGCGGTCTCTCCACCGCCGCGCTGACGCTCACGCCGTCATTCCAGAAGCGGACGACGCAGGATGCGTCCGGCGCGGAGGTGTCCTATCTCGTCGCCGACGGTCAGGATCCCGCCGTGATCTCAGGGCAGCCCGTGCTGCCGAAGATCGTCTCGCAGCTTCGTCCCGAAGACGGACTGACGCCGCGCGGCGCACTCATCACCGCGCTCACCTCCGAAGTCGAGGACGGGGTGACACCGGCCATCGCGGAGGCCGGCGTCGGGACGAACGACACGAGGGCGACCCGTACCGACCTCGCATTCCCATCGAGCTTCGCGACGATCACGAAGCAGGACACCCCCGACGGACCAGCGGACTTCCTCGTCGTGACACCCGGTCGTGTCGAAGCCCCCCGCGGATCCACTGCGGGCACGGGATCCTTCGAACGATTCACCAGCCTCGACCTCGATGTCGTGTACGGACCTGCCGATGCCGCCGACACCACGCCGCCGTCGGTATCGGCGATGGAGACTTCGCGTGGGATCTTCTCGTTCGCCGTGGACGGAACGGGCTCCGCGGCCACGCGCGGCATCGTGCTCGTCCAGCCAGAGGGCGAGACCGCCTGGCAGCGGCTCGACGTCTCGTTCGCCGACGGGACGGGCACCGCGACACTCCCCCAGGACGGGAGATCGTATCGCTGGATCCTTCAGGTTGCGGATGCCGCCGGCAACGTCGTCGTCGACACGGACCGCGGCCATCTCGACGTGGAGTCCGCCCCCGCTCCCTCGCTCGGGGACGCGGGCGGGACGGCCGTCGTCGCCGCGGGCGCGTCACTCCGGCGAGAGGTCGAGGTCACCGATGCCGCGGCAGGCGAACGGCTCACCGGACGCGTGACCGCCACGGCTGTGGGATCATCCGCGGCCTCCGCGACATCGGTCGCCGCCGTCGTGACGGGTCCCGACGGAGCGACAAGGGCGATGATCGATCAGGTGTTCACGACGCCGGGAGAATACGCCGTCACCCTCACGATCTGCCGCGCCGATGCGTGCACCTCGGCTGAGTTCCCGGTCGAGGTTCCCCTGCCGAACGCCGCACCCTCGGCATCCGTGGCCCTCTCGTCGGATGCTGATCCCGTCACGCCGACGTCTGTGCTCACGGCAGACGCTGAAGGAACCGACCCGGACGGCGACCCCGTCGCACTCTCGTACGCCTGGACGCGCAACGGCGCTCCCGTCGGCGACGACAGCGCGACGCTCGCGCTGGATGGCATTGCCTCGCCGGGCGATGTCATCGGCGTCACGGCGACTCCGAACGACGGCAAGACAGCCGGCCATGCAGCCTCTGCGTCGATCCAGGTTCCCATCCCGCCTGCGCCGCCGGTCATCACCGCCACCGCGACGAACGCCGCAGGGGCCTACGTCGCAGACACGTGGAGCCGTTCGGCCGTCGACATCCGATTCACCTGCACCTCGGGGGCGGCCGTGCTGAACTGTCCCCCGTCTCGGACGATCGCCGACGATACGGGCCGGGGCAGCCTCACGGTCAGCGGGACGATGAGCGACGTGCTCGGGCGCAGCGCCACGGCGAACATCGTCGTCAAGGTGGACCGCAGCGCACCCGCGCTCGCACCGAAGGTCACCCCGGCGACAGTTGCTGTGGGAGGCACGGCGGTCGCGACGGCGAACGCCACCGACGCGGGCTCCGGGGTGGCTTCGCAATCGTGCGACAGCCCGGTGACCGCGACCGCCGGGACGAAGTCCGTGTCGTGCAGGGCGACGGATGTCGCGGGCAACACGGCGACGAGCGACGCGACCTACACGGTCGAAGCGCCGAAGCCGCTGACGTGCGCCGGCCGCGCGGACCGCACCGCCCTGGCCCCGGTCAACGCTGACGGATCGAGTGTCTTCCTGCGAACATCGGGGGTGCCCGTGATCTTCTCTGCGTGCGACGCGAAGGGGGTGCCGATCGGCACCAGAGGTTTCGTCACCGGAGTGACACTCCTCTCGACCACGACGCTCCCCGCAGGTGCCAAGGTGACCGAGCTCTGGTACCCACCGGTCGGAGCGTTCACCTACGTCAGGGCCACGAAGACCTGGCTCGGCCACATCTCGACCTTCCATCTCGCGACAGGAAAGAAATACACCTACCGGGTGACCCTCGCCGACGGTACCTCCTTCACCGTCACGTTCGGAGTGCGATGACCGACGATCCCCCACCCACGCCCGACGATCGCACCCATGCCCTCGCCGTCGCCATGCTCGGCGAGGTGACGGGTGAGATCGACCTCGCGGACCAGAAGGCGTCGATGCTGATCGGCAGCCTCGGCATCGCGTTCAGCATCGTCCTCAGCGGCATCATCGGCGGCGACTGGAGCCTGAACTCGCTCAGCGCGATCGGCGTGGCGCTGTGGATCGTCGGCACCGTCGCGGCGAGCGGCTCGGTCGTCGCGGCGGCGATGGCGGTGTGGCCGCGGCTGAGCAAAGGGCCGGGACCCGGCGCGATCACCTACTGGGGCCAGGTCCGCGGGCTCGAGTCGCCTGCGGCGGTCGCCGACGCGCTCGCGCAGCGCGGGCTCCAGCCGCCCGAGCGCACATATCAGCAGCTGCTGGTGCTCTCAGCGGTGGTGCAGCGCAAGTATCGCTGCATCCGGTGGTCGATGGGGCTCGCCGGCGTCGGGATCGTGCTCGTCATCGTCGCCTTCCTGCTCGTGCGCTGACCGGCCGTGCGCAGAGTCGGGTGCCGCCGAATCGCGGGAGGGTTACCGTGGAACAGGAGGTGAGTCGATGGATGCCGCGGACCGCGCCGAGCTGGACGCCCTCCGCCGCCGGGCGTACGGTCGGGGCGCCGACATCCATGACCAGCCTGCCGCGGTCGCACGACTCATCGAGCTCGAGGATCTCGCGCGCGCCGAGACGGTGACGAACCCGCATTGGCCCGCAAGAGCCGATGACATCGGGACCCGGACCCGGCCGGCGAGCCGCTCGTCGCCGGCCACGGCGGTATCCGATATCGTCCCGCCCGCACGTCCTCCGCGACGACGTTGGGGACTCATCGCCTCGGCGATCGCCGTGGGAGCGGTCGCTGTCGCGGTGGCGCTGACGCAGCTCCCGAGTCCGCAGTCGCCCGCGGCTGCACCGACCCCGCCTATGGACGACCGCTTCATGTACCACGGCGACCCCGGCTCCGAGACGTTGATGACGATCAGCCTCGACGGGGCGTTCGGTCCCTCCGTCGACGTGCCGGTCGAAGGCGGACAGCCGACTTTTCCCGCGACCACCACTCTCGATTGGGCACTTCCGCTCGGCGAGTACTTCGGGTGGCAGCTGTGGGTCGCGGGTGGGACCGGGGACGAGACCGACGAGCACTGCATCCTCATCCAGCGCGGCACGGTGGTCCGGGCCCAGTGCCTCCCCCCTGCCGAGCAGGTCGCCGGCAAGCTCAGCGTGTCGCTCGAGGAGACCGACATCGTTCCCGAAGAACTCCCGCGGCCGATGGATGACGACGAGAGCATCAGGTTCTGGTGGCTCGACAGCGGAAAGGTCGATGTCGTGCTGGGATCGTTCGAAGGGTACTGACGCGGCGGCACCGGCATCCGCCCACTATCGTTTCGTTGTGGTCCCGACCGAGAACCTGCTCGCCTTCACACTGGCAGCACTGGTCCTGATCGTCGTTCCGGGGCCGAGTGTGCTGTTCACGATCGGTCGCGCTCTGGCACTGGGCCGCCTGGGCGGGCTGCTCAGCGTGCTGGGCAACGCGCTCGGGCAGATCCCGCTCATCCTCGCCGTGGCGTTCGGGGTGGGTGCCATCGTGGCCGAGTCGATCGTGCTGTTCACGATCGTCAAGGTCGCGGGAGCCCTCTACCTCATGTATCTCGGGGTGCAGGCGATCCGCCACCGCCGCCAATCGGCGCGCATCGCCACGTCGGACGCACCATCTCGCTCGATCTGGCGGCAGCTCGGCGAGGGATTCGTCGTGGGCGTCACGAACCCCAAGTCCATAGCGTTCTTCGTCGCCGTGCTTCCGCAGTTCGTGGACCTGAGCGCCGGATCTGTTCCGCTGCAGATGATCGAGCTCGGGATGGTCTTCTTCGTGCTGGCGCTCATCTCGGACGGCGCATGGGCCCTCGTTGCCGCCGGTGCGCGCAACTGGTTCGGCAAGTCGCCCGCGCGCATCGAGAGGCTCACGGCCACCGGCGGCGGACTCATGATCGGGCTCGGCGGCATCCTGCTGTTCACCGGCAACAAGCACTGACGCGGGCGGCGTCAGGCGCAGGTCAGCTCAGGAAGATGTCGGGGAACAGCTCCTCGTCGGGGGTGCCCGCCACGGCGGCGTATGCCGAGAAGTCGGTGATGCCGGCTTCCCGCAGCACGTCCTCGACGATCAGCGTCTGCCCGGTGTACTCGCGAGCGGGCTTGATGAGCACCTCGTGGGCGGCATCGGCGTAGATCTCGGGCGTGCGGCTGACCTTCATCATCGCGTCGCCGCCGAGCGCGAACTGCACCGCCGCGGTCGCGATCGTCGTCGCCGGCCACAGCGTGTTGGCGGCGATCCCGGCCTTGGCGAACTCCGCCGCGAGCCCCAGTGTCACCATCGTCATGCCGTACTTGGCGAGCGTGTAGCCGGTGTGCGCGCCGAGCCACTTCGGTGACAGGTTGAGCGGCGGCGAGAGCGACAGGATGTGCGGGTTCGCGGCATCCTTCAGGATCGGGACGGCGGCGCGGCTCAGCATGAACGTGCCCCGCACATTGACGGCCTGCATGAGGTCGTACTTCTTCGCCTGCAGGTCGAGCGAGTGCGACAGGTCGATGACGCTGGCGTTGTTGACCACGATGTCGATGCCGCCGAACTCGCCCTCGGTCTTGAGGACCGCGCCCGTGACGTCGTCGTCGTTGCGCACGTCGCCGACGATCGGCAGGGCGTTGCCGCCGGCCGCGCGGATCTGCTCGGCCGCCGAGTGCACGGTGCCCTCGAGCTTGGGATGCGGGGTGTCGGTCTTGGCGAGAAGGGCGATGTTGGCGCCGTCCCGCGCCGCGCGCAGCGCGATCGCGAGTCCGATGCCGCGGCTGCCGCCCGACATCAGGATCGTCTTGCCTGCGAGTGTCTGTTCAGTCATGGATTCTCCTTGCCATCTTGCCGAGTGCACATGATCTCGGCGAGGTCACATCTCAGCGGCGCCCACAGTGTGTGCGCTCACCGAGAGCATGTGATCTCGGAGATCCCTCATGGGCGGGTCTTGCGGGATGCCGCGGCGAACGCCGCGACGCGCAGCTTCGACTCGTCGGTGTCGAAGCGCGACCCGATCGAGGCCGCCTCGTCCGCGAGGTTGTCTTCGAACGATCGGTGCGCGCCGACACGGACGAGGCGCTTGGCCTGCCCGAAGGCGCCGGTCGCGTTGTCGAGCCAGAACCGAGCGACCTCCTCTGCGCGGCCCGCGACCTCATCGCGGGGCAGCACCTCGGCGACGAGTCCCCAGTCGAGCGCCTCGGCGGCCGACAGGGTGCGATCCTGCAGCAGCAGCTGCAGCGCGCGGCGCTGGCCGATCGCAGCGGGAAGGAGCGTCGAGACGCCGAGGTCGGGGGTGAGGCCGATATTGGCGTACTTGCTCACGAACTTGGCGCTGTCGGCGGCGACGATGTAGTCGGCCGTCAGCATGAGCCCAAGTCCGCCGCCCGCCACGGCACCCTGCACGGCGGCGACGATCGGCTTGTCCGAAAGGGCGAATGTGCGGATGCCGTCGTGGATGACGTGCGCGGCGGCGGTGACGGCCTCTCCCCCTGCGCCGGACGTCGCCATCGCGACGACATCGCCGCCGGCGCAGAACGCCGGGCCTGCGGCATCCAGAACCACAGCCCCGACCGTGGAGTCGCTCGTGATCTCGTGCGCGACATCGCGCCAACGGGCGCCCATGTCGAAGTCCATCGCGTTCAGGTACGCGGGGCGGTTGAAGGTCACACGGGCGAGACCGCCCTCGACGTGGACCAGGATCGAATCAGTGCTCATGGGAGTCCTTACTTCGGTGCCATGCGAATTGCGCCATCCAGGCGGATCGTCTCGCCGTTCAGATAGCCGTTGTCGACGATCGCCATGACGAGACGCGCGTATTCGTCGGGCCGCCCGAGCCTCTGCGGGTAGGGCACCTGCTGGCCGAGCGAGTCCTGCGCCGCCTGCGGCAGGCCCATGAGCATCGGCGTCTCCATGATGCCCGGGGCGATGGTGAGCACCCGAATGCCGTAGCGCGCCAGCTCCCGGGCGATCGGCAGGGTCATGGCGTGGACGCCGCCCTTGCTCGCAGAGTAGGCGGGCTGGCCGATCTGGCCGTCGAACGCGGCGACGCTCGCGGTGTTGACGATGACGCCGCGGTCACCATCGGCGGTCACGTCGGTGCGGGCCATGACGGCGGATGCCTGGGCGATGACGTTGTACGTGCCGATCAGGTTGACGCGGATGATCCTCTCGAATCCGGCGAGCGG
Source organism: Microbacterium pumilum (assembly GCF_039530225.1). Lineage (NCBI taxonomy): Bacteria > Bacillati > Actinomycetota > Actinomycetes > Micrococcales > Microbacteriaceae > Microbacterium > Microbacterium pumilum. The sequence goes on from NZ_BAAAOH010000001.1 coordinate 606,334, forward strand.
CGACGGGCTGCCGTCGCGGCCGAGCACCTTCGCCGGCGGGGCGATGCCGGCGCAGTTCACGACCACGCGGAGGGGCCCCACAGCGGCGGCCGTCTCGACGGCGGCAGCCACCTGGTCGGGGTCGGTCACATCCGCCGGCGCGAAGGTGCCGCCGAGCTCGGTGGCGATTTCGGCGCCCGCCGAGACCGGGAGGTCGATGATGGTGACCGCTGCGCCCGCTTCGGTGAGGCGGCGCGCCGTGGCGAGGCCGAGACCGCTCGCGCCGCCGGTGACGAGCGCTGAGGCTCCCGTGAGGTCCATGGTTCTCCTTCGAACGACCGCCGGCGCGTATTGATCGTGTCGTGAGCGCACGGTATTGCATTCCACCCTACGTGGTACTGAGTGTCATCCTCGTCGCGCGCGAACCCGGCTCGCGGGTGGTGTCACAACTCAGGCTAGACGCTCTGGATCGCGCGCGAGCGTCCCGTCGGTGTTGGATGAGTCCATGGAGCTGCGCGTCAAGCGGGTCTACGAGGACCCCGCCCCCGACGACGGGTGGCGGGTGCTCGTCGACAGGCTGTGGCCGCGCGGCGTGAGCAAGGAGCGCGCGGCGATCGACGCCTGGGCGAAGGATGTCGCACCCTCCGCCGCGCTGCGCAAGGAGTGGCACGGGGCCGACGCACGCGCGTGGGACGCGTTCGCCGACCGGTACCGCGCCGAACTCGCTGGGCCTTCGGCAGAGGCGGTCGCGGCGCTGCGAGGGGAGCTGTCGCGGCATCCCGTCGTCACCCTCGTGTTCGCGGCGCACGATCCGGTCCGCAACCACGTCGTGGTGCTGCGCGAGGCGCTGGAGGACTGACGTGTCCATCCCGGTCGGCTCGGTCGCGGTGCCCGAGCGGGTGCGCGCGCTGGCGCATCGCGCGGCGCTGGAGCCGGTCTGGCTCAACGAGGGCGGCGGGGTGACCTTCCGCACCGGCGACGGCCGGTACATCAAGTACGGCCCCCTCACCCTCGAGTCGTCGTTCGCGGGCGAGGCGCTGCGCCTCGAGTGGGCGGGCGCTCACATCCGGGTTCCGCATGTGCTCGAGGTCGGCGCCGATTCCTCCCACGAATGGCTCGTCACGCGGGCGCTCGGGGGTGAGAGCGCGGTGGCACCCCGCTGGCTCGCCGAGCCCGCGACCGCCGTGCGCGCCGTGGGCGAGGGATTGCGCGCCCTGCACGACGCGCTGCCGGTGGCGGACTGCCCGTTCGAGTGGACGGTGGCCTCGCGCATCGCCAACGCGGCGCGCCGCGGCATCCGTGTGCCGGATTCGCTGCGCGAGCCGCCGCCCATCGACGAGCTGGTCGTCTGCCATGCGGATGCGTGCTGCCCCAACACGCTCATCGGCGACGACGGATACTGGAGCGCGCACGTCGACCTCGGTGCGCTCGGAGTCGGCGACCGCTGGGCCGACATCGCGGTCGCATCGATGAGCACGGAGTGGAACTATGGACCGGGGTGGGAGGACGCGCTGATCGCGGCGTACGGCCTCGAGCCGGACCGGCCGCGCCTCACCTACTACCGGGAGCTCTGGAACGCGACATGACCGATCGAACCGACATCACCGGTACCGTCACCGACATCGGCGGTGCACCGAACCTCGTCCTCACCCGCACGTTCGCGGCCCCCGCCGCCGACGTCTGGCGAGAGCTGACGGAATCCAGCCGACTCGAGCGTTGGATCGGCCGCTGGGAGGGCAACCCGAAGAGCGGGCACATCGCGTTCTTCATGACGGCGGAGGACGAGGATGCCGCGCCTGAGGAGTACACGATCCTCGAGTGCGATCCGCCCCGCCGCTTCGCCGGCGACACGTCGGCCGCAACCGGCTCCTGGCACCTGTGGTTCGAGCTGGTGCCGAAGGGCGAAGTCACCATGCTCATCTTCGGGCAGCGCCTGAACCCGGAAGACGAGGTCGGCTCGATCGGACCCGGCTGGGAGTATTACCTCGACCGGCTCTTGGCGGCGCAGCGCGGGCTGAACCCGGCCACGGTGACGTGGGGCGACTACTACCCCGCGATGGAACCGGCGTACGAGCGGCTGGTCGCCGGAGGCTGATGCGACCGGCCGGTCTGGTTCCGGCGCATCGACCGCTATTGCCAAGCCAAAATGCCGCGAGGAGAATGACGCCGGGACTCCAATGGCGGAGTCCAGGTCTCTGAAGGGGGGCCAGCATCAGCGGGCGCGGTCACCGGGTCAGCGAGGAGGAATTCCAGAGCCTCCAGCGTGACTACGGCGATGCCACCGAGCAGTTCGCTGCGATGAACGAGGTTCTCATCGCGCTCGGCCGGTCCTCATCCGAGCCTGATGCGGTTCTCGACAGCATCGTCGAGAGCGTCCGACGACTCTGCCGGTGCGAGGCCGCCGCCGTCCTCCTCGTCGAAGGAGACCACCTCGTCCTGTCGTCCGCAGTCGGCTTCTCAACCGATTACGTGACCTACGTGGGCGAACATCCGTTCCAGCTCGACCGCGCGTCGCTGGTGGGACGCGTCACACAGGACGGACACACCCAGCAGATCCGTGACGTCCTCACCGATCCTGAGTACGGGCGGCAGGATGTCCGCAGGTTCGTGAAGTTCCGCACCGTGATGGCCGCACCGATGCTGTTGGACGGCGAGGTCGTCGGCGTGCTGTCCCTGGTTCGGACAGCGGTGGACCCGTTCGACGATCGCACCGTCTCGCTGGCGGGAGGTTTCGCGGCACAGGCCGCGGTCGTGGTCCGCAACGTGCATCTCGTGCGAGCCCTCGAAGAGCGCGGGGTGGAGCTGGCTCGAAAAGTGGACCAGCTGGAGGCCCTGAGCGAGGTCGGCGGCGTCGTCAGTTCGAGCCTGGTCCTGGACGAGGTGCTTGCGCACATCATCATGAACGCGGTGCGGTTCTCCGGGTGCGACGGCGGATCCATCATGGAGTACGTCGAAGAGGAGCGCTGCTTCTCGGTGCGCAGCGCGTACGCCACGAGCGCGGACCTGCTCGCACGCCTTCGGCGCATCAAGGTCGAGCTCGAGACCACGCTGGTCGGACGATCGGCGTTGGAGGGTCATCCGATCGCGGTGTCGGACCTCGATGCCGTCGACCTCGATCCGCATCTCCAGCTGCTCCGCGAACACGGCTGGCGCTCGGTGCTCGCGGTGCCGGTGCTGCGCGGCGAGCGCATCATCGGAGCGCTCGTGGTCAGGCGCCGGACGCCCGGGGAATTCTCGCAGCAGACCGTCGACTTCCTCGAGACCTTCGCGAGCCAGTCGGCACTGGCCGTGTGGAACGCCCAGCTGTTCCGCGAACTCGAGACCAAGTCCGCGGAGCTGCAGGTGGCGAGCCAGCACAAGTCCGAGTTCCTCGCGAGCATGTCGCACGAACTGCGCACCCCGCTCAACGCGGTGATCGGATTCTCGGAGGTGCTTCTGGAGCGGATGTTCGGGGAGCTCAACGAGCGCCAGGACGAGTACCTGCGCGACATCCTGGGCTCAGGCAGGCACCTGCTGCGGCTGCTCAACGACATCCTGGACCTGTCCAAGGTCGAGGCCGGGGGGATGGAGTTGGAGCGCTCGACCTTCCCCGTGAAGGGCGCCCTCGAATATGCCGTCTCGATGGTGCGTGAACGCGCGGCATCGCACGGCATCGAGGTCACCCTGGAGACCGACCCGGAGGTGGTGAACGTCGAATCCGACGAGCTGCGATTCAAGCAGGTGCTGCTGAACCTCCTCAGCAACGCGGTGAAGTTCACTCCCGACGGTGGGCGCGTGGCGGTCATCGCTCGACGACGAGACGGCGACCTCGCCGTCACCGTGACAGACAACGGGACCGGCATCCGGCTCGAAGATCGAGAGCGGATCTTCGAGTCGTTCCAGCAGGGTCGCCGGGGCGCTCAGAGCGAGGAGGGGACAGGTCTGGGCCTCACCCTGTGCCGCCGGATCGTGGCGCTCCTCGGCGGCACCATGTGGCTCGAGACAGAAGTCGGGGTGGGCAGCACTTTCGGATTCACGGTTCCGCTCAGTGCTGCGGCCGCCGAGCCCTCGTCGGCGGCGGGCGGCGGCGCAGACCTGCCGGTCGTCGTCGTGATCGACGACGACCATGCATCGATCGACCTGATCGCCGCGTATCTCGACGGACTCGGCGTTCGACTGGTGCCGGCACGCGACGGGCAGGACGGGCTCGAGGTGATCCGTGCGCTGCCGCCTGCGGCGGTGGTGCTCGACATCCGCCTCCCGGGCATGGACGGCTGGGAGGTGCTCACCCGGCTGCGTGCGGATGAGGCCACTCGTGCCGTGCCTGTCGTCATCGCCTCGATCCTCGACGAGAAGCCGCGCGGGCTCGCGCTCGGCGCCGCCGAGTACCTGATCAAACCCGTCGGTCGCGAGGCTCTCGTGGCCGCGCTGCGGCGGGTGGGCGCGTTGCCGGAGGGACCCATGCGGGGCTGGGACGGTCGGGACCCCGTCTCGGCTCAGGGGATCGCCTGATGGCCGGCCACTGCATCCTCGTCGTCGAGGACAACCCGCTCAACCTCAAACTCGTGCGCGACGTGCTCATCGCCTCGGGATTCGAGGTGGTCGCCGCCGGCTCCGGCGAGGAGGCGGTGACCCTCGCAGAAAGCCGGTCGCCAGACCTGGTGATGATGGACCTCCAGCTGCCGGGAATCGACGGGTACGAGGCATTGCGGCTGCTCCGCCAGAATCCGCAGCTCGGAGATGTGCCGGTGATCGCCGTGACCGCGTTCGCCATGCGGGAGGACCGGGAGCGCACAGCCCGCGAGGGCTTCGACGGCTACATCGCGAAGCCGATCAGCGTGCCTGCCCTCACGTCGCAGATCGGCGAGTTCCTCAGCAGGGGGCGGGCCCGTGTCGAGTGACGACATCACCATTCTCGCCGTGGACGATCTGCCACAGAACCTCCGTCTGCTGGATGCCATTCTCAGTCCCCGGGGATACCGACTCATCATGGCCTCGTCCGGGGAGGAGGCGCTCGCTGTTCTGCCCGGCTCGGGAGCCGACCTCGTCCTGCTCGACATCCTGATGCCGGGGATCGACGGGTACGAGGTCTGTCGTCGGATCCGCAGCACCCCGAGCTTCGAGTTCCTGCCGGTGGTGATGATCACGGCGAGCGGCGATCAGGAGAAGGTCCGCGCCATCGAAGCGGGTGCGGATGACTTCGTGAGCAAGCCGCTGAACCAGGGCGAGCTGCTGGCGCGCGTCGCCTCGCTCGCGCGGATCAAGCGATACCAGGACACCATCCAGCGCCAGTCCGCCGAACTCGCGGCGTGGAACCTCGAGCTGGAGGACCGGGTCCGCGCGCAGATCGATGAGCTCCAACGGGTGAACCGGTTGCGGCGGTTCCTCTCGCCGCAGTTGGTGGATGTGGTGATGGACTCCGGCGACGACGGCTTTCTCGTCAGTCACCGGCGCGAGATCGTCGTCGTCTTCTGCGACCTCCGCGGCTTCACCCCCTTCGCCGAGTCGAGTGAGCCCGAAGAGGTGATGGGGGTGCTCTCGGAGTTCCATACCGCGATGGGCGAACTCATCGACCGCTTCGACGGCACACTCGAGCGATTCACGGGCGACGGGCTGATGGTGTTCTTCAACGATCCGATCCCGTGCGAGAATCCCGCCGAGCGGGCCGTGACGATGGCGGTGGCGATGCGCGACCGCGTCGCCGAACTCGCCGCCGCCTGGGCGAGGCGAGGCCACGACCTCGGCTTCGGGATCGGCATCGCGCAGGGATTCGCCACCCTCGGCCGCATCGGCTTCGAGGGCCGGTCCGACTATGCCGCCATCGGCAACGTGACCAATCTCGCTGCGCGACTGTGCGTGGCCGCGGGGCCGTGGCAGATCCTCGTCACACAGCGTGTGCTCTCGGCGACCGAAGAGCTCATCGTCACCGAGTCGGTCGGCGACTTGGACCTGCGCGGCTTCAGCCGGCCGATCCGCGCTTTCGACGTCGCCGGCATGACGAGCCGAACGGGAGGGTGAAAGACATGACCACCTTGGATACCAGACCGGCGCCCGACGCGGTGGAAACGCTTTCGGACCTCGACGAGGAGGCCCGGAACGCCCGATTCCAGCTGTTGCAGGACCGGATGAGCTCGGTGTGGGACTCGATGAAGCTGGATCTCGATGACGAGTCCGTCGTGGTCGTCCCGTCGGTCACCCTCAGTCTCACGACGGCGGCGACCGGCAGCATGATGCAGGCGATGGAGGAGCGCTTCCTGTTCCTGCTGCTCCTGCTGCGCCAGCCGCGGCTGCGGATGATCTACGTCACCTCGATGCCGATCGATGCACGGATCATCGAGTACTACCTCGCGCTGCTGCCGGGTGTGATTCCGAGCCATGCGCTCGCCAGGCTGCACACCGTCTCGGTGGGTGACGCCTCGGCGCGACCGTTGAGCGTGAAGCTGATGGAGCGACCCCGGCTGCTGTCGAAGATCGCCGGCATGATCCCCAACCGGGCGCGGAGCCACCTCATCCTGTACAACACCACCGAGCTCGAACGCGACATCGCGCTCACCCTCGGCATTCCCATGTACGGCGCCGACCCTCGCCTCGCCGAACTGGGCAGCAAGACCGGCTGCCGCCGCCTCTTCGGCGACGTCGGGGTGCGATACCCGCTCGGGGTCGAGGACCTCCACAGTATCGACGACGTGGTCGATGCGGTCGGCGAGATCCTCGCAGCGCGTCCAACGGTGCGCCAGGTCATCGTCAAGCTCAACGAGGGCGTCTCCGGGTCCGGGAACGCTCTCGTCGACCTCGAGGGCATCACCTCACTGCCTGCTTCCGAACGGCGCGCGGAGACGCTGGAGCGCGTGAAGCGGATACAGTTGGAGTCGCCGTATGTGCCGTTCGAGACGTATGTCGCCAACCTCTCGACGGGTGGCGGAATCGTGGAGGAACGCATCGTCGGCGAGGAGCTCCTCAGCCCGAGCGTGCAGATGCGGATTCACCCGGGAGGCAGCGTCGAGCTCCTGTCGACCCACGACCAACTCCTCGGCGGCGCGAGCGGGCAGAGCTACCTGGGCTGCATCTTCCCCGCCGATCCGGCGTACTCGCGTCTCATCAGCGAGCCGGCAATGGCCATCGGCGAGCGACTGGCCGAAGAGGGAGTGATCGGACGCTTCGCGGTCGACTTCGTCGTGGTGCGAACCGCCGACGGCACCTGGTCCGAGTATGCGATCGAGTTGAATCTGCGCAAGGGAGGTACGACCCATCCGTTCCTCACCCTCCAGTTCCTGACCGATGGCAGATACGACGCCGAGACGGGGCGATTCCTCACCCCCGACGGCGCCGTGAAGCACTTGGCGGCCACCGATCACCTCGAGTCCGATGCCCTGCGGGCGATCTCGGTGGGAGACCTCTTCGATGTGGTGGCCCGGCACGGTCTGCACTTCGATCAGTCGAGGCAGACCGGCATCGTCTTCCACATGATCAGCTCCATCACCGAGCACGGCCGCGTCGGGATGACCGCCGTCGGCGACACGCCCGAACAGGCGATGCAGCTGTACGCCCGTGCCCGCGAGGCGCTGCTGGAGGAAGCCCACGTCGCAGCACGGGAGAGCGCGCTCCCCGACTGACAGCGGGTCAGCCACCCGGCCCGAGGATGAGGTTCCAGGTGCCGGCGGCCACCGCCGCAGCGGTCGCCATCGACGCGATCGCGAGCCCGACTGCCATGAGCCCCCACTCGGCGGCTCCGAACCGCGACTCGCGCGCCCAGGTTCTCACGCCGGGTGCACCGAAGCCGCGCGCCTCCATCGCGGTCGCGAGCTTCGACCCGCGGCGGATCGACAGCACCAGGAGCGCGAACGCCATTCCGAGGAATCGCCGCAGCCGCCCCCGGTCGGCGACGCCTCGCGCACGGCGAGCGAGCTCGAGGGCCCGCCAGTCGTCGAGGAACAGCCCGACCATGCGGAGCCCTGCCAGCGCCCCGATCACGAAGCGTGCGGGCAGCTTCAGCACCTGGCCGAGCCCGTCCGCGAGATCGGTCGGATCGACCGTCGCGAACAGCACGACCGACGGCAGCGCGATCGCGAGCACCCGCAGAGTCGTGGCCAGCGCAAGGATGAGCGAGCCCTGACTCACCTCGACGAACAGCCAATCGACATAGACCTCGCCACTCGTGCGGCCGTAGAGCGCGATCGTCAGGCCGGTGAGCGGGGCGAGCGCCCACACGATCCAGGTCCGCGCCCAGAACTCGCGCCAGCCGAGACCCGCGAGCGGCATGAGCAGCAGCTCGAGCGCGAGGGCGACCGCCGCCGACACGACGTCGAGCGTCAGCACGAGCGGGATCGTGATGAGCGCGGATGCTCCGAGCTTCGCGACCGGGTTGACCCGCGACATCCGCCCGGTGCGCGCGTGGGCGTCGAGGAGGGTCATGCTCGCCCGCCCAGGTCGAGGCGCTCGGCGTGGAGCGCGTCGATGACGTCCTCGTCGTGGGTGATCGCGACGATCGCGGAGCCGTCGTCGCGCAGCCGCGCGAGCAGCGCGACGAGCTCCGCCCATGTGCGCGCATCCTGCCCGAACGTCGGCTCGTCCAGCACGAGGACGCGGGGGGCGGTCGCCAGTGCCGCCGCGACCGTCAGCCGCCGCTTCTCGCCGCCCGAGAGGGTGAACGGATTCGCGCGGGCGAGCGGTGCCAGCCGCAACCGCTCGAGCAGCTCGTCCACGCGCGCCGCGGTCTCGCCCTCGCCGATTCCGAGTGCGCGGGGGCCCACCTCGAGCTCGTCGCGCACGGTCTTCGCGAGCAGCTGGTGCTCAGGGTCCTGGAACACCGTGCCGATCCGGGTCAGCAGCTGCCGCGACGCCCAGCGGATCGGGTGTGGACCGGCGCTTCCTGCCAGCTCGGGCGAGGCGAGCAGAGTGCCGGATGCCGGGGCCAGCAGTCCGGCGACGGTCAGTCCGAGCGTCGACTTTCCGGCGCCGTTGGGTCCGGTGATCGCGAGCGCGCCACCCGCTCGCACCGCGACGTCGATCCCGCTCGCCACGGGATGGCCCGCCACGCGCTGCACGGAGAGCCGCTCGGCCGACAGCAGCGGGGCACCGGGTGTCTGCGCGGGTGCGGGCGGACGAGCGGGCGGGATGCCGGGCACCCACACGCCGCGCGCGGCGAGCTCTCGACCCTCGCGTGCCAGCACCGCCTCGGGCGGTCCGTCGGCGATCACGCCGCCGCCGTCGATGTCGCCGAGCACGATCACGCGTGACACGACCGGCAGCCACACCGAGACGCGGTGCTCGACGATGACGAGGGTTGCGGGATGCGCGTCGAGCATCCGCGTCACGGCGTCTCGCACCTCGGTGACACCCGCCGGATCGAGGTTCGCGGTCGGCTCGTCGAGCAGCACGAGTCCCGGTCGCATCGCGAGCAGCCCGGCGAGCGCCAGGCGCTGCTTCTGTCCGCCGGACAGAGCCTTCGTCGCGCGGTCCAGGGGCACGTCGAGCCCGACGGCATCCAGAGACCGCGAAACGCGCGGCCAGATCTCGTCGCGGGGAACGCCGAAGTTCTCGCAGCCGAACGCGACGTCGTCTCCGACCCGCGCGAGGATCACTTGGGCATCCGGATCCTGCAGGACGAGCCCCGCGCGACCGCGGGCCTGCGCCGCCGGTGTGCCGTCGATGAGCAGCGACCCGGTCTGCTCGCCGTCGTCCTCGCCCCCGAGCACACCGGCGAGACCGTGCAGCAGCGTGGACTTGCCCGCACCCGATGCGCCCAGCAGCAGCACGCGCTCGCCGGGCTCGATGTGGAACGAGGCATCCCGGATGGCCCACGCGTGACGTGACGCATGACGCCAGCCCCACCCCTGCGCGTCGATCGCCGCAGGGCGTGGCGTCACGCCAGCCACGGCGTCAGACGCGGGCGCGTACTTCGCGCCCCGAGGCGAACCGGTCGAGCGCCCCGGTCGCGGCGAGCCCGCGCGCGAGCAGCCATGAGAGTCCGCCCGCGATGACCGCACCCGAGATCGATGTGCTGATGAGGTACACGATGATGAACGGGATGTCGGAGCCGGGCCACCAGAGCAGGAGGTTGTTGACCCCACCGGCGAGTGCCGCCCCGACGCCGGCGAGCATCGCGACCGGCAGCGACCAGCGGCGGTAGAAGAAGAGCAGGAAGACCACCTCGGCACCGAGTCCCTGGACGAGCCCCGCCTCGAGGGTGAGGAATCCACCCCACGTGTTCCCGACCAGCGCCGAGACGATTGCGGCGAGCAACTCGGTGTAGATCGCGGCTCCGGGCTTGCGGATGATCAGGGCTCCGAGCACCCCCGCGAACAGCCACGGCCCGTCGAGCAGACCCTGCAAGCCGGGCAGCAAGGGCGTGAGGAACGCGTTCGGCCCGATGTAGGCGATGTTCCAGAGCACGAAGATCAGGCCGGACGCGACGCCGATGACGCTGGCGACGACGATGTCGACGATCCGCCAACGATGGATCCGCGAAGTGGATGAGGTATCTGCGGATGCAGACGTGGAAACGCCCATGATGGCTCCTCCCTGCGCTGGCATGACCCAGATCAGGTTCGACGGTCGAAGCGTGGATCGCTTCCTCTCAGCCCGGCTCACCGGACTCCCGTGGTTGTTTCGATGAGTATAGCCGGTGGCGCCGTTGTACCTTTAGCGGGTGACCGTGGACGACGCTGCTTCTTCGACGCGCCGCGCGCGGCGACGTCGCGACGATGCGTCGATGGATGCCGCGCCCGACCCCGACTCGTCGGACACCGTCCTGACCCTCGAGCACGACCGAGAATCCGCATCGTCCCAGGACGGAGAGGACCCCGTCGTCGACCCGGATTCCGGCGGCCGACCTGCCTACGTGCGGGCCCCTTCGGCGACACCGACCCGAGAGCGATCCGCGCTGCTGTGGGTGGATGAGGCATCCGTCGGCACGACCGCAGGACCCGTCGCGGACCTCTCCACCGCGACGACGCCTTTCGTGCCGGTCGGCAACGATCTGCTCGCCGATCTGCCTCGCCGGTCCCCACTCCGAGCGAGCGTCATCGTCCCGACTCTGATCGGCGCGGGGCTCGTCGGTGCCTATGCGGCGACAACCCTGCTCTGGCCGCTGTACGCCGTCGCACCGACGGTCACAGCCATGGAGGTGCAGCCGGTCCCTGCACCGGCCGCCGCCATGACCTGGCCGGCAACGGGGAGCGCGGCGGTCTCGGTGAACGGCATCACGGGGATGGCGGCATCCAGCCCCGACCCGTTCCCGATGGCCAGCATCACCAAGGTCGTGACGGCGCTCGCGGTGCTCGACGAGATGCCCCTCGCCGTCGGCGAGCAGGGCCCGTCGTTCCAGTTCAGCTACGCCGACAGCCTCGCCTACTGGAACGCACTCGCCCAGAACGAGTCCGCCCTCGACGTGCCCGTCGGGGGCAGCCTGACGGAGTACGAGCTGCTCGAGGGCATGCTGATCGGCTCGGCCGGCAACTACGCCGAGCGGCTCGCCGGCAACCTCTGGCCGTCCGATGCGGTGTACGCGGATGCGGCCAACTCCTGGCTGCGTGCTCATGGCGTCGAGGGGGTGACGGTCGTCGAGCCCACCGGCATGGATCGGGGCAACACGGCGAGCCCGAGCGCCCTCATCCCTCTCGCACAGAAGGCCCTCGCGAACCCGGTGATCGCCGAGATCGTCGCGAAGCAGGCAGTCGACCTGCCTGGCGCCGGGAACGTCGTGAACACGAACGGGCTGCTGGCAGACCCGGGCGTCCTCGGCATCAAGACCGGAACGCTGGACGGCTACAACCTGCTCTCGGCGAAGGACGTGACGATCGGCGACACGACCGTCCGCCTCTACGCGTCGGTGCTGGGCCAGCCCGACGATGCATCGCGCCTGGCCGCGTCACGGGCGCTGTACACGCAGCTCGAGACCCAGTTGCAGCCCGCGCCCTCGGTCACCGCCGGTACCACGACGGCGCTCGTCGAGACCGTGTGGGGCGAAGAGGTGGATGTCGTGACGGCGGATGACGCATCCGTCATCCTGTGGAACGGCGGCACGGGGACCGTCTCGACGTCGTATTCGCTCGGCGACAGCCGAGCGGACGGGGATGTCGTCGGCAGCCTCTCGGTCGGCGGGCCGCTCGATCAGACGACGGTCGACCTCAAGCTCGCCGACGACGTCGAGGGGCCGACCGCCTGGTGGCGGCTCACGCACCCCCTCGAGCTGTTCGGTCTCACCGACTGACCGCCGGCTCAGGCGAAGCGGACCGACTGCTGCAACCTGGTTCGCACGTCGAAGACCTCGTTGCCTCCGATCGCGCGCGCTCCGGTGATCCCACGCCGGAGCACGGTCGACAGGGCGCTGCGCGAGACCACGACGACCGGAGTGCCGCGCACCTTGCCGAGCTCGGCGATCGACTCCATCACGTCGTCGTCGGGCAGCACCACGATCGCGCCGCCGAAGCGCACACCCGCGGCCCGCGCCATGCCGCGCATCCGTGCGACCAGCTCTGCGATCGGAGCCCCCGACACGCCTTCGCCGACCAGCTCGCCGCGTCGGATGCGCACCGGCCCGCCGAAGTCCTCGGACAGGATGCCGTACAGCCCGCTCGGGCCGAGCACGATGTGGTCGATCTTCGCGTCCGAGTCGGCGCCGCGCCCGGCGGCCATCACGTCGTGCCACACCGTGTATCCCATGCCGAGGTCCGCGACCACTCGGGCCGTGGCCTCTTCGGCCAGCGCGTCCGCCAGCAGCCGACGGAGGTGATGCGGCGCGGAGCGCACCAGCGCCGGGTCATACGGGTCCTCCAGCGCCACGCCGCGACCCGCCCACTCGCGGATGAGGGTCAGATACCGCTCCCGCCGCCACCCGCCAGGCTGGCCGTGCGACCGGGCGCGGGGGCGTGTGTCCGGGCGCGGCGCGGGGGCCCGCCATCCGGGTGCAGCGCCTGTCGACGCTTCGGGGGCCGGCTCCGCGCTGAAACCGTGACCGCGATCGTAGGCCGCACGCGCGGCCGGAGTGCCGACGAGTTCCCACGCGCGCTGCACCTGCACGAACACGGCGGCGTCTCCGCCGGTGTCGGGGTGCGTCTGCCGCAGGCGCAGGCGGAAGGCGCGCCGCAGACCCTCTTCGTCGGCGGCGGGGTCGACGCCCAGCACCTCGTAGGCGGACGACGAGAGCGGACTGTCGAACACGCGCCCTCCCGCCGGTTCATCGCCGCAACCGCTGCGGCGGGTTTCAGGCTAATCCACCCGGTGATGCGTGCGGCGCTGCAGAGCGTTCGGGGTCAGCGACGCTGGTTGCGGCGCGCGTATGCGGCCGCGCTGCGGCTCGAGAGCGCGAGCAGGATCAGGATGTCGAGGCTCAGCGACAGGAAGGTGCCCTCGAGAGTGATCTCGTCCCCGATGGCCCACCACGTGGCGAACGATGTCGCGATCGAGATCGTCGAAATCGCCATCACGAAGACCCGCGGCCAGTTGTGTCCCCGGTAGATCAAGAGGGCGAAGAGCGCGTCCAACGCTATGGCGATGACGCCGAACCCGACGGCGATCCAGAACCCGATCTGGATGACCTCCGCTGTCGCCTCCACGGCATCGAGGGTGAGGCTGGCGCTGTCGAGGGCCTCGTCCCATGCAGCACCGAGACCGGCGATCACGAACACGCCCGCGGCGACCCGAATCAGTACGAGCACCACACCGGCGACCGTCGATGCGGGCCGGGGCATGTCGGGGTTGTAGCCCGTCGGACGAAGCAGTCGCGCCGCAGGCTCGTAGGCGGGGCGCTTATGGGGGGATGGCGTCGTCATGGCGTCATCCTGCCCACCGCGCGCACATCGACGATCGGCAGATCGCCGTCTGTGGTGATCGAGTCCCCGCCGCCGTTGCGTGCGTGATACCCGGTCGAGAAGTCCTCGATGACGTCGACCGCCACCGTCGGTTCGCCGGCCGTCACGGTCGCGACGATGTGATCCCGCTCGACGTCGGTGTCGGCGTCGATCTTGTGCGTGACCTGCAGTGTGAACAGCGACAGACCCACGCTCGTGTCGAACGTGCCCGCCGCGACCCAGTCGACGCGGCGTCCGCCGGGCAGCAGCCATCCGTCCGGGCACCGCCAGAAGCGCACATGGTGGCGCTGCGCCGGATTGCCGTCGACCTCCTGCTGGTAGGCGAAATCCTGCTGGCGGTCGAACAGGAACAGGGGGCTCACGGGTGCCTCGTGGTAACTCCGCCGCGTCACCGTCGAGGTGATGATGCGCAGCGACGAGCCGAGCGTGACCGGATCCGCCTTGGTCCAGCCGCCCGTGACCATCGCGCGCTCGACCTGGTCGGCATCTCCGAGGAATGCCAGGTTCACCGGGTCGCCGAGCAGTCCGTCGCTCGTGCGCGCGCGGCCGATGAAGTAGTCGGGCACGTAGATGGACGTGAGGATGCGATGCAGCCGCGGCAGCACCAGATAGGCGAGCAGCACCCAGAAGACGATGACCCAGGCGATACCCCACCACCCGACCTGGAAGGTCTCGGTGAAGCTCAGATAGGCGAGCCAGATCGCCGCGAGGCCCGCGAAGACGAAGAAGAACCAGTCGATCGCGATCCCGATCGAGTACCGGCGCGTCCGCGTCGACCCCTCGTCGTCCACGATCGTCCTCCCGTCATCCCCAGAGTGGGATCGCCGGCACGTACGCGAGGGCGGATGCCGCGGTGCCTGGCGACAGGTCGGCGACGCTCGCGGGCTGCCACTTCGGTGCGCGGTCCTTGTCGATCACCTGCGCCCGGATGCCCTCCATGAGGTCGGGCTGCGTCGTGGCGAACCACAGCACCAGACCGTATTCCTGCTCGAGCGCGGCCCGCAGATGGGGGAGCGCGCGCGCCCGACGCACGGCTTCGAGCGTGACGGCCATCGCAGTGGGCGCCAGTTCGCCGAGCACGTCGGCCGTCGTGGAAGCCTCGGGCTCGGGGCGCGCCCGCAGCCGCTCGATGATCTCGGCGACGGAGTCTGCCGCGAACGCGTCGTCGATCCATGCGCGGGCGTCGCGCAGCCGGGATGGCTCGGGCGTCTCGTCGAACAGCAGCACGAGCTCGGTCGGGCTCGACGGATCCGCGCGTGTCTCGAGCGCGTCGCGAAGAGCTTCGAGCCGGTCGGCGGGCACGTAGTGATCGGCGAAGCCGGCATAGATCGCGTCCGAGCCGTCCATCACCGCACCGGTGAGCCCGAGGTATTCGCCGAGGCGCCCAGGAGCGTGCGCGAGCAGCCAGGTGCCCCCGACATCCGGAGTGAAACCGATGCGCGTCTCGGGCATCGCGAGCTGAGACCGGTCGGTGACGATGCGGATCGCGGCGTGACCGGCGAGTCCGATGCCGCCGCCCATCGTGATGCCGTCGGCGATCGCGACCACGGTCGAAGGGTATTCGGCGATGCGGGCGTTCAGCGCGTACTCGGCGCGGAAGAAGACGCCGGTGTCCTCGGCTCGCCCATCGCTGATCTGCTCATAGAGTCCCCGGACGTCTCCGCCGGCGCACAGGCCGCGGTGACCGGCGCCGTCGAGCAGCACGACGTCGACGTCCGTGTCATGCTCCCAGGCGTCGAGTGCCGCGCCGAGGTCGCCGATCATGCCGAGGTCCAGCGCATTGATGGCGGGGGGACGATTGAGAGTGAGGTGCCCGAGTCCGCCGTAGGCACGGACCAGGACGCTGGGCTCTGCGGCGTCTGTCACCCTCGCAACGTTACCGCCCGACCTCCCGCCTCCGGATTGAAGTGACGGCCACCTCCACTTTCCGCAAAGATGTGGAGAACGACTTCACGACGATGAGAGGTTTTCGGCATGCCCGAGGGATTGGCGCTCGAATTCTCCGGGGTGACGAAGAGGTTCGGCGCGATCACCGCCGTTTCCGACTTCTCAGCACGGGTCGAACCCGGTCATGTGACCGGCTTCCTCGGCCCGAACGGTGCCGGCAAGACGACGTCACTTCGCATCCTGCTGGGGCTCGTGCGCGCCACCCAGGGCACGGCCACGATCGCCGGAGTCCCCTACGCCAAGCTCGACCGGCCGCTGCAGACGGTCGGCGCCGTCCTCGAGGCATCGAGCTTCCACCCCGGTCGCACTGCGGCGAGCCATCTCGCCGTGTACGCGGACGCTGCGGGCATTCCGCGTTCTCGTGTGGATGACGTGCTCGGCCTCGTCGGCCTCGCCGACTCCGCGGGACGCAAAGTCGGAGGGTTCTCGCTCGGCATGCGCCAGCGCCTGGGGCTCGCCTACGCGCTGCTCGGCGACCCCGGAATCCTCGTGCTCGATGAACCGGCGAACGGACTCGATCCCGAGGGCATCAAGTGGATGCGCGGGTTCCTCCGCCAGCTCGCCCGCGAAGGGCGGACGGTCCTCACCTCCTCGCACCTGCTCGCCGAGGTGCAGCAGACGGTCGATGCGCTCCTCGTGATCTCGCAGGGCAGACTCGTCTTCCAGGGCGCCCTCGACGAGCTCACCGACCCGTCGGAGTATGCCACGGTCGTGGACTCCCCCGACCGCCCCGCCCTCGTCGCGGCGCTGCGCGACGCCGGCGTGACGTTCGAGGTGCTGCGCTCCGGTCTCACGGCGCGCGGCTTCGATACCGCTCAGATCGGACAGATCGCGGCATCCGCGGGCATCGCCCTGTCATCGCTGCAGCGGCGGGGACCGGCGCTCGAAGAGGTCTTCCTCGAACTGGTCGACGGCACGCGCGTGCATTCGAGCGCCGCGGGCGAGGCTCCCGGGGGCGCGATGTCGGGTGCGGGCGTGCTCACTGCCGGCGTGGCCGCCGAGATCGCCGAGCCCAATCCCGATCCCGAGCCCGAGCCGCAGCCCGACCATCAGCCCGATCCGCAGCCCGATCCCGTGGCTGCCGTCGACGCCCCGACACCCCCCGCCGGCTTCGTCGTGGCGAGCACCGGCGTCATCGACATCATCACTCCCGACGAAGGCGAGCCGGATGCGGTGGATGTCGACGAGCCCGAGCCCGCGAACCAGCCGCCGACGTTCACCGTGGACGGCCAGGGCGTCACCGTCGAGGGCGAAACAGCCGGCACCGCCGAGGCTCCCGCGCACATTCCGGACTCCGATCGCCCGTGGGAGGCCTATGTGAAGACGGAATCCGACCTCGAGGCAGACGCTTTCTTCTCATCGTTCGACGCCCAGCGCGCAGCAGCGGCCGCCGAGGCTGCGCGACTGGTCGAAGCCGAGCCTCAGGAAGAGCCGGAGCCGGAACCCGAACCTGAGTTCCCCCCGGACGACCGATCCGAGGCAGCCACCGATGAGCCGCCCGCCGAGACGAGCGAGTTCGGCGGGCTCGCGGACCTTTCACCCGATTGGGTCGAAGAGGATCGACCCGACCGGGACGGAGGTGAGGGGCGATGAGCCTGACCGCGGCAACCCGCTCCGAGACCACGAAGCAGTTCACGACGTCGATCTGGTGGGTGCTGGCCATCGTGCTCGCCGCCTACGTCGGTTTCACGGCCGCGGTGCTGGGCTTCGTCTTCACGGCGTCGGCCACGGGCGCGCTGCCCGGGAACGGACCGCAGATTCCCAGCGAGGGACTGCCGCCCGTGCTCTACAGCACGGCCACGGCCGTCGGCTACGTGTTCCCCCTGCTCATCGGCACGCTGATAATGACGACCGAGTTCCGCCACAAGACCCTCACCCCGACGTTCCTCGCCACTCCCCGGCGGGGTGTCGTGCTGTGGGCGAAGCTGCTCGTGGGAGTGGTGCTGGGCGTGCTGTTCGGCGTGATCGGCGTCATCGCCTCGGTCGTGCCCGCGGCCGCCTTCCTCGCCGGCTCGGCACTCGAGACCGGCCTCACCTCGTCCGACACGTGGGCGCTGTTCGGTCGCATGGTCATCGCCTTCGTGCTGTGGGCCTTGATCGGCGTCGGTGTCGGGGCGCTCGTGCGCAATCAGGTCGGCGCGATCGTCGGGGTGCTGGTGTTCACGCAGTTCGTGGAGCCGATCGGTCGAGCCGTCGCATCCCTGGTCGAAGGCCTCTCGGACTTCACCCGGTTCCTGCCGGGGGCCGCGAGCGACGCACTGGTCGGCTCGAGCGTCTTCGACGCGAGCACCGCGGCCTCCGGCGGCGTCTCAGCCTCTCTCGAGTGGTGGGCGGGCGGGCTCGTCCTGCTCGGGTACGCCGTCGTGTTCGTGGTGCTCGGGTACCTCGTGACCTGGCGGCGCGACGTCAGCTGAGTCGGGCTGCGGGCGCGGGCGACGGGGAGGGCGTCTTCCGTGGCCGCGGCTTCTTCGCGGGTGACGCCGGCTGCACCGGGATCGTGCCCGTCTCGGCGGCGATGTCGACGACATCCGCCGCCTCGTCCGCGACATCGAGCTGCAGAGCCTGGACGAGCGCGAGACCGTGCCTGGTGGTGAGGATCACCCGCTGGAAGTCCGGATGTCCCTCGAGGTCGATCACGACACTCGGGCGATGGCGACGGATGATGGCGAAGTCCTTGGCACCCGCCGACTTCCAGGTTCCCATCGCGACGATGCCCTTGAGGTGCGTACCCGGACTCGGAACGCCCCGCAGCCACGTCCATGCGTCGTCGGTCAGCTGCACTTTGGCGATGGTCGACCGATCGATGATGACATTCCCTTTGTGGAATGCCATCGCCCGCTCGGCACCCGACAGCACGACTTCGAGCTGGGTCGAGTCGAGCAGCAGTGTGACCATGCGACTAGTCTGCCAGCGGCCGCGGCTGCGCACCCTGCCCTTTTGCTCACAGGAGGACAACGATCGGCGACGCCCGGCACCGTGGGCGGTGCAAGACTGGTTCGGTGACCCTGCTCGAGTCGGCTCCCCCGCAGGACCCGACGATGCCCGCGCGTGCCGGCGCCGTCCTCGATCGCGCCGCAGCCGGTGCCCGGCTCGACGAGTCCGATGCCGAGGCGCTCCTCGCTGCGACGGGCGACGACTTCGAGCGGCTGCTCGACCTTGCGTCAGCAACTCGCGACGCCGGCCTTGCGGCCGCGGGTCGCCCCGGCGTGATCACCTATTCGCGCAAGGTCTTCGTTCCCCTGACAACCCTCTGTCGCGACCGCTGCCACTACTGCGTCTTCGTCGACACCCCCGCGCAGCTTCTCAAGCTCCACAAGCCGGCCTTCATGTCGCCCGAGCAGGTGCTCTCGGTGGTTCGGCAGGGTCAGGCGCTCGGGTGCAAAGAGGCGCTCCTCACCCTCGGCGACCGCCCTGAGGACCGCTGGCCAGACGCCCGCGCGTGGCTCGACGAGCACGGGTTCACCTCCACGCTGGACTATGTCGGCCACGTCGCACGGCTCGTCACGGCCGAGACGGGGATGCTCGTGCACGCGAACCCCGGAGTCATGAGCGCGGAAGAGCTGCGGATGCTGCGCCCTGTCGCGCCGTCCATGGGGATGATGCTCGAGACGACTTCGCGCGCGCTCTTCGAGCAGCCCGGGCAGGTGCACTACGGCTCGCCCGACAAAGACCCCGCACTGCGGCTCGCGGTGATCGACGACGCCGGACGTGAGCGCATCCCGTTCACGACGGGCATCCTCGTCGGGATCGGCGAGACCCTCCGCGACCGGGCGGAGTCGCTCGTGGCGATCCGCGACGCGCACGAACGGCATGAGCTGCGCGGGCAGGGCCACGTGCAGGAGGTCATCGTCCAGAACTTCCGCGCGAAGCCGCGCACCGCCATGCAGAGCGCGCCGGATGCGGCAATCCTCGAGTACGTCGCTGCGGTCGCCGTCGCCCGTCTCGTGATGGGTCCGGCGATGCGGATCCAGGTGCCGCCGAATCTCTCCGACCCCGCGGAGTTCGACCTGCTCGTGCGGGCCGGCGCCGACGACTGGGGCGGCGTCTCGCCTCTCACCGCCGATCATGTGAACCCCGAGCGGCCGTGGCCGCACCTCGATGACCTCGCCGCCCGCACCGCGGAGCTGGGCTTCGAGCTGCGCGAGCGCCTGACCGCCCAGCCCGAGTTCGTCGTGGCCGCCGACGAGTGGATCGACCCTGGATTGCATGCGGCCGTCGAGGCGCTCGCCGACCCCGGAACGGGGCTCGCGGCCACCGAGGCCACACCGAGCCCATCCGTTCCTGGCCGGCCCACCGATTCGGAGCAGCCCGAATCGATGGGTTCCCACCGAATGAACGGGTCCGGCAGCGCGAGCATCCGCCGTCTCGCCGAAGCGGCGGCATCCGACCCCCGTGCTCTTGACGACGACGGGTGGGTCGCCCTGTTGTACGCGACCGGCGACGACCTCGACGCCCTCACGGCGACCGCCGACGACGTGCGCCGGTACACGGTCGGCGAAGCGGTGAGCCTCGTCGTCAACCGCAACCTCACCTCGAGCGGGTTCCGCTCGTCGGGCGCAGATGACCCAGCCACGTACACCATCGACGACGTCGCAGCGATCGCGGCCGACGCGTGGGATCTCGGCGCGACCGAGCTCTGCATCCAGGGCATCCTGCCCTCCGACGAGGACCCGAGCGCGTATCTCGCGATCGCCCGCGCGGCGAAGGCGGGTGCTCCCGGCATCCACCTGCACGCCTACCGTCCGCAGGATGTGTGGGATCTCGCTGACCGCGGCGGGCTGGGCCTCGCGGGTGCGCTCGCCGCTCTCCGCGAAGCGGGCGTCGACACCGTGCCGGGCACCGGCGTCAAGGTGCTCAGCGAGCGGGTGCGCCGCCTCGTGGCACCGGGCGACGTCGAGATCGATCGGTGGGCGGAGGGGATCACCGCCGCACACCGCGCCGGGTTCCACTCCACCTCGGTGCTGTTCTACGGGCACGTCGAAACAGCGGCCGAGCGCATCGTGCACCTCCGGCGCCTCCGAGAGATGCAGAACACGACACGGGGCTTCACCGAGTTCGTGCCGATCCCGCTCCCAGGGCCGGGCGGCGGCGTACCGCTGGTTGCGGGGCGCAGCGCGCTCGACGAGCACCGCGCGATGGTCGCGGTATCGAGACTGGCGCTGAGCGGCAGCATCTCGCACATCCAGATCCCCTGGACGCGCGTCGGCCGCGACGCCGCCGCCGAATTGCTGCGGTCGGGCGGCGACGACCTCGGCGGCACACTCCTCGACGGGCGCGTCAAGCCCCATGCCGGCATCGAGCAGGGCCTCGAGCTGCCCGTGACGGATGCCGCGGCCATAGCCGCTCGGCTGTTCCGGCCGTTCCGGCAGCGCACCACCGACTACCGCGAGCCGCCGGCCGGCCGCAGGGTGGTCACCCGATGACCCGCGTCGAGGTCGTCATCGTCGGCGCCGGCTTTGCAGGACTCGGAATGGCGATGGCACTCCGCCGTGCGGGGCGCGACGACTTCGTCGTACTCGAGCGGGCGGCATCCGTCGGCGGCACATGGCGCGACAACACTTACCCCGGCGTCGCGTGCGACGTTCCTTCGCACCTGTACGGGTTCGCCGATCGCCCGAACCCCGACTGGTCGGGCACGTACGCGCACGGCGACGAGATCCGCACCTATCTCGAGCGCATCGTCGAGACCGACGACCTCGGATCTCGCCTGCGACTCGGCACCGCGATGCTGGGCGCCGAGTGGGATGCCGCGGCTGAACTGTGGCACTTGGAGACCTCGAGCGGCACGATGACCGCGGATGCGCTGGTGCTGGCGTGCGGGCGCCTGACCGAGCCGGCGATCCCCGACATCCCGGGTCTCGAGACCTTCCCCGGCCCGATGTTCCACTCGTCGCGCTGGGATCACGACACCGACCTCGCCGGCGCCCGCATCGCGGTCATCGGCACCGGGGCGAGCGCCGTGCAGCTCGTGCCCGAACTCGCCCGGACCGCCGACGTCACGCTCTTCCAGCGCACGCCCGCGTGGATCGTGCCGCGCGGCGGCGAGGCGTACTCCGCCGCCGATCGCCGCCGGTTCGCCGATCATCCCGACGAGCTCGCGCGACTGCGGTCGGCTCTGTACGTCGAGGGCGAGGCGCGGTTCGCTTCGCGATCGGGGGATGCCGCGGCATCCCGCGACGCGCAGGCCACCGCGCTCGCGCACCTCGAGTCGCAGGTGCCGGACCCTGCGCTGCGCGCAGCCCTCACGCCCGACTACGCGTTCGGCTGCAAGCGGGTGCTGCTGTCGGATGACTTCTATCCCGCTCTGGCCTCCGGCTCCGTCGCACTCGAGGCCTCGGCGCTCGCCGCCGTCGAGGGGTCGACCGTCGTCGCGGCGAGCGGCACCCGCTACGAGGTCGATGCCCTGGTGCTGGCCACCGGGTTCGCGTCGACGCGCCAGCCGTACGCCCAGCTCGTCCGCGGTGAGAGCGGCACCCTCGCCGACCACTGGTCGACCGGGATGACGTCGTTCGCCTCGACAGCGGTCTCGGGCTTTCCGAATCTGTTCATCCTCGACGGGCCGAATGCGGCACTCGGGCATTCGTCGTCCGTCCTCATGATCGAGGAGCAGGTCGCGTACGTGCAGCGCTGCCTCGAACACCGCGACCGCCTCGGCGGTGCGCTGCGCGTGGACCCCGCGGCCGAGGCCGCGTACACCGACGAGATCGCGGCGGCCGCGGCATCCACCCCCTGGATGACCGGCGGATGCCGCAACTGGTACGTCGACGAACGCTCCGGTCGCCTGACCCTGCTATGGCCGGGGACCGTCGACGCCTTCCGCGAGCGGCTCGCTCGCGCGGATGGGTCGGAGTTCGGATTTGCGCCTGTCCCGGGCGCTCGGAGAGGAACCGCATGACAGTCCCGCTGCGTTTCGGATACAAGGCATCGGCGGAGCAGTTCGGGCCGAATGAGCTGCTCGATTTCGCCATCCTCGCCGAAGAGGTGGGATTCGACTCGGTCTTCATCTCGGACCACCTGCAGCCGTGGCTGCACGAGGGCGGGCATGCCCCCGCGTCGGTTCCCTGGCTGGGAGCGCTCGGCGCACGCACGTCGAAGGTGCTGATCGGAACGTCGGTGCTCACGCCCACGTTCCGCTACAACCCGACCGTCGTGGCACAGGACTTCGCGACGCTCGGCGTGATGTTCCCGCGGCGTGTGATCCTCGGCGTCGGCACCGGCGAGGCGCTCAATGAAGCCAACCTCGGGATCGAGTGGCCCGATCCGCCGGAGCGGTTCCAGCGGCTCAAAGAGGCGATCGAGCTGATCCGGCTGCTGTGGGCGGATGATCGTGTGACCTACGAGGGCAAGTACTACACGGCGCGCAACATCACGATCTACGACAAGCACGACGACCACCCGGTGCCGATCTACATCGGCGCCGCCGGCCCTGCCGCCACGCGTCTGGCCGGCAGGATCGCCGACGGATTCATCACGACGAGCGGCAAGAAGCCCGGGCTGTACACCGAGACTCTCCTGCCTGCGCTCCACGACGGGCTGCAGAAGGCAGGGCGCACGGCCGACGACGTCGACACGCTGATCGAGATCAAGGTCTCGCTCGAAGACGACAAGGATGTCGCGCGCGACAAGACGCGCTTCTGGGCGCCGCTCGCGCTGTCCCCTGAAGAGAAGATGGGAGTCGACGACCCCATCGAGATGCAGCGGCTCGGCGAGCAGCTGCCCATCGAACGTGCTGCGTCGCGGTTCATCGTCTCGGACGACCCTGATGAGCACGTCGAACGCATCGGCTGGTACATCGACCTCGGCTTCCGGCATCTGGTGTTCCATGACCCCGGTGACGACCAGGCGGGCTTCCTCCGTCGCTACGGTGAGGAGATCCTGCCGCGACTGCGGGCACGGTACGGCGCGTGACGGGGCGGATCTGGACCGTCGTCATCCCTGTGAAGCCGTCGGTTCGTAGCAAGTCCCGGCTGGACGTGCCCGGCATGGATCGCGTAGCCCTGGCACGCGCGATCGCCATCGACACGATCGCCGCGGCGGCCGCATGCGAATCGGTCGCACAGGTCGTCGTCGTGACGGATGACGGCGGCGTGGTCCTGCAAGCCGTAGACATCCCCGGGCTCCGTTTCGTGGCGGACGACGACGCCGGAGGACTGGATGCGGCCGTCGCCGTGGGCGCGGAGAAGGCGGACGGGACACCGCGCGCCGCCCTGCTCGGCGACCTCCCCGCGCTGCGCCCGAGCGATCTCGCTCTTGCGCTCGATGCGGCGGCATCCGTCGACCGGGCTGTCGTCGCCGATGCGGAGGGCACCGGCTCGACCCTCGTCACGGCCCGCGCGGGAGTCTCATGGCTCTCGTCGTTCGGCGACGGGTCGTTCGCACGCCACGTCGAGCTTGGTTTCGAACCGCTAGAAATTCCGGATGCCTCGACCCTGCGCCGCGACGTGGACACCGCCGATCAGCTCGATGCGGCGGCGAGGCTCGGCCTGGGTCCCCGCACGGCCGCACTGGTTGCGGCGCGAAGGCGCTGACCCGAGTCCTTGATCACCGTCGGCGGCGACTGGCCGGCGCTGCTGAAGCTCCCCATAGATGCGAATGTGCTGAAGCCGTCATTCCCGTTCAGGGATGAATCGGAGGGTCGCAGGCGGGTGTTCGATGTAGACCCGGCCGAGCGGGCTGGTCCATTCCAGGACCCCGCCCTCGAGTTGTCGTAACTGCCACGCGGTGTTGTGTTTCAGCGTGTGATGTCGCCGGCACAGGTGGGCCAGATTGCAGATGCTGGTTGCGCCGCCGTGTTGGTGATCGATGCTGTGGTCGATGTCGCATCGCCAGACCGGAGCGCGACAGCCGGGAAACCGACAGTGTTCGTCGCGCGCCCGAAGATGGCGGACCTGCGCCTCGTTGGGGAACCTTCGCTCCACGGCGACGACGGCACCGCTGGTGCGATCGGTGAGGACCAGGTGCCACAGCGACGCGTTGCCGGCCATTCGCTGCGCGGTCTCGGAGTCGATCGGGCCGCGGCCGGTCAGACATGCTGACGGCCCGGCGTCGTCCCCGGCGAGGACGGACTGCGGGACGGTGATCTGCACGATGCCGCGGATCGCGTCGATCCCCTCACCACCGTCCGCATCGATGCCCTCCACGGTGGCGTGCCCCGTGAGCAGCAGGTCGCAGAGCATGTCGGCGCGAATCTGGTCCAAGGTCCTGACCGGCCTGATATCGCCAGCAACGGCAGTGGTGTCAGCACCGGTCGCGGCGATTGCAGCATCCGCCATCGCGGCACCCGCCCGCCCATCCGCCTTCGCAGCATCCGCCTTCGCGGCAGCAAGTTCGGCGGCAAGGATGATGCGCGCTTGCTGCGTGAGCCGGTCATAGATGCCGTGCGCCAGCACCGCGGGCAGCGGCACCAGCAGCTCCGCCATTCCGTCGTCGGTATCACGGACCTCCACTCGCCGACCGGCGCGCGCCTCGAGGTGGCGTTCCGTGAGACTGACCGGCTGCAAGTCCTCCGCGATCGCCTTGGCGATCACCCGCATCCGACTCGTCGTGAGATGCGCGGGCAGCTCGAGCATCATCCGCTCATAGTCGGCCCGGACTTCGCCGTCCATCAGCCGCGTGCCCTCGTCGATGATGACCTGCGCGTGCGCCCGCGACATCCCACCCGATCGCAGCTTCGAGAGCGAAGCTGCATAGAGATCCCGCAGAACCTGCGCGTCGTTCATGTGAGCCTGGACGGTGCGATCGCTCATACCGACGGCGCACGCGAGCTCCGCCGCCATCGACCGCACCGCCAGATCGGTGTCGCGGCGGGACGAGCCATCAACGAGAGCCAGATCGAGCGCGTCGGCGAGGATACGCGCCTGCACCGCCTGCCATTTCGCGATCTGCGCGGCAGCGTCCTCCCACTCGCACAACAGCTGCTCGCGATGCGACACCCCGGCCAGATATCGCGCCACGCCAGGCGTTATCGGCTCGTCGTCCCAGATGATGTCGGAATCTCGCGGCTCGGGATCGACGCCCCACGACTCCGCAACCTCCATCAGCCGTGCCCACTCCGCTTCGACGTCCTCCGCTTCGGGCGGGGAATCGAGGTTCGCTGACATGACCCAATGATGGCACCAACCTCAGACATTGATTCGATGATATGAGGCCGAATGACACAAATTGAACGCCCAATATAAGAATGCACGTTCTACGCGACGCTGTACACGCGGGATCATTCCCGGGACCCATCGACTCGAATACCTCCGCCCGACGTCACCTGTCGCCCGCGGGGCGGAATGCGCGTCACAGAAGAATCCGCAGAGGATGGATGTCGTGAGACTCGCGGTGATCGGCGGCATCCTGCTCCTCGTCGGCGGCGCCGCCGTGGCCGTCGGGATCCTGCCCGCATCCGATGCGCTCATGGTCGCCGACCGAGTATGGCCGATCCTGCTGTTCGTCGTCGCCATCACGATCGTGGCCGAGTTCGCGGCGTTCGCGGGCGTGTTCGATGTCGCGGCGGATTTCCTCGCCCGTCTCGCGCGAGGCCGTACGTGGTTGCTGTGGATTCTCATCGTCGTCCTGGCTGTCGTGGTGACGTCGTTCCTGTCGCTGGACACGACCGCTGTGCTCCTCACCCCGGTCGTCGTGGCGGTGGCGCGCACCCATCGACTCGAGGTGCTGCCGTTCGCGTTCACGACGGTCTGGCTCGCGAACACGGCGTCCCTGGTGCTGCCCGTCTCCAATCTCACGAACCTCCTCGCTGTCGAGCGGCTCGACATCAGTCCCCTGGCCTTCGTGCTGACGCTCGGTCCGTCGGCGCTGATCGCGATCGTGGTGACGGTGCTGCTGCTCTGGATCGTCCATCGACGTGCGCTTCGCGGCACCTACGCTCCCGCGCCCCGTCCGGAGATCTCCGATCGCCTCCAGCTGATGGTGACGGCGGCGGTGGTCGTCGTCCTCCTGCCGCTGCTGGTGAGCGGCATCCCGCCGTGGATTCCCGCGCTGGCGGCAGCGGCACTGCTGCTGGGCGTATTCCTGTGGCGATCGCCGCGGGCGGTGCGGGTGGCACTCGTGCCCTGGCAGCTCGTGGTGTTCGCATCCGGACTGTTCCTCGCGGTCGCCGCGCTGGAGGCGGCCGGCTCGCGAGCTCT
This sequence comes from Microbacterium pumilum, assembly GCF_039530225.1. Classification (NCBI taxonomy): domain Bacteria; kingdom Bacillati; phylum Actinomycetota; class Actinomycetes; order Micrococcales; family Microbacteriaceae; genus Microbacterium; species Microbacterium pumilum. The sequence continues at coordinate 633,182 of NZ_BAAAOH010000001.1, forward strand.
CCTGGATGTCGTGGCCGGCGCAGGCGAGGATCTCTCCTCGCTCTGGCAGCTCGCAGGCGTCGGGATGCTGGGAGCCAACGCCGTGAACAACCTGCCGGCGTATCTGGCACTCGAGTCCGTCGCAGACTCCCCCGCGCGGCTCGGGGCGCTCCTCACCGGCGTCAACGCCGGATCGCTCATCACGCCATGGGCATCGCTCGCCACACTCCTCTGGCACGAGCGCCTTCAAGCGGTCGGCATCGATGTGCCGTGGCGCCGCTACGTGGTGCTGGGACTCATCGTTGCGCCGCTCACGGTCGCGCTCGCCGTCATCCCGCTGGCGTCGCTCTCGTGAACGTGCTCACCGTGCCCACGCCTCACCTCATCCGCTGATGCCCGGCGAGAAGACGTCCTCGATCCGGCAGTCGAAGAGCCGGGCGATGTGGAAGGCCAGCGGCAGCGAGGGGTCGAAGCGGCCACGCTCGATCGAGACGATGGTCTGGCGCGAAACGCCCAGCTGCTCGGCGAGCTGGGCCTGCGACCAGCCGCGCTCCGCGCGTCGGCGCACGAGGTCGTTCTGCACTACGACGCCCGAGCCCGGATCACGAGGTAGCGCGCGCCGACGTCCGCGACCGCGAGTGCGAGCAGTCCGAGCAGGGCCACCGCGGCCTGGAGCTCGAACCGCGTGATCAGCAGCACGGCTGCGCCGAGCGTCATGGCAACGAGCAGGTCGAGGAACGTCTCGGCGCCGGCGCGCAGCATCCACTGCACCTCGACGCTCTGCTCACCGTGCGCGTCGACGACGATCGTGTTGCGCGAGACGAAGAGCTTGTGACCCAAGGCGAACGCGGGGTAGGCCGCGCAGAGCGCCCCGATCCCGAACGCGAGCCAGAAGTCGGGCTGGTTGGTGACGCCGACGATGGCAGCGACGATGGATGTGGCGATCACGCCGAAGACCACGGCGAGGATGTAGTACGAGGCCGGCGCTCGTCGCACCTGCCGCGGCGGGTCCGCCGGGACCATCGGCCACCTCCAGAAGTAAAGTGTGCTTGTCTTCGATGGAAGTAAAGCACGCTTTACATCCATCGTCAACACACGATCGATTCGGACCACAGAAGTCGGGTGCGCGCCACGGCCGATAGGCAGGCTCTTTGCAGAGGGGGGACCATGATCGCAGCGCTCAACGGGCTCGTCGACCTCATCGAGGATCAGCTCACCGATGAGATCGACGTCGCGGGCCTCGCGAACAGTGCCGGCACCACGGAGTATCACCTGCGCCGGATGTTCTCGTCGCTCGCCGGGATGCCGCTGTCGGAGTACATCCGACGACGGCGGATGTCGGTCGCGGCGGCAGACATCCTCGGCGACGGTGATCTGTTGGGCATCGCTGTGCGCTACGGCCACGGCTCTGCCGAGGCGTTCGGCCGGGCATTCCGGGCCGTGCACGGCGCCGGCCCCGGCGACGTGCGCCGAGACGGTGGTCCCCTTCGCATTCAACCGCAGCTCAGGTTCCGCCTGACCGTAGAAGGGAACACCACGATGGACACTCGCATCGCGGACCGACCGGCATTCCGACTCATCGGCCACGCTGCGCGGGTGCCGCTCATCCATGAGGGCGTCAACCCCCACATCCAGGCGCACATAGCGGCGATGCCGGCAGCCGAGCACGGCCGGCTGAAGGAGCTGAGCAACACCGAGCCGGCCGGCCTTCTCCAGGTGAGCGCGGAAGTCGACCCCGACTACACCGAGGGCAGCGAGCTCACCTACCTGCACGGCGTCGCCGTCAGCAACGCCACGCCGGTACCGGCCGACCTCGACGAGATCGAGGTCGGTGCCGGCTCGTGGGCGGTGTTCCGCACCGCGGGCCCCTACCCGGCGGCCCTGCAGTCCACCTGGGCCGCGACGGCGACGGACTGGTTCCCCTCCCACCCGTGGCGGCTGCGCCCGGGTCCCTCGATGGTCGCGGTCCTCGATCGTGCACCGGACTTCAGCACGGCGACCTGCGAGCTGTGGCTGCCGGTCGAGCGGGCATAGTCGCGCGTCAGATCACCAGCAGGTACACCGCGCCGACCACCGTGAAGATGATCACGAGTCGCTCGAAGAGGACCTGGTCGATGCGGTCGGCGAACCACAGACCCAGCAGAGCTCCGCCCACCACGAGGGGCACGAGCACGAGATCGAGCAGCAGGCCCGGCACCGTGATGAGCCCGAGACCGACCGAGAACGGCACCTTCATGATGTTCACGATGGCGAAGAACCATGCCGCCGTGCCGAGGAACTCCTTCACCGAGAACCGCGATGCCAGGAAGTACATGGACATGACCGGCCCACCCGAGTTGGCCACCATCGTGGTGAAGCCGCCGAGCGTGCCGTACGACGCGGCGGCGATCCGATGCGATCCGCCGCTTGCGACCGTCTGCCCGATCCGCCGTCGCACCAGGGTCACGGCGATCACCACCAGGAGGATCACCCCGATCACCTTCCTCACCCATTCGTCGTCCGCAACGGCGAGGAACAGGATCCCCAGCGCGAGCCCGACGAGCACAGCCGGAGCCAGGCGAATCAGCACACGCCAGTTGGCGTGACGCCGGTAGGCGGTGATCGCGAACACGTCCGCGACGATCAGCAGCACGAGCAGCGCGCCGGTGGACTGCTTGGCCGGGAGGATCGCGGCGAAGATCGCCACCGAGACGGTCGTCACGCCCGGGATCGCCGTCTTCGACACTCCGACCGCGAACGCCGCGATCGCCAGCAGCGCCCACGCGAACCACGTGAGGTCGGGCATGTCAGACGCCCGCTGCCGACAGCGCCGCCTCAGCGAGGGCCGCGGAGTGCGCCTCGTCCTTCATCCACAGCGGTGCGACCAGAGTCCGGATGCCGCGCCCCTCGATCACGGACGCCGAATCCGCGTCTTCTTCGGCGACGAGCCAGGCGTCGAGCAGACCGCCCTGCGCGCGCGCGCCGTAGTGGGCTGCGACCGCCGACGCCGAGGTCTCCACGCCGATGGCGGAGAGGCAGACATCCGCCATCCCGCGAACCACGCGCCCGCCGATGATCGGGGACACGCCGATGACACGCGCGGATGTCGCAGACAGCGCCTCCCGGACACCCGGCACGTCGAGGATCGGGCCGATCGAGACAACGGGGTTGGACGGTGCGATGAGCACGACGTCGGCTCCGGTGATCGCGTCGGCGACACCGGGTGCCGCGGCGGCGGCCTCAATGCCCGGATTCTCGAATCGCGCGGGATCGAGGGCTGCGCGATGGCGGGTCCACCACTCCTGGAAGTGGATGCGCGAGCCGTCGCGCAGCACCACGATCGTGTCGACCTCGTCGTCGGTCATCGGAAGCAGCCGCGCGCCGAGGGGCCAGCGGCGCGACATCCGCTCGATGACCCGCGTAGGTGTCAGCCCCTCGCGCAGCCATCCGGTTCGGGCGAGATGGGTTCCGAGGTCGAGGTCGCCGAGGGTGAACCACGGCCAGCCCGCGCCCCACTCCTGCAGCTCGTGATTCACGCGCTCACTGTCGCCCTCGCGGCCCCAGCCCCGCCCGGCGTCGTTGACCCCGGCAAGGGCGTACACGATCGAGTCGACGTCGGGCTGAAGTCGCACCCCCGACAGCCACAGGTCATCGCCCGTGTTCACCACGACGGTGAGCGCATCCTCGGTGGTCGTGACACCGCGCCCCCGCAGAGCGGCACGTGCCCCGCGCACAAAGCGGGATCCGCCGACCCCGCCGGCGAGGACGACGATACGAGGGGTCGGCATCGGTCCAGGCTATCCGCATCCGCTCGGTCGGCTGACGACGGCAGGGAGCGTCGAGGATGACCTCGCCGCCATTCGACCTAGGGTGCGAACTCGTCCGCGGCGTGGGGCAGGGCGAACTTGGCGACCGCATCGATCAGCGCATCGACCGTCTGCTGATCGGCGATCACGTCGACCGACAGTCCGGTTCGCCTGGCGTCCTTCGCGGTGCGGGGACCGATGGCGGCGATGAGGGTCTCCGGCGGCACATCGGGGAACTGTGCGCTCACCTGCTCGGCGACCGATCCGCTCGTGACGAGGATCGCGTTGATGCGCCCCGACCGGACATCCTCAGCGATGCGATCGGTCACCGGAACGCCGACCGTCCGGTACGCGACGACGCTTCTGACGCGGTGACCCGCTTCCGACAGCATCCGAGTGAGCACCGGCTTCGCGATCTCGCTGCGAAGGGTCAGGATGTCGCGAGCCTCGGGTTCGAGAGCGATCATCTGCTCCGCCATCCCCGCCGCGGAGTTGTCACGCTCGGGCACGAGGTCGACGCGATAGCCGGCTGCGACCAACGCCGCTGCTGTGGTCTCGCCGACCGCGGCCACTCTGGTCGAGGAGGGGATGTTCGCACGGTAGGCGTAGAGCACATCGACGGTCGTGGCGCTGGTCACGGTGAGCCAGTCGAAGGCGCCGGACTCGAGATCCGCAAGCGCCTGCTCGAGCGTGGGCTGGTCATTCGTCGGCGCGAAGTTGATGAGCGGTGCGATGACCGGCACGGCACCCTCACGGCGCAGTGTTGCGGCAACGGAGTCCCCCCACGGTCCACCACGGGGCACCAGGACCCGCCATCCGGCGAGCGGTTTGGTGATCGTGTGCTGTGGGGCTGGGTTCATTGGAGTCGACTCTCGTGGGGCTGAGCCGGCCGCCCACGACGTTCGAGCAGCCGAAGCGCGTTCGAATCGGGTTCGCGCTGTCGGCAGCATCCGCACCATTGCACTGCCTCACACCGAGCATACCTCGCGGAGGGCGTGCTGTCCGGTATGCACGATGATCCGCGGCGGCAGAGCCGACACCCGTCGCCGCCGGGCGCGGATCCGGGCGATCAGCGCGTGTAGAGGCGCACGAGTCCCCAGACGATCCCGCCGACGGTCACCGCGGCCGCAATGACCGCAGCACCGGCAAGAGCCGGGTTCGACCGGCTGAACGCTCGGGCAGCCTCGACGTTGTCGTCGATGGTGCGCGAAACACGCCGTGGCACATTCGCCTTGACTTCGATCGCCGCGAGGGCGGCCTTGAGTTCGGTGCGGGCCTTCACGACAGGATCGGTGATTCCGATCGGCACCGCTGTGGCAGGCACGGGAATCGGGACCAGCGCGGGCAGGTCAGAGCTCATCGCGGACCTCTTTCACGTCTTGCACGATCGATTGCACCGGGTTCTGGGCTCGCGCAAGCTTGCGGAACTGCAGGTAGCCGAGCAGTCCGAGCACCGCGGTTATCAGGATCATGACGACGAACACGACCAGCGCCGACAGCCACACCGGCCACCACGACGAGAGCCCGGCGATGACGAACGTCCCGAGCACGGGAATCGACCAGAACAGCACGAACAGTGCACCGATGATCCATCCGGTGCCGACACCGGCGTTCTTGGCGGTCTTGGCAAGCCACGCCTTGGCGGCTTCGACCTCCGCGATGACGAGGTTGCGGACCAGTTCCGGAACGTCGCCGAGCAGCGTGAGAAGGCTGTCGTCGGCGCGGTCGCGGAAGCCACGTGGCGTGGTCATCTCACTTTCCGCCGGGCTTCTTCGCTGCCTTCGCGATCTCGTCGACCGCGTCGTCGATCTCGTCCTTCACAGCGGAAGCAGACGATTGAGCGGCATCCGCGATGTCGTCGGCCTGGTCCTGCCCGGTCTTGAGGGCGGCATCCAGCTTCTGTCCGGGCGTCGTGCCCTTCGACGACGCAGCCTTGGTCACCTTGACCGCTGAGTCCCACAGCGTGCTCGGAAGCGCCATGGCCGTCGATGCCGCGAAGTCCTTCACCTTGGCGACCTGCTCTTGAACCGGGTCGAGGTTCCAGACTTTGAGCGCCTGGCCCTTGATCTGCTCGTAGCGCTCACGCCCTGCGCGGGAGCCGAGGACGTAGCCCACGGCAAGTCCGATCACAAGTCCTGCTCTGCCCTTCATGCGGTCTCCTCACACTCATGGTGCTGGTGGTCTGGTCCCAGGGTAGCCCTGTATGCCGATTCCGGTATCCACCCTTGACAACCCGGTCGATGCGGACCCGGTCTCATCCCGCGACACTCTCACTCCGAGGCGGGAGCCGATCCGAACAGCGTCGCACGACGAAGGACCTCGGACTGGGCGCGGGCGTCTGGCACGACCTGGGCGAGGCCGGTTCCACTCAACCAGGCACCGACCGCGACGATCCCCGGCACCTTCGAGAGCGTGGCGCGGACGGCGGCCGCGGCCTCCCGCTGTCCGATGGCCGCACCGGGCAGAGTCTGCTCGTAGCGTGCGATATCGCTGCCGACCAGGTGGGTCGCGTCCAGCCGGACGCCAAGCAGCGCCGATGCCTCAGCCAGTGCCAGAGTCGTCGCATCGTCGCGGCCGAGGCCATCGGTTGCCGGCGCCTCGGACTGGGTGCCGAACGAGACGCGGACCACGTGGCGATGCGGATGTCCCACGGCGGCCGCCTCGCCGAGCCAGGGCCATTTCGCGCTCGAGTGCGTGAGTGCCTTCGCCCGATGACTGCCCGGCACGGTGAGCACGCCCGTGCCGCGCGGTGCGCCATCAAGGTCGGGGGCGTCGACCACGAGCGTGACGACGTGGACGCGGGGAGCGACACGGTCGGAATCCGCCGGCCCGATGAGCCCGGCCAGCAGCGCACGCGCGGCCGACTCCGAGCACGCCACGATCACCTGCTCCGCGTTCAGGTCGCCCTCGGCCGTGCGAACCGTCCACCCGGGCTTCACCCCGGGCTCTGCGGTGGGAACGATCGCCTCGACCGGCGTCTCGACCTGGATATCGGCACCGAGCTCGACGAGCCGCGCTCCCAGCGCATCGACGAGGCGCGACATCCCGCCGCTGATGCCCTCGACCGCGCTTCCGGGCGCCTCGGCGCGTGAGCGGGCGAGCGCAGCGACAGCCCCGGAGAGCGACCCGGCGTTCGTCAGTGCGGCGTTCAGCCCGGGCGCCGCCAGCTCGACGTCGATGTCGTCGGGGTCGGCGGAGTACACGCCCGAGGTGACCGGTGCGACCAGGCGGTCGAGCACCCGGTCGCCCATGCGGCGGCGCACGAGTCGGCCGAGACTGCGCTCCTCGCCGATCGTGAGCACCGGGCGGAGTCGATCGGCGTACGCACGCCAGGCGCCCCTCCAGCCGATGATCGCGCGCACGTCATCCGTGAACGGGTTCTCGGGAATTCCGAGCACGCCGCCCTTCGGCAGCGGCGCGGCTCCGGGTAGACCGGCCAACCACGCCCCGCCGGGCAGCGGAGCCACGATCTCGTCGGCGAGGCCGAGTTCCTCGACGAGCCGCCGGACGTGACCGCCTCGGGTGGCGTAGCTCTCGGCCCCGACATCCAGCGTCAGGCCCGCGACATCCGCTGACCGGACGAGCCCGCCGAGCCGATCGGATGCCTCGAACACCGTGACCTGCATGCCGATCTTCGCGCACTCCAAAGCAGCCACGAGCCCCCCGATGCCGCCGCCGACGACGACCACTCGCGTCTCTCGAGCGTGCGCGACGAGCTCGTCGAACGGTAACGGGTCATCAGCCATCCCTCCATCCTGGCATCCGGTCTTGCACGCGGCACGAGGGGCATGGATCCACCGTCCGCAGGGTGCGAGACTGGCGGCATGACGCTCCACATCACCGGCGACGAGGCTGCCGACCGTCTGCTCACCGAGAACCCCCTCGCGCTGCTCATCGGCATGCTGCTCGATCAGCAGGTCGCCATGGAGACCGCCTTCGCGGGCCCGCGGAAGATCCAGGAGCGCATCGGATCGGTGGATGCCGCCACCATCGCCGGCTACGACCCCGAAGCCTTCGTCGATGTCTTCCGGACCACTCCCGCCGTCCACCGCTTTCCCGGGTCGATGGCAGCGCGGGTGCAGGCGCTGTGTGCCGAGGTCGAGCAGGAGTGGGGTGGGGATGCCGCGGCGATCTGGACGCGCGGCGATCCGTCCGGCACCGAGGTGCTGCGACGCCTCAAGGGCCTCCCTGGCTTCGGCGAGCAGAAAGCGAAGATCTTCCTCGCGCTGCTCGGCAAGCAGACCGGGTTCGACGGAGACGGATGGCGCGAGGCATCCGGAAGCTATGGCGATGCGGACTGCTACCGGTCCGTCGCCGACATCACGTCTGCGGACTCCCTGGCCAAGGTGCGCGAGCACAAACGCGCGATGAAGGTCGCCGCGAAGGGGGCGTGATGGAACCCACGGGCGGCGACGTCGGCGCCTTCATCGCGGGAGTGACGCCGGCGAAGCGACGACGGGATGCCGACACGCTCGTCGCACTCATGGAGCGCGTGACCGGCGAGGAGCCCGTGCTGTGGGGCTCGATCATCGGCTTCGGGCGGTACCACTACCGCTACGAGTCCGGCCGCGAGGGTGACGCCGGGGCCGCCGGCTTCGCGCCGCGCAAGGCTGCGACTGTGATCTACCTGCCCGACGGAGTGGGCGCGCACACGGACTCGCTTGGGCGACTCGGCGCACACACGACAGGCGTCGGCTGCCTCTATCTCAAAGACCTGGAGAGCATCGACCTCGCCGTGCTGGAAGAGATCGTGCGCTCGTCCTACAGCACGGTCACGGCGGGCACATTCGGCCAGCGTGCCCGTGACGGCGGGTCGAGCTGACCGCTCGGCGGCGAGACGCGGTATCTCGAGGGCACCCGGCGCCCTCTGCAACCGTGAACGCAAGCTGAGCCGGCAGAGTCGCCGGATCTCGCGAAAGGAGCATGAGATGGCACTCAACGGGTACGCGAGGCTGACCCTGAACGGCACGGCGCTGACGGGCGACGTCAGCGTCGATCATGTGGGCTCGGTGGACGTCCAGTCCGACCACGTCGAGGTGCAGCGGCTGACCTTCGGCGCCGACGTCGCCCGCGCCCCGGGCAGCGGGCAGGCGACGGGCAGGCGGCAGTATCAGCCCATCCGATTCGTCAAGCGCATCGATCGCAGCACTCCCCTGCTGTACCGCGCCCTCGCGCAGAACGAGCGCGTCGCAGGCGACATCCTGCTGTTCGATCTGAATCCGGATGACGGCACCCTGCGCCACTTCTTCACCGTGACGATCGCCAACGGGGTGGTCTCGGGCATCTCCAGCGTCCTTCCCGACACACGCGACACGCAGCAGTCCTGGGACGCCTACGAAGAGGTCTCGCTGACATTCGCGAGCATCACCCTGACGCACGACCCCACCGGCACCGAGATGCAGGACCAATTCGGCCGTTTCCTCTAGCCGAGACGGCGGTCAGGCTCCGACGAGGCGCTCCGCGAGGTAGGCGCGCAACCCGTCGATCGGAACCCGCTCCTGACCCATCGAGTCGCGATCGCGCACCGTGACGGCGTCGTCTTCGAGCGAGTCGAAGTCGACCGTGACGCAAAACGGCGTGCCGACCTCATCCTGACGGCGGTATCGACGTCCGATCGCGCCGGCGTCGTCGAAGTCGACGTTCCACTCGCCGCGCAGGTCGGCAGCGACCTGCCGGGCGAGCGGCGAGAGCTTCTCGTTGCGCGACAGCGGCAGCACCGCGACCTTGACCGGAGCGAGGCGGGGGTCGAGCTTCAGCACCGTCCGAGTGTCGGTGCCGCCCTTCGCGTTCGGCACCTCCTCTTCGTGGTACGCGTCGACGAGGAACGCCATCATGGCCCGGGTGAGTCCGAACGAGGGCTCGATCACGTACGGGATGTACTTCTCACCCGACGCCTGGTCGAAGTACGTCAGGCTCTGGCCGGAGGCCTCGGTGTGGCTGGACAGGTCATAGTCGGTGCGGTTGGCCACACCCATGAGCTCGCCCCATTCCTTGCCCGAGAAGCCGAACTTGTACTCGATGTCGATCGTGCCCGCGGAGTAGTGGGCGCGGTCGTCCTCGGGCACGTCGAAGCGCCGGATATTGGCCGGGTCGATGCCGAGGTCGATGAACCAGTCCCAGCACGCCTCGACCCAGTGCGCGAACCACTCCTCCGCCTCAGCGGGAGGCGTGAAGAACTCGATCTCCATCTGCTCGAACTCGCGCGTGCGGAAGATGAAGTTGCCGGGCGTGATCTCGTTGCGGAACGCCTTGCCGACCTGGCCGATGCCGAACGGAGGCTTCTTGCGCGAGGCTGTCAGCACGTTCGAGAAGTTCACGAAGATGCCCTGTGCGGTCTCGGGTCGCAGGTAATGGAGGCCGGATTCGTCGTCGACCACGCCGAGGTAGGTCTTGACGAGTCCTGAGAACGCCTTCGGCTCGGTGTACTGGCCCTTGACGCCGCAGTTCGGGCAGGGGACGTCCGCGAGCCCGTTCTCGGTGGGACGACCCTTGCGGGCCTCGAAGTCCTCGATGAGGTTGTCGGCGCGGAAGCGCTTGTGGCAGTTGAGGCACTCCACCAGCGGATCCGTGAAGGTTGCGACGTGGCCGGATGCCTCCCACACGCGCTTCGGCAGAATGACCGAGGAGTCGAGACCGACCATGTCGCCACGACCGCGGACGAACGTCTGCCACCACTGGCGGCGGATGTTCTCCTTGAGCTCCGTGCCCAGTGGGCCGTAGTCCCACGCCGAGCGGGATCCGCCGTAGATCTCGCCCGCCTGGAAGACGAACCCGCGGTGGCGGGCCAGGGCGATCACTTTGTCGAGGCGGGACTGCTCGGCCATGGTGGCTCCAATGGTCGGGGTGGGCGTGCGCGGATCAGCGCTGGTGCGGGCGTCCTAAAAGGGATGCCACGGCATCCGTCGATTCTAGTCGGCGGGAATCTCCACCCCGCGCCCGTCAGGCGGTTGTTCGCTATGCGCCGGCGGCGGGCTCTCCCGAAAGCGATCCGTCGTCGTCCGCGCGGCGGAACGCGCGGTCCCAGTCGCGCAGCTCCTTGCGTCGCCCGATCAAGGAGTCCAGCGAGACCTGGAAGTGCAGCGCGCGCTGCGCGTTGACCTGCTTGATGTTGTCGACCAGCTGCTCCGACACCGCGACCACGGCATCGCGGACCTCGCTCACACGCTCGTCGGGGTCGTCCCACAGGTTCGGATGGATGAGGATGTCGAGCAGATAGTGGCGATCGGCCGCGGCGAGGAGCTTGGCGAGCTTGTCGCCGTACTCGATCTCGGCGAGCTGACGCTGATCCTCGGAGCCCTTCCCCGCAAGCCGCTCGAACAGCTGGGTGACGTTGTCGGCGATGGCATCGAGGTCCTGCGAGGTCTGGGCTGCGATCGGATGGCCGGCGAGCCCCGCGGCGGCATACTCCGCACTCAGCGCATGGAGTGTCTGCACCTGGGCGCTCACCGTCTCGGGCACCGGGGCCTCTTCGGCTTCGGCAGGAGCCGGCCGACGGCGGCGGCGGATGACTGCGACAACGCCGACGATCCCGCCGACCACGACCGCCGCTCCGATGGCGAGCCCGATCACGAGCCCGCCGGACACATCAGCGCCGCTCACCGGCGGAGTGTCCGACGCCGTGACGACACCCTGCACGGTCCCGGTCAAAGCGTCCTCGAGCGACCCGGCGGACGACTCGGCCTCATTGGCGATCTGCATCGCCTCACCGCGGTCGAGCACCCGTGAACCCGCCGACAGATCGTCGCCGACCGCGACGATGATCGTGTTGTATTCGGGGTGCGCCGCAGCGAGCTGCGACACGATCTCAGGACCGGATGCCTCGAGCGCGGCATTGTCCGAGAACACCGCCACGCCGATCGACGCGTCGCCGATCTGCTGGTCGAGCACGCTGCTCAGAGCGGAGGCGTCGGGCACCTCCGACGACACGTACACGTTGTCGTTCGCCAGCGATTCGACGGCATCGTCGACGTACCCTCCGGCGTCGGCGAGCGCGATCAGCATCCGTGTCCTGCCGGTCAGAAGTTGTTGATGACAGACGCGAAGACGAGATCGATCTTGGCCGGGTCGGAGGCATCGAACCACTGGCCGCCCGTCGCCTCGGCGATCCGCTGCAGGGGGCCGGTGTCGGCGCCCTCGCCGTAGGCGATCGGGAAGATGCGCACCGGAGCCGCATCGCCTCCTTCGCGCTCCGCGGTGCCGATCTTGGCGATCAGAGAGTCGAGCGAGATCGACGAATCGGTGTCTTCGCCGTCGGACAGCACGACGATGGCGTTGATCCGGCCGGGTTCCGCCCGTGCGCGCATCTCGTCGTAGGCGAGCGAGATCGCGTCGTACAGCGGCGTGCCCTGCCGGTTCGCGAAGTGGAGGTCGTCGAGGGAGCTGCCGAGCGACTCGCGATCCGCGGCGAGGGGCGAGACGTCCCGCAGCACCGCGATATTGCCGTCGCCGAAGCCGGACTCGAGCCCGGTGGTGAACGCCCACACCCCCACCTCGTCGGTCGTGCGGAAATGCCCGAGCGTCGCCTGTGCGCCCTCGATCGCCCCATCGAGCTTGGATCGGCCGTCGCCGATCGCCTCATCCATCGATCCCGAGATGTCGATGACCTCGAGCACGGAGGAGGGCTTGCGGATCTGGGTCCACTGATCGATCGCGGCCGAGACGACGTCGACCTGCGGACGCGGCAGGGTCACAGCCGGGCCAGCGGGATCGACGCCGTACTCCTCGGTGAACAGCTTGCCGAGCGGCACCGACTCGTCGAGCGGTCGGAAGCCGAACTGGGGCAGGATCTTCTGGGCGGGCTCCGTCTGCAAGAAGGCGGCGAACGCCTCGCCCGCCTCGCGCTGCACCGGGGTCACCCAATCGGCGCCGAGAACCGTGACGGGGTTGTCGGACCACATCGAACCGCCCTCGGGGTAGACCGCGACGAGCTTCTCCTTCGGCGGGGTGAGCTTCTCGCCCGGCTGCACCGTGTGCGAGTCGGGGTTGCCCTGGTTGTAGTTCAGCAGCGAGGTCTCCTCGACTGCCACCGCGGACACGTAACCCGAACCGCTCGCGCCGTTCTGGGTCTCGTCGTACAGCGTCGTGAGCACCTTGCCGGTGGTGTCGCCGTAGTGGATGACGCACTCCTCGAAGACCCGCGAGAAGTCCTCGGCCGCGGCGACATCGGCTGCGGTCAGCCCTTCGGTCTTGCCCGACGCCTCGTAGGACTGCATGAGGATGGCGGAGAGCCCCGTGGTCGACGTGTTCGGGTTGGTCTTGGAGATCTTGAACGACCCCCACACGGGCTTTCCGACGCTGCCCCAGCCGTCCGGGTCCGCGCACAGCTGCTCGATGTCCGTGATGCTGATCGGCTTGCCGGGATATCCCAGCGCGCGGGCCATGGCCTCCGGCATCCCGAACACGACCGGTGTGCGCGTGAACGATTCGGGTTCGCCGACGAGTGAGGGCGACGCCGCGGCCGCGACGCGCTCGGTCCAGACTGTCGAAGCCGGCGACCACAGTGTCGGCCAGAGCTCGGGGTTCTCGTTCGGCCAGTCGCCGCCCGCCGTCAGGTAGCGCGTGGCGTCGCCGGATGAGACATTGACCGGGCGGACGGTCGCGCACTCGTCGAGCGCCTCAGCCTCGGGCGAGTCCTTGAACGCCGCCGCGAGCGCGTCGAGCATGTTGACCTTCTCGGACGAGGTGGCAACCGCGATGTGCGTGCAGCCGTCATCCGCGAAGTCGCCCTCGCCGGGATCGCCTTCATCCGGGCTCGATCCGAAGCATCCGGTCAGCCCGATGGTCGCAGCGAGCACGAGCGCGCCCACGGTGATCCTGCGCCGGCCGGGTGTTGTTCGGACGAATTGGATGCGCGGCGCGAGGGGGGCGCGGCGTCGCGGGCGAGGTCCCATGGGTACAGCGTAAGTCGCGTGGGGATGGCGTGCACGACCTCCTCCACAGGAGGTGGGCGGCGGGCGGTCAGACGGCGCGCAGCACGTCGGGTCCGAGCTCCTCGATCGACGTGCAGCCGGCGAGTCCGAGCGTGATGTCGAGCTCGGCGAGGATGTTGCGGATGACCTCACGCACCCCTGCCTCGCCGGCGATGCCGAGGCCGTAGGCGTAGGACCGGCCGATCGCGACGGCGGTGGCTCCGAGCGCGAGGGCGATGACGGCATCCGACCCCTGCCGCACACCCGAGTCGAAGACGATCGGCACCCGACCGCCGACGCGCTCCACCACGTCGGGAAGGGCCGCGAGAGTCGGAACCGACTGGTCGATCTGGCGTCCGCCGTGGTTCGACACCCACACGCCGTCGACCCCCGCGTCGAGTGCGCGGGCAGCGTCGTCCGGATGCACGATGCCCTTCAGGATGATCGGGAGCGTCGTCCAGTCGCGGGCCCGCGCCAGGTCGTCCCACGTGAGCGCAGGCGTCGAGAACACATCGAGGAACGTCTCGATCGCGGCCCTCGGCAACGGCGAGCGCAGGCTCTCACGCACTCCCGCCCCCGTCAGGGCGCCACCCTTGCGCGCGATGCTGATGCCCGCCGCCAGCGCCTTGGGCGTGAGCCTGACGCGCGGCGGCGCGTCGGTCCCTGAGCCGCCCCCGGTCCGTGAGCCGCCCCCGGTCCCTGAGCCGCCTCCGGTCCCTGAGCCGCCCCCGGTCCCTGAGCCGCCCCCGGTCCCTGAGCCGACCCCGGTCCCTGAGCCTGTCGAAGGGCCCACCCGCTCGCGCACCAGCTGCTCGAACACCGGATCGCTCGTGTACTGCGCGATGCCGAGGCCGCGCGTGAACGGCAGGTAGGCGAGGTCGAGATCGCGCGTGCGCCAGCCGAGCAGGTGGGTGTCGAGCGTCACGACGATGGCTTCGCAGCCGGATGCCTCGGCCCGGCGCAGCAGCGATGCATTGAGCTCGTCGGATGCCGACCAGTACAGCTGGAACAGCCGCGCGCCGGCCGGCGCAACATCTCGCACCTCCTCCATGGGGAAGGACGCCTGGTTGCTCAGCGTGTACGGCACGCCCAGAGCGGCCGCCGCTCGTGCGACCGCCAAGTCGGCGTCGGCGTGCGCCATCTCCATCACGCCGAGCGGAGCGAGCAGCAGCGGCGTCGCCCGCCGCCGGCCCAGGAAGTCGATCGAGAGGTCGCGCGTCGAGACATCGCGCAGCGGGCGTGGCCACACCTGCCAGCGGTCGAAGGCCGCACGGTTCGCCGCGACGGTGCGCTCGGCGCCCGCGCCGCCCGCGATGTAGGCGAACGCCTCGGCGCTCAGCGCCTTGCGGGCGGCGGCTTCGAGGGCAGTGGAATCGATCGGCACGCGAGGTCTCGTGCCGCTGATCCCGGCCCGGTAGATCTCGGACTGCGTGCGCCGTGAGATGCCGCGGGCCGCCGCGGGATCGTCGGGAGCCACGTTGCTCTGAACCATGCGCTCAGCCTAGATTCCCGACTCAGCCTGTCGCACGGTCGCTGAGCCTGTCGCACGGTCGCTGAGCCTGTCGCACGGTCGCTGAGCCTGTCGAAGCGTCAGCCCGGACCGAAGCCGCACCAGTTCGCGACCCACGTGAGGATGCGGCCTCGCACATCCTCGACGGCCGCGATCTCGACTGTGCCCGGCTCTCCCTCTACCTCGACGTCGAAGGTGAAGACCGTGCCGCGCTTGTCTTCCTGCACAGCGTGCGGATCGCACCGAAGCGGCACGAGCGGGAGGTGCACGATCGTCGTCTCGGTGTCACCCGACGCGACGGCGATGTCGATCGGGTACCCGACCGGCTGCGTGCCCGCGAACGTCAGGAGGTTCGTGTCGTGGACGCCGACGATCCGGGCGCTGTCCTCGCCCGTCGGTGCGATCTCGAGCGTGAGGTCGGCGGGGCTGCCCGATTCCGACGGTGTGAAGGAGACGATCGACACATCGGCTGCCTCGGCGAGCGCCTGCGCCCGGCACTCGCGCTCGTGCATCGGCCCGAGCACGTCCAGCGCGTCGGGGAGCGCACCCTCTCTGACCTCGTCGGCGCCCTGGCCGACGAAGGTCAGCCGGACGCTGGGCGTGCCCTCCGTGACGTCACAGGCCATCTCGGGCAGCTGGATGCGGAAGTCGACCGTACCCCCGGGACCCAGCGTCGACTCCCGGTCGAGCACGCGCGAGGCGACACCGTCGAGGCGCGGATCGGCAACGGTGACGTCTCCGATCCGGATCGACGTGTCGCCCGCGTTGTGCACCTCGACCTGCGCCTGGCGGGCCGCGACATCCGATCGCAGCTGCACCAGCACGGCGGTGATGCCTTCGGGGAGCGGGGACCGCGCGGACTCGTCCATCGCAGCGGAGCACGCGCTGAGCGCCAGCATCGCGAGCACGCCCACCCCCGCAGCGAGTCGCCGATGTTCACGCCGACGAGAGGCGAGGCGTGCCGGCATCCGTCACCGCCGCACGGTCTCGCGCGCCACCGTGAACTCCTCGAGGGCGGCGTGATCGATGTCGACGCCGATGCCCGGCCCGGTCGGCACGCGCACGTGGCCGTCCTCGAGGACCGCCGGCTCGGTGACGATGTCGCGGTGGTAGAAGCGACTCGATGCCGACACGTCACCCGGAAGGGTGAAGCCGGGCAGGGCCGCGAGCGCCGCATTGGCGGCTCGGCCGATCCCGGTCTCGACCATGCCCCCGCACCACACCGGGATGCCGGCTTCCCGGCACAGGTCGTGGATCGCGACCGCTTCGAGGTAGCCGCCCACCCGCCCGGCTTTGATGTTGATGACGGATGTCGAGCCGAGCGCGAGCGCGTCGGTCGCTGCCTTGAGCGACACGATCGACTCGTCGAGGCAGATGGGGGTGCGGACCCGTCGAGCGAGGGTGGCATGGTCCACGATGTCGTCCTCCTGCAGCGGCTGCTCGATGAGGAGGAGGTCGAACGGGTCGAGTCCGGCGAGGGTCTCGATGTCGGCGAGCGTGTAGGCCGAGTTCGCGTCGACCTGCAGGGGGATGTCGCCGAACGCCTCTCGCACGGCGGCCGTGTCGGCGATGTCACGGCCGGGCTTGATCTTGAGCTTGATGCGCACGTATCCCTCGTCGAGGTATCCGCGGACGACCTCGACGAGGCGGGCTGGGTCGCTCTGGATGCCCACCGACACACCGGACGGCACCCGATCCCGCTCGGCGCCGAGGTAGGCGGCGAGCGGGCGTCCCTCCGCGCGGAGCGCCGCGTCGAGCACGGCGAGCTCGACGCCGGCCTTCGCCATCCGGTGTCCCTTGAACGGCTCGAGGATGCGCGAGACGTCTTCGGCGGCGATCCGGGGCGTCTCGAGCAGGGCTGGGATGAGCCAGCGGGATGCGGCATCCCACGCGCCCTGCGTGTACTCGCTCGAATAGAGCGGAGCCTCGCCCGTGACGATCTCGCCCCATCCGTCGCCGTCGGCCGTCAGGGCGCGCACGATGATCACTTCGCGCACCGTCTCGGTGCCGAACGAGGTGGTGAACGGCGAGACGAGCGGGATGCGCAGGACCCTCAGCTCGAAGCCGTCGAGCGCGACGGGAGCGGTCGGCCGGACGATGGGCATGCGCCCAGGGTAGCCCTGCGGTGCAGCTTCACAGCGCGAAGCGACCCGCACCGTGCTCGTCGCTGACCGGGATGAAGGTCGACCTCGACTTGCGCGGGCGCTGCCCCCGCAGTTCACGACGATGATCACGGGCCACCGCGTGTCGCACCGCGACCACGACGGCATCGACGCGCTCGCGCATGGTTGCTCCTCCGCTGTCCATGCCCACCAGGAGCACGCGGGGACCCGTCAGATACATCGACCGGTCGACCACTTCGAAGGAGGTCTACCCTTCCGCGGAGGAGTGGCTCGAGAATCCTCCGCAGATTCGGCGATCTCCTTCGAAGTGGTCGGTGCGGGTCAGGCAGGCACCTCGGCGAACGCGCGCACCGGGAACGTTCCGAATCCCTCGACCGCAGGTGGCGCTGCCGTGAACCGGGCGCCTCGAGCCGGCAGGGCACCCAGGTTCGTCAGGTGCTCCACGACGTGCACGCCGGCCGCGAGCAGCAGCGAATGAGCGGGGCGCTCGCCCCCTCCTGAGCCTGTCGAAGGATCGGCATCGTCGATGTTCAGCGAGTCGATCCCGACGAGCGCGGCGCCCGCGTCGATGAGGGACTGCGCTCCGTCCCCCGTGAGGAAAGGAGCGCCGCTGCCGTACTCCGGGCGGCCGAACCAGCGGTCCCAGCCGGTGTGCAGCAGTACGGCGGCGCCTCGCACATCTCGATCCGCGAGCGTCTCGGGCCGGATGCCGCGACGCTCGGGCGACCACGCGTCCTCCAGGTGGAACACCTCGGCGCGCAGACCGACGAGCGAGTCCAGTGCAAGCCCAGCGAGGTCCGGGCCATCGGCATAGCGGTGGAACGGAGAGTCGAGGTATGTCCCGGTGTTGCCGACCATGGTGAGGATGTCCATCGCGAACTCGGTGCCCGGCGCATACCTCGCCCGAGAGTCCTCCCGCGTGAGGTGGGGCGTGATCGTCGGGGCCGGCAGGCCCGGGTAGGTGACGAGCCCTGCGCGGATCGGGTGGCTGAGGTCGACGACTCGCGTGCTGCTGATCGGTGCCGGCTCGACCGCTCCCCTGCTGCCGCGGTGCGGCTCCTCTACGATTCGCAGCCCGCGCAACTCGACCTCCTCGACGAGCGCGAGACCGAGATGCCGCACCAGCAGCAGGCCGATCTCATCCGTCGAGAGGGAGTTCGAGGGCAGGTCGAGGCGGAATCCGGTGCCGGCGAGCTCACCGCCGTTGGCGAAGCGGATGTCGAAATCGAAGTGGGCGTGATACTCGGGCATGATCGTCAGCCTATGGGCGACCGGATGGCGCACACTGCCAGATCTCGCTGGATTCCGGACGCTGAAGCCCGGTCAGCGAACGGCGGCGACCAGGAGGTAGCCGCGCTCGTCGTCGAAGCCGCCGATCACCAGGCCTCCCGCGAGGTGCCCGAGCATCTCGTCTCGCACGCGATGACGCCACGCTGCGGCATCCGCCGGGGATTCGCGCCGCAGGGTCTCGATGTCGTGCGGCACCGCGACCGACGCCAGCACGCGATCGTCGGCGGGCATCGCGACCGGGGGTGCCGCGAGTGCCCACGACACCATGATGCGGTCGGTCTCATCGCCGCGGTTGACGCCGTCGTCCATCGGTCCGTAGTGGTTCACGAGGTAGTCGTCCACGCGCGTGCCGAGCACCCGCAGGTTGAAGTGCGCATTGCGGGCGACGAGCGGGTCGAACGTCCACGTGATGTGGCCGACGTCGCGGGCGAGGGCCCATGCCCGCTGGTGCTGCTTGAGCACGCGGCCCAGACCGTGACGCTGATGCTCGGGAAGCACACCGGTGATGTGCGAGTGCATCGACCGCGCGGCGGGGGCCGCGAAGAATGCGACGGATGCCCCGACCATCTGCTGGCCCTCGTAGAGGCCGACGGCGTAGTTGCCGGAGTGGGCGAGCGCGCGCAGGAGGTTCGGCGGCATGCCCGAGTGATCGCCTCCCCACACCTCGGAGAGCACGTTCGAGGCCTCGAACACCGCATCCACGGTCTCGAGCGGGCGGATCTCGATTCCCGGCGGTGTCTCGACGGATGCCTCGGTCATGACGCCACGATATCCCCGGGCCGCTCGGCCCGGCATCCCGGCCCTGGTCTCGTCGCGCGCCGATAGCCTGAACCAATGCCGCCGAGTGATGAGGACAAGAGAAAGCGCCTCACCCGGATGCCGCGACACGGCGCCATCGTCGCGGTTCTCGCCCTCACCGGCCTCGCCTCTTCATTCATGTTCACGCTCGTCGTGCCGATTCAGGCCGAGCTGCCCGAGCTGCTCGGCGCGAGCCGCGAGGACACCGCATGGGTGGTGACCGTGACGCTGCTCGTGGCGGCGATCACCACACCCATCGCCGGACGTCTCGGCGACATGTACGGCAAGCGGCGCATCGTCCTGGTGCTGCTCGTGCTCCTCATCATCGGCTCGGTCATCGCCGCCTTCTCGACGAGCCTGATCGGCGTGATCATCGGCCGGGCGCTGCAGGGTGCGGTCGTCGGCGTGGTGCCACTCGGCATCGCGATCCTGCGCGACGTGCTGCACACCAGCGGGGTCAACAGCGCGATCGCCCTCATCAGCGCCACGCTCGGCGTCGGAGGCGCCCTCGGTCTGCCCATCAGCGCATTCATCACGGAGTTCGCCGACTGGCACATCATCTTCTGGGTCGCCGCCGGTATCGGCGCCGTGTGCTTCGGACTGGTGCTCTGGATCGTTCCCGTCAGTGTGCTGCGCACACCCGGCAGCTTCGACTTCGTCGGCGCGGCCGGCCTCGCCGTCGGCCTCACCGGCATCCTGCTCGTCATCTCACGGGGCAACGAGTGGGGCTGGCTGTCTCCCGCCACGCTCGCGCTCGGACTCGGCGGCATCGTCGTCCTGCTCATCTGGGGCTGGTACGAGCTGCAGATCGCCGAGCCGCTGCTCGATCTGCGCGTCGCCGCACGCCGACCGGTGCTCCTGACCAATTTCGCCTCGATCGGCATGGGCTTCGCGCTGTTCGCGTCGAACGTCGTCTTTCCGCAGATTCTCGAACTGCCCGTCGAGACCGGCGCCGGTCTCGGCCTCTCGCTCATCGCCGCGAGCCTCGTGGTCATGCCCGCCGGTCTCGTCATGATGGTGCTGTCCCCGGTGTCCGGACGCCTGGCAGGCGTCATCGGGCCCCGCGCGCTCTTGATCATGGGCGCCGTCGCCCTCGTCGCCGCGTACGCCTTCGTGCTGATCGCGGGCAATGGCGTGTGGCAGATCTTCGTCTCGAACATCCTCATCGGCATCGGGATCGGCTTCGGCTTCGCGGCGATGCCGATGCTCATCATGCGATCGGTGCCGCAGAGCGAAACCGGGGCGTCGAACGGGCTGAACGCGCTGTTCCGCTCGCTCGGCACGAGCACCGCAGCAGCCGTGATGGGCGCGGTCCTCGCATCGTCGTCCACGGTGCAGGACGGCATGCAGATCCCCTCGGCCGCGGGGTTCCACCTCACCTACATCCTGGCAGGCGCCGGAGCCGTGATCGCACTGCTCCTCGCGCTGTTCATTCCGGCCCATCCCGCCGCAGAGGAGCGGCATCCGTCACTGCCCCGCTGAGGCACCCTGGTGACACCCCTCAGCAGGCCGCTAGCCTGACGCAATGAGCCAGAACGAGGGTCCGGATCAGGTCCCGGTCGGGCCGCCGATGGGTGCGGCGACGGCTGAGGACGACAGCGCAGTCACCGCCGCTCACGACAGGCGTGATCATGGCTTCTTCGGACAGCCGTTCGACCTCGTCCACATCTTCTTCGTGGAGATGTGGGAGCGGTTCAGCTTCTACGGCATGCAGGGCATCCTGCTGCTGTACATGTTCCACTCGCTCGAGAAGGGCGGGCTCGGGATGCCGGAGGCGACCGCCACGGGCATCGTCGGCGCATATGGCGGCGCGGTCTACCTCTCGACGATCCTCGGCGCGTGGGTCGCGGACCGACTGCTCGGATCCGAGAGGGTGCTGTTCTTCAGCGCGATCGTCATCATGTGCGGCCACATCGGACTGGCCGTGCTGCCCGGATTCTGGGGTCTCGGCGTGGGACTCATCCTTGTCGCCGTCGGGTCGGGCGGACTCAAAGCCAACGCGACCTCGGTCGTCGGCACGCTCTACGCACCGGCCGACACGCGGCGGGATGCCGGCTTCTCGCTGTTCTACCTCGGCATCAACCTCGGGGCACTGCTCGGCCCGATCCTGACCGGGTGGGCCATGGTCACGTGGGGATTCCACGCCGGGTTCGCACTGGCCGCGATCGGCATGGCGGCGGGCCTCATCCAGTACTCCATCGGGCGCAAGAACCTGCCCGACGATGCGCGCGTCATCCCGAACCCGCTGCCGGCCGGCCGACGGATCATCATGATCGGCATCGCGGTCGCCGCCATCGTCCTCATCATCGTGCTGGTGCTGGCGGGCGTCATCAAGGCCAAGAACCTCGCCGATGTCGTCATCCTGGTCACGCTCGCGGCGGCGATCGCCTACTTCGCCGTGATCCTCACCAGCAAGCGCATCGACGGCGACGAACGGTCACGCGTGTTCGGCTTCATCCCGCTGTTCATCGTGAGCGTGGGCTTCTGGTCGCTCTACCAGCAGCAGTTCACGGTGCTGACGCTCTACTCCGACTCGCAGCTCAACCGCGACATCTTCGGGTGGATCATGCCGGTGCCGTTCGTCCAGTCGATCAATCCGATCTTCATCATCATCCTGTCGGGCGTGTTCGCGGCCCTCTGGACGAAGCTCGGCTCGCGCCAGCCCTCGACGCCTGTGAAGTTCGGTCTGGGATCGATCGTGATGGGCATCGCGTTCCTGCTCTTCCTGCCGTTCGCGAACGGCGCAGACAACTCGACACCGCTGCTCGCGATCGTCGGCATCCTGCTCGTCTTCACGATCGCCGAGCTCTTGATCTCGCCCGTCGGGCTGTCGGTCACGACGAAGCTCGCGCCGAAGGCGTTCCACACGCAGATGGTGGCGCTGTTCTTCCTCTCGGTCGCACTCGGCACCGCGATCGCCGGATGGCTCGCGCAGTTCTACAACGCGAAGGATCAGGTGCCGTACTTCTCCGTGCTGGGCATCATCGCGATCGTGCTGGGCAGCGCGCTGCTGCTGTCGATCAAGCCGGTGCTGAAGCTCATGCGAGGGGTGCGGTAGCTCATGCGGGGTGTCCGTTAGCTCGTCCGCAGGTGACAGACCCCTGCGCATCGGCATGCTCGCGCCCATCGCCTGGCGCACCCCTCCGGAGCACTACGGTCCGTGGGAGCAGGTCGCGTCGACCCTGACCGAGGGACTCGTGCGGCAGGGCGTGGAAGTCACCCTGTTCGCCACGGCTGACTCCCTCACGTCGGCGCACCTCGATTCGGTCGCTCCTCACGGCTACGCGGAGGACCCCACGATGGACGGGCGCGTCTGGGAGGCGCTGCACATGGCCCGCGCCATGGAGCGCTCGCACGAGTTCGACCTCGTGCACAGTCACCTCGACTGGCTGCCCCTCGCCCTGGAGGCGCAGTGGCGGGCACCGCTCGTGACGACGGTCCACGGGTTCTCGGGTCCCGCCATCCTGCCTGCCTACGAACGCGCCGGATCCGCGTTGGTCTCGATCTCGGACGCCGATCGAGCGCCCTCGCTCCACTACGCCGCGACGATCGGACACGGCCTCGACACCGACGCGTTCCCGGCCGGGCCGGGCGGCGACGTCCTGCTCTCGTTCGGTCGGATCCACCCCGACAAGGGCACCGCCGACGCCATCGACATCGCCGAGCGCGCGGGTCGCCGCCTCCTCATCGCCGGCATCGTGCAGGATGAGGACTACTTCGACGAGCTCGTCCGTCCGCGAATCGATGACGATCGGGTGGTCTACCTCGGTGCGGTCGGCGCCGCTGAGCGACCCGGAGTGCTGGGTGCGGCGGCGATGCTGCTGCACCCCATCCATTTCGACGAGCCGTTCGGACTCGCCGTGATCGAGTCGATGCTGTGCGGCACGCCGGTGCTCGCGTATCGCCGCGGCGCCATGCCGGAGGTCGTCGACGACGGCGTGACCGGGCTGCTCGTCGATCCGCACGACGGGATCGCACAGGCCGCGGCGACGGTCGCCAAGGCGGCGGCGCTGGATCGCACCCTCGTCCGCCGCCGTGCGCGGGAACGGTTCAGCGTCGAGCGGATGGTCGAGTCGTACCTCGACCTGTATCGCGACCTGCGCGACGCGGCGCACCGTCGCGCTCCCGGTGAGTGACCGCATCACCGAATTGTCAAGCCCGGCCTGAATCAGGTTTCCGACTCTTAGCGTGGCCTCTTCGCCTCCGGGTGACCCTCGCCGAAGTCCGCTGTGCGGAAAACACGAAAGGGACACCATTGTGACGCGGTTCGGCTTCGTCTCGACATACCCACCCACCCGCTGCGGCCTCGCGACGTTCACGGTCTCACTCGCGCGAGCGGTGGCCGATCCTCGCGAAGCACCGCCTTCGATCGTGCGGGTGATCGACGCCGACGAGGACTGGCGAACATCTCCGCAAGAGGTCGGACGCGTCGTCGCCGCTATCAGGGCCGACGATCTCGCCTCGCATCGCACTGCGGCCCGCGCGCTCGACGGGTGCGACGTCGTCATCGTGCAACACGAGTTCGGCATCTACGGGGGCGAGGACGGCGCCCAGGTGATCGGCATCCTCGAGGCACTCCGAGTACCCGCGATCGTCGTGCTCCACACCGTGCTCCCCACGCCAAGCGTGAACCAACGACGCATTCTCGAGCGGGTCGCCGGGCTGGCAGCCGCCGTCGTCGTCATGACCGATCATGCGCTCGAGACGCTGAGTGCGAATTACGCCGTGGATCCCGCCCGGGTGCACCTCATTCCGCACGGGGTGGCGTACGCACCAGGCCACGCGCCGCATCATCGCGGGACGGTCCGCCGGATACTCACGTGGGGTCTGCTCTCACCCGGGAAGGGGCTCGAGCGCGGCATCCGCGCTCTTGCGCTGCTGCGGATGCGAGGGGTCTCGGCCGAGTACGTGATCGCCGGCCAGACGCACCCGAAGGTACGCGCGCACAGCGGTGAGAGCTACCGCGAGAGTCTCGCCGGGCTGGGTCGGGCACTCGGAGTAGACGATTCGGTGGTCTTCGTGGATCGATATCTGACCGATGACGACATCGCTGCGCTGCTCGCCTCTGCAGATGCCGTGCTGCTGCCGTACGAGTCGCACGAACAGGCGACGTCGGGCGTGCTCGTCGAGGCGGTCTCGGCCGGCGTTCCCGTCGTCGCCACGGCGTTCCCGCACGCGGTGGAACTTCTCGGCGACGACGACGGCCTGGGAGTCGCCGTCAGGCACGACGATCTCGCAGGAATGGCCGACGGGCTGGAGGCGATCTTCACGGCGCCGGGCACCAAGGAGGGGCCGGGTTCGAGGCCTCGAGGCCGCGTCGGTCTGACCTGGGCGCAGGTCGCGGCCAGGTACGCCGAGCTGTCCGCTCGACTGCACGCCGTCAAGGCGGCGTGATCGAATCTCGGGTGCCGCTCGCGCACCTCGCGGCGCTCACCGACACGAACGGGGTCTTCGAGCACGCCGAGTTCGAACGGCCGCGGACGGACCACGGCTACTGCCTCGATGACGCCGCTCGGGCACTGATCGTCGCCGCGCGCGAAGACCACTCCCCCGAGTCGGCGCGGATCGCCGCGGTCTGCTTCGCCTTCGACTGCTGGGGTTTCTCCTTGACCTCGAGACCCGGGACGGTCGGCTGTCGGTGACTCCCGTCGCGGGGCGCGGTCCCGGCGACCGCGGACCCGCACTCGACCAGCAGCCGATCGAGGTGGCAGCGATCGCGGAAGCGTGCAGCCGGGCGCGCCTCGTGACCGGCGACCCGAGTTGGTCGGACGAGGTTCGCATCGCATGGGGGTGGTTCGAGGGCGACAACGACGCAGCCATCGCGATGTTCGACCCCCGCACCGGAGCGGGCTACGACGGGCTCACCCCAGTGGGTCGCAATGAGAACCGGGGCACGGAGTCCACGCTCGCGGCGCTCAGCACGTTGCAGTGCCTGCGGCGCTGCTGCGAGGGCCGACTCGAGCGGACTACGGCTCGAGCGTGAGCGACGGCGCGAGCGGCACGATCGTCTCGCGCAGCCGGATGATCTCGCGTGTGAGTTCGTGCAGTCGCACATCCTCATCCAGCTCCGGACGCCACTGCGGAACCGGCAGCGCAACGCCGGCCGCGCCCGGCACGACGAAGACCGTCATGCACTGCGTCGTCAGGGTCAGCTCGTGGGGCGTGCGCGGATCGGCGGACGAGACCCGGATGCCGAGATGCATGCTGTGCGCGCTGGTGAAGAGCAGTCGCGCCTCCACCTCGACGAGATCGCCGATCGTGACCGGAGCGAAGAAGTGGATGCCGCCCGAGTACACCGCGACGGCGGAGGCGGCATCCTCATCCTTCACCCATGCCGCTGCGCACGCGAAGGCGGCCTCGTCGATCCAGCGCATGACGGTGCCACCGTGCGCCTTGCCGCCCCAGTTCACGACTCCCGGGGGAACGAGGAATCGCATGGTCGCCTGCGGCGCATTCGACGCGTCGGTGTAGTCCTGCGACAGCATGAGGCGCTTGATCTCGCTGCGCGACGGGATGCGGTCGACCGCCGCCTCGGTGAGCTTGCGGTCGGCGCGCGACTGCGGCTGCCATTCGGGCACCGCAGCCGGCCGGCCGTCGGCGCCCTTCGCGACGAAGACCAGAACGCACGTGGTCGCGGGAGAGTAGGAGCGCTCGCTCACCTCGCTCGAAGACACCGTGACCACGACGTGCATGCTCGTGCGTCCGGTGAGCACGATCCGCGCCTGCACTTCGATGAGGCTTCCCGGTGCGATCGGGCGGCGATGCCGCACGTTGCCGACGTACGCCGTTACGCAATATGCGCCCGCCCAGCCCACAGCGCAGGCGTAGCCGGCCTTGTCGATCCACTCCATCACGCTGCCGGCGGCCACCGAGCGTCCACCCGCAGCCGTATCGCCGGGCGTCGACATGAAGCGCATGGTGATGCGGTCATCGCGGCCGGCGGTCTTGGGGTGCGTCGTCGGCGTGGTCACGGCCTCAGCCTAGGGATTCGGATGGCGTGCCAGCAGCACACCCCCGGTTCCCACGGCCGCAGCGACCGCCATCGTGACTGCCGACACCGCAGTGCTGGTGGTCGGCGAGGTGGCTCCCCCGAGCATCCCACCGAGCCACGGCCCGACCGCGATGCCGACGTTGAAGAGCACGACGATGCCGGCGCTCGCCAGGGTTCGCGTGCGATCGGTCGACGAACGCATCAGCGCCGTCTGGATGATCGGGAAGATCGCACCGATCGCGAACCCCCATGCCACGAGACCTGCGACCACCGCGGCGATGCTGCCCGGCCACACCGTCAGCACCGAGAACGCGGCAGCGAACACGAGCAGCGTGGCGGTCAGGGCGCTACGGGGGAACCGGTCGGCGAGGAAGCCCGCCGCCACCACTCCGACCATGCCGGCCATGCCGTAGACGAAGAGCAGCCCGGCCGTCCAGTCCGCGCCGATCGACGCCGACTGCTCGAGATACGGGCGGATGTAGGTGAACGACGCGAACTGGGCGGTTGCGATGAGGACGGATGCCGCGCCGAACGCCGCGATCGCCGGCAGCGACGGGTCGCGCCACAGCGAGCCGCGGTCTCGGCGAGCACGGACGGTGCGCTCGGGAACGACCCGCGGCATCCGGATCAGCACGATGGCGGCGATGGCGAGGGAAGCGAGCGCGAGCACGACGAAGGCGATGCGCCATCCCAGCGTCTGCGCCAGCAGGGTCGCGGCAGGGAGGCCCGCCACAGTGGCGGCTGTGCCGCCGGCGGTGACGATCGAGAGTCCGCGACCGAGGTGCGACGGCGAGAGCAGCGAGCTGGCGTAGACGATGACGACCGCCCAGAACACGCCGTGAGCCAGGGCCGCGACGACTCGCGACCCGATCGCGAGACCGTAGGCCGGAACGAAGGCGGTCGCGAGGTTCGCGAGCGCGAACACGGCCAGCGCGGTGCCGATCACCAGCCGTCGGTCGAACGCAGCCGACGCCCGCGACAGTGGAATGCTCGTGAGGATCACGGTCGCCGCCCACACCGAGATGAGCAGGCCGATCTGCACGGGCTCGACGCCGAAGTCCGCTGCCATCTCGGGCATCAAGCCAGCAGGCAGCGACTCCGCGGTCACGGTCACGAACACACCGAACGCCAGGATCGCGAGCGAGCCCAGGGGAATGCGCGTCGGGCTGGTGCCGACCGGCACGGAGGCGGTGGAGATCGTCATAGATCGAGGCTAAACTTTGACATTGATGTCAATGTCAAGCCCAGAGCGGGAGAAGTCGTCATGAAGATCGGCGACCTGTCGGAGCGCACCGGGATACCGACCCGGATGCTGCGCTACTACGAGCAGCAGGGTCTCCTCGAGGCGAGCCGCACGCCGAACGGCTACCGCTCGTACGACGACTCAGATGTGGAACGCGCCACCCGAGTGCGCGGGCTGATCCAGGCAGGACTCTCGACGCGGATGGCGCGGGTCGTGCTCGACATCGAGCGCCAGAGCGAGCTCGCGACACCGCCTGACTGCTCTCGCGCGCTCGCCGAGCAGCTGGCCGAAGAGCTCGAGGCGCTCGAGGCCCGCCTGTCGTGCCTGACGAAGAGCCGCGACGCCGTAGCGCTGTATCTCGAGCGATCCCGGAACGGCGACCTGATCCCCCAGCCCGCCGGCGCCGACGCCGGTCGTCGAGCGAGCTGAGCGAGCTGAGCGATACGGTCCCGCGCTGACGGGTGAGCGCCCACGAGACGGGACCTTCGACTCTGCAGCGGGCTCGCCGCCGGCGGTTGAGTGGACCCGTGGGTGACAGTCCCGTCGTCCGCGGGATCGAGGTGGTGCTCATGGAAGCCGAAGCACTCGAAGACGTCTCGACTGCCGTCGACGTCGACGCACAATGGCGGCCGTTGCTGCTGATCGGTGCTGGCGCGGCGGTGTTCGTGGTGATCATGATCCCGATCCAGGCGCTCGTGTTCATCCTCAGCCCCCCACCACAGGCCGTCCTTGATTATTTCGACCTCTTCCAGCGCAATCCTCTGCTCGGCCTGCTCGATCTCGACGTCCTGCTCACGATCGACTACCTCGCCATGATCCCGTTCTATCTCGCCTTGTTCGTGGTCATCCGGCGAACGGCGGCGACCTCGGCACTGGTCGCCCTGGTCGCGGGCCTGTTCAGTGTGGTGCTGTTCCTGTTCTCGCGCGAAGCGACGTTCTCGATGTGGCTCCTGAGCAGCCAGCACGCATCCGCTGCCTCCGCGGCGCAGGAGGCCGCATTGGTCGCCTCCGGC
Source organism: Microbacterium pumilum (assembly GCF_039530225.1). Classification (NCBI taxonomy): domain Bacteria; kingdom Bacillati; phylum Actinomycetota; class Actinomycetes; order Micrococcales; family Microbacteriaceae; genus Microbacterium; species Microbacterium pumilum. Next base: position 661,822 of record NZ_BAAAOH010000001.1, read on the forward strand.
CAGACACTGCTCACGCTCTACAACGGCGGCTCGTTCGGTCTCAGCTACATCCTCGGCGCGATCAGCACATTGATCTTCTCGGTCGCCATGGTCAGACACCGTGTCTTCGGGCTCCTCCCCGGGCTCGTCGGGATCATCACCGGAGTCACCATGCTCGTCCCGGCCAACCTGGGCCAGGTCGGCGTGGTGGTGGCGATGCTGTCACTGATCCCCACGGCACTGTGGCTGATCCTGCTCAGTCGCGCGTTCCTCCGCACTGCCAAGGCGATGATCCCGCCGCGGATCGCGTCAGCGTAGCGTGGGCGATTGCACCACTGGCGAAGTCGGGCGACCCGCCTGATACCGGCGCCGGACGCCTGCCCCGGTTCCCTGGGACAGGGCTCCGGGCCGCGGCCGGTCGGCTATCATTCCGGCATGTCGAACCCCACTCCGATCGACGACGTGCCGATCGGCGGTGAGGCCATCCGACTCGGGCAGTTCCTCAAGTTCGCGGGGCTCCTCGACTCCGGTGGAAACGTGAAAGAGGCCATCATCGACGGGTACGTGACGGTCAACGGCGAGGTCGATCGTCGCCGCGGGCGGCAGCTGCAGCTCGGCGACATCGTCACCTTCGAAGGACGCACGATCCGCGTCTGCCGGTGACGTGCCGATGCCGACCCTTGCGGATTTCTCGGGGATATTGTCGTATCCGAGCGTCGCCGTTCGTGGATGGGATGTGCGAACCCTTCCGGGTCGCCGTGACCGAGGACCCACGACATGGCCCTCGTCCCGACGAGAGGAGACGACAGTGACGAAATATCTGATCGCATTCAACGACGAGTGGGTGCCCTTGCACACCCCCGACGAATTGCGCAGAAAGAGCGAGGCCTCGCAAGCCGTGCTCGAGGAGATGCAGGCGGCAGGCGTCTTCCTCTACGCGGACGGAGGGATCGATGCCTCGACCGCGGTCTTCAGCGTCGTGAGCAAGGATGGCAAGCCGATCTTCACCGATGGGCCGTTCGTCGAGACCAAGGAGCACCTCGGCGGCTTCACCGTCGTGGACGTGGCGGACGATGAGGCCGCGCGCTACTGGGCAGGCCGGCTGGCCGTCTCACTGGACTGGCCCCAGGAGGTGCACCGGTTCCCCTCAGATCTCGCGGAGATCATCGAACGGCAGTCGCCCGAGAGTGACTGACGTGGCGGCATCCACCCAGGCTCTGCGGGAGACGTGACCGAATCAGCCGCCGAGGAGGCGATCGCCTGGGCCGCCTCCTGCGCACGCTCCTTCCGGATGAGGACGAGGTGACCGGCCTCTTCGCCCTGATGCTCCTCGCTGACGCCATCCGCTATCGCGGAAGACTCAGGCGAATTCGTGGATCACCCGGATGTTGCCGTCGACGGCTGTGGCATTCGCCCCGGTGTTGTGAACCGCGACGAACACACCCGTTCCGAATACCGGCACCGAGATCGCGATCGTGTTGAACCGGCCGAAGTCACCCTGCCGGGCCGTGGCGTAGCCGTTGTTCGGCGTCGGGCCGAAGTGGACGCGCCAGTGCACGTCCGGCTGCTGTGAGGTGATCGAGAACATCAGCTCGACGGTGCGGGCGTCAGCGACGTCGAAGACGGCGCTGCTGATGCGCGCACCCGCGGCAAGCGGTGTCTGGATCGGGATGAGGATGTCGTATGTCGTGGCGATCATGATGCTCTCCAGTCGTCTGTGCGGAACTCCCCCGTATTGGAGGAGCAGGTCCGCACGCGCCGTGATACCCGGGGAGCGGCGGATTTCCCGGGCTGATCTCGGACGCTCCGCGACCCGGGGTTCGGATAAGAACCCTGACTTCGGCAGACTGGAACCGACCAGACACACGCGGCCGCGACGCCCGGAAGCAAAGGATCACTCGATTGACCGTACGTATTGTGCATGTCGGCCTCGGGGGGTGGGGCGGCAACTGGGCCAGCACCGTCATCCCCACCGTCCCCGAGGTCGAGGTCGTCGCGATCGTCGACCCACACACTCCCACTCTCAAGTCCGTCGCGTCGGAGATCGGGGTCTCCGCCGAACTGTCGTTCGGCTCGTTGAGCGACGCCTTGGCGGCGGTCGAGGCCGAGGCCGTCGTCATCACGTCACCGGTTGCGACCCACGTGCCCTTGGCGTTGGAGGCGCTCGAAGCGGGGAAGCACGTGCTCGTCGAGAAGCCGCTCGCGAACACCGTGGAAGAGGCGCAGCGCGCCGCCTCGCGTGCGGAAGAACTCGGGCTGATCCTCCAGGTCAGTCAGAACTACCGCAACTACCCCGCCCCCCATGCGGTGCGCAGACTCCTGAAGGACGGTGCGCTCGGCGAGCTGGCCGCGATCAACATCGACTTCCGCAAGTGGGACAACGACGCGCCCAAGAAGACGCACCGGCACTACGCGTTCCCGCATCCGATGATCAACGACATGGCCATCCACCACTTCGACCTGCTCCGGATGATCACCGGGCACGAGGCGGTGAACGTGTTCGCAAAGGTGGGCGACCCCTCCTTCAGCAAGTACGACGAAGAAGCCTCCGCCGTCATCACGATCGAGATGGAAGACGGGCTCGTCATCAGCTATCGCGGCAGCTGGCTGAGCCGGGGACCCGAGACGGCGTGGGCGGGCGACTGGAGCATCCAGGGCGAAAAGGGCGAACTCTTCTTCACTTCGCGCGGTGGTGGCGAGAAGGAGGATGCTTCAGGGGATGTGGTGACCCTCCGGCGTCCTGGGAAGCGCAAGGCGAAGAGACTGGCGCTGGAGGACACCGCGTTGCACGACCGCGCTGCCGGCCTGGAGATCTTCGCGCGGGCGGTCACCGGCGGCCCGGCACCGGAGAGCACCGCCCGTGAGAACCTGGGCAGCCTGGCCCTCATGGAAGCGGCTGCACGCTCGGCCAGCTCGGGGCGGGTAGAACCAGTCCAGCGTCCGTGAGCGAGCAATGGCGCGGGGCGTGGAGAAAGGCATCGCGCTAGGGTCACATGATGTTCACGGACTCAGATCTGCAGAGTCTCGCGAGAGAGCTGGCTTCGGTACCCGGCGTGGCAGGCGTCGCTCTCGGCGGCAGCAGGGCGCGCGGCACTCACCGGCCCGACTCGGACGTCGACCTCGGGGTCTATGTGCGGCCCGATCTCGACCGAGCGGAACTCTCGGCGGTGGCGACACGGTGGTCGGACGCCGAGACGGTGATCGGCGAGGCCGGAAGCTGGGGGCTGTGGGTCGACAGCGGCGCCTGGCTGAAAGTCGACGGCACCAGCGTCGACCTCATCCTGCGCGACGTGCAGCGCGTGACCGATCAGTGCCGGCGCGCGGTTCGCGGACAATTCGCGTTCCACCACCAGCCCGGCCATCCCCTCGGATTTCTGGACATCGCCTACGCCGGCGAAGTCGCCCTCTGCGTTCCCGTCGCCGACTCCTCGGGACTGCTCCGATCGCTGGCGCAATCACTGAGCCCGTACCCCGCGGCGCTCCGACGATCGATACTCCACAGTCTGTGGCAGGTGGACTTCCTCCTGGACGGCGCGGGGAAGAGCGTGGACCTGGACGATGTCGGATACGTCACGCTGTGCACCACGCATGCGGTCATGCTTCTCGCTCACGGATGGCACGCCGCGGCAGGACAGTGGGTCGTCAATGAGAAAGGTCTGATCCCGGCGGTGAGCCGCCTTTCCATCGACACGCACGACTTCAGCAAGCGCGCGGCAACGCTGCTCGGCGCGATCGGAGCCACCCGCGCTCAGATGCGCCAGTCCATAGACCAGGCACGTCAACTGCCTCGCCCGGACCTCGAGCGTGACGCCGGCTAGGTCCGTCAGCCCGACCTGGTTGCGCCTACTCCGGCCTGAGGCTCGCCTGCCACCGACGCTGTTCACGCACGATGAGCACCGCGAAGATGCCCCAGATGCCGACGTCGTCCACCAGTCCCAACGGGCCGAGGACGAGCTCGGGGATCAAGTCGATCGGAACGACGGTGTAGACCAGAGCGGCGACCGCCGCGACCCATGTCGTCGGTGCGACCCGATGCTCTCGGGTCTTGATCGCCTTCAGGAAGCTCCACCACATGGGGTCAGTGTGCGGCAGAAAGCCTGGAGAAACCTGATCATTCGTAGGGTGATCGCCGCAGCCGCTTGACGTCGGTGCGCCGCTTCTTCGCTTCCAGCCGCCGTTCCTTGGCACCTCGACTCGGCTTCGTCGGTCGCCGTTGCGGTGCGGGCGCACGCAGTGCATCGGCGACGACGGTGGCCAGTCGAGCGCGCGCCGCATCCCGGTTGCGCAGTTGCGCGCGGTATTCGGATGCGGCGATCGTCAGCACGCCGTCGACAAGGCGACCGCCCAGACGCTCGAGAAGCCGCTCTCGCTGGACCGGCGAGAGGACGGCCGAGCCTGCCGCATCCCTCTACTCGGGAGTCGGCGGTGTTCACGCCCTGCCCGCCCGGGCCGGAAGACCGCGAGAACCGCCACGACAGCTCGGACTCGGGGATCGTGATTCCCGAGTCGACCCTGAGACCGGGGCGGTGGGCAGCGGGCATGGATCCATCATCCTCTTCCCCGCACGTCCGCCGACTCAATCGCGGGTCGCCACGAACACGAACTCGGGCCCCCGGGGCGACCGTCTAGAACACGTACTCCATGAGGTCGGTGCCCAGCGTCCGGAATGCCTCGTGCGCCCGCATCCGGTGCATGATCGACAGGTCGTCGAAGCACACGATGAGCGCGTACGACACACCCGCGCGGGGGCCTGCCAGAACACCGGCTTCGACGCGGACGCCGGCATCCCGACCGGTCTTGTTGACGAAGAGCAGACCGTGCTCGTCGTTCTCGTGCGAGAACGGGTCGAGGCCGGTGGCCGACGCGACGAGCGAAAGGTCGTGGTTGAGGCTCAGCCACTCCGCGACCTGGGCGCTCACGCCGACCGACACGGCCTGCGAGTTGACGAGCGCGTCGAAGACCTGGGCGAGCTCACGGGCTGATCCGAGCGCGAAGTGGGGGGCGTCATCCGGCCCCCGCTCGTCACGGAACTGGTCGAGCAGCGCCATGCGCTGGAGGCCCAGATCTTCGATCCGTGCGCGGACTGCCGGCAGGCCGACGCGGGCGAGGAGTGCGTTCGCCGCCAGTGCGTCTCCCGTCGACGCCGTCAGCACCGCGAGATCCGACAGCGGGAGTGCCGGAGCCTTGAGGTGCTGCCACACGCCGGCGACACCGACCGGTTCGACCGACGAGCGCTCGATGATCTCGAGCGGATCCAGGCGACCCGATTCGAAGCCCGCGGCCACTTCGATGAGCAGCGGCACGATGCCGAGCCCGGCTACGGGCAACGTCACGAAATCGTCTCCCGCCAGCACTGCCGTGCCTCGATCGAGATCCGTGACGCTCACCGAGACCTTCGCACCGGCGGCGGCGAGGTCATCGAGCGCCTTCAAGGTCGAGGCGAACGAGCGGCGACCGGCCGCCGCCCGCCTGGGAAGACGTCGGTTGAGGCTTCGTCGCGACCCCCGCTGCGACTCTGCTGCCCTGTTGGGCTCTGGGGGCGTGCCCACGAGCGGGCTTCCTTCCGGTGGATGAGATCGGGTGATGGGTGTGCGCCTGTCGGCGCGTTGGAACTGCATGTGTTTTTCGTTCTGTTCGGGATCGCTGGAGCTTCGGTGTTCAGTTGTGGTCGACCGGCATCCGGTCGTTCGCGCGTCAGCGCCGGCTCGCCGCGGGCCTTCGGGGGCCCGGGCTCACCAGATGGTGACGCGCTTGTCGGCGTCGAGCCAGAGGGCGTCGGACTCAGTGACGTCGAAGGCATCGTAGAACGCGTCGATGTTGCGGACGATCTGATTGCAGCGGAACTCGTTCGGCGAGTGCGGGTCGATCGTGAGCAGGCGAATGGTCTCGGCATCCCGCCCCTTCTGCTGCCAGATCTGTCCCCAGCTCAGAAGCAGTCGCTGGATGCCGGTGAACCCGTCGATCACGGGGCCCACGACGGTCTCGCCCTCGGTCTCTGACCCTTCGTCGGGCTCGGACGCTTCGACAGGCTCAGCGACCGAGGCCTTCGGATTGAGGTGGAGCGCGTAGGCCTTGAGTGCGATGCCCAGACCGCCGAGGTCGCCGATGTTCTCGCCGATCGTCAGCGCGCCGTTGACCTTGTGGTCACCCTCGAGTCCGAGGGGCGTGAGCTCGTCGTACTGCGCGATCAGGTTGGACGTCCGCTCTTCGAAGGCGGTGCGATCGTCATCGGTCCACCAGTCGCGCAGCGATCCGTCGCCGTCGAAGCGGCTGCCCTGATCGTCGAAGCCATGGCCGATCTCGTGCCCGATCACTGCCCCGATGCCGCCGTAGTTCGCCGCGGCATCCCGCTCAGCATCGAAGAACGGGTACTGCAGGATCGCCGCCGGGAACACGATCTCGTTCATGAGCGGGTTGTAGTACGCGTTGACGGTCTGCGGCGTCATGTACCACTCGTCGCGATCGATCGGCTGGCCGACCTTGTCGAGCTGGCGATCGTGCTCGTGGATGTGCGCACGCCGGACGTTGCCGATGAGGTCACCCGCGTCGATCTCGAGGGTCGAGTAGTCCTTCCACTTGACCGGGTAGCCGATCTTCGGCGTGAACGCGTCGAGTTTGGCGAGGGCGCGCTCGCGGGTCTCGGGGCTCATCCACTCGAGCTCGGCGATGGACTGCCGATAGGCCTCGATGAGGTTGCCGACGAGCTCGTCCATTGCGACCTTCGCGCTGGGCGGGAAGTGCCGGTCGACATAGACGCGCCCGATCGCCTCGCCGAGCGCGGCCTCGGTGAGGCCGACGCCGCGCTTCCAGCGCTCACGGTTGACCGGCACACCGGTCAGCTGCGTGCCGTAGAACGCGAAGTTCTCGGCGACGAACTCGTCGGACAGGAACGCGGCGCTCGCGTGGACGATGGAGAAGCGCAGCCAAGCCTTCCAGTCCTCCAGCCGCTCCTCGACGAGCAGCGAGCCGAGACCTTCGATGAAGCTCGGCTGGTAGACGTTCACCTCGGCGAACCCGTCGGGGTGAGTCGGTGCGACGCCCTCGAGCCACGGGGTCAGGTCGATGCCGATGAGGGCGCCGAGCTCATCCCACGACTTCAGGTTGTAGGTCGCGACGGCGTCACGGCTCTTGACGTTGTCCCAGTGGTGCGTGGCGAGCTCGGTCTCGAGCGCCACGATGCGGTCGGCGGAGGGGCCGGCATCCGCCACTTCCGCGAGCTCGAGCATCTTCTGCACGTGCGCGCGGAATGCCGTGCGGGTCGCCTCGAAGTTCTCGAGCCGGTAGTAGCTCTCGTCCGGCAGCGAAAGTCCGCCCTGGATGAAGAACGGCACGTACCGCTGCGGGTTGCCCGGATCGGGCTCGATGTACAGGTGGACCAGTCCGGCGACGCCGTCACGCTCGAGTTCGCCGACGGTGCGGAGGAACTCGGGGATGCTCGTCACGGCATCCACTCGGGCGAGCTGCTCGACGAGCGGCGAGCCGCCGAGCGACGCGATGCGCTCGGTGTCCATGAAGCTCGTGTACAGATCGCCGATCTTGCGGGCCTCGGTGCCCGGCTCGGCCGTCTGCGACTCTTCGATGATCGCGTGGACGTCCTTCTCCGCCTGCTCGGCGATGAGGTGGAACGAGCCCCACCGCGCCTTGTCGTCGGGGATCGCGGTGCGTTCGATCCACGCGCCGTTGACATAGCGGAACAGGTCGTCCTGGGGGCGGATCTCAGCACTGAGCTCGTCGAGCGCCAGACCCGATTCGGGGGCATCGGTCATTGGTCCAGGATATGCTCCCCCGGGCCCGGGATCCGTCCGTCGCCCCCATCCTCAACGGTTACGGACACGACACGCCGTGATCGGCGAGCGCGCCACGGCGTGTCGCGTCCGTAACCGGGTGGGGGCGGGACTCGTAGGCTCGGAGCGTGACAGGAACCGGGCCGGCGCTGAACCGCGACATCCTGCGCCTCGCGGTCCCGGCGCTCGGCGCACTCATCGCCGAACCGCTGTTCCTCATCGTCGACTCGGCGCTCGTCGGGCACCTCGGGGTGACCCCGCTCGCCGGTCTCGGCATCGCGTCGGCCGTGCTGCAGACGATCGTCGGCCTGATGGTCTTCCTGGCATACTCGACGACCCCCGCCGTCGCGCGCCGGTTCGGCGCGGGCAGCTTCTCGAAGGCGGTCTCGGTCGGCATCGACGGGATGTGGCTGGCCCTGGCCATCGGCGCGGTCCTGGCCCTCGTGGGATACCTCGCCACGCCGTTCCTCGTCGGCCTCTTCGGCGCGACACCCGCCGTCTCGGAGCAGGCGGTGACGTATCTCGGGATCTCGATGTGGGGGCTGCCCGCGATGCTGATCGTGTTCGCGGCGACCGGACTCCTGCGCGGGATGCAGGACACGGTCACGCCGCTGTGGATCGCCGGAATCGGATTCGGCGCCAACGCCCTGCTCAATTGGCTGTTCATCTATGGCCTGGGGTGGGGCATCGCGGGGTCGGCGGCCGGCACCGTCCTCGCGCAGTGGGGCATGGTCGGCGCGTTCGTCGTGGTGATCGGACGGCTCGCGCGCACGCACTCGGCATCCGTCCGCCCGCACCGGCAGGGCGTGAGCGGATCGGCGCGGTCGGGCGGCTGGCTGTTCCTGCGAACGGTATCGCTGCGCATCGCCCTGCTCGCGACCGTGGTGGTCGCCACCGGCCTCGGTACCGAGGAGCTCGCCGGATGGCAGGTCGCCTTCACGATCTTCTCGACCGCGGCGTTCGCGCTCGACGCGCTCGCCATCGCCGCGCAGGCGCTCATCGGCAAGGGCCTCGGCGCCGGCGAGGAGGACTTCGTGCGCCGTGTGCTCGGTCGCACCGTGGCGTGGGGGGTGTGGTTCGGCGTCATCGTCGGAGCGGTCATCGGCGCGCTGTCGGGAGTCATCGGACTGCTCTTCACGGGTGACCCGGCTATCGCCGCGCTCGTCCAGCCCGCGCTCATCGTGCTCGCCGTGGCGCAGCCCGTGTGCGGTGTCGTGTTCGTGCTCGACGGCGTGCTCATCGGTGCCGGCGACGCCAGATACCTCGCGATCGCCGGAGTGCTCAACTTGATCCCGTTCGTCCCTGCGCTCGTGCTCGTCGCGGCGCTGCATCCGACCGGCGCGGCAGGACTCGCGTGGCTCGCGGTCTCGTTCTTCGGCGTGTACATGCTCGCTCGCCTGGCCACCCTCGGCTGGCGGGTGCGGGGCCATACCTGGATGACCGTCGAGGTCTGACCCGTCATCGGTCTGACCCGTCATCGCTCTGCACGGCGGAGTATCACGACGCGCGGTATCACGACGTTCCTCGGCGCCTCCTAACCCGCATGGCGCGCACTCGGCGGCGCCGGGAGGAGCGACCCGTGTCCGGTTCCGGAACCTTCGCGTTCACCGTCCATCCCCGCGCACGCCTCGGCGAGGATCTCGCCCGCCTCTGGAAGCCGTTGAGACACCTGCCCGAGGCGTTCTACGACACCGCCCTCCGTCGGCTGCCGCTTCCGCCGGTGACGATGGCGGCCGTTCGCATCGGCGGAGAATCCGTCGGGCATGTGGTCCTCGTCCCGTTCGGTGCACGGCACCTGCTCGCGGACATCGAGGGCGGCAGGCGCCGGGTGGGCCTGGCCGTCGACCGGGCGGTCGCCCTCGGCGCGGACGTGGTCGGTCTCGGCGCGCTCACGGCGACGGTCACCGCCGGGGGAGCCACGCTTCGCGAGCGCACCGACATCGGCGTGACGAACGGCAACGCGTTCACCGCCGCTATCGTCGAGGACCAGATCCGGATGCTGCTCCCCCGCGTGGCGGAGCGCGCCGGCCGTCCGCACATCGCCGTCGTCGGCGCAAGCGGCAGCGTGGGCACGGCCGTGACGAAGCTGCTGGCTCGGGACCCCGCAGGCACGCGTCTGACACTCATCGCGCGCACCGCGCCCCGGGTGAATGCGCTTGCAGCATCCGTAGCCGCCGATGTGGAGGTCTCGGTCGCGCACACCATCGACGCGGTCGTCGACGCCGACCTGGTCGTGCTGCTGACGGCGTCGGCGGATGCGCTGCTCGGCGCCGAGCACGTGGCTCCCGGAGCGGTGGTGATCGACGCGACACAGCCACGGAACACGTCACCCCGGCTCGCCGTGGACCGACCGGACGTGCTCGTCGTGGACGGCGGCATCGTCTCGATCCCCAGTCTGAGGATCATGGGCGGCGACATCGGACTGCCCGACGGCCGCTCGTATGCGTGCTTCGCAGAGACCGCGATCCTCGCGCTCACCGGACACACCGGCCATTTCGCGGTGGGCAATCCGACGCTCGACCAGGTCGACGAGATCCGTGAGCGAGCCTATGCACTCCGCCACTTGGGATTCCATGCTGCTGAGCCCTCGAGCTTCGGCAGACCGGTCTCCCTCGAGCCCCGGACGGCGGTGATCGCATGAACCGCATCGTGCTGCTGGGCGGCGGTTATGTCACGCTCCACGCGTACGCGAACATCGTGCGGCGCTCGGGCCGCGAAGTGCGGCACGGCGACGTCGAGATCGTCGTCATCTCGGCCGATCGCGCGCACCGGTTCCACGGCTTCACGGGCGAGCTCATCACGGGCGTGGTCGACCGGGACCGCCTCGCAACTCCTCTGGACGAGGCGATGCCGCTGGCGCGCATCATCCTCGGCCGAGCCGTCGACATCGACCCCGAGGGGCGCCGCGTCTCCTACCGCGCCGGTGACGACGCGGCGGTCGAGACCCTCGACTACGATCACCTCGTCGTCGGCACCGGAGCCAGGGAGCCGATCGCGGAGGTCACCGGCCTGCGCCGTCACGGCTTCACCCTTCGTGGGCCGGACGAGGTCGGTGCGCTCGCCGACCGCCTGGCCAGTGCACCGGGCTCGCCCGTCGTCGTCATCGGCGGCGGTGTGGCTGGTGTCGAGCTGGCTGCGGCGATCGCCGGTCGCGGACATCCGGTCTCGCTTGTGCACTCCGCACCGCGAATTCTCGGCGAATGGGATGACCAGCCCCGGCTGGTCGCGCGCGCCGAGACCGAGCTGACGGACCTGGGCGTCACCGTTCTGGCTGATCGACGCGTGGTGGAAGTCACATCCGCCACCGCCCGGCTATCGGATGGCGCTGTGCTCGAGTGCGCCACGATCGTGGCGGCGACCGGGCAGCGCCCGGTGCGCATCCCGGGTCTGGATCGCTGGCGCGACGATCGCGGCCGACTTCGCACGCATCCCACCCTCTCGGTCACCGCGGGAGTGTGGGCAGCGGGAGATGCCGCCCACGTGAGGCACCCGGTGACGCGGCGCGCCGTGCCGGCCAACGCCCTCTGGGCCGTGAAGGGCGGCGATCACATCGGGCGTGCGATCGCTCGCGAGCTGCGCGGACGCCGAGCTGCGCGATTCGGATTCCGCGGACTCGGGCGCGCCGCCGCGTTCGGCTTCGGCGAGGGGATCGCCGAGCTGTACGGCATCCCCCTGACCGGCGCCACCGCCTGGGTGCTGCGCCTCGTGTTCTTCCTCCGCTTCATGCCCTCGCGGCGCCGCGCGGCCGGAGTCGTCGCCGACGTCGCGCGTTTCGTCCTGGCCCCGCCGGCCGAGCGCTCGGCGTCGAGCCTCGGGTCCCGGTCCGGGTCCTGGCTCGGGTCCGGGTCCGGGTCCGGGTCCGGGTCCGTTTACGGACACGACACGCCGCGTCGCGCGAGCGGCCGGCGGCGTGTCGCGTCCGTAAACGGATAAGAGGGTCATGCCCAGCGGCGGCACCACTCGTACATGACGACCGCGCCGGCGGCACTCGCGTTGATCGAGCGGGTGGAGCCGTACTGGGTGATCTCCACGACTCCGGATGCCGCCGCCACCGCTTCGGGCGACAGTCCGGGCCCCTCCTGCCCGAACAGCAGCACGCATCGTTCGGGCAGTTCGGCACGGTCGAGCGGCACAGAGCCCTCGACGTTGTCGATCGCGATGATGGGGAGGGATGCGGCATCCGCCCATGCGGCGAAAGCCGCGACATCCTCGTGATGACGCACGTGCTGGTAGCGGTCAGTGACCATCGCGCCGCGCTTGTTCCAGCGCCGGCGGCCCACGATGTGCACCTCGGCGGCGAGGAAGGCGTTCGCGCTGCGGACGATGGATCCGATGTTCATGTCGTGCTGCCAGTTCTCGATCGCGACATGGAAGGGGTGCCGCTGGAGGTCGAGGTCGGCGACGATCGCGTCCAGCGACCAGTACCGGTAGCGGTCGATCACGTTGCGGGTGTCGCCATGCGCGAGCAGTTCGTGGTCGTAGCGGGGGTCGTCGGGCCATGCGCCGGCGCCGCCTGGCCACGGCCCGACACCGTGCGGGAGGGTCGGCTCGGGGTCGGGTTCGGTGTTGGTCACCGCGCCAGGCTAGTTCGCGGAGGGTGGCGGCCGTAACGCGGGCGTCCTGGCACCTGCGCGCTTCGCCAGATCAGGTGGTTCGACCAACACAGGAAGATCCGCGACCGTCGTGGCCTGAATCAGCGAGATCACCTGTTCTGGGTACCGCGCACATCTTTCGGTCGGCCGAAAAACAATCTACGATTTCGGTATGCCGAAAACTGGCGCTTCGATGGAGATCGCACCGCCGACGCCTGCGCCTTCGACGAAGCACCTCGCGTGGCTGATAGGTCCTGCGCTCGTGGCGGGCGTGGCTTATCTCGACCCCGGAAACGTCGCGAGCAACATGACCGCGGGAGCCGTGTACGGCTATCTGCTGGTGTGGGTCGTCGTGCTCGGCAATGTCATGGCGTGGCTGATCCAGTACCTGTCCGCGAAGCTCGGCATCGTCACCGGGCGGAGCCTTCCCGAGATGCTCGGCCGGCGCATCGGCAACCGATGGGCACGGCGTGCGTACTGGCTGCAGGCCGAGCTGGTCGCGATGGCGACCGACATCGCGGAGGTGATCGGCGGAGCGGTCGCGCTCAACCTGCTGTTCGGCATCCCGCTGCTCTGGGGTGGACTGATAACCGGGACGGTGTCACTCGTGCTGCTCGTGGTGCAGTCGCGCCGCGGCCCGCGCACATTCGAGTTCGTGATCATCGGGCTCGTCGCGATCATCGCGATCGGCTTCACGTTCGGCGTGTTCATCGCGCCGCCCGACGCCGGCGCGATCGTCGGCGGGCTGGTGCCGCGGTTCGAGGGCACCGGATCGGTGCTGCTGGCGGCATCCATCCTCGGCGCCACGATCATGCCCCACGCGATCTATGCGCACAGTGCCCTCGCTCGCGACCGCTTCGCGCCGACGGATGCCGGGGGCCGGGCGGCGTCGGACCCTTCGACAGGCTCAGGGACCGATGCACGCGCAGGCTCAGGGACCGATGCACGCGCAGGCTCAGGGACCGATGCACGCGCAGGCTCAGGGACCGATGCACGCGCAGGCTCAGGGACCGATGCACGCGCAGGCGCAGTGACCGATGCGGGCTCAGCCCGTTACCGCCGGACGGCCTCGAACCCAGACGAGGGACCGGCGCAGATCCGCATCGAGATCCCGCTCGAGGAGCTGCGCGGCATCCCGACCTCACGACTGCTGCGCGCAACGCGCTGGGACGTGTCGATCGCGATGATCATCGCGGGCACGGTGAACCTCTGCATCCTGCTGCTCGCCGCGGCCAACCTCGCGGGCGTGCCCGGCACCGCCACGCTCGAGGGCGCGTACAACGCGTTGAGCGCCGGGCTCGGGCCGCTCGTCGCTACGCTGTTCGCCGTCGGCCTCCTCGCGAGCGGGCTCGCCTCGACCTCGGTCGGCGCCTACGCGGGTGCCGAGATCATGCACGGCCTCCTGCACATCCGAGTGCCGCTGGTCGCCCGGCGGCTGGTCACCCTCATCCCCGCGCTCATCATCCTCGGCGCGGGTGTGGATCCGACCCTCGCGCTGATCCTGAGCCAGGTCGTGCTGTCGTTCGGCATTCCGTTCGCACTCGTTCCGCTGGTCGCCCTCACCGCCAACCGCGAGGTGCTGGGTGTGCACCGCAATCGCCTCGCGACGACGATCGCCGGGATCGCGGCATCCGTGTTCCTCATCGCGCTCAACGCGATCCTGCTCTGGCTGGTGCTCACCGGAGCCTGACGACCTCGGCCGGTACCCTGAAGCCGTGGCCTCCCCTGCCGTCGACGACTACCTCAAGACGATCTATCACCACACCGAGTGGCAGACCGATCGCATCACGCCGTCGCAGCTCGCCGCCGAGCTCGGACTCGCGCCTTCGAGCGTCACCGAGATGGTGCAGAAGCTCGCGGCACAGGGCCTCGTCACGCATCGGCCGTACGGTCCGATCGCGCTGAGCGATGAGGGCGAGCGGCGAGCGGCGGCGATCATCCGCCGCCATCGGCTCATCGAGACGTGGCTCGTCCGCGAGTTCGGATACGCATGGGACGAGGTGCACGACGAGGCCGAGGTCCTGGAGCACTCCCTCAGCGACCGCCTGCTCGAGCGCATCGACGAGCGGCTCGGGCGGCCACGGTTCGATCCGCACGGCGATGCGATTCCGGATGCCGCGGGCCACGTCGATCGCGAACCCTTCGTGCTGCTCGCCTCGGCATCACCCGGTCACGCCGGACGCGTGCTGCGCGTGAGCGACCGCGACGCGAGCCTGCTGCGCGCGATGGAGGCGGCCGGAGTCGCCGTCGGTGCCGACGTGATGGTGACGGATGCCGGAACCCTCCGCATCGGTGCCTCCGAGGTCGCGCTGCCCGTGGGGGCCGCCGACGCCGTATGGCTCAGCGCCTGAGCAGGCGACCCGTCCGGGCGCAGGGCTCCGTGCGTCAGAAGAAGAGCGAGCCCGCGAGGTAGCTCACGCCCATGGTCCCGAGGCCGACCACAAGGCTGCGCACCAGCATCCGGAGCGCAGAGAGGCGTCCGAGACCCGCTGCCACGAGCGAGGTCAGCGCGAGGGAGACCACGACGGCCACGAGGATCGCCCAGGTCTCGATCGCGACGGGGGCGAAGTACGTGATGAGCACCGGCACCGCCGCACCGATCATGAACGCCACGGCCGTCTCGAAGCCCGACCACCACGGCGCCGCCGGAGCGAGGATCTCCTCGAGCCCGTGCTCGGCGTCGAGCTGCGCGGCCAGGGCGTCGCGGGCGGTCAGCTGCTCGGCGACCTCCCGCGCGAGGGCCGGCGCGAGACCCCTGCCCTGCCAGTACTCGGCGAGCTCGGCCAGTTCCCCGACCGGATCCTGCTCGAGCTCGGCTCGTTCCTCGTCGGCGATCTTGAGCTGCGCCTCGCGCTCGGCGGCGACCTCGGCCCACTTCGCCCCGCCCGCGCTCAACCCACCGGCGAGCATCGAAGCGACCGACGCATAGAGCAGCAGCTGGTCACCCGCACCGGCACCCGCGAAACCCTGGAGCAGACCCGCGGTCGCGATGATCCCGTCATTGGCGTCGATCGCCCACGACGACTCGCGGACTCTCCGGATCATCCGGGCCCACAGCGACGTCGCAGCTGACGGCATCCGACCTCCCGCGGTCAGTCTGCCAGCGGCTTCACCCGCCACCCACTCGCACACGGCCGTTTCGTCTGTGCTCGTCTCGCTCACGCTGCCGAACCCGCCGCACGCGCCCGAACGGCCGGCGCGTCGCGGGGCTCAGCGCCGGACCCGTGCGGCCTTCTCGATCGGCCAGCGCACCCCGGTCGCATCCTCGCACGCGCGCCACAGCCGCGCTGCGACCTCGGGATCGCGGGTGATCTTCGCCGCCGTGCTCCGTCGCGGCTCGCCCCACGGCCCGGCCCTCGGCCCCCAGAACTCGCCGCCCTCGATGGACGGATCCACGAGAGCGCGCACGAGCGACCATGCCCCATGCTCCTTGGACTGCGTGATGGGCGCCTGCAGGTTGTCGGTGAAGCGCGTGAGCTTCGTAGGCGCGTTGACCCCGACCACCCCCGGCGTGCGTCCGCTGACCGAGTATCCCGGATGCGCGACGACGCTCGTCACCGCGACGCCGGCATCCCGCAGCCGCCGATCGGCTTCGAACCCGAGCGCGGTCGTCGCGACTTTGGACTGCACGTAGGCGCGCCATCCCGAGTACCCCGTCGTGAGCTCCGGGTCGACAGGATCGTACGGCGTCAGGGCGGTGGACATGCTCCCGACCCACACCATCCGGCCACGAGCCGCGGCCAACGTCGTCAGCAGCTCTCCGGCGAGGGCGAAGTGTCCGAGCACGTTGGTCGCGAACACGACCTCGTGCCCGTCGCCGGTGGTCTCACGACGCTTCGGCGGATGCACGATCCCGGCGTTGAGCAGAACGCCGTCCAGCCCGCCGCCCATGCGAGCGCTCGCGGCGGCCGCGCGAACCGACCCGAGGTTGCTCGTGTCGAGCAGGAGCGTCTCGACCTGGGCGGACGCGGCATCCGGACTTCGGCGATGGATTGCGGCACGCGCGGCCGCGAGCCGGTTCGGGTTGCGGCCGGTCATGATGACCCGCGCTCCGGCGCGCACGAGCTGTTCGGAGGCGAAATAGCCGAGCCCCGCGTTGGATCCGGTGATGATGTAGCTGAGACCGGTGAGATCGGGAAGGTGCTGGGGGTCCCAGCCGACGGCGCGTGGCACGACTCCGACCCTACGCCCGGCTATGGCACCCGCCGTCGATAGGCTGGGCTCATGCGGACCCGTGCCGACATCGAATGCTGGCTGACCGACATGGACGGCGTGCTCGTCCATGAGAACACCCCCATCCCCGGCGCGTCCGAGCTGCTGCAGCAGTGGCGCGACGAGGGCACCCCGTTCCTCGTCCTGACGAACAACTCGATCTTCACGCCGCGCGATCTGAGCGCCCGGCTGCGGGCATCAGGGCTCATCGTCCCGGAGCACGCGATCTGGACGTCGGCGCTCGCGACGGCGGACTTCCTGCAGAGTCAGCTGCCCGGCGGATCGGCGTTCGTCATCGGCGAGGCGGGGCTGACCACCGCCCTGCACGAGGCCGGCTTCATCATGACCGAGACCGACCCCGACTACGTCGTCGTCGGCGAGACCCGCAACTACTCGTTCGAGGCCATTACGAAGGCGATCCGGCTGATCCTCGAGGGCGCGAGGTTCATCTCGACGAATCCGGATGCCACGGGTCCCTCGATCGACGGCGTACTGCCCGCGACGGGCGCGATCTCAGCGCTCATCACCAAGGCGACCGGCAGGGCGCCGTATGTCGTGGGCAAGCCGAATCCCATGATGTTCCGCTCGGCGCTCAACCGCATCGGCGCCCACTCCGAGAACACCGGGATGATCGGCGATCGCATGGACACCGACGTCATCGCCGGCATCGAAGCGGGCCTGCACACCGTTCTCGTGCTGACCGGCATCAGCGATCCGGCCGAGATCGAGCGATTCCCGTTCCGCCCCGACGAAGTCCTGGAGTCCGTGGCCGACCTGCTCTATACCGAGCCGGTCGAGACGGATCTGCCCGAGACCGACATCGTCGAGGGCCTCTGACGGCGATGGGCGCTCTCGACGACGGTGAGAAGGTCGTGGCAGCGGATGCCGCGACGTGGCGGGCGTGGCTGGCGGCGAACCATGCGACCTCCAAGGGAGCATGGCTGGTGCGTCCGCGACCGGGATCGGGTCTCGACCTCATCGGCTACGAGGATGCGATCCTGCACGCGCTGTGCTTCGGCTGGATCGACGGCCCCGTCCGCACCTTCGACGAGCAGACAGCCGGACTGTGGTTCGCCCCGCGGCGCCCGTCGAGCGGCTGGGCGGCCACGAACAAGGTGCGACTCGAGATCCTCGAGCGCGACGGCCTCATGGCCGAGGCCGGCATCCGCGCTGTCGAGCTGGCGAAGGCCAACGGGTCGTGGACGATTCTCGACAATGCGGAGGCCCTGCGCGAGCCCGACGACCTCGCAGTCGCGCTCGATGCGGTGCCCGCCGCCCGCGAGCAGTGGGATGTCTTCCCCCCGTCGAGCCGCAAGTTCGGCATCGCGGCGGTGGACTCGGCCCGCCGGGCCGACACGCGCGCGGCGCGCATCGCGAAGATCGTCGCGGATGCCGCAGGAGGAAGGCGTCCGCAATGACCGAGCTCGAGCAGACCCTGCTGTTCGCCGTAAGTGGCGTGGTGCTCGTCGGCACGCTCATCGTCTTCGTGTGGCAGTACATCCGCATGAACAGGCGCGACAAGGACGACGACAGGTAGGCGCCCTCCCCAGGTCATCCCGATCGTGAGCGAGCCGAAGGCGAGACGAAACGCGCACGACTCGGTCCCGCGGCTCGCGACGCTCCGGGCCGGTCCTGGTTTCGCAGGGTTCCGGCATCCGGAACCTGGGTTTGCTGGACCGCGCACCGCCGAGCGAGCGAAGCGACTCGAAGTGTCCCTCGCAACGACCACGGACTTCCGGTCGTCGAGCGAGCGAAACGAGACGAAACGCCCCTGGTCGGCGCCTACTGCGGCTGGAGCCCCAGGTCGTCGAGGTCGATCGCGGCGAGCCATTGCAGACCCTCGGCCTCGACCGCCGCCTGCGCGCCGGTCTTGCGGTCGACGATCACCGCGACGGCGACCGGCTCCGCCCCTTCGCGCCGCAGCGCTTCGACGGCCTTGAGGGCGGACTGACCGGTGGTCGAGGTGTCTTCGACGACGACGACGCGCTTGCCCGCGACATCCGCCCCCTCCACCTGACGGCCGCGACCGTGGTCCTTCGGTTCCTTGCGCACCACGAACGCGTCGAGCGGATGGTCGGTCCGCGCGGACTCGTGCATGACCGAGTTGGCGATCGGATCCGCACCCAGCGTGAGGCCGCCGACGGCGACGATCCCGTCGACATCCCTGATCAGGTCCAGCATGATCCGCCCGATGCCGGGGGCTGCGCGGTGATCCAACGTGAGCTTGCGCATGTCGACGTAATAGGTTGCCTTCTTGCCGCTCGACAGGGTGAAGTCGCCGTGGAAGACGGCTTCGTCTTTGATCAGGCCGATCAGGGCTTGGCGGTCGGCTTCGGTCTCGGGCGTGGACGCGACGGTCATGCGACCGAGTCTACGGATCGCCGCGATACGGTCGGGGAATGGTCGAGCGCACGCACCTTCCCGGTGGCTCAGGCGGCGTGTGGTACGCCGACGATCCGGTGTTCGGTCCCGTCGTGCACCGCCCCGTCGGGCCATGGACTCCCGCGGTGCACCGCCTGCTCGCCTTCCTCGCCGACGACGGACTCGAGGGCGTGCCGCGCGTGGTCGCCGTGACGGACACCGAGGAGACGCTCACGTTCCTACCGGGCGAGGCACTGGATCCGGGCATCCGCGAAGCTGACGATGACGTGCTCGCCCAGGGAGCAGCGTGGCTGCGGCGGTATCACGACGCGGTTCGCGGGTGGGATCCCGGCGATGTCGCCTGGCGGCAGACGTCGTCGCCGCTCGCGCCGGGCCAGCTCATCTGCCACAACGACACCGGCAGCTACAACTGGATCGTGGACGACCGCGGGTTCGCCGGGCTGATCGATTGGGACCAGGCCGGGCCTGGGCATCCCGTCGACGATGTCGCCATCCTGTGCTGGTCGGCGATCCCGCTCGGCGACCCCCTGCCCCCGGCGGATGCGGCCCGGCGCGTGCGTATCGTCGCCGAGGCCTACGGCGGGCTCACTCCGAACGAGATCCTCGACGCTGTCGCCGCACGCATGCTCACATCGGTGACCAGGATCGCCGCGGGCATCGAACGGGGCGACCCGGGGATGCTGTCGCTCCGCGATCGCGCAGAGCCCGAGAACACGCGCCGCGCCGTCGACGGCTACCTCGCACGCGTCCCCGCGATCCGCGCCGCGCTGGGCTGATCGCGCGGGCTCGGTCCGCCGATTCGGCACCAGGAACGTCCGCGGCCGACCGTAGGCTGGGAGCATGCGCCTGGCCACCTGGAACGTCAACTCCGTCCGCGCTCGCGTCGACAGGATCGTCGGCTTCGCGGTGCGAGAAGGCATCGATGTGCTCGCCATGCAGGAGATCAAATGCAAGGCCGACCAATTCCCCTACGAACAGTTCGAAGAGGCCGGCTATCACGTCGAGGCGCACGGCTTCTCGCAGTGGAACGGCGTGGCGATCGCGAGCCGGGAGCCCCTCACCGACGTCGAGGTGGGCTTTCCCGGGATGCCCGGCTTCGCGAAGGAGCCCGGGCTCCTCGAAGCCCCGCCAGAGGCTCGCGCCATCGGCGCCACCGTCGGCGGAGTCCGCGTGTGGAGTCTCTACGTGCCGAACGGGCGCGCGCTCGGCGACCCGCACTTCGACTACAAGCTCGACTGGCTTTCGGCGCTGACCGAGTACACGACCGACGCGCTGACCGAGGACCCCGATCTGGCGCTGGCGCTCGTCGGCGACTTCAACATCGCGCCGACGGATGCCGACAACGGTGACCCCGCGGTGGTTCCAGGCTTCTCCACCCACGTCTCGCCTCTGGAGCGCGAGGCGTTCGCGGCGCTCGAGGAGGCGGGATTGACGGATGTCGTCAGACCCCTCGTGCCGATCGGCTTCACGTACTGGGACTACAAGCGGCTGCGCTTCCCGAAGAACGAGGGCATGCGGATCGACTTCATCCTCGGCTCGCACGGGTTCGCCAACGCGGTGGCGGGAGCTTCGATCCACCGCAACGAGCGCAAGGGCGAGCTGCCGAGCGACCATGTCCCGGTGGTCGTGGATCTCGACTTCAGCGGGCCCGACGACGACGACCGCCCGATGATCTTCTGACGCGACCCCGCCGGGCTCAGCGGGGTTCGTCTCGGTCGCTGCGCTCCCTCGCTCAACGACCGAGGCCTGCGAACAGCCCCACCACTCGGGCCACCGCCGCTCGGTCGCCGTGGATCTCAACGCCCGACGCCCCCAGCGGCTCGCCCGCGTGAAGGATGAGCGCCCACTCCGACGAGTCCGCACGCACCGCGGCCGAGGCCAGCGGGTTCGACCCGCGCGCGATGCGCAGGCCCGCGGCATCCCACGACAATGCGTAGTCGTAACCGGCCGCCCCATCCACCCGCGCATCGTGCAGGTGCAGCTCGAGCTGGATCGGCGGCTCGATCGACTCGCTCGGCGCCATCGTCGTCATCGACTGGACCGCGGCATCGGGCGTGAGCCCTGCGCCTTCGAGCGTGCGCGTCGGCGACGCGTGTGCCCAACGACCCAGAGCCGCGAAGGTCGGCTCGAGCTCGCGCGCCCAGTCGGTCAGCTCATAGACCGGCACGTTCGCGGGCGGCGGCAGGGTCACGCGCCGGATGAGTCCTGCCGCTTCGAGTTCGCGCAGGCGTGTGGTCAGCACGGCCGGCGTGACTCCTCGCAGCCCCGATTCGAGTTCGCGGAACCTCTTCGGTGCGAGCATCAGCTCACGGATGACAGGGTAGGTCCAGCGGTCGCCGAGCAGTTCGATGGCATGCGCTGTGGCGCAGGCATCCCCCTGCTGCGCGTACCTCCGTCTGGTCGGCATGGCGACATTCTCGCATATGGGTATTGAAGAGCAAGTGCCCGCTATGTTAGAAATAGCGGCATGTCCGAGTTCGCAGATCGTTATCCGATGCCTGAGATCGTCGATCGCGGTGAGTGGCAGCGCCGACGCGATGAGCTGCTCGTCCGCGAGAAGGCGCACACCCGCGCCGGTGACGTGATCTCCGCCTCGCGCAGACGACTGCCCGCCACCCCGGTGCCACCGACCACACTGATCGGCGCCGACGGCCCGACCTCGATCGTGGACGCCTTCGAAGGGCGTCCGCTGCTCATCGCGTACGCCTTCATGTGGCACCGTGGAAAGTCGACCGCCCAGCAGTGCGAGGGCTGCACGCTCACGATCGCCGATCTGTCCGCCACCTCACCCGCCTACCTCGAGGGCCGCGATGTGACCTTCGCGGTGTTCTGCGAAGGGCCGTGGGACGACATCGCGGCGTTTCGCGACTTCATGGGCTGGACGATGCCCTGGTACTCGACGGAGTTCACCCAGAACGAGCCCGCCGTCGCCGACGGCGGAATCATGCGCTCCTACTTGCGCGACGGCGATGACGTCTATCTGACCTACGAGACCACCGACCGAGGCACCGAGTCCTTCGCGCCCGTCCTCAACCTGCTCGACCTGACGCTCTACGGTCGCCAGGAGGTCTGGGAGGACTCACCAGAAGGCTGGCCGCAGGACCGGCAGGGCTCGTGGTGGCGCCGTGACGGTCGCCCCGTCGCACAATGGCTGCACACCGACGAGCCCGTCGGCGCGGCGCACGCCCACGCGCACCACCACTGAGGCTTCGCCGCACAGCGGCGTTCAGGCCTCGCGGTCCAGGGTGTCGAAGTCGCCCGTCGCGGGAACCCCGGGCTGGGGTCCGTAGCGCAGCAGCACGGCGCCGTTCGCCGAGACGAGCGGCGGTGCGAGCAACTCGAGGTTCGCGGGCACGGCACCGTCGGGGAAGACCTTCTTGCCCTGCCCCAGGACGATCGGATAAACCCACAGCCCCAGCTCGTCGTACAGACGGTCCGCGAGCAGGGTCTGCACGAAATCGACGCTGCCGATCACGTGGATGTTCTCGTGCCGTTCGCGCAGTTCCGACAGCTCGGCGGCGAGGTCTGGTCCGAGCTGCGTGGTGCCCTGCCAGTCGAGTGCGGGTGTCCCCCGCGAGGCGACGTACTTGGGCACCCGGTCGAACTGCCGGCCGATCGCGCCGTCGACGCCGTCCGTGTGGTTCGGCCAGTACGCGGCGAAGATGTCGTACGTCTTCCGGCCGAGCAGCAGCGCGTCGAGCCCCGAGATGGCGGCGCCGACGTTCTGCCCGACGACATCGTCGAAGAGCGGCGCCTGCCAGCCGCCGAACGGGAAGCCGCCATCGCGGTCCTCATCGGGATTGCCCGGCGCCTGCGCGACGAGGTCGAGAGTGGTGAACAGGTCGATCTGAATGCGGCCGGTCATGGCCGTCTCCTTTCGGGATCGCGGATGCCGCGACGTCCGTCATGCCGCGAGAATCGGCGTTGCCAGGGGGTCGATGGAGAATGTCGCGGCGAATCGCTCGAGCAGGGTGGCGTCGCCATAGACCACGGCGATCACCTCCTGATCGATCGCCTCGGCCGGTGTGAGCTCTCCCGAGATGACACGGCGGATGCCGGGACCCGCCGCGAAGACGAGCTCCGGCTCACCCGCGGGGAGCCTGCCGCCGATCGGCGGAGCCGGCGGCGCGAGTTGCGCGATGCGGAGCGTCTCGCCGTCCACCTGCACGCGGAGCACCACGTCGCCGACATGCACTTCGTAGTCGGCGGCGGGCAGGGCGGCTGCGGCATCCGGCCGGAAAGCCGTTCGCAGCGCCATCGTGAGCGAATCTGCCGTGACGATGTCGTCGGGCCCAGGATCGCCCATCTGCTGGAAACCCCAGCGCCCGAGCGCGAGGACGATCGGCTCCAGCGCGCGTCCGTACTCGGTCAGCTCGTACACGAGCCCGCAGTTCTTGAGTGCCACGCGCCGCACCACGCCACCCTCCTGAAGCTCCTTGAGCCGCACCGAAAGGATGTTCGTGGGGATCTTGGGCAGCCCCTGCTTGAGGTCGGTGTAGCGGCGAGGGCCGACGAGCAGATCGCGGACGATGAGCATTGCCCATCGCTCGCCGATCAACTCGACGGCGGTCGTGACCCCGCAGTACTGCCCGTAGCTGCGGGATGCCACGTCAGGCCTGCGCGCCCTGCTCCGCCATGTAGGCCTCTGGTCCCTTTTCCGCGGCCACGGGGTCCATGTAGAGGAAGCCGAGGCTGTTGCCGTCGGGGTCGTCCAGGTCACGGGAGTACATGAAACCGTAGTCCTGCACCGGCCGCGGCTCGCTGCCGCCGGCGGCGAGACCGGCTTCGAGGATCTTGTCGACGTCCTCACGCGAGTCACGGCTGAGCGCGAGCGACACCTGAGCGCTGGTCGAGGCGTCGATGATTGTCTTGTCGGTGAAAGTGGAGAAGTACTCCTTGGTGAGCACCATGAAGTAGATGTTCTCGTCCCAGACGATGCACGCCGCGTTGTCGTCGGTGAAGAGCGGGTTGATCTCGCAGCCGAGCGCTGTGTAGAACGCCTTGCTGCGCTCGAGGTCCGAGCTCGAGAAGTTCACGAAGATGCTGGTGGCCATGATGGCTCCTTCCGAGGGATTCTGATGGACGCATCTGGCGTCTGGCTCGATACTTGCAAAAAACAACCATGCTTGTCAATAGCAAGTAATCCAGCGGAGCGCAGCATCCGCAATCCCTCTCCGTCGTGCGGGGGATGCCGTCGCCCCATCTCCCCCGTACCGTGGAGAGATGTCCGATTCCGCTTCGCCGCGGCTCGCGCGCCCGGCGCCCACTGCCGGCGAACTGCGCTCCGATGTGTGGCTCGCTGCCGCTCTGATGCTGGGGGCCATCCTGAGCGCGGCCCTCGGCAGCGTCGCCGGCATCTACGGCGATGAATCGCCGGGCCTCGAGTGGGCGCTGCTGTATGCCGTCGCGCTCACGGCTCCCCTTGCCGTGCGCCGGCGCTATCCCGCGATGGTCGCGATCGCCGGCGCGCTGGCGTTCTTCGTGGCGATGAGCTTCCACATCCCCGAGATGTACGTCGGCAACATTGTGCTCTTCATCGGCATGTACACGGTCGGCGCATGGATGAACGACCGCCGCCGCGCGGCGATCGTGCGCATCGCGATCATCGTGGGCATGTTCGGCTGGCTGCTCGTCACGACATTTCAATCCGCGACAGGTGACACGGACGGCGGGCTGTCCCGCGCCGGGCTGTTCTCGCCCTTCGTCGCGTTCATGCTGATGCAGTTCCTGGTCAACGCGGCCTTCTTCGGCGGCGCGTATTACATGGGCGACAGGGCCTACGCGTCCGCGCTCGAGCGCGAGGCACTGCGCCAGCGGACCATCGAGCTGGAGCGCGAGCGCGAGGTCACAGGCGCCCAGGCCGTCGCGCTCGACCGCGTGCGCATCGCCCGCGAGCTGCACGACGTCGTCGCCCACCACGTGTCGGCGATGGGCGTGCAGGCGGGTGCCGCCCGTTCGGTCATGGAGCGGGATCCGGATGCCGCACGGACCGCGCTGCGCGGCATCGAGACCGAGGCGCGCGCCGCGCTCGAGGAGCTGCACCACCTGCTCGAGACCCTCAGAACGCCCGCCGGCGATGCGCCCGACGCGTCGACCGTGCGCATCTCGGGACTCGCCGAACTGGTCGAGCACGCGCGTGAGAGCGGGATGCCGACCACACTCACGATCGTGGGCGAGCCCGTGGACCTGCCCGATCTCGTGCAGGTGAACGTCTTTCGCGTCACCCAGGAGGCGCTGACCAACGCGCGCCGACATGGGGGTCCGGATGCCGCAGCCGATGTCAGACTGCGCTACGCGGCCGACGAGCTCGAACTCGAGATCGCGAACGAAGGCCGGCTGACATCGTCGGTGCGCCCGGGCCTCGGCATCCTGGGCATGCGCGAGCGCGCGGCGGCCTCCGGAGGGTCCATCGAGGTCCGGCCGCGCAGTCGCGGCGGCTTCCTGGTTCGAATGCGGGTTCCGCTGCCGTCACGGGTCACCGTATGAGTCGCGACGCGATCCGCGTGCTGCTCGTCGACGACCACGCCATCATGCGCGCCGGGTTCCGGATGATCCTCGAGACGGCGGACGACATCACGGTGGTCGGCGAGGGGGCCGACGGCGCTGCGGCGGTCGCGGCGGCATCCGCTCTGCGTCCTGACGTGATCTGCATGGACATCCAGATGCCCGAGATGGACGGCATCGAGGCGACCCGCCGCATCGTCGCCGACGCGACGCTGCATGCCGCGGTCGTGATCGTCACGACGTTCGATCGCGACGATTACCTGTTCCAAGCGCTCGATGCGGGCGCGAGCGGCTTCCTGCTCAAGAACGCCGGTCCGGAGGAACTCGTCGCGGCGGTCCGCGTCGCCGCTGCGGGCGACGCGCTCCTCGCTCCCGAGGTGACCCGCCGCGTGATCGCGCGGTTCGCGGCATCCGGCTCGCCGTCGAGCGAAGGACCGGTCCGCGGCAGCGATGCGAAGAGGACCTGGCCCGACCCGACGGGCCCCGCCTCGATGCCGGAGCTGACCGATCGCGAAGCCGAGGTGCTGACGCTCGTCGCCGAGGCCATGAGCAATTCCGAGATCGCCGAGCGCCTCTACATCGGCGAAGCGACGGTCAAGACCCACGTGTCGAATGTGCTGCAGAAGCTCGGCGCGCGCGACCGGGTGGCCGCCGTCGTCTACGCCCATCGCCACGGGCTCGCGTAGCGCGGCTCAGCGCGCGGCGAGACCGCATGTCCCACTTTCGCCCCCCGACGGGCTTCGAGTCCGGGAGAAAGTGGGACATGAAGCGGGAGAACGGGGGCGCCGCGACGGCCGGGGGACCGGATCATCCGCGCGGCGGAGGACGGTAACCCCCCTCACGGGGGATGTCCGCCGGCCACCGCCTGCCTAGCGTGGGAGCGACCGCACTGAAGGAGACGAGATGCTGAAGCTGACCGGGATCACGAAAAGCTACGGAGGACGACTTGCGCTCGACGACGTGTCATTCGACGTGCTGCCGAAACGCCTGACCGGCTTCGTCGGCGGCAACGGCGCCGGCAAGACCACGACAATGCGCATCGTCCTGGGCGTGCTGAGCAAGGATGCCGGGACTGTTGCGCTCGACGGCGCCGAGGTGACGGCATCCGATCGTCGCCGTTTCGGCTACATGCCCGAGGAGCGCGGGCTGTACCCCAAGATGAAAGTGCTCGAGCAGATCGTGTACCTCGCGCGGCTGCACGGGTTCTCGAAGACGGATGCCGAGACCCGGGCGACGGGGCTGCTCGAGCAGCTCGGACTCGGCGAGCGCCTCGCCGACAACGTCGAGACGCTGTCGCTCGGAAACCAGCAGCGCGCGCAGATCGCCGCTGCGCTCGTGCACGACCCCGAGGTTTTGATCCTCGACGAGCCGTTCTCGGGCTTGGACCCGCTCGCGGTCGACGTCGTCGCCGGTGTGCTGCAGCAGCGCGCGGCCGAGGGCGCCGCCGTCCTGTTCTCGTCGCACCAGCTCGACGTCGTCGAGCGGCTCTGCGATGACCTCGTGATCATCGCCGGCGGCACAATCCGCGCAGCCGGCGCACGCGACTCGCTGCGCGCCGAGCACTCCACGCGGCGATTCGAGCTGGTCTCAGCGGGCGATGCCGGGTGGTTGCGCTCCGAGGCCGGCGTCGAGGTGCTCGACTTCGACGGCGGCTACGCGGTGTTCGACGTCGACAGCGACGAGACGGCGCAGCGCGTGCTGCGCCGGGCCGTGGCGCAGGGGGATGTCGCGAGCTTCGCGCCGCAGCATCCCACCCTCGCCCAGATCTTCCGGGAGGTCATCCGATGAGCACGCAGTCCCCGCGCATCGCCCTGGCACCCAGCTTCGCGCAGAGCGTGTGGCTCGTCTCGGAGCGCGAGATCGCATCCAAGGTGCGTAGCAAGGCGTTCCTGATCTCGACGATCATCCTCTTCCTCGGCGCCCTCGCCCTCGTCATCTGGGGCGGCATCTCGGCAGGGAACACCGACGGAACGCCCGTCGCAGTGACGGCCGGCGCCGAGCAGTATGTGCAGGACGTTCCGGGTCTCGAGATCACTCCGGCCGCCGACCAGGCCGACGCCGAGGCCCTCGTGGAGTCGGGCGATGTCGATGCGGCGATCGTCGAAGACTCCTCGTCACCGCTCGGGTTCGCCCTCATCGCCGACTCGAGCGCGCCGACGCAGCTCATGCTGTCGCTCGCCGAAGTGCCGCCGGTGCAGCTGCTGAATCCCGACACGACCGACGAGGCACTCCGCTATCTCGTCGCGATCGGCTTCGGCGTCGTGTTCCTGCTCGCCGCGTCGCTGTTCGGAGGCACCATCGCGCAGAGCGTCGTCGAAGAGAAGCAGACGCGGGTCGTCGAGCTGCTCATCTCGGCGATCCCGGTGCGGGCGCTCCTGGCCGGCAAGGTGATCGGCAACACCGTGCTCGCGATGGCGCAGATCCTCGTGCTCTCGGCGATAGCCATCGTCGGACTCACGGTCACCGGGCAGGGCGCGATCCTGCAGGGTCTCGGGGGGCCGATCGCATGGTTCGCGGTGTTCTTCCTCTTCGGATTCATCCTGCTGGCGTCGCTGTTCGCGGCGGCAGCGGCGATGGTGTCGCGTCAGGAAGACATCGGATCGACGACGACGCCGCTCACGATGCTGATCATGGCGCCGTACTTCCTGGTGATCTTCTTCAATGACAACCCGACGGTGCTCGCGATCATGTCGTACGTGCCGTTCTCGGCTCCGGTCGGGATGCCGATGCGCCTCTACCTCGGAGAGGCGCAGTGGTGGGAGCCGCTGCTCTCCCTCGCGATCCTCATCGCGACCTGTGTCGCCGCGATCCTCGTCGGTGCCCGCATCTACGAGAACTCGCTGCTGCGGATGGGTGCACGCGTGAAGCTGCGCGAGGCGCTCGCGCGCTGAGCCGCGGACCCGCCGGGCGCCTACTCTCGGGTGCTCGGCGGGTTCAGGTCGGTGTGGAGAGCCGTGAACATCGAATAGGTCTCGCCATCGGTATCCGGCGGACGCTGTTTGAACTCGTTCAAGAGGGCGTACAGACGCTCCTGTAGTTCGGCCTTGTGCTCGACGTTGAGCTTCAACCCGAGCCACGTGACGTTGAGCTGGTCGTCGGCGAGGCCGTTGATCTGCTGCAGGAACGTTTCGACCAGGATGTAGTTGCCGCCCTCGGGCATCGGAGTCCGCCACGACAGGCCGGTGGCACGGTACGGCACCTCGCGGCTGCCCTGCGCACCGGCCCGATCGGGTTCGGCGGCGAGGTAACCCGTCTGCACGAGCGTGCGGACGTGATGGAGCATCGTGCCCGGGTTGACGTCGAGAAGCTCTGCGAGCTCCTTGTTGGTCCGCGACTCCCACGCACAGAGCCGAAGCACTCGCAGCCGCAGCGGTGAGCTGATCGCCCGCATCCGCGCCTCGGCCTCAGGATCGCCGGGTCGCAGGATGATGCGCTCCCCGCTCTCGCGCTCGTCCTCGCGCTCGTCCTCGATCTCGTCGGTCACGAGGTCAGAATAGCCGATTGACAATTCCCAATCGGTGTTTGAGACTGATTGACATGTCCCAATCAGACGAGGGTTCGAGCGAGGCCGCACTCGAGGAGAGCGTGCTCGCCGAGGCTCGCGCCGAGGCGCGGACTCCCCTCTCGTCGACTCATGCGGAGGATGCCGCCGAGGCCGACCGTGCGATCGACTCGGCGGCCGCTCCCGCCGTGGTTCCGGCACCGAAGGGGTCGCTCTGGCGCGACCGCAACTTCCTCACGATGTGGAGCGGCCAGGCGCTCAGCCAGTTCGGCGCGCAGATCACCGAGCTGGCGCTTCCTGTTCTCGCCGTGCTGATCCTCAACGCGACAGAGTGGCAAGTCGGCGTGCTGACGGCCGCCAATGTCGCGGCGTTCCTCGTCGTGGGCCTCCCCGCGGGCGCGTGGATCGACCGCATGCGCAAGCGGCACGTCATGATCGTGGCCGATCTGGTCCGCGCCATCGCGCTCGCCTCGCTGCCCGTCCTCGCCGCGTTCGGGGCACTCCAGATGTGGCAGATCTACCTCGTCGCCGTTGTGATGGGCGTCGCCACCGTATTCTTCGATGTGTCGAACCAGAGCATCATCCCGTCCCTCGTGCGCAGCCACCAGATCGCCGAGGCGAACGGCAAGCTGCAGTCGACCGAGCAGCTCGCCGGAATCGCGGGGCCGGCCTTCGGCGGCTGGCTGATCGGGGTCGGCGCTATGTTCGCGAGCCTGTTCGTGGTCATCGGTCCGTTCTGGACGATGCGCGAGCTGCCCGACGCCCACGCCCCGGCGAGCGTCTCGACCACCTGATTTCGGTGCACGCGTTCCGGCAAGGGGTACGCGTGCACCGATTCCCTCTTCGATGACCATGTCAAGCCCTCGCTGGTAACAGTCGCCATCGGTTCTCTTGGCGTCGACCAGGGCTATCGTGACGGGATGGCGAGCGACACGACGTTGTGCATTCTGGGAGCCTCGGGCGATCTGACGTCACGGCTGCTCCTGCCGGCACTGGCCCAGCTGCTGACGGAAGACCCGGAACGCAGCGTCAAGCTCGTCGGGGCCGGGATCGACGAGTGGGATGACGACGCGTGGCGGACCGTCGTCGCGAAATCGTTCGCATCCGCGGGAGCGTCGGGTCCTGCCGTCGAATCCGTGCGCGACGGTGCGATCTATCGCCGCACCGACATCACCGACCCTGACGGCTTCGCCGCACTGCTGCGGGAGTGCGAAGGCCGGGTCGCCCTCTACTTCGCCGTCGCCCCTGCCATCGCAACCAAGGGGTGCGAGGCTCTCGAGAAGATCGACCTCCCCGAGGGCATCATGCTCGGACTCGAGAAGCCGTTCGGAAGCGACGAAGCGAGCGCGGCCGCACTCAACGAACTGCTCGCCAAACTCGTGCCCGAGGACCAGATCTATCGCATCGACCACTTCATGGGTCGTTCGACCGTGCTCAACGTGCTGGGACTGCGTTTTGCGAACCGGGTGTTCGAACCGGTGTGGTCGAACGAACACGTCGAGTCGGTCTCGATCCGCTACGACGAGACCCTCGGCCTGGAGGGGCGAGCGGGCTATTACGACCATGCCGGCGCCATGATCGACATGATCCAGAGTCACCTGCTGCAGGTGCTCGCCGTGGTCGCGATGGATCCGCCCTCGACCCTGGATGCCATCGACTTCCGTGATGCGAAGGCCGCTGCCCTGCGCGCCACCAAGGTGCTCGACGATGACCCCGTCGCTCACTCACGGCGCGCCCGGTACACGGCCGGTTCCATCGGCGAGCGGAAGCTGCCCGACTACGCTGCGGAAACCGGCGTCGACCCCGCCCGCGACACCGAGACGCTCGCGCAGGTGACCTTCGAAGTCCAGACCTCACGGTGGGCCGGGGTGCCCTTCACGCTTCGCTCTGGCAAAGCGCTGACCGAGAAGTTCAGCGAGATCGTCATCCGATTCAAGGCGGTCTCGCACCTTCCACGCGGCTTCGAAGGCTCGACCGAGCCGTCGATCCTGCGCCTCTCGCTCGGACCGGATCGGATGGCGCTCGAGCTGAACCTCAACGGTCCCGGCGATCCCTTCCACCTCGATCGCGGAACACTCGAGGCGGAATTCGGCGAGGGCGAGCAGCGGGCTTACAGCGAAGTGCTGGAGGGCATCCTCGACGGCGACCCGACCCTCTCGGTGCGGGGCGACACCGCCGAACAGTGCTGGCGCATCGTACAGCCCGTCATCGATTCGTGGCAGCGCGACGATGTGCCCCTCGAGGAATACACCGCCGGTTCGACCGGACCATCGGACTGGCCGGCGATGTGACCCCGCCCGTCCGTCGCCCAGATGCACCCCGCCGTGCCTAAGGTTGACCATGGCCGCGAGCATCCTGTCGATCGGCACCGCGGTGCCGGCGGCGCGCGTGTCGCAGACCGCCGCTCGCGACGTCTTCGCAGCCCAGCCCGGCCTGAGTCGCATCACGCAGCGGCTCATCCACGCCGCGTTCGACGCGTCGGCGATCGACTATCGCAATACGGTGCTGTCAGACCTCGTGGCATTCGCGACGGGCGACGATGTACGGACCGACAGCGGGATGCCGCTGGCCGGCGATGGCGGCAGGATCCTCGCCCCGACCACAGGCGCCCGCAACGATGCGTACATCCGCCTTGCGCCGGGCCTCTTCGCCGAGGCCGCCGCGCAGGCTCTCGACGAGGCCGATGTCGCCCCCGACGAGATCACGCATGTCGTCACCGTCTCGTGCACCGGCATGTTCGCGCCGGGCCCCGACTTCCGTTTGGTGAAGGATCTCCGTCTGCCGCGGACGGTCGAGCGCTATCACATCGGATTCATGGGCTGCGCGGCGGCACTCCCCGGTCTGCGCGCGGCAGCGCGAATCTGTGCAGCGCAGCCCGATGCGGTCGTGCTCGTTGCGGCGGCGGAACTCTGCACGCTGCACATCCGATCGTCAGATGACCCGCAGCAGGTGGTTGCGGCATCCGTCTTCGCTGACGGAGCCGCCGCGGCTGTCGTGTCGGCGAAGCCCCGTGGCGGGTCGCCGCGGCTCGAGCTGGATCGGTTCGGCACGGCGCTCACCAGCGAGGGCGAGTCCGAGATGGTGTGGACGATCGGCGACGAGGGCTTCGACATGGTGCTGACCGCGGAGGTGCCGCGAATCATCGGGCGTGAGATCC
Organism: Microbacterium pumilum; assembly: GCF_039530225.1. Classification (NCBI taxonomy): domain Bacteria; kingdom Bacillati; phylum Actinomycetota; class Actinomycetes; order Micrococcales; family Microbacteriaceae; genus Microbacterium; species Microbacterium pumilum. Next base: position 693,934 of record NZ_BAAAOH010000001.1, read on the forward strand.
GTGAAGCGGTCGGCTCTTTCCTCGGTGCGGACACACCGGACGTGTGGGCCGTGCATCCGGGCGGTCGCAGCATCCTCGATCGGGTGGAGACGGGTCTCGACCTCGATCCCGCCGCGCTCGAGGCATCCCGTTCCGTGCTCCGCAACCAGGGAAACATGTCGAGCGCGACGATCCTGTTCATCCTGCGCGATCTGCTCCACGATGACGCCCTCCCCTTGGGTGCGCAGATCGCCGCGCTCGCCTTCGGACCAGGACTCACCGTCGAGTCGGCGCTCCTGACCCGCACCTCGACGGCGGCCGCGTGAACCTGAGCGTCCGCGACGCCGATGTCGCCGAACTCATGGACGACCCCGACTGCGATCCTCGCCGGCTCGCAGCGACACTCCGTCGTTTCGACACCGTCAATCGGCTCATCAGCGGTTGGGGTGCCGCGTATCGCTCGCAGCTGCGCCCGTATCTCGCCTCGCTCGGAGCACCCGCTCGAATCCTCGACATCGGCTCCGGAGGCGGCGACCTGGTCTTGCGGCTCGCGAGCCTCGCGGCGCGCGACGGGTTCGACGTGCGGTGGGTGGGTGTCGACCCCGACCCGCGCGCGATCGCCGTCGCCCGGGAGCGCACCACATCAGGGGTGGAATTCCAGTGCGCGGATGCGGCGGCGCTCGCTGCGGCGGGTGAGCGATTCGACGTCGTCGTGTCGAACCATGTGCTGCACCATCTGTCGGCCGGTGAGCTCGCCGTCTTCGCTGAGCAGTCGCTCGCCCTGTCGGAGGGGATCGTCGTGCATTCCGACATCCGCCGCAGCCGGCTCGCGTATGGCCTGTACACGATCGGGGTGACTCCGTTCGCACCCGGGACGTTCCTGCGCACCGATGGGCTGCGCTCGATCCGCCGGAGCTACCGCGTCGACGAACTCGCGCTCGCGCTCGGGGATGGGTGGCGCGTCGAGGCCGCGGCGCCGTACCGCGTCCTGGCCGTGGGCCGGGCCGATGGCTGACGTCATCGTCGTCGGCGCGGGACCGGTCGGCTCGCTCCTCGCCGGCGAGCTCACGCGACGAGGCGTCGACGTCGCGGTGCTCGAGCGGCGCACGGCACCTGGCGACGGCACGCGCGCGATCGGCGTGCATGCCCCGGTGCTCGCGGCCCTCGAGGCGTCCGGGATCACCGAGCGGCTGCTCGCCTCCGCCGTGCGTGTCTCGCGGGGTGAGGCGCGGACCGACGGACGTGCGCTCGGGGTGGTGCGGTTCGACCGGCTCCGCACACGGTTCCCCTTCGTCGCGGCGCTTCCGCAGGCCGCGACCGAGACGGCGCTCGGCTCGGGAGCCCCAGAGCCCACGTGGGCGACCACGGTGACCGCGGTGACGCCCGGAGCTGACGACATCCGCGTGTCGCTCGCCTCTGGTGACTCGATACGCGCGCCCATCGTCGTGGTGGCCGGAGGGTGGCGCGCCCGCGACCTCGTCTACCGTCCGGGAGGTGTGCGGGTGCTGCCGTACGCCGACCGCTATCTCATGGCGGATGTCGCGGCCGACCGCGACGGCGACCTGGCGGTGGTGAACATCGACCGCTCCGGAGTGCTCGAGTCCTTCCCCCTGCCCGGCGGACGGCGTCGGTTCGTGGCGTGGGACTCCGACCCACGCGACACCAGCGACGGTGCGCGGACCCAGCGCCTGCGAGCAGCCCTCGAGCTTCGAGGCGAGCTGGATGCGGCGGCGCGGATGACGGACGCGTCGGCGTTCGAGGTGCGCCGCGCTGTGGCACCCGGTCTGCGCCGCGGACGCCTGTTCGCGATCGGCGACACCGCCCACGAGGTCAGTCCGATCGGCGGGCAGGGGATGAACCTCGGGCTCCTGGATGCCGCGACCCTCGCGCCGCTGCTCGCAGCCTGGGTGCGGACGGGCGAGGCGCCCGATGCGGACCTGGGCCGGTGGGAGCGCCGCCGGGTCGCGTCGGCGCGCACCGCCGCCGCGATCGCCACCCTCAACACCTCGCTGGGGCGGCCACTGGGTTCGTTCCCGCACGCCGTGCGGCGCGTGGGTCTGCGGCTCGCGCTGCTGCCGCCCGGCGCGCGACTGCTCGCCCACGCCTACGCCATGGGCTTCGACCGCGACGCCTGATCGATCGGCGCCGGGGTGCGGCCGAGCGCCGCTCCGCCCGCGCCCGCCGGTCGCACTCCGACCCGGTGGGCGGCTTTCCAGGTCCGCGGTCGAACGCGACATCCGCGCCATCGATAGGCCGCGGATGCCGAAACCAGCCGCGGATGCGGTGCGAAGAGCCACCCGCGCCGCCGGTGGCACTCCGGCGCGGTCATCGACCCCCCACCTGAGGACGCCGGAGACTCAGGCGGCGATGGCACCGCCCGTCGCAACGAGCTGGGCCGCGAGCAGAAGCGCCGCGAGCATCACGAGCCGGAACAATGCCCGCGTGGGCGGCCGTACCAGAGCGAGCACAGCGGTCGCCACGGCGACGACGACCACCGCACCGAAGAAGATCCACGACAGCAGCGAGGCAGTCGCGACGTCTCCCCTTGTGGATCCGATCAGCACCGCGACGGCGCCGACCACGATGCCGGCAGCCGCGATGACGGCCGACGAACGCGCGCCTACCCGGTGCGGCAGTCCGCGCACCCCTGTCCGCAGGTCCTCATCCAGGTCCGGAAGGACGTTCGTCAGGTGCACCGCTGCGCCGAGCGCGGCGCCTGCGATCCAGGCCCAGGGCGCCGCGACATGCGGATCCGGAGAAGCGAGGGTAGCCAGCGACGGGAAGATCCCGAAGCTGACGATGAACGGCAGGATCGAGAACGGCGTCGCCTTCAGCGCGACGTTGTATGACCACGCCGACGCGAGGAAGACGGCGTGTGCGGCCAGCATCCCGAAGCCCAGCGGGGCCGACAGCACCAGCGCCACGACGACCGTGCCGATGGCAGCGCCCCACGCGACGCGCTCGCTCACGTCTCCGCGGGCGATCGGCTTGTCGGCGCGGCCGACCGCCCGGTCTCGAGGCGCGTCGATCACGTCGTTCGACAGGCCGATCGAGAGCTGACCGCTGAAGACAGCGAGGGTCAGCAGCACCAGTCGCCACGGCTCGAGCCCCACAGCGATACCGATCGCCAGGGCGAGTGCCGAGACGACGAGCGTCGGGCCGGGGTGTGTCGAACCCCACAAGGCCCGGATCATCTCGAAGACCGATTGACGTCTCATGTCCACGCCCCCGCCGGACGCACAGCGCTCGCCGCGCGACGCCCCCGCCAGATGCCGACGAGGCGGCCGGAACGCGCTAGTTGCATTCTCCGACCGTAGCGGCGTCGAAGCCGCCGGACCTCGCGCGGCGTATCGATCCAGGATGTTGCCTCTTCCCAGCGACCCCGGGAACAGTTCACAGGTGCATGCGGTTGCATAGAACGGGCCGAGGGTGTCCCGCACCATATCGATCTCAACCGCAGGAGACGCCATGACCGACATCCTCGACCGCACCGCCCCCACCCACGCTCCGATCCTCGATGTGCTCGCCGAGCGTTGGAGCACTCGAATCTTCGACAGCGTCGCAGCGCTCGATGAGACGGCGCTGGCGAGCGCCCTCGAAGCGGCGCGCTGGACCCCCACGGGCGCCAACACTCAGCCGTGGAAGCTCATCGTCGCACGCCGCGGCGGCGAGGCGCACGCCAAGATCATGGCGACCCTTGCCGGCTTCAACTCGGCATGGGCCGGGGATGCCGGTGCGCTCATCGTCTTCGTCGCAGAAACCACGCGCGACGGCAAGCCGATGACCTGGGCACTCTATGACACCGGACAGGTCGCTGCGCACTTCACCGTGCAGGCGCACGCCGACGGCCTTTCAACCCACCAGATGGGCGGTTTCGATCCTGCGGCCATCTCAGCGGCATTCGGACTGAGCGACGACTTCACCCCGATCACCATCATGGCCGTCGGCGAACTCGGTGACATCCGCGCCGCCTCGCCGGAACTGCAGGAGCGTGAGAACGCACCCCGCACGCGTCGCGCCGTCGCGGAGTCCCTGCTCGTCGACGCGTAGGGCCTTCGCTGCGGTCAATCCTCGAGGATCGCCTCGATGACCTCGTCGTCGTCGTCATCGAACGGCGGCTCAGGTGGCGCGGCCGGCCCGTCGCTCGTCAGCACGAGCGAAGACCCGTCGGCCGCGACATCCACCCGCACCACGTCGCCGTCGCGCACTCCGCCCGAGAGGATGCCCATCGCGAGGCGGTCCTGGATCTCGGACTGGACGAGCCGGCGCAGCGGCCGCGCTCCGAACACCGGGTCGTACCCGCGCTCGGCGAGCCACGCGCGGGCGTCGGGGGTGACGGCCAGCGAGAGTCGACGATCCTTGAGACGGCGGTGGAGCGCATCGACGGAGAGCTCGACGATCTGAGCCAGGTCGTCCTCGGTGAGGGCCTGGAAGATGACGATGTCGTCGAGCCGGTTGATGAACTCGGGCTTGAACGCCTGGCGCACCAGTCCCTGCACCTGCTCGCGCTTCTGCTCGATCGACAGCGTCGGGTCGATGAGGATCGGCGAGCCGAGGTTCGAGGTCAGGATCAGGATGACGTTCTTGAAGTCGACCGTGCGGCCCTGGCCATCGGTCAGGCGGCCGTCATCCATCACCTGCAGCAGCACGTCGAAGACCTCGGGGTGCGCCTTCTCGACCTCGTCGAGCAGCACGACGCTGTACGGACGGCGGCGCACCGCCTCGGTCAGCTGCCCACCCTGCTCGTAGCCGATGTACCCGGGAGGGGCGCCGACGAGACGTGAGACCGAGTGCTTCTCGCCGTACTCCGACATGTCGATGCGCACCATGGCGTGCTCGTCGTCGAAGAGGAAATCGGCCAGCGCCTTCGCGAGCTCGGTCTTGCCGACGCCGGTGGGTCCGAGGAACAGGAACGAGCCGGTCGGACGATCGGGGTCGCTGATGCCGGCACGTGAGCGGCGCACGGCATCGGAGACGGCCTTGACGGCTTCCTTCTGCCCGATCAGCCGCTTGCCGAGTTCGGTCTCGAGGTGCAGGAGCTTCTCGGTCTCGCCCTGCAGCAGCCTGCCGACCGGGATGCCGGTCCAGGCCGCGATCACGGCGGCGATGTCTTCGTCGGTGACCTGGTCGTTCACCATCCGATCCCCCGCGGGCTCTTCGCGCTCGGCTTCGACGAGCTGACGCTCGAGGGCCGGGATGTCGGCATACAGCAGTCGCGACGCCTTCTCGAGGTTGCCCTCGCGCTGCGCGCGTTCGGCCTCCATGCGAGCGGCGTCCAGCTTCGTTTTGAGGTCGCCGACGCGGTTGAGGGAGGCACGCTCGTGCTCCCAACGGGTTTGGAGCTCGCCGAGCTTGTCCTGCTCGGCCTCGAGCGTGGCACGCAGCAGGGCGAGGCGCTCCTTCGACGCGGCATCCTTCTCCCGCTTGAGCGCGAGCTCTTCGAGCTTGAGGCGGTCGACGTGCCGGCGCAGCTCGTCGATCTCGAGCGGCGCCGAGTCGATCTCCATGCGCAGCCTCGACGCGGCCTCGTCGATGAGGTCGATCGCCTTGTCAGGCAGCTGGCGGCTCGGGATGTAGCGATGCGAGAGGGATGCGGCGGCCACGAGCGCGGCATCCGCGATGGCGACCTTGTGGTGCGCCTCGTAGCGCTCCTTGAGGCCGCGGAGGATCGCGACGGTGTCTTCGACGCTCGGCTCGCCGACGTAGACCTGCTGGAAGCGGCGCTCGAGCGCCGCATCCTTCTCGATGAACTCGCGGTACTCGTTGAGGGTGGTGGCGCCGATCATGCGCAGTTCGCCGCGGGCCAGCATGGGCTTGAGCATGTTGGATGCCGCCACCGATCCCTCGCCACCGCCCGCGCCCATGAGCACATGGAGTTCGTCGATGAACGTGATGATGCGTCCGTCGGAGTCGGTGATCTCCTTGAGCACGCTCTTCAGGCGCTCCTCGAACTGCCCGCGGTACATCGCACCGGCGACGAGCGCGGAGATGTCGATCGTGACGAGCTCTTTGTCCTTGAGCGATTCGGCGACGTCGCCGGCGACGATGCGCTGGGCGAGGCCCTCGACGACGGCGGTCTTGCCGACTCCGGGCTCGCCGATGAGCACGGGGTTGTTCTTGGTCCGGCGGGTCAGCACCTGGCTGACGCGCCGGATCTCGCTGTCGCGGCCGATGACCGGGTCGAGCTTGCCCTGACGGGCGCGGTCGGTGAGATTGATCCCGAACTGCTCGAGGGCGCTGCGCGCATCCTCCTGACCGGGTGTCTGTGTGGCGTTCATGGTTCTCCTGAAGTCTGAGTCGGCTCGGCGCAAAACTTGAGCCGTCTTGACTCAAGTTTAGCAGGTCCGATTGTTCACGCCAAGCGCATCACCCCCCGCGGGACTCGCCCCCCTTTCACCGGTTACGGACGCGACACGCCGCGGCGCTCCGCGCGGCGACGGCGTGTCGCGTCCGTAACCGTGCAGGGGATGGGGCGCGACGCTGTGGGTCAGGCGACCGTTTCGAGCACGGCCGATTCGGCCCCGGCGGCCTCCATCGCCTCGCGCGTGCAGCAGAAGCGCGCGCGGTACGCGGTCGGGGTCGTGGCGAGGACGCGGGCGAAGTTCTGGCGGAGCACCGCTGCGGAGCCGAAGCCGCTCTCGTAGGCGATGCGGTCGAGGCCGAGGTTGGTCTTCTCGAGCAGGCGCTGGGCGTGGATGATCCGCTGTCGCGCGAGCCATGCCGCGGGCGTGGCTCCGAGGTCGGCCCGGAAGCGCCGCGCGAACGTTCGGGGAGACATGTGCGCCTTCGCTGCGAGCTGGTCGACGGTGAGCTCGTGGCGCAGGTTGTCGAGCATCCAGTCGGTCACGGGAGCGAGCGAGAGAGATGCGACCTGCGGCAGCGGCTTGTCGATGAACTGGGCCTGGCCGCCGTCACGCTGAGGCGGCACGACCATGCGCCGCGCGATGCGGTTCGTCATCTCGGCGCCGAGCTCCTGCCGCAGCAGGTGCAGGCACGCGTCGAGGCCGGCCGCGGTGCCGGCGCTCGTGATGATGCGGCCGTCCTGCACGTAGAGCACGTCGGGGTCGACATCGACCTTCGGGTACATCCGCGCCATGACGTCCGCGTACATCCAGTGCGTCGTCGCTTTGCGGCCGTCGAGCACTCCGGCTGCTCCGAGGATGAAAGACCCGCTGCAGACGCTCAGCACCCAGGCCTGGCGCTCGACGGCAGCGCGAACGGCGTCCAGCACGCGCTCATCCGTGTGCGCCCAGTACTCGTGAGGCGTCGGCGACACGACGACGAGATCGGCCTCGTAGGCGAACGACAGATCGTTCTCGACATTGATCGAGAAGCCGATCTTGGACTGCACGACACCGGGATCCGGTGTCACGATGCGGAAGTCGAAGTTCGGGATGCCGTCATCCGTCCGATCGAGGCCGAAGGCCTCACACGCGACGCCGAACTCGAACGGTGCGAAACCATCCTGGACGATCACGGCGACTGTCTTCATTGAGATCTCCTGTCGGGCGCTGAGCCTGTCGTGCCGGTCGCTGAGCCTGCCGACGCGTGGCAGTTTTCGTGCGATGTGTGTCCATTCTGCCACTCGTGGCAGTCAGACCGCAAGCGTAGCGTTACTGCCATGTTCATGGTGATTCTTCTCGCAGCACTGTCCTTGGCCGGCATCGCTTCCACGATCGCCGCCCTCCGCAGCGACGGCTACCGTCGCACGCCGACCGACTGGTCGCGCCTCTCCTGATCCTGTTCCCGACGCGGCTCGTCTCGCTTCGCTCGCTCAACGACCGGGAGCCACCGGTCGTCGAGCGACGAGCGGAGCGACGAGTCGACGGACCGCCGGACGCTTCGACAGGCTCAGCGACCGGCTTGCGCCGTGACCCTGTCGTAGACGTCGATCATCGCGGCCGTCCGTGAAGACTGACGGAAGCGGTCGCGCACCGCCGGATCCGGCTTCGGCGCCACGTCCGCCTCGATGTCGGCCGCCGCGCGGCGCAAGGCGTCAGCGAGCGCCCCGACCGAGGCGTCCGCGACATCCCATCGGCCCTGACCGAGCTCGGCGGCGAGGTCAGGGTCGCTGACGATCGCGGGCGTACCGAGCGACGCGGCCTCGAAGATGGTCATGCCCTGCGTCTCGAAGCCGATCGAGGTCTGCACGACGGCGTCCGCCGCCTGGATCCTGCGGAGGGTCTCGGCATACCGCATCCGCCCCGCGAAGACGACGGATGCCCGTGGCCGACGCTTCTCGATGATCCGGCGCGCTGCGCGCAGCTGCCCGCCGCCGCCGATGATCTCGACGTCGGCGTCGACTCCGGATTCGGCGACCGCCTCGAGGAACGTAAGGAGGCGCTTCTCGGGGCTCATCCGCCCGATCCACACGAAGCGCGGGCGACCTGGCGCGCGCTCACCCGGTGCGGCGGCGAGCGCCGCATCCAGTACATCGTCGTCGATCCCGTTCCACACCACGTCGACGGCGGGCGCGCCGTGCCCGGGAACCACTCCGTGCGCTTCGAGCCGACGCGCGAAGTGCGATGAGGGGGCGGTGACGGCATCCGATCGCTCGGCGAAGCGTCGCAGGAACGACCAGCCGTCGCTTCCGGTCGCCTTCGACTCGGAGGCGACGCCGAGCGCGCGGCGCTGCCATGCGTTCAGCACGCGCAGCACGAGACCCGGGAAGGGCGCCGTCGCCCGGATGCCGACATCCACCCGATTGTGCATCGTGTGCACCACCGGCCGCCGGTGGCGGGCGGCGAAGCGGTGGCCGATGAAGGCTCCCCAGAAGTCCGCCTGCACGTGTACCACATCGACGGGCGGGCGCCCTGACATCGCCTCATCGAGGAAACGATCCGTACGACGGCTCGGCCACGTGAGCGAATACTCGCGGTCGAACGTGACCGGCAGCGACGGCAGGTCGAGGTACGCGGACGTGTCGACAGGCTCAGCGACCGCAGCCGGCTGAGCGGCCGCACCAGCGGCGGCCCGCCGCCCGTGCATACGCGGCGCGACGACGGTCACGGTGTGCCCGGCCTTCTCGAGGAACCGCCGCTGCAACCGCATCGACACCTGAGCGCCGCCGAGGGACTCGAGGTGCTGATCGCCGAACATCACGACGTGCACGGCGCTACTCGGGGATCGGTTCGCCGCGGTAGAGCGCTTCGAACGTGTCGAGCGTGCGCTGCATGTCGTGCACCTTGACGCCCTCGCGCGAGGCATGCTGCATGCGCACGCGCTCGTCGGCGGACTGCGTGAGCACCTTCGTCAGCTTGGCGGCGAGATCGTCGACGTTGCCGGGCTCGAAGAGGTATCCGTTCTCGCCGTCGTGGACGAGGTGCGGAAGCGCGACCGCATTCGCGGCCACGATCGGCAGACCGGATGCCATGGCCTCCATGGTCGCGATGGACTGGAGTTCGGCGATCGACGCGATGACGAAGAGACTCGCCCGGCTCAGGGTCGCGCGCAGCTCTTCGTCTGAGGTGAGGCCGTGGAACGTCACGCGGTCCGAGAGCCCGAGCTCCCTGATGAGGTGCTCGAGATTGCGGCGCTGGTCGCCGTTGCCGATGATGTCGAACGTGACGTCGAGCGACGGATCGAGCTTCGTCACGGCGCGCAGCACCACGTCGATCTGCTTCTCGGTGGTCAGGCGTCCGACGAACACCAGCCGGTTCGCGTCGCGAGCGGTGTAGTCGGGGGTGTAGTTGCTCGCCTCGATGCCGCAGCTGATCGGGATGACATTGTGGATGTCGATCGTCGACTCGAGGAAGTCCGCCGCCTTGCGCGTCGGCGTCGTGACCGCCCGGGTCATGGCGAACGTGCGGGCGGCATCGTCCCATGCGACCTTGATGACGAACTTGTCGAGGAGGGGAGGCAGCGTCGTGAAGTCGACGACGTTCTCCGCCATGACATGGTTCGTCGCGATGATCGGGATGCCGCGCTTGCGGGCCTCACGCGCGAGGCCACGGCCCAGATTGATGTGGGACTGGATGTGGACGACATCCGGGGTGACCTTGTTCAGCACCTGGCGCGAGTAGTACTTCGTCATCCACGGGAACACGAACGTCAGCCAGTCGTGCGGCCAGTACCGATGGGAGTGGATCCGATGGATCGTCATCGGCTGCCCCTCGATCACTTCCGTGAAGGTGCCGTGCGGGCCATGCGTCCTGCTCGGCGCCATCACGTGGACGTCGTGTCCACGGGCCACAAGTCCTGCGGCGAGACGCTCGGCGAAGCGTGCAGCCCCGTTGACGTGAGGTGAGAAGGTGTCGGCGCCGATGACGATCGTCAGCGCTCGGGGACTCCTCCCGGGGGCGGAGGAGTCGTCGGGCGTCGCGGGATCGGTCACGGGGTATGGCCTGTCTGTGCGGCGGAGTGGCGCGGCCTGAGGGGGCGAGCATGCGCGGATCCCACTGTACCGGAGGGGTGCGGCGGTACCCCGTCCGAAGGCGCCGAGCCGCGGCATCCGCGCCCGTTCAGTACGCGAGCGCCTCGGGGAACACAGGCCAGAGCAGCGCCGCTGTGCGCGCCTGACCCGCCGTCAGGTGTGATGAATGCACGGGACTCGGTGTCGGGCGCGGGCGCCTCGGCTGCGTCGGTCAGCCTCTTCGCGATGTCGGTCGGCAGTCTGCGCTGGCTGACGAGCAGCACCTGGGTCGGCGAGGAGTCGAGGCTTCGCGTGGTCGGTGTGGAAGCACCACAGGCATCAGCGGCAACCACACCCGTTTACCCTGGAACCATGCTCCGACTGCAGGCCGACGCCGATCCGACACTGTGGGTGCCGGTCACGGACTCACTCGGTTTCACGGGACGCCGCCACCGGAAGGCCGCGATCCGGATGCTGCTGACCCAGGCCAATCGCGCGATGGGTCAGGCCGAGCGCCCAGGCAGCGGGTTCGTCGCGTGGGGCATGAGCCAGGCCGCGCCGTTCCTCATGAAGCGCGCGGGTGGCAGGGTGCTGGTATGGGTGTGGAAATCCGACCCCGACCTGCTCGTCGTCATGGCGCAGATCCAGGAGGCGACACCCCAGCTCCGCACGGCGCGAGCCATGATGCCGATGGAGTACGACGACACCGAGGCGTTCCGCAACCCGCACCTCGGAGTCGGTGAGAAGCTCGCGATCCCGCTTCCCGCCGACCCGCGCACACCGCCGTTCGCGACCTACACGTGGGATACCGGCACGCACTTCGTCACGGTCACGGCCGTGTGCGCCGACCGCGAGCGTTTCGGAATCGTCATCGGATCGGTGGACGATGTGGCGCACACCCTCCGCGTCGTCGAGGATCTCGCCATCGGCGAGTCCGCCGAGATCCTGCGTATCGATCCCGCGTAGCCGGCGGGGTGCCCCGCGCTCAGCGACCGGGACCGGGACGGCGGGCGGATAGCGTTGGGCCATGGCCGACGACATGGTGCCCATCGCGGGGGGCACCTTCCTGATGGGCTCGGACGAGTTCTACCCAGACGAGCGCCCGGTGCACGAACGAACGGTCGAGGCGTTCGAGATCGACCGCTACGAGGTCACGAACGAGGACTTCGTCGCCTTCGTCGCCGACACCGGCTACGTCACGGTCGCCGAGCGACCGATAGACCCCGCCACGATGCCCGACGCCGATCCGGCCGACCTCGTTCCGGGCGCCATGGTCTTCACTCCCACCGGGGGTCCGGTGGACCTCGACGACTGGCGCCAGTGGTGGCGGTGGGAGCCCGGCGCGTACTGGCGCGCGCCCGAAGGACCCGGTTCATCGATCGACGAGCGGATGCGGCATCCTGTCGTGCACGTCGCGTTCGAAGACGCGCAGGCGTATGCCGCGTGGGCCGGCAAGCGTCTGCCGACCGAGGCGGAGCACGAGTTCGCGGCACGCGGTGGACTCGCCGGCGCTCGATTCGCCTGGGGCGATGACATCTACCCCGACGGCGTTGCGCAGGCGAACTCGTGGCTCGGCCGCTTTCCGTATGACAACCAGGGCGTCGGCGATGCGGCCGCGGTCGGCTCCTACCCGCCGAACGGGTTCGGACTCTACGACATGACGGGCAACGTGTGGGAGTGGACGACCGACTACTACACGCCGCGGCACCTGCGACTCTCGGACAAGCCAGTCGACGGCGGCAAGCGGAACAATCTCCTCGCTGCGGCGAGCGCACAGGAGGGATTCCCCATGATCCCCCGACGCGTGCTGAAGGGCGGTTCGCACCTCTGCTCACCGGACTACTGCCTGCGCTTCCGGCCCGCGGCCCGATCGCCGCAGGCGGAAGACACCGGGATGTCGCACATCGGGTTCCGCTGCGCACGAAGTGTTTGAGTCCGCCGAAAGCCCTGGGCCGGGTCCTGCTCGCGAACGCGAGCGCTCAGGCATCCCGGACGTCGTCGCCGGCGTCCGATCCACCGCCGCCGACAGGCACCGCGCCGGTCTCGAGGAGCACGGCCTCGGCGTCCAGGTCGGTCGCGGCCTGCTCGAACTGCGACTGGTACAGGCGCCAGTACGCACCGCGTTCGGCGATGAGCTCGTCGTGCGAACCCTTCTCGACGATGTCGCCGTGCTCCATCACGAGGATGAGGTCGGCATCCCGAATCGTCGACAGGCGGTGCGCGATCACGAACGACGTGCGTCCCTCGCGCAGCGCAGCCATCGCGTGCTGCAGGAGCAGCTCGGTGCGCGTATCGACGGATGACGTGGCCTCGTCGAGGATCAGCACCGACGGCTGCGCCACGAACGCACGCGCGATCGTGATGAGCTGCTTCTCGCCGGCCGAGACGTTCGAGGCATCCTCGTCGAGCACCGTGTCGTAGCCCTCCGGCAGCGAGTGCACGAAGCGGTCGACACGCGTCGCCTTGGCGGCGTCCACGATCTCTTCATCAGTCGCGGACTCGCGCCCGTAGCGGATGTTGTCACGGATCGTGCCGGCGAACAGCCACGGATCCTGCAGCACCATGCCGGTACGCGAGCGGACGTCGTCGCGCGTGAGCTCGGCGATGTCCTGTCCGTCGAGCAGGATGCGGCCGCCGTCGAGCTCGTAGAACCGCATGATGAGGTTCACCAGCGTCGTCTTGCCCGCACCGGTCGGTCCCACGATCGCGACGGTCTGGCCCGGCTCGACACGGAACGACAGGTCGGTGATGAGCGGGCGGTCAGACGTATACGAGAACGCCACGTTCTCGAACTCGATGACGCCTCCCCACCCCGGTCCCTGAGCCTGTCGAAGGGCGGGCGCATCGGGTGAATCCGGCTCCTGCTCGTCGGCATCCAGCAGCTCGAACACACGCTCGGCCGAGGCCGTGCCCGACTGGACGACGGCGGCCATGCCGCCCAGCTCGGACAGCGGCTGGGTGAACTGCTGCGAGTACTGGATGAAGGCCTGCACATCGCCGAGGCGCAGCTGGCCGTTCGCGACCATCAGCCCGCCGAGCACCGCGATCCCCACGTAGGTCAGGTTCCCGATGAACATCATGCCCGGCATGATCATGCCGGAGAGGAACTGGGCCTTGAAGCTGGCTTCGTAGAGCTCCTCGTTCTCGATCTGGAACTTCTCGCGCGAGTCTGCCTCGCGGCCGAACACCTTCACGAGCGCGTGACCCGAGAAGGACTCCTCGACGCGGGCGTTCAGACGCCCGACCTTGCGCCACTGGATGCCGAACGCCTTCTGCGAGCGGGGTCCGATGACACCGAAGATCACGGCCATCAGCGGGAGCGAGATGAGCGCGACGATCGACAGCTGCCACGAGATCGAGAACATCATGATCAGCACGCCGACCACGGTCAGGATCGAGGTGACGACGGTCGAGAGCGACTGCTGCATCGTCTGCGTGATGTTGTCGATGTCGTTGGTCACGCGCGAGATCAGCTCACCGCGCTGCACCTTGTCGAAGTACGAGAGCGGCAGCCGGTTGATCTTCGCCTCGACCGACTCCCGCAGCTGCCACATCGTGCGGACCATGATGACGTTGATGACGTAGCCCTGCACCCAGTTCAGAAGCGACGACACGACATAGATCGCCATCACCGTGACGACCACCATCCGCAGTGCCGTGAAGTCGACTCCGGCACCGACGACGAAGCCGTCCATCGCGGAGATCATGTTGGCGAGGTCGGTCTGACCTGCGAGGTTCAGCGCCGTGACCACCGCCTCCTGCGAAGTGCCCGGCGGGAACTGCGCTGCAAGGGCATTGGAGGCGAAACCCTCGAAGATGATGTTCGTCGCTTCGCCGAGGATCTTCGGCGCGATCACCGCGAGCACGACACCGATCGCGCCGAGGATCGACACGAAGATGAACGCGACCGCGTGCGGCTTCAGCAGCCCGATCAGGCGGAAGAAGCTCTTGCTGAAGTTCGTGGCCTTGCCGGGCTTGACGCTGTCCCAGTCGCCCGAGCTCTGACGAGCCTGCTCGGCGAGCTCGAGTTCGAGCCGCTCTTCCTCGGTGAGGATGTCGGGGGCGCTCATGCCTCCACCCCCAGCTGCGATTCGACGATCTCTCTGTAGGTGACGTTCGAGGCCAGAAGCTCCTCGTGGGTTCCGACACCGACCATGCGGCCGTCCTCGAGGACGACGATGCGGTCTGCCTCGGTGATGGTCGACACCCGCTGGGCGACGACGATCTTCGTGACATCCGGAAGCTCGCGCCACAGGGCCTGGCGCAGCCTCGCGTCGGTGGTGAGGTCCAGCGCCGAGAACGAGTCGTCGAAGACGAGGATGTCGGGCTGGTGCACGATCGCCCGCGCGATGGCCAGCCGCTGCCGCTGACCGCCGGACACGTTGGTGCCGCCCTGCGCGATCCGGGCGCCGAGCTGACCCTCCATCTCTTCGACGAAGTCACGGCCCTGGGCGATCTCGAGCGCGTGCCAGAGCTCCTCGTCGGTCGCCTCCTCGCGCCCGAACCGGAGGTTCGACGCGATGGTTCCCGTGAACAGGAACGGCCGCTGCGGTACCAGCCCGATGCCCGTCCAGAGGTGGTCGAGGTCCGCATCCCGCACGTCCACCCCGCCGATGCGGACGGCGCCGCCGGTCACATCGAACAGCCGCGGGATCAGCGAGACGAGCGTGGTCTTGCCCGACCCGGTCGAACCGACGACGGCCACGCTCTCGCCGGGGCGGGCGGTGAAGCTGATGCCCTGCAGGACCGGCGACTCGGCACCGGGGTAGGTGAACTCGACGTCGTCGAAGGCCACGGCCCCGGGCTCGCTGAACTCGCTCACGGGGCTGGCGGCGCGCGTGAGCGTCGACTCGCTCGCGAGCACCTCGCCGATGCGCTCGGCAGACACCGCAGCACGCGGGATCATGATCGTCATGAAGCTCGCCATGAGCACGCCCATGAGGATCTGACCGACATACTGCATGAAGGCGAAGAGGGTGCCGATCTCGATCGTGCCGTCGTCGACCTGGATGCCGCCGAACCAGATGACCCCGACCACTGTGACGTTCAGCACCAGCATCGCGAGCGGAAAGAGCAGAACGAACAGCGAACCGACCTTGCGGCCGACCACCATGATGTCGGTGCTGGCGCCGCGGAAACGCTCCTCTTCGATGTCTTCGCGCACGAAAGCCCGTACGACCCGGACGCCGGTGAGCTGTTCGCGCATGATGCGGTTGACGGCGTCCAGCTTCTTCTGGAAGCTGCGGAACAGCGGCACCATCCGACTGATGATGAGCCCGGCGACGAGCAGCAGCACGGGCACCGCCACGGCGATCAGCCAGCTCAGCTGGGCATCCTGCTGCACGGCCATGATGATGCCGCCGATCGCCAGGAGCGGTGCGGTGACCAGCATCGTGGCGCCCATCATCGCGAGCATCTGCACCTGCTGCACGTCGTTGGTGTTGCGGGTGATGAGCGAGCCCGGGCCGAACTTCGACACCTCACGCTCCGAGAACCCGCTCACCTTCTCGTAGACATCGCGGCGGATGTCGCGGCCTGCCGCCATCGCGGCGCGCGCCGCGAAGTACGTGGCGACGATGGACGCCGTGATCTGCAGAAGGGAGATCGCGAGCATGAGGGTGCCCGTTGACCAGATGTAAGCGGTGTCGCCCTTGGAGACGCCCTCGTCGATGATGTCGGCGTTGAGGCGGGGCAGATACAGCGACGCCATCGCTGAAACGAACTGGAACACGAGCACGCCCAGCAGCAGCCAGCGATACGTCTTCAGGTATTGGAAGAGCAGTTTGCCGAGCACGGAGGTCTCCAGGAGGTGAGGGTGAGGCGCCGATCACGCTGATCACGTGGACCGGGGCGCGCTGAATGCGCCGCCGCCGACCTCCAGGGTCGCAGACACCACGGACACTCTTCGACCGAGTGAGCCCTCCGTCCGCTGAGGGCGAAACTCCCGGCTCGGATCAGACCGGCGGCGGCGCGAGGACGGCGGACCGGTCGTCCCGCACGCTCACGACCGGGCAACCGCGCTCCGGGGCCCGCGAGAGCCTTCTAAGACGGCGCCACCACCTTGAGGTCCTGCTTGGGAACCACGACTTCGCGGATGATCAGCAGGACCGATGCCATCAGCGGGAGGGCCACCAGCACGCCGATCACGCCTGCGAGAGTGCCGCCGACCAGCGCTCCGATGAGGACGAGGGCTGCCGGAATCGAGATGGCACGGTTCATGACGCGCGGGCTCACGACGTAGGACTCGAGCTGGATGTAGATGAGGTAGCCGATCGCGAAGATCAGCGCCTGGGTGGGGTTGGAGAACAGCGCGACGATCGACGCGAACACCCAGAAGATCACCGACCCGAACAGCGGGACCAGTGTGATCACGAACGCGATGACGGCCATGAGCGCGGGGTATGGCAAGCCGATGACGAGGTGCAGGAAGAACACCACCGCGGCATTGATCGAGGAGAGGACCACCGAGCCCAGCAGCGAACTGCCGACGGACGCCGTCACACGCTCGGTCAGCCGCGAGAGCGTCGGGCGATCGTGCGCGGGGGCGAGCGAGTACAGCGCTCGCTTCATGCCGTCGAGGGATGAGAGGAAGTACAGCGTGAGCGCAGTGATGATGAAGCCCGCCGTGATGGCGCTCGCGACGCCCACTCCGATCCGGAGCACACCCCCGCCGATCGCGGCGACGGTCTCGGGCTGATGTATGTGTTCCGCCACCTCGGCCAGCGCACCGGACACAGCCAGCTGGAGGTCGCTCGGCAGCGTGAGGAACCAGTCGCTCTCGAGCGTCTGCGCGATCGCCTCCGGTATCGACTCGATGAACTGGCCGATCTGCTGGACGACGGGCGGCAGCACGAAGACCAGCACCGCCACAGCGAGGAGCGCGAACGCGCCGAACACGATCCCGATCCCCGCTCCGCGCTTCATGCCGCGACGCTCGAGCGTGCGGACGACCGGGTCGAGTCCGAGCGAGATGAACAGGGCGAGGATGATGTAGATCAGGATCTCGGTGATCGAGGCGATCGCCGACCCGAGGACGATGCCGCCGAGGACTCCCAGCGTCGCGACGAAGGCGACGACCAGAGGACGCTCGATCGCTGCCAGGATGCCTCGGCGAGGCTCTCGCGACATCGGCGGAGCCGGCTCCGGCTCCGGCTCCGGCTCATCGGCGACCACCTCAGTGCGCATCGCAGCCGCGGCCGCACGGGTGGTAGGCGGATTCGGCTCCGGGTGCCCGGGCGCGACCTCAGACGAGTTGCTCATGGCCGGACACTAGCGCCGACCCCCGCCCCGCCGAGTCACCCCACGCGGGCGATATCGGCGGCCTCCAGCAGACCGAGCTCGCGGGCACGGGCGATCGCGGCATCCCGCCCACCCGCGTCGAGCTTGCGGTAGATGTGGGCCATGTGCGTCTTGACGGTGTTCACCGACACGAAGCAGCGCGCCGCCATTTCGGCATTGGTGAGCCTGCTCGGAAGATAGGCGAGCAGCTCGTGCTCCCGCGCCGTGAGCGGCTCGGTGAGCTGCTCGGCATCGGGGCGGGTGGTCGGTGCGAAGCGATCGAGGACGGCACGGCGGAATCCGGCGGGAGTGCCGGGAAGGCCTCTCAGGAGGTCTTCCACGTGATGCCCCGCGCTCAGGAACGGGTAGACGAGACCCTCGGGTTCCGCTGCGTCGAGCGCGGCCGTGAGGAAGCCGCGTGATTCCGCGGGGTGCCCGTCGACGTCGCTGAGCCAGGACTGCAGGATGGCGCGCTCCACCGTCTGGGACGGACTCGCCGGTGCGGCGGGCTCGGCCGCACCCAGCCTCGTCCTGGCGCCATCGGGGTCCCGCGCTGCGAGGAGGCCGGCCACATCTTCGAAGACGAGGTGCGACCACTCCGCCTGGCTGCCCGCCGGTGAGAATGTGCCGACGCGCCTCAGGCGCCGATTCGTGATCGCGCGGAGGGCGCTGCGCACGATGGGGGGTGGCGTGCCCGTCGGTGGTATCGCCGCGACATCCGTCCCGTCCGGATCGACCAGTCGCGACTCGGCATGCGCGACCCAGAGCAGCTGGACCCGAGCGTTCGATGCGGCACGCACGTGTCCCTCGTGCAGGGCGAAGGCGCCGGCCTCCGCCTCGCCGCGCTGGATCGCGACGAGCGCCCGCGCGAGGTAGGCATCGGCCGGTCCGGGATGAGAGAGCAGGGAGAGCTCGCGTGCCAGCTCCAGACCCTCGTCGGCGAACTCGGCGGCGCGGATCAGCCTGCCCTGCCATGCCTCCGCGAGCGCGATGCTCCCCAGCAGCCCAACACGAAAAGCGCCGTACGAGGCACCCGGCGAGGCAAGGCTGCGCGCCAGCCACTCGAGTGCCCGCTCGGCATCGCCGAGGAGGAAGTGGCCACGCCCGATCGACGCCAGCACGAGCGTCGTCAGCAGCGCCTGGTCCGACATGTGAAGGAGGTCCGGAATGACGGTGCCTTCGACGCGTTCGAGGAGCTCCAGCGCACGCTCGCCCTCTTGGACGTATGTTTCGGGATGCGGTCGGAACTGCACGCACGCGGCGAGATACGCCCGAGCGACCAGCTCGACTCCGAGCGGCAACCCTGGATCACCGAGGATGCCTCGCAGGATGTCTTCCGCGATCGCCGCGCGCCCGGACATCCCCTCGAGGATCCCGTAGAGCATCTCCGCTTCGACGCGTGCGGCTCGGACATCTGCGGGGACCATCGCGAGCCATCGCGCGACGGTGGCTGTCTCGCCACGTTCGTAGACTTCGCGCCCCCGGGCCATTATCAGGTCGAGCGCGCCATCCCATCGCTTCGCCGCGAGGAGGCATTCGATCGCACTTGTGGTGTCGCCACGCGCCGTGTGCCACCCGGCGGCCAACGCGAGAAGGTCGGACTCGGCTCCGGGATCGGAGGCGCGCAAGCGGTACCGCAGCAGGTCGCGAAACAGGTGGTGGAAGCGGTAATGGTCGGGCTTTCCGGCTACGGCGACGACGAACATGGACTCGTACTCGAGCTCGCGAAGGAACGCGGCACCGCCGTCGACGCCTCCGACGACCTCCACGAGACCCGCGTTGAGCTCTTCGAGCACCGACAGCTGCAGCAGCGCACGGCGTCGCCCCGCGGGAAGCGCGTCGAGCACCTCTTCACTCAGGTAGTCGATGGCGAGCCGGTCGCTCTCTGCCAGGGCGTCCACGAACTCCGCGCTGTCGTCGCGGAACCGCAGGCTCAACCCGGTGAGATGGATGCCGGCAGCCCATCCTTCGGTCCTCTCGACGATCGACGCGGCGGTCTCCGGATCGACCGGACGGCGCAGGATCCGCTCGATCACGCGCCCCGCGCTCTCCGGATCGAAGGCGAGCTGGGCCTGGCGGAGCTCCACCAGGCCGTGCTGCAGTCGATGGCGGCTCCACCCGAGCTTGAGATCGACGCGTGATGAGAACACGAAGTGAGTGTTGGGCGGGAGCATGTCGACCAGCCGCCAGAGGTCGGTGACGACCTCGGCATTCGAGACCCGATGCAGGTCGTCGAAGACGACGACCACCTTCGCGGGCACATCTGCGAACGCCGCAGCCAGGGACTCGATCATCTCCTCGCCGAGGCCCCCACCGGCAGCCCCGAGCGGCACGTCGAGCGTCGACAGCCTCGAGTCCACCGCGCCCAGCTCGCTGAGGAGCCGGCGCGCGACGTGGACCGCGTCGTCGTCCGCCGCACTCATGTCGAGCCACGCGACGCGGGCATCGCCGAGGGAAGCCGCCCACTGATTCAGCAGGACGCTCTTGCCTGATCCGGCGGGTGCGACGACCAGCGTGAGGGGTGCATCCAGGCCGACGTCCAGACGGGCCCGGAGCTCCGGCCGGTCCACGGCGTGCGGAGGGACCGTACGCGCAACCGTCATCTGTCACCGCCTTCTGCGTGCGAGGTTCGCGTGGGCACGAGAATCATCCCACAGGGGTGACGGCAGTTCGACGGGGGTGTCGCACGATGGCGATATCGCGCGGATCCGGCCGCGCTCGAGGAGGTGGCACATGCCCGCTCACGTCATGGAGGTCGTGGTGCGGGGCAGGCTCGGACCGGATCTCGTGGCTGCGCTCGAGGGCTTCGACGTCGAGCCTGGGCAGAACGGAATGACGCGGATCGTCGGACCGGTCCCGGACCAATCGAAGCTCTTCGGTCTGCTCGACATGTTCGACGGCCTGCACATCGAAGTCGTGTCGGTCAACCCCGTGGGCGCGGAGACCCCCTAGATTCTCACCCGAGGCGGGTGACGCATCCCCCTCGTGTGCGTCAATAGCCTCACAACAAGGCGGCGGGCTTCCCGGCCCGCCCTGAACGAATGGAACGACATGTTCTTCACCGATGACAGCAGTCTCTGGTCCTTGCTTGTCTGGTTCTTCTGGGTGTTCGTGTTCTTCGCCTACCTGATGGTCCTCTTCTCGATCCTGGGTGACCTCTTCCGCGACTCCGAACTCAGCGGATGGTGGAAGGCGGTCTGGATCATCTTCCTCATCTTCATCCCCTTCCTCACCGCACTGGTGTACCTGATCGCGCGGGGCAACGGCATGACGAAGCGCGGCATTGCGCAAGCCCAGGAGATGCGAAAGGCGCAGGACGACTACATCCGGCAGACCGCAGGAGCCTCCAGCGGGGGCAGCAGCGTGGACGACATCGCGAAGGCGAAGTCTCTCCTCGACTCCGGCGCCATCACGCAGGCGGAGTTCGACGCGATCAAGGCCAAGGCACTCGCGAGCTGAGCCGGCCGTCATCCGGAAAGGCCGTTCTGTTCACCTGAACAGGACGGCCTTTTCGTTCGTTCTTGCGCCATGATGGCCATATCACCCGCCTGGGATGACGACCTCCCCTCGGCACGATACGAGGCTTGTGTCACAACCAATGCGCCGTGGCTGCTCAACGGTCTCGCGGCGTTGAATCCGGAGGTATCCATGACAACGTTCGACTACGGCCCGATCGAGTTCTACGCGATCGGATTCGACGGCGACAGGCCGGGCCCAGAGATCCTGCAGGCGATCGACGATCTCGTCGCGTCGGGAACGGTGAATGTCCTCGACCTCGTGTTCGCAACCCGCTCCGAGGACGGTGAGCTCACAGTGCTGGAACTGTCGGACACCGTGGATGACGCCGAGGTGCCCTCGCTGGACCTCGTGGGTCTCGCCAGCGACGACGACATCGCCGAGCTGACCGACGGCGTCGCACCGGGGACGTCGGCGGCGATCCTCGTCGTCGAGCTGCTGTGGGCCAAGGCATTCGCCTCGGCTCTGTTCGACGCCGGCGGCGTGGTGCTGGCGCGCGAGGGCATCCCCGCGCCGATCGTCAACGCATACCTGTCCGAGAACCTGGACTGAAGGAGGAGCACATCATGATGAGAAGAAGAGGACGCGGGCTTGTCGGCATGGCCGCCCGCACGGCCGTGATCGCGGGCACCGCGACCGCCGTATCCGGTGCCGTCGCCGGCCACCAGCAGAACAGAGCCAACGAGGCAGCCGAGGCGCAGGCCTATGAGGCGCAGCAGAACCAGGCGGCTCTGGATGCCGCCGCGGCACAGGCCGTCGCCAACGCCCAGGCCGCTGCGCCGCCGCCGGCTCCGGCCGCGCCGGCGGGGGGTGGCACCGACCTCATGTCGCAGCTCAACCAGTTGGGCGCCCTGCACGCGCAAGGCATCCTGTCCGACGACGAGTTCGCGGCCGCCAAGGCCAAGCTGCTCAGCTGAGTCGAGTCACCGAAGGGGGCTCGGACCGGGCAACCGGGCGGGCCCTCTTTCGTTTCTCAGTGCGCCACGCCCCCGCTTTTGAGCAGGATCATCAGGATGCCGAACCCGGCCGTCCCCAGCGCTCCGAGCACGCGAATGTACCAGCGCGCACCTCGGCGCGCGAACGCGATGTAGCCGAGCACCGCGAGCACGGCGACGCAGATCCAGAGCGCGATCCAGGCCGCCGTGTCATCGGGGACGATCTTCGCCACTCCGAGCAGGAGGATGCTCGACGGGATGAGGGCCGCGACGAGCAGTCCCCATGATCGGCGCACCGCGGCTCTGAACGACTCGCGGATGCCGATGATCCGGCCGTCCTCGAATCCGTGGTGCGCCACCGTGCCGGCATACACGTGCGCGGCCCAGAAGATGAGAACCGTGCCGACGACCTGGAGGAACACCACCCATGCCGTCGCACCCAGGGAACCGCTCGCGACGATCATGCCCGCCACGAGGATGACGCCGTACACGCCCTCGTCGGTCGCGAAGTGCCGCCGCACGATGTGCAGAGGCCCGACCTTGTCGTCGTGTGGGGCGCGGTGCCCGTCGCTCATCGACACTCCTCCGGCGGCTCGGACGGCTGACACGCCGAGCCTATAGCCCGTCGACGGCGCTACTGCCGCGCCATCGCCACCCGCAGTCGCTCGTCCGGGTCGATGAAGTGGTCGTGATCGTCATCGCCGAGATCGATCTGAACCCAGTGGATCTTGCCGCGGAACCGACTCGTCTGCGGCGTGTAGTCGCTGCTGACGGCGGTGCCGGACTCGTATCCGATATCGGTGGTCTCGTCGGCGGAGAAGATCATCGCCTGTGTCGCCCCGACGCGACCCGTGCCGACCGAGTCGCCGTCGTAGTAGATCGTCACGTCGCCCCCCTTGGCGAGGCCGCCGCCGTCGTAGGCGAACTCCACGCGCACCTGGTGCGTGCCGGCGGGGATGACGGAATCGGCCGCGGTGGCGAACTCCTGAATGCCGAGCACGTTGTAGACGAACTTGGCCTTGCCTTCGGCCACATAGACGCTCCAGCCGCCGAACCGCCCGCCCTGCGCGATGATCACGCCCTCCGCGCCGCCCTCGGGCACCTCGATCTCGGCGGTCACCGAGAACGACTTGTTCTTGATGCTCACCACGCTGTTCTCGGAGAGGCGACCCATGCCCGCGAAGAACAGCTGGCTGTTGCCGCGAATCAGCGTCGGCCTGCCCGCGAGATCGGGATTGAGCCTCTCGCCGGTTCGATCGTCGATCGGCAGGACGTTGTACTTCACGGCCTCGATCAGCCAGAGCCGTTGGAGATGATGCAGCCGGTCAGGGTCTTCGGAGGCGAGATCGCGAGCCTGGCTGTAGTCGCTGCTGCCGTCGTAGAGCTCCCACACGTCGTCATCCAGCGCACCCGTGGCCGCCATCAGCAGCCACGGGGTGCGGTGCTTCGTGACGGCGCTCCAGCCCTTGTGGTAGATGCCGCGGTTGCCGAACATCTCGAAGTACTGCAGATCGTGGCGCTCGGCAGCATCCGCGGCAGCGAAGGCGTAGAGCATGCTCTTGCCCTCGATCGGTGACTGCTGCACGCCGTTGACCATGGTGGGCTCCGGCAGGCCCGCAGCCTCGAGGATGGTCGGCGCCACGTCGATCACGTGCGTGAACTGCGATCGCAGGCCGCCCTTGTCGGCGATGCCCGCGGGCCAATGCACGATCGTTCCGTTGCGGGTGCCGCCCCAGTGCGAGGCGACCTGCTTGGTCCACTGGAAGGGTGTGTCCATGGCCCACGCCCAGCCGACGGAGAAGTGGTTGTACGACGACGGCGAGCCGAACTCGTCGATCTTCGACACCATGAACTCCGGCGTCTCGAGTGCGGCCATGCCGTTGAAGTTCGCCATTTCGTTGAAGGCGCCGTTCATCGTTCCCTCTGCCGATGCGCCGTTGTCACCGATGATGTAGTAGATGATCGTGTCGTCGAGCACGCCGAGGTCGTCGATGGCGTCGATCACCCGCCCGACGTGGAAGTCCGTGTGCTCGAGGAAGGCCGCGTAGACCTCCATCTGGCGCTCGAGCACGGGCTTGAGCTCGGCGGGCATGTCATCCCACGCGGGGATCTCGGCGTGGCGCGGCGTGAGCTCGGCATCGGCGGGGACGACGCCCAGCGCTTTCTGGCGGGCGAAGGTCTTCTCGCGCTGCACGTCCCAGCCATCGGCGAACCTGCCCTTGTACTTGTCGATCCAGTCCTTGGGCACGTGGTGCGGCGCGTGGGTGGCGCCCGGGGCGAAGTACACGAAGAACGGCTTGTCGGGCATGAGCGCCTTCTGGGTGCGGATCCAGCTCACCGCGTGGTCGGCCAGGTCCTCGGTCAGGTGGTAGCCCTCTTCCGGCGTCGCCGGCGGCTCGACGGGCGTCGTGCCGTCGTACAGCGCCGGATCCCACTGGTTGTTCTCGCCGCCGATGAAGCCGTAGAACTTCTCGAACCCGCCCCCGCCTGACGGCCACCCGTCGAACGGTCCCATCGGCGACGACTGCCAGACCGGCACCTCGTGGCACTTGCCGAACTGCGCGGTCGAATAGCCGTTCAGCTTCAGCGTCATCGCGAGCGGCGCCTTGGTGTTCGGCTTCAGAGAGCTGTTGCCCGGTGCGGATGTCGCCGTCTCGGTGATGCTGCCCATCCCGACCGAGTGGTGGTTGCGACCCGTCAGCATGGCCGCCCGCGTCGGGGCGCACAGCGCCGTGGTGTGGAATCGGTTGAACTTCAGTCCTCCGGCAGCGAGCTTCTCTGCGTAGGGCGTCGCACAGGGTCCTCCGAATGCGCTCGACGCACCGAATCCCACGTCATCGAGGAGCACGATGAGCACATTGGGCGCACCCTCGGGGGGAAGCAGCGGCTCGATCGGCGGAAAGTGCGTCTCGGGGTCCTTCGCGTCGAACGTCGTGAGCCCCGGGACCGGCAGGTCGGGGATCGGAAGCATCGTGCGTGCGTGGCGGTCAGGAGACATGGTGATCCTCTCGGCGAGTCCGTCGCCTGTACGCTAACGCCACCCCGGGTCCGCAACCTCACCCTCGGGGGGTGAGGTTGCGCTCACTTCGCCGGTGGCTCGCCGAGCTTCGCGGTGAGCTCTGCGAGGCTGCGCGCGACGTTCCGCACCTGGCCTCGCGTCGCCGGCTCGTCGTCGTCGCTCGAGCGGGCTGCGGCCTTCTCGAGCACCCATGAGGCGAACGTGGCCGTCACCACGCCGACCACCGCGACGCCGCCCGCCATCAGCCCGACGGCGACGGTCCTGCCCCCAGGGGTGACCGGGTAGTAGTCGCCGTAGCCGACGGTCGTGATCGTCACGAACGCCCACCACACGGCATCCCCGAAGGTCTCGATGTTCGCACCGGGCGCGCCGCGCTCGGCGTCGAGCACCGCGAGCGCCGCCACCCAGATCAGGATGAGCGCGGCTCCCGCGCCGTAGACGGAGATGCGGCTTCGCAGCGCGGTTCCCTGGGAGGTTCGCTTCGAGGAGATCCTGGTGAACGCCTGCAGCAACCGCAGCGGCTTGAGGGGCGGCAGTACGACGACGAGCAGATCGAAGATGTGGTGCCGGAACCAACGGCCACGGGGTGACGACAGCCAGAGCCGGACCAGGTAGTCGATGATGAAGACGATCCACGTCGCGAAGATGAGTCCGCGCGCGATGCTCTCGGCCGTGCCCTGCAGATCGGCGATCACCTGCCACGAGTAGGCGACGATGAACACCAACGACGCCACGAGCAGCGGCCAGTAGGTCAGCTGGAACCACCGTTCCTCGGTCATTCCGCTGCTCCGGCCGGTGGTCATGGCACCGCTCCCCCCGGCCTCGCGGCCGCCGTGTCGCCGGAGAGCCAGCGCAGCCAGCGCTTGTCGGGATCGCCCTCCAGCACGAGCGCTCGCACCAGCAGCGTGAGCGGGATCGACAGGATGGCGCCCAGCGGCCCGATGATGAAGGTCCAGAAGATGACCGAGAAGAAGCTCAGCGTGAGACTGAGGTTCACTGCGTCGCTCACGAACTTCGGCTGGACGAGCACCTGCAGCGTCACGTTCACGACGCAGTAGACCGCGATGACGGCGAGCATGAGCGGCCAGCCGCCGACGACCAGAGCCAGCAGCGCCGGCGGGATGAGGCCGATCACGAAGCCGATGTTCGGGATGAAGTTCGTCACGAACGCGAGGATCGCCCAGACCGCAGGTGCGGGCACGCCGAGCGCCCATAGCGCAAGGCCGTCGATGATCGCCACGACCGCACCGAAGCTCGCGTTGACGACGTAGTAGCGGCGAACCCCCGAGTTGAAGAGGACGAACCGCCGCACCAACGGCTTCACACCTGCGCCGAACGCCCGCTCAGCGTGTGTGTAGCGGGCACCGTCGGCCGCCATGAAGATCACGTACGCCAGGACGAAGAAGAAGGCCGTGAGCACGCTCAGCACCGTGCCGCCGAGCGATGCCGCGAAGCTGAGGATGTTCGAGGGATCGAGAACGGATGCCGCGGCACCCGCTCCCTCTTGATCGAGCCCGAAGGACTGGAGCCAGGTGATGATCGACTGCGCGGTCGTCTGGAGTTGATCGCTGAAGTCGCCGACGAGGCGCGCGAACTGGATGCCGGCGAAAGTCAGCAGGAGGGCCAGGAACGCGAGGATGAGGTATGCCACGACGATGACGGCGGTCGTCGCGGCCCATGGCGGCCAACCGCGGCGCTCGAGCGGATGTCGGACCGGATGGCAGATGATGACCATGACCGCGCCGAGAACCAGCGGCCCGACGAGGTCACGGGCGAACGAAAGACCCGCGAGGGCGATCACAGCGGCGGCGAGCCCGATGAGAACCCGCAGTGTCGGAGACATCGCCGGAGCTGCAGGGGGTGCCGGAGCGTGGGACTGTCTCACGGCGCCAGGCTATCCGCGGCCCCGCGCACACCCGCGAGGGCGCGCCCGGACAGTCCCACGACTGTGGGCCGTCACTCGCCGTCGCGTTCGGCGAGCCGCTCATCACAGCCCGTTCAGCCGCCGATGACCGACTCGGCATTGCCCGATGGCTCAGGGTCGGGCAGCCGCCGCATCCGGAACGCATTGCCGATGCCCGCGAGGCCGGCGAGGATCGGGATGAAGAGCGCCACCTGCAAGGCGATCGGACGGGCCTGCTCGTTGATGGCGATCACCTCGTCCTGCACATCCTGCGGCTCGCCGGCGAGCATGTCGTTGAGCTGGGTGGTCGACATCAGCTGCGCGTCGTCTTCCAGCGTCGCGGAGATCTGCGCCTTGTCGTCGGACGGCAGCACGGTGCTGGCGTCCACCATCGCGGTGAACGTGAACGCGAGCGTGGCGAGCATGATCGCACCTGCGAACGCGAGGCCGAACGACAGGCCGAACGATCCGGCAGCCGAGTTGACTCCCGCCGCCTCACTCACCCGCTCGTTCGAGATCGGCGCAAGCGTGTAGTTGTTGAGCTGCGAGACCAGCAGCCCGAGTCCGGCGCCTGCGATGATGAGCGGGATCGTGAGCCACCAGCCCGAGGTCGCGAGCGGCACGATCGGCACGATGATCCCCAACCCCACGACCAGCAGGATGAAGCCCAGCAGGATGAGGTTGGCCGGCCGCCCCTTCGCTCTTCGTCCGGCGAGGATCGCCACGACGAACATGCTGAGCGAGAGCGGCGCGATCGAGAGACCGGCCTCGAGCGCGTTGTACTCCAGCACCATCTGCAGGTAGAGCGGCAGCACGATCATCGTGCCGCCGAGCGCGATCTGCTGCAGCAGCTGTCCGCTCACGCCCGACTGGAAGGGCTTCGAGCGGAACAGAGCGGGATCGATCAGCGTCGCCTTCTGTCGCTTCTTGCGGCTGACGATCCACCATGCGAAGCCGAGCATCGCGATGACGCCCAGGCCGATCAGCAGCGCGACGTACTCACCGCCCTCCTGCCAGACCAGGATGCCGAGCACGATGCCGCCCATGCCGACCACCGAGAGCGCGGCGCCTCCCCAGTCGACGATCCGCGATCCGGTGTAGTTCGCGTCCTTGACGAGTCCGATTCCCGAGAGCACCACCGCGATCACCACCGCTTCGAGGGCGAACCCGACGCGCCACGTCCAGACGGTCGTGATGAATCCGCCGAGAAGTGGTCCCACCGCGGCGGCGATGGCGGCAGAGGCGCCGACGAGGGCGTACACGCGCTTCTGCTGCGCGCCCTCGAAGTTGCCGTGGATGAGCGACTGCATGGCAGGCAGCAGGAGTGACGCCCCGATACCGCCGATGACGGCCCAGAAGATGACGACCGCCATGAGGTCCTGCGCGAACACCATCGCGACAGCTCCGACTGCGTACCCGAGAAGTCCGAGCACGTAAGCGCGCTTACGCCCGATGAGATCGCCGGTCTTGCCGCCGATCAGAATGAAGGCGGCCGAGACCAGCGCCTCGAGGGCGATGGCACCCTGCACACCGCTGGCGGTGGTGCCGAGGTCGTGGACGACCGCGGAGATCGACACATTCATGAGGGATGTGTCGAACACGAGGACGAACATCGCCATGGCGAGGAGGATCGCGAGCCGGGTGTTGAGCTTCCCCGTCGTGGGCGAGGTTTCTGTCATGCGCTCACTGAACCACACCGCCCACCGCGAGGGATAGATGCCGCTCGATCGCGTCAGGGTGCGCCGACGTCCTCGTCGGACTCCCCTGGCGTCGTGTCGGGGCCCGCCGGCGCGTCGAGCGGCCGCCGCGGCCGCCAGACCACGAGCTCGGTCGCACGGCGCGTGCGCGTGCCATGGCGCAGCGTGACGACGGCACCCGTCGAACCGGCCGCGAACACCCGCGCACCCGGGCGGCGCTCGAGCTCGGTCCGCATGCGCTCCTCGAGTTCGTGCACCCGGACGTGCAGTTCGCGCACCCGCTCCTCGAGGTCGAGGATGCGCGCGATGGCCGGAAGGCCGATGCCCTCCCCCGACATCCGAGCCACCTGCCGCAGCTGCTCGACGTGGTGCAGCGAGTACCGGCGCGAGCCGCCCTGGGTGCGCGCGGGCACGACGAGGCCGAGGCGGTCGTACTGACGCAGGGTCTGCGGATGCATGCCCGACAGTTCCGCGGCGACGGCGATCGCGAGGATGGGTGCGTCCTCGTCGAGTTCGCGGTGCTCAACCATCAGCCGCGCGCCTTCGCCATGAGGTCGGCTCGCGGATTCTCCTTCGGCTCGAGGCGGTGGTAGCGCTCGAGCGCTTCGCGGGCTTCGTCGTCGAGGTGCGACGGCACCGCGACCTGGACTTCCGCGAGGAGGTCTCCGGTTCCCTTCGTGGTCTGCACTCCTCGGCCCTTGACGCGCAGCACGCGGCCCGATGGCGTCCCGGGGGCGACGCGCAGCTTGACGGGGTCTCCACCGAGCGTGGGCACCTCGATGGTTGCGCCGAGCGCCGCCTCGGTGAAGGTGACGGGGACGGTCACGCGCAGGTTCAGCCCCTCTCGCGTGAAGACCGGATGCGGCCTGACGGTCACCTGTACCACGACGTCGCCGTGCTCTCCGCCGTCCGGCGAGGGACGGCCGCGGCCGCGCAGCCGGATCTTCTGGTTGTCGGACACCCCTGCCGGGATCTTGACCTTGAACGGCTTGCCGTCCTCGCCCTGCAGGGTGATCGTCTCGCCCTTGGTAGCGGTGATGAAGTCGATCGTGGTGCGCGCGGTCACGTCGGAGCCGCGGGTCGGGCCGCCGTAGCCGCGGAAGCCGCCGCTCGGCTGACCGAACCTCCCCGAGCCGAACCGTCCACCCTGCTGCTGGTTGAACATCGAGAAGATGTCGTCGAAGTCTTCTGCGGTCTGCGCTCGTCCGCCGCGGCCCTGGCTGAACATCGAGAAGACGTCCTCGAAGCCGCCCGCGCCCTCGCCGCCCGCGGTGAAGCGGGCACCCGAGCCCATCGCCCTGATCTGGTCGTACTCCTTGCGCTGCTCGGCGTCGGAGAGCACCGAGTACGCCTCGCTGATCTCCTTGAACTTCGACTCCGCTGCGGTGTCGCCCTGATTGGAGTCCGGGTGGTACTTGCGCGCGAGCTTGCGGTAGGTCTTCTTCAGGTCGGCGTCACTGACGTCTTTGGCGACGCCGAGGACCTGATAGAAGTCCTTGTCGAACCAGTCCTGGCTGGCCATGTGCCTCCTCAGGCCCCTGAGCTCGTCGACGGGTCTGCCGGCACGGCGACGACGACCTTCGCAGGACGCAGTTCGACGGAACCCAGGCGGTAGCCGGTCTCGACGACCTCGAGCACCGTCGGCTGGGTGACTCCCGGGGTGGGAGCCTGGAAGATCGCCTCGTGCTGCTGCGGGTCGAAGACCTCACCGGCGGCGCCGTAGGTCGACAGGCCCATCCGCTCCGCGACGCCGCGGACCTTGTCCGCGATCGCCGAGAACGGCGTGCCTTCTTCGAGGTCGCCATGCTTCTCGGCGCGGTCGAGGTCGTCGAGCACCGGAAGCAGCCCCTTCGCGACTGCCCCCTGCGCGCGCTCGATCTCGAGCTCGCGCTGCTCCTCGGTGCGGCGCCGGTAGTTGGCGTACTCCGCCTGCAGGCGCTTGAGGTCGTTCAGCAGCTGCGACTCGAGGTCTGCCAGTACCGCGTCCTCGGCGGCGGCATCCGCGTTCTGAGCCGCGCCCAGGATGTGGTCGACGGTCAGCTCTTCCGGCGCGTCCGGGCCGGAGGCGCCGGCGGGCTGCGCCGGCGCCTCCGCACCCTCGGCTGCGGGGAGATCTTCGCCGCGCCCCGGATCCTGCGGACCCTCAGGCTCTTCGAAGCCCTTCTTCGCCATGGCTACCTCGACTCCCCTGAGCCGGCCGACGGCTTCTCGTCTTCGTCGTCGACGACCTCGGCGTCGATGACATCCTCTTCGGGGTTCGGGACATTGCCGGCACCCGGCTCGTTCGCCGCGGGGTCAGGGTTCTCGCCCGCCGCCTGGGAGGACTGGTAGATGGCTTCGCCCAGCTGCGACTGGCTCTGGTTGAGCTTGTCGTACGCGGTCTTCACCGCGTCGTCGTCCTCGCCTGCGAGCGCAGCCTTGAGCGCGTCCACATCCGCCTGAACGGAGTCCTTCACCTCGGTGGGCAGCTTGTCGGCGTTGTCCCTGATCAGCTTGTCGATCGAGTAGGCGAGGGTCTCGGCCTGGTTGCGGGTCTCGGCGGACTCGCGACGCTTCTTGTCGTCGGCTGCGTTCTCTTCGGCCTCGCGCACCATGCGCTCGATGTCTTCCTTCGCCAGCGACGAGCCGCCCGTGATCGTCATCGACTGCTCCTTGCCGGTGCCCTTGTCCTTTGCGGACACGTGCACGATGCCGTTGGCGTCGATGTCGAAGGTGACCTCGACCTGCGGGATGCCGCGGGGGGCCGGGGCGATGCCGGTGAGCTCGAAGGTTCCGAGCGGCTTGTTGTCGCGGGTGAAGTCGCGCTCGCCCTGGAACACCTGGATCGCGACCGACGGCTGGTTGTCGTCGGCGGTCGTGAAGGTCTCGCTGCGCTTGGTCGGGATGGCGGTGTTGCGCTCGATGAGCTTCGTCATGATGCCGCCCTTGGTCTCGATGCCGAGGCTCAGGGGGGTCACGTCGATGAGCAGGACGTCCTTGCGCTCGCCCTTCAGCACACCGGCCTGCAGAGCAGCGCCGACGGCGACGACCTCATCGGGGTTGACGCCCTTGTTCGCCTCTTTGCCGGCCTCCTGCTTGACGAGCTCGGCGACGGCGGGCATGCGGGTGGATCCACCCACGAGCACGACGTGGTCGATGTCGCCGACCTTGATGCCGGCCTCGCGGATGACGTCCTCGAACGGCTTCTTGGTGCGGTCGAGGAGGTCCTTGGTGAGGTCCTCGAACTTGGCGCGGGTGATCGTCTCGGACAGCGACACCGGACCGCTGTCGGTCAGCGACAGGTACGGCAGGTTGACGCTGGTGCTCGTCGACGAGGAGAGCTCCTTCTTCGCCTGCTCTGCGGCCTCTTTGAGCCGCTGCAGCGCGATCTTGTCGCCTGAGACGTCGACGCCGGTGGTGTCCTTGAACTGCTTGATGAAGTAGTCGACGAGGCGCTGGTCCCAGTCGTCGCCGCCGAGGCGGTTGTCGCCGGCGGTGGAGCGCACCTGGATCGTCGAGAAGTCGTCGTCCTTGCCCACCTCGAGCAGCGAGACGTCGAAGGTTCCGCCGCCGAGGTCGAAGACGAGGATGAGCTCGTCCTCCTTGCCCTTGTCGAGGCCGTACGCCAGCGCCGCCGCGGTCGGCTCGTTGATGATGCGCAGGACGTTGAGGCCCGCGATCTCGCCGGCCTCCTTGGTGGCCTGGCGCTCGGCGTCGTTGAAGTACGCGGGCACGGTGATGACGGCATCCGCCACGGCGTCACCCAGGTACTGCTCCGCGTCACGCTTGAGCTTCTGCAGGATGCGGGCCGAGATCTCCTGAGGAGTCCACTTCTTGCCGTCGACCTGGAAGCCCCAGTCGGTGCCCATGTGGCGCTTGACGCTCGAGACGGTGCGGTCGACGTTGGTGACGGCCTGGCGCTTGGCGGTCTCGCCGACGAGCACCTCTCCGTCCTTGGTGAACGCGACGACCGACGGTGTCGTGCGGAAGCCCTCGGCATTCGCGATCACCTTGGGCTCGCCGCCCTCGAGGACGCTGACGACCGAGTTGGTCGTACCGAGGTCGATTCCAACAGCACGTGCCATGTGTATCTCTCCTTGTTGTGGGCTGAGCGGACAGCGCAGCCCGTGGTTTCGTGGAAAATCCGTGGTGCGACCCGACCGTTTCGAACGGGTTGAGCCGTGGTGACTCAAGGCTATCCACCCACATCAGACCTGTCAAATAGAGTTGAGCCACATGGACTCAACTTTCAGCAACCGGGATCACGCAGCGTGGGCGAGTATCTGCAGGCCGACGACGGCGAACCCGAGGGCGACGAGCAGGCCCAGTGCCAACAGCTGCTTCCACCACTCCAGGCGGGACCGGCGCACGGCGAACCAGCCGATCAGCCCGAGGGTCGCGATGTACACGATCGACGAGGCACGCAGCGCCGTGGGCAGCTGCATGACCCCGACCCACGCCAGCACCAGGAGGATGCCGGGGACCGTGACCGTGCTCAGTGCACCACCGGCGATCCGCAGCATGATCGCGAGGTCCTGCCTGCGGGGGAACTCCCGATGCACCGCGAGGTGCGAGATGACCTCCGAGACGAACCCCGCCGCGGTGATGCCCAACACGCCGAGCAGCAGCGCGAACAGCGCGTGCTCCGGATCGGAATGGTCGTTCGCGTTCACCACCAGCACGATCGCGAGTCCGGTGAACGTGGCGTAGACGCGCTCCTTGAAGTACATGACGAACGCGTCGTCGCCGCCCTCGAATTCGGCGATCCGCTCGAGCGACCGCTCGGAGCGGCCACGCCTGCGCCCTCTGGCCAGAGGTCGGGATGCCGGCTGCTCGGGCTGCGCGGATGCTTCGCCTGCGGCATCCGCACCGGCCGCTCCGGTGACGTCATCCGCGGACATGCCCGCGAGCCTATCGTGCCGGAAGAACGCCGCCTCAGGTCGAGGTCGCGACGGCGTCAGATGTCGATCGGGGCAGCCGCCTCCGGGCCCGGCTGACCGCCGAGGCGCTCGACCAGGCGCTCCCGCGCGCGGCCGAGGTGGACCGCGAGCAGTTCTGCTGCCGCCTCGCCCTGCCCGAGCTCGATGAGTTCGAGCAGGCGATCGTGCTCGGCAGCGATCGTGCTCGTCGGCAGGAGCGAGGCGCCCTGCACCTGCGACATGCAGAACACGACCTCCGATGCGAGGGACTCGTAGACCCAACTGGTCCGCTCACTGTCGAGTGCGTCCACGAGACTCCGATGGAATCGCATGTCGGGATCGACGATCTCGCGCGGCGAGGCGCCGGCGAGGGCGGCGATCTCGGCATTGGCAGCGCGGGCGGCTGCGGGCACGAGGCGGTCGGCGGCGAGGCGCCGAAGAACCTCTGCCTCGATGATCGAGCGTGCGCGGTAGATGTCGCGAACGTCCTCGAGCGTCAGTCGCATGACACGGGCGGTCTTGTGGGCGCTCCGCTCGAGGAGCCGTTCGCGCACGAGATTCTCGATCGCGGCCTTCGCCGTGGGGCGAGCGACGTCGTAGA
Source organism: Microbacterium pumilum (assembly GCF_039530225.1). Classification (NCBI taxonomy): domain Bacteria; kingdom Bacillati; phylum Actinomycetota; class Actinomycetes; order Micrococcales; family Microbacteriaceae; genus Microbacterium; species Microbacterium pumilum. Next base: position 728,111 of record NZ_BAAAOH010000001.1, read on the forward strand.
AGTCGGCGATCTCGACCTCCGCCAGAGGCGTGTCGGGTTCGAGTTCTCCCGCCAGCACGCGCCGACGAAGGTCGGCTGTGACGGCGTCGATGATCGAGACGGCGGCAACCCTCGGCATCCGGACCTCCTGTGTGCATGCGCCCGCGAGCACCTTCTGCATCCAATATTAGCCGCCATTGTCTACCGTGAGCACTTGACAGACTTGTCTACTTGTCTGACAATAGGAGGACTAGAATGACTCGGATGCGACGATGACGCGCATGATGGCGCGGCTCGAAGGAGAGTTCCCCGTGTTCCAACAGATCCTCGACCCCGTGTTCGGGTCGCTGTTCTTCTCCGCGCTCGTCGCGGTCATCCCCCTCGTGACGCTGTTCATCCTCCTCGGGGTGTTCCGCGTCAAAGCCTGGAAGGCCTCGCTCGTGGGGCTCACGCTGTCGATCCTGCTCGCGATCGTCGTGTGGCAGATGCCTGCGGTTCAGACCGCGAGCGCGACGGTCGAGGGTGCGCTGTACGGCATCATCCCGATCCTCTGGATCCTCGTGAACGCGCTGTGGGTGTACCGGCTCACCGTGGTCACAGGCTGGTTCGAAGTGCTCGGCGAGCGGATCCGGGCGATCAGCGACGACCAGCGGATCCTTGCGATCCTCGTCGCATTCTGCTTCGGCGCGCTGCTCGAATCGCTGGCCGGCTTCGGGGCGCCCGTCGCGATCTCGATCGCCATGCTCATGGCCGCCGGCATGAAGCCCGTCAAGGCGGCCGTCGTGTCGCTCCTGGCGAACACCGCACCCGTCGCCTTCGGCGCCATGGCCGCGCCCATCATCGCCCTCTCCGGGGTCACCGGAATCGACATCCACCTGCTCTCGCAGATGGCGGGGCGCCAGACCCCGTTCCTCGCGGCGTTCGTGCCGCTCATCCTCGTGTTCATCGTCGACGGCCGGCGCGGCATCCGTCAGACCTGGCCCATCGCGGTCGTCGCGGGGCTCTCGTTCGCGATCGCGCAGTTCGTGACGTCCAACTTCATCGCCGTAGAGATCACGGATGTCGTCGCCTCGGTCGTCACGGTGATCGCGGTGCTGCTCATGCTCCGCGTGTGGAAGCCTGCACACACGATCGCCTTCGACCGCGCCGAGGGCTCCGAGACGGCGGGCGGCGGTCCCCGAACGGGAACCGCGACCTCGGCGACGCTCGTGCAGGTCGGCGAGGCCGTGAAGGTCGACCAGTCGCTCTACACGAAGGCCCGGCTGACCTGGAACGCCGTCATGCCCTACGTCGTCATCATCATCGTCTTCTCGATCTCGCAGATCCCCGTCGTCAAGCTCTGGATCGCCGAGACGACGACGATCCACTTCCCGTGGCCGGAGCTGTCGATCACGGATGCCGCGGGCAACCCGGTCGGCACGGAGTACAAGCTCAACCTCCTCGGCACCGGCGGTACGCTGCTGCTCATCTCGGGCATCATCGTCGCGCTCGCCTACCGCGTGTCGTTCCGCCGCGCGGTCGCCGCGTACGCCGCCACTCTCCACCAGCTGCGGTTCACGATCGTCACGGTCACGGCGGTCCTCGCCCTCGCGTACGTCATGAACCTGTCCGGTCAGACGCAGAGCCTGGGCGCGGCGCTGGCGGCCACAGGCGCCTTCTTCATCGTGCTCTCGCCTGCGATCGGGTGGCTCGGCGTGGCCATCACCGGCTCCGACACGTCATCGAACGCGCTGTTCGGACTGCTGCAGGCGACGACCGCGGAGCAGGTCGGCATCAGCCCGATCCTGGCGGCAGCCGCGAACTCGTCGGCAGGCGTGCTCGGCAAGATGCTGTCGCCTCAGAACCTCGCCGTCGCGGCAGCCGCGGCATCCATGGCGGGCAAGGAGGGCGACCTGTTCCGAAAGCTCGTCTGGTGGAGCCTGGGGCTGCTCGTCGTGTTCACCGGCTTGGTCTATCTGCAATCGACTCCCCTGCTCGGGTGGATGGTTCCGGTCGCGCCGTGACCGCGGAACCGAACGCCGGGACCACCGACGCCGACCGCACGCGGGCCGGCACGATCCCGGCCGGCCATGTGCGAGCCGAAGTCGCCGAGGCGGTGGCCGAGGCATCCCGGATCAAGACCAGGGCGATCGATCGCGTCGCGTACGCGAGCGACGCCTCGCACTTCCTCCTCACGCCGAACGCCGTCATCGTCGCCGAGAGCGCCGAAGAGGTGGCCGCCATCCTGCGCGCGGCCTCGGCGAGCGGATCGCATGTGACGTTCCGGTCCGGCGGCACGAGCCTGTCTGGACAGTCGTCCGGCGACGACATCCTCATCGACACGCGACAGGCGTTCCGCCGGATCGACGTGCTCGATGGCGGTGCCCGCGTACGGGTCCAGCCGGGCGCCACGGTTCGGCAGGTGAACATGCGACTGCTGCGGCACGGCTACCGGCTCGGCCCCGATCCCGCGAGCGAGGCCGCCTGCACGATCGGTGGCGTCGTGGCGAACAACTCGAGCGGCATGGCGTGCGGCATCGTCGAGAACACGTATCGCACACTCGAGTCGATGGTCTTCGTGCTGCCGTCGGGGACGATCGTCGACAGCGCAGGACCCGCAGCAGACGCCCACCTCAAGGAGCACGAGCCTGAGCTGTTCGAGGGACTCCTCCGCCTCGGGCGGCGCGTGCGCGAGAACACGGAGTCGGTCGCGATCGTCGAGCGCCAGTTCGCAATGAAGAACACGATGGGCTACGGCGTCAACGCCTTCCTCGACTTCGAGTCGCCGGTCCAGCTGCTCGTGCACCTCATCATCGGGAGCGAGGGAACGCTGGCGTTCGTCGCCGAAGCGACCTATCGCACCGTGCCGCTCATGCGCGAGATCACGACGGCGCTCGCCGTGTTCCCGACCCTCGACCAGGCGACCCGTGCGCTCCCCGAGCTCGTGGCGACGGGCGCCACGACGCTCGAGCTCATGGACGCGACCAGCCTGCTCGTCGGCCAATCGTTCGCCGACGCCCCGCCGCAGATCCTCGGCTTCGATGTCACGAGCGAGGCGGCGCTCCTGATCGAATACCAGGCCGCGGACCCCGAACGGCTCGCCGGCCTCGCAGCCCGCGCCGCCAAGACGCTCTCGGAGCTGCCGCTGCGCAGCCCCGCCGCCCTGTCGACGGATACGAAGGACCGCGCACTCGCGTGGAAGCTCCGCAAGGGCCTCTACACGTCCGTCGCGGGTGCGCGACCACCCGGTACGACGGCCCTCCTCGAAGACATCGTCGTGCCGGTGCCGACTCTCGCGCAGACCTGCGAAGCGCTGCAGGGGCTGTTCGACCGCTACGCGTATCGGGACAGTGTCATCTTCGGCCATGCCAAGGACGGCAACATCCACTTCATGCTCACCGACCGCTTCGAAGGAGACGAGGCGATGGCACGGTTCGCCGGGTTCACGGAGCGCATGGTGGATGTCGTGCTCGAAGCCGGAGGCAACCTCAAGGCAGAGCACGGCACGGGTCGCGTGATGGCGCCGTTCGTCCGCCGCCAGTACGGCGACGAGCTGTACGCGGTGATGCGTGAGCTCAAGCGGCTGTGCGATCCCACCGGCATCCTCAACCCCGGCGTCATCATCGAAGACGATCCCACCGCTTACCTGCGGGACTTCAAACACGCCGAGCCCATCGAGATCGAGGCCGACCGCTGCGTCGAGTGCGGATACTGCGAGCCCGTGTGCCCGTCGAAGGACCTCACCCTCACGCCCCGGCAGCGCATCGTCGTGCGCCGTGCGATGGCGAGGGCAGACGCTTCCGGCGACCACGCCCTCGCGAAGGAGCTCGACCGCGACTACGACTATTCCGGCATCGACACCTGCGCCGTCGACGGGATGTGCGTGACCGCGTGCCCGGTGCTCATCAACACCGGGCAGCTCGTCAAGCGCCTGCGCCGAGAGGATGCGAACCCCGTGCTCGCCGCCGGATGGAAGGCGGCCGCGAGGGCGTGGGGGCCCGTGACGCGTGCCGGTTCGGTCGCCCTGTCGGTCGCAGACACGGTGCCCGTGGGTCTCGTGAAGGCCGCCACGACGGTCGGTCGCGGCGCACTGGGCGCCGACACCGTGCCCGAGTACGCGGCGGATCTTCCGGGCGGAGGGCAGGCACGCCGATCGCGGGCGGGGAGTCTCGGCTCAGGCACCGGCGACGCGGTCGCGGTCTACCTTCCCGCGTGCGTCAACAGCATGTTCGGTCCGGCGGGTGACGGCGTCGGCGCGACCGAGGCGTTCGTACGGCTCATCGAGCGCGCCGGCGTCCGGGTGGTGGTGCCCGAGGGGATCGAGGCGATGTGCTGCAGCACGCCCTGGACGTCGAAGGGGTTCACGGGTGGTCGCGACGTGATGGCGGAACGAGTGGTGAGGGCGGTGCGCAAGGCATCGCGCGACGGCCGGCTGCCGATCGTGAGCGACGCCGCGAGCTGCACGGAAGGCTTCGCGCACATCTTCGAGGATGCGGCGCTGGGGTGGCGGACCGAGGATGCGGTCGCGTTCGTCGCCCGTGAGGTGCTGCCGACGCTGGGCCCGATCACTCCGGTTGTGGGATCGCTGGTGCTGCACCCGACCTGCTCGTCGACGCAGATGGGGCTCGATCCCGCGCTGCGCGTGGTCGCGGATGCCGTCGCGGGCTCCGTCTCGGTGCCGGACGCGTGGGGATGCTGCGGTTTCGCGGGGGACCGCGGGATGCTCCACCCCGAACTCACGGCATCGGCGACGGCGGCGGAGGCGGCAGAGGTCCGAGCCCTCGGAGCCGATGCGCACGCGTCGTGCAATCGGACGTGCGAGCTCGGCATGACCCGTGCCACCGGCAGCGAGTACCGGCACGTCCTCGAGCTGCTCGAGGAGGCGACCAGGCCGGACGACGCGGGATGACGACCTTCCCGAGGGCGAATCCGCCGAGTCACGTCCCTCCTCAGGACGGCGACTTCGCCGCCTGGCGGGCACGGCGGTCCGCCTGACGGCGCTTGGTCCAGCGCGTGAATCCCTTCGTCTCGGGGATACGGGCGAGGATCGGGCCGGCCACGATCGTCATCAGGACGTACGCAGTCGCCAGCGCCGCCAGTGAGCGGTCGACGCCCGATCCGACGGCCAGCCCGGCGATCACGATGGAGAACTCGCCGCGCGGGGTCAGCACGAACCCGGCGCGCCACCGGCCGGCTTCACCGATGCCCGCGCGTCGCGCGGCGATGTAGCCCGTCAGCACCTTCGTGCCCATCGTGACGACGGCGAGGATCACGGCGGGGATGAGCACGGGGACGAGATCGCGTGGATCTGTCGACAGCCCGAAGAACAGGAAGAAGACCGACGCGAAGAGGTCGCGCAACGGCGTGAGCACCCGCGTGGCGTGCTCGGCGACCGGCCCCGAGATCGCGATTCCCACGAGGAAGGCGCCGACGGCCGCCGATACCTGCGCCTGTGCTGCCAGGCCGGCGACGAGCAGCGTCAGCCCGAGCACTGACAGCAGGAGCACCTCGGCGTTCTTTGACCACACCAGCTTCGACACCATCGCACCGTGGCGCAGGGCGAAGTACAGGATGACGAGCACCGAGGCGAGTGCGAGTGCGACGCTGACGACTCCGGCTCCCAGATCCGCACCGATCAGCAGGGCAGTCAGAAGCGGCAGGTAGAACGCCATGGCGAGGTCTTCGATGACGAGCACCGACAGCACGACGGGCGTCTCGCGGTTCGTGAGGCGGCCGAGATCCTGCAGGACTTTCGCGACCACCCCGGACGACGAGACCCACGTGACACCCGCGAGCGCGACCGCCCCGACCGGACCCCAGCCGAGCAGGAAGCCGATGATCGCCCCGGGCGCGGCGTTGAGCAGCATGTCGACGACGCCTGCGAATCGCGACGTCTTGAGTGTGCCGACGAGCTCGACCGCGTTGTATTCGAGGCCCAGCATCACCAGGAGCAGGATGACGCCGATCTCCGCGCCGATCTCGATGAAGTCGTCGCCGGCCGAGATCGGGAAGAATCCGCCTTCGCCGAACGCGAGACCGCCGAGCAGGATGAGGGGAATGGGCGAGATGCCGATGCGTGCGGCGAGCCGTCCGAGCAGGCCGATGCCGAGGAGGAGCGCGCCGATCTCGATGAGGACGAGCGCGTCTTGGTCCATAGGACGACTCAGCCGCCCGCGATGATGCGGACGAGCTTGTCCAATCCCTCGCGAGTGCCCACCGCGACGAGTGCGTCGCCGCTGCTCAGGCGGTCGGCCGGCACGGGTGCCGGGATGACGCCGACATCACGGATGATCGCGACGACGGAGCAGCGCGTCAGCGTTCGAGCTCTGGTGTCACCAAGAGTCCGACCCACGTAGGGTGAGTCCGCTCTCACCGGGATCTGCTCCATGTGGAGCCCGGCGACCTGCTCGCGCAGCCCGGCGAGCTGAGTCAGCAGGAGCGTGCCACCCAGCACTTCCGAGAGGGCGGTGGCCTCGTCATCCGTCAGTTCGATCGTCTCGTCTGCGCGATCGGGATCGTCCTCGTCGCTGAGCGCGAGCTCGCGCCCCCCGTCTCGGAAGCTGACGACCGACAGGCGTCGGCCGTCGACGGTGAGGATGTCGTGGCGCACGCCGATTCCCGGCAGCTCGACACGTTCGACGTGGACTGGCATGCGACCATCATGCACCGCCCGCGCGGTCGGCTTCGAACCTCACGCCCTTCCATGAGGCGGCCATGGGGGCACGGCTCCGAGATGCTCAGCCCAGCGCAGCCTTCTCGGCGGCGTAGAGCGCGCCCACCTGAGCCCCCGTGAGCGCGGAGTTCCAGACCCGCAGCCGGGCGATCGCACCTTTGTGCCGGTTGATCAGGCTGCCGTCTCGCTTGACGGCCCCGACCATGAAATCCGTCGCGGCGGCGTTGAGTCCGTCCGGGTACAGGTAGGGGTTGCGCGCGTAGGTCGCTCCGTGTGAATCGGTGTACGAGGGATAAGGGGTCGTCCGGCCGTCGAGGTACGCGACGGCCTTCGCCCCGTCGTACGTGCCGACGTGGAACTGCCATATCCCTCGCGTGATCTTGCGCGGCTCTGCCGCATAGTCGATCGAGAAGGGGTAGCCGGGCGTGGCTCCGCCGCCCTTCGACACCTCCATGCACACCATGTCGTCGCCCCCGTACATCGGCAGGTCGTTGAACAGCGCATACGAGCGCCGGGGATCGGCGCGAGACTCCTGCCAGCATCCCGCGATCAGGGCGTTGTTCGTGTCGCTGCTGTAGACCCACGCCGCGACCGTCACCGCGTTCGTCGTCGCCCCCACATTCAACCGGCCGACGAACGCCGCCGGCACGACGAGGTAGTCGTTCATACCGTTGAACTGCACTCCGCCCCCGAAAGGAGTCGAGATTCGCACCGCCGTGGATCTCCAGCCCTGCTTCAGCGCGGGCGCTCCGGCGATACCGGACGCGTACGGGGCCGCGCTCTCGGCGAAATTCCAGCTCGCCATCGGTAGGGGCACGGAGGCCGCTGCGGCGGGAGCGGGATTGCCGAGGACCACCGAGGCAGCGGCGCCGGCCGCAGCAGCCGTACCGAACGCGAGCAGCTGACGACGATCGAGGAGAAACGGCCGAGCCTGGTGCGAGATGTCCACGAGGTGCACTCCATTCGAGGTGGGCTCCCCCCGTGGCAGGGAAGCCCGATGCGATCGACCCGGGGCTTGCAGTGGTGTTCGGCGCAATGGTACGCGGGCACCCCGACTGCGCACCATCCGGCGTCAGCTCCGAACGCCGACGGATGGGGTGGATGATGGGCGCATGGCTCTCCCATGGGATTTCCATCCCCTCGAAGGTGCGCGCGTGAGGCTCGATCCCCTGCGCGACGACGCGGACTTCGACGCCCTTTACGCGATCCAGTCAGATCCCGCGGTATGCCGATACCTGCTCTATGACGCGCGGTCGGCGGAGGAGGTCGCCGCCGCGCTCGAGCGCGACTCGGCGAAGACGCGACTCGAGCGGGTCGGCGACTACCTGCAGCCCGCGATCCGCCTCCGCGACGCCGACGATCTGCTGATCGGCACGATGTACTTCCACCTCACGTCGGTCGATGACCGCACCGCCGAGATCGGATGGCTCGTGTCGCCCCGGTTCCAGGGGCAGGGGTACGCCCGCGAGTGCGCGGAGGTGCTGCTCGATCTCGCATTCGGCGAGCTGGACCTCCACCGCGTCTACGCCGAGCTCGACCCGCGGAACACGGCGTCCGTCCGGGTGTGCGAGCGACTCGGGATGCGGCGCGAGGCCCATCTCGTCGAGCACATGTGGCTGAAGGGCGAGTGGACCGACACCGGCACCTACGGCATCCTCGAGCGCGAATGGCGCGTCTGACGCACGAATGTGGCGGCGAGACGATCGGCTCGCATAGCCTGGGCGCGCCGCAGTGTCGCGGCAGGGCACGGCGCCACCCGCCGTTCACCGAAGGGCCCCAGCGTGACCGACATGAGTGAGCCCGACCCGCCCGTCGTCCCCAAAGTGGCGTCGCCCAATCTGTCGACGGCGGCGATGAGCGCACTGTTCCAAGACAGCACCGACGACGCGCCGATCCCCCGCAAGCGGGTCATCTCGTGGGCCATGTGGGACTGGGCGACGCAGCCTTTCAACTCGGTGCTGCTCACCTTCGTCTGGGTACCCAGCTTCCTCGTGTCGCCGTTCTTCCTCGATCCTGCGGTCGCCGCCTCCGGGACGGTGAGCGGGGTCGAGATCGACTGCGACACCTCAGCGAACGCCGCCACCGACTACTGTCGTGCACTCGGCGCACTGGATGCGAACCTCGGCTGGGGAATCATGGTCGCGGGCATTCTCATCGCGCTGCTCGCACCCGTTCTCGGGCAGCGAGCAGACGCCACCGGGCGACGCAAGCTGACCCTGGGGATCTTCACCGGACTGCTGATCGCCTGCCAGTTGGCGATGGCATTCATCGGCGGCGCCCCGTCGCTGTTCTGGTTCGGCGTCGCAATGATCGCTTTCGGCAGCATCGTGGGCGAGATCGCCGGCGCCAGCTACAACGCGCTCCTCGTCTCGGTGTCGACGCCGAAGACCGTCGGCAAGGTCTCCGGCCTCGGCTGGGGATTCGGATACATCGGCGGCATCGTCGCTCTCGCGATCGTCGTCGGACTGATTCTCAGTGGGGTGCTCGACGGCACTCAGGCGAGCACGTTCCAGTGGATAGCCGCCGGTGCGACGGTGTGGACGATCGTGTTCTGCATTCCGATCTTCAGGAACGTGCCCGAACCACCGCCCTCGGCCGACACGAAGCGTGTGAACTTCTTCGCGGGATACATCGAACTCTTGCGCTCGATCGGGCGACTGTGGCGCGAGCACCGCGCCACCGTTTGGTTCCTGATCGCGTCCGCGGTCTACCGTGATGGGCTCGCCGCCGTGTTCACCTTCGGAACGGTGATCGCGGCGCGCGTCTTCGGCTTCGGCTTCACCGATCTGGTCATCTTCGGCATCGTGCTGAATCTCGTCGCAGGCGTGTCGACCATCTTCGCGGGTCGCCTCGACGACAGGTTCGGACCGAAGACGGTGATCCTCGTCTCCATCGGCGGGATCATCGCGTGCTGCGTCACGGTCTTCCTCGCGGCCGGTGCGGGAAAGCCCCTGTTCTGGGCTGCCGGGATCGTGCTCGCGATGTTCGTCGGGCCGGCGCAGGCCGCCTCGCGATCGTTCCTCGCTCGAGTGACCCCGATCGGCCACGAGGGCGAAGTCTTCGGGCTCTATGCGACAACAGGCCGCGCGGCGAGCTGGATGGCCGCGCTGCTGTGGGGCGTCTTCATCGCGGCTGCGGCCAACCAGACGCTGTACGGCATCCTGGGGATCGCCCTCGTGCTGGCAGTCGGGTTCGTGCTGCTGCTCTTCGTACGGGTGCCTGCTCGCACCGTCTGAGCGCAGTCCACAGGGCTCGGGAGTCGCTCGCGGATTTTCGGCTACCCTCGCTCGGGGGGTCACCACAGACCACGACGAGTGAGAGGCCGAAGTCCGCGCGTGACCATGCCCCTTGTCGAGCGCCGACGGATGGCGCGACACCGCCGCGCGCTCGGGTACTGGGGCGTCATGCTGGCGCTCTACCTGTCGCTGTGGCTCGGCGCGACGCTGGCCCCGCCTCCGTGGCTGCACGCCACGATGCTGTTCGCACACCTGGCCTCGATCATCATCGGACTCGGTGCAGCCGTCTTCCTCGAGTACAACGGCCTGCTGTGGATGATGAGGCGACGCACGCTTGCCGACCTCCGGCACACCGAGCGCTCGGTCTCGCCGCTCGCATGGCTCGGCATCATCGGCCTGTTCGCCAGCGGTGCGTTCCTCCAGCCGAACCTCGAGGACCCTCTCACGGTCATCAAGATGGCCGCGGTGCTGCTGGTGGCGATGAACGGCATCGCGATGACGCGGCTCACGGAAGAGCTCGCTCGACTGCCCGCGCACGTGCCGTTCGCGACCATCCCGCCGCGGGTGAGGCTGTGGTGCGTGTGGAGCGCCGTCGTGTCGCAGGCCGGCTGGTGGACCGCTGTGGTCATCGGGATGCTGAACACCGCCGTCCGCTGATCCCCGGTCGGGGGCGTCCCCAGGATGGCGGGCTAGGATGTGCCATCGCGATTCACCCGACTCGCTGATGTTCGCGGGTCCCCCGACCCGCTTCAGGTCTCCCCCCACCTGAGGATCCGCCATGCCTGAGCTCACGCTCCGCGCGCGCATCGCAGCGCGCCGCGCCGTCATCCCTTCCCCCACCGCACGCGAGCCGCAACCATGAGCGGTTCGAAGCCGTCGGCGATCGAAGAGCGTCGCCGCGCGCGTCGTGCCCGGCAGCGCCGCTTCGTCATCTGGGTCAGCGTCGCCTGCATCGTCACCCTGGTCGCGGCGATCGGCTCCGTCGGCACTCTCGTGATCTCGGCCTTGGCAGACGGGGGCAGCGCGATGCCGCAGCCGTTCAGGACGTCGACCGCGAGCCCGACCCCGAGCGCCACGCCGACCGTCTTCCCCGAGGACGTGCCGGCGGCTGAGAGCGGCGGCGAACCCTGCACCACGGTGACGGTGATGTCGTCCTTCGAGAACGCCGAGATGGTCGCCAACCTCGCGGCCGCCTACAGCTCTCAGCCCCGCGACATCAACGGCTCATGCGTCGCTGTCGAGGCCGCCCGAGACAAGTCCGGGCTCGTCGCCGAAGCCGCCGAAGCGGGCTTCGCAGGTATCGCCCCCGGCAAGCGCCCGACCGTCTGGCTGCCCGACTCTCACACCTGGCTCTCGCTCGCCCGCGCGAACGGTGCGGCGTCCGTTCCCGAGGGCGGAGTGAGTGTGGCGACCTCGAACGTCGTGCTCGCGATGCCCGCTCCTCTCGCCGAGTCGATCGGGTGGGATGTCACGGCGCCGAGCTGGCGGAACATCTTCGACGCCGCCTCCGACGCGGACCTGTGGAGCGATCTGGGCCATCCCGAGTGGGGCGGCTTCAAGCTCGGCAAGACCAGCCCGCTCGTGGCGACATCCGGCGAAGCGGCGATGTTCGCATCCTTCGGCACTGCCGCAGGCTCGGTCGCAGACGTAGCGGCCTCGGCGATCGAAGAGCCCGCGATCCAGGCGATCGTCCGTGACCACGAGCTCGCCACGAGCCATTACATGGCGACGCCGGAGCACTTCCTCTGGCACGCACGTCAGGCCGAGGCATCCGGATCCGCGGCCGACTTCCTCTCGGCGGTGATCGTCGACGAGAAGTCGGTGTGGGACTACAACCGCGGCATCACCAGCCGCGACGGAATCACCCGCATCGAGGCCGACCCGCCGAAGGAGCAGCTCGTGCCGATCTACCCGACGGACGGCTTCTTCGTCGCCGACAACCCCGCGGTGGTCCTGACCGGCGACTGGGTCGATCAGAACGAGGCGGATGCCGCGGCGGACTTCCTCCGCTACGCGGGCACCGCGCAGGGCCAGGAGATCGTCCGCACGTCGGGCTACCGAGACCTGAATGGCGAGCTCGACCCGGGAGTGGCCGAGACCGCGCACCTGGCCACCGCGCCGGAGGGCGGGCTGACGCTGCCGGGACAGGATGTCGTCGCCGCAGTGAACGAGAGCTTCCCGCAGGTGCGCAAGCGCGCGAGCGTGCTGTTCCTGATGGATGTCTCGGGCTCGATGGATGAGTCGATCTCGGCGTCCGACACCAAGCTCACCGCTGCGAAAGACGCCATCACGCTCGCCCTCGATCACTTCACGGCCGGCGACAGTGTCGGGCTCGCGGCCTTCGCTCAGGACGAAGACGGCACGATGCTGCCGGGCGAGGTGGCTCCGGTTGCCGACATCGCCACATCCCGCAAGGACTTCCTCCGCGCTCTCGATGGGCTGCATTCGATGGGAGACACCCCGCTGTATCAGGCGGTGGACACCTTCGCGGCGCAGCAGGCCGAGACGTCGTCACCCGATCGCATCACGGCGATCGTCGTGCTCAGTGACGGCAGGAACGACACCAACCATCCGACGATCGGTGTCGACCGGATGATCGCCGACCTGCAGGACCTGCATCACGAGTCCCCCGTGCTCGTGTTCACGCTTGCCTACGGTGCTGATGCCGACGTCACGACGCTCCAGGCGATCTCGGGGGCGACCGGCGCGCACTATTACGACGCGACCGACCCGACCAAGCTCAAGGCGGTGCTGGGCGACCTCGTCACCAGCTTCTGACCGTGAAGCCGCCGGCGGTGATCACTGCGGCCAGCCCTCCGCGAGCTTGGTGAGCAGGCGCGCGAGCTCCGTCCGCTCGGCGTCGGTGAAGGGCGCGAGCGCCGTGTCGATCGCGTCCCGCCGTTCGCCGCGGAACCCTCGGACGATGGCGGAGCCCTGCGGCGTGAGCGCGACGCGAGTGCGACGGGCGTCATCCGGGTCGGCCTCCCGCCGGGCGAGGCCCATGTCGACCGCCTGCTGGACCAGCCGCGACGCGCGCGGCTGATCGACTCCGACGGCTTCGCCGATCTCGCTCACGGTGAGCGGGCCGGATGCCGCGGCCAGCGCATCGAGGAGCCTGAGCCGAGCGGGCCCGCCGAGACGTGCCCCGGCGAGCCAGGGCGGCGGTCCTCCGTGCCCCCGGCCCTGGTGCTGGCCGCCGTGCATCCAAGGCGGCTCACCGTGGGAGTGGTGCGGACCACCGTGCGTGCCCTGATCCCAGGGCGGCCGCGGCATCCGTCGTCCACGGAGCCGGGCGAGCGCAGCGGCGATCGCGTCGGCGGGGTCGACCGGGTTCTCGGGGCTCACAGGACAAATTTACATGCAACTTGACATATGTCAGAACTTCATGTCACACTACATACACATGCTCTTCGACATGCAATTACCGGGAAGAGCTCCGAGCGGCCTCTTCGCGTCGCACTATGAAAGGACTTCCTGATGGAAACCGAAAACACGGACAACACGCAAAACGCAGAGAACTCTGACGACTCGGGGGTTGGCGGCGGCGAGAACCTCCGCGCCGACCGCCGTCCCATCGGCTACTGGCTGCGCACGGTCGACTCCTACATCACGCGTGAGTTCGCTCGCGCATTCGACGACGCGGGGGTCAGCCGTCGCGACTGGATGCTGCTGAACCTCATCTCGGGCGACGTGGAGGCTCCGGGTTTCGCGGAGCGCCTTGCCCGCAAGGGCAAGCGGCTGCGCGGCCTCGAGCAGCGCGGCTGGGTCGAGGAGGCCGGCGACGGCACCTGGACCCTCACCGATGACGGGCGCGCCGCCAAGGAGCGCCTCGGCGCCGTGGTCGACGGCATCCGCACCCGCGTCGCGGGAGCAGTCTCACCCGAGGACTTCGCCACCACGCTCGCCTCGCTCGAGGCGATCGCACGCGAACTCGGGTGGGATGAGAACGAGCGCGGCCCATGGGCCGGCTTCGGCCGCGGTTTCGGGGGTGGCTTCCGACCCGGCTTCGGTCGCGGGTTCGGCGAGGGCTTCGGCCGCGGGTTCGGAGAGGGCTTCGGCCCCGGCTTCGGTGCGGGCTTTGGCTCGCGCGGCTTCGGCCCCGGCGCGCGTCGCGGATTCAGCGAGGGCTTCGGCCCCGATGCGATGCACGACCACGCCGACCACCCGCACCACCACCGGGGGCACGGTCACCCGGGTCATCACGGCGATCACGGTGACTGCCACGCCCACGGCGGGCACGGCCACGGTCACCCCGGTCGCGAGGGTCACGGCCGGGGTCAGGGTCGCGACCGCCACGACGCCGAGCGCGCGTACGAGCGGGGCTTCGACGCCGGCTACACCCGCGGACAGTCGGCCTCCTAGCCCTGACCTGTCCAGACCACCCCTTCCCGCCCCCACTCTCGACGGCTCCGCCGTCCGGGATGGACTCGGCGAGAAGGGGTGGTTTCGCGTCGGGGTCAGGCCTCGAGGGCGGCGAGCGCCCCGGCGGTGGCTCCGGCCGTGAGAAGGCGCTCGCGCATGGCCCGTGCAGCGAGGCGGTACGGTCGATCGCTGCCGACGATGAGCGATCGCGCGTTCGCCTCGTTGTCGAGCGAGATGAGTTCGAAGGCGAGCTGCTCGATCGCCTCGTCGTCGAGCGCCAGCTCACCCGCGGCGACCGCGTGGCGCAGCTGCGCCTCGAGGTACCCGTACCAATCGCGCAGCCAGCCGTGCACGGCGTCGCGCACCGGTCCCGGTTTCGAGTCCACATCGGCCGCCGTCGCCGCGAAGAAGCATCCACCCGTGAACACCCGCTCGCGCGAGTAATCGAGTGCCCGCCGAAGCAGCGTGGCGAGCCGTCGCACACCGCGCGGCTCCTGACGTGCGGGATACACCACGTGCTCGCGGAAGATGTCCGCCGCCGCCGCGACAGCGGCGATCTGCAGCGACTCCTTGCCTCCGAACAGGGTGGCGATGCTGCTCTTGCTGTGGCCCGACGCCTCGGCCAAGCGCCCGATCGTCACGCCGTCTAGCCCCTCCACCGATGCGATGTCGGTCGCGTGCACGAGGATCTCACGCCGCGACGCATCGCCGCGAGCTCGGCGGCGGTCCTCTGTCACAACTGTCATGACACTAGTGTACGAACGATCGTTCGTGTAGTCTACGTACGATCGTTCGTACACTTGGAGGATCCGATGACCGACACCTTCGCCACCACTCGCCGCGCCGTGGCCGCCGCATCAGCGATCTCGCCCCGGCTCGGAGGCCGCGCTGCTCTGGCGGCGTTCTTCTCCACTGCAGGACGGATGCCGGTGCGCTCCGCCGACGAGGCCACCCACGACAGCGCTCGGCGCGGGGCCGTGCGCGTTCGAGGGCACGAACTGGTCACGTACCGATGGGGCGGAGGCGACGACACCGTGCTCCTGCTGCACGGCTGGCGCGGACGTGCCTCGCAGTTCGGCCCGCTCGTGCGCGAGCTCGTGTCCGAGGGGTTGCATGTGGTCTCATTCGACGCCCCCGCGCACGGCGACTCACCCGGCCGGCGCACGGATCTGCGCGACTGGGTCGCGGCGACCGTCCAGCTTCAAGCCGCGCACGGGCGCTTCCGCGCGATCGTCGGTCACTCGTTCGGAGGACTGGCCGCCCTCACCGCGGCCCGACAGGGCGTCACGACGGCGTCGGTCGCCGCGATCGCCTCAGCGGGAAGCCCCGCGGCCTTCCTGAGCGAGTTCTCGGATGCGATGCGGCTCGACGAGCCCACGCGCCGGCACTTCGAAGCGGACTTCCGCCACCGCATCGGCGAGGACGAGGCATCCCTCATCCGCCGTTACGACGCGACTGCCGACCCGCTCCCCGCGGACCTCGAACTCCTCCTCGCCCACGACGACACCGACCGACAGGTTTCGCCGACGTGGTCGCTCGCACTGCTCGAATCGCATCGCGACCGCGCACGCCTCGTGCGCACGACCGGACTGGGACACGTGCGACTGCTCGCGTGCGACCCGGTGCTCGACGCCGTGGTCGGACTCGTCACGGGCGGACTCTACGGCGTCGACCGCGCCACCGCAGCGACGCGCACCCACGCGGTCGAGATCGCTCCGCGCGAGGCCGCTGCACGCGAGACCGCGTCGCGCGAACCGGCGCTGGAAGAGGCTGCCCACCCCGATTCCGAGCTCGACGTCCCGGCGCCGTCGGGCACGATAGGGAGATGACCCAGCCCGCACTCCTCGCGATCTCGCACGGCACCGCGTCGCAAGCGGGTCAGTCCGCCATCCGTCGACTGGCCGACGCGGTCGCGGAGCGGCTCGCCGACGTCACTGTGCGCCTCGGGCACGTGGACGTGCAGCAGCCGGATGTCGCGGCATCCCTCGACGCACTCCCCGC
Source organism: Microbacterium pumilum (assembly GCF_039530225.1). Taxonomy (NCBI): domain Bacteria; kingdom Bacillati; phylum Actinomycetota; class Actinomycetes; order Micrococcales; family Microbacteriaceae; genus Microbacterium; species Microbacterium pumilum. The sequence goes on from NZ_BAAAOH010000001.1 coordinate 744,341, forward strand.
CGGGAAGCCCGTCGTGATCGTCCCCCTGCTGCTGTCGGCGGGGTACCACGTGCGCGTCGACCTGAGGAAGCAGTCCGCCGGTCGCGAGGGAGTCGTGATCGCACGGGCGCTCGGGCCCGACGCCCGCCTTGTGGAGGTGCTGCTGCAGCGGCTCGGCGCCCTCGGCATGCATGACACCGACGGCGTCGTGCTCGCCGTGGCGGGCTCGAGCGACGAGCGCGCCAACGACGACTGCCGCGCAGTCGGTGCCATGCTCGCTGAGGCGCTGTCGCGCGAGGTCACGGTGGGATTCCTCGCGGCTGCAGAGCCGCGGCTCGGCGCCGCAGTCGGGTCGGCCCGCGGGAACGCAGCGCGCGTCGTCGTCGCGAACTATCTGCTCGCACCCGGCTACTTCCACGACCTCGCCGTGCGCATCGCAGCAGGCTCGCCGGTCGCACGACCTCTCCTCGACGACGACGAACCGCCCTCCGTCCTCGTCGACATCGTCGTGGATCGCTACCGCGCCGCGATCGCCGCGGAACAATGAGCGCTCCGGCTCGATAAGCAACTGTGTGTCGCCGCGTTACGCCCCGTAACGCCCCTTGACACATCGATAGGCCGCCGCGCGATCGGCTCCTACGCTCACGGGGTGGGCTGCTTCAGAGTCCGCCCCGAGGACGCTCGGGACATTCGGAGGCCACCGTGACGATCAGCGACACCCATGAGCACGCCGGTGCGCCGCGCCCCGAGCACGCGCCGGCCCGGCCCCCGCGACCCTCATCCAAGCCCAACGGGCAGTGGAAGATCGACGGCACCACCCCGCTCAACGGCAACGAGGAGTGGAAGCAGGTCGACGGCGGACTCGCGGTGCGCGAGCGCATCGAGAAGATCTACGCCCCCGGCGGCTTCTCGAGCATCGACCCCACCGACCTGCACGGCCGCTTCCGCTGGTGGGGCCTCTACACGCAGCGCAAGCCCGGGATCGACGGCGGCAGGACCGCCACGCTCTCACCGGAAGAGCTCGAGGACGAGTACTTCATGCTGCGCGTCCGCATCGACGGCGGCCAGCTGACCACCGAGCAGCTGCGCGTCATCGGCGACATCTCCACCGAGTTCGGCCGGGGCACCGCCGACCTGACCGACCGTCAGAACATCCAGCTGCACTGGATCGAAGTCGAGGCGATGCCCGAGATCTGGCGCCGACTCGAGGGTGTGGGCCTCGGCACGACCGAGGCGTGCGGCGACGTGCCCCGCGTCATCCTGGGCTCGCCCGTCGCCGGCATCGCCGCCGACGAGCTCATCGACCCCACGCCGCAGATCGACGAGATCACCTCGAGGTTCATCGGCGATGAGTCGCTCGCGAATCTCCCGCGCAAGTTCAAGTCCGCCATCACGGGGCATCCGAGCCAAGATGTCGTCCACGAGATCAACGACGTGGCGTTCGTCGCGGTGCAGCATCCCGAGCTCGGCATCGGCTACGACCTGTGGGTCGGGGGTGCGCTCTCGACCGCGCCGCGTCTGGGCGAGCGTCTCGGCACGTTCGTCGCTCCCGAAAAGGTGGCGGATGTCTGGCACGGCGTCGTGCAGATCTTCCGCGACTACGGGTACCGGCGACTGCGGAACAAGGCCAGGCTGAAGTTCCTCCTCGCCGAGTGGGGCACCGAGAAGTTCCGCCAGGTGCTGCAGGACGAGTACCTCGGCTATGCCCTGCCCGACGGCCCCCCGGCGCCGAAGCCGCTGACGCAGGGCGACCATGTCGGCGTCCACCGCCAGAAGGACGGGCGCTTCTACGTCGGGGTCACGCCCATCGTCGGCCGCGTCTCGGGCCCGACTCTCTCGAAGCTCGCCGACCTCATCGAATCACACGGCTCCTCGCGACTGCGGACCACCCCGCACCAGAAGCTCGTGATCCTCGACATTCCCGAAGACCATGTCGAGTCGCTCATCGCCGGCCTCGACGACCTGGGCCTTCAGGCGCGTCCGAGCCTCATCCGCCGCGGCACCATCGCGTGTACGGGGCTCGAGTTCTGCAAGCTCGCCATCGTCGAGACCAAGGGCTTCGCGACGACGGCCGTGCTCGAGCTCGAGGAGCGCCTCGCCCAGTTCGACCTGCCGCATCCGATCAGCCTGCATGTGAACGGCTGCCCCAACTCGTGCGCGCGCATCCAGACCGCCGACATCGGGCTCAAGGGCCAGCTCATCATGGATGACGCCGGTCAGCAGGTGCCCGGCTACCAGGTGCACCTCGGCGGAGGGCTCGCCTCGCAGCACCGCGACGAAGCCGAACTCGGCCGCACCGTCCGCGGCCTCAAGGTGACCGCAGACGGTATCGCGGTGTACGTCGAGCGCGTGGTCACGCGATTTCTCGCGGATCGGGATGCTGCGACCGACGAGACGTTCGCCGAGTGGGCCCATCGCGCCGAAGAGGAGGCGCTGCAATGAGTAGCTCGCTGCGCGGGATCGCGCACTCCGGCGGAGATCTGCCGTTCGAAGGACGGATGGCGAGCGGGGTCTCCTTCGAACGCGCGATCTCCTGTGAATCGACCGTGTCGAACGGCAGCGAGTGGAGGATCCAATGACCGTGTCCCTCGCCCCACGTCTCGCCACCAAGCGGTCCGCCGAAGAGCTCGAGGCGCTCGCCGAGCAGGGCAACCTCGAGCTCGGCAGTCTGACCGACCATGAGGCATCCCCCGCCGAGGTCGTCGCGTGGGTCGCCCGCAACTTCGGGGCGGATGCCGCGGCCGTCGCGTGCTCGATGGCCGATGCCGCGCTGCCGCACCTCGTTGCCGAGCAGCTGCCGGGCGTCGACGTGCTGTTCCTCGACACCGGCTACCACTTCGCCGAGACCCGCATCACCCGCGACGAGGTCGGTCGCGTGCTCGACGTGCGCATCGTCGACGTGCTGCCGCAGCTGACTGTCCCCGAGCAGGACGCGGAGTTCGGCGCCAAGCTGCACGACCGCAACCCGACGCTGTGCTGCGAGATGCGAAAGGTCGCACCGCTGAAGGACGCACTCGCCGGCTACGAGCTGTGGTTCACCGGCGTCCGCCGCGAAGAGGCTCCCACGCGCACGAACACGCCCCTCGTCACCTGGGATGCGCGAAATGGCCTGGTCAAAGTCAACCCGGTCGCCGCGTGGACCTTCGACGACCTGCTCGACTATGCCGGTGCCCATCAGGTTCCGGTGAACCTGCTCGTGACGAACGGGTACCCCTCGATCGGCTGCGAGCCGTGCACCAAGCCGGTCGCAGCCGGCGAGGACCCCCGCTCGGGTCGATGGGCCGGCCTCTCGAAGATCGAATGCGGGCTGCACCTATGACCGCCGTGGACGCCGCCCTCAGTCAGGTCCCGGAGCTTGTCGAAGGGTCCGGGCGTGCATCGGACGCTTCGACAGGCTCAGCGACCGATGCTCGCGGGCCGGCGAGCCGAAGTCACCGCCTCTCGACCCTCGACCTGCTCGAGGCCGAGGCCATCCACATCATCCGCGAGGTCGTCGCCGAATTCGAGCGCCCTGTGCTGCTGTTCTCGGGCGGCAAGGACTCGGTCGTGGTGCTGCACCTCGCCGCCAAGGCGTTCGCTCCTGGCCGCGTGCCCTTCCCGGTGCTGCACGTCGACACCGGGCACAACTTCCCCGAAGTGCTCGCGTTCCGCGACGAGACCGTCGAACGTCTCGGGGTGCGGCTCGAGGTCGCGCGGGTTCAGGACTACATCGACGATGGGCGACTGCAGGAGCGCACCGACGGCACCCGCAACCCACTGCAGACACTCCCGCTCCTCGACGCGATCGCGGCCGGCCGGCACGATGCCGTCTTCGGGGGTGCGCGGCGCGACGAGGACAAGGCTCGCGCGAAAGAGCGGATCATCTCGCTGCGGGACGAGTTCGGGCAGTGGGATCCGCGCAACCAGCGGCCGGAGCTGTGGAGCCTGTACAACGGGCGTCACACGCCCGGCCAGCACGTGCGCGCGTTCCCGATCTCGAACTGGACCGAGCTCGATGTCTGGCGCTACATCGAGCGCGAGCGCATCCCGCTGCCACCGCTGTACTTCGCACACGAGCGCGAGGTGTATGCGCGCGACGGCATGTGGCGAGCGGTCGGTGAGTTCTCCCCCGCCCGAGCCGAAGAGACGATCGAGCGACGCGTGGTCCGATACCGAACCGTGGGCGACATGAGCTGCACCGGCGCCGTCGAGTCGGATGCCGCAGACCTGGCCTCGATCGTGGTCGAAGTCGGGCGCTCGACGCTCACCGAACGCGGGGCGACCCGCGCCGACGACCGCATCTCCGAAGCAGCCATGGAAGACCGCAAGAAGGACGGGTACTTCTGATGCCCGATCTCGCCACCTCCACCCCCACCCCCACCTCCACCGCCACCCCCACCGTTTACGGACGGGACACGCCGCGGGGCGCAGGGCCGACACGGCGTGTCGCGTCCGTAACCGGTAGAGGGGACCGGGAGTCCGAGCCCACGCTGTTCCGGTTCGCGACGGCGGGATCGGTCGACGACGGCAAGTCCACGCTCGTCGGGCGGCTGCTGCACGACTCCAAGGCGATCCTGGCCGACCAGCTCGAGCAGGTGGCGCGCACCTCTGCGGAGCGCGGGTTCGCGCACGGCGACTTCGACTTCGCGCTGCTGACCGACGGCCTGCGGGCCGAGCGCGAGCAGGGCATCACCATCGACGTCGCCTACCGCTACTTCTCGACCGGGTCGCGGTCGTTCATCCTCGCCGACTGTCCCGGACATGTGCAGTACACGCGCAACATGGTGACCGGCGCCACGACCGCGGATGCCGTCGTCGTGCTGATCGACGGCCGCAAGGGAGTGCTCGAGCAGACGCGGCGCCACCTTGCCGTCCTCGCGCTGCTGCGCGTGCCACACGTCATCGTCGCGGTCAACAAGATCGATCTGCTCGGCTTCTCACAGGATGCGTTCTCGCCGGTCGAGGCTGACGTGCGCGCAGTGACCGCCGAACTCGGGATCGAGGACGTCCACGTCCTGCCCGTCTCGGCGCTCGAAGGCGACAACATCGTCGAGCGGTCCGAGCGCACGCCCTGGTACGAGGGTCCGGCTCTGCTCGAACTGCTCGAGTCGCTACCGACCCAGGACGAGCTCGTGACTCGATACGCTCCTTCGTCGCGGCTCGACGACCGGGCGCCCGGGCCGTTCCGCCTGCCGGTGCAGCTCGTGCTGCGTCCGCAGGGCGGGCTCTCGCCCGATCTCGCCGACGACCCGCTCCAAGCGGAGCGGCTGCGCGACTACCGCGCGGTAGCGGGGCGGGTGTCTTCGGGCAGCATCCGGATCGGTGATCGGGTCGAGATCTTTCCGTCCGGCATCGCGACGACGATCACCGGCATCCAGGCCGCCGGCACGGATGTCGACGAAGCCGGGGCACCGCAGTCCGTGTCTCTCCAGTTCGCCGACGACGTCGATGTGGCTCGAGGCGCCCTCGTCGTCGCGGCGGGCACTCTTCCTCCGGCGCGCCGCGAAATCGATGCCGAGCTGTTCCAGCTCGATTCCCGCACCCTGTCGACCGGAGCGCGCGTGCTCGTCAAGCACGGCACCGCGACTGTGCAGGCCATCCTGCAGCAGATCGACTCGCGCTACGACCTCGACCGCCTCACGCACGAGCCGGCCGACGAGCTCAGCACCAACGACATCGGCCGCGCGCGTCTGCGCCTGTCGGCCGACCTGCCGCTCGAGCCTTATTCCTCGAACCGCCACGGGGGCTCGTTCCTCGTCATCCATCCGTCCGACGGCGCGACTCTCGCCGCCGGCATCGTGCGCGACTGAACCAGTCGAGCAGCTCACCCCATCGAAATACCCACCTGAAGGAGGCGAACCGTGAACACCATCCGCACCGCGACGACGATCACCACTCTTGGACTTGTGGCTGCCATGATGGCCGGTTGCGCATCCGCCGCGGGCAGCAGCCCTGCCGAGGAGGAGCCGGTCACCGAGCTCCGTCTCGGCTACTTCGCCAATGTCACGCACGCACCGGCGCTGGTGGGCCTCGAGGAGGGCCTGTTCGCCGATGCCCTCGGTGACGTCGACATCACGACTCAGGTCTTCAATGCCGGTCCCGCTGCGATCGAGGCGCTGTCCGCTGGCGCGATCGACGCCACCTACATCGGCCCCAACCCGTCGATCAACACCTTCATCCAGTCCGCGGGAGAGTCGGCGCACATCGTCGCCGGCGCCGCGACCGGTGGTGCCGCACTCGTCGTGCGCGACGGGATCGACGCGCCCGCAGACCTCGAGGGCACGACCCTCGCCACACCGCAGCTGGGCAACACGCAGGATGTCGCGCTGCGCAGCTGGCTCGCTGACGAGGGATACGAGACGGACACCACAGGCGGCGGCGACGTCAGCATCACACCGACCGAGAATGCCCAGACGCTGACGCTGTTCCAGCAGGGCGACATCGACGGCGCATGGCTGCCGGAGCCCTGGGTGTCGCGACTGATCCTCGACGCGGGTGCTCACGTGCTGGTCGATGAGGCGGACCTCTGGCCAGACGGTGAGTTCCCGACGACCGTGCTGCTCGTGCGCGCCGACTTCCTCGAGCAGCACCCGACCGTGGTCGAGCACCTGCTGGAAGGACACATCGCGGCCGTCCAGTGGATCGCCGACAACCCCGACGATGCGCCCGGCGTGATCAACGACGCCCTCGAGGCCGAGACCGGCAAGCCGCTGGACGATGCCGTCATCGAACGGGCTCTCCAGCACGTGACCTTCTCGGTCGATCCGCATGCCGACACGTTCCAGACGCTCGTCGAGAACGGGCTTGCAGCAGGCACTCAGAAGGAGGGCTCGATCGACGGGCTGTTCGACCTGACCCTGCTCAACGGACTGCTCGAAGCCGCCGGCGAGGAGCCGGTGTCGGCGGCGGGGCTCGGAGAGGAATAGCCGTGACCTCAGCGGCTCGCAGGTCTTCCGGTGCCGCATCGTCGAATCTCGACGGTGCGGCACCGGGCATCCGCGTCGCCGGCCCGCTCGCCCCGAGCTTCGACAGCGTCACTCCGGTGCGAGAGCCGGCGCGGCCGGTCGAGCCGGCCGTGCGCATCGAGCACGTCGGCAAGCGCTTCGGCGAGGGACCGCTCGTGCTCGACGACATCAACCTCGACATCGCGCCCGGGGAGTTCGTATGCCTGCTCGGCGCGTCGGGATGCGGCAAGTCGACGCTCCTCAACCTCATCGCGGGTCTCGACCGGCCGACGGCAGGACACATCGAGACGCCGGCCGCGGGCTCGGCCGTGATGTTCCAGGAGTCCGCGCTCATGCCGTGGCTGACCGCGCGGCGCAACGTCGAACTCGCTCTGCGACTGCGGGGAGTCCCGCGGGCAGAGCGTCGCTCGAAGGCGCTCGCGCTGCTCGACACCGTCAATCTCGCGGATGCCGCGGAGAAGCGTCCTCACGAACTCTCCGGCGGGATGCGGCAGCGCGTTGCTTTGGCACGCGCGCTCGCGCAGGACCGCCCGGTGCTGCTGATGGATGAGCCGTTCGCCGCGCTCGACGCGATCACCCGCGACCTCCTGCACGAGGAGTTGGAGCGCGTCTGGCGCGCCACGGGCCGCACGATCGTGTTCGTCACCCACAACGTCCGCGAGGCGGCCCGCCTCGGCGAGCGCGTGATCCTGCTGTCGAGCCGCCCCGGTCGGGTGGCCGGTGAGTGGCGCATCGCGAAGACCGCCGGGCGGCGCATCGAGTCGCCCGAGGTCGCCGCGCTCTCGATCGAGATCACCGATCAGCTGCGCAAGGAGATCCGCCGAAATGCCGCGTGACGTCGAGGTCGAAGTGCGCCCGGTCGCGGGAGGAGAGGACCTTCGCAGCCTCGCCGCGGGTCTGGATCGCCTCCAGACCGATCCGACCAGCACGCCCGGGCGCTGGCGGCGCTTCGCGACCAGCGTGCTGCCGCCCCTCATCTTCGTCGCGTTCCTCATCGTGGTGTGGCAGCTCTACGTCGTCATCGCGCAGCCCCGGCCCGACATCGTGCCCGGACCCCTCGACGTACTCGCGGCGATGGGCGAGGCGTGGCAGTCCGGCAGACTGCAGGAGGCGGTCACCACGAGCCTCGAGCGCGGCATCGTCGGCTTCCTCATCGCGGTCGTCGTCGGCACGCCGCTGGGTCTCCTGCTCGCCGAGGTGCGCCCGCTGCGTCGTGCGATCGGACCGATCATCTCCGGCCTCCAGGTACTCCCCTCGGTGGCGTGGGTGCCGGCGGCGATCATCTGGTTCGGTCTGTCGGACGCGACCGTGTACTTCGTGATCCTGATGGGCGCCATCCCGTCGATCGTCAACGGCCTCATCGCCGGTGTGGACCAGGTTCCCCCGCAGCTCAGGCGCGTCGGCACGGTGCTCGGGGCGAGCCGGGCGCAGCTCGCGACATCCGTCATCCTTCCTGCCGCACTGCCCGGCTACCTCGCGGGCCTCAAGCAAGGGTGGGCATTCTCGTGGCGGTCGCTCATGGCCGCCGAGATCATCGCCGTCGGCGGCACGATCGGCTTCGGCCTCGGCTCGATGCTGCAGCAGTCGCGCGAACTCGCGGATCTCGCCGGCGTACTCGGGACCATCCTGCTGATCCTCGCGATCGGCATCCTGATCGAACTCGTCTTCTTCGGCCCCATCGAGCGCAGGATGCTGCGCCGCCGCGGGCTGCTCATCTCAGGAGGTTCCCGATGACCGCGACGATTTCCGGCGGCAAAGTCTGGCTCGTGGGCGCCGGCCCGGGCGACCCGGGACTCTTGACCGTGAGGGGCCTGCGTGCCCTCGAGGCCGCCGACGTCATCGTCGCCGATCGGCTCGGTGCCCGTGCGGTGCTCGACGGCCTCGAAGCCGAGGGTGTCGAACTGCGGGCCGAGGTCATCGACGTCGGAAAGCTTCCCGGCCATCACGCCGTGCCACAGGATGCGATCAACGCCCTGCTGGTCCAGCTCGCCCGCGACGGCAAGACAGTGGTGCGGCTCAAGGGCGGCGACCCTTACGTCTTCGGGCGCGGCGGGGAGGAGCTCGACCACTGCCGTCGGGCGCAGGTCGACGTCGAGGTCGTTTCGGGCGTCACGAGTGCGATCTCGGTGCCCGCGCTCGCCGGCATCCCGCTCACACATCGCGGCGTCGCGACCGCGTTCACCGTCGCGACCGGGCACGACCAGATCCGCGAACTCGGGGGCGGCCGCGACCACACCGTGGTGCTGCTCATGGGCGTGGGCACTCTCGCTCATGCCGCGATCACCCTCGCGCGCGGCGAGCGCGGCGCAGGATGCCCCGTCGCGATCATCGAGGACGGGTTCGGGCCGAGCCAGCGCGTGACGATCGGCACGCTCGCCACCATCGCCCACCAGGCGGCGGAGCGCGGCGTGCGCTCGCCTGCGGTCGTCGTCGTCGGAGATGTCGTGCGCCTCAGCAGCTATGCGCCCGAGCAGATCGCCACGCTCGACCTGTCGAGCTTCGAACCGCTCGCATGACGTACGTGATCGCGCTGCCGTGCGTGGACCTGAAGGATCGTGCGTGCATCGACGAATGTCCGGTCGACTGCATCTACGAGGGCGATCGGATGCTGTACATCCACCCCGACGAGTGCGTCGACTGCGGAGCCTGCGAGCCGGTGTGCCCCGTCGAGGCGATCTACTACGAAGACGATGTGCCCGACGAGTGGCGGGACTACTACACAGCGAACGTCGAGTTCTTCGCCGAGGTGGGCTCACCCGGCGGCGCCGCCAAGACAGGTGTGATCGCGGGCGACCATCCCCTCGTCGCCGCTCTTCCACCGCAGGCGACCGAGCATGCGTGATGACGTATACGACGCCGCGCTGTACGACGCCGTCATCATCGGCGGTGGGCCTGCCGGCCTGTCGGCGGCACTGAATCTCGGCCGCTCGCGCGCACGTGTGCTCGTCGTCGACGCGGATCGCCCGCGCAATGCCGCCACGCTCAACTCGCACGGCTTCCTGACCCGCGATGGGGTGCCGCCGCACGAGCTGCGCCGCCTCGCCCGCGCCGAGCTCGTTGCCTACCCACTGGTAGAAGTCCTCGGGCGCACCCGCGTCACCGCCGTGACCGAACCATCCTGCAGGTCGGCAGCCCAAGCCCGGTTCGTCGTCGCGCTCGAGGGCCGCAAGGCACCCGCATCCGTCCTCGCCCGCGCCGTCATCGTCGCCACGGGGCTCCGCGAGACGCTGCCGGGTATCCCGAGCATCCGTGCCTTCTACGGCATGTCGGTGTTCTCGTGTGCTGCGTGCGACGCGTGGGAGCTGCAGGACCGGGCGCTCGCACTCATCGGCGAGACGCCCGACCTCGCCGATCGGGCACGGCTCATCGCGCGGTGGACCGATCGGCTCACCGTCTTCACGAACGGGGCGGATGTCGTCGACCCGGTCGAGGAGGCGGAGCTCGCGGCATCCGGAATCGTCGTCGAGCGCCGCCGGATCGCCGACCTCGAAGGCGAACGAGGCGCCGTCGGCGCTGTGCGGCTCGAGGACGGATCACGGGTCGAGATCGCCGGCGGATTCGTGCGTCCGCACTGGAGCGCCGCGCTCGACTTCCTCGCTGATCTCGAGGTCGAGCTCGACGGTGACGGGCACCTCGCGGTGGATCGCTCGGGGCGGGCGTCTGTCGCGGGCCTCTACGGGGCAGGAGATGCCGTCGCCCCCGGCCCGCAGCAGCTCATCGTCGCCGCAGGCCAGGGGGCGAGGGTCGCCGCCGTGCTCGTGCACGATGAGATCGGGGTGCGCACCGCGCACTGAACCATCGCTATCGCCGCTGCTGCTCCGAACCCGACAACCGCTGCGCGATGTAGATCGGCACGATCGACACCACGACCAGCACAACCGCGATCACGCTCACGATGGGCGCCTGGTTGGGGCGGAACATGTTGTTCAGGATGAAGATCGGCAGCGTCGTGACGCCGGATCCGGCCGTGAACGTCGTCACGATGATCTCGTCGAAGCTGAGCGCGAAGGCGAGCAGTCCACCGGCGAGGAGTGCAGACCGCAGTTGTGGGAAGGTGATGAGCCGGAAGGTCGTCCAGATCCCGGCACCCAGGTCGGATGACGCCTCTTCGAGGCTCGTGCCGGTTCGTCGCAGGCGGGCGATCACGTTGTTGAAGACCGTGACGATGCAGAAGGTCGCGTGCGCGATCACCACGGTCCAGATCGACAGCGGCACGCCCATGATCGTGCGGAAGAAGTTGTTGAGCGCGATACCGGTGATGATGCCCGGCAGGGCGATGGGCAGGATGATCAGCAGGCTGATCGCCTCACGGCCGAAGAAGGTGAACCGCTGCAGGGCCAGCGAGATGAGCGTTCCGAGCACGAGCGAGATGAGCGTCGCCACGATCGCCACCTGAAGGCTCGTGAGGACGGCCTCCATCGCGCCGGCGCTCTGGAACGCCTTGCCCCACCACTCCAGGGTGAACCCGGGCGGGGGCCACGTCAACGACGTCGACGTCGAGAACGAGTTGACGAGCACGACGAACAACGGCACGTACACCGCGACGAGGATGAGGCCGGTGACCACGGCGAGGATCACTCGCGCAGGCTTTCCGAGTCGCATGTCCGCTTCCTAGAGGTTGTTCAGCGCACCGGTGCGACGCACCAGGGCGAGGTAGCCGAAGATGATGACGATCGGGATGAGGGCGATCGCCGCCGCGAGCGGCAGATTGTTCGCTGCGCCGACGTTCGTGTAGACCAGGTTTCCGAGCATCTGGTTCGCGCCGCCGACGATGTTCACCGTGATGTAGTCGCCGAGCGACAGCGCGAAGCTGAAGATCGTGCCCGCGATGATCGCGGGAAGCGTGAGCGGCCACACCACGAGGGCAAGCGTCCGCCATGTCCTGCCGCCGAGGTCGGCGGAGGCCTCGAGCAGCGAGTCGGGCACCCGCTCGAGCCCCGCGTAGATCGGCAGGATCACGTACGGCAGCCAGAGGTACGAGAGGGTGATGACCGTCGCCGTGAGGCCGTAGCCCGGAGTGTGCAGTCCGAAGGGCGCCAGCATCCATTCCAGGATGCCGTCCTGCGACAGCACGGATCGCCACGCGTACGCCTTCACGAGGTAGCTCGCCCACAACGGCGTCAGCACCGCGATCACGAGGATCCGCTGCGCGCGCGGCGAGGCCACCTTCGCCATGTAGAACGCGATGGGCAGGGCAAGGGCGACGTCGATGAAGGTGACCGTCAGCGCCACACCGAGCGTGCGCAGCGTGACGGTCTGGTAGAGCGACCCGGTGAGCACCGTGATGATGTTGTCGAGCGTGAACTGGGTCTGGATCTCGCCGGTGAAGCTGTCGACGCTCCAGAACGCGGTCACCAGCAGGAGGACCAGCGCCACGATGTAGACCACGCCCAGCCAGAACAGCGGCGCCGACAGCAGCAGCGTCAGCCTCGCGCGAGGATGCGTGGTGAGGAACGACGACGTTCGACGACCGATGCCGCGGCGAGGCGTCGGGACCCCAGCAGGCCCGGGCTCGGAGCCGGAGGCCCGAGGGGTTGTGGAGACGTCGGTCGTCATGTGCCGTTCCTGGGTTCAGGCGATGTGGGGGCGTCGGGTGGCGGGTGCGGCCGCCACCCGACGCTCCGGTTCGGTCGTGCGGTCAGCCCTTGATCTCTGACCAGGCCTGCGTCCACTGCGCGTAGTCGATGCACTCGACATCCGTGCGGCCGTCGACGCAGTCGGCGATCGGCGTCGTCCAGTACCAGATCTGCGATGCGTAGTCGGCGTCACCGGCGTGGTACGCCTCGCAGTCGTCGCGGAAGTCGCATGCCGCCTCGCTCGACGGCGCCTCGCCGAAGTACGCGGTCGCCGTGGCGTTGGCCTCGGGGCTCGCGATGTAGTCCAGCCATGCGTAGGCGCAGTTCGGGCTCTTCGCCTCGGATGCGATCATCCAGGTATCCGACCATCCGGTGGCGCCCTCTTCGGGCAGCACGACGTCGGTCGCCGCTCCCTCGGCCTCGAGCGAGTTCTCGATGACCTGCCACGTCGTTCCGACGACGGAATCACCGGTCTCGAACGCGCTGATCTCCTTGAGGTAGTCCGACCAGTACTCGCTGATGTGGGGTCGCTGCTCCTTCAGCAGATCGACGGCCGCCTGGAACTGCGTCTCGTCGAGGGCGTACGGGTTCGTGATGCCGAGGTCGGGCTGGTGCGCCATCAGGTACACGGCGGCGTCGGCGATGTAGATCGGCGAGTCGTACGCCGTGACCTTGCCGGTGTACTCGCTCGCCTTGTCGAACACGACATCCCACGACGTCGGCGCAGGGGTCACGTCATCCGTGTTGTACAGCAGCAGGTTCGCGCCGTAGCCGTGCGGCACGCCGTACGACTCACCGTCGACGGAGTTCCACGCCTGATCCTTCAGGAAGTCGAAGATGCCCGCGTAGTTGGGGATGAGATCGGTGTTGATCGGCGCGACGTCCCCCGCAGCGATGAGGCGCAGCGTCGCATCGCCCGACGCGGCGACGACGTCGTAGTCGCCGGTCTTCATGAGGTTGACCGCGTCATCCGATGTGGGGTAGCTCTTCGACACGACCTCGCAGCCGGTGTCCTCCTCGAACGGGGTCACCCAGTCGACGGCGGGGTCGTTCGATCCGTCCTCGACGTAGCCCGGCCACGCCAGGATCGACACGGACGACTCCATGTCGCCGAGTTCGGTGGCCTCCGGTGCGGCGGTGCCGCCTCCGGAGCTCGTGCCGCATGCGGTGAGCACGGCGACCGAGCCGATCGCGATGGCGGCGACGATCGAGCCGCGCCGCATCGTTGTGATGCCTCTCATGGTTCCTCTCCTGCTTCTCTCGGGTGCTGCGGATGGGTCCTGTATTGCGCTCAACCGCCGCCTGCCGGCGGGTAGAGCGAGATCACATCGCCGTCGTGCCAGTTGACGATCACGCGGTTGCCGCGCTCGTCGTCGTCCACTCGGCCGCGGACGTTGGGCTCGAGCACCGTCACCCGCACCCCGGCATCCAGATCGACGACGCTCCGGATGCCGCTTCCGACGTAGATGGACTCCACGACCGTCCCGGGTGCCGAGTGGATGCCCTCCCCCTCCTGCGGCGTCCGCGAGAGGGTGAGCTTCTCGGGCCGGACGGAGTGCTCGCCGGCGCGACCGAGGATCGTCTGCGATCGCTCGTGGTCGAAGACGTTCGAGGTCCCGACGAAGTCCGCGACGAAGCGGGATGCGGGCCGCTCGTACAGGTCTCGCGGTGTGCCGAGCTGCTCGATTCCACCGGCGTTGAAGACCGCGATGCGGTCCGAGAGTGTCAGCGCCTCTTCCTGATCGTGGGTCACGAAGATGAACGTGATGCCGAGCTCGCGCTGGATCTGCTTGAGCTCGACCTGCATCTGCTCGCGCAGCTTGAGGTCGAGGGCGCCGAGCGGCTCGTCGAGCAGCAGTGCCTTGGGCTGCACGACGGTCGCCCTGGCGAGCGCGACGCGCTGGCGCTGCCCTCCCGAGAGCTGGGCCGGGCGGCGGTCGGCGTACTGTTCGAGCCGCACGGAGGCGAGGGCCTTCATGGCGCGGTCTCGCCGTTGCGCACGCTTCATCCCTCGGACTCGGAGCCCATATGCGACGTTGTCGAGCACGCTCATGTGCGGAAAGAGCGCGTAGTCCTGAAAGACCGTGTTGACATCGCGATCGAACGGCGCCTTCGCGGTGACGTCCTGCCCGAACAGCTCGATCGTGCCCGACGTCGGCTGCTCGAAGCCCGCGATGAGGCGCAGCACGGTCGTCTTTCCCGACCCCGATGGACCGAGCATCGAGAAGAACTCCCCCGCCGCGATCTCGAGATCGACGTGGTCGACGGCGGTCACGCTGCCGAACTCCTTCGTGAGCCCGGTCAGCCGGATGGCGGGCTGGTCGGTCATTCGCGTCTCCTCGATGTCGCTGGGAGTAATCATATGGATCCAGATGTCTGGATTCGACCTTCCGTGTTACGGTCGTGTCACGGATCTCGGGAGTGCCGCCGTCAACGCCGCCCAGCCGCGGTCATCGGGGCCACCGTCATCCGTGCCGCCGTCATCCGTGGGAGCACACATGCCGCAGGCCACGACCGGCCGGGACGCGACGCACGCAGTGGTCTTCTCGCCGCTCGACGCCACCGGCCGCGCCGAACTCGTCGAGCAGCGGCTCACCGATGCGATCGTGGCCGGTGTGCTGCGCGACGGTGAGCGACTGCCGAGTGAGTCCGAGCTCGCGAAGAGCCTCGGAGTCGCGGTCGTCACCGCCCGCGAGGCACTCGAGGGCATGCGCGACAAGGGTCTCGTGCAGACGCGTCGAGGTCGCGACGGCGGGAGCTTCGTGACGTACGACCGGGATGCCGCGCGCACCCTCATGGACGCGCGACTGCGCGATCTCAGCCGCATCGAGATCCGCGACCTCGCGCTGCACGCCGCAGCGATCGCGGGCACGGCGGCGGAGGTCGCAGCCGACCGCGCAAGCCAGGACGACCTCGAGACGCTGCAGGCGATCGACGAGCGCGCCGACCTCGCGACGGCGGGCGGCGCCCGGCGCGCTGTCGGCCGCTTCCAGTTGGAGGTGGCCGCTGTCAGCCAGTCACCGCGGCTCGTGCACGAGGAGCTGCGGCTGCAGGCGGAAGCGGGCCCGGTGCTCTGGCTGTGCCTGCGGGAGCAGGAGTACCGTGACGAGAGTGCGCGACGTCGTGCGGAGGTGATCCGCGCGATCCGGGATGTCGCGCCCGCTGCTGCCCGCGCGGCCACGGTCACCCACATCGAAGCGGCCTTCGAGTGGCTCGTGGACGAGAAGCTGCGACTCGACGCATCCGTCCAGCTCGCCGGCGGCTCGACCGGTGACGATTCCCACCCGATCCAGGAGACGGCACGATGACTGCAACCGCGACGATGAGCCCGCCGGCGATCGCGGCCTACGTGGCCGAGACGATCGACCCGATCTTCGCCACGATCGATGCGTGGCGCGACGCTCTCGAGGCCGGGCTGTCGCGGCATCCCGAACCGACGGCGGCACTGCTCGACCCGATCGTCAGCGCGCTCGTCCACCCGGCCCTCGAGGGCCCGGGACTCATCACCGGCGCCGGCTTCGTCGCGACGCCGGGCTATCTCGCCGACGCCCAGTGGCATCTCGCGTGGTGGCTCGCCGGCGACGGAGCGCGCGGCGCAGCCGGGGTGCGCCGGCTCGCCGCGGTCAGCGATCCCGACAGCGAGGATTTCCGCGACTACACGGGACTCGAGTGGTGGCGCGTGCCCGAGCGGACCGGCACGAGACACCTGACCGGGCCGTATGTCGACTACGTCTGCACCGACGACTACACCGTCACCATCACGACACCCGTTCGGGCGGCGGGGCGGATGGTCGGAATCGTCGGAGCCGACGCCTACGCCGCGCGGCTGGAACTGGAGCTTCGGCAGGTGATCCGCGGCACCGGAGCGCCGTGCGCCGTCGTGAACGCGTCCGGTCGAGTCGTGACAGCCACCGAGTCCCGCCGCGAGCCGGGCTCGATCCTGCGGTTCGACGGACTTTCGGATGCCCTCGCTCCGCTGCGGGAGGCGGATCCGGGCGTCGTGGCGGCGGTGCTCCCCGGCGGCCAGAGCGTGCTCGCGTGCGGCGACACCTCGCTGGCGCTGGTGATCGGCTAGGCGGGGAGGTCAGTCGCCGCGCGACCCCGCGTCGGACCTGCCGACATCCGTGCGGTGGAAGTTCTGAGACGAACGGGATGCCGTCGGCCCCCGCTGGCCCTGATACCTGTTGCCGTACGGCCCGGAGCCGTAGGGGTTCTCAGCGGGAGACGACAGCCGGAAGAAGCACAGCTGGCCGATCTTCATGCCCGGCCACAGCGTGATCGGCAGTGTCGCGACGTTCGAGAGCTCGAGCGTGACGTGGCCCGAGAAACCGGGGTCGATGAATCCCGCGGTCGAGTGGGTGAGGAGGCCGAGACGGCCGAGCGACGACTTGCCCTCGAGCCGTGCGGCGATGTCGTCGGCAAGCGACACGAGCTCGAACGTGGATCCGAGGGCGAATTCGCCAGGATGCAGCACGAACGGCTCATCCGGTGCGACCTCGATCAGGTGAGTGAGGTCGGGCTGGTCGAGCGCCGGGTCGATGAACGGGTACTTGTGGTTGTCGAACAGCCGGAAGTACCGGTCGAGCCTCACGTCGACGCTCGATGGTTGCACCATGTCGGGCTCCCACGGGTCGAGCCCGATGCGCCCGGCCTCGATCTCGCCACGGATGTCACGGTCGGAGAGCAGCACGCGATCAGCCTACCGGCGGCGGTCTGCGCGAGGATCCCCGGTTCGGCGCTCGGTCGGGCACGCGAGGTCGGTTTGCTATGCTGGCCGGGCGCCGAAAGGCCTGCCGGGGATGTAGTTCAATGGCAGAACTTCAGCTTCCCAAGCTGATAGCGCGGGTTCGATTCCCGTCATCCCCTCCAATGCCTGTAGGAGTCACTCCCGTGCGGGCGGGCCCACCGCGACCCTGTTTAGTGTTGTAGGTGCATCGCCGGCACACCGAGCTCGTCGACCCGCCGGCAGCAAAGGAGCCTCACCATGCGCGCACTCATCCATTCGACTTTCGGCGATCCGACCGAGGTCCTCGAGGTTGCCGAGCGCCCGCTCCCGGAGCCTGGGACCGGACAGGTGCGCGTGCGGACCCTGCTCTCGCCCATCCACAACCACGACCTGTGGACGATACGCGGCACGTATGGGTTCAAGCCCGAACTGCCTGCGGCATCGGGCACCGAGGCGGTCGGCGTGGTCGACGCACTCGGCGATGGTGTCGATGGCCTGCAGGTGGGGCAGCGAGTCACCGGCGGCGCATTCGGGGCGTGGAGCGAGTACTTCCTGGCCAAAGCGGCCGGGCTCGTACCGGTGCCCGATGCGATCGACGATGAGACCGCCGCGCAGCTCATCTCGATGCCGTTCAGCGCGCTCGCCCTCCTCGACTCGCTCGACGTGCAGCCAGGCGACTGGATCGCGCAGAACACCGCAAATGGCGCGGTAGGCAAGCTGGTCGCGCAGTTTGCGCCCGCGCGCGGCATCCGTGTTCTCGGCCTGGTGCGCCGCGATGCGGGCGTCGATGAGCTCGCAGCCCTCGGCATCCGCGATGTCGTGTCGACTGAGGGCGCGAATTGGCGCGATCGCGCCGCTGAGATCCTCGGCGGCGCGGAACCGCGCGCGGCGGTCGACTCGGTCGGGGGGAAGGCGGCCGGAGAGCTGCTGTCGCTCCTCGGCGAGGGTGGCACGCTCGTGTCGTTCGGAGCGATGGGATCGAGCACGCTGGAGATCTCGTCGGGCGATCTCATCTTCAAGAACGCGACGGTGAAGGGCTTCTGGGGAAGCACCGTGAGCAGGACGATGGATGCCGCGAAGCGCGGCGCGCTGATCGGCGAACTGCTTCAGCGCATCGGTTCGGGCGAAGTGTCACTCCCGGTCGAAGCCGTGTATCCCTTCGAGGAAGCACGCGCCGCCGCGGCCGCGAGCGCCGTTCCCGGCCGTGCCGGGAAGATCCTGCTGCGCTTCGGCGCGAGCGACGCGAACAGCAGCTGAACCGTCCAGACGGATGCAGCGACGACGTCACGCCAGCGGTTCGGCCGCTTCGCGCGCAGCACGCCCCGAAGAGCGCACAGCGCCGATGCTGGCGGTGATGACCAGCCCGATGCCGACGAGCTCGAGCCACCCCAGCGTCTGATCCAAGAAGACGAATCCGGCGAGCGCCGCGGTCGCCGGTGCGAGGCTCATGAGAATCGCGAACGCTGCCGCCGGCAGCCTCCGGAGGGCGATGAGCTCGAACGCGTACGGGATGGTCGACGACAGCAGGGCGACCGCAGCCCCGATGGCGAGAATGTCGACGCGAAGCAGCGAGGCACCGGCATCCGCGATTCCGAACGGCAGAGAAAGCAGCGCGCCCGCCGTCATGGCGAGTGCGAGGCCATCGAGTTTGGGGAAGGCGCGTCCGACGCGAGCGGAGGCGAGGATGTAGAAGGCCCAGCTCGTCGCCGCGCCCAGTGCGAACAGCACCCCGAGGGCGTCGAGGTCATCCCAGCCTCCACCGCCGAGGGCGACCACTCCGACGAGGGCGAGCAGCGCCCACAGCCAGGCCGACGCTCGGCGGCTCGCGACGATCGAAAGCACGAGCGGTCCGAGCACCTCGATCGTGACTGTAACGCCGAGCGGCAGGCGCTCGAGGGCGAGATAGAAGAGGCCGTTCATGGCGGCGAGCACCACGCCGAAGCCGGCCACGGCGAGCCAGGCATCGCGTGAATGACCGCGCATGCTCGGACGGGCGATCGCCAGCAGGAGCACCGCGGAGAACACGAGGCGCAGCATGACCATGCCGAGCGGGCCCACTTCGGGGAACAGCAGCACCGCGAGCGACGCCCCGACCTCTTGGCACGCCAGCCCCGCGATGACCAGCAGGATGGCGGGAGTCGTCCCCGCGCGGGGCGTCACGGCCCGCTGGTCACTGGGTCGGGAGCGGGCAGATGGCGCCCTTCGCGATCATGTCGTGGTACTGCGAGGCGGTCCACGGCAGACCTGCTTCCGGAGCGGTCTCTCCCGCCGCGGCGGGCGCCTTCGATGCGATGGCGGCAAGCTGCCAGGCGAGAAACGCCACGAGATCGCTCGACGCGGCCGAGTTGTTCAGCACGACAGCGACGGTGAGACCCGAGTCAGGGTCGGAGAAGACCGCCGGCAGGTACCCGGGCACCTTGCCGAACTGCCCGATCAAGGATCCAGCCTGAAAAGTCCCGCCCGTCGCGGTGTACCACGCCGGCGCCTTCGCATAGGGTGCGATCGGGTCGGCGAAGCGGTCGATGCCGTCCGGCAGCAATGCTCCCGCCGCAAGCGCCCGCCCGTACCTGCCGAGATCGGCGATGGTCGATACGACGCCGGCGTCGGTGAAGCCGACGCTCGACGACAGTTCTGTGATGTCGCGAGGCTTTGCGCAGTCGAGTCCGTTCTTGCCGGTCAGAGACACGGTTCCGCTGAGCACCGAACCGCTGGATCCGGGCTCGACGGTGCTCGGCGAGGGCAGTTCCGTGCCGGCGAGGTCGAGCGGGTCGACGACGTACCGGTCGATCAGGGCGGCCGCGCGCTGGCCGGTGGCGCGCTCGAGCGCCAGGCCGAGCAGGACGTATCCCGCATCCGAGCTGGCGTATGCCTTGCCCGGATCGAAGAGCCGCTTCTGGCCGAGACCGTAGCTGGCGAGTTCGCGGGGATCCCACGTTCTCGAGGGGTTGCTGAGCCAGAGCGGCCCGAGCTGCTTCGCGAACGAGCCGATCCCCGATGTGCCATTGCACAGTTCCTGAAGGCTCACGCCCGTGGCTTCGGGAACCCCTGCGACGTAGTCCGACACGTTGTCATCGAGGCTCACCTTGCCTTCGGCGGCCACGGCGTAGAGCACATCGCACGTCATCGCCCGGGTGATCTTGCCCGCCCGGAACTGCATGTCTGCGGTGACCGCCTCGTCATCGCCCGGGTGCTGCGTTCCGATTCCGGTCACCCAGCTGCCGCTCCACGGCGCCCACACGCCGACGACGGCACCCGACGATCCGGTGGCGGCCATCGCGAACTCCACCGCGGCCTGCAGCTGCGCGGCGGTCTCGTCGGGGAAGGCGGCATCCGACTGAGCGGGGAAGTCCAGATCGACGTGGTTGTCGGCGGCGCATCCGGCGAGACCACTCACAAGCCCCAGCGCGACGAGGATGGCGACAGCACGGTGCTGTCGTGTGGAACTTATGCGCATCTCACCCCCCGGTGTAGTGCAATGATTCAAACACACCGTGTGTCGTTCCCGTATTCAACCTCCTTAGGCTGTTGAAATGCCCCACCGATTCGACGACGCCGCACGCGCGGGAGTTCTCGGCCACATGAATGCCGACCATGGCGACGACAATTTGCTGATCGCGAAGGCATTCGGGCCGACGAGCGACATCGTGACGGCGACGATGACCGACTTCGACGGCGAGGGCGGCCGGTGGGATGCGCAGCTCCGCAGCGGCGAGACGATCGAGGTCAGCATCCCCTGGCCCGCGGGCGGGATCACCCAGCGCCCCGAGGTTCGCCGAGAGATCGTGGCGCTCTACGACGAGGCATGCCGACGGCTCGGGCTCGAACCACGAGCGCACGCCTGACCGGTGCCGAGATCGACTAGGTAAGGATGCCCTAAGTCTTCTAGACTTGCGCCATGCCCGACCCGATCCCGTTCTCCACGGCGCTCCGCGAGCGCTCGAGTGGAGCGCACTCCGGCAGCGAGCACGCAGGATTCATGGCCGATCTGATGTCGGGCGAGGGAACGCGGGCGGATTACACCGCGCTCGTGGTGCAGCACTGGTACATCTATGAGGCACTCGAGCGGGTGGCCGAGCAGATGCGCCGCGATCCGGTGGCGTCGGTCTTCATCAGTGACAAGCTCACGCGGATGCCGGCCCTCGAGGCCGACCTCGAGTTTCTGATCGGCGCCGACTGGCGTGATCACATCACGCCGCTGCCCACGACGCGGCGCTACGTCGATCGGATCAACATGGTCGGCGCGACCTGGCCGGGCGGCTTCGTCGCGCACCAGTACACACGCTACCTCGGCGACCTCTCGGGTGGGCAGTTCATCGGCCGCCTCATGGCCCGTCGCTTCGGGTTCGAGGCGAACGGCATCGGGTTCTACCTCTTCGCCGACATCGCAGACCCGAAGGCTTTCAAAGAGGTCTATCGCGAACAGCTGGATGCCGCACCGTGGGATGCCGAAGAGCAGGCGCGGGTCATCGACGAGGTCCTGCTCGCCTACCGCTTCAACACCGAGCTGTTCGACGATCTCGCGCGTGCGAAGCAGTCGCAGGTCGCCTGAGCACCGGCATCCGCGCCCGCATTCTGCTGGCGAACCCACTCCTTTTCGCCGAGCCCATCCGTTCGGCGCGACCGAGCGGGTGGGTTGGCGCGGAAAGGATGGGCTCGACAACCGCAGTGTCAGGAGGCCGACGGCCGCAGCGCGGACGCCATGAACCGCTGCACATCCGGATCGACGCGGATGTCGCTCGGTCGCAGCGGCCGCGACAGATAGAGGCCGTCGAGCGATGTCAGCCGCGAGAGTGCGACGTAGGTCTGTCCCGGCGCGAACGCACCGGAGCCGAGGTCGATGACGGCCCGATCGTACGTCTGTCCCTGCGACTTGTGGATCGTGACCGCCCACGCCAGCCGCAGTGGGAACTGCGTGAACTCGGCCACGATCTCGCGCGTCAGCGACTTCGAGCCGGCGTCGTACGCGTAGCGGAATCGCTCCCAGACCGTCGGCTCGACGTCGAACTCGTCGCCTTCCACCTCGACGCGCACTGTTCCGCCCGCGATGCGCGTGACCGTGCCGATCGTGCCGTTGACCCAGCGAGGCGGCTCACCGAACGAACCCGTGTCATTGCGCAGGAACATCACCTGCGCCCCGACCTTCAGCTGCAGCTCCTTGTCGGCGGGGTAGGCGGCATCCCCGCGTCCGAAGTCCCCCGTGATCTCGGCGACCGCGGTCTGCGAGCGGCCGGCGAGGGCATCGAGGTGGCGGCGATTGATCGAGTTGACGATGTCGTTGCGCGTCGCCAGCGTGATGAGCGGGGATTCCCCGTCGACGGGCTCGGGCGGCGTGCGGGAGCCGGTGTCGTTGAAGATCTGCGCGATGTCAGCCGTCACGCGCCCGTGGCGCACGGCGTTCAGCATCGCCTTGAACGCCGGATCCGCCTGCCGATGGATGTCGACCAGCTCCCTGATGTGGAGCTCCGCACCGTACGAGCCGACGTCGATGAGGCCGTCGCCGGCCGCCTCGCCGACCCACACCTTGGCGTCGAAGAACCAGAACGAGCGGTAGTGGTCGCGGATGTAGTGCGCCTCGTCGCCGCGCGGCGGCACCGGCGCGAGCTGATAGGGGTCGCCGAACATGACGACCTGTGCGCCCCCGAACGGCTCGGCTTTGCGGCCCCGGGCCTGGCGCAACGCCCGGTCGATCGCATCCATCAGGTCGGCGTTGACCATCGAGATCTCGTCGATGACGAGCGTGTCGATCGCGTTCAGGATGCGGCGGGTCGGATCGGACTGGTCGATCTCACCGTTCGCGATGAGACCGATCGGCAGCCGGAACAGCGAGTGGATCGTCTGGCCCTCGACATTCAGCGCGGCGACGCCCGTCGGGGCGCACACCGCGATCTGCTTCGAGGTGTTCCATGCGAGGTGCTGCAGCAGGGTGGACTTGCCGGTGCCGGCGCGGCCGGTGACGAACACGTGCTCGCGGGTGTCCTCGATGAGCCGGAACAGCGCCTCCTGCTCGGGGGACAGGGCGGGCGCGGTCACCGACTCATGCTAACCAGCGCCGCGGGGCGCCGGGCGCGGCATCCACAGCCCGCGGAGACATCTTTCAGGTGCCCGTCCATAGACTTGTGGCGTGGACCAGGGGGCGGTGGACACGGCGGGCGATCACGCGTCGGCGACGACCGCCACCGCTCAGCGCCCGGAGCCCGAGCCCGCCACACCACCCGGTCGCACCCGGGCCCGCCTCGCCGTCGACTTGACGCTGCTCGGGATCGTCGGCATTCTGCTCGTCGCGGCGATGTGGGCCGCAGTCTCGGCCGTCTCCCGTGAGTACTACAGCCCCACGGCGTTCGTCGAGCGCTACCTCGAGCTGCTCTCGGACGGTCGAGCGGCCGAGGCGCTCGCTGTTCCCGGTGTGGCCGTCGACTCGGCCGCACTCGATGCCGCGCGCCTGCCCGAGAACGCGTCACAGGCGCTGTTGCGTCACGACGCGCTCGCGGCGCTCACCGGCATCCGCGTCCTGTCCGAAGAGCCCGATGGCGACGTGACCCGCGTCACCGTCGAATACCGTGCGGGCGACTACCCCGGAACGACCACCTTCGACGTGGTGCGCGATGGGTCGATCGGCCTCGCCCCGACGTGGCGCTTCGCCACCAGTCCGCTCGCCGTGATAGACCTCACCGTGACCGGCTCGATGGTGTTCGACGTGAACGGGTTCTCGATCGACAAGCGCCAGGTGTCACCTGATGGAGCGGATGCCAATCCGCTCGTGCCGGTTCCGCTCCTCGTCTTCTCGCCGGGCGTCTACTCGGTGTCCGTCGACACGCAGCTGTCCGAGACACCGGGGGTCGCCATCCTGTCGGACAGTCCGTTCACCGAGGTGCCGGTGCAGGTTCATGCGACGGCGACGAAGGAGTTCGTGGCGATCGTGCAGCGCCGGGTGGCGGAGTTCCTCACCTCCTGCGCGACCCAGGAGGTGCTGCAGCCGACCGGGTGCCCGTTCGGCTTCGTGGTCGCCGACCGCATCGCCTCGACACCCGTCTGGTCGATCGCCGCCCAGCCCGCCGTCAGTGTCGACCCCGACGGCGGCGGGTGGAAGATCCCTGCGACGGATGCTGTCGCCCACATCGAGGTCGACATCCAGTCCCTGTTCGACGGATCGATCAGGCACGTCAGCGAGGACGTTCCCTTCCTCGTGACCGCGGCGATCACGGTGCTGCCCGATGGCAGCGCCTCCATCGCGGTGAGCGGACCCGACACGTTCTGATCGGATGCCGCGCACGACGCGACCGCCACACCGCGGTCTCTATCCGCCATGATGTGGATCGGGAGGCGCGAGGCGATGACCAACGCGATAGGTCGGTGGCTGCCGGGCGTCGGCACGGCAAGGAACTACCGGCGCGCCTGGCTGTGGCCGGACCTCCGTGCCGGCCTCGTCGTGACGGCACTGCTCATCCCGGCGGGCATGGGCTACGCAGAAGTGGCCGGGCTCCCGCCTGAGACGGGTCTCTATGCCACCATCGTGCCCTTGATCGCGTATGCGGTGTTCGGTCCGTCCCGGATCCTCGTCCTGGGCCCCGATTCCTCACTGGCACCCATCATCGCCGCGTCCATCCTGCCGCTCGCCTTGGGCGACAGCGAACGCGCGGTGGCGCTCGCGGGTCTGCTGGCGATCATGGTCGGCCTGCTGCTGCTGATCGGAGGGATTCTGCGGCTCGGGTTCGTGACCGACCTGCTGTCGAAGCCGATCCGCGTCGGCTACCTCAACGCGATCGCGCTGATCGTGATCATCTCGCAGATCCCCAAGCTGCTCGGCTTCTCGATCGACGCCGAGTCGGTCTGGCAGGAGGTGGTCGCCAGCTTCACGGGCATCAGGCTGGGCGAGGTGCAGCCGCTCGCCACGGCGTTCGGGGTCGGTTCGCTCATCGTGATCTTCGCGCTCAAGTGGCTTCGCTCGCCCGTGCCGGGAGTGCTCGTCGTGGTCGTCGTCGCGATGGCCGTGACCGCGATCTTCGGCCTCGCGGAAGCACTCCCCGTGGTCGGTGCGCTGCCGCAGGGACTCCCGGCTCCCGCGCTCGAGGGACTGCAGTGGGCGGATGTCGGCGCGCTCGCGCTGCCCGCGGCGGGCATCGCACTCGTGGCGTTCACCGACAGTGCCGTGCTCTCGCGCACGTTCGCCGCGCGCCGTGGTGAGACAGTCGACGGAAGCCAGGAGATGTCGGGGATAGGCCTCGCGAACATCGCAGGAGGCCTGCTGGGCGGGTTCCCCGTCTCGGCGTCGTCGTCGCGCACGCCCGTCGCCGAGCAGGCCGGATCCCGCACCCAGCTCACGGGCGTCGTGGGTGCGGTGGTCATCCTCGCCTTCATCCTCCTGGTTCCCGGCCTCACGGCGTTCCTCCCCTCAGCCACGCTCGCGGCCATCGTGATCAGCGCGGCAGTCGGTCTCATCGATGTGCGCGGCGTGCGCAGGCTCGTGCGGATGGACACCGTGGATGCCACGCTCTCGGCCGCCGCGTTCCTCG
Organism: Microbacterium pumilum; assembly: GCF_039530225.1. NCBI lineage: Bacteria > Bacillati > Actinomycetota > Actinomycetes > Micrococcales > Microbacteriaceae > Microbacterium > Microbacterium pumilum. Next base: position 770,076 of record NZ_BAAAOH010000001.1, read on the forward strand.
GGGTGGTGGTGTTCGGCGTCCTTCAGGGGATCGTCGTGACGATCGGCCTGTCGCTGCTTGCATTCGTCATCCGCTCGTGGCGACCTTACCGAGCAGAACTCGGCCGCATTCCGGGCCGAAGGGGATACCACGACCTGTCACGGAATCCGCAAGGGTCGCGCATCCCCGGCATCGTGATCGTTCGGTTCGACGCACCGCTGTTCTTCGCCAACGGTGCGACGTTCGACGACTGGGTGCGCTCATGCGTGCGGGCGGCGGGGCCCGGTGTGCACTCCGTGATCCTCGCGTCCGAGCCCATCACGGACATCGACACGACCGCGATCGATGAGCTCGTCGAACTCGACGACTTCCTCTCGGCGCACGGCATCCGGCTCCTTTTCGCGGAGATGAAAGGGCCCGTCGTCGACGTGCTGCGTCGATACGGGATGACGGAGCGCTTCACGCCCGACCGCTTCGCGCCAACGGTCGGCGCAGCCGTGGACGAATTGACAGGCACCATCCGCGGCGATCTCGAGGGGACGAAGTGGGACGACACGCCCGACGCTCCGCCGGACCCCCCGCAACCCGGGTCCGGCTGACCCGACCGTGGATGCCGCTGGGGTCAGCGGCCCGCCCGGGCGTCCCGCTCGGCGAGTGCGGCCAAGCGCGCGTTGTACTCCTCGAGCTCGGCATCCCCCGTCCGATCGGCGTGCCGATCCCTACGACGCTGATCTCGATCGTCGCTTCGGCTCCATTGGATCGCGACGGTGATCGCCAGGATCAGAGTCGGGATCTCCCCGACCGACCACGCGACACCGCCCCCGGTGTACTGGTCTTCGAGCGGCGTCGGTCCCCATGTGCGGCCCATTGATCCGAACCACTCGGCGACCATGAGTCCCGACTGGGACATGATCGCGATGCCGAAGAACGCGTGCATCGCCATGATGCCGATGAGAAGCAGCAGCCGGCCGGCGTACGGCAGCCGGTAGGGCACCGGGTCGATGCCGATGAGGGTGAGCACGAAGAGGTAGCCGGTGACGAGGAAGTGGACGGTCATCCACTCATGACCCAGATGGTCGTAGAGCGACCAGCGGAAGAAGTCCGTGAAGTAGAAGACCCACAGCGATCCGATGAACAGCCCGGCCGCCACGAAGGGGTTGGTGAGGACGCGGGCGACCGGCGAGTGCACAGCCCACAAGATCCACTCGCGACCGCCCCTGGTGCCGTCGTCGCGCCGGACCACGGCTCGGGCTGCAAGGGTGACCGGCGCTCCCGCGACGAGCAGCATGGGGATCGCCATCGTCAGCAGCATGTGGCCCACCATGTGCATGCTGAACAGATAGTCCTGATAGACGTTGACCACTCCACCGGTCACCCACACGAGCAGGGCGAGACCCAGGACCCAGAAGATGGTGCGATAGATCGGCCACCCGTCTCCCCGCCTGCGCATCCGCCACACGCCGGCGAGATAGAAGAAGACGGCGAAGGCGGCGATGAGCGCCCACAGCAGATCGACGTTCCACGCGGTGATCCAGTCGATCGGCGCGAGCTCGGGCGGCACAGGCGCACCGGTGAGGCGCTCGGCGGGCGAGGGAGTCACCGGAGCCGTGCCCGGCACGGGCGGCGGTGTGCGGGCGAGAGCGACGGCAGCGCCGGCGGCCGCACCCATCAGGGCGAGTTCGAAGACGACGAGCGTCCAGAACCGGCGGGATGACGCATCCTCCGTGAGGCGGGCGATGAGCCGCCGGCGGTACCAGGCCCCGAGCACGCCCAGTGCGATCAGGGCGACGATCTTGACGCTCAGGATGAGACCGTACGGCGACAGCATCGCCTCCCACGACCGGAGCCCGATCACAGCCCGCACCGTGCCCGAGACGGCGACGATGATGAACGCGACGAGCGCGATGCTCGAGTACCGGGTCAGCGCGACGGCGGTCGCGCGGCGTCCGAGCACCGGGCGCACCAGCACCATGAGAATCAGGCCACCGAGCCACACCGCCGCGGCGATGATGTGCAGTACGAGGGCGATGACCGCCTCGTTGTGGTCGGCTTCGGCACCGGAATGCCCCTGCGTGCCCATCGGCACGAGCGCGGCGAGCGCCAGCAGCGCGACGAAGAACGTCGCCGTCCACGACCTGACGGCGAAGGTCAGGACCGTGAGGATGGCTCCGGCGACCGTCGTGATCAGCCAGGTGCGCCCGAGTTCCGTCTCGACGAGGAATCGGCCCAGCTGCGCTCCGAACTCCGGACCCGCGCTGATCGCCGGGTTGAAGGCGTCGACGAAGGTGAGGAAGCCGGTGGCAGCGGCCGAGACGGTGAAGATCGCCGCAGAGACGGATGCCGCATCCAGCGCGACGTCGAACTCGCGCTCGCCGGCGCGCAGGGTGTACAGCGCGGTGACGAGCACACCGACCATGCCCGCGGCCGAGAGGTTGACGAACAGCCGAGCGACCGGAAGCCCCCAGCGCACGAACGGACCCGGGTCGCCGATCGCGAGGGCCGCCGCGCCGCCGCCGTACGCCAGTGCCCACACCATGACCACGAGCGCGGTCACGACGAGGATCGCGGGCCCGGCGGCCCGCAGCGCGCGCGGCTTCACCGTCCCAGCCTAAGCGTCGTGCGCTGGGCACCTGCCCTCGCCCGCCCCCCACCGGTTACGGCCGGGACACGCCGCGCCGGACGTCGGGGGCGCGGCGTGTCGCGTCCGTAACCGTGAGGGTGGGAGGGGGAGATGCCGGCGGGCACGAAGAAGGGGGATGCCCCGTGGCATCCCCCTTCCTCACACCTGAGTGTTACTTGACGGTGCTACTTGACAGTGCCTACTTGACAGCGGCCTTCAGCTTCGAGCCCGCGGTGACCTTCACGCGCTTGCCCGCGGGGATCTTGATCTCGGCACCCGTCTGCGGGTTGCGGCCCGTGCGGGCCGACGTCGCGACCTGCTCGAACGAGATCCAACCGGGGATCGAGACCTTGCTGCCCTTTGCGACCGCCTCGGAGACGGTGGCGAAGAGGGAATCGAGCACGCCCGACACGGCGGACTGGCTCTGCCCGGTCGCGCTCGCAATGCTCGCGACGAGTTCGGTCTTGGTGATGGACTTGTCGGCCATGTGGATTGTCCTCCAAGGGGGCTGAGACGCCACCCTTTGATTGCTTGGACCGGGGCGCTCGCGCCCCCCGGCTGGTCGGATCGACCGCCTTGAATGTACCTGACTTCCCCCACGATTCCGCGGATTTCTGCGGTTTTTCCGTCATCCGCGCGGCGTGTCGGGGGCTGGTGTGACTCGTGTGGCCGCTGTGGCCCCTTCTCGTGGCCATCGCGGCGGCTCAGTGACGGTGCGCGGCGATGACCTGGCGCGCGGTGCGCGCGAAGGCCGGGGCGACCCGATCGTGCCCGTCGAGGTAGCCGCCGACGAGCGCCGCGTCGCGCAGCAGCACGAGCGATTCAGCCACCTCGGGGGGCTCGGAGAGGCCAGCCGCGCTCGCCAGCTGCTCGAGCGTCGCCCGGAACCACCCACGGTGATCGGAGATGAGGGTGCGCACAGGTCCCGCGTGCGGGTACTCGGCGGCCGCGTTGATGAAGGGGCATCCTCGCGTGTGACGGTGACGGATGTCGGCCTCGATCCCGGAGACGACGGCATCCAACAGGATGTCGGGGTCATCCGAGAGGCCGGCCGCGTCGACGAACAGCGTCCGCAGCTGCTGGTCCTCGCCCTGGAGGTACGCCAGGACGAGCCCTTCTTTGCCGTCGAACTGCTTGTACATCGTCGCGCGGGTGACACCGGCAGCCTCGATGATCCGATCGACGCCGACGGAGTGGATGCCTTCGCCATAGAACAGGTCTGTCGCAGCATCCAGCAGTCGCTGCCTCGCTGGAGAGGGGCGCGAGTTTCCCGCCGTTGCAGTGGTGGTGCTCATGATTGCTCCTCGGTCTCCCATCGTGCCACTTTGGGCGTCAGAGGAAATTGTTTGGGGAAGGACTTGTGTAGATAGAACGTTCGGTCTACTATCAGAGTATCACCCCGGGACCGCAAAGGATCCGGAACCTGAAGCTCCGCAACGACAACCCACCGCAATACCTCAAGGAGAAGAACCAATGGCCGCCACGACCAAGACCCCGATCGTCCTCATCCACGGACTCTGGATGACCCCCAAGAGCTGGGACACCTGGGCCGACCGCTTCCGCGCCGCCGGACACGACGTCATCGTCCCGGGCTGGCCCGGGATAGATGACCGCACCGTCGAGGACATCCGCAAGAACCCCGAGGCACTCAAGGGGATCGGCCTGAAGCAGATCGCCGACAACTACGAGCGCATCATCCGCGCCCTCCCCGAGAAGCCGATCATCATCGGGCACTCGTTCGGTGGCGTGATCACCCAGATGCTCGCCGACCGCGGACTCGGGGTCGCCTACGTCGGTGTCGCCCCCGGCCAGACCGCCGGAGTCACGGCGCTGCCGCTGTCGACGCTGTGGACCGGAACCCCGATCCTCTCGAACCCCTTCGGCAAGAACGGTGCCAAGCCGCTCTCGAAGCGCCACTTCCACTTCACATTCGGCAACGACCTGCCCCGCGCCGAGTCCGACAAGCTGTGGGAGGAGTACGCCGTCAACTCCTACAACCGCGTGTTCTTCGAGGGAGTGCTCTCCGTGCTCAACGAGAAGGGCGGCGTGACGCACGTCGACTACGCCCGCACGGATCGCGCGCCGCTCCTCATCATCACCGGTGAGATCGACCACGTGGTGCCGCCGGCGATCGGCGAGGCCATCGTGAAGAAGTACCACGCGACCGGAAGCCCCGCGATCGTCGACTACAAGACATACCCCGGCCGCACCCACCGCCTGGTCAGCCAGGACGGCTGGGAGGAGATCGCGGACTACGCGCTCGAGTGGGCGACCTCGCACGCGATCACCGAGACGGCGAAGTAGGAGCCGCCACCACGGGGAAGAGGCCCCGGGGTTTCAGACCCCGGGGCCTTCTCACGTTGAGATCCCTGTGCCGTGTCCGCCGGCCGGTCAGTCCTCGTACAGCCGCCGCAGAGCGCTCACGACGTCCGAATGCCAGCGCCGCGCGGAATCGAGCACTCCGGTGAAGATGGCGATGTCGTGGGTCACACCGAGGTATTGCACGACACTCGCCTCGACGCCCGCCCGACGCAGCGCGGCACCGTACGCGGCGCCATCGCCGCGCAGCGGGTCGTACTCGGCGGTGAGGATCACCGCCGGCGGGAGTCCGGCATGGGACGGAGCGCGCAACGGAGAGGCGTAGGCCTCGAGAGCATCGGCGTCGATGGGCAGGTAGGTGCGGGCGACCGAGCGAAGCTCGCGCACGGCGATGAGGGTCGGGATGCCGAGGGCCCGGGTCGCACGGAAGTCGAGGTGTCGTCCGGTCAAGTCGGTCACGGGCACCTCGAGTACCTGCAGGCGAAGCGGCAGCCGCAGGCGATCGCGGTTCATCAGGGTGACCGCCGCAGCGATGCCGCCGCCGGCCGACATTCCGGCGACGCCTATCCGCTCCGCATCGACACCGAGTTCTTCGGCGTGCTGGAACAGCCAGACGAGGGCGGCGTGCGCCTGCTCGACCTGTGTGGGGTAGCGGTGCTCCGGTGCGAGGGCGTAGTCGACCGCGATGATCGCGATTCCGGCATCGACGGCACGACGTCGGAAGGCGGCATCCGTTGTGGGATAGTCGATCCCGCCGATGCGGAAGGCTCCGCCGAAGAACGCCAGGCACGCGGGCACAGCGCCGGCGTGCTCGATGCCGGGGTAATAGATGCGCACGCGAACGTCCGGCTGACCGCCCACGGCGACCACATGCTCGGCCGTGCGGACCACTGGCCCGGCGGTGCCGACCGTCTGCAGCTCCTTGCGATCCCATGCGAGCGCGGCGCGTCGGTGGCGGGCCCGCGTGCGCGTCGGCGTGCTCACGGCCGGGGCGCTCGCGCCGCCGGTCTTCCGGGGTTCATCAGCGCCGGACCCGGCCGGACTCTCGCGCTGGAAGGGCCACAGCGCGGAGATGCGCCCACGAACGGCGCTCAGAGCCTTCCCGAGCAGGTACCGCCGATGCACGCGCAGCCGCTCTTCGAAGAACGGATCCAGGGGCATGCCTCCATCATCGACTGCCCGGATGCCGAAAGGCCCGGAGTTCCGAGGAACTCCGGGCCTTTCGCTCAAGCTCAGCGGTCACTGCCCTTCGACAGGCTCAGGGACCGAGTCTTGATGCCTACCAGCTCGACTTGGTCACGCCGGGCAGCTCGCCACGGTGTGCCATGTCACGGAAGCGGACACGCGAGATGCCGAACTTCGTGAGGACACCACGGGGGCGCCCGTCGATGACGTCGCGGCTGCGCACGCGCACCGGCGACGCGTTGCGGGGCAGCTTCTGCAGGCCGAGGCGTGCGGCCTCGCGCTGCTCGTCGGTCGACTCCGGCGACACGAGCGCCTTCTTCAGCTCGGCACGCTTTGCGGCGTAGCGGTCGACGACCACCTGACGCTGCTCGTTGCGGGCGATTTTGCTCTTCTTAGCCATGGATCAGCGCTCCTCTCGGAATTCGACGTGCTTGCGGATGACCGGGTCGTACTTCTTCAGCACGATGCGGTCAGGGTTGTTGCGGCGGTTCTTGCGCGTCACGTAGGTGTACCCCGTGCCGGCGGTCGAACGCAGCTTGATGATCGGACGGACGTCCTGAGCCTTCTTCGCCATCAGAGCTTCACACCCTTCGCGAGGAGGTCCTTGACGACGGACTCGATGCCGCGTGCGTCAATGACCTTGATGCCCTTCGCCGAGACGTTGAGCTTGATGTTGCGACCCAGCGACGGAACGAAGTAGGTCTTCTTCTGCACGTTCGGGTCGAAGCGGCGCTTCGTCCGGCGGTGCGAGTGCGAGATGCTGTGACCGAAGCCGGGAACCGCTCCAGTCACCTGGCACACTGCTGCCATAGTGATGTCTCCTTAATACCGTGGGGCCGGACGGCCTCACCCAAGATCCCTTGTCTGCACTTCGACGAGCCTGATTGGCGGGCTGATCGAAGCACGAACTGCGTGCTGGAGTGCGCGCAGACAAAGAGTCAGTCTAGCACGGGGGATGCCGCGACCAAGACCACCGGCCCGTCTTGGACTGTGCACAACCGGATCACATATACGGAATACGGCATCCGGAGTATGGAATCATTTGGGCACCGCAACTCCAAAGGAGGAGTGCAGATGTCTGATTCAGCTGATGACGCGTCAATGTGGCCGGGTTTCCCCCACGTGCTCGCGGACAGAGGATTGTGTCCGAGCTGCTGGTCCAATCTCACGGCGATGACCTGCTCGAACTGCGGGCTCGTGCTCGCGGATCCGCGGGCTCCTCGACTGCTCGAGATCGGGCGCAGCATGGTGTCTCTCGAGGCCGAGCGACAGGGTCTGATCCGCACGATCCGCTCCGAACATCGGCTCGCGCCGGAGCCTTCGCCGCCGAAGCAGCCATGGTCGGCGACGGATCGGCCCGAAGTGGCCTCAGTCGCTACGCTCGCGGCCCTGCTGGAACCCGCCGCTGAGTCGATCGCCGTCACGATCACCGTCGGCGGCGAGCCCGCCGGCGAGCTGGTGGTCGAGCCGAGGGCCGAGGCCGGTGCGGTCGCCCCGCCCCCCGAGCCGCCGATGACGCGGGCTGCGGCATCCGCCCCGTCCCAGCCGCCACGGCGTCGGCTCAGCGTGCCGGTGCTGCTGCTGATCGTCGGCGTGTCACTCGTGGGTATCGCGGCGATCTTCTTCCTGGTACTCGCCTGGAACATCGCCGACATCGGGATGCGCGCATTGATCATCGGCGGTGTCACTCTCGCGACGATGGCCGCGGCCGCGCTGCTTCGGCGGTGGTCGCTGACGGCGACCGCCGAGGGAATCGGTTGTCTGGGCGTCATCCTTCTGGCACTGGACGGCTGGGCGGTGCGCGCGAACGATCTGTTCGGCGCAGGAGGCATGGACCCCGTCGTCTATGCGGGAGTGGCCGCACTCGCGCTCGCCGCGGTGTGTCGCGCGTGGGCTGTCTTCTCGCGGCTGCGCGGCCCCGACCTCGCCGCGACGCTCGCCCTCCCCACGGGCGTCGGCCTGCTCGTGGCAGGGCTCGTTCCGCTCGATACCGCGGGCGCGTTCGCGGCCGGCTTCGTCGGGACAGCGATCGGCGGGCTCGCGTTCGCGCTGCCTGCGCCATGGTCCGCGGCCCGAACGCGCACCGATTCCGTGCCGGAGCACACGGCACTCGCCGTGCTCGGTATGGCGGGTCTGGTCGGAGCCGGCGCAATGCTCGCCCTCGGCCTCGAGTCAATACCCGTGCAGCTCATGCTGGCTGTGAGCGTCATCGTGCTGGGCATCGCGTATGTGCTGCTTCTGCGAACGCGACCCGACGCCGAGCCTCTGCCGGCGTCGCGGGCACTCGAGGCTGCGGCCGGTGCTGTCTCGGCCGCGGCCACGGCGACGCTGGGCTGGCAGGTGGCCGCTCAAAGCGCCCTGCCGGTCTACGCCGAGCTCGTCGCTCCGGTCATCGCGGTGACCGTCGCCGTGGGACTCGATCGATGGGCGCGGCGGGGGGCCGCGTTCGTCGCCGCCCGGATCAGCGGCGCGATCTTCGGCGCGCTGAGTCTCATCGTGCTGCTGACGGCGTCGGCCCTCCGCGCCCAGCAGGCGCTCGGCGTGGACTGGGGGATGTGGCGGACACCCGTGTTCACTGCTCCGATCGCCTCCGACACCACGGCGGCGATGCTCGGAGCGCTCGCGGCGATCATCGTCTCGACGCTGCTCTTCTTCGCACCCGCTCTCGCCCGCCCGGTCCTGCGGGACGTGCGGCCGATCGTGGGCGCGATCCTCGTGCTCGTCGGTGTCATGGGCACGGGCATCCCCATCCTCATCGTGGCCACGGCTGTCGCACTCGCCGCAATCGCGCTCGCCCGCCTCGCACTTCCCGCCCGCAGCCTCGCGCCGATGGGATGGGGAGTGGTTGCCGGCCTCGCGGCGCTCACCGCCTTCATCGCCGGCCTGGCCGCTCCGTGGTTGTGGGGGATCGGCGTGGTCGTCGCCATCGCGGTGCCGATCACGGCGCGGGCTCTCATTCGCCCCAAAGCCGAGGGAGCCGTCCTGCTTGCACTCGCGCCAGTGGCGGTAGCTGCGGTGGCCGCCTTCATCGCTCCCGCCGCCATCGGAGCCGCGTTCGATGTCGAGGTCGACACGCGGGCCGCGTTCAAGCTGCTGCAATGGGTGGCAGCGGGCGCGCTGGTCTGCGCCGTCGCCCTACGCCTGGACTCCCCGAGCCGCGCCGCGCTCGCCATCTCGTCGTATGGCCTCCTCGGCATCTCACTGCTCGCCTTCCTGTCCGAACCTGCGGGCGCCGGAACGGCGTCGGCATCCATCGGCGAGCCCCTGCTCGCGATCGTCCGAGCCGCCGCACTGCTCGTGCTGCTCGTCGTGGTCGCGCTGGTGCGGACGCGCATCGATCCCCTGACGTCGCTGGGGGCCGCAGTGCTGCTGGCACCGGCGGCTGCCTGCGCTGTGGTGGGCGTACTCGAGACCCTTCGCGTCACGGATGAAGGCCCGACCGCGCTCTTCGTCGCAGGGGCCGCCGTGGCCGTCGTCTGGCTCGGCGCTCTGGTCCCCCGGCGGATGTATGGCGTCGCCGAGGGCGCGGCGGCATCGACGGATGCCGCGCCGAGCGCGGAGCCTGCGACATCGCAAGCGGGCCCGGCGCCCTACGCCACGCTCGCGCGCCGGTGCGCCGACGTCGGCGCGCTCGCGACGCTCGTGGCCGCAGGCAGCGTCGTCCCGTCGGACGTCGACTGGGCGATGCTCCTCACGATCGCCGTAGGGCTGGCCGGGGCATCCATCACCCGCGGCTGGGCGGCACCGGCGACGAGCCGCGCTGTCGGCGTCCCCGAGACGCGAGCTGTCGGACTGCCGCTCACACGCGCGCCACGCCGACTGCTCGCCTGGCCCGCGTTCGCCGCCGCGACACTCGCCCTGTGGGTCTGGCTCGACGGTGCGGGTTCCTACGAGATCGAGGCGTTCGCCGTTCCGCCGGCCGTCGGGCTGCTCGTGTTCGCGGTGGTGCTGGTCTGGCTGCGACGGGGCGTGGAGGCGACGATCGCCGTGGCGGCATCCTTCACGCTCGGGCTGGTCCTGCCCGCTCTGGCGAGCGTCGCCGTCGGCTCGGATTCGCCCGTGCGCGGCACCGCCGTCGCGACCGTCGCGGCCGCCCTGACGGCGCTGGTCGCGTGGACGCCGGCGCGTCGCGTGCGGGTTCCGGCGATCGCGGGCGCGGTGGTGGCGATCGTCGGCCTCGGGATCGTCGCCGTCGACCGAGCACTCACGACCCCGGCCGGCACCGGATGGCTGCTGCTGCTGGTCGGCGCCGCATACGCCGCGGCGTTGGGCTTCTTGCGACCCTTCGCACAGCAGGCGTCGTTCGCATCGATCAGCGCAGGAACCGTGTCGTTCGTGCCGGAGCGGTGGTTCGCCGTCCTCGCGCCGGCGCTCGCCCTGGCGACATCGGCCTTGGCGGTCATCCCATCGCTCGACGAAGGGGTCGTCGTCGCCGTGGCGATCGCCGTCCAGGGTGCGCTTCACCTCGCCGCGTCCGCGCTGCACCGAGACCCGCTCGGCGCCGCCACCCGATGGACCGCCCTCGCCGGTGCCGTTGTCGCGGCCGGCGGCGCGTTCGTCCTCGGCGACGTCGACGCGGTCGAACTGGTCAGCCTGCCGATCGCCGGCATGCTTTTGGGCGGCGCGGCCCTCGCGATATGGCGGCGCGCTCGCGCCGGAGAGCCGTGGCCCGGCCGTGAGCTGTTCGCCTGGCTCGCCGGCCTTGCAATCGCGGTCGCACCGAGCGTCGTCGCCGAGCCGAACGACCCGAGGACCTGGCTCGTCATCGCCGGCACGCTTCTCGCCGCTATCGGATGTCTCGTCGCCCCGATCGCCGACTCGACTGGGCTGAAGACCCCCTCCGCGATCGTCCTGACCACCGGCGCCCTGGCGATGGGAGTGCGGGCGCTGTTCGCGGGGAACGTCGAATCCCGGGAGTTCGCTGCGATCGCGGCCGGCGTGGGTGCGCTGCTGGTCGCGGCGACGATGGTCTGGATGAGCGAGTCGGACGCGCCGCCGATCGCATCGACGGCGCTCGCCGGCGCCGGGGCGGCACTTCTCGTGGGAGTGGTCACCGTCCAATCGGAGGGCGAGCTCGTCCAGGCATCCCTGACCGCCGTCATCGCCGGGACGATCGGCGTCGGAGGCGCCTTCCTGTTGCGCTGGCCCCGCTGGGCGGGTCTCGGCGGGGTGCTTGCCGTCGGCGGCCTCATCGCCGCCCTGGTCGCGATCGCCCTCCGATTCGCTCAGGTCGCCACCCTCGCCGGGACCGGCGTGGAGCCCGATCTCTGGGCGGTCGCCGGGGTGGGCATACTCGTGGCGATCGGTGTCATGGCGCTCCGGTCCACCACCTCCTCCGGTGTCGCGACGGCCGTGGGCGTGACCTTCTCCACCGCGCTCGTCCTCTTCGCCGCGGCGGAGCTGATCCTGCTCGGCACCGGCGATGGCGATCAGATGCGGACCGTTCTTACGATGACCGCACTCGTCATCGTGGGGATCCTCGGCTGGATCCTGCGCTCGCGCGTCGGTGCGGCACTCGCTCCGACGGCGGCCGTGGCGGCCGGACTATTCGGCCTCGTTGCGCTGGTGGTCTTCGCCGTCCGTCCGATCGAGCTCGTGACCGTTCCTGCAGCGCTCGGCATGCTCTTCGTAGGCGCCCGCGAGCTGCGGCGACGGTCCGCGCTGCGGACCTGGCCCGCCCTGGGCCCGGGGCTTGCACTGCTGCTCATCCCCTCGCTCGCATACGACTTCGGCACCACCAGCCTGTGGCGCGTGGTCGCTCTCGGGGTCGTCGCCATCGCGCTGATCGTGGTGGGTGCCGTGTGGCGGCTCCAGGCGCCGCTCATACTCGGCTCGGTCGTCGTGCTGGTGCACGCGGTCAGCCAGCTCTGGCCCTGGATCTCGGACGTCTACGCGATCGTGCCGTGGTGGCTGTGGCTCGGCATCGGCGGCGCGCTGCTCATCTACATCGCGGCACGCTACGAGCGGCGCATGCGAGCGCTCCGTGCGGCTTTCACGGCCGTGACGAGCCTCCGCTGAGGCCTGCTCAGGAATGCTCGGCGCCGCGGCCCCACCGGAAGGGCGAGACTGTGGGATTCCCGGCGATCCAGAAGCGCCACGGAAACGCCGCGGTGCCCGCGACGCCCGCGACCCCGACGCGGGGTCCGGCTGCGATGCCGGTCAACGGCTGCGCGCGCAACGAAAGTCGTGCGGCGGCGCCGTGCCACTCGGAACCGGTGACGGCGTCGATGCCGTCATGGATCGGATGCCGCAGCCCCACTGCATCGCCGAGGCGGCCGGGTCCACGCGCCAGGTCGCGCGGCGAGCGCGCAGCCGGGCGGCGCCGGGCCGCGGCATCCTGCCCCTCGATGATCTCTCCGGCACGCAGCAGGATTCCGCCCGCGACCCCCGGAGGCCCGCAGACCACGTTCACGCACGAATGGATGCCGTGGCTCAGGTAGACGTACAGGTGGCCGGGTTCGCCCCACATCGTGGCGTTGCGCGCGGTCTGACCCATCCGCGCGTGTGACCCCGGATCGGGGACAGATCCTGTGCCGAGCCCGTGGTACGCCTCGACCTCGGAGAGCCGCACGGTGACGATCTCGCCCGCCACCGTGGTCGTGAGGTGCGCGCCCAGAAGGCGCGGCGCGACATCCGCCGGCAGTCCCTCGAAGTCAGCGCGGACCGCCGGGCGGACCGTGCCCGCGGAGTCGGTCGCCGCCGGCGGGTCGCTCAAGCGCTCGCAGGCGCCGCCGCGCACGACGCGCACAGGCCGAAGATGTCGACGACGTGCTCGGCTTCGGTGAAGCCGTGCGCCGCGGCGGTGCGCTGCGCCCACTGTTCGACATCCGTCGCGGCGATCTCGACCGTCAGGCCGCATGATCGGCAGATCAGGTGGTGGTGATGTCCGGGAGAGGTGCACGCGCGGAACAGGTTCTCGCCCTCGGGGCTCTGCAGCGAGTCGGCCTCGCCCTGTGCGGCGAGCCCGGCGAGCGCGCGGTACACGGTCGCGAGACCGATCCCGGTGTCGTCGTCGCGCAGCGTCGCATACAGCGTCTGAGCGCTCACGAAGCCACTGGCGTCGGAGAGCGCTTCGCGCACTCGATCGCGCTGCCAGGTGTTCCGGTGCACCACCATGCCTGGAATTCTAGTCGCGGGGCGCCCACCCCGGCCGGGAGCAGCGGTGGCGCCCCTGCCCTCTGTTCCTGTCATGCGACAGTCCTCGTGACCCGGCCGCGCCGCCCGCCGACGACCCGGCACACGACATAGATGAGGAACGAGATCGTCGTGATGAAGGGACTGACGGGCAGCGTGCCGGCGACCGCGAGAAGGATGCCGCCCACCGCCGACACGAAACCGAACGCCGTCGCGAGCAGTGGAACCGACCGCGGTCCCGTGGCGACGCGCATGGCCGCGGCCGCGGGCGTGACGAGCAGCGCCATGACCAGCAGCGCACCGATGATGTGCACGCTGACCGCGACGATGAGCCCGAGCAGCAGCATGAAGGTGAGCGATACGGCTGTCGTCGGCACTCCGCGTGCAGCGGCCGACTGCGGATCGAGCGAGTCGAATCGCAGCGGTCGCCAGATCACGAGCAGCGCCGCGAGCGCGACGGCGCTGATGGCGATCAGCCAGCCGAGCTGATCGGACTGCACCGACACGATCTGACCGGTCAGCAGACTGAACCGGTTGGCGCTGCGGCCGTCGTACAGCGACAGGAACAGGATGCCCAGCCCGAGCCCGAACGGCATCAGCACGCCGATGATCGAGTTGCGGTCCCGTGCTCGCGCGCCGAGCCAGCCGATGATCGCGGCGGCGATGAGGGACCCGACGATGGAGCCCGTCACGACGTCGGCGCCGATCAGGAGCGCCGCCGCCGCACCGGCGAACGACAGTTCGGCGATGCCGTGCACGGCGAACGCCATGTCGCGCTGCATCACGAAGACGCCCACGAGGCCGCCCACGAGACCGAGCACGGCACCCGCGACGACGGCGTTCCAGACGAGCCCGAGGATCTCGCCGTAGAAGGGGAGCCCGGCGAACATCGCATCCCAGATGTCGGCCCAGTTCATCCGTCGGCCTCATCGTGCTCGTGATGGTGATGCGACTCCTCGGCGTCGGGCGCACCCACGACGACCAGCCGACCCCCGGCGCGCAGCACGAAGACCGGCGCACCGTACAGAGCGGTGAGCACCTCGGAGTTCAGGACCTCATCCGGTCGCCCGAGCATGAACCTGCCGTTGGCGAGGTACAGGATGCGGTCGACCTTGCCCAGCACGGGGTTGATGTCGTGCGTCACGAGCAGGACGGCCCCGCCGCTCTCGCGGCGGTACCGGTCGATGAGCTCGACGACGGCCTGCTGGTTGGCGAGATCGAGGCTCGTGAGCGGCTCGTCGCACAGCAGCAGTCCCGGATCGTCGGCGAGTGCCTGTCCGACGCGCAGGCGCTGCTGCTCGCCGCCCGAGAGCAGCCCGACCGGATCGTCCGCGAAGTCGCGGGCTCCGACCGCATCGATCAGGCGCTCGATGCGCTGCGCGTCGCCGCGTCGCGAGAACGGCAGGCCGAATCGGTGGCCGTCGACCCCGAGCGCGACGAGGTCGCGGCCTCGCAGAGCCGTCTCGGGCGGCAGCGGGCGCTGCTGCGGGATGTAGCCGATGCGCCGGTTGCCGCGCCCGCGGACCGGCTCGCCCAGCGCGCGGATGCTGCCCTCGCTGAGCGCCTCGAGTCCTAGGATCGCCCGCAGCAGCGTCGTCTTGCCCGACCCGCTGGGCCCGAGCACGGCGATCAGCTCGCCGGGCTCGACGGCGAGATCCAGACCCTCCCACAGCCGACGATCGCCTCGACGCAGTCCGGCGCCGGTGATCTCGAGCGGCATCGGATGCGGCGGGGTCATTGCGCGAGTCCGTCGGTGAGGGCAGCGATGTTCGCCTGCATCCATTCGATGTAGCTGTCGCCAGCCGGCAGCGTCTCGGCGAATTCCAGCACGGGGACCGACTGCGCGTCGGCTTCACCGAGCACCAGTGTCGTTTCTGTGCCGCCGGTCTGCGCGTTGACGATGACGATCGCCACGTCGTCCGAGCGCAGCAGCTTGAGTGCTTCGAGAAGGGTCGCGGGCGCGACATCCTGGCCCTCTTCGACCGCCTGCGTGAAGTCATCAGGAGCGACGTCGACGAGCCCGGCTGCGTCGGTGAGGTGGAGCGGCAGCGGTTCGGTCACGAAGATCTCGGTGCCGCCGTGCGCCTCGTCGATCCGCGCGAGTCGGTCCTCGAGTTCGGCGATGCCGGCCATGAAGGCGTCGAGATTCGTCGCGAACTCGGCTGCGTGGCCGGGGTCGAGCACCTCGAGCTGGGACTGGATGCCCTGGGCGAGCGCGCCCATCGCCTGAACGTCGTACCAGACGTGCTCGTTGAACCCGTCGATGTGTCCGTGATCCTGGTCGTGATCGTCGTGACCGTCTGCGGATTCGGTGGCCGCTCCGCCGGGCCAGTCCCACGAGAATTCGACGGCCGTCAGCACCGGGGACTTCGACCCGCTCGCTTCGATCAGCGCGTCGACGAAGGCGTCGTAGCCGCCGCCGTTCTCGATGACGAGGTCGGCGTGGCGCACAGCCAGCTGGTCGCGCGCGCTCGGCTCGAACGAATGCGGATCCTGGGCGGCCGACGAGATGATCGGGGTGACGTCGACGAGGTCGCCTCCGATCGCTTCGGCGATCTGGCCGTACGCGCTCGTGGAGGCGACGACCGCGACGGGCCCACCGTCGCCGCCGGCGGCGGTTCCCGCACATCCCGCGAGCGCGAGAGCGGATGCGGCGGCCAGGGTCATAGCCAGCATCAAACGCGTCGGGGGGATCACACTTCTCAACCTAACGCTATTGATAATCGTTCTCAAGTCAATCTCGAGTCTGCCTTCTCCACCATGACCTTCGTGCTCACACGCAAGCTCTCGGATCTCGCGATGCGACGTTGACGGCCGGAAGCGATGACCGTCCGGACGCAGTTGGCAGGCTTCTGGGATCCTCACCGGGCGCGACGATCGACACGCGGCTCGAACGGGAGCGCGTGAGCGCGAAGTTCAACCAGGGCATGTGAGCGCGAAGTTCAATGAGCAAGACAGAAACTGTCGCGCGGAGGCGCCGTCCCCACGGTGCGGCGGCTGTGGACGAGCTGCCCGGGCCCTGTTCAGCCGAGGCGCCGGGCACGTCCGTCGAACCCGGATCCCGGACGGGCTGAGATCAACTCCATGACCGGTCCCTCGTGCACGGCCAGATAGATCGCATTGCGGATCGCGTTGGCCTGATCCGAGGTGAGCGTCCGATCGATCGGCCGCAAGACGATCCGCAGCAGGAGATTGACCTGCCCATCTCGGGTTCCGAGACGCGACCGCGCCGCGTGGGGGAGTGACTCATGAGGCGTGCGACTGAGCAGTTCGATCGACTCGACGACATCCGCATCTTCTCCGAGAGCGGTGCGGATGCGGTCACCCAGCGTCTCCTCGTCCTCGTCTGCAGCGACCACCACGGAGATGTCGCGCCGTGAAGCCGGGAGTGGTGAGACATCCCGCCACGGCTCGAGGCTCAGCATCTGCGAGGCGATCCGGGGATCTTCCGCGCGCAGGTAGCGGATGTCCGGAATGGACTTCCGCAGCATCAGGGCGCGTTCCAGCCCCATGCCCAGCGCGAGCCCCGACCACCGGACCGGGTCCAGACCCGAGCCGAGCAGAACATCGGGATGGATGCGGCCGCACTCCGCCAGTTCGAGCCACTGGCCCTCATGGCGCACATCGATCTGACGCCCGGCGACGGTGTACGGGTGCGTCGCGTCGGCGACCGTCCACTCCGCGCCCGGAAGGACCGCCTCGACCAGGCGTTCGATCATGACGAGCATGTCGCCATCGTCGGATTCGCCGGTGCTGCGAATGCGCCAGAGATCGACCTGATGGGGTTCGCCGACATGGCTGCGGTCGACCGTATCTCGCCGGTAGACGAGCCCGGGCGCGACGATGAGCTCGTCGACATCCGACCGGCCGGCATAGTGCTCGAGTGCGGCAGGCAGTTCTGCGCTGGTGTGACTGCGCAGCATCACTGTGGGACTGATGTAGCGGGTGTACCGCCGGGCACGGGTCACGTCGTCGGCGTTGTAGCCGAGGCGGTCGTAGTTCTCGTGCACCGGCACGACGGGCGAGCTGCGCACGTAGCGGACCGTGCTGCCCCACTCGGATTGCAACGCGGCGACCACCGCGTCGAGAAGGACTTGGATCGCGTGCTCGCCGTGAGCGGGGTCGGTCAGATCGCGCAGCGCGAGCGCGCGGGAAAGCTGGTCGGGCGTCAGATAGTCGACATACGACATGAGGGGGTCTCCAAAACGGTTGCGGGCTGGCGGAGGAGGACTACCCCCGGCCGTGCCTGCGGAGACCCGGTGCTATCGGCGCACGTCGGAGACCCCGAGGCCGTTAGCCGGCCGGGGGTCGCGAAATCGCTGCTGCTCGTGCACGCCACCAGGGTACATCCGCCCGCTACGCCTCAGCGAGCGCCCGCACGGCGCCGGCACGCGCCGGCCGCGCCGCGCCCCGCGTCAGTCGAGGAGGAGAGCGGGCTCTTCGAGGATCGACGCGATGTCGGCGATGAAGCGGGACGCTCCGTCACCGTCGATCACGCGATGGTCGAACGAACCCGCGACGGTCGTGACGAACCGCGGTCGAACCTCGCCGTCGACGACCCACGGCTTCTGCCGGATCGTGCCGAGGGCGACGATCGCCGCCTCACCCGGGTTGATGATGGGGGTTCCGGCATCCATCCCGAACACCCCGATGTTCGTGATCGTGATCGTGCCGCCCTGCTGGTCGGCTGGGGTCGCCTTGCCGTCGCGCGCGGTGATCGTGAGCTTCTCCAGCGCACGGGCCAGGTCGCGCATGTTGAGGTCCTGCGCATCCTTGATGTTCGGCACGAGCAGGCCGCGCGGCGTCGCCGCGGCGATGCCCAGGTTCACATAGTGACGCACACGGATCTGCGCACCGTCTTCGACATCGACCCACGCGGCGTTCACCATCGGCGTGCGGCGCACGGCCCAGATGACGGCGCGCGCCATGATCAGCAGGGGCGAGATCTTGACGTCGGCGAAGTCGGTCGATGCCTTGAGCCTGCGGACCAGCTCCATCGTGCGGGTGGCGTCGACGTCGGTCCACACCGACACGTGCGGGGCGGAGTACGCCGACTGCACCATGCCCGAGGCCACCGCCTTGCGCACGCCCCGGACCGGGATCGATTCCTCGCGCCCCTCGACCGGGTCAGCGACCTGTCGCGTGACCGGAGCCGGGCGTGCGGGAGGGGCGGCGGCGACCGGGATGGTCTCTTCGCGCACCTCGGGCCACTGCGGCGTCTCGATGTTGCGGAACACCGACGCCTGCGACGCGTGCTTGAGCACGTCGTCGCGGGTGACCTCGCCGGCGGGGCCGCTCGGGACGACATGCGTGAGGTCGACGTCGAGATCGCGGGCGAGCTTGCGGATCGGCGGCTTCGCGACGACGCCGACGGATGACTCGACCCGCTCCTGCGCGCTGACGGCGGGCTTGCGGCGGCGTGACTGGGCGTGGCCGCCGGTGCCGTAACCGACCAGCACCGCGCCTTCGCCCCCTGAAGCCGGCTCGGCCGGCTCGCCGTGCTCACTCTGGCCGACGGTCGCGGGTCCGGCGGGGGCCGCGACCGACGAGGCGATCGTGATGATCGCGGCGCCGACGTCGACCGTGTCGCCCTCGGCCGCGAGCAGTTCGCCCACCGTCCCTGCGAAGGGGGAGGGCAGCTCGACGAGCGATTTCGCCGTCTCGATCTCGACGAGGACGTCGTTGACCGCGACCGCATCCCCGGGGGCGACGTGCCACGACACGATCTCAGCCTCGGTGAGGCCTTCGCCGACATCGGGGAGAAGGAACGTCTGAGTGCTCATCGGGAGTCCTTTCGCCGCCGGTCGTTGAGCGAGGAGCGAAGCGACGAGACAAGACGTGGCTCCCCGACGAGGCTCATCGGCTCGGCGCATTTCGTCTCGCGGAGACTAGCACTGAGCGAGCGCCAGCGAGTCGAAGTGTCGCTCAACGACCGGTAGGCAGCCATGTCAGTAGGTGAGGGATCGGTCGACGGCCTCGAGGATGCGGTCGGCGTCGGGCAGGTACGCGCCTTCGAGCTTGGCCGGAGGGAACGGCGTGTCGAAGCCGGACACGCGAAGGACCGGAGCTTCGAGCGCGTAGAACGCCCGCTCCATCACGGTCGCCGCGATCTCGGAGCCGAGGCTCGTGAAGCCCGGGGCCTCCTGCGCGTAGACCATCCTGCCGGTCCGCCTGACGGAGTCGAGGATCGGGCCGTAGTCGACGGGCGACAGCGATCGCACATCGACGACTTCGCAGCTCGTGCCCTCGGATTCCGCGATCGCGGCCGCCTGCAGGAGCACCGAGACCATCGCTCCGTGTCCGACGAGGGTGACGTCGGTGCCTCGCCGCACGACGCGGCTGGCGTGAAGGGGCAGCGCTCGGGCGGAGGTGTCGACCTCGCCCTTCTGCCAGTACTTGGCCTTGGGCTCGAGGAAGATCACGGGGTCGGGCGACGCGATCGCATCCTGGATCATCCAGTAGGCGTCATTGGGGGTCGAGGGACTCACGACGCGAAGCCCGGGTGTGTGGGTGAAGTACGCCTCGGGGCTCTCCTGGTGATGCTCGACAGCGCCGATGTGTCCGCCGTACGGGATGCGGATCACCACCGGCAGCTGCAGCGCACCCTCATGGCGATAGGTCTGCTTGGCGAGCTGGGAGGTGATCTGATCGAACGCGGGGAAGACGAAGCCGTCGAACTGAATCTCGCACACCGGCCGAAAGCCCGCCATCGCCAGTCCGATCGCGGTGCCGACGATGCCCGACTCGGCGAGCGGGGTGTCGAGCACACGTCGATCGCCGAATTCGGCCTGCAGACCCTCGGTCACCCGGAAGACTCCGCCCAGCGGCCCGATGTCCTCGCCCATCAGCAGCACTCGGTCGCTTCCGGCGAGTGCCGCCCGCAGGCCGGCGTTGAGCGCGCGGCTGAACGGCATGGTGGTCACGGTCGAAGCAGCCGGGCTCGCATCGGTCGCTGAGCCTGTCGAAGCGGCCGCGCTCGCATCGGTCGCTGAGCCTGTCGAAGCGATCGTCTCGGTCATGACGCCTCCTGCTCGCCATCGAAGGACGCCTCGTACCCGGCGAACCACTGACGCTGCTCCTCGACGAGCGGATGCGGGTCGGAGTACACGTGGTCGAACATCGCATCCGTCTCGAGGCCGCCCAGCTCACCGGTGCGGATGCGGATGTCTTCTGCGACCGCGGCGGACTCGGCCTCCACGTCGGCGAAGAAGGCCTCGGACGCGCCGCGGCTCAGCAGATAGTTGCGCATGCGGTCGATCGGGTCGCGTGCCCGCCACGAGTCCTCCTCTTCGGAGGTGCGGTACTTGGTCGGGTCGTCGCTCGTGGTGTGGGCGCCCATCCGGTAGGTCAGCGCTTCGATGGCACGCGGACCCTCGCCCGCACGCGCCTCCTCGAGGGCGAGTCTGGTCACGGCCCAGCTCGCGAGGACATCGTTGCCGTCGACGGCGATGGACGGCATCCCGTATCCCTCGCCGCGCTTGTAGAGCGGCGCACGCGACTGCGTCGCAACCGGCACCGAGATCGCCCACTGGTTGTTCTGCAGGAAGAACACCTGGGGCGTGCGGTAGCTCGCGGCGAAGACCATGGCCTCGTGGATGTCGCCCTGGCTCGACGCGCCGTCGCCGTAATAGACGATCACAGCCTCATCGCGCTCGGGATCGCCGGTGCCGCTGCGCTCGTCGAACGCCAGTCCCATGGCCAAACCCGTCGCGTGGAGGGTCTGGGACCCGAGCACCAGCGTGTACACATGGACGTTGCCGTTCTTGGGGTCGAACGGATTCCAGCCGCCGTGGGTGAGGCCGCGCATCACCCGGATGATGTCGATCGGGTCGACGCCGCGGATGCGGGCCACGACGTGCTCTCGGTATGAGGGGAAGAAGTGGTCCTGCGGGCGCGCTGCTCGCGCCGAGCCCACCTGGGCGGCCTCCTGTCCGAAGCTCGGCGGCCACAGCGCCAGCTGTCCCTGCCGCTGCAGGTTCGTGGCCTGCACATCGAACGCGCGGATGACGGCCATGTCGCGATAGAAGCCCTCGAGTTCGGCGTCGCTGAGAGCGTCGATGAGCGCCAGGTAGGGTTCCGCAGCGGGTGTCGGTGCGAAGGAGCCGTCCGCTGTGAGAACGCGGACGGTGCCCGGGTCGGGAGAGCTCACAGGCAAGGTCACGGTTCTACGCTAACCCTCGTCCGGAATGGCCTTCCGGGAGGTCTTTCACAACGGATGCCGCGATCCGTAGGACCTTCTCGACAGACTCTTCCTCACCCACCGAGATGCGGATGCCGTCACCTGCGAACGGCCGAACGATCAGACCGGCACCTTCGAACGCCGCCGCGATCTCACGGCTCTCGTCGCCCGCCGGAAGCCAGACGAAGTTGCCCTGCGCGGCCGGGACGCGCCATCCGACCTCTCGCAGACCCTCGGCGAGGCAATCGCGCCGATCGGCGATCGTGCGCACGCGCTCGAGCAGTTCAGCCTCGGCCGCGAGGCTCGCGAGCGCCGCTTCTTCGGCCTGCGCGGTGACCGAGAGCGGGATGCTGGCGCTGCGCGCCGCGTCCAGGATCCGCGGATGCCCGACGGCGTAGCCGACCCGCAGGCCGGCGAGGCCGAACGCCTTCGAGAAGGTGCGCAGGACGACCACGTTGGGTCGCCCGGTACCTCCGGGCTCCCGCAGTCCGTCGACGGAGTCGGGATCGGTCACGAACTCGGCGTACGCCTCGTCGAGGATGACGAGCACGTCGGCCGGCACTGCGGCCACGAACTGGTCGAACTCGGCCTGGGTGACGACGGGCCCCGTCGGGTTGTTCGGGCTGCAGACGATGATCGCCCGCGTCCGGTCGGTGATGGCATCGGTCATCGCGGCGAAGTCGTGTCGCGCGTCGGCGGTCAGGGGCACCTGCACGGCGGTCGCGCCCGCGACCACCACGAGCCACGGGTACGCCTCGAACGAACGCCACGCGTAGATCACCTCGTCGCCGGGTCCGGATGTCGCCAGCACCAGCTGCGCCAGGATCGACACACTGCCCGCCCCGATGTGAATCGAGTCGATGTCCACGCCGAATCGCTCCGCGAGTCGCTCCCGAAGGCGGGCGGCCGAGGCGTCGGGATAGCGGTTGAGCGCCGTCGCCGCCTGCACGGCCTCGAGCACCCCGGGGAGCGGCTCGAAGGGATTCTCGTTGCTCGAGAGTTTGAAAGCGTCGTCGCCGGCCTGTCGGCCCTGCTTGTACGGCGGGAGCGCGGCGATCTCTGGGCGCACGCGAATAGGGATGTCGGAGGCCTCGGTCACCCTGCCGAGTCTATGGCGGCCTCGATGTCGCGGCAGACTGCGCGTGGTGGTCGGCAGGTCGGAGCCGGCCCGCCGAGGGCAGCCCTCCCGCGCCGGCGGCGCCCACCTCGCCCGCGCGGGTCGCGCATGCCAGACTTGTCGTCACTATGCGCTTCATCATCCGCGTCGTCGTCAACGCGTTCGCGATCTGGGTGGTCACCCTGATCCCTGCGCTGCAGGTCACCGTCATCGCGTTCCCCCCGGGAGACACGCTGCAGCTCGTACTCACGCTCCTCGCTGTGGCCGTGATCTTCGCCCTGGTCAATACGTTCATCGGCACCGTCATCAAAGTCCTCGCGTTCCCGATCTACATCTTGACTCTGGGACTGATCGGGCTGCTCATCAACGGCTTCCTGTTGTGGCTGACGGCCTGGATCACGAGCTTCTGGGATTGGGGCCTGCGCGTCGAGGACTTCTGGTGGGGCCTCCTCGCCGCGATCGTGATCTCGCTCATCAACTGGATCTTCGGAATCATCCTGCGGCCGCAGAAGAAGGACGACTGACCGGCCGCATTCAAGGACGTTCGGCACCGTACTCCGTCGCCTCGACGGATACCGCGTCGCCCAGGCCGTCGAAGAGGTCGCGCACGGCGCCCATGCGCGGGTCGGGGGTTGCGTCCAGCAGCCGAGCGGTCTCGGTGTACGCAGCGGCGTCGTGGGCCGGCAGGGCCACATCCTGCAGCCCGCTGGCAGGATCTGCGACACGGTGGGCGACGAAGCTGCCCGGAGCTCCGACCGGATGGTCATGCCCACCGCCGGTCATCATCGCAAGTGGATCGTCGGTGTGGCGGAGCGAGACGCTCAGGGTCTCTGGCCCGACGTCCGCCTCGATCGGCGAACCCAGCGAGATGAGCGTGCGCGTGTCGAAGTCACCCTCGAGCGCCAGGTGGCCGAGCACCATCGCTCCCTGCGAGTGTCCGAACGCATGCACCACATCGCCGGGCTCCGCGCCCGCCTCACGGAGCGCCTCGATCGTCGCCTCGTATGACGCCGACCGCCGACCTACCTCGAGCTCGCCCGCCGAAGCCGCGTCGAACGCTTCGGATCGCGAGGCCACGAGCTTCGTCCCGGCGACGTAGACGGCGAACTGCCGCGATCCATCGACCATGGTGTACTTCTCGACCCTGATGCGTGCGTCTCCCGCCGACACGGAGGGGATTCGGGCCGCCGCACCGGCGAGCGTCGCGGGTGCGCCGACGTCACGGGATGCAGAAATCTGCCGCACCCGGACGTCGACCGGGTCCCCGGTCAACCGCTCGCCGCGGTCGATCGTGCCACGCCCCAGCGCTTGCGCGCTGCGAGCGAATCCGTACGCCAGCGCTCCGCCGATGACGCCGGGCACCTCGCCCCACGGCTCACCGAGTTCAGTCGCCTGACGCACCAGCTCGGAGGGCCACATCAGGTTGTACTCGAACTGGGCGCCCCACGCGTCCCAGACCGCGGAGGGGAATGTCTCGCCGAGCTGAGCCCGACGCCGGTCGATGCGGGCCGCGGTGTCGAGGTCTCCCGCGAAGATCGCCGCCGCGTGCGCGGCATTGAGCTCGGCCATCTCGTACACCGCTGCCGCCTGTCGCAGCCGCCCCGCCACACTCTGCGCGAAGTCGTCGGACTCTGTGAGGCTGCGGTACAGCGCGAAGGCGCTGGTGCCGGCATCCCATGCCCGCCGCTCACTGAGAAGAGTGGACTGCACTGATGCCGCCAGCCCCGCGAGCTCGGCGAGCTCCGCACCCAGCGCGACGAACCCGGCTGCGGCGGAGCGGAGCGTCTCGGTGTCGACCGCGATCGCTCCGCCGCCGCGGATGTCGAGATCGTCGCTCATCGGCAGTCCCACGTGTCCTGGACGACGACCCGGGCCCGTGCGAGGGCGATCTCGACCCGCACGGCCTCGGCCAGCGGGGCGAGCGCCACGACCTCCTCGGCCAGATGCTCGGCCAGCGCGAAGAACGCCCGCGCCGCCGGCGTCTGCCAGTCGGTGGAGGCGGCGAGTCGTCGCACGGCGACCGCGACATCGGTCAGTCGGTCGGCGACACGTCGCAGCAGGAGGGATGCGTGGTCCATCGTCGCCAGGGCGGATGCGGAGGAAGGAGTGAGGCAGATGAGGTCGAGCGACATCCCCTCACTGTGCTCGTCGAAGATGCCGTGCGCGGCGCACGAGGAGGCCTCTGGGGATGGATTCGCTGCGCGATCTGCTGGGGAGGAGTCGTCGCGAGACTCAATACGGCTCACACCTACGGTGCGAGGAGAGAGAGAATGAACCCCATGACCGCGAGCGCCGGCGACCGACCAGCGCCATTCCGCGTCGTCTTCGTCTGCACGGGCAACATCTGCCGTTCGCCGATGGCGCAGGTGGTGTTCCGCGAGTTCGCGGAACAGGCGGGCCTCGGCGCCCGCGTGGTCTCGACGAGCTCGGGCACGGGCGACTGGCACGTCGGAGAGCCCGCCGACCAGCGCACGATCGACGCTCTGCATCGCCGCGGCTACGACGGCACCACGCATCGCGCCCGACAGTTCACGCACGACGATTTCGCCCACAGCGACCTCGTCGTGGCCCTCGATCGCAGCCACGAGCGCATCCTGCGGGGGTGGGCGCGCGGCGAGGCGGATGCCGGCAAGATCGCTCTGCTGCTCACTTTCGACCCGTCGGCCCAGAGCCTGGACGTGCCCGACCCGTACTATGCCGGCCCGGTAATGTTCGACGAAGTGCTCGGTATGATCGAGAGTGCGAGCCGGTCGCTCTTCCGGCAGCTCGAACCAGCGATCCGCCCGGCGATGTGACCGCGCCCGCACGTTCGGCCCCCTCCGAATGACTCCGACGGGAGCACCGTGTCTTCTCTCCCCCCGCAGCCGCTCAGCCCACTCGACGGCCGCTACCAGGCCGCCGTTGCGCCCCTCGCCGACTTCCTGTCCGAGGCGGGCCTCAACCGCGCGCGCGTCGAGGTCGAGGTCGAATGGCTGATCGCCCTGACGGACCGCTCGCTGTTCGCCACGAACCCGCTGGACGACGAAGACAAGGCCCGCCTGCGGGCGCTGTACCTCGAGTTCGGGCAGGCCGAGATCGACTGGCTCGCCGAGAAGGAGGCGGTCACGCGTCACGACGTCAAGGCCGTCGAGTACCTCGTTCGCGACCGGCTCTCGACGCTCGGCCTGGATGCGATCGCCGAGCTCACCCACTTCGCGTGCACGAGCGAAGACGTCAACTCCACCTCCTATGCGCTCATCGTGCAGCGCGCGGTCGAGCGGGTGTGGTTGCCGAAGCTGCGCGAGGTGATCCGCACCCTCCGTGAGCTCGCCATCGCTCACCGCGATGCTCCGATGCTGTCGCGCACCCACGGGCAGCCCGCGACGCCCTCGACGATGGGGAAAGAGCTGGCGGTGTTCGCGTGGCGCCTCGAGCGCGTCGCGGCGCAGATCGCGGGCGGCGAGTACCTCGCCAAGTTCTCGGGAGCGACGGGCACCTGGTCGGCCCACCTGTCAGCGGCTCCGGATGTCGACTGGCCCGGGCTGTCGCGCTCGTTCATCGAGGGTCTCGGACTCGGCTTCAACGTGCTGACGACCCAGATCGAGTCGCACGATTGGCAGGTCGAGCTGTACGACCGGGCACGGCATGCCGGCGGCATCCTGCACAATCTCGCGACCGACGTGTGGACATACATCTCGATCGGCTACTTCTCGCAGATCCCCGTCGCCGGCGCCACCGGGTCGTCGACCATGCCGCACAAGATCAACCCGATCCGGTTCGAGAACGCCGAGGCCAACCTCGAGATCTCGAGCGGGCTGTTCGCCACACTCTCGCAGACTCTGGTGACCTCACGGCTGCAGCGCGACCTGACCGACTCGACGACGCAGCGCAACATCGGCGTCGCCTTCGGACACTCCCTGCTCGCACTCGACAACCTGCAGCGCGGGCTCGGCGAGATCTCGCTCGCCGAGGATGTGCTGCGGGCCGACCTCGACGCGAACTGGGAGGTGCTGGCCGAGGCCATCCAGACGGTCGTCCGCGCCGAGATCGCGGCCGGCCGCTCGCGGATCACGGATCCCTACGCGCTGCTCAAAGACCTCACGCGCGGGCGTCGCGTCGGCGCGGCCGAGCTCGCAGACTTCGTGCGCGGGCTCGACATCGGGGATGCCGCGAAGAATCGCCTGCTCGCATTGACACCCGCCACCTACACCGGGATCGCATCGGAGCTCGTCGACGAGCTATGACGAGGGCTTCGGCCCGTCTCCGGATGCCGTGGCATCCGGATCGTCATCTTCATCGTCGACCAGCACGCCGCGATCCACGGTCTTCGTGATCTGGGCTGGGTCGACGGCGAGAAGCAGCAGCGCGACGATGACGAGCACCGCGATGAACGAGATGCCCGCGATGATCAGCGCGAGCACGACCGCCGCCTGGCGCTCCTCCGCTGTCTGGGTCTGGAAGAACCCCATCGACACCAGCGTCACGATGCCGGCGAAGAGGGCTGCGCCGAATGCCAGCCCTAGCAGCTGCACGGGCTTCATCAGGTCGCGGCGGGTGGGTCGGTCGTCGCTCACGCGGAGTCCTTCTGGTCGGCGGGGGCGGACGCGTCGACGGTCGGGGGCTCGCCCGTCGCCGACGCGGCCACCTCGTCTGTGTCGGCTGCCGGCTTGCGCGGCGAGAACCCCGCGATCGCGAGGTACACGGCGATGATCGCCGCGTAGCCGCCGAAGAGGCCGACGCCGATGGTGATGCCGGTCAGTGTGAACGTCTGGTGCGCCTCGTCCACCGTGTACTGCAGCGCGTACTGCGTCGGTACGAAGAGCAGCGCGCCACCGAGAATCAAGGTGATCACGCCGACCACGACTCCGTCGCGTGATTCGCCTCCAGGGCCGGGCTCGACGAAGGGCCTCGGATCCACGACCCCGGG
Source organism: Microbacterium pumilum (assembly GCF_039530225.1). NCBI lineage: Bacteria > Bacillati > Actinomycetota > Actinomycetes > Micrococcales > Microbacteriaceae > Microbacterium > Microbacterium pumilum. The sequence goes on from NZ_BAAAOH010000001.1 coordinate 797,515, forward strand.
AGCGATCTCGCGCCGCACGCGCGTTCGCCCTGCGTTGCGCAGGTCGCGCCATCCCGCGATCAGCTCGATCGCACCGCTGATCAGCGCCCAGGCGATGACAGTGGCGAAGAAGCCGGTGACGGTTCGCAGCGTGCCGATGCCGCCGGCCAGTCCCGCGATCAGAGCGACCGTGCCCAGCAGTGCGGCCGGCCAGCGTCGTCCCGAGGGGTAGACCAGCCACACGGCGCCGAAGAGCACGAAGGCTGTGGTGATCGCGAACCCGCTGAACACCGACATCCCGATCACAGCGGAGTGGTCGGGCGAGAACGTCACCATGATCGCGGCGAGCGCGGCGAGGGCTGCGCGGGCGATCTGCAGGTGACGCACTTCGAGAGTGCGGGCGGGCGGGGCTGACGTCACGACGGTTCCTGGTGGGACGGGAGGGATGCCTCCAGTCTAGGTCGTGCGGAAGTTCGGGCCTCCGCGGCTCAAAGTCCTTCGTAGGCCTCGCCGTGCTGGCCGGTGAGCGCTCGGGGGGTTCCGTCGACCGACAGGATGAAGCGCGATGCGACCATCGCGCGGGGAACGAGCTGCGCATCGACGGCCTGCAGGACACCGGGTGCCTCGTTGCCGACCCAGACGCAGTCGAGCGCGCGGACGGTTTCGACGAACCGCGCCTTCGCCTCGTCGTCCAGGTAGAGCAGCACCGCGGAGTGGAAGACGACGAGCGTGGCATCCGTCGGCGCCTGCGATGCAAGCCGCTCGAGTTCGTCGTTGATGTCGCCGGTCACGATGTGCGTGGGCTCGGATGCCGCGACCGCCGCGGCGGCGCGGAGGCGGCGACGCCGCTCGTCGTGCTCGGGCCAGATGAGGGTCTCGAGCCAGTCACGATCGGCGGGGTTCGACACTTCGAGCGGATTCCGATCGATGCCCGCGCGCCATACGACCTCGGGAACCGTGGCCGGAAGCGTCGCGTTGCGCAGTTCGCAGCGGAGGCGGACCGCGCTCGGCCCGGTGGGCGGGTCGAGCGCGACCACCCCTCCGTCGGTGACGTAGTCGTAGCTGTAGCGATCGGGGTGGAGGCACAGGCCCGCCGACGTCCCGACCTCGAGCAGCGCGATGGGACCCTCGATGAGCCCGAACGCGGGCAGGAGCGTCGCGCAGCGCCCCGCCTCATTCGTCTGCGTCTCATGGGTCAGCGCGATCTCGCGGATCGCGTCCCAGTGCGCCCGCATCCACTCGCGCATGACCGCCCAGTCCTCGAGCGGCGCTCCCGCCGCACGCGCGGAGGCGAACACCAGGGTCGCGATGCGCTTCGACCGCGGAAGCTCATCGATCCTGGAGAGGATGTCGGCATCCGACGCGACGCCGCGTGCCCACGCCTCGTATATGGGCGAGCTGCCGTGCGCGCCGAATTCGGCGAAGACGAGGTAGTGCTCGGCGGTGGTGGCCACCCGCCGATCCTCCCACCGCAGGCGGTAGGCGTGCGCCCGCACCCGTCGTGCCGTGCCCGCGCGGGCGACCGTTCAGCGAGCACTGCCCCCGGGACGGTCTTCGATGAGGTGCAGCTGCGTGCCGTCCAGGTCGATGAGGAAGGCAGCGCGCTGTCCCCAGGACTGCATCGCGATCGCCGTGATCCGAGGGATGCCCCTCGATGACTCGGGGACTCCCGCGGCGACGACCGCCGAGCGCAGGCCCTCGAGATCGTCCACCCGGATGCTGCACATGAACGAACTCGTCGCCGGGTCGAGGTCGGGCATCGGAAAGAACTCGAGCTGCAGCGTGCCGCGCGCAACGATCAGCCAGCCGTCGTCATGGAACGACTCGGCGAAGCCGAACGCACCGTAGAACTCCGCCGTCGCTGCGAAGTCGCGTGACGGCAGGTTGGGGACCGCACGATCGACCATGGCGAGAGGGTACCCCGAGTGCCGGCTTGAGCGCGCTGAATCATCGGCGAGCGGGTCCCGGCGCCGGCATCCTGCGACGGATCCGCCGCAGGATGCGGCTGCCCTGCGAGATGACCACGACGCCCGCGATCACCACGAGCCCGCCGATGAGTTCCGCGGGGAGAGGGATCTCGCCGAGCCACACCCAGGAGATGAATACGGCGATCGGGGGGACGAGGTACAGCAGCGATGTCGACACGGCCACCGGAAGCCGGGCGACGGCATACGCCCACAGCACGAACCCGAGTGCCGAGGGCAGCAGACCGAGATAGATCGCCGCCACCCAGCCACCCGAGCCCGCCGACGAGAGCTGGTCCCATCCGAACGGGACGAATGGGATCGTCATGATGGTGCCGGCGACCATCGCGTATGTCGCGACCTCGAGGCCGGTGTAGGTGCGCAGCAGCGGGCGCTGCAGCGGATGGTAAATCCCCTGCACGATCATCGCCGCCAGGACGATCCCTACCGAGGCCGAAAGCGAGACGCCCGCCCGCGCGAGACAGACGATCGCGACACCGGTGAGTGCCACCGCACTGCCGACGAGCGTGCTGCGGCTGATGGGCTCGCGGAAGAGTACCCACGCGACGGCGACCGACACGAGCGGAGCCGCCGCCACGACGATGCTCGCCGTGCCGGCCGGCACCCGCAGCTCGCTGGCGTTGAGCAGCAGCTGGTACGCCGTCATGCCGAAGAACCCCGCGCCGGCGATCCATCCCAGATCCCGCGCCTTCGGAATGCGCGCTCCTCGCAGCACCGCGACGATGAGCAGAGCCGCCATGGCGACGACGAGACGGATGAACGACAGCCCGATCACGCCGAGCTCGGGCACCGCAACCTGGATGGCCGGAAACGCGCTCGCCCAGAGGGCGACCACGCCGCACCCGGCGATGACCGCGCGCTTCACCTTCATGTCTCGAGCCTGACGCGCGCATCACCGAAGCACTACTGAGTTCTACTGACTCATTTAGTAAGCTGCGCTTATGATCGATGTCCGTAAACTCCGGATGCTGGCTGCTCTGGACCGGCTGGGAACGCTCGCGGCCGTGGCGGAGGAACTGCGACTGACGGCCCCCGGCATCTCGATGCAGCTGAGCGCCCTCGAGCGCGAGCTCGGAGTCGCACTGACCGAGCGACAGGGCCGACGGCTCGTGCTCACCCCTGCGGGAAAGCTCCTCGCCGCGCACGGACGCGTTCTGGTCGACCGTCTCTCGCTGGCCGAGCTCGAGGTCACAGCGCTACGACTCGGCGAAGTCGGAAGTTACCGAGTGGCGGCCTTCCCATCGGCAGCCCGGACGTTCGTCGCCGACGCCTGGCGTCGCCTGCTCGCCGAGGGCGCGGGCGTCTCGCTGACCTTGACGACACCTGAGCCGGAGGATGCGCTCGCGGCTCTCACGACCGGTGAGACCGATCTCGCCGTCGTGCATTCCTACTCGAATGTGCCGCGGGACATCCCCGACGGCGTTGCACTCCACGCCATCGTGACGGAGCCGGTGTGGCTCGCGATGCGTGCGGACGACCCGCTCGGTGCGCCCGCAGTCGACCTCGCCGAGCTCGCGAACCGCCCCTGGATCACCCCCACGCCCGACCTCACCTGCTTCGAGATGACCGAGCGCGCTTGCGGACTGGCGGGCTTCCGCCCCCGCATCGTTGCGCAGTCGATGGATTTCCAGGTGCAGCTCGAGCTGGTCGCAGCCGGCGTCGGCGTCGCCCTCGTGCCCGACCTCACGGTCGCCGCCCTTCCTCGCGAGGTCGTCCTCGTTCGTCCTGCGCAGGCGCTGAGCCGCCGCATCCATGCCGCGCAGCGTTCGTCGACGCACGGTGACCCCGGGGTGGCGCGCCTGGTCGAGGCGTTCCGAGTCGCCGCAACCGGGCGAGTCCGGCAAGACACGTCCTTGCCCGACTAGCGCCGACCGCCGGGGCGCTCTTCGCTGCTCCTCCGCGCGGTCGAAATCAGTATCCGCTGCCCCTGCGAACCGGCGCGTACGGCGGTTTGGTCAGCGCGAGCGACACAGCGGGATGTCGCGCCACGCCGCACCGGTCCTCAGTCCCAGACGGCGACCGTCATGCCCGCCGACGGAGCGGGGCCCGACATCCCCGCCAGCGCCCCGCCGAGTTCGTCGAAGCCGATCCTCCGACCGAGGGTGAGGGCGGGTGAGAGCCGCCCCTCGGCTATCTGAGCGAGCATGGCCGGATACTCGTGTGCCGCCATGCCGTGGCTGCCGAGGATGTCGAGCTCGTTCGCGACCACGTCGCCCATCGGGAGCGGCGGCATCGCCTCGTCGCCGAGCAGCAGCCCCACCTGCACGTGGCGCCCGCGCGGGCGCAGACTCGCGATCGACGCGCGGCACGTGGCAGCGCTCCCGAACGCGTCGAGCGACACGTGCGCCCCACCGCCGGTGATCGAGCGGATCTCGTCGACCGCCGTCGGGCCGGCCCGCAGTATGACTGCGCCGAGCCGCTCCGCCGCGGCGAGCGCACCGGGAGCGACATCCACCGCCACGACCTGAGCCCCCGCCGCCCGGGCCACGACGATCGCCGAAAGCCCGATGCCGCCGCAGCCATGAACCGCGACCGACTCGCCGGGCCGGACGGCCGCCCGAGTGACGACGGCCCGGTAGGCCGTGGCGAATCGACAGCCGAGGGCGGCTGCCTCGGCGTACCCGAGCGCATCGGGCAGCGCGACGAGGTTGAGGTCTGCCTCGAGCACCACGACGAGGTCGGCGAACGATCCCCACAGAGTGAACCCGGGCTGCTCCTGCCTGGTGCACACCTGGTTGTCGCCCGCACGGCACTGCGCGCAACGGCCGCAGGCGTACACGAACGGCGCTGTCACCCGATCACCGACCCGAGAGCGGGTGACCTCTGCGCCGAGCTGCTCGACGACGCCGGCGAACTCGTGACCGGGCACATGCGGCGTCCGGACGCTCGAATCGTGGCCTGTCCAGGCGTGCCAGTCGCTGCGGCACACGCCGGTCGCCTTCACACGGACGACCGCACCGGTCGGCGGACACTCCGGAGCCGGCACATCCGCGATGCGCGGCATGATTCCGAACTCCTCGATCAGCACAGCCCGCATGGGCGCCCTCCCCCTTGTCCTGCGGTTCGACGCTAGTGTCATCGGTTCACGAATCGCTGCGGCGACAGCCCAAGAGGCCGGCGCTCACTCGTCGGGCATCCGGACGAGATGATGGCCGCCGACATTGATGCCCCGCAGCAGTGCAACAGCGGATGTCGCCGACATGCGGCCATTGTCATCGCAAGCGAAGCCGGGCTCAACCCGTCGCCCTCACCGGGACGACCCCGTCACTGAGGCAGAACTCGTCGATGGCGGATCATCCGGTCCCCGCGCGAGGTTGACATCGAGGTGCGGGCGGTGCGGCCGATCTTCGGTCCGTGGTGTGATGGGGACCCCGCTGGGCGGGTGAGGTCCTCGACCCGTGGGACGGGGGTTGTATCTTTCCGCGCCGTCGATCCTCCTCACTTGCAACCATCCAGACCAAGGGAGACTCGGGTGAGCAATCCAGCACCTACCCCTAACGCCGGAGCGCCTCGCTTCGACGTGCACAGCCAATCGGCGGGCGCCATCAACAACGTCGGCCGCGACCAGTACACGTCGTACGTCGCGCACATCCAGTCGCAACGGGAGTCCTTCCTCCGCGACGTGGCGGCGACGCGCTCCAAGGCGCGCTGGCTCGTGTGGCTCGGCCTGCTCGGCATCCTCGCCGGCACAAGCATCTTCCTCTGGATCTTCGCCGGCTACTTCGACGCCTTCGCCGACGCCTTCCGCAACATGGGCGACCCCACTGCCTTCGAGTACGTGTTCGAGGCCGGGTTCGGCCAGGAGATCGCAGGCGTCAACGCCCTCATCGTGGGGTTGGGCGCGGCCATGATCGGACAGGTGATGGTGATCGTCGGCATCATCCTGCACATCGTCGCCACCGCTCGGCGCAGGCGAGTCGATCGCGAACTGACCGTGCCCGCACCATGGAACTTCGCCGGATAGGAATGGCGCCATGACCTTCCACATCGGACAGCAGAACGCCGGGGTGATCAACAACACCGAGGGTGACCAGATCATCCACGGCGGGCAGCGCGGCACATTCGTGTCGGCGGATCCTTCGCAGGCCCTTGCGGCCCTGCGCGCCGCTCTCGGCGAAGTGGCCCTTCCCTCCGGCACGGCCGAAGCCGTGAGTAGCGACCTCGACCAGGCGGCGGCCGCCATCCAACAGGCCGAGCCCGATAAGGAGCGCGCCGCCGGTCCGCTCGAGAGGGTGACCCAGACGCTGAAGTCGACTGGCGCGCTGGCGGCCGCGGGTGCCGCGCTCATCGCACCGCTGCAGGTGCTCGGGCAGTGGCTCGGCCCCCTCGGCGCGGGATTGCTGAAGCTGCTGCCCTTCATCTGAGTCGGGGAGGGACCCCGTTGGACATCCGCGGCGGCGCTCCCTAGCGTTGAGGCGGATGGGCGGCAGAGCACCGCCCACGGCCGTTCCGGCATCCGCCATCGCAAGGGAGTACCCGTGAAGTCGATCAATCTGTCCGCCGCAGGCATCGTCGCCCCGAACGTCGTGCTCGGCGTGATGAGGATCGCCGAGATGTCGGACGAGGCGGTCCGCGATCTGGTGCGGTCCGCTCGGGATGCCGGCATCGACTTCTTCGACCACGCAGACGTCTACGGGGGAGTGCTGCACGGCTGCGAGCGTCGCTTCGCCGAGGCGCTGCAGCTGTCCGCGTCGGAGCGCGCCGAGATCACGATTCAGACGAAGGCTGGAATCGTTCCTGACGGACCGTACTTCGACTTCTCGGCCGAGCACATCATCGAGTCGGTGAACGGCTCGCTGGAGGCTCTTCAGACCGACTACATCGACATCCTGCTGCTGCACCGCCCGGACGCGCTCGTGGAGCCGGAGGAGGTCGCCCGTGCCTTCGACGAACTCGAAGCAGCCGGCAAAGTGCGCGCGTTCGGAGTTTCGAACCACACGCCCCGGCAGATCGACCTGCTCACGAAGTACGTGCGTCAGCCGATCGTCGCGAACCAGCTGCAGCTGTCGATCACCCATTCGCCGATCATCGCCCAGGGCGTCTCGGCCAACATGTCCGCCGAGACGCAGTCGATCACGCTCGACGGCGGCGGAATCGTGGACTACTGCCGCCTGAACGACATCACCGTCCAGGCGTGGTCGCCCTTCCAGGGCGGGTTCTTCACGGGCGCGTTCCTGGACTCGCCCGACTATGCCGAGCTCAACGCCGTCATCGGCAAGCTTGCGGCGGCATACGACGTGCCGGCGATCGCCATCGCGACGGCGTGGATCACCCGGCATCCGGCGAACATGCAGGTCGTGCTCGGAACCACGAACTCCGAACGGGTCAGGGGTGCGGCGCTCGGCTCCGACATCCCCCTCAGTCGCGCAGAGTGGTACGAGCTGTTCCGCGCCGCCGGTCACATCGTGCCCTGACGGCCGCGACTCGCTCACCCGAGCGGCAGCTCGTCGCGGCGACGGGTCAGGTGGGCGATCTCAGCGCTGTTGCCGGTCAGCCCGATGGCCCTGTCGTAGGCGGACCGCGACTCCTCGGTGCGGCCGAGGCGGCGCAGGAAGTCGGCCCGCGTCGCGTGGTAGGCGTGGTAACCGGACAGATGATCGTCGAGACCACCGATCGCCGCCAACCCGACCTCCGGGCCGTCCAGCTCCGCGACCGCGACCGCGCGATTCAGGGCGACGATGGGGGACGGGTCGAGGCTTATGAGCTGGTCGTAGAGGGCGACGACCTGCGACCAATCCGTGTCGCGCGCGTCGGGGGCCGATGTGTGCACGGCACTGATCGCGGCGAGGATCTGATACCGGCCCGGCGCCACACCGGTCGCCAGGCGCTCGCGCACCAGGGCATGACCCTCGGCGATCAGCTCGGCATCCCAGGACCGGCGGTCCTGGTCGTACAGCGGAATGAGTGCCCCGGCCTTCGATACGCGCGCCTGGCGGCGAGCCTCGGCGAGGAGCATCAGCGCGAGCAGGCCGGTCACCTCGCCGTCGCCCGGAATCAGCAGCCGGATGAGGCGGGTGAGGCGAATGGCCTCGGCAGTCAGATCGGACCGGACCGGGTCGGTGTCGGAGCTCGTGGTGAGATACCCCTCGTTGAACACGAGGTAGATCACGGCGAGGACGCCCGAGACGCGCGCGGGCAGGTCGGCGGCGGACGGAACCCGGTAGGGCACGCGCGCCGCCTTGATCTTGCCCTTCGCGCGGGTGATGCGCTGCCCCATCGCACTCTCCTGCACCAGGAACGCCCGCGCGATCTCCGGCACCGTCAGCCCGGCGACCATCCGAAGGGTCAGCGCCACCCGGGCCTCCATCGCGAGCGCCGGGTGGCAGCAGGTGAAGATGAGTCTCAGCCGGTCGTCGTCGATCACGCCGAGGGGCTCGGGTGGGCCATCGTCGTACAGCATCTGAGCCTCCTGGTGTTTGGCGTCGCGCCGAGCCTCGCGCCGGATCCGGTCGATGGCCTTGCGGTTCGCCGTGGTGGTGAGCCACGCACCGGGGTTCGGCGGGACACCGTCCGTCGGCCACCGCTCGAGGGCGATGGCAAACGCCTCCGCTGCGGATTCCTCCGCGATGTCGAGGTCGCCGAACCGCCGGGTCAGACTCGCGACGATCCGGGCCCACTCCTCGCGGTGGGCCCTGATGACCGCCTCGCCGGCGTCGATGCGGCTCACACGACCAGAAACGGCCGCAGCTCGACCCTGCGATTGCAGTGCTTCGATCCCTCGGCGGCGAGTTGGAGAGCGACGTCGAGGTCGGGCGCGTCGAAGACCCAGAAGCCGGCCACCCACTCCTTCGACTCGAGAAACGGGCCGTCCGTGAAGAGGGCCTGGTCGCCGCGGTTGTCGACGACGGTGGACGTGGTGGGATCGGCGAGGCCACCCGCGAACACCCAGTGACCGTCCGCCTGCACACGATCGTTGAACGCGTCGATCGCTGCCATCTCGTCCTCGGTGGCGGAGCCGGTCCGATCGTCGATCACGGATATCAGGTACTGCATCTGAATCATCCCCCTCTGCTCTCAGGCGCCCCTCGCGGGCATCCCGTCATCCGCTCAACGAACAGTCGTGCTCCAATCCGACACCATTCCGCATGATTTCGGCAGGGATTGTGAAACGGGCAGTCGTTCGACGTCCTCGCCTAGACTGGCCCACGATGGATGCCTCGATCGCGAAAGCCCTGTCGCTGGGACCCGAGTCGACGATCGCCGACCACACCGTGGACATCACCACCACCGGTGCGCGGTCGAATGAGCCGCGTCGCATCGAGATCTGGTTCCACAACATCGACGGCAGCGTGTACCTCACCGGCCTGCCCGGTCCCCGCGCTTGGTACGCGAACCTGCTGTCGCACCCGCGCTTCACCTTCCACGTCAAGCACGCCGTTCGCGCAGATCTTCCTGCCACCGCGGCGCCGGTCACGGATCCACGCGAGCGGGCCGCGCTGTTCGACGCGATCATCACCGGCATCGACGCCCTCTACGCCCGGCGCGGATCGCACCAGCGAGTGGCCCACCCCGAGCGCTGGGTCACCGACAGCCCTCTGGTCCGCGTCTCGTTCGACTGATCGACACCCGCCGGCCGCGGAAAGGAGACTCGGTGGTACTCCGCATGTGCGTGCTGCTGTGGGCGCGGGAAGGCCGCGAGGAGGACCTTCGCCGCTACGAAGACACGGTCCTCGCGTTGCTCGACGACCATGAGGGCACCCTGATCCAGCGCAGCCGTGTGCTGCGGCAGAGCCCGACCGACCCGACAGAGATTCAGGTCATCGAGTTCGCCCATGTCGCGGCGATGGATGCGTACATGGATGATCCGCGCCGAACAGCACTCCACGACGAGCGGGATGCCGCTATCGCCGACACGCGGATCCTGCGCCTCGATTCGACCGACTAGCTCCGCTGCTCGTAGTGCCGAACGTGGAGGTCGCGTTCCAGCAGGAACCGGTCATCCTCGGGGTAGAACACCGCCCGCTCGATGTCGGTGCCGGCGAAGCCCACGATGGCATCGCGCGACTCCCATCGCGACACCGTCGTGATCTCCGTCCTGCCGTCACCGAGATCGCGGGTGAGCAGCCACGCGTCGAGGTTCCCCGCTGTCGTGCGGTACTCGTCCATCCCGGTGCGTTCGACGTACTCCACATAGCTGTCCCGGTCCTCCGTGCGGACCACACCGGTCCACATGCGCACCACCGCTCGCTGCTCGGTCATGAGATCCAGGATGCTCCGCCGTGCCCGCGGCGTCACTCGGGCATCAGGGAATGGCGGTGGAGGCACGGACTCTGGCAGATCGCCGTCGATCGCCATGCTAATGATCGGATCCCGATGCGGCGCGAGAGGCGAGGGCGGCCGCCAGGCGACGGCCACGCTGCGAGTCGGGGAAGCGATCGATCATCTGCCTGAGCTCGCGGGCATCGACATCCGCCCCGAAGGGCTCGGTGCCCGGCTCGAGCCGGATTCCGTCGGCGAGCGCTCCCACGATGACCGGGTCGAAGCCCAGGTCATCCACGATGCCCGACACGACCTCGAGGTCGTCTGCGCGGTCCCCGGCGACGCCTATGGCCTTGCGTCCCGCCTGGCCGGGTGGTCGCGCTTCGTCTTCGAGGTCCCGGTATCCCATGTGATTGAACGCCTTCACGACCCGCGATGCGGGCAGGTGATCGCGCACGAGCGCGCTGCTCGAGGTCAGCGGATCGGTGAACTCGTCCGGAAACCCGTCGACTTCCCACCAATAGTTCGTGGCATCGATGACAAGCCGGCCGGCGAGCTGGTCCGCCGGGATCGTGCGGTACCTGCCGAGCGGAAGCGCCAGGATGACGACGCCCGCGCGCTCCGCCGCATCTGGTCCGGAGGTCGCCGCCGCACCCATCGCGAGCATGTCGGGCGTGAGCGCGACCCGCTTCGGGTCACCGGACCCGGCGATCAGCACCGGGTACCCTGCGCCGGTCGCGAGACGCGCGAGGACCATCCCGAGCCTGCCCGCACCGAGGATCCCGATCACGGGCTTGCCTGCGGTCATGGATGCACAGCCCCTTCGCTCCGTGCGGCGCGCGGCATCCGCCGCCTCAGCGCCGCAGCTCACCCAGCGCGGCGAAGCGGAGCATGTGCGCCTGGCCGCTGTGCAGTGTGTACTCATGCACGATCTTGATCAGCGTGTAACCCAGGGGCTGCCCATGGCCGAGGCCAGGTGAGTCGTAGGTGGCCAGCGCTGCGATGGCGGCATCCGATCGCGAGACCTCGGCCAGGTAGCCGCGGATGTCGTCCTCGATCGTCTCGGGCCTTCCCCCCGCGTAATCGTCCTCGCCGTAGTACTCGGTGCGCTTGCCACCGCCGAGACCCCACGCCAGGTACACATGCTCCATCTGGCGCATATGCCTCACGAGGCCGAGCACCGACAGCTGGACAGGCGGCACCGACCACGCCGCCAGCTGGTCGGCGTCGAGATCTCGAAGCTTGCGCAGGAACTCGTGACGCTGATATCCCAGCCACGCGACCAGATCGCCCCTAGGGTCGCCGGTGGGCTTCGGCTGTTCGGCGGGACCGAAATCCAAGGAGTCGAGCGAATGCAGGATCACAACGACAGTCTCGCGCACTTGTGCATTTCTCCGCGTGGTGTCGGAAGGCCGGTGTGCCGTTCGTAGCAGAGGTGAGCCAGCCCGCGCAGGGCGCCACAGAAGGGACCACGAGCATGAAGCTGATCACCCACACCCAGATCACCGTCGACGGCGTGATGCAGGCGAACGGTGGCAACAACCCGGTACTCGATCCCGGGTTCGACCGCGGCGGATGGGCGATGCCGTTGGGCGACGATGAGTCGGTCGCCTACATCGGCGAGTGCTACCAGCGAGCCGACGCGTTCCTGTTCGGCCGGCGGACGTATGAGCTCTTCGCCGGGTACTGGGGAGTCAGGGACGACGTCGACAATCCCTTCGTCGGCTCCTTGAACTCGCGCCCGAAGTACGTCGCGTCGAACACCATCACCGACCCGGAGTGGACGGACACGACCGTGCTCTCGGGCGATCTCGAGGCGCCGATCCGAGAGCTCAAGGCGAAGCCGGGCGGCGAGCTGCAGGTTCACGGCAGCGGTCAGCTCATCCGCTGGCTGCTCGAGCGCGAGCTCGTCGATGAGATGACCCTGATCGTGTGCCCCGTCATCGTCGGCGCGGGCACCCGGCTGTTCCCCGAAACGGGCCGAGACTTCGCACTCCACCTGGTGGAATCGCGCAGATTCGCGACGGGAATCCTGGCCCAGACCTACCGGCCCGCCGGACGGCCGCAGTACGCATAGCGGAGCGCTCGAACGGTGGTGTCGGGACGGGGCCATAAGGTCGGGGGATGGCCGGTCTCGTTCCCTATCTCCACTTCGCGGGCAGTGCGCGCGAAGCCCTCACCTTCTACCGCGACATCTTCGAGGGCGATCTGACTCTTCACACGTTCGCCGACCTGGGTCGCACGGATGGTCCGCCCGACGCGATCGGTCACGGCATCCTGCAGGGTCGCGTCGAGCTCTTCGGTGCGGATGCCGCCGACGGCGACGTTCCGCTGGCTGTGGAGGGCATGATGTTCTCCCTGCTCGGAACAGCCGATCCGGCGACACTCGAGGACTGGTTCGCCTCGCTGTCCGCGGGTGGCACCGTGAACGATCCCCTTCAGGTCAGACCGTGGGGGGCCCACGACGGTCAGGTGACCGATCGATACGGGCTGAGATGGCTCATCGGCTACGAGGTCTGACGCCTGAAACCCCACCTGGGGCCTAGGGCATCGCAGTCGGCGTCGGACGGATGACGTCCCGCTGCGGTCCATAGTGCGGCTGTGTCGGATGCCGCGAGCGCCGGCATCCTCTCGGTGAGGTCGTGCCCCTGCCGCCGCGGATCTGCCGGGCTCAGGCAGGTTCGCCGAGTTGACCGATCATGCGCTCGATCTCTGCAACGGCGTAGGCCGCGATCGCGCGCTGGCCTACGTCGGCGGCACTGCCGGGCTGTTCGTCGAGGTCGCCGATCACGATGATGTTCTCGTCGTTCAGCGTGTTCGCGGGCGCGGTGTAGTTGAAGCTGCCGACGATCGTGATGCACTCGTCGATGACCATCAGCTTGTGGTGGACCTTCCTGACTCCGACGCCCTTCTTGTTCATGTGCAGGTCGATGCCGGCCGCTTTGAGGGCTGCCGCCGGAGTCCAGGTCTGCCTCCCCTGCGTCCTGTCGATGATTCCCCGGATGCGCGCGAGTCCGGGACGCAGGCGGAACATGGCATCGTCGATGCCGGATGACGCGGCGAACGTGTACATCGCGAAGTCGATGCTGACCTTCGCCTTCAGCATCTGCTTGATGATCTCCATCTCGGGACCGTGCCGAGGCGCGAACAGCGGCTTCACGCGCACATCGCCGATGCGGAACTCTTTGGGGCGCGCCTCGACTCGTTCGTGCAGCGCGCCGAACGTCCCACTGTCACGCATCCGCTCGAACTCGTTCTGGTATTGGGATGCCGCGGTCCTACCGCGCAGGATGACGATGTGGTTCAGGTTGTTGCCCGAGGCGTCTCCGCCGTTCGCCGGGGTGTTCAGACCCGTATCGGTCAGAGTGAAATTGGTGGATCCGGTGAGCACGGCCGCGTTGTCTGTGTCGACGTCTCGAACGATGAACTTCTGGTGGAAGATGTTCGGATTGAGGTCGGTGACGACATCCACCCCCGCGCGAAGCATCGCCGCGTGGATCTCGCGGTTCCGCTCGTTGGCGCCGCTGGGCAGCCAAGGATCCGTGAGCGGCGACTCCTCCGTCAGGTAGTCGCCCTCCAGAATCAGCTGCACCCCGAGTCGATCCTCACCGGGCTTGCGGGCGGCTTCGTGCGCAGCCTTCGCAGTGAGGATGGCGGAAGCGACCGACTTGGAGTCGAGCTCTTGCACGGCGATGGCGAGGCTGTGCTTGGTCGCGCCGATGAACGCTCGGATGGCCGCGTCAAGATCGTCCGGCCCGCCGACGCTGCTCGGGCCGGTGTGCAACTCGAGATTGCCGACGGAAACGGACATGTGGGCCTCCAGGAACCGCCGACGACGACGAGTGGCACCTCGCAGTGCACATCGTACTCATCGGGCTCGCGGCCGGGGCTCGTCAGTTGTATTCGTCGCCGCGCGGAGCGTCGGTGTCGGACACCACGGTGATTTCGAGATCGGTCGCGTATCGAGAGGCGATGTAGCGGTCGTCGGGGATCGCGTCGGGATTGTCGACCTGGCTCGGCCAGTACTGCGCCATCCCTCGATAGGCCGTCGCCCCGAAGAGCAGCCGTCCGGCGGATCGCACCCGATCGGCGTCGTGTTGAGCGAAGGCGAGATCCATCGGCATCTGCGACACATCTCCGCCGGCCCCCTCGGTGCAGCCGTCGATGCTCACCATGCTGCTGACGATGATCTTGGCCATCGGATCCTCCTCGTGCGTCGCTGTGCCCCAGCGTCTCCCGCACCGAAGCAGGGTCGACCCGCGTCGTCAAGGCCTTGACCTGCGCGTGGGGGCCTGCGAGGTTCGGGCACGAAGGCACCCCCGCATCGCGCCCGTGACGATGACGTCGTGAGGATTGACATGAAGCTCCAGATCCGCCTGCTGGCAGCGTACGCCGCAGTTTCGGCGACCGCGCTCGTCGCCGGCATCCTGACCGCCCCCGCCGCTGTGGCAGACGATGCCCCGCCGCCGGTGCGGGTCTGGCTCACCACGGCCAACGACCGCAGCAGCCAGCTGACGGAGCAGGCACCGCTGGAATTCGGCACAACGCCGTCAACGGCGCAGACGATCGTCATCGATCCTGAGACCACCTACCAGAGCATGGACGGGTTCGGCGCCTCGCTCACCGACTCCTCGGCTGCGGTGCTCTACCGGCTGCCGAAGCAGCAGCGCGATGACGTCATGCGCTCACTCTTCGACCCGGTGGATGGCATCGGGGTCAGCATCCTGCGCCAGCCGATCGGGTCCTCCGACTTCACTGCGGCGCCGGCTCACTACACGTATGACGATGTGGCGCCGGGAGGGAAGGACCTGCTGCTGCGCAAGTTCAGCATCGCTCACGACGAGAAGCAGATCCTGCCCCTGCTGCGTCAGGCGAAGAAGCTCAACCCCGACCTCAAGATCATCGCCACCCCGTGGAGCCAGCCGGCGTGGATGAAGACCAACGACTCCCTCGTGGGCGGCCGGCTCAAGGACGGATACGTCTACGCGACGGCATACGCCGCGTACCTCACGAAGTATGTACTCGCGTACAAGCGAGCCGGCGTACCCATCGACTACCTGACGGTCCAGAACGAGCCGCAGAATCGGACCCCCGACGGCTACCCGGGAACGGATCTGCCCGTCGCGGATGCCGCGCGGGTCATCTCGATCCTCGGGCCGATGCTGAAGCTGGCCAGCCCCCGGACGAAGATCCTCGGCTATGACCACAACTGGGCGACGCATCCGGGTGACATCGCCGACACGCCTCCCGGCGAGGATCCGGAGACCGACTATCCGTCGAAGCTGCTGCAGACCTCGGCGGCGAAGTGGATCGCGGGCACCGCATTCCATTGCTACTACGGCGACCCCAGTGCGCAGACCGTGCTGCACGAACAGTTCCCGAACAAGGGGATCTGGTTCACGGAGTGCTCGGGCTCGCACAATCCCGCCGACCCGCCGGAGAAGTTCTACCAGGAGACCCTCGAATGGCACGCCCGCAACCTCGTGTTCGGGGTGACGCGCAACTGGGGCAAGACCGTCGTCAATTGGAACCTCGCCCTCGACGAGCGAAGCGGTCCATACCTCGGCGGCTGCACGACCTGCACGGGGTTGGTCACGATCGCCGACGACGGCACCGTGACGAAGAACGCGGAATACTTCACGATCGGGCACCTGTCCACGTTCGTCGAGCGCGGGGCAGTGCGCATCGCCAGTACGTCGTTCGGATCGGTCGGCTGGAATGGTCAGATCCAGGATGTCGCCTTCCGCAATCCGGACGGATCGACTGTGCTCGTGGTGCACAACCAGCACTGGGCGGACGACCGCACATTCGCCGTCTCGATGGGCGGGAAGACCTTCGAGTACACGATCCCGCCGCGAGCGCTCGCCACTTTCGTGTGGCCCGCCTCCGAGGCTTTCGCCGACGACCTCGCCCCGGTGGACATCTCCGGCGCGACGGCCACAGCGACGCATGAGAATGCCGCCGATCCCCCTGCGAACGCGATCGACGGGGATGCTTCGACCCGCTGGTCGAGTGGCACTGCACAATCCGATGGTCCGGCGCTCACGATCGACCTCGGAACTGCAACGACCTTCCGCCGCGTTGCGATCGACTCCGGCGGCAATCTCGGTGACTTCGCGCGCGATTGGACGCTGGACGTCTCCCTCGACGGTGTGACGTGGACGGCAGCCGCCACCGGCACCGGTGTGGGCCAACTGACCCAGATCGACGTTGCGTCGACGACAGCGAGATACATGCGGGTCGCGGCATCCGGCGATGTCGGCAGTTGGTGGAGCGTCGCCGACGTGCGGCTCTACGACTGAGCCTGCGTTGTCTGATCAGCGACGCGGCGACGAAGCTATGAGCTCCACCGCAGACGACTCGCCGACGGGCGTCGCGCGCCGCATCATCGATGCGAACTCCTACGCCACCCTCGCCACCGCCGATGCCGAGGGCCGCCCATGGGTCACGCCCGTGTGGTTCGCCGAGCGCGACCTGCGTGAGTACCTCTGGGTATCGCGAACCGAGCGGCGGCACTCGCAGAACGTCGCCGAGCGGGCCGAGCTGGCCCTCGTGGTATTCGACTCGACCGCCGCTGCGGGTTCCGCGAACGCGGTCTACGTAGAGGCGGTTGCAGCGCCGGTGTCCGACACCGACCTCGACGACCTGCTCGCCGTCTTCAACGCGAAGTGCGAGGCATCAGGTCTGCGAGCCTGGCCCCGCTCCAAGGTCTCCGGGCACGAGCCCTTCCGCCTGTACCGCGCGACGGCGTCGCAGGTGTGGGTGCTCGACGAGCACGAACACCGGGTGCCGGTGGGGCTGCAATAGGTCCATGTGACGCACGAAGCTCGCCGCGCGACGCCTGGAGAACGGTCCCGTTGGAGAACGCTTACGGTGCGCTCTGCTGGATGTCGGACCCGGCCGTCGAGCTGGGCATCGACCCTGCCAGGCCGGTGATCGCCGGTCAGAGCGCCGGCGCAGGGCTGGCGGCCGGGGTGACCCTGCTCGTTCGGGAGCGCGGGGGTCCGGTAGTGTGCGGGCAGATTCTCGTCAGCCCCATGCTCGATGACCGCCGCGGCGGTCCGGATGTCGGTTCCCCGACCGCTGCAGCGCAGCGGTCGACCTGTCCGACCCACCACCGGCATTCAACTCCACGGGGAGCAGCGAGGTCTTCCGCGATGAGGCCGTCGCGTACGCCTCACGCAACTGGGCATGTGGCGGGATCGCCGAGCTTCATGTCTGGCCGAGCGGCTTTCACGGATTCGAGAACCTCACGCCGCGGGCGGCTCTGTCTGTGGCGGCCGCGGCCGCGAGGGACGGATGGGTACACCGCCTGCTCGACGGCCATCACGGAAGCCCGCAGCGGTCAGCCTGAGCTCGCGTGCTGAGAACTCCTCACGGCGACGGCTCGAACCAGTCGAAGTTGCGCTTGAACGCGGACGTCGGCATGAGCGTCGTCGGCTCGGTGCCATCGGAGTTGATGACGATCACGCTGTTGTCCGGATGGGCGAACTGATTCGAGTCCGGGTCGAGTGCGAACACGATCTGACTGCCGTCGGGTGACCATTCGGGCGTGATCGGGAAGGTCCCGTCGGGTGGGATGTAGATCTGCGTGAGTCCGGAGCCGTCGGCGCCGACCGTCCAGATCCCACCCACGGGTTGGTTGCGCTCTGCTGCGAAGAGGATCTTCTCCCCGTCGGGTGACCATCGCGCCCACCAGCTCGGGGCGATGTTGCCCGTCTCGACGGGCCGCAGATCGGTGCCGTCTGTGGCCACGATCCAGAGGCTGCCGCCGAGATCCCAGTCCGGCTCCGGCATCCCGCGGAAGAACAGCAGCTCTGTCCCATCAGGTGAGTAGTCGAGCGGCACGTCGTGACCGCCGGTGTCGGTCGTCGTGACCCGTACCAGGTCGTCGCCGGAGGGAGAGGCCGCGGTGTAGACGCCGGTCCGGGACGCATCGGCGTTCGCCCATCCCTCGGATGCGATGCGCGTGCCGTCGGGGGACCACAGCTGGGCGACGAGGTTGAGGTCGGGGTCGACAGCGGACAGGAATGCGGGTTCACCCCCTTCGACGGGGATCGTTGCGCTGGTCAGCGGGCCGACGGGCTGCGCGGAGGGCAGCAGCAGCACCGATGATCCGTCGGGTGATACTCGAGCGCAGCATGCCTCGCCGAGGTCCGTGAGCTGCTTTTCCGGTGACCCGTCTCCCGGAACGAGGAAGACCGTCTCGTCGCCGTACTGCCCGCCCGCCCGGGTGAACAGCAGGGATCCCTCCAGTTCGACACCTGCAGTCGCCGTGGCAGTCGGCGGCGCGGTACTCGGTTCCGCCGGCGTACCGGCGCACCCCGGCAGAACCGCCACGACGAGCATCCCGGCTGTCGTGAGCCGGCTTCCACGAGAACTCCTGGCGGACGCTCGGTCACGACCGACGACTGGCCACCTCTTCACGCCGACATCCTCTCGGATCTGCGCTGTCGGCGACAGGTCGAACTGCGTACTCGGCCACTTACGGACCCGCCCTCGCAAGAGCGGGTCGCATCTACAGCAGAACGACGCGTCCCTATGACTGAGTCGGTGCAGACGCCGCTGCGGCGGGCGTGCCGCTGAGAACCCGCGCACCCCACCGGCCCGCGCGCCCGGACAGAACGTGCGCCGGCGCTTCGACCAGGTAGTAGAAGCCGGTGGCCAGGATGAGTGCGATCGGGATGACGATGAGCATGAAGATTCCCAGAGACACGTCGGGCATGAGGTGGCGGATCGCCACGATCAGCGGAACGTGCACGAGGTAGAGGCTGAACGAGATCCGACCCGCGAAGCGAGCCGGGCGCAGTGTCAGGATGCGGCCGCACAGCCGAGAACCGAGGGCGCTCACGACGATCAGCAGAGCGCCGACCGGGATGAGTGCCGTCAAGAGCGGTGGCATCCAGGAGGCGGCCATCGCCTCAGGGCCGACCAGCCAGCGGGCGATGAGGAGAAGGAGGCCGGCCGTCACGGCCGCGGCCCAGATCAGCCACGAATAGCGCACCGCATTGATCACCGCAATGAGTTTCGTCACACCCTCCAGCCCGACCGCGAGCAGAACGCCGATCATGAAGACAGGCAGGTACAGGAACGAGGCCGTGCCGGTGAGCGCCCCGATCCACACCCCGACGAGGCATGCGGCGATGCCCACCACCCACCACCGCTTCACGACGATGGCGATGATGCCGAAGACCGGGAGCGCGAGCGAAAAGATCATCTCCCACTGGATCGACCACAGCGGGTTGTCGATCTGGTACTGGCCGTTGAGCAGATCGAGCGCGCTCAGCACGCTCGCCCAGGTGAGCTGGGGCGTGCTCGCCATGTCGAGCCACCGGGATGCCCCGGGCACCAGGGTCTGCGGGTGGAGGAGGATGAGCAACGACGCCAGGGCGACAGCGCCGGCGACGGGGACCATGAGTCGCACGACACGGCGTGGAAAGTACGCAGCCCAGTTGAATCCACCGCGCAGTACGGGAAGAGCGAGGACGAATCCCGACAGCACGAAGAAGAGGACCACTGCCTCGGGCCCCGCGTTGGTGAGTTTGAGCGGACTGTACGTCAGCCACCACAGCGCCGAGCCGGGCTGCGGCGGTTCACCGCCCGGCATCACCACCGCCGACATCGCCGGCGTCACAAGGAGGGTGTGATGCACCAGGACGACGAGCGCAGCAACACCACGGAGGCCGTCAAGGGACCTGAACCGGTCCGCACCGACGGTCGCGCTCCGTTCGGGCGCCACCGTAGACGTTGTCGACACTGCGGAACTCCACACTCACACACACGTGCGTCATCACTGATGAAGGGGATGCGCACGGTCTGGACGGGGCCGCGGCGGGCGCAAAGGTACGGAGAATGGTAGCAATGCCTAACTGGGCGTCTGCCGAGCCGGTCTTATCACTTAGCTCCTGTGCTAAGTGATGGATGCCGCAATACTTAGCTTTGTGGCTCAGTATTCTTCGACGCTCGACACGGTGTTCGAGGCCCTGACAGACCCCACCCGCAGGGCGGTGATCCGTCGTCTGGGCGGCGGGCCGGCGAGCGTCGGCGAGTTGGCGAGCGAGTTCACGATGGCGCTGCCGTCCTTTCTGCGGCACATCCGGGCGCTGGAGGGCAGCGGACTCATCCGCACCCGAAAGACCGGCCGGGTCCGCCTGTGCACTCTCGAACACGACCGCCTTGCGGTCGTCGACGGGTGGCTCGCCGAACAGCGCGCCATCTGGGAGAGCCGGACCGACCGACTCGAACAACATCTGCGTGAGGCGAAGGACGACTGATGAACCCCGACGAAATCAATCCCGATCTCGACCTGGAACTGAACCGGATCATCCGCGCACCGCAGAGCGCGGTGTGGCGCGCGTGGACGAACCCCGATGAGCTGCAGCGATGGTTCATCCCTGCTCCGACGGTGCTGCGAGTCGATCGGCTCGACGTCCACCCTGGTGGTGGGCTTGTCACCTCCATGAGCGACGACGGCGCGAACTTCACTGCGCATATCGATGCGGTCTTCCTCGTCGTGGAGCCGGGGTCTCGCCTCGTCTGGACGAATGCGATCGACAGCATGTGGCGGCCGCAGCAGCCGCGGCCCGTGCCGCTCACGGCGGAGATTCGTCTGCTCGAGCATCCCCAAGGCACGGACTACCGCGTCGTCGTTCGCCACGGCCGACCTGAGGATCAGCGCTTGCACGCCGAGCTGGGGTTCTTCGAAGGCTGGGGAGCTGTCACCGAACAGCTCGCCGAGTTCGCTGAGCGGAGCAGCTGAGCGGACGTTCAGCGGGTCCAGAAGTCCTCGGGACGGGATCCCTCACGGAAGCCGATCGCCTCGAGCATCGCGGTCGCCTCGGGAAAGCCAGCCGCGAGAGCCCCCGGTCCGTGGGAGTCGCTGCCGAAGCACACCGCCCGTCCGCCCTCCTCCGCCCACCATTGCGGAATCCAGGGCTCGAGCCGCCGGGTGTTCATCTCGAGCGCTCGTCCCGAGCTTGCGATTGCGCGCATCGCCCCACGGAACGGCTCTTCGAACCTGCGCGGGTCGAATGGCCCTGCGGTCGCGACAGGCCACGAGCGAACTGCGTAGTCGATGTGGGTGAACACCACGAAGGAGTCGGAACCGGCGACCATTCGTGGGATCTCCGCGAGGTACTCCCACATGACCGCATCCGCCGGCCGGTAGCGGTAGAGGGTGGCCGGCTCCGCGCGATCGCCGGCAGCGAACGGGAGCATATGCAGCGACCCGTTGACGCGATCGATGACACCGCTCGACAGCAACGGCGCGGCGTGCGCGTCCCACAGGTGCGGCTGCCCGAACTCGACACCGGTGAGGATGCGGAGCTGGGGGTACGCATGGCGGCAGTGATCGATCGCTGCAAGGTAACCGTCGGCGTCGAACCGCGGCAGCCGGACGTGCCCCGTCGCGTCGACGTACTTCTGTGCGTATTCGCCGATGTCACCGTCGTCCGCCCGCCAGGAATCCTCGAAATCAAGGTGCTCTGTGAACACGAGCGCGGGCAGCCCGATCCGCACCGCGTGTTCGCACATTCGGGACATCGACCCCGGAGACTCCGGATGCGATCCCCAATCCCACGACCACTCGCTGTGGACGTGCGAGTCAGCGGGCAGGGTCGTCATCGCGCCGAGCGGGCCATCTGTAGCGGCCTACAGCCCGACCGCCATGTCGGTGAAGCGCGAGAAGTGGCCCTGGAATGCCACGGTCACGGTGTCCGTGGGCCCGTTGCGGTGCTTGGCGACGATCAGGTCGGCCTCGCCCGCCCGCGGGTTCTCCTTCTCGTAGGCGGCCTCGCGGTGCAGCAGGATGACCATGTCGGCATCCTGCTCGAGCGAACCCGACTCGCGGAGGTCGGACAGCGCGGGCTTCTTGTCGGCGCGCTGCTCGGGACCACGGTTCAGCTGCGACAGCGCGATGACCGGCACACCCAGCTCCTTGGCGAGGAGCTTCAGCGCACGCGAGAACTCCGACACCTCTTGCTGGCGCGACTCGACGCGCTTGCCCGACGTCATGAGCTGGAGGTAGTCGATGACCACCATCTTGAGGCCCACGCGCTGCTTGAGCCGACGGCACTTCGCACGGATCTCGACGAGCGTCATGTTGGGGCTGTCATCGATGTAGAGCGGTGCGTCGTTGATGCGACCGCGCACCGACGCGATGGTGGTCCAGTCGCGGGAATCCAGCGTGCCCTTGCGCATCGCCTGCAGCGGCACAGATGCCTCAGCGCTCATGAGTCGCATGGCGATCTCGCTGCGGCCCATCTCGAGTGAGAAGAAGATCGTCGGCAGGGAGTGCTTGATCGCTGCCGACCTCGCGAAGTCGAGGGCGAGCGTCGACTTGCCGAGGGCGGGTCGCGCGGCGATGATGATGAGCTGACCGGGGTGCAGCCCGTTGGTGAGCTGATCCATCTGCGCGAAGCCGGTGGGCACGCCGGTCATCTGTCCGTCACGGCCTCGTGCGGCCTCGATCTCGTCGACGGCCGCATCGACCGCGATCGTCAGCGGAACGTAGTCCTCGGCGGCATCGGCGCCCGTGACGCCGTAGATCTCCGCCTGGGCATTGTTGACGAGGTCGAGTGCCTCACCCTCGCCGGCGTAGCCCATCTGCACGATGCGCGTGCCGGCCTCGACGAGACGCCGCAGCAGCGCGCGCTCCGCGACGATCGAGGCGTAGTACCCGGCGTTCGCCGCCGTGGGCACGATCGAGGTGAGCGTGTGCAGGTAGTCGGCGCCCCCCGCACGCTGCAGCTCACCGGTCTTGATGAGCTCGTCGGTGACCGCCACGACATCGGTCGGCTCGCCATGCGAATACAGCGAGAGCACGGCCTCGAAGATCAGCTCGTGCTTGGGCACGTAGAAGTCGGTGCCGCGGAGCGATTCGATCACGTCGGCGACGGCATCCTTCGACAGCAGCATTCCGCCGAGCGCGCTCTGCTCTGCGAGCAGGTCATGAGGAGGCGTCCGCTCGTGCGTGCGGGGTCCGCCCATCCGCTCATCGGAGATGTCGGCTATCGACATGTGCAGTGTCCTCCACGCGGTATTCGGGCAATCCTGGTGCGGCCGGCGGGTGCGCGCGGGCATGCGCGAGCACGGTCATGCATCGGATGCCGCAGCATCCGATGCAGTCCCATATCAGTGGAGCATCATCCACCGACATCGTCCACGCCGACGTGCGGTGCGGTCCTCCCCGGGCCGGACCCCACGCTAGAGAGCGGGTATTCGATGTGCAACTCGGCCTGTGGATAAGTCTGTGGAATGTATGCGCGAAACGCCGGGAAGCCTGTGCACAACCCCTGTGGAGAGTCTCTCGGCGATGGCGGATCGCGATCGAGGTTCTTCGATCTGATCAGGGATTCTAGATTTCACAGCTTGTGGATGGCGATGTGGTTGAAGTACGGCTTGAAGGTTCCGTCGATGACCGCGACCTGTGCACAAAGTACGCCCCCGATGCGCAGCCACCGACGGTGCGGCGAGCGCCGGAGTCGACAGGGGCATAGACAGACGTCGCGGCAGACGTTATCGTCTTCAGAGATCCAGGCACCCCGTTTGACGCGATCACATCGCTGCTCGCGTGACGTTCTTCGTCGCACAGGAGGTGACATGGACCCCGAGGCAATCAGCCCGCAGCCGAACATCCGGCGACTGCTGTTCGTCGCCGTCGGCGTCGCATTCGCCTGGGTGCTGCTCACGCTCGCGATGGGTGTCGGCTCGTCCGGCGCCCGCGCTGAGCAGACGGATGACGGGGGTGCCCTCTCACGCGTGAGTTCGGTCATGGATGAGACCACCGATGCCGTGACGGATACCGGAGCCGCCGCGACCGTTGCGATATCACACGCCACCAGCTCTGTTCCGCCGGCCCCGCCCGCGCAGGTGCCGATCGTGGCAGCCGTCGTCGATACGGTCGCACCCATCGTCGAAACAGTCACCTCGACGGTGAACGACACCGTCGCACCGGGAGTGGTGGCCCCGATCGTCGCGCCGGTGGTGGAGGTCGTATCGGCCGTCCCCGCCGTGGGCGACGTCGTCTCGGAAACCGCACTCGATCAGGCCCTTCCCGCCGCTGCGGCCGATGTGGACGAGACGCTGCGGCACCTCATTTCGACGGTGACCGACACCGTGGGCGGTGTGATCCCTCCCCTTCCGTCGGTGCTTCCGTCGCTTCCGGATGTCGCAGCGCCGACGGAGATGCACCCGTCCACCAGCACGGGATCGCGTGCCACGCCGACGGACTCCGCGGGCACGGTCACCGCCGGCACCCTCACGGACTCGTGGTCGCCCGCTGGGTGGACGGTCGTGCGCACGCTCACCGCGGGCATGGCGGCCATGACGACCCTCGCTCTTTCGCCCGAGTTCGAACTCGGCTCAGCCGAACAGCCTCTTCCCCTCGGTGCGGCTCTGCCGGCCGATCTGCTCTCCATGGGATCCAGCGGTGCGGGTCCCGGCGTCTGGGGCATGCTCGCCCTCGCGTTCTTCGTTGCATACCGTGCCTGGGTGCTGCGCAAGACCGGCGAGAACGCCGACGCTCCTGCGGCGCCCCTGCTCGGCACCGACGTCTCTCCCGACTGATCGGAACCCGCCGCCGAACGCTGGCGGCCGAGTTCACCCGCGCGCGCTGCGCGCGGCATCCGATCCCCAGTCAATAGGAGACAACCATGCATACCTTCATCACGCGCGCCCTCTTGGGCACGCTGCTCGCCGGCGGCATCACGCTGCTCGGTGCTACGGTCGCCAACGCGGCCGAGACAACAGTCGACGACGGACTGGTGTCCGGCACGCAGGCCCTCATCGACATCCAAGCTCCGGTCACGATCGCCGGAAACGCCATCTCGGTGATCGGCGACAGCTCGTCGACCGCACCGGCGCCCGCTCCCGCCCCGGCTCCGGCTTCAGCGCCGGCAGCGACAACGAGCGGCAACCACGGCATCGGCTCGGGAACGCAGGCGATCGTCACGGTCGCCGTGCCCATCACCGTGTCGGACAACGCCATCTCGGTGATCGGCGACAGCTCGTCGACCGCACCGGCGCCGGCGCCGGCTCCCGTGGCCGCCGCGGCACCCTCTGCGTCGACGGAGGGCGATGACAGCATCCTCGGCGGCACCCAGGTCATCGCGCCCGTCGCGGTGCCCGTCACCGTCAGCGGGAACGCCATCTCGGTCATCGGCGACAGCAGCGCCGCCTCGGCCACGGAAGGCGCCCCGGCACCCGGAACGACACCCCCGCCGGTCGGTGGCGCCACGAGCGGTGACGACAGCATCCTCGGCGGCACCCAGGTGATCGCACCGATCACCGCCCCCTCCACTGTCACCGGCAACGCCATCGCGATCATCGGTGAATCAATCACCGAGACGGTCGTCGTGCCGGCCGTCTCGACGGAGCCCACCGAGCCGACGGTTCCCGCGAACCCGACCGATCCCACCGAGCCGACCGTGCGTGACAGCACGACCGACTCCGTAACGGCTGTCGGCACCGACGGAACGATCGTCGGGGCGAAGGCTTCGACCACCGCGACTCAGCTCGCCGCAACAGGAGGACCGAACGCGCTGGTCGCGCTGCTGATGAGTGTCGGGCTCATCGCAGCAGGCCTGACGGCGCGCGTCCTGCGGCGCCGCTCCGCGTGACGTCAGGGTGGCGGCGTGCCCCAGCGCCGCCACCCGACTCCGCGTGAGCAGGCGGGAGCGCCGTACCCAGCGGCGCTCCCGCCCCATCAACCCCCTCGTACTCGCGGGAGGGCCGCCATGCCTGGATCGGCCCTCCCGCGTCATGCCGCTGGGGAGGGCGGATGCCGCGGATCCTACGGGTCCGCGGCATTCGCCGCGCCCTGCGGCGGGCCGAGACGATCTGGACCCTGACCCGCTCGAGGTCACCGCGATCGCCGTGGCCGCTCCCGGTCGCCCGCCGAGATGCCGAGAACGACGGATGCCGCGAACCCGAGGGTCCGCGGCATCCGCTGCTTCGCGCGAATTACTTCGCGGCGACCACCGTCAGCGTGATCACGGCGGTGAGGTCGTCGCGGAGGCGAACGGTCGCCTCGTGCTCGCCCACCGACTTGATCGGAGAGGTGATGTGGATCTTGCGCTTGTCGAGGTCACCGAGACCGGCGGCCTTGACCGCGTCGGCCACGTGCTCGGTCTTGACCGAGCCGAACAGGCGACCTTCGGAACCCGCCTTGACGACGAGCTTGACCTTGTTCGACTCGAGGGCGTCCTTGAGCGCAACGGCCTCGTCGTGGTCGTGGATGGCACGCGTGTCGCGGGCCGCGCGAATCGACGCGACCTGCTTCTCGCCACCGCGGGTCCACCGGACGGCGAAACCCTGGGGGATGAGGTAGTTGCGGGCGTACCCGTCCTTGACCTCGATCACGTCACCGGCAGAGCCCAGCCCGGCGACCTCGTTCGTGAGAATCAGCTTCGACATATCTGGTCCCTACCTGCCGGCGCCGGCGTAGGGCAGAAGCGCCATCTCGCGCGCGTTCTTGATCGCGCGGGCGATGAGGCGCTGCTCCTGCACGGAGACACCGGTGATGCGACGGGCGCGGATCTTCCCACGCTCCGAGATGAACTTGCGAAGCGTCGCGACATCCTTGTAGTCGATGACGCCGACGCGGGTCGGCTTCGCGGGAGCGGTGGGCTTGCCACCCTTCCGCGGCTTGCGGCGGTCGCCGCTTGACTTTCCAGCCATGGTTTTCCTTTACGTGTCTAAGTGGGGGTGCCGGACATCGGTCGCTGAGCTTGTCGAAGCGCCCGATGCCGAGGCGAGTATCAGAACGGAGTGTCGTCGCCGTAGGCGCCGGGAGCAGCCCAGGCGTCGCCGCCGGCACCGCCTGCGGCTGCCGGAGCGGCCGACTGCGAACCGGGGGTCGACCACGGCTCGTCGGACGAGACCTGGCCACGGGACTGACCGCCGCCGGCAGCGCGCGTCACCTGAGCGGTGGCGTACTTGAGCGAGGGGCCGATCTCATCGACCTCGAGCTCGATCGCGGTGCGCTTCTCGCCCTCGCGCGTCTCGTAGGAGCGCTGCTTGAGGCGACCGGTCGCGATGACGCGGGAGCCCTTCGTCAGCGAACCGGCGACGTGCTCGGCGAACTCGCGCCACACGCTCGCGCGGAGGAAGAGCGCTTCGCCGTCCTTCCACTCGTTCGCCTGGCGGTCGAAGTTGCGCGGCGTCGACGCGATCGTGAAGTTCGCGACGGGGAGTCCGTTCTGCGTGTAGCGCAGTTCGGGATCAGCCGTGAGGTTGCCCACGACGGTGATGATCGTCTCGCCGGCCATCGTCGTTACGCGTCCTGCTTGGCGGGAGCCGAAGCGACAGGCTTCGCCGGGCGGGCAGCCTTGCGGGCGGCCTTCTCAGCGGAGCGCTCGGCCTCGGCGGCGACCATCGCGATTGCTTCCTCGGCCCGGAGGACCTTGGTGCGCATGATCGTCTCGCTGAGGTTCAGCTGACGGTCGAGTTCCTGTGTGGCAGCGCTCGTGGCGGTGAAGTTGACGACGGCGTAGATGCCTTCGGTCTTCTTCTCGATCTCATAGGCGAGACGGCGCTTGCCCCAGATGTCGACCTTGTCGATCGAGCCACCATCATTCGTGATGACTTTCAAGAACTTGTCGAGACTGGGAGCGACCTGGCGCTCGTCGATCTCGGGGCTCAGAATGACCATGAGTTCGTACTGGTGCGTCACTAACCCACCTCCTTCGGACTAGAACGGCCGCCGAGCATTTCCCGGCAGCAGGAGGGTGTGTGCACGTCGTCCTGGGCTTACGCGCACTGGGGCGCCACCGGACAACCTTGACAGTCTAGCGGATGCCGCGTGCCCGGCCGAATCCGTCTGCCCGCGGCATCCGCGGGTGTCCGCGCGACGAGCCCACGCATTCACGGTCGAGACCTCGGTTCCAGGTGACGCGGGACTGTGGTTTCGCGCACCGATGTGCGGGCTCAGGGGTGAGCTCCGCCATCAAGGCCGCACGTCAGTGAAGGCGCTGATTCCGGTGAGGTGCTGGCCGAGGATGAGGGTGTGAACCTCATCCGTCCCCTCATATGTGCGGACCGACTCGAGGTTCGCTGCGTGGCGGATCGGCGAGTTCTCCAGCAGCACGCCATCGCCACCGAGGATCGTCCGCGCCTCGCGCGCGATCGCGATCGCCTCGCGCACGTTGTTGAGCTTGCCGAGCGAGATCTGGGCAGGGGTCAGGGATCCGGCATCCTTCGCCCGCCCGAGGTTCAGCGCCAGCAGCGCACCCTTCTGCAGCTCGAGGACCATGTTCACGAGCTTCTGCTGCGTGAGCTGGAACGCCGCGATCGGGCGACCGAACTGCTCACGTCGCAGCGCGTGGCGCAGTGCGGCTTCATAGCTGTCGCGGGCCGCGCCGAGCGAACCCCACACGATGCCGTACCGCGCCTCGTTGAGCGCTTCAAACGGCCCGCGAAGGCCGCGAGCGCCCGCCAGCAGAGCGGATGCCGGCAGCCGGATGTCGTCGAAATGCAGCTCGCACTGGATCGACGCCCGCATCGAACCCTTCGGCTCGAGCACCGTCACCCCGAAGCCGGGCGAATCAGTGGGGACGATGAATCCGCGAACACCGCCCTCGGTCTGCGCCCAGACGACGGCCATCTGCGCGATCGAGGCCAGCCCGATCCACCGCTTCGAACCGGACAGGATCCAGTCATCGCCGTCCCGCCGGGCGAACGTCTTCATGCTCGAGGGATCCGAGCC
The DNA here is from genome assembly GCF_039530225.1 of Microbacterium pumilum. Classification (NCBI taxonomy): domain Bacteria; kingdom Bacillati; phylum Actinomycetota; class Actinomycetes; order Micrococcales; family Microbacteriaceae; genus Microbacterium; species Microbacterium pumilum. Next base: position 826,381 of record NZ_BAAAOH010000001.1, read on the forward strand.
CGCGCTCGGCTCCGTGAGGCCGAAGCAGCCGATCACCTCGCCGCGCGCCATCCCGGGCAGCCACTCCTGCTTCTGCTCCTCGGACCCCCAGCGGTGGATCGAGCCCATCGCCAGCGAGCCCTGCACCGACACGAATGTGCGGATGCCGGAGTCACCCGCCTCGAGTTCGAGCGCGGCAAGGCCGTACTCGACGGACGATCTGCCGGGGCATCCGTAGCCCTCGAGCGTCATGCCGAGCAGACCCAGCTTTCCGAGTTCGGGCACCAGCTCGGCCGGGAAGACTGCTCGATCGAACCAGTCGCCGATATCGGGGCGGATCCGCTCATCCGCGAAGCCGCGAACGACGTCACGGACCGCGCGCTCCACGTCGCTGAGCAGGGCGTCGAGGCCGAGGACATCGGATGCCGCGCGCAGCCCGTCGAGATCATCGGGGTTCCTCGGCTCCATCGGCTTCCTCCTCGTCGAGCGGCTGGTTCGATCATGCCTCGGTCGGGCGGGGACGTGTCACCCCTCCTCCTCGTGGTGCCCTTCCCCGTCGCCGCTCGTGGACCTGCGCGCACCTTCGGAACGCTCGGATACGCCGAGGCGGAGTTGTGACACGACCGGGGAGACCCCAGGTACCTTGGGCGGATGGAGTGGACGGCGGATGTCTCGGTGGGCGACTGGATCCGGGAGCATCTCGAAGACGGGCGCGACTGGTCGACGATGCACGCTGTGGTGCCTCGCGGCTTCGCCGCCTACGCCCGCATCCTCCATCCCGCCTCGCGGGATCGCCCGGTCGGGGCTGCCTGGCCTCCGGTGCCCTACGGAAAGCACGTCAAGGAGTGGGATGCCTTCCAGGCAGCGGGCCACGAGATCGACACCGAGCGCGTGACCTGGGCCGCCACTGCGAGCGCCTTCGGCACCACCATGCACGCGCTGGCGCAGTGGCACCGGATCGTCGGGCCCCGCGTGGTCGAAGGCGAGGACGGACCGAGGGATGCCGCAGGCTGGCGCTACTCGGACCCGATGGAGGGCTCGCTGGAGCCCGACCTCGTGTCGGCGACGGCGAGCATCCTTGCGCGGCATACGAGCACACCCGACGACGGGTTCGTGGCGGTGTGGGAAGGTTGGGGCGGGATCGTCGGCGCCATGGGATACGGGCCTTCGCGCATATTCCTCACCATCGGCGACGAGTCGGCCGACGACGATCCGCGGCATGACGAGTTCCTCGCCCACGCGGCTCGCGACACCTTCAACGACGTCTTCAAGAAGCCCACCTGGCAGCCCGGCATCCTGTCGGACGAGGTCTCACGCGGTCCCCGGCTGAGCCTGCCGAATCGCGACCACGTGCTGTTCCGCGGCGGAGTGTCGGAGCTCGCCGACCCTGACTGGGAATCGCGCGTGCCTTGGCAGGACCGCGAACTCGAGACCCACGGCTTCGCACAGACCGCGCACTGCCCCAGCCTCGTCTGGCCGCAGGACCGCGCCTGGGTGCTCGTCACCGAGGTCGACTACGACTCGACGATCGTCGGCGGCTCGTCCGAGCTGGTCCGTGCCCTGGTTGCGGATCAGCGACTCGAGGTGCTGCCCCTCCGCGAGGGTGCCGAGCTCGCGTGGGATGCCGACGAGGTAAACCGATGAGCGGTCCCGGGCCGGTGGCGTCCGTCTCCTTCGATCCTCGCCCGCTCACGGAACCGGTCGACCGAAACAGCGTCGTCGCGTTCGCCCGCCGGCTGCGGCAGAACGGACAGGTCCCCTCGCCGTTCAACACCATCGCGGTCATCGTGACCGTGGCGGTGATCTGCGTGTTCGTGTTCGTGTTCGGCACGACCTTCGTCTCGATCATCGTCTCGGTCGTGGCCGCAAGCGCAGGTTCGGGGGGTGGCGGCTTCGGCCTGCTGTTCTTCCTGCTTCCGGTGCTCGTGATGGTCGGCGTCGCCGTGGCGATCGTCGTCAGCGTGGCGCGTGCGCTGACCGGCGGCCGCGAGCGCTGGTACCGCCTCGACCGGTTCGCGCGCGCCAATGGGATGACGTACGTGCCGCAGCTCGCGGCCCCGGCTCTGCCCGGGATGATCTTCGGAGTCGGCGACTCCCGGCATTCGACCGACCTCGTGCGCGGCGATCGCCCGAGGTTCGTCGAGTTCGGCAACTATTCGTACACGACCGGCTCGGGCAAGGACCGCACCACCCACCAGTGGGGCTACGTCGCGGTCAGACTCGACGTGCCCCTGCCGAACATCGTGCTCGATGCGACGAGCAACAACTCCCTGTTCGGCTCGAACCTGCCGGCCTCGTTCGGCAAGGATCAGCGCCTGCGCCTGGAGGGCGACTTCGATCAGCACTTCGCGCTGTACGCACCGGTCGGCTACGAGCGGGATGCGCTGTACCTGTTCACCCCCGACATCATGGCGCGGTTCATCGACAACTCGGCCGCGCTCGACGTCGAGATCGTCGACGACTGGCTCTTCCTGTACGGGCAGCGCGCGTTCTCGACGCTGGATCCGGCGACGTGGGCGTGGCTGTTCTCGGTCGTCGGGGCACTCCTCGACAAGTTCGCGCAGTGGTCGCGGTGGCGCGATGAGCGACTCGCGGCGGATGCCGCGGCCACGCCATCCGTTCCTGCCGGCGCGTCCGCAGCGAGCGCGGCGGTGCCCTTCGCGGCGCCACCCGAACTGCTGCGGCCACCCCCGGGGGTCGCACCGCCCGGCCGCCGCCTCACCCGGCGGTTCGGCTGGGTCGGCTTCGTGGTCATCGGCGTGTTCATGCTGATCTGGCTGTTCCAGGTGTTCGCCGGCGGGATGTTCGCGCTGTTCTCCTGACCGTCCTGTCGCGGTCGGCAGGGACGAGAGACGCGGCGATGCAGCGGGACCGTTCGCGGGCGGTGCGCGGATACCACCGACACGGTCTGCGCGCGGGGCCCTTGATCCCGGCGTGAGGAACCGTAGCGTGGGTTCATCACATCCGGTAGAAGGAGGAGGCGCCCGTGGATGACTCGGTGCAGGATCTGACCACGACCGAAGAGAGCGCGACGGCGGTCGAGCATCCATCCGTGCCGAGCGAGTCCGCAGACGTCGAAGAGGCTCCCGCCGAGCTGGCGCCGGAGATCACCTACGACGAGCAGCGCTACCCGGCACGACCGCGCCGACTTCGCCCGCGCGATCAGCTCCGCCCGAGCAATCTCCGCCGGGTGAGCATCGACCCGAGAAGCGCGACGGGGACGAACCCGTCGTACGTCGAGTGGCTGGTGCGACAGGCGATGCTGAAGGATGCCGACGTGCTGAGCCGCCAGCTCTCCGGTCAGCCGAGCATGTGGCGCAATCCCTATGCGCGACCCGACGCGCGCCGCGCGATCACCACCGCCGACGTCTGGTTCACCGCGTATCCCATCTCGCTGATCACCCGGCCGGGCGAGTCGTTCCTCGACGCGCTGGGTCAGCAGGTGCTGTGGGATGCCTTCGAGCGTGTCGGCATCAATGCCGTGCACACCGGCCCCGTCAAGCGCGCCGGCGGCATCGTCGGCTGGCGCGAGACTCCGAGCGTCGACGGCCATTTCGACCGCATCTCGACGCAGATCGACCCGCTGTTCGGCGATGAAGCGGCGTTCCGCCGGCTGACGGACGTCGCGGAATCCCACGGCGGGAGTGTCATCGACGACATCGTGCCCGGGCACACCGGCAAGGGTGCCGACTTCCGGCTCGCCGAGATGGCGTTCAAGGACTATCCCGGGATCTATCACATGATCGAGATCCCGCCCGAGGACTGGCACCTGCTGCCCGAGGTTCCCGAGGGAGCCGATTCTGTGAACCTCGACGCCGCCACCGAGCTCGAGCTGTCTCGAATGGGCTACATCATCGGAGAGCTGCAGCGGGTCATCTTCTACACGCCGGGCGTCAAGGAGACCAACTGGAGTGCCACTGCGGCGGTGAAGGGCGTCGACGGGGCCGCCCGCCGCTGGGTCTACCTGCACTACTTCAAGGAGGGTCAGCCGTCGATCAACTGGCTCGACCCGACGTTCGCGGGAATGCGGCTGGTCATCGGCGATGCCCTGCACTCGCTCGGCGACCTGGGCTCCAGCGCGCTGCGGCTCGATGCGAACGGCTTCCTCGGCGTCGAGAAGAGCGCGGAGGGACTGCCCGGCTGGTCGGAGGGGCATCCGCTTTCGCACGCCGCGAACCACATCATCGCCGGCATGGTGCGCAAGGTGGGCGGCTTCACCTTCCAGGAGCTGAATCTGGCGATGGAGGACATCCGCGACACCGGTGCCGTCGGCGCCGACCTGTCGTACGACTTCGTCAGCCGTCCCGGCTATCAGCACGCGCTGGCCACCGGCAACACCGACTTCCTTCGCCTTGCACTGCGTGAATCGCTGGAGGTGGGGGTCGAACCGGTGAGCCTCGTGCACGGCATGCAGAATCACGACGAGCTGACCTACGAACTCGTGCACTGGGGGACGGCGCATCGCGACGACGTCTTCCCGTTCCGGCACGAGGAGATGACCGGAGCGCAGATCGCCGAGGCGATCCGCGCCGAGCTCACCTCGGCGCTCACGGGTGAGGCGGACTTCAACCGGGTCTTCACGCAGAACGGGATCGCGTGCACGACCACGTCGGTGATCGCCGCCGCACAGGGTTTCACGTCCCTCGACGACATCACCGAGGACGATGTGCCCGCCATCCGGGATGCCCACGTGCTGCTGGCCAAGTACAACGCCTGGCAGCCGGGCGTCTTCGCCCTCTCCGGGTGGGATCTCACCGGCATGCTCACCATCCCCGCCGATCAGGTGCGGGACCTCATCGCGACGGGTGACACCCGCTGGATCGAGCGCGGCGCGCACGATCTCATCGACGCAGACCCGCTCGCCCAGCGGTCGCTGTCGGGAATGCCCAGGGGTCGTTCCCTCTATGGATCCCTGCCGAGCCAATTCGAGTCACCGGACTCGTTCGCCGCACAGCTGACCGATGTGATCTCGGTGCGACGAGATCACGGTGTCGCGGTCGCGACTCAGATCGACGTGCCGGATGTCGCGCACGGCGCCATGCTCGTGCTCGTGCACCGGCTGGATGAGGGCAGCGGCGACGACGCGGCGACGATCCAGCTCACCGTGCTGAACTTCTCGGCGGAGTCCGTCGACGGCACCGTGCATTCCGCCGCCCTGCCGCCGCAGCGGGACGTGGTCGACGCGGCGACGGGTGAGACCATCGCGCACGTCGATGACCTGCAGAGCTTCATCGTGCACCTCGAGCCCTACGGCGGACTGTTCCTGCTGCTGCGCGAGCCGGAGCCCGAAGCAGAGACCGCCAAGGCCTCAACCGTGTGAGGCCCCGAGCCCGAAGTGCTCCAGTTCGGCCTCGTCGAGCATGCGCGAGCGGATGAGGAACCGCATCCCGGTCGGCCCCTCGACCGAGAAGCCCGCACCGCGTCCGGGTACGACGTCGATCGTGAGGTGCGTGTACTTCCAGTACTCGAACTGCGACTCGGACATGTAGATCTCGACCGGCTCGGCCCGCGCTGAGCCTGTCGAAGGGTCCAGCCCGACCTCCAGTGAGCCGAGCAGCACGTCGCTCGGGCCGGTCATGAACATGCCGACCGGATAGCACATCGGCGAGCTGCCGTCGCAGCAGCCGCCGGACTGGTGGAACATCAGCTTGCCGTGCTGAGCGGTGAGCTCACGGATGAGGGATGCCGCGGCATCCGTCACCGCCACGCGCTGGGGTGCCTTCGTGTCGACCATCGTGCTCCTGCTTCTCGCTGCTTGCTGCTTTTCGTCTCGCTTCGCTCGCTCAACGACCGAAGCCTCCGGTCGTTTGAGCGAGGAGCGAAGCGACGAGACGAAACGTCTGTGCCGCACCAACCGGGGGCGGCGACGGGCACCCGCTGGGGCCGGGGCGCCCGTCGCCCATCCCGGGTTCAGAAGAACCCCATCGGCCCTTCGGCATACGAGACCAGCAGGTTCTTCGTCTGCTGGTAGTGATCGAGCATCTTGAGGTGGTTCTCGCGACCGATGCCGGACTGCTTGTAGCCGCCGAACGCCGCGTGCGCGGGGTACTGGTGGTAAGTGTTGGTCCAGACCCGCCCGGCCTCGATCGCACGCCCGGCGCGGTAGGCCGTGTTCATGTCGCGGCTCCACACTCCAGCGCCGAGCCCGTAGAGGGTGTCGTTCGCGATCGAGATGGCGTCGTCGAAGTCGTCGAACGACGTGACCGAGAGCACCGGGCCGAAGATCTCCTCCTGGAAGATGCGCATGTCGTTCGTGCCCTCGAAGATGGTGGGCGCGACGTAGTAGCCCTCGGAGAGGTCTCCGCCGAGGTCGACGCGCTCGCCGCCGAGCAGCAGCTTCGCGCCGCCCGACTTTCCGATGTCGATGTAGCTGAGGATCTTCTCGAGCTGGTCGTTCGAGGCCTGGGCGCCGATCATGGTGTCGGGGTCGAGCGGGTTGCCCTGCTTGATGGCCTTGACCCGTTCGATGCCGTCTCCGAGCAGCTGGTCGTAGATCGATCGGTGCAGCAGCGCGCGCGACGGGCAGGTGCACACCTCGCCGTTGTTGAGCGCGAAGAACGAGAATCCCTCGAGCGCCTTGTCGTAGAACGAGTCGTTGGCGCGGGCGACATCCTCGAAGAAGATGTTCGGGCTCTTTCCGCCGAGTTCGAGCGTGACGGGGATGAGGTTCTGCGACGCATACTGCATGATGAGGCGGCCGGTCGTCGTCTCACCCGTGAAGGCGATCTTGCGGATCTTCTTGTGCGACGCGAGCGGCGCACCCGCCTCGATGCCGAAGCCGTTCACGATGTTGAGCACTCCCGGCGGGATGAGGTCGCCGATGATGTCGATCAGGAAGAGGATCGACGCCGGCGTCTGCTCGGCGGGCTTCAGCACGACGCAGTTGCCGGCCGCCAGCGCCGGCGCGAGCTTCCACACCGCCATCAGAATCGGGAAGTTCCACGGAATGATCTGGCCGACCACTCCGAGCGGCTCCTGGAAGTGGTAGGCCACGGTGTCTTCATCGAGCTGCGAGATGCTGCCCTCTTGTGCACGCAGCACTCCGGCGAAGTAGCGGAAGTGATCGATCGCGAGGGGGATGTCGGCGGCCAGCGTCTCGCGGACGGGCTTGCCGTTCTCCCAGGTCTCGGCGACGGCGATCCCCTCCAGGTTCGCCTCCATACGGTCGGCGACCTTGAGGAGGATGTTGCTCCTCTCGGTGGGGCTCGTCTTGCCCCAGGTCGCGAACGCCTTCCATGCGACATCCACAGCGCGGTCGATGTCTTCGACGGTGCCCCGGCCGACCTCGGTGAACGTCTTGCCTGTCACCGGCGAGGGGTTCTCGAAGTACTGCCCCTTGATCGGCTCGACGAACTCGCCGCCGATGTAATGGCCGTAGCGCGGACGGTAGTCGGCGACCGAGCCTCGCTGGCCCGGGGCGGCGTAGACGCTCGAGACGCCTTCTTCGACGATGGTCATGATGTCTCCTTCGACGGGTTCGCGACGGTCTTCGTCGCGCTGCGCCGAGGCTAGGCGAGCGAAGGTTGCAGAACGTTGCAACCTCCCCGTCCCCACCACCCTCACCGTTTACGGACGGGACACGCCGCGTCCCCGGTCGCGGGAGCGGCGTGTCCCGTCCGTAATCGGCCTCGACGCCTCGAAGCGACGAGACGAAACGCAGTGCCCCGCCCAGCGGCCGATTTCAGGCGGTGGCCTCGAGGCGCTCGATACGCGCTACCAGGCCAGCGCGCTTCGGCGAGCGGGCCGGCAGCAGCCTCAGGCACAGACGCAGGAGGTCGACATCCTCCGCCCCGATGTCGGTCTCGGCGAACGCGAGCAGGACGTCGCCGCTCGCCTCGGACATGAGGGCCTCGCGCAGCGCCGTGCGCACGGTGTCGCGGAACTCCTCGACGCCCGGCGAGGTCGAGTCGGGCAGCACGTCGCCCCGGTACGCCGCGAGCGCCACACGATGCGCGCCGCGGTCGAGGAGCGAGAGCATCTGGTGCGCGTCCGTCTCGAGCTCGGCCGCGAGGCGATACGGCCGCGACTCCGGTATGAACGCCGGCGCCGCGCGCTCCAGCACCTTGCGAAGCCGGACCATCTCGGCCCGCAGGGTGTCGGCGGTGCCGGCGTCGCCGTACACCAGCTCCGCGAGGCGTTCGGCGGACAGTCCCTGCCGATGCACCGCGAGCATCAGCAGCAGCTCGGCGTGGCGCGGGCCGAGCTCCGACACGGACTCGACGCCGGCGGCCTGCACTTCGAGCAGGGCCCGATCCCGACCGAGCACGCGAAGGACCGCGCGCGTCGCGTCGGGCCGCCGGGCGGAGCGGCGGGGAGGAGTGGATGCCGCGGCCCGCTGCCGCAGCCGGGCCACGAGCAGCTCGCCCTCGATCGCGCGAGCCGTGGCATCCACGAGCAGCTGCGCCTGCGGCGTGACGGCCTCGAGGCCCCCGGTGACATCGACGACCCCGAGCAGTCTGCGGGTCTCGGGATCGTGCACGGGAGCCGCGGTGCACGACCACGGCTGCACGAGACGGTTGAAGTGCTCGGCCCCTCGGATCTGTACGGAGCGGTCGAGTGCCAACGCCGTCCCGGGCGCCGACGTGCCCACGGCCGACTCCGACCAGTTCGCGCCCTCGGTGAATCCCATGTCGCCGGTGAGCGAGCGGATGTGGCGATCGCCCTCGATCCACAGCAGGCGGCCCGCCGCATCCCCGACGGCGATGACGACACCCGACTCATCGGCCTCGCCGGGCAGGAGCAGCGCGCGCACCATCTCCATGACCCCGGCGAGCGGGTGGGCGCTGCGATACTGCTCGATGTCAGCCGCGGTCAGGTCGAGCGGCGGAACACCCTCTGCTCCCACGAGGCTCTCGAGCGAGCGCCGCCACGACTCGCGCACCAACGGACGCACATCCAGCAGCCGCCGATCTGCGCCGTTGCCTGCGACGAGCTCTTCGTGTGCGCGCTCGATCAGCAGGCGCGAGGTCTCGGGTGACACTTCGCGTCGTTGCGACCACGGCGATGACATGGGGCTCCGATCGACGTCGGGGAGCGTTGGTCAAGTCTAGGTCGGCCGTCGAGGCGCCCGGGTCGAGCCGCCCGACTCCGAGGACGACGCAACCTGGATGAGGTCAGACCTCGCGGGAGGCCTGCCACGCCTCGCGGCGAGTGGCCTGCTCGATCGGATCGGGCACCGGCAGCGACGCGAGCAGGCGTCGGGTGTAGTCGTCCTGTGGGTTGCCGAGCACCTGTGCCGTCGAGCCCGTCTCGGCGACCCGCCCGTTGTGCAGCACCACGACGCGATGGGCGAGGAGGTCGACCACAGCGAGGTCGTGCGTGATGAACAGCGTGGCGAAGCCGAACCTCTCCTGCAGCTCGGCGAAGAGCTCGAGCACCCTCGCCTGCACCGAGACGTCCAGAGCGCTCGTCGGCTCATCCGCGATGAGGAGCTTGGGGTCGAGGGCGAGAGCCCGCGCCAGGCTCGCCCGCTGGCGCTGTCCTCCCGAGAGTTCGTGCGGGAAGCGATCGCCGTACGCACCGGGCAGCTGCACGGCCTCGAGCAGCTCGTCGACCTTCTGGCGTGCACGGGCCGCATCGCGGGCGACGCCGTGCACGATGAGCGGCTCGGCCACGCACTCTGCGATCGTCAGCAGCGGGTTGAAGCTCGTCGCCGGGTCCTGGAAGACGAAGCCGAGCTCTTTGCGACGCGGGCGGAATTCACGCTCCCGCACACCGAGCATCTCGGTGCCGAGCACCCGCAACGACCCGCCTGCCACCGGGGTGAGCCCGGCGATGGCCCGACCGATCGTCGTCTTGCCCGAACCGCTCTCGCCGACGAGGCCGAGCACCTCGCCCGGCGCGATCGTGAAGCTCACTCGATCCACGGCCCGGAATGTCGCCCGGCCGAAGCGCCCCGGGTATTCGATGACCAGGTCTTCGGCGACGACCACTCGCGCGGAGTGGTCGTCATCCGTCATGAGGGGACGATCGAGGATCTCGAGGCGCGGCACCGCCGCGAGCAGACGTTTCGTGTAGTCGTGCTGCGGCGCCGCGAAGAGCTCGTGCACCGGGGCGGTCTCGACGATCTCGCCTTCGAGCATCACGGCGACGCGGTCGGCGAGATCGGCGACGACACCCATGTTGTGGGTGATCAGGACGATCGCCGTGCCGTCCTGATCACGCAGATCGCGCAGCAGGTCGAGGATCTCGGCCTGAACCGTCACGTCGAGCGCCGTCGTGGGTTCATCGGCGATGATCACCGTCGGGTCGAGCGCGAGCGCCATCGCGATGATGACGCGCTGCTTCTGACCGCCCGAGAACTGGTGCGGGTAGTCGTCGACACGGCGACCGGGTTCGGGGATGCCGACACGACCGAGCATCTCGATGGCGCGGGCCCGGGCCTCGGCCTTGCTGTACCGACCATGAGCGCGAAGGCCCTCGGCGATCTGCCATCCCACCGTGTACACCGGGTTCAGCGCGGTCGACGGCTCCTGGAAGATCATCGCGGCCGACGGTCCGCGGACGGCGCGCAGCTCCTTCTCGCTGAGGCCGACGACGTTCGTGCCGTCGAGGACGACTGCGCCATGCGCGGTCGCCGTCTCGGGAAGCAGTCCGAGGATCGTGCGTGCCGTGACGGTCTTGCCGCTGCCGGACTCGCCGACGATGGCGAGCACTTCACCGCGCCGTACTTCCAACGACACGTCGCGCACCGCGCGGACGTCGCCGCCGTCGGTGGCGAATGTCACATCGAGGTCGCGGATGTCGACCGCCAGATCTTCGACGCCCATCAGATGACCTCGCCCATCTCTTCGCGGGCAGCCGGCTGGCTCGCCGCGACGGCGTCCGCGGCCGTGCCACCGGCCCGGCGGCGCGCCCGCAGGCGCGGATCAGCAAGGTCGTTGAGGCTCTCGCCGACGAGGGTGACACCCAGCACGGCGATCAGCATCGCCACACCGGGGGGAATAGCCGTCCACCAGATTCCGCTCGTGACGTCGCTCATCGACTTGCGCAGGTCGTAGCCCCATTCAGCGGCGGAGGTCGGCTCGATGCCGAAGCCGAGGAAGCCGAGGGCGGCGAGCGTGAGGACCGCCTCGGAGGCATTCAGCGTCATGATGAGCGGCAGCGTGCGGGTGGAGTTGCGGAAGACGTGGCGGAACATGATGCGCCACGTCGACGCGCCCATGACCAGGGCGGCTTCGACGAATGCCTCCGACTTGATGCGCACCACCTCTGCGCGGACCACTCGCAGATACTGCGGGATGAAGACCACGGTGATCGAGATGCCGGCTGCGAGCAGTCCGCCCCAGAGTCCGGACTGACCGCCGCTGATCGCGATCGCGGCGACGATCGCGAGCAGGAGCGTGGGGAAGGCGTAGATGGCGTCGGAGATGACCACGAGCACACGGTCGAGCCAGCCGCCGATGTAGCCCGAGATGAGTCCCAGCGCCACGCCGGCGAACACGGACAGCAGCACAGCGATGATGATCACGAGAAGCGCGGTCTGCGCGCCCCAGATAGCCCGCGACAGCACGTCGTAGCCACCGACGGTCGTTCCGAGCAGATGCTCCGGACTCGGCGGCTGCTGCGACCCGAAGAGGCCGTCGGGTCCGCGCAGCTGGTTGAACCAGTACGGCGCGATGTACGGCGCGAAGATCGCGCACAGGATGAAGAGTGCCGTGATCACGAGGCCGGCGACCAGCATCCCGCGCTGCAGGCCGATGCTCTGGCGCAGCTGGTGCACGACAGGCAGCCGTCCGAAGAAGGCGCGCGCTTTTCCCTTGCCGGCCATCAGTAACGCACCCTCGGGTCGATGAACGCCGCGATGATGTCGACGACGAAGTTGGTGAGCGCCACGATGACGGCGAGCAGCGCGACGATGCCCTGCACTGCCGCGAAGTCGCGCGCCGTGAGGTACTCCGTGAGCTGGTATCCGAGGCCCTGCCACTCGAATGTCGTCTCGGTCAGCACCGCGCCACCCAGCAGCAGGGCGATCTGCAGACCGATCACGGTGATGATCGGAATGAGCGCGGGCTTGTAGGCGTGCTTGCGAACGAGCCGGTAGCCGCTGACGCCCCTCGATCGTGCCGCATCGACGTACGGCATCGAGAGCGTGCCGATCACATTCGTGCGTACGAGCCGCAGGAAGATGCCGGCGGTCAGCAACCCGAGCGTCAAGGCAGGCAGAATCGCGTGTAGCAGCACATCCGCGACGTACGCGGGGTTTCCCGAGGCGATGGCATCGATGAGATAGATACCGGTGCCGGAGCCGCGATTCAGCGCGAGCTCGGTTCGGACGCTCGCGCGGCCGCTCGCGGGAAGCCAGTCGAGCCACACCGAGAAGACCAGCTTGAGCATGAGGCCGGCGAAGAAGACCGGCGTCGCGTAGAAGATGATCGCACCGACGCGCAGCCCGGCATCCTGCCACCGGTCTCGGCGGGCGGCGGCGATCATCCCGAGCGGAAGGCCGACGATGAACGCGACGATCAGCGCATAGAAGGCGAGCTCGAGGGTGGCGGTCCCATAGCGCAGCAGCACCTCGACGACAGGCTGATTGTCGGTGATCGTCCTTCCGAAATTTCCCGTGAAGACGTTGCCGAGGTACTCGAGGTACTGCACGATGATCGGGCGGTCGTACCCTGCCTCGTGGATCCGCTCCTGCAGCTGGTCGGCCGGCAGTCGGCCGCCGAGCGCGGCCGTGATGGGGTCGCCGATGGAGCGCATGAAGAAGAACACCATCGTGACGAGGATGAAGACCGTGGGGATCACCAGCAGGGCACGGACGAGGATGTAGCGACCGAGGGTTCCCCCAGTGCGCGCACGCCGCTGCGCGAGTGCGGGAGGTGGCTGGTCGACCGGGACCGCGACGTCCATCGTCATAGCTGGAGCCTATCTTCGGGGGACGCAGAGAGAGGGTGGGAGGACCCGCGGAGCGAGTCTCCCCACCCTCTCCGTGTCGATTACTTCGTGAGCGGTGCGAACCGGAACTTGAACGACGCGTCGAGCACGACGCCGTCAACGCCCGGTCCCGAGACGGCCAGCTCGGATCCCTGCAGCAGCGGCACAGTGGACAGCAGCTCGCCGACCCGCGCCTGGATGTCCTCGATGAGCTGCGTGCGCTCGGCGACATCCGTCGTGACGGCCTGCTTGAGGATCATCTCCTCGGTCTGGGCGTCGCTGAAGTGGTTCCCCAGGAAGTTCTCCGTGAGGAAGAACGGCGTCAGATAGCTGTCGGCGTCCGAGTAGTCCGGGTACCAGCCGAGCTGGTAAGCGGGGTACACGTCGGCGGTGCGGTCCTCCGAGTACTGCACCCACTCGGTCGACTTGAGGTCGACCGTGAACAGGCCGTCCTTCTCGAGCTGGTCCTTGATCATCGCGTACTCGTCACCCGACGAGGGGCCGTAGTGGTCGTCCGAGTTGTACTGCAGGCTCAGCGCGACGGGGGTGGTGACTCCGGCTGCCTCGAGGGTCGCCTTCGCCTTGTCCGCGTCGGGGCCGCCGTCGCCATCGCCGTAGAGGTCCTTCAGCACCGTCGTCGCGCCGGTGAAGCCCTCGGGAACGAACGAGTACAGCGGCTGGTACGTGTCCTTGTACACCTGGGTCGCGATCGCCTGGCGGTCGACGAGGTCGGCGACGGCCTGGCGCACAGCCAGTGCCTTGGCGGCGTCGGCGTCGTCGGTCTTCGCACCGTAGGGCTGCGTGTCGAAGTTGAACACGATGTAGCGGATCGATCCGCCCGGGCCGTCGGTGACGGTCAGGTTGTCATCGGTGCGGAGGTCCGCGACGTCGGTGGCCGACATCGTGCGGTACGCCACATCGATGTCACCCTCCTGGATGGCGAGCTTGAGGTTCGTCGAGTCCGCGAAGTAGCTGAGGATCACGCCGCTGTTCTCCGGCGCGGCCAGCACTCCCTTGTAGTCGGCGTTGGGCGTGAACTCCACCGTCTTGTTGAAGTCGTACTCGGTGATCGTGTACGGCCCGCCGAATGCGTTCGCCGCGACGATGTCGGAGTCGGGTGTCAGCGCGTCGGGCGAGAACGATTCCTCGTCGACGATCGCACCGGGGAAGCTCGTCAGGATGTACGGGAAGATCTGGTCGTTGCCCTGCTTGAGGTTGAAGACCACCGTCGTGTCATCGGGCGTGTCGACGCTCTCCAGGTTGTAGAGCAGGCTCGATGCGCCGTTCGGGTCGGCGATCGCAATGTTCCGATCGAACGAGAACTTGACATCGGATGAGGTCAGGTCGTTGCCGTTGGCCCACTTCAGGCCTGCCGGCAGCGTGACGGTGTACTCCGTCGGCGACGTGAATTCGGCGCTCTCGGCGAGGTCGGGGACGACCTCGGTGCTGTTGTAGTCGGTGTTGACCAGGTACGGGAACACCTGGGTCTGCACCGTGAGCGACCCGTTGTCGTACGAGCCGGCCGGGTCGAGGGTGACGACCTTGTCGGTGGTGCCGACAATGAGCGGCTCGCCGGAGGCGTCGCCGCCGTCGGTCGAGTTGCCCCCGCCGCCACCGGCGCAGCCGGCGAGAAGGATGGCCGAGGCTCCGAAAGCCCCGATGGCGAGGCCGAGACGGCCGCGCGCGCTGTGGTGCAGTGACATAGTGCTACCTCTGCTGTGGAAGAGACGGCCACGTCCGGGAGGCGCGGCCCATCAGGCTATCTTCACTGCGCCCCACGCTCAGGGCAATCCGGTGAACGATTCGTAACCAGACCGAAACCACAGCAGCGGCGCGAAGCGCAGGCGATTCGGGAGCTATGCCAGTCCGCGATCGCGCGCGATGCGCCGCAGAGCGCCGTCGACGGCTCCCGTGAGAGACGTGAATCTCTCGTTCGCCGCGAGGTCCTCGATCAGGACCGGAGCCCCCGCGCTGTCGGCCAGCGGCACCTGCCAGTTCGGGTATTGCGTGTCGGTGCCCGGCTGGTTCTGCACCCGACGCTCGCCGACCGTGTCGACGAGCGATACCCCGAGCAGCACGGACTCCGCGGCGGTGAGATGCAGATGCAGCGCCTCGATGATCTGCTGCTCCGTGGCATCCTCGCCGATGAGGCCGCGCTCGCGCAGCACGGCGAGCATCGTGTCACGCTCACGCTGGGCTTCGGCGCGCGCCTCCTCCACGGGTTGCGTGAGTAGGCCCAGTCGCTCGCGGAGGTCGACGTGGTCGCCGGCGAGATAGCCGGCCGTGGGGGGCAGGTCGTGGGTGTTGACCGTCGCGAGCAGCGCCCTTCGGTAGTGCTCCGGCGGCTTCGGCCCGTCGCCCTCGTACTCGAACCAGAGGACGGACGTGCCCAGGATGCCGCGAGCCGACAGATACTCGCGAACCCACGGTTCGACGTTGCCGAGGTCTTCGCCGATCACGACGGCACCGGCGCGGTGTGCCTCGAGGGCGAGCACACCGATCATCGCCTCATGGTCGTAGCGCACGTACGTGCCGGCATTGGCACCCAGGCCGGTGGGAATCCACCACAGCCGGAAGAATCCGATGATGTGGTCCACACGCAACGCGCCGGCGTGGCGAAGGAGGTTGCGGATCATGTCGCGCAGCGGCCGGTACGCCTCGCGCTCGAGCGCCTTCGGCAGCCAGGGCGGCTGCGACCAGTCCTGGCCCTGCTGGTTGTACATGTCCGCCGGGGCACCGACGGTGATCCCCGCCGCATACATGTCGCGCAACGACCAGGCGTCCGACCCCCTCCGGTGCACACCGACGGCGAGATCGTGCATCAGGCCGATCCGCATACCGGCATCCTGCGCGGCCGCCTGCGCCGCGGCGACCTGCTCCTCGGCGATCCACTGCAGCCACGAGTGGAAGGCGACGCGCTCGGCGAGCTGGATGCGCAGACCCGAGACCAGGCTCGACCCGATGTCCCACGCTTCTGCGGGACGCTCCTCGCCCGGAGGCAAGGTCGCCGCATAGTGCTCCTCGAGTGCGCACCACAGCGCGAAATCCGCGAGGGGAGCACCCTGCCGTTCGAGGAAGGCGTCGAGCGAGCGCTGGCGGCCGGGCGAGCGCGGTGCGGCATGGATGACCTCGAGGGCGGCGCGCTTGGCCGACCATGCGGCATCCCGATCGATGCGCGACGGATCGGTGTTCGATCTGCTCACCGTCGCCCGGGCTGCGTCCACCAGGGCGCGCTCATCGGGTGCGAGATACGCGGCCTCACGGATGTCTTCGGGCCGCAGGTAGAGCGGTGCGAGAAACCGTCGTGTCGCTGGAAGATAAGGCGACGGCTCGATGGGCGATGTCACCTCGGCGGCGTGAATGGGGTTGATGAGGAGGAAGTCGGCTCCCTCTGAACCCGCCACCGCCGCCAGGTCGCCGAGGTCGGCGAAGTCGCCCATGCCCCACGATCGGCGCGAACGTGCCGAGTAGAGCTGCGCCATGAGACCCCAGGAACGCCCGCCGTAGCCGGGGCGTCCCGGCGGAAGCGGCAGATGGGCGGGTGAGACGACGAGTGCGCACGCCGCCTCGCGATCGATCTCGCCCGACCCGTGCCGCTTCTGCCACGCGTGCAGCGTGTGCCAGCCGAGCGGCAGATCGGCCGGCAGCGGAACACGCACACCCCACACGCGGGCTCCGTCGACGACGCGCGACGCGGGCGCCTGATCCGGGATTCCCACGTCGCGCCACGAGCCGTCCTCGAGGGCGACCGCCACCGACACATCGTGGTGATCGGCGACGTTGACCACGACCTCGCCGGAGCCCGCCTGCACGACCAGCGACGGCGGGAGCAGCTCCAACCACGGCGCGGTCTCGGTCGCGGCGAGAGAGGCCTCGACATCCGCCTCTGTCGTCGCCTCGACATCCATCGCCCGCAGCACCGCGCGCAGCGTGGTCGCGGGCACCTCCACCCAATCGCCGAAGAACGACCAATAGCCGGTCGCGATGCCCCACGCCTCAGCGAGCTGCGCGAGGGCGGCCGAAGGGCGATCGAACTCTTGTCCTTGAGCGTCCGCGTCCATGCTGTCGATCCTGGCCCGTCCGCCCGGCGGGGCGCTACCCCGGGCGGCTGGTGTGATTCGTGGGCGCAATCCGACATCCCCCACCGTCGTTCCCGTGCTGGTTCGACGAACGGCCACGGGACCGACGTCGTCTCGGTGCAGGCTCGGCGAGCCAGCACGGGAACGATGCCTCACGATCGGTCGCTGCCGCCACTGTCAGGCGCGCGCGGCCCACCACTCGCGCAGCCGGCGCTCTGCCTCGGCCTCACCGACGACGCCTTCGTCGAGACGCACGTCGAGGAGGAAGCGGTAGGCCTCGCCCACTTCACGCCCTGGTGGGATGCCGAGCACCTCCTGGATGCGATTGCCATCGAGTTCGGGTCGCATCGCCTGGAGTTCCTCCTGAGCCGAGAGCTCGGCGATGCGCCGTTCGATGTCGTCGTACGCGCGGGCGAGCCGCCCTGCTTTCTTGGCGTTGCGCGTCGTCACGTCGGCGCGGGTGAGGATGTGGAGGCTTTCGAGTTCTGCGCCGGCATCCCTCACGTAGCGACGGACCGCCGAGTCTGTCCACGCTCCCTCGGCGTAGCCGAAGAATCGCAGGTGCAGCTCGATCAGGCGGATGACGGTCGTTGTGGTGTCGGTGTCGAAGCGCAGTTCCTGCAGTCGCTTGCGGGCGAGCCTGGCGCCCTTGATGTCGTGGTGGTAGAACGTGACGCCACCGCCGGGCTCGAGCTTGCGGGTCGCGGGTTTGCCGATGTCGTGCAGCAGGGCGGCGATCCGCAGCGGCACGTCGGGCGCGGCATCCGGGTGCCTCGCCTGCTCGAGCTCGATGGCCTGGCGGAGCACGGTGAGCGAGTGCTCGTACACGTCCTTGTGATGGTGGTGCTCGTCGATCTCGAGTCGGAGGGCGGGGATCTCGGGCAGGAACTGCTCCATCAGCCCCGTCTCGACCAGCAGACGGATGCCGCGCACCGGATCATCGGACTGCAGCAGGCGCACGAGCTCGCCCTGGATGCGCTCCGGGCTCACGATCGAGAGCGTCTTTCGGAGAGCCGCCATCGCCGCGACCGTCGCGGGGTCGACGGCGAAGTCGAGTTGGGCGGCGAACCGGGCGGCGCGCAGCATCCGGAGCGGATCGTCGCCGAAGCTGACGCTCGGATCGGCGGGGGTGCGGAGCGTCCGCGCGACCAGGTCTTCGACCCCGCCCGTGGGGTCGACGAGGGTCTGGGTGGGCACGCGCAGCGCCATGGCGTTGACCGTGAAGTCGCGGCGCGCAAGGTCGCCCTCGAGCGAATCGCCGAACTCCACGGTGGGCTTGCGAGTGACTCCGTCGTAGCTGTCGGCCCGGTACGTCGTGATCTCCACCTGTTCGGCCGGCCGATTCGGCGAGGGGACCATCGCCCCGATCGTGCCGAACGCCCGTCCGATGTCCCAGTGGGCGGTGCTGATGGCTTTGACGATCCGCAGGATCTCGTCGGGCAGCGCGTCGGTCGTGAAGTCGAGGTCGTTCGTCTCGCGGCCGAGCAGCGCATCGCGCACCGGCCCGCCGACGATCGCGAGATCGTGCCCGGCGCGGGTGAAGGCGTAGGCGAGGGTCGCCACCACCGGCGACCGGGCAAGAGCACTCAGGCGCTCGACACCATCGGCCATATTGAGCATGCACCGAGCCTACCGAGCGCCGTCGCCCTCCCTCCGGTCCGGCCGTCCTCCCGTTTACGGACGCGACACGCCGCGCGTCCACGCCCGCGCGCGGCGTGTCGCGTCCGTAAACGGCAGGGGGTTGGGGTCAGGCGAAATGCAGGAACCCCGTGAACACGAGCTCCCGAACGCGGGGCAGCAGGTCCTCGCGCAGGGCCGTCGCATCCACCTCGAGAAGCTCGCCGATCGCGTCGACCAGCACGCCCACGCCCAGGTCGCCGTCGCAGGCACCGACGAGAGCGGCGAGACCCGGATCAACCGCCAGCGACCGGCCGAAGCCCCCGCCCTGCCGCAGCTCGATGACCGTCGGATCCGCGGCGCCGGGCAGGTGGTGCCGCGCCTCGGTCACGTCGGGTGCGACGACGAGGACGGATGCCGCGAGCCCCGGGTCATCGAGCGCCTCGAGCCTGTCGTGCGCCGCGATGGCGTCGGCGAGGTGCGCCCCCAGACCGTCGCCGGCGAGCGACTGCGGCAGCGATTCGTACCGTGCCAACGTCGGCGGCATCGAGGCGGGACGCCGGAGCAGGATGTACCCGAACCCGATGCCGCCCACGCTCCTCGCGGCGAAGTCGTCGAGCCACGCGTCGACGAGTGCCGAGAACTCGGGCGATCCCGGCAGGGTGCCGCCGTCGCGCACCCAGAGTTCGGCGTATGAGAGCGGATCGAGTTGCTC
This sequence comes from Microbacterium pumilum, assembly GCF_039530225.1. NCBI lineage: Bacteria > Bacillati > Actinomycetota > Actinomycetes > Micrococcales > Microbacteriaceae > Microbacterium > Microbacterium pumilum. The sequence goes on from NZ_BAAAOH010000001.1 coordinate 845,647, forward strand.
GCGCTCGACGACCCACGCGTCGAGCGGCACCGGTGAGTCGGCCACCCACTCCCGCACGCGATCCAATCCGCTGACGCCAGAGCGGCTCTCCCAATTGCCGAGCAGCTGCGCGACGCCGCCGGGTGCGAGATGCGCGCCGACGCCGCGGATGAACGCCGCGACGAGGTCGTCGCCGACGAGCCCGCCGTCGCGGTATTCGTATGCCGGCACGCCCTCCACCCGTGGCGTGATGACGAACGGCGGGTTCGAGACGATGCGATCGAACACCTCACCGGCGACGGGATCGAACAGGCTGCCGAGTCTGGTCTCGATACGGGGGATGTCGTTGAGCAGCGCATTCAGCCGTGTGAAGCCGAGAGCACGCTCGGAGATGTCCGTGGCGACGACGTGTTCGACGCCGCGGCGCGCGCGGAGGGCCTGGATGCCGCATCCCGTGCCGACGTCGAGCCCGCGCGCCGCGGGGGTGGGGAGCTGCAACGACGCGAGTGTCAGTGAGGCTCCGCCGACGCCGAGCACATGGTCCTCTGGGAGCGCGCCGCCCAGAGCCGCTTCGTCCAGATCGCTCGCGATCCACCACTCACCGGCCCCGCTCGCGTCGACGAACGACTGCGGACGCACGAGTGCGAGTGGACGCACGTCGTCGCCGTCCGCGATCGCGAGGCCGAGGATCGCGAGCCCCGCGACACCGGTGAGCGGCACGGCGGCGGCCGTCCGATCCGCGGGCTGCGGCATCCCGAGCACGAGCAGTCGGCCGAGGACGGCCAGTGGGTCGGCACGCTCGCCGAGCGCCCGCAGGGCCGGTGCACTCAGCCCGCGCGCGATGGCATCGTCGGCGGCTTCACCCCATGCTTCGCGAAGCGCTTCGGAAGTGTAGCCCGCGCCGCGCAGGTCCGCGGCGAGCGAACGGCACAACGCCGGATCGGGAACGGGGATCACGCACCCATTCAACAGTGCCTGTTCAACAGTGCCTGTTCAACAGTGCCGATTCAACAGTGCCTGTGCAACAGTGCCGTCCCGCGCCGCGCGGGTACGGGAGCCTCGGAGTCTCGGACCGTAGAATCTCACTCGATCGTGCGGTCCGGACATCGCACAGGAGCGAACCACAGCATGACCGTGACCCCCCCGCGAGCGCGCGCCGTTCGGCGCACGCTGCGCGCGCGTGCCGTCGTGGCCTTCGGTGCCGCCGTGATCGCGCTGCTGCCCGTTATCGGCGTCGTACCCGGCGGCACCGCGCCGGCCGGCGCCTCGACGACCACCCCGACGCCTACGCCCACACCGACCCCCGACATCCCGGCGGGCACGACGAAGTTCACCCTGTCGCCCGTCGGAAGCGGGATCGTCCAGCCCGGCGATCCGCTCAGCGTGTCGGTCACCCTGCAGAACGGCACCAGCTCCCTGACCGCGCCCGTCGAGGTGACGCTGCGCCTCGGATCTTCGCCCTTGCCGGACCGCGCCGCCCTCGCCGCCTGGCTCGCCGGTCGGACCGGCGGAATCGCCGCACAGCAGGTCGGCACGGCCGCGATCGGGTCGATCCCGGCCGGCGGAGAACGGACCGAAGGCATCGGAGTCGACGGAGACGATCCGGCGATGCAGAACCGAGCCCCGGGCGTCTACCCACTGGCTGCGTCGTACGACGGGCCGGACGGCGTCGTCACCTCGACGAGCGTGATGGTCGTGCCCGACCCTGCCGCCGCGCCGACCCAGATCGGGGTCATCGTGCCGATCACGGCAGACGCCATCGCCGGCGGTCTCCTCACGGCAGCCGAGCTGACCGAGCTCACGGCCCCGACCGGCTCGCTCACGAGCGAGCTGAACGCGGTCGAAGGCACGTCCGTCATCCTGGCGGTGGACCCCGCGATTCCTGCGGCGATCCGCGTGCTGGGCACATCGGCGCCCGAGTCCGCCCTCGAGTGGCTCGAGCGGTTCGACGCTCTTCCGCAATCGCGGTTCGCACTGCAATTCGGAGACGCGGATGTCGCCGTCCAGATCAAGGCGGGACTCTCCCGCCCGATGCAGCCGACATCCCTCTCCGCATACATGAGCCCGGATGACTTCATCCCGGTCGACTCACCGACGCCGACTCCTGAGCCGACTCCGACGCCCACGCCGACGCCGACGCAGACGGCGGACGCCGACCCCGACGCTCCGGTCTACCCCGACCTCGAGAGCCTCCTCGACATCGGCGGAGGCCGGGCCGGCGTCTTCTGGCCCACAGCCGGTGCGGCCGGACCCGACACCGTCGCGACCCTTGGTGACCTCACCATGGAGGGCCAGACGTCGCTCACCGTCATCCCGTCTATCACCACGGCCCAGGGAGCGGCAGGTGCCACGGTCCCGGCGCATGGCCAGAGCGAAGGCGGCGGCGAGGTCCTGGTCTATGACACCGACGTGTCGACCGCGCTGCAGCAGGCCTCCGTCGTCGACGAGGCGGCGCTCCGGGGCGCAGCGCTGACCGAGGCGACGGCGTATCTCGCCTTCGCGGCGTCTGACCTGCGGGGCACCGCGCCGCTGCTCGTCACACTCGACCGCGACACTGCCCGGTCTCGAGTGGGCCTCCGCAGCGCGATCACCACCGCTACGGAGGCACCGGGCGCCGCGCCGGTGACCCTCGGCCGGCTGGCGGCAGCCGACCCGATCGACATCCAGGTCGCGGATGCCGACATCGACGCCTCCCGTGTGGCGGCGGCATCCGCTCTCTTCTCAGAAGAGACGGAACTGTCGCGCTTCGCAACGATCCTCGACGACTCGAGCCTGTTGACCGGACCCGAGCGGGCGAGAATCCTGCAACTGCTCGCTGTCGCATGGATCCCCGATCCTGTCGCGTGGTCTGCCGCGGTCACCGCCCATCGCGCGGCCACCACCGTGACGCTGAACTCGGTCGATCTGCTGCCCACCAGCACGGTCAACCTGTTCGGGTCCGGAGCCGACCTCGGCTTCTGGGTGCGCAACGACCTTCCCTACCCCGTCAACCTCATCCTGTACGCGACCCCCGACAGTCTGCGTCTGGACGTTCAGCGGGCAACCCCGGTCGTCGCGGGGGCGTCGAGCAACACGCGCGTCGAAGTGCCCGTTCAGGCGCGCGTCGGCAACGGCGAGGTCACACTCGCCCTCCAGCTGCGCAGTCGCGCGAGTGTCGCCATCGGCAACGGCGCGTTCGTCGATGTGAACGTGCGCGCCGAGTGGGAGGGAGTCGGCGTCATCGCGCTCTCGGTCGTCGTCGGAGCCCTGCTCGTCCTGGGCATCGGCCGCACGGTGCTGCGCGTGCGGAACCGGCGGCGGGCGGCGGCGGCAGGGACGGTGGCGGCAGGGACGGTGGCGGCCGAAACCGCGGACGCCGCAGGCGCACCGGACGAGCCGCAGGCACGAGAAGAGCCGGACCCTGCCATCTCGGCCACCGACGACGACTCCGGGGTCCGCACGTGAGCGGCATTGGACGGGCGAGCGTGCTCATCGGCGCCGGCACGATCGTCTCGCGGCTCAGCGGTTTCCTGCGCGCGGTCGTCCTGGTCACCGCCGTCGGTGCCACGACCGAGGCGGGCAACGCGTTCGCGATGGCCAACCAGCTGCCGAACAACATCTACGCCATCATCTCGACGGGGCTGTTGAGCGCCGTCGTCGTGCCGCAGATCGTCAAGGCGGCAACCCACGACGATGGTGGGCGGGCATTCGTGTCCAAGCTCTTCACGCTCGGCACCGTGGTGCTGCTCGTGACCACCGCCCTCGCCATGCTGGTGGCGCCGTGGCTCGTGCAGCTGTATGCCCCGAACTTCGAACCAGACCAGCAGGCGCTCGCCACCTCGTTCGCATACTGGTGCCTCCCGCAGATCTTCTTCTACGGTCTCTATGCGCTCGTCGGCGAATCCCTGAACGCCCGCCGCGTCTTCGGCCCGTTCACGTGGGCGCCCATCGTCAACAACATCGTGTCGATCGCCGGTTTCGTGATCTTCATCTGGCTGTTCGGCCCGGGCGGGTCCACCACCGAATGGACGCCGGAGATGGTCGCGCTGATCGCCGGCACCGCGACCCTCGGCATCGTCGTGCAGGCCGGCATCCTGCTGCTCTTCTGGCGCCGGACGGGACTTCACGTGCGCCCGGACTTCGTCTGGCGAGGAGTCGGTCTCGGGCAGATCGGGCGGCTCGCCGGCTGGACGTTCCTGATGGTCGTGGCCGGGCAGCTCGCCGGACTGGTCCAGTCACGGGTGCTGTCGGGCATCCCCGACGGGGATGCCGGCATCCTCGTGTCGCAGAGCGCCTGGCTGCTGTTCATGCTGCCCTACTCGATCATCGTGCTGTCGATCGGCACCCCTTACTTCACCCAGCTGAGCGAGCACGCGGCGGCGGGACGGGACGATGACGTACGCGGCGACATCGGGCGCAGCATCCGGACCCTCGGCCTGTTCGTCGTGGTCGCGGCAGCGGCGCTCGCCGTGGCCGCCGTTCCGGCGGCGCGCATCTTCACCGACAGCACCGACGAGGCGATCGCCGCGGCGCAGGTGCTCCTCTGCTTCCTCGTGAGCCTCGTTCCGCTCGCGGTGCTGTTCGTCGTGCAGCGCACGTTCTACGCCTACGACGACACTCGCGTGCCCTTCCTCTTCACGCTCCTGCAGTGTGTGCTCGTCGTCGCGACCGCGCTCATCGCCGCGTCGACACTTCCGGTGCATCTGCTCGCGGCAGGGGTCGCGCTCGGCCAGTCGATCGCGAGCGTCGTGCAGGTGATTGTGGCCACCTGGCTGCTGCAGCGACGCCTCGGCGGACTTCGCGTCGGGTCATGGATGCTGTCGCTCGGCCGGTTCGCCCTTGCCGCTGTACCCGCAGCCGGCGCCGGATGGGCGACCTTCGTGCTCCTCGGCGGAGTCGAGGGCTGGACAGTGTCGGACAAGCTCCTCGGCGCACTCGGCGCCGCCATCATCGGGACCGTGGTGCTCCTCGTCTACGTCGGCGCGCTGGCTCTGCTGCGCGCTCCCGAACTGGCGCCGGCGCTCGCGATCGCGAGGAAGATGCTGCCTGGTCGGTCCTGATGAGGTCACACAGCGTCAGTCCAGCTCCGGTGGAATGCCGCGCGGTTAGCATGTGTTGAACCACTGAGCGCCGAAGCATCGGCATATCTCGAAGGGGGCGCAGTGCGTCACGTCATCATCATCGGATCAGGTCCTGCCGGCTATACCGCGGCGATCTACGCCGCTCGCGCCAACCTCGAACCGCTCGTCGTGGCGAGCTCGGTCGAAGCCGGCGGCGACCTCATGACGACGACCGACGTCGAGAACTTCCCCGGCTTCCCGGACGGCGTGCAGGGCCCTGACCTCATGACCAAGATGCAGGAGCAGGCCGAGCGGTTCGGTGCCGAGGTCCTGTACGACGACGTCGTCTCGCTCGAGCTCGACGGCCCGGTGAAGAAGGTCGTCCTCGGCAGCGGTGCGGTGCACGAAGCGAGCTCGATCATCTACGCGACGGGCTCCGCCTACCGAAAGATCGGAATCGAAGGCGAGGAGCGGCTCTCGGGTCGAGGCGTGTCTTACTGCGCCACCTGCGACGGCTTCTTCTTCCGCGAGCGTGTGATCGCCGTCGTCGGCGGGGGCGACTCCGCGATGGAGGAGGCCACCTTCCTCACGAAGTTCGCCTCGAAGGTGTACGTCATCCACCGTCGCGACGAGCTGCGTGCGTCCAAGATCATGCAGGAGCGCGCATTCGCGAACGAGAAGATCGAGTTCATCTGGAACAGTGAGGTCGTCGACGTGCTCGGTGATGAGACGGTGACCGGTGTCGTGCTCGAGTCCGTGATCGACGGCACACGCCGCGACCTCCCGCTCGACGGCGTCTTCGTCGCCATCGGCAACGACCCCCGCACCCACCTCATTCACGACAAGCTCGAACTGACCCCCGAGGGCACGGTCTGGGTCGATGGGCGCTCGTCGCGCACATCGGTCGCGGGGGTGTTCGCCGCCGGTGACGTCATCGATCCGACCTACCGTCAGGCCGTCACCGCGGCCGGCAGCGGGACGGTGGCGGCCCTCGATGTCGAGCACTTCCTCGCCGCGCTCGGCGAAGCGGGCGCGCCTGACGCACGGGCCGATCAGATCGAGAACCTGGCCGGCGCTGACGCCGCCTGACCTGCGGTTCTCAGCGCACGATCTGACCCCGGAACAATCCGGACGCCTGCGGCGTTCGAACCACTGCGAAGACTTCCCCAAGAAGGAGTGAAAGATATGACTGCAAAGGCGACGACATCCGCCACCTGGAACGAGGACGTGCTGCAGGCCGATGGTCCCGTTCTCGTCGACTTCTGGGCTGAGTGGTGCGGCCCGTGCCGCATGGTCTCCCCGATCCTCGATCAGATCCAGACCGAGAACCCCGGCAAGATCACGATCCTCAAGCTCAACGTCGACGAGCACCCCGACCTGGCGATGAAGTATCAGATCACCTCCATCCCCGCCATGAAGGTGTTCCAGGGCGGCGAGGTCGAGACGACGATCATCGGTGCCAAGCCGAAGTTCGCGCTCGAAAGGGATCTCGAAGCGTACCTCGCCTAGTATCTGCAGATCGGCGACCGCCACCATCAGGGATATGAATCCCAGATGGTGGCGGTTTTCTGTTGTATACCGCATGCGGCATCCATAGATCTTTCGAACTTCTTGGGCGAGGATGTCGATCCAGACCACTCTCGTTCGACGCACCTGATGAGAGGGCCGAAGGGGCCCCCACGAGCCCAGGCTCGACGACGGAAGGAACACGATATGCGCTACATGATGCTCATGCAGGTCGAGCCGGAGGCGGCGGCTCGCGCAGCGGAGGATCTCGACCTCGAGGAAGTCGTCGCAACGATGGGCGCCTACAACGAGGAGCTGCAGAAGGCGGGGGTCTTCCTCTCGGCGGAGGGCCTCACCGACGCGAGCGAGGGATTCCGCGTGGACTTCTCGTCGACGCCACCCGTCGTCACGGACGGACCTTACGCCGAGGCGCGGGAGGTGTTCACGGGCTTCTGGATGCTGGAGGTGGCGGATCGTGAGGAGGCGGAGCTATGGGCCCGCAAGTGCCCGCTCGGGCCCGGCGTCGCGCTCGAGGTGCGACCGATCGGCGAGCTGGACGAGGTCGACCTGCCGGCCGACAATGACTGGCTCGTCAAGGCGCAGGAGTGGCGCGCAGCCAACACGTGACGTCACGCGTCGATGCGGACCGACGCATCCCAGCGGCGGTGCGCGCCGGTGTCTCCGAGCAGACGCCAGACGGCCCTCGTGAGCGGTGGGTATTCGAGCGCTATCTGGCGCAGCACGCGATAGTTCCGAGCGGCATTCGGCCTCGCGCCGCCGTTCTCCGCGATGTTCTCGGCCCGGAGTGTCAGGACGACGAGTTCGTCGACCGACGGAAGGTCCTCCATGAACTCCCACGGGTCCTCGCCGTCGCGCAAGCGCTCGTCGACGACGACGGACAGTTCGTCCGCGGCCTCGGCGCGGAGGAGTTCGAGACTGGCTCTGCGGCGCAGGGGCTGATCGTCTTTCGGCACCCATCCAGCGTACGACGACTGCCAGACCTGGTGCTCTGCGGCACCCCTACGCTGGCATCATGAGCGACGGCGACGGCGATGACCACGCCCGGCGGGCGGTCGAGGCGGTCTGGCGTGGTGAGTCGGCCCGCATCGTATCGGCGCTGACGCGCCATACCGGTGACTTCTCCTGGGCCGAGGATCTCGCTCAAGAGGCGCTGCTCGAGGCCCTGGCGGGGTGGCCGCGCGCCGGCATCCCTGACAATCCGGGTGCATGGCTGCTCTCGGTCGCGAAACGGCGTGCGATCGACGGCTGGCGGCGGCGGGAGAGGCTGGCCGCGCGCGAGCCGCTGCTCGGCGTCGAGACGATCATGGCCGAGAAGCAGGACTCGGTGCCCGAGCTCGGCGACCCGGACCGGATCGACGACGACGTCCTTCGACTCGTGTTCATCGCGTGCCACCCGATCATTCCCGCTCAAGCTCGCCTCGCGCTCACCCTGCGCACCGTGGCGGGACTCACGACGGAGGCGATCGCGCGGGCGCTGCTCATGACGGTGCCCACCGTGCAGCAGCGGATCGTGCGCGCGAAACGTTCGCTCGCCGACGCGCACGTGCCGTTCGAGGTGCCGGATCGGACGGAGCGGCCGGCACGCCTCGCGAGCGTGCTGCAGGTGATCTACCTGCTGTTCACCGAGGGATACTCCGCAGCCGGCGGCGATCGCCCGGTACGCCCGGACGTCGCGCGCGAGGCAGTGCGGCTCGCGCGTCAATTGTCGGCGCTCATGCCGTCGGAGCCCGAGGTGCAGGCGCTCATCGCCCTGATGGAGTTCCAGTCGTCGCGCTTCGCCGCCCGTGTCGATCGCGATGGCCTGCCCCTGACTCTCGGGGAGCAGGATCGCAGGCGCTGGGATCGGTCCGCGATCGGGCGTGGTCGACAGGCTCTCGAACGGGCGGATGCCGACGCCCGCGGTCTCGGGTATTACGGCCTCCAGGCGGCCATCGCGGAGTGCCACGCGATCGCGCCGTCGTTCGATGACACCGACTGGGAGCGGATCGTGCTGTTGTACGACGCGCTGGAACGTCTTGCGCCATCGGCGGTCGTGCGTCTCAACCGCGCCGTCGCCGTCTCGATGGCACGGGGACCCGGCGAGGCGCTGGTGGAGGTCGACGCGGTCCGTGCCGAACTTGCTCAGTTCCGGCCCCTGCACGCGGTGCGCGCGGAACTTCTCGAAAGACTCGGGGAATCGGATGCCGCGGCCGCGGCATTCCTCGCTGCCGCAGACCTGCCCGGAAACGAGGCCGAGGAGATCGTTCTTCGACGCCGAGCCGCGTCGCTCGTTGGTGAGTCCTACCCCGCGCCGTAGCCGTTTACGCCGATCTCATCAAGGATGCGGTTCAGATCCTGGATGCTGGCGAAATCTACGATGATCTGGCCTTTTCTGGCCGTAAGTGACACCCTCACCCGAGTGTTGAGCCGGTCACCGAGGCGGTCGGCCACCTCGTCGAGGTGTGCCCGGCGCGCGCCGGCCTGCGGCTTCGAGGGTCGTTGGCGCGCGGCATCCGGTGCTTTCGACGCCGCTTCCGCGGCGCGCACCGAGAGGTCCTCGTTGACGATCTTGTCGGCGAGGCGCTGCATCGCCTCGGGGTCGTCCCCGAGCGACAGGATGGCGCGCGCATGTCCGGCGCTGAGGACGCCGGCCGCCACCCTCTGCTGGACAGGCATCGGCAGCTTGAGCAGCCGGATGGTGTTGCTGATCTGAGGACGGGAGCGGCCGATGCGACCAGCGAGCTCCTCCTGGGTGATGCCGAAGTCCTCGAGAAGCTGCTGGTAGGCGGACGCCTCCTCGAGCGGGTTCAGCTCGGACCGGTGCAGGTTCTCCAGCAGTGCGTCGCGCAGCAGGTGCTCGTCGGCGGTGTCACGGATGACCGCGGGTATGGAGTCGAGGCCCGCCTCGCGCGCGGCTCGGGTGCGACGCTCTCCCATGATGAGCTCGTAGGTGCCGTCGTCCGTCGCTCGGACGACGACGGGCTGCAGCACGCCGAACTCGCGCACACTGTGGACGAGCTCGGCCAGGTCGTCGGCGTCGAAGTGTGTGCGCGGCTGTCGTGGATTCGGCACGATGAGCCGTGGATCGATGTTCGCGAGCCGCGCACCGGGCACCGCGATGAGCTCCTCGGTCGGCTCGCGCTCGCCGTCCTCGGATCCTTCCGGCTCAGCCGGAGCGGCGCGTGGGAAGAACACGTCCGATGGCCGCTCCTCGGTCGCCTCGCTTGTAGGGATGAGTGCCCCGATCCCCCGGCCCAGGCCTGTGCGCTTGGCCATCAGGATCCTCCTTCAATGTTCGACGTGCTGTGGGGTGCGTTTGGAGCACCGGCTGATGCTGCGTTGCCGGACTTGGCGCCGTCGCGGCGGATGATCTCGACCGCAGCCTCGCGATACGCGACCGCGCCCGCTGAGTGCCCATCGTAGGCAATGACCGTCTGACCGAAACTCGGGGCCTCGGACACCCGAACCGACCGTGGAACGACGGTCTTGAGCACCTCGTTCGGAAAATGGGTGCGCACCTCTTCGGCCACCTGTTGCGCCAGTCGTGTGCGACCGTCGTACATCGTGAGCAGGATCGTGGACAGCCGGAGCTTCGGGTTGAGGTGCTTCTGGATCATCCGCACCGTGCCGAGCAGCTGGCTGAGTCCTTCGAGCGCGTAGTACTCGCACTGAATGGGGATGAGCAGCTCGCTCGCGGCCGTGAACGCGTTGATCGTGAGCAGGCCCAGTGACGGCGGGCAGTCGATCAGGACGTAGTCGATCCGCTCGTCGACATTCGCGAGATACTCATCGAGCGCGGTGCGCAGCCGATGCTCGCGAGCTACCTGGGAGACGAGTTCGATCTCAGCGCCGGCGAGATGGATCGTGCTCGGCGCGCACAGCAGGTTCGGCGACTCAGGGCTCGTCTGCACGATGTCAGCGAGCGGGAACTCATCGATGAGAACGTCGTAGACGCTGGGAATCTCGGCCGTGTGGGGGATGCCGAGAGCCGTGGATGCGTTTCCTTGGGGGTCGAGGTCGATCACCAGGACGCGAGCACCTACCGAGGCCAGGCTCGCAGCGAGATTCACGGCGGTGGTCGTCTTGCCGACGCCCCCCTTCTGGTTCGAGACGGTGAGGACGCGGGTACGGCCCGAGAGTTGGACCTCGGCCTTCTCAAGCGCCCGACGTCGCGCAGAGAGGTCCGCGAGTTCGCGAGCGAGAGGGGTGTCGTCGAACGAGAAGGATGCTGCTGCTTCCGTCTCGTCGGGCTGTTTCACGTGAAACACTCTCCCTTTCGCGAGCGGCTGAACAACGCCCTCCACTCTATCCCGCCGTCGCAGCCCACCCCTCCCCACCGCCTGCGTGGGGGCGGATTCCGTGGGTCGAGTACGCTGACACCCGCCGGTCGCTCGAGGAGGCGGCGAAACCGTCGTATCGAGACAAGTCGTTTCACGTGAAACATCTCGGTGGGAGCGAGCGTTACCCGGCGGTCGAGTAGGCGGCGAAGCCGCTCTATCGAGACCCACGGTTTCACGTGAAACATCTCTTGGGAACGTGACCTATCCGTCGGTCGAGCAGACGGCGAGGCCGATCCATCGAGACCCACTGTCACGACGGCGTTGGATCTCGACACGCCCGCTTTGTGGGCTACTCGACCGGTTCACCCGGAGAACGCACGGGCTTCCTCTTCTTCTCACTCAGCACCGGCAACTTTTCGAGCTGCTTCTCGCGGCGGTACGCGTCTTCGATGCGGTCGAACACCTCGAAGTTCAGCAGCCGCCCGGCAGGCGTGTGCGGGTGTACAGCGCTCCTTCGCCCTCGTTGTGCTGAGTGAGTCGGTGCTCGAGATCGCGCGTACCGCCGATGTAGAGGGACCGATCAGAAACTCGAGAATGCATATGTATGCCATCGGCCCGTTGTTGTGTGGCTGGATGGCACGGAATCTCCCGTCGGGTGTGAGTGTGGGAACGCCGCATAGCCACTCGCTCGGGGAGGATCGAACACTGGATCTGGATACGCACGCTTCGCGGGCTACTCGATCGGCGGGGGATCAGCGGACCGTGGCTCGAATCACCCTTGACGGCTCGGCGAGCACGCCCTCGCCCACGACTTCGACACGGGCGTTCGTCACACGGAACTTCCGGAGTTGCTTCTCGGCCGCCACGATCTCGTCCGCGGCGCTCGCGCCCTTCAGCAGGATGAGCTCCCCGCCATCCCTCACCAGGGGCGCCGTGATGGGCACGAGGGTCCGAAGGGCACTCACGGCGCGCGCGGTGACTGCATCCAGGGTCGAACCTTCGCGCCAGTCCTCCGCGCGCGCCCTCACGACCGTCACGTTGTCGAGCCCGAGCGCCTCGGTCTGCTCGTTCAGCCATGCGACCCGGCGCTCCATGGGCTCGACGAGCACCCACTCCACGTCGGGGCGCGCGATCGCGAGCACGAGTCCGGGAAGACCGGCGCCCGACCCGATGTCTCCGACCCGCCCACTGAAGAGCGGGGCGATCACGGCGCTGTTCAGCACGTGTCGCGTCCAAAGCCGGGGAGGCTCGAGTGGACCGATCAGTCCTCGAGTCTCGCCGTGCTTGGCAAGCGCTGCGGTGAAACGACGAGCGAGTTCGATCCGATCGCCGAAGATCTGCTGCGCCTCAGGCGGTTCGGGCTCGATATCGTTCATCGATGTTTCACGTGAAACACACGTCAGCCGCGGCTGATGACGGTGTGACGGTCGGCGCCTTCTCCGTATGACTCCGACACGAAGCCGCGCTCCGACACGATGTCGTGAACCAGCTTGCGCTCATAGCTCGACATCGCGGGCAGCGAAGCCTGCGACGCACCCTCTTCAAGACGCACGATCGCACGGTCGACGAGTGTCGCGAGCTCGCGCTGACGAGTGTTGCGGGAGCCGCCCACATCCAGGATCAAACGTGAGAAGCGCCCGGTGCGGTTCTGCACCGCGATGCGCGTCAGCTCCTGCAGGGCCTGAACCGTGTCGGGATCGGCGATGAGGGCGACCGATCCACCCTCCGGAGCCTCGACGGAGACATAGGCGCGTCCGGACCGCACATCGAGCGCGAGATCGCCATCGATGTCGGCGATGTCGAGCAGCCCCTCGAGGAAGTCGGCGGCGACGTCGCCTTCCTGCTCGAGCTGCTCGACCGTGGCGCTGGCCGGCTCGACGGCGACCGCGGCACGCTCCACGGGGGCCTCGTCGACGGGCGCGAAGTCAGGGTTGCTGGTCATGTTTTCCTCGGGATCAATGCGGAGAGCGAGTGAGAAAGCTGCGGTCAGGATGTCGCGCCTGCGGCGCCGCCGGCTGAATCCGCCGGCTTCGGGGGCTGCTTCTGACCCTGCTGAGTCTGCTTCTTGGCTCGCTGCTTGCCGACCGGCTGCTGGCGCTTCGGTGCCGCGGCCCTTGCCTTCTCAGCCTCGTCGAACAGACGCTGCTGCTCCGCCAGGTACTTCTCCAGGGGGACGACCTTGCCCGACGAGTCGATCGCCTTGCCTTTGCGTGCGAGCCGCTCTTCGCGAGCCTTCGCGGCATCTGAGCCGGGGGTCGGCATTTCGCGGATGACGAGGAACTGCTGTCCCATCGTCCAGAGGTTCGAGACGAACCAGTAGATGACGACACCGAGCGGGAAGAAGACACCCGAGAACACGAAGGCGAAGGGCAGAACGTACAGCATGACCTTCTGCATCTGGTACGCCTGGCCGGTCTTGGCCTCGGGGGAGAGGTTCTTCGAGATGATCTGCAGCTGCGTGAAGAACTGCGACGCGATCATCAGGACGACCAGCACGAGCAGGATGCCGACTGTGACTTGCCAGCCGGGAGCCTGCGCCTCCCACGCACCGATGAGGGAGTCGTGGAGGGATGCGACACCGAACAGCTTCGCGTTGTAGAACTCCGTCATGAGCTCGTTTGTCAGCGGGCCGACACCCGTGTGATTGGGATCGGTTTTGATCGTCTGAACACCGTTGAGCACGCTGAACAGCGCGAAGAAGATCGGCATCTGAACCAGGAGCGGGAGACAGCTCGACACCGGCGTCGTGCCGTGCTTCTTGTAGAGCGCCATGGTCTCGCGACTCATCGCCTCCCGAGAGAGCTGATCACGCTTGCCTTTGTACTTCTCCTGAACTTTTCGCAGTTCAGGGGCGATTTCCATCATCTTTCGCTGGCTCTTGATCTGCTTCACGAACAGCGGGATCATGGCCGACCGAACGACGAGCACAAGGCCGATGATGGCGAGGACCCAGGTGATGCCGTCGTCCGGAGGCAGGCCGATGGCCGTGAACAGGGCGTGCCACGCCACGAGGACGAGTTCGACCAGCCACTTCAGCGGCCAGAGGATCGTTCCGATCAAGTCGAAACCGCCGCCCGAGGCGGCCGGGGTTGTGGAGGCGGCGAGCAAGAGATCCATGTGTTGGATCAGTCCTTTCGGGTGGAAGCAGGCACCACGAACCCGTGACGGGTCAATCCGTGCTGGAAGTGAGGGTGAGCGGGAACGTCATCGACGCCACCTTCCGCCCAAGGGTGACAGCGTGCGAGCCGCGCTGCGGTCAGGGCGGCGCCTTTCAGCGCCCCGTGCTGCTGGACCGCGCCGACGGCATACGCGGAACAGGACGGATAGTACTTGCAGACGTCGCCATAAGTATGGGAGATCGTCGCACGGTAGCCGTGAAGCAGCGCGAGAACGACGTTGCGGGGGAGCAGTGGCACCGCGCGGAAACCGTCTGCGGCGTCGAAATGCGCATCGCCGAGTGCGTAGGCCGGCAGAACGCTCATGCCGCCCTCCGACTGAGGCAGCGATTCACTTCGGCGCGAAGGTCGGCGAACGAGGCGGTCGCAGCGCCGGGAAGCGCGCGAATGACGATGTCGTTGCCGGGGGCGACGGCGGGAAGCGACTCTGCGCACACGGCCTTGAGGCGGCGACGGACGGTGTTGCGGACCACCGCGGAGCCGACCTGGCGGCTCACGATGAAACCGAAGCGCGGCGTCGTCTCGGCTGCGGAAGAATTCACGTAGGTCACCGTGTGGGTCGCGGCACAGCGACGCCCCCGACGGACGACAGCCTTGTACTCCGCTCCGCGGGTGAGTCGGTTCGGCCTCGCCAGCACCGGTCGGGGGTCAGGCCGACAGCTCGGTGCGCCCCTTGGCGCGGCGAGCCGAGAGGATGCCACGGCCGGCGCGGGTGCGCATGCGAAGACGGAAACCGTGCTTCTTGGCGCGGCGACGGTTGTTGGGCTGGAAGGTGCGCTTGGTCATTGGGGAATCGCTTCCGGATCAGGGGTCACCGGGACGCTCAGACCGGGGACGCTCGTACAAAGAGACTGCCTCGAGGGCATAAGTCAACCGATTTAGGTTACGCCGTGTCGGCTGAGAACTCAAACCGAGCGCAGCGAGTCGTCCATTATCTCGAAACTCACGCATGGGCCTGGCAAAGACACGCGGGGCGGTCTTACAGTGGAGTTTGCTCCCGGGACCCCCGCTGACTAGCGTGGCTCCCGCAGTTATCCACAGGTTCGGCGTGAAGACCCCGCGGCAGCCAACGGACTCATCAATACCCGGGGGGGCCATGTCACCGCACGAAGTTCCAGATGTTCCTGTCTGGTCGTCGGTGCTCGACGAGCTCACGGATGACGATCGCGTCACGCCGCAGCTCCAGGGATTCCTCAACCTCGCCGTGCCGCAGGGCGTCATGGGCGGCACGCTCTACCTCGATGTGCCGAACGATCTCACCGCTGCGCAGTTCACCAAGCGCATGCGCACGCCGATCATGGAGGCCCTGGCCAGGGTCGATCAGGAGCCGCAGACGAGCGCGACGACGTTCCGTGTCGTGGTGAATCCCGATCTCGCCGACCCGCACCTGACGGCGCCGATTCCGGTCCAGTCCACTGCGCAGACTCAGGCCCCGACGCCCATGGCGCGCCCACAGCTGCAAGAGGCCGCGCCGGCGCCATCCGGAAACTCGCGCAGCGATACGCGGCTCAACCCGAAGTACACGTTCGACAACTTCGTCATCGGTCAGTCGAACCGCTTCGCGCACGCTGCCGCCGTCGCAGTCGCCGAAGCGCCGGCGAAGGCGTACAACCCGCTCTTCATCTACGGCGACTCCGGACTCGGAAAGACCCACCTGCTGCACGCCATCGGCGACTACGCCATGAGCCTCTACTCCGGCATCCGCGTGCGATACGTCTCGAGCGAAGAGTTCACCAACGATTTCATCAACTCCATCGCCAACAACCGCGGCTCGGCTTTCCAAGCGCGGTACCGGGATGTCGACATCCTTCTCATCGACGACATCCAGTTCCTGCAGGGACGAGCCGAGACCCAGGAAGCGTTCTTCCACACTTTCAACACGCTCCACGATCACGACAAGCAGGTCGTGATCACCAGCGATGTGCCGCCCAAGCACCTCACCGGCTTCGAAGACCGGATGCGCAGCCGCTTCGAGTGGGGCCTCATCACCGACGTGCAGGCGCCCGACCTCGAGACACGCATCGCGATCCTCCGCAAGAAGGCGCAGAGCGAGCGCCTCCACATCCCCGATGAGGTGCTCGAATACATCGCCACCGTCGTGTCGTCCAACATCCGCGAGCTCGAAGGTGCACTCATTCGCGTCTCGGCATTCGCGAGCCTGAACCGTTCCACACTCGACATGTCACTCGCCCAGACCGTTCTACGCGACATCGTCGACCAGGATGACGCCAACATCATCTCGCCGACCGACATCATCTCGGCCACCGCGCATTACTTCAAGCTCACCGTCGACGATCTGTACGGTTCCAGCCGGTCGCAATCGGTCGCGACGGCTCGTCAGATCGCGATGTACCTCTGTCGTGAGCGCACGAGCCTCTCGCTTCCCAAGATCGGGCAGCTTTTCGGCAATCGGGACCACACCACCGTCATGTACGCCTACAAGAAGATCAGCGATCTCATGAAGGAACGTCGCTCGATCTACAACCAGGTGTCGGAGATCACCGCCCAACTCGGCCGCAACGGGCGCTGACGCGACCCTCGGCGAAATATGCCGCAAGAAGTCCTTGACACTCGTCGTCGACAGGGCCAAAATCGCGGTTCTTCACAGTGTGGAAAACCTGTGGATAACTCTGGACCCCTGCGGAAACCCTGTGCGCCCGGCACCCTCGGCCTGTGGATGACGGGGCACCATGCTCCAGATCCCGACATGAGTTCCGACACACGTTCCGCAGCCGCTCCACAACTCACACGGTTGTAGTTATCGTGTCCCCCTTGGCCGAGCTCGAGTTATCCACAGTTTGCACAGGGGTTAACACCATCACAGAGAGAGATTGATGAAGAGGACATCCGATCACCTTTGCGGTGAACGAACCGGATGCCGCATGCCCGGCGCACTCGGCACTAGCATCGGCCGGGGCGGGCACTAGCATGAGAAGGCCCAGCCAGATGTCAAGGGAGCGTCAGTGAAGTTTCACGTCAATCGCGATGTGTTCAGCGAAGCCGTGTCGTTCGTCGTCAAGCTCCTGCCGCAGCGAAACCCTCAGCCGATCCTTGCCGGTGTACTGATCGAGGCATCCGACGCCGGCCTGTCTCTGGCAGCGTTCGACTACGAGGCATCCGCGCGCACCACCATCGATGCGACCGTCGATGAGCCGGGCACGATCCTCGTCCACGGCCGACTCCTTTCCGAGATCGCCAGCCGGCTGCCGAATGCGCCGATCCAGGTCGAAGTCGATGAGGACGGCGGCATCGTGCTGAGCTGCGGTTCCGCACGCTTCACCCTGGCCTCGATGCCGGTGCAGGAGTACCCGGCGATTCCCGAGGTCTCCGGCGACTCGGGCCTGGTTCCGGGCGAGGACTTCGCAACCGCCATCGCCCAGGTGGCATTCGCCGCGTCGCGCGACGATGTCACCCCTGTGCTGACCGGCGTGCAGCTCGAGGTGACGGGCACAAGTCTCAGCCTGGTCGCCACGGACCGCTACCGCGTGGCGCTGCGCGAGATCCCCTGGGATGGCGGGTCGACCTCGAGCGACGAACCGACCACCGCGCTCGTCCCCGCACGGACTCTGACCGAGGTCGGAAAGACATTCGCGCACGGCGGCGACATCTCGATCGCCTTCTCCGGTTCGGGTGACCGCGAGATCATCGCCTTCACGGCCGGCAACAAGACCGTGACCTCGCTGCTGATCAAGGGCAACTTCCCGCCCGTGCGCCGCCTCTTCCCCGATCAGACCGAGCACCACGCGGTCGTCAACACTGCGGAGCTGACCGAAGCCGTGCGCCGCGTCTCGCTCGTGCTCGACCGTTCGGCGCCGCTGCGTTTCACATTCACGACCGACAGCGTCTCGATGGACGCCTCGGGCACCGAACAGGCGCGCGCTTCGGAGTCCGTTGATGCCCATCTCGTGGGCGACGACGTCACGCTCGGGCTCAACCCCCAGTACCTGCTGGAGTCGCTCGGCGCCGTTCGCAGCGAGTTCGCCCGCATCACATTCACTTCAAGTGACAACGCCAACAAGCTGAGCCCGGTCTTGATCACCCCCCAGACCTCGGTCGACAAGTCCGGCACCGAGTCGTTCAAGTACCTTCTGCAGCCCAACCTCCTGTTGCGCTGAGTCGGGCGCCGATCGCTGGGCTTGTCGAAGTTGCATGGTGCGGCCGCTGCGCGATGTGATCACATAGGTCGCTGAGCTTGTCGAAGCGCCCGGGACCATCGACCAGCTAAGGTCCGTCGACCGCGGGCCCGGGGTCGGGAGCGCTGACTAGGGTTGACCCCGTGATCGTGGAGCAGCTGAGTCTCGTCGACTTCCGCAACTATGCGGTCGCCGATGTCGCGCTCGGCACTGGTCCGAACGTCTTCGTCGGGCGCAATGGACAGGGAAAGACGAATCTCGCCGAGGCGATCGCCTATCTCGCAACTCTCGGCTCGCACCGCGTGTCTTCCGACGCTCCGATGGTGCGCGATGGTGCGGAGTCAGCCGTCATCAGAGCTCGACTCGCCCACGGCGACCGTCGCGTGCTGCTCGAAGTCCAGCTCAATCGGCAGGGGTCGAACAAGGCGCGTGTGAACGGAGCTCCCGTCAAACCGGGCGAGCTTCCCCGCCACGCGCAGGTCGTGCTTTTCGCTCCCGAAGATCTGCAGATCGTGCGGGGTGATCCGAGCTGGCGACGCCGGTTCGCCGACCAGCTCCTGGTTCAGCAGGCACCTCGCCTCGCCGGCGTCCTCGCGGACTACGATCGCGTGCTCAAGCAGCGAAACGCCCTGCTCAAGTCGGCGAAGGTGCGCGGCATCCGTGGTGACGCACTCTCCACACTCGATGTCTGGGATGACAAGCTCGTCGCCCTCGGCACCGAGATCATCGAGGAACGTTCGCGGCTGGCCGCCGACCTCGCAGCGCCGATCGCCGGTGCCTATGCGGCGATCGCCGGCGCGGACCACAGTCCCGAAATCGGCTGGGCGCTCTCGGTGAGGGGCGCCGACCGCGAGGATGGGGGCGACGAGGTGACGGACGCCGGAGCTACACCGATCCGGGATCTCTTCCGGCAGGCGCTCTCGGTTCGCCGCACCGCCGAGCTCGATCGCGGACTGACCCTCGTCGGACCGCACCGCGACGACCTCGTGCTGAGTGTTCGCGGATTGCCGGTCCGGGGATACGCCTCGCACGGTGAGTCATGGTCCTTCGCGCTGGCGCTGCGACTCGCCTCCGCCGAGCTGCTCCGGGCACAGTCGCGGCTCGGCGATCCCGTGCTGATCCTCGACGACGTCTTCGCCGAGCTCGACGCAGGTCGCCGATCGCGGCTGGCCGACCTCGTGGCAGGCTACGAGCAGGTGCTCGTCACGGCTGCCGTCGAAGAGGACGTGCCGACGGCCCTGCGCGCCCGCACGGTGCGTGTCGAGGCCGGCACGATTCTGGAGGCTGCGGATGCCTGAGCCCGAAGATCACGCGCCCGATCCGACCACCGGCGATGCCGTCGAACACACCAGCGTGCCCGAAACCATCGCGACCTACCTGCGGCTGCGGGGGCTCGAGCCGTCGGCTCGAGCCTTTCGCAAGCGCCGACGGCGGTACGAAGACGATGAGAACGGGCCGTTCACACCGGGACGAGACCCGCACGGCTTCGCCGACGTGCTCGCCGACCTCACCCGGGAGGCCGGCTGGGACACCCAGCTCGCGCGCGAGGATGTGGTCAGCGCCTGGTCGGAAGTGGCCGGCGAAGACACGGCACGGCACACTCGCCCGGTGGCGTTCTCGGAGGGCACCCTAACAGTCCAATCCGACTCGACGGCGTGGGCGAAGCAGCTCCAGCTGATGCGGTCGCACATCCTGTCCGAGATCGTCCGAAGGTTTCCGGATGCGGGGGTTCAGGTGATCCGCTTCATCGGGCCGGACGTTCCCTCTTGGAAATGGGGTCCCAGAACGATTCCAGGGCGGGGTCCGCGCGATACCTACGGCTGAGGCACGTCCGATATCGTCCGAACACATTTCCGCGCGTCAGAGGGGCGTAGAGGCCTCGCGCGCGGGTGGGACTTGGTAGACTGTGAAGGTCCCCGCCGACAGATCTGGAGTGCTCGGAACCTATGACGTCTCTGAACCCCGACAACGTTCCCAAGGAACCCGGATCGCAACCCGCTGACAGGGTCCAAAACGGCTACGGGGCAGATGACATCCAAGTGCTCGAGGGCCTCGAGGCCGTCCGCAAGCGCCCCGGCATGTACATCGGCTCGACCGGGCCGCGGGGACTCCACCACCTTGTGCAGGAGATCGTCGACAACTCCGTCGACGAGGCGATGGCGGGCTACTGCGACACGATCGTCGTGACGATCCTGCCCGACGGCGCCGTCCGATGCGTCGACAACGGCCGCGGCATCCCGGTCGACACGCACAAGACCGAAGGCAAGTCGACGGTCGAGGTCGTGCTCACGGTGCTGCACGCCGGCGGCAAGTTCGGCGGCGGCGGCTACGCCGTGTCGGGCGGCCTCCACGGCGTCGGGTCCTCGGTCGTCAACGCGCTTTCGAGCCGCCTCGAGGTCGAGGTCAAACGACAGGGATACGTGTGGCGGCAGTCCTACGCCGACGGCGGAGTGCCGCAGGCACCGCTGGAACGCGCCGAACCCAGCGAAGAGACCGGCACCACCATCACGTTCTGGCCCGACCAGACGATCTTCGAGACCGTCGACTTCGAGTACGAGACGCTGCGCACACGGTTCCAGCAGATGGCATTCCTCAACAAGGGACTGCGCATCGATCTGCGGGATGAGCGGCCGTCGGCGGCGTACGAGGAAGAGACCGAGCCCGGTCAGGTCATCCTGCAGCAGCGCAACGACAGTTTCCTGTACGAGCGCGGACTCGTCGACTACGTCGAGTACCTCAACCGTGTCCGCAAGGCGGAGCACGTCAACGACGAGGTGATCGACTTCGAATCCGAAGACGCTGACCGCAAGATCGCACTCGAAGTCGCGATGCAGTGGACCACGAGCTACACCGAGAACGTGTTCACCTATGCGAACACGATCAACACGCACGAGGGCGGCACCCACGAAGAGGGCTTCCGTGCCGCGCTCACCACGCTGGTCAACAAGTACGCGCGTGCGCAGAACCTGTTGAAGGAGAAGGACGAGAACCTTTCGGGTGATGACGTCCGCGAGGGCCTCACGGCCGTCATCTCGATAAAGCTCTCCGAGCCGCAGTTCGAGGGTCAGACAAAGACCAAGCTGGGCAACACCGAGGCCAAGGCGTTCGTGCAGAAGGTCGTCGGCGACCGGCTCGGCGACTGGTTCGACCGCAATCCCATCCAGGCGAAGAACGTCGTGCGCAAGGCGATCGACGCGGCGACCGCGCGGTTGGCGGCCCGCAAGGCGCGCGAGACCGCGCGGCGCAAGAGCGTGTTCGAATCGGCTGCGATGCCTGACAAGCTCAAGGACTGCACGTCCAAGGACCCTTCGATCAGCGAGATCTTCCTCGTCGAGGGTGACTCGGCAGGCGGCTCGGCCGTGCAGGGTCGCGACCCGCACACGCAGGCGATCCTGGCGCTCCGCGGCAAGATCCTGAACGTCGAGCGCGCTCGTCTCGATCGTGCGCTGGGCAACCGCGAGGTTCAGGCGATGATCCAGGCCTTCGGCACCGGCATCGGCGAAGACTTCGACATCGACAAAGCGCGGTATCACAAGATCGTTCTGATGGCGGATGCGGATGTCGACGGCCAGCACATCACGACGCTGCTGCTGACTCTGCTGTTCCGCTACATGCGTGGCCTCATCGAAGCCGGCTTCGTCTATCTCGCGCAGCCTCCGCTGTATCGCCTCAAGTGGTCGAACTCGCCGCACGAGTACGTGTTCAGCGATCGTGAGCGCGATGCGCTGCTGGCGGATGGCGTCGCCTCCGGCAAGCGCATCCCGAAGGACAACGGCATCCAGCGCTACAAGGGTCTTGGCGAGATGAACCCGAAGGAACTGTGGGAGACCACGATGGACCGCGCGACCCGCACGCTGAAGCAGGTGACGATCGAGGATGCCGCGGCCGCCGACGAGATATTCACCATCCTGATGGGCGAAGACGTCGAATCGCGACGCGGGTTCATCCAGCGCAACGCCAAAGACGTCCGCTTCCTCGACATCTAGACAAACTCAATGCGTTTCGCCTCGCTTCGCTCGCTCGACGACCGAGCCGAGTAACGAGATGAGACCACAGACACGGAGACACACGCATGGCTGATGACGAGCGCCCCGAACTGACGCCCGCGCACGACCACGGCAAGATCGACCAGGTCGACCTGCAGTCCGAGATGCAGCGGAGCTATCTCGACTATGCGATGAGCGTGATCGTCGGTCGTGCCCTGCCCGACGTGCGCGATGGACTCAAGCCCGTGCACCGCCGGGTGATCTACGGCATGTACGACGGCGGATTCCGTCCCGACAAGTCGTTCTCGAAGTGCGCCCGCGTCGTCGGTGAGGTCATGGGGCACTACCACCCGCACGGCGATGCCCCGATCTATGACGCCCTCGTGCGTCTCGTTCAGCCGTGGTCCCTGCGCTATCCGCTGGCGCAGGGACAGGGCAACTTCGGCTCGCCCGGCAACCAGGGCGCCGCCGCCCCGCGCTACACCGAGACCAAGATGGCTCAGCTCGCGCTCGAGATGGTGCGCGACATCGAAGAAGACACTGTCGACTTCCAGGACAACTACGACGGCCAGACGCAGGAGCCCACCGTCCTGCCGGCGCGCTTCCCGAACCTGCTGGTGAACGGCTCGGTCGGCATCGCGGTCGGCATGGCCACAAACATCCCGCCCCACAACCTGCGCGAGGTCTCGGCCGGCGCTCTGTGGTCGCTCGAGAATCCGGATGCGACCCGCGAAGAGCTGCTCGAGGCTCTCATGGAGCGGATCCCCGGCCCCGACTTCCCGACGCGCGCCCAGATCCTCGGCACCCGGGGCATCAAAGAGGCGTATCGCACCGGACGTGGCTCCATCACGATGCGCGCCGTGGTGAATGTCGAGGAGATCCAGGGCCGCAACTGCCTCGTCATCACCGAGCTGCCGTACCAGGTCAACCCCGACAACGTCGCCGTCAAGATCAGTGACCTCGCGCGCGAGGGAAAGATCACGGGCATCGCCGACATCCGTGATGAGACGTCGGACCGCACCGGCCAGCGCCTCGTGATCGTGCTGAAGCGGGATGCCGTCGCCAAGGTCGTGCTGAACAACCTGTACAAGCACACCCAGCTGCAGGAGAACTTCGGCGCGAACATGCTCGCGATCGTCGACGGGGTGCCCCGCACCCTGCCGCTCGACGGGTTCATCACGCACTGGATCGACCACCAGATCGAGGTCATCGTCCGGCGTACGCGCTACCGGCTGCGCAAGGCCGAAGAGCGCATGCACATCCTGCGCGGCTACCTCAAGGCGCTCGACGCGCTCGACGAAGTGATCGCGCTGATCCGCCGCTCGCCGACGGTCGAGGATGCCCGAGAGGGCCTCAAGGGTCTGCTCGACATCGACGACATCCAGGCGGATGCGATCCTCGCGATGCAGCTGCGCCGCCTCGCCGCACTCGAGCGCCAGAAGATCATGGATGAGGCCACCGAGCTCGAGACGCAGATCGCGGGCTTCAGGGCGATCCTGGCCGACGAGTCGCTGCAGCGGTCGATCATCCGCGATGAGCTGACCTCGATCGTGGAGCGCTTCGGCGACGACCGGCGCACCGAGATCCTGTACGGCTACGAGGGCGGGATGACGAATGAGGACCTCATCCCCGAAGAGGAGATGGTGCTCACCGTCACGCGCGACGGCTACATCAAGCGCACCCGCAGCGACAACTACCGCCAGCAGCACCGCGGGGGCAGAGGCGTCAAGGGTGCGCAGTTGCGCGCCGACGACGTGGTCGAGCACTTCTTCGTCACCACGACGCACCATTGGCTGCTGTTCTTCACCACGAAGGGTCGCGTCTACCGCACGAAGGCGTACGAGGTTCCCGAGGCCGGTCGCGACGCCAAGGGCCAGCACGTCGCGAACCTGCTCGCGCTTCTGCCCGACGAGGAGATCGCCCAGATCCTCGACATCCGCGACTACACGGTCGCGACGTATCTCGTGCTCGCAACCCGCAGCGGTCTCGTCAAGAAGACCCGACTGACGGAGTACGACACCAATCGCCAGGGCGGCGTCATCGCGATCAAGCTGCGCGAAGACGACGAGGTCGTCAGCGCCCTGCTCGTCGACGAGGGCGACGACGTGCTTCTCATCAGCCGCCATGGGATGTCGCTGCGCTTCACCGCGACGGACGACGCGCTGCGCCCGATGGGCCGCTCGACAGAGGGCGTGAAGGGGATGTCGTTCCGTTCATCCGACAGCCTGCTGTCGGCATCGGTCGCGCAGGACGATGGATTCGTGTTCGTGGTGACCGAGGGCGGGTACGCGAAGCGCACCAGTGTCTCGCAGTACCGCGGTCAGACCCGCGGTGGACTGGGGATCAAAGTGGCTCGCCTCAGCGAGGATCGCGGTGATCTCGCCGGCGGGCTGATCGTGAGCGAGGACGACGAGGTCTTGGTGGTTCTGTCCAGCGGCAAGGTGGTACGCTCTGCCGTGGCCGAGGTCCCCGCCAAGGGTCGTGACACCATGGGTGTCGTGTTCGCCCGCGCTGACGACGACGATCGCATCATCGCGATCGCGCGCAATGGCGAACGAGGCCTGGCAGAGACAGCCGAGGCGGTCGAAGTCGATGTGGCTCCCGAGCCCGTCGAAGCACCCGACACCTCCTCCCCGATCCCCGAAGAGAGTACTGACGCATGAGCACCGTAGCCGACAAGCTCGCGAAGAAGTCCAGCCACAAGACGAGCGCCAAGCAGGTGCGGCTGCGCCTGGTCTACATCGACTTCTGGTCGGCTGTGAAGCTGTCGTTCCTCGCCGCGATCGCGATCGCCATCGTCACCGTGGTGTCGTTCGTCATGATCTATCTCGTGGTGAGCACGACCGGGCTCATCGCCAAGGCGGACGACTTCTTCGGCAGCTTCTCGGACGGCAGCTTCGTGCTCTCGCAGTTCGTGAGCCTCCCCCAGGTGCTCGCCTTCTCGGCGATCGTCGCCATCCTGAACCTGGTCGTCATCACCGTGCTCGGCGCGGTCATCGCGGGCATCTACAACCTCGCCGTGAAGGTGACCGGCGGACTCCTGGTCGGCTTCACCTCGAACTGAGCATCACCCGACCGGCCCGGATCGACATTCGCGCCGGGTGGAAGGGCCTGATCAGACCACCGTTGTTCCGAGCAGCGATCCGATGAGCCAGGTCGCTGCGAGCGCGAGCGCGCCGCCGACGACGAGCCGGATGACCGCACGCCCCTTGCTCGAGCCGCCCAGCTGGGCAGAGATCGTTCCCGTCAGGACGAGCGCGAGCAGCACAGCCACGAACGTCACCGGCACCCGCCACTCCGGAGGGGGCAGCAGGATGGCGATCAGCGGCAACAGCGCTCCGAGGGTGAATGAGATCGCCGACGAGATCGCCGCGTGCCAGGGGTTGGCAAGGTCGTGCTGATCGATGCCGAGCTCGACTTCGAGGTGCGCGGACAGTGCGTCGTGAGCGGTCAGTTCTGCCGCGACCTGCCTGGCAGTGGCATCCGTGAGTCCACGATCGCGGTACAGCTGGGTCAGCTCTTCGAGCTCCTCGTCGGGCAGGTCGCGCAACTCGCGCTGCTCCTTCGCGATCAGCGCTCGTTCGCTGTCGCGTTGGCTGCTCACCGACACGTACTCGCCGAGGGCCATCGAGATCGCTCCACCCACGAGTCCGGCGATGCCCGCAGTGAAGATCGGCGCAAGTGCGTCGGTAGCACTCGCCACACCCACGACGAGAGCCGCCACCGACACGATGCCGTCGTTCGCCCCCAGCACGCCCGCGCGCAGCCAATTCAGGCGCTGCCCGGTTCCGGATGAGTGTGCTTCTCCGCGGTGGGGTGTATCGGTCACGGTTCAGTCAAGCATCACCAGGCGTGTGCGGCGTATCCGGATTCGTGAAAACGGGCCGTGTCGGGTAAAGTCTTGGAGGTTGACGGCGCTCGCGCCGCAACTATTCGGGGCTATAGCTCAGGCGGTTAGAGCGCTTCACTGATAATGAAGAGGTCCCAGGTTCAAGTCCTGGTAGCCCCACAACACAAAGCCCCGGGGCCTTAGCTCAGTTGGTAGAGCGCCTGCTTTGCAAGCAGGATGTCAGGAGTTCGAATCTCCTAGGCTCCACAGAATCGGAGAGCGCCGACCCATCGGGTCGGCGCTCTTTTTACCTGATCAAAGGTGCTTTTCCCATTCTTTGAGCGTTCCAAACCATGCCGTTTGTGGCATATCGTCCCCCAATCGGTGGACAGGCTGTAGGTAATCCACAAATCCCATCTCGCCTGTCCGGTCATTTCTCTTTCCTCGGCGACAGCATTCCGCGACGTGATGTACGCAGACCGCTAAACCTGCCTCAAACGTCGAACAAGGAAGTTCGACCGGAAGGGAAAGAAATGAACTGGTCAGGGATTCGGCTCGGAGCAGCAGCTGTAGGGCTGTCGGGGGTAGTGGCGGGGTATGTGGTCAACGTCGACCGCGCCACGAGGCAGGGACAGGATCTGGGACTCGTCCTCGCCAACTACTTCAGCATGTTCACGATCGTCTCGACGCTCCTCACCGTCGTCGCGTTGACCGTGGCCGCGGCGTGGTCGATCCATCACCCCGGATCCGCGCGTGAGCCGTTCCGGATCGCACTGGCGCTCGCGCTGGTCACCGCTCCGGTGCTGCTGCTGGGGATCGTGTTCAACGTGCTCCTGCGCGGGCCTGCTTCGGGGGCTGCGCTGAGCGACTCGCCCGGGATAGCCCTCATGGACTCGTACGCGACCGAGGTGCTGCACGTCGTGCTGCCGCTGTACCTGGTCATCGACCTGGTCTTCGCAACGCGTCGACGCGGACTGCCGTGGTGGACACTGGCGACGTTCGTCATCTATCCGCTGCTCTGGGTTGTCTACACGATGGTGCGGGGCGAACTCACCCCCGATCCCTCGGGCGCGACGACGTGGTGGTACCCGTATCCCTTCCTCGATCCGCACGGAGCCGGCGGATACCCATCCGCACTCACCTACATCGCGGTGATGCTGGTCGGATTCGTCGGGATCGGAGCGATCGTCATCGCCGTCGGACGCTTCCGCGAGCGTCGAGCGTCGACGCCGGAGTCATCGGCTCCGAAGGTCGGCGTACTCCAGGCCTGAACCCGCGGAACGAAGAGCGTCGACCACACGGTCGGCGCTCTTCGCACGCCGCGGCGAGCCGTTTCAGCTCCCGTCGGGTTGGATCACGACGACAGGACGGCGGCGGCGGCGAGCACCACCCAGGCGAGGTAGGCGACGAGGCAAGCTCGGTCCGGCCACCCGACACGCACCGCGGGCGAGCCGCCCTGCCCGTGCGCTGATGACGACACCCGGAGGAACCACAGCAGGGTCGCCCAGGGCAGGGCCGACGCGAGTGCCAGCGTCCAGCCCAGTCCGTCGGCGGATCCGAGTCCGGCCATGAGTGCCGCCACGGGGAACCCGATGAGCAGCACGCTGCCGAGTACCGTGTGGGCTCTGCCGACTCTCGTTGCCGCGGCGCGCGGAGTCATGATCGAATCGGCGTCGACGAATGCGGCGCCGATCGCACCCGCGGCGACGATCGCAAGGCCGACCGTCCACGCGCCACCGAACGGCCACAGCGCGATGCCGATCGCGGCGGGGCTGACGGCCATCGCGATGAAGCCGACCCGCATGAGCCAGCCGTGACTTCCGAGGGAGTACTCGCTGATCATCCGCCAGGACGGGTCGTACTCCGGCTCCACGAAGTGCAGGATGCCGATCAGCACCACGCAGAACATGCCGGCGACGATCGCGGTGATGGCAGCCACGTCCGCACCGGTCACGGGTTGTCCTCCTGCCTGCATCGCACTCTATCCCCCGCGCATCCGAGCCCGGCCCTAGGCTGGGGCGCATGGACATCCGCGTCGCCGCGTACGCAGTGATCACGGATGCCGAGGACCGCATTCTGCTCGCACATTGGAACGAGGGTCGCCGCGCCGCGTGGACACTGCCGGGCGGCGGCCTCGAGCCCGGCGAAGATCCCGACCGCGCAGCCCGACGCGAGGTTCGCGAAGAGACCGGCTACAAGGTCGCGATCGAGCAGCTGCTCGGCATCCATTCGCGTGTCATCCCGGTCAGCAAGCGCATGGCCGAAGACGCGGTCAACCCGCTGCATGCGATTCGGATCGTCTACCGCGCGCGGATCACCGGAGGGAGGCTGCGCGACGAGATCGACGGATCGACCGATCGCGCGGAGTGGTTTCCCCTCGCGAGCGTGCGCGAGTTGCAGCGGGTGAAGCTCGTGGACATCGGCCTGCAGATGGCGGGTATCCAATAGCGACGGATGCCGTCACCCGACCGGCTGCGAGATGTCGGCGACCGTCGCGTCGTAGGCCGCGATGAGATCGTCCGCGGCCACGAAGAGGCTGTACCCGTGAGCGCCGGCACCCATCGCGATACGCTCGCCGACGATCCTCTCGTCGGCGTAGATCGGCCACTCGGTGCTGCTGCCGATCGGCACGATCGTTCCACGCTCGTATCCCGTCGCTGCGAGCGCGCGGACGGGATCGGGAAGCTGGAGCTTGTTCACACCCACAACTGCGCGCAACTTCGGCCATGAGATGGCGCGATCGCCCGGCACGAGCGCGAAGAGATACGTGTCGTCACTGCGCTTGACGACGAGGGTCTTCACGATTCCGGCCGCCGGGATGCCGAGCAGCGCTGCCGCCTCGGTCAGGCTGTTCGCCACCGGACGTTCCCGGAGCTCGATGGTCAGACCTCGAGCGGATGCCGCTTCTCTTACCCGATGAAGCGGATCAGGCATCCGGGGCGCGCAGCGGGTCGTCCGCGACCCACAGCTCGTCGTCGGCGCGAAGCGTCTGCCACGCCGCATAGAGGATTCCGAGCGCCGCCGCGACGCCGAGGATGATGGCGATGACGCCACCGGCCCCCATGCCGGACTTCGCCGGTGGCGGCGGAGGCTTCAGGAGAGCCTTCGGCAGTGGGATGTTGATGCCGTGGTCCGACGCGAGCTTCGCGCGGGTTTCGAGGGCGGCATCCCACACCGAGAGTGCCGACCCGACGACGGCACCGGCCGCGGGCACGACACGACCGTTGAACACCTGCTTGGACGTCTTCACGCCCTTGTCGACGTACGGCGCCGCGTACCTGTCGTACGTCTCCTGCACCTGCGGCGCCACGTGCTCGCGACCGAGGTGCCCGAGCTGACGGCTCGCCTCCCTGGCGACGGAGGCGGCTTCACCCACCAGCACCTGCTGGGCTTCCCACAGGCTGTTGGCCTGCGTCTGAAGCTTGTTGAGTTCCTTCTTGCGCTTGCGGCTGAGGCTCACGAGGGCCCTCCCAATCGACCGGGGACGTGGTTCTCCCCATACTGTCAGACCCGGCGCAGGACGGGAGGGGTTGCACAGAAGTCTGAAAGAATGTACTCATGCCGATTCACACAGCTGTCGCCACCCTTCACACCAACTATGGCGACGTCGTCGTCAACCTCTTCGGCGACCACGCGCCGGGCACGGTCCAGAACTTCGTCGGCCTCTCGGACGGAACGGGCACGTGGACCGACCCCCGCACCGGCAAGCCGGGCGAGGGTCCGCTCTACAACGGGGTCGTGTTCCACCGCATCATCTCGGGCTTCATGATCCAGGGCGGTGACCCGCTGGGTCAGGGCACCGGCGGCCCGGGCTATAACTTCAACGACGAGATCAACAGCGAACTGACGTTCACCGCTCCCTACAAGCTGGCGATGGCGAACGCGGGTCTTCGCCGCAACGCGATCACCGGTCAGGCCGAGGGCACGAACGGATCGCAGTTCTTCATCACGGTGCCGGGTCAGGGCGGACGCGGTCCGGAATGGCTGCAGGGCAAGCACACGATCTTCGGCGAGGTGGCGGATGACGCATCCAAAGAGATCGTCGACACGATCGCGGGCGTCCCCACGGCATCCGGCGACCGCCCGATCGAGCCTGTGGTCATCGAGTCGATCGACATCGTCGCGGTCTAGGGCGGCCGCCCGCCTGTGACCACGGACGAGTTCCGCCGCAATCGCGAAAACTTCTGCTACCGGCATCCTGACCGCCAGAGCTTCGTGCTCTGCCAGCGGTGTCTGCGGACGATCTGCCCGGAATGCCAGACCCAGGGCGCGGTCGGAGTCATCTGCCCCGAATGCCTGAAGGATCAGCAGAAGGCTGCGTCGCCCGCGCAGACGAAGGCGGAGCGTCGGTGGTCGCGCCCACGTGCCGTCGCGGTGCGGGACTCACGTCCGCTCGCAACGTACGCCATCGTCCTCATCACGTCGGTCGCTTACCTCGTGACGATGATCCCCGGGTTCGGAACGCGGGTGCAGAACTCTCTCGTCTTCCTCGCGCCACTGCTGTACCCGGAACTCTCGGGCACCTTCGAACCCTGGCGACTGCTCACCGTGACGGTCGTGCACGGAGGTCTCTGGCATCTCGCGTTGAACATGCTCGCACTCTGGATGATCGGGCGAAGCCTCGAACCGCTTCTCGGCCGTGGCCGATTCCTCACGCTCTATCTGCTGAGCGCTCTCGGAGGCTCCGTTGCCGTCGCGCTCCTGTCGTTCACGACGCCGGTGGTCGGGGCCTCGGGTGCCATCTTCGGGCTCTTCGGCGCGCTTCTCGTGATCGGGCGGCACATCGGAGCGAATGTCGCCGGCATCGCCCTCGTGCTGGGGATCAACCTCGTCATCGGGTTCATCCCCGGTTTCAACGTGGCGTGGCAGGCCCACGTCGGCGGGCTCGTCACCGGCGCGCTCATCGCGTTCATCTTCACGCGCACGCGATCGCCGCAACAGCGGTGGCTGCAGATCGTACTGCTCGGCGTCGTCGGCGTGGTGCTGCTCGCACTCCTGCTCGTGCCGCCGCTGTTCTACTTCTGACGCGGGGGCCGGGAGTTATCCACAGGTTCATCCACAGGTGGGGATGAATCACACGGGTGTAGTTCGGGCTCTAGCGCCAGCGCGTCGTCATGAGGAAGCCGACGAATGCGATACCGAAGCCGATGACGAGGTTCCATGCCCCGATACCGGGGATGGGGTACTGCATGCCGCTCACGTAGAAGACGAGCACCCATACCAGGCCGATCAGCATCAGGCCGATCATGATCGGCTTGAACCACACCGGGTTGGGTGCGGCCTCGCCTTCTGCTTGCTCGACGAGCGAATCGTCATCTTTGCCGGGTCGTGCCATGCCCACAGTCTATCTGCCAGCCGCGGCACAGCATGCGCTGACTAGAATCCCCCTGTGGATGAAGCGCCGGCCGGCCACGCGGAGGGTGAGACCGCTCCCCGCGAAGGTGGGCGCACACCCGCTTCGCCGAAGCCTCGCAGACGCGCTTCCGTCGTGGGGGTGATGGGCGAGATCCTCATCACCGCGGGGGTCGTGACCCTTCTCTACGTCGGATGGCAGCTGTGGATCGGCGACATGATCTATGGCGCGGAGCGCAACGCGACGGGACACGAGCTCTCGCAGACCTGGGCCGAGCAGTACGTCCCGCAGCTCACGCCTGACACCGATGGCGACGCGCCCGGCGATCCCGTCACGGCGGATCCCGTCATCCTCACGCAACCGGCCGATGGCGAGACGTTCGGCATCATGCGCATCCCCCGGTTCGGCGCCGACTACGCGGTCCCGATCGCCGGCGGTATCACGCGGTCGGGCACCCTCGACAACATCGGCATCGGCCACTACCCCGGTTCGAAGATGCCGGGCGAGGTCGGCAACTTCGCCCTCGCCGCCCACCGGACCACATACGGCAAGCCGTTCAATCGCATCGCCGACCTCAGGGTGAACGACGCGATCGTGATCGAGACCCGGGACGGCTGGTACACGTATCGTTTCCGCACTCTCGAGTACGTCACCCCGAACGCGGTCGAGGTGCTCCTCCCGGTGCCGCAGGAGCTCGACGCGCCGGCCGGAACCCGGTACATCACCATGACCAGCTGCAGCCCGATGTACGCGATGAGCGAGCGGATCGTCGCCTACGGCGTCTTCGAGTCGTTCACCCCCAGATCAGCGGGCGCACCGCAGTCGGTCTCCGAGGCGGCAGCCTGATGTATGCGGCGCTGTGGCACATCCTCCCTGGCCCCTGGTGGGTGCGCGTGCTGATTCTCGTGGTCCTCGTCATGGCGGTGCTGTACGGGCTGTTCTACTATGTCTTCCCCTGGGTGAGCCAGTTCGTGAACCCGCAAGAGGTGACGGTCCAGTGATCTCCGGCACGACCCGCCGATGAGCCGCGCCGCCGTTCTCGTCGTCGACAACCACGACAGTTTCGTCCACACCCTGGTCGGCTATCTCCACGAACTCGGCGCAGAGACCGACCTCGTCGAGGCGGATGCGATAACCGATCCGGCGGAGGCGATCAGCGACTACCGCGGCATCCTCATCTCTCCCGGTCCCGGCGCACCCGCGGATGCCGGCGCATCGGTCGAGGTGGTCCGCGCGGCGGCGGATGCCGGCATCCCGCTTCTCGGTGTCTGTCTCGGCCACCAGGCGATCGGCGAGGCGTTCGGCGCAACCGTCGACCACGCGCCAGAGCTGATGCACGGCATGACCTCGCTCGTCGAGCACGACGGCAGCCCGCTGTACGCCGGCCTGCCGAATCCCTTCACGGCCACCCGCTACCACTCGCTGGCGATCGTGAACGACAGCCTGCCACGCGAACTCGTCGTGACGAGCCGCACGGCGAGCGGCGTCATCATGGGCATCGCGCATCGGACGGCGGCGGTGCAGGGCGTGCAGTTCCACCCCGAGAGCGTGCTCACCGAAGGCGGTCACCGCCTGCTGGGCAATTGGCTGCAGACGGTGGGACTCCCGGATGCCGCGGCTCGCGGCGCCGCGCTGCATCCACGACGCTGACGACCGTGACCGTCAGGGACCGGAGCAGAAGTTCAGGGTGACGGTCGAATGGATCGGCACGTCGCCCGGAGCGAGTGACTGCGATGCGACCGTCGGGGGTGCGGCCGCCTTGCAGCTCGTGTCCTCCTGCGTCGTGACGGTGAGCCCGAGGTCTTCGAGTTCACGGGTCGCCGCATCGACGGTGTAGCCCGTCACATCGTTGATCGTGACGCGACCGGACGCGACGACGAGATTCACGGTGGTGCCGACCGCGATCTCCGCTCCCTCGGTCTGGTCGGCCGAGATCACCGTCTGCGCGGCGAGCGACTGGTCGTTGCGCTGCGTGATGGTGCCGAGTACGAGGTCAGCGTCCTTCAACGCGGCGGCAGCGGCATCCTGAGACAGCCCTTCCACCACGGGCATTGTCGCCATCTCCTGGCCGAGCGAGACGTACACGCGGATGTTCTGACCGGGCGTCACCGAGGCGCCCGCCTCGGGATCGGTGCGGATGACATTGCCGATGGCCACGTCGGAATTGGGCTCGTCGACGCGGAACGCCGGCAGATCCTCGGACTCGAGCTCGGTGTTCGCCCGCTCGTAGGTCATGCCGGTCACATCGGGCACGATTCGCGAATTGGTGGGCACGTCATCGGTCGGGCGGATGGTGAGCACCCAGAAGAGCACCGAGATGAGGAGCACCGCGAGAAGGCCGACGCCCGCCCAGATCCACGCGACCGGGGGTCCCGCCTGCGTCCGCTTCATCGTCGTGTCGGTGCTCAGCTGACGCAGCGACCGGGCGGTCTCGGCCGCCTGACGCGGATTCGGGCCGTACAGCTCGCTGGTGAGCGCCCCGACCTGACGCTTCGACGGCGAACGGCCGTCGACGGTCGCGTCGATCGCCTCGCGGAAGGTCGCCGCGTCCTGGTACCGCTGGAACGGGTCCTTCGCGAGGGCACGCAGCGCCACGGCATCGAGCGATCGCGGCACGGACTCGTTGATCTCGGAGGGGGGCACGGGTGCTTCGCTGACGTGCTGGTAGGCGACCGCCACCGGCGACTCGCCTCGGAACGGCTGCCGCCCCGAGAGCAGTTCGTACAGCACGACACCCGTCGAGTAGAGGTCCGCGCGCGCGTCGACCGGCTCACCCTTGGCCTGCTCGGGTGAGAAGTACGCGGCGGTGCCGATGATCGCGGTGGTCTCGGCGACGGTCGCCGAGCTGTCGGAGACGGCGCGCGCGATGCCGAAGTCCATCACCTTGACCTGGCCGGCATCCGTCACCATCACGTTGCCCGGCTTGATGTCGCGATGCACGACACCGGCGCGATGCGAATACTCGAGAGCCTCGAGGATGCCGTCGATGTAGCGCACGGTGTCTTCGACCGGGACCGGGCCGGCGGCGATGATGTCCTTCAGCAGTCTGCCGCGGACGA
This sequence comes from Microbacterium pumilum, assembly GCF_039530225.1. Taxonomy (NCBI): domain Bacteria; kingdom Bacillati; phylum Actinomycetota; class Actinomycetes; order Micrococcales; family Microbacteriaceae; genus Microbacterium; species Microbacterium pumilum. Next base: position 879,987 of record NZ_BAAAOH010000001.1, read on the forward strand.
GCTCCATGACGATGTACGGAACGGCGCGAACGGTGCCGTCGGGCGCGGTCTCGGAGTCCTCGCCGGCGTCGTACACGCGCACGATCGTGGGGTGGGCCATGCGCGATGCCGCCTGCGCCTCGAGCCTGAAGCGCGTGCGGAAGGCGTTGTCGTTCGCGAGCTCGCGATCGAGCACTTTGATCGCGACGTCACGGCCGAGAGTCAGGTCATAACCCCGATACACGCTGGCCATGCCGCCCCGACCGATTGCCTCGTCGACGCGGTAGCGCCCCGAAAGCACGCGCGGCTCAGCTGTCACTGTCACTCCCTGCATGGAACACAAGCCAGACTAGCCGAGCCCGTACGAGCCCCATGACAGGGGCTCGCGCGGCCGACGTCACGGGGTGGGTGTGGGGGTGGCCGCCGGGGTGATCGTCGCCTGGGCCTGGCTCGACGCTTCGGAATCGCGGCTCGCCCCGTTGCCCGTGCAGGTGACGGTGTAGGTCACGAAGAGCGACTGTCCGGGCTGGTTGGCGACCAGGAGGTCGACGGGACGCTGAGTCGGGCTGAACGACGCCTCCGGCGTGCCGGTGATCGGGAAGGTGCCGTTCACGGCGGATAGGTTGTACGCGCTCACCGAGCCGGTGCCCGACGGGCACGTGAACGCCGACCAGTTGACCTGCACCGTGGTGCCCTCCGTCACGGATGCCGCCGGAGCTCCGCCGACCTCGATCGACGGCGCCCCCGGCGCGCCGATCGGCGTGAGGTCGGTGTAATAGGTGAGCACGAGTTCGCGATCCTTCGGGACGTTGCCCTGCGGCTCGACCGAGTAGACGAGGTCGACCTGCTCCTGGGTGTCGGCAGCGCGGCCGGGCGAGCAGGTGACGGTCTCGAGACCGGCATCCAGTGCCGTCGTCCGCGCCTGATCGCAGTTCATGTCGATGAGACCCAGGGCATTGACATCGACCGTGGTCGCCGTGGGTGTGATCGACGGCGTCGTGGACGGAGTCTTGGATGGTGAGGCGGACGTCGTGGTCGGCGGCGGCTTGGGGTCGTCCTGATTCACGAGGAGAGCCCACACCGTGCCGCCGAGCACGAGCAGCAGCAGCACGATGAGAGCGATGAGCGGCCACGTCCAGGGGCTGCGCTTGCGCTTCTCGCCCTCCGCGACGACCGCGTCGTCCGCGGGCAGGAGGCTGGTCGCCGCGGCAGTGTCTGCGACGAGCAGCTGGGTCGCCGTATCGCCATCGACGGCTCCGGTGCCGCCTGCGATGGCGGGAACCGCGGCGACTGCGGCCGCGACATCCCCTCGCCGCAACGCGGACGCGGCCCGCGCGACCGCAGCCGTCGAGGCAGGGCGCTCCTCGGGCTTCTTCGCGATCATCGCGAGGACGAGGTTCTGCACGGGCACGGCGACGGTCGGCGGCAGCGGCGGGGGCTGCTCGTTGATCTGCGCCATCGCGATGGCCACCTGCGACTCGCCGGTGAACGGGCGCTTGCCGGCGAGACACTCGTACGCCACGATTCCGAGGGAGTAGGTATCGGTCGCCGGGGATGCGGGGTGCCCGGACGCCTGCTCGGGCGAGAGGTACTGGACCGTGCCCATGACCTGACCGGTCGCCGTGAGGGGCACCTGGTCGGCGATGCGGGCGATGCCGAAGTCGGTGATCTTCACTCGGCCGTCAGGCGTGATCAGCAGGTTGCCCGGCTTGATATCGCGGTGCACCAGGCCGGCAGCGTGCGCCGCCTGCAGGGCGAGGGATGTCTGGGCGACGATGTCGAGCGTCTTGTCGGTCGAGAGCGCTCCGTCGCGCTCGAGAATGGTCGAGAGCGCCTCGCCTGGCACGAGCTCCATCACGAGGAAGGCGCTGCCCGCCTCCTCGCCGTAGTCGAACACACTGGCGATGCCCTCGTGGTTGACGAGTGCGGCATGACGGGCCTCGGCGCGGAAGCGCTCGAGGAAGCCCGGGTCACCCATGTACTCGTCTTTGAGGATCTTGATGGCGACGGTGCGGCCGATGACGTGGTCGGTCGCCTCCCACACCTCGCCCATGCCGCCGATCGCGATCCGCGACTCGAGTTCGTAGCGGCCGCCGAAGGTCACACCCTGCGTCGGTCTCATCTCCCCAGCACCGCCTCCATGACCTTCTTCGCGATGGGCGCCGCGATCGTGTTGCCGCTGCCCGATTGGTTCTGCCCGCCGCCGTCTTCGACGACCACTGCGACGGCCACCTGCGGATCGTCTGCGGGGGCGAACCCGGTGAACCACAGCGTGTACGGCTGTGCGGCGCCGTTCTCGGCGGTGCCGGTCTTACCGCCCACGTCGACCCCGTCTATTCTTGCACCCGAGGCCGCCCCACTACTGACATTGGCCACCATCATCGCCCTCATCTCGGCGGCGAGATCCTCGTCCAGGGCCCGCCCGAACTCGGTGTCCTCGAACACCTGCTGGACCGAAAGATCCGGTCCGATCACTCGATCCACCATGTGTGGATTCATGACGACTCCTTCGTTCGCGATGCCGGCCGATACCATCGCCATCTGCAACGGCGTCGCCGTCACCTGACCCTGTCCGAATCCCGTCAGCGCCGTCTGCGGGTCGTCGAGAGCCCGCGGGTAGCTGGACGGCGTCGAGACGAGCGGAAGCTCGAACGGCACGTTGAAGCCGTACTTCTCCGCCTCTTCGCGGATGGCGGTGTCGCCGAGCTCCACGGCAAGCTCGGCGAACGGGATGTTGCAGCTGATCCGCAGCGCATCCGCGATCGTCACCTCGGCGCCGGGACCGCAGGTTCCGCCGCTGGCGTTGAACACCACGCTGCTGGACTGGGGCAGCCTGTATCGCGCGGGGTTCGGAAGCGTCGACTCGGGCGTGTAGTCGCCCGAAGCGAGCGCCGCCGATGCCACGACGAGTTTGAACGTCGAGCCCGGCGGGTTCAGATCGCCGCCGATCGAGCGGTCGAACAGCGGATTCGCCGGATCGGCGACGAGGCCGTCGTAGTACGCGTTGACGGCGGGGGCGTCATGGGACGCGAGCAGGTTCGTGTCGAAGTCCGGGCTCGAGACCATGGCCAGCACACGGCCGGTCCTCGGATCGATCGCAATGACTCCGCCCTGCAGATCGCCGAGCGCGTCGAAGGCGGCACGCTGAACTGCGGCATCCAGGGTCAGCACGACGTTCGATCCGCGCGGTGGCTGACCCGAGATGATCCGCTCGATGCGCGCCAGGAACTGCGAGCCCGCCGTGCCGCTCAGCGCCTGGTTCATCGACTGCTCGATCCCCGTGGCCGAGCCCAGCACGGGATTGATCCATCCGGTGACGTGCCCCCACATGTCGGCATCGGTGTAGACGCGCTGCCAGCTGTAGACATCGTTGGAGGCGACGGATGTCGCGATCGCCGATCCGCTGACGATGATCGAGCCGCGCTGCACCTGGTACGAGTCGTACAGCGCGCGCGTATTCCCGGGATTGCGGGCCAGGGCGTCGGCATCGACGACCTGGATCCAGCTGGTCGCGGCGAACAGCGCGAGGAACATGCCGAGCATGAGGATGCTGAGCCGTCGGAGCTCCTTCGTCATTCAGCCGATCACCACCCTGGGCCGACTGCGCACCGCATCTGAGATGCGCAGCAGCAGCGCGACGATCAGCCAGTTCGCGACGAGCGACGAACCGCCCGCGGCGAGGAACGGGGTCGTGAGACCGGTCAGCGGGATGATGCGCGTGACGCCGCCCACCATGATGAACACCTGCAGTGCGATCGTGAACGACAGACCGGTCGCGAGGAGCTTGCCGAAGTCGTCCTGACCGGCGAGCCCGATGCGGATGCCGCGGCTCGCGAAGACCATGTAGAGACACAGGATCGCGAACACCCCGATGAGTCCGAGCTCCTCGCCGATGCTCGGGAGGATGTAGTCGCTCTGCGACAGGGGCGTGATGTACGGCCGTCCCTGGCCGAGGCCGGTGCCGACGAGGCCGCCCTGAGCAAGCCCGAAGATGCCCTGAACGAGCTGGTAGCTGCCACCCGGGCGCTCGATGATCTCGGGGTTGAAGGCATCCAGCCAGTTCGCGAACCTTCCGCCGACATAGGGGAGCACGCGTGACGCCAGGAAGGCGCCCAGCGCAGCGAGCACCACTCCGATGAGCACCCAACTGGTCTTGCCGGTCGCGACGTACAGCATCGCGACGAACATGCCGAAGATGAGCAGGCCCGTGCCGAGGTCGCGCTGCACGACGATGATGCCGAGCGAGACGAGCCAGATCACGAGCAGGGGCCCGAGTTCCCTCGCGCGCGGCCACGTGATTCCGAGGAAGCGCGTGCCGACGGAGGTCAGCGCCTCGCGCGTGCGCACCAGGTAGCCGGCGAAGAAGATCGCCAGCAGGATCTTGGCGATCTCACCGGGCTGGAACGAGAAGATGCCGAACGAGACCCACACGTCGGCATTCGCGTCCGTGCCCAGGCCCGGGATGAGGGGCAGCAGCAGGAGCACAACACCGGCCAGTCCCGACACATACGTGTAGCGGAAGAGCACCCGGTAGTTGCGGAGCAGCACCACGATCGCGATCGCGCCGACGAGGGCGATGCCCGCCCACGCGAGTTGGCGCGTCGACGCAGCCTCCCAGCCGTGGAGCTTCAGGGCCAGGTCGATGCGGTAGATCATCGCCAGCCCGAGGCCGGTGAGCAGTGTCGCGATCGGCACGACGAAGGGATCGGCATCGCGCGCGAGCAGGCGCAGCACGATATGCAGCGCGAGGACGAGTGCGGTCAGTCCACCGCAGTAGACGAGGAACGTCCAATCGATCGCCTTGAGAGCGCCCAGCTGCACGAGCACCAGAGCCGACCCGTTGATGGCGAACGCGAAGATCAACAGGAACAGCTCGCGGTTGCGCTGCGTCTGGGGGACGCGGATGCGCTTGAGCGCACGCACGACGGCCGTGTCGGTCGATACCGCGTCCGTGGGCGGAGTCTGGCGCGTGACGCCGGCGCTCATCAGCCACCCCCCGCGGTCTCGCTGATCGAGGTGACGATGCGTCGGGCATCGTCGATCGACGTCGCCGAGATCGTCTGCTCCACCGTCTCGCGCGCGAAGTCCGAGAGCGATTCGAGGGGGATGCCGGTGTCTTCGTAAGGCGTGGACAGCGAGATCGGGCCGATGCCCTGCTGGATGCCACGGAAGATCACCACGGTGTCGTCGTCGCCGCCGACGTAATAGCGGGTCTGCGTCCACGCATACCCGCCCCAGAGCGCGGCGGCGATGAGCCCCAGCACGAGGATGAGGCCGACCACCCAGCCGATGCGCCGCCGGCGCACCCGGCGCCGGTCCTCTTCGATGAGCTCCTCGAGGAACTCGGCGGCGGGCTCGAAGTGGGTGGGCTCGTTCGCGGCCTGCCGGTTCGGATGAAGCCAGCTGGTCCGGCCCGGGCGGGCGGCCGGCACCTCGATGCCGACCGGGTTCGAAGCCGAGCCCACGATCGTCGGCGTTCCCGAGAAGATCGGATGCTGTCCGCCCACGTCGACGAGCACGATCGTGACGTTGTCGGGCGCGCCGCCATCGAGCGCCTGTTTCAGCAGGCTGTCGGCCGTGCGGCCGGGCGCCAGACCGAGACCGAGCGCCTTGGAGGTGTGGGCGTCATCCACCACCCCGGAGAGCCCGTCCGAGCACAGCAGCCAGCGGTCGCCCGCCTGCGTCGGCATGATGAATGTGTCGACCTCGGGATCGGGATCCATGTCACCCAGCACCCGCATCAGCACGGAGCGCCGGGGGTGGTAGCGCGCCTCCTCCGGTGTGATGCGGCCGGAGTCGACGAGTCGCTGAACGAAGGTGTGATCGGTCGTGATCTGGGTCAGAGCGTCGTCACGGTAGAGGTAGATTCGCGAATCGCCGATGTGCGCGATGACCGCATAGTCGTCCACCATCACGAGGGCGCTCACCGTCGTGCCCATTCCCGCCAGTTCGGGGCGCACGTGAACTGTGTCGATCAGCGCGGTCGCCGAATCGGCGATCGCGTCTCGGAGTGCACGTTCGGCGGCCGAGGTCGATTCGAAGGGCCGATCGATCTGCTCCAGGCGCGAAACCGCAAGGCTCGAGGCGACGTCACCGCCGGCGTGCCCGCCCATGCCGTCGGCTACGACGAACAGGTTCGATCCGGCATATCCGGAGTCCTGATTGTTGGAGCGCACCTTGCCGGTGTGCGAGATGGCGGCGCTCGAGCCCTGGAAGACCATAGGTGCGGGTTCCGCCCGCTACTTCCGCAGCTCGAAGGTCGTCGCGCCGACCTTGATCGGCGCCCCGATCGTCACGGGGGCAGGTGCCGCCACGCGGGCGCCGTCGTGCCACGTGCCGTTGGTCGAATCGAGGTCCTGGATCATCCACTGGTCGCCCCACAGCACGAGTCGCGCGTGATGGCTCGACGTGTAGTCGTCGCGGACCACGAGCCCAGACTCGCTCGAACGGCCGATCGTGAGCGGCTCAACGCCGAGCGGCAGTTCGAGTCCGGCTTTCGGCCCACTCGTGATCACGATCCGCGAAACGGTGGACGTCGTCGCCGGACCGCCCTTCGGGCCGGCCGGCGCGGCGGGTGCCGAAGTCACGGGGCCGGTCACTCCGGCAGCGGGGCGGGATGCCGGGGCGGCCGCGGCCGCGGCCGCAGCGGCGGGTGCGGCATCCGGCATCCGGCGCACCTTCACGCCGAACAGATCGGCGCGCAGCGAGTACACCACGGCGAAAACGAAGAACCACAGCAGCAGCAGGAATCCGACGCGCAGCAGCAGCAGAGTCAGCTCACTCAAGTCAGCGGCCCTCCGTCGCGGATGTCGTACACGCGGGTGGCGTCGGCGGCGGGCATCGGCGGCTTCGGCGGCGCGGCAGCCTGGGCGACGACGTGGAACACGATGTCGGTGCGCCCGATCGTCACTGTCGAGTCGGGGGCGAGGGCGGCTTCGACCACCTTGCGACCGTCGAGCAGCGTGCCGTTGGTCGAATTCATGTCCCGCACCATGGCCCGCTCGCCGTCCCACAGGATCTCGACGTGCCGGCGGCTGGTGCCGGGGTCCGAGATGGTCACGTCCGCGTCGCTGCCGCGGCCGATCACAGTGCGCGACTTCACGAGTGGATGCCGGCGACCCTCGACGTCGATGACGCCCCGCCACGCGACCCGGCCCTGGGCGGTCGTCGAGTCGACGCGGAGCGTTCCCGTTGAAAGCTGCTCGTCTCGCTGGAGGGCGATCGTGACCGGACCGGCGAAGGAGTAGCCCTGCGCCTTCGCGTGCTTGTGCACGAGGGTGTCGAGCTCCTGAGTGAGCGCCCCGCCGAGAGCGGTCATCTTCTCGTCATCCGCAGGGGAGAGCCGCACCGTGAACGTGTTGGGCGCGAGGATGCGATCCCGGCTGACGACGGCCGCCTTCTTGTCGAGCTCGCTGCGCAGCGCGGAAGCGATCTCGACGGGCTGGATGCCGCTGCGGAAGGTCTTCGCGAACGCGCTGTTCACTGCGCGTTCGAGACCTTTCTCGAAGCTGTCAAGTAGTCCCACTGGGCTCCTCGGAGGGGCGGTGCCGGTTGCTACATGCTAGACGTACACGCTGGATAGGCGATGGATCGATCACGCGCGCCCGTTCGCCCCCGGTGCGCGATTCGGGAGGTCGGAATCTGCGTGATATCCTCGGGAGGTTGATCGCGGCGTCCCCGGATGCCGCGCAACGCGCGAGTGGCGGAATAGGCAGACGCGCTGGCTTCAGGTGCCAGTGCCCGAAAGGGCGTGGGGGTTCAACTCCCCCCTCGCGCACGAAACGAGAACGACCCCCATGCTTTTCGGGGGTCGTTCTCGTTTCGTGCGGGAGGGGCTGCTGCGAACGCCCCGGTTGCTGCTCAGTAGCCGTCCAGCGCCGGAACGAGCGTGAACACGACCTCTTCGACCTCGCGCCCCACTCCCGGAGCGTACGCCGTGTTGCGCGACACCTCGGTGAACCCCGACCTGGACAGCACCGCGATCGCCGCCGCGTTGTGGGCGGCGGCGCGAGCGTAGAGCGGGCGCTCCGGCTCGTGCGCGACGAGCAGGCGCAGTGCGTCGGTGGCGATCCCTCTGCCCCATGCGTGTCGCGCGAGCCAGACGCTGACCTCACGGTCGCCGTCGACGGTGAAGACCGCCGCCGAGCCGGCGAAGCCGCCGTTCTCGGTCACGACGAAGTACGAGACGCCCGAGGCGGAGCGCTCTCGCGAGATCCAGACGTCGAACACGGCGCGGTCGTCGGGATCATCGGCGGTGAACGCCGCCATTGCGACAGACGCCGGATCGCGCATCATCTCGAAGATGGCGTCGAGATCGTCGTCGTCGAGGTCACGCAGCTCGATATGGCCCACGGTCATCACCGTAGCGAGCGGCTGCGATCAGGAGAAGCCGTGGATGTCGCGCAGCACCGACTCGGCTCGGCCCGCGTCTCGGTCGGCGACGGCATCCCGGAAGGATTCGTACGCCGCCGTGCGCCCGATCGGGCACTCGATGTACGGCTGCCAGCCCGGGAGCGACCGACGAATCGCGATCTCGCCCTCTCGCATGACGCGGAGGATCGCGACATTGCCGGTCGCCCGGGTCATCCGGGCGAAGAACTCATGGCTCGTCTCAGCGAGTGCCGCATGATCGTCGGCGCGGGACGCCGCGATCACGGCGTCGAGGTCGGTGAGCGCCTCGGCGAGCTCTTCGTCGGAGCACCGGGCCACCGCCATCCGGATACAGATGCCCATGAGATAGGCGACGAACTCGATAACGTCCGCCTGGACCTTGGCGTCCGGGATCGTCACGCGCGTGTAGCGGTTGGGCGAGACCTCGACCAGGCCGCTGCGCTCGAGTCGCTGGAGTGCCTCTCGGACCGGTGTACGCGATACGCCGAAGCGCTCTGCGAGCTCGTGGTCGCGCAGTCGTTCGCCGGGTGCGAGCTTTCCGCTGAGAATCGCTTCTCCGAGCAGCTCGAACACCTCGTCGCCGAGGACAGTTCCGCGCGGGTCGAGCGGAGTGAAGGGCATAGTCATGAGTTCGACCAGTGTACGACCGACCGTGGGTGGCGGGACTCTCTCAGCGCCTCGGCACACGCGGTAACCTGACGGTCGCGGCAGACCGATATATCGGTACAATGTGCGAGTCACGCTTGGCGTGGCCTATCCGGGGGGATCCGTCGACGCCCGGGCTTCGAGCTTCGCTCGGCCCGGGCGTCCGATGGGACATGCTGTGCTCTCTGCAACATTTGTGTCACCTTCTGACGCCACATGGTTCTGCCTGTCGTCCGGCTTCGTTAGCGTGGAGGGCAATACCGGTGCACAACGCACCGGGCACCTCCGAAGAACGGCATTTCATGAGCACGCAGGGCACGGTCAAGTGGTTCAACTCCGAGAAGGGATTCGGTTTCATCGCTCCCGATGAAGGCGGCGCGGACGTGTTCGCCCACTACACCGCGATCCAGGCGGGCGGCTACCGCTCGCTCGAAGAGAACCAGCGCGTCGAGTTCGAGATCGCGCAGGGTCCGAAGGGCCTTCAGGCCGAGAACATCCGACCGATCTGAGTCTCCGCGGCCCGTAGCCGCACCAGGAGAACACGGCGTGGTGCGCAGCTGCGCACCACGCCGGATCCGGGCGAACCCGCGTCCTGGTCGAGGCGCTTTCAGTCGCGCTCCCGGCCGCGTACCAGTTCGATACCAGCGCCTGCGAACTGCCGCAGAGTCGCATCCGGGAGGAACGCTCTCGTGAGCGCCGCACCGATCCTGGTCAGGTCGGCTTCGTCGCGGAAGAGCAGGTACATCGTCTCGTAGCGCGGGTGGAACTTCTGCTTGAAGCGGTGGAGCGACCCGAAGCCGTAGACCGGCTCGAGGGCCTCTGCGAGGCGATCCGACAGAGCGGCGATCGCGCCGGCATCCGGCGGGTACTCATGGGCGAGCGGCGCACCCGAGAGCGACATGATCCGCGCGCCCTCGTCTGAGAACAACCGCGCAGACATGCCGATGAGGTACTCCATGACGGGGCCGAAGCCACCTTCGCGCCGACGCATGAGATCGAGGGTCCACCCTCGCGCAGTCCCGCCCGGGCCGTAGACGGGCAGCCACGAGAGGAAGCCGTCGACATCCCCCGTCGGCGAGATGGCCAGAGCGAGCCGCACCTCCGGATCCTCGGCCTGATCGAGCGTTCCCAGCGTGAATCCCATCTCGGGGAGACCCTTGTCTCCGACCCACATCTCCGAGATCGCCCGCATCTGCTGGCGGATGCCCCACGGCTCTTCGCTGAGCCGCGTCATCCGGAATGTCATGGATTCGCGACCGGCGCGGTTCATCGACGTCCGGACGGCGTTCCACCGTTTGCCGGTGAACTCGAGGCCAGGGAGGTCGACGATCGTGTCGTCGGCCACGACGAGGCTGCGCCATCCGCCCGGCACGGCCGCTTTCGTCTCGTCGCTCGAACTGAAGAAGCAGGGGATGAGGCCGGCGAACTCGGCGGCGTGGATGAATTCCTTCACCGATTCGGTGCGGGATGCCGCCGGCCCGATCGGATCGGCGAGCACCACCGCGACGCCTGCGCGGCGCTGGTACGCAAGGATGCCGCCGGCAGCGGTGCGGGCGTAGCTGTTGCCCTCCCACGTCATCATCCACGACAGTGTGCCCCCGCCATCCGTGTGCAGTGCGGCCTTGACGTCGTCGACGGTCGGAATGGGCTGAACGCCGATCGTGGCCTTGCGTCGGGCGCGGAACGCGCCGCGGACCCAGATCAGGTAGACCAGCAGCAGGGCCCACATGGCGGCCTGTGCGAGGGCCGCGGTGAAGTCGCCGACCTGCGACTCGATCTCCGCGGCCCCGAGGACGAAGAAGAGGAAGAGCAGCAGGATGCCGGTGAAGATGTTGAACGCCGCGAGCACGATGCTCCACGCCCACGCCCACCGTCGGCCACGGCGCAGACCGTTGGCGAGGAGGGCGATCACGATGACGTCGATCGCGACGTCGATGACGCCCCCGCCGGAGGGGGTCGTCTGCCCGAACGGCCCGTCGGTCGGCACCAGCAGGGTGAGAAGCTCGACGGCCAGCAGGACGATGATGCCGACGAATGCGATGAGTCGCTGCTCGCGGACGGTCGTTCGCTGGATCCGCAGCGACCGATCCACGAACAGAATGAGGAGAACCGCGAACGCATGCTCGAGGTCGGCGAGCGAACCCCAGAAGAAGAGGGTGGTGAACGAGAACCCGAGGAGCAGCATCCACCCTCGGACGCGCCAGGGTGCGATCAGCAGACCCACGGCCGCAGCGATGCCCGCGATCGAGCCGCCCGATGGTCCGACATCGAGAACGAGCGCTTCCTCCTGTGCCCACGGCCAGGGCAGCATCGCAGCGAGCCAGAGGAACAGGGCACTCGCGAAGATCGCGAACAGCTGACCGATGCCGAAATACGCGAGCGCGACGATCGAGCCGCGACGGTGTTCGAGGTAGGCGAGACCGATGAACGATGGGATGACGAAGACGTAGACGATCGGCTGGTTGACGAAGAACGTGCCGGTGATCGGCGTCCACCACCTTCCCTCGGCCAGCGCCGGGAGACCGTACGCGACGGAGTCGAACAGCGGGTCGTCCTGGAACGGCTGCCAGAGACCAGTCCAGACGATGCCCACGACGAGAAGGATGCCGACGAGCGTCAGCGTCGTCGGGATCCGCGAGAGCATACTGATGACGGGGTTGCGCCTGCGCACGCGGGTGGCGGTCTCGGTCATCCGCTCACGATAGCGAGAGGGGCGCGTCGAGTCAGCGTCCCGTCAGTGCAGCGTAGTCCGCGAGCGCCTTCGCGTCTTCGGCATCGCGGATCGCGCGGCGGGCGGCATCCAGGGCCGACACCGGGTCTTGTGCCTGACGGGCGCTCGCGAGTTCGCGCTGTGCGGAGATGAGGCGCGAGCGCGCGTCGGCACCGGCACCGGTGTGGCCCAGGGCCGCGTCGGCGTGGGCGATGGCGTTGCGCGCTGCCGCCAGTGTGCCTGGCAGCGCGGTGCGCGCGCCGCGCAGCCGCTGCTGTGCCGTCCGTGCGTCGCCGAGAGCGAGATCCAGCCGGTCGCGCACGCGCGCGATGCCGTCGATCGTGCGGGTGGGGTGCCGGGCTGCGTCGGTCTCGAGCGCCGTCAGCTGCTCCTCGACCTTGTGGAGTTCGGCGCCGAGCCGATCGGCCTCGGCAGGAGGCAGGCCCTCGCGCGTGACCATGGCCTGGCGAAGCGCAACGCGCGCCGTTTCGAACTCGCCGGGCACCGCCTGCGCGGCCTGCGTCACGAGCCGGTGGCTCTCTTCGAGGATCCGCGCGTCTTCCTCGGCCCGTCGGAGCGATCTTTCTGCGGACGCCAGGTCATCCAGAGCAGTGCGGGTAGGGTCGCTCGAGAGCGAGGCGGCAGCCGTCAGGTGGCTGCGAGCATCCTCGATCTCGCTGACGGCGGCCGACGCGGCACGGGACGCCTCCCGCCATTCGTCTTCTGCGAAGCGTGCCGACAGCTCGGCGACGAGTTTGGCAGGGTCTCCCATCGAAGCGCGAAGGGCCGTCAGGCGGCCCTGCGCGGCCGCGATCTGATCCGTTGCCGACACATTCGCCCGCATCCACTCCGCATGTTCGGCGCGGGCGCGCGTGATCAGTGCGAGCGCCTCCTCCGCGCGGCGCATGATCCGCTTGGAGCCCTTGCGGACGTCGGCCGGCAACATGGCCGGGTCCGACACCCCGCGGTAGTCCTCGAAGGAGTCGTCGCGCACGTGGGCCGCGTTGATCCGCGCTCGCCGCAGGGATGCCGGTGCATTGCCCCCATAGAGCGCGCCCGACAGGCCGACCTCGAGTTCGAGCTCGTCCACGGCGTCGTCGAGGCGCACGAGCACGCCGCCTGCCTGTGTGCGGACGGCTTCGGCAGCCGCGCGGGCGTGCGAGGACCGTCGCGCTCGCCGCAGCCCCCACACCAGGACGACGATGGCGATCGCCGTCACCCCGAACACGATTGCGGCCGGAACGGCCCAGCCGAGGATCGCCGCGCCGGTCTCATTCATCGACATCGCCCACCAGGAGCAGTTCTCGGAGCTGGTCGACCGTGTCGACCGCGACCTGGGCGCCGGCCGACTCATGCGGCCAGCTGAAGCCCCACCGCACGAAGATCACGGGTACCCCGTTGTCGGCCCCACCCTCGACATCGTGGTGGCGGTCGCCGACGAGCACCGGGCGGCTGGTGTCGACCCCGGCGCTGCGGAGCCGGCGAAGGGCCTCCGCGACGATGTCGGCCTTGGCGCTGAGGGTCCGCTCATCGAGCGTCGCCCCCACGATCGCCGTGAAGCAGGGGGACAGGTCGAAGTGATCCATGAGGGCGTCGACCTGGACCTCGGGCTTCGAGCTCGCGGTCGCCTGCGCGATGCCGGCGGCTGCGACATCCCGGATCAGCTCATCGATTCCGGCGAACAGTCTGGCCCCGGTGGTGTAGCCGTCGGCCTTGCCCAGCGTCCGGTAGAACGACACGGCCTCGGTCGACTCCGCCGGCGTCATGCCGGCGGTCACCTGGAAGGAGTCGTACATGGGCGGCCCGATCCAGTGCACGAGTTCGGCACGGGTCGGCGCGCGCTTGCCGAAGTGCTCGAGGGTGATGGCGAGGCGGCGTAGGATGCCGTCGGACGCATCCACGATGGTGCCGTCGACATCCCAGAGGATGCAGGTCCATGGCGATCGCATCGGCATGGGATCAGCCTAAGGTGAGTCGCCGCGGGCTCGGTTCGGCGATGGGCAGGGGCCTGCTCGCGAGTCCTCGATGTCCAGCGGCGCGGATTTCTGAACCTTTCGACCTTTGCTGCATTTCTCAATGAACTTCCTGCTCACATGCCCCGGCGGAACTTCGCGCTCACCTGGGTGAGGGTCGCGCTCACCGCGGGGTGTGTGTGTGAGCGGGGAGTTCATCGCTGTGCGCGGCCCGGCAAGGTGTGTGAGCGGGACGTTCCCTGGAGGCATGTGAGCGGGAAGTTCATCAGCGCGTACGGCAAATGTTTGCGGAGGGTGATTTCGCCGTCGACCCGGACAGTCGACGGCGGCTCCCGGGCGGGCACGGCGGCCAGCCAGCCACTCACCCCGACCGCCGCGGCGTCAGAACAGCCGCGGAGCCCCGGACTCGACGCCCTTCATGCCGTCGTAGTCGAGCGTGACGCACCGGATGCCGCGATCCGCGGCCAGCACCCGCGCCTGCGGCTTGATCTCCTGGGCGGCGAACACTCCGGTCACCGGGGCGAGGTGCGGGTCGCGACCGAGCAGCTCGAGGTATCGGGTGAGCTGCTCTACGCCGTCGATGTCGCCGCGACGCTTCACCTCCACCGCGATCGTGCCACCTGCGCGGTCGCGGAGCAGGAGGTCGACGGGGCCGATCGCGGTCGGGAACTCACGCCGCACGAGAGTGAGCCCGTCGCCGATGACGTCGACCTGCTCGGCGAGCAGGCGCTGCAGCTCCGACTCGACGCCGTCCTTCACCAGCCCGGGATCGACGCCGAGTTCGTGCGACGAGTCGTGGAGGATCTCGTGGATGCGCACCAGCAGGGCGTCGCCGGACTTGGCGTGCGTCACGCGCCACCACTCGATGACGCCGTCGACGGCATCCGACTCATCCGGAGGCTCCACGTCGAGACGGCAGGGCGGGCTCATCCAGTTGAGGGGCTTGTATGAGCCGCCGTCGGAGTGCACGAGCAGGCTGCCGTCACCCTTGTGGACCAGCAGCCGAGTCGCGAGGGGCAGATGCGCGGTGAGTCGGCCGGTGTAGTCGACCGAGCAGCGAGCGATGACGAGGCGCACCCGACGAGCCTACGACGCATCGAGCGGATGCGACGCCGCTCGCTCGGAGCGCGGCGCGCTGATCAGCGGTGCTCGGCGCGGTGTCCGGCGCCGACGGTCGAGCCGGCGATCGGCCGGGCTGCGCCGGAGGCGAGACCCGACGCGATCGCGAGCGCGACGAGGATGTAGAGCGTGTTGAGCAGTCCGATGTGCTCGCTCACGAACCCGAGGATCGGCGGTCCGCACAGGAACGAGATGTAGCCGATCGTGGCGGCGGCGCTCACCCGTGCGGCGGCCTTCGCCGGATCGTCCGCGGCGGCGGACATCCCGAGCGGGAAGCCGAGCGAGACGCCCGCACCCCACAGCGCCGCGCCGATGAAGACGAGCGGCGTGTTCGGAGCAAGGATGAAGAGCAGCAGGCCGGCCGTCGCGAGCCCGGCGAGCACGCGGAGGGTGGCGACGCGGCCGAACCGGTCGACGAGCGGTCCACCGAACACGCGCACCACCGTCATGCTCACGGAGAAGACGGCCAGACCGAGCGCACCGACCGCGGCCGTCGTGTCGTGGCCCTCGACCATGCCGAGAGCAAGCCAGTCGTTCGCCCCGCCTTCGGCGAAGGCCATGCCGAGCATGATGACTCCGAGCGCATACGTGCGCGGTTCGCGCCATGCCGACAGCGACGTGTGCAGGCGTTCACGCCAGTGGCGCTTCTCGCCTTCGTCGGGATCCATCGTGATCTCTCGCGCCGGCACCATGGCGTGCGTCACGAACGCCATGAGCACGATCGCGACGGCGATGATCGAGCAGTGCACGACAACGCCGACGCCCCACCATGCGGCGAGGGCGCCGATCCCGGCACCCACCACGGTGCCGAAGCTGAAGAAGGCGTGGAACAGCGGCAGGATCGTCTTGTCGCTCTGCTTCTCGATCGCCGCGCCCTCGATGTTCATCATGACGTCGAGTGCTCCGTTGCCGAGACCGAACAGGATCAGGCCGCCGACGACGACCACATACGATTCGGCGATGTCCGTGCCCATGCCGATGATCGCGACCCCGACGGCGAAGACGAGCATGGCGGTCAGCATCCCGCTGCGCGCCCCGAAGCGGGCGAGGACGATCGGCGCGAGTGACAGTCCGACGATCGATGCGATGCCGGCGCCGAGCAGCATGAGCCCGATCTGGATGTTGTCGACTCCGAGCGTGTGCTTGATGGCCGGCACACGGGATGCCCACGTTGCGATCGACAGGCCGCTCGCGAAGAAGATCGCGAAAACGGCGGAGCGCCAGCGCACCAGCTGCGGTCGCGTGAGCTCGAGTTCCATGATGCACAGCCTACCGAATCGATTCGGGGTCGTCGAATCGATTCGACGCCTGCTGCGGAGCGGGGTAGCATCGTTCCGACATGAGCACGCGCCGAGCCACCATCTCCGACGTCGCCCGCGAGGCCGGAGTCTCGCCGTCCACGGCTTCAGTCGTCTTCAGCGGCAAGACGCCGGTGTCGGACGCGACCCGTGCCCGCGTGCTCGAGGCCGCGTCGGCGCTCGGCTACACCGGGCCCGATCCCCGTGCCGCATCGCTGCGCCGCGGGCGCTCGGGCATCGTCGGCGTGGTCTTCGAAGAGCACCTCGGCACGGCATTCCTCGACCCGGTGAAGACCCAGATGATGGACGGACTCGCCGACGCCATGGCGCCGCTGGGCGCCGGCCTCCTGCTGCTGCGCGATCGGGAGTCGGTGGGCACCGGAGCAACCCTGATGACGGCGCCACTCGACGCCGCGGTGCTCGTGGGCTGCAGCGGACTCCTTCGCGAGTCGCTCGATGCGGTCAAAGCGCGCGGCATCCCGGTCGTCGTCGTCGAGGGGGATGCGGGAGTCGGCATCCCGCGCATCGGACTCGACAATCGCGAGGCGCAGCGCCAGGCCGCCCGCCACCTGCGCGCCCACGGACACACCAGGGTCGCGGTGGCGGCTCTCCCCGTCCGAGCAGGGTGGACTCGCGGGTGGATCCCCGACGACGCCGACGTCACGATCGACGTCACCCGCGAGCGCCTGCAGGGTGCCCGAGATGTGTACCCGGATGCCGCGGCCTACGCCGCGGCGGGCAGCTTCATCGACGAAGGCCTGGCTGCCGGACGAGAGATCTTCGCCGATGCGGCGAACCGCCCGACCGCTGTGATCGCACAGAGCGACCTGCTCGCCGCGGGGGTCATCCGCGCCGCTGAGGAGGCGGGTCTGCGCGTGCCGGAGGACGTCAGCATCACGGGATTCGACGGGATCGTCGTCGACGGGCTCGCGCCCTACGAGCTCACCACGCTGGTGCAGCCCGCGGCCGACAAGGGTCGCGCGGCGGGGCTCGCGGTCACCGCGATGCTGGACGGCGGGGAAGCGGCATCCATCACGTTCACATGCGTGTTCCGCAAGGGCAACACCACGGCGGAGGCGCCGCTCGCGCTCTCGGTCGAGCCCGGCGCGAACGGGACCGCTGCGCGCCCCCGTTAGACTCGAGCCACACCCTGATCGCCCAAGCCGCGTGCGCTGAGCCGATGGCCGACGACCACGAGGAGGACGCGCATGCTCCTCCTCCTCGGCGCGTTCACGGTTCTGCCGCTGGTCTTCCCGTGGCTCGTGGCCCGCCTCGGACCGCGCGCGTTTTACGCCGCCGCCGCCCTCCCGATCGCGGCTTTCGTCCAGGCTGCGCTGCTCACGCCGGCGGTCATGGCGGGTGACATTCCGTTCGAGGCATTCGATTGGATTCCCCCGCTCGGCATCGAGCTGTCGATGCGCATGGACACCCTCTCGTGGCTCATGGCCCTGATCGTGACCGGCGTCGGCGCGCTCGTGATGATCTACTGCCGCTGGTACTTCCGCGCGACATCCGAGGGTCTCGGTCAGTTCTCAGCCGTACTCCTGGCGTTCGCGGGCGCGATGTACGGTCTCGTGCTCACCGATGACCTGGTGATGCTCGTGATGTTCTGGGAGGTCACGAGCGTGCTCTCCTACCTTCTGATCGGCTACTACCACCGCCGTGCGGCGAGCCGCCGTGCCGCGCTGCAGGCGCTGCTCGTCACCACCCTCGGCGGGCTCGTCATGCTCATCGGCGTCGTCCTGCTCGTCGTGGATGCCGGCACGTCGAGTATCTCGACGATCCTCGCCCAAGCGCCCACCGGCCACGTCGTCGATGCGGCGCTCGTGCTGCTGCTGGTCGGGGCCCTCAGCAAGTCGGCGATCTTCCCCTTCCACTTCTGGCTTCCCGGCGCGATGGCGGCGCCCACGCCGGTGAGCGCGTACCTGCATGCGGCGGCGATGGTGAAGGCGGGCATCTACCTCATCGCCCGCTTCGCGCCCGTGTTCGCCATCGCCCCGACCTGGCGACCCATCGTGATCGGCCTCGGCGTGTTCACGATCCTGCTGGGCGGGTTCCAGGCACTCCGTGAGACCGACCTCAAGCGCATCCTGGCCTTCGGCACGGTGAGCCAGCTCGGCCTGCTCGCCGTCGTACTGGGTTTCGGCACCCGCGACGCCGCGCTCGCCGGGCTCGGTCTGCTGCTCAGCCACGCGCTCTTCAAGTCCGCGCTGTTCCTCGTGGTCGGCGTCATCGACCGCCAGCTGTCCACGCGAGATATCGGCGCGATCAGCGGTGTCGGCCGGCAGGCACCCGTGCTGGCGACGTTCTCGATGATCGCGGTCGCGTCGATGGTCGGGATCATCCCGACGATCGGCTTCGTGGGCAAGGAGGGCGCGATCGCCGCGCTGCTGCACGAAGCGCTCGGCGGCTCGCCGTGGGGCATCGTCGCGTTGGCCGGCGTCGTGCTCGGATCGATTCTCACCGCGGCATACGGCATCCGCTTCATCTGGGGCGCGTTCTGGACGAAGCGCGACGCTGCGGGCTCGCGGCTGCCGCGGACGGAGTGGCCCGACCCGCCGATAGGTTTCCTCGGGGCGCCGGTGATCCTGGCGGCACTCACGGTCGTCGCCGGCTTCGCGGCGCCGCTCCTCGACGCGGCGTTCGCGCCGTACGCCGACGAGGCGCCGCTCGCCGCCCCCGGCGTCACCCCGCCCCTGCACCCCGCGCACCTCGAACTGTGGCACGGGCTCGAGCCCGCGCTGTGGATCTCGCTCGGGACGATCGCGGTCGGCGCACTCGTCTTCTGGCTCACCGCGCGCACGACGCTCACCAAGCGCCTGCTGCCCTTCACCGCGGCCGAGGTCTACAACGCCGCACTCCGCGGCATCGCGCAGCTGTCGGTTCTGACGACGAGCTTGACGCAGCGGGGCTCGCTGCCGGTCTACGTCGGCACGATCTTCGTCGTGTTCGTCGCCGCGGAAGGCACGGCGCTGATCGCCGGCGGCGGATGGACCGTGCAGGTCGATGCATACCAGACCCCGATCCAGCTCTTCGTGGCGCCGATCATGATCGCGGCCGGCCTCATCGCCGTCCGGGCGCGCAAGCGCTACACGGGCGTTGTGCTCGTGTCTGTGACCGGCCTCGGGATGGTGCTGCTGTTCGCGACGAGCGGGGCACCCGACCTGGCGCTCACGCAGATCCTCGTCGAGACCGTCACGCTCGTGGCCTTCGCGCTCGTGCTGCGCCGCATCCCGGCCAGGCTCGGTGAGCACAACGCGTCGGTGCGCCCGGTTGCGCGGGCACTGCTCGGCGCGGGCGTCGGCCTGACCATGGCCGTGGTCGCCCTCGTCGCCACCGGGGCGCGTACGGCGAGGCCCATCTCGGACCGATGGCCCGAACTTGCGTACGAGCTCGGACACGGGCGCAACGTCGTCAACGTCGCCCTCGTCGATCTGCGCGGCTGGGACACCATGGGCGAGCTCTCGGTGCTGATCGTGGCCGCGACCGGCGTCGCCTCGCTCGTGTTCGTGACACACCGCGCCGACACGCTGTCGGATCTCACGGCGCCGCTGCCGACGACCGCGGTGCGTGCGCGGCGTCCGCTCGTCGAGACGAGCGACGGCGTGAAGTCGCGCCACGAGGCACCGGGTGTGCGTCGCACCGCCTGGCTCGTCGGCGGTCCGCGCGTTCGCCCCGAGAATCGCTCGATCATCCTCGAGGTGATCGTGCGGATCCTCTTCCACTCGATCATCATCGTGTCGCTGTACCTCCTGTTCGCGGGCCACAACCTGCCCGGCGGCGGCTTCGCGGGCGGGCTCGTCGCGGGCATGGCACTCGTCATGCGCTACATCGCCGGCGGCCGGTACGAGCTCGGCGCTGCAGCACCGACCGACGCCGGACGGCTGCTCGGCGCCGGCATGGCGATCGCGATAGCCTGCGCGATCACTCCGGTGTTCTTCGGTGCCGCTCCGCTCACGAGCGCGTTCTTCGACGCCGACCTGCCGATCATCGGCCACATCGAGTTCGTCACCTCGACGCTGTTCGACGTCGGCGTCTACCTCGTCGTGATCGGGCTCGTGCTCGATGTGCTGCGAAGCCTCGGTGCCGAGGTCGACCGCCAGGCGCTCGAGCCGCGCGACAGCGCGAGCTCGCCGCAGGGGGTGAGCCGGTGATGGATGTCTCGCTCATCCTGATCGTCATCATGGCGGTGCTCTTCGCCTGCGGCGTCTACGCCATGCTCGAGCGCAGTCTGACGCGCGTGCTCATCGGCTTCCTCCTGCTGGGCAACGCCACGAACCTGCTGCTGCTGATCGTCATGGGACAGCCGGGCGTAGCGGCCTTCTTCGGTGCGGCCTCCACCGACGAGATGTCCGACCCGCTGCCGCAGGCGCTCACCCTCACGGCCATCGTCATCACGTTCGCGATCTCGGCGTTCCTCCTCGCACTGATCTATCGCTCGTGGCAGCTCGGCCAGGCCGACACGTTCACGGACGACGAGGCCGACATCGCCGTGCGCCAGCGCTCGACCGCGGCCGAAGACACCATGGACGACGAGACCGAGATCGAGGACGAGGACGACGACGCCACCTCCGACTTCGTCGGTGTCGACACCGCCCCGATCACCATCGTCACGAGCCGGGACTTCGCCCGCGTGCGCGACGATGCACCCGTCGACACGCCCGACGACCGCGGGCCGGCGGGGGGTGGTGGCGCATGAGCGGCATAGCTCCCGCCCTCGTCCCGTTGCTGGTGACGCTTCCCCTGCTCGGCGCGGCGATCGCACTCATCGCCGGCGGACACCGCCGAACCCAGATCATCGTCTCGGTGGTGACGCTCTCGGTCGTGTTCATCATCGCGGCGACACTCCTCGTCGTGGTGGATGTCGGCAACCAGGCGATCGCGGTGTCGGTCGGCGGATGGCCGATCCCGTTCGGCATCGTGCTTTACGTCGATCGCCTCGCCGCGCTCCTCGTCGTCGTGTCGAGCGTGGTTCTGCTGGCCGTCCTGCTCTTCTCGGTCGGCCAGGGCGCTGCGGACGGCGACGACGACACCCCGGTCTCGATCTTCCACCCCTCGTACCTGATCCTGGCGGCGGGCATCTTCACCGCCTTCATCGCGGGCGACCTCTTCAACCTCTATGTGGGCTTCGAGATCCTCCTGGTGGCGTCGTACGTGCTGATCACCCTCGGCAGCACCGAGTCGCGGATCCGCACCGGCGTGGTCTACATCGTCGTCTCGCTGGTCTCGTCGATCCTCTTCCTCGCGGCGATCGCGATGATCTACGGTGCCCTCGGCACCGTCAACATGGTGCAGATCTCGGAGCGGATGGGCGAGCTGCCGCAGCAGACCCAGCTCGTGCTGCACCTCATGCTCCTCCTCGCCTTCAGCATCAAGGCGGCGGTCTTCCCACTGTCGTTCTGGCTGCCGGACTCGTACCCGACGGCGCCCGCACCGGTCACCGCGGTCTTCGCCGGTCTGCTGACGAAGGTCGGCGTGTACGCGATCATCCGCACCGAGACGGAGCTCTTCCTCGACAACGACGTCAACTTCCTCCTGATGGTGGTCGCGCTGGCCACCATGATCGTCGGCATCCTGGGCGCCGTCGCGCAGGCCGAGCTCAAGCGCATCCTGTCCTTCACGCTCGTGAGCCACATCGGATACATGATCTTCGGCATAGCGATCGCGACGCCCGCGTCGATCGGCGCGACCATCTATTACATGGTCCACCACATCGTGGTGCAGACGACCCTGTTCCTGGCGGTGGGGCTCATCGAGCGCCGCGCGGGCAGCACCTCGATCCTGCGCGTCAAGGGACTGATGCGCGCGGCGCCGGTCATCGCCATCCTGTACTTCATCCCCGCGGTGAACCTCGGCGGCCTGCCACCGTTCTCGGGATTCATCGGCAAGTTCGCGCTGTTCGAGGCGGCCGCGGATGTGGGTACCCCGGTCATGCTGGTGCTCATCGTGGGTGGCGTCGCCACGAGCCTGCTCACCCTCTACGCCCTGATGCGCGCCTGGAACCTCGCGTTCTGGCGCGAGGAGGACGACTCGGCCGAGACCGAGGCGCGCATCTCGTACCTCGGCGCCTCACCGGCCGCCGCCGTCGAGACCGAGCGCCGCGTCATCCCGAAGATCATGACGGCGGCGACCACCGGAATGGTCGCCGTCACTGTCGCGCTGACCATCTTCGCCGGCCCGATCTACGACGTGTGCGCGCGCATCGGCGCATCGCTCCTCGAGCCGGTCACCCTCGTGCAGCTCGAGCAGCAGCACGACGACAGCACCGGCGGCACCCAGAAGGGAGACCTGCCTTGACCACCGTGCGAGACGCCGCTTCGGAACGCCACCGTGACAAGCGCGGCCTCCCCATCCGGCTGTGGCGCCAGCTGCCGTTCTTCGTGTGGCTCGTCGCGCTCTGGATGCTGCTGTGGGGCCAGTTCACCTGGACCGCGTTCATCATGGGCGTCATCGCGGCGGTCTTCGTGACCCGCGTCTTCCGCCTGCCGCCGGTCGAGCTGTCGGGCCGGGTCAACCTCTGGTACGGCGCGATCTTCGTGCTGCAGTTCCTCGGCGCGCTGATCCGGGGCTCGCTCACGGTCGCCTGGCAGGTGCTCGACTGGCGCCGCCAACCCGGCGCGGCGATCGTCGCGGTGCCGCTTCGAGTGGACGACGACCTGATCATGACCCACACGGCGGTGACGGCATCCCTCATTCCCGGGTCGCTCATCGTCGAGGCGGACCGGGATCGCCGCATCCTCTACCTGCACGTCATCGGCGTGCGCAGCCGTCGCGACGTCGAGCGGCAGCGCGCGAGCGTGTGGGGCTGGGAGAGGCGGATCGTGCGCGCCGTCGGGTCGCGCGCGCAACTCGAACGTGTGAGAGCGGATGCCGCCACCCACGCCAGAGGGAGCGCCTCATGACTCCGTTGCTCATCGTCATCTCCGTCGTGTTCGGCATCGCCGCGCTCCTCACGCTGTGGCGGATCGTCACGGGTCCGTCGATCCTCGACCGGGCGGTCGCCGCCGACGTCATGCTGACCGAGGTGATGTGCGTGCTGGGCGCCGACATGGCGATCAACCACCACACCCGCTCGCTGCCGGTGCTGCTCATCATCGCGGCGCTCGGCGTCTTCGGCTCGATCTCCATCGCCCGCTTCGTCGCACGAAGGGACAACACGAACCAATGACCCTCGACGACTGGCTCGACATCGCTGCGATCGCGCTCATCCTCATCGGCGCCCTGCTGTGCCTCACGGCGGCGATCGGCCTGCTGCGATTCCGCGACGTTCCGACGCGTCTGCACGCCGCGACCAAGCCGCAGGTTCTCGGCCTGATCCTCATCTGCCTCGCCATCGCGCTGTCACTGCGCTCCTGGCCCGTGGTCGCGTTCCTGGTGCCGGTCGTTCTGATCCAGCTCGCGACGGCGCCGCTGTCGGCGCACATGGTCGGCCGCCAGGCGTACCGCAACGGCACGATCGACGAGAACGCGCTGTTCGTCGACGAGCTCGCCGAATCGCGAAGGACTCCGCCCGCGGCCGGCGGCTGAGCCCCAGCGGTCGGGCGCCGGGGGGTTCGGGGTCAGTCCGCGGGGGTCAGAATCAAGGTGTCGGTGGTGGCCGCAGCCACCGCCTTCGGCGAGAACGCCCAGGGCGTCAGCTCGATCTTCTGCCACGCCTCGGTCTGGTCGATGTAGTTCGGGTGGTAGGTGTGACCGCTCGTGCCGGTGAACTGGTTCCAACTCGAGTCGTCGAAGTCCGACAGGTCGACGATCATGCGCATGGACGGCACCGTGACCGTCTCGAAGCCCTCTCCCAGCGTCCATCCTGTGGCGTCGACGACCGATGTGCCGCCGCCGACGGGGAACGGCCCGCGGTTGAAGAGATACTCGATCGGCTCGATGCCCGACTCGCCGAACGTGCCGTTGACCAGCGGCAGCGCGTGGAGGGTGCCCCACTGCCAGCGGGTCGGATTATCGCCCTGCAGCTCGACCAGCCGCTCGTACGCGTCGACCGCGGTGCGCTGCAGCGTCTCCTCCTGGTCGCTGACACCGAGACCGTCGTTCGTCCACCAGGGTGAGTCGGGGTGGTCGAGCAGCTCGTCCATGACGAGGAACATGCGTCCCTGGTCGGAGGCCGGCGCCGGGTGCTCGCGGCCACGCGCGAACACGTTCTGCAGAAGCTCGTCCCACAGCACGTTCGCGTACGCCGCAGCAGGTGAGTCCGCGGTGTTCTGGGCATCCCACTCCCGCATCAGGTCGAGCGCGGCATCCGGCCCCGCTTCACCCGTGTCGAGGTCCATGTATGCCGCAGCCAGGCGCTTGCCCATGAAGAACTCCTGATCGGCCTGGATGTCGCGCATGTCGCCCGCGGTCAGCGGGCCGCTCGCCGACTTGCGCTGCAGCAGGTCCACGATGCGCGCCGCCCGCCAGCCGTAATCCCAGTCGCGCGTGAGCAGGTACGGGTAGTCCTTCTTCACGATCGCATTGTTGGCGGTGACGATGTAGCCCTCGTCCGGGTTGTAGGCGACCGGCAGGTCCTTGAAGGGGATGTATCCCTTCCAGTCGAACGCGGACGACCAGCCCGGCTGCGGCATCGAGCCGTCGCCCTCGCCGCGGATCGGCAGCTTGCCGGGCGTCTGGTAGCCGATGTTGCCGTCCACGTCTGCGTAGATGAGGTTCTGGGCAGGCACGTCGAACCTCTTCGCGGCCGCTCGGAAGTCGTCGAAGTTCTGTGCGAGGTTCAAGGCGAAGATGGATGCCGCGGTCGTCCCCGGCTGCAGCGCGGTCCATTTCAGGGCGACGGCGTATTCGCCCTCCGGCGGATCGGTGGGCTCGCTGACCGTGCCGTCGGTGCCGGTGTAGGGGTCCGCGGCGATCGCCGTGAAGTCATCGGTCAGACCCGAAACGATCGGTCCATGCACCGTCGAGCGGATGACGAGCTCGACGTCGTCGCCTCCCGCCACCTTCAGGGTCTCGGTGCGCTCGTCGAGCGGCACGAGGGCGCCGTCGCGCCAGTACTCGTCGCCCTGCACCTTCTCGAGGTAGAGGTCCGTGACGTCGGTCGTGAGGTTCGTGAAGCCCCACGCGATGCGGTCGTTGTGGCCGATCACCACCCCGGGCACCCCCGAGAAGCCGAAGCCCGCCACGTCGAATGGACACTCCGGCGAAACCGTGGTGCATTTCAGTCCGACCTGGTGCCAGACGCTCGGCAGCGACGCGCCGAGATGCGGATCATTGGCGAGGAGCGGCATCCCGCTCTCGGTGAGACCTCCCGAGACGACCCAGGAATTCGAGCCGATGCCCTCTCCGACGCCGCCGACGAGCGTGCTCACGGCCTCGATGACACCGTCGACCTCCGACCACTCGATCGACGCCGTCGCGGCCTCGGCATCGTCCTCGGTGTCGTCTACGACGCCGGAGGCGCCGGCGGCAGGGCTCGAGATCGTCGGTACGATCACCGGGTTGCGGTCGTACGGATAGTCGGGATACAGCCCTGCGAGCTGGTCGGACGTGAAGTTCGGCGCGGCGACTGCACGCTCGGTCTCATCCTCGATGTTCGAGCGAAGGTCCCACGCCATCGCTTTCAGCCACGCCACCGAGTCCGCGGGAGTCCAGGGCTCGATCTCGTAGTCGGGATTCTGCAGGCCGAGCACCGCGTACTCGAACGACGCCTCTGCGCCGGAGTGGTCGGCGAGGTACGCGTTCACGCCCTCGGCGTAGGCGTCGTAGTAGGCCTTCACGGTGGGATCCAGCGCCTCCACCTCCTGCTCGGCGATGTCGTGCCAGCCGAGCGTGCGCAGGAACTTGTCGGTTCCGAGCTGCGATTCGCCGAAGAGCTCCGACACTCGGCCGGATGTCACGTGTCGGCGGAAGTCCATCTCCCAGAAGCGGTCCTGCGCGTGTACGAACCCCTGGGCGTAGAAGAGGTCGTGGGTGTCATCGGCCGTGATGACGGGGATGCCCAGCACGTCGCGCTGCACCGTGACATCGTCGCCGAGGCCCTCGACGGCGATCGTGCCGCTCAGGGTCGGAAAGGACCGCTGTACCGTCCAGACGAGGAATCCGGCGGCGATCAGGGCGATGACGATCACACCGGCGACGATGCTGAAGAGCGACAGCCCGATGACGCGGCCCACCGATCGCCTGCGCGGCATCGTTTCGTGGTCTGCCGACAGTGTGTTCTCGGCGGGGGGCTTCGACATTGAGAGCTTTCACTTCGAGGGGAGACCCGGTGTCACCCACCAAGGACCTCAGTGTCGCACTTTCGGGTCGCGAGACACCGTGAGGAATCGTAGCCTGGAGCGTCCCGAACCTCGAATCCCGCTTGGATTCGGGCTCAGTCCGAGCCGAAGTCGAACGCCGCGCGCTCTGATGCCTCGTCGACGGCATCGGCGAGCTTCACCTCCGCCGCGTCGGCGGGGGTGGCCTGGTCGGTGATCTCGTCTGCCCCGCCGGCGGTGACGCGTCCCACGAGGTCGCCGGCCGCGCCGCCGATGATTCCGTGCGCGGCATAGTGCTCGAGACGGGTGCGCGAGTCGGCGATGTCGAGGTTGCGCATCGTCAGCTGACCGATGCGGTCGACGGGACCGAAGGCGGCGTCGCCGACGCGCTCCATCGACAGCTTCTCGGGGGCATAAGAGAGCCAGGGTCCGGTGGTGTCGAGGATCGTGTAGTCCTCGCCGCGGCGCAGGCGCAGCGTGACGGCGCCGGTGATGGTCGAGCCCACCCACTTCTGGATCGATTCGCGCAGCATGAGGGACTGCGGCTCGAGCCAGCGGCCCTCGTACATCAGCCGCCCGAGCCGGCGGCCTTGCTCGTGATAGGTCGCCAAGGTGTCCTCGTTCAGGATGCCGTTGACCAGGCGCTCGTAGGCGATGAAGAGCAGCGCCATTCCGGGCGCCTCGTAGATGCCGCGCGACTTCGCCTCGATGATGCGGTTCTCGATCTGGTCGCTCATACCGAGCCCGTGGCGACCGCCGACGATGTTCGCCTCCCGCACGAGTGCCACGGCATCCGTGAACTCGACGCCGTTGATCGCGACCGGCCGACCGGCCTCGAAGGCGATCGTGACGTCTTCGGTGTCGATTTCGATCGCGGGATCCCAGAAACGCACTCCCATGATCGGCTCGACGGTCTCGAGTGAGACGTTCAGGTGTTCCAGGGTCTTCGCCTCATGCGTCGCACCCCAGATGTTCGCGTCGGTCGAGTACGCCTTCTCGGCGGAGTCTCGATAGGGGAAGCCGTGCGCGACGAGCCACTCGCTCATCTCCTGCCGGCCGCCGAGCTCGGTGACGAAGTCCGCGTCGAGCCAGGGCTTGTAGATGCGCAGCGCGGGGTTGGCGAGAAGCCCGTAGCGGTAGAACCGCTCGATGTCGTTGCCCTTGTAGGTCGATCCATCGCCCCAGATGTCGACGCCGTCATCCTTCATCGCGCGCACCAGGAGAGTGCCGGTGACCGCACGACCGATCGGCGTCGTGTTGAAGTAGGTGCGGCTGCCTGAGCGGATGTGGAAGGCGCCGCACGCGAGGGCGCCGAAGCCCTCTTCGACGAGGGCCACCTTGCAGTCGATGAGACGTGAGATCTCCGCGCCGTATTCGAGGGCACGGTCCGGGATCGCGTCGATGTCGTCTTCGTCGGGCTGGCCCAGATCGCCCGTGTAGGTGCAGGGGATCGCACCCTTGTCGCGCATCCAGGCGACGGCCACCGAGGTGTCGAGGCCCCCCGAGAAGGCGATGCCGACGCGCTCGCCGACGGGGAGTGACTGAAGAACCTTCGACATGGTTCAAGTCTAGTGAGGGGTTCGATGGCACCTCTCGACGACCGAAGACTGAAGGGTCCCGAGAGGTTCGAGTGCTACGCGGTGGAGTGGGGATGCTCGGGCGCGTCGATCGCGTCCTGCGCTTCTGCGGACTCTTCCTCTTCGACACTCGCGCCACGCAGCCGGCCGATCCAGAGGACGAAGAACCCGACTGCGATGACCGCGACGGCGATGCCGATGATGTACAGCACGACCGAGCCGTAGCCGTTCGGACCGTTCGGGTTGAGGAAGGGGTAGGGATACCAGAACGGCGATCCGTCGACGGGGTTCGTCGTCAGCGGGCCGCGGATGAGGGTGTAGATCACCCAGATGATCGGAATCGCCGCGATCGTCCACGCCGCGCGCCACGGCAGACGACGGCGCAGCGGACCGAGGAACAGGTCGAGGGCGAGCAGGATCGGGCCGACGACGTGCAGGACCTCGTTGGTCCAGGGGATCGAAGTGCCGGGGGCGAGTTGGATGCCGCGGAGGAGCGTGTTGTAGACGATGCCCGTGATGATCATGTACGTCGTCGTCGCCGCGAGCACTCGGGCGAGGATCGGCGGCTCGTCGGCTTCGTCGCGACGACGGAACCAGAACCACAGCGCGGCCCAGAGCAGGACGATGACCGACAGCAGATTCGAGAGGATCGTGTAGTAGCTGAAGTAGTTGACGAGGGTGACGCCGATGTCGCGTCCCTCCCTCGTCGCGATCTCCAGCGTGTTGGCGAGCTGGCGCACTATCGCGGCAGCGATGAGTCCTGCCGCGAGGACGCGGATGACCGACCAGATCTGCGCCCAGGCGTTCGATCTCAGCATGCGCTCACCATATCGGCGGCCTCGGGATCGGTCGCCGATCCGCCGCGGAAAGTCGACGGCCCGGGCACACTCCGCGGGCTCGGCGGCGCCGTCGATAGACTGGACATGCCCGTTCGCCGCACCCGTCGCGGCGCCATTCCCAGGGGGACCCATGCCAGGCATCGTCATCATCGGAGTGCAATGGGGAGACGAAGGCAAGGGCAAGGCGACCGACCTGCTCGGTGACCGCACCGACTGGGTCGTGAAGTTCAACGGTGGCAACAATGCGGGTCACACCGTCGTGATCGGCACCGAGAAGTACGCCCTGCACCTCCTGCCTTCCGGCATCCTGTCGCCCGGTGTGAACGCCGTCATCGGCAACGGCGTGGTCATCGACCTCGAAGTCCTCTTCTTCGAGCTCGAAGCGCTGCAGTCGCGCGGCGTCGACGCCTCCCGGCTGCGCATCAGCGCCAACGCCCACGTCATCACGCAGTACCACCGCACACTCGACAAGGTGACCGAGCGCTTCCTCGGCAAGCGCCAGATCGGCACCACGGGGCGTGGCATCGGCCCGGCGTATGCCGACAAGATCAACCGCGTCGGCATCCGGATTCAGGACCTCTTCGACGAGAACATCCTGCGTCAGAAGGTCGAGGGTGCGCTGGACCAGAAGAACCACCTCCTGGTGAAGGTCTTCAACCGCCGGGCGATCACGGTCGACGAGATCGTGGAGGATCTGCTGTCGTACGCCGAGCGGCTACGGCCCATGGTCGCCGACACCGGGCTGCTGCTCAACGACGCGCTCGACCGCGGCGACGTCGTCGTGTTCGAGGGCGGCCAGGCGACCATGCTCGACGTCGACCACGGCACCTACCCGTTCGTGACCTCGTCGTCCGCGACCGCGGGCGGCGCGTCGACCGGCGCCGGCGTCGGACCCAATCGCCTGGATCGGATCGTCGGCATCGTGAAGGCCTACACGACGCGCGTCGGATCAGGACCCTTCCCGACCGAGCTGTTCGACGAGCAGGGCGAATGGCTGCGCTCGCGGGGCTTCGAGTTCGGCACCACGACGGGTCGGCCGCGGCGGGTCGGCTGGTACGACGCTCCCATCACGCGGTACGCGACGCGGATCAACGGCATCACCGACCTCGTCCTCACCAAGCTCGACATCCTGACCGGTCTCGACGAGATCCCGGTGTGCGTGGCGTACGACGTCGACGGCGAACGCTTCGACGAGATGCCGGTCAATCAGTCCGACTTCCACCACGCGAGGCCGATCCTGGAGTTCCTGCCGGGCTGGAAGGAAGACATCACAGGCGCCCGCGAATTCGATGACCTTCCGCTCGCCGCGCAGGACTACGTCCTGGCGCTCGAGGAGATGAGCTCCACCCGGATCTCGGTGATCGGTGTCGGCGCATCCCGCGACGCCGTGATCGTGCGCCACGACCTCATCGCCTGATGCGGTTCTGGCTCGGCGCGTACACCGCCGACATGGAAGGTGTGGCGTCCGGGATCGGGATGCTGCTCGCCGGCGCGCCGGATGACGCGTCCGCCGCCGGGCCGCTCGGGTTCGCGGGCGACGTCGCGGCCGCCGACTCCCCGTCGTGGCTCGCTCAGCATCCGACGCTGGACGTGCTCTACGCCGCCCAAGAGGAAGCGGGCACCCTCCAGGCGTTCCGCCGCACCGGCGAGGCTTCGTTCGCGCGGCTCGGCGACGCGATCCCCGGCGGTGGGGCGCTCTGTCATATCGCGGTGGCGCCCGACGGCGGATCGCTCATCGCGTGCTCGTGGGCTGAGGGCGACGTCGTCCGGATGTCGCTGGATGCCGCGGGGCGGCCATCGTCCCCGGCCGTCGCCGCTGCGGCGACCGACCCCTACGGATCGGATCAGCCCCTCGCCGCGGCGGCCGATGTCGATCTCGGAGCCGCCGCGAGTGCGTTGCGCGCCGCGGTGGGCGCCGAGTTCGCGCACCTCGTGCCCGCGTACGCCGAGGATCCGCGTGAAGCCGCGGACGCGGCATCCGCTCGCCCCTCTCGGGCGCATCAGGCGGAGTACCTCGCCGGCGGGCTCATCGCGACGACCGACATGGGCCTCGATCTCGTCCGGTTCTGGCGGGACAGCCCGGCGGGGCTGCGCGAGGTGCAGCAGGTCGTGCTGCCGCTCGGCACCGGGCCGCGTCACCTGGTGCAGCACCCCAGCGGCCACCTGTACGTGGTCGCCGAACTGTCGTGCGAAGTCTTCGTGCTCGGTGCGGATGCCGCGGGGTCGTGGCATCTCGTCGGAGGAACGCCACTCGGCATGGGCGTGCTCGACGGCGACACTGCGGCGGGGATCACGACCTCGCGAGACGAGCACTTCATCTACGTCGGGGTGCGAGGAAGCAACACCATCGCGACGCTGCGGGTGCACGGGCAGGGCGACGTGGTCGCGCGGGTAGCCCTCGTCGAGGCCGGCGTGGACTGGCCGCGGCATCACGTGGTGGTGCGCGACACCCTGCTCGTCGCCGGACAGCGCTCGGACGACGTGGTCTCACTCACTCTCGATCTGCGTACCGGGGTGCCGGGACCCGTGAGGCACCGTACCCCCGCGCCGTCGCCGACGATGATCCTGCCCGCGCGCTGAGTCGCGTCCCGCGCTTCGGGCGCGTCGACAAGCTCAGCGACCGGACGGACCGCCTGAGCCCAGTCGCTGTCGTCGACGGATGCAGGACGATCGACGAATTCAGGACGGTTCGCGCGGATCGGTCCTGAATCGGTCGATGCCCCTGATCTCGTCGATGAGGGCCCGGGTCAGACCTTCGCGTCCTGCTTCTTGAAGAACACCTGTTTGATGATCAGCAGGATCGACGCCGTCACGGGGATGGCGATCAGAGCCCCGATGAAGCCGAGCAGCGTGCCACCGATGAGTGCGCCGATCACCACGAGCGAACCGGGTATCTCGATGGCCCTGTTCATGACCTTCGGGGTCAGCACGTAGGCCTCGATCTGGATGTAGATCAGGTAGCAGATGGCGAAGATCAGCGCTGAGATCGGGCTCGTGAACAGCGCCAGCGTGGTCGCGACGATCCAGTACAGCACGGGTCCGATCAGCGGGATGATCGTGATCGAGAAGGCGAGCACGCCCATGAGCAGCGGGTAGGGGAGGCGCAGAACCAAGTGCAGGATGGTCGCCACGACGGAGTTGAAGAACGCCAGGACGACCATGCCCATGAGGTATCCGCCGACCGAGTCGGTGATCTGGTCGGTCATCGCGCGCACACCCGGGCGCCGGCGTGCCGGCGCGAACTGCATCAGCGAGTCCTTGATGCCGGGGAGCGACGCGACGAAGTACAGCGTCAGGACGACGACGATCAGGCCGCCGGAGATGGCAGTGGCGATGCCCGCGCCGACCTTCAGCAGGCCTCCGGAGATCGCCGCGATGTTCTTCGGGTCGGTGATGAACTTCTCCACCTCGTCGACGAGCGACGTGAGTCCGGTGCCGAAGATCCCCTCGAGCCAGTGGTAGAAGTCGGACTTCTCGAAGTTGGCGATCGAATCAGGGATGCCGCTGATCAACTGGCCGACCTGGGTGATCAGGGTGGGCACGACGAGCCAGAGAAGGCCGATGCCGATGACGGCGAAGACGAGGAAGATGATCGCGATCGCCCACCCGCGCTTCACATTGTGCTTGCCGAGCCATTTGATCACCGGATCCAGGCCAAGGGCCGCGAACGCAGCCAGTCCGATGTAGACGAGGATCGTGGCGATGTTGGTCAACGCGATTCCGAAGAGGATCGCGACCAGTCCGCCAAGGGTCAGCAGCAGTCCGACGGTGAAGGGATGGTCCAGGCGCGCCCACAACGGCCGGTCCTGTCCGTTCTCGACGGCGGCGCCGCCGGGCGCCGGCACGACGGCGGGGAGGCCGCCGCCGCTGGGCGGTCCGGCGGCAGTGCCCGCCGCCGGATCTGCGGCGAGCGGCGTGAGATCGTCTGTCCCGTGGGCGCCGGGCGAGATGGACGCGTCAGTCATGGTGACACTCTAGGGCTCGTGCACTCGAACCCGTTCGAGGCCTGCCCGGCGTGACACGTGGCGCCCGGTGGCCGCGCGGTATCGTCGAGGCACGAGGGGGACGCCATGACCGATGCATCACCGTCGTCCGGCGAGGACGATCCGTTCGAGACTCTGCTGAGCTTTCGCGCGACCATCGACAACATCGATGCCGCGCTGGTCTATCTCCTCGCCGAACGATTCCGCGCGACCAAGCAGGTGGGGCGGCTGAAGGCGAAGCATGGGATGCCGCCGTCCGATCCCGCACGCGAGGAACAGCAGCTCGAACGCCTGCGTGCGCTCGCCATCGACGCCGACCTCGATCCGGAATTCGCCCAGAAGTGGTTCACATTCGTGGTGGCCGAGGTCATCCGTCACCACACCGAGGCCGCCGACGGTGTCTGAGGACGCACTTCGCCAACGTGAACTCCCGTTTCGGGACGCAGGACCGGCCTACGGCACCGCGCGCCGGAGGGTGAGGAAGGCGGAGCCGGCGAGCACGACCGCGAGAACCAGCCCCCACAGCGACAGGCCCGTGACTCCCTGGGTGGCGATCCATTCGCCGACCACGCCCCACGCGTCCAGGCGGCCGATCGCCCACAGTCCGAGGACGAACAGGGCGCCGACGCCGACGAGCACGGCTGTCAGCCAGATCGATCCGAACCGCTTGTAGATCGTGGCGCACCAGAACCCGACCACGAAGAACAGCATCGCCAGCACGAAGTTGACGAGGAAGGCGCCGAGAGGCCCGTTCTCCCAGATCCACGGCAGTCCGAAGAACCACCCGTTCACTCCCCACCCATTCGTGGCGCGTTCGATGAGGCCGCCGACGACCGCGATCGCCGCGAGGATGGCGGAGGTCAGGGCTGCCGTGAGGAGCGTGCCGAGGTAGAACTCGCGCCGGCTCACGCTCATCGCCTGCGAGAACGGGAAGGTCAGCGTAAGGGCCTGGATGCCGACGATGCCGAAGTACCACAGCGGAGCCTGGGCGCCGCCCCCGTAGAAGGGACCGGGCACCCCGGAATTGGCAAGGATCACGTAGATCGCCAAGGCGAGGAAGAACGCGCCGCCCAGGATGATGAGCGGGATCCAGATGTAGGTCTGCTTGTTGATCAGCTGCATGCGGACGACACCCAGCGTGCGGTTGGCATGAGTCTGCGCGCCGGGGGTTCGGGGCGGAGCCCCATCGAGATGAGAAGTGCTCATGACAGTGCCCCTTCGTCGATCGCGGTGGCTTGGTCGTGGTCGTCCACGCCCGCCGCCGCGGCGTGCTGGGTGGTGCGGACGATGAGCTGCTGCAGCGACACCGGAGCGACTTCGAGGCCCGCCGCCGCGAGCCGTTCATGGTCAGCGGCGGTGAGTGCACCGAGGACGGTGACGGATGCCACGCGCCCGAGGCTCTCGCGGTGGATGACCTCGCGGCCGGCGACGAAGGCGTCGACGGCGGCGGCGTCGCCGACGATGTTCGCGGCGCGGTCGCGGACGGCATCCGTGTCTTCGTCCATGATGATCCGGCCGCGGTCGATCACGAGCACCTTCTCGATGAGGTTCGCCACCTCGTCGATCAGGTGGCTCGAGAGGATCACGGTGCGCGGGTGCTCGGTGTAGTCCTCGAGCAGCCGGTCGTAGAAGATCTGCCGAGCGACGGCATCCAGTCCGAGATAGGGCTCGTCGAAGAAGGTGATCTCGGCGCGGGAGGCGAGGCCGATGATCACGCCCACCGCCGAGAGCTGGCCGCGCGAGAGCTTCTTGATCCGGCGCTTCATGGGCAGCTGGAAGTCGTCGACGAGCCGCTCCGCAAGCTGCTGGTCCCAGTTCGGGAAGAACAGTCGCGCGGTGGCGAGAGCGTGCGACGGCTTCGCGTCGTCCGGATACTTCTGGCTCTCGCGCACGAAGCACATGCGCTGCAGGACTTTGGTGTTCTCATAGGGCTGCTGGCCGAACACCCGCATTTCGCCGCTCGTGGCGAAGTTCTGCGCGGTGAGTATCGACATCACGGTCGTCTTTCCGGCGCCGTTGCGGCCGAGCAGCCCGTAGATCGTGTCCTTCTCGATCGTGAAGCTCACGCGATCGACCGCGAGTGCGTCGCGATAGCGCTTGGTGAGGTTGGTCACCTCGATCACGCCGGTCATCGCTCGGCTCCTTCCGTGGGGGTGGCGATCGGCGCCGTGGCGGCGCGATCGCGGATGAGGCGGGTGAGGTCATCCGGCCCCAGCCCGAGCTTGCGTGCCTCGGCGAGGAGTGGGTCGACGAAGCGGTCGGCGAACACCGTGCGGCGCTCTTCCAGCAGCAGGTCACGGGCGCCAGGGGCGACGAACATGCCGATGCCGCGCCGCTTGTAGAGCACCCCCTTGTCGACGAGCATGTTGACTCCCTTGGCAGCGGTGGCGGGGTTGATCCGGTAGAAGGCAGCGAGCTCGTTCGTCGACGGCGCCTGGCCCTCTTCGGGCAGGCTCCGTTCGATGATGGAGTCCTCGACGCTCTCGGCGATCTGCAGGAAGAGCGCTCTGCCTTCTTCGATCACTGTCTCTCCGCCTGGTTGGTTAATTACTTGACTAACTAACCATGCAACGGTTCCACCGCGCTGTCAATACCCGATCTGGCGCATGCGGTCCGCGCCGCACATGATGGAGGCAGCCGGACGGCGGAACGGGTGGTGACAGATGGACTCTCCCGTAGCGTTCGTCCTCGGCGGCGGAGGAATCCGCGGTGCGGTGGAGATCGGGATGATCCAAGCGCTCTTGGAGGCCGGCATCCGGCCGGATGTCGTCGCCGGCACATCGATCGGCGCGATCAACGGCGCGCTGGTCGCCGCCGATCCCACACCGACCGTCGTCGACACGCTGATGCGCGCCTGGACCTCGCCAGAGGCGACCGCCGTGTACGGCGACTCGCTGGGCGCACAGGCATGGCGACTCATCAAGACCCAGACGCACCTCAACTCGCCCGCGCCGCTTCAGCGCATCCTCGAGCGCTCCCTCGGAGTTGACGCGCGGTTCGAGGACCTCGCCGTGCCGCTCCGCGTCGTGGCCGCGAACATCGAGCGGGCGGCCGAGCACGTGTTCGACTCCGGTCCGCTCATCCCGGCTGTGCTGGCCTCGGCCTCGGTGCCTGGGCTGCTGCCGGCCACCCGCATCGGAGACGAGCACTTCATCGACGGCGGCGTGGTCAATTCCATCCCGATCGATCAAGCGCTCGCGGCCGGCGCCCGCACCGTCTTCGTGCTGCAGGTGGGGCGGGTCGAGACGCCGCTCGAGGCGCCGACGTCGGCGGTCGGCGCGGCCCGCGTCGCGTTCGAGATCGCCAGACGTCATCGGTTCGCGCGTGACCTGGCGACGCTGCCCGACGGCGTCGTGCTGCATGTGCTGCCGAGCGGCGGCGCGCTCGAGGGGGACGACTCGCTCATGGCGTTCCGGCGCATCGAGACGGTGCATCGCCGGATCGATCAGGCCTACGTCGCCGGCAAAGGGTTCCTGCGAGACCACGGACTCGTCGGCTACAGCACCTCGACCGGTCCGGCGGGCACGGAAACTGGCTCCCGCTGATGCGGCCGCCGCCCCGGTGGGTGAGACGCCTCGTCATCGCGCCGATCGTGGTCGTGCTCGGCATCGTCGCGCTGGTCGCGACACCGCTCGCGTTCCTCATCTTCCTCGCGCTCATCGCGCTGGTGCCCCGTCACATCCGCGCGCTCCGGGTGGTCTGGCTCGCTTTCGTCTACCTGGTGTGGGATGCCGCGGTGCTCGTCGCGCTGTTCCTGCTGTGGATCGCATCGGGGTTCGGGTGGAAGCTGCGCGCGCCCGCGTTCCGGCGCGCTCACTACGGTCTCGCCGGACTGGCGCTACGGGTGCTGTTCTGGGTGTTCGGCTCGTCGCTGCGCCTCAAGATCGAGACTGCGCAGGCGGATGCCCGTGAAGAGGCCTATGCGTCGGTGGCGAGTGTCTTCTCCACCGGGATACCGCTCATCGTGGCGAGCCGTCACGCGGGTCCCGGGGACTCGTTCATCCTGATCCACGTGCTGCTCAACGCGGCGCATCGGATGCCCCGCATCGTGCTCGCGCAGAAGCTCCAGTGGGATGCCGCCATCGACGCGATGCTGAGCCGCATCCCTTCGCGCTTCATCGCGCCTGCAGGCTTCGGGCCCGGCAAGACGGGCGGTGGATCGGCGGTCGAGGCCGAGATCGGCGACCTCGCCCGGGGGATGGCCGCAGACGACGCGCTCGTGATCTTCCCCGAGGGAGGCAACTTCACGACCCGCCGGCGGCGGAGCCGCATCGATCGGCTGCGGGGCGCGGGGCGCGAGGAGATGGCCGAGCGCGCCGAAGCGCTCACTCACGTCATGGCGCCGCATCCCGGCGGTGTGCATGCCGCCCTGTGCGCGAGCGACTCGGACGTCGTCTTCGTCGCCCACACCGGGCTCGAGCGGCTCGTCACGCTCGGCGACATCTGGCAGGCGCTGCCCATGGACAAGCGCATCACGATGCGCGCATGGCGCGTTCCGCGGGCCGAGGTCCCCGAGGGCCTCGACGCACAGGCGGCATGGCTGTTCGACTGGTTCGCGCGCATCGACAGGTGGATCGAGGCGCATTCCGATCCTGAGCCGGGGAACCCTCACACAACGGGCTGAGGACGGCTCAAGGTCGGGGCTTGGGGTGCACCACGCGGCCGGGAGTCGTGTCAGCGCTTCGCGCCGGCACCGGCCAGGGCGCTGCTTTCGAGTCGTGCGGTGTGCTGGATGCCTGCTGAGACGGCGTCGACGGCTGCGGCGGCGTCGTGCTCGGTCGCGGCGGTGAGCTCTGGCCCGTAGGTGCCGGCTTCGAGGTGTCGGATGACGGGGCACCGGGCGTCTGCGGGGCGCTCCGGGTGATCTCGAGCATGACCTGCGACTCGAGCACCTCGATGGCGCCGTCCGAAAGCGAAATGAGACCGTCGAGCTCCTCGCGCACCCGCCGGTACGCGAGCTGGCGCTCCGCCGGGGTGGCCGCCTCGTCGATCGCGACGGTCAGCAGCTGCTTGGCGGTGTCGAGCCGCTTGCGCTCCACCTCGGTGAAGCTCGAGTCCTTGATCCGCCGCGCATCGCGCTCCGCGACGTCGAACGCGACCTCGTAGTCGGCGACCGCATTCCGGTACTCGGCCAGCTGCTCGCGCGTGAGCCGTGCCTTCGCCGAAGCGGGCCGCAGGCCGTCGGCGATCCGCTTCGCTCGAAGGAAGGCGGCCGTCAACGGCTGCCTGCCATCGCTCATCGCGGGAAAGGCGATGGTCTTGGCGACATCCAATTCGTACTCGAGCCAGCGCGAGGTGACCTCGTCATGTGACGCGAACAGGCGTTCGAGCTGCGAGCCGGTGGGGACCGAAGTGGGGTTCTTCCACGGCGTCATGTCGGCCATGAGAGAGTTCTGCGCCGGCGCCTGCTGAGTGATCGGCACGGGGCCGGTGACTCCGCGGGCCGCCGCTTGCGCCGACTTGAGCTCGGCCTTGGCCTTCAGAACTTCGAGCCGCCGACGGTGGCGTCGCCGGGCGCCGCGCTCCCAGGCGCTGCCGACGCTGGCCACCACACCCATGACGGGGAAGATGAGCCACCAGAAGTTCCCGAGGAACGTGAAGAAGGGCTCCACCCTGTCATGGTAACGGGCGTGCGGCGCCGCGGTCTCGGGGAGGTAGCTGAGTGACCGGGCCCGGGGAACCGCGGGCCCGCCGCCGTCAACCCTGTGGTGGCGGCGCGGAGCGCCAGGCGGGTGCCGGCCAGGTGGGTCGGGGAGGCGTCGGCGGGTCGGTGCTCCGCGGCGCGGATGGCGAGGGTGGAGACTCCACGGGGCCGGTCATGGTGCGGAGCATCTCGGCAGCGCGTGGCAGCCACGGCGGGATCGAGATCGTCACCGGCCCCCAGGACAGATCGGAGACGTTGTCGCGGGCGATCCCCAGCGCGTCGCGCTCCGCCTCTTCGAAGGCGGCCTCGGCTGAGCCCACCGCGTCGCGATAGGCGAGATACGTCGTCGGCGTGACTCGATCGCTCGTTGCGGCGCTGCGCAGCTCCTGCGCGTCCCGCTGGGCGCGAAGGAATGCCAGCGTCGTGGGATGCTGCGCATCGAGCATCTGCGGAAAGGCCAGAGCCTTCGCGGGATCCGTCTCATACGAGAGCCACCGTGCCGTCACCGCATCTTGGCGCGCGACGAGCACCTCTATCGGGAGCGGGGCACCGGGGGTTCGGGAGTGATACTGCACCCGCGCCGCCTGGATGCGGCTGCGGGCGGCGCGAAGGTTCAACGACGCGGACCACTCGCGATCCTTCATGGCAGCCGCCCGCCGCCGCGCCTCGGCGAGCACCGAAGCGGGGGCGTCTCGACGAGCCTTCGTGGCCAGCACATCGCCCTTCGCGGCGCGGGAGTCGGCGCGAGCGGCGAGGAGGCTGCGGTAGGCGAGCCGCTCCTCGTACTGCGCAGCGTCGAGTTCGAGTCGCCTTGCCCGGCGCCGGTTCGTCGTCACGGCGCGGTATCCCGCCGCTCCGGCGCCCGCGGCGACCGGTGCGGCCCACCACCATGACTCGACGAAGAGCAGGAAGGCCTCCACCCTGCCATGGTAGCCGCGACGCTCATCCGCTGGCTCGGCTCGAAGACGACTGTCAGCCGAAGAGGAGAGCGAAGACCGTGGCACCGCCGCCGACGATGATCAGCGAGATGATGACGACCCACGCGATGACCTTCACACGCTTCTGCCGGGCCTCGTGGTAGTCGCCGTACTCGTCCTCGTTCGCCATGGTGCAATCCTACGGTCAGGCGGGTTCGACGACCGTCGGCCCGAAGGCCGCGGGCAGCGTCGAGCGTGACAGGCCGCGCAGTTCGGCGAGCGGCACCGTGAACAGGCCCTGCACCTCGAGCGCCGGCTCATCCCCATCAGCGGCGGCATCGGTCACGCCGATCCGCAGCACCGGGTAGCCACGGCCCTCGCACAGCCCGCGGAACTTCACGTCATCCTCACGGGGAACCGACACGATGACGCGTCCGGTGGACTCCGAGAACAGGGCGGATGCGGCATCCACCCCGTCACGGTCCATCAGCTCGGTGAGCCACACTCGCGCGCCGACTCCGAACCGCATGACCGCTTCGGCGAGTGCCTGGGCGAGTCCGCCCGACGACAGGTCGTGGGCGCTCGAGACGAGTGACTGCAGGGATGCCGCGTGCAGCAGCCCGGCGAGACGCTTCTCGTGTGCGAGGTCGACCGCGGGCGGGCGGCCGCCCAGGTGCCCGTGCACCGTGCCCGCCCAGGCGGATCCGCTGAGCTCGGCCGATGTCACGCCCAGGAGGTAGATGTTCTCACCCGGATCCTGCCACCCCGACGGCACGCGACGGGCGACGTCGTCGATGATCCCGAGCACGCCGACCACCGGGGTCGGGAAGATCGGCTGGTCGCCGGTCTGGTTGTAGAACGAGACGTTGCCGCCGGTGACCGGGATGCCGAGCTCGAGGCATCCGTCCGACAGTCCCTCGACCGCGCGCGAGAACTGCCACATCACTTCGGGGTTCTCGGGGCTGCCGAAGTTCAGGCAGTCGGTGACCGCGGTCGGCACCGCCCCCGTGACGGCGACGTTGCGGTACGCCTCGGCCAGGGCGAGCTTCGCGCCCTCGTACGGGTCGAGCTGGCAGAACCGGCCGTTGCAGTCCGTGGCGATCGCGAAGCCCAGGCCGGAGTGCTCGTCGACGCGGATCATGCCGGCGTCGTCGGGGAACGACAGCGCGGTGTTGCCCATCACGAAGTAGTCGTACTGGTTCGTCACCCACGAGGTGTCGGCGAGGTTCGGGCTCGCGACCAGCTGCGTGAACTGCCGGCGGAGCGTATCGGCGTCCACGTCGCGCACCAGCGCG
Organism: Microbacterium pumilum; assembly: GCF_039530225.1. Taxonomy (NCBI): domain Bacteria; kingdom Bacillati; phylum Actinomycetota; class Actinomycetes; order Micrococcales; family Microbacteriaceae; genus Microbacterium; species Microbacterium pumilum. The sequence continues at coordinate 920,556 of NZ_BAAAOH010000001.1, forward strand.
GCCGCGGAATCGTCGCGCAGCGCGTCGATCCAGGTCGGGTACGCGACGGGCCGTTCGTAGACGGGTCCGTCGACGGCGACCGTCGAGGGGTCGACATCCACGATCTGCTCGCCGTGCCAGAAGATCTTGAGGCGCCCGTCGCCGGTGACCTCGCCCAGCACGCTGGTCTCGACATCCCACTTCTCGACCACCGCGAGGAAGGCGTCGAGCTTCTCGGGAGCCACGATCGCCATCATGCGCTCCTGGCTCTCGCTCATGAGGATCTCCTCGGGGGTGAGCGTGGGGTCGCGAAGCAGCACTTTCTCGAGGTCGACGCGCATGCCGCTGCCGCCGTTCGCGGCCAGCTCGCTCGTCGCGCACGAGATGCCGGCGGCGCCGAGATCCTGGATCGCTTCGACGAGTTCACGCTGGTAGAGCTCGAGGCAGCACTCGATGAGCACCTTCTCGGCGAACGGGTCGCCGACCTGCACCGCCGGGCGCTTGGTCGGGCCGGTCGAGTCGAACGAGTCGGATGCGAGAATGGATGCTCCGCCGATGCCGTCCCCGCCGGTGCGGGCTCCGAACAGGACGACCTGGTTGCCGGCGCCGGATGCGTTCGCGAGCTTGAGGTCTTCGTGGCGGAGGACACCGACCGCGAGGGCGTTCACCAGCGGGTTGCCCTGGTAGACGGCGTCGAACACGGTCTCGCCGCCGATGTTCGGCAGGCCGAGGCAGTTGCCGTAGAACGAGATGCCGCTCACGACGCCGTGGACGACGCGCGCGGTGTCGGGATGGTCGATGGCGCCGAAGCGTAGCTGGTCCATGACGGCCACCGGCCGGGCGCCCATGGAGATGATGTCGCGCACGATGCCGCCGACACCGGTCGCAGCGCCCTGGAACGGCTCGATGTAGCTGGGGTGATTGTGGGACTCGACCTTGAACGTGACGGCCCAGCCCTCGCCGATGTCGACGACGCCGGCGTTCTGGCCCATGCCCACCATCAGGCGGGTCTTCATCTCATCCGACACCTTCTCGCCGAACTGGCGGAGGTAGATCTTGCTCGACTTGTAGGAGCAGTGCTCCGACCACATCACCGAGTACATCGCCAGCTCGCCGCTGGTGGGGCGCCGACCGAGGATCTCGCGGATGCGGGCATACTCGTCGGGTTTGAGTCCGAGCGCCGCGTACGGCTGCTCCTTCTCGGGCGTCGCCGCCGCATTGTCGACGGTGTCGGCGGCAGGTCGCGCCGCGGTGGTCTGAGAGGGGGTGGTCACGCGGCTGAGCTCCAGGATCGGGCGGATGCAGAATCGGGTGCCGGACGACATCCATCCTATCTGCGCGGCTCGGTCGCGCCGGGCGGTCGCCCCTTTCGCTGCGTGATGTCCGTCTGGTGTCGCTGTGACGTCAGATAGTGGCATCCGAGGATTGACATGACGTCAGAGTAGTGTCAAAGTGGTGTCATGCAGATCTCATCACACATCGAGGCGCTGCAGCGCCAACTGCTGTCCGCGGCCGCGGCGGGCGGGCCGGAGACCGAAGAGGTCGCGGGCCGCCTGGCCGCCGCTCTCGAGGCGGCCGCGCGGTTGGCGATCCTCGACGCGTTGACCGACGCGGCCGGTGAGATCTCGCGAGACCTCGCTCCAGGCTCGGTCGACGTGCGCCTGCGGGGACGCGACGTCGAGTTCGCCGTCACCTCACCCGCCGTGATCGAGGCCGCTCCGGTGGATCGGACCGCTCCCACGGCGACCGCCCGGCAGCCTTCGGCCGCTGACGCCGTGGACGACGCGGAGGATGCGTCGACGTCGCGCACGACCCTCCGACTGCCCGACGCGTTGAAGCTCCGCGCCGAGGCAGCCGCCGCGAGCGAGGGCGTATCGCTCAACACGTGGCTCGTGCGGGCGATCGGCACGGCGCTCGAGCCCAAGCCGGACCAGCCCGCGTCGCGGTCTTCGCAGTACTCCGGATGGGTGCGCTGACATGACCGTCTATCCGGTCGCCGGCCCCGCCTCGTGCCGCATCGAGGTGCAGATGGGTCGCGTCGAGGTCATCGCCGAACAGCGCGACGACGTGAGTGTCGAGATCGCACCTGCGAATCCGCGCCGCTCGGGTGATCGGAGTGCCGCAGAGGGGGTTCGGGTCACGCACGCCGGCGCCGACGTCAGCATCATCGGACCGTACCGGCTGAATCTGTTCGGGCCGGGCGACTCGGTCGAGGTCGTGGTGCGCGTGCCAGAGGCGTCCGATGCGTCGGTGTCGGTGAAGTACGGCTCGACGCACCTCTCGGGAAGCCTCGGCACCGTGCGACTGGCCCTCGACTACGGCGATGCCACCATCGAGCGCGCGGGGCGCGCCGATCTCGGGCTCGGTCACGGCGAGCTTCGCGTCGAGAACATTTCGGGCGACGCGGATGTGACGCTCAAGTCGGGGCGGGCCCGCATCCGTCATGTCGGCGGGGCGCTGCGGCTCAAAGGCTCGGATGCCGGCATCGACGTCGGCACGGTCGTCGGCATGGCCGACATCGCCACGTCGAGCGGCGTCGTGCAGCTGGGCGACCCCGGTCCGGCGCTGACGGTGCGATCCGCCTACGGACCCGTCCGCATCCGCGAGCTCACACGCGGCGCCGCGCGCATCGAGGCCTCGTATGGCGCGGTGACCCTCGGGGTGCGCCGAGGGACGCCGGTCTGGCTCGACGCATCGAGCAGGCATGGCATCGTGCGCAACGACCTGTCGGCCGACCCCGGACCCGCCGACGGCGAAGACACCCTCGAGGTGCACGCCCGCACCGGCTACGGCGACATCAGCCTGCATCGCGCGTCACCCGGAGCCGCCGAGAGTCTCTGACGCACGCGCTCCACCACCGCCGGGTCACGTGCCCCGTCGGTCTCTCCACCAACCGAAAGAAGGGGAACGACGATGACCGCTGCCATCGAGACGACACGGCTCACGAAGTCGTTCGGCGACCAGGTCGTGCTGGACCGCATCGATCTCGACATCCCGTCGGGCGGCGTGTTCGCTCTGCTCGGACCGAACGGCGCCGGCAAGACGACCATGATCCACATCCTCTCCACCCTGCTGCGACCCGACGCGGGAACAGCACGCGTCGCCGGCCACGATGTCGTGCGCCAGGCCGAAGCCGTCCGCGCCGCGATCGGCGTGACCGGTCAGTTCTCGGCCGTCGACGCCCTCATGACGGGCGAGGAGAACCTGCGCCTCATGGCCGACCTCCGTCACCTCGGACGCAGCGAGGGCAGGAGGCGCGTTGCGGAGCTGCTCGAGCGTTTCGAGCTGACGGATGCCGCGCGCAAGCCGCTCGCGATCTACTCCGGGGGCATGCGCCGCCGACTCGACCTGGCGATGACCCTGATCTCGCGGCCGGCGATCGTCTTCCTGGACGAACCGACCACCGGCCTGGATCCCCGCAGCCGCGCCGAGATGTGGAGCATCGTGCGCGAACTCGTCGCAGCCGGCACGACGATCCTGCTGACGACGCAGTACCTGGAGGAGGCCGACCAGCTCGCCGACCGCATCGCAGTGATGAACGCGGGCACGATCGTCGCCGACGGGACACCGGCCGAACTGAAGCGGGTCGTGCCCGGTGGCCGCATCCGTCTCGAGTTCGACGATTCGGAGTCGGTGGATGCGGCGGCCCGCGCGTTCGCGGACGCCACCCGCGACGACCAGGCGCTGGCGATCGATGTGCCGAGCGACGGCGGGTTCGCCTCGCTCCGTTCATTGATGGACCGCCTCGACCACGACGGGCTCGAGGCCCGTTCGCTCAGCATCCACACTCCGGACTTGGACGACGTCTTCTTCAGCCTGACCGGCCGAGCGGGCGCCGCCGGAACCGCTGAGAAGGAGGTGGCATGATGAACGCCCTGCTGTACACCGTGACCGACGCGCTGACGATGTCGCGCCGCAACCTCGTGCATGCGTTGAGGTACCCGCTCATCGCGTACCTCATCGCGCTGCCGGTCGTCTTCCTGCTGCTGTTCGTCTACGTGCTCGGCGGCACGCTCGGCGCGGGCCTTCCCGGTGCCGGCCTCCCCGCCGGCGGCACGGCGTCGTACCTCCAGTACGTCGTGCCGGGAGTGCTTCTGCTCTCTGTCGCAGGCGGCGCCACGGGGCCTGCGATCTCGGTCTCGCAGGACATGACCGAGGGGATCATCGCGCGCTTCCGCACCATGAACATCTCGCGATCGGCGGTGCTCGGCGGCCACGTCATCGGCAACCTCATCCAGCTCATGCTCGCGACGATCGTGGTGATCGGCATCGCCGTGCTGATCGGGTTCCGCGCACCCGCGAATGTCTGGGGTTGGCTCGGCACTGTCGGCGTGCTCACCCTGATCGCCTTCGCCATGTGCTGGCTCGGGGTCGCGTTCGGCGTCTACGCCAGGGGCGTCGAGAGTGCGAGCAACCTGCCGATGCCGATCATGATCCTGCCGCTCCTCGGCAGCGGCTTCGTGCCGACCGACTCGATGCCTGCGTGGCTGCAGTGGTTCGCCGAGTGGCAGCCGTTCACGCCGTTCACCGAGACGGTGCGGTCGCTGCTGTTCGGCACGCCGATGGAGATGAACGGATGGCTCACGCTGGCGTGGTGCGCGGGCATCGCGATCGTCGGCTGGGTGTGGGCCCGCTACCTGTACGAGCGGAAGTCGGTGCGCCCGTAGCCCACCGATCGCTGAGCCGCAGGCCGGTCGCATCGGCCCTTCGACAAGCTCAGGGACCGGGGATCAGGATGCCGGAGGGGCGGACGTTATCGGCACCGACGGGTCGGGATCCTCGGCGGTCAGCCCACCACGCTCCTGACCCGGAAGCGGACGCGAGCGGCGGCCGTAGATGAGCTCCGACGAGTCGAGCAGCCACGGCACGAGGTTGATCGACACCCCGTGGATGAGCATGAGCTGGTTGGCGATGCGCCGCGAGCGGCGGTTGTGCAGGATCGTCTCCCACCAGTGGCCGACGATGTACTGCGGCAGGTAGACCGTCACGATCGACGATCCGTGCGACGCCCGATATTCGCGGATGAACTGCGCCACCGGACTCGCGAAGGTGCGGTACGGCGACTCGATGATCACCAGCGGAATCGGGATCTCGTGCTTCTGCCACTGACGCTGCAGGGCCTCGGACTCCTCCTTGCTCACTGCGACATGGATGGCGAGAGTCTTGTCGTGCGTCGCGGCCAGAGCGTAGTCGATGGCCTTGATCACCGGCTTCTGCAGCCGATTGACGAGGATGAGGGCGACATCCCCCTCCGACCCGAAGTGCGTCTGGTCGTCTACCGCGATCTCGTGCTCGACGTCGCGGTAGTAGCGGTTCACGCCGATCATCAGGGTCGCGAGGATCGGGATCATGATGAAGACCAGATACGCACCGTGCGTGAACTTCGTGATGGTGACGATCACGAGCACGAAGACGGTGAGCGTCGCTCCGACGGAGTTGATGACGAGCCCGATCTTCGCGCCTCGCCGCTCGCGGCGGATGCCCTGCGGCGAGATGGGCGTGAAGCCAGGCACGGCGCGCGATGCGACGGCCGACGGACCGTCCTGCGGCAGGGTGCTCAGCGAGGTCCAGGCGGCCGTGTCGACGGCGGTCGCGGCGACCTGCTCGGTCGTGGCGAGGTCTCGCAGCAGCCGTCGCCAATGGCGCACCATGCCGATCTGACCCAGGGAGAACGAGATGAAGACGCCGATGATGTAGAGCTGGATGAGAGTGGTGAGATTCGCCTGGAAGATGACCAGGATGCCGATCGCCGCGATGCCCAGGATGACCATGCCGTTCGAGAACACGAGTCGGTCGCCGCGGGTGTTGAGCGCCTTCGGCGCGTAGCCGTCGCGGGCGAGGACGGAGCCCAGCAAGGGGAACCCGTTGAACGCCGTGTTCGCGGCGAGCAGGAGGACGCAGGCCGTCGCCGCCTGGATGACGAAGAACGGGATGGACCCGACGCCGAAGGTCGCACCCGCGACCTGCGCCATGAGGCTCGGCTGCGGCTGATTCTCGCAGTCGAAGCCCTGCAGGTTGCAGGGGTCCTCGGAGTAGTGGACTCCCGAGTACAGCGCCAGGGCGGTGAGCCCGGCGAACAGCAGGACCGCGATCGTGCCCATGAGCACGAGCGTCGCCTGCGCGTTGCGCACCTTCGGCTTGCGGAACGCCGGCACGCCATTGGCCACCGCTTCGACGCCGGTCAGTGCCGAGCATCCGCTCGAGAAGGCACGCAGCACGAGCAGGATGAAGGCGGCCTGGGTCAGAGATTGCCCCTGCACCGTGTAGTCGGCGCTCGACGCCACGGGTGGGTCGCCGAGGGCCGTACGTGCGAGACCGATGACGATCATGAGCGCGACAGACCCGATGAAGATGTAGGTCGGCAGCGCGAACACGAGTGACGCCTCGCGCACGCCGCGAAGGTTCACGATGACGATCACGATCACGAAGCCGACCGCGAGCTCGACCCGCCAGGGGTTCAGCTCGGGCACCGCGGAGATGATGTTGTCGACTCCCGATGCGACCGAAACAGCGACGGTCAGCACGTAGTCGACCAGCAGCGCCGAGGCCACGACCACGCCGGGGATCTCACCCAGGTTCTTCGAGGCGACCTCGTAGTCTCCGCCGCCGGAGGGGTAGGCCTTGATGAGCTGGCGATAGCTGATCACGACCACCGCCAGGACGATGACGACGGCCAGTGCGATCCACGGCGCGAAGACGAGGAACGCAAGTCCTCCGGTGAGGAGGATCATCAGCAGCTCCTGCGGAGCGTAGGCCACCGAGCTCAGTGCGTCCGACGCGAAGATCGGCAGAGCCATCTTCTTCGGCAGCAGCTGGTCGTCGAGTTTGTGCGAGGTGAGCGGGTCGCCGATGATGAGGCGCTTGGCGATCGGGGGCTCATCCCGCGGCTCGCGACTTTCAGTTGTCACGGCGGGCGACACTACGCCTGTCGGGGGCACTGTGCAATCTGGATCGCCGCGAGAGTGAACACATCGCGCAGACGTCCACTGCGGGTGCGCGGGGAACGACGGTGGCGCGGGCTCAGCGCGAGCCCAGGAACTCCCTCGCCGCGACCACGAGCGCGTCGACGCCGCGCGTCAGCGTGGGCTGCAGCACGGGTGCGAAGAAGGGCGAGTGGTTCGTCGGAACGTCTCGCTCGATCGTGCCGGCGGCTGCGGCATCCGCGTACTGCTGCGGGTCGACCCCTCCCCAGAACCAGAAGACGAGCGGAACGCCGGCCTCGCGGGCGAACCACGACACGTCCTCGCTGCCCGTGAACATGCCCGGGTCGATGACGGTGCCGGCACCGAACTCGCGGTCGAACGCGGCCGTCACACGCGCCGTGGCGTCGACGTCGTTGATGGTCGGCGGGAGGGTGTGGTCGACGACGATCACAGGCTGCTCTTCGGCTCCGGATGCCGCGGCCTCCGCCCGGACGACCCGCTCCACCTTGGCCATCACCCGTTCGCGCGCCTCCTCGTCGGGGTAGCGAAGGCTCAGTTCGAGCTTCGCCTCGGCGGGGATGATGTTGTTCTTGAGCCCGGCGTGGATCGATCCCACGGTGACCACCGCGACATCCCGCGGGTCGACCTCGCGAGAGACGATCGTCTGCAGCCGCATCACTGTCGCGGCTGCCATGACGACAGGATCGATCGTGGAGTGGGGGCGTGAGCCGTGCCCGCCGCGGCCGTGAAGCGTGACGGTGAGGCCGTCGGATGCCGCCATCTGGGTGCCGGGGCGGACGCCGATGACGCCGGAGGGCAGGGGTGTGACGTGCTGGCCGAGCACGACGTCGGGCCTGGGGAAGCGATCGAGCACGCCGTCTGCGATCATCGCCTGCGACCCGGCGCCGTACTCCTCGGCGGGCTGGAAGATGGCCACGAGCGTGCCCGACCACTCGTCGCCCACCGCGACCAGGCGTTCGAGCGCACCCAGCAGAGCCGTGACGTGCATGTCGTGCCCGCACGCGTGCATCACGGGCACATCGGTGCCCGAAGGGTCGGTCCCGCGTGCCGTGCTCGCATATTCGAGGCCGGTGCGCTCCTCGACCGGAAGGGCATCCATGTCGGCGCGGAGCCACACGACCGGGCCCTCGGCCCCTGAGCTCGTCGTGCCCTCGGTCCCTGAGCTTGTCGTGGCCTGCCCAGAGCTTGTCGTGGCCTGCCCAGAGCTTGTCGAAGGGTTTCGGATGACGGCGGCGACGCCGGTCTTGCCGATGCCCTCTTCGAACTCGATGCCGAGGTCGGTGAGGTGGCGCGTGATGATCCCCGCGGTCCGCGTCTCCTGGAACGACAGCTCGGGATGCCGGTGCAGGTCGATGTAGAGGGCTTCGAGGTCGATCGTCATGACCCCGAGCCTAACCGCGTGCTCGCCGCGGTTCCGTCCGGCCGGCTCGCCTCACCTCCCCCCCAACCGGTTACGGACGCGACGCGCCGCGGCGCGCACCGCGGCGACGGCGTGTCGCGTCCGTAACCGGTTGGGGGTCAGGGGCGGTGGCGGGCCGTCGAACCCCGCACGGTCAGCTCGTAGGGCAGGCGCGCCGGCTCGACGTGCGGCGCATCGGGGCCGGCGGGCTCGAGCTCCGCGAGGATCGCGTCGGTCGCACGCTCGCCCTGCCGGCGCGGGAACTGGTCGACCGTGGTCAGGCGGAAGAACTCGCCGAGCTCGTGCCCGTCGATCCCCATTACCGACACGTCCTCCGGGACGCGATAGCCCAGCTCTCGGGCGGCCAGGATCGCGCCGATCGCCATCTCGTCGGACGCCGCGAAGATCGCACTCGGCAGTCCCCCGGGCCGGCCCAGCAGCTGCTTCGCGGCACGGAACCCGCCTTCGATCGTGAAGTCGGCGGGCTCGTAGCGAGCCGGTACGGCCGGGATGCCGGCATCCGCCAGCGCGATCTCGAACCCTTGGCGCCTGCGAGTCGGGATGTGGAAGTCGACGTCGAACTCGTGGCTGGCGCCGATGTGCGCGATCTCGCGGTGGCCCAGCGCGAGGAGGTGCTGGGTCGCGAGTCTGGCGACCTCGACATCGTCGACGGTCAGCGTCGTCAGGCGCGCGTTCGGGCCGCCTATCGCGATCACCGGGAGGCCGAGCTCCAGCAGCCGATCGGTCTCGGACTCGCCGAGCTCGATCGAGATCGCGATGACGCCGTCGACTCGCTGTCGGCGCAGGAAGGTCTCGAAGACGGTCTCGCGCTCGGTGCGATCGGCGGTGAGGCTGTAGAGCGTGATGTCGTAGCCACGGCGCATCAGGGCCGCCGCGATGCCGCTGAGCACCGTGCTGAAGAACCAGCGGTCGAGGAACGGCACGAGCACGCCGATGTTGCGGGTACGACCCGAGGCGAGACTCGATGCGGAGGCCGAGACCACATAGCCGAGGGTCTTGGCCGCCGCCTCGACGCGAGCCCGGGTCGAGTCCGAGACAGGGCCGCGACCGCTGAGCGTGCGCGAGACGGTCGCCGTCGAGACGCCCGCGTGACGCGCGACCTCGTCGATGCTCACCACGTACGTCACCCCACTTCGGGCTCGCCCCGCACCCGCGGGCTGCTCAGCCTCGCGCCATCCATACGGTCGTGTCCGCGGGCAACCGACGCCCGGCGAGCGGACCGCTCGCCGCGATCACGATACCGTCAGGCAGCGCGATCGGCGTCGAACCCAGGTTGGCCAACACCGTCACATTCCCGTTGCGGAATGCCACGGCATCCGTTCCGAAGCCGCCCAGCCACGCCACCGTGCCGGCCCCGAGGGCATTGCGACGGCGCTCGAGGAGCAGCGTGCGGTAGAGCGACAGCGTCGACGACGGGTCGGCCCGCTGCGCGTCGCGCGCGAGGCCGGCCCACTCGACGGGCTGGGGGAGCCACGCGAAGCCGCTCGGGCTGAATCCGTACGCCGCGGCGTTCTGACGCCACGGGATCGGCACGCGGCATCCGTCCCGGCCGTAGCGCTCGCCGTTCGTTCGGAACCACGTCGGGTCCTGACGAGCATCGTCGGGAAGATCGATCACTTCGGGCAGCCCGAGCTCCTCGCCCTGATACAGGTAGCTCGAGCCGGGCAGCGCGAGCATGAGCGCGGTGGCCGCCCGTGCGCGGCGGAGCCCCAGAGCGGGGATCGGCTTGCCCGGTGAGGACGGACCGATCCCGTGACCCTGCGGGTTCTCCGCCGTGAGGGCCAGACGCGAGGCATGTCGCACGACGTCGTGGTTCGACAGCACCCACGTGCTCGGGGCCCCGACCGCGCCGTAGGCCGCGAGCGACTCGTCGATGACGGCGCGAAGGGCGCCGGCATCCCACTCGGTCTCGAGGTAGGCGAAGTTGAAAGCCTGGTGCATCTCGTCGGGTCGAACCCACATCGCGGTCTGCTCGGGGGTGGGCAGCCACGCCTCCGCGCACAGTGCGCGATCGCCGTCGTACTCCGCCAGCACGAGATGCCAGTCGCGGTAGATCTCGTGCACGCCGTCGCGGCCCCAGTAGGGCACGCCGGACTCCCCGCCACCCATGGACCCGGCGTCGGTCGGCGGCACGTAGTCCGGCAGACCGTCCTGCTTCACCAGCCCGTGCGCCACGTCGACGCGGAAGCCGTCGACACCACGGTCGAGCCAGAAGCGCAGCACGCGCCGGAACTCCTCGCGCACCTCTTCGTTCGACCAGTCGAAGTCGGGCTGCGACGAGTCGAACAGGTGCAGATACCACTGGCCCGGCGTGCCGTCCGCCTCGACGACACGCGTCCAGGCGGCGCCGCCGAACACCGATTCCCAGTTGTTGGGCGGCACATCGCCGGTCACGCCGTCGCCGTCGCGGAAGAGGTAACGGGCGCGCTCGCGGCTGCCTGGACCGGCGGCCAGGGCCTCCTGGAACCAGTCGTGCTGATCGGAGGAATGATTCGGAACGAGATCGACGATGACCCGGATGCCGCGCGCATGCGCCGCGTCGAGCATCAGGTCGAAGTCGCTCAATGTGCCGAAGAGGGGATCGACGTCGCAGTAGTCGGAGACGTCGTAGCCCGCATCCTTCTGGGGTGAGCGCTGGAACGGGCTCAGCCAGATCGCGTCCACGTCGAGTTCCACCAGGTCGTCGAGATGGGCGGTGATGCCCGGGATGTCGCCGATGCCGTCGCCGCTGCTGTCTGCGAACGAGCGGGGGTAGATCTGGTAGATGACGGCGGTGCGCCACCACTCCCCTCGGGTGGGGTCGGAAAGCAGGTCGGTGCGCTCGGCGAGGTCGGTCGAGGTCATGCGACCAGTGTAAGTGCAAGCGCTTACATGAATTGCCGAGAGGCCATGGATGCGGACTCGGGCAATAGGGTTGGCCGGTGTCCTCGCTTGCGTACGCCGAGTCCCTCATCCGCACGATCCCCGACTATCCCGAGCCGGGCATCGCGTTCCGCGACATCACGCCCCTGCTGGCGGATGCCGGCGCATTGCGCGCCGTGATCGACGCTCTGATCGAGCCGTTCGCCGGAGAGTTCGACGTGGTGGCCGGGATCGAGGCGCGGGGCTTCCTCCTCGCCGGAGCGATCGCGATCGCGGCGGGGGTCGGTCTGGTGCCGATCCGCAAAGCCGGCAAGCTGCCCCGGCCGGCGGCATCAGTCTCGTACGCACTGGAGTACGCCGAGGCGACGATCGAGGCGCACGACGACGTCGCCCCCGGTGCGCGGATGCTGCTCGTGGACGACGTGCTCGCCACGGGCGGCACCCTCGTTGCGGCCCACCGGCTCGCGGCGAAGCTCGCGATCACGGTCGTCGGCACCGCCGTGCTGATGGAGCTCCCCGCGCTCGGTGGCCGCACCCAGGTCGGCGACGTGCACGCGGTGTTCACGGCCTGACGCTCCATGGCTCGGGCGGACCCGTATTTCGGGCTCGTTGCGGCGTGTAAAACCTCTGCGCCAGTCGGGCTGCGGGCCTTCCCGTCGGGTGGCGGGCGCTTCTAGCGTCAGGGCAAGCAATGGTGCGCTCGCTCGCCCGTGCGCCCTCCATCAGGCAGGAGCACGAGATGGCAACGACCGAGAAGTCGCCACGGGCCGACGCGACGTCAGCCCGAAAGGCGTCGCGCAAGTCCGACAACAGCGTCGACGCGATCCCGCCGATCGCCCGGCTCTTCCCCCTCGGACTGCAGCACGTCCTGGCGATGTACGCGGGGGCGGTGGCAGTCCCCCTCATCGTCGGAGGTGCGCTCGGCTACTCAGCGGGCGATCTGGCGTTCCTGATCAGCGCGGACCTGTTCGTCGCCGGCATCGCGACGATCATCCAGTCCGTGGGGTTCTGGAGATTCGGCGTCCGGTTGCCCCTCATGCAGGGCGTCACGTTCGCCGCCGTCGGCCCCATGATCGCGATCGGCCAGAGCGAGGGCATCCAGGCGGTGTTCGGCGCGACCATCGCCTGCGGGCTGTTCATGATCATCGTCGCGCCGTTCTTCTCGCAGCTGCTGCGCTTCTTCCCGCCGATCGTGACGGGCACCGTCATCCTGATCATCGGTCTGTCTCTGATGCGCGTCGCCGCGGGGTGGATCGTCGACAACAACGAGGATGGCGCCCCGCCGATCAACGTCGGCTTCGCCTTCGGCACGCTGCTGCTGATCATCCTCATCGAGCGGTTCGCGCCGCCCGCCCTGCAGCGGGTGTCGATCCTGCTCGGTCTCGTGCTCGGCACGATCGCGGCGCTGTTCGTGCCGGGAATGGTCGATTGGTCGGGCGTCGGAGATGCCGCGTGGTTCGCTCTGGTCACCCCCTTCCACTTCGGGCTGCCGACCTTCCAGGTGGCGTCCATCGTCTCGATGCTGATCGTGGGGCTGGTCATCATGACCGAGACGACCGGCGACATGATCGCCGTAGGCGAGATCGTCGAGAAGCCGGTCTCGCGCAAGCAGCTCGCCGACGGTCTGCGTGCCGACGGCCTGGGCACCGTCATCGGCGGTGTCTTCAACACCTTCCCGTACACGGCGTTCGCGCAGAACGTCGGGCTCGTCTCGCTCACGGGCGTCCGCTCGCGGTTCGTCGCGACCGCGGCCGGAGTCATCCTCATCGTGCTCGGCCTGATCCCCAAGGTCTCGGCGATCGTCGAAGGCGTGCCCAGCGCCGTCCTCGGCGGCGCCGGCATCGCGCTGTTCGGAATGGTCGCGGCATCCGGCATCCGCACTCTCACGAAGGTCAAGTTCAACAACAAGAACGTGCTGATCGTGGCGATCTCGGTCGGCGTCGCGCTGCTGCCCACGGTGGCCCCGACGATCTACGACCAGTTCCCGCAGTGGTTCACCCTCATCTTCGATTCGGGCATCAGCGCCGGTGCGATCACCGCGATCCTGCTCAACCTGCTGCTGAACACCGAGCAGATGCGCGAAGCGCGGCTCTCGGACCCGTCGATCGGCGCTTCGGACGCCGTGCGCGGGCCGGCGGCTGCGGCTCTCGTTCACCCGGATGCCGAGGGCACCGGCCTCATCCCCACCCAGGTGCTCTCCGATGAGCTGGCCGCCGAGCAGGGCGGCGACGGGATGCCCGTCGATGTCTCGCGGATCGAGCTCGCCGAGGAGGACCCGAAGGCCTGAGGGGGCGGGCCGCGGCTCGCCTGGCTCACCTGTCACGATCGGCGGGTGCGACCCGCGGTTTACGACAGGCGAGCGGGGGTTTGAGCTGAGGCGGGCGGGGGTTGCGTGAGGCGAGCTGGGGGTGCGCGGAGGCGAGCGGGGGTGCGCCGCACCGCGGCTAGACGAACGAGGGGAGCCCGAGCCAGGCGTCGGGGGCCGGAGCCGCGCCGTCGCGCGTCACGGTGCCCTCGATGAGCCCGTAAGGGCGGTCGGCTGCGTAGAAGACCTCGCCGGGGTTGTCCAGACCGAACGCCGTCAGGTCGTAGACGAAGTGGTGCTTGTTGGGCATCGCGAAGCGCACCTCGGCGATCTCGGGCCGGGCCTCGATCGCCGCCTTGCCCATCGCGAACAGAGTCTGCTGCAGCGCGAGCGAGTGGACCGTGGCGAAGGTCGACAGCAGCACGCCCAGCACCTCGGTGTAGAGGCCGTTGTAGTCGATGCCGGCATCGACGGCCTCGGGGAGGAAGCGCCACCGGCCGGTCACCGAGGTCGCCATGATCCGGTCATCGGTCTCGATGAGTGTCGTGTACCTGTCGCGGGGGAACCCGGCGAACTCGCTTCCGGTCGACTTGAGCACGGTCAGATCCTTGACCCCGCCGGTGACGTGGGTGGCACCGTCGATCGTCTGCACCGCCGCGAGCCGGGTGCCCTGGCCCTTTCGCACGAAGGAGTGGTCGTGCGGCGTGCCGTCGACCAGAATGCGCTCCCACTCGTACTGCTCGGCCTGCCACAGGCCGCCGTCGATCCAGTCGAACTCCGAGACGAAGTGTGCGCCGAGCTTCAGCAGGTACTCCTCGGGAGACGGGATGCCGTGCTCCTTCGCGAACGCGAACGCCGTGTTCTTCTGCGTGTCGGTGGCGACGACGAGGGAGTTGTCGCCCGTCAGATACGAGTCGACGAGGGCCGCGCCACGCAGCTGGGACGAGACGTTCAGATCCACGATCTCGTGGCGGGCGGTGTCGCGATAGATCCGGACGACGCGGTTCTCCGCCTTGCCGTACTTGTTCGCGCCCAGACTGACTGAGACCATGACTAGCTCCCCCGGTAGGTCGAAAAGGCGAAGGGACTGAGCAGCAGCGGCACGTGGTAGTGCCGACTCGAGCCGTCGTCCGCGACTTCGACGATGAAGGTCACGGTGATGAAGGGGTAGAAGGTCTCGACTCCGCGCGCGGCGAAGTACTCGCCCGTGAGGAAGGTCAGGGTGTAGGTCCCCGCCGGGAGGTGCTCGGGTCCGATGGACAGTCGACCGTCGGCATCGGTCGCTCCGTGCGCGATGATCGCGCCCGAGGTCTCGGCGACGACGGAGTCGCCGGATGCGCCTGCGAGGACGACACCGACGGATGCCGCGGGCGCGCCGGTCGCGGTATCCAGCACGTGGGTGGTGAGGTGACTGGTCATGAGGGCACTCCCGTCTCCGTCGGCGTCGACGTCGACGCCGTCTCGATCACATCGCCGCGTGCCCGAAGGAGCGCGATCTCGGCGAGCTGCGCCAGGGCCTCGCCCACTTCGGCGTCTGGGTCGTTCGAAAGGCGTCGCTTCAGCTCGGCGAGCATCTCCTGCGGCGTCCGACCTGCAGCGCGGATCAGGAACACACGCCCGAATCTCTCCTCGTAGACGCGGTTGCCCGCCGCGATCAACGCCGTGACATCGTCATCCGCGTCGGTCATGCCCGCCTGCTCGGTGCGGGATGCCGCTGCTTCGGCGCCGGTGCCGGCGGGCCGCTCGCCGATCCTCGGGTGATGGGAAAGCGCCGCATCGAGGTCTGCCCGGGTCCAGTCGCGCGCCAGGCCCTCCGCGACGGCGACGAGCTCGTCGACCGTGCGGTACGGACGTCCGTCGACAACGGACTGCACCCACTCGGGAATCGCCGCCCACACGCCGACCACGCGGGCAGACTCGGCCGCATCCAGCGCGTTGAACTCGGCGAGCTCCATGACGACACGCTAGCGGCCGCTCGTTTCACCCGAGTTACGACTTCAGCGCGACGAGCACTCGTCCGCGATGGGTTACAAGACCGAAACGCCGGCGCCTCCCGTGGGAGATCTCGGTGGGACAAGCTGGGAGCGACGAAGGGAGCGTCGGATGGCGCACGCCAGGGCCTCGGTCATTCGCGCCGGTCGCGCATGGATCGGCGGAGCGTTCCGCCCCGCCGACGTCACGATTCAGGGCGGCGTCATCGTCGGCGTCGACGATCCGGGGCGCTCAGCGCGCGGCACGACGCTCGTACCGGATGACGCGGTGCTGCTGCCGGGCCTCGTGGACTCCCACGTGCACGTCAACGAGCCGGGCCGCACGGAGTGGGAGGGATTCCGGTCCGCGACCCTCGCCGCCGCGGCCGGCGGCGTGACGACCATCGTCGACATGCCGCTGAACTCCCTGCCGCCCACCACGACGGTCACTGCGCTCGAGATCAAGCGGGCGGCCGCAGCCCCCTCGGCGTACATCGACGTCGGATTCTGGGGCGGCGCGGTACCCGAGAGCCTCGGCGCGCTCGCACCCCTCCACGAGGCAGGGGTGTACGGGTTCAAGTGCTTCCTGTCGCCCTCGGGCGTCGACGAGTTCCCGCACCTCGATCGCGCCCAGTTGCTCGCGGCGGCCGAAGAGGTGGCGGCCCTCGACTCGCGGCTCATCGTGCACGCCGAAGACCCGGCCCTGCTGCACGAGCACGGTGCGCTCGGCCGAGGGTATGAAGCGTTCCTCGCGTCGCGGCCGCCCGAGAGCGAGGCATCCGCCATCGACACCGTGATCGATGCGGCACGCCGGACCGGGTGCCGGGCCCACATCCTGCACCTGAGCGATGCCCACTCCCTTCCCGCGATCCGTGCCGCCAAGGCCGAGGGAGTCGCGCTCACCGTGGAGACGTGCCCGCACTACCTGACGATCGCCGCGGAGGACATCCCCGACGGGGCGGCCGAGTTCAAATGCTGTCCCCCGATCCGTGAAGCCTCCAATCGCGACCTGCTGTGGCAGGGCGTCGTCGACGGCACCATCGATGCGATCGTCAGCGACCACTCGCCGAGCACGGTCGATCTCAAGAGATCCGGCAGCGGCGACTTCGGACTCGCGTGGGGAGGCATCGCGGGACTCCAGATCGGGCTGTCGGCCGTGTGGACCGAGGCACACAGCCGCGGCATCCCGCTCGAGACCCTCGTCCCGCTGTTCACCACCGGACCGGCCCGCGTCGCCGGCGTCGCACGCGCCGGTGTCATCGAGCCGGGCGTCCCGGCACACCTCACCGTGTTCGGCGTCGACGACCCGCTCGTCATCGACGCGACCCGGCTGCTGCACAAGAACCCGATCACGGCTTACGACCACCGGGTGCTCAGCGGGAGGATCCGCCGGACGTGGCTGCACGGCAAGGCGATGTACAACGTCACCGAGGGTGGCGCGGGCGAGGCGCCGCGGTTCCGCGGCAAGCCGCGCGGACGGCTGCTCTCGGCTGCTTCGGCTCGGGTCGTCTGACCCGCGGACACCTGGGCGAAACCTCAAATGGGCTTGGATGGGGACATGCGGACCGCGTTCGAGATCCTCCAGCCCGGCACGGGAGACATCCCGGGCGAGCACTATCTGCGCTCCACACCGGTGACGGTGATGTGGGGGCGGCTCCCCTGTCAGACGGATGCCGCGGTCCTCACGATCGCCTCGGGCCAGACGGTCACGATCGACACCGTGAGCCACGAGGGCATTCTCGAAGACCAGGGAAAGGATCCGCTCGCGTACTTCGGCGCGCACGGTGTGGATGCGGCATCCGTCCTCGAGGATGCCGTCGCGATCGCGGAGGAGATGTCGCGGGACCCCGCGTCCGCCGGGCCGCACGTCGTCACCGGGCCGATCTTCGTCGAGGATGCCGAGCCTGGCGACCTCCTGAAGATCACGGTGGAGCGGCTGGTGCCGCGCGTTCCATACGGCGTCATCTCGAACCGGCACGGCAAGGGCGCACTCGCGGGCGTGCTGCCCCGCTCCGAGGGGACCGTGAGCGTGTTCACCCCCGTCGAGGACCGGGATGCCGGACGCGTCGGCGTACTGCCGCTGCGGCAGGACGGCGAGCGCGTCGTCGAGTTCCCGCTCGCGCCGTTCCTCGGCACGATGGGCGTCGCCGTCGCATCGGACGAGCGACCCCACTCGGTGCCGCCCGGCTCCCACGGCGGGAACATCGACATCAATCTCCTCACGGAGGGCTCCGTGCTGTACCTGCCGGTGCAGGTGACCGGCGCCCTCGCGTACGTCGGCGACCCACACTTCGCGCAGGGCGACGGCGAGGTGGCGCTCACCGCCCTCGAAGCCTCGCTGCGGGCGACGCTGCGGTTCGAGGTCGTGCCCCGCACCGAGGCCCTCGCCGAGTTCGGAGAGGTCGCCGGTCCGCTGGTCCGCACGGCCGAGTACCTCGTGCCCACGGGTCTCGATCCCGACCTGAACGTCGCGATGCGCAAGTGCGTGCACGCGGCGATCGAGTTGATCTCGGCCCGCTGGGGCATGGATGAGCATCTCGCGTACGCCTACCTCAGCGCCGCCACGGACTTCGACATCTCGCAGGTCGTCGACATCGTGTGCGGCATCCATGCCCGGATCCGGGAAGCAGATTTCGACAGGGCGGGCGTTCGGCGCGCCACTCGATCCGAAGACGTCGCGGGGGTGGACCGTGGCTGAGCCCGACCCGATTCCCGACGACCTCTTCACGGCGTTCGAGGACTACGAGCGCGCCATCCTCTCGAACGACCTCGATGCCCTCGACGCGGCCTTCGCCGCGCGGACGGGCACTCTCCGCGGCGACGGCGCCGGTCTGCTCGTGGGCCATGACGCGATCAGCGCCTTCCGCGGCGTGCGAGGGGGAGTGCCCGCGCGCACGATCGAGCGGGTCGAATACCGCCCGCTCGGTGCGGATGCGGCGCTGCTCGTCTCGGTCTCGCGCTATCTCGGCGGTGGCACCGGCCTTCAGACGCAGGTGTGGGAGCGGATCGGAGGGCGCTGGCTCATCACAGCGGCGCATGTGACGCCCCGGGCGCAGGCGCTCGACCGGTCGGTGTGGCGCACGGTCGGCGATCCGCTGTACCAGGGGGCGTGGGAGGGTCCGCTCGTGGGGCTGAACGTCGCCGTCAAGGACCTGTTCGCCATCAAGGGCTACCGGATCGGCGCGGGCAATCCCACGTTCCTCGATGAGGCGCGCGCCGAGACCACGACGGCGCCGGCGGTCGGCGACCTGTTGCGCGGCGGAGCTTCGCTGCGAGGCATCGCGCGCACCGACGAGTTCGCGTACAGCATCGCCGGCGACAACGTGCACTACGGCACCCCGCCCAACGGCGCGGTGCCCGGAGCGCTCCCCGGTGGCTCGTCGAGCGGACCCGCATCCGCCGTCGCAACCGGGCAGGCCGAGGTCGGCCTCGCCACCGACACGGCCGGATCCGTGCGTGTGCCCGCGTCGTATCAGGGGCTGTGGGGCCTGCGGACGACGCATGGGCTGGTTCCGCGGCAGGGCCTCCTGCCGCTCGCGCAGTCCTTCGACACCATCGGCTGGCTGACGCGAGACGGGGCGACCCTGCAGCGGGTCGTCGACTGGTGCCTCAGCTACGACGGATCCGAATCGACCGAGAGCGTCTACGGCGAGTCGGGCGCCGACCTGCCGTGGCGCTTCCTCGTGCCCGAAGAGGTGCTCGCCGCCGTCGAGCCCGACACCCGGGCGGCGTTCGACACGCTCCTCGTCAGGCTGGCGGCGTCCGACGATCCGCCCGCCTTCGCACGGGTCTCGATCGGAAGCCTCGACGACTACTTCGAGCCCTTCCGCACCGTGCAGGCCGCCGAGGCGTGGCGGAACAACGGCGACTGGGTTCGCGCTCATCCCGATGCCGTCGGCGCCGCCGTGGCCAAGCGCTTCCGGCTCGCAGCCGACGTCACGGCAGAGGCCGAGGCATCCGCTCGCCGCGCCCTCGAGCCGCTTCGGGAGCATCTGCAGCAGTATGTCGGCGGGGCCGCGCTGCTCATGCCGACCGTGCCGGGACCCGCGCCGATGCGCACCCACGGCGGCGAACGCGTCGACGTGGTGCGACAGGCGACGCTCCGGATGACGACACCCGCCGCCGTCGGCGGGCTGCCGGCGATCTCGGTACCGCTGCTGACGGTGCCGTCGCAGCTCGGCCCCGCGCCCGTCGGCGTGTGCCTGGTGTCTCGCGCCGGCACCGACATCGCGCTCGTCCGCCTCGCCCGCCGGCTCGCCCGCCTGGTCGCCGACCCGACCACTCCGGAGGACCAGCTGTGACCCCGCCGGCGTCGCCAACCCACTCGTTCACCTCCGACCCCTTCGGTTGGAGCGCGCCGATCGCGTGGGTTCGGACCGATCGCGTGGGTTCGGCGACACGAGACGGCCGGATGCCGCCCGCCCCGCAGCACCCCGCACGGGTGGCACGCCACCACGAAGGAGGCACCGGATGGTGACGATCCCCGGTCCGATCGACCCGCCACCGCGGCTGCTCATGGGGCCGGGTCCGATCTCGGCATACCCGAGCGTGCTGCGCGCCATGTCGGCGCCGCTCGTCGGGCAGTACGACCCGTTCATGACCGCGGCGATGGCCGAGACGCAGGAGCTCTACCGCGGCGTGTGGGCTACCTCGAACGCGGCGACGCTCCTCGTCGACGGCACCTCGCGCGCCGGCATCGAGGCGGCGATGGTCTCGCTCATCCGCCCCGGTGACCGCGTGCTGGTCCCCGTCTTCGGTCGCTTCGGGCATCTGCTGGCCGAGATCGCCGAGCGGGCGATGGCCGAGGTGCACACGATCGAGACGGACTGGGGGCAGGTGTTTCCGCCGTCGGTCATCGAAGAGGCGATCGTGCGGGTCAAGCCCGCGCTCCTCGGCCTGGTGCAGGGTGACACCTCCACGACGATGAATCAGCCGCTCGACGAGATCGGCGCGATCTGCTCCCGTCACGGGGTGCTGTTCTACTCCGACGCCACGGCGTCCCTCGGCGGCAACGACTTCGAGGCGGATGCGTGGGGGCTGGATGCCGCAACAGCCGGCCTGCAGAAGTGTCTCGGCGGCCCATCCGGGTCATCGCCCATCACGCTGTCGGAACGGGCCGTCGCCGTCATCGAGTCCCGCAAGAAGATCGAGGCCGGCATCCGCGAACCGGGCGATCCGGCCTCGCCCGATTTCGTGCGCTCGAACTACTTCGATCTCGGCATGATCCTCGACTACTGGGGCCCGCGACGACTCAACCACCACACCGAGGCGACGTCGATGCTGTATGCCGCCCGGGAGTGCGCGCGCATCATCCTCCTCGAAGGACGGGATGCCGTCATCGAGCGCCATCGGGTGGCGGGGGCCGCCATGCTCGCAGGCGTCGAGGCGCTGGGCCTCGTGGTGTTCGGCGATGTCGCGCACAAGATGAGCAACGTCGTCGCGGTCGAGATCCCCGAAGGCGTGCCGGGCGACATCGCACGCGCGGCGCTGCTCGACGACTTCGGCATCGAGATCGGCACGTCGTTCGGCCCGCTGCACGGGCGCGTCTGGCGCATCGGCACGATGGGCTACAACGCGCGCAAGGACGCGGTGCTCACGACGCTCGCCGCCCTCGAGACCGTGCTCGCGCGGTTCGGTGTCGCCGTGCCCGCCGGCGGCGGGGTGGATGCGGCGACCGGGGTGTACGCGGAGGCGCCGTGAACGCACGGCTCGATTCCTCTCCCGATCAGCTCGCGGCTGCCGCCCACCGCGTGATGGCGCGCTGCGACGAGCTCGCCCGGGTCTCGTCGGCGCCGGGACAGATCGAGCGCGTCTACCTCTCGCCCGAGCACGCGCGCGTCAACCGGCTCGCAGCGGAGTGGATGCGCGAAGTGGGCATGTCGACAAGGCAGGATGCCGCGGGCAACCAGGTCGGCAGGCTCGACCCCGGCGGCTCCGCCGGGCGCGACGCGCCCGCCCTGCTGATCGGGTCGCATCTCGACACCGTGCCCGATGCCGGACGCTACGACGGGATCGTCGGCGTGCTCATGGCGCTCGAGGTGGTGCGCCTGCTGCGAGCGCCGATCGAGGACGGCGGATGGCGCTCGCCGCTCCGCTTCGCCCTCGAGGTCATCGCATTCTCGGATGAGGAGGGCACCCGGTTCGGCAAGGCGCTGCTCGGCTCGTCGGCGGTTGCGGGCATCTGGGATGACGAATGGTGGACCCTGACGGATGCCGAGGGCACCACCGTCCGCGAGGCCTTCCTCGACTTCGGACTCGACCCCGGTCGCCTCGGCGAGGCGGCACGCCGTCCGTCTGAGCTCGTCGGCTACCTCGAGGCGCACATCGAGCAGGGCCCCGAGCTCGACCGCCGTGGCGAGTCGCTCGCAGTCGTCTCATCGATCGCAAGCGCCCGTCGGTTCCAGCTGCGTGTCGACGGGCTGGCGCGTCACGCCGGTGGCACTCCCTACGACATGCGTCGCGACGCGCTCCTCGGCGCGAGTGAGGCGGCGCTCGCCGTCGAGCGCATCTGCCGGTCGGAGCACCACATCATCGGTACGGTCGGCCAGCTCGAGGCATTTCCGGGCGCGGTGAACATCGTGCCGGGCGAGGCGCGGTTCAGTCTCGACCTGCGCGGCGAGTTCGACGACGAGCGCGACCGGGTATGGCACGCGATCTCACGCGATCTCGACGAGATCATGGGCCGGCGGGGTCTGACCTGGAGCGGGCGGGAAGTGCACAGCGCGCCCGCCGTCTTCTGCGCGCCCCTGCTGCAGGACGTCATCCGCCAGGGCATCCTTTCGACGCTGGATGCCGGGGCGCGCGTCAGCAAGCCGGGGGTTCGGGGCGGAGCCCCATTGAGCACTGACGATCCAGCGACCATCTTCAGCCGGGCGGGTCACGATGGGATGGCGATCGGTGCGGTGACGGATGTCGGGATGCTGTTCCTGCGCAACCCCGACGGCATCAGCCATCACCCCGACGAGGCCGTCTCGACCGGCGACGTCGAGCTCGGCATCCGCGCCCTCGCCGAGGCGGTGCTGCACCTCGCAGCCGAGCCTGCCTCCTGACGTCGCGCCTTTGCCGAGACCCGGCTCTTCCGCCGACACCCGCCCGCACACCGCGGGGTCTCGGCGCGAACGCGGGGTCTCGGCGCGGAGGGCGGGCCCGGCGGATGTGCTCCTCGCGGCGGATCGACCTCGTTCATCGACACGTTTTACGCCCAGGAAACACCAGCGCCAGTGTTGGTGAAATCTGCATCCCCTACTTTCAGGAACAGCGCGGTTCGCCGAGCCCTTGGGCGCGCGTGTACATCCACCCGAATGCACCACCCGCTTCCTGGAGACACAGCCCATGACACATCTTTCCTCTCGGCGCGCGTCGCGCGTCGTGACGGCCCTGGCAGGGGTCACCCTCGCGGCGCTCGCCCTCGCCGGCTGCGCGTCCGCTGAGGGCTCGACTCCGTCCGAGTCCTCCGCCGGAGACGCGGCCGGTTTCGGCGACCTGACGGTCCAGCTCAGCTGGATCAAGAACGAGGAGTTCTCGGGCGAGTTCTTCGCGGACTCCGAGGGCTACTACACCGACGCCGGCCTCGGCACGGTGACGCTGGTCCCGGGACCCTCGACCGGAGCCGCCGAGCTCATCTCGGGCAGCGCCGACGTCGCGCTGTCGGACGCGGTCTCGATCGGCGGGGTCGTCGCATCGGAGGGCGCACCGCTGAAGATCATCGGCACGACCTTCCAGAAGAACCCCTTCACGGTGCTCTCGCTCAAGGACGGCGGTGACATCGCCACGCCCGAGGACCTCATCGGCAAGAAGATCGGTGTGCAGGACTCCAACACCGCGCTTTTCAAGGCGCTGCTGGCGGCCAACGGCATCGACGAGTCCGAGCTGACCATCGTTCCGGTGCAGTACGACCCGGCCCCCCTCACCAACGGCGAGGTCGACGGCTTCATCGCCTACCTGACCAATGAGGCCATCACCGTCGCAGCGTCCGGCGTCGAGACGACGAACCTCCCGTTCGCCGACAACGGCCTCCCCTTCGTCGCCGAAACGATCACGGTGACCGACGACGCCATCGCGAACGACCGCGACAAGCTCAAGGCGTTCCTGCTGGCTGAGATCCAGGGCTGGACGGACGCGGTCAACGACCCGGCGGCCGGTGCCGCTCTGGCGGTCGACGACTACGGCAAGGACCTCGATCTGAACCTCGAGAACTCCGTCGCCGGTGCCACGGTGCAGGCCGAGGAGCTCGTCGTCTCGGAGGAGACCGAGGCCAACGGCCTGTTCACGATCTCGGACGAGCTGCAGGCCGAAACCGTCAAGAGCCTCGCCGGGGCGGGCATCACGCTCGAGGCATCCGATCTCTTCGACCTCTCGCTCCTGAGCGAGGTCTACGAGGAGAACCCCGACCTGGTGGCTTACGCCAAATAGACAGGATCATGCCATGACGCAGCAGCCCACCCTCACGACGGATAATCGTGTCACGGGCGCCGCAGAGATCGGTGCCCAGGGCGATGCCCTGGGCACCGGCCTGCAGATCTCGGGCCTGAACAAGGTCTTCACGTCCGGGCGCAAGAGCGTCGTGGCACTGAAGGACGCCAACCTCCATACGGAGCAGGGCTCGTTCCTGGCACTGCTGGGGCCGTCGGGATGCGGCAAATCCACGATCCTGCGGATTCTCGCCGGGCTCGAGCCGGCGACGAGCGGATCCACGCGCGTCGACGGCAAGAGCCCGAAGGAGCTGCGCAAGGAGAACAAGCTCGGCATCGCGTTCCAGGACTCGGCACTCCTCCCGTGGCGGAGCGTGCTGACCAACATCCGCCTGCCCTTCGAGATCGCCGGCAAGACGGTCGACAAGGACTATGTCAACGAGATGATCTCGCTGGTCGGCCTCAAGGGGTTCGAGAAGGCGAAGCCCGCGCAGTTGTCGGGCGGGATGCGGCAGCGGGTGTCGATCGCACGGTCCCTGATCCTCAAGCCCGACGTGCTGCTGTTCGACGAGCCGTTCGGCGCGCTGGACGACATGACCCGTCAGAAGCTCAACCTCGAGCTGCTGCGGATCTGGACCGAGAAGCCCGCCACCACGCTGCTGGTCACGCACGGCATCTCGGAGGCGATCTTCCTCTCCGACTACGTCGCCGTGATGAGCCCCCGGCCCGGCCGGGTCAAGGAGGTCATGACGATCGACCTTCCCCGCCCCCGCACGCCCGAGATGATGCGCACCCCCGAGTTCCACGCATACGTCGATCAGGCGTCCGAACTGCTGTTCGGCGAGGGCGGCGCTGCGGCCGATGACCACTGAGACCACTCCCAAGCCGGGAGCCATCCTCTGGCAGGACATCAAGCTGCCGGCCTGGGTGACGGGTGTCATCGGGGGATTGCTCATCGTCATCCTGTGGTGGATGGTCGCCGTCTTCTACGTCACGCCGACCGGTGCCCATCCGATCCCCACCCCGCTCGCGGTCGTCCAGACCTACGTCGAGAGCGGCTGGGAGTACTACTGGCGCAACTTCTCCGTGACGCTGACCGAGGCGGCCATCGGCTACTTCTGGGGCAACGCCATCGCCCTCATCCTCGCCGCGGTGGTGCTCGTCATCCCACGTCTCGAGGGCCTGGCGATGCAGCTCGCCATCATCACCTACTGCATCCCCATCGTCGCGGTCGGGATGCTGGCGATCGTCGTGATCCCGGCGCCCGGCGTGGGTCAGCCCAGCGGCACGGCGATTCTGCTCGCGGCATTGTCGGTCTTCTTCACGACCGTCGTCGGGGCGCTGCTCGGTCTGAAGTCGGCCGACAAGTCGAGCCTCGACCTGATCACCGTCTACGGCGGCAGCCGCTTCACCCAGCTGGTCAAGGTGCGTCTGATCGCCGCATTGCCCGCCATCCTCAACGCCCTCCAGATCGCCGTGCCGGCCGCGTTCCTCGGTGCGGTGCTCGGCGAGTTCTTCGGCAAGATCGAAGTCGGCGTGGGCATCGCGATGATCCTCGCCCAGCAGAACTCCAATGCCCCCCAGGTCTGGGCACTGGCCCTGGCCAGCGGCGCTGTCGCGCTGCTCGGGTTCGCGCTGGTGGGGCTGATCGCCCGAGGGATCGCACCCTGGTCGAAGGGAAAGTCGGCATGACCACCATGACCGCGGCGTACGAGCTCCAGAAGACCGCCCCGCCCACCGCCGATCTGAGCGCAGACGTCCGGCGGGCGGCCACGCGCGGTGTGCTGCGAGCGCTCGGCTGGAGCCTGCTCACTTTCGCCCTGACCCTCGTCGCCGTCGTGGCGCTGTGGGTGGGGATCCTGTGGGTCTTCCAGATCTCGCCCCTCATCGCCAAGGGTCCGGTCGATGTCTGGAACTACTTCTTCACCGTCCCCAACGCCGCGGCCAACCGCGAACTGATCATGGGCAACCTCATGGTCACGCTCGGCGACGCGGCGATCGGGTTCGTCGCGGGTCTGCTCGCCGCGATCCTGGCTGCCGCTGTCTTCCAGCTCAGCAAGGGGGCCGAGGCCGCCCTCATGCCTGTCGCGATGCTGCTGCGCTCGGTGCCCCTCATCGCAATGGCGCCCGTCATCATCATGATCTTCCAGCGCGGCTGGGTCACCGTCGCCGTCATCGGCGGAATCGTCGTGCTCTTCCCCGCGCTCGTGAACATCTCGTTCGGGCTGAAGTCCGCATCGCCGCAGATGAACGACCTGGTCGAGGTCTACGGCGGCGGCTCGTGGTCGAAGCTGCGCAAGGTCGCGATGCCGTCGTCGCAGCCCGCGTTCTTCGCGGCCGTGCGCATCTCGGTGCCCGGCGCGATCACCGGAGCGCTCCTGGCCGAATGGCTCGCGGTGGGCGGTGGCATCGGAGGTTCGATCGGCGGCTTCATCCCGCAGGCGCAGTTCACCGCGCTGTGGGCGTCGGTCGTCGCCGTCACCGGGGCTTCCCTCATCCTCTACAACGTCATCCAGATCGTCGAGGACGTGGTGCTCGCCCGCATGGGCATGCATCCGCAGAAGACGCTTTAGGCGAGGTCAGCTCGCGTCGCGCACGGCGCGCCATACCCGGTCGCGCGAGAACGGCTGCTCGAACACGCGCGTGCCGATCGCCCGCGAGATGGCGTTGCCGATCGCCGGTGCGACCGGGTTGTAGGGCGACTCGCTCATCGACTTCGCGCCGAAGGGACCCAGATCGTCGGAGGTCTCGGCGAAGTACACCTCGGTCACCGGCACATCCGCGAACTGCGGCACGCGGTACTGGCGGAACACCGGGTTCACGATCTGCCCGTCCTCGATGAACAGCTCCTCGTACAGCGCGCTGCCGATGCCCTGCGCCGTGCCGCCCTCCACCTGACCGCGGCACTGCGCGGGGTTCATGACGAATCCGGCGTCGGCCGCGTGCACCGACTGCAGGACGCGCACCGTGCCGGTGCCGGGGTCGACCGCGACCCGGGCGGCGTGAACGTTGAAGACCAGCGACCGTTGCGCGCCGAACTCGCGTCCCTCGGCCACGAGACCGTCCTCGGATCGCTCGTCGGCCGGAGCGGCCGAGACGATCCGTGCGAAGTCGACGGTGCCTGTAGGGGTCACCACGCCATCGGCCGTGAGGTGGCACTCGGCGACATCCGCTTCCACAAGGCCGGCCGCGATCTGCAGCATCCGGGTGCGCAGCGCGACGCACGCGCCGTGCAATGCCTTGCCGGCGACCGTGATCCCCGCCGAGGCGAAGGCACCCGTGTCGTGACGCACGGCGTCGGTGTCGGAGCTTCGCAGCACGAGACGCTCGAACGGCACCTCGAGCACCGTCGCCGCGATCTGCCGGTGCACGGTCGTCGTGCCGTTGCCGAACTCGGCCGTGCCTGCCGCGAGCAGGTACGAGCCGTCGGGCCGCAGGGTGGCCGTGGTGTGCGAGATGTGGCCGCCCGGAGCCATGGTCGACAGCATCCCGAGCGCCATGCCCTCGCCGACCAGCCAGCCGGGTGGCGCCGCCACCCCGTTGCCCCGCCGGATCGCGGCCTCGGCGAGGTCGAGGCACTGGTCGAGCCCGTAGCTGCCCCAGATCAGGTCGGCTTCGTACTCGTCTTCGGTCTGGTGCAGCGGGTCGCCCTCCTGGATCACGTTGAGCCGGCGCAATGCGAATGGGTCGATGCCGAGCTCTTCGGCGAGCAGGTCCATCGCGGACTCGATGCCCAGGATCACCTGCCCGAGGCCATAGCCGCGGAAGGCTCCGGACGGGACGTTGTTCGTGTACACCACCTCGGCGTCGACACGCTTGGTCGGGCAGCGGTACACCGCCAACGACTCGGCGCACGCATGGAAGAGCACGCCGATCGCATGGTTGCCGTACGCTCCCGTGTCGCTGAGCACATCGACCTTCATCGCCGTGAGCCGGCCGTCGCGCGAGGCTCCGAGCGAGATCGAGACGCGCATCGGATGCCGCACCGACGCGCGGCGGAACTCATCGGTGCGCGCGAACTCGTAGGCCACCGCGCGTCCGGTGCGAAGCACCGCGAGGGCGACCAGGTCTTCGGTGAAGATCTCCTGCTTGCCGCCGAACCCGCCCCCGACCCGAGCGGCGAACACGCGCACGCGATCGGTCGGCAGATCGAAGAGGTGCGCGATCTCGTCGCGCGTGAGGAAGGGCACCTGTGTGCTCGAGCGGATGACGAGCCGGCCGTCGTCGTCCAGCCAGCCGATCGAACCGTGCGTCTCGAGCTGCGCGTGCGAGACGCGCTGGGTCTGCCACGTGCCGCTCACGGTCACCTCGCTCGCCGCGAGCGCCGTGTCGACGTCGCCCCCGAACCCGTCGTGGAGTGCGGCGATGAGGTTGCGGGAGGCATCGTCCACACGATCTTCGGCGGTGAGCCCCGGATGGATGACGGGCGCACCGGGCTGGCGCGCAGCTTCGGGCTCGAAGACCGCGGGCAGGATGTCGTACTCGACCCGGATCCGCCGGCACGCCTCCTCGGCGGCCGCGCTGGTCTCGGCGACGACCGCCGCGACGCGCTGGCCGATGTGCCGCACGACGTCGTCGAGCATCCGGAGGTCATCGGGATCGTCCTCACGATGCTGATGCCGAGCGGTCGAGTACCGGCCCGCCGGCACATCGTGATGGGTGAACACGGCGATGACTCCGGGCACGCGGACCGCGTCGGAGGTGTCGATCGCCCTGATGCGCGCGTGCGCATGCGGCGAGCCGAGCACCCGCAGCACGAGGGCCTCGGGCACCTCGGTGTCGAACGTGAACGGCTCGAGGCCCTGCACGACACGGCGGGCGGCCTCGGGAGAAACGGATCGGCCGACGCCGTGCTCAGGCGTCGAGATCGGGTCGGGGCGTTCCGTCTCGGCCGCTGCGCTCCCTCGCTCAACGACCGGGGTGTCAGGCCCCTCCCGGTCGTTGAGCGACACGTCGACTCGCCGGCGCTCGCTCAGTTCGGGTCTGCGCGAGACGAAACGCCCTGAGCCATCCTCAAGAGCGGGCCCCGTCTCGCGCACCGGGCCGAGGACTGCCTGAGTGATCGCGTCGCGGATCGGGCGGTACCCGGTGCAGCGGCAGAGGCTCCCCTTCATGCGCCGGTCGAGGTCAGGCAGGTCGTCCCCCGTCAGGGTCGAGGCCGTCACGCTCATGCCGGGTGTGCAGAAGCCGCATTGGAACCCGAAGTGCTCGATGAGCGCCTCCTGCACGGGATGCAGCGCATCGCCGTCCGCGAGCCCTGCCGCCGTGATGACGTGCGCATCCTCGACCCGGACGGCGGGGATGATGCACGAATGCACCGGCTCGCCGTCGAGGATGACGGCGCAGGCGCCGCAGTCGCCGGCGTCGCAGCCCTTCTTCACCTCGTGATGACCGTGTTCGCGCAGGAGCGTGCGCAGGCACTGCCCCGGACGTGGCTCGGCCTCGATCGGCTCGCCGTTGACTGTGATTCTCAACAGGTGATCCTCATGCCGCGAGCTCCTGGCGAATCGCCTCGGCGAGCACGCCCGAGACCCCGCGGCGCCAGTCGGCGACGCCGAGCGGGTCGGTGTAATAGCCCGGTGCGGCGGCGATATCGGCCGCCAGGGTCGCCGAGTCGGGAAGCGCCGGATACCGCAGCACCACCGGCACGAGCGTCGCCGCCGTGACGCCGAAGACCGCGCTCCCGTCCTCGTCGACCCGACCTGTGACGACAGCGCCCGACCGGCCGAGCTCGGCGAGCGCGATCTTGCGCAGAAGCGCTCGAGAGCGCAGAGCGAATGCGGGGAGCTCGACCGCCCGCAGCACGTCACCACGCTTGAGGCTGTTCGTGCCGTTGCCTGTCATGAGCTCCGCGACCGGCAGGCGGCGCTCGCCTCCGTCGGCGGTCCAGACCACGGCCAGGCCGTCCAGGCCCGCGGCCAGTGAGACCATGGCGCCCGCCGAGAACGAGCGGCATACGTTGCCGCCGACGGTCGCGGTGTTCCAGATCTTGTACGACGCGAGGAGGGCGTTGGCGGCATCCGGGATCATGGACGTCGCGGTCCACGACGGGGGCAGCGGCGCGGCATCCGTCGCCGCCCTTCCCTGCGCCCACGCCACGAGCTGCGCGATCGTGCAGGTCGCTCCGATGCGCAGGCCCGCCTCGGTCACTTCGAGGTCGGGCCAGTCGAGAGTCGTCAGGTCTACGAAACCCGTCGCTTCGGGCTGCGGCTCGCTCATCAGCCACGTGCCCCCGGCGAGCAGCACTTCGCCCGGCGCGAGCGCGAGGTCGGCGCGGCCGCGCGCGCGACGGTAGGTGGTGACGGTGTCGATGTCCACGGATGCCCCGGCTAGAGCCGTTCCGCCAGCTCGAGCGAGGCTGCCGCGACCTCTTCGGCGATGACCTGCTCTTCGACGGTGACGAGAGAGCCCTCGACGACGACCGGACGGCCGCCCACGAAGAGGCGGTGCAGGGGCGGCATCGCGCCGAGGCCGAGTGCGGCCACAGGGTCCAGGATGCCGGCATGCTCGACGCCGTCGACCCGCCACACTGCGATGTCGGCGACCTTGCCCGCTTCGAGCGAGCCGATCTCGGTGTCGCGCCCGAGCACCCGGGCACCGCCCATCGTCGCGACCTGCAGGCCGGCGCGCACGCTGAACGAGTCGGCGCCGGTGCGCAGGCGATTCATCAGCACGGCCTCGCGGATCTCGATGCCGAGCTGACCCGACTCGTTCGACGCGGCGCCGTCCACCCCGAGTCCCACCGGCACTCCCGCGCGCAGCAGGTCGCGCACCGGGGCGATGCCCGAGGCGAGCCGTGCGTTCGACGACGGGCAGTGCGCGACGCCGGTGCCCGTCGCGGCGTAGCGCGCGATGGCGACGTCGTCGAGGTGCACGCAGTGCGCCATCCAGACATCGTCGCCGAGCCAGCCGAGGTCTTCGAGGTACTGCGTGGGGGTCTTGCCGAAGCGCTCCGCGCAGTACGCGTCCTCCTCGACCGTCTCGGACGCGTGCGTATGCAGCCGAACGCCGAGCGAGCGGGCGAGCTGCGCCGCTTCGCGCAGCAGATCGGCGGTCACCGAGAAGGGTGAGCACGGGGCGATCGCGACGTGCACGAGCGAGCCGAACGAGGGGTCGTGGTACCGCTCGACGGCCTCCTGCGATGCGGCGAGCGCAGCATCCGTCGTCTCGACGGCGAAGTCGGGCGGCAGACCGCCCTGCGAGGCGCCGAGGTCCATAGAGCCGCGCGTGGCGTGGAGCCGCACTCCGACACGATCGGCGGATTCGACGATCGCCCCGACGATGTCCCCCGAGCCCTTCGGGAAGATGTAGTGGTGGTCGCCCACTGTGGTGCAGCCCGACCGCGCCAGGACCGCCATCGCTCCCGCCGCGCCGGCGCCCGTGAGGCCCGCATCGATG
Organism: Microbacterium pumilum; assembly: GCF_039530225.1. Lineage (NCBI taxonomy): Bacteria > Bacillati > Actinomycetota > Actinomycetes > Micrococcales > Microbacteriaceae > Microbacterium > Microbacterium pumilum. The sequence continues at coordinate 951,845 of NZ_BAAAOH010000001.1, forward strand.
CGCGACCACAGCGGGTACAGGGCCGTGAGCCAGTCGAACAGGATCGCATCCTGCGCGTAGCCGCGGGTCAGCCACTGGTACAGGTGGTGGTGGGTGTTGATGAGGCCGGGGGTGACGAGGCACCCGGTCGCATCGACGATCTCGGCGCCGGGGCGGAGATCGTCGGATGCCGGACCGGCGCCCACCGCCGAGATGACGCCGTCATCGATCACGACGTGGCCCGTGGCGTGCTCGGCACCTGACGGATCGACGGTCGCGACGTAGCCGCCTTCGATGATGGTGCGCACGATGATCCTGTTCTCGGGGGTCAGGCGGACGGGGCCGTCGTCTTGGGGGTGCAGGATGCCGGGGTCCCGGCATCGTCCGCGCTGTTCGATCGGTGGAGGGGTCCTTCGGTCTCGCGCAGGGGTGCCCCCGGCCCGCCGTAGCGTGAGGCGACGATCTCGGCGACGACGGCAACCGCCGACTCGAGCGGGCTCGAGCCGCCCAGGTCGAGGCCGAGAGGTGAGTGCAGTCGTGCGAGGGTCACCTCGTCGACGCCGGCGGCGCGCAGCAGGGTCATCCGATGGGCGACGGTCGAACGCGCGCCCATCGCACCGACGAAGCCGACCGGCAGGCCGAGCGCGACCTTCAGCGCGGGGATGTCGACCCGCTCGTCGTGCGTGAGCACGCATACCGCCGTGCGGGCGTCGAGCGTCGCGGGGTCGAGGTCGGCGAGGTATTCGTGAGGGGGCGCCACGACGACCTCCACGGCGTCGGGGAAGCGTTCGGGGGTTGCCATGAGCTCCCACGTGTCGCAGACCGACACCGCGAACCCGGCCGCGGCGGCGACCCGGCACAGCGCGGCGGCATGTTCACCGGCGCCGAGGATGATGAGGCGCGGACGCGGAGCCTGCGAGAGCACGAGCAGGTCGTCAGGACTCGGAAGGACCCGGCTCTCGCGGTATGCGACGGCGCGACCGAGCGGCGATCGGGCACGTGGGCTGAGCGGATCGACATCGTCGACCAGCGTCACGGCTCCGGACGCAAGGTCGAGGCTGACCGTGACGGCGCGGTCGGAGGCGGCCCCGTCGAGCGCTTCAAGGGCGTCGCCGTCGGCCGCGTTCAGTCGGTGGGCGATCACGTCCACCGATCCGCCGCACGCGAGACCGGCGGCGTGGGCGGCTTCGTCGGAGTAGCCGAATGAGGCTGCGCGGGGCTGACCGGTGGCGAGCACCGCGAGGGCGAGGCTCACTGCCTCGGACTCGACGCATCCGCCCGAGATGGAGCCGATGACGCGACACTCGCGCGTGACCGCCATCGAGGCGCCGACGCCGCGCGGTGCGCTGCGTGCCACGCGCGTCACCGTGACGACAGCGACGTCGGCGCCCGCGCGCAACAGCGGCAGCAGCTCGTGCGCCAGTTCCAGCATCCCGTCACGCTAACCCGGACGTGTTTCCAGCGCACTACGCTGTCGTGAAAAAGCGGTGGGCTGTCGTGAAAAGCAGTGGGCTGTCGTGAAAAGCAGTGGGCTGTCGCGAAAAGCAGTGGGCTGTCGTGAAAAGCAGTGGGCTGTCGTGAAAAGCAGTGGGCTGTCGTGAAAAAGCGGTGGGCTGTCCTGAAAAACAGTGGGCTGTCGTGAAAAGGCAGTAGTGGTGAGTCGCTGCGCCGTCTGGGTCGGAGGATCGATGCGCGTCTGCGGACTCGTCCTCGCCGCGGGTGGCGGGACACGGTACGGGCGTCCGAAGGGCCTCGTGCGCGGTGCGGACGGTGTTCCGTGGGTCGCGAGGGCCGTCGACGTGCTCCGCGACGGAGGCTGCGACGGGGTGGTCGTCCTCGTCGGCGCGGCGGGCGACGAGGTAGCGGCGCTCGTGCCTGAGTGGGCGTCGGTGGTGACCGTCGCGGACTGGGCTGACGGTCTTGCCGCGACGCTGCGGGCGGGTCTCGCCACGGCGTCGACGGAGGGGTGGGATGCCGTCGCGATCACCCCCGTCGACACTCCGGATGCGGCGCCCGCAGCCGTGGCGCGGGTTCTCGGCGCGCTGCGGGGACGTTCGCCGCTCGTGCAGGCGGTGTACGGCGGCGTGCCCGGGCATCCGGTCGCGATTGCGCGCTCGCACTTCGCGCCCCTGGCGGAGGCGCTCGACGGCGACCGCGGCGCCCGCCCGTACCTCGCCGCGCATGGAGTCGTCGAGGTGGAGTGCGCCGACCTCTGGTCGGGGGAGGACGTCGACCGTCCGTGATGCTCCGGTCGCATCGGCTCCGTCCTGAGCCTGTCGACGCGTCCGGCACCCGCTCGATCGCGATCGGGCATCTGCGATTCCTCCCCAGCTGGGCGCTCAGCGGAGTTTCCACAGGATCGGATTGATCCCCTCATCTGGGCCTTTTACGACGCTCGGATGTCGGTGGCCCCGAGCAGAATGGGACCATGACAAACCTCGCCGACGCCCTCGAGAGGATCAGCGGCGAGCTCTCGACGGTGGTGAGCGAGGCGTTCGCGAGTGATGCGGTGAGCGCGATGTCCGACGCCGAGATCCTGGAGATCATGGCGGCGGCCGCGGGGGTCGCTCGCAGCGCGGAGGCGCTGATGATCGAGACGACCGGCGAGGTCGACGAGCGATCGGATCGAGCCACGATCGATGTGCGGATGACGACGCGGTTCGGCTGTCGGTCTGTCATCGAGCTCGTGCAACGCACCACCCGTGTCTCGAAGCACACGGCGAGCGACTTCCTCGCCGCTGGTCGTGCCATGCATCGAAACGTCGCCCCGAGCAGCGGCGAGATTCTGCCGTCCGACCTTCCGCAGATGCGCGAGGCGATGGCGGCCGGTCATGTCGGCCTCGACGCCGTGATGGCGGTCTCCAAGCCACTGCTGCTGTGCTCCGCGGGTCGGACCGCGATTCTCGCCGCCGATGAAGAACTCGCATCGAGCGCGCGCGGCGAGGGAGCGGATGCAGCACCTCCAGCGTGCGCCGACGACCTCCGCGCCCTCGCCACCGTGTGGGCGATGTACCTCGATCAAGACGGCGCCGAACCTCGTGAGAGGCAGGCGATGCGCAAGCGCGGCGTGACCGTCGGTGTGTGCCGGGATCACCTCGTCCCGATCCGCGGCCATCTGCTCCCCGAGGTCGCCGGGCAGCTGCAGCGGATCTTCGACAGCATCCTCAATCCCAAAGCCGACGGTGCTTCGTCGCCGGGCGGCCCGACCTTCGTCGAGTCCGACGTTTCAGATCTCGATGCACCGCGCGTCCCCATCGCCGACACGCGCTCACGCGCGCAGAAGCAGCACGATGCCCTCGCGACCGCATTGACCACGCTGGCCGCGTCCGGAGGTCTTCCCACGCTCGGCGGAGCGGCGCCGACGCTCGTTGTCTCGGTTCGGGCTGAGGATGTCGCCGAGGGCCGCGGGTTCGCGCACATCAGTGGCTGCGACGAACCGATCTCGCTCACGTCTGCGCGCCACATCGCCTGCTCAGGCGCGGTGCAGCGGATCCTCCTCAGCCCTGACGGCCGGATCGTGGCGATCGGCACCATGGAGCGAGTGTTCAACCACCACCAGCGACGGGCGATCGGCGTTCGCGACGGTGGCTGCGTCATCCCGGGCTGCCATGTCAGCGCAGAGTGGTGTGAGATCCACCATGTGACAGGGCATGCGGTGGGCGGCGCCACCGACACCGACAACGGGGTGCTGCTCTGCTGGTTCCATCACCGCACGATCGATTCGAGCGGGTGGCAGATCCGGATGAACCACGGTGTTCCCGAGGTTCGCGGCCCGTCGTGGTGGGATTCGAAACAGCGATGGCGGCCCGTGACGAAGTCGCCGACCCGCATGCGCGAGCGCGTCGCGCGACGGATGTGAAGTCGGACTGTGCACTGGCGCGCATTGAGCACCCGCGGTCGGTCGGCGGCCGCTCGGACGTGGCGACGCTCGCCCCGGCGGCGACTGGTCAGTTGGCCCGAGGTGCGTTCGGTTGACACGCCGCTGCACTGCCTCGAAGAGTCGCGCCGATGTGCACCGCTCCCCGTTGCCGGCGCGCTCGGCTGGTTTCCCGGCGCGGGCGGTTGAGACGCGAGTCCGGCACCGCTCAGTTGCCCCAGAACGACCCGCTCAGTCCGGCGTCGCGAAAGTACGTCGCCGCTTCCACCGGCTCGCGCCGGCGATAGCCCCGGCTCAGCCGGCCGTCGTACCAGTGCGAGGCGAGCCGCCAGAGCGTCGGGATGTCGAAGACCGAGCCCTTCCGAGAGCCGGTGCGCCCGAGCCACCCATCCACGCAGACCTCATCGCAGAAGATGCGCTGGTTCTCACAGGCGTGGATGACGTCGTCCCAGACGTGCGCCATCGGCGTCAGGAAGTGAGCGACCTGCGAACCCTCCGGTGGATGCTCGCGATCCACGTTCCACGCGTGCGCCGCCCCGCAGTTCGGGCACGTCGTGGCGACGAGCGCGGGGGACGCGTGCGGTACGAGGTGAGGAATGGCGAACGAGTCCCACGCGCAGCCGCCCCACCAGAGCGTTCGGTCGCTCTTGACCGAGAATCCGAAATCCCGCGTACCGAACGGATGCGCGAGCTCGACGATTCCGTCAGCCGCGAGCACGAGATGCCGCTGCGCTGCGAGCTCCCCGAGCAGCACTTGGATGTCGGCATCCGTAGAGCTGAACTGAACGGCCAGTGCGCCCACCCCGTCGACCCTCCCCTCGGCGGCGAGCTGCCCATAGATGCGCAACCGCAGCGATTCGGCGTCGGTCACCACGGCATCCTTCGTTCAGCCCCCGATGACCACGTTGAGCGGCGGCTCGCCCGCCAGCATCCGCTCGATCTGAGTGCGCACCAGCCGCGCGATCCGCGGCTGCATCGCTGTCGACGCGCCTCCGACATGCGGCGAGATGAGCACCCCGGGCAGCGTCCACAGCGGGTGATCGGCGGGAAGCGGCTCGGGATCCGTCACGTCCAGCGCAGTGCGGATGCGGCCGCGGCGGATGTGGTCGACGAGCGCATCGGTGTCGATGAGGGGGCCGCGGCCGACATTGACGACGAGCGCACCATCCGGCAGTGCGGCGAGGAATGCGTCGTCGACGATGTGCCGGGTCTCGTCGCCGCCCGGCAGCGACAGGATCACGATCTCGGCGCGACCGAGCAGCTCGGGCAGCTCGTCGATTGCGCGCACCGTCATCCCGTCCTCCACGCGTGCCGTCCGCGCGACCGCGGAGAGCTCCACCTCGAAGGGCAGCAGGCGATCGGCGATCGCCTTGCCCACTCCACCGAACCCGACCAGCAGCACCCGCCGGTCGGCGAGGCTCGTGGCGAACACGGGCGCCCATCGCCCCTCGTCCTGCGCACGGACGAAGGCGGGCAGCTCGCGCTGGGAGGCCAGCGTGAGAGCCACGGCGAGCTCCGCGGTCGACGTCTCGTGCACCGATGCGGCATTCGCGAACGGCAGGCCCGCCGGAAGCAGGTCCTCCACGCCCTCGTAGCCGATCGACTGGCTCTGCACGAGCCGCACGTCGACGTCGGTCAGCCGGTCGAGCACATCGCTCATGGACATGTACGGCGGCACGACGATGTCGATGTGCTCGCGGGGCGCGTCGCCGTCCATCGCCCAGACCAGCAGCTCCGCGCCATCCGGCAGCGGTCCGACATCCTCGGCCAGTTGCTCGGTGGGGACGGTCACTGTCAATCGCGGGATGTCGTGGCTCACCCTTTCACGTTACCGGCGCGGGATGGCCGGTCGGGCGCGACCACGGCGATACGCTCACCGCGAGCGGCGGAGCCGCGCGGAGGAGGCGGTCATGGTCCCCGAGATCAACTACTGGGCGGTGCTGCTCGCGACCGCTTCGAGCATGGTGGTGGGCTCGATCTGGTACACGCCGAAGGTGTTCGGCACGCGGTGGGCCAGGTTGGCGAACGTCGACATGGATCGCCCCGGCGCCTCGGCGCTGTGGCCGATCATCACCACCGTGATCGTCAGCTTCGTCACGGCGTGGGTGCTGGCCGGCGCGACATCGATCTCATGGCACTTCTATGGCGGCGGCTACCTGGCCGGGGCGCTCGGCACGGCGGTCATCCTGTGGGCAGGATTCACGGCCGCGCGCTTCATCACCCACGATGCTTTCGAGGGCCGCCCGACGTCGCTCACGGTGCTCAACATCGCCCACGAACTCGTGACCGTGATCATCATGGCGCTCATCATCGGCGTCTGGCCGCCCGCGGGCACAGTCTGAGAGGGCGCTTCCTCGCTCCGCGACCGCTGAGGTCAGGCCGCTGCCGCAACCACAGCGGCGATGGCGCTCGTGAAGAACGCACGGCCGTCCACGCCGGAGCGCATCGCATCCGCCGTGTCGGGACCGAAGCCCGGCTCGACCGCGTGCTCGGGATGCGGCATCAAGCCGACGACGTTGCCACCCTCGTTGGCGATCCCGGCGATGTCGCGCAGCGACCCGTTGGGGTTCACGCCCAGGTAGCGGAACGCGACGAGACCCTCGCCCTCCAGCCGGTCCAGCTCGTCGTCGGACGCGATGTACCCGCCGTCGGCGTTCTTCAGGGGGATGACGATCTCCTGACCGCGGCTGAAGTCCGAAGTCCACGCAGTCGAGGAATTCTCGACGCGCAGCCGCTGGTCGCGCCGGACGAACTGCTGATGCGCGTTGCGGATCAAGCCGCCCGGAAGCAGGTGCGCTTCGACGAGCATCTGGAAGCCGTTGCAGATGCCGAGGATCGGCATCCCGCCGGCCGCGGCATCCTTCACCTCGGCCATGATCGGAGCGAGTGCGGCGATCGCACCGGCACGCAGGTAGTCCCCATAGCTGAAGCCGCCCGGCAGCACGAGCGCGTCGACGCCCTCGAGGTCGTGCGAGCCGTGCCACAGCGCCACCGGCTCGGCGCCCGCGATGCGGATCGCGCGCTGCGCATCCCGATCATCCAGCGATCCGGGAAACGTGATGACCCCGATGCGCGCGCGTGAAGGTGCGCTCACTCCACGACCTCGATGCCGACCACGTCTTCGATGACCGAGTTCGAGAGGATCTCGTCGGCGATGCGCTGCGCTGCAGCCAGGATGTCGTCGGTGACCTCGCCGTCGACGGTGAGCTCGAACCGCTTGCCGATGCGCACCGACGTGAACTCGTCCACGCCGAGACGCGAGAACGCACCCGAGACGGCCTTTCCCTGCGGGTCGAGCAGCTCGGCCTTGGGCATGACGTCGACGACGATGGTGGGCATATGAGAGCTCCGGATGTCGCGGGCAGGGGTCGTGTTCCAGTCTACGGGCCGAGGCCGCCACGCCGTCGGCGGAGCAACTCGACGCACTGTCGAAACCCACTTACAGGGGTGTAACCAAACCGTGACCAAACCGATGGGAGCGCTCCCTTGACATTCGTGGGAGCGATCCCATACCGTGGGTCCATTCCGTGGGAACGCTCCCATGGACGCACTGATCTCTGGTCAATCACCCGAGATCGACCACCCTGTAAGACACATCCGACCCTGAATCACACAAAGGAGTGACAGTGAATTCACGTGCCTTCCGACGGAGCGCCGTAGCGGTTGCCGCATTCTCGGCCACCGCAATCGTGCTCGCCGGCTGCGCGGGCGGCTCCGGCAACTCGCCGTCTGCCGACCCCGACGAGCCGATCACGCTCACGCTCGCAACGTTCAACGACTTCGGCTACGACGATGAACTCCTCCAGGAGTACATGGACGAGAACCCGAACATCAAGATCGTCCACAACAAGGCTGCCGTTTCGCAGGACGCCCGCACGAACTTCTTCGCGAAGCTCGGAAAGGAAGGCCTCGCCGACATCGAAGCCGTCGAGGTCGACTGGTTCACCGAGGCGATGCAGTACTCCGACCTGCTGGCCGAGGTGCCCGACAGCGCCAAGGGCCGCTGGCTGGACTGGAAGGAAGCCGCCGCGACCGATGAAGACGGTCGTCTCGTCGGGTTCGGCACCGACATCGGACCCCAGGCGATCTGCTACCGCGCCGACCTGTTCGAGGCGGCCGGCCTGCCGACCGACCCGGAGGAAGTCGCCGCGCTGTTCGACGGCGACTGGGACAACTACTTCGACGTGGCGGACCAGTACAAGGAAGCCACCGGCAAGCCGATGATCGACTCGGCTCACTCGGTGTTCCAGGGCATGATCAACCAGATCGAATTCCCCTACGACGAGCCTGACGGCACGGTCGTCGCGACCACGAGCCAGGAGACCGAGGACGCGTATAACGCCGTCGTCGAGCGCGCCATCCCGAACTCGGCCTACGGCCCGCAGTGGAGCGACGACTGGAACGCCTCGATGGCCAACGGTGAGTTCGCGTCGATGCTCTGCCCCGCGTGGATGCTCGGCATCATCGAGGGCAACGCGCCCGAGGTGACCGGCTGGTCCGTCGCCAACGCGTTCCCCAACGGCGGCGGCAACTGGGGCGGTTCGTACCTGACCGTTCCGGCCAACGGCAAGAACGTCGAGGCGGCACTCGCCCTCGCTGACTGGCTGACTTCGGCGGGAACGCAGGAGAAGACCTTCGTCAACGCCGGTCAGTACCCCAGCGTCATCGAGGCGCAGAGCTCGCCGGCGATCGTCGACTCGACGAACGCGTACTTCAACGACGCGCCGACCGGCACGATCTTCGGTGAGCGTTCCGAAGCGGTCACGGTCAACACCTACAAGAGCGTGGACTTCTTCAAGTACAACCAGGCTCTGCAGGATGCCATCACGCGGGTCTTCGACGGACTCGAAGACCAGCAGACCGCGTGGGACACCTACGTGGCGCAGGTCGAAGCGTTCTAGTCGACTGAACAGAGTGGGGGCCGTGCCTCGCCGCGGCCCCCACTCTTCACTTTCCGGAGTCGAAACCCGGTCCCCTTGTCCTCCTCCTCCCCAGGGCTGCTCACCCGGCCCGCACCGCCGATACGGAGCCTCACGTGACTGCGACTGACACACGCGATACGGCGTCGCCGAACTCGCCCGCCCAGAAGACGGCGCGGACTCCCCGTCACATCATGTCTTTCAGCGACAAGCTGAGCCGATGGGACCTCAAGGTCTCGCCCTACCTCTACATCTCGCCGTTCTTCATCCTGTTCGTGATCGTCGGACTCTTCCCGATCGCCTACACCGCCGTCATCTCGTTCCAGGAATGGGATCTCGTGCGCAACACCGGCGAGTTCGTCGGATTCCAGCAGTACATCTGGATCCTCGGCCAGGAGCAGTTCTGGGTCGCGCTTCGGAACACGTTCAGCATCTTCATCCTGTCGTCGGTGCCGCAGATCATCCTCGCGCTCTTCATCGCGGCGATGCTCGACCGCAACATCCGTGCCAAGACCTTCTGGCGCATGAGCGTGCTACTTCCTTTCGTGATGGCGCCTGTCGCGGTTGCGCTGATCTTCAGCAACCTGTTCGGCGACAACCACGGTCTCGTGAACACCGTCCTCACCAACTGGGGACTGCCCGCCATCCCGTGGCACAAGAACCCCTTCTGGAGCCACATCGCGATCGCGACGATGGTCAACTTCCGCTGGACCGGCTACAACGCCCTCATCCTCCTCGCCGCGATGCAGGCAGTGCCGCGCGAGTACTACGAAGCTGCGACCGTCGACGGCGCGGGTCCATTCCGCCAGTTCTGGAGCATCACGCTCCCCTCGCTGCGGCCGACGCTGATCTTCGTGATCATCACCTCGACCATCGGCGGCCTGCAGATCTTCGATGAGCCGCGCATGTACGACCAGGAAGGCAACGGCGGGGCCGACCAGCAATGGCTGACCATCACGCTGTACCTGTACCGGATCGGCTGGGGCGAGTTCAACTTCGGCCGCGCCGCGGCGCTCGCGTGGATCCTGTTCCTCATCATCATGGTCATCGGCCTCATCAACCTCGCCATCACCCGACGGCTGGTCCGCGACGAAGGCGGCCGCGGAGTCGTCAGAACCAGCCGCCGCAAGAAGGGAGCCGTCCAGTGAGCGCCATCAGCACCCCACCCCTCGCCGTCGTCGAAGACAACCTGCCCAACGACGGCCGCCGACGCCGCAATCAGCGCACCACCCGCATCCGCGGCACCCGCCCCGGATTCTGGGTCTACGCAGGACTGGGCGTCGTGATCGTCTCGGCGATCTTCCCCTACTACTGGTCGTTCCTGATCGGCTCGGGCGATGCGTCGACGCTCAACGATCCGAACATGTCCTGGATCCCCGGCGGCAACTTCATCGCCAACGCCCTCACGGTCGTGAACAACGAGGCCGTGAACTTCTGGCCCGCACTGTGGAACTCGATCTTCAGCTCGACCGTGATCGCGGCATCCGTCGTCGTCTTCTCGACGCTCGCCGGCTGGGCCTTCGCGAAGCTCCACTTCCGCGGAAGCAAGGGGCTGCTCATCTTCGTGGTGGCCACCCTCGCCGTGCCGACGCAGCTCGGTGTCGTTCCGCTGTACATCCTGTTCTCGGACCTGGGCTGGACGGGTCAGATCGGCGCGATCATCGTTCCCGCGCTGACCAGCGCGTTCGGTGTCTTCTGGATGACGCAGTACCTCAGCCAGACCGTGCCCGACGAGCTCATCGAGGCGGCGCGCGTGGACGGGGCGTCCATGCTCCGGACGTTCTGGACGGTCGGCGTCGTCGCAGCGAGACCCGCCGCCGCGATGCTCTTCCTCTTCACATTCGTCGGCGCATGGAACCAGTTCTTCTGGCCCTTCATCGTGCTCGACCGCCAGAGCCCGACGCTCCCCGTCGCGCTGTCGCTCCTGCAGTCCAACTACTTCGTCGACTACTCGATCGTGCTCGCCGGCGTGCTGCTGGCCACGATCCCGCTTCTCATCCTCTTCGCCTTCGCCGGCAAGCAGCTCGTGAGCGGCATCATGGCCGGCGCCGTGAAGGGCTGAGTCCGATACCCGCGCTGCTCTACTCAATCCAAGGACGACAGACACAGTGACCATCGAAACGAGAGAGGACTCCGCCCGCATGACCGCTTCCGCGCGCGAATTCCCGTCGAACTTCCTCTTCGGCGCAGCAACCGCCGCCTTCCAGATCGAGGGCGCCGCACACGAAGGCGGACGTCGGGACTCGATCTGGGACGCCTTCTGCCGCGTTCCCGGGGCGGTCATCAACGCCGACAACGGCGACGTGGCGTGCGACCACTACCACCGCTACCGCGATGACGTCGCGCTCATGACGTCGATGGGGCTCCAGACCTACCGCTTCTCGACGTCGTGGTCGCGGGTGCGCCCCGACGGCGGTCCGGTCAACGAAGAGGGCGTGGACTTCTACAAGCGGCTGGTCGACGAGCTGCTGGATGCCGGCATCCTGCCCTGGCTGACGCTCTACCACTGGGACCTGCCGCAGGCGCTGCAGGAGAAGGGCGGCTGGGCGAACCGCGATACCGCGGACCGATTCACCGAGTACGCGCTCGACATGCACGACGCCCTGGGCGACCGCGTGAACGTGTGGACCACGCTCAATGAGCCCTGGTGCTCGTCATTCCTGAGCTACACCGCTGGAGTGCATGCTCCCGGCCATTACAGCGCCGCCGAGGGCATGCTCGCCTCGCACCACCTGCTTCTGGGCCATGGGCAGACGGTTCGCGAGCTTCGCGCGCGTGACGCATCCCTGAACCTCGGCATCACACTGAACCTCACCGTCGCGGATCCGGCCAATCCGAACGAGCCCGCCGACTTGGACGCCGCGCGTCGCATCGACGGGCAGTTCAACCGTTGGTTCCTCGATCCGGTGTTCCGTGGTGCATATCCCGCCGACATCGTCGAGGACTTCCGGGCTGCGGATGCCGAGGCGACGGCAGCTCTCGAGGCCGCCATCCTTCCCGGCGACCTCGCAGCCATCTCGACACCGATCGACACACTCGGCGTGAACTACTACCACGGTGAGATGGTCGGCGGTCGTGCCCCCGAGGTGATTCCGCGCGTCGGCGAGGCACCCACGGATCGCCCCGGCAACTCGCCGTTCCCCTCGTCGGAGAACATCCACTGGTACGAGCGCGGCCTGCCGCGCACTCCCATGAACTGGGAGGTCCAGCCCGAGGGTCTCACGCGGCTGCTGGTGCGCGTCTCGGAGGAGTACGCGGCGCCCGCGGGGGTTGCACTCTTCGTCACCGAGAACGGTGCCGCCTACGACGACGAGCGCGTCATCGAGAACGGCGAAGTCCGCGTCCACGACGATGATCGCGTCGACTTCCTCCGCCTTCACCTCGCGGCGATCCTGGATGCGATCGATGCCGGCGTCGACGTCCGCGGCTACTTCTACTGGTCGATGCTCGACAACTTCGAGTGGGCCTGGGGCTACGAGAAGCGCTTCGGCATCGTGCGCGTCGACTACGACACCCAGCTGCGGACCCTGAAGGACAGTGGGCGGGAATACAGTCGGATCATCGGCGAGCGCGCACTCGACCTGGCGCCGGCGACGGTCGCGCGATAGCAGTCGAGGGGGAAACGGCATGAGCACGGACACGACTCGGGGCACCGTAACGATCGAGGAGGTCGCCGCGGCAGCGGGCGTCTCACGATCGACGGTCTCGCGTGTCGTGAACGGATCGACGGCCGTCAGCCCCGAGGCACTCGAGGCGGTCCGGCGCGCCATCGCCGACCTGAACTACGTGCCCAATCGCGCCGCCCGTTCGCTGGCGAGCCGGCAGACGCACGCCATCGCGCTCATCGTGCCCGAGGACACGACCCGATTCTTCGGCGATCCGTTCTTCGCAGCGATCGTCTCAGGCATCAACGCGCGCCTGAGCCGCTCCGACTACGTCCTGAACCTCTTCATCGCCAGCGACGACCCCGGCGACAAGACGACGAGCTACGTGCGCAGCGGCGCCGTCGACGGCGCGATCGTGGTGTCTCACCATACGAGCGACACGTTCATCGATCGCATCGCGAGCTCGGTGCCGGTCGTCTACGGCGGGCGTCCGTCTCGCGAACGCGAGCGCGACTACTACGTCGACGTCGACAATGTGCGAGGCGGCCGTGACGCCACGACGTATCTGATCGAGCGAGGCCATCACCGCATCGCGACGATCACCGGACCCCTCGACATGCCCGCCGGCATCGACCGGCTGCAGGGTTACCGTGATGCGATTGCGGCGCACGGCCTGACCGAGGGTGCGATCGAGGACGGCAACTTCACGGCCGACGGGGGAGCGGCGGCGATGCGCCGAATGCTCGAGCGCGTCGAGCGACCGGATGCGATCTTCGTCGCGAGCGATCTGATGGCTCGTGGTGTGCTGGCGGTCCTGGGTCGCGAAGGAATCCGCGTGCCGGAGGACATGGCCATCATGGGGTTCGACGACTCGCCGGTCGCGACGACCGTGGTGCCGCAGCTGACCACCATGCGTCAGCCGTCCTTCGCGCAGGGCGAGCGGATGGCGAGCGTGCTGCTCGACCTGCTCGCCGACCGTCATCCCCGGCACGTCACGATCCTCGAGACCGAACTGGTCGTGAGGGACTCCGTCTAAACCGTCTGCGTCGACGCCAGCAGCAGGTTGTTCCAGGGGTCGTCGAAGCTCAGCGTGCGCCCGTCATCCCGCACCTCGAATCCGTGGTGGCGCAGGCGCTCGCCGAGGGCGCCGAGCGCGTCATCGTCGGGAAGGGTCATGTCGATCCGCGCGAGACCGAGCGCGGGCATCCGGGGCCCAGCGCCGCGCGAGTTCCACACGTTCATCGCCATGTGGTGGTGGTAACCGCCGGCGCTGACGAAGACGGCCTGGTTGCCGAGCGCCGCCGTCTCGTCGAACCCCAGAGCGTCGACGTAGAAGGCGCGTGCGGTGGCGACATCCCCCACCGAGAGGTGCACGTGACCGACGGATGCCGCCTCCGCCGCCGTCGCTCCGCCCACGGCCGCTTCAGTGAGGTGTTCACGCAGGAACTCGTTCGGGTCGAGGTGGAGCGTCGCCATCTCGACATGGCCGTGCACCCACGACCACTCGGTGCGAGCGCGGTCCCAGTACAGCTCGATGCCGTTGCCTTCGGGATCGGTGAAGTAGAACGCCCGGCTGACCAGATGGTCGGCCGACCCGGTGAACGTGCTGGGAGCGTGCCGCGCCACGGAGTACAAGGCGGCGGCAAGCGCAGGCTGCGACTCGAACAGGATCGCGGTGTGGAAGAGGCCCGCCGACCCGGGTGCCGCATGGCGCAGCGCGGGGTCGTGCCGCAGCACGACGATCGGGCGCCCGGCCCGGCCGAGACTGACGGTGTCGCCGTCGGCCGCCAGCACCTGGAGAGTCACGACATCCCGGTAATACCGCGTCATGGCGTCGAGGTCGCCGACCATGAGGGTGACGGCACCCATGCCGGTGGCGGCAGCGAGCCGGTCCTCGGATGCCGCGAGCTGTTCATTCATGTGAATATGAAACGCGCGCTCGCCACATCTGATTCCCGAGGCATCCGTGCGCTCCTCGGGTTCCGCGTCGTTCCTCGCCTCACCCCGGCGATGAGTGCTTGCACGGGTGCGGCGGCCGCACCGGCTCGGTAGATTCGGCGTCATGTCCGACCGCCGCGGGACCGAGCACCGTGCCGCCGGCTGGCTGTTGAGGCTCGCAGGGGTGTCGGCGATCATCGGCGGGCTCGGGTTCGGATGGTTCACGATCCCCGCGATGGCCAGTGTGGCGGAGGGGCACGGCCCCATCTGGGTCATGGGTTTCCCGGCTTACGGCTACGGGCCGCTGAGCGCGGCCGGATTCGCCACCACCGTTCCGCTGCTGGCGGTGTTCCTCGTCGCATGCCTCGTCCAGGCCGCCGGCGGGGTGCTGCTGCTGTGGCGGCTGACGGCCGGGGTCGTGGTGACGATCATCGGGATCGCACTCAGCGCAGTCTTCTGGTGGGGATTCGTCCTGCCCCTGGGCTGGGCCGGGGCCGTGGTTCAGCTTGCGCTCATGGCGTTCGGCTGGTCAGGACGCCGTTCGAACGACCTCGTCAGCCCGAGCGACAGCGTCAGCGAGTGAGGCGCTCGAGCAGCTCGCGATAGCGGGCCACGGTCTGCTCGACGATCCCACTCGGCAGCTCGGGTGGCTCGCCGGACCGATCCCAGTTCGCCGCGAGCCAGTCGCGCACGATCTGCTTGTCGAAGCTCGCCATCCGCTCGTCGGGAGTCGTCCCGACCGCCCAGGTCTCGGCATCCCAATACCGTGACGAGTCGCTCGTGAGCACCTCGTCGGCGAGAGTCATGGTGCCCTGCTCGCCGCCGGTCGCGGTGTCGACGCCGAACTCGAACTTCGTGTCCGCGAGGATGAGCCCGTGCCCCTCAGCCGTCCGCGCGGCTCGCTCGTAGATCTCCAGCGACAGGTCCCGCAGCTGCTCGGCGCGATCGGCACCGACCAGTTCGACGGTGCGGTCGAACGAGATGTTCTCGTCATGCTCGCCGGCAGGAGCCTTGTAGGCGGGGGTGAAGATCGGCGCCGGCAGACGATCGCCGTTGGCGAGTCCTCCCGTCAGCCGGATGCCGCACACGGTTCCGCTCTCGCGGTACTCCGCCCACCCCGACCCGGTGAGATATCCGCGCACCACGCATTCGACCGGCATCATCTCGAGGCCTTTGACGACCATCGCGCGTCCGGCGACCGAAGGCGGGATCAGCGAGGCGAGATCGTCAGGCGTGTTCGCCACGCCGTCCGCCCCGAGCCCGAGCACATGCGACGGGACGAGATGGTTCGGGATGCCGCGACCGCCGTCCGCGCCCGCCAGCTGGTCGAACCACCAGAGGCTGAGCGTCGTGAGCAGCTCGCCCTTGCCGGGGATGCCCGGCGCGAGGACGTGGTCGAACGCACTCACCCGATCGCTCGCGACGACGAGCATCCGCTCGGAGCGGTCAGTCTCGCCGTCTGCTGCACCCGCAGTCGGGTCGGGAACGTACAGATCGCGTACCTTGCCCGAGTACACGTGTCGCCAGCCGGGCAGATCGAGTGGGGTCGTCACCCGCCCATTATCCCGGCCGCGACGCGCGCCCACGTCAGGGTGTGATCGAGTCGACGAACGCGTGCGCCTCGCCGATGAGCGGGTGCCAGCGGTCAGATGTCTCCACCGGCACCGTGAGCCACTCGCGCATGGCGCGTTCGCGCATCACCATGCGCTCGATGCCGTGCGCGCCGTCGAGTTCGTCGACCCGCTCCGCGGGGAGCTTCAGCATGAGAAGCCCCTGCGAGGTGAGGCAGGCGAACACCTTGCCGCGTACGCGCAGGCCCTCGCTGCCGAACATCGGCCCGATGTCGACATCCGGCATTGCGAGGAACTCGTCGGCGATCGGATCGAAGATCTCGTGGGCCCGCATCTCGGCGGCGGCATCCGTCATGGGCGCCACGCTATCCCTGCCCGCCGACCTCGCACACCCCTGATGAGGTGTATAGTCCATGTGGACTAATCAATCCGGAGTAAACATGCCAGACGCGGTCGACCGACTCACCCCTCTCGGAGTGGTGGTCCTTGCGCTGCTCGGCGAGGGTGACATGCACCCTTACGAGATGATCCGGCTGATGCGGATCCGCCGCGACGATCGCCTCGTCACGATCACGAACGGCACGGTGTATCACACGGTCTCCCGGCTCGAACGGGCCGGATTGCTCGCCGAGGTGGGCGTCGACCGCGACGGCAACCGTCCCGAGCGCACCACGTACGCCGTGACGGATGCCGGCAGCGCCGCCGTGACCGAATGGGTGCGCCGCGAGCTCGTCCGCGTCGACCACCCCTCCGAATTCCGCATCGCACTCGCCGAAGCGCACAACCTCGATCGCGTCGAGGTCATCGCCCTGCTCCATGACCACCGGGCCGCCCGAGCGGCCGCTCAATCCGAAATCTCCATCGGCCTGCGCGGGGCCATCGCGAAGGGCGTCCCCATCCAGTATCTGCTCGAGCTCGAACGTGAGGAGTCGCTGCAGGCGACAGACCTCCAGTGGCTCGATCGCCTCATCCAGCGACTCGAGGGTGAGGAGTTCCCCTGGGGAGCACACGAGCCCTCTCAGCGCTATCTCGAACAACGAAAGGCCGCACGGCTATGACCGAACCGCGCACTCAGGCACCCGCATCCACCACCCATGAGCGCAGCCCGTGGCCGGCGCTGTGGGCGCTGGTCATCGGGTTCTTCATGATCCTCGTCGACACGACCATCGTCTCGGTCGCGAACCCCGCCATCAAGGCGGCGCTCGACCCCGACACCAACAACCTCGACAACGTCGTATGGGTCACCTCGGCGTACCTGCTCGCCTACGCCGTGCCGCTGCTCATCACCGGCCGCCTCGGCGATCGCTTCGGTCCGAAGCGCATCTACCTCATCGGTCTCGTGGTCTTCACGCTCGCGTCGCTCGGGTGTGGGTTGTCCGGCACCCTCGAGCTGCTGATCATCGCCCGCGCCGTCCAGGGTCTCGGCGCCGCGCTCATGACGCCGCAGACCATGGCGGTCATCACCCGCACCTTCCCGCCGGCGAACCGTGGTGCAGCCATGGGGCTGTGGGGTGCCACCGCCGGTGTCGCGACCCTGGTCGGACCGCTCGTCGGCGGCCTGCTGGTCGACGGCTTCGGATGGCAGTGGATCTTCTTCATCAACATCCCGGTCGGAATCGTGGCGTTCGTGCTGGCCTGGATCCTGGTGCCCAACCTGCAGACGCATCCCCATCGGTTCGACATCACGGGTGTCGTTCTCAGCGCGGTGGGCCTGTTCCTCATCGTGTTCGGGCTGCAGGAGGGCGAGCACTACGACTGGGGCGTCATCTGGGGACCGATCACGGTATGGGGAATGATCATCGCCGGCGTCATCGTCAGGGGCATCTTCATCTGGACGCAGGCGCGCACGAAGAGCGAGCCGCTCGTTCCGCTGGAGCTGTTCAAGGAGCGCAACTTCAGCATCTCGAACCTTGCGATCGCCACCGTCGGATTCACCGTGACGAGCATGTCGCTGCCCCTGATGTTCTACATCCAGCTCGCCCGCGGGCTCACCCCGACCCAGTCCGCGCTGCTCCTCATCCCGATGGCACTCCTGTCGGGCGTGCTCGCGCCATTCGCCGGCAAGCTCCTCGATCGCACGGATCCGCGGTTCCTTCTGATCCCGGGTCTGCTCGCCGTGGCTGGATCGCTGTTCTGGTACTCGACGCTCATGAACGCCGACACCCCGATCTGGATGTTCCTGCTTCCCTCCGCCCTGATGGGCATCGGCAACGCCGGGATGTGGGGGCCGCTCGCGACCACTGCGACGCGAAACCTGCCGATGCATCAGGCCGGTGCCGGCGCGGGCATCTACAACACGACGCGTACCGTCGGCTCGGTCATCGGCTCGGCGGCCATCGCGGCCTTCATGCAGAACCGTCTCGAGGCGAATCTTCCCGGTGCTTCCGAGGCCACGGGCGGATTCGGCGGCGGAACGCTGCCGCCGTTCGTGATCGACGGCTTCTCAGAGGCCATGGCGCAGTCGATCCTTCTTCCCGCCTGCGCGTTGCTGGTCGGCCTCGTGGCGGTGTGCTTCCTGCGGCGCCCCAAGCTCACGTCCTCGACGAACGCGTGGAACGCCGCACGTGCGGAGGCGGTCGCGGAGAGCTAGCCGGTTCAGGCTGCGGTCGGATTCAGATAGTTCGCGATGACATAGTCGGCGATTGCGATCGACGAGGTCGCGGCGGGTGACGGGGCGTTGCGCAGCACCGTGACGGGCCCGATCTGATCGACCGCGAAGTCGTCCAGCAATTCGCCGGCGCGGCCCCACGCCTGGGCGCGTACCCCGGCAGCCGACTTGTGCGTGAGATCCGACATCTCGAGCTCCGGAACGAATCGACGAGCCTTGCCGAAGTACAGCCGCTTGACGAGCGATCCCGAGATCTCGTCGACGCCCATGCGCCAATGCTGTTTCGCGAGCGGCCACGCACCGGGCCAGCTCAGCGAGTCCCATGTGTCCTTCGGCGAGATCGACAGCCAGCCGTAGCCCTCCCTCGCGAGAGCGGGCACGGCGTTCGGGCCCACGTGCACGTTGTCATACACGCCTCGCGTGAAGTGAACGCCGAGAAACGGGAATCGCGGGTCGGGAACCGGGTAGATCATGCCGTTCACGAGCCCCGTCCGCTCGGGCGCCAGTTCCCAGTACTCACCGCGGAACGGCAGGATCTTGGGCGCGGGGTCGGCGCCCACGAGGCGGGCGACGATGTCGGACTGCAGCCCCGCGCAGGCGATCACACGGTCGAACACGTCATCGGACACCGGCGTCAGGACGCGCACCCGGCCGCCCTCGAGACGGATGCCGGTGACTTCGTGTCCGAGACGGATCGATCCGCCCGCGGCTCGAACGTCCTGGGCCATCGCTTCGGTGATGGTCGCGTAGTCCACGACCGCCGTATGCGGCGAATGCACGGCGGCGACGCCCGCGACGTGCGGCTCGATCTCGCGCAGCCGAGCGACGTCGTCGATGCGGTCGAGATCGGGAACCCTGTTCTCGATCGATCGGCGCTCGATCTCGGCGAGAGCCGCGAGTTCAGTTTCGTCGACCGCGACGACGAGCTTTCCGACTTCGCGATACGGAAGGCCCTTCTCGATGCAGAAATCGCGAATCGACGAGCGTCCCGCCGCGCACAGGATCGCCTTGAGCGAGCCGGGCTTGTAATAGAGGCCGGCATGGACCACGCCGGAGTTGTGACCGGTCTGGTGCTGAGCCAGGCGGCCCTCCTTTTCGAGGACGGTGACGTCGTCGCCGCGTGCGGTGAGAGCTCGGGCGAGTGCGATGCCGACGATGCCGCCGCCGATGATCGCGGTGGTTTCGGGCATCAGTGAGTCCTCCAGCCGGTGGAGTCAATCCGCGTGCGCGACTTCTGACCGCTCGCGAGAACGGGCTCGACGGTAGTGCTCACGGATCCTCCACCTCACGACATCGCGCTGTCTCCGCGTGCGCGACCGCACCCATCATGTCAGGCCGAACAGCGCCCTGCCGTTCCGGTGAGCAGAGTGGTGACGCCGGCGCGCGGGACTCAGCCGAACGAAGGCTGGTCGGGGTACATGGGGCCGGGGTCGATCGGATCCTCGACCTCGGAGCGGATCCGATCATCCGACGGATGCCATGTCATGAGCACGCGAAAGTTCGACGTCGTGCCTGCAGAGATGAACGCGCCGAAGCCCACGCTCAACTGGATGCCGAACTCGACCTGGATCTCGTCGGGGTTGTCGGTCTGCTCCCGCAGCTGCGCGATGAGAGAGCGCACCGCGGGTTGAATGCGCGCGAGCGCGCTGTCGAGTCCGACCTCCGCCCGCTGGACCGTGTCGGCGGTGCTCGTGCCGGCGCCCCACCCGCGAGTGACGAGGTCGGGCTGAGCCGCCGCATCCGGGACCTGGATGGTCACTTCCTCGCCATCGCTCGTCGTATATGTCACCAGCTTCATTGAGCTCCTCTGTCACTCGGGCGGGTTGTCGTCCTGGTCAGGTCAGGGCAGTGCGGGCAGGGGGCGGGTGACGGTCGCCACGAAGGCGCCGATGTTGTCACCGACGCCGGAATCGTTCGGACCGAACTCGAGGGCGCCGTCGGCCGGACACGTGATCGAGACCGACGATCCCGCAGCGAACGGGTCGCCCTCTCCGACTCTCGCGATCAGGCCACGGTGGGACGCCGTCGTGAGGACGTTCCCAGGTTGCATCGTCCCGTCCGCCTTGGCCTGAACACCATCCGGACCGGCATCCTGTTCGACCGTCGCGCCCTCGAAGGTGACGATGCCGGTTGCGCTCACGCGATACGAATCACCGGTCACGCACGTGATGCCGGTCGGCGTCCACGCGACCGTGCCGGGCACCTCGATGGTCCTGGCGGCGAGGCTCGCAGCGTCGACATCCGGGCGGGTCGTGACCACCACGTCGAAGCTCCCCGTGTTGTTGTCGAGACCGTCGTCGTTGATGCCGAGTTCGAGTCCATCCTCCGTGTCAGGGCAGATCACAGTGCGCTCGCTGCCGATGAAGAAGGGATCGCCGCTGCCGAGTCGCCCGAGCAGAGCCGCATGCTGGACGTCAGCCAGGACGTTCGAATCGAGGAACGCGGACGTCCAGCCATTCGGCCCGTTGGTGACTCCCTCGCCGGGGACGACCGATCCAGTCGCGGCCACGTCGATCACGAGACCGGGCGCGCAGTCGACCCCGGACTCGGTCCAATCCACCGCTGCCGGTACCGCGACCGGGATACTGGTCGGCGTCGGCGCGACGGACGTCTCGGATACCTGCGGTTTCGCTGTCGCACCGGACCCGTGGTTTCCGGCACCCGCGTTGACGAGGACGATCGCCACCACCGCCCCGGCGGCGAGCAGGACTGCTCCGCCCACTGCCGACAGCACCAGGATTCGCCGGCGGCGTGCGTCGCCCCCGACCGGCGGTGCGCCGCCGGCCGGGGGCTCGCCTCCGGACAGTGCAGGCGGTGCGGGCGGTGAGGTCGGCGGGGTTGCGACGCCGGCGATCGGCGCTTCGGTGGCGATGCCGACCGAGGAGGCCGCGGCCGGACCGACCTGGGTGTGTCCGCGTGCCTCGGGCTCGGCCGTCGCAGCATCGGCCGCGGCGGGGAGGGTCGCCGTCGGTTCGGATGCTCCGGCTGCAGGTTCGGCTTCGGGTGTCGTGGCGTCGACGGTGGCGGGCTCGCCTGGGCTCGGCTCGGGTGTCGACGCCTCGACAGGTGCGGGCTGCGCTGAGGTCCCTTCGGCCTCGGTCGACTCGGGCGCAGCCGGCTCGGCCGGGCTCGGCTCGGCCACGGTGGGTTCAGGCACTTCGGGTTCGACCGGAACCGACCCGACCGGGCTCGGCTCAGGTGTGGTGACCTCCACTGGTGCGGATTCGACTTCGACCGGGCTCGGTTCGGGCGCGGTGACCTCGACGGGCGCGGACTCGAGTTCGACCGGCTCGGATGTGGCACCGACGGCCACCGCGAGGGCCTCCGCCGAGGTCGGCCCGAATGCTGTGGGCTCTGGTGGGGCCGGCTCAACGGAGATGGGCCCGAATGCGCTCGGCTCGGCTGAGACTGGTTCGACGGGAGTCGGCCCGAACGCCGCCGGCTCGGCTGTGACCGGCCCATCCGGGGTGGGCCCGAACGCGGACCGCTCGACTGACGGTGGTGGCACCGGCGGAGGCTCGACCGCCGACTCGCCCACCGGAGGCTCGACGGCCGACTCGCCCACCGGAGGCTCGACCAACGCGGGCTCGACCGGAACCGGTTCGACCACGGCTGGCACAGCACCGGGCGGAGGGACCGGTGGCGCGGCGGTCGGCCGGGCGGCAGGGTCGGGCACCGCGGAGGCGAACGCGGCGGCCCCGACCGTCGTCGGCGCGACGGCAGAGGGCTCGGCCGACCGGGTCGGGATCGCTGCTGACGGATCCAGCAGGCTCGTGTCGTCGCCACCGAGGTAGAGCACCGGGGTGATCCACTCGAGGGTGTCGCGGGTGATCCCGAGGATCCCGATGCGACCGCTCCGAACGGCTTCGTCGATGCGGCGGCCCGACGCGAGTGCGATGTAGAAGCTGCGTGCGAAAGCGAGGGCCGCGTAGTCGCTCACCGCGAACTGCATCGCGACGACGGCATTGATGCCGCTGTGGACGAGAGTCGCAGCGGTTCCGGCGAACAGATCCGACGTGCCCGTCGAGCCCGATTGGCAGGAGTTCAGCACGACGAGACGGGGCGCGCTGCTCGCCTCGTTGAGCAGATCCGCGAGACTGCTCGCTGAAACGAAGTCGGCACGGCCGTCTCGCCCCACGAGCGCGATGAGTCCCTCGTCGGCCGCATCGTCGTATCCCCCATGGCCGATGAAGTGGAGCACGTGCCACTGCCCTGTCAGCAGCTCGCTGTGGAGTCCGCCCCACGAGGTGTCGGCGAGCCAGACGAGTTCGACGCTTCCGTCTTCGAGGTGGGCTGCGAGAGCCGACTCGAGTCGCTGCTTCTCGGCCTCGACGTCGAGTGCCTCCAGGCCTCGCGGTGACGAAACCATTCCGAGGATGCGAAGCGGCGCGCCCACCGGCGAGAGTTTCCCGGCGTAGGGCGATGAGACCCGCCTGACGAGCGGCTCCTTGCGGCTGACATACCGCCCGGCCTCCGAGTCGTAGAGCGCCTCCCAGGGCAGCGCCGCGAGCCGGGGCGCAGTCAGCCGCAGCGTCAGCTGAGGCGTCAGACCGCGCTCCGCCGCGACCGCGCTGCTCGCTCGATAGACCTCGCCGATCCTGCCGGTGAAGACGGCGTCGAAGAGGCGGACCCCGATGCTCTGCACCGCCGATTCACGGATCGACATCACGCGCCGTGCCGACACGGATGAGGCGAGGATGCTCGATTCGATCTGCGGCAGGCTGTCCAAGACATCGTCGATGTCGAGCGAGATCGTCGCGGACGGTTCGCCGCCCGCGATCGACTTCACGACGTGCACGGAGTAGGTGCCTGGTGTCGGTCCGGCACCGAGCTCCAGTTCGATGACCGCGCTCATGAGCCCCCTCTACACGATGATGGCACTCAACGATCGGTGCGTGAAGCCTGGCTGCGCACCTGCGGCGGTCCCCTGTGGTCGATCAGCTCACTGCTCGACGACGCGCTCGGCGATGTCGGTGCGGTGCTGCCCGCCCTCGAGGGTGATCTCCGCGAGGGCGCGGTACGTCCGGTCGCGGGCTTGGGCGAACGTCGTGCCGAGTCCGACGACGTTCAGCACGCGACCGCCGGTCGCGATCAGGCCATCACCACTGACCTCCGTCGCCGCATGGGCGACGTGCACTCCCTCGACGGCGGCTGCGGCATCCAGCCCACCGATCCGACGCCCGGTGATGGGCGCCTGCGGGTAGCCCTCGCTGGCGAGGACGACGGTCACGGCGACAGCATCGGCGAACGCGGGGCGCGGCAGATCCTCGAGATTCCCGGATGCCGCAGCCAGCAGCAGCTCGGACAGCGGATCGACGAGCCTGGGCAGCACGACCTGGGTCTCAGGATCACCGAATCGCGCGTTGAACTCGATGACCTTGACGCCCTGCTCGGTCAGGATGAGCCCCGCGTACAGCAGGCCGATGAACGGCGTGCCCTCTTGATCGAGTCGGCGGATGACGGGCTCGGCGACTTCTCGTGTCACGAGGTCGACGAACTCTTCCTCGCCGCCGAATCGCTCGCTGAGCCACGGTAGCGGCGAGTACGCGCCCATCCCGCCGGTGTTGGGTCCCTCGTCGCCGTCGCCGAGCCGCTTGTAGTCCTGCGCGGGGGCGAGGGGGAGCACATGGTCGCCGTCGCTCAGGAAGAAGAGCGAGACCTCCGGCCCGTCGAGGAACTCCTCGACGAGCACTGATCCGGCCGGCAGGTACGCATCGGCGTGGCCGAGCGCTGCCTCCCGGTCGGTGGTGACGATGACGCCCTTGCCGGCCGCGAGTCCGTCGGCCTTCACCACATACGGTGCGCCGAGGTCATCGAGCGCTGACGCGACGGCGGCTCGGGTCGCGGCGCGAACCGCGCGACCGGTGGGCACGCCTGCGGCATCCATGATCCGCTTCGCGAAGGACTTGGATCCCTCGAGTCGCGCAGCGGCGCGCCCCGGACCGAAGACGGGGATGCCCCGCGACCGGAGCGCATCCGCGACGCCCGCGACGAGTGGAGCCTCTGGACCGATCACCACGAGGTCGATCGCGTGCTCGTTCGCGAAGACCGTGACCGCGGCGGGATCGTTCGGATCGATCCCGATGATGCTCGCGTCTCGTGCGATGCCGGCGTTGCCGGGCGCCGCGAAGACCTCGTGCACGGTGTCCTCCGAGCGCAGGGCGAGGATGATGGCGTGCTCGCGCGCGCCCGAGCCGAGGACCAGGATCTTCACCCGGCCAGCCTATCCAGCACGGTGCGCCCGCACCGGCGGGGGATGACCGGGTTACCGTGGAGCCATGCCCCGCAGGATCTCGACCGACGCCGGTCGCGCCGCGCTCGCGGCGGTGCGCGCCGCAGCGGGCGCTCCGGAGCGCGGCGATCTCGCGACCTCGGTCCGCTACCTGTTGGAGCTGCTCGCAGAGAAGGCTCCCGGTCACAGCGTCGAGGTGCGGGTTCCGCCGTTCGGCGCTGTGCAGGTCGTCGAGGGTCCGCGTCACACCCGAGGCACACCGCCGAACGTCGTCGAGACCGACCCCGAGACGTGGATCGCCCTGGCGCTCGGTGACGAGGAATGGGCGGATGCCGCATCCGCCGGCCGGATCCTCGCTTCGGGCACCCGCGCCGATGTCTCCAGCCTGCTGCCGTTGCGGCCGTGAATCGAGCGAGAAGCCGGCACCGCCCGCGCCGGACGGTGGGACAATGGAGCCATGGGCCCGCACATCGATGATCACGTCGAGAGGGTGCGCGTGCGTCGCGCGCCGAAGTTCTCCGTCTTCCTGCTCGTCGGAGCGGGGCTCGGCATCATCGTCGCCCTGATCCTGACCTTGGCCTTCAGCGGCACGGACGGCATCAGCCCCAACACCGGCCTCATCTACTCGCAGGGTCAGGTGTTCGGCTTCCTGGCGCTCATCTGCATCGCCGTCGGACTGGCGGTCGGCGGGATCGTCGCGCTGATCTTCGACCGCCGCTCATCGCGTCACACGCGTGAAGTGATCGTCGACCATCTGAGGGTGCACCCCGAGGACTGAGCCCCTCGTCGCGCCGATTCGGCGACGGTCACGCCAGTTCGGCGATGATGGGGTGGATCGCGGCGTCGAAGGCGACGACATCCCCCCGCAGGCCATCGGTCACGGCGACCGTGAGTGAACCGATCCACCACACCCCTCGCTGACTGAGGGGCAGCACCTGCACGTTGAGCTCGAACGAGTGCGCGCGCCGGCCCACCTGGCGTTCGTGCTCGGCGATCGCACTCGCGTACGCGCGGTACGCGGTGCCCGAGCCGGCATCGCGCCGATAGCGGGCGTGCGCGGACTGGGCGAATGCGAGCGCCTCCGGCGCGTGGGGGACGATGGCGCTCCGCAGCGCGTCGGCACCTTCGGTCGGAAGTGCGAGGAGCGTCTCGTATCCGTCGACGAGATCGAGCGGCACGGGCGACGGGTGCGCTTGCGGCTCGACCGTCATGGCCCAGTACTCGCGCCACTGGCGCTCGAGGAGAGCCTGAGCGTCTTCGTTGCGATCGTTCGCGCGAGGCGGGATGCCGCGCAGGTGCGGAAGTTCGTCGGGCGAGCGGATGCCGAGCACCTGCCGCAGGAACAGCGCGAGCAGGACGGGCTGACTCGCATCCTCGCGGATCAGCCACTCCGGAGAGCCCGTGCCTCCCATGCCGCCCATGACCCCATTCTAGAACCGCGGTCCGACGTCGTCTCCGGCATCTTCACGCCGCTGACGCCCGCCATCGACGTCGAGCGCCGGCATCGACGCCGACACCGGGCGCTTGCCGCGCGGGTCTCGGTGGAGCCCCCAGGTCTCGACAGAATGCCGCGGACCAATGCCGCGGACCAGGGCCGCGGTCTCGGCCGCTCGGCGTCCGCCCAGGAATGCCGCCGGTAGGCTGGAGCCGTGGCTTCCCCCTCTCGCGACGCCCCCGTGAATCCCTATGCCGAAGCCGGCGTCGATACGGCTGCAGGCGACCTCGCGGTAGAGCTCATGAAGTCCGCCGTCCGCCGCACCCACGGCCCCGAGGTCATGGGTGGAGTAGGCGGGTTCGCGGGACTGTTCGACGCCTCGGCGCTTCGCGCGTACGCCAAACCCCTGCTCGCGACGAGCACGGACGGCGTCGGCACGAAGGTCGCAATCGCCCAGGCGATCGACAAGCACGACACGATCGGGCTCGACCTGGTCGGGATGGTCGTCGACGACATCGTCGTGGTCGGTGCGAGACCGCTCTTCATGACCGACTACATCGCGTGCGGCAAGGTCTTCCCCGAGCGCATCGCAGACATCGTGCGCGGCATCGCCGCCGGCTGCGCCGAGACCGGCACCGCGCTCGTGGGCGGCGAGACCGCGGAGCACCCCGGCCTCCTCGGCATCAACGACTACGACGTGGCGGGCGCGGCGACAGGGGTCGTCGAAGCCGACGGACTGCTCGGGGCCGACCGCGTCAGCGAAGGCGACGTGGTGCTGGCGCTCGCCTCGAGCGGGCTGCATTCGAACGGCTACTCGCTCGTCCGCCACATCGTGGCGCGGGCCGGCATCCAGTACGGCGACAACGCGCCCGACCTCGGCACGACGTGGGGCGAGGCCCTGCTCGAACCGACGCGTCTCTACACCCAGCCGCTGCTGCGCCTCATCACCGAATCCAAGGGCGCCGTGCAGGCGCTCAGCCATGTCACCGGCGGTGGCATCGCTGCCAACCTCGCGCGCGTTCTGCCGCAGGACACCTGGGTGGATGTCGACCGGTCGACCTGGTCACCGCCTCCGGTCTTCCGCGTGCTGGCCGATCTCGGCGGACTCGACCTCACCTCGACGGAGGGCACCTGGAATCTCGGTATCGGGTTCCTTGCCGTGGTCGCCGCCGACAAGGCGGCAGCCGCGGCATCCGCTCTGTCTGCCGACGGGATCGCCGCGTGGCAGGTCGGGGTCGTCCGCAGCGGCGATCGGCCGGAAGGCGACTTCGAACAGGGGGCGAAGGGCGTCGATGGCGGCGCTGTGCGTCTGGTCGGCGCGTACTCGGACGGCTCGTACTCCAACCGCTCGGACTCTAACGGCACAGCCGCGGACGGAGCGAAGTAACACCCATGTGCGGAATCGTCGGGATGGTCGGCCGCGGCGCAGCCAATCAGGAGGTCTACGACTCGCTGCTGCTGCTGCAGCACCGCGGACAGGATTCGACCGGGATCGCGACGGCCGAGCGAAGCGGCGTGTTCCACATCGCCAAGGCGAAGGGGCAGGTGCGCGAGGCGTTCCGCACCCGTGACATGCGGTCGCTGCTCGGAGAGATCGGGCTCGGCCATGTCCGCTACGCGACGAAGGGCACGGCGTCCAGTGAAGAAGAGGCGCAGCCCTTCTACGTCAATGCCCCGTACGGCATCGTCCTCGTCCACAACGGCAACCTCACGAACACCCGCGAGCTGACCGACGAGCTCTTCCACAAGGACCGCCGGCACCTCAATACGAGCTCCGACACCGAGCTGCTCGTGAACGTGCTCGCCAACGAACTGCAGGCATCCATCTCGGGTGTCGACCTCAAGCCCGAGCAGCTATTCCAGGCGGTCTCGCGCGTGCACGAGCGCGTCGAGGGATCGTATGCCGCCATCGCGCTCATCGCCGGCTACGGCCTGCTCGCCTTCCGCGACCCGTTCGGCATCCGCCCGCTGATCCTCGGCACCCGCAAGGCGGATGACGGCTCGTACGAGTGGATCGTCACCTCCGAGTCACTCGTGCTCGAGAACGGCGAGTTCGAGGTCGTCCGCGACGTCATGCCGGGTGAGGCCATCTTCATCGACCTCGACGGGCACCTGCACACGCAGCAGTGCGCGGCCGACCCGAAGCTCGTGCCGTGCTCGTTCGAGTACGTGTACCTCGCCCGACCCGACTCGATCATGAACGGCATCTCGGTCTACGAGGCGCGGCTGCGCCTCGGCGAGCGGCTCGCCGACACCATCGCGAAGTACACGCCCAAGGGCACGATCGACGTCGTCATGCCCATCCCGGACTCGTCGCGCCCCGCCGCGATGCAGGTCGCGCGAAAGCTCGGCCTCGAGTACCGCGAGGGCTTCTACAAGAACCGCTACATCGGCCGGACGTTCATCATGCCCGGCCAGGCGGTGCGCAAGAAGAGCGTGCGGCAGAAGCTCAACGCGATGTCGAGTGAGTTCAAGGGCAAGAACGTGCTCCTGATCGACGACTCGATCGTGCGCGGTACGACGTCTAAAGAGATCATCCAGATGGCGCGGGATGCCGGTGCCAAATCCGTCACGTTCGCCAGCGCCGCGCCGCCCGTGCGCTACCCGCACGTGTACGGCATCAACATGCCCTCACGCCAGGAGCTCGTCGCGCACGGCCGGACGATCCCCGAGATCGCCGAGGAGCTCGGCGCGGACTACATGGTCTACCAGGAGGTCGAAGACCTCAAGGCCGCGATCCTCGAGGGCTCGGATGTCGAGGACCTCGACATGAGCTGCTTCGACGGCCGGTACATCACCGGCACCGTGTCGGAGGAGTACCTCGCCTGGGTCGAGGGCTCCCAGGAGTCCTGACCCTCGACGACCGGATCGGTCCCCACCACCTAGGCTGAGTCGGTGAGCCCCACCCCCTCCCGACCGCTCTGGCAGGGGAGGGCCCTCGCCCTCATCGGCATCGTGCTGTTCGCGTTCTCGCTGCGCTCCGCAGTCGCCTCGCTGTCACCCGTGTACGCGCTCATCGCCGTGGACTTTCCGGTGCCACCGGCGATCATCGGCCTGATCGGCACCGCGCCGCCGGCCTGCTACGCGATCTTCGGCATCCTGACCCCTCAGCTCGAGCGCCGATTCGGGCTCGAGCGGCTCGCTCTGGCGGCGATGGTCGTCGCCGTCGGCGGGATGGTCTGGCGCGGTCTGGCGACCGATTCGATCACGTTGCTGGTCGCGACATCCGTGATCTTCGCCGCCGTCGGCGTCGGTAACATCCTGCTTCCGCCGCTCGTGAAGAAGTACTTCGCCGATCGCATCGGGCTGATGACCACGATCTACTCGACGACCATGGCCGTGGCGTCCTTCACGCCGCCTCTCGTGGCCGTGCCGGTGGCGGATGCCGCGGGCTGGCGCATTTCGCTCGGGATGTGGGCGGTGTTCGCCGTCGTCGCCATGATCCCGTGGATCGCGCTGCTCGTCCATGCGCGGGCGGCGGGACCCGACGAGGAGATCGAGTCTGCGAATCCGCGGGTGTTCCGGCGCATGTGGCGGCTGCCGCTCGCGTGGGCTCTCACGGTCGGTTTCACGGTCTCGGGCGCCATCGCGTACACGTGCTTCGCCTGGCTGCCGACACTGCTCGTCGACACCGCAGGGGTGACACCGGCGGCGGCCGGCGCGCTGCTCTCGCTGTTCGCGGCGATGGGACTGCCGGTCTCGCTGTTCGTGCCGATCCTGGTGGTTCGTTACAACGCCACGCTGGTTCTGTTCGGTATCTCGGTCGCGGCGGGCCTGATCGCGATCGCGGGGCTGCTGTTCGCCCCGGCGGCAGCCGCCTGGCTGTGGGTGATGCTCCTCGGCATCGCCCCGCTGCTCTTCCCGCTGACGCTGGTGCTGCTGGGGCTCCGCGTCCGCACCCACGAGGCCTCGGTCGCGCTCAGCGGCTTCGTCCAGAGCATCGGCTACGGCATCGTCGCACTGTTCCCCATCGGAATCGGCCTGTTGCACGGCGCTACGGACTCGTGGACGCTGCCGCTCATCGTCATGGCCGCAGTCGTCACGGCAGCGATTCCGGCAGCCGCCGTCGCAGCACGCACTCGGACCGTCGAAGACGACTGGGAGCGCCGCTACGGCCCGTGGTGACTCCCAGCGAGTTCGCCGTATGTCTTGTTAGCGTTTCGGTATGACGTCCGAGTCGCAGCCCGGCATCTCCCACCCTCACGTCGAGTCCACGGCGCGCGCCGAGATCGCGGCTGCAGAGCGTCCCGATCAGCCCGTGCGCAGGATGCTCGATCGCATGCGCGAGCGGGTATCGAAGCATCCGCGCCTCGACCTCGGGTACCGCATCATGGTCGGCATCGTCGGCGGATCGCTAGCGCTGCTGGGTGTGCTGCTCGTTCCGCTGCCCGGCCCGGGCTTGCTCGTGGTGTTCCTCGGTCTCGCGGTGCTCGGGACCGAGTTCCATCGGGCGAAGCGCGTCGCGTCGTGGCTCAAGCGCTTGCTCGACCGCTTATGGGCGTGGCTCGATGCCCGTCGCGCCCGCAGGGCGGCGGGGAACGAGAGCGTGAAGACCGCGGCTTAGGGCCTAGGCCTTCTCTCCTTCGTACTCGTCGGCGTAGTCATCCGCCCACTTGTCGACGTACGCGTCCTCGTCGGGATGACCGAGTTCCTTCTCGAGCGCCGAGTAGTTCACACTCGGGCTGTAGGACTTGAGTTCGCGGGCGATCTTGGTGTGCTTCGCCTTCTGACGGCCACGCCCCATGCGAGACCCCCTCAATTCTGAGACGCGGGCCGTTGGCGGGGCCCAGCGCGTTCGCGAGACCGGCTCGGGGCCGGTAAGAGTAGCATTCAGGATAACACGGAGCCGCCGCACCCCGGCGGCTTCACGGGCCGATTCGCACCGCCGCGGAAGGGATCATGACGCATGTCGGATGAGGCATCTGAGGTTTCCGAGCAGGCGGCAGATGAGCCCGCCACTCATGGCGCAGTGATCGTCGGAGTCGTCCCCGACCTGTCATCACGGGTGCTGAAGGAGGGCGCGCGATACGCCAAGCTCCTCGGTGCCCCGCTGCTCGTGGTGCACGTGGATGTCACCCGGTTCGTGACGTACGAAGACCCCGACGGATATGTCCACTCCGCGCCGATAGATGTGAACATCGCGGTCGGCGAGGGCGATCTCTCGATCGTCCAAGCGCAGACGGCGGCGACCCTCGAGGGCCAGGCAGTGGGGTGGAGCGTTCGGCAGCTCGTCGGAGACCCCGCGCTCGCCCTCAAGCATCTCGCCGATCAGGTCGACGCCCGGCTGCTCGTCGTCGGCACGCGCAAGCGCGGATTCGGCGAATCCATCCGGGAGTTCTTCACCGGTTCGGTCGCCGCTCGGCTCGCGCACCGCCAGCACCGCCCGATCCTCGTCGTGCCGCTCGGCGATCCTGTCCCGGACGACGAGGAGATCTGGCCGTCCTGACGGCTCCGCCGGACGACGCGCAACGACGACGACCCGCCCAGGCAGCGAGGCTCGAGCGGGTCGTCATCCGAACGGGTCAGCCTCGCAGCGTCCGGATCAGGTCGCGCGAAAGGCGATCCAGCTCGGACGTGAGGTCGTCGATCGTGGCTGCAGCGAGCTCGCCGCCCCGTGCGACATGTGAGCGCAGATCGCTGCGGATCTTCGCCCGGAATTCGCTGACGGCGGCATCCGCACGGTGGACCTGCTCGCGACTGCTGACGCGGGGATCGTCGGATGCGGGCGGCGGGGTGGCGCTGGACTGCTCCTCGCGGCTCGCCGCTGCGAGGTCGGCGCGCAGGCTCCGCATGGCCTCGCGGACGCTGCCGCGGACTTCGTCGGCGATCAGCCGGACTGAGTCGGTCAGGCTCGCCTCGATGCCCTCGAGGTCGCCGGCCCTCGCCGTGACCTCTGCGTGGCCGGCCGGAGTGATCTCGTACACGGTCTTGCGACCGTCCACCGACTTGGTGACGAGTCCCTCCTCTTCGAGCTTCGCGAGGCGCGGGTAGACCGTGCCGGCGCTCGGCGTGTAGGTTCCGCCGGTGCGATCCGACAGTGCCTGCATGATGTCGTAGCCGTGGCGCGGACCCTCATCGAGGAGGTTCAGCAGGTAGAGGCGCAGATCGCCGTGTGAGAAGACGGGAGTCATCACCACTCCTGCCCTTCGCCGTCGGAGGGCGAGCCTGCCGACGCGGTGGATGCGGCATCCTGCGACGCGATGGTGCGGCGAAGCACTGTGACGCCGCCCGAGACGGAGTTCGCCCGGATGTCGGCGAACGAGCCGGCCAGTTCGCCGACCGAAGACACGTAGTTGGTGGTCGGACCGGTGCCGGTTCCCGAGCGCTTGACGCCGTCGACCTGGACGCGGCCGCTCACGCTGCGGATGACGTAGTTGGCGGGGTAGCCCTCGTCCAGCCGTATCGTCGTGCTGCCGCTCACGGTGTTGAGGGCCACGCTGTGGAGCTCGCCGGTGGAGTCGACCAGCATGGCGCCCGAAACGGTGTCGATGGTCGCTTTGCGCAGGGCTCCGGTGGCCGCCACATCGCCCGAGACGCTGTTGGCAGTGAGGGCGCCGACGAGCTCGCGCACCTGCACGTCGCCCGACACGGCGTTGACGGTGAGGTCGCCCGTAAGTCCGTCGACGATGATGTCACCGGACACCGTGTTGAGGCGGGCATCGTTGCGGATGCCGGACACGAGTGCGCTCGCGCTGACCACGCCGAGCGTGAGGGCGACTGCGCGGGGCACCGCGACACTGATCTCGGCCTTCGGGCCGCTCGCCGTGAAGTTGCGGAACACTTCGAGGAAGTTGTCCCAGCGCAGCTGAGGGTGATCGATCTCGACGTGATCGCCGACGACCTCGATGCGGAGGTCCTTGATGGTGACGCCGTGCACTTCGATGCGGGCGCCCGGCTCGTCGTGGGCGATCACGTCGATCTGTCCGCCGATGAGTCCGACTTTGAGCGAGTGCACGGTTTCGATGTCGATGACGCGCGTCTCGCCGGGGTGGATGATCCACTTCTCGAGGGTCATTGCTTCTGCTCCAGGGGTATTGTCAACACGCGATATATCGCGATATGACCACCATAACACGATATATCGCGAGTTGCCCCGCAACTCAGCAATATTCGATTGACCTTGACGCAACGTCAACCTTTAGCGTGGTGACACGAGCAAGAAAGGGGGAGAAACCCATGGAATGGACCATTCAGCAGATCGCGAAGCTCGCGGGAACGACGAGCCGCACGCTGCGCCACTACGGCGACATGGGTCTGCTCAGTCCGTCGAGTGTCGGCCACAACGGCTATCGGCACTACGACGAATCGGCGCTCGTCCGGCTGCAGCGGATTCTGCTGCTCCGCGAGCTCGGACTCGGACTGTCGCAGATCTCCGAGGTGCTCGAGCGAGAGGAATCCGAAGAGCACGCGCTCGAGGGACATCTCGCGTGGCTCCGGCAGGAGCAGACCAGGCTGGCGCGGCAGATCGCGTCGGTCGAATCGACCATCGATGCACTGAGAGGAGGTGAACGACTCATGGCAGAGAACATGTTCGACGGCTTCGACTACACCCAGTACAAGGATGAGGTCGAAGAGCGCTGGGGCAAGGACGCGTACGCGCGCTCCGACGCCTGGTGGCGCGGCATGAGCGCCGATCAGAAGAAGGCGTGGCAGCAGCTGGTGTCCGACCTCGGTCGCAATTGGATCGCGGCTGCGGAGAGCGGCGTCGCGCCCGACAGCGCCGACGCTCAGGCACTCGCGAAGCGACAGGTCGACTGGCTGACCGGCATCCCCGGCACACCCGCTTCGGCGCCTGGAGGTGACGTCAAGGGCTACGTGATCGGACTCGGCGAGATGTATGTCGCCGACCCGCGCTTCGGGGCCAACTACGCGACGAGCGAGGGAGGCACCGCCGGCGCCGAGTTCGTCCGTGACGCACTGCGCGTCTACGCGGAGGCGAACCTTTAGGCGGGATCGCTTCGACGGGCTCAGCGGCCTGAGGACGACGGATGCCGCGACCGAACGACTCGGTCGCGGCATCCGCGTTCGTGCCTGCCGGCTCTCAACGGTGGGCGTTCGCTGCGGCGCGGGTGAGAGCCGGGATGTCGGCGCGTACCGCATCCCGGGCGCGGGCGACCGCGCCGATCGCGACGACATCCGCGCCGAGGTGGGACGCCACGAGCCGGGGGACGGGCAGATCGAGGTGCGTGGGGCTCACCGCGCGAGTCGCGTCGAGGACGATGTCGGCACCCTCGGAGATGGCGCCCGACACGATCACGAGCGAGACGTCGAAGAGACTGCCGAAGATGCCGACGATCGTCGCGAGGGCAAGGGCGACGCGATCGACGATGCGGCGGGCATCGGCATCGCCCTCCCGGGCGAGGGCCAGCACGGTCGGAGCATCCAGCAGCTCGAGAGGCACGCTGAGCAGCCCCGAATTCGCGGCGACGTCGCCCGACTCGATGGCCTCGCGCGCCCACTCGGCCGCCCGATACCCGAGGCCCCACGCTCCGCCGACGGTCGGGATGTCGTCGAGGAAGACCATTTCGCCGGCACCGCCGTGGGCGCCCCGCAGCAGTCGTCCGTCGATCACGACACCGGCGCCCAGGCGCGCGCCCGCGAGGAGCGACACGTAGTCGGTGCATCCGACCGCCGCACCCCACGCGCCCTCCGCGACGGCGGCGAGCGACGCATCGTTCTCGACGTGGACGATCGGCGCCCACTGCGAGATCAGCTCGGCGAGGTCGGGGTTCATCCGCTTCCAGAACTCATCCGGGTGCGCAGGAGACGCCCCCTCGGCATCGACCGGCGCCGGAACGCCGATGCAGACGGCGGCGACGTCCGATCGTCCGAGTCCCGCCTGCTCGAGCGCGTCGTCGATGGCGGCGGCAAGAGCCTCACGGCGTTCAGCCCACGAATCGTGGGTGACGTCGAGCTCGACGTGGGTGCGGACGATGTCCTCGCCGCGGAGGTCCGCGACGATCGCGGTGATGTGCGCACGGCCGGCGTCGACACCCACGATGGCTGCGGCATCCGCACGCAGTTCGAATCGCCGCGCGGGCCTGCCCTTGCGGTAGTGGCCGGCCTCTCGGGCGTTGGCCAGCTCACGCAGGATGCCGTCCTCGACCAGCTCGTCGATCACGGCGATGGTCGTGGATCGGGTGAGCCCGACGGCTGCCATCGCCTCTGAGGCGGTGAACGCCGTCGCATCCCAAGCGAACCGCGCGATCGCGGCGAGATTGGTCTGCCGTACGGACGCGGCCGCGGACGAACCGAGTGCGAGATCGGACAAGGGTCTTGACCTTCCTTCGGACCTACTGCATTATTACGTGCAGAAAGTTGATTCGCGATGTAAATCTAATCGATGAAGAAACAATTCTCCTCCGACGACGGAGGACGAACGGGAAGGACGAAGGTGTCTGGAACCTCAAGACGAAACACTCGCGCACTGGCGGCGGGACTTGCGCTCGTCCTCGCAGGTGGGGCGCTCGCGGGCTGCTCCGGCTCCGGCGGCGGGGACACGCTCCGATTCGTCTTCAGCAAGCGCGAAGCGATCCCCTATATGACGGAACTTGTTCAGGAGTACAACAGCTCGCAGGACGAGGTGAACGTGGTCATGGACACCTCGGGCGTCGACTCGTTCTCTGCGGCCTTCGTCCGGGGGGATCCGCCTGACATCGCGCTGGCCAACTACAACCAGGAGACCGCACGCTTCATCCAGCGGTGCGCGATGTCGGATCTTTCCGACACTGCGGCGGCGCAGAGTGTCCGGGAGGACCTGACGCCGTTCATGGATCAGTTCGGCGTGTGCCCTGGCCGCACGAGCGCGATTCCGTACTCGATCATGGGCGCTGCGGTGATCTACAACAAGGAGATCTTCGAGCAGAACGATCTCGACGTGCCCGAGACGTGGGATGAGCTCATCGACGTATGCGAGACGCTCCAGGCAGCGGGCGTCACGCCGTTCTACGCGACCTTCGCCGACAACTGGACGATCGGGCAGGGCTGGTACGACTACACCGTGGGCGGCATGATCGACACGGTCGCATTCTTCGACGCGCTGGCCGAGGAAGGCGCGAACGTCGGGCCGAACTCTGCGGTCTCGTTCCAGAAGGATCAGGCCGAACCCGTCGACAAGATGCTCGAACTGGCGCAGTACGTCAACCCCGACGCCGCGAGCCGCTTCTACGGCGACGGCAACACGGCGATGGCGAACGGCGAAGCCGCGATGTACCTGCAGGGGCCGTGGGCGTTCGGCGAGATCGCGAAGGCGGCACCCGACCTCGACCTCGGGATGTTCCCGCTGCCGGTCACCGACGACCCCGGCGACCTGAAGGCGCGCATCAACATGGACCTCGCCGCCTGGATCCCGGAGGGCTCGCGGCACCAGGAAGCGGCACGCGCGTTCCTCGAATATCTCTATCAGCCGGAGATCATCCAGGGGTACAACGAGTCCCAGTTGGGCTTCACTCCGACCAGGGATGCCCCACCTGTGTCGGATGATCGCATCGTCGGTCTGCAGGAGTACATCGACGCGGGCGACGTCTACCAGGGTTCGACGACGCTCGTGCCCCGGGCGATCCCGATCATGAACTACACGCAGGCCATCATCCTCGGCAGCGATCCGCAGCGGATCCTCAGCAACATCGACGCCGACTACGCGCGGCTCGCATTCCGTCAGCAGTGATCCGGGAACGAAGGAGTCTCTCATGACAACCACGACGACCCCGCCCACCACGACGACTCTCGTCACGCAGGGCAAGCGACAACGAGGGCAGGCGCGCTCTCGTCGCCGTATCGAGCCCATCTACTACTGGTTCCTGGTTCCCACCGTGATCCTGTTCACGCTGGCGATCGCGGTGCCCGCGGTGATCGGCATCTTCTTCAGCTTCACCAACTCCATCGGCCTCGGCGACTGGAAGTTCATCGGGCTCACGAACTACATCGCCCTGTTCAGCGACCCGCTGGTCGTCCAGAGCTACCTGTTCACGTTCGGGTTCTCGGCCGTCACGGTCGTCGCGGTGAACATCATCGCCCTGCTCCTCGCGGTGGCGCTCACGTCGCGGATTCGGCTGAAGACGCCGTTGCGCACGATCTTCGTGATCCCGATGGTGATCTCGGCCATCATCATCTCGTTCGTCTTCAAGTTCCTGTTCTCGAATTCTCTGCCGGCGTTCGGCACCATCTCCGGCATCACGTGGCTCCAGGAGAGCATCCTGGCAAACCCGGACTGGGCATGGCTCGCGATCGTCATCGTCACGGCGTGGCAGGCGATCCCCGGTGCCCTGCTCATCTACATCGCCGGCATCCTGTCGATCCCCGGCGAGGTGTACGAAGCGGCGGACATCGACGGGGCGAGCAAGGTCCAGCAGCTCACGCGCATCACGATCCCGCTGATGTTCGGCTACATCGTGATCAACGTGATCCTCGGCTTCAAGGGCTTCCTGAACGCGTACGACGTCATCAAGGGCCTCACCGGCGGCGGTCCGGGAACCTCGACGTACAGCATCGCGATGACGGTCATCTCGGGTCTCACCACCGGCGACTATGCGTACCAGATGGCGAACGCGACGGTCTTCTTCGTCATCACCATCCTCATCGCCCTGCTCCAACTCTCGATCACGCGCGGAAGGAGCGCCCTCTGATGTCTGTGCAGCCAGGTCTCGTCTTCGAATCGATCGAGGCCGAAGAGGTCCTCGAAGGCACCGCTCCCAAACCGTCCAAGGGCCGTTTCGCCATGGAGCGGGTCAATTGGACCGGCACCATCATCCTCATCCTCTGTGCGGTCACGGTCCTGCTGCCGCTGTACGTCACGATCACGATGGCGTTCAAGACGACCGCCCAGTCCGTCGACGGCAACGCGTTCTCGCTGCCCGCCCCGTTCAGCGTCGAAGGCTTCGTCGCGGCGTGGGACCTCATCAACTTCCCGGTCGGGGCGGCCATGTCGGTGTTGGTCACCGCGGGCACCGTCGGCGCGACGATCTTCCTCTCGGCGTTCGCGTCGTTCGCGATCGTCCGCAACTGGGACCACAAGCTCTTCCGCTACTCGTTCTTCTACCTGCTCGCGGCGATGTTCATCCCGTTCCCGGTCGTCGCCCTGCCGCAGGTGCAGCTCACCGGACTGGTCGGGCTCGCCAACCCCTTCGGCGTGATCATCCTCGCGACCATGTTCCAGCTCAGCTTCAGCGTGCTGCTGTTCACGGCGTTCCTGCGCTCGATCCCGTTCGAGCTCGAGGAGAGTGCGCGCATCGACGGCGCGTCCACGTGGCAGACCTTCTGGCACATGATCTTCCCGCTGCTCGCGCCGATGAGCGCGACGATCGGCATCTTCGCGTTCCTGTACGCGTGGAACGACTTCATGATGCCCTCGCTGATCATCGCCGACCCGGCGATGCAGACCCTTCCCGTGCTGAACGCGCTTTTCCAGAACCAGTTCACCAACAACTACAACGTGGCTTTCGCGTCATATCTGATGGCGATGGCGCCCGCGGTCATCGTGTACCTGTTCACTCAGCGCTGGGTGATGGAGGGAGTGACGCAGGGTGCTGTCAAGGGATGACCAGAGCTCGACTCGATCCACCGAGGGGCCCGACTGGTGGCGGCAGGCCGTCGTCTACCAGATCTATCCGCGCAGCTTCGCGGACGGCGACGGCGACGGCATCGGCGACCTCCCCGGGATCACCTCCAGGGTGGACTACCTCGCTGCGCTGGGCATCGATGCCGTCTGGCTGAGCCCCTTCTACCCGTCGGCGCTCGCCGACGGCGGCTACGACGTCGACGACTATCGCAACGTCGATCCACGACTGGGCACGCTCGCCGACTTCGATGAGCTGGTGTCGGCCCTGCATGAGGCGGGCATCCGCGTCGTCGTCGACATCGTGCCCAACCACACGTCGAACCGGCACGAGTGGTTCGAGGAGGCGTTGGCCGCCTCTGCCGGATCCCCCGCCCGTGACCGCTACATCTTCCGCGACGGGAGCGGTTCGGATGGAGCAGAACCGCCGACCGACTGGGAGTCGGCATTCGGGGGCTCGGCATGGGAGCGAACGCCCGACGGCCAGTGGTACCTGCACTTCTTCGCGGTCGAGCAGCCCGATCTCAATTGGCTGAGCGAGGACGTGCGCGAGGACTTCGTCCGCACCCTTCGTTTCTGGGCCGATCGCGGAGTCGACGGATTCCGCATCGACGTCGCCCACATGCTCACGAAGGACATGACCGAGCCGTTGCCGAGCCAGGCCGAGCTGAACGCCCGGCCGAAGGACGGCTCGCACCCGGTCATCGATCGCGACGACGTACAGGACATCTACGCGCAGTGGCGCGCGGTCTTCAACGAGTACGACCCCCCCCGGACGGCGGTCGCCGAGGCATGGGTGGAACGCTCTCGACGCCCTCGGTACGCGAGCGCACAGGGTCTTGGACAGGCGTTCAACTTCGATCTGCTCGAGGCCGACTTCGACGCCGGCCAGTTCCGTCACATCGTCTCGGACAATCTCGAGCTTGCTCGCGAGTCGGGCTCGTCGTCGACGTGGGTGCTCTCGAACCACGACGTCGTGCGGCATGCGACCCGGTACGGCCTCCCGGATCCTGAACGCGGAGCGGACGGTCGGCCGACTCACAAACACGGCAAGGAGTGGCTGCTCTCGCGCGGTAGCTCGCCGGTCCTCGATCGCGAGCTCGGCACACGCCGCGCCCGCGCCGCGACGCTGTTCGTACTGGGGCTTCCCGGTTCGGCGTACCTCTATCAGGGTGAGGAACTCGGTCTACACGAAGTCGCCGAGCTGGATGACGCCGATCGGCAGGATCCGACGTACTTCCGCAGCCCCGGGATCGACATGGGGCGCGACGGATGCCGGGTGCCGCTCCCCTGGCAGACGAGCGGGACGTCGTTCGGCTTCGGCGCGGACGGCGCGCATCTGCCGCAGCCGGAGTGGTTCGGTCCGCTCGCGGTCGAAGAGCAGGTGGACGATCCGGCATCGATGCTGTCGCTGTACCGGCGGGCGCTGACACTGCGCGGCCGTCTGCAGGGGGCGGAGGAACTCGAGTGGATCGATTCGGGTCGTGAGGACGTGTTGTGGTTCCGTCGGCCCGGCGGCTGGGAGGTCGTCACCAACTTCGGCGCGCAGCCGTTCGCGGTCGACGGCTCCGCCGTGCTGACGAGCTCACCCGGCGAGGGGGGCGCTCTCGGAGGGGCGAGCACCATGTGGCTCCGCATGGAAGCCGGGTAGAGCGCCGGACGGGCGGGCGGGGGGCTCGCCCTGGACGGACGGATGCCGCGACCGGAATGGTCGCGGCATCCGTGCTCCCAGGGGGTGGGAGCGCTGGGGTCTGGGGACCCAGGGACCTACGCTCGGCGGTTGCCGCTGATCACTCGGAACAGGAACACGATCAGCGCTACGACACCCACGATGAGTGCGACCCACAGCAGCCAGCTCAACGCAGAGTTGAGACCGCCGAAGATCGCGAGGATGACCGCGATGACGATGATGATGATGAGGGCGAGGTTCATGGGGGGTTCTCCTTCGGGTCGCCGAGTCGTGCGACGTGGCTCGACTCGGATGCCTTGTGGGCACGACGAAGACACTCCCACTGACGGGATGCCGGCGGGAGGGGCTTGACGGGCGCAGAGTTGCGGTGATAGCAGCCGCTCGGCAGGGTGTATCCACGCGTCCGCGGACTGTCAACCCCCAGAGATGAGTGCCCGAGCGCGCATACCCTCTCGGCAAGACCGACGCTTCATCCGCGGTCTGGCCGCCACGTGCGGCACGGGTCTTCGACCTTGAGAGAAGGAGCGATAAAGTGCCTCAGCGACGAGGAGCCGCCCTCCAGGACCGCGAGCTGTATGAGAAGTTGCGCGACGAGGGCGCTTCCAAGGAGAAGGCCGCGCGAATCTCGAACGCCATTGCGACAGAGGGCGCCGCGAAGGTCGGCCGACGGGGAGGCACGTCGGGCGACTACGAGGAATGGACCGTCGACAGGCTCCGCGCGAGGGCGAAGGAACTGGGGATCCGGGGCTATTCCGGCAAGCGCAAGACGGAGCTCATCTCGATGCTCCGCAACCACTGAGTCGGCGGGCACGGCGTTGCCACGACTGGTCCGGGTGCGTCCCGGCGACTCCCCGGGATTTCGACGAACTCGTGCCGGCAACGGCTTCCGCTACGTCGACGCGCACGGCGCGACGGTCGCCGAGGACGATCGCGAGCGCATCCATGACCTCGTCATCCCGCCTGCGTGGGAGGACGTCTGGATCTCCGCCGAGCCGTACGGCCACATACAGGCAGTGGGCGTGGATGAGGCGGGCCGTCGTCAGTACCTGTACCACGAGCAGTGGCGGGCACGGCGTGACCGCGGCAAGTTCGCGCGTGCGCTGGCGCTCGCCGAAGCGCTCCCCCGCGCCCGTGGCCGGGTGACCGCGATCCTCCACCGCGACGGACTCGGTCGCGAGCGGGTGCTCGCGACATCCTTCCGCCTGCTCGACGAAGGGGCGCCGCGGATCGGATCATCCCGATACCTCGAGAGGCACGGCAGCAGGGGGCTCACGACTCTGCAGCGACGGGATGCCGTCGTCACC
This sequence comes from Microbacterium pumilum, assembly GCF_039530225.1. Classification (NCBI taxonomy): domain Bacteria; kingdom Bacillati; phylum Actinomycetota; class Actinomycetes; order Micrococcales; family Microbacteriaceae; genus Microbacterium; species Microbacterium pumilum. The sequence goes on from NZ_BAAAOH010000001.1 coordinate 993,556, forward strand.
GACTCGGTCGTCACCCTGTCTTTCCCGGGCAAGAGCGGCAAGCGCGCGCTCATCGAGATCGACGACGACGAACTCGCCGTCGTGATCGCCGAACTGGCGGCGGGCCGACCGCGGTCCTCCCTGCTGTCGTATGAGCGCGGTCGCCGGCGAGTGCCGCTCACGCCCGCCGACGTCAACCAGCACGTCCGGTCGCTGACCGGAGGCGCGTTCACCGCCAAGGACTTCCGGACGCTGCGCGGCACGATCTTCGCGGCCGAGGCCCTGGCCCGCATCGGCACCGTCGACACGCCGAACGATCGCAAACGCGCTGAGCGACTGGCCGTCGCTGCGACCGCGGAGGCACTGGGCAACACGCCTGCGGTCGCGCGGGGGAGCTACATCGACCCGCGGGTGTGGAAGTCGTACGGTCGCGGCGAGCTGCTCGACCTCTCGATCTCGCCGGAGTCCGCGATCCGTCGCCTGATCCTCGGGTAGCCGGGCGGTCCCTGAGCTTGTCGAAGGGCCGCCGGACGCTTCGACAGGCTCAGCGACCGGCTTGCGGCTCAGCGACCGGTTTGCGGCTCGGCGACCGGTTCGCGGGTCAGCGACCGGTTTGCGGCTCAGCGACCGGTTCGCGGGTCAGCGACCGGCTTGCGGCGAAGCGTCGGCTTGCGCCGAGCGGCCGGGTAGCGTGAGCGCGTGAGCAGCGCACCCGTCCGTCGAGCAGGCGCGTCGCACACCGGCGCACTCCTGGGGCTCGTCGTGCTGGGTGGCGCCGTCGGAGTGCTGGCCAGGGCCGCGCTGCTGCTCCCCGTCGACGACCCAGCACTCGTCCCGTGGGTGACGGCCGCCATCAACGCGTTCGGCTCGCTCCTGCTCGGGGTCGTCGTCGGCTGGCTGGATGACCGGCACCCTCGCGCACGCACCTTCTTCGGAACGGGCATGCTGGGCGGATTCACCACCTACAGCGCGTTCGCGGTCCAGAGCGTCGCCACCGGAGCGACCGAACCGTGGTTGGCTGTGGCTCTTATGGTCGCGTCGGTCTCGGCCGGGCTCGTCGGAGGGATCGTCGGCCTGTTCATCGGTCGGCGGATCGCCGATGAGCCCGGCAGGATCGAGTCACCGGAGTCGGCCGAATGAACGTCTGGGTTCTTCTCGCTGCAGCCGCTGCGGGTGGGGTCGGGGCCGGTCTCCGATTCGGGGTCGACGCGCTGGTGATGCGGGGGCGCCGCGAGGCGTTCCCGCTCGGCATCCTGATCGTGAATGTGAGCGGATCTCTCGCTCTAGGAGTGCTGGTAGGCCTCGGCGGTGCGGTCGTTCCGGCGGCCGCGACCGTGGTGGGGACGGGGCTTCTGGGCGGCTACACGACGTTCAGCACCGTGTCGGTCGAGACGGTGCTGCTCGGCGAACGCGGTCGCCGCCGCCACGCAGTGGTAAACGTGGCCGGCACACTCGCGCTGTCAGTGGGCGCCGCGGCTCTCGGCGTCCTCGCCGGCGGTGCCATCGCAGGCCTCGGCGCGGGCTGACGAGCCCTGCCGTTGTCGGCGGATGTCGAGGAAACCACATGGGATACTGAGTCTTCGATACATTCCCGTATCCGCCGCGCTGCGGCATCCACCGGGTCGTCGATCCGGCGTTCACACTGCACCACCCAGCGAAGGCCTTTCCGTGTCGAACCTCGCCGTCTTGAGCCTCAAGAACCGAGCGCTCATCGCCCTCATCACGATCGTCGCTGCGGTGTTCGGTGGTCTGGCGCTCACGAGCCTCAAGCAGGAGCTCATCCCGTCGATCGAGTTCCCGGCGCTCGTCGTCGTCTCGACCTACCCGGGTGCGTCGCCGGAGGTCGTGAACAACGATGTCTCCACCCCGATCGAGAACGCGATCCAGGGAGTGCCGGGGCTGGAATCGTCCACCGCGACGAGCACCACGAACGCGTCGATCGTGCAGGCGTCCTTCACCTACGGCACCGATCTCGCGACCGCCGAACAGAAGATGACGCAGGCGATCAACCGCATCTCGAGCCAGCTTCCGGATGGCGTCGAGCCGAACGTGATCTCGGCGAGCATCGATGACTTCCCCGTGATCCAGGTCGCGGTCACGGGCTATGACGACGCCGAGACCATCCAGGCGCAGCTCGAATCGACGGTGGTTCCCGCTCTCGAGGACGTCGCCGGCGTCAATGCGGCGCAGATCGTCGGAGGTGTCGGGCAGCGGGTGACGATCACGCCCGACAAGGCTGAGCTGGCCGCGGCCGGCTACACGCAGCAGGCGATCAACGACGCCCTCGACCAGAACGGCGTGCTGTTTCCCGGCGGCGACATCACTGAGAACGACGAGACTCTGACCGTTCAGACCGGTTCGAAGATCACGACCGTGGACGAGATCGCCGCGCTGCCGCTCGTCCCGTCGACCCCCGAGCAGTTCGCAGCCGGTGCGGTGACGATCGGCGATGTCGCGACCGTCGAGCAGAACCAGGACCCGATCACCACGATCTCGCGCGTCGACGGCGAGCCGGCGATCACGATCGCGGTGACGAAGCTCCCGTCGGCGAACACCGTGGATGTGTCGAAGGGCGTGCTCGCCGCGCTCCCCGATCTCGAGGACGACCTGAACGGAGCCACGTTCACCGTGGTGTTCGACCAGGCCCCCTACATCCAGCAGTCGATCGAGAGCCTCGCCATCGAGGGTCTGCTCGGCCTCTTCTTCGCCGTGCTCGTCATCCTGGTGTTCCTGCTGTCGGTGCGGGCGACGCTCGTGACTGCCATCTCGATCCCGACGAGCGTCCTGATCACGTTCATCGGCATCCAGGCCTTCGGCTTCTCGCTGAACATCCTGACGCTGGGCGCACTGACGATCGCCATCGGACGTGTGGTCGACGACTCCATCGTCGTCATCGAGAACATAAAGCGGCATTACGTCGGCGATGCCGACAAGAAGGAATCGATCCTGCGCGCGGTGCGCGAGGTCGCAACGGCCGTCACGTCATCGACCATCACGACGGTCGCGGTCTTCCTGCCGATCGCGTTCGTCGGCGACATCACGGGCGAACTCTTCCGTCCGTTCGCCCTGACCATCACGATCGCCATGACCGCCTCCCTGCTGGTGGCGCTCACCATCGTGCCGGTGCTCGCATACTGGTTCCTGCGTCCGGGCAAGCCGTTGCTCGATGCCGAGGGCAACCAGATCGACCCCGAGGCGTGGAATGCCCCACCGAGCCGCCTGCAGAAGGGCTATCTGCCGATCCTGCGCTGGACGCTCCGCCATTCGTGGGTCACGCTCGGGCTCGCCGTGCTCGTGCTGGTCGGCACGATCGCCGCCGCGCCCTTCATGAAGACGAACTTCCTCGGTGACTCGGGTCAGAACACGTTCACAATGACCCAGGACATCGGCCCTGCTCCGAGTCTCGAGGCAGAAGACGCCGCGGCGCAGCAGGTCGAGGACGCGCTCGACGGCATCGACGGCATCCAGACGGTCCAGGTCTCGATCGGATCGAGCGGGTCGGCGCTGCGCGACGCGTTCTCGGGCGGCGGCAGCGGCATCACGTACTCCATCACCACCGATCCGGATGCCGACCAGGTGCAGGTCCGCGAGGACGTGCAGGCCGCGGTCGCCGAACTCGACGGCGTGGGCACGATCACAGTCGCCGGTTCTGGTGGCGGCTTCGGCTCGAGCGACATCGAGATCGACGTCACGGCGCCCGATTCCGGCACGCTGACAGACGCGACGGATGCCGTCGTCACAGCGGTCACGGACGCCGACGGCGTCGGCCAGGTGTCGAGCAACCTCTCGGCATCGCTCCCGTACATCTCGGTGGCGGTCGACCGCGAAGCCGCTGCCGCGATCGGCCTCTCCGAGGTCGCCGTCGGCGCGCTCGTCTCCAACACCATGCAGCCGCAGGGGATCGGGTCGGTCGAGATCGACGACACCACCCTCACGGTCTATCTCGCCGCATCGCAGACGCCGGCGACGATCGATGAGCTGAAGGAGCTCACCGTGCCGTCGGCGACCGGGCCCATTCCGCTCTCGGACGTCGCGGCCGTCGAAGAAAGCGAAGGCCCGACCTCGATCACGACGGAGGGCGGCCAGCGCACCGCCACCGTCACGGTGACCCCATCCACCGACAACCTGCAAGCGGCTACCGCTTCCGTCACGTCGGCCCTCGATGACGCCGACCTGCCCCAGGCGGCCGACGCGACTCTCGGCGGCGTGGTCTCGCAGCAGTCCGACGCGTTCTCGCAACTCGGTCTCGCGCTGCTCGCCGCCATCCTGATCGTGTACATCGTGATGGTCGCGACCTTCAAGTCGCTCCGTCAGCCGCTGCTGCTGCTCGTCTCGGTGCCTTTCGCGGCCACCGGCGCGATTCTGCTGCAGATCGCGACGGGCGTGCCTCTCGGCGTCGCCTCGCTCATCGGCGTGCTCATGCTGATCGGCATCGTCGTCACCAACGCGATCGTCCTCGTCGACCTCGTGAACCAGTACCGGACCAAGGGACTGACCGCGCACGATGCAACGGTCGCCGGTGGGGGACGACGACTGCGCCCGATCCTGATGACGGCGCTCGCCACGATCTTCGCCCTGACCCCGATGGCCCTGGGCATCACCGGACACGGTGGGTTCATCTCGCAGCCGCTCGCAATCGTCGTCATCGGCGGGTTGATCTCGTCGACCGTGCTCACGCTCCTCGTGCTGCCCACGCTCTACAACCTCGTCGAGGGTGCGAAAGAGCGGCGAGCCGCTCGTCGTGCTGAGAAGGCGGATGCCGGCAGCGCGCCGTCTCAGCTCGAGCCAGAGTCGGCGCTCGTCGGCGCCGGCGTCGGCGCGATTGAATCGGGTGCCCTCACGCGCCGTGAGCTTCGCGCGCGAGAGGCCGGATCGGTCGGCACTGCCGCGATCGCGGTTCCGATGCTCGAAGAGGGCCCCGACATCGAGGTGTCCGAGTCTGCGCCCGCGGCGGTCCGTCCGGCTGCCGAGCCGGCCGCGGATTCGGTCGCTGAGCCTGTCGAAGCGTCCGAGCCCGAGCCTGAGCCGGATCTGGTCGACGAGCCGGAGTCGGTCGCTGAGCCGGAGTCGGTCGCTGAGCTTGTCGAAGCGTCCGAGTCCGAGCCGGAGCCGGAGCCGGTCGCTGAGCCGGAGCCGGTCGCTGAACCCGAGTCGGTCGCTGAACCCGAGTCGGTCGCTGAGCCTGTCGAAGCGTCCGAGCCCGAGCCCGAGGCTGAGCCGGATCTGGTCGACGAGCCGGATCTGGTCGACGAGCCGGAGCCGGTCGCTGAGCCCGAGTCGGTCGCTGAGCCTGTCGAAGCGTCCGAGTCCGAGTCCGAGCCCGAGGCTGAGCCGGATCTGGTCGCTGAGCCGGAGCCGGCCGCTGAGCCTGTCGAAGCGCCACAGGATGCGCCCGGGCCCGTCGAGGACGAGCCCACGGATGCCGAAACCGAGCCCGAGCCCACCGATCACGAGGGTTCCGAGCATCCCGAGTAGCCAACCCTGACGTCCGTCCCGTGCTGGCTCACCGAGCCCGCACGGTGCGGACGTCATCCTTGTGCTCGTTCGGCGAGCCAGCACGGGAACGACGCCTACGGCGAGTGGTTGACCTCCCCGCGCGCGACCAGCAGGGCTACTCGCGCTGACCGGCCACGCCGAGGAAGCGGATGAACACCGCGATCCATCCGAAGATGAGCGCGAAGACGATGATCTCGAACGCGGTGAGTGAGAAGTAGGTCGTGATGAACAGCACGACCGAGGCGACAAGAGCGCCCAGGAACGACCAGGCACATACGAAGTAGGTGCGCGGCATCCCGCGCAGGAATCGTGGGCCGCCGATGAGCAGCACCAGGAACATGACGGCCATGCCCGACGCCGAAAGGTTGTGCAGCAGCAGATTCACATCGACCGGGAAGATCCCGACGCAGGCCAGCATCACGCCCATGACGACGAACAGCGTCGACACGGTGCGCGGTGAGGATCGATTCGACAGTGATCCGGCGGCGACCAGGGTCTGCATGTCGTTCGCGATATACACGGCGAACGTGGTGACGAGCAGGCCACCGGCGATGAGAGTCCCGTTGAAGATCCAGCTCGACAGGTCGTCGAAGCTGCCGAGCTGGCTGAAGTGGACCATCCACCACTCTTTGTCAGGGGTTGTCACCATCGCCGAGAGCGTGCCGAGCACGATGAACGCCATGAGCAGGGACGACATCCGCTGGGTGGTCATGCGCGACACCGAGAGGAAGACGATGTATGTCGTCATCCCGAGTGTCACGGCCATCAGCACGGTCGCCCAGAACGTGACCACAGGAAGCCCCACGAAACCGAGCCCGAGGACGAGGAAGACCACATACGTCGCGAGGAATGCGAGCGCCGTATGCACGATGACGACCGAGATCGTGTTCACCGTGAACTTCCACGGGGCGAGCGACCTCCGCCACTCCTGGCCCGGGCGATGACGCGAGCGCCAGTAGCCGATGGCCGCGATCACCGCCGCGACCACGCTCGCACCGATGGCGGCGAGGATGCCGAAAGACCACTCACCGGTCAGCGGGCTCTCCGGGAAAAGGAGTCCGATGATGAGGCCGTAGATGGCTCCCAGCGCGCCGGCGAGGAGGGCGAGATAGACCGCCGCCGACTCGACGCGCAGTGTCGGAGACGGTGGCGCACCGTCAGCAGCACGCGGGGACGAGGCGATGGATTCCGTGCTCATGGCGTCAGTGTACGGCCGCTGACGACGGCTGACAGGCGTCCTCTCAGGCGGCGCGCCGACGGACGGTCAGGAGCCTCGCTGCAGCCAAGGCCGCAGCATCCGAGTCACCCAGGGCAGCACCAGATACGTCATGACCGGCGTCAGCGCGAGGGTCGCGAACAGCACCCGCAGCACCAGAGGCAGTTCGGCGAATCCGGGGATGAAGCCGAGCAGCCACGAGGCGAGCAGGTTCGTCGGGAAGAACCCCAGCCAGATGGCGACCGCCTGCTTCCATCGCCGAGGTGCGGCCGGGATCGGCTGCTGAATCGGACCCGTCGCCGTCGAAGCAGGAAAGGCGCCGCCGGCGTCGCGCGATTCCACGTCCGTGGCGAACGGGGCGTCGAACCAGCCCTCGATGCCGGTCCGGCGCTCGACTCTGACCTCGTCGGCGAACGTACGTCCCGACTCGAGCCACCATTCGCGCTGCGGAGACTGCTCCCACGCTTCGAGGGTCGGGATGTCGCGAAACCGGTAGAGCATGTACCACAGGTCGCTCGCCTCACCGGCCCGCACCCAGCCCGAGCCGAGGAACCCGGCGAACCCGGTCGCCAGGTCGGTGCCCGCCTGCATCCAGCTCGTCGCCTCGACGGTGCGAGCAGGATCGATGCGTCGCTCGATGGCCACGGTAATGGGATGGATGTCGGGCTCTGCCATGCCATCCATTGTCACGGTGGCGCGCTGAGAGATCGGCGTCAGGGCAGCCGCGGCTCGAAGTGCAGTGGCACCGCGACGTCTTGCGGGTCTACGAGATCGTCGGGGTAGGTCGCGGTGGCGACGTGCGTGACGCCGTCCAGGATCAGCTGGACCCGGTAGGTGAAGGGGAAGTCGCCGAGGGACGATGCGCGCTTGGCTTCAGCATCCGGTTCGTCGAAGTAGAGCGACCCGTCTGGCCGGCACTCGCCGTTCGCGACCGCCGGGAAGGTGAGCGCCTGTCCGTTCGACGCGGTCACCGTGATCGTCGCGGAGTACTCGACGGGCGACGCGGCCAGATTGCCGATCGCGAGTTCCAGACCGTACGAGTCCGGCACGCCGTCGTGGTCGACGACAGCGGTGAGGGTCGCGGTCGGATCGGGGAGCGGCTCGTCCCGCGGTGTCATCCAGCGCAGGCTTGCGATCATGTCGCCGGCGCCCTCGCCCGAGGCGAACAGGTCGACCACGTACTCGGCCGCCGGCCCACGTGGGCGCACCGACCACCATCCCTCGCCGATTTCGGCGACCTCCGCCTCCACGCTGCGGCCGACGCACGGGTCGCCTCCCTCGACCTGCCCGACGTGCAGCCGGTCGAACTCTCGGACCGGGACGAAGACGAGCAGCTCCTCGGGCGATCCGACCGACGGCGGGTCATCGTCGAAGCCGTCGGCACAGCCGTTGGACACGCAGTAGGTGTAGGGCTGCAGCCGCAGCTCGGTGAGGTCGTACCGAACGACGAATGGCCCGGGTTGCGCGAGACCCGCATCGTGACGGTCTCCGTGGACGATCGTCTCGGTAGGCGATGGCGCCGTGACCGGCGGAGCGACCGGCCCTGACGCGCAGCCGGCGAGAACCAGGGCTGCAGCGAGCACGGTCCATGAGCGGGCCGCGCGTCGATTCGCTCGGGTCATGCTGCTCCTTCGGGATGACGCTTCCTACCTTGGCAGTGTCGGGGCACCGCTCGTCGTCTCGACGCGGACCGGTGAGTTCCCAGGTCGCTCGGGTAGGCTCGGCAGGTCGGCTCGGGACACTGCGCTTGTTGCGCAGATGGGTTTGTGAGTCCCAGGGGCCGATGGTGGGAGCGATTCCGCTCTGACGACCATCCAGTGAATGGCCCCCGGCCGACAATGTCCGGGTTTGCACCGCGCCGTATGCGCGGGAGGCGTCCCCTTTGTGTGGGATGCCGCCGAGTGCTGTTCTCGCATCGAGACAACCCAGAAAGACACGACGACCATGCCCAAGAGCAGCAAACCGGCCAGCGGCCGCCCGAACTACGAGCCCCGCTACGGCGAGAAGAAGACCTCCTACCAGGACCGCAAGCACCGGCCCGCCGACGGCGCTTCGCGCGGTGCTGCACCCGCTAAGGCAGGCAGCCGCAGCGCCGGTCACCGCGGCCATCGCCCCGCGGAGCAGGATGCCTCGTCGAAGGGCCGCTGGACCGCGCAGGAGCGCGCCGGCCGCGACGAGGCGCGCGGCATCCGCACGCACGCCCAGAACGCTCGCCCCGTCCGTTCGTACGACGACCGTCCGGCGCGTTCGAACGATCGTCCGGCGCGTTCGTATGACGACCGTCCGGCGCGGTCGAGCGATCGCCCGGCGCGTTCGTATGACGACCGTCCGGCGCGCTCGAACGACCGCCCGGCGCGTTCGTATGACGACCGTCCGGCGCGCTCGAACGACCGTCCGGCACGTTCGAGCGGCGCCCGTCCCGCGCGTTCCTTCAGCGACCGCCCTGCGCGCTCTTACGACGATCGCCCTGCACGTTCGTCGAGCGACCGTCCGGCGCGCTCGAACGACCGTCCGGTTCGTTCGTACGACGACCGCCCCCGGCGGGAGCACTCCGGCGACCGACCGAATCGCGACCAGGCGAACCGCCCGGGCCGCTCCGACTGGAATGCCCGCCCCGACCGCACCGCGGCCCAGGAGCAGCACGTCGACGTCGTCCACGAGCGCCTGCAGGCCGAGGCGATCCAGGCCGAGAACGTGTCCGAGGTGACCTTCGGTGCGCTCGGGCTGGGCGACAACATCGTCCGCACGCTCGCCGACCTCGGTGCGGCCACGCCGTTCCCGATCCAGGCGGCGACGATCCCCTCCATCCTGGAGGGGAAGGATGTGCTCGCACGTGGCCGTACCGGGTCGGGCAAGACCATCGCCTTCGGCGCCCCGCTCGTCGAGCGCGTGCTGCGCTCCCAGGCGGGTCAGCGTCGCGAGTTCGGTCGTGCGCCCAAGGCGCTGATCCTCGCTCCGACGCGTGAGCTGGCGCTGCAGATCGACCGCACGATCCAGCCGATCGCCCGCAGCGTCGGCCTCTTCACGACCCAGATCTACGGTGGCGTGCCCCAGGGTCGCCAGGTGGGTGCCCTCAAGAAGGGCGTCGACATCATCATCGGCACGCCCGGTCGCATCGAGGACCTCATCGAGCAGCGCAAGCTCGACCTGCGCGAGGTCAGCGTCGTCGTCATCGACGAGGCCGACCACATGTGCGAGCTCGGCTTCCTCGAGCCGGTGCAGCGGATCCTCCGTCACACCGGCGAGGGCAGCCAGAAGCTGCTGTTCTCGGCGACGCTCGACCGCGAGGTCGCCGCGCTCGTCGACGAATTCCTCGTCGAGCCCGCCGTCTACGAGGTCGCCGGCGAAGACCAGGAGTCGAGCACCATCGACCACCGCATCCTCGTCATCGAGCACCGCGACAAGGCCGAGATCCTCGACAGCCTCGTCGACCGCGAGGGCAAGACCCTCGTCTTCGCTCGCACGCGCGCCTACGCCGAGATGCTCGCCGAGCAGTTCGACGACGCCGGCATCCCTGCCCTCGCCCTGCACGGCGACCTCAACCAGGCCAAGCGCACGCGCAACCTCGAGAAGCTCACGAGCGGGCGCATCAACGTGCTTGTGGCGACGGATGTCGCGGCTCGCGGCATCCACGTCGACGACATCGATCTGGTCATCCAGGCCGACGCGCCCGACGAGTACAAGACGTACCTGCACCGCTCAGGTCGCACCGGCCGCGCCGGTCGGTCGGGCACCGTCGTGACGCTCATCACCCGTCAGCGCCGCCGTCGCATGACCGAGATGCTCGACCGTGCCGAGATCGACGCGCCGTTCGACGAGGTCCGCGTCGGTGACGAGCTGATCGAAGAGCTCGCCGGTCGCGTACCGACCGCTGCGGAGATCACCGCTTGACACCGCACAATCTGATGTGCGCCGGCCCTCTCTCGGGGGTCGGCGCGTTTCGTCCTTTTGGTGGTCGCGGCCGCACGGATTCAACGCCGGTGACTCAGAAGAGGCGAGCGGCCTCCTCCGCTGCTCGCCCGCGCGATGTCGTCACCACGGTCGAGCGGGCGGCCAGCCCCGACACGCCCGCGCTGCGCGGCCGATCCGCGTCGTCCTCCGCGTGGCCGTCGAGTCCGTGCACGCGCAGCAGCGGGCGCACGCGCTTCGCCAGCCATGACCGGTAGGCCTTCGGAGCCGTCGCTGCGGCTCCTGGGTACAGCCCGAGGTACGACGAGACAAGCTCGGGATGCTGCTGCTGCAGCCACAGCATGAACCACTGCTTCGCGCCCGGCCGCAGGTGCAGCGCCCCATAGATGACTCGCGCTGCGCCGGCTGCCCTGATGCGGGTGAGGGCGTCGTCGATCGCGGGGATGGAGTCTGTCAGGTGCGGGAGGATCGGCATGAGGAACACCGTCACCCGGAAGCCGGCCTCGGTCGCCGCGCGCACGGTGTCGAGTCGTGCCGCCGCCGACGGCGTGCCGGGTTCCACACTGTGCTGAAGGTCGTCGTCGAACACCGCGATCGACATGGCGATCGACACGTGAACCGATTCCGCCGCATCCTGGAGCATCGGCAGATCCCGCCGCAGCAGAGTTCCCTTCGTCAGGATCGAGAACGGCGTACCCGATTCGGTGAGCGCCGCCACGATCCCCGGCATGAGGCGATAGCGGCCTTCGGCACGCTGATACGGGTCGGTGTTCGTGCCGAGCATGACGGGCTCGTTCCGCCACGATCCTCGGCGCAGCTCCTTTGCGAGCACGTCGACGACATTGATCTTGACCACGATCTGACTGTCGAAGTCGTGACCTGAATCCAGCTCGAGGTACTCGTGCGTGCCCCGAGCAAAGCAGTATGTGCATGAATGCGTGCAGCCCCTGTAGGGGTTCACCGTCCAGTCGAACGGCATGGCGGATGCTCCGGGCACATGGTTCAACGCACTCTTGGCCATCACCTCGTGGAAGGTCACGCCCGCGAACTCGGGGGTCGTCACCGAGCGGACGAGACCGTTGAGGCGTTCCATGCCTGGCAGGGCCGCGGCATCCGCCACCCCCAGCTCTTGACCCTGCCACCGCATGCATCCATGGGAACAGATGTTCTATGATGTGTCAAGGTGATTCACGGCAACCTAGAACGAAAGGCAGAGCGAACACCGCATCCTCGCGATCTCGGACGCTCGGGGTGACAATGGGGGTGTGACGGTGTCCCGACCGCCCGATTCCCCCCTGTCTCGACGCGCCGCGAGAGCGCTGCGCGAAGAGGCGCGCGGTCGCGCCCGCGAGAGCGAGCTCAGCACACCTGCCGAATCACCCCCGACGACCCTGCCGTTGCCGATCATCGCCGGCGACGGCGCGCCATCCCGGCCGCAACCACTGCCCAGTCGACACGATGCGCGCGCCGCGCAGTTGCTCAGCACGGATGTCGCGCCGGCGCGCCACGCACGTGCACCGCGGGCAGCAAGAGCAGGTGTCGCCATCGGCCTCGCGGCCGCCGCCGCGTTGCTGCTCGGATCCTCCGCCGCGGTGACCGCGCTGATCATGGAACCCTCCACCGTGACGGACGATGCCGGACGTACGCACGCAGCGGCACGGTTCGCGCCGCCGCCGCTGCCTTCGGTCGAGGCACTGCCGGTTCCGAAGGTCGCGCAGACCCTGGCGACCGAGAACATCTGCACGCTGCCCGAGGTGGGCGACGCCCTCGCGGCAGGCGACGACGAGGGCGTGATCAGCGCCGCGGGCGGTGGCGAGGGCTTCCGCGCCGCTGTCGTCAGCGGAAATGCGCCCTGCCTTTCGCTGGCGGATCCCGCCCGCATCTGGGTCGTCGTCAACAAGATGCGCCCCTACGAGCCTCTGCAATACCGCCCCGACGTGCTCGTCATGCCCGACAACGTGCGCAACATCGAAGAGGGCACGCTCCGGCCGGACGCGGCATCCGCTCTCACGGGGATGGCGGCAGCGGCGAGCCAGGCAGGTGCGGGTGAGATCGCGATCGAGAGCGGTTTCCGCTCGTACACGACGCAGCGCTCGTCGTACGGCAGTCAGGTGTCCGACCGCGGAGTCGCCGGCGCCGACCTGGTCAGTGCGCGACCGGGCTACAGCGAACACCAATCGGGCATCACCGCAGACATCGTCGCGTGCAATGGCGGATGCGGCACTCTCGACGATCTCGCCACGTCACCGCAGGGCGCATGGATCGCGGCGCACGCCTGGGAGTACGGGTGGGTCGTCCGGTACGAGGACGGGCACACCGACACCACCGGATACCTGGCCGAGCCATGGCACCTGCGCTACATCGGACCGCAGCTTGCGCAGGCCTACCACGACGGCGGATGGCACACGCTGGAGGAGTTCTTCGGGTTGCCGCCGGCCCCCGGATATCCGGGCTGACCGTGCCCGCAAGGCCGAGTTGAGGCATCCGACAAAGAGCGGTACGCAGTCCCACCCTCCTTAGGACCCAATCTCACATACCGAGCGGTATGTTCGCGTTGCACAGGTAGAATCGACCACGGTCGCCAACCGGATCGTCGTTGACGTATGCCGATGGGCGGGCCGCTCGAAGACGAGAGGAGGCGCACATGGAGCGCGACATCTATGACGAGGACCACGAGGCATTCCGCGATGTCGTCAAGGAGTTCATCAAGCGCTACGTGACCAACGAGGCGCGCGAGCGGTGGGACGCAGCGGGCGAGGTCGACCGTGCCACCATGCTCGCCGCGGGCGAGTCCGGGCTCATCGGACTGTCGGTTCCCGAGGAGTTCGGCGGCGCAGGCATGCTCCAGGACTACCGCTTCCGCGCGATCATCAACGAAGAGGTCATCAATGCCGGTGCCGGCTCGCTCGCGGGAGCATTCGGCATCCAGGATGATCTCGCCGTCCCGTACCTCGTCCACATGGGCACGCAGGAGCAGAAGGAGAAGTGGCTGCCCGGCATGGCCACCGGTGAGATCCTCGGCGCCCTCGCCATGAGCGAGCCCGCTGCGGGCAGCGACCTGCGCGGCATCAAGACGACCGCAAGGCGGGTCGAAGGCGGTTACCTCGTGAACGGCGCCAAGACCTTCATCTCGAGTGGCAAGACCGCCGACGTCATCGTCACGTTCGTGAAGACCGGCGAGGGCAATCGCCCGGACGCGTTCAGCCTGCTGCTCATCGAGAACGGGATGGACGGCTTCGACCACGGCAAGAAGCTCCACAAGATGGGCTTCCAAGGTCACGACACCGCCGAACTCTCGTTCACCGACGTCTTCGTGCCCGCCGAGAACCTGATCGGCGGCGAAGAGGGCAAGGGCTTCGTTCAGCTGATCATGAACCTGCCGCTCGAGCGCCTGTCGATCGGAGTGGCGGCGGCCGCGGCCGCCGAGGCGGCGTTCAAGTGGACCCTCGCGTACACCAAGGACCGCGAGGCGTTCGGCGAGCGGATCATCGACTTCCAGAACAGCCGTTTCCGGCTGGCGGATGTCGCCACCACCGTCGACGCACTCTGGGCGTACACCGACCGCGCGCTGCTCGCCTACCGCGACGGCAAGCTCACGCCCGAAGAGGCCGCGAAGGTCAAGTTCTGGACGACCGAGCGCGAATGGGAGGTGCTCGACACCTGCGTGCAGCTGCACGGCGGGTACGGCTACATCACCGAGTACCCGATCGCCCGCGCGTTCCTCGACGCTCGCGTCCATCGCATCTACGGCGGCACGAACGAGATCATGCGGGAGATCGTGGGAAGGCAGCTGGCCGGCAAGCGTTGAGGATGCCCTCGTTCGCTGATCACGCAGGCGCCCGCACGCGCAATCGCGTGCCACCCTGGTCTGGTGCACCCGCCTGCAGTGTCCGTGATCGAGCAGATCCACGCCGTCGTCCTGGCGGCTGAGGTCCCGGGCATCCGGCTCGTAGGGGTGGATGGGCCAGGCGGGTCGGGCAAGTCGACGATCGCTCGTGAGCTTTCCGACGCGTTCGGCTGGCCGATCGTCGAGATCGACGACTTCCTGTCGTGGGTGAGTTTGGACCGTTGGTGGCCTCGGTTCGAGTCCGAAGTCATCGCTCCGCTGCTCGCCGGTCGCAGCATCCGGTATCAGGTGCGCGACTGGGCCGGGGACGAGTTCGGCGAGGGGCTCGGCGGCTGGAAGGGCCTGGCCTGGAGCCCGATCGTCATCATCGAGGGGATCGGTTCCACTCGGACGGCTGTAGCCGGCTCACTCGCGTGTCGCGTGTGGGTCGACGCGCCCCCGTCTGATCGTCTGGAGCGCGGCCTCGTTCGCGACGGCGAGTCGCATCGAGACCTCTGGGAGCGCTACATGGCGGACGAGACGCGCTTCTTCGCCGCCGACCACACTGTTGATCGCGCGGACGTGAGGATCGACACGGGCCGCCGTTGACCGACGGTCGCGCCGTCAGCGCTGCTCGATCGCCGTCGCCTCCGACACACGCCCGCCCACTTCGATCTGCTGACCGCCGTGCCGGACGTGTGTGTAGAGCAGCGACCCGGCGCCCTGCACGATCTCGAGGTCGAGCCCGAGCGCTGCCGTCAGTCGCACCGCGGCCGCGCCCGTGGCCTCGTCTTCACGGATGCCGAACTCGGGCGCGAACATTCGCGCGCGTACGCGTCGCTCCTCCTCGTCGAGCCATGCCCAGACGTAGAAGAGCCCCTCTCCATACGCTTGCGGGTCGACCGCATCGACTTCCTCAGCAGAATCGAACTGATCGATCTCGAAGTCCGGGCTCCACGCTGGTAGGGCTGCGACGAATACGAATTCCCCATCGACGCGCACGTGCGCACGTCCGGCTGGCACGTCGAGAGTCTTGATCGCGTCCCCGTTCGCGTGAAGCCACGCGGCGAGCCCGACCGTGGGGTGGCCCGCGAAGGGAAGTTCCTGCCGGGGGGTGAAGATCCGCGCCGTCGCCGACCCATCGGCCACCTCGTCGATGAAGATCGTCTCGCTGAAGCCCAGATCTGCTGCGATCTGCTGCTCACGACGGTCCGTCGAGGGGGACGCCCAGACGATGCCGAGCGGGTTGCCGTGCTCTCCGCGTTCATCGACGAAGACGCGGACGACGTTCACAAGGAGGCTCACATCAGCCGATCCTTCCAGTCGCTCGTCTGATGCGCGAGGCAGGTGCTCGGCGACGGCGGCGAGGCGCCCAGGGCAGATCAGTTCGGGTCGGTCTCGTCGCGGGTGCGCGCCGCTGATGCTGTTCGCGGACGAACACCACGATTCCGGTGACGAGAAGGACGATGCCCAGGACCGTGGTGGCGATGTTCACCCGCGCCTCCGCCCCTGTGGGGGAGATTCCCGTCATCCAAACGTAACAATTAAGACTGTTATCGGTAAGTGTCTTTCCTATAACGTGGTGCCCATGCGCTGGGGCATAGCCGTCCGGTGCACCATCCCCTCACCAGGAGTTGAAAGGAACGCCGGAACATGAGACGAGAATTGCGCAAGGCGACGGTCGCGATCGCGGCCGGCGTGGTCGCAGTGTCTGTCGCCCTCGCGGGCTGCTCGCCGTCCTCGCAGTCTTCGGGCAGCGACGACGCGGTGCTTCGCGTCTGGGCAGGCAGCGCCACGCCCATCAATCACAACTTCAACCCTTTCGCGGTCGACACCGCTGTCCACGCGACGTTCGGCGCCATCTACGAGCCGCTCTTCTTCTTCAACCAGCTCTCCAGTGATCCCGCCGCCGGGATGATCGGTGACAGCTACGGGTTCAGCGAGGACGGCAAGACGCTGACCGTGAAGATCAAGCCCGACCTCGAGTGGAACGACGGCGAGCCGCTCACCGCCGACGACGTCGTCTTCACGTTCGGCTACGGCTCGAACAAGAGCGACAAACTCGTCTCGGCCGAAGCGACCGACGACACCACAGTCGTCTTCACGTACACCGAGCCGCAGTTCACGTCGGCATCCCTGCTGCTCGGCTCGACGTGGATCATCCCCGAGCACATCTGGTCGGGCATCGACGACTACATCAGCGAGACGAACCCCGAGCCCGTCGGCTCCGGTCCCTACAAGGTGAAGTCCTTCTCGGATGCCGCCTATACCGTCGAGGCGAACTCGTACTTCCGCGACGGCGAGCCCGCGGTCAAAGAGGTGCAGTACGTCGGACTCGACTCCAACCAGTCCTCGCAGGACCTGCTCACCACCGGCAAGCTCGACTGGGTGGGACAGTTCATCGCGAACCCCGACCCGGTGACCGCCAGCGGCGAAATCGCGACCATGAACAACCAGCAGGACCCCACGACGATCATCACGTGCGCGAACGCCGACCTCGGCTGTACTGGACCGCAGACCGACCCCGCCGTGCGTCGGGCGATCAACCTCGTGATCGACCGGGCTGCGATCGCCGAGAAGGCCTTCGCCGGGCTCCCGGCCGCGAGCAACCCCGCCTTCGTCCTGCTGCCTCGCGACGAGCAGTGGCTGGGGGACCCCGCCAACGGCGAGAGCCCGCAGTCGCCGGATGTCGCGACAGCCCAGTCGATCCTCGAAGAGGCCGGGTACACGAAGGGTGACGACGGGTTCTACGGCAAGGACGGCACCACCATCGAGCTGGACCTGTTCTCGCCCGACGGCTGGACCGATTACAACGACACGGCGAAGCTCATCGCAGAAGAGGCGGCCACCGCAGGTCTGCGCATCAACGCTCGGACGGTGTCGGATGCCGAGTACTGGACGCCGATCTCGAACGGCGACTTCCAGATGGCGCTGTATGGCCTGACCCAGTCGCTCGTCGCGGATCCATTCACGAACTACGACCAGTACTTCTTCGGCAAGTCCACGGCCAAGGTCGGCGAGAGCCCGGTGTCGGGTCAGAACTACTCGCGCTACAGCAACCCCGACGTGGATGCCGCGATCTCGGCTGCAGCCGCGACAGAGGACGAGGCGACCAAGCAGGCCGCGTACGCGACCATTCAGGACCAGATCACGACGGACGTGCCCTACATCCCGGTCGTGCTCAACGCGTCGCAGGCGTTCTTCAACGTGAAGAAGTTCTCGGGCTGGCCGACGGAGTCGGACCTGTACGCGAACCCGCTGCCGTACCTGTCGGTCGCATCGGCGATCGTGTTGACGCACCTCGAGCCCGTCAAGTAGACACCATGACGACATCCCCTGATCGGCGGCGAGAGGAGGCGAGATGAACTTCTACGTACGGCGGATCGCCTTCTACATCGTGACGCTGTGGGCGGCCATCTCGCTGAATTTCCTCCTCCCGCGGCTGCTCCCCGGGGATCCGGCGGCCATCATGCTCGGCAAGCTCCGGCGTGCCAACGGCGGACGGCCATTGTCGGAGGAGACGATTCAGACGATCACCTCCATCCTCGGCGCCGAGAAGGGCATGTCGTTGTGGGACCAGTACATCGCGTACTGGAGCCGGCTGCTGCACGGTGACCTCGGGATCTCGTCGACGCGGTATCCCGCCACCGTCACCGATCTCATCGCCGCAGCCCTGCCGTGGACGGTCGTGCTGGTGGGCACCGCGACCGTGATCTCGTTCGCGATCGGGCTGATCGTCGGCGCGTGGGTGGGGTGGAAGCGGGGAACGGCGCTGGACCACCTCGTGCCGCTGACCACGTTCCTGCAGTCGATTCCGTACTTCTGGCTCGCGCTGGTGCTCGTCGCCGTGTTCTCGGTGCAGCTCGGACTGCTGCCGATCGTCGGCGGATACGACGTGTTCGAGTTCCCCGCAGGGCCGGAGTTCAGCTGGGCGTTCTTCGTGAGCGCGGTCGAGCACGCGATCCTTCCGGCGGCGACGATCATCATCTCGTCGGTCGGCGGGTGGCTGCTCGGGATGCGCAACATGATGGTCTCGACGATGTCCGAGGACTACGTGGTGACGGCCGAAGCGAAGGGCCTGACACCCGGTCGAATCCGCACCCGGTATGCGGCTCGCAACGCCGCAATCCCCAGTCTCGCCGGGTTCGGCATCGCGCTGGGATTCGTCGTGGCCGGGTCAGTCGTCATGGAGCAGGTCTTCAGCTACCCGGGCATCGGAAAGCTGCTGATCCAGGCGATTCAAGGTCTCGACTACGCGCTGATGCAGGGCGTGTTCCTCGTGATCACCCTCACGGTGCTGGCCGCGAACTTCATCATGGACCTGCTGTACGGGCTGATCGATCCGCGGGTGAGACACAATGGCTGAGCCCGTCGAGACCGACCTCGAAGCCGACATCGAGCGCGACATCCCGTTCGGATCGCCCGCCGAGATGCAGGCGGTGCGAGACGTCGACCGCAACGAGCTTGCCGTGGAGGCATCGACCGCCGCCATTGCGACGCGACGCTTCGCAGGCGTGCGGCATCTGCTGCCGCAGTGGTCGGGAAAGCTCATCTGGGGCCTCGTGATCGTCGGCTTCATCACCCTCCTCGGGCTCGTCGGACCACTCATCTCGCAGAATCCGCGCGACTCCGACAACCCGTCGCTGCAGCCGCCGAGCCCCGAGCACTGGCTCGGCACGACCAAGCTCGGGTACGACGTGTTCGCCCAGCTGGTCTACGGCACTCGTGAGTCGCTCTGGGTCGGCATCGTCGCGGGGACGGTTGCGCTGTTCCTCGCGATCCTCTTCGGGATCCTCGCGGGGTACTTCGGCGGCATGCTCGACGAGGTGCTGATGCTGGCCACGAACATCATGCTGGTCATCCCGGGCCTCCCGCTGGTCATGGTGATCGCCGCCTATGTGCAGAACTCTCCCGGTCTCGGACCCCTCGCGCGCACGTCGTTCCTGGTGGCGATCGTGCTCGGCATCACCAGCTGGGCGGGCTCGGCTGTGGTCCTTCGCGCCCAGGCGAGGTCGCTGCGCACGCGCGAGTACGTCGCCGCCGCCCGCGTCTCGGGCGAGAAGCCGATGCGCGTCATCTTCGTCGAGATCCTGCCGAACCTCGTGCCGCTGATCGCCGCGCAGTTCATCTTCGGCATCATCTTCGCGGTGCTCGGCGAAGCGGGCCTCTCGTACCTCGGACTCGGGCCCACGGGATCGATCACCCTCGGCACGATGCTCGCCGACGCTCAGACCGGGCAGGCGGTCGGCAGCGGGGCGTGGTGGTGGTTCGTGCCGCCGGGGCTGGTGATCGCCCTCCTGGGCGCCGGACTCTCGCTCATCAACTTCGCGATCGACGAGGTCGTCGATCCCAAGCTCCGCCTGGCTCCGCAGGCCGCGCGGCGCCAGCGCAGGGCGGTCAAGCGCGCCGACGTCGTCGCAGACGGAGGGGCGTTCGCATGAGCGGCGAACCGGTGCTGACGGCGCACGGCGTCTCGATCCGCTACGAGGTCGACCCGCCGGTCGAGGCGGTGAAGGATGTCTCGCTGACGCTCCACCGCGGCGAGATCCTCGGCCTTGCCGGCGAATCGGGATGCGGCAAGACGACGCTCGCGTACGGCATGACGAGACTGCTCAAGGCGCCGGCCGTGATGACCGGCGGAGACGTCGTCTTCCACGACGCCTCCGGTGAGGACATCGACGTGGTCGCACTCTCCGGCGAGGGACTGCGGCGGTTCCGCTGGAACAAGGTGTCCATGGTGTTCCAGGGTTCGATGAACTCGCTGAATCCCGTGATGAGCGTGCGCAAGCAGCTGCACGACGTGTTCAAGACCCACCGGCGCGGGATGGGCAAGGCCGAGCGCGAGACGCGCAGTGCCGAGCTGCTGCAGCTCGTCGGGGTGGACCCCTCACGGCTGTCGAGCTTTCCCCACCAGCTCTCGGGCGGGATGCGGCAGCGCGTCATGATCGCGATGGCGCTGTCGCTCGATCCCCAGGTCATGATCATGGACGAGCCGACGACCGCGCTCGACGTGGTGGTGCAGCGCGGAATCATCCGCGAAATCATGCGCCTGCGCGAGCGGCTCGGCTTCGCGGTGGTCTTCATCACGCACGACCTTCCGCTGCTCATCGAGATCAGCGATCACATCGCCGTCATGCGCGACGGACGCATCATCGAGCAGGGCACCGCCGAGCAGATCTATCGGCGACCCGCCGACGCCTATACGAAGCAGCTGCTCGCGAGCTTCCCGAGCCTCACCGGAGACCGCGGTGCGTTCATCCGCGGCCGCGAAGAGACCGGCCGATCCATCACGACGGAGGGGGCTGCATGAGCCAGGCGATCGTCAATGGGGCCCGACGCGGGACTCTCGAGGCCCGCGGACTCGTCAAGGACTTCCGGCTGCGCTCGGGCCTCTCGGTATCGACCCTCCACGCCGTCAAAGACGTGTCGTTCACGATCGCGCAGGGCCGCACGATCGCCCTCGTCGGCGAGAGCGGGTCGGGCAAGTCGACGATCGCGCGCATGATCGCGAAGCTGGAGCACCCGACATCCGGAACCGTGCTCTTGGACGGCGTGCCGTCGGCCACGCGCGGCAAGGCACTCGAGGCCTACCGTCGCGAGGTGCAGATGGTATTCCAGGATCCGTTCGCCTCGCTCAACCCGTTCCACACGATCGCCCACCACATCGAGCGTCCGATCCGCATCCACAATCCCAGGCTCTCGAGCGCTGACGTGCGACTGCGCGCGGCTCAGCTTCTCGACCGGGTGCAGCTCGCACCCGCCGCGAAGTTCGCCGACCGGCGCCCGCATGAGCTGTCGGGAGGCCAGCGTCAGCGCGTCGCGATCGCGCGCGCCCTCGCGCCCGGGGCACGGTTCATCGTGGCCGACGAGCCGGTGTCGATGCTCGACGTGTCGATCCGGCTCGGGGTGCTCAACCTCCTCGCCGACCTGCAGCGGCAGGAGGGGCTCGGGGTGCTGTACATCACGCACGATCTCGCCACCGCGCGCCACTTCTCGGACGAGATCCTGGTGATGTACCGCGGCGACATCGTGGAACGCGGAAACGCGGATGATGTCATCCTGAATGCACAGCACGAGTACACGCAGCAGCTGCGCGAGGCCGCCGCCGATCCCGAGCGGCTCGGCGCCCTGCGCGACGAGGTGCGGCGAGACGACGACGTCCGCCGCGCGAGCGCTGCGGTCGAAGAGGAAGGCGCCAGCCGATGACCGCTGTCGATCCCGGCACGCCGACCTGGCTGCGCACCCACAATGACCGGACCGCGTTCCGGCTGCTGCTCGAGCACGGCCCGCTGAGCCGATCGAAGCTTGGCAAGCTCTCGGGCCTGTCGAAGCCGACTGCCGGAGCGATGATCCTGCGGCTCGAGCGGGTCGGGCTCATCGAGGCGATGGGCGAGATCGCCGCGACGCGCGGCCCCAACGCGACGGTCTACGGCGTGCGCCGAGACGTCATGACCGGGGTCGCCATCAGCATCCTCGCCGACACGATCGAGGCTGTGCTGACCGACCCCGTCGACTCCGATCGTCCCGTGGTCGTGCTGCCGGTCGCCGGTGCCGATCGCTCCCCCGAGAACGACATCAACTCCGCGATCGACGCGGCGTGCGCGGCCGCGGGCGTCGCGCGTTCGTCGGTGAGCGTCGTCGCCGTGGGTGTGCAGGCGGCGGTGGATGTCGCGGCCGACGAGCTCTCGTTCACTGACACGCTGCCCGGCTGGCCGCAGACAGGTGCGAGACAGCGCATCGAGCAGGCGACCGGAATGACCGTCATCCTCGACAACGACGTCAACCTGGCCGCGATGGCCGAGCGCGCCCTCGGGGTGACCAAGGATGCGACGAGCTTCGCCTACTTCTGGATCGGCGAGGGCCTCGGAGTCGGCCTCGACATCGACGGCCAGATCCAGCGGGGAACGTCGGGCAGCGCGGGCGAGATCGGATACCTCGAGGTTCCCCGATCAGCGGCGAGCATCGATCCCGCCGCCGCGGACTTCACCGACCTGCTCGGTGGTCCGGCGATCGCCGCGCTGATGGGGTCGCCCGGCGAGCGGCTGCGTGCCGTGCTCGACCATGTCGAGGCGGACGACCCGCTGTGGGGGTCGGTCGCAGACCGCGTGGCGCTCGCGCTGGCGCCGATCGTCGCGCTACTCGACCCCGCGTCCATCGTGCTCGGCGGCCCGACCGGCGTCGCCGGCGGGGGCCGGCTCGCATCGCTGGTGCAGCACCGCATCGACGCCGTGCAGTACCCGAGGCCCGACGTGCGCGGAGCACGTCCGCACATCGCCGTGCGCGCCAGCACGACGGGCAGTGAGTCGATCCTGCTCGGTGCACGCCAAGTGCTCGTCGCGCACATCCGCGCCCGGCTCGAGGCGGCGATCGTCGCATGACCCTCCCCGTTTCGTCCCGCGACCCGCGACGCGCCGGGCCGGTCCAGGTTTCGCCGGATTCCGGCATCCGGAACCTGCGTTTCCTGGACCGCGCACCATTCTGCGGGTCCGGAGGCACCGGGCCGGTCCAGGTTTCGCTGGATTCCGGCATCCGGAACCTGCGTTTCCTGGACCGCGCACCATTCTGCGGGTCCGGATGCGCCGGGCCGGTCCAGGTTTCGCTGGATTCCGGCATCCGGAACCTGCGTTTCCTGGACCGCGCACCATGTTGAGAGGACCCGCATGAAGCTCGCCATCGTCGGCGGCGGCTCGACCTACACGCCCGAGCTGATCGACGGGTTCGCGCGGTATCGCGACATCCTGCCGCTCGAGGAGGTCGCGCTCGTCGACCCCGATCCGCGACGCCTCGAACTCGTGGGCGGAATGGTGCGCAGGATGCTGGCCCGAGCGGGGCACCCGGC
This sequence comes from Microbacterium pumilum, assembly GCF_039530225.1. NCBI lineage: Bacteria > Bacillati > Actinomycetota > Actinomycetes > Micrococcales > Microbacteriaceae > Microbacterium > Microbacterium pumilum. The sequence continues at coordinate 1,016,821 of NZ_BAAAOH010000001.1, forward strand.
GCGGGTGGTCACGACGAGCGATGTGCGGGAGGGGGTCACCGGCGCGGATGCCGTCCTCATCCAGCTGCGGGTCGGCGGACAGGATGCTCGGCACGCCGATGAGACCTGGCCTCACGAGGTGGGCTGCATCGGGCAGGAGACGACGGGTCCCGGCGGGTTCGCGAAGGCCCTGCGCACCGTGCCCGTCGTGCTCCGCATCGCCGACGAGGTGCGTGCGCACGCCGCACCGGGAGCGTGGATCATCGACTTCACGAACCCGGTCGGCATCGTCACCCGCGCCCTGCTGCAGGCTGGGCATCGGGCGGTCGGGCTGTGCAACGTGGCCATCGGCTTCCAGCGGCGCTTCGCGGCGATGCTCGGCGTCGACCCGGACGAGGTCGCCCTGGGTCATGTGGGCCTCAACCACCTCACGTGGGAACGCAGCGTCTCGGTCGCGGGGCGCGACATCCTGCCCGAACTGCTGCGCGATCGACTCGGTGACCTCGCCGACGACGTGCACGCATCGCCCTCGCTGCTGACCCAGCTCGGCGTCGTGCCGTCGTACTATCTGCGGTACTTCTACGCTCACGATCTCGTGTTGGCGGAGCAGCTGGCGGAACCCTCGCGCGCCGAAGCGGTCCGAGCGATCGAGAACGAGCTGCTCACGATGTACGCGGACCCGTCTGTCGATCAGAAGCCCGAGGCGCTCGAGCGACGCGGCGGCGCGTTCTACTCCGAGGCCGCCATCGAACTGCTCGCGGCGATTCGAGGGGCCGACGCGCCGGCGCGTGTCGTGAACCTCCGCAACGGCGGTGTGCTGCCCTTCCTCCCCGACGACCACGTGATCGAGGTGCCGGCCCGGTACGTCGACGGCGTGTTCGTCGCCGAGCCCGTCGCCGCGCTGGATGACGACATCCGGGGACTCGTGTCGACGGTCGCGGGATACGAGCGGCTCGCTCTCGACGCTGCGGTCCAGGGCGGTCGTGACCGGGTCGTACGCGCGATGCGCGCGCACCCGCTGGTGCTGCAGCACGATCGCGCCGAGCGGCTCACCGACCTTCTGCTGCACGAGAACAGGGGGTTCCTGGAGTGGGCGCGGTGACCGGTCCGACGTCTACCGAGGTGATCGTCGCCGTCGACGGCGGGGGGATGAAGACGGATGCCGTCGCCCTGACGATGGGCGGCCGGGTCATCGCGCGCCGGCGCGGCCCCGGCAGCAGCCCGCACTTCGAAGGGCTCGCACGATCGGTCGAGATCGTGGACGAGCTCGTGCGCGACGTCACCGGCGACGCCGCCGTCCGGCATGTCGACCTCTACCTGTCCGGGCTCGACCTGCCCATCGAGATCGAGCGATACCGGGCCGCTGTCGCCGCGCTGCCGTGGGCGCGGGGCGGCCTCGTCATCGACAACGACCTCTTCGCACTGCTGCGAGCGGGCACCGACGAGCCGGATGCGGTCGCGATCGTGTGCGGCAGCGGCATCAACGCGGTGGGCGTGCGCGGCGACGGCGCGGTCGTCCGGTTTCCGTCACTCGGCCCTCTCTCGGGTGATTGGGGAGGTGGCTCGGGGCTCGGTCCCGAGGCGCTGTGGCACGCGGCGCGGGATGTCGACGGCCGCGGCGAGCGCACGAGCCTGACCTCGGCGATCTGCGCGGAGCTCGGCGTGGGCGCGATCGCGGAGCTGATAGAACAGCTGCACTTCGGAGAGCGTGACCAGGCCGACCTCTACGCCCTCGCACCGGTCATCTTCGCCGAGGCGTCGGCGGGGGATGCCGTGGCCCGCCGGCTTGTGGACCGCCAGGCCGACGAGATCATCGCGTTCGTCCGCGCCATCGTCCATCGCCTCGAGCTCGCTTCGCACGCATTCCCGATCGTGCTCGGTGGCAGCATCCTGCAGGGAGGCCACGCCATGCTCGACGAGCGCATCGCCGCCGGGATCTCGTCTGTTGCGCCGCATGCGCGGATCGTGCGGCCGGATGCGCCGCCGATCCTCGGCGCCGCGATCGCGGCTGCCCTGCATGCCGGGGTTCCGCACGACGCGGTTTCGCGGGTGCGGAGCGAATTCGCCGGCGAGGGTGCACCCACGCCGGTGTGACCCGACCTCCTTGCTCGGGCGCAGGTTTCGGCGCGGAGGGGCGGGCTCGTGAATGGCGCCGCTCACAGCCCCCAAGGGAACAGGACGGTGAAGATCGCGGCAGAGGCGATCAGGAACGAGCCGATGAATACCACGTCCCGAGCGCGGAACGGCACGAGGTGCCGCTCGGTGCGGTCGGGATACGCACCGAAAGCGCGCGCGTCCATCGCGAGTGCGACGCGTTCGGCATGGCGGATGGCGCCCGCCATGAGTGGAACGACATATCCGAACCATCGGCCGACCGCTGAGAAGGGACCGCGCCCACCGTGGGTCCCCCGCACGCGATGCGCCTGTCGGATGACCTCGAGCTCGTACCCGAAGCGCGGCACGAACCGGAATGCCGCAAGGGCCGTGTACCCGATGCGGTAGGGCACCCGGAGCTGCTGCACGGATGCGCGCACCGCATCCGGTCCGGTCGTCGACATTCCCGCGATGAGTGCAAGAGCGACGATCGCCGCGATGCGGAGGCCCGTTGCGAGGCCCACCTCGAGCGCCCCCCCGTACAGCATCCACGACCCGATCTGCCAGATCACGACGGACTGGTCGACCTTCGCCGGGTCGGTCCAGAGTGCGAAGCCGAGGCCGATGGCCGCGGCCGCGAGCGGGATCGCGATGAGGAGGATGACGAGGCGCCGGGTGAAGCTGACCCCGACGAGAAGGATCGCGTAGCTCAACGCGAGGAACGCGGCGGGAGTCGCGGCGTCTCGCACGAAGACCAGCAGCGCCATTGCGGGCAGCGGTGCGGCAAGTTTGGCGAGAGGGTTGAGGGCGTACAGGAAGCGAATGGATGACGCCGTCACATGGTCGGCGTAGGGATCGAAGCCCACGGCCGGCTTCTGTCCGGCGAGGACGGGTCCGCCGGCGGTCATGGCGAGCCTCCTGGTGATGCGACGGGCAGGTCGGCGAGCCGTGCGATGCGGGCGAGTTCGGGATGACGGTGCAGCCCTCTGAGGGCGCGTCGAAGGGGCGGCGGCCGAAGACCGGCCCCCTCGATGAGCTCGTCGTCGGCGAAGACGTCGGCGGTCGCGCCGGCGCGGACGACGCGCCCGTCCGCCATCACGATCGTGCGGGCGGCGTACTCCGCGACGAGCTGCATGTCGTGCGTCACCACGAGGATGGTCGTGCCCTCGTCGTTGAGCTCGCGCAGGAGCGCGAGCAGCTCGTCGGCGCGCGCGCGATCCTGCCCGAACGTCGGCTCGTCCAGGACCAGCACAGGCGCACCGGTCACGAGTGCCGTGCCGACCGAAAGCCGGCGCTTCTGGCCGCCCGACAGCAGGAACGGGTGCGAACTCGCCTTGTCGGCGATGCCGAACCGGTCGAGAAGCGCCACGGTGCGCTCGCGCACCTCATCCTCGGCGAGGTGCTGCAGGCGGAGCCCGTGCGCCACCTCGTCGAAGACCGTGTGCGCGATGAACTGGTGCTCGGGATTCTGGAACACGAAACCGATCCGCGACGACAGCGTGCGCGAATCCGCGCGTGACACATCGAGGTCGCCGATGCGCACCGTTCCGCGCGGCGGGGGGATGACCCCTGCGATCGCCTGGACAAGAGTCGTCTTGCCGGCCCCGTTCGCGCCGACGACCGCGGCGAACTCCCCCTGCCGGACGGTGAGCTCGACGTCATGGAGCACGGTGGTGCGACCGCGCCGGAGGGTGAGATCGCGCACCTCGATCAGCGCGGCGAGCGGCGTTTCGGTGTTCGTGGGTACGGACGCTTCGACAGGCGCAGCGACCGGTTGCGGCTCAGCGGCGGCTTGTAGCTGAGCGACCGGTTGCCGCTGAGCGACCGCTCGCGGCTCAGCGATGGCTTGTGGTCCCTGAGCTCGTCGAAGGGTCGCAGGAGACGCCGCGGGTCCGGCCTCCGCGTCGAGCGCCTCATGCAGCTCGGCCGGAGTCAACGGCAGCGGGTCGAGCGTGAAACCCGCGCGCCGCAGGCGCAGCGCCGCGAGTGCGGACACGGGCAGCCAGACGCCCATCGCGTGCAGTTCATCGGCCCGCAGTCGCAGCACCTCGTCGACCGAGCCGTCGGCGGCCAGGCATCCCTGCTGATCGAGCACGACGACGCGGTCGACGAAGCCGGCAGCCGCGTCGAGGTTGTGCTCGACGAGCAGCACCGCCCGATCCCCCTCGGCGATGAGCTCGGCGAGCGCCTCATAGACCTCCTCGATGCCGCGGGGGTCGAGGTTGGCGGTCGGCTCATCGAGCACGAGCAGCGGCGAACCCATGGCGAGCGCGCAGGCGATCGCGAGTCGCTGCCTTCCACCGCCCGAGAGGCGATCGGGATTCTCGCCGCGGCGCTCCCACAGCCCCACCCGGCGCAGCGCAGACTCGGCACGAGCCAGCACGTCCGCCACCGGCATCCGCAGGTTCTCGGGTCCGAAGGCGACCTCATCCAGGAGCGTCCCCGTCACGAGCTGCGCATCGGGGTCCTGGAACACCATGGCGACCCGCCGGCTGAGTTCGGCGACCGAGGTGCGGACGGTGTCGTCGCCGCCGACCTCGACGCGCCCCGAGACCTCGGCCGGCAGGGCATGCGGGATGAGTCCGTTCAGCGCGAGGGCGAGCGTCGACTTGCCCGACCCGCTCGGGCCCAGCAGCAGCACGACCTCGCCCGCGGCGATGTCGAAGGTGACGGATGCCGGAGTCGGCGTGGTCTCGCCGTCGTGAGTGACCGCGAGGTTCCGCACCTGCAGCAGCGGGGTGCCGGATGCGGCGCCGGCCGCCGGCGCGGCAGCGGGGTCGCGCTCGAGTGCGGTCACGTGACTTCCCAGCAGGAGTGAACTAAGTATCTCCTAACTTAGTGCACCCTTACCTGACCGGAGGGAACCTGGAAGAGGTCAGCCACGCCCCTGCCGAGGCACGCCGGCACGTCGCAGCGCGGCAGCGATCGCGAGCCCCGCCGCAGTCCAGAGCACCGGTCCGATGATGAAGAGAGCGATGTAGACGATCTGCGCCCAGAGGGGGAAGCGCGTCGCGTCGGTGGCGAACCAGATCGGCACCGCGACGACGACGCCGACGATGACGGCCGAGAGGAAGAAGCGCCACGGCTCCCACCGGCGGTACCGCCCGAGGGCGGCGATGCCCTCCTGCAGCCCGCCGATCAGCAGTGCGGTGCCGATGTAGCGGCCTATCCACAGCGGCACTACGGCGCTCGCGACGAGCGCGGCGATGAGGTGCGTGATGAGGGCGACCCACGGTTTGCGCAGCAGGTCCTGCGCGACGACTCCGGGCAGGACGTGGACGCCGAGGACGAGACCGTAGACGATCGGCAGACCGGCTGACACCGGGCCGCTCAGCGCACCGGCACCCGCCTGGACCACTCCCGCAGCCACCCCGATCGCGGCGCACGTGAGCAGCGTGCTCGTCGAGAGTCGGGATCGCTGGACCACACGCGCAAGCGTAAGCCCCCACCGGTTACGGACGCGACACGCCGCAACCCCCGGTCGTGACGCGGCGTGTCGCGTCCGTAACCGAACGGGAGGGGGAGGGGGCCCGGGTCACACCCGCCGCCGGCGACGCGTCAGACGCACGGCCGGAAGGGGCGGCGCCGGGATGCGCTCATCGCCGTGGTCGACGACGTGACCGAAGCGAGCGGATGCCGCCTCCCAGTCCTCACGGGCCTGCACGATCTCTTCGTGCGATCGGCCGACGAAGTTCCACCACATCACGATGTCGTCCTCGAACGGCTCCCCGCCGAGGAGGAACAGGGTCGCGCCCATCGTGCTCGCGACCTCCACGGAATCGCGTCGCACCCCGAGGTACAGCAAGTGCTCGGCGTCGAGCGAGACGAACGTCTCGGCGGCCGTCATCACCGTGACGTCGCCATCCACTCCGACGAGAGCGTGCTCCCACGCCTCGTCGAGCCGCACGCGCACGCGGGAGCCTGCCGGGATGCGAAGCTCGGCCCCGACGATCGGCGTGTAAGCGGTGGCAGGCGACTCGGCGCCCCCGAACGAGCCCAGCACCACGGTCGCGTTGCCGTCCGCGCCGTCGACGGCCTCGAGTGGGATGACCGGCAGATCCTCGTGCCGCTCGAACGCCGGCGCACCGTGGCGTCGGCCCTCGGGAAGGGCGACCCACAGCTGCAGCGCGTCGAGGGGAACGGCGTCCTCCCCCACCGAGTACTCCGAGTGGGCGATGCCGGCGCCGCTCGTCATGAGGTTGAGAGCACCGCGGCGGACGACCACATCGCTGCCGATCGTGTCTCGGTGGCGGACCTCCCCGACGAACGGCCACGCCACCGTCTGCAGGCCGATGTGCGGGTGCGGCTCGACCCGCATCCGGGTGACTTGCGGCCCGAACCGGTCGAGGAAGCACCAGGCACCCACCAGCGGCAGGTCGCGCTGCGGAAGGGCGCGCCTCACCGCCATCGCCCGAACGCCGCCGAGCGGCACCTCGCGGGTCTCGAGCAGCAGGGCCTTCGGGCCGTCGCACTCGGACGAGGCCTCCGTGGCGACGGCGTCGTCGGTGTCGAGTCTGGTCATGGCGGGGCCGTCATTCAGGGTGCGGGTGCGTGGGCCAGATCACGTCGAGGCCGGGCACGTCGTTCTTGCGGAGGTAGGCCGACACGACCGGGCAGTGCGGGATGACGGTCTCGCCGCGGCTCGCGACATCCGCCATCGCGCCCGCGACCAGCTGCTGGGCGATCCCACGGCCCCGGAACGCCGGGTCCACCTCCGTGTGCGGAAAGATCAGGCGGCCGCGCGTATCGGCCCGGAACACCGTGTAGCCCGCGAGCACGCCATCGACGTGGATCTCGTAGCGGCCGGCACCGTCATTGCGGGTGACGGACGGGTCTTCGGCGGAGTCTGTCATCGGCATCCCTTCGTCTTCTTCTTCAACGTAGGGGTGTGCCCGGCATTCCGCCACAGCCGCCGACGGTCGGTCGGGTCGTGGCATCGGTGGAAGAGTGGGACGATGCCCTCTCCTCTTCTCGAACACGTTCCCGCGGGCGCGGACGCGGATGCCGTCTACGAGGGCTTCGTCGAGTGGGCGGCCGAGCGGGGCTTCAGGCTCTATCCGGCGCAGGATGAGGCGATCATCGAGATCGTGTCGGGATCGAACGTGATCCTCTCGACGCCCACGGGCACCGGAAAGTCGCTGGTCGCCGTGGCCGCACACGTCGCCTGCCTGGCGCGAGGTGGGCGGACGTATTACACGGCGCCCATCAAGGCGCTTGTCAGCGAGAAGTTCTTCGCGCTCGTCGACATCTTCGGTGCCGAGAACGTGGGCATGGTGACGGGGGACTCGTCGGTCAACGCCGGTGCTCCGATCGTGTGCTGCACGGCGGAGATCCTCGCGAACGTCGCACTGCGACAGGGCGCCGACGTGGATGTCGACCAGGTCGTGATGGACGAGTTCCACTACTACGGCGATCCGGACCGCGGCTGGGCGTGGCAGGTGCCGCTGCTGCTGCTGTCGCGCGCGCAGTTCGTGCTGATGTCGGCGACGCTCGGCGATGTCACCGCGATCGCCGACGACCTCTCGCGTCGCACCGGTCGTCCCACCGCGCGCATCACGGGTGTCGACCGGCCGGTGCCGCTGCACTTCTCGTATGCGCGCACTCCCGTGCACGAGACCGTCGAAGAGCTGCTCGAGACCGGCCAGGCCCCCGTCTACATCGTCCACTTCTCGCAGGCGGCCGCCATGGAGCGGGCACAGGCCCTGTCGAGTGTGCGGATCGTCAGCCGCGAACAGCGCGACGCGATCGCCGAGGCGATCGGCGGGTTCCGCTTCACCACCGCGTTCGGGCGGATGCTGTCGCGCTACGTCCGCGCCGGCATCGGCGTGCACCACGCGGGCATGCTGCCGCGCTACCGGCGGCTCGTCGAGACACTCGCCCAGCGGGGACTCCTGCGAGTGATCTGCGGGACCGACACGCTGGGCGTCGGCATCAACGTGCCGATCCGGACGGTGCTGGTCACGGCGCTCGCGAAATACGACGGGCAGCGGATGCGGCAGCTCAGCGCGCGAGAGTTCCACCAGATCGCGGGACGGGCGGGACGGGCGGGATTCGACACCGCGGGAACCGTGGTCGTGATGGCCCCCGAGCACGACATCGAGAACGCGTCCGCGGTCGCCAAGGCCGGCGACGACCCGAAGAAGCTCCGCAAGATCGTGCGCAAGAAGGCGCCGCAGGGGTTCGTGAACTGGGGAGAGGCCTCGTTCGAGCGCCTGGTTGCGGCCGAGCCCGAGCCGCTCACGCCGCAGCTGCAGCTGACGGCCGCGATGCTCATCAACGTCATCGCGCGCGGCGGCGACGTGTTCGCGAACGTGCGGTCGCTCGTGTTCGACAACCACGAGCCCCGGGCGCGGCAGTACGAATTGGCGCGTCGCGCGCTCGGGATCTTCCGCACGCTCGTCGCCGCACAGGTGGTCGAGCAGGCCGAGGGCGGCGGCATCCGTCTCACCGTCGAGCTGCAGCCGAACTTCGCACTCAACCAGCCGCTGTCGCCGTTCGCGCTCGCGGCCATCGGGCTGCTTGATCCGTCCGATGAACGTTCACACGCGGCGCCGCTCCCAGAGTTCGCCGGAGGCGACGAAGTCCGCAGCGACGTCGCCGATCTCTCCGAATCCCGCGCACATCTGCGAACTCCGAGTGTCGCGCCGGGCAGCGCCGGCACCGGCCATTACGCCCTGGATGTCGTCAGCGTCATCGAGGCGACGCTCGACGACCCGCGGCCGGTGCTGTCGCAGCAGCAGTTCCTCGCTCGCGGCGAGGCGGTCGCGGCGATGAAGCGCGACGGCCTCGACTACGACGAGCGGATGGAGGCGCTCGAAGCGATCACGTATCCCAAGCCGCTCGAGGAGCTGCTCGTGCAGTCCTTCGAGGTCTTCGCATCCAGCCAGCCGTGGGTGCGCGACTTCGAGCTGTCGCCGAAGTCGGTGGTCCGCGACATGTTCGAGCGTGCGCTGTCTTTCGGCGAGCTGATCTCGGTCTATCAGCTCGCCCGCAGCGAGGGACTGGTGCTGCGATATCTCAGCGACGCGTACCGGGCGATCCGGCAGACCGTGCCTGCCGAGGCGCAGACCTCCGACCTGCTCGATCTCGTCGCATGGCTCGGCGAGCTGGTGCGTCAGGTCGACTCGAGCCTCGTCGACGAGTGGGAGGCGCTCGTCAACCCGGCGAGCGACCCTGACGCGCCGGTCGTGCCGCCGGCCCCGCCGTCCGTGCTGACGAACCGGCGGGCGTTCCTCGTGCTGCTGCGCAACGAGCTGTTCCGGCGCGTGCGGCTCGCCGCTCTGCAGAAGGACGACGAGCTCGCCGCCCTCGACCCTGACGTCGATTGGCCGGCGGCGCTCGACAAGTACTTCGACGAGCACGATGAGATCCTTACGGGCGGTCCGGCGCGATCGCCGCGCCTCGTCGAGATCGATGAGACGGATGCCGCCGCCACAGGTGTTTGGCGCGTCGAGCAGACCATCGACGATCCGGACGGCAACCACGACTGGCGGATCCGTGGCGAGGTCGATCTCGCTGCGTCGGAGGAGCTCGGCACCGCCGTCCTTCGCGTCACCGAGGTGCTGCGGCTGTAGGCGGCGGGTGTGAGCGCGCGGCCGGCGACACCGCGTTCGATCGTTCCCGTGCTGGCTCGCCGAAGTTCGATCGTTCCCGTGCTGGCTCGCCGAACCCGCACGTGCGGGGCGCACTTTCCGTGCTCTTTCGGCGAACCAGCACGGGAACGGCGGCTCGCGGCGTCGGCGACTCGGCTCGCGGCGTCGGCGACAACGGCGGCTCGCGGCGTCGGCGACCGGGGTGACTCGAGGCGTGCCGGCGCCCGGAGTGACTCGGGACGTGCCGGCGTCACCGCTCCTCCCCAGCGCCCACCCGAGGCTTGCCCTCCACGGTGCGCTGGCGCGGGCCGACGTGTCGCGGGTCGCGGCTACGCTGGGGCGGGTGAGTCTTCCGACCGGTGATCCCTACGCTGACCTGGCGTGGGATCCCGACGAGTTCGAGCCACCGCCCGACGAGTTCGCCCCTCCGCCCGACGACGTCGTGCCCCGGTCGGGCAACGACCGTCCGTTCTCGACACGCCCCGCAGGGCAACCCGTCGCTCCGACGTGGGCGGGCGCACCGCGCCGCGACTTCACGCGGTCCGACGCCCGTGAGGTGCTCCACGAGGTATACGGGTACGACGTCTTCCGAGGCGAGCAGCAGGAGATCGTCGACCACATCATCGCCGGCGGCGACGCCGTCGTCCTGATGCCCACCGGTGCCGGCAAGAGCGTCTGCTATCAGGTGCCCGCGCTGGTGCGCGAAGGCACCGGACTCGTCGTGAGCCCGCTCATCGCCCTCATGCACGACCAGGTCGACGCGCTCATCGCGAACGGCGTGCGCGCGGCGTACCTCAACTCGATGCAGACTCCGGCCGAGCGTGCGGGTATCGAACGGGCATACCTCGCCGGCGAGCTCGATCTGCTGTACGTGGCACCTGAGCGACTGACGCTGAGACAGGCGCAGGGTCCGAACGGGCTGGTGGCCCTGCTCGCGCGTGGTCGGCTCAGCGTCATCGCGATCGACGAGGCGCACTGCGTCTCGCAGTGGGGGCACGACTTCCGCCCCGATTACCTCGCGCTCGGCGACCTCGCGTCGCACTTCCCCGGCGTCCCGCGGATCGCCCTCACCGCGACGGCGACGCCGGCGACTCATCGCGAGATCACCGAACGCCTGCGGCTGCCCGAGGCGCGGCACTTCGTGGCGAGTTTCGACCGCCCCAACATCCAGTACCGCATCGAGCCGAAGGTCGACCCACGCCGCCAGCTCGTCGCGTTCATCCGCTCGCAGCCCGAGCGCTCCGCAGGCATCGTCTACGCGCTCAGTCGCAAGTCCGTCGAGCAGACCGCCGACTTCCTCTCCGCCCAGGGCATCGACGCACTGCCCTATCACGCCGGACTCGACGGAGCCGTGCGATCGGCCAACCAGTCGCGGTTCCTGCGCGATGACGGGGTCGTGATGGTCGCGACGATCGCGTTCGGCATGGGCATCGACAAGCCCGACGTCCGCTTCGTGGCGCACATCGATCTGCCGAAGTCCGTCGAGGGCTACTACCAGGAGACCGGGCGCGCGGGCCGCGACGGCGACCCCGCGATCGGGTGGATGGCCTACGGCCTCGGCGACGTCGTCCAGCAGCGACGGCTCATCGAGCAGAGTCCCGGCGATCGGGTCTACAAGCAGCGCCTGGGTCAGCACCTCGACGCGATGCTCGCGCTGTGCGAGACCGTCTCCTGCCGCCGCCAGAACCTGCTCGAGTACTTCGGCGAGGCATCGGGTCCGTGCGGCAACTGCGACACCTGCCTCGAGGCACCCGACACGTGGGACGGACTCATCCCGGCGCAGAAGCTGCTGTCGACGATCGTCCGCCTGCAGCGCGAGCGCGGCCAGGCTTTCGGGGCGGGCCACCTCATCGACATCCTGCGCGGCAGCTCGACCGACCGCATCCGTCAGCAGGGCCACGCGTCGCTCTCGACGTACGGCCTCGGCGCCGATCTGTCGGAGCAGGACTGGCGCAGCGTGATCCGCCAGCTGCTCGCGCGCGGCATCCTGGTCGCGCAGGGCGAGTACGGCACCCTGGCGCTCGGCGAGCCCGCCGCGGCCGTGCTGCGAGGCGAGTCGCCCGTTCCGCTTCGGCGCGATGTGCTGGGCCGCACCGGCGCGGCGCCGCGCGTGCGCAAGGCCGCGGCGTCCGAATCGGTGGATGCCGCTGACCGGCCGCTCTTCGAGGCGCTGCGTGAGTGGCGCGCGGGTGTTGCGAAAGAGCTCGGCGTGCCCGCGTACATCGTGTTCGGCGATGCGACGCTTCGCGCGCTCGCGGAGCACAGACCGAAGTCGCTCGCCGATCTCGACGGCGTAAGCGGCATCGGCGCGAAGAAGCGCGAGGCGTACGGCGATGCCGTGCTCGAGGTGGTCGCCGCCGCTGCCGCGTGACGCTGCTCTTGCTGGGGCCGCCAGTGCGCCGCAAGCACCGCGGCTCGCGCTCCCTGACTGTTGCCTGGGGAACCGGAGCATGTTGTCCGGAATGGCTCGCCGATCGCTACGGTTGACCACACCATGAGCCTTCGCGACATCCCGATCAAGACCATGGAGGGCACGGAGACGTCCCTCTCCGAATTCGACGGCAAGGCGGTTCTGGTCGTCAACGTCGCATCTCGTTGCGGCCTCGCCCCGCAGTACGAGACGCTCGAGAAGCTGCAGCAGAAGTACGGCGAGAGAGGACTCCAGGTCGTCGGATTCCCGAGCAACCAGTTCCTCCAGGAGCTGCGCTCGAACGATGCGATCAAGGACTACTGCTCGCTGACCTGGGGCGTCACGTTCCCGATCTTCGATCGCGTCAAGGTCAACGGGCGCCACGAGCACCCGCTGTACACGGAGCTGAAGAAGACCCCCGACGACCAGGGCAAGGCCGGCAAGGTCGAGTGGAACTTCGAGAAGTTCCTGGTGACGCCCAGCGGCGAGGTGCGGCGGTTCCGTCCCAAGACGGTGCCGGATGACCCCACCGTGATCGCGGCGATCGAGGAGAGCCTGCCTGCCTGAGGCGACCCCGGCCGCGCTCGCCGCTGCGGCGATCGGCTCGATCGCGGGATTAGGCTGGCCGCGCCGGACGAAGGGGTTCGGCGAGGGGGAGCATGACGCTGAGCAACATCGAGATCGCCCAGGCAGCACGGATGTTGTCGATCCAGCGGATCGCCGAGCAGATCGGCATCCCGGACAACGCCCTCGAGCCATACGGCCGGCATAAAGCCAAGGTCGCCCTCGGCTGGCTCGCCGGGCTCGACGACAGAACCGACGGCAAGCTGGTGCTCGTCACGGCGGTCTCGCCGACTCCGGCCGGCGAGGGCAAGACGACGACAACCGTCGGGCTGGGCGATGCGCTGCGCCGGATCGGCCACCGCTCGATGATCTGCCTGCGCGAGCCCGCGCTCGGGCCGGTGTTCGGGATGAAGGGCGGCGCAGCCGGCGGCGGCCACGCGCAGGTCGTCCCGATGGAAGACATCAACCTGCACTTCACGGGCGACTTCTCGGCCATCGGCGTGGCGACGAACCTTCTCGCCGCACTCATCGACAACCACATCCACCGCGGCAACGCGCTCGGCATCGATGTGCGGCGCATCACCTGGCGCCGCGTGCTCGACGTCAACGACCGTGCGCTGCGCGACGTGGTCGTGGGCCTGGGCGGTCCCGACAACGGGTACCCTCGCGAATCCGGCTTCGACATCGTGGTCGCGAGCGAGGTGATGGCCGTGTTCTGCCTCGCCACGGATCTCGCCGATCTCCGGACCCGGCTGGGCGAGATCGTCGTCGGCTATACGCGCGAGCGCACCCCCGTCCGCGCTCGAGATCTCTCCGCGAACGGCGCGATGACCGCGATCCTGCGCGATGCCCTCGCGCCCAACCTGGTGCAGACCCTCGAGCACACGCCGGCGTTCGTCCACGGTGGTCCGTTCGCGAACATCGCACACGGCTGCAACTCGGTGGTGGCTACCCGAGCGGCGCTGAAGCTCGCCGACTACGTGGTCACCGAAGCGGGCTTCGGCTCCGACCTCGGAGCCGAGAAGTTCGTCGACATCCTCTGCCGCTCGTCGGGGCTGCGACCGTCCGCCGCGGTGATCGTGGCAACAGTGCGTGCGATGAAGTACCACGGCGGGGTGGATGTCGCGGACCTGGCGACCGAGGACGTCGAGGCCGTCGAGCGGGGTGCGCCGAACCTGATCCGCCACCTCGGGATCGTGCGCGAGACGCTGGGCCTTCCCGCGGTCGTCGCGATCAATCACCGCGCCGAAGACACCGACGCGGAGGTCCAGGCTCTCGTCGCGGTGGTGGAGCAAACCGGCGCCCGCGCGGTCGTCGCCCGGCACTTCGCCGAGGGCGGTGCCGGTGCCGAACAGCTCGCGCACGAGGTCGTGCGCCTCTGCGACGAGCCGTCCACGCTCCAGTTCACCTATCCGGATGACGCGACGCTGTGGCGGAAGATGAAGACGATCGCGACCCGCATCTACGGGGCCTCGGACATCACCGCGAACACGGCGGTGCGCCGCCAGATCCAGCGGCTTCAGGATGAGGGCTACGGCGGCTATCCGGTGTGCGTCGCGAAGACGCAGTACTCCTTCTCGACGGACCCCAAGCTGCGGGGTGCGCCGACCGGGCACATCGTCGACATCCGCGAGGTGCGGCTCGCCGCAGGAGCGGGCTTCGTGGTCATGGTGTGCGGCGATGTCATGACGATGCCGGGTCTGCCGGCGGTACCCGCGGCGGAGTCGATCGACGTCGACGAGAACGGGCGAATCGTCGGGCTCTTCTGACACTCCTTGCAAAACCGAGCGCTATTCGGTTTACACTGGAAGGACGTACGCACGAAGGAGTGACACCGATGACCGATGTCGAGACCACCGCCGCTTCCCACCCGGACGCTTCCGCCGCACCGGCGGAACGACCCTGGCTGGATGCGAGCCTCGCCGTGGACGAGCGTGTGGCTCTCCTCCTCGAGGCGATGACGCCCGCAGAGAAGGCGGGTCTGTTCTTCCACACCATGATCGCGATCGGCGACCTCGACGAGCCGAACCCGATCTTCGGCACACCCTCCGCCCGTGAGTTCATCGACCGCAAGCAGATGACGCACTTCAATCTGCTGGGCGGCGCGCCGAGCGGCCGCGAGATCGCGGCCTGGCAGAACGCGCTGCAGCGGCTCGCGGCATCCACTCGTCTCGGCATTCCGGTCACCCTCTCGACCGACCCGCGCCACTCGTTCAGCGATAATCCGGGTGCGGCGATCATGGCCGGACCGTTCTCGCAGTGGCCCGAGACGATGGGCCTCGCCGCCATCGGCGACGAGGAGCTCGTCGAGCGGTTCGCCGACATCGCGCGCCAGGAGTACACCGCCGTCGGGCTGCGCGTCGCGCTGCACCCGCAGGTGGACCTCGCGACCGAGCCGCGCTGGGCGCGCCAGGTGGCGACGTTCGGCGAGGACGTCGACCTGTCGGGGCGCCTGGGTGCCGCGTACATCCGTGGGTTCCAGGGCGCTTCGTTCGGTGCGGGCTCGGTCTCGACCATGACGAAGCACTTCCCGGGCGGCGGTCCTCAGCTGAACGGCGAAGACCCGCACTTCGCGTACGGTCGCGAGCAGGTGTACCCCGGCGGTCAGTTCGAGCTGCACCTCAAGCCCTTCGAGGCTGCCTTCGAGGCGGGGACGCGCCAGATCATGCCCTACTACGGCATGCCGGTCGGCACCGAGTACGAAGAGGTCGGGTTCGGCTTCAACAAGTCCGTCATCACGGGTCTGCTGCGCGAGCGCTACGGGTTCGACGGCGTCGTGTGCACCGACTGGGGCCTGATCAACGACGCTGAGATCTTCGGCCAGCCGTTCCCGGCGCGCGCGTGGGGTGTCGAGCACCTCACCCCGCGTGAGCGGATGCTCAAGGTCATCGAGGCGGGTGCCGACCAGTTCGGCGGAGAGGCATGCCCCGAGCTGCTGCTCGAACTCGTCTCGGATGGTTCGGTGTCGGAGGAGCGACTCGATGCGTCGGCCCGCCGCATCCTGCGTGAGAAGTTCGAGCTGGGACTCTTCGAGAACCCGTTCGTCGACGAGGATGCCGCCGATCAGATCGTCGGCAGCGCCGACTTCCGGGCCGCCGGCGACGCGGCGCAGCGCGCGTCGATCACCCTGCTGACGAACGTGGTCGGAGCAGACGGAGCCCCGACGCTGCCCCTCGCGAGTGGGCTGCGCCTCTACGTCGAGGGCATCGATCGCGACGTCGCCGCACAGTTCGGAGTGGTCGTCGATTCTCCGGCGGAGGCGGATGCCGCCATCCTGCGCCTGCACGCCCCGTTCGAGCAGCGCGGGTCGACGTTCGAGAACTTCTTCCACGCCGGTTCGCTCGAGTACCCGGGCGACGTCGTCGCACACGTGCGCGAGGTCGCCGCGGCGGTGCCGACGGTGGTCGACGTCCTTGCCGACCGGCCCGCCGTGCTGACGCCTATCGTCGAGGCCGCGGGAGCCGTGACGCTGAACTGGGGCGCGAGCGCGGCAGCGCTGCTCGACGTGCTGACCGGAGCCGCCGAGCCGAAGGGCCGACTGCCGTTCGACCTGCCGCGTTCCATGGCGGCGGTGGAGGCATCCCGCCCCGACGTGCCGTTCGACACCGCCGATCCGCTGTTCCGGTTCGGGCACGGACTCAGCCTGTAGGCCGAGCCCGGCGCCGGAGCCCGCGGCGCGGCCCGCCCCGCGGCCAGCCCCCGCGCTCCCCCCTCCGCGCTCCGGCCAGCCCTGGCATCCGATTCAGGAAGATCGACCAGATCAGGACGAATCAGCGCAATTCGTCCTGAATCCGTCGATTCACCTGATCTCGTTCCCGGTGGTGCCCCGGCGCCGCCTCAGCCCGGGGGAAAGGTGCGCACGCGCCGCACCCGCAACACGTGCGGCAGCGCCGCGGTGTCTCGCGTGCCGTCCGCACGAGGAAACTCGTACACGTCGAGCATCAACTGAACGGGGTAGTTGATCGACTGCGCCACGGTCTTCACCCAGCGCCCGTCGATGAAGAACCGCATCCGTTCCGGGCTCCACTCGACGGCGTAGTCGTGGAACCGCGTGAGGTCGCCGTCCACGCGGATCTTCTCGAAGTCCGCACGAAGGCGAGGGTCATGGTGCGGCTTGACCCCCACGCCGACCCAGCCGCCGTCGTCATCGAGTTCCGCGCCGAAGATCTCGGCGATGCACAGCTCGCCGCAGTTCTCGGGCCGGTCTTCGAAACCGACCGGCCAGAAGGCGACCATCGCATCCGGATGCCGGATGGCAGCGAGCCGCACATCCATGACGCCGTGGTGCGCCAGCCACAGTCGCTGTTCGGGCTGCTCCTCTCGCACCGTGAGACCGTCGCGGAACCTGTGCTGGCCGATCCCGCTGCCGACCGGACCGGAGAACTGCCCGGTCTGCAGATGCGACACCCGCAGCTCACCGTCGATCGCAGGCGGCCACGGCGGGGTGTCGCCGTCGATGCGCAGCTCGAGCCCCGCGTCGCCGATGCTCCAGCGCGCCTCGGTCGTCGCGCGCGACGCCCAGTGCGGCAGGTAGAACGGCGACCACCGTGTCACGTCGAGCCCCGGTCCGCGGAAAGTCTCCTCCATGTCCGGTTCGCGGCCCTCGAGGTCGAGCGGCGACATGTCCAGCATCCAGGTGTTGAACGTGAGCTCACCGCCGCGCCACGGCATCGTGTCCGAGCCACGGTGCTCGAACCCGGCGCCCCGGCAGAGGGCGTTCGAGCCAGGGTTGTCCACGCCCGGGTACGCGACGAGGAGCGTTCGAGTGCCGTCGTCGACGATGCGGCGGATGACGAGGCGCAGCGCCTCGCGGGCGATCCCCCTGCCCTGCCACTCCGGCTCGACGTTCCACCCGGTCTCCCATGCGGGCACGCCATCGTGCTCGACCTTCCAGTACCCGATTCCGCCGACGGGGACGCCGTCCACCTCGATGCGGAACATCCGCGCCTCGCCCGTCTCCCACAGCCTCAGGTAGCGCGCCTGCCGCTCCACGAGCTGCTCGGGGGTCTCGGGCCCACCGAGGTGCGCGGTCATCTCGGGGGTGTTGCTGCGCTCGAGAAGGGGAAGGTCGTTGTCCCCCCACCGCTCGATAGTGACCGTCATCCGCCGCCCGCCTTTCACGCCTCCGGCTCATTCTGCGCGTGGGGTCCGACGGGGAACACCGGGCCGCCGCATCCGTCGTCGGCCCAGCGTGCCCCCGGTCCAGAATTCACAGCATCCCTCGGCGCAGAGCCTGCGAAACCCGGACCTGCGCCATCACGGCCCGCCAGGGCGGCGGGGGTCGATCATCCAGACGTTGACCGACATCCCTGCCTGCTCGCCCTCGCTCGCGAACGCGCCCGTTCCGACGAGCGAGAAGCCGACGCGTTCGCACAGGGCGTTCGAGGCGGCGTTGTCGACGTTCGCATAGCCGACGATCGGACGTCCTTCTCCGGTCGCGACGGCGCGCCGGACGACCTCGGCAAGGGCTGCCGACGCGGCGCCGCGCCCTTGCCACGCCGGTTCGATGACGCAGCCGATCTCATAGACGGGGGCATCCTCGTGCACCTCTGTCCACCAGCCGGCGTAGCCCGCAGCGACACCGTCCACCTCGACTCGGAACATCACGACCTCGCCGGTCTCCCACAGGTCGAGGTAGTCATGATGGCGCTCCGCGATGGCGTCGTCGCTCTCGGGCCCGCCCAGGAACCGTGTCATCTCGGGAGAATTGGCGCGCTCGAGCAGCTCGATGTCGTCAGCTCCCCAGCGCTCCAGCGTCACGCGCATGCACGTCCTTCCGGTCCCTCTCCATCGTCCCGGTCTGCGCCTGCGCACGCCACCCCGGCTCCGCCCGCCGAGCCCGTGTCTTCCCAGCCGCATCCGCCAGCCCCGCCTCTGCGCGGCGAGGCACCAGCTGCGTCCGGTGTGGACTGGACACAAGTCGAGGCGGACACATGGCCGAACTGGATTGTCGAACAGCTCCAACCGGTTTGAGTCACCATTGTGGAGGTCCTACCGTAAGCGTGACCTTCTTCCCCCTCCCCGAGAGGTGTTTCCATGGCCGACGCCGCTGTCCGTTCCAAGAAGCCCGCCACGAGCCGGCGCACGCCCGCCGGCGGTGCGCCGACCGCGCCGCACACGGCGGCTGAGGCATCCGATGCTCGCATCGACATCGCCGCGGTCACCGACATGCTGCTCGGCACGTGGGCCGACACCCGGCGCGAGGCTCGCGCGATGCTGAAGGATCCGGCATTCCACCGCGTCGACGGCCTCAGCATGCACGAGCACCGCGAGCGGGTGCTGAGCCAGCTGCACCTGCTCGTCGAGAACGGCTCCGTCCACCGCGCATTCCCCAAGTCGTACGGCGGCGAGGACAGCAACGGTGCCAACATCGCCGGGTTCGAAGAGCTCGTGTCGGCCGACCCCAGCCTGCAGATCAAGTCGGGCGTGCAGTGGGGCCTGTTCGGTTCTGCGGTGCTGCAGCTCGGCACGAAGGAGCACCACGACAAGTGGCTGCCCGGCATCATGAGCCTCGAGATCCCGGGTGCGTTCGCGATGACCGAGACAGGCCACGGGTCGGATGTCGCGGCCATCGGCACCACCGCCACGTATGTCCCCGACACCGAGGAGTTCGTCATCCACACGCCGTTCCGCGGCGCCTGGAAGGACTATCTCGGCAACGCCGCGCTGCACGGCATCGCGGCCACCGTCTTCGCGCAGCTGATCACGAACGGCGTCAACCACGGCGTGCATTGCTTCTACGTGCCGCTGCGCGACGAGAACGGCGCCTTCCTGCCGGGTATCGGCGGCGAGGACGACGGGCTCAAGGGCGGCCTCAACGGCATCGACAACGGCCGCCTGCACTTCGACCACGTCCGCGTACCGCGCACGAACCTGCTGAACAAGTACGGCGACGTTGCGGCCGACGGCACCTACTCGAGCTACATCTCGAGCCCGGGCCGCCGGTTCTTCACGATGCTCGGCACGCTCGTCCAGGGTCGTGTCTCGCTTGACGGAGCCGCGTCGTGGGCCTCAGCGCTCGGTCTGGACATCGCCATCACGTACGCCAACCAGCGTCGTCAGTTCGACTCGGGCGCCGGCACCGACGAGGTCGTGCTGCTCGACTACGGAAAGCACCAGCGGCGCCTGCTCACCCGTCTCGCGACGACGTACGCGTCGATCTTCGCGCACGACGAGTTCCTCAGGAAGTTCGACGGCGTCTTCAGCGGCGATGCCGACTCCGACACCGATCGCGAAGACCTCGAGACGCTCGCCGCGGCCCTGAAGCCGCTGTCGACCTGGCACGCGCTCGACACCCTGCAGGAAGCACGGGAAGCGTGCGGCGGCGCAGGCTTCCTCGCCGAGAACCGCCTCGTCGGGCTCCGCGCCGATCTCGACATCTACGTCACGTTCGAGGGAGACAACAACGTCCTGCTGCAGCTGGTCGGCAAGCGACTGCTGAGCGACTACGCCAAGCAGTTCAAGGGGGCGGATGCCGCGAAGCTCGCTTCGTTCGCCGTCACCGAGACCGCAGGCAAGCTGTTCCACGGCGCAGGCCTGCGCCAGCTCGGCCAGGCGGTCGGCGACCTGGGGTCGACGGCTCGGTCCGTCGAGCGCGGACTCCGAGCCGACCAGCAGCACGACCTGCTCGCCGGACGCGTGCAGCGCATGGTGGCCGACATCGCGGCGCGGCTGCGCCCGGCATCCGGTCTCACACCTCAGGGGGCGGCCGCGCTCTTCAACGCCAATCAGGCCGAGCTGATCGAGGCGGCGCGCGCACACGCGGAGCTGCTGCAGTGGGAGGCGTTCACGGATGCCGTCAACCGCACCGCCGACGAAGGCACCAAGCAGGTGCTGACATGGCTGCGCGACCTGTTCGGGCTCGGACTCATCGAGAAGCACCTCTCCTGGCACCTCCTCAACGGGCGCCTGTCGACCCAGCGCGCCGGAGCGGTGTCGAGCTACATCGACCGACTGTGCGCGCGCCTGCGCCCCCACGCGCAGGACCTCGTCGACGCGTTCGGCTACGAGCCGGAGCACGTGCGTGCGTCCATTTCGTCGGGTGCCGAGCGCGCGCGTCAGGATGAGGCCCGCGCCTACTACGCGGCGCTCGCCGAGTCGGGCGAGGCGCCGATCTCGGAGAAGGTCGCCAACAAGAAGTAGGCGCATTCGGGACGTCTCATCTCGCCTTCGGCTCGCTCGACGACCGGGGCTCGTCTTTGGGATCGCCCTCGGTCGTTGAGCGAGGGAGCGCAGCGACCGAGACGAAACGCGGTGAGCCGCCCTCGGGGATGCGCGTGGGGAATGTACGTGGCGGCACGGATTCCCCGGTGGACGCGGCGGCCATATCTTCGGGACAGCCCCGTCGCCGACGGGCCGCACACCCAGGAGGTGACCGTGCGCAGATTCTTCGAGATCGCGTTCTCGATGGTGACGATCCTGCTCGTCATCGCCGTCGTCCTGCAGCTGTACTTCGCCGGGATGGGAGTGTTCAGCGATCCCACCGACCGCCTGTTCGCCATCCACGGCTGGAATGGCAGGGTCGTCCTGCCGCTTTTGATCCTGCTTTCGCTGCTTTTCGCCGCGCTGGCGAGGGCGGGGAAGCGGACGATCTGGCTGAGCGCGTTGCTGGTCGGTCTCCTCGCCCTGCAGACGCTCATCTTCGTCATCACGGGCCTGGTCTTCAACATCGGCCCCGAGACGCCGCATCCGCCGCTCGCAGCCACGATGCTGCTGAGCCTTCACCCGATCAACGGTCTCGCGATCCTGGTCGTGTCGGTGATCGTCGCCGCACGGGCATGGAAGCTCGCGTTCGCGCGAGATGCGGCATCCGTCGGATCGTCGGCGGCACCAGCCCCTGACCGCGAGACCATCGATCTGGTACGTGAGCCATCGCGACAGTCGGTCGGCCGCGCACCCGCACCGTAGGGGCGTGTCATGAGCGCGGCGATCCTGCAACTGGGGTGCGGGGGAGCCGCGCTCGCCGCCGCCGTCGTCTGGATGATGCTCGCGGTGAGATCCGTGGCGAGTCCGCCGAAGGGAGGCGGAGTGCTGCCGCGCACGGTCCGGCGGCTGCCTCTCGTGGCCGTGACCGTCCTGCTCCTCGGCAGGGTGGCTGCAACGGTGGCGCTCGGACGGGCATCCGAGGCTTTCGCTGTCGATCGTGTCTGGGGGCTCGCCCTTTCCGCGATGCTGACGGTCGCCGCGCTTGTGGGAGTCGCGACGGCATCGCCCGCCGCCGGTGCACTCGCCGGCGGTGCGGCGCTTGCCGCCGTCGGCGAGCTCGTGTTCACGCTCGTGATCGGTGCGCCTGTTCCTCTCTGGGCCGGTATCGCCGTCGTGGTCGCGGTGCTCGCGGGGACGGCCGCGTGGGCGAACGCCACGTTGCATCGGGGTCGGAGGCCGCTCGCCCTCACCGCCGTGGTCGGCACGCTCGCTGTGACAGCGGCCGTGACCGTCGGGTGGGTGGGCACGACCGTTCCGGGGTCACTCGCGGACGAGGGATTCCAGGCGCACGAACACGGCACGACTCAGGCGCGTGAGGAGCAGGGCACGCCGGTGGTCGAGCTCGTGGGCGACGTCGACGCGGCGGCCCCTCGTGTCTCGGTACGGTTGATCGCGAAGCAGGACAAGATCTCGCTCGCCTCAGGTGAGACGCTCTCCGCCTGGACGTTCGGAGAACTCGGGGGTCCGGCGATCACCGCGACCGTGGGCGACGTGCTGGACGTGCGCCTCGACAACGTCGACATCGCCGGCGGCGTGACGGCGCATTGGCACGGGTACCCCGTTCCCGCAGCCTCGGACGGCGTGGCGGGCGTGACACAGGATGCCGTTGTTCCCGGTGCATCGTTCCAGACGGCGTTCGCCCTCGACCGCGCCGGGACGTACTGGTATCACACCCACCAGGTCGGGTCGGAAGGGGTCGCACGGGGCCTCTACGGCACGCTCGTGGTGCTGCCGGCGGAGGGATCCGCCGAGGATGTCGACGTGGTGCTGCCGCTGCACACGTTCGGGCGAGCCGTCGTGTTCGGTGCCGACACCCACGCTCAGCACACCCCAGCGGCCCCCGGACAAACGGTGCGTGCGAGGATCGTGAACACGGACCAGCTCCCGCAGCGGTTCACCGTGTCGGGCGCGGTGTTCCGGGTGCTCGCGATCGATGGCGCGCCGGTCGAGACCGACGAACTCGAAGACGTCGCGATCGAGATCCCGGCTGGCGGTCGGTTCGATCTGGGCTTCACGATGGGTGGGAGCGCCGTCGCGGTTCGTCCCGAAGCTTCGCGGAGCGCAGCGATAGTGTTCGGCCAGGCGTCCGACGAGGCTCCCCTGTCGACCAGCCCGGCTCGCACGTTCGATCCGCTCACCGAGGTGATCGGATCGACGCCACCCGACGAGTCAGCCGCTGCCCTGATCGCGGCGGCGGCCTCATCGGGACGATTCGACGCCGAAGCGACGTACGTGCTCGACCGTCTGCCGCGGCTTGTGAACGGCATCCCGCAGTACGCGTACACCGTGAACGGCGCGGCCTATCCGCACATCCCCTCCACGGTCGTGGCGGAGGGTGACGTGGTGCGTCTGACCGTCGTCAATCGAGGATTCGAGACCCACCCCATGCATCCACACGGTCACACCGTTCGAGTGCTGTCCGTGGACGGACAGCCACCGGCGGCACCGCTGTGGCTCGACACTTTCGATGTCGGACCCGGGCAGGTGTGGGAGGTCGCCTTCGTGGCAGACAACCCGGGCATCTGGATGGATCACTGCCACAACCTGCAGCATGCTGCGTTGGGCATGGTGCTGCACATCGCCTACCGGGGTATCACGACCCCGTTCATGCGCGGCGGCCACGCATCGAACGCCCCCGAGTGAATGGAGCCGATGAGCGGCACGTCACGGGCTCCCGGTGCGCTCGAGCCGTACGCGCGCTACCTTGTCGGCGGGGCCAGGAGGACGCCATGACGCAGCTGCTCGGACGGGAGGCCGTGGTGAGCCGGGTCGTCGCCGCCCTCGAGCGCACTGATCGGGAGGGAACCTCTGTGGTCGTCGTCTGCGGGCCGGCGGGCGTGGGCACGAGCGCGGTGGTCGAGGAGGCGCTGCGGCCGCTCGGCGCGAAGGTCGCGCGCGCACAGGGGGCACTGCCGTCGGATGCGACGGCGCCGGTGTGGTGGATCGACGACGCCCAGCGCCTGCCGCTCGCAGCGGTGGATCGCTTGCGAGCGGGCATCGCCGACGGCACTCGTGTGGTGCTGCTGTCGGGACGGACTCCGCTCGGGGAGCCGCTCGAGACGGTGGTGCGCGATGCGGTGCGCGCTGATCCGGCCTGCGTCGTGGATGTCTCGCCGCTGGATGCCGATGTTGCGGTCATCGCCGTCCGGGCTCCGGGCCTCGACGAGGCGGCGCCCGCTGTCGACGCTGAGCGGGCGGTGCGACTAGCGGCGGACTCGGGGAGCCGGCTTCGTCTGCTCGCTGCCGTGCTCGCATCGGATGAGGGCGACGGCGTCAGGGGAACGGCGGTGCGCGTCGCCGTCGACGATCTGCTGCGCGACCTGACGCCCCCCGCGCGACGGCTTCTCGATGTCGTGGTCACCGGCGGGGGTGACGTGCGTGCCGCTGCGGTGGAGAGGGTCTTTCTGCGCGACGGCGATGCCTCACGGGAGAGCTTCGATGAGGTCCTGGCCGAGCTCGAGTCAGCCTCACTCGTGGAGGTCGACGGCGTCAGGCTGCCGATGGGCGTCCCCATCGTCGCCGAGGTCATCGCCGCAGAGGTGGGGGCCAGTCGAGCGGCCGCGCTTCACGTCGCCTACGCCGAGACACTGGCGAGCCTCGAAGGAGTCGACCCCCGCGAGACCGCGGTGCACGTCCACGCGGTCGCCGACCGATTGCCGCGGGCATTCTCGACGAGCGTGCTGACGGCGGCCGCCGAGCGGCGGTTCGAAGCCCTCGATCCGCTCGGGGCCGCCGTCGACCTCGCGGCCGCCGCCGCTCTGCTCGAGGTCGCGGCCGACCGCGGGTCCACGGCCGACCGGGCTGCGGCATTCGATGTGCTGCTCAAACTCGGCATCGCGTATTACCAGGGTGGGAGGATCGAGCCGGCGCATGAGGTGTATCGACGCGCGGAGCGATTCCAGGATGCCGCCTCCCCGACCAAGATCGCCGAGTTCGAGCTCAACCGGACATATGTCCGGGCAGACCGCGGCCATCCGGCATCCGTCCCCCTCGCGTACAGCGGACCGCCCGATGGCGGAGTGGAACGTTCTGCCGACGTGGCGGTGATGCGCCTCTTCCTTGTCGATCGCGACAACGATCCCGTGGAGTTGGACGCGGTCTGTACGCAGCTCATCGCGTTGGACGGCGACGCGGCTTCGGCTGCGGAGCGCGGTGCGGCAGCTCTCGGTTCGTCCATCCGCGCCTCGATGGCGGGCGATCACGTGCTCGCCCGCGCCGAGGCCGAGCGCGCCCTCCGGATGGCCGGCGACAGCTCGGTCATCGTCTACGGCGGAATCCAGCGCGAACTCATCCGCCTGAACACGCTCTACGGGGATCTGGCCGCCGCCCTCCGGCACGCGGACGGGGACTCATTCGCCCTGGCGGGGCGCATCCCACGCGTCGTCGAGGGGTCTGCGATCATCCACGGCGCCAGTGTCGCACTGCTGCAGGGTGATGTCCTCGATGCCGCGGCGCGTGCCGAACGTGCGCTCACCGCGACGCGCCTGTCACCCGTCCCGCGGGGGATCGTGCGCTGCGTCAGCTGGGTCGCCGTGATAAGTGCCATGCGCGGAGACCTCGCGCGGGCGCGGATGCTCATCGCCGAGGCCGGCCGCCTGTTCCCGCTCGACGGGAATCTGCGCCTGGCGGCGATCGTGCTCTTGGCGCGCGCGCAGCTCGCGCTCCGCGAGTCGGGCGCGATGCCGCCCTCGGTCGACCTGAGTCTGGAGCGGGTCGAGGGGCCGGCGCGCCTCCTGCTCCCGCTCCTGCTCGCACGCCTCGCCATCCTGAACGGCGACGCCGCCACGGTCGAACGCGCGCTGGACGAGCTCGATCGCCTCGAAGGCAGCCTCGTCGCGGCCGCCCTCGCGCAGCGGGTGCGGGCACTCATGCTCGTTCCGACCCGTCGGCGCCGCGACGCCGCCGATGCCCTCGACGAGAGCGCCACCACGCTCGAGCGGCTGGGTTTCAGGGGCTTCGCCGCCGAGACCCGGCTCGAGTGGGCCGAACTCGCTGCGGAGCGCGCCGATCCCACCGCGCGCGCCGCCGTCGTCGGCCTGGTTCCGTATTTCGACGCCCAGGGCCTCGACGACTGGTCAGACCGGTCGCGGCGCCTGGCGCGCACGCTCGGCGTGCGCATCGGCGGCCGTCGCGGCGGAGTCGGTGAGCTGACCCGCCGCGAGTCGGAGGTCGTGGACCTCGTCCTGGCCGGGCTGACGAACGCGGACGTCGCGCGCCGGCTCTTCTTGAGCGAGCGGACGGTCGAGACGCACCTCCAGCACGTGTACCGGCGACTCGGCGTGGACTCGCGCCTCGGTCTGATCACGAAGCTCGGCGCCGTGTCGGCCGTCGAGGCGGACGATGGCTGAACCGCGCAGAAGGTACGTACCAGTCCGGATGCCGCAGCACTCGGCGCGGCGGGACGATGGCCACATGAGAACGATCGAGGCGACACCTCTGGCATCCGCCGCCGCGCACCACGGCGGCAAGGCGGCAGGACTGAGCGCGCTGCTGACCGCGGGATTCCCCGTTCCGCCCGGCGTGGTCTTCGATGCCGCGCCGCTCGCATCGGCGCCGGCGATCGCGGCAGCGGCGGTCGACGCGGCGCGCGAGAACGGTTGGCGCTCCGTCGCGGTCCGATCGTCGTCGAAGGGGGAGGATGGCGTGACCTCCTCGGGTGCCGGCGAGTTCGAGACAGTCCTGAACGTCCCCGGTGACGACGTCGAGGCCATGACATCGGCTGTCGACACGGTCCTCGCCTCGATCGGTGAGAACGGCGGAGTGATCGTGCAGCAGATGGTGGCCGCGGAAGCGGCCGGCGTCGTGTTCACGATCGACCCGGTGACCGGGGCGACGTTCATCATCGTCAATGCGGTGTCGGGCCTCGGTGACGCACTCGTCTCGGGAGCCGAGACACCGTGGGAGACCCGCATCCCTAGAGCGGTGGACGGATCGGTTCGCAGCGCCGACATCGTCGCGGATGACGGACCGATCGATCGCGCCGCGCTTCGCGAGCTCATCCGTCTCGCGTTGGCCGCGGAGGACGCGAGACATGGTCCGCAGGACATCGAGTGGGCCGTCGCGGACGGCGTCGTATGGCTCTTGCAGTCGAGACCTGTCACGGCGCTCGCGGAGCAGGTGCCGGTCGAGGTCGTCGTGCCGCCGGGCTACTGGGTGCGCGACCCCACGCACGGCCGCCTGCCGCGCACCCGCATGACCGCGAGTGTCATCGACGAGGATCGCGCGGTGCGGCCCATGGTCGTGGAGTTCGGGATGCTCGCGACCTTCTCCGGTGCCCGCATCGGCGGTTGGCATTACGTGACGATCGTCCCGGTCGGTGCGCCGCCGCCTGCGCCCGGGAAGTCCCCACCGAGGCTGCCGGGCTGGCTCGTGTCGCTGCTGATCCGCGGTTCTCGCGAGGGACGGCGCCAATTGCGCGCGGCACGGCGAGCTATGAAGACGGATGCCGCGCAGCGGCTGCTCGACGAGTGGAACGACCGGCGTCGCGAAGAACTCCGTGCCGGCATCCTCTCGTTCCAGGACGTCGATCTGGGGGGACTCGACGACGCTGAACTGGCCGATCAGCTGCGAGAGCGCGCGGGCACGCTCATCAGGAGCACCGAACTGCACTTCCGGCTCGCGATGCCCTACTCGATCGGCATCTTCCAGCTCGTCGACTTCTGTCGCGCACAGATCGGCTGGAGTGCCGAAGAGACACTCGATCTCCTCTCCGGGCTCGCCGACGTCGCATCGGAGCCGGGCCGCGCCCTTGCTGCGTTGGCCGCCATGCCGCCCGGCAGCGCCGAGCGCGCCGACGCCTTCGAGCAGTTCCAGCGCTACTTCGGCTGTCGAGCCCTCGATATCGAAGTCGCCGAACCCACGCTCGCGGAGTCACCGCACCTGCTCAACGTGCTCATCGATGCGGCACGCCAGGCAGGCTCCGTCGACGCCGAGCAGGCGCAGGCGGAGGCGCGAGCGCGCGTGGCCGCGCGAGCGCGGGCGCGACTGCGGCCGGCTCGGCGGGCCGAGTTCGAGCGACTGCTGGCGACCGCGGAGCGCGTGTACGGCCTCCGTGACGACAATGTCTTCCTCACGATCGACGCGCCCCTCGCCGTGGTGCGCTACGCGGCGCTCGAAGTGGGCCGGCGGCTCGCGGCACGCGGGACCCTCGACCTTCCCGAGGACGTGTTCCACCTGACGCCCGAGGAAGCCGCTGCGGCGCTGGGGTCGCGCGATCCGCTGACCGACATCCGCGACGGCGCTCAGCGCGAACGCGGTGAGCGGGCGTGGGCGATCGCGCATCCGGGTCCGATCAGCTATGGCATCGACCCGGGGGCTCCGCCGCGTTTCACGGGCCTCACGCGGGCCGAGCGCACACCGACGGAGGCGGAGATGCTGATGGGCGAGCTCATCATGCCGAGAGTGACAGCGGACTCCACGGGTCAGGATGGCGTGCTGCGGGGCACGCCGGCATCGGCGGGACGCGTCACCGGCACGGCCAGGATCGTCCACTCCGAGGCGGACTTCCACGTGCTCGAACCCGGCGACATCGTCGTGTGCCCGGGAACGCGTCCGTCGTGGTCGGTCATCTTCCCCATGATCGGCGGCCTCGTCGCCGACGCCGGCGGGTCCCTCTCGCATCCCGCGATCATCGCGCGAGAGTACGGGATTCCGGCGGTCGTCGCTGCTGTCGGTGCGACCGACGCGATCCGAGACGGTGAGGTGATCACCGTCGACGGCGGTGAAGGAACGATCCGACGGCACGCCTTCCCGCCGCGTCGCTGAGCGAGTCGCCGCGAGACGAGACGTCGGCCGCTTCACTGCACGACCGGCTCTGTCGAGGACCGCGGGTAGGGTCGCGAGGGTGACAGTGCTTCTCGGTGCCGACGGTGTTGCTCGATGTGCGTGGGTCGGCGACGACCCCGAATACCGCCGGTACCACGACGAGGAATGGGGAGTGCCACTCCACGGCGACCACGCGCTCTTCGAGAAGTTGAGCCTTGAAGGGTTCCAAGCGGGGCTGTCGTGGATCACCATCCTTCGCAAGCGACCGAGGTTCCGCGAGGTGTTCGCGGGCTTCGACCCTCACGTCGTCGCATCGTTCGGCGAAGACGACGTCGCGAGGCTGATGGGCGACGCCGGCATCATCCGCAACCGCGCGAAGATCGAGGCCACGGTCTCCAATGCCCGGCTCCTGCTCGAGATGCCTGACGGCGAGCTCGATGAGCTGCTGTGGTCGTTCGCACCGCCGCCTCGGGCGCGGCCCGCATCCTTCGCCGACATCCCTGCGGTGACGGCGGAGTCCGAGGCGATGAGCAAGGCTCTTCGCAAGCGGGGATTCCGCTTCGTGGGGCCGACCACGATGTATGCGCTGATGCAGTCGGCGGGCATGGTCGACGACCACGTCGAAGGATGCTGGCGGGTCAGTCTGTAAAGAATTCTTGACACTGGGCGCCTTTCGCCGTACGCTCAGAATGTCAAAGTTTCTTGACATTCTGGAGGCTTCCCATGCGTGCTGCCGTCTACCGCCGATACGGCGGCCCATCCGTGGTCGAGGTCGAACAGATCGACACTCCCGTGCCCGCTGCGGGTGAGGTGCTGGTTCGAGTCACGGCATCCGTCGTCAGCACGTCAGACGTCGCGATGCGCTCGGGCACGCCATTCGCCGCGCGGCTGTTCGCGGGGCCGTTCCGGCCGCGCCTGAGAGTGCTCGGTTCCGAGTTCTCGGGCAAGATCGTGGCGGTCGGCGATGGTGTCGACTCCTTTCGCGTCGGCGAAGCCGTGTGGGGCGTCACAGGCACGGCCATGCGCGCACACGCCGAATTCGTGGTGGTTCGCGCCGACGGTGTGATCGAGGCGCTGCCCGCCGGGCTCGACCCGGTCGAAGCAGCGGCCCTGATCGATGCGACCGCCCTTTCGTTCCTGGACGACACCGCCGAGCTGGTCGCGGGGCAGACCATCCTGATCAACGGCGCATCCGGAGCGGTGGGCACGGCGGCGGTTCAGCTCGCGTCGCACCGAGGGGCCGTCGTGACGGCGGTGTGCAGTGCCGAGCGCGCCGGCCTCGTCCGCAGCCTCGGTGCGCAGGAGGTGCTCGACTATCGAGCCGGCGACATCGTCACCACGCTTCAGGATCAGGGACGCACCTTCGACGTGGTCTTCGATGTGTTCGGCCACCTCGGCTATCGCGAGGCCCGGTGCCTGTTGACCCCGACCGGACGCTACTGCGGCACCGTGCCGACGCTTCCCCTCCTGTGGCGCACCCTGCTGACCAGGTGGTCGAAAGGCAAGCGGGGCATGATCGCGTTCACCGGGCTTCGCGGGAGGGATGCCGTGCTGGCCGATCTGCGCGAGACCGGGTCGCTGGCCCGATCCGGCGCGCTCCATCCGGTCATCGGAGCCGTGTACCCTCTCGAGCGGGTCGCGCAGGCGCACGCCCACGTCGGGCGGGGCAGGGCAGGCAACATCGTGCTCACGATGGGCTGAGCCGGCCTGACTCCGGCGACCCGACCGTCATCCCTCAGCCAGGCGACCGCAGCGCCGCAACGTGCAACGGATGCCGGAATGGGAGGCAGCCGTCTCACCCCCGGCGAGGCCGTGACCGCGCTCGAAGAGGCGATCGACGTCATCCGGGAACTGTGGGACACGAGCGAGCGCCGCGGCGCATTCACCGACGGACGGTTCCATCGCGTTCACGGTGCGAAGCGCGGACCGCGCCCTGCTCACGGCGTCCCCATCTGGATCGGCGCCTACAAGCCCCGCATGCTGGCCCTCACCGGTCGCACGGGCGACGGATGGCTGCCGTCATCCGGATACATGAAGCCCGGCGACCAGGCCCGCGGCAATGCGGCCATCGACGAAGCGGCCGCCGGCGTCGGTCGCGATCCGCGGGAGATCCGGCGCCTGCTCAACGTCGGCCGGCTCGCCGCCGACCCGCGCGAGTTCGCCGAGCGGCTCGCTGCGCTCGCGATGGAAGACGGTATCGGCACCTTCATCCTCGCCGGTGACGGCCCACGGTCGCTGCAGACGTTCGGGCGCCGAGTCGCGCCCGCCGTCCGTGAGATCGTGGCGGGCGAGCGTGCCGAGCGAGGCACCGCCGCGGCATCCGTCCGCTCGACCGCGGCGATCAGCGCGCGACGCGCCGGAATCTGAGCTTCGACAGGCTCCGCGAGCGGGTCACACGTGGTCCGGATTGCGCGGCGGTCCCGGTTTCGCAGGTTCGCGGCATCCGAAACCTGCGGAACACGGACCTGACCCCAGCTTCCGGGCAGGAATGAGGAAGCGCGGTGTCCGCGGTCATGAGCACAATGGAGGGTCGCCCCTTCGAGAGGACTCCCATGCCCGTGATTCGACAAGCTCATCAACCGGAGGCGCACATCGCCGACTCGCACGAGATGATCCGGGTCGTCGGAGCTCGCGAGAACAATCTCAAGAACGTGGATGTCGACATCCCGAAGCGCCGGCTCACGGTGTTCACCGGCGTGAGCGGCTCGGGAAAGTCGTCCCTCGTCTTCGCGACGATCGCGAACGAGTCGCAGCGGCTCATCAATGAGACCTACCCGACGTTCGTGCAGCAGTTCATGGGTCAGCTCAACCGGCCCGAGGTCGACGCGCTCGAGAACGTCAGCCCCGCGATCATCGTCGACCAGGAGCGGATGGGCGCCAATTCCCGCTCGACGGTCGGAACCGCCACCGATGCGCAGGCCATGCTGCGCATCCTCTTCAGCCGCCTCGGCCAGCCGCACGTCGGGTCGCCGCAGGCGTTCTCGTTCAACATCCCCTCGGTGTCGGGCGCCGGCGCCGTGACCTTCGAGAAGGGCGGCAAGAAGGTCAAGGAGCGCCGCTCCTTCGAGATCACGGGCGGCATGTGCCCGCGCTGCGAGGGCCTCGGCGAGGCGACCGACGTCGACCTCGACGAGCTGTTCGACCGCACCAAGTCGCTCGCCGAGGGCGCGCTCACCATCCCGGGCTACAACGTGGACGGCTGGATGGTGAAGGGGTTCACCGAGTCGGGCTTCGTCGATCCCAACAAGCCCATCCAGGACTACTCCGAGCAGGAGATGCAGGACTTCCTCTACAAGGAGCCCACCAAGGTCAAGATCCAGACCATCAACATGACCTACGAGGGGCTGATCCCGAAGATCACGAAGAGCTTCATGCAGAAGGACCGCGACTCGCTGCAACCCCACATCCGCGCGTTCGTCGACCGGGCCGTGAAGTTCACGGCCTGCCCCGACTGCGGCGGCTCGCGGCTGAACGAGGGTGCGCGCTCCTCGAAGATCAAAGGCGTCAACATCGCGGATGCCGCGGCCATGCAGATCACGGATCTCGCGGACTGGCTCGCGACCGTCGACGACCCCGAAGTCGCGCCGCTCATGGCGGGGCTGCGCGCGACGATCGACTCGTTCGTCGACATCGGACTCGGCTACCTCTCGCTCGATCGCTCCTCGGGCACGCTCTCGGGCGGCGAGGCGCAGCGCACCAAGATGATCCGGCACCTCGGATCCGCGCTCACCGACATCAGCTACGTCTTCGATGAGCCGACTGCGGGGCTGCATCCGCATGACATCCAGCGCATGAACGCGCTGCTGAAGCTCCTGCGCGACAAGGGCAACACGGTGCTCGTCGTCGAGCACAAGCCCGAGGTCATCGAGATCGCCGACCACATCGTCGATCTCGGTCCCGGGGCAGGCCGCGCGGGCGGCGAGATCCAATACACCGGGGATGTCGCGGGCCTCCGCGCATCGGGCACCATCACCGGTCGCCACCTCGGCGACCGGGCGCGCCTCAAGGAGTCGACACGGGCGGCGAAGGGAGCCCTCGAGATCCGGGGCGCGACCCAGCACAACCTGAAGAGCGTCGATGTCGACATCCCGCTCGGCATCCTCACCGTGGTCACCGGTGTAGCCGGCTCGGGCAAGTCGTCCCTCATCCACGGCAATGTGCCCTCGTTCGACGACGTCGTGGTGGTCGACCAGGCGCCCATCAAGGGGTCGCGTCGCAGCAGCCCCGCGACGTACACGGGGATCCTCGACGCGATCCGCGCCGCATTCGCCAAGGCGAACGGCGTCAAGCCCGCGCTGTTCAGCGCCAACTCCGAGGGCGCATGCCCCGCGTGCCGCGGACTCGGGGTGATCATCACGACGCTCGGGTTCACTCAGACGGTCGAGACGCTGTGCGAGCTGTGCGACGGCTCGGGGTTCAGCGATGAGGTGCTCGAGTACCTGCTGGACGGCAAGAACATCGCCGAGGTCCTCGCGATGTCGGCAGCGGAGGCAGCCGAGTTCTTCACGAAGGGACCGGCGCACACCACGCTGCTGCGCATGATCGACGTCGGGCTCGGGTACATCACGCTGGGCCAGGCGCTCAACACGCTCTCGGGCGGTGAGCGCCAGCGGCTCAAGCTCGCGATCTCGATGGCCAAGAAAGGTGCGATCTACGTGCTGGACGAGCCGACGACGGGCCTGCACCTCGCAGACGTCGACAACATGCTCAGGATGCTGGATCGCCTGGTGGCAGCCGGCAACAGCGTCATCGTGATCGAGCACCACCAGGCCGTGATGGCGCACGCCGACTGGATCATCGACATCGGACCCGGCGCGGGCCATGACGGTGGCGAGATCGTCTTCGAGGGCACCCCCTCCGACCTGGTGGCCGAGGGCAAGACCCTGACCGCCCAGCATCTCAAGGAGTACGTCGCCCCCGGTCGTTGAGCGAGCGAAGCGAGACGAAACGTCCCGAGATCGGCTTACGGCGTTCGTCTCGTCGCTGCGCTCCTCGCTCAACGACCGAGTGGCGCCGCGCGCCGCAGGGGAATTGTCCCCATCGCCCAACCCGTCGGTTCTGCTTACGCTGGCTGAGTGTGTCGCCCGTGAGCTGCACTGATCTCACGTGGTCGGAAGGGCGAGATCGACCGGGTTACCCTGGTCGGACAGCATTTTCCAGTGAGCGCCCGGGCATCCTCGCCCGCGGCCTGGCGCCACGCAGGATGACAGACGACACCCGCTCGGGGGAGGCCGACGCCGCATGAGAGCCTTTGCGTGGCTTCGCGCACGCCCGCGCGCCGTCGCTTCCGCAGCCGCACTCTCCGCGGGTGCCGTCGTGATCACGACCCTGGCCTTCGTCTACGAGGGCTTCCCCACCACCGAGGTCGACCTGAACGACGGCGGCGTCTGGGTGACGAAGCAGTCGAGTCTGCTCGTCGGCCACTTCAATCACGAGTCGCAGGTGCTCGACGGCGGTCTTCGCACCTCGAGCGATGAGTACGACATCCTGCAGTCCGGTGACGAGGTCGTCATGGTCGATCCCGAGGCGGCGTCGGTCACCACCATCGATCCGGCGATGGTCTCGCTCACCGACTCGGCGAACGTGCCGGCGGGCGCGAAGGTCGTACTGGGCGGAGCGACGCTCGCGATCCTCGAGCCGGCGAAGGGCTCGCTGTGGGTCGTTCCGGCCGCGGGCCTGGCGGGGTTCGATGTCGAGGGCACCGAGCCGACGGCCGAGATCGGCGCCGACGGAGATGTGACGGCCGGCGTCGACGGCACGGTTTATGCGGTCTCGACCAAGACGGCCGAGGTGATCACGGTTCCTGTCGACGCCGAGGGAGAACCCGGTGAGGCGTCGAGGTCCGGTCTCCCGGGGATCGATGAGAGCTCCGACGTCACGATCACGGCGGTCGGCGACATCCCGGTCGTCTTCGACAGTGCGAGCGGAACGGTGCTCAGCGCCCGCGGCCTGCACACCGAGGCGGCGGCCGCGGCTGACGCCGTTCTGCAGCAGCCGTCGGCGGAGACGGATGCCGTCATCCTCGCTTCCGCGGATGCCCTGGTGCGCGTGCCCTTCGACGGGTCGGAGCCGGTCGAGGTCTCTGCACGCTCGGACGGTGTGCCGGCCGCTCCGGTGTTCCTGAAGGGCTGCGCCTACGGCGCGTGGTCCGGCTCGGCGATGTTCGTGCGCGATTGCCTGGGCGATGACGATGACCTGACGACGCCGGTGAGCGGAGCGGACGCGGATGCCGAGCTGCGCTTCCGCGTGAACCGCGATGTCATCGTGCTCAACGACATCATCGGCGGTGCCGCGTGGATGGCCAGCGAGGACCTGCAGCAGGTCGACAACTGGAACGACATCACGCCACCTGAGGGCGAGACCGAGGAGAACGACGAGGAGACGACCGAGGAGACGGTCGAGACCACGCTTCCGGAGCGCACCGAGGTCAACACTGCGCCGATCTCGGTGGATGACGACTTCGGCGTCCGGCCCGGACGCACCACCGTGCTGCCGGTCCTCGACAACGACACGGATGCCGATGGCGATGTGCTGACGGTCACCGTGCCTGATGGCGGTCCGTCGTTCGGCGAGGTGGAGTCGATCAACCAGGGCGCGGGCCTGCAGATCGCGGTGCCCGAGAACGCCTCGGGCAGCACCACATTCACCTACGAGGCCGACGACGGCCGTGGCGGCAAGGACACCGCGAAGGCGCAGCTGACCGTCCATGACTGGAACGTCAACTCGGCTCCCAAGCAGAAGCGTGTGACCGCTCTCGCCATCGAGTCGGGCGGCGTCGTCACCTACAACGTGCTCCCCGACTGGATCGACCCCGACGGCGATGACGTCTTCCTCAAGGGAGTCGTCCCCGCCGAAGGCGACGAGGCGGACTTCACCGCCGACGGGCGCATCACGTACCGTGCGCTCGGGCTCACCCAGGGCCGCAAGGATGTGGCCGTCATCGTCTCGGACGGCGACAAGGACGCCGAGGGCGTCGTGCGCTTCGACGTACGGCCGCCCGGCTCGACCGACCCCGTCACCAACGCCGACCACGTACAGGTGCGCGCGGGCCAGTCCGTCACCGTGGCCCCGCTCACCAACGACACCAGCGGCGGCAGCGAACCGCTGCGGCTCGCCCGGGTCGACGAGGTCGACGGGGCGATCGTGCGCGCGGACTTCGCCGCCAACACGTTCACCTTCACCTCGGATGCCGTGGGCGTCTACTACGTGCAGTATCTGGCCGCCGTCGGCTCCAGGATGGCGCCCGGCGTGGTGCGCGTCGACGTCCTCGAGGCGACCGACAGCGACCTGCCTCCCGTCGCGGTGCGCGACGTGGCGCTGCTGCCGAGCGGCGGCGAAGTGCTGGTGAACGCGCTCGTCAACGACTCCGATCCGGGTGGCGGCATCCTCGTCATCCAGTCGGTCTCGCTGGACCCCGACAGTGGCATCTCGGTCTCGGTGCTCGGCCACGAGACCCTCCGCATCAGCGACCAGGGCTCGCTCGAAGAGCAGATCACCATCGGCTACACGATCTCCAACGGCACGCAGAGCGCCGACGGCGAGGTCGTCGTCATCCCGGTGCCGTCACCATCCAAGCTCCGGCCGCCGGTGGCCAACGACGACCAGGTGGTCGTGCGCGCCGGCGACGTCGTCACGATCCCGGTGCTCGACAACGACTATCACCCCAACGGCGACACCATGCACGTCGCCCCCGACCTGGTCGAGCCCCTGCCCGCTGCCGAGGACGGCGAGATCTTCGTCTCGCAGGACACCGTCCGCTTCCGCGCGGGCGGCGAGGCGGGCACCGTCTTCGCCACCTATGAGGTCGTCGACAGCACCGGGCAGAAGGATGCCGGCTACCTCACGATCCAGATCCTCCCGGTCAACGCCGACACCAACCAGGCGCCGCGCCCTCGCGACATCACGGCTCGCGTGCTCACCGGTTCGCGGGTGCGCATCCCCGTGCCGCTCGACGGCATCGACGCGGACGGCGACTCCGTCGAACTGGTCGGCATCGCCTCGGCACCGAAGAAGGGTCGCGTGACCGAGGTCGGAGCCGACTACATCGAGTACGAGGCCGTCGGCGATTCGGCCGGCGCCGACACCTTCACGTATCGGGTGCGGGACCGCCTCGGCAAAGAGGCCACCGCGAGCATCCGCGTCGGCATCGCGCCGTCGCTCGACGTCAACCAGGCTCCGTATGCGGTGAAGGATTCCGTGGTGATGCGACCAGGTCGCTCCGTCGCGGTGCCGGTGGTCGCCAACGACTCCGACCCCGAGGGCGAGCGGCTCACGCTGGTGAGCAATGGCCTCATCCTGCCGGACGTCGATGGGCTCGAGGCCAGGGTGCTGGGCGACCGGGTCATCGTCACCGCCCCCGACGAGGAGGGCGAGACCTCGCTGCAGTACACGATCCGCGACGAGCGCGGCGCTGAGGCGATCGCGGTGCTCCAGGTCACGGTCGACGAGGACGTGCCGCTGCTTCGACCCATCGCCCGCGACGACCGCGTGCTCGCGCAGGACGTCGCGGACGGCAGCGTCGACCTCGAGGTGCTGGCGAACGACGAGGACCCCGACGGCACCATCGACGAACTGCGGGTCGAGGTCGAGGGCGGAATCGCACGAGTGCTCTCGGACGGCACCGTTCGCATCGCGCTCGACGACGAGGAGCACCTGCTCCGCTATACGATCACCGACCGCGACGACCTCGAGGCATCCGCATTCATCCACGTACCGTCGCTCGACGGGCTCGCCCCGACCCTCATCTCGACCGAGGGCATCGAAGTCCAGAGCGGTGAGACCGTCGAGATCCCCCTCGCCGATCACGTGCGCGCGTCGGACGGCAAGTCGGTGCGCATCACCGAGGCGGCGAAGGTCGCCGCGGTGCACTCGGACGGCGCCGGCCTCGTCAAGGACCAGAGCACGCTCGTCTACACGTCGGTGGCCGGATACTTCGGGCAGGACGCGATCACGTTCGAGGTCACCGACGGCACCGGGCCGGATGACGCGGAGGGGCGCAAGGCGACCCTCACCCTCCCGGTGACCGTGCTGCCGCCCGACAACCAGCAGCCGACCTTCACCGCCGGTCAGATGAACGTCGCTCCGGGCGAGGATCCCACGAGCCTCGACCTCGGGGCTCTCACGACCGATCCTGACCCCGAAGACCTGCCCGGGATGGGCTACGCGATCGTCGGTGGGGCACCCGTCGGGCTGAGTGCGTCGATCGCCGACCATACCCTCCAGGTGAGCGCCGACGCCGGCACCCCGAAGGGAACTCGGGCGACCCTCACCGTTCGGATCGACGACGGCGAGACCGAGCCCGTTCAGGGCACCGTCGTGGTCACGGTGACGGCTTCCACTCGTCCGCTCCCGACTGCGAACGACGACACGGTGGCCGAGGCGGCCCAGGGCACCACGGTGAGCGTGCCGGTGCTCGCCAATGACTTCAACCCGTTCCCCGATGAGCCGCTGAAGGTCGTCGCCGCGGTCACCGAGACCGGCAGCGGGTTCGCCGAGGTGGTGGGCGACACCGTCGAGGTGAGCCCCGCCGAGACGTTCGTCGGCACGATGGTCGTGCGCTACCGGATTCAGGATGCCACCGCCGACGTGGACCGCGAGGTGGAGGGCCGCATCGTCGTCACTGTGCAGGGACGCCCAGAGGCGCCCGGCACGCCCTCCGTGTCGAGCGTGCAGGACCGCACCGTCGTGCTGTCGTGGACACCGCCCGCCGACAACGGCGCCGCGATCACGGGCTACACCGTGTCTTCCACGCGTGGTGACTACCAGAAGCAGTGCCCCGCGACCACGTGCACCCTCGACGGGCTCACGAACAACGTCGAGTACAACTTCACCGTGGTCGCGACGAACCGCGTCGGCGAATCCGACCCGTCGCGGCCGTCCGAGACGGCGCGTCCCGACGCCCGCCCCGACACCCCCGCCCCGCCGACGCTCACGTTCGGCGACCGGAGCCTGAACGTCGCGTGGGTCACCCCGACGACTCCTGGTTCCCCTGTGGAG
Organism: Microbacterium pumilum; assembly: GCF_039530225.1. NCBI lineage: Bacteria > Bacillati > Actinomycetota > Actinomycetes > Micrococcales > Microbacteriaceae > Microbacterium > Microbacterium pumilum. The sequence goes on from NZ_BAAAOH010000001.1 coordinate 1,055,425, forward strand.
TCCTTCACGCTCGAGATCTCGCCGGCACCGCCGTCGGGCATCGGGCAGAAGACCGGCGTGACGGGCAACTCGATGGTCTGGGACGGGCTCGAGAACGGCGTCGCGTACCAGGTTCGGGTGAGGGCGCACAACCGCGCGCCCGACCCGTCGAGCTGGAGCGGGTGGTCGGCCACCGAGATCCCGGCGCGAGCACCCGACCCGGTCGGCGCGCCGAGCGTCGCCCGCCTTCAGCCGGTGGGCGACCAGGCCCAGCTGCAGGTCTCATGGCAGCAGCCGGCGACCAACGGAGCCGACATCGCGGGCTACGAGCTGCAGGTGCTGCAGGGCGGCTCGGTGGTGCGCACCATCCCGAACATCCCTGCCGGACAGCTCTCGCAGGCCGTGTCGCTGACCACCTCGACGGTCGACTACACGTTCCGCGTCAGAGCGAGCAACAAGGCGGGCTGGGGCGAATGGGGAGCGACCTCCGCGCCGCGTCGCGCGTTCGGACAGCCGGGAGCGCCATCGGCGGTCAGCGCACAGCCGGGTGACCGCAGCCTCACTGTGAGCTACAGCCCTGCCGCGGGCAACGGCGCCACGGGTGGCGAACTGCGTTACGAATACTCGCTCAACGGCGGCGGGTGGACGGCCCTGCCGGGCAACAACGTCCTCACCGGCCTCAACAACGGCACCACTTACCAGGTCACGCTGCGCGCGTACACCGCGCTCGACGGCGTCCGCTACGACGGACCCCCTTCGGCACCGTCGGCGGCGCAGATCCCATACGGTCCTGTGGGCAACCCGGGCGCTTCGGCCAGCCGTAGCGGCCGCGATATCACGTTCTCGTGGAGCCCACCCGCGCCCAACGGGCGTGCCATCACGCAGGTGCAGATCAGGCTCGACTCCGGCGGCTGGCAGAACGTCGCGAACAGCGGGTCGGTCACCAACACGTACGCGTACAGCACGACTCACACGATCGACGTGCGGGCTCAGGATGCCGCGGGCCAGTGGAGCGGTGTCGTGTCGGCGTCGGCCAGGACGGTCGATCCGCCGCAGCCGCGAGCGTGGGTGACGCCGGGAAGCTCGGCGGTAGGGCAGGACAACTGCAGCACCTCGTCGTGCGCCTACTTCGTGCTGAACACCCAGGACTTCCCTGCGGGGACCTACCGCGTGTACTGCGCGAGCGGTCCGGACGGCGAGTTCGCCGGCGGGGCCCAGCGTTCGATCCCGGCCAACGGATCGGTCCAGCTCGGCTGCTACTACGGCAAGCCCGGCACCCAGGTCTGGGTGCGCATCGCGGGCTGGGGCGAGTCCGAACACACCACGTGGCAATGACCAGGGACATGACGATGACAGAGAGGAACAGCTCATGACGATGACGCCCGAACAGGCGGCCTGGTTCCAGGGGACCTTCTCGCGCCTGATCGACAACATCGATCAGGCCGTGATGGGCAAGCGCGAGGTCGTGGGTCTGGTCCTCGCGGCCATGCTCGCCGAGGGCCACGTGCTGCTCGAAGACGCGCCCGGCACCGGCAAGACCAGTCTCGCCAAGGCGCTCGCCGCCACCGTGCAGGGCACGAGCAGCCGCATCCAGTTCACCCCTGATCTCCTCCCCTCCGATGTGACCGGCGTGACGATCTACGACCAGGCGCAGCACCGGTTCGAGTTCCACCGCGGCCCCGTGTTCGCCTCGATCGTGCTCGCCGACGAGATCAACCGCGCATCGCCGAAGACCCAGTCAGCGCTCCTCGAGGTCATGGAGGAGTCGCGGGTGACCGTGGACGGCACGCCGCACGCGGTCGGCCGGCCCTTCCTCGTGATCGCGACGCAGAACCCGATCGAGCAGGCGGGCACGTACAAGCTGCCCGAGGCTCAGCTCGACCGCTTCCTGATCAAGACGTCGATCGGCTACCCCGACCTCGCCGTCGCCGAGCGGATCCTCGCCGGCGCCTCCGATCGCAATCCGTCCGCCCGGCTGTCGGCGCTCATCACCACCGGCGCGGTCGCCGACATGGCGGATCTCGGCGCGACGGTCCATGTCGAACCCGCCGTTCTCCGCTACGCCGCACAGCTGGCCGAGGCCACCCGCGACGATCCCGCCACGCGGCTCGGTGTCTCGGTGCGCGGCTCGCTCGCGATGATCCGCATCGCCAAGGTCTGGGCCGCCTCGCACGGCCGCCACTACGTCACCCCCGACGACATCAAGCACCTCGTGCGTCCGACCTGGACGCACCGCCTCGTCCTCGACCCCGAGGCGGAGTTCTCCGGCACGACCGCCGAGACCGTGATCAGCCGTGTCATCGAGGGTGTCACCGCGCCGCAGGCGAGGTCCGCGGCCTGATGGCCGCCGAGACGTTCGCGCAGACCCCTCCGGCACGGGAGGGTCGTTCGTGGTGGACGGATGCCGCGGGTCACGCGGCATCCGGTCTGCTGCGGCGTCTGCGCAGCGTCGTTCGCGTCATCCGTCCTGCCGCATGGGTGCTCATCGCAGCCGCGGTCGTCCTCTGGATCGGCGGGATGGCGCTCGGGTGGTCGGAGTCGACCGTCGCGGCTGTGGTGCTCACCGTCGCGCTCGCGCTGTGCACGCTGTTCCTCATCGGGCGGACGGCCTACGACGTGTCGCTCGATCTGACGCGCACCCGCGTGGTTGTGGGCGAGCGGGCCGTAGGCGCCCTGACGCTGGCGAACACGAGCGGTCGCGCCATCCTGCCCTCTCGCGTGGTGCTGCCGGTCGGGGCCGGCCGCGGGGTCTTCGCGGTCGGCCGCCTCGCGGCGGGGGAGTCCGTCGAAGAGCTCTTCGCGATCCCGACCACCAGACGCGGAGTGCTCGCCGTCGGTCCGGTCAGCGTCGTGCGCGGCGACCCGCTCGGGCTGCTCGAGCGGGTCCACCGGCGCGATGAGCCGGTCGACCTGTACGTGCATCCGCGCACCGTGGCGTTCGAGGGGCAGTCGCTGGGCTTCTTCCGCGACCTCGAGGGCCTCGCCGCACGGGACCTCTCACCCGACGACGTGTCGTTCCACGCGCTGCGCGAGTATCAGCCGGGCGACGACCTCCGTCACGTTCACTGGCGATCGACGGCGCGTACCGGCACGGTCATGGTCCGTCAGTACGAGGAGACGCGGCGGTCGCACTTCGTGCTCGGCCTGTCGCGCAATCCGTCCGAGTACCGGCATCCCGACGAGTTCGAACTCGCCATCTCGGCGGCCGGATCGCTCGGGCTGCGCGCCGTCCGCGACTCCCGTCAGGTCGACCTGCAGGTGCAGGGGAGAACGGTGGCGGCCGAGTCCGGCAAGCGTCTGCTCGATGCGCTCGCCGCACTGGAGCCGTCGCGACCGAGAGAGGGCGGCATCCTCGATCTCGCCGGAACCATCGCGGCGAACCTGCCCCTCGCCTCGGTCGTCGTCCTGCTGTGCGGCTCGACGGTCGAGGTCGCAACGCTCCGTGCCGCCTGCGCGCGCCTGCCGTACGGCGCGCGCGCTCTCGCGATCGTGGCCAAGCAGGGGGCATCGCCAACGCTCCGGCGGATCGGCGACGCCGACGTGGTGACGATCGGCGAACTCGAGCAGCTTCCGGCGGCCTTGCGCAAGGTGCTCGCATGAGCGCCGGACTGCTGCCGCGCCGGCGCTGGGTCGCCGACCTCACGGCCTCGGCCCTGCTGCTCGCCGTGCCGATCGCCGGCTTCTGGCCTACCTACGGCGGACCCGGATATCTCGTCGCGGTGTGCGCCGCCGCCATCCTCGGGATGGGCATCGCGGCGCTGGGCGCCTGGCGGCGGTGGGGAGTCCTCGCTGTGGCGGGGCTCGTGGTGCTCGCCTACTTCGTCTTCGGTCCGGCGCTCGCCGTGCCGCAGACCACGATCGCGGGGGTCATCCCGACGCTGGACTCGTGGTACCGGCTCGCCGCCGGCGTCGTCACGTCGTGGAAGCAGCTGCTGACGACGGTCGCGCCCCTCCCCGCGGCGGAGGGGTTCCTCATCGCGCCGTTCCTGCTCACGCTCGTCGCGGCGACCCTGACGACGTCGCTCGCCCTGCGCGCGCGGTCGGCGGCGTGGACGCTGCTCCCGGCGGCCGGGTTCCTCGCGATCCAGATCGCCCTCGGAACCTCGGAGCCGGCCGTGCCGGTGATCGAGGGCGTCGTATTCGCGGTGGTCTCGATCGTGTGGCTCGCGCTCCGGCAGACATGGGCGCCGGCACTCGGGGCTGTGCCGCTCGGAGAAGGCGGTGGTGCCCGCGCCGGTGCCCTGCGCCGTGTGCTCATGGGCGCTGGCGTGGTCGCGATCGCGGTGGGCGCAGGTGTCGTCACGAGCGGGGTGGCCGCCCCCGCGGCGCCCCGCTATGTGCTTCGCGACGTCGTGATCCCGCCGTTCGACGTTCGCGCGTACCCGAGCCCGCTGCAGTCGTACCGAGGCTACGTGCGCGACTTCGCCGACGAGCCGCTGTTCACCGTGTCGGGCATGCCCGCAGACGCCCGCGTGCGGCTGGCGGCCATGGATGCGTACTCCGGCACCGTCTACAACGTCTCGGGCGGCGGCGCCGGCTCGTCGAGCGCCTTCGTGCCGATCAGGCCCGATATGTCGCCCGATGCCCGAGGCGCCGAGGCGACCGTGCATGTCGAGATCGCTGGATTGACGGGCGTGTGGATGCCGGAGGTCGGTGCCGTGACGCAGGTCGACTTCGCCGGAGCCCGAGCGGACGACCTGCGCCGTGCTGCGCACTACAACGCCGCAACCCAGACGGCCGTCGTGACCTCTCAGCTGCGCGCGGGAGACGAATACGACCTCCGGGTCGTCATCGCCGACGATCCCAGCGATGAGGCGCTCGGGGATGTCCCGTTCGCCCCGTTCCGGATGCCGGCTCAGGACGGTGTTCCGCAGGACTTCGTCGAGGTCGCCGCCAAGGCCGTCGCAGAGGCGGAGACCCCGATCGAGCAGGTGCGGGCGCTGCAGACCTGGCTGTCGGAGAGCGGTTTCTTCAGCCACGGGCTCGAGGGAGAGCCGCTCTCGCGGGCGGGGCACGGTGCGGAGCGCATCTCGACCATGCTCGGCGCCGAGCAGATGGTCGGCGATGACGAGCAGTACGCCGTCGCGATGTCGCTGCTCGCGAACGAGCTGGGGATCCCCGCGCGGGTGGTGATGGGATTCCACCCCGATGAGGATGCCGCGAACAACCCGGTCTTCACCGCCACCGGCGACAACCTGCACGCGTGGGTGGAGGTCGCGTTCGAGGGCGTCGGTTGGGTGCCGTTCGATCCGACGCCGCCCGAGGACCAGGTGCCGAGCGATCAGACCACCAAACCGCGAGCCGACCCCAAGCCTCAGGTGCTGCAGCCGCCGCCCCCTCAGCAGGAGCCGGTCGACATGCCACCGACCGTCCCGGATGAGCGAGAGGATGACGACGACGACAACGCCGGGTCCGGCATCCTGGGTCTCGTGCTCGCGATCACGGCAGGGAGCATCGGGGTGCTGCTGCTGCTCGCGACGCCGTTCGTGGTGATCGGCGCCCTCAAGGTGTCACGTCGTCGTCGGCGACTCCAAGCAGAGCGCGCGGCCGACCGGATCAGCGGCGGGTGGAGCGAGATCGTCGACAACGCCGCTGACTACGGCACCCCGGTGCGCCCAGGAGCGACCCGGCTCGAGGATGCCGCCACTGTCACCGCCGCGTTCTCGCAGCCTCAGGTGGTCACGCTCGCCCGTCAGGCGGATGCGGAGGTGTTCGGCCCCGCGGACCCGAGCGATGCGGATGTCGCGGAGTTCTGGCGCCAGGTCGACGACATCCTGGACGAGATGGCGCGAAGCACGACGTTCTGGGGGCGCCTGCGCGCGCGGCTCAACCTGCGGTCGCTGCTGGCCGGAACGCGCTTCGCCCTGCCGATGCGCTCGAGGGCAGACCAGCCCGCGCCCCCGAAGGCGGGCGGTGTGGCAGGCCCCGAGAGCGCTGAACCGGCCGAGGGCGCACCATGAACTCCGCGCGAGGCTCGGTCGCGGCGACTCCCGCGATGGGCCGGCGCGTCGGCACCTGCGCGATCGATGTCGCGGTCGGCGTGGCCGTCCCTTTCATGCTCGTCTCGATGGTGTCCGGCGCGGTCATCGGCTTCGGTGAGGTGAGCGGCGCGACGGCCGCCGGACTGCGGAGCCTCCTCCCTGTGCTGCTGCTTCTGTCGTGGGCGGGGTGGGCGCTCGTCCACAGCGCCATGCAGGGCAGCGCCGGATCCATCGGCCAGCGGATGACAGGGCTGCGGCTTGCGGATGCCGAGACCGGCGACCGCATCGGATTCGGGCGTGCGCTGAGTCGGAACGTCGTCTTCCACCTCGCTGCTGCGATCGTCGTCGGCTTCTTCAGTCCACTGTTCGATCGCAGCGCGCGGCGGCAGGGCTGGCATGACCTCGCCGTCAGAGCCTGCTGCGTCGACGTCCGCGCCGACCGGCCGTCGCCGGTCGCTGCTCCCCCCGCTGCGTCGCTCGCACCCGCCGCCCCGCGCGCGTATGGTGCACGTGTGAACACGACGGTCTCCGCGGACGCGCCGACCGGGGCGGTCGAGCGCATCGACGCCCCCGAACTGGAACTGACGGCTGTGGCCGGCACACCGGGCAGGTTCCCGCGCACCTCCGCAGCGCTTCGGCCGGTGCGGGACGTCGACGAGGCGCGGATGGCGGCATCCGGAACTCTCCGCGATCAGCCCGGGCAGGCGGGCTCGGGGCGGGCGATCGTCGGCCATCGCGTGATCACCGTGCTCACGTGGGACGACGGAACGCGGATGGCGGTGTACGAGCGGACGGTGTGCGGTCGCAATCCGGAACGTGAAGGCGGGGTCGCCGTGCGGGCCGTCCGAGACGAGACCCTGTCGGTGTCCAAGACCCACTTCGAGATCGGCGGCGACGACGGCGCATGGATCATCGACCGGTTCTCGACCAACGGCACCAACCTCGTCCGCGATGGCGAACGCATCGGTCTGGTGCCGGGTCTGCCCGCCGCGTTGCGCGCCGGCGACCGGCTCGAGTTCGGCGACCGCAGTGCCGTCGTCGGAGGTGCCGCATGAGTGGTGCCGAGCCGCCGGTCACGGTGGCGTGGGGTGCGGCGAGCGATCCTGGCCTGCGGCGTGCGCTCAACGAGGACTCGTTCCTCGCCGCCCCGCCGCTGTTCCTCGTGGCCGACGGCATGGGCGGCCATCGCGCGGGCGACGTCGCCAGCGCGACCGTGATCGAGGAGTTCGCGACCTACGCCGGACGCCCGAGCCTTTCGATCGGAGACCTGCACAGCGCGGTGGACCGGGCGCGTCGCCGTGTGGCAGACCTCTCCGACGGTGCCGGCGACGGCATCGGCGCCGGCACCACCCTGTCAGGAGTGGTGATCTGCGAGGTCGACGGAGACGCCTATTGGCTCGCGGTGAATCTCGGCGATTCGCGGACCTATCGGCTGAGCGACGGTGAACTCGAGCAGATCAGCGTCGACCACTCGGTGGTGCAGGAGCTGATCGACAGCGGTCTGCTCACGCCCGACGCCGCTGCCCGGGACTCCAGGCGCAACGTCATCACTCGTGCGATCGGCGGGGGCAGCGACTCCGAGGCCGACTACTGGCTGATCCCCGCGGAGGTGGGCGACCGGATCCTCGTGTGCTCCGACGGGCTGCCCGGCGAGCTCGATCGCGACGCCATCCACGCGGTCCTCCTCGCCGAGGCCGACGCGCAGGCCGCCGCGACGCGGCTCGTCCACGAGGCCATGCTTCGCGGCGGACGTGACAACATCACCGCGCTGGTCGTGGATGCGACCGCCGTCCGTGCGCGGACCGGCGGGCTCGCGAGCGATGATCCCGGCATCGGGGCGGCTGTCGTCGAAGACGAGGTCGACGGCGACACCCGCCCGAGGGTGCCCGCGGGAGGGGGCTCCTGATGTCGGCCCGCTATTCGCCAGGCGCCATCCCGGTCGTGGTCACCGCCCGCGGCATCGTCGTGCTGGCCGCAGACACCTCGCCCACACTCGTCTCGAGGATCTGGGCGCAGGTCGGCGCCGGGCGCGGACTCGCGGCAGTGCTCGAGGCCCTCACCGGCGCTTACGGCACCTCCCTGTCGGCGATCCCCCCGTTCGCCGTGGTGCTGGCCGAGGGCGACGCCGTGCGCCTCGCCGTGCGCGGTGACATCTCGGTCGACATCGAGATGTCGACCGCGTCCGAGCGGGTGAGCGGCACAGGAGTCACGACCTGGAGCGAACGCGTCCTCACGGACGTCACGCGCGTGCTGGTCGAGGCCGCCAAGCCCACGGCGCCCGCGGACCTCCCGATCTCCGACGGGGTCGTGCTCGCCGCGGTCATCGAGTGGAGCCCGCGGGATCGGCCGATCACCGAGCCGGTGGAACGCCCGAGCGCAGAACGCGACCTCCGCCCCGGCGCGGAGCCGGAGGCGACGAACGAAGAATCCGAGTCGACGGGTGCGGCTGAGCCGGATCTCGGCGACCTGACCGAGAGGGCGGATGCCGCACCCGCCCGTGCCGCACCCGCCCCTGCCGCGGCATCCGTTCCCGCCGCACCCGCACCGGAGGACGAGGTCGTGCTGGACGAGGCGGACCCGCCGTCGCAACCGATCGCGGCGATGCCCGTCCCCCCGAGCGTGTCGCGCACCGCATCCGAGCTCGCGCCCGCACCGCCCTCGCCGGCGCTCATCGATTCGGCCGCCGTGCTCTCTCTCGCCGACGCCGACACGCTGCTTCCCGCAGAGTCCACGTTCACCGTCCGCCACGACGACGAGGCACCGGATGTCGAGCTCGCCGCATCGCTCGCGCCCGCGCCGGTCGGGGTCGACGACGAGCTCGGCCGCACCGTCATCCGCGGCGACGGATCGTCGCTCCCGACCCCGGTCCTCGGCGATCACGACGGTGAGACGATCTCGCTCGCGCAGGCGCAGGCCCTCCGCGCTGGAGGGGACCCGAGCGCCGCGGCGCCGCCGCTCGCTCCGCCGCGCCCGCCGGCTCCAGGCCGGCTGCGACTGTCGACGGGGCAGGTGGTCCCGCTGAACCGCACCGTCGTGCTCGGACGCCGGCCGCGCTCGACACGCATCACCGGCACCGACCTGCCCCATCTCATCGCGGTCGAAAGCCCCCAGCAGGACATCTCTCGCAGTCACGTCGAGCTTCGTGTCGAGGGCGACAGCATCATCGCGACAGACTTGAACACCACAAACGGCACGCTGCTGCTGCGGTCGGGGTCGGATCCGGTGCGACTCCACCCGGGCGAACCCACGGTCGTGGTGCCGGGCGACATCCTCGACTTGGGTGACGGCATCACAGTCGCCATCGAGGACGTCGCATGAATTCGAAGCGCCCCGCGATGGCGCCTCCGGACCTTCCGGGCTTCACGTTCGTCGACACGCTCGGGTCGGGAGGATTCGCCGACGTCTATCTGTACGAGCAGCAGCTGCCCAAGCGCCGCGTCGCGGTGAAGGTGCTGATCGCCGATCGGATGTCGAGCGGCTCGGCCGAGGAGTTCACCGCCGAGGCGAACGTGATGGCGATGCTCTCGACGCACCCCGCGATCGTCACGATCTATCAGGCGGGGGTGGCCCAGGACGGCCGTCCCTACCTGGTGATGGAGTACTGCCCGAAGCCGAACCTCCAGGTGCGCTACCGCCGCGAACCGTTCTCCATCGCCGAATCGCTCCGCGTCGGCATCCAGGTCGCCGCGGCGGTCGAGACCGCCCACCGCGCGGGCGTGCTGCACCGCGACATCAAGCCCGCGAACATCCTCGTGACCGAATACAACCGGCCGGCGCTCACCGATTTCGGCATCGCGTCGACGACGAGCGCCACGGCGGAGTCGGCGGGACTCTCGATCCCCTGGTCGCCGCCTGAGTCGTTCGCCGACGTGCCGCGCAGCGATCCGCGCTCGGACGTGTATCAGCTCGGGGCGACGGTCTACTCGCTGCTCGCCGGGCGCTCGCCGTTCGAACTGGGCGGACAGCGCAACACCGCCGCAGAGCTCATCGAGCGCATCGAGCGGATGCCGCTGCCCCCGCTCGGCAGAGCGGATGCCCCCGAGTCGCTCGAGCGCGCACTGGAGCGGGCGATGGCCAAGGCCCCCGCGGATCGTTACGAGAGCGCCCTCGCGTTCGCCCGTGCACTGCAGAAGGTGCAGATCGAGCTGTCTCACTCGGTCACGCCGATCGACATCCTCGACGACGCGGTCGTCGAGGACGACAGTGACGATGACGATGACGGCCTGACACGCGTGCGCGGCGTCGTGAGCATCGATCCTGCGACCGACCCCGCGGCCGGGCTCACCCGCCCGGGAGCGACCTCCGGGATGCCGTCCTTCGCCGCGTCGGAAGCGACGGCGGAGGCGTACCGGCCGTCGATGGACACCGTCGTGCGGGGATCGTCCGTCCCGGTCCTGACCGAGGGCGTCGTCGAGACCGTGCTGCGCGCCGATCAGCAGCCGTCGCGCTCCTCCGGCCTCCCAGGGGACCTCACTGCGGTGGCCGGGCCTGGTGCCGACTCCGAGCCACCCGTGGAATCGTCGCGGGGCCGCTCGCGTCGGGCCCTCTGGGTCGGATCAGCAGCCGGCGCGCTCGCACTCATCGTGATCATCGCCGTCTCGCTGCCGGGACTGCTCGGCGGCGGCCCGGAGGCCAGTCCGACGCCCGAGACGAGCTCGGATCCGCAGGATCCGGTGTCGGCGATCGTTCCCGGCCCCACCGATCTCTCCGGCACGGTCGTCGCCTCCGGCGTCCGCTTCTCGTGGACGAATCCCGACCCTCAGGACGGCGACCACTACCTGTATGCGGTCGTGACGACCACGGCCGAGCCCGAGTTCGACTCCGTGACCGAGGCGGAGGTGACCGTTCCCGCCGATCCGTCCGGAACCACGTGCATCGACGTCATCATCGTGCGCGCGAACGGCCAGTCGTCCGATCCGCCGGTCAGGGGGTGCACGCCGTGAGCATTGCAGCCGCCGGGGCGGATGAGCTGGTTGTCGAGTTCGCCGGGGAAGACTTCCGGGTGGTGCCCGGCGACGTGTTCCGCGTCGGCCGAGAGGGCGATCTCATCATCGACGACAACCTCTTCCTGCACCGCCACTTCCTGACGATCGAGAACGTCGAGGGGCTCTGGCTGCTGTCGAACGTGGGCAGCAGGCTGCGGGCGACGGTCACCGATTCGGCGAGCCGCGTTCAGGCGTGGCTGGCGCCGGGGGCGCGACTTCCACTCGTGTTCGCGTCCACTTCGGTGATCTTCAGCGCCGGAGCGACCACCTACGAGCTGACGATCCACATCGCCGAGCCGACCTTCCGAGAGACGCAGCAGTTCGACGACGATGACGGTCAGAGCACGATCGGCGAGGTGCCCCTCACGCCGAGCCAGCGCGTCATGATCCTCGCGCTCGCCGAGCCGCTGCTTCGCCGCGATGGCACCGGGATGAGCGAGCTGCCGACATCCGCCCAGGCCGCCAAACGGATCGGATGGACGCTCACGCGCTTCAACCGCAAGCTCGACACGGTCTGCGACAAGCTCGACCGCATCGGCGTGCCGGGGATGCGGGGCGGTGCGCGCTCCTACGCCACGAACCGTCGTGCGCGGCTCGTCGAGCACGCGATCGCGGCCCGCCTCGTCACTCGGGAGGACCTGCCGCTGCTCGACCGTGAGCTGGAGTCCCAGCCCCCCGTCGACGACGAAGCCGACTGAGGGTCTCCACCCGTTCGCCGAATGCACCGTCGGCCGGGCGGACGTTTGCGGACCCCCTCAATCCTGCTCGCCAGTCTGGTCCGGTCCAGGTTCCACAGGTTTCGGATGCTGCAATCCAGCGAATCCTGGACCGCCCGCACCGGTCGGAACTCGCCGTCGGGGTCAGCGCCAGCTTTCGCGGGTTTCGGATGCCGCGAAGCTGCGAAACCCGGACCGCTGGCGGCGGTGGGAGTTCGGTGACCGACGACGAGGGGTGCGCCGGGGTCAGCGTCCGGCGTCGAAGAGGTGCCGGCCCCCGTGGCTCAGCACCTTCACGACGACTCCACGGCGGTGCAGTTCGGCGACGGTGCGGGTCTCTTCGTCGATGTTGCGGCCGAGCGCGTGCACGTTTGAGACGACGAGCACGTCGCCGGCACGCAGGGTGCCGAACAGTCGCACGAGGCGCTGCTGCCACGACTCCAGCGTCTCGGGGGCCGGATGCCGGAATCCCTCGATCGGCACGCCGAACCGCGTCAGCTCGTCGCGCTGCTCGACGACGGAGGGCATGTCATCGCGAGAGATGACGAGTCCGACCAGCCGCGAGCCCGCGGGGCGGGCCAGCCACCAGTCGCGGTCGTGCTGCAGCTCGGTGAAGCACTCCGGGCATTCCGCTGCGGGATGCGGGGTCCGCAGCGCAGCCGTGTCGATCGAGACCGCGGCATCCGTCGTCGCGGCCTGTGCCGTCTCCGTGCGCTCGCTCATATCGATGCCCTTCGCTTGCCTCCATTGTGCCCCGATCGGCGGACGTCGCCGACCGCTTCACGATTCGTCGTCCAGCCGCAGCTGCAGGCTGAGCTGGTCGGCGTCCAGCTCGGCGAGGGCGTGGCGCAGGGCTGCCGTGCTGAACTGTCCGCCTGACGAGACCTCGTTCAGGCGCGTGCGCATCACCTCGATGACGGCGAGACGCAGTTCGAGCACCTCGTGGGCGATGGCCGTCTGCTCGTCGTCGGGCGGCGAGAGGAACCGGTTGCCGACGCGGTCGAGGAATTCCGACGAGAACGGACTGCCGTCGCGTCGGACGAGTTTGGAGTCGGTGAGGGCGGTTGCCGCGGCATCCCGAAGCTCTTCGTTCAGGCTCGTCTGCTCGGCCTGGTCCATCAGGTCCGTCGACGAGTTCTCGAGTCGGAGCAGGCGCACCACCCAGCGGAGGGTGTACCCCTGCAGCAGCAGGCTGCCGACCGCGACGGCGAAGGCGATGAAAACGAGCAGTGCGCGCTCGGTGGTGTTCCGCGGCAGCGTCTGTGCCGCGGCCAGGGTCACGACGCCGCGCATGCCGGCCCAGACGATCACGGCACCGTGCTTCCAGCCCAGCGGGGACGCCTGGTAGTAGTCGAGATCGCTCAACGCGCGAGTCACTCGGGCGCGCCCTGCTGCGAGGCGGCGCTCCCATCTGGGACTCTCGACGCTGGCTTCCCGCCCTCCTCGGCCTGGTCCCCTGCTGGGCGGTGGGCTCTTGCCGGAGGCCATGTCGTCGAGCTGCTTGCCCATCGCCTCGAGTCGTTTCCGCTGTTTCGTGCGCGCACGCCGGCTCTGCAGCCACACCAGGAGTGCCACGTAGATGCTGCGGACGATCAGAATGATCGCGAGTGCGCCGATCGCGATGAGGATGCCGGTGCCCAGGCCGTCGTGGGCTTCGATGTTCTGCCCGACGATCTCCTTGAGCTCGAGACCCATGAGCAGGAACACGCCACCCTCGAGCACGAGTTCGACCGTGCGCCAGTTCAGGGAGTCCGAGAGCCGCTGCTCGGGCGAGAACCAGCGCGCCGCGCCCTGGCCTGTCACGATGCCTGCGACCACCGCGGCGACGAGCCCCGATCCGCCCAGCCGCTCGGTCGGAAGGTAGGCCACGAACGGAACGATGAAGCCGACGGCCGTGTTCGCGGCGGAGTGGCTCATCAGGGCGCGCAGCCGCAGGTTCAGGTAGCCGACGATCGCGCCGATCACGACAGCCACCACCACGCCCCAGAGGAACGCCGGCAGGAACCCGACATCGTCGCGCTCGCCTGCGCTCGAGCCGAGTGCGACCGCGGCGGCGGCGACCATGGTCCGCAGCAGCACCAGCGCCGTGGCGTCGTTGAGCAGGCTCTCGCCCTCCAGCAGCGTCACCACCCGACGGGAGATGCCGAGGCGCTTCACGATGGAGGTCGCGACCGCGTCGGTCGGGCTCAGGATGGCGCCCAGTGCTACCGCGCTGTAGGGATTGATATCGGGGATCACGGCGACGAAGAAGACGCCGAGCACGAGCGAACTGAGGATGACGAGAATCACCGACAGCCCGGCGATCGGACCGAAGTCGCGCCGGAACTCCACTGCGGGAAGGGCGACAGCCGCAGAGAAGAGCAGCGGCGGCAGCACTCCGACCAGGATGAGCTCGGGCTCGACCTCGAAGGGCGGCACCACGGGCAGCAGTCCAACGACGATGCCGACGATGACGAGAAGGAGTGGTCCGGCGATCTTGAGCTTCGGTGCGACAGCGGTTCCGACGGCGATGACGACGATCGCGAGGATGACGGAGACGAGGACGTCCGCGGGCGTCATATCAGCCCGAGGTCGCGCACCGCATCCCGCTCGGCGGCGAGCTCGGACACGGAGGCGTCGACCAGGCCGCGGGCCCGCGGATCAAGCGACAGGCCTTCGAGCACGCGATATCCCGTGCCGTCGGAGGTCACGGGGAACGAGCTGATGAGGCCCTCGGGCACACCGTACTCGCCGCGCGAGACGACTGCGGCTGATGTCCAGCCCTCACCGGTGCCGAGCTGATCATCGCGCACATGGTCGATCGCCGCGTTGGCAGCCGATGCCACCGACGACGAGCCGCGCACTTCGATGATCTCCGCACCCCGCCGCGCGACTCGGGGGATGAAGATGTCGTCCAGCCACGCCGTCGCCTGCTCATGCCCGCCGCGCCGTTCGGCCAGGGCGTCGATGACGGCGACGCCCCGCACGGTCGCATGCGCGACATCCGGAAACTGCGATGCCGAGTGATTGCCCCAGATCGTGACCCCTCGAAGCTCATCGGGGCGCACCTCAAGCGCCTGCGCAAGCTGCCCGACAGCCCGGTTGTGGTCCAGGCGGGTGAGCGCGGTGAACCGCTCGGCCGGAACATCGAGAGCGGATGCCGTGGCGATCAGCGCATTCGTGTTCGCGGGGTTGCCCACCACCACGACTCGCACGTCGTCCGACGCGGATGTGCTGATCGCTGCGCCTTGCGGCCCGAAGATGCCCGCGTTGGCGGCGAGCAGATCGGCACGCTCCATACCCGGGCCTCGCGGTCGGGCGCCGACCAGCATCGCGATGCTGCAGCCGTCGAAGGCCACTTCTGCGTCATCACTGACCTCGACATCCCGCAGCAGCGGAAAGGCGCAGTCCTGCAGTTCGAGCGCGGCGCCCTCGGCGGCGCGCATCCCCTGCGGAATCTCGAGCAGCCGCAGCCGCACCGGTCGGTCCGGGCCGAGCATGTCGCCCGCGGCGATGCGGAAGAGGAGGGCGTACCCGATCTGTCCGCCCGCTCCGGTGATGGTCACGGTCGTCGGCGCCTGCTCCATGGTCCGAGCCTATTCCCGCTGTCGCACCCGTCGTTGAGCTTGTCGAACCTGTCCGAGGCGGCGGTCAGGGTACCGTGTGCCCATGACCTTCAACGACAACGCCAGGGTCGGAGGAAACACAGCGCGGCGTCGCGGAGGCGGGGCCGCGCTTGCCGGCGGCGGCGTGGTGGGCCTCGGTGCCATTGCCGTCCTGCTGTTCCAGCTGTTCACCGGCACCGACATCTCCGGATTCATCGGGCCCGGCTCGGGCGGCAGCACCGACCAGTCCGAGATCGCCAACTGCGAACTCGGTTCCGACGCGAACGCCCGCGACGACTGCCGGCTGGCGGCGGCATCCCTCGCCATCGACCAGTACTGGGGCGAGCAGATCCAGGGCTACCGCGCGCCCCAGCTCATCATCGTCGACGGGTCCACCTCGACGCAGTGCGGTACCGCGTCCAACCAGACCGGGCCGTTCTACTGCCCACCGGAAGAGACGGTGTACGTCGACCCGACGTTCTTCGCACTGCTGCGGGAGCAGTTCGATGCGAGCGCCGGTCCCCTCGCGCAGCTGTACGTCCTCGCACACGAGTACGGGCACCACGTGCAGCAGATCACCGGCATCACGCAGGAGCACCCGAGCAACGGCACCGGAGCGGACAGCAACAGCGTCCGCACAGAGTTGCAGGCCGACTGCTTCGCGGGCGCATGGGTCGGCAACATGACCGAGCAGGAGGATGAGAACGGGGTGCCGTTCCTCGAAGCTCCGACTTCGCAGCAGATCGCCGATGCGATCAACGCCGCGCAGGCGGTCGGAGATGACCACATCCAGCAGGAGTCCGGCGGATCGGTGAACCCCGAGACCTGGACCCACGGGTCGAGCGAGCAGCGTCAGAGATGGTTCCAGACCGGCTACCGTGGGGGTTTCACGGCATGCGACACATTCGGGGTTCCGGGGGGAAGCCTGTGAACGAGCATCTGGACGACATCCTCTATCCGCCGATCGAACCCTACGAGACCGGCGAGCTGATCGTCGGAGACGGCAACCGCGTCTACTGGGAGCAGAGCGGCAACCCCCACGGCAAACCCGTCGTGTTCCTGCATGGCGGTCCCGGAGCGGGCACCTCGCCCTGGCATCGACGGTTCTTCGATCCCGAGCGCTACCGGATCGTGCTCTTCGACCAGCGCGGATGCGGGCGCTCGACGCCTCACGCCAGCCAGGACGCGGAGCTTCGCCACAACACGACGTGGCACCTCGTCGGCGACATCGAGCTGCTGCGCCGCAACCTCGGCATACCGTCATGGCAGGTCTTCGGCGGATCGTGGGGGAGCGCCCTGGCGCTCGCGTATGCGCAGGCGCACCCCAGTGCTGTCACCGAACTGGTGCTGCGGGGGATCTTCACGCTCCGCCGCCACGAGCTGGAGTGGTTCTACGAGGGCGGAGCATCGGTGATCTTCCCCGACCTGTGGGAGGAATTCATCGCGCCCATCCCCGTCCTCGAGCGATCGCGGTTGATCGAGGCCTACCACCGGCGCCTTGCCGACCCTGATCCGGCCATCCACGTTCCGGCGGGCGTGGCGTGGTCGCGATGGGAAGCCGCGACGCTGACCCTCCTCCCCGACGAAGAACTCGTGAACGGGATGACGGAGCCCGCTGCGGCGACCGCGTTCGCGCGCATCGAGAACCACTACTTCCTCCACGGCGGCTGGTTCGACGAGGGACAGCTCATCGACGGCGTCGGCGTGATCCGCGACATCCCCGCGGTCATCGTTCAGGGTCGCTATGACGTGTGCACGCCGATCATGACCGCGTGGGATCTGCACCGTGCGTGGCCGGAGGCGGAGTTCGTCATCGTGCCCGACGCATCGCATGCCGCCGGCGAGCCGGGCATCGCCCGCGCGCTGCGGGCGGCGACCGATCGCTTCGCCGGCAAGGTCGCCGAGCCCGAGCCGGTCGCTGACCCCGAGCCCGTCGCTGACCCCGAGCCGGTCGCTGAGCCCGAGCCGGTCGCTGAGCCTGTCGAAGCGTCCGCGCCCGACCCTGAGCCGGTCGCTGACCCCGAGCCGGTCGCTGAGCCTGTCGAAGCGTCCGGCGATCCCGCCGCCGCCCCGCCTGCGGATGGCGAACTGGCCGACGAGGAGTAGCGCCCCTGCTAGACTGGGGACACTTGCAGCGCTCCGACGCGCTTCTTGCGTCGTAGAACGCTTCCCTCGCCGCCGTCTCAGGATCATCCGAGATGCCGCCGGCTGACAAACTTCGCACGGCGACCCCGCGTCGAAATCCGACCCGGTTCACCGAACAGGGTGCGTGCGCGCGCCCGGAGAAAACTCCCTCAATGACTGATGTCACCTTCAGCACGCTCGGCGTGCCCCAGCCGCTCATCACCGCTCTCGCGGCGGACGGCAAGACCACGGCCTTCCCGATCCAGATCGACACCCTGCCCGACACGCTCGCGGGTCGCGACGTGCTCGGTCGCGGCAAGACGGGCTCGGGCAAGACGCTCGCGTTCGCCATCCCGATGGTCGCCCGGCTCGGCACCAAGCTCGCCGGCGGCAATCGTCGCGGCGGCATGCCCCTCGGCCTCGTGCTCGCCCCCACGCGCGAGCTCGCGACCCAGATCAACGCGGTGCTCGAGCCGCTCGCGAAGGCCTACGGCCTGACCACCACGACCATCTTCGGCGGAGTGAGCCAGAACCGTCAGGTGGCGGCGCTGAAGTCCGGCGTCGACATCGTCGTCGCGTGCCCCGGCCGCCTCGAAGACCTCATGGGCCAGCGCCACGTGCGCCTCGACGCCATCGAGATCACCGTGATCGACGAGGCCGACCACATGGCAGACCTGGGCTTCCTGCCCGGAGTCACCCGAATCCTGAGCGCGACCCCGGCAGGCGGACAGCGCCTGCTGTTCAGCGCCACGCTCGACAACGGCGTGGACAAGCTCGTCAAGCGCTTCCTCAGCAACGAGGTGATGCACTCGGTCGACGAGGCCAACTCGCACGTTTCGGCGATGACGCACCACGTCTTCACGATGACCGACGCCGACGCCAAGAACGAGGTCGTCCGCACCCTCGCGTCCGGCACGGGCCGCCGCATCCTGTTCATGCGCACCAAGCACCACGCCAAGAAGCTCGCGCAGAAGCTCACCGCCCAGGGAATCCCCTCGGTCGACCTGCACGGCAACCTCTCACAGCCCGCACGTGACCGCAACCTCGCGGCGTTCTCCTCGGGTGCCGCACGCGTGCTCGTCGCGACGGATGTCGCCGCCCGCGGCGTGCACGTCGACGACGTCGAGCTCGTCATCCACGTCGACCCGCCCACCGAGCACAAGGCGTACCTGCACCGCTCCGGTCGCACGGCTCGCGCGGGTGCCGAGGGCGCTGTCGTGACCCTCGTGCTTCCCGGGCAGGAGCGCGACGTCGCAGATCTGCTCCGCAAGGCGGCCATCGCCGTGAAGCCCATCCGCGTGACTCCCCAGTCGGCCGAGGTCACCGCGCTCGTCGGCGAGGTCGCGGCCTACGTCACGCCCACTCCGAAGGTCGAGTCGCACCGCGGAGGCGGCCAGAGCCAGGGCGCCAACGCCCAGCGCAAGCGCGCCGCGCGCGGCGGTTCGACCGGTGGTCAGTCCCGTGTCGAGCGGTCGGGTTCGACCGGTCAGGCTCGCGGGGACCGTTCGGGTCGTCCCGCACAGTCGAAGGGGACGGATGCCGCCCGCGGCACCGCCCACACCGGCCGTGACTCGGGACAGGCTGCGAACCAGCCGGCCGGCACGCCGCGCCAGGGCGGCTCGCGCCGCGCCTCGCACGCCGGTGGCTCGAAGCTCATGGTCGGCTCGGTCGTCCGCCAGAACGGCGGCAACCGCCGCAGCGGGCGCTGACCCTCACCTGATCCATGCGAAGGGCGGACTCCCGTGAGGGGTCCGCCCTTTCGGCACTCCCCGGTCGTTGAGCGAGCGCAGCGAGACGAAACGCGTCGGGTGGTTCGGCGCGTTTCGTCCCGGTCGCTGCGCTCTCTCGCTCAACGACCGACAGGCTCAGCGCGACGCCTTGATCCGGTCGGCGGCGACCTCGCCGATCACGATCGCGGCGGCATTCGTGTGACCGCGGACGACCGTGGGCATGACTGACGCATCCGCAACCCGCAGCCCGGAGACTCCTCGCACCCGGAGGTCGGGATCGACGACGGATGCGGCATCCGCACCCATCCGCGCGGTGCCGACCGGGTGGTAGATCGTGTGCGAGTAGCGACGCAGTGAGAGCTCAGCGCGTTCGGCAGGCGTCATCCGCTCGCCGTCTTCCGGCAGTACCCAGCGTCCAGTCGTCACGGCGCGCAGGGCTTCGGTGTCGAGGAGCCGCTCGCACTCGGCGATACCCGCGAGGATCGTGGCTTCATCGATGCCCTCGGGATCGGTGAGGTACCCCGGGTCGATGACCGCCTTTTCGAACGGGTCGGCGGAAGCGAGCCGAATCGTGCCGCGACTCCGCGGTCGCAGCAGGATGGCGGCGATGGTGAGACCCTCGTCCGGCGGCCGCACGAGGCCCTGGCCGACGTAGGGGGCTGTGGCGAAGAGGATCTCGACGTCGGGCAGACCGGCGGGCACGCCCGCGCCCTCGGCGGCCGCGGTGCGGACGAATCCATACGCCTCGGCGACAGGGGAGGACAGCATCCCTCGCCTGGTCGTGAGGTAGCGCGCGAGTTGGGGTGCACTCGCGCCCGTGAACAGGGTGCCGCCGAGGGCCTGCGGAGCGAGGCCCGCGATGAGGTGGTCCTGCAGGTTCGAGCCGACCCCGGGTGCGTCGACCACGAGCGCAATGCCGTGCTCGGCGAGATGATCGGCCGGTCCGATGCCGCTCAGCATGAGCACTTGAGGAGTGTTGACGGCGCCGCCGGAGAGGATCACCTCGTGCCGGGCGGCGGCGTGCACGGTGATGCCGTCGATCTCGACGTACACACCCATCGCGCGCGGCTCCTCTCCGGACGTGCCGGATGACGCGGCGAAAGTCACGCGCCGCACGAACGCCCCGGTGACCACACGCAGGTTGCGCCGGTCCTTCGCGGGTCGGAGGTATGCGTCCGCGGTCGACGCACGGGCGCCGCGCCGCTGCGACACCATGGTCTGCGAGAAGCCCTGTCCTTCCGGGAGGTTCGCCGCGGTGACCGGATGCCCGGCTTCGCGTGCGGCGTCGAGGAACGCCGCGGTGTGCGCCCGCGGGTCGCGCTGGCGCTCCACCGACTGCGGGCCGTCGGTGCCCTGCGTCTCGTGCGCGGCGTCTTCGGTGCGCTCGACACGGCGGAAATAGTGCTCGAGCGACTTCCACGACCAGGACTCGCCCGCTGTCTCGGCCCACTCGTCGTAGTCGGCCGCGAAGCCGCGCACCCACATCATCGCGTTGAGGGACGACGAGCCGCCGAGCGTCTTGCCGCGCGGCCAGAAGATCGTGCGGTTCTCGAGGTGCGACTGCGGAACGGTGTCGTAGTTCCAGTCGTACGCACCGCGGAACAGGCTCGTGAATGCCGCCGGAATGTGCAGCTGAGGCGCGGAGTCGGGCGGGCCCGCCTCGAGCAGCAGCACCGACACGTGGGGGTCCTCACTCAGGCGTGCCGCCACCACCGCGCCGGCTGAGCCTGCGCCCACGACGATGTAGTCGGCCGCGAGCGGAGCCACGCGCCGGCTCACGCGCGGAACGCCTGAGTGAGCGTGGCGACCAGCTTCACCCAGTCCTGGTTCATCTGGAACCGGGTGAAGCCCTCGCTCACCCTCGCGCCGGTGCGCGAGCTGACGAACCACGGCGGCTTCGGCAGCACCGAGAATCGGCCGGCGCCGAACGCCGATGACACCGAGCGGGGGAACGGGCGGAAGGGCCCGTGCGTCACCGATCGCTCGACGTGGTCGAGCAGCAGCGCGTTGTGCACGACGCCGATTCCGCTCTCGACCTCGTCGAGCGTCGCGCCGGGGAACCCGCCCCAGGTCAGGGTCGGAGTCAAGTAGACGAACGCCGACCAGGCGTTGATCGCGATGGAGCCGTAGCGCAGTGCGGCGATGGCGTTGTCGAACCCGTCGCCGAGCGCGGCCTGCGTCTGGGGATCGATCAGCACGTTGGCGCCGAGCGTGCCGGTCAGCTTCTCGTTGGCATGGGCGACCGCCGTATCGAGGAACTCCTGGCCGTTGCCCGGCAGCGAGACGACTCCCAGCACGGGGGTGAAGTACTCGGTGGTCTCGATTGCGGTGGCGTCCTCATCCGCCCCGATCACGACGAGAGCGCGGGTGCCCTCTGCGAACCATGTCGCGTCGGGATAGTCGGATGCCGCGCCGGCCAGCTTCTCGGTGCTGCGCGGGTACCAGGCAGACCGACGCGGGGCCGCTTGGTACGCCGTTCGGAGGGCGTCGAGGAAGGCATCGCGCTGCGGCCAGTCGGAGCTCATCAGCACGACCTGGCCGGCGATGCAGTTGTGGCCGGCGTTCTGCAGCCGCATCGTCGCGATGTGCTCGGCCTGGAATCGCAGATCCGCTTCGGTCCAGACGCCCGGCACGACGATGATCGGCGAGACACCGCCGAGTTCGGCGGTGATCGGCTTCTCGAGCTTCGGACGATTCTCGCGCTTGCGCTGGAGGGTCGCCGCCTCCCCTGCACCTGTCGACGGTCCCCACACGATCGTCTCGAACGTGGGTGCGGCGCCGGTGATGTGGACATGCTCGATCGCGGGGTGACCCGTGAGATAGGCGCCCATTTCGCCGCCCCCTCGGACGATCCGGACGAAGCCGGGCTCGATGAGCGGCGCGAGCGCGCGCTCGAAGACCGCCAGCAGCGGGTCCTGCGTGGGGTTGAGCTTGAGCAGGCTGACGCAGTTGCCCGACAGCAGTTCGTAGAGCACATCGAGCACGGGGATCGAGGTGACGTTGCCGGCGCCGAGCACCAGACCGACGCCACCGGATGTCGTCGGCGCGAGCTGACCGAGACCGGCAGTGCGGCGCGCCTCTTCCGCCGTCACTCCGGGCTCGAACCAGACTTCGCCGGTGAAGCCCGACAGCAAGATGCCATCGGTGGCGCCGAGCGGGAAGACGTGGGCTCGTACACGACCGCCGGGCGCGGCATCCGTCTTCACGTCCGTCAGGGGGCTCTGGCCTCTGGCCAGCTTCAGCAGGGTCGAGCGATACGCCGTCAGCGCCGTGAGCACGCCGTAGGGTCCGCCCAGCCAGTCCTCGCCACGAAGCGGATGCCCGGGCTCGAGGCCCTTGGCTGTGGCTGCGGCATCCGCCCACTCGGCGGCGACGGCGGTGACGGAGGCATGCAGCCGCTCCATGAGCCGCGCGCGCTGTTCGAGAGTGAGGTGGACCCAGGTCTTCGCGCCCAGGCCCAGATCGCCGATCGCCACGTCGATCGCGTCGCGCTCTGTCTGGCTGAGTGCGGTGTCGGGGGTGCGGGGCTGGGCCGATACAGCCGTGGGGGCCTCTGACACGGGCGCTCTCCTTCGGGCGGGAAGTCTCAGTCTACGTTCACGGGCGAGACCCGATCTCACTGGGTGCGGGACTCGATGTCGGTGCGGCGCAGCGGGTAGCGGGCGAGCGTGAGGAGGCTGAGTCCGACCAGCACGGCGGGTACCAGGCTGAAACTCACGACGATGCCCGTGATGGCGGCAGAAGGCTGGGTCACGGTCTCTGCTGCCGTCGACGAGACGTATCCCGTGACCGCGAGAATGATCGACAGCGTGGTCGCCCCCAGGGCGAACCCGATGGTCTCGCCCGCCGTCCAGACACCGCTGAACGAGCCCGCCTGGCCGGGTCCGCTCGTGCGCTCGTCATGAGAGATCACGTCGGGGAGCATCGACATCGGCAGCGACTGCATCCCGGCATACGCGACACCGGCGACCGCAACCGGCACATAGATCCAGGCGCCGGGCGCCCAGAGCGTGCCGAGGATGGTCAATGCGGCACAGGCGAACAAGACGCTCGCGATCGAGAAAGCGCGCTCCTTGCCGATGCGACGGGCCAGAACGCCCCACCCGGGTGCCGCGAACAGGGCGGGGGCGATGAGCGCGACGAAGAGGAACGTGACGGCCTGCTCGGAATGGAGCACCCACGTCGCGACGTACTGGGCGCCGGCGAGCATGAGCCCCGTCGCGAGTGCCTGCAGCAGATAAGTCGACAGCAGTGCGCGAAAGGCGAGACTTCGCCGCAGTCCCCGGATGCCGTTGGAATAATGCTCGCGGATGCCGCCGCCCTCGGTCTGCTCGCCCGCAGCGGTCCGTAAACCCGCGGTCCCTGAGCCCGCGGTCCCTGAGCCCGCGGTCCCTGAGCCTGTCGAAGGGCCGCCGGCCCACGTCACCGGGCGTTGTGCGACGGTGGTGGCGACCAGCATCCCGACCGCGATCACCACGCCGGCGACGATGCCCATGATGAGATAGCCGAGCACGGGGTCTTCGGTGATCCCGCGAAGCTCCGGTCCACCGGCTCCGAAGAGCAGGATCGCGAAGGTGAGCACGACGACCCGCCAGGTCAGCAGGCGAGTGCGTTCGTCGTAGCTCGGGGTCAGTTCCGCCGGAAGCGCGATGTAGGGCACCTGGAAGAGGCTGAACGCCGTCGCGGTCAGCGTGAAGGCGAAGAACACCCACACCGCCCCGACGACCGGGCCGAGCGAGGGCGGCACGGCGAAGGTGAGCGCGAAGAGCACCGGCAGAGCCAGCGCGCCGATCAGCATGAGCCGGCGTCGCGTACCGTGCCGGGCGAGGTCGCGATCGGTCAAGGCGCCGATGATCGGATCGATGATGACATCCCAGACCTTGGCGACCGTGATCACCAGGCCGGCGACGAGCGCTGCGACGCCGAGCGAGTCGGTCAGGTAGTACGCCAGCACGAGCCCTGGAAGGGTGGCGAAGCCGCCGGTGCCGAGCGAGCCGGTCGCGTACCGGGCGATCGTGCCCCTCGAAAGACGAACGTCCGCGGGCGAGGGGGCGGCAGTGCTCATCGCGCCAGTGTAGGTGAGGTGCGAGTGCGTCTTGGGGCGGCTGTGGAGTGAGTGCGCTTCGTCTCGCGAAGCGGTCCCTGAGCGGGTCGAAGGGCGCTCAACGACCGGCGTCGTCCGCCCGCACCGCATCCGCCACGGCGAGCAGCCCGCGGTAGGTCTCGGCGAAGCTCGTCGAGAGGGGTGAAAGGCCGATCCGCAGACCCGCGGGATCGCGGTAGTCCGGAATGACGTCATCCGCCCACAAGCGAGCCGTCACCGCCCGCATCTCGGGGTGGGAGAGCGTGACATGCCCGCCGCGGGATGCGGCGTCGCGGGGCGAGGCGACGCTCACGCCGAGGGGAGCCAGCAGCGCATCGCACACGCGCAGCGCGAACTCGGTGAGAGCGACGGATTTCGCGCGGATCGCGTCGATGCCGGCATCCTGGATCATCTCGAGGGTGTCCTGCATCGCGAGCATGCCGACGATCGGCGGGGTGCCCGAGAGGAACCGGCGCATCCCGTCGGCAGGGCGATAGTCCGGGCCCATCGCGAACACGTCGGCGGTGCCCATCCATCCTTGAACCGGCTGCGCGAGCGCGGCCTGGTGCCGATGCGCGACGTAGGCGAATGCGGGGGAGCCCGGTCCGCCGTTGAGGTACTTGTAGGTGCAGCCGACGGCGAGGTCGAAGCCCCAGGCGTCCGCCTCGACCGGCACCGAGCCGGCCGAGTGGCAGAGATCCCACAGGATGAGCGCACCGGCGTCGTGCGCGATGCGGGTGAGAGAGGCGGCATTCGCGAGATAGCCCGACCGGTACGCGACATGGCTCAGCACGACGACCGCCGTCGAAGGACCGACGGCCTCCGCCAGCGCCTCTGCCGTCACGCCCGCGGCCAGGTCGACGTCCACCCATCGGACGCGCCCGCCGCGTTCGCGGGCGATTCCGTCGACGAGATAGCGGTCGGTGGGGAAGTTGTCGCGGTCGACGACGATCTCGACGCGGCCGGGGTCGGCGCTGTGCTGCGCATCGAACGCGGCGCGGATGAGCTTGTACAGCAGCACCGTCGTCGAGTCGCCGATGACCGTCTGGCCGGGTGCGGCACCGATGGCCGATCGCCCGATCGCGTCGCCGATCGTGAAAGGCAGCCGCATCCACGACTCGTCCCAGCCGCGGATGAGGCGCCCGCCCCATTCGTCTCGCACGAAGGCCGAGAGCCGGTCGAGGCTCGCCCGCGGCGGGCGTCCGAGTGAGTTGCCGTCGAAGTAGACGAGTGATGTCTCAGACCCGACGAACGCGTCGCGGTATCGCCGCAGCGGGTCGGACCCGTCGAGAGCGGAAGCCTCGGCCTCGAGCGAATCGACCACGGCGGCGTCAGTGGGCGTCATGGATGAGCTCCTCGGCAGGAACGACGGTGGCGCCACCCAGCCATTCCGGGATGTCGTCGATCGTCGCGGGTGCGTCGCCGGCGACGAATGTCGCGATCGCTGTCGACACATCGACGCCCGGCCAAGAGTCGGTCAACGCATCGATGAGGTCAGGCCCGCGCAGTCCGCAGTCATGCAGCGCGGCGAGTTCGCGGACGATGACGCCGACGGGTCGCTCGCCGTTGCCGAGGTCCGTGCCGTAGAAGACGCGGCCGCCCGCAGCCGCGAACGCCGCCAGGTTGGCGCGCGCGGTCGCCTCGGCGTTCGAGTCACCCTGATGGATGTCGAGCGTCGAGATCCAGCACTGATCCGCGCTCACCGCCCGGGCGATGAGCTGGGCGTCGAGGACTTCCGTGAACGGTGTGTGCGCGAGCACATCGACGCCCGCATCGAGCGCGAGCAGCGTCATCCCGTCGCCCTCGACGTGCGCGACGACCGAGAGCCCGCGCTCGTGCGCACTCGTGACGATCGCGGCGAGTGTGGGTGGATCGAAGACGGGGCCGAACTCTGCGTTGAGCGAGAGCTTGATGAGCGATGCCCCGAACGTCGCCTGCTCGTCGACCGCGGTCCTGGCTCCGCCTCGCACACCCGGATGGCGCGATGCATCGGTCACCTCGCGCACGATCGCGTCGGGGGCCCAAGGCCGGCCCCACGGGTACCCGTCGCTGGTCGTCAGGAACGCGCCGGCATATGCCACTCGCGGCATCCCATCCGGTTCGCGTCGCGCGAGCTCGACGGGGTCGCCGCCCAGATCGACGACCCCGGCGATCCCGCCCGCGGCGAGAAGGTGCTCGTCGATGAGGTGGAGGTGCACGTGATGGTCGATGAACGGCGGCAGCGAGATGCCGTGTTCGCCCGTGATCGCGCGTCGGCAGGGCAGGGCGCTGTCGCCGAGCAGCGCCTGCACCGCGAAGAGATCGGCATGGCTCATGCGATGCGCCGCCTTCGCAGCCCCGCGCTCACAGCGCGCTCCGCACGGCGAACAGTTCGGGAAAGAACGTGAGCTCGAGAGCCCTCTGCAGGAACGGCACGCCACTCGATCCCCCGGTGCCATGTTTGAACCCGATGATCCGCTCCACCGTCTTCAGGTGCCGGAACCTCCAGAGCTGGAAGTTGTCCTCGAGGTCGACGAGCTCCTCGCAGGTCTCGTATGCCGCCCAGTGCGCCTGCGGGTCGGTGTAGATCTCGGTGAGCACCGGGACGAGCTCCGGTGTGAACGTCCACGCTGTGGTGACGTCACGGTCGAGGACGGCGGCGGGAATCGCGTAGCCCCGGCGGGCGAGAAGTCGCAGGAACTCGTCGTAGAGACTCGGCGCCTCCAGCGCCGCGCGCACGAGCACGTGCGCTTCGGGATCGGTGGCGAATACCCGCAGCATGCCGGCGTTCTTGTTGCCGAGCGTGAACTCGACGGCACGGTACTGCGCGGACTGGAAGCCACTCGCGTTGCCCAGCACACCGCGGAATTGCACATACTCGGCCGGCGTGAGCGTCGCCAGCACCGACCACTGCTCGGTGAGCGTGCGCTGGATGTGCTTCACGCGGGCGATGCACTTGAGCGCCGGGGCGAGTCTGTCGTCGCGAAGCAGATCGCAGGCCGCTGACAGCTCGTGCAGCACGAGCTTCAGCCACAGCTCGGTGGTCTGGTGCTGGATGATGAAGAGCAGCTCGTCGTGGTGCTCGGGATCGCTGAGGGGCCGCTGCGCCGACAGCAGCGTCTCAAGGTCGAGGTAGCCCCCGTAGCTCATGCGGTCGGCGAAGTCCGTGACGACGGTCTCTTCTATCGTCCTGGTGTTGCGTTCGACGCCTTCGGTCACGAAGGCAACTCTACTGAGCGGCCCACTCAGCCGATGAGGTTGATCACGTCGTCGAGCCCCATGCCGTAGTCGATGCGGACGCAGGGCAGGGTGAGCTTGTCGGTGCCGATCGTCACGTAACCCGGTTCGACCGTCCGTGCCAACTCCCACCCCGCCTGACGAAGGGCCTCCTTCGCCGTGTCGTTGTAGTGGCCGAACGGGTACGCCATGACCTGCTTGACGCCCAGAACGGCCGCTGAAGCCTCCATGTCCGCCACGATGTCGGGAACCGGAAGGTTCACCATCCGCCCCTCGCCGTCAGCGCCGGGACGATGCATGTCGTGCGTATGCGAGCGCTGCTGCACGTACATCGATGGCGAGGGACCCGTGCCGTCGATCGTTATGCAGAACGCCGTGCTGAGGAGGTGCTTGTCGACGACGATCGGCAGCGCCAGCTGCAGCCAGCTGAGGTCGCAGTCGTCGTCGGTGATGATGACAGAGCGGCTCGGCAGCCACAGCCGGCCGTCGATGAACGCACTCAGCTCGTCCCACGTCGGCAGATAGAAGCCCCCGGTCGCGATGTGGTTCATGTGGGCGTCGAAGTCACCGATGTAGGCCCAGTTGCCGCGGAGGTAGCCGTTCTCGCCCTCCGGCCGTGTCGTGAACTGGTGGTACATCATGATCGGGATGCGCGCGTCCTCTGCCACGTTCGCGTCCACTGTGGTCCACGCGCCGTAGAGCGTCCGCTCCTGATCGGTGCACTCGACGAGCTCCGACCCGTTCACCCGTGCGGCGATCGTGCGGGCTGCCGCATCCGCCCGCGTCGCGTACCACCCCGCGAAGACCGCGTCCACGCGGTCCGGGATCGGCAGACCCGAGTACAGCGAACCCTGCGTCTGCAGCATGGGGGCATCGTTGATCTCGGCGCCGTCGAAGGTGACGGCGCAGGCGGCGGGATCGTCCGTGGTGGTCAGCAGCCGTTCGGACGCTGTCAGCGGGGTCGGGGCGGGCGAGGGCGTTAGGCTCGGAGTGGGAGTCAGCGTCGGACGCGGAGTCGGCGGAGTTCGAGGAGTCGGCGGGGTCGCAGGCGACGCCGAGGGCCGGCCCGCGGCATCCGTCATGTCAATGGGTGACGCTGACGGCTGAATCGCGTCGTCCATCTCCGGGGCGAGCGATGCCGACGGCTGGGCCGCGGGTTTCATCCCACCGGTGGCCGCGGCGAACGCGCCACCGCCGATCGTCACCGCGGCGACGACCCCGACCGCGACCCATATGGCCGCTCGTCGACGCGCGCGGCTGCCGGTACCAGCGCTCATGCCCCCATGCCTCCGGATCGGCGCCGCTCGTCCCGGCGGGTACGGCGCCGTACACGGATATTACTGCGGCAGATGCGGGGATGCCGCTAGGGCGCGATCAGCAACGGACGACGGCGGTGGGCCGGGTCGCTGCTAAAGGAGGGCGAGGTCGCGGAGCTTGGCTTCGACGTCGGCGTTGGAGGGCTCGACGTGATGGGACGAGTCCGGGTACACCACCACGGGGATGCTCGTCCGGCCGGAGATCTCCCGAGCCACATCTGCGGCATCCGGGTCCTGCATCAGATCCACGTACGTGTACTGGATTCCGAGGCCATCGAGCTGCCGCTTGGTGCGGACGCAGTCTCTGCACCAGTCGGCGCCGAACATCGTGATCGTGGAGGGGGACGTCATGCCTCCATTCTCCCGCATGGATGCTGGGCGGATGCCGAGCGGCTCCGACCCACGGAGCGTCAGAGCGGGCTGAGGATGCCCTCTGCCTCGCTATAGCGGCCGCCTGAGACCGGGCATACCCAGTCATCACCGTCGCGCTCGAGTGGGTGCCCCGCAGTGCCCACCCAGCCGATCCTGCGGGCCGGCACTCCGACGACCAGGGCGAACGCAGGGACGTCCTTGGTCACGACCGCGCCGGCCGCGATGAGCGCCCACTCGCCGATGGTGACGGGAGCGATGCAGACAGCCCGGGCGCCGATCGACGCGCCTGTGCCGATCGTGACTCCGACGGCGTGCCAGTCGTCGGCGCTCTTGGGGGTGAGGTCGGGGTTCACCGCTCGCGGGAACTCGTCGTTCGTCAGCACCGCCGCGGGCCCGATGAAGACGCCGTCGCCGAGCCGGGCGGGCTCGTAGACGAGCGCGTAGTTCTGCAGCTTGCAGCCGCTTCCCATCACGACATCCGGGCCGACGTAGGCCCCGCGCCCGATGTTGCAGTCCGCACCGATCTTTGCGCCCTCGCGCACCTGTGCGAGGTGCCACACCCGCGTGCGGTCGCCGATCTCGGCCGACTCGGCGACATCGGCGCTCGCCTGGACGACAGCGGTCTCGGATGCGGTCATGTTCGGGGCCTTCCGGTTGCACCTGCAGGGTCTGCCAAGCATACGATCAAGATTTGGGGCGGATTCGGCTTCCGAGCCTGGATAAGCGGATGACGCGGGTCGGCGTTGACGGTACACTCCTGAGCGGGGAGTAGAGGTTCTGGCGCGCACTGGGGATTCATCGCGTGCGCAGGATCTCTTCTAGACATGTGCGCGCGTGGGGCGTGTGCTGTGCACCCGTATGGGAACTGGGGAAGCATGCGCAAGTCGACTGTCGACGCTGTCGGAACGAATCGCAATGGGGGAAGGCTGAGAAGCCTCGCCATGGTGGCGTTGACGGCGCTCGTCGCCACGACGTTCATCGTGGTCCAGCCGGCCGCACCTGCCACGGCAGCCGGCAGCTCCTGCGGCGCGACGATAAACCCGATCGTGTGCGAGAACTCCAAGCCGGGCACCGACCCGGATGTCTGGGACATCGAGGGTGCCGGTGATTCCTCGATCCAGGGGTTTGCGACCGACATCAGTGTCAACGCCGGGCAGAAGATCGACTTCAAGATCGACACCAACGCCCGCGCCTACTCCATCGACATCTACCGGACTGGCTGGTACCAGGGTCTGGGCGCGCGCAAGATCACTTCGGTTTCCCCTTCCGCGACGCTGCCGCAGGCTCAGCCGCAGTGCATCTCGGATGTCACCACCGAGCTCTATGACTGTGGCACGTGGAAGGTGTCCGCTTCGTGGAACGTGCCGGCTGACGCAGTCTCCGGCGTCTACGTGGCCAAGCTCACCCGCGCCGATGATGGCGGCGCCAGCCACATCATCTTCATCGTCCGCAACGACGGCAGCACGTCCGACGTGCTCTTCCAGACATCCGACCCCACTTGGCAGGCATACAACAAGTACGGCGGCTCGGACTTCTACCAGGGTGCAGCGAACAATCGTGCCTACAAGATCAGCTACAACAGGCCGTTCGCGACACGTGGCAGCGACCAGGGGCGGGACTTCTACTTCAGCTCCGAGTACGCCACGGTGCGTTTCATGGAGCGCAACGGCTACGACGTGAGCTACCTCGCGGGAATCGACACGGATCGTCGCGGTGCCGAACTGCGAAACCACAAGGTGTTCATGTCGGTCGGACACGACGAATATGTCTCGGGAGCGCAGCGGGCGAACATCATGGCCGCCCGAGATGCCGGCGTGAACCTCCAGTTCCTCACCGGAAACGAAGCGTACTGGCGTACCCGGTACGAGAACTCGGTCGACGGATCGAACACGCCCTATCGCACCCTCGTCTCGTACAAGGAGACGTGGGCCAACGCGAAGATCGATCCTTCATCAGAGTGGACCGGCACGTGGCGCGACCCGCGGTTCGCGACCGCTGCGCAGGGCGGGCATCTGCCCGAGAACGCCCTCTCCGGCACGATGTTCCAGGTCAACAATGACGATCTGGCGGTGACGGTGAACAGCGCCGAGGGAAAGACCCGACTCTGGCGCAACACCGCACTGGCATCCCTCGCATCGGGCGCGAGCGCGGCGCTCGCCCCGCACACGGTCGGCTACGAGTCGAACGAGGACGTCGACAACGGGTACCGGCCCGCCGGCCTGGTGCGCCTCTCGACGACGACCGGAGCAGTGCCGCAGTACCTCACGGACTACGGGAGCACTGTGGTACCGGGCACGACTCAGCATCACGTCACCCTCTACCGCGCGTCGAGCGGCGCTCTCGTGTTCTCGTCCGCGAGCATCCAGTGGGGCTGGGGGCTCGACCAGACACACGATGGAGATGGAGCAGCTGCCGACGTCCGCATGCAGCAGGCCCAGGTGAACCTTTTCGCCGATATGGGGGCACAGCCCGGAACTCTGATGAGCGGACTTTCTGCGGCTGCGAAGAGCACGGACACGACGGCACCCACCACCGTCATCACGACGCCCACAGCCGGCCAGTCGATTGCACACGGCACCGCAGTGACGATGACCGGTACCGCCGCCGATGCCGCCGGTGTCGTCGCCGGGGTCGAGGTGTCGGTCGACGGAGGCTCGACGTGGCACGCAGCCACCGGCACAACCAACTGGACCTACACGTACATCCAGCAGGGGTACGGGCAGTCGTCCGTGCTCGCACGTGGAATCGATGACAGCGGCAACTACTCCTCGACCGGGACGAGTCGCGCGGTCACGGTCACCGGACCGGCGTCCGTCTACGGCGCCGAGGTGCCCGCGACTCCCTCTGCGACCGACACCTCGGCGGTCGAGGTCGGCCTGCGGTTCTCGGCGAGCGTCGATGGTTTCGTAACCGGAGCTCGGTTCTACAAGGGATCCGCGAACACAGGTACGCACGTGGCGTCATTGTGGACGACTTCCGGCACTCGCCTCGCCACAGCGACATTCGCCAACGAGACGGCCACCGGATGGCAGACGGTGCAGTTCACGGCACCGGTCGCTATCGTCGGCGGCACCGACTATGTGGTCTCGTATACCGCCCCGCGTGGTGGTTACGCCTACGTCGACGACTATTGGCCCTACAAGGCCAAGGCTTCATCACCGTTGACGGTCACGCCTGCGGTAGGTGCGGCCAGTCCGGGCCTGTACGGGTCGGCCGGCTCACTGCCGACGAACACCTGGGGCAACTCCAACTACTTCGTCGATCCGCTGTTCACGGCGACCGACAACTCCCCGCTCGGCGTCGCCAGCCGGACACCGCTCCCCTCGTCGTCCAGCGTCGCGCTCGACACGAAGGTCAGCGCAACCTTCACGCGTGCCGCAGCGCCTGCATCGATCGCCATCACGGTCAAGAATGCGTCGGGCACAGCTGTGCCCGGGTCTGTGAGCTACGACGCCCCGACGAAGACCGCCACGTTCCAGCCCACCGGCACGCTCGCGCCGGCGACGGCCTACACCGTGACGCTTGCCGCCACCGACACCAGTGGTGTGTCCGTTGCGGCGAACTCCGGCTGGACCTTTACCACGCAGGCGGCCGACCTGCCCGTGGGAACATGCCCGTGCTCGCTCTTCTCCGAAAGCATTCGGCCGGTGGTCGACTCAGACACTGACACCGCTCTGGTGACGCTCGGCGTCAAGTTCACTCCCACGGTCGACGGGACGATCACTGCCGTCAAGTTCTTCAAGGGTGTGCGCAACACCGGAGCGCACAACGGCGCACTGTGGAGCGCGAGCGGCACGAAGCTGGCGTCGGTGACGTTCACGAACGAGTCGTCGTATGGGTGGCAGACGGCCGTGCTTTCGACGCCCATCGCGGTCACCGCGGGCCAGACGTACGTCGCGTCCTATCTGGCTCCGGAGGGTGGATACTCGGCGACGCTGGGACAGTACAGCGGCGGGTACACGCGTGGACCGCTCACAGTCGTTGCGAACGGTGGTGCATTCACGTACGCGGACGGCTTCCCCGGATCCTCGTCACCGACGAACTACCTCGTCGACGTGGTGCTGCAGACCGGGGCCCAGGGTCCCACTCTGGTGGCGACGACGCCGGCGTCCGGAACCGTGGATGTCGCAGCTGACACGGGCATCGACGCGACCTACAACCTGCCCATCACCAGCGGCTTCACCGGGACGGTGAAGGCTAACGGCGCCACAGTCGCCGGAACCTGGACGCTGTCTTCGGATTCGCGGACTGCGAAGTTCCAGCCTGCTGCGGCCCTGCCTGCCGGCGCGTCCATCGCGGTCGCGCTGTCGAACGTCACCGGCACCTCCGGCGCCGCGGCACAGAATGCGTCCTGGTCGTTCACCGTGGTCGCGGCGAACTCACAGCCCGTCATCACCCTGATCGGCAACCTGACGCCGCAGGTCGCTGCAGAGGCGGGCGACACGGCTTCGGTGGAGTTGGGCATGTCCTTCCGCTCGTCTGCCGCCGGCACCGTCCGCGCCGTGCGGTTCTACAAAGGCCCCGGTAACAGCGGAACCCACGTCGGTTCGCTGTGGGGCCCGAACGGTGAGCTGCTCTCCCAGGTGACCTTCGCGAACGAATCGGCGACGGGCTGGCAGCGTGCGGTCTTCGCCGTCCCGGTGTCCATCACCCCGAACACCACCTACACGGTGTCGTACCTGGCTCCGAACGGCAGCTACTCCTATACGCCCGCGGGCTTTGCATCGCCGATCACGAGCGGACCACTCACCACCGAGACGGTCAACAACGGCAAGTACCGGTATGGCGCCGGCGGAACGATGCCGAACAGTTCGTGGAACGCGACGAACTACTTCGTCGACGTCGAGTTCATGGCCGCCGCGGATGTGCCGAAGCTCACGTCGACTTCGCCTGCCCGCGATGCTGCAGGTGTCGTGTTCGACGCGAACGTGACCGCGACCTTCGACCGTGACATGGCTGGATCGTCTCCGACGCTCTCTCTCCAGGCCGGCACGACGTCCATTCAGGGCACCAGCGCGTATGACGCCGTCACCAAGCGCCTGACGTTCGATCCGGCAGCGGACCTCTCGGCGGCGACGACGTACACGGCAACGGTTCGCGTCTCGGGTGCCACCTTCGACACCTGGTCATTCAGTACCGCTGATGCGGCGGCGACAGGTCAGACGCAGAATCTCTTCGGAGTTGAGACACCGCAGACCGAGTCTGCTGCGGACAGCGACCCCGTCGAGCTGGGAACCGCGTTCCAGGTCACTGAAGCCGGCAAGGTCACCGCCATCCGGTTCTACAAGGGCGCTGGCAACGTGGGCGTGCACACCGGAACGCTGTGGTCGTCGACGGGCCAGTCACTCGCGACCGTGACGTTCACGGGCGAGTCGGCTTCCGGATGGCAGCGCGCGGTGCTCTCGGTACCGGTCGATGTCGTACCCGGCCAGACCTACGTGGTGTCGTACTTCGCACCGTCCGGTGGATACTCGGTGTCCCCGAGTTACTTCACCGCCCCCAAGGTCAGCGGCAAGATCGTCGGGATCGCAGACACGAACGGGCGCTTCTTCTACGGTGCCGGCGGCGGGTTCCCGACGACCTCGTGGAGCGGCTCCGCCTACTTCGTCGACGCTGAAGTGATGTTCGGGGCCACAGGTCCCACACCGCCGCCGGCTGCGGCACTGGTCTCGGTGACCCCGGCCGCGTCGGCGACGAATGTCGACCCGACGACGGCCGCAATATCGGCCACCCTCACGAATGCGACGACCGCGACCTTGGCGGTCACCTCGGCCGGGGTAGCAGTGCCGGGCACGTCGAGCCTCAACACGGCGACGGGAGTCGTCACCTTCGCTCCTTCCGCAGCCTATGACTGGGGCAAGACCTACGCGGTCACGCTGACGGCCAACGGCGCAGCGATCAGCGGTGGAACGTGGTCCTTCTCCACGCTTCCTCGGGCCACGATCACAGCTCGGACGCCGGCATCTGCCGCAACGAATGTCGATCCCGCCACAGCCAAGGTCACGGCGACGTTGACCGGGGCAATGACGGCGGCGATCCAGGTCACCCTCGCCGGCGCAAACGTCGCAGGAACGTCGGCGCTGAACACGTCGACCGGTGTGGTCACATTCACTCCCACCGCTCAGCTCGACTGGACCAAGACGTACACCGCCACCGTCACGGCCAACGGAACCAGTGTCGCGAACGGTGCGTGGAGCTTCACCACTATGGCGAAGCCGGATCAGGTCAGCCTGTTCACGACCGGCACGCCCACGAATGCCAACGCCAATGCGGTCCTCGGCTACCAGGCGGGCACACGGTTCAGGTCGAGCGCGGCGGGTGTCGTCACCACGATCCGCTTCTACAAGGGAAACCAGAACACCGGAGCTCACACGGGTTACGTGCGGAACGCGTCTGGCACCGTCCTGGCGCAGGTCACCTTCCAGAACGAGACCGCGTCCGGATGGCAGACCGCCGTCCTCTCCACGCCGGTTCGCCTGACCGTCGGCGCCGAGTACCGTGTCACCGTCTACAGCGCCTCGGGACGCTATGCGGTGACCACGTCCGGTCTCGCGACGACGGTGACCGTCGGTCCACTGTCCACGATTGGCGGCATCGCAGGGTTCGGCACCGCCAACCCCACGACGACGAGCACGAACAAGTTCTGGGTGGACGTCGTGTTCGACCCGGACAATTGATCGCCGGCCAACGGTAGATTTCGTAGATTCAACACATTCAACCAATGGGGGAACTCAGCGTGTCTTCACGCCTGAATATCGCTGTGGTCGGAGCGGGGTATTGGGGGCCGAACCTCGCCCGCAATTTCCGTGCCTCGACTGACTGGGACCTGGGAGCGATCTGCGACCTCGACACGGACCGCGCGCAGCGGGTGGCCGACAGCGTCGGCGGTGTGCCGGTGATCGCAGACCTCGACGAGGTCCTCGCCGACGAGATGATCGATGCGATCGCCGTTGCGACACCGGCCCGCACGCATCACCCGATCGTGCTCGCGGCGCTCAGGGCCGGCAAGCATGTCATCGTCGAGAAGCCACTCGCCGACACACGCGAACGCGGCGTCGAGATGGTGGAGACCGCCCGCGAGCGCGGCCTCATCCTGATGGCTGATCACACCTACTGCTACACGCCGGCCGTCCTCAAGATCCGAGAGCTCATCGCCGACGGCTTTCTCGGCGACATTCTCTTCGTAGACAGCGTCCGCATCAACCTGGGGCTGATTCAGCCGGACGTCGACGTGTTCTGGGACCTCGCACCGCACGACCTGTCGATCATGGACTTCATCCTCCCGAGCGGGCTGAACGTCGAGTCCGTCTCCGCGCACGGTGCGGACCCACTCGGCACCGGCAAATCCTGCGTGGGGTATCTGGCCATGCCGCTCGCCGGCGGCGCGATCGCCCACGTGCACGTGAACTGGCTCAGCCCGACGAAGATCCGGCAGATGGTGATCGGCGGCACCAAGCGCACCCTCGTGTGGGACGACCTCAACCCGCAGCAGCGCGTGAGCGTCTACGACCGCGGAGTCGACCTCGCCCTGCAGTCCAAAGAGACGGCCGATGCTCGCGCATCGAACATCTCATATCGCCTCGGCGACACCTGGGCGCCCGCGCTCCCCGAGCGTGAGGCGCTGGCAAACGTTGCGACCGAGTTCGCAGCATCCATCCGAGAGCAGCGCGCTGCACGCACCAGCGGCGAATCCGGACTCCGCGTCCTTTCCGTGCTCGAAGCCGCCGCGGAGAGCCAGGCGTCGAATGGTGCACCGCGCCCCGTCGCAGCAAGTATCAGCAAGGAAGACTCACAATCATGACAAATCTTGAAGGCACGCGAGTTCTCGTCACCGGGGGCGCTGGAACGATCGGCTCCACACTCGTCGACCAGCTGCTCGAGTCGGGCGTCGAGCACATCGACATCCTGGACAACCTCGTCCGAGGCCGCCGTGCGAACCTCGACGACGCTCTCGCCAGCGGTCGTGTCGAGTTGATCGACGGCGACATCCGTGACGCGCGGCTCGTCGACGAGCTGACGGCGGAGAAGGATGTCGTCTTCCACCAAGCGGCGATTCGGATCACGCAGTGCGCGGAAGAGCCGAGGCTCGCGCTCGAGGTGCTGGTCGACGGCACCTTCAACGTCGTCGAATCGGCAGCGAAGCACCGAGTCAAGAAGCTGGTCGCGGCCTCGAGCGCGTCGGTGTACGGCATGGCAGAGGAGTTCCCGACCGACGAGCGCCATCATCACGAGAACAACGACACCATCTATGGTGCAGCGAAGACGTTCAACGAGGGTCTGATCCGCAGCTTCCGCGCTATGCAGGGCATCGACTACGTGCTGTTACGGTACTTCAACGTCTACGGTCCCCGCATGGATGTGCACGGTGTGTACACCGAGGTCCTCGTCCGATGGATGGAGCGAATCGCCGACGGCAAGCCCCCGCTCATCTTCGGCGATGGACAGCAGACGATGGACTTCGTCTGTGTTCCCGACATCGCCAGGGCCAATGTGCTCGCCGCGCAAAGCGACATCGTCGAGGGCACTTACAACATCGCAAGCGGCACGGAGACGAGTCTGCTCGGACTCGCCGAGGCACTGCTTCGCGTCATGGGCTCGGATCTCGGTGTCGAGCATGGTCCGGAGCGGGCTGTCAACGGGGTCCTCCGGAGGCTCGCCGACACGACGGCCGCCCGCCGCGACCTCGGATTCGAGGCCACGATCGGCATCGAAGAGGGGCTCAGGATGCTCGTCGAGTGGTGGGCGCCGCTTCGTGAGGAGATCGCAGCCGGCAGATCGGTGGGCGTCTGATGGCCGAGCGCATCAATGTGATGGTTCCGTGGCTCGGCCAGGAGGAGGCTGATGCCGTTGCGGAGGTCATCGCGAGCGGGTGGGTCGCCCAGGGTCCAAGAGTCGCGCAGTTCGAGCAGGAATTCGCCGCAGCCATGCAAGCGCCGTTCGCGGTCGCCACGACGAGTTGCACGACGGCCCTCCATCTCGCACTCATCGTCGCGGGTGTCGGCCCCGGCGATGATGTGGTCGTCCCCTCCTTCTCGTTCATCGCCACCACGAACGCCGTTCGGTATGTCGGCGCGAACCCCGTCTTCGCAGACGTGGACCCGGTCACGGGCAATCTGACCGGAGACACCGTCGCGGCGGCACTCACGCCTGTGACCCGCGCGGTCATCGCGGTCGATCAAGGAGGGGTGCCGGTGGATCTCGACGACATCAGGCACCTCGCGGATCCGCTGTCGATCGTCGTGATCGAGGATGCTGCGTGCGGTGCCGGGTCGACCTACAAGGGGCGGCCCGTCGGGGCAGGCGCGGAGATCTCCGCGTGGTCGTTCCACCCGCGAAAGCTGCTCACAACCGGCGAGGGCGGCATGATCACGACGACCCGCCACGACTGGGCCACGCGTGCGCGCCATCTTCGTGAGCACGCGATGAGCGTCTCGGCAGCCGATCGCCACGGCTCGGTTCTGCCACCTGCCGAGGAGTACACCGAGGTCGGCTACAACTTCCGAATGACTGATCTTCAGGCCGCCGTGGGGCTCGTTCAGCTGGGTCGGCTTCCCGAGATCGTCGCCCGGCGCCGCGAGATCGCCTCGACGTACCGCGCGGCCATCGAGACAATTCCGGGGCTGAGGCCGGTTACGGACCCCGCGTATGGCACTGCCAACTATCAGTCCTTCTGGGTCGAGGTTCTCGACGACTACCCCACCGATCGGGAGGGCCTCCTCGAAGCCCTCGCCAACGCGGAGATCTCCGCGCGTCGCGGCATCATGGCCACCCACCGGCAACCACCGTATCGCGATCTCACCCCGCAGACGGGGCTGCCTGTCACCGAGCGCCTGAACGACCGAACCCTGATCCTGCCGGTCTTCCACACGCTGACGCCGGCTGACCAGGAGCGGGTCATCACTGTGCTGCGTCAGCAGGGGACCGTGGCGTGACGGCTGGCCTTCTGCTGATCGGGGCCAGTGGTCTCGCCCGTGAAGTGATCGCGGCCGGGGTGACGGGCGTCGTCGGCATTCTGGACGATAACCTCGACCTCCACGGGACAGAGGTCGCCGGGGTGCCGGTTGTGGGCAGCATCGTGGATGCGGTCAAGCGAGAGGAGTCGCTTCTCGTGTGCGTCGGACCGAGCCTCGGACGCCGTCACGTCGTGCGCCGGCTTCACAAGTTCGGCGTCTCGGGCGACCGTTACGCGACGTATGTCGCGCGGTCGGCGCGAGTCGGAGCAACGAGTGACATCGACAGAGGAAGCATTGTGATGGACGGAGTCGTCATCACGGCGGATGCGAAGATCGGCCGTCATGTCGTCATCATGCCCAACTGCACGATCACGCACGATAACGTGCTTGGTGACTTCGCAACGCTGGCGGCCGGTGTGTCACTCGGCGGCTCGGTGCACATACGTGAATCGGCATATATCGGCATGAACGTATCTGTCCGCCAAGGACTCACGATCGGAGCGGAGGCGACGATCGGGATGGGCGCCGTTGTCCTGGAGGATGTACCAGACGAGCAGACATGGGTGGGCATCCCTGCCCATCCGTTAGGGGTGACCTCGTGAGCACGAACGTTCCATTCCTGGACCTCGCCGCCCAGCAGGCCGAGATTCTCGACGAGGTGCTGCCCGTGTGGCGCGCCCAGCTCGAATCGGCCGCATTCATGGGTGGTCCTGAGGTTGCCGCGTTCGAACGCGAGTACGCCCAGTACATCGGCGTCGAGCACGTGATCGGAGTCTCGAACGGCACTGATGCGCTCGAGCTTGCGTATCGCGCTGTCGGCGTGGGCCCCGGTGACGAGGTCATCATGCCCGCGAACACCTTCATCGCCACGGCGGAGGCGGTGTCACGCGCCGGCGCTGTTCCCGTCTTCGTCGACGTCGACGAAGAGCATCTCCTGATCGACCCGGCGGCCATCGAAGCCGCCATCACGCCGCGGACGAAGGTCATCGCCCCCGTACACCTCTTCGGGCAGACCGCGCCCGTGGAGCTGATCGCGCCCATCGCGGCCAAACACGACCTGGTGGTGATCGAGGACGCCGCGCAGTCTCAGGGGGCGTCCGGCGTTGCCGGGCGCGCCGGGGCGTTGGCGCGTGTTGCGGCGACCAGCTTCTACCCGGGCAAGAACCTCGGTGCGGCCGGCGACGCCGGCGCGGTGATGACCAACGACAGCGAGATTGCGCACTTCGTACGCAACATCGCGGCCCACGGCAGCTCGGTGAAGTACGTGCACGATCGCATCGGAGTGAATGCCCGCCTGGATGCCGTCCAGGCGCCCGTCCTTCGGGCGAAGCTTCGCCGACTGGACGGCTGGAATTCCGCACGGCGGGCGGCGGCAGACCGTTACGATGCCCTTCTCGCTGTGGTTGAGGGGGTTAGACGGCCCACCGTACGCCCGGGCAACAAGGACGTCTGGCATCTCTACGTCATCCGCCTGGAGGACCGCGATCGCGTCGCGGCTGAACTCACCGAGGCGGGCATCGGGGTCGGCATCCACTATCCGACGCCCGTCCACCTGACCGAAGCGTACGCCGGGCTCGGCTACCGACGCGGACAGTTCCCCGTCGCCGAGGCCGCGGCAGACCGCATCCTCTCGCTCCCGATGTTCCCGCACCTCACCCAGGCGCAGCAGGAGACTGTCGTCCAGGGAGTGGCCCGTTCGGTGCGGCCGTGACTCAGGAGCCCCCGGAGGACTCGGTTCCTCGTCGTGCCACCCGTGCGTTCGGGTGGAGTTTCGGGAACATGGTGGCGTCCCGCCTGGGGACCCTTGCCATCGGCATCGCCCTTGCCCGTGTACTCGGACCCGACCAGTTCGGCATCTTCGCGATCGCGACGCTCACCCTTCTCGCGATCCTGAGCTTCAACGAGCTGGGGGTGAGCCTCGCCATCATCCGCTGGAGGGACGATCCGGCGACGATTGCCCCGACCATCAACACCATCTCCGCGGTGAGCAGCCTGCTGCTCACGATCGTCGTGATCGTGGGCGCTCCCTGGATCTCGGAGACCCTCGGCGATGTTCGCGCAGCGCCCGTCGTCCAGGTTCTGGCTTTGTCGATTCTGATCAACGGCTTGGTCGCGACGTCGGCCGCGATCATGCAGCGAGAGTTCATGCAGAAGCAGCGAACGATCGCAGATCAGGTCAACACCTGGCTTGGCGCCGGGCTCTCGCTGCTGTTCGCGTTCCTCGGCTGGGGCGCGATGAGTCTCGCGGTCGGTCGCCTGATCGCGAGCATCGTGTTCGCGATCATGCTGATCAAGTGGAGCCCCGTGCCCTATCGCTTCGGGTGGAAGCGCGACACCGCCGGTCGACTCCTGCGTTTCGGACTCCCGCTTGCAGCATCGAGCATCGTGGTGTTCGCGGCGGGTTATACCGACCAGCTCATAGTGGGTTCCACGCTCGGGGCAACGGCGCTCGGCTTCTATGTCCTCGCATACAACCTTGCAAGCTGGCCCGTTTCGATATTCTCTCTGCCTCTTCGTGCCGTCGCCCCCGCGGCCTTCTCGGCCCTCAAACATGATCCGGATCGGATGTCACGCAACTTCGCCCGGGTGCTCGCCATCCTGTCGAGCGTCGCGATCCCGGCATGCCTGGCGATAAGCGGCGCCGCCGAACCGGTCGTCGACGTCGTCTATGGGACGGAGTGGCTGCCTGCTGCGGACATCCTGCTGTGGCTGGCGGCGATGGCCGGCCTCCGGATATGGTTCGAACTCGCGTACGACTACCTCGTGGTGCACGGCAAATCGGGCATCGTGCTGTTCATCCAGCTCGCCTCTTTCGGCATCTCGCTGCCACTGATGCTCTGGGCGGTCCAGGCTTTCGGCGCTCCAGGAGTCGCTGCGGCGCAGTTCGTCGTCGCTCTCGTTGCAGTGGTGCCGCTCTACCTGATCAGCCTGCACCGCACCGGGATACGGGTTCACAAGATCGCAGGCGCAGTCGTGCTGCCTGTCATCGCGGGCCTGATGGTTTGGGTGGCGAGCTGGCTCATCGCGCAAGCGGTCGGCCTGCCGCTCGTGGCCGCGGCCCTCGCGGCGGGCGTCGCGACCGGTGTCATCGCGCTCCTTGCCTTCTGGCAGCGCGAGAACCTCAAACTGCTCCGCGCTGCGGCGACGGGAAAGGGATGACGTGAAGATCCTCGTCTACCCCCACGACCTCAAGATGGGCGGCAGCCAGACCAATGCGATCGAGCTCGCGGCGGCGGTGTCGAAGCTCGGTCATGAGTGCATCATCTTCGGCCGTCGAGGCACGCTCTGCGATCGCATCGACGAACTCGGCCTGACCTTCATCGAGTCGCCGGATCCCGGAAGGCGTCCGTCGCTGCGAATTGCGCGGGCGCTGCGGCAGGTCGCTGCGGAACACGAAATCGATGTGATCCACGGCTACGAGTGGCCGCCCGCGCTCGAGGCGGCGATGGCCACGGAACGCCTTCCGGATGTCGCCGCAGTCTGCACCGTGATGTCGATGGCCGTCGCGCCGTTCATCCCCAG
Source organism: Microbacterium pumilum (assembly GCF_039530225.1). Lineage (NCBI taxonomy): Bacteria > Bacillati > Actinomycetota > Actinomycetes > Micrococcales > Microbacteriaceae > Microbacterium > Microbacterium pumilum. The sequence continues at coordinate 1,097,986 of NZ_BAAAOH010000001.1, forward strand.
TTGGATGCCGCTCATCGTGGGAACACAGCAGATATCAGCAGTGGAGCAGTCCAAGGGAAGGCTGAACGTCACCCTGCTGGAGCCTCCCGTCGACCTCGAGCACAACGCGCCCATGGGGGAAGAGTCTGCGCAGGCGTTCCGGGCGCAGTGGGGGCTGGATGACCGGCCCCTGGTCGTGTGCGTGAGCAGGCTCGTGCCGGAGCTCAAGTCGGAGGGCATCCTCACCGCGATCGATGCGGCGGCAGAGCTCGCAGACACTCACCCTTTCCAGTTCGTGATCGTCGGCGACGGCAAGGCGCGGGATGCCATGCAGAAGGCCGCAGACCGATCCAACCGCGCGGTGGGCCGTCCCACCGTGGTGTTGACCGGTGAGCTGACCGACCCGCGGGCGGCCTACAACGCGGCCGATATCGTCCTGGGGATGGGCGGGTCCGCACTTCGATCGCTGGCGTTCGGCAAGCCGCTCGTCGTGCAGGGCGAGCACGGCTACTTCCGCACCCTGACGCCTGACACGGTCGACGAATTCCGGTGGCAAGGCTGGTACGGAGTCGGGCAGGGGTCGGCGCACGGCCCTGACGTCCTCCGTTCCGAACTGGTCGGTTTGCTCGCCGACCCGGCACGGCGTGCCGAGCTCGGCGCGTTCGGCCGAGCCGCGGTCGAGGAGTTCTCACTCGAACGGTCAGCGACGCGTCAGGTGACGATCTATCGCGATGCGGTGGCCGCGCGGGCAGAGCAGAAGAAGCGCGTTCTTGCCGCAGGCCGGTCTTTCCTGCAGCTCGCCAGGTACCACGTCGCGCAGCGGGTGGATCGCTGGCGCGGGCGCCAGCGTGCCGACGACTTCAACGTCGAACCCGTGGCAACGCAGAAACACGGCGCGCGCCCTGGCGAATCCCTCTCCACGCTGGCCGGTGGACCGATCCTCTATTTCCCGGGCGTCGGCTGGGACACTCTCGCCGGGACGGATCGTCAACTGGCAACCTCCCTGTCTGCAGACTCACAGATCGTGTGGGTCGACACACCGCATTCGATCCTTCGTCGTCGCGACCGGGTCATCCCACTGGTGAGCCATCCGCAGAAGAACGTGGTGCGGCTGCGTGCGCCGACGTTCTACGGTGTGCAGCGCCCATATTTTCGTGACGTCGCGAATCGCCGGCGCGCCGACGTGGCGAGACGCTACCTGAAGGAGCACGGGTTGAACCCGCGCGCCGTGATCGCTTCGACAACCGCGCCGATGCTCCACCTTGCTCGAGACATCCCGGGTGTGCACGTGTACTACGCAACCGATGACTTCGTCGAAGCGGCCGCCCTCTGGGGCGTGAGCAAGCGATACCTCGGATCGTCACGCGAGGCCAACCTCTCGGCCGCCGACCTGGTCCTCGCGGTGACGCCTGAGCTCGCTCGACACCTCCAGCGCGGACCCACGTCTCCGCGCTGGCTGCCGAACGGTGCGGATCTCGGACGATTCCGCGAACTCGAGGACACCACACCTCCGGGCATCGCCCTGCAGCGTCCCATCGTCGGCGTGATCGGCCAGTTCAACTCGCGCACCGACATCAGTTTTCTCGAGGCCGTGCAATCCGCCGGGATCAGTCTGCTCCTCGTCGGACCCAGGTGGTTCGTCTCCGCCGGCGAGAACGAGGCCTTCGACCGCCTTACCGCGATGCCGGGTGTCCAATGGATCGATGCCCTGCCTCGAGACGCGCTTGCGCCCTATCTCGCGACACTCGACGCCGGACTCACGCCGTATCGGGATTCCATGTTCAATCGCCGCAGCTATCCGCTGAAGACCCTGGAGTACCTCGCCTCCGGTGTGCCCGTCGTCATGACCGACGTGGCATCGCGCGCAGGTCTCGACCCGGCATTCGTGGCCACGGCCACAACGACGACCGAGTTCGTCGAGCGAGTCGCCGCCGCCGCGGCATCCACACCCTCTCGCGCCGCCATTCGGCACTCGGTTGCGTCAGATGGCTGGGACTCGCGGGCGGCGCAGCTGACGGAGTGGCTGAACGAAGAGGCGCGCGATGAGCGGTCGTAGCCATCTTCGCGAGCCGGCCGCGCCGACGAACGGTTCCTCGCATGCCACCCGCACAGATCGGCGCCGGTACGTTGATGTGAATGGGATCGATCACGAGGGCGACCGTTCCCTAGAGAGGTGTGCAGCGTGATACGGACCGCGATCCACCACCTGCTGGCTGGTGCCGCCGAGACCACGCCCGACGCGCCCGCGTTGACGTATGCCGGTGAGACATACAGCTATGACGCGATCTGGGCGTCCGCCCTCGCGCTGGCAGCACAACTCGAGTCCACGGGGGCCCGTCGTGGCGACCGTGTCGCCATTTACATGGAGAAGCGGCCCGAGACGGTTACGGCGATCTTCGCGGCGTCGGCCGCGGGCGGGATCTTCGTCCCGATCAACCACGTGCTGAAGCCCATCCAAGTCGCCCACATCCTGGAGGACAGCGGCGCACGGGTTCTGGTGACGACAAGCGATCGACTGACACAACTGGCGTCGGTGCTGCCGGAGACTCTCGTGGAGGACATCATCGTGGTGGGCGGCAAGCCGGCGTCCGCTCCCGAAGGTCGCAGGTTGCACGAGTGGGCCTCGACTGCAGAGACGGGGGATGGGTACGCGCCATCACCCGTGATCGACTTGGATCCTGCGGCAATCCTCTACACCTCGGGCAGCACCGGGAGGCCGAAGGGCGTTGTCCTCAGTCACCGCAATCTCATCGTCGGCGCGGAAAGCGTCAGCACGTATCTCCAGAACACCGCGGACGACGTCATCCTCAGCGCATTGCCGCTCAGCTTCGACGCCGGGCTCAGCCAGGTGACCACGGCCTTCGCGGTCGGGGCGCACTGCATCCTCCTCAATTACCTGCTGCCTCGCGAGGTCCCGAAGCTCTGCGCACGGTACGGAGTGACCGGCCTCACGGGCGTTCCGCCGCTCTGGCTGCAGATCGCTGACGTACCCTGGCCCGAAGAGGCCGCCGCACGGCTGCGCTATTTCGCGAACACCGGTGGACGGATGCCGCGAACCACGCTCGAAAAGCTTCGCTCGATCTTCACGAATGCCGCTCCCTACCTGATGTACGGGCTCACCGAAGCCTTCCGCTCCACCTATCTCGATCCGGCTGAAGTCGACCGACGACCGGACTCGATCGGCAAGGCGATCCCGAACGCTGAGATCCTCGTTCTCCGCCCCGATGGCTCGCGCTGCGCGCCCGGTGAAGAAGGAGAGCTGGTGCACAGGGGAGCGCTGGTCGCGCTCGGCTACTGGAATGATCCGGTGAGAACTGCTGAGCGCTACCGGCTCGTTCATCATCCCGATCAGGAATGGCGTGCGCCGGAGTGGGCGGTGTGGTCGGGCGATACGGTTGTATCGGATGATGACGGCTACCTCTATTTCGTTGGGCGAACCGACGACATGATCAAGACTTCCGGCTATCGGGTCAGCCCCACCGAGATCGAAGAAGCGGCCTACGGAACGGGCATGGTGCGCGACGCCGTAGCGATGGGCATCGAGGACGCTGGACTCGGGCACAGGATCGTCCTGGTCGCCACCCCGACCGCACCCGAGCTGGATGTGGCGGCGCTCACCACCGCGCTGCGCCAGGCGCTGCCGCTGTACATGGTCCCTTCGCGCATTGAATCGAGGCATGAGCTGCCTCGATCGCCCAATGGAAAATTCGACCGCACGTTGATCAAAGCCGAGGTGTCCGGATGAAGCCCGAGGAACACATCGCCCCGTTCGGCACGATCGACGGTGAACTCGCCGTCGGTGGCATGCCGCTGAGTCGCCTCGCTGCTCGGGTCGGATCCACGCCCTTCTTCGCATACGACCGCGGCCTCCTCGACGCGCGGATCGAGAAGCTTCGGGCTGTGCTCCCCGCGCGCGTCGAGCTGAGCTTCGCGATGAAGGCGAACCCGATGCCGGCGATCGTTCAGCACCTCGCGCAGAGGGTCGATCGGATCGATGTCGCCTCGTCGCTTGAGATGCAGGCCGCGCTGGATTCCACGATCCGCCCAGACCGAGTCAGCTTCGCCGGACCCGGCAAGGTTCCGGCAGAGATCCGTCAGGCCGTCGCCGCCGGGATCATCGTCGAAGCCGAATCCAAGACGGAACTGGATCGATTGGTCGCCGCCGGCGAGGATCTCGGCGTCACGCCCACGGTGGCGATCCGGGTAAATCCGGACTTCGCCGTCAAAGGATCGGGAATGCGGATGGGCGGCGGCCCGCAGCAGTTCGGCATCGATTCCGAAGCAGTGCCCGACCTTCTCGGCGAATACGCCTCCGCCGGCTTGGACATCATCGGATTCCACGTCTTCGCAGGCTCTCAGAACCTCAATGCCGGGCTCATCTCCGAGGCGCAGCGCCGTACCGTGGATCTTGTGAGCGTGCTTGCTGATCGTCTGCCCGCACCGCTTCGCTACCTCAACCTCGGCGGCGGCTTCGGCATCCCCTATACAGACCGGGATCAGCCGCTCGACCTTGATGGCGTCGCGGCGGATCTGCACGATCTCGTGGACGGGCCGATCGCCTCCCGCTTCCCTGACGCGAGTCCTGTGATCGAACTCGGTCGCTACATCGTCGGCGAGTGCGGCATCTATGTCACACGGGTCGTCGATCGGAAGGTCTCGCGCGGCAAGACCTACCTCGTCGTCGACGGGGGGATGCATCATCAGCTCGCGGCATCGGGGAACTTCGGTCAGGCGATCCGCCGGAACTATCCGCTCGTCGTGGGGAACCGAGTCGAGGAGGTTTCCGAACACGGCGTGAACGTCGTCGGCTGCCTCTGCACCCCGCTCGATCTGCTCGGTGACGACGTCGAGCTGCCGCCTGCGGAGATCGACGACCTCATCGTCATCTTCCAGGCAGGGGCCTACGGCCTCACGGCAAGTCCGACAGCTTTTCTCGGACACCCCGCGCCCGCCGAGGTCCTCGTCTGATCACAGACATCCTCGTTTCGACATAGACATCAAGGAGCACGAATGACTGGCACCATCGACAACGTCCGCGCAGTACTCATCGAGACGCTCGAACTTCAGCAGGCGCCCGACGAGCTGGCCGCCGACACCGCCCTCTTCGGCGCGCTGCCCGAACTCGACTCTTTCGGGGTCGTCGCCCTCGTGGGCGCGTTGGAGGACCGCTTCGACATCACGATCGACGACGACGAATTCGGCGCGGATCTCTTCGAGACCGTCGGGTCCCTCACCGAGTTCGTCGACGCGAAGCTCGCGTCAGCCTGACCCATGTTCCACCCCGCGGCACTTCCTGGCTTTCTCGCGACGGGCGGAGCACCCGCACGCGCGGTGGAGGACTCCACCTCGGTGAGTCGAACGCAGTGCGGGCCGATCGATGTCTGGCGCTGGGGTCTGGAGTCCACCCCGGGCGATCACGTCGCATTCGCGGTGTCCAGGGTGGTGCGCGATACCCACGGGGCGGTGTCGCAGGCTCGCGTCGCCGAATCGATGCGGACAGACCCGAAGGCCCTCACGAGGCTGCTGCCGCCCTTCGGCGCGGCGGCAGGAGACGAGACGGGCGCCTGGATGGTCGCCGATTCGATGGGGTTTCAGCAACTGTTCCACACCGACGCTGGTTCGAACTCTGCCGGAGTCATGTCGAGTTCCGCACTGGCGGCGGCATGGACGGTGCAGGCGGATCTCGACCGCGAGCGTGTCGGAATCCAGTCACTGCTGGGGTGGCAGCTCGGTCAGGGCACCCTCTTCGCCGGGATCCGGAAGCTGAGTCCGGGCGCCGTGGCGCGCATCGACGAGCGCGGCGTACAGATCACCGACGCCGACATCCCTCAGCTTCCGCGACTGGAGTTGGCCGAGGCGGTCACGGCTGCGGCAGAACTTCTGCGAACCTCCCTGAATGCGCTTCTCGACGACCACCCCGACGCGGTCCTGCAACTGACCGGTGGAATGGACTCGCGATTGCTCCTGAGCGCGATCCCCGAGAAGCGTCGCCGCGGACTTCGTGCCATGACACTCGAGGTTCCCGGCAAGGGTGATGTCGCGATCGCGAGTGCGATTTCAGAACGGTACGGCATTCGCCACGACGTGCACGGGCTGACGGATGTCGGCGACATCGACCCCGCTGAGGCATGGGATCTGTGCGTCGCCGACGCCGTCAGGCTCGACGGGATGTCCGACCCTGTGGCTCTCGCCGCGCAGCGGATCGGCGAGCGAGCCTTCGACCAGGGAGTCCGCATATCCGGACTCGGCGGCGAGATCGCCCGCGGCTTCTACTACGTCGGACGGATCCAGGATCGGCCTTACACCCGAAAGGACGCCGAGCAGCTCGCCTCCTGGCGCATGTTCGTGAACGAGGCCGTCGAGCCAGGTCTGCTTGACCTGGAGTTTGCCGCGTGGGCACGCAAGGCCGCGACCGACCGGGTCTATCAGGCGTTGCGAGCCGGCGGCGACGAATGGTTCCGCGCTGCGGACGAACTCTACGTGAGGCACCGCATGCAGCGCTGGGCCGGGGCGACCGACATAGCGGTGGCGGATCAGCGAACCGTCGTGAACCCGATGCTCGACCCGGGCTTCCTCGACATCGCGTCCCAGCTGACGCCGCAAGACAAGGCGGGATCACGTTTTCTCGGCGCGCTCCAGATGGCGCTCGATCCCGAACTCGGGCAGCGACCACTCGATGGACGCCCTGCACCGTCTGCATACGCCACGCCTTCGCGCTGGCAGCCGGCCGTCGACGTTGTGACGACCGGACGACGGCTCAGCCGCAAGGCGGTGCAGCGACTCCAGCGGGGCAATCGTCCCCCCGCCGGCGGCACGGTGATGGCCGCCAAGGTCGTAGAACACTGGCGACGGCAACCCGACACGCTGCGCCCGCTCGGCAGGCTGGACTTCGTCCGTGACGAATGGCTTGAGGACGTGCTGTCAGGGAGGGTCGAACCCCGCCCGAGCTCCGTCGCCTTCGTCACGAACTTGGTGGTCGCGACCTCGTAGCCCGCTCGCCGTCGAGCGCGGGATCGGCCTGAGCGACGAGCTCGGCGTAGAGGATTGCGGCGCGCTCGATGCGCTGTGGCCACATGTGTGTCGTCGAAGCGTGCTCGCGCGCGGCAGCGCCCATCGCGGCGCGGAGGTCCGGATCCTCGACGAGCGTTCGGATCGCGGACGCGCAATCTGCGGCGAGCTGTTCGGGAGACTCCGCCGCCAGCCGGATGGCGCACGAGTCGTCGACGTTGGCTCCTGGCCCGCCCCGCTGGCAGACGATCACCGGCAGGCTGTAAGCCATCGCTTCCATGGTCACGTTCCCACCTGGTTCGCGATAGCTCGGGAAGACGAAAACGTCGGCCCTCTCGTAGAAGTCGTCGACGACGTCGCGGGGCACCTTCCCATGGAAGGACACCCGCGCCTCGACACCCAGCTCCTTCGCCAGGGCCTCGCATGCTTCGCGGTCGTTTCCATCTCCGACGACATCCAGAGTCGTGTCGAGATCCTTGATGAGAGCCAATGCACGAATGACGTCCCGCAGGCCCTTGGTCCGCACGATGCGGCCGACGTAGAGCAGACGCACGGCGCCGGTCCGATCAGTGCGATCGATGGGGGCACTCACGCTGTGCACCGCCGTCTCGCTCATGATCTCCAGGCGTCGGATGCGGAGGTTCGCAAGGAAATCCGCCACATACGGGGCCACCCCTATCACGCACGCCGCTGACTCATAGGTTCGCCGGAGCAATCGATCGTGCTGAATGCGCCACGCGTCGAGGGCTCTGAGCCGCTGCCACCACGGCGTGGCGCCTTCCTCATCCACGAATCCGGGAGGTGACTCCAAGCTGCCTCCCACCGGACCGACGACGAGCGGGACCCCCAGCCCGGCGGCGGGTGACGGATACCGCATGGCGACGGGAACGACTTGATGTGCGATGTCGAAGTGCTCGCCGGCAGCGAGCCGTTCTTTGATCCATCGGCGAGCCCGGATGTAGAACGGGACGTACCCGGGCTGCATCAGACTGTTCAGCCGCTCGAACCTATCCACGAGCGGAGGCTCTCCCCACTCAACCACGCGCACGTGGGGAAGCTGCTGTGCCATCGGCGTGTGATCGCGCTTGTAGGTCGTCAGCAGGGTCAATTCGAATCGCGCAGAGAGCAGCTTCGCCCATTGGAATGCGACCCAGGCCTCGCCGATGTCTTCGCCGTCACAAGCCGGCGCGATCATGAGTATCTTCAGAGTTCCACTCTCCGGTCGGTTCGTCATCGCGGAAGGAACGTGTCATTGGCGCCCAGTGGAGCAGGGCGAGCCGAAGGGACAACCAGGGCGCGGACGGTCGGCCACGATTTGTCGTGACCAAGCATCGCGCGTCTCACCTCAGTAAGCACCGTCAGTGCCATATAGATCGACGCGAGGAAGGTACCCGATCGACGGCGATACAAGCGCACTCGGTTCAGGATCTTCATCGTGTGAGTGACCGAACTCTCACCGGAGCCGCCGCCGACGTGCATTGCCCCTGCCGCCGGAGTGTAGACCGTCGCCCACCCCGCATCCTTCGCCCGGAGGCTGAAGTCGGTCTCCTCTGAGTAGAGGAAGTACGATTCGTCCATCCCGCCAAGCTTGGTATAGCACTCGGCGTCGACGAGCAGGATGGCTCCGACGGCCCAGTCGATCTCGTGCTCCGCCTCGTATTCCCGAGGATCCTCGATGCGCTCGGTGAACACCGGCCAGCCGGTGAAGCTCAGGCCGCCGACTCGTCCCATCGTCGGTCCGCGACGAAGGGTTGGCGACAGGCTGCCGTCTTCTTCGCGGACGCGTGGCGCGACAACAGCGATGCCGGGCTTACGGAGGACCTGAAGCATCCGTGGTACACACTCAGCGTCCAGCGAGGCGTCGGGATTGAGGATCAGTATCGCCGAAGCGTCCGGAGACCTGCGCACCGCCCGGTTCATTCCCGCCGCATACCCGTCGTTCGTCGAACGGACGACGATGCAGTCCTGACGGGCGTCGAGGATCTCGAGGGTGCCGTCGTGTGATCCGTTGTCGACCACAACGGTCGAGTAGGTGAGCTCACCCATCGCAGCAGGGAGGCTGTCGAGCAGATCCGTGATATGTCGCTCACTGTTGTAGGTGACGACGACAGCGGCTATGTCTACGGGCATATGGGTCATCTTAGGAGAGCCGCCAGACCTGCTTTGGCGTCCTCGATTCGCCGCAGCGCGCCGCAGATGCCCAGGGTGACGAAGAGAGTGCCCATCGTCATCGGAAATGCGAACGCGTCGAACATGAAGAGGCAGCTGAACCCGGCACAGATGGATGCGGTGAGCGCCAGCGCGAGGTCTCGTGACCCCTCGTCGCGAAGCCGCACGCGCAGTCGAAGCATGGTCACGGCGGCTGTGATACCGAGGGCCAGGAATGCGATGGTGCCGACGACCCCGATGGTCACGAGCAGAAGAAGATATTGATTGTCGAAGATCCGATACTTCGGGAGGAAGGTGCCCAAGCCCCGACCGAATGCCGGGTTCTGGGAGATGAATTCGAACGCGAGCGAGAAACTGTCGGTACGTGAGGCGATGCTGGGGTCTTCACCCGCCCCTGTGAAGAGTCCTACGATTGCGCCGAAGAAGTTCGGTGTGATCACGAGCATCGCGAGCACTCCGGCCGCCCCGATGGCAAGCACCCTGAGACGTCGTCGCCGAGTCCACCCGATCATGCAGATCACCAGTCCGATCGCGGCGCCGAGGTATGCCGACCTCGACGATGTCAGCGGAATGATCGCGATCAGAGCGATGGCCGGAATCCACCGGATGACAGGTCCCCGGTGCGTGTGATTGAAACCGACGTGCAGCGCGAGCGGGAGGATCATCGCCAGCAGCACGCCGTACTCGATCGGGTGGATCGATGTGCCCGCAGGGCGCGGGTACCCTCCACGCGTGGTGAGCCCATACGCAGGTGCGCTCGACAACCCCGGGATGGACAGCTGGTCGACCCAGAGCTGTCGAGTGGCCACTTGGATGAGACCGAGGACGGCGATCAGACCCCCGCACACGGTGAAGCGCCAGATGAGGGTGTCGAGGCGACTGCGCTCATGGATGCCGTCGTGCGTGAGCAAGAGGGTGCCTGACCACGATGCGAGCGCCAGGAGCGCGACATCTCCCGGGCTTGTCTCGTCGGGACTCATCGGACGAGACATCGCGAGGATGTAGCTCACACCGACGAAGAACAGCAACAGAGCCAGGGCGATTCGAATCGGCTGTGGTTCGCTGGCTGCTCGTCGCGCCGCCCCGAGGAAGAGGAGAAGCCACAGCAGAAGACTTCCGAGCCCGAACAGCATCGATGGGGCGCCCGCGCTGCCCAGCGGGCCGACGATGAGCCTCGACGGCACGAAAAGCAGCAGCACCAGGTATACCGTCAGCCATCCGACGGCGTCGATCCTGCTCGTCGTCCGTGCGGTCAGCTGAGGGAGTGCAGTCGTCAACTACGTGCTCGAGCTCGGACGGGTCGGCCCGCCGTCGCGTTCTTGGGTTCGCCGGGCACTTCGGCTGGTCCCCGCCACTTCGCTGGCTCGGTGCGCTCGGAACGGCGGCTCTGGCTTCGCCGCAAGAGCACGCCGTCGAGCGCGAACGCGACGAATCCGGTGGCGACGACACCGGCGGCCAATGCAGCGATCACCAGCCTGAGGGTCCCGCTGATGTCGCTCTTCGCCTTTTCGTCGATCGTCAACGGCATCGAGGTGATGACCGCCTGGGCCGGCGCGTCGACATCCTGCTGAAGTCGCTCGAGTTCGGCAGGGATCCGTTCGGCGATGAAGTTGAGAGTCGAGAGCGCGGCTGCCGCGGAATGGTCGGTCACATCGATGGCGATGACCGGCCCACGCGTCGAGTCGTCGATACCGACGACATACTCCGCTGTCGGCGACTGCTCGGCGACTTCTGCCTGCGCGGTCGTGCTACCGAAGTACGCCACCACGATGCCAGCCGGCTGCTCGAGACCGCTGAGCGTCAGGAACGGGTTTCCGCCTACACCGACGGCTGCTTCGGATGGCAGGAGCAGAACCAGGCCCCTGGCGTTGTACTCGGGGGGGCTTGCGACGTATGCACCGTACGCTATGCCCGCCGTCAGGAGGACACCTGCGACAAGGACGTACCATCGGCGCGCCAAAGCCTTCAAGACGTCGAGTACCACAGAGTTCCTCCCCAATCCGGCGGGCATTGCGCGCCGCGGACACGAGGTATTCTACCTGGGGGGAACTTATGACTTTCTGGGAGTTGGTGCGCGCCTTCATCAGGCACTGGCCGATCGTGCTGATCGGTGCTGTGTGCACTGCCGGCGCCGGCTTTGTCGCGATCAGCGACGATGGCGTGTACTTCACGCGCGCCGAGATCGTATTTCTCGCTCCGACGAGTTCGCTCTATCCGAACGCTCTGCGCACGCAGTCCGAGGACCTCATCGACACCGCGGGCATCGTCGCCAAGCGGCTCGCCGGCCCGGGAAAGGTCACCAAGTTCGCATCGCCGGATGTGACACTCATCGGCATGGGCGTTCGCGATGGCTGGTCGCTCCGACTGCCCGACACCGGTGGCCAATGGGCGACGAACTACGCAACCCAAACTCTCAACCTGGATGTCGTGGCCGCGACCGAAGACGAGGCGCGCGCGCGGCAGACCGAACTCGTCGAGCGGGTCAAGACGGAGTTGAACCAGCTGCAACGGGATGCGAACGTCGATCCGGTGAATGACATCACCGCGATCGCAGCACCTGAGTCCACCGTGATGTACCACGTCGGGGGAAGCACCGCTCGAGTGCTTGGTATGACAGCCGCGCTGGGGATCGGTCTCACCGTTGCAGCCGTTCTCTTCCTCGAGTACCGGCGGCAGCCCAGACGCGACCTTGCGCCGCGCTGGACATCGCGCGCGCGCCTGCGAACCAGCACGTCGTCATAGACCCGTGACGATCGCACCAAAGGTCTCCGTCAGCGAGATCATCCTTGAGGACAGCGCCCAGGTGAGCGCCTTCCTCCACGAGAATCTCAATCGACGCGTACCGGCCGCACGGTGGGCTGAACTCATCAGCCCGCCATGGGGGAGCGACCGACCCAATCACGGATTCCAGCTTCGCACCGCGGAGGGCGAACTGGTCGGAGTGTATGTGGCGGTGTACTCCAGGCGGTTCCGCGACGGTGCTGAGCGGGAGGTGTGCAACCTAGCGGCGTTCTGCGTCCTGGAGGAACATCGTGTTCACTCGCTGAGACTGGTTCGAGCGATCCTGGCACAGAAGCATCTGCTCTTCACGGATCTATCTCCGAGTGGCAATGTCCCGGCAATGAACAAACGCCTGGGGTTCACAGAACTCGACACCGCGACCCGCTTGTCCCTGAATGTGTCGCGGCCGTTCGCTCGCACTCGCGGCGTCACCGACGACCCGAGGACGCTGGAGCAGACCCTGACGGGTCACGACGCCGTCGTTTTCGAGGATCACCGGGCTGCTCGAGCAGCCCGGCATCTGCTCATACTGGATGACAGTCGCTACGCCTACCTCATCTATCGTCGCGATCGACGCAAGCGTCTGGGCGTATTCGCGTCGCCACTGTATGTCGGGGGAGATCCCGCCGTACTACAGGCGAAGTGGCCCGACGTCGCGGCGCATCTGCGCAGACGCGGATACCTGGCGACCTTGGCGGAGCGACGGATCCTGGGGTTCACCCCTCGTGGACCCGGTCGTGATCTCGCCCACCCGCGGCCGAAGATGTATCGCGGAGAGCTTCCTGCTGGAGAAACGGTTGACTACCTGTACAGCGAACTGACTCTGCTCGGATGGTAGCGAAAGCCGCGACCATCCGAGCAGAGACGATTGCTTTCAGTTCGCGGGTGGAACGGTCTTCCCGTCATCCCACAGGTTATTGGTCCAGACATTTCCAGGTGCGTTCGAGTCGAAGGAAGTGATCGGACCCCAGATTCCGCACTTGCCCCCCTCGCCGCGCTTGAAGATGTTGTTCGTGAACTTGATGTTGTTGACACCCGCCGAGTACGGCTTGCCAGTCGTCGAACCACCGTAGGCGCAGTAGCCGACCGAACCGTCGGGTCCACCATCGATCAGGTTGTTGTCGATCGTGTTGCGCTGCACGATGCCGAAGTCGCCATAACCCGTCAGCGCCGCGGAGCAGCCGGCGTCCGGAGGCACCGGGGTGGAGTCACAGGCGATCGTGTTGTGGCGGAGGATGGTGTCCTGGCCCATGCGGATTGCCGACTCGTGGTCGATGCCGCGGCGGTCGGTGTACTGCGCGTGCAGGTACGAGTCCTGCAGCGTGCAGTTGGAGGAGCAGTTCGCGGATCGGCTACCGCCGGTGATCTCCACGCGGGTGAGGGTCCAGTTCACGTCGCCGACGCCGGTGCCGGTCGAGTTGGGCATCCTCACTTCACTGTCGGTCATGCTGAAGGAGCCGTTGAAGTAGTCCGGGTCGCTGTAGATCTGCCCGTTCAGTACGGATCGCGTGATCTTGATCCCCTTGGCCAGGATGCGCATGTCGCAATTGATGATCTTCGCGTCGATCACAACGTTGTCAGTCTGGATCGTGCACGGCCCGGTGTACGTGGTCAGCGTTGTTCCGGCAGGAACACCGGTCGTCGCGGAGGAGGGGAATGAACGGCCCAAGACGATGAACCCTCCAGTCTCCGCCGGCGGCGGCGTAACCGTCGGGGTCGGGGTGGGAGTCGGGGTCGGCGTCGGGGTCGGCGTCGGCGTGGGGGTCGGCTTCGGAGTCGCCGTCGGGGTGGGCGTCGGCGTGGCAGTCGCCGTCGGCGTGGCCGTCGGAGTCGGAGTCTGGGAATCCGTCGGCTTCGGAGTCGGCGTGGTCGGCGTGCCGGGCTCGACGGTCTCCACCTTGTAGACGACGTCTACGAGATAGTTCGACCCGTCGTAGCTGTATGTCGGCAGCGTGCTGGTCGGGCCATATCGGTAGACGCCTGCACCCGCGCCCAGGCGGAATCCGTTCTGGTACATCGTCTCGTCGAGATCGTCCTCCGTCACGGCGTAGCCGCCACGGGGAGCGTTGTAAGACGCGACGTAGGAACGGCCAGCATCGAGGCTCACCGGCTCGTCAAGCGGGATGGTGCGCCAACCCACTTCGGTCGTCGCGTCGAACGAGACCTGCGCGATCACATCGCCGTCTCCGGACCAGAGGGTCGCCTGCGTGACGCCGAATGCCCGCTCGCCCTGGTAGTACTGCAGGGCCACCACGTCGCCCGACTTCTGCGGGCTGAAGCGCACGCCGAGTTCGACCGCCCCGCGGTCGGAGTCCACATCGATGGCGGGTTCCAAGTTGTCGGCGAATATGCCGGTCGTCGTCGAGGGCACGGCAGCGAGAGCTGGGGCCACAGCGAAGCCCGCCACCGCGACAAGACCGACGAGGCCGGCGATGAATCCAGCGAGATGCGGGGGCCCGCGACATCCGCGAGCCGGCTCGAAAGGATCAGCTCGGCGGCGGTGCCCTCGAGCTGCCAGCTGAGCCGCTTGATGAAGTCCGGATCGTCGTCGGGGCGGCTGGCCACGATGATCGTGTCGGCGCTGAGCTGGCGAGCGTTGGCCGCGACAGAGTGGGTCGACCCGACACGCGGGTAGTTCTTGCCGTCGACGTCCATGTCGGCCTCGACGGTGTCGGTGGTGGCGATGCCGACGACCGAGTAGCCCAGCTTGCCGTCGCGCTCGAGCCGGCGGATGACGTACTCGATGTCGTCGCGCGAGCCCGTGACGATGGCGCGGGAGGTGAAGAGCCCCACCTTGCGCTTGGCGTTGAGCCACCGGCGCCACGCCCAGCGATTGACCAGGAGCACCAGCAGACCGATCGGCAGAGCGAAGATCAGCTGCGTACGAGCGCCGGGCAGCTGGAAGATCACGAAGATCATCGCGACGATCCCGAACGCGAATCCGGTGGAGTGGGCGAGCCGGACGTACTCGGTCGAGCCCGACCCGACGATGGTGCTGGACCGGGTGCGGAACAGCGCGAGCATGGTGATCCACAGCGCGCCGCTCAGGATGGGGAGTGCCCCATGTGTCCACATCGCGGCGAGGCCGCCATATGTGACGAGTGAGTCCACCAGGGCGACACCGACCGTGACCAGCAGCACCGCCAGCACGTCGGAGATCCGCAGCTGCCGGGCGTAGCGCCGCTCCCACGCACGCCGCCGCTCGAGTGCGGGCTCGATCCGTGGTGCGACCGTCGCACCTGCCGGCAGGACGGCCGCCTTCGCGGCCGACACTGCGGTCGACCGTGCTCCGGTCGTCGTGACGATCGGAGCGCGAAGCGCAGCAATCGGCCTGAATCCAGAAGGTGGATCCAAATCGATCGCTGCGCTCGCGTCGATCGTCGTCATTGCCCGGCGGCAAAATGCCGCACGCGCAAAGCGTCCCCAGTCGCCATTACGTTCCCCAGTACCGCTTCTGACGAGCAGGCTCGTCGATTCCCCATAAAGCATCTCGGCGAGCGAACTCGTCGAAATTTCAATCCCCAGCGAGGCCCCGATAAATCGGGTCAATCACATGCATAGGCATCCCACTGCCCTGCAACAGCAAATCTACCGTGCCGGAGGTCGAGTGGGAAGCGCCATTTCGAATGAGACCAACAACTACGCTGAGGTTTTGCTCAGGACTTGCGGATGCTGCCACTCCGCATATCCGCCGCGAGGCGTCTGCGGGGGCGTCGTCGCTGGGCAAGCTCGGAGCTTCGCACCCGTCGTCGCATGCGATTATGGAGGGCAGTGCACCTCTCGATCATCATCCCGACCTTCAATGAGGCTCCCAATATCGCGGAGCTGGTTCGTCGTGTCACGGCAGCGGTCGACGGCATCGAGGCGGAGGTCATCTTCGTCGATGACAGCACCGATTCGACGCCCGACCAGATCCTCGCGGTGGCGGCAACCGCCACTCTGCCGGTCCGGCTGATCCACCGCGATCGTCGCGATGGCGGGCTGGGCGGAGCAGTGCTCGAGGGGTTCGCCACGGCGGAGGCCGACGCATGTCTCGTCCTTGACGGCGATCTGCAGCATCCGCCAGAGGAGATCCCCGCGCTCTGGTCGCGCTACTCGCGCGGCGATGTCGACCTCGTCGTCGCGTCGAGGTACGCCGGCGGGGGCACGGCGACCGGCCTTGCCGACCGCTCTCGCATCCTCGTGTCGAAGGCCGCCACCTCGCTCACTCGGGCGATGTTCCCGATCCGCCTGCGCGAGGTGTCCGACCCTATGACGGGTTTCTTCATCGTCGATCGTCGCACCATCGATTCCGCGACGCTCAAGCCGCGCGGGTTCAAGATCCTGCTCGAGATCCTCGCGCGCCGCAATCTGCGGGTCGCCGAGGTGCCGTTCGACTTCGCGGACCGCTACGCCGGCGAATCGAAGGCCTCGGCGCGCCAGGGGATGCATTTCGTCGTGCAGCTGACCGCGTTGCGCTTCGGCAAGATGTCGCTGTTCGCCGTCATCGGCGGCATCGGCGCTCTCGTCAACCTGGCGATCATGGCCGGCCTCATCCATGCCGGCGTGGGCTATGTCTTCGCCGCGGTGATCGCCGCCGAGACGACGATCATCGGCAACTTCCTGCTGCAAGAGCGATTCGTCTTCCAGGACATGCGCGAGTCGGCCTCGGGTGTGTGGCACCGCTTCGCCAAGTCCTTCTCCTTCAACAACGCCGAGGCGCTGATCCGCATCCCGATCCTCGCGCTGATGGTGCAGTCGTGGCACATCTCGGCGGTCGCTGCCGCAGCGATCACCCTGGTCGTGGCGTTCGTGGTGCGGTTCATGTTCCACTCGCTCGTCGTCTACGCGCCGCGCAAGGCGGGCCAGGCGCCGAGCCGGGCCCGGCAGTTCGTCGAGCAGCTCGACGAACAGGCGATGGCTCCCGGCGAGCTGTAGCGAACGGATGCCGCGGCTCGCGGCATCCGTTGCGCACCGTTGCTAGGCTCGCGACCGTGCTTCCCCCGGACTGGATCGAGCATCGCCGCGGCGACGGTGAGACGGTCGGCTGGATCGTGGCGGAGGGCGACGGATTCCGCGCCATGGATCTGCTCGGGCGCGAAGTCACCGGCGACGTCGTGGACTGGCTCGGCGCCGAAGAGGTCCTCGAGGACCTGGGCATCGGCTATCTCGCGGATCGGTACATCCTGCGGTTCGCCGACGGCACCGAGCGGCCCGTCCGCATCGCCGAGGTCAGCGTGCGAGGGGTCACCGTGGTCGCCGACGAGTTCGGGGCGTCATCCGCGGTCGGCGCGACGCTCGACCGGTTCCCCCTCCCGTTTCCGGTGCCGCGCGAGCTGCGCCCGGTGGCGCGCTGAGGCCGCCGAGCGTCAGGGCGCGAGTCGCTCGTTCAGAAACGCCCTCGTGCTCGCGATGGCCGCGTCGCTGCGCCACCGCCCGGTCAGGGTCGAATGCCCGAACTGGTTCGGTCCGGTGAGGGTGAACACCTGCATGCGCCCGCCGAGCAGCCGCTGCGCCGCGTCGAGCTTCGCCCCGGGCGACAGGCAGTCGTAGCGAAAGCGGTAGCCCTGCACGCGGAGGTCGGGGTGTTCGGCCAGGCTGGCGCTGTCGCCGGGAGACAGCCCGAGTCCGGAGGGCCTCACCGGAATCGCCGGCTCGCCGACCACGGCAGCCGCGACGCGCGGATCGACGGCGAGCGCGAGAGCGAAGTTGCCGGTCAGGCACAGGCCGATCACGCCGTACCGGCGACCGGATGAGTCGGCGACGTGCGCGTCCGCGAACTCCCGCAGCCACGCCACGGAGGCGCTCACACCGTGCCGGGCGAGGATGTGCACCTCTCTTCGCACGCAGATCTGTCTCATCGAATCGAGCGGCGTGGCGCTTCCGTCGCGGCCGACGATCGACGGGACCACCACGCGGAAGTCCTCCGCCAGGACGTTCGCCAGGGCGACGAGGTTGTCGGAGATGCCGGGGAACTCGTGCATCAGCAGCACACTCGGGTGCGGTGAGTCGGCGGGGCTTCGATCGACGATGTAGTACGGATGGGAATGATCACCGTGCGGATAGGTGTGGCGATCCCACCCCTCGGGGCACCACTCGGTTCCACGTGCCATCGCGCTGCCACCCCTCATCCGTCTGCCGTCACAGGAAAGCGCGTCGGCAGCTGACTGTCCATGATGGCCCACAGCCGCTCCGCCGTCTCGGAGTCGGCGAGATTGCGATACACCCGCTGCTGTCGCGGCGGCCCGCTGAGGTGCAACGGCCGCGACGGGCCGTAGAGCCCGCCGCCCACGGCATCCGGCGCCGTCAGCGCATAGAGCGCGGTCGACGCGGCTTCGGCGGCGCTCTGCCCCAGCGCGCCGCGCTCCATGAGCGCCCTGGCTGCGCGGTTCCACCACTGCGTCCCGTTGCGCAGAGCAGGCGGCCCGATGTTCGTCAGCGCGATGCCGGGGTGGCTCAGCGCGACGCGCAGGCCCCACCGAGCGAGCATGCAGCGGCGATGCAGCTCCACTCCGAAGAGCCCGAGCGCGATCTTCGACGACGCATACGCTCGCAGCGCCGAGTACCGGCGCTCACTCTGCAGATCGTCGAGGTCGATCCCGAAGTGGTTCGCGGCGAGGCTGCACTGCAGAACGACGCGTGCGTCACCGGCGCGAAGAAGGGGGAGGATGCCGGCGGTCAGCGCAGCGTGCCCGAGGAAGTTCGTCTGGAAATGGAGCTCGTACCCGTCCGCGCTGACGTGTCGCATCGGGTCCCCGAGAAGTACGATCCCCGCGTTCGCAACGAAGAGGTCGATCGGTCGCCCTTCGGTCTCGAGTGTTCGAACGAGCCCGTCGACCGATGCGAAAGAGGCCAGGTCGAGGTCTCGAAGCTCCACGATCGAGCCTGGCGCGCTCTCACGGATGCGCTCCGCCGCTCCCTCCCCCTTGGCACGGTTTCGCACCGGCATCACCACCTCGGCGCCGGCCCTTGCGAGCGCTCTGGCGATCTCGAATCCGACGCCGTCGCTTGCACCGGTGACCAGCGCGACCGATCCGTTCAGTTCGGGCATCTGCACACCCCATCGAGCGAGTGCGGTCGGCGCTGCGGGATCGGAATGCATCGGTTGGGTCTCCTCGGAACGGTCTGCGTCGAAGGAGCGCGCATCGGCGCGCGAGACGCTCGGCGACCCGTCAGGTCGTCTGGCCCGGGGCGGCTGTGTCGGTCGCGTGGTAGCCGGCCACGAGCGCGCTCTCCCTGTCCTTTCGCGGGAAGAAGATGAAGACGAGCGCCGCTCCGATGAGCACCGCGATCAGCCCCGCCGTGTACGCCCACTGATCGCCGGCCAGGAACGACTCCTTTGCCGCGGCCGTGATCTGGTCGGCGTACTGCGGATACTGCTTGGCGATCGCCTCGGCGCTGTCGAACGACTTCGTCAGCTCACTCTCCACCGAGCTCGAGACCGTCGTCGCATCCGCTGACGCCCCGATCGCAGCCGTGAACGCCGCCGCATAGCCGGCAGTCAGCAGAGCGCCGAAGATCGACTGCATGAGCGCTCCACCGAGGTCGCGCTGCAGGTCGGCGGTGGCTGACGCCATCCCGAGCCGTGTCGGGGGGACCGACCCGGTCAGCGAGTGCGCCGCTGGAGTCTGCGCGAATCCCACGCCGGCGCCGACGAGCGCATAGCCGAGACCGACCTGCCAATAGGCGGAGCCCTCGTGCCACAGCAGGAGCATGGTGAGGAAGCCGAGGAACACGAACCCGTAGCCCAGGAGCAGCGTCGTCCGTGAACCGGTTCGGTCCACCATCCGCGCCGACACCGGTGCGATCAGCACCATGAGGATCGCGGCGGGCAGGATCGCGGCACCCGCCTGGATGGTCGTGTAGCCGAGCACGTTCTGCAGGAACTGCTGGCCGATGAACATGGCGCCCATGAGAGAGCCGAACACGATGATGCCCGCGACGGCCGCCACCCAGAACGGAGGCCGGGCTGCGATGTGCAGGTCGTACAGCGGATTGCGTGCCCGGCGCTGACGGATGACGAACACGACGGCTCCCGCGAGGGCGACGATGAGCAGCGTCACCGCCAGCGTCGTCGAGTCGGGAACGACGGCGAAGTTGATGGCGAGGATCAATGCGCCGACCATCACGATCGAGATGATCCCGCCGATGTTGTCGACCGCGGCCTTGGACTCGTTGATGTGCGCCGGAACGAACAGCAGCGCCAGGACGAAGGCGATCACCGCGAGCGGGACCGTCACCACGAAGACCGATCCCCAGTCGAGGGTCTCGAGCAGGTAGCCCGAGAGCAGGGGCCCGAGCGAGGCGACCGCGGCGCCGATCGCCGACCACAGGGCGATCGCACGGGTTCGACCGGCCCCGCGCCACAGCGCTGCGATCAGCGCGAGCGTGGTCGGATAGCACATGCCGCCGGCGATCCCGCCGAGCACCCGGGCGACGATCAGCACCTCGATCGAGGGCGCGAACGCCGCAAGGAGTCCGAACGGGATCGAGGCGAGGGCGCCGAGAAGCAGCATGAGCTTGCGACCGTACCGATCGCCCAGAGCGCCGAGATAGAGGACGGATGCCGCGAGCCCGAGGCTGTAGCCGACCGCGGTCAGATTCAGCTGGGTCTGCGATGCGTCGAACGCCGCCCCGATCGTCGGGAGTGCGACGTTCGCGACCGCGAGATTCAGGTTGGCGATGGCCGCCGCAAGGATCAGGGCGAGGAGCACCAGTGGTGCGCGGGCCGGACTGTCGGTCGCTCGATCGGATGTCGCCGTAGCGGGAGGCGAGCCCATTTCAGCCATGCCCACACGCTAGTGGGACGGGCGAAAAAAGACCCCCCTTCCTGTAGAAGCCAGGAAGAAGGGCCAGTGGCTCCGACGGGCGTCGATCCCGTGACCTCACGATTTTCAGTCGTGCGCTCTACCAACTGAGCTACAGAGCCGCGCGGCATCCGGAGCTGCCACGTCCTAGACGAAAGGCCCTCTCGAAAAAGGGCCCGTCGCTTCAGAGCGACCCTGACGGGACTTGAACCCGCGACCTCCGCCGTGACAGGGCGGCACGCTAACCAACTGCGCTACAGGGCCATGCTTATTCAATTATGTGCCGGAGTGGTGACCCCAACGGGATTCGAACCCGTGCTACCGCCGTGAAAGGGCGGCGTCCTAGGCCACTAAACGATGGGGCCGAGCAGAGCCCGGGGACTCACGCTTACCGACGCTCAAGCATACGCAATCCCCGTCGGATCCGCCAATCGAGGGCGGGTCGCACGAGTCACGATATGGATGCTGATGAAACTGACATGGTGCGCTTCGAGCTCAAGAGGCGGAGTATTGATTCGGGAGGATCCGTTGCGCGTGTGACTGATGTTGCTAGTGTGAAGCTTGAATTGACGCGAGGGGAGGATTGAGTGGAGTCCGAACTGGCCATCGAAGACGAGTGCGATTGCGCGCCCAGTCCTCGTGAGCGCCGCCTGCTGTGGCCGGCGATGAGCCGACGCGGAGCGCTCGGTCTCGGCATCCTGGGCGTCACGACGTTCGGTGCGCTGAGCGCCGCCCTCATCCCGCCCGCGTTCGCCGCGGACTATCCGTCGTGGGACGACGTGGTCAAGGCCAAATCGAACCAGGCGGCCAAGCAGGCGCAGGTCGCCAAGATCCAGGGCCTCATCCAGAACCTCGCCGACGATGTCGCGGCGAAGCGCGCGGTTGCGCAGCAGACCTCCGACGAGTTCTACGTCGCCCAGCAGGCCTACTTCGATGCCGCCTTCCGCGCTGAGCAGTTGCAGAAGCAGGCGGACGAGGAAGCGGCGACGGCTCTGGATGCCGCCAACAAGGCAGGGCGCGTCGCTGCGCAGCTCTACCGCAACGGCGGAGACGACACCTCACTCGAGCTCTTCTTCTCGGGCTCGGCCGCGACGGCCGACGATCTGCTCGCACGACTCGGCACGATGGACAAGCTCATCGAGCGCAACCACGATGTCTACTCCGAGGCCATCACTGCGCGCGACTCCGCCCAGGGCCTCAGCGACCAGGCTGTGGTCGCCCGCACCGAGCGCGACCGGCTGCAGCAAGAGGCCGAGGCCAAGATGATCGCGGCGCAGCAGGCCGCGGATGCCGCCCAGGCCGCCCTCGACGAGCAGCAGGTGCGCCAGTCCGAGCTCAAGGCCCAGCTCGCCGCTCTGCAGGACAACACCCGCAAGACGATCGCCGACTATAAGGAAGGCGAGCGCGTCCGCAAAGCCGCCGAGGCGAAAGCCCGGGCCGAGGCGGCAGCCAGGGCGAGGGCCGAGGCCGAGCGCATCGCACGCGAGCAGGCCGCTGCGGCCGCAGCCGGCGGCGGTGGCGGAGGTGGCGGCGGAGGCGGCGGTGGCGGAGGCGCGGTAGTCGGGACCGGCTGGGCGCGTCCGTCATCAGGATGGCGCAGCTCGGGCTACGGTCCGCGCACCGTTCAGTGCGGCAACAGCTATTGCTCGAGCGGGTATCACTACGGCGTCGACCTCGCCGCCGGCTGCGGAGCGGGCATCTACGCCGCCTCGGCGGGAACCGTGGTGTACGCCGGATACAACGGCGGGTACGGCAACTACATCAAGATCGACCACGGCGGCGGCATAGGCACGGGGTACGGGCACATCCGCCCGGGTGGGTTCTTCGTCGGCTACGGTCAGTGGGTCAACGCCGGTCAGCTCATCGGCAGCGAAGGCCGCACGGGCAACGCCTTCGGCTGCCACGTGCACTTCGAGACCTACGTCAACGGGTTCCCTGTCGACCCGGTGCCGTTCATGGGCGCGCGGGGCGTCTCGATCTGACGCACTCGCGCTTGCGGGAGCGGGTGTTCCCTAGGCGTTGGGGCCGGGCTCGGCGGTCCCGGGTGCTGCACCCTCGCCCTGAGTCGCGGTCTGGCCCTCGTGCTCCTCGAAGCGGTCGAAGGCCTCCGACACGAGTCGCTCGGCTTCGGCGGCATCCGCCCACTCGTCGACCTTGACCCACTTGTTGGGCTCGAGATCCTTGTAGTGCTCGAAGAAGTGCGTGATCTCGCTGCGCGTGTACTCGGGGATGTCGTTGACGTCCTGGATGTGCGCCCAGCGCGGGTCCTTGGCGAGCACCGCGACGACCTTGTCATCGCCGCCTGCCTCGTCGCTCATCTTGAGCACCCCGACCGGCCGCACCTTCGCCAGCACGCCGGGGGTCAGGTCGAAGTCGAGCAGCACCAGCACGTCGAGCGGATCGCCGTCCTCGCCCAGGGTGTTCTCGAAGAAGCCATAGTTCGTGGGGTACCCGAACGCGGTGTACAGGATGCGGTCGAGGAACACGCGGCCCGTACCGTGGTCGACCTCGTACTTGATGCGGCTGCCGCGGGGGATCTCGATGACGGCGTCGTACGCGCCCATGGGAACTCCTTCGAAGAGACGGTGGATGCTTCGACTCGCTGCGCTCGCTCAGCACCGGTGGCGCGACCAGCCTAGCCGCCGCATCCCACCGCACTGATTCCTCCCGGTACCGTGAGCGGGTGGACGCACATCGGCCGAGCCTCGACCCCGCCGTCGCGGAGGTGCGCCTCGCGGTGCGGCGGGCGCTCGCCGCGGTCCCGAGCGGATCGACCGTCCTGGTCGCGCTCTCCGGTGGTGCGGATTCGCTCGCGCTCACCGCGGCTACAGCCTTCGAGGCAGCCAAGCTCGGGCTGGCTGTCGCCTCGATCACCGTCGACCATGGGCTGCAGCCCGACTCGTCCGAGGTGGCGGAGACGGCGGCGCAGACAGCGACCAGCCTGGGCATCGCCGCCGTGGTCGCGCGCGTGAACGTCGGCGAGGACGGGGGTCCCGAGGGTGCGGCGCGCGCGGTGAGATACCGCGCGATCCGAGAGGCCGTAGCGGATGCCGGCGCCACCGCGGTGCTCGTGGGTCACACGCTCGACGACCAGGCCGAGACGGTGCTGCTCGGCCTGGCCCGCGGATCCGGCGGAGCGAGCCTGCAGGGCATGGCGGCGGCCGGCCCCCTGCCCGCGGAGGCTCCGGGCGAGGCGGCAGCGGCGTCCAGAGGGCGAGCGGGGACCGCTCTCGACGGCGTGCTGCTGCTGCGACCGCTGCTCGAGGTCCGGCGGGTGACGACGCGGGCTGCGTGCGTCGCCGAGGGCCTCGAGCCGTGGGATGACCCGCACAACGTGGACCCGCGCTTCACGCGCGTGCGCGTGCGCGAAACGGTTCTGCCGGTTCTCGAGGCCGAGCTCGGCCCGGGCATCGCCGAGGCGCTCGCCCGCACCGCCGCCCAGCTGCGCGAGGACGCCGAAGCGTTCGACGAGATGATCGAGGAGACGATCGAGGACATCGTCGAGCACGCGGAGGCGGGGATCTCGGTGTCGGTCGCCGCGCTCGCTGCGAATCCCGCGGCCCTTCGGCACCGGATCATCCGCCATGTCGTCGCCGCCGAGTTCGGCGAGAGCCTCACTCGCGTGCAGACCCTTGAAGTCGCACGGCTCGTCACGGACTGGTCGGGGCAGGGCCCGATCGACCTGTCCGCATGCCGAGTCCGGCGCGTCGCGGGGCGGCTCGAGTTCACATCTCGCCATGCGCATCCGACTACGCTCTGACCATGCGCGCGGCCGACGTACAGGATGATCTCACCCAGGTTCTCGTGACCGAGGAGCAGATCCTCGCAAAGCTCGATGAGGTCGCTGCCCGGGTGGCCGCGGATTACACCGGCAAGGAACTTCTGCTCGTCGGCGTCCTCAAGGGCGCGGTCATGGTCATGGCGGACTTCTCGCGAGCACTGCCCACCGTTGTGCCGATGGACTGGATGGCCGTCTCGTCCTACGGCGCCGGTACGCAGTCGAGTGGCGTCGTGCAGATCCGGAAGGATCTCGACACCGACCTGCACGACAAGCACGTGCTCATCGTCGAGGACATCATCGACTCGGGCCTCACGCTGAGCTGGCTGCTGAAGAACTTCGCGTCGCGCGGTGCCGCCTCGGTCGAGGTGTTCGCGCTGCTGCGCAAACCCGAGGCCGCCAAGGTGCAGGTCGACTGCAAATACGTGGGGTTCGACATCCCGAACGAGTTCGTCGTCGGCTACGGCCTGGACTATGCCGAGCGGTACCGCAATCTGCGGGATGTCGCGATCCTCGCGCCGCACGTCTACGCCTGACGGGCGGTCGGCGCGTTTCGTCTCGTCGCTGCGCTCTTCGCTCGACGACCGGGCGGTGCGTACGCCGTCGGCGAATACGCAGGCAGGGCACAGAAACGCCGCGATACCCTGAATTCACCGTTGTCGGGGCAGCTTTGACCGCACGGACGGATCGCCGACGAAAAGGACCGAGCTCCAGCTCCCACCATGGACATCAAGAAGATCACCCGCAATCCGCTCTTCTACGTGCTGATGATCGGGTTCCTGCTGGTCGTCGGCTTCTCGCTGATCTCGAGTCTGGGCGGTGCGAAGCAGATCTCCACGCAGCAGGGTCTCGAGCTCCTCGACGGCACCACCGTCACCGAAGTGGTCAACACCGACGGCGATCAGCGCGTCGACATGAAGCTGTCCAAGGAGTTCGAGGGCGCCAGCGACGTGCAGTTCTATTACGTCACGGCCCGTGCCGACGAGGTCGTGTCCGCGATCAACGCGGCCGATCCGAAGGACGGCTTCAACGACGCCGTGCCGCGCGCGACGTGGTTCGACGGATTCCTGTCTCTCCTCCTTCCGATCATCCTGCTCGGCCTGCTGTTCTGGTTCCTGCTGTCGAGCGCCCAGGGCGGTGGCAGCAAGGTCATGCAGTTCGGCAAGTCGCGCGCCAAGCTCGTGACCAAGGAGATGCCCCAGGTCACCTTCGACGACGTCGCCGGCTCCGACGAGGCCATCGAAGAGATGCAGGAGATCAAGGACTTCCTGAAGGACCCGACCCGCTTCCAGGCCGTCGGCGCCCGGATCCCGAAGGGCGTGCTGCTGTACGGCCCTCCCGGAACCGGCAAGACCCTGCTCGCCCGCGCCGTCGCAGGTGAGGCGGGCGTGCCCTTCTACTCGATCTCGGGCTCGGACTTCGTCGAGATGTTCGTCGGCGTCGGCGCGAGCCGCGTGCGCGACCTCTTCAACCAGGCGAAGGAGACCTCGCCCGCGATCATCTTCATCGACGAGATCGACGCCGTCGGTCGTCACCGCGGCGCCGGCATGGGCGGCGGACACGACGAGCGCGAGCAGACGCTCAACCAGATGCTCGTCGAGATGGACGGCTTCGACCCCAAGGTCAACGTCATCGTCATCGCGGCGACCAACCGTCCCGACATCCTCGACCCGGCACTCCTGCGTCCCGGCCGCTTCGACCGGCAGATCGGCGTCGACGCGCCCGACCTCAAGGGCCGGACGAAGATCCTCGAGGTGCACGGCCGCGGCAAGCCCCTCGCCGATGGTGTCGACCTCGAGGTCGTCGCGCGCAAGACGCCGGGCTTCACCGGTGCCGACCTCGCGAATGTGCTGAACGAAGCCGCCCTGCTGACGGCGCGCTCCAACGCGCAGCTCATCGACAACCGTGCGCTGGATGAGGCCATCGACCGTGTGATCGCCGGCCCGCAGCGTCGCACGCGCGTGATGAAGGACAAGGAGAAGCTCATCACGGCGTACCACGAGGGCGGACACGCTCTCGCGGCGGCGGCGATGAACTTCACCGACCCGGTCACGAAGGTCACGATCCTGCCCCGCGGCAAGGCGCTCGGCTACACCATGGTGCTGCCCCTCGACGACAAGTACTCCATCACCCGCAACGAGCTGCAGGACCAGCTCGCGTACGCCATGGGTGGTCGCGTCGCGGAGGAGATCATCTTCCACGACCCGACGACCGGCGCCTCGAACGACATCGAGAAGGCCACGGGCATCGCCCGCAAGATGGTCACCGAGTACGGCATGACGATGGATGTCGGTCCCGTCAAGCTCGGCTCGGGCTCGGGCGAGGTGTTCATGGGCCGCGATATGGGCCATGGTCGCGACTTCAGCGAGCGGGTCGCCGAGCGCATCGACGTCCAGGTGCGCGCGCTCATCGAGCAGGCGCACAACGAGGCCTACCAGGTGATCAACGCCAACCGCGACATCCTCGACAAGCTGGCACTGGAGCTCCTCGAGAAAGAGACGCTCGACCACATCGAGCTGGCCGAGATCTTCGCCGACGTCGAGAAGCTCCCGCCGCGGCCGCAGTGGCTCTCGAGCGAGCAGCGACCTGTATCGCCGCGTCCGCCGGTCGAGGTGCCGAGCCGTGCCGTGCGCGAGCCGGTCGCCGCGTCGGTCGAGGCGGAGCAGGCCGCGCCTGAGAAGGCGGTCAAGCGCCGTCCGACCGGTCAGGCGCGTCCCGCAACCGCGTAGGCTCGGGCCCGTGGCCGTAGATCGTGAGCGCGTCGCCGCGCTGGTGCGGGAACTGCTCGAGGCGATCGGGGAAGACCCTGATCGGCCGGGCCTGCGGCTGACCCCTTCGCGGGTGGCGGACGCGTACGCGGAGTTCTTCGCCGGCGTGGGTGAGGATGCCGCAGCCCCCCTCGCGCACACCATCTCCGTCGCGCGCGGGCCTGCGCCCGAGACGCTGCCTTCGGGCGCGGTGATGCTGCGCGACATCCGATTCCGCTCGATGTGCGAGCACCACCTGCTGCCCTTCCGCGGCCACGCCCACATCGCGTATCTGCCGGGCGAGCAGGTCGTGGGGCTCGGCGCACTGCCCAAGCTCGTCGACGTGCTCGCGTCGCGCCCGCAGGTGCAGGAGCGGCTGGGTGAGCAGATCGCGGATGTCATCGCGTCGTCGCTCGACACCCGCGGCGTCCTCGTGGTGCTGGATGCGACGCACGAGTGCGTGACGATGCGCGGCGGGCGGCAGACGGATGCCTCGACCGTCACGATCGCGGCCCGCGGTGACCTCGCCGAACCGGCGGCACGGGCAGAGCTGATGGCACTCCTCGGGGCGAGCCGCGGATGAGCACACTCATCATGGGGATCGTCAATGTGACCCCCGACTCATTCAGCGACGGCGGTCGGTACCTCGACGCGGATGCCGCCATCGCCCGAGGACTGCTGCTGCGCGCGCAGGGCGCCCACATCCTCGACGTGGGCGGCGAATCGACGCGACCGGGCGCGGAGCGCGTGCCGGTCGAGGTCGAGCAGGAGCGTGTGCTGCCGGTCGTGCAGGCGCTCGCCGCTGCGGGTGCGCTGGTGAGCGTCGACACCATGAACGCCTCCACGGCCGTTGCGGCGGTCGAGGCCGGTGCACGGATCGTGAACGATGTGTCGGGTGGCATCGCCGACCCGGACATGCTTTCCGCCGTCGCAGCGACGTCGGCGGATGTCGTGCTCGGGCATTGGCGAGGCCCATCTTCGGACATGTACGCGAGGGCGGAGTACGCGGATGTTGTCGCCGAGGTGCTCGGCGAGCTCACAGGGCGCGTCGAGGCTGCCGCGGGCGCGGGCATCCCTCCGGCCAGGGTCGTCGTCGATCCCGGCATCGGGTTCGGCAAGATCGGCGAGCAGAACTGGGCGACCCTGCGCGGGATCGAGCGCATCGGCGGGCTGGGTCATCGTGTGCTCATCGGCACGAGTCGCAAGCGGTTCCTCGCCGAGACATTGGAGCAGGATGACGCGATCGACGTCTCCGAACAGCGACGCGATCTCGCGACCGCCGTCACGAGTGTTCTCGCCGCGCAGTCCGGCGCTTGGGCCGTGCGCGTCCACGACGTCACCGCGACGAGGGACGCACTGAAGATCGCGACGAGCTGGAAGGGGGAGGGTCGATGGACGAGATCACGCTGACCGGGCTGCGCGTCTTCGGACGCCACGGCGTCTACGACGACGAACGGCGGATCGGCCAGGACTTCATCGTCGACTTCACCCTGGTGCTCGACCTGCGACCCGCAGCCGAGACGGATGACGTCGCAGACACCGTCCACTACGGCGAAGCAGCCGAGCGGGTGGCCGAGATCGTCGCGGGGGAGCCCGTGGACCTGCTCGAGACTCTGGCGGCGCGCATCGCCGAGGCCCTTCTCGCATACCCCCTGGTCGACCGGGTTCGAGTGACCGTGCACAAGCCGCAGGCGCCGATCCCGCTGCCGTTCGCCGATGTCGCTGTGACCGTCGAGCGCTCACGGACGGCGGATCGATGAATCGCCGTCTGGCTCAGGGCTTCACCGGCGACGTGGAGCGCCGGCATCCGGCCCCCGTTGAGGCCGTCGTCGCGCTCGGCTCGAACCTCGGCGACCGCGCGGCAACCCTCGCTGCCGCGATCGACGACCTCGCGCGGCTGCCCCTCGTCGACGCCGTCCGCGCATCCATCCCGACCGAGTCGGTCGCCGTGAAGCCCGATGGACCGGATGTCTCCGCCCCGGCGTACCTCAACGGTGTCGCTCTCGTCACCACTCGGCTCGCCCCGACGGTACTGCTCACCTACCTGCAGGCGATCGAGGCGCGACACGGTCGGCAGCGACAGGAGCGATGGGGCGACCGCACGCTCGACCTCGACCTCATCGCCTTCGGCGACATCCGCAGTGCCGACCCACGGCTCACGCTGCCGCATCCGCGTGCGTTCGAGCGCGATTTCGTGCTCGAACCGTGGCTCTCGCTCGACGCGGACGCCGAGCTGCCGGGCTCCGGTCGTGTCGATGCGCTGCTCGAACGACTGCGAGCCACCCTGTGAAACGCACCGGGGCCGGCATCCTTCTCATCTCGGCGGCGCTCGGTGTCGCCGCCGGGTTCTTGTTCGACCAGGTGCTCACCTCGACCGGCCGACCGACCTTCACCCCCGCCGTGACTCTGCCGATCCTGCTCGTACTGCTCGGTGGGATCGTGATCGCGCTCGCCGTGCCCATCCGTCGCGCCACGCGCGGTCCGAAGGGCGCGCCGGTCAATCCGTTCCGCGCGCTGCGGATCGCGATGCTCGCGAAGGCGTCGAGCATCGTCGGTGCTGCGATCGGGGGTGCGGGGCTCGGACTCCTGCTGTTCCTGCTGACCCGCCCCGTCGCCCCGTCGGTAGGCTCGATGGGCACCATCATCGCGACAGCGGTGTGCGGGGCGCTGCTCGTCGCCGCAGGTCTTGTCGCCGAACAGCTGTGCACGATCCGGAAGGACGACGATGACGAACACCCCGGGGATGATCCCGGACTCCGGCCAAGCCCCCACGACCACTGAGGGAACCCTGGACGCCGGGACGTACGACCGGCTCGTCGAGCCGCGGTCCGAGAACCGCCTCGCGATCGAGCCCGGCGAGTGGCACCAGATCTCGCGCAAGTACGTGTGGGTGCAGCTGATCTCCACCGGATCTTTCTTCCTCGTCGTCGTCGCCGCCACGCTGGTGCTCACCCTCGGCTTCCACCAGATGTGGGCCTGGATTCCGGGAGGGATCTTGACGGTGATCCTGGCCTGGACACTCGCGATCCTGCCGCGCCAGGCGCGCGCGATCGGGTATCGGCTGCGTGACGACGACCTCGTCTTCCGCCGCGGCATCCTGTGGCAGCGTCTCGTCGCGGTGCCGTACGGCCGGATGCAGCTCGTCGACATCACGCACGGGCCGCTCGACCGCGGCTTCGGGATCGCGCAGCTCAAGTTCGTCACCGCGGCTGCCGCGACCGGCGTCACGATCCCCGGCCTCGAGCAGAAGACGGCCGAGACCCTCCGTGATCAGCTCGTCGCCGTCGCGGAGAGTCGCCGCACGGGCCTATGACCGATCCGCTCCCCCCGCAGGGCACGCCGCTGGACCCGGGCGCGCCGGCCGTTTCGACGACCGAGCACGCCTCCCCGCCGCAGAACCTGGTGCGCTCGCCGCTCAGCGACGGTGAATGGCACCGACTTCACCCTCTCACGCCGCTGCTGCGCGGCGGGCTGGTGCTGCTCATCATCTTCGGGCTCGTCGTCTCGAACCTGCGCGACCGCCTGCTCTACCTCTTCATCCCGTCGCTCGCGCCCGACATCCCCGCCGACGAGCTGGAGGAGTGGGAGGGCACCGGCGACCCGATCGACTTCATCATCGTCAACAACCTGTACATCGTCGCGATTCTGGCGGTGCTCGCCATACTGCTCGTGCTCATCGCGATCTTCTACATGTCCTGGCGGTTCCACACGTTCCGCATCACCGGAGACGACGTCGAGGTGCGAAGCGGCATCCTGTTCCGCACGCAGCGCCGTGCGCCCCTCGACCGCGTGCAGGGGGTGAACCTCACGCGGCCGATGATCGCGCGCCTGCTGGGCATGGCGAAGCTCGAGGTGGTCGGTGCGGGCACCGACGCCAACGTCAAGCTCGAGTACCTCTCGACCCCCAATGCCGAAGCGGTGCGGGCCGACATCCTGCGCCTCGCATCGGGCCGACGACTTGCGGAGGCCGCCGCGCGCGCCGCCGCGCCCGGGGAGCGCACATCCCGCGTCGCAGCGCTCGGCCAGACGGTGAGCCGGGGGATCAACGGCCTGATCGAGGGCGATGAGGCGCCGGTCGACGTACCCGAATCGGTCGTGCACATCCCCGTTGTGAGGCTCGTGGTCTCGCACATCATCAGCCCCGGAACGGTCTTCCTGCTGGTGGCGCTGATCGGCGTCATCATCGGGGTGTCGCAGGGGGTGACCTGGCTCCTTTTCGCGTTCATCCCCGCGCTGATCGGCTTCGGCGCGTACTGGGTGCGCTCG
The DNA here is from genome assembly GCF_039530225.1 of Microbacterium pumilum. Lineage (NCBI taxonomy): Bacteria > Bacillati > Actinomycetota > Actinomycetes > Micrococcales > Microbacteriaceae > Microbacterium > Microbacterium pumilum. The sequence continues at coordinate 1,129,500 of NZ_BAAAOH010000001.1, forward strand.
ATCCTCCGATCTCTGCGGTACTCGATCGCTCCCACCCCGGACGGGGTGCGGATCACGTTCGGGCTGCTGACGACGGTGACCGAGGTCGTGCCGCCTGGTCGTGTGCACGCCGTCGAGATCGCGCAGCCGATCCTGTGGCGACCCGCAGGATGGTGGTCGATCCGCATCAACCGGCTGAGCGGCCGGAACGCGAACGACACGAACCGCGACCAGTTCACCACGGCCCTTCCCGTCGGCACAGCAGCCGACGTGGAACGGGTGCTTCGGCTGCTGCTGCCCGCGGTGCCGGACGCCGAGTGGCCCCTCATCGTGCAGGAGGGGATGTTCGGGCCATCCGAGACGGACACCTTCACCACGACTCCGAAGCGAGCGTGGTTCCTCCGCCCGCTGTCGTGGCGCCGCAACGGCTTCCGCCTCGCCGAGGACGTGCTGCTCCTGCGGCGCGGGCTCATCTGGCGCAAGCTCTCGGTGCTGCCTCTCGCGCGCCTGCAGAGCTTCGCCGTGCATCAGGGTCCGGTCGACCGGATCCTGCGCATCGCCTCCGGGCACGGCCATGTCGTCGTCGGCCCGGTCTGGACTCAGCTCTCCGCGATCGACCGCGTCGAGGCGCTGAAGCTTTTCGCCGACGTCGCGCGCGGCACAGTCCGCGCCTCCTCGGGCGACCGATCGCACCGCTGGGCTGCGGATGCGGTCAGTGCTGGGGCTGGTGACGCCGGCGCGCCGGGTGCGGCGGATGGCGACCCCGGCATGGGGGGTGCTGCGGGCCTCGACGACGCCGACGTGCCGGAGCCCACAACGGACGTCGACGATGCGGTGTCGTCGAGTGCCGCGTCGGAGCGCCCGTCGTGACCCGGGACGGCCGCCTCGGAGTGGGCATCATCGGAGCGGGCCGGGTCGGACCGGTGCTCGGCTCGGCGCTCGCCGGCGCGGGTCATGCGCTCGTCGGCATCACGCACGGCTCGGATGACGCGCGGGTGGAGGCCATGCTGCCGGGCGTTCCGCTGTTGGACGCCATCGAGGTGATCCGCCGGAGCGAGCTCGTCATCGTCGCCGTCCCGCACGATCAGCTCGCCGGACTCGTCAGCGGTCTGGCCGACATCGGAGCCTGGCAGCCCGGACAGCTCGTACTGCACACCGACCCCGCGTTCGGCACCGACATCCTGGCCCCCGCGGTTGCGAAGGGTGCGATTCCGCTGGCTGTGCACCCCGCGATCGCGTTCACCGGCACATCGATCGACCGGCGGCAGCTGGCGACCGCCTATGCCGCCGTGACGGCTCCCGCACCGGTGCTGCCGATCGCGCAGGCCCTCGCCGTCGAGCTCGGCTGCGAGCCGGTCGTCGTGGCCGAGGAGGACCGGGCGGCGTACGCCGAGGCGATATCGACCGCGACCGAATTCTCCCGCTCCATCGTCGGCCAGGCCGTGGCCCTGCTGCGCCAGGCCGGTGTGCCCAACCCGGGCGCATATCTGTCGGCGCTCGCGCATTCCACGATCGACCACGCGCTCGCCGATCCGGGTTTCGGTCTCGGGGGCGCGCCCACCGCTACGATCGACGGATGATCAGCACCATCGACGGGCTGCGCACCCGACTGGCCGAGGCCAGAGCCGCAGCGCCGGACGGCGCCAGGATCGCGCTCATCTCCACCATCGGCGCCCTCCACGACGGCCACATCGACCTCGTCCATCGCGCGCGGGAGGTGGCCGACATCGTGGTGGTCTCGGTCTTCGTGAATCCGCTTCGGTTCGCGAACTCCGCCCAGTTCGAGGCGTATCCGCGGACGCCCGACGATGACCAGCAGTTGCTGGCATCCCTTGGAGTGGACGTGATCTTCGCGCCGGCGACCGACGAACTGCTCCCGAACGGGTCGAGCACGACGAAGGTGAGCGCCGGCGATCTCGGCCTGCGCTATGAAGGCCGATCGCGACCCTTCTACTTCGACGGCCTGCTCACGGTCGAGGCGAAGCTGCTGAATCTCGTCAAACCCGATGTAGCGGTCTACGGTGAGCGCGATCGGCAGCGCATCTTCCTCGTCAAGCGGATGATCCGAGACCTGTACTTCGACGTCGAGGTGGTCACGGTCGAAACGGTGCGCGGCGACGACGGCTTGCCGGTATCGACGCGCGTCGGAATGCTCGAGGCTCGCGATCTCGCTGCCGCGGCCAAGCTTTCTGCCGCGCTCGATGCGGCGGCCTCGAATGCCGACCGGGGGGTCGATGCCTGCACCGCAGCAGCGCAGTCGTCGCTCATGGGCGAGGAGCGCATCCGGCTCGAGTATTTGAGCGTCGTCGACCCGGAGACCTTCCTGCCCGTAGACGAAGGTCACCGCGGACCCGCGTTCGCACTCATCGCTGCAACGGTGGCGGGTCATCGGTTCATCGACAACGCCGAGATCTACATCGGCTGACGGAGGCGACGTGCGCATCACTCGAATCGGCGGACCCACCGTCCTCATCGAGTGGATGGGCTGGCGCATCCTCACCGATCCGACGTTCGATGCGCCCGGCCGCACGTATTCGTTCGGGCTCGGAACGAGCTCGCGCAAGACCGCCGGACCGGCGATTCAGCTCGATGAGGTGGGTGACGTCGACATCGTGCTGCTCAGCCACCACCAGCACGCCGACAACCTCGACGACGCCGGCCGCGCCGGCCTCTCCCGCGCGTCAACCGTGGTGACCACCGTCGCGGGTGCGAAAGCGCTCGGGCACCCTCACGCTCGCGGGCTCGAGTCTGGGGCCAAGACGCTAATGATCGACTCCGGCAGGCCGACAATCACCGTCGTCGCGACACCCTGCCGGCACGGTCCGCCGCTTACGCGCCCGATCGTGGGGCCGGCGACCGGCTTCGCGCTGACGCTCGAGGGTGCGGATCGTCCGGGTCTCTGGGTCACCGGCGACACCGTGCTCTACGGCGGGCTGCGTCGCGCCGCCGCAGGCCTCGAGCCGGACGTCGCGATCGTCAATATCGGTGCGGTGAAGTTCCCGCTCACGGGTCCGCTCGCATACACGATGGATGCCGCGGCCGCCGTCGAGCTCATCGAGCTCGCTGCGCCCGGAATCGTCGTGCCCGCACACGTCGAGGGCTGGAGCCACTTCACCGAGCAGGAGGAGGCCGCAGCAGCGGTCTTCGCCGGGGCTCCGGCCGCGGTGCGCGAGCGGATCCGATGGCTGCCCCTCGGCGACCCGGTCGACGTGATGTGACGGCCCTGCCGTCGGGTTGGTCGATGTGGTCGGTTTGCGGTCGGCCGCTGAGCTCGTCGAAGCGTCCGGCGCCCCGTCCGTTTGCGGGCCATGGTCCCAGTGGGCGCGGCAAATCCGAAAGTTTCGGCGTTCCCCTCTTTTCCCATTGAACCTCAGGCCCACACCCCTCCGGGGCGCCTGTGAGCGGGAAGTTCATCAGCGTGTACGGCAAATGTCTGCGGAAGCCCTGTCCGATGCGCCGTCGCAACCCGACACGGCTGGCGCGGAGCAGCGTCGCCGCTGTACGCAGGGGACGCACGCGGTCCCGTCGATAGACTTGGGCCCGACTTTGCAAGGAGCCCCGCCCGATGACCGACACGCCTGCCCCCGAGCCGACCGACGACGAGATATTCGAGCAGAAGGCGGTGCGCCTCGCCAAGCGTGACCGGCTGAATGCCGGGCGAGCAGATGCCGCCGGCGGCGCGTACCCCGTCACCCTTCCCATCACCCACACCATTCCCGACCTGCGCCACAGGTTCGGCGACCTCGATGCCGGTGCGGAGACGGGCGAGACGGCTGCGGTGGCCGGCCGGGTGGTCTTCAGCCGCAACACCGGCAAGCTCTGCTTCGCGACACTGCAGTCCGGTGACGGCAGCCGCATTCAGGCGATGGTGTCGCTTGCCTCAGTCGGCGAGGAGTCGCTGCAGGAGTGGAAAGAGCTCGTCGATCTGGGTGACCACGTCTTCGTCGAGGGCGAGGTCATCTCGAGCCGCCGAGGAGAGCTGTCGATCATGGTGACCGACTGGGCGGTCGCGGCCAAGGCGCTTCTTCCGCTGCCCAACATGTACGCCGAGTTGAGCGAAGAGACCCGGGTGCGCAGTCGCTACCTCGACCTCATCGTTCGCGACCGCGCCCGCGAGACGGTCGTCGCGCGGGCCAAGGTCAACGCCAGCTTGCGCGAGACCTTCGCCTCGCGAGGATTCCTCGAGGTCGAGACGCCGATGCTGCAGGTGCAGCACGGCGGAGCATCCGCTCGCCCCTTCATCACGAACTCGAACGCGTTCGACGCCGACCTGTACCTGCGCATCGCGCCCGAGCTCTTCCTCAAGCGCGCCGTCGTGGGCGGCATCGATCGCGTGTTCGAGATCAATCGCAACTTCCGCAACGAGGGCGCCGACTCCACGCATAGTCCTGAGTTCGCGATGCTCGAGGCGTATCAGGCCTACAGCGACTACAACGGGATCGCCGACCTGACCCAGGAGCTCATCCAGAACGCCGCCATCGCAGTCGCGGGCTCGACCGTCGTCACGTGGGCCGACGGCACGGAGTACGACCTCGGCGGGCAGTGGGATCGGCTGTCGATGTACGACTCGCTGTCGGAGGCCTCGGGTCACGCCGTGAGCCCGCAGACATCCCTCGACGATCTGTTGGCGCTCGCGGCCGAGGCCGGTGTCGAAGCACCGGCCCACGCGACCCCCGGCAAGCTCGTCGAAGAGCTCTGGGAGCACTACGTCAAGAGTGGGCTGACGCGGCCGACCTTCGTGATGGACTTCCCCCTCGACACGAGCCCGCTCGTGCGCGAGCACCGCACGATCGAAGGCGCCGTCGAGAAGTGGGATCTCTACGTGCGCGGCTTCGAGCTCGCGACCGGGTACTCCGAGCTGGTCGATCCCGTCATTCAGCGCGAGCGCTTCACGGAGCAGGCGAAGCTCGCCGCTCGGGGTGACCTCGAGGCGATGCGCATCGACGAGGAATTCCTGCGTGCGCTCGAATACGGCATGCCCCCCTCGGGCGGCATGGGCATGGGAATCGACCGCCTCCTCATGGCGATCACCGGCCTCGGCATCCGCGAGACGATTCTCTTCCCTCTCGTCAAGTAGCCTCACCGCGAGCGCGGCCGCCCCGAAATCCCCGGGCTTCAGCTCCGGCGCTTCGATCGCGGCGGCCGCTGGAAGGCCCAGTCCGGCAGATGCCCGGCGTGCACGAACGAACGCACGATCTCGGCGAGCCCGTGCTCGGGCTCGATCGTGCAGGCTTCGAGCGCATAGAGCTCCGCGTGCGTCGAGCGCCCCAGCGCCCAGGCCAGCCATGCGCAGGTCGCCAGCGCACCGGCCCGCTCGCCACGCGGTGCGCCCGCCGCCACCCGCCGGGCGAGCCCGAGCGCGGCGGACAGGCGATCGGGATCGGGCTGCGCACCCTCTCCCCACATGTGCATCGCGAGGTGCGCCGGGTACTCCTCGCCGGCCTCCCACCGCAGCTGCGCGTCGAGCGCCTCGTCGCCGGCTGCCAGGCCTCCGCACCACTGGACAAGCGCGATGTCACGCATCGCGGGCCGGGCGAGGCACCACGCGATCGACGCTGCGTCGTACGGCTCGAGGGCGTCGATGTCCCACGCCAGGGCGGCCTCGAAGAGCGTCGGCAGGTCATCGAGCACGCACACCGCGGCCAACGCGCGCGGGTCGATGCGGCGCGAGTCGTCCGGGGCAGCTGGAACGTCAGTGGCGGCGGATGCCGCCGCCCCATCGACATCGATGCCGGCATCGGCCGCCGCGCCGACATCCTCGCGATCGTCGCCGTTGGAATCGGGGCCGCACAGCAGCGCCACCGCATCGTGGAGGCTCGCGAGCGCCCGAGCAACCCTCTCCCGCTCGGCGAGATCGACGGAGGGAAGCGTCGCACCCGTCGTCTGGTCGCCCGCCGGATCGGGAAGCGACCCCACCGGAGCGGCGCCGTCGCCGAGTTCGGCCAGCGCTCGCCCTGCCGGAGGGCACTCCGCATCGAGGTACGAGCCCCACCCATCCCCCGCGACGCACAGTCCGTCCACCACGCGCATGCCGCAGGCGTGGGCTCGGGTCTCGAGAGCGGCGGAGAGGTCGCGGTGCGGCATCCCTTCGGCATCCGCGAACCGTGCGTCGGTGTAGACGACCGTCGTCAGGGATTCAGCCTCGGCGACGCGGCACACCATGCCGATGATCGTCGAGGCGACGCGGTCGATCGCATCGGGCTCATCGTCGGGAAGATCGAATCGCATGGCGCCGAGACTGCGCGACCCCGCGAAGGGGATCACGACGAGGCTGCGAACCGGACGGAATCCCAGGAGGTGCGGGACGAGGGACAGGAATTCGGCCGGACTTGCGGCCTTCACGATCGTTGTCATGCGTCGAGAGTGGGTGGTCCGCGGATGCCGAAACGACGTCGGACGCAGCTGTGGACGGTGAGCACCGTCGCGCGCGGCTGGGGAGGAAGCGTGGCCGGGTATTCTGGAGCCCATGGACGACTACTGGGCTGCCGTGCTGTGGTCGCTGTTGCCGACCGTCGTCGTGAGCGCCCTGTTCTTCTTCGTGCTGCGCAGCGTCATCCGCGCCGACCGCACCGAGCGCCGCGAGTATGCGCGCATCGAGGCCGAGGAGCGCGCGAAGCGGGGTCTTCCGCCGGCCCCGGCCCCGGCCGCCGCATCCTCGGCGTCTGAGCACTGACCTCACCCCCGGCTACGCTGGGGCAGATTGCCGGCGACGGGCGGGCGGAAGGGGCGGCGCGTGATCACGCTCACATTCGACGCGTCGTGGTGGCTGATCCTCGTCTTCGTGTTCGACCTGGTCGTGCGCGTGCTCGCGATCATCTTCGTTCCCCGCAATCGCCGGCCGACAGCCGCGATGGCCTGGCTGCTGGCGATCTACTTCATCCCTCTCATCGGCGTCTTCCTCTTCCTGCTGATCGGCAATCCTCGGCTCCCGCGCAAACGGCGGCGCAAGCAGGAGCGCATCAACACCTACATCCACGAGACGAGCGAGCATCTCGATTTCGGCACACTGCGCCCGCACGCTCCGGGATGGTTCACGTCGTTGGTCACGCTCAACCGCAACCTCGGCGCGATGCCGTTGGCCGGTGACAACGCCGCCCACCTCATCCCCGAGTATCAGGAGAGCCTCGACGCGATGGCCGAGGCGATCCGCAAGGCCGAGCTGTACGTCCATGTGGAGTTCTATATATTCCAGACGGATGCCGCGACCGACAACCTGTTCCGGGCGCTCGAGGAGGCCCGCGCGCGGGGCCTCACGGTCAGAGTGCTGCTCGATCACTGGGCCAACCGCGGCAAGCCCTTCTATCGCAGGACCCTCAAGCGCCTCGATGCGATGGGCGCGCAGTGGCGGCTCATGCTGCCAGTGCAGCCGTTCAGGGGGCGGTACCAGCGGCCCGACCTGCGCAACCACCGCAAGCTTCTCGTCCTCGATGGGCGCGTCGCCTTCATGGGATCGCAGAACGTGACGGACTCGACGTACAACCTCAACAAGAACATCAGGCGCGGACTGCACTGGGTCGATCTCATGGTGCGACTCGAGGGGCCGGTCGTGGCATCCGTCAACGCGGTCTTCCTCTCGGACTGGTACAGCGAGACCGACGAGGTGCTCACCGACGAGATCGACCTGTTCGACGTCCGCTCGGGACCTGGCGACCTCGACTGCCAGATCATTCCGTCGGGGCCGGGATTCGAGTTCCAGAACAACCTCAAGCTGTTCGCGGGTCTCCTGTTCGCAGCGCAGCACAAGATCATCATCGTGAGCCCCTACTTCGTCCCCGACGAAGCCCTGCTCCTCGCCATCACAACGGCCTGCCAACGCGGCATTCACGTCGAGCTGTTCGTGTCGGAGGAGGGCGACCAGGCCCTCGTCTACCACGCGCAGCGCAGCTACTACGAGGCGCTTCTACGAGCCGGAGTGAAGATCTGGATGTACCAGAGGCCCTTCATCCTGCACTCGAAGTGCATGACGATCGACGACGAGGTCGCGATCATCGGCTCGAGCAACATGGACATGCGATCGTTCGGTCTCAACATGGAGATCTCGATGCTCGTGCGCGGCGAAGAGTTCATCCGCGAGATGCGCGGCGTGGAGGACATGTACCGCGGCCTCAGCCGCGAGCTGACGCTCGAGGAGTGGGAGAAGCAGCCCCTCCGTTCGACGGTGCTCGACAACCTCGCGCGTCTGACATCCGCTCTGCAGTAGGGCTTCGACAAGGCGCCACGCCGTGATCAGCTCGTGATCGATCTTCCGGGCGTTGGCCAGGCTTCTGCGCCATGATGGAGGGGCCGGGCGCAGGGATGCGGCCGGTCCGCGTGTGAGCGGCACCTCGTCGAAAGGCATGTCCATGGCTCGTTCCGCACTCCTGGCCGGACTCGGTGCGCTCGCGCTGGCGAGCATCGCCCTTGCCGGCTGCGCGTCTTCCACCAGTGGATCCCCATCCGAGGAGCCGACGCAGCCCGTCGCAGCAGACCCCGACCTCGGAGCCGCCTGGCTCGACAACGGCCGCGTGATCGGACTCGTGACCGTGGGCAGTTCGACGTGCGTGCCCCAGGCCGAGAGCGCCGATGTCAGCGAGGACGGCGTTCTCCAGGTCACGCTCGCGGCTCCCGAAGAGGACGAGGCCTGCACTGCGGATCTCGTGCCTCGCGTCACACTCGTGGGTGTGCCAGAGGACGTCGACCCCGAAGAGGACCTCTCCATCGAAGTGACGGGCGACAACCAGCAGGGTCAGGTCGACCTGGCGGCAGTGGCCGGGCTCGCGCCCGGCGGCGAGACCGACTTCCAGCCGAGCGCCGGCTGGGCGACCGCCGCGGGTCAGTTCGTGATCCTCACCTGGGGCTCGTCGACCTGCGTCCCCGTGATCGAGGATGTCGCGGCCACCGCACCCGCCGAGGTCACCGTCACCTTCCAGACTCCCCCCGACGACCAGGCCTGCACGATGGACATGGCCCCCCGCGGTCAGGTCGCCGCGGTCAACGACCTCGAGGAAGACAGCGACGTCGAGCTGATCCTGACGGGCGGCGAGTTCGACGACGTCAAGGTCCCCATCTACGGCACCAACAGCTGAGTCGCAGCCGCGACCGCCGACACAGGATGTCGCGGCGCTATGCCTACGGCGAACATCGCCACTTGGCATCCGGGGGCTCGTTACCCTCGTTCTAAGGCACCAAGAGGGGTCGACCGACCTGTCCCTGCCCCGGAGGAAAACGATGTTCGAGAGATTCACGGACCGAGCCCGTCGAGTGGTCGTCCTCGCCCAAGAAGAGGCGAAGATGCTCAATCACAATTACATCGGCACTGAGCACATCCTGCTGGGTCTCATCCACGAGGGTGAAGGCGTGGCGGCCAAGGCACTGGAAAGCCTCGGCATTTCGCTCGACGCAGTGCGCGAGCAGGTGCAGGACATCATCGGCCAGGGGCAGCAGCAGCCCACCGGGCACATCCCGTTCACGCCGCGCGCGAAGAAGGTTCTCGAGCTCTCGCTGCGCGAAGCGCTGCAGCTGGGTCACAACTACATCGGCACCGAGCACATCCTGCTCGGACTCATCCGCGAGGGTGAGGGAGTGGCCGCCCAGGTGCTGGTGAAGCTCGGCGCCGACCTGAACAAGGTGCGCCAGCAGGTCATCCAGCTCCTCTCCGGCTACCAGGGCAAGGAGCCCGCAGCCGTCTCGGGTGCCGCGCACGACAACGCGCAGCAGGCACAGGGCGGCTCGCAGGTGCTCGATCAGTTCGGCCGCAACCTCACGCAGGCGGCGCGCGAGAACAAGCTCGACCCGGTCATCGGGCGCGAGAAGGAGATCGAGCGCGTGATGCAGATCCTCTCGCGCCGCTCCAAGAACAACCCCGTGCTGATCGGCGAGCCCGGCGTCGGCAAGACCGCCGTCGTCGAGGGGCTCGCTCAGGCGATCGTCAAGGGCGATGTGCCCGAGACGCTGAAGGACAAGCAGCTCTATTCGCTCGACCTCGGCTCGCTCATAGCCGGCTCCCGCTACCGCGGTGACTTCGAGGAGCGCCTCAAGAAGGTCACGAAGGAGATCCGCACCCGCGGCGACATCATCGTCTTCATCGACGAGATCCACACGCTCGTGGGTGCCGGTGCTGCAGAGGGTGCGATCGACGCCGCGTCGATCCTGAAGCCGCTGCTCGCCCGCGGTGAGCTGCAGACGATCGGCGCGACCACGCTCGACGAGTACCGCAAGCACTTCGAGAAGGATGCCGCGCTCGAGCGCCGCTTCCAGCCGATCCAGGTCGCCGAGCCGAGCCTGCCCCACGCGATCAACATCCTCAAGGGGCTGCGCGACCGCTACGAGGCGCACCACAAGGTGCAGATCACGGATGGCGCGATCGTCGCGGCGGCGAACCTCGCCGATCGGTACGTGAGCGACCGCTTCCTGCCCGACAAGGCCATCGACCTGATCGACGAGGCCGGCGCTCGCCTGCGCCTGTCGATCCTCTCGAGCCCGCCCGAGCTGCGCGAGTTCGACGAGAAGATCGCCGAGGTCCGTCGCCAGAAGGAGCAGGCGTCCGAGGACCAGGACTTCGAGAAGGCCGCATCGCTGCGTGACGAGGAGAAATCCCTGCTCGCCGAGCGCCTGCGCCTCGAGAAGCAGTGGCGCAGCGGGGATGTCGCATCCCACGCCGTGGTCGATGAGGGACTCATCGCCGAGGTGCTCGCTCAGGCCACCGGCATCCCGGTGTTCAAGCTCACCGAGGAGGAGTCGAGCCGTCTCGTCTTCATGGAGAAGGCTCTGCACCAGCGCGTCATCGGGCAGGAAGAGGCGATCGCCGCTCTCGCGAAGACGATCCGTCGTCAGCGTGCGGGTCTGAAGGACCCCAAGCGTCCGAACGGCTCGTTCATCTTCGCCGGCCCCACCGGCGTCGGAAAGACCGAGCTCGCGAAGGCGCTCGCGGAATTCCTCTTCGACGATGAGGCCGCGCTCATCTCGCTCGACATGTCGGAGTTCGGTGAGAAGCACACCGTCTCGCGCCTTTTCGGTGCCCCTCCGGGCTTCGTCGGGTTCGAAGAGGGTGGCCAGCTCACCGAGAAGGTGCGCCGCAAGCCGTTCTCGGTCGTGCTCTTCGACGAGATCGAGAAGGCGCACCCCGACATCTTCAACTCGCTTCTGCAGATCCTCGAGGAGGGTCGACTGACCGACGGTCAGGGCCGCATGATCGACTTCAAGAACACCGTCATCATCATGACGACCAACCTCGGCGCACGCGACATCGCGGGCGGCCCGGTCGGGTTCCAGGTCGAGGGTGACAGCTCGACGTCGTACGACCGCATGCAGGGCAAGGTCAAGGAAGAGCTCAAGCGCCACTTCAAGCCCGAGTTCCTGAACCGCGTCGACGACATCATCGTGTTCCCGCAGCTGTCGAAGCCTGAGCTGATCCAGATCGTGGATCTGTTCACCAAGCGCCTCGGCGATCGCCTGCTCGATCGCGACATGACGATCGAGCTGACGCTGGCCGCGAAGGAGAAGCTCATCGAGATCGGGTTCGATCCCGCCCTCGGTGCTCGCCCGCTCCGCCGCGCGATGCAGCACGAGATCGAGGATCGTCTCTCGGAGCGCATCCTGCACGGCGAGCTGAACTCCGGCGATCACGTGAAGGTCGATGCGCTGAACGGCGAGTTCGTGTTCGAGAACGGCCCGCGCAACACACCTGTCGCAGTCGGCGTCGTCGGCGGCGGCGAGATCAGTGGAACGATCGACCTGGCGGTCGCGAGCGGCGAGTAAGGCGGAGCGAACGAAGAGCGGATGCTGCGGCATCCGCTCTTCGTCGTTCGGGCGCAGCGACCCTCCCGCCTAAGCTGGACGCGTGGGGGACTTCACGGTACGACCGGCGCGCAGCGCGGACGTGCGCGGCATCCAGGCTCTGCTCGAGCCGTTCGTGCAACGGCGGATCCTGCTCGGCAAGGACCTGGTCGTCCTGTACGAGGCAGTGCAGCAGTTCCTCGTCGCAGAGGACGAGCACGGCACGCTGATCGGATGCGGCGCCCTGCACGTGATGTGGGAGGACCTCGGCGAAGTGCGCACGCTGATCGTCTCGGACGACTGGCTGCATCACGGAGTCGGCCGTGCACTCGTGGAGGGCCTGGAAGCCAGCGCGCAGGCGCTCGGGCTGTCGCGCCTGTTCTGCCTGACATTCGAGGTCGAGTTCTTCACCCGACGCGGCTTCGCCCCGATCGGCGAACAGGTCGTCGACCAGGACGTCTACTCGCAGCTGGTGCGCAGCCCCGACGAAGGTGTCGCTGAGTTCCTGGACCTCGCGCACGTCAAGCCCAACACCCTCGGCAACACCCGGATGCTCAAGGTCCTCTAGGGTCACTCCGGTCGGCTTGCCCCTCGGGGGAGGTCGTCCCGGGCGCGCCGGAGCGGCTTGGAGGCATCCGCGTCCTAACCTGGGCGCATGGCGACCGAACCTCCGCGCCGCAGGCGGCATTCTCCGGCGGTCTATCGCCGTCGGCGGATCGTCCTTCTCGTCGGCATCCTCGCCGTCGTCGCCGTGGTCTGGCTTCTGATCGCACAGCCGTGGCGGGGCGCGGCATCCGAAGGCACACCTGCGTCGACGGGGAAGTCGCAGGATGCCGCCACCGAACTGCCGGTTCCGTCGGCCTCGGCCACCCCCAGTGCGCCCGACGAAGACAACGCCGCCGACGACGCTGCCGTGGACGATGCGGCCGCCGCGGAGGGCACCGGTGACGCAGCGGCAGACGGGGAAGAGACAGGGGCCGCCCCGTCGCCTTCGGTCACTCCCGTCGCCGAGGCGTGTCTCCCGCGCGATGTGGCAGTGACGCCGGTCACCGATCAGCAGACCTATGCGACGGGCCAGAACCCGCAGCTGTCGATCAGCCTCACCAACAACGGCACAACGGACTGCACCCTCAACGTCGGCACGAGCGCCCAGGTCTTCACGATCACGAGCGGCGACGACACATGGTGGCGCTCGACGGACTGCCAGACCGAGCCGAGTGACATGGTGGTGCTGCTGGCTGCCGGTCAGACCGTGTCGAGCGCCGCACCGCTGGTCTGGGATCGGACTCGTTCGGCGGTCGACACCTGCTCTGCCGCTGATCGTCCGCGTGCTCCAGGAGGGGGCGCCTCGTATCATCTCGAGGTGGAGATCGGGGGAATCTCCTCGACCGATTCGGCCCAGCTGCTGCTTTACTGAGGCCTGGCCCGCTCTTCCGGCACGTGATCTCCGTGTCCGCCGAAGAGGGGACATACTAGTGGACGAATCGCGCGTAATCTGGTATCAGCTCCCGATGAGAAGGCTCGAGCTGTCCCCAGCAGCAAACCTCGTCCCCAGCGAGTGATCGTGAGCCACCCGAGAGCTGGCCCTCTCGAACTTCCCCGAAGGGGAAGGCCGAGGGGGCCCTCCGGTAACCGGGAGCTATTGATGCGGGGCGACGGGTCTCCCCAGGACCCGACGCCCCGCATCCACACTGTCTAGGGCTTGTCGCCGAAGACCTCGGTCTCCATCGCGTCGTAGCCTTCTGTCTGCGGATCGCCGTGCTGTCCGCCCGAAAGCGCGTACTCCTCCTCGGGCGAAAGCACGAGGCGGTTGCGTCCGACGAGGGCGAAGATGACCAGACCGATGACGTAGACGACCCCGATCGCGATGATCGCCGCGGTGTAGCCGGGGTTGATCAGCTGCCCGATGAACGTCGCCAGTGCGATGACGCCGGCGACGACCGCGCCGCCGATGCCGACCGGACTCACATACGGCCGTGCGGCATCCGGCAGCTTCACCTTGAGGATGACGTACGACACCATCTGCAGGAGGTATGAGATCACGGCGCCCCACACCGCGATGTTCAGCACGATCGCGTTGGAGACCGCGCCGATGTCGGGGTTGTTCTTCGTGATGAGGTCCACCGCAAGCAGGACCACGAACCCGATCGCCGCTCCCACGAGCAGGGCGACCCAGGGGGTCTGGCGTTTGCCGGTCAGCGACAGGAACTTCGGGTAATAGCCCGCGCGCGAGAGGGAGTACATGTTGCGTCCGTAGGCGAACATGATCCCCTGCAGCGACGCGAGCAGGCCGATGAGGGCGAACAGCGACAGGACGGCAGCGAGCTCGGCCGGCAGGAACGCCCGGAATCCGTCGAGCAGCGGTTCGCCGGCGGCACCGAGTGCCTCCGACCCGGTCACTGCCGGGTTGAGGAAGAGAACGATCGCACCGGTGCCGATCAGCGTGATGAGACCCCAGATTCCCGCGCGAGGGATGTCCTTCGTCGGGTCGTGCGCCTCCTCCGCGGCCAGCGGCAGCTCCTCGATGCCGAGGAAGAACCACATCGCGAAGGGCAGCGCGAACAGGATGCCCCACCAGCCGAACGGCAGGAATTCGGAGCTGCCCGCGACGCTCTCGTCAGGAGCGATGTCCCACAGCTTGGCGAAGTCGACGGCGCCGTTGGCGAATGCGAGGATGCCGAACAGGACGATGACGCCGATCGACAGGATGGACACCACGACGGCGAACTTGAACGAGATCGCGGCACCCGCGGCGTTCAGCGCGATGAAGACCGCGTAGAGGATGACCCACCACACCCACAGATAGCCGACGCCGGCCAGGTCGAATCCCGTGAGGGTCGCGATGATGTCGTTGAGATAACCCGCCGAGAAGAGCACGATGACGCCGGTCGTGAAGACGTACTCGATGGTCTCTGCGAGCCCGGTGACGAACCCGCCCCAGGGTCCCATGGCCGACCGGGCGAATGAGTAGGCCCCACCGGTATGGGGGAGCGCAGCCGACATCTCGCCGATCGAGAAGAGCATGCCGAAGTACATGACCACGATGATCAGCGAGGCGACCAGCAGACCGCCCCAGCCCGCGGATCCGATGCCGAAGTTCCAGCCCGAGAAGTCGCCGGAGATGACCGCGGCGACGCCGAGACCCCAGAGGCCCCAGAACCGCGCTGAACGTTTGAGCTGACGCTTTTCGAAGTAGCCTTCGCCTGCTTTGGTATACGTGACACCGGAGACGGAGTTCTTGGTTCCAGACATGCGTCCTCCAGGACGACTCGGGTGCGCGGGCATTCGGGGGTCGCCCGGCGTTGGCACGATTGTGGTGCCTATTGGTACCGGATGTCTACCTTTGATTCGGGATCGGTGGCTACAGTTAGCCTCGGATGCGTGCGACGTGCGGCGTCAAAGGTCGGATCGTCCCATCGAAAGGAACCCGAATGAGCGGCAATCTCTCCGTCACTGACCTCGACGCCGGGATCGCGGCCGGAGAGATCGACACCGTGGTCGTCGCCTTCGCCGATGCCCAGGGCAGATTGGTCGGCAAGCGCGTCTCGGCGCGGTTCTTCCAGGAGGAGGTCCTGCCCCACGGTGCCGAAGCATGCAACTATCTGCTGTCGGTCGACGTCGACATGAACACCGTCGACGGGTACGCGATGTCGAGCTGGGAGACCGGCTACGGCGACATGATGCTGCTGTCCGACCCTGCCACGCTGCGCCGCATCCCGTGGCTCCCAGGTACGGCACTGGCGATGGCCGACCTCGCATGGGAGGGCGGCGATGCGGTCGCACAGTCACCGCGCGAGATCCTGAAGGGTCAGCGTGCGCGCCTCGCCGACCGGGGACTCGTCGCGTACTCGGGCACGGAACTCGAGTTCATCGTCTTCGACGACACCTACCGGGATGCCTGGTCGCGCGGTTATCGCGGCCTCACCCCCTCCACCGACTACAACGTCGACTACGACCTGCTCGCCTCGGGACGGCTCGAGCCGCTGCTGCGCGACATCCGGCTCTCGATGGATGGTGCCGGAATGTATTGCGAGGGCGTGAAGGGCGAGTGCAACTTCGGCCAGCAGGAGATCGCCTTCCGCTACGCGGAGGTGCTGGAGACCGCTGATCAGCACGTGATCTACAAGAACGGCGCCAAGGCCATCGCTGAACAGCACGGCAAGGCGCTGACCTTCATGGCCAAGTTCAACGAGCGCGAGGGCAACAGCTGCCACATCCACCTCTCGGTGCGGGGCGACTCCGGCGCGGCAGTCATGGCCGGAGAGGGCGAGCATGGATTCAGCCCGCTGATGGAGCATTGGATCGCCGGTATTCTGGCGACCCTGCGCGAGTTCACCCTGCTGTACGCGCCGACCATCAATTCCTACAAGCGGTACGCGAAGGGTTCGTTCGCGCCGACCGGCATCGCGTGGGGCGTCGACAATCGCACCTGCGCGCTGCGGGTCGTTGGCCACGGCTCGTCGCTGCGAGTCGAGAACCGCGTGCCGGGCGGCGATGTGAACCCGTACCTCGGCATCTCGGCGATCATCGCCGGCGGTCTGCACGGCATCGAGAACGAGCTGGCACTGCCCGATCCGCTCGCGGGCAACGCGTACACCTCGGGCGCCGAGCAGCTGCCGACGACGCTGCGCGAAGCCGCCCAGCTGTTCGCCGACTCGTCGATCGCCCGCGCGGCCTTCGGCGACCAGATGGTCGACCACTATCTCAACCAGGCGCGCATCGAGTTCGAGGCGTTTGATTCCGCCGTGACGGACTGGGAGCGGGTGCGTGGCTTCGAACGACTCTGACCGCACGCCGGTGTCCACCGATCCGGTCGTTGAGCGACGCGCCGAACCGGGGCCGCGTCCGGTGATCGGCCTCACCACCTACCTCGAACAGGCGAAGCAGGGGGTGTGGGATGTGCGCGCCGCATTCCTCCCGCAGCGGTACCTCGACGCGGTCACCTCCTCGGGCGGCGTCGCGGTGCTCCTGCCGCCCCAGCCTGAACCGGATGCCGCAGCCGCCGCTGTGATGGACGGTCTGGACGGTCTCATCCTCACCGGCGGCCTCGACGTGCAGCCCGAGCTCTACGGTGCGCAGCGACATCCGCTCACCGACCCGGCGAGGCCCGATCGCGACGCGTGGGAGCTCGCGCTGTTCCGAGGCGCGGAGGAGCGCCGGGTACCGGTGCTCGCGATCTGTCGAGGACTTCAGCTCGTGAACGTCGCGCGCGGCGGCACGCTGCATCAGCATCTGCCCGAGGCACTGGGCACGGAGCGATACCGCATCGGAGGTGGGGTCTTCGCCACGAATGAAGTGATCGCCGACGACGGCTCGGTCCTCGCGCAGCTCGTCGGCACCGACCCCATCGATGTGCACAGCTATCACCACCAGGGCATCGACCAGCTCGGCGAGGGACTCATCGCCACCGCTCGCACCGACGACGGTCTGGTGCAGGCCATCGAATCGGGCGGCGAGGGCTACGTCGTCGGGGTGCAGTGGCATCCCGAAGAGAATGCCCAGGATCGCCGGCTGTTCGAGGGACTCGTGGCCGCGGCATCCGCGTACTCGCAGGCCCGTCAGGACGTCGACGCATGACCGGCACCTTCACGGTCATCAACCCTGCGACGGCGACGCCGCTCGCCGAGGTGCCGCGCGCGACCGAGTCCGAGGTCGATGCGGTCATCGTACGGGCGGTCGCGGCGCAGCGGGGGTGGGCGGCGCTCCCGCCTGTGGCGCGCGCCGACGCCCTGCGGGAGTTCGCACGTGTGGTCGAAGCCCACGGCGAGGGGCTCGCGCAGCTCGAGGTGCGCAACTCCGGGCATCCGATCGGTTCGGCCCGGTGGGAGGCCGCGCATGTCGCTCAGGTGCTCAACTTCTACGCCGGTGCTCCCGAGAGGCTGAGCGGCCAGCAGATCCCGGTCGCCGGGGGGCTCGACGTCACGTTCCACGAGCCGTATGGCGTCGTGGGCATCATCGTGCCGTGGAACTTCCCGATGACGACGGCGTCGTGGGGCTTCGCTCCGGCGCTCGCCGCGGGCAACGCCGTGGTGCTGAAGCCCGCCGAGCTGACCCCGCTCACAGCGATGCGCCTCGGCGAACTCGCGCTCGAGGCAGGGCTGCCCGAGGGGCTCTTCCAGGTCGTGACCGGCTCGGGGTCAGTCGTCGGGCAGCGGTTCGTGTCGCACCCGGACGTCAGAAAAGTCGTCTTCACGGGTTCGACCGAGGTCGGGACGGATGTCGCCGCAGGGTGCGCTCGCGCGCTCAAGCCCGTGACGCTCGAGCTCGGCGGCAAGAGCGCCAACATCGTGTTCGCAGACGCAGATCTCGAGAAGGCAGCTGCGTCCGCCCCCGGCGCGGTCTTCGACAACGCCGGACAGGACTGCTGCGCGCGCAGCCGCATCCTCGTGCAGCGAAGCGTGTACGACCGGTTCCTCGAACTGCTCGAACCGGCGGTGACGGCGTGGCGGGTCGGTGATCCGCTGCTCGAGAGCACCGAGATGGGACCCCTCATCTCCGCGGCCCACCGCGAGACGGTCGCTTCGTTCCTCGACGACGCGCGCGTCGCGTTCCGTGGCTCCGCTCCGACGGGTGACGGATTCTGGTTCGCACCGACCGTGGTGCTCGCCGAGCCGGCCGACCGGATCGCGCAGGAGGAGGTCTTCGGTCCCGTGGTCGCGGTGCTGCCGTTCGACGACGAAGCCGACGCCATCCGTCTCGCCAACGACACCGCATACGGACTGGCGGGCTCGATCTGGACGGAGAGTCTGGGTCGCGGCATCCGGGTCTCGAGGGGTGTCAAGAGCGGCGTGCTCTCGGTCAACTCCCACTCATCGGTGCGGTATTGGACGCCGTTCGGCGGCATGAAGGCGTCCGGCCTGGGTCGCGAACTCGGTCCGGATGCCGCGGAGCACTTCACCGAGATCAAGAACGTCTTCTTCGCGACGGATGTGCCATGACCTCCACGCGGCGCGTGCTTCAGGCGGGCATGTCCCAGAACCCCCCGCTTTCACAGCCACCAGGTGAGGGATTTCGGGACATCGAGCGGGGAGTTCGGGACATGAGGCAGAGAGGGAGCAGATGGATCTGACGCAGCGACTGAAGGACCGGGTCGCGATCATCACCGGGGGCGCGAGTGGCATCGGGCTCGCCACGGCCCGACGGTTCGCGGCTGAAGGGGCGGCCGTGATGATCGCCGACATGGATCCGGTGTCCGGCGAGGCTGCGGCATCCGAAGTCGGTGGCATCTTCTGGCCTGTCGACGTGGCGGACGAGGCGAAGGTGGATGCCCTGTTCGACGGCGTGTTCGAGCGGTTCGGGCGCCTCGATATCGCGTTCAACAACGCCGGGATCTCGCCCGCCGACGACGACTCGATCGAGACGACTGGACTGCCGGCGTGGGACCGTGTGCAGGATGTGAACCTGAAGAGCGTCTACCTCTGCTCGCGCGCGGCACTGCGCCACATGGTGCCCCAAGGGCGGGGGTCGATCATCAACACCGCATCTTTCGTGGCGCTGCTCGGCTCAGCGACCTCGCAGATCAGCTACACCGCGTCGAAGGGCGGGGTGCTCGCGCTGACTCGCGAGCTCGGCGTGCAGTTCGCGCGGCAGGGCATCCGCGTCAACGCGCTGTGCCCGGGACCCGTGAACACCCCTCTCCTGCAGGAGCTGTTCGCCAAGGATCCCGAGCGCGCCCAGCGGCGGCTCGTGCATGTGCCGATGGGTCGTTTCGCAGAGCCGGGGGAACTCGCCGCGGCTGTCGCGTTCCTCGCATCGGATGACGCATCCTTCATCACCGCGACCGCCTTCGTGGTGGACGGGGGCATCACGAACGCGTACGTCACGCCGCTCTAGGGGATGGGTTCATGGCCGTTGCATCGATCGTGGGTCTTGGTTTCACAACTCGCTCGGAATTCCGCGGCGGCGGGTTCAGCCGCACAATTCCGCACCGAGCGGACGGCGGGCGACTCCGCCCAGGCGGAGTCATGACACCGGATGGCGGGGAACCCCGTGACTGACGCGCCGCTGCGCGAGGTGCGTCGAGCCGTCTACCGGCCGGTGCGCGAGGGCAACGCCCTCGAAGACACCGTCGCACGGCTGGTGCAGACGATCCGGCTCGGCGTCGTCGCGCCCGGCGAGTCGCTCCCCCCGGAGCGTGAGCTCGCGACCCGGTACGGCGTGAGTCGTGACACCGTGCGCGAAGCGATCCGCGAGCTCGCCGACACCGGATATCTCGTGCGCCGCCGCGGCCGATACGGCGGCACGTTCGTCGCCCTCCCGCTGCCGCGTCCTGCCGAACCGGTCTCGGTGCCGCTCGACGAGCTGGAGGACGTGCTCGGCCTTCGTCGGGTGATCGAGGCAGGGGCAGCGCGGGCCGCCGCGGGCCGCGCGCTCGAGCCCGAGGCGCGCGCCGACCTGTGGTCGCGACACGAGGCGGCGACCGCCGCGGCCGAAGGCGACTATCGCCGTGCCGACACGCTGCTGCATCTCACGATCGCCGAGCTCGCCGGCATCCCGTCGCTGGTCGCGCTCGCTGCCGAGAATCGTGCCCGCGTCAACGCGTGGCTCGACACGTTTCCACTGCTGCCCCGCAACATCGAGCACTCGAACGAGCAGCACGAGAGCATCGTCGCCGCGATCCTCGCGGGGCGACCGGATGCTGCTGAAACGGCGATCTTGGAGCATCTGGCCGGGTCGGAGGCACTGCTGCGCGGGTTCCTCGCCTGAGCATCCGACCCCGTCTACGCTTGACGGATGGCACGGAAGAGGGAGCCCGAGCGGTCGGAGCAGGGGCTGCGCAACACTGCGCTGAGTGATGCCCTGCAGACCCAGGATGTCGCCGCCGTGGCCTTCGCGTTGCGTCATGGCCCAGTCGTCGTGCCGTTGACGGGCACCGACCCGCACGACGGTCCGCTCGTCGCCGAGGACGTCTGGACGTTTCGGGATCCGAGCAGTGGTGAGATCGCCCTCGTGCTCTTCAGCGACGAATCGCACAAGCCCGCGGCCCTGCCGACGTCGGTGTCATTGCAATCGCCAGACTGGTTGCGCGCGTTCCTCGGCGTGAACCAGGATCAGATCGCGACAGTCCTCTTCGACCTGGCGGGCCCGCACCCGATGAGGTCGACACCCGCCGACCTCATCGCCGCGCTCGATGCGTGAGTACGGCACAACTGCCTAATCGGAGAGAGCTGAGCGGATGTCGGTGTGCCCGAAGTCGTCGCCGACGAAGCATCGGGGAAGACCCGTGCCAGGGTCGTACAGGAAGTCCGGATCGGGGAGATCCTCCATGCCTGGAATGGCCTGCCACTCCGCGACCGCCTGCCGGATTCGCTTCTCACGGTCGATGCGCTGATGCTCGACATGCAACTCGGCGAGCTTTGCGCGCACCGCGACCTCGACCGCAGAGGTCTGAGAGACGCCCAGCACTCGAGCCAATTCGCGCACTGCGTCGTGCACTTACGATCAGAACTCGGGCACACCGTCGCCCGGGCGGCCACGCACGCGGGTCTTCACGTCGTCCAGCGCGCCTCGAAGGGTCGCCGAGCGATTGTCGATCACATCGGTGTAGCCGAGTCGTGCCGCCTCGCTGCGTCGCTGCGCGGACTGGGTGACCGGGCGCACCTCGCCGGCGAGACTCAACTCTCCGACCGCCGCAAGGGTCTTGGGCGTCGAACGGTTCTGCACGGCGCCGGCCACGGCGATGGCGATCGCCAGATCGGCCGCGGGCTCGGTGAAGCGGACGCCGCCCACTGTCGACACGTACACGTCCTGGTCGCTCGTCACGACGCCCGCCTTCTTCTCGAGCACCGCGAGCACCATAGCCACCCTCGCGGAGTCGACGCCGTTCACGATGCGCCGGGGATTCGGCGCCCCGCTCTTGATGGTGAGCGCCTGCACCTCGACGGGCAGCGCGCGGCGTCCCTCGAGTGCGATCGCGACGCACGTGCCGGGCTCGGGCGACCCGTGCCCCAGGAACAGAGCGCTGGGATCCGGGACCTCGGCGATGCCCGAACCGGTCATGTCGAAGCATCCGACCTCGTCCGTCGGCCCGAACCGGTTCTTGAGCGCACGGACGAACCGCAGTGAGGTCTGCCGGTCGCCCTCGAATTGGCACACGACGTCGACGAGGTGCTCGAGGATTCGCGGACCCGCGATCGATCCATCCTTGGTGACATGCCCCACGATGATGACGGGCAGGGCACGGTCTTTCGCGATTCGGATGAGGGTGGATGCGACCTCGCGGACCTGGCTCGGGTGCCCTGCCATGCCCTCGGACATGGAAGACGACACCGTCTGCACCGAGTCGACGATCAAGAGGTCCGGCTTCACCTCGTCGACGTGACCGAGGATGGTCGCCAGGTCGGTCTCGGCGGCGATGTAGAGCTCATCGTGGAGCGCGCCGGTGCGCTCGGCTCGCAGCCGCACCTGCGCAGTGGACTCCTCGGCGCTCGCGTACAGCACGCGTCGCCCCGCTCGCGCGCTCTGCGCAGCGACCTCGAGCAGCAGGGTCGACTTGCCGACCCCGGGTTCGCCGCTCAGCAGGATGGCGGCACCGGGCACGATGCCACCGCCGAGCACGCGGTCGAACTCTCCGACCCCGGTAGTGCGCCGTGGCGCGTCTGTCGTGTCGATCGACGTGATGGGGCGTGCGGCACGTCCGGCGCCCGGAGCGACGGCGGCGACGGAGCGGTTGATCCCGGTGGGCTCGGATGACTCGACGACCGTGCCCCACTGCTGGCACTCTCCGCAGCGCCCGACCCATTTGAGGGCCGTCCACCCGCACTCGGTGCACCGGTACGGCGCGGCGGTCGAGCGTCGAGTGGCCATGGCTTCAGCGTAGGCGAGGGCCGCGACATCCCCGCCGTGACTCGTCGGGGCGCGGGTACGGTGGCACTGTGCGTGTCGATTCGGCCTCTCGATTCATCTCCGCGTCACCCGACGAGGTGTTCCGCGCATTCACCGATCCGGAGCTCCTGCTCGCGTGGCTGCCGCCGCGGGGCATGACCGGCCGGTTCGAGCGTTTCGACGCGGTCACCGGGTACCGGATGGTGCTCACGTATGACGAGGCGCCCGCGGGTGGCGGAAAGGCGTCGGCTGACGCGGATGTCGCCGAGGTGCGCCGTGTCGAGCTCGCACCGCCGCACTGGATCGTCGAGGCAGTGGATTTCCCCTCTGACGACCCGGTCTACGCGGGAACCATGACACTGACCTGGAGCTTCGAGCCGCGCGTGACCGGCACCCTGATCACCATCGAAGCGACGGATGTGCCACCGGGGATCAGCCCCGACGACCATGCCGAAGGGCTGGCATCCTCACTCGAGAACCTCGCGCGCCTCTTCGCGAAGTGACCCGTCGGCGGTCCCTGAGCGAAGCTGCGGTCCCTGAGCGAAGCAGCGGTCGCGGAGCGACGCAGCGGTCCCTGAGCGAAGCAGCGGTCCCGGAGCGACGCAGCGGTCCCTGAGCGACGCAGCGGTCCCTGAGCGAAGCAGCGGTCCCGGAGCGACGCAGCGGTCCCTGAGCGACGCAGCGGTCCCTGAGCGAAGCAGCGGTCCCTGAGCGACGCAGCGGTCCCTGAGCGACGCAGCGGTCCCTGAGCTTGTCGAAGGGTCCGATGCTGGTAGCCGGACGCTTCGACAAGCTCAGCGACCGGATCGGGCTTGAGCTCGGCGAAGGTCCTCAGCGCAGCGAGTCCGCTACTTCGCGCAGAGCCTCGGCGGAGCGAAGGAACAGCCCGTGCTCGTTCGGGGCGAACGCCGTCTCGCGGATCGGCACCGCGCCGGCCGCGCTCACGATCGACGGCACGGACAGCGCGACGCCGTCGACTCCGTGGAAGTCGTGGAGCACCGACGACACCGGCATTACGGCGTGTTCGTCGTTCAGAATCGCCTCGACGATGCGGGCGCTCGACAAGCCGATCGCGTAGTTCGTCGCGCCCTTGCCCTGAATGACCTTGTAGGCGGCATCCCGCACGTCGATCGCGATCTGCTCGAGCTCGTCCTGCGTCATCCGCGGATGGCCGTCGGTCTCCCAGTCGAGCAGCGGAACCGCGCCGATCGTCGCCTTCGACCACAGCGGAAACTCCGTGTCGCCGTGCTCGCCGACGATGTAGGCGTGAACACTGGATGTCGACACCCCGGCACGCTCGCCCAGCTTCCATCTGAGCCGTGAGGTGTCGAGCACGGTGCCCGAGGCGAAGATGCGCTCGGGCGGCAGCCCGGTCTGCTCCTGCGCAAGCACCGTCAGCACATCGCACGGGTTCGTCACGATGACGTAGATAGCATTCGGCGCCACTTCCAGCAGCTGCGGCATCATCGACTTCAGGATCCGCGCGTTGACGCCGGCGAGCTCGATGCGGGTCTGTCCGGGTTTCTGTTTGGCGCCCGCCGTGATGACGACCACGTGCGAGCCCTCGATCACCGAGATATCGCTGCCGCCGGTGATGTCGCTCGTGCCGGTGAACTGGGTGCCGTGGGCGAGGTCCAGCACCTCGGCTTCGACCTTCGCGGTCGCGATGTCGTACAAGGCGACGTGCCGCGCGGATCCTCGGATCAATGCCGCGTATGCGGTGCTCGATCCGACGCTTCCCGCGCCGACGACGGTGAGCTTGGAGTTCTCGATGACAGCCATGCACACAGTCTGGCAGGGCGGATGCCGGGTGGAACGTCGGTCGTCGGAAGGGGCGCGCACCCTTCCGTCGACTCGACTTACCGACGGCGGTACTTCGGGAGACTCAGCGTCGTCGTGCCTTGTGATGCGGCGGCCTTGTCGATGGCCTGGCCTGTTCCGGTCACGGCTCCCACTGTGGATGTCGTCGAGGTCGCCGGCGACGATCCTGCCGAGGCGGCAGCGACGCCGGTGGCTCCGCTGAGAATGGCGACTGCGAGAATCGCCGGCAGCAGGATGGCTGCAGATCGCGCGTTCATGATGTTCCTTTTGTCAGCGGTCCTGGGTGGGCCGGTGCTTAGACCCTAGGAAGGCGCACGCACGCGCCGCATGACGAGGACTGCCCCACTTTCGCGGACCGCTCGGTCGTCGAGGATGGTCAATCCTGACCATTCGGCCGCGGCCGCGCGGGGCTATGGTGAACCACATGCGGGATTGGGCCGCACCACCTCTACCACTGCGTTGGCGCAGCGCAGATCAGCCGCCGTTCGTCGGACGAGAGCATGAGACCGGGCTGTTGTACGACGCTTGGGCGGATGCCGTCGACGGTCTTGGCAAAGCTGTCTTCGTCGGCGGCGTCCCGGGCATCGGAAAGTCTCGGCTCGTAAGCGAGGTGTGCGTGCGCCTTCACGATGCTGGCGCTGTGATCTTCGTCGGCTCCTGCATCCCCGAATTCGGTGCGCCATACGAGCCATTCGTGGAACCGATACGCGCGATGCTTTCGCTAGCACGCGGTGTCATGGAGAGTGCCGGTCAGACCGCGTCCGTCCAGATTCTTGACTCTCTCACTGGGCGCGGGGAGGGTGCGCCATCCTCGACGGCGAGTCAATCACGCCTTTACGACGCGGTCGTGGACGTTTTGCGTGCGGCCGCCGGGGTAACCCCGCTCGCGCTCGTGCTCGACGACCTGCAATGGGCAGACCCCGACGCCATCCGACTGCTGGCTCGGGTCGTCGAAGCTGCTGTCTCATTGCGAGTGCTGATCATCGGCACCGCGCGGTCGACCCAACCCGACGTATCCGAAGCTTTGGCGAGCGCCATCGCCGGACTCTCGCGACTCGACGGCGTTCTGCGCATTGACCTCGTCGCGCTCGAAGAGAAGGAGATCGTCGCGTACCTCGGGCGCCGGACAAGCATGGAGGCGGCTGCCGCAGCCGTGCCGGCGCGGGTGCTCTTGGAGCTGACGGGAGGAAATCCTTTCCTCCTGCGCGAGACATGGGCGCATGTGCTAGCCGCTGTCGCGAACGGCACGTCCCGTGTGGACATGCCGGAGACGGTGCACGATCTGCTCCGGTCCCGGATCATCGCGCTGGACTCGCGCGGCCGCACTGTGTTGCAGTACGCGGCCGTCCTGGGGCAGGAGGTGGATCTCGGTGAACTCATCGCAGTCTGTGACACCAGCCATGACGAGACGTTGAAGGGTGTGGACGACGCGGTGGCGCTCGGCCTTCTAGAACCCCCGCGGCTTGTCAGCGAGTGCTATCGCTTTCCACATGCGATAGGCCGGCAAGCGGTCATCGATCAGATGTTCGCGACCCACGTGACGCGACTGCACGCCAAGGTGGCAGGTGTCTTGGAGGCGCAGTTCCCGACCGCTCCCCGCATCGTCCAGCGCCTGGCCTACCATTACGAGTCCGCGCGATCGTTGGGGTACCGCCAAAAGGCAGCGGACAAGCTGGGCCGCGCGGCAACGACCGCACTGGAACGCCTTGCTTTCGAGGAGGCCGCCAGTCTTTATGAGCGTGCCGCCGACTGTGCGGCTGGCACGGGCGACCGGGATGACTTCCGGCTGCGGGCCGCTCGTCGCTGGATCGACACCACCGACTTTCCCCGTGCTCAGAGCCTGTGCGAACTGGTCGCGGCCGAGGGGAGCACGACCCAACGCGCGGAAGCGGCAATCATGTTTGGCGATGCCACTTTCAGGTCAGGACTCGGGGCCGCGCGCGCCGCAGAGCTCTTGCGCGCGGCGTGGGAGTCTCTGCCGATTGACTGCGAGCCGGGGCTGCGAGTCCGATGCCTAGCATCGCTCGGCCGCGCCACCACGCACTCGGGCGGGCTCGTGGAGGGAGAGTCCGTCAGTGAGACTGCGGTCTCGGAGGCGCGTCAACTCGGGGATGCGGCGGCGCTCGGGCATGCGCTCTATTGCAGCTTGACCTCGACCGTGACCCCCTCCACGCTCGAGCGGTCTCGCGCGAGGGCCATCGAGGCGATGATTCTCGTCGGTCAGGATGACGACAGTTTCGGCCCGTGCGTGCACTTCCTCGGTACCGCGTCGTACATGGCCGGTGATCCAGAAGGCATCGAGTCTGCACAGCGCATGCTGCTACAACTGGTGCGTCGCGCTGGCGCATTCTGGCACTATCAGATCTCTTGCATGCATGTTGCCCGCCTCTTGGGCGCGGGACGACTAGATGATGTCGGTGACGCCATGCAGGCAGTCCGACGTGATGAGCGAGAGTTCAAGTCTGAGATGCTGCCCGGCATGATGGCTCTCCAGAGCTACATGGTGCGACGGGAATCAAGCTTGCTTGACCGGATCGCGCCTTTGGTGTCAGGTGAAGAGTCGCTCGAGAATCGCTGGGTGCCTGGACTCCTCGCGCTATACACGGAGCTCGGGATGGTCGACCCCGCACGTCGCGCGCTCGGGTGGTTGCTCGATCGCGCCGCTCGGGGTGTTTGGGACTCGGCCGGTTGGCACGCCCAGCTTGCCTTCCTGGCGGAGGCTGCGATCTGGCTGGAGGACCGGCACGCGGCATCTCTCATCAGACCGTGGCTCGCGGAGTACGCTGGCATGAATCTCATCGCCGGTCACTTCATTGCGACCTTCGGTAGCGCAGATAGATATATCGGCCAGCTCGACTCTCTTTGCGGCGTCGGCGAACCTGAGACATCGCTTGCGGCCGCGCTCGAGATGGATCGGCGCATGGGTGCGCACATGCACGTGGCCCTTACGTGGCTGGCGCTCGCGGCCCACCGTCGCAGGAGCGGCGCGTCTGATGCGGACGTGCAGGAGGCGACGGAAAGTGCTCGCGCGATCGCAGAGCCAGCTGGCCTGCGGCGAGTCATGCGCCTGCTGCATGCACAGACCGACGTCGCACGGATCTCGGGACCGGATGGCCTGACGGCGCGTGAGGTGGAGGTCATTCGTCTTCTCGCAGACGGACTGAGCAACCGCGATGTCGCGACGCGGCTCGTGATCAGCGAGCACACCGCAGCCAACCATGTGCGAAGCATCTTGTTCAAGATCAATGCCGTCAACCGCACGCAGGCGGCCATGTACGCGCGCGATTGCGGGCTTGTCTAGGGCGCCGCGCTGGCCATAAGGCCGGTCGGCATGATCCGCCCGGTGACCTCGACGACGACGTCAGCGGGAAGGCCCGCCCGCGCGGCAGCAGCGAGGATCGCTTCCATCGAAGGCGCCTCGTAGAGACAGTAGGTTCTGTGAGCGTCCACCGAAAGAAACGAGAACAGCCAGCGGACGTCCTCCTCGTCATTGATGAGGTTGAGGCCGTTTGCGGCCTCGACCGAGGGGGTGATCGCTTCGGCGAAGTTGCGCTCGATGATGAAGTAAGGCACGGCGACGTCCTTTCGTCGGGATGGAGACCTGCGATGGCAAGACACTACGCCGGCGCAGCTTTGGTCGACATGACGCGTCTTGACTATTCTTTCTATCCACCGTGGCGGCCGATAACGGCGTGAAGTCGGCGTCCCACGATGACCACACAAGGCAGAGGAGCCGACGAATGTGCCGCTGGCTGGCTTACACCGGAGAGCCGCTGCAGCCCTCCACCCTCATCCTCGACGCCAAGCACTCGGTCGTGGCGATGTCGCTCAACTCACCTCTCGGCGCCGAGCCGGTGAACGGGGACGGCTTCGGATTCGGGTGGTATCCGTCGGATGCAGGCGCGGGTGCGACGCCGTCGACGTTCCGCTCGATCGAACCGGCCTGGAACGACGAGAACCTCCGCGAGATCAGCCGCGCCGTGCGCAGCCCGCTGTTCTTCACGCACGTGCGGGCTGCCGGCGGACCGCCGATCCAGCAGACGAACTGCCATCCGTTCCGGTACGAGAACTGGCTGTTCATGCACAACGGCGTGATCTCGCATTTCGGTCTGACCAAACGCGAACTCACGTTCGCAGTCGATCCGTCGCTCTACACGCACATCCGCGGCACGACGGACTCCGAAGTCCTGTTCCACCTCGCGCTGACACTCGGACTGGCAGACGACCCGATCAAGGCCGTGGGCGACGCGATCCGCATGGTCGAAGCAGCGGGTCACAAAGCGGGGGTTGCATTCCCCATGCAGGGCACCGTCGCGGTGTCGGACGGCGCCACCCTGTGGGCCTTCCGCTACTCGTCGCAGGGCCAGTCGCGCACGCTCTTCCACTCCGCCGACATCCCGACGCTGCGCGAGATGTACCCCGACGTCGAGCGACTGTCGACCTTCGGCGACCACGCTCAGGTCGTCGTGTCGGAGCCCCTCAACGACCTCCCGGGCGCCTTCCTCGAGGTGCCGGAATCCACAGTCGCGGTGCTCGATCCATCGGGCTACCACCACGAGGCGTTCCTCGCCGCGTGACTCTGTCCGGTGAACGGTGAGCGGATGCCGTCATCCGGCCCTCGTCGTCCGGATCGCCCCTAGCCTGGCAAGTGCGGTCGGGTGCGGCATCCGGCCCCGCTGACAGGACGGAGCCGCTCGGCATGGAATTCGGATTACACATCGCTGACTTCACGTGGAACAGCGGCCAGCGCGACCTGGGGCCGGCACTGGCACGGCACGTTCGCAACGCCGAGGCCGCCGGCATCCAGCGCATCACCGTCATGGATCACTTCTGGCAGCTGCCCGGGATCGGACCGGTCGAGCACGAGATGCTCGAGGCGTACGCGACGCTCGGGTTCATCGTGGCGCACACCGAGAAGGCCCTGCTGCACACGCTCGTCACCGGCGTGATCTACCGTGAGCCCGCGCTGCTCGCCAAGCAGGTCACGACGCTCGACGTGCTGTCGGGCGGACGCGTGGGTCTCGGCATCGGCGCGGCGTGGAACGAGCAGGAGTCCGCCGGGCTGGGCTTCACCTTCCCGCCCGTGTCCGAGAGGTTCCGGCAGCTGGAGGAGACGATCCAGATCTGCCTGCAGATGTGGGCGGAAGAGGAAGAGCCGTACGAGGGCGCGATCTGGCAGCTCGAGCGAGCTCTGAACTCACCGCAGAGCATCACGCGGCCGCATCCGTATCTCATGATCGGCGGAGGCGGCGAGAAGAAGACGCTGCGAATGGTGGCGCAGTACGCGGATGCCTGCAACCTCTCAGCGATGGGCGAGCTTCCGTCGCGCAAGCTCGACGTGCTGCGCGCGCATTGCGACGACGTGGGCCGCAACTACGACGACATCGAGAAGACGGCGATGATCGGTGTCAATCCCGAGTCGACATCGGAGTCGGTGGCGTCGACCGTTCGCGGGCTTGCCGAACTCGGCTTCACCGCGACCTACGTGTTCGCGGTCGGTATCGAAGAGCCGGCGCGGGTCGTGGAGCTGATCGCGGGCGCGGCCGATTCGCTCGGCTGACCGATGCCGCACCGATGGGCGTGGACCACGGTCGATGAGCGACACTTCGACTCCCTGCGCTCGCTGAGTGCGGGTCTGCGCGCGACGAGGCGTATTGAACGGCCCACCAGGCCCCGATTCGCGGGTGCGCGGATCGTGACGTAAACTCTTCGGCGGTGACGTGTCCGAGCGGCCGAAGGTGCAACTCTCGAAAAGTTGTGTAGGGTAACCCCCTACCGTGGGTTCAAATCCCACCGTCACCGCCACTTTGGAAGCCCCCGAAACCCGCGTAATTCCGCGGGAGTCGGGGGCTTCTCTCATGCCCGAAATGGGCCAGTGAGTAAAGAATGAGTAAAACCCCTCGAGAGGCTGCTCGAAAGGCGGCTCACTCAAGCTCGTGTCGTCGCTCCGGGACGACGATCACACGCCCCTCACGTGCTCGACTAAGTGCACCGGCTACGAAGTCGAGATCGTCATCGAAGAGGTCGGCGTAGGTGTCGAGAGTCATCGACGCTGAGGCGTGACCGAGCATTCGCTGCACGGCCTTCACGTTTGCGCCGGCACTGATCGCGAGGCTTGCCGCAGTGTGACGGAGGTCGTGAGGACTCACGTGGTTGAACGTGGGATCGATCTTCCGCGCACGACGAACAGCTCCCGCAAACCAGCCCTTCTGCGAGTTGGGCAGCCGAAGATGCTCCTGCCCGTCTCCGAACAGCAATTCATTGGAGTCCTTGCCGAGCATGGCCGAGCGCACAGCGGGATCGAGGAAGTCGGGATAGGGAACTGAACGAGTCACGTGCGACTTCGGCGTCCCCGTGTGGATCGCACCGTTGACCATTACTGCGTTTTCATGAACCTGCACCCTGCGGCGATCCGTTTCCACGTCTCGCACGCGCAGGCCGGTCACTTCCCCCCACCGGAGTCCCGTGTACGCCAGGAAGTAGACCAGTTCGGGGTACATCGATTGCCCTGCGAGGAGGTCCACTTGAGTGTGGCTCAGATACACGCGACGCTTCGGTGTCTTCCGTGGGAGCTTTATGCCTCGAGCAGGGTTGTCCGCGATCCTGCGGTCGCGCAGCGCGACGTCGAGAATCGCTGAGAGGATGCCATAGCTACGGATTACCGTCGAGGCACCGTGCGTCGCAGTCATTGCCGTCACCCACGCGCGAACGTCGCTGTGGCGGACCATCCCGATCTCAACCCTTTCCCATTTGGGAGCGACGTGTACCCGCCATGCGGACTCGAGGGGATGCATCGACGAGGGCTTGAGGACGGCCGCTTGGTTCTGCAGCCAGGTCGTTCCGAGTTCACCGATTGTGATCCGAGCGTCCATCGGGTCGACGTACTGGCTCTTGCCGATCGACACGGATACGGATGCCAGGTACTCCTCGGCCTCTCGCTTCGTGCGAAATCCGCGCTTCGCCGCGTGCGTGCCATCGGGCTTCTTGTATCGGACGAGGTACCGGCGACCGTCGAGCGTCTTGTAGGGAAAGACGCTACCCATCCGCCTGGCGGCCGACGATGTAGCTCATGCCCTCCAGGCGACCTTCGGCTCGCGCCTTCTTGATCCAATCCGAGGCTGTCCGGTGTGGCACCTCGAGTTCGTTCTGGACTGCTTTCACCGGCGGGAGCCCAGACAGCGCTGCCGTTCCGTAGAGCAACTCCACGACATCCATGCGCTCGCTCTTGCTGCCGCGCTTGACGACTTGCTCGGCGAGCCAGTGAGGGATGATGCGTCCCTCAGTGGAGCTCAGCTCAGCGGCTGTCATCCACTTCGCAGTGGTGTCGCTCTCATCGTCGAGCGTCAGGGCAATGCACTTCGGTGCCGCCGCCTGCAGAATGCTCTGGATAGGGATCTGCCGGAGCGCGATGTTGTTGACCTCCGCGCCGGTACGGGTCGCTTCGTTGACGACTCGGATCACGATGTAACGACCCTCGGATGACTGGTATTCGGCGGTGATGATCGTCCGCAGCCCTGAACCCGCATCGTCAGTTTGCGCGACGAACGCAGGAGCAATGCGCAACGCGGACCCGACGGCTGTGGTGGCGTCCCGCCAAGTAATCGGCTTGCCGTCGAGGGTGCTCACGTCGACCTTCACCTCCTCAGTTTGTCAGACCGCGTTGCAGATAAGCAGATTGCCTCTTGCCAACAGTATGAATAAGTGATGTACTCATGTCAAATCCAGACATAGATACGTAAAGGAGGATCAACTCATGTCCATCGCGACGCCGCACACACCCTCGGTGCTGGAGGACGAGCTCCTTCCTCCAGATCGGGTCGCACAGATACTCCAAGTGACTACGAACACGCTGGCGATCTGGCGCTACTACCGACGTGGCCCGAGCTTTCTCAAGATCGGCAGCAGGGTGCGCTACCCGCGTGCGAGCCTCGATGAGTTCATGGCGTCGGCAGTCGTCGAGTGCGATCCAGTTGTCACCCGTCGGGTGGGCCGGCGATGATCTCCGTCACCGTGTACTCGACAGGGCCGTCCTGTCCGCAGTGCAAGTTCACGTGCAAGCGTCTCGACGATCTCGGTGTCGTCTTCTCAGTCGTCGATATCACGGAAGACGGGCGTGAGGGACTGCGCCATTTCCTCACCGAGGATCTGGGGTACTCCCAGGCGCCGGTGGTCATGGTCGACGGGGAACCTGAGAACCACTGGTCGGGGTTCCGCGCCGCACTTATCGATCTCATCGCTGCCCGCGCTGCCGAAGAACGAGCGCAAGCCGATGCCGTCGAAGCGCCGCTTGATCGTCAGCCGGGCGGCGAGCACGCAACCACCTACGCGCTCGATCCTTCCGCCAGCGGCTCGAGGATCGGCGTTCTCCTAGGCCGTTGAGATGTCGGATGACGAGACAGGCTCGGATCGAGGTGCCGGGCGTCCCAGTTCGCCTCCCACAACTCCGACCGATAGGTGGCGCGAGTGGGAGCTCCAAAATCCCGACAGGGCTGCGGCGGCGAAGCGGACGTATCGCGAGACTCACCGCGATGACGAGCGAGAGCGCGAACGGGAACGGCGCGCCCGCGCGCGCGCCGAGCAAGCGCGCGCCGAGGCACGACGTGCCTACGCCCGGGAGTACTACGCAAAGAACCGAGAGTCGTACCTCGAACGCCAGCGCGTCAACCGTGCCGTCAAGAAGGCACAGGATCCTGGCGCATACCGCGCGGCGAAGAACGCTCGACAACGGCGCTGGTACGCGCGCCACCAAGAGGTGGAGAACGAGAAGGTCCGCGATGCGTACCGTGACGACCCCACGCCCCGGATGCGGTGGAACGCCTCATACAGAGCGAACCACGCTGATGAACTCGCGGCACGCCGCCGTGAGTTCTACCTCGACAACCGAGAGCGAATGGTTGAGAGAGATCGCAGGCGTCGAGAACGCGAGAAGCTCCGGAGATCGGTCGGCCTTCCGCCGCGTCGTCTTCACCGAGTCTCGACGGCAGAGCGTCGACAGAACCGCTCCGAGGCAGACGAGTTCTTCCGCCGCAAGTACACGGCTGCTGAGATTCGAGCTGCGAAAAGGCCGTGGCCCACGCCGCCTGAGCTGATCGCGGCGTGGCAGCGAGAGAGCGAAAGGGCTCGTGCGGCCTTCTCCGCGGCCACCGGATCGGACATCGTTCGTCCGATCTCGAAGACCGCGCAGCGCGCCGCTGAACGCGCGTCAGTGC
This sequence comes from Microbacterium pumilum, assembly GCF_039530225.1. Lineage (NCBI taxonomy): Bacteria > Bacillati > Actinomycetota > Actinomycetes > Micrococcales > Microbacteriaceae > Microbacterium > Microbacterium pumilum. Next base: position 1,163,087 of record NZ_BAAAOH010000001.1, read on the forward strand.
GTGCCGCCGCACTGGAGCAGCTTCTCGCAGAAGAGGCCCGCCTCGATGCCATCGCTCGAGCGATCAATGATCAACTGCGCCACCGGTTGCGCAGACCTCAACAACCAGAAGACGCAGGCACTACCGGCCGTTCGTGGCCGGCCGCAGAGACAGGAGTGACACGATGATCCGTAACGGACAGAACAGGATGCGGTGATGATTGATCGCGCGGATGCCGAGGCGGTGATCTATCGCGTCGCGGTCTCCGCGTTCGCCTATTACCCCGACAAAGCCACGAAGGAACCCGGCTACACAGTCGATGAGGACGTGGAGTGGAGCCTGGAGCCAGTCTCCGCGCTTGACTCGGCACAGACGGCGGAGCTCGAGGACCGCATCCGCGAAGCGATCACAAGCCTCGCGTGCGACCGACAGGGCTTTATCCAGTACGTCCTGGGGCTCGCGGACGCCTAACCCAGCACCGCCTGCCGATTGGGGCGGGTGGCGCTCACAGCAGAGCGCGGCGGACGGCGCTCGCGCTCACCCCCAGCTCATGCCCGATGTCCGCGAAGGATCGCCCTCGCTCGCGCAACTCGTGCGCGAGCGCGACGCGCTCAGGCGTCATCACCGATGGGCGGCCGGGACGCTTGCCAGAGGCTGCGGCATCCGCCATTCCCTTCCTCGTGCGCAGACCGAGCAACTCTCGCCTGAGCGAATCCAGCGCCGGCAATACGTCGGTCGATGCAACCTGCCCACTCGCGGTGCTCAACGCAGGTTCCGAAAGTGACCGGTACAGGATGCCTCGTCGACTCAGTTCAGCCACTGTGCTGACGAACTGCGTCAGAGTGGGAGATAGTCGCGCGCTGCTCGACACGACGAGTTCGTCTCCTGGGACGAGCGATCCGATACAGACTGCCAGCATCTCCTGCGCTGCAACCCCTGGCGCTTCGAGGTAGATGTCGATCGGCCCGATGCTGCGCAGATGCTCGGCATCGGCGTTGGTGTCGTCGGACGCTCCGATCGGCCTCGTGTACCCCACAACACGAGTCACAACGACGGTCCTCCACGAGTCGGCGCCGGCGGAGTGATGATCGGGGCGGCCGGGTCGAACCTGGGCTCTTCACGGGGGAGCGCGCGCCGCAAGGAGGCCAGGTCGGCAGAGAGGCGGGCTCGTTGCTGCGTGCTGAAGGTCGAGTTGCGACCGGTTCCCACCAACGGCAGAACCTCACCGAGGGCGAGCTCGTGCAGCTCGATCAGGACCTCAGTGACGGGCGGTGCGAGCTCCCGAGTGGCCGTCGCGAAGTCCATCACGCGTCGAAGCTCTCCGAACCACTCCGCAGCCGCGATGCTGCGGATCGGTGCCCGCTGTGCTGCTTCCAGTGCGGCGGTCGCGCCGGCAAATCCGTCGTCACTTTTCGCGTCAAAGAGGACGGATCCGTCCCGGCTTACGATCGACAGACGATCCACAGGTGTAGCCGCTTCAGCCTCGCGAACAAGCACTTGGGTTCCAGCCCAGCCCTGGTTGTGTGTGGCCCGATCGGTGAACCTCGCAGGCATGCCGACGCGTCGAGCATTGAAGTAGCGAGATGCGGTGGACAGCAGGCTCTCGGATCGTCGGGCAGCCACGACCACGATCCGCGTCGCGAAGCCGGCGACGGCGAAGCCTTCCGCCGTTGCGAACGCCGCGGAGGGGGTACGGACGCTCAGCTCGAGCACCAAGGATCGCTTCGAGGTCCGCGCAAAGGCGAGGCTTTCAGTGATCCAGTCAGCGACCAGCGGAGCCATTGCACTTGGCGCGTCAAGGGGACTCCGCCGCGCGAGCCGAAGGAAGTCAGGGTGAAATGCTGCGAGGTCATCGGCGCTGATGACCGCACCGCTTGGGTCGTCGGGGTCGAGGAGAGACCGCACGGAAAGACTCTTGCCAGCGCCGGGCTGGCCGACGACCAACGTGAGCGATGGCTGCGTGGAGGCTCGCGACCCGCCAAACACGAGCGGAAGGATGCCGTGGGGCTCCGCGCCGGGGTCAGCCACGAGCCGTCTCACGAGCGCGTTGCAGCAGGTCCGCCGTCATTTGCTTCACTGCCGCGCGATCGTGCCCGTCGACGGCGAATACGGTCTCGCGGATTTCGGCGATCTGAGCCTGGGTCGAGGCGCCTGCATCGCCTTCTCTGCCTGAGGAGGCGATCAGTGCGATGAGAAAGTTCGCGGCGTCGCACAGGGCGTCAAACGCCGCGACGTCTCCCATTCGCCACGATGAGCTGTCTGGACCCATGCTCCTCCGATCGCGGTCAGTCTACGGTTCCAAAAGGATTGGCGCGGTGTTTCGGCGCGAGGTCTGATCCGATCGAGCTCATACACATGACCCCTCAGCAGAGGCCCCACGCCCTGTATGCCCACCCCAACCAGATCGACCGAGTCCTCGAACGCCAGCCCTGCAGACAACTACCTGACCGCTGAACTTCGCCACACCTTCCCAAAACCAAAGCGACGCACGCAGGCACTTTCTGTGAATCCATGTTGTAATTAAGCAAAAAAGGGTACGATCACGGTTATGCGAGGCGGTCTGGAGCGTTGGAAGAGAGGGATTGAGTCGCACGGGGTGCGTGCCGCCATTGCCTACGCGCTGGACGGAAACTGTGATGCGGCAATTCGGGTGTCGCGAGGGGTAGACGCGCTCGCCGAGTACAGCGCGGTGGCGTCGGGTGGCGTCAGGCGCTTCGTCGTCGACCACGGCCGCGTTGAATCCGACCTGCTCAACCGGAATCAACTGTGCAGCTGGGTCGACGGGCGGGATCCGTTCACCGGGGTGAGACGCGGTCGAGAGCTCGGATCTCAGGACGCCGACCTTCTGCTCGACGGCACGATCAACGCGCCCAAGTCATTCAGTGTTGCCGCGCTCTTACATCCGGAGCTTGCCGACGAGTTCGAGGCCCTGCAAGATCGCCTTCGCAACCGGATCATGGAGACATGGCAGCGGGAGCTGAACGCTCGCAGAGGAGCCGGTGGCAGAGTCCGTGAAGCGTTGCAGCGCGTCGAGGTGGTCGAGTTGCAGCACCGTCGATCACGCGCTCTCGACCCTCACGTGCATCGACACCTTTGGCTGAACGTGAAGGTGCTCGGCGAGGACGGGCAGTGGTCGAACGTCGACTCACGGGTGGCAATGAAGATGCACACACTTATCAATGCGGAGGGGGAACTAGCTTCGCGGACCGACCCGAGGTGGATAGCCGCGCTCGAGAGATACGGATACACCCTCGATAGCGCAGGGGAGATCGCTGAGATCGCACAGGCAGTGCGACCACTTTCTCGCCGTTCAAACCAGATCGAGGCGAACCGGGCTGTGATGCTCGCCGAGTGGCGAGACGCGCACCCAGGACAGGAACCCGACCGCGACATCCAGCGACAGATCGATCGGCTGGCGTGGGCGAAGGATCGGCCTCGCAAGCCGAGGGACCTAGATGAGGCGGACTGGGAGGAGCTGATCCGTGACGAGATCTCGGGGATTGATCCGCTCCTGATTGAGCCGCGGAGCCCCGTCCACAGCTTGTCGGTTCCGCTGAGCCAGCTCGACCTGGATCTCCTCGCCGCAAAGGCGATTGTTGAAGCAGACGGTCGCTCGGCTTCATGCGGCGGGCGCTTCGGCGCATTCGACCTACGGGCAGGGGCCCTACGTGCCGTCGCTGGATCGGGTGTTGTTGCAGAGCGCGAAAGGCTGCAGGAAACCATCGACGAGATCGTGCGGCGTGCTCTTACGCACACCGTCGATCTCCTGGACGAGGATGGGCCGCGCCCGGATCACATCAAGGGCTACATGGCCGCTGCAACAGCATCGCTGAAGGTGGACCTCGCGGCGCGCTTCGATCGCCTCAATGTCGCCGGCGCTGTGCTCTCGGAGGACGCGATGCAGTTGGTTGCCCAGTCCGTGCTCAATACGGAGGTCGACCTCCACTCCGGTCAGGCTCAGGCTGCTGGAGCGATCGCGGGCACCGATCGATTGGTGACGATTACCGGCCCTGCGGGCACGGGCAAGACGACGATGCTCCGAGTCGCCAAGCATGCGTTGCTTTTGCAGGGCCGGCGCACCATAGTCGTGGCTCCAACCAAGAAGGCGGCATCGGTGGCGAGCCGCGAGATCGGCACGGCAGCATCCAGCCTGCATGCACTGCTCGCGGATCACGGATGGCGATGGAGCCGCGACGCCGCCGGCGCCGAGACGTGGTCACGCCTCGAGCCGGGCGCCGTCGATCCGCAGACTGGGACCACGTACGACGGACCTCGGCGATACCCGATCGCCCCCGATGATCGCATCGTCGTTGACGAGGCCGGCATGGTCGATCTGCACACCGCGAACGCGCTCGCGACTCTTGCGGAGGAGACCGGTGCCGGCATCGCGATGGTTGGCGACCATCTGCAGGCGATGCCGGTTGGTCACTCGGGGGCGATGGCGTGCATGACGCGGCGGAGCGGCAGAATTGTCGAGTTGACTGCCGTCCATCGATTCACCGATCCGGGCTACGCCGAGCTGACGCTTCGTCTGCGAGAGCCGGGTTCGCAGAGCGCGGCCCTCGAGGTTGCCGGTGCGCTCGCGGCGCGGGGTCTCATCCGGCGCGTGAATGATGCAGGCGACGCACGCGATTTCATGGTCGGGTCCTACTTCCACTTCGCCGGGATGCATAAGCGCGTTGCGCTGGTCACCAGCACCAATGACGAGGCCGACTTGATCAACGAAGCGATACAGCAGGGCCGGCTTGAGCTGGGGCAACTCGGCCTCCATCGAATCGCTGTCGGCAAGAGAGAGCAAAGGATCCTCGAGGGGGACATCGTCCAGACCCGTCGAAACGATCGAAAGGCGGATGTCGAGAATCGGGCGGTCTGGGTCGTCCGCCGAATTCGCCCAGACGCTGTCGAACTTTCGGCGATCTCGGACAGCGCCGACACTCGCCTCGTCTCGGCCGAGTACGTGGCGGAGCATGTCCATCTCGCTTATGCGTCGACTGTGCACGGGATCCAAGGCGAGACCATGGACGCATCGGTCGTTGGGCCCGGCGTTGACGCGTCGGGGCTGTATGTCGGGATGACTCGTGGCCGCTCGCACAACGAGGCCCTGGCCATTGCACGATCGGACGATGAGGCCGTCTCTGCCGTTGCTGATTGCATGATGCGCGGGCTTCCCGAGGTCACGATTGACGACTCTCGACGAGCTGCGCGGGTCGAACTCGGTCGAGCAGCACGAGAAGCGCAGCCTGCCGAGCACACCATTGCCCGCTGGAATGACCTTCGAGCGCGGCCTCTGGGCGCGACAATCAACATCGAGTCCCTGCGAGACGCGAGTCACGCTCGCTTGGCCGTCGCACGCGATCGCGCAATCGAACTTAACTCGTGGATCGCGAGCGCGAGCCGCGTACTTGGAAAGTTCGCTGTGCTGACGACCTCGATGGATTCGATCGATCACGCTCGCAGGAAAGTGGTGAGCGCGCCAGCAGCTGACGAAGTCAACGCATACGCGCTGCAATCGCGAGTCGATGGTCGGGCAGCAGAACTTCGCGAAGTCCTGTTGATGGCGAGTGAGGAACAGGCGTTTCTCGAACGCGTGGACGCCGAGATCGCTCTGCGCGCCACACTAGGAAGCGCCCAGCTCGAGCGCGAGAGGGCAGAGCGTGAGGCCGCTGAGTTGCAGTCCGTGGCGACTGCGGGCACGCCCGGCGGGCCCACTTGGGCGCGCTGAATACCCAACACGAAGTCAGCGCACTTGGCCTCGGCTCATCGTCCGTCGAGCAGTGTCGGCTATCCGTACCCGCCCACTGGCTGTGCCGCGGGATGTCATCGACTTGCGCGTGCTATCCGCTAAGTGTGATGTCCAGGCAGGTTGTTGAGTCTGCTGATGGGTGGCGCGCCGATGGCGGTGTGGAGCCTGTGCTGATTGTAGAAGTGCAGCCAGCCAGGGAGTGCGGCTCGGCGTTCGGTCTCTGAGGCGTAAACCGCGCATAGGCCCAGCCGTCGGCGAGGGTGCGGTGGAACCGCTCGATCTTCCCGTTCGTCTGAGGCCGATAGGGACGGGGGTGTTTGGGCGTGATGCCGAGGTCGATGCACGTGTCGCGCCAGGCGTGAGACTTGTAGGCGGAACCGTTGTCGGAGAGGACTCGTTCGACGCTGACGCCTCGGTCGGCGAACCATGCGACGGCTCGGCGGAGCACTCCGATCGCGGTTGCCGCGGTCTCGTTTGCGCAGATCTCGACGTAGGCCACGCGGGAGGGATCATCGATGACGGTATGCAGGAACGCGGTGCCCACCAGCGGGTGGCGCGCCCCAGAGCGTGGCGTGCCGGTGCGTGCCACGGTCGCGGAGCGGTTCCGGTCTCCTTGTTGGCTGCCGACGTAGCGCCATCCGCCAGCGTCGGGAATGTTGCCGAACTTCGTCACGTCGACGCGGATCAACGACCCGGGATGGTCGTGTTCGTAGCGTCGGATCGGCTCGCCGGTTACCCGGTCGATGCGGCTCAGCCGGTTGATCCGGCACCGCACGAGCACCGCGTGCACGGTCGACGCCGGCAGGCCGAGCTCGCCCGCGATCTGCGCCGGACCGAGCCTGCGGCGCCACCGCAGTCGCACGATCTGCCGCACCACCCGCGGAGCGGTCTTCGCCGGCATCAACCGTGGCCGGCTGGATCAGTCGATCATCCCCGGCGGGCCTTCGGTCCGTAACCGCGCCGCCCACTTCCGGGCGGTCACTGGCGAGACCATGAACATCTTCGCTGCAGCAGACGGCGGCCACCCATCGTCGACGATGAGCATCGCCAACCTCAAACGAGCGCGCGGCGTCAGCGCGGATTACCGTGGGACACGAAGGCCTCCTGAGTCGTGAAGCGGTTCCTTGAACAGCTCCACTTCACACCGGGAGGCCTTCGCCCGTCAGCAGGTCAACGGCGATCTACGAAACAACGTCCCTGGACATCACAGCTAAGCGACCGGCTACCGACGCCCGGCGCGTCTCCACAAGACGATGGCCACCACCATGCTGGCGACGACGATTGCCACAGCAACGACGATGAAGAGGATGTAGCGAGCCTCGGTCGCCGCGCTCTCGTACGGGAGGGAATCTGACCAGTCGAGCGAAAGCCTTACGAAGACGAGCGCAATCCCGACGCCTGCGAGGGCGAGGATGACAGCCACGACTCGCAGCACCACCCGCCGGTGTCGCGGACTCGACTCTCTGACCACGACGGCAACCTATCTCCCCAGCGTTCGCCGTACCATGCCGTTCCGACCCGCGCCGCGGCATCCAAAGTGACTCGATGAACGACCGGCCTCCCCGGCACCGGCGACCCAGGCTCACATGTCGTCTGTCATGCTCGACTCTTGGGCGGCATCCGGACTTGGCGGGCCCGCTTCATCGCGTTGCCTGAGAAGTTGCTCTAGCTGTTCGGCGTCGTCGAATAGAGGCGTCGATCCGAGCATCGGTTTCTTGACAGGCTTTGGCTTCGGCGCAGCGGCTTGGCCACCCGCGTGGCGATGGAGATGTGGATGTCTTCGCGGGACAGGCTCACACTCCCGCGGAGGACACGCCAGGAATTCCCGTCCTTCGAGGAGACGAGGCCGGCTACTTTGAGCAATTCCATCGCCCGGACCACATCGGCTGTCTTGCCATGGCCGTACTGACGCCGAAGGGCAGCAACAAGGTCGACGGTGGTTGTCTCAAGCACCTTGCCCCACTCCCGCTGAAGCGTCGGAAACACGCTGACGACTAGCCGGGTGGCGAGGTAGAGAGCCGGGATCGGGTCGTTGCAGAAGGCAAACTGAACCTTATTGTCCGCAAAGAACTCTGGCCGGATCGTGAGCTGGTTGAACTCCATCGCGGTGAGAGTGGAGGAGCCGTGTGGGCGGAGATTCCCATTGAGTTTGGGGTCGGGCCAGGGTTGAAAGACGTATTCGCTGCTCTGTTGGGCGAACTGGATTAACACCGGGCGCTCGGTCGGCTTGTACCAGTGTTCGGCGTTGTCGAGTCGCTCGCTAAACACTCGCCGTGCGGCGTCTGCGCCGGTCTTTATTGGTGAGAGGAACATCACGTCGACGGCGCTGACTGGCACCGGCTTCCCCTCTGGCCCGGGGAGCGCTTGGAGCTGCGAGTAGTGGTGAAGCTGCTTGCAAAGTCCCTCGACCGATTTCTCGGCCAGCGCGATGTTCGCAATCTCGGCGACTAGCCCAGTCCCATCCTTGAACAGCACCGTGAAGTCAGGCGTTACGGCTCGTACCTCGCCGTCCACGGTCACTTCGACGGTCGGGTATCTCTCGAAGTGAGCGACCACCGACGGCATCTCCTTCGTGCCGGTGAAGAACCAGTGGAACGCAGAGACGACGTCGACGCATCGGTCGTAGAGTTCGTATTCGCGCAGCTTCTCGGGGTCGGCCCGATGTGACGGCGGATCCTCTCCCATCGCTATCAGCCGATCAACGATGCGACTGAGATGCGCTCTCGCTGCGGAGAGTCTTCGATCGCGAGTGCCCCAAATCGCTCACCAAGATCCTGCGCCACCCGGGCGAGGGAGTCCTGCGATGCGCGATACCCCGGGTAGATCTGTATCGAGTTCGACTCCGTCACCACAACGTCGAAGTTTGACCCATCGCGCTCATCGCGTAGTGCGAAATGCAAATATGGATTGCGGTGGAAGACTGCGAGTGACGTGCTTGGCATGCGGGCGATGACGTCAAGCAGAGCTCCAGTATCCTTGCGGTCGTTGAAGATCTGCGCCCCGAGTTCCACTCGCAAGGGCCTAACGTCCTCGCGAACTGAGAGGCGCGCTCGATGCGTGACCAGTACGCGGCGATTCGCGGCGGCGGCGGCCAATGGCTCCAGTACAGCGCTCTGGAAGAGACGTGGCCCGCCCGAATAGAAGGTCGCGCCGGCCACCCTGCGCAGTTGCATCGTGATTGCCGGCGACTGCATGGTGATTGTGCGAAGCACTCCCCCCTGTTCCTCGGTCTCAGCAATGGCCTGCTGCGGAGAGGGGCGCATCTCTGGGAAGCCGCGGCTGATCGAGGAATGATCGCCCGACTTGCGGGCCGTGGTCCGGGAGACGGAGACCGATTGCGATTGCTCAAGCTCGGAAGCAATCGAGAGGAAGTCGCGGTGATTGAGATAGCAACGGGAAACCTGACCATGTCGGACCAGCGCGCGTTCAAGCTTGCGCCAACGCTTGTCCGTCTTCGGCTGCCCTGAGGCGATGTGGAAAACACCGTCGTAGGCGGTCGTGAAGGCGACCGCCGCCCATGCTCCGTCCGTGTCAGCGATGCGGAGCACCCTCTGGTCGTTGCCAAGGATCTGGCTGACCTGCGCGCCCGGAATGCTCAGATCGTCGAAGGGATGCGTCCCAGCGGTGAACAGAGTCTCGACGGCAACGTGGGCACTACCGAATGCATCTTGCGCTCGACGAGCGACTCCTACGAAGTTGATGGACGTCTCACCGTCGGCTAGCGAAAGAAGGACGCGGTCGAACCCGCTCGAGTCCTCCATGCGGCCCCCGGTTCCAATAAGGCACCGGTGCTGTAGTCACCCGGTGCTGATCGACATGATACTTAGGCCCGGCCGCCGCAACATACCATCGTGCTCTGGGCCACAGACATCGTGGCTGAGTGTTGGCTACGTCGAGCCCGCCGACTCCCTCAGATGCGGATAGACCCCGACGCACCCGGCCCGTCGCTCATCGTCCATATGCGCCGATAGGAATCCTTCGTGAACGCTGGACACGAGCACATCGCGGAGCTTTCAATATGGCCAGCCCGCGCGAGAGTGCCAATTCATGGTAGCGTCCGGCGCCCACAACGCGCCGCCGCCCCTGTGTCGCGTCTGCATGTCGGATTCGAGACACCGAGGCGCAGCGGCTAGTGCTCGCGATCTCGTGGTGGGTTGGGATCGTTGCCCGGCGCGACGGTGTCTTTACTGCGGATCTTGCCATCGCGGCCGTGGGTGACGACCTCACCGCCGCCTGCGTTGCGGACGATGTCCTTCGCCCGACGCTCAGCGTCGGCCTGGGTCCGTTCGTTGCCGGAGATACGCTTCGCGCCGGGAGCGGTGATATCCCAGCCGCCATTCCGGCCCGGTACGACGTCCCGACGGCTATTGCTTGCCATGTGACCTCCTCGCCGGTGCGAGTCTACGACTCGGCGGTGCATGAGGATCATCTCGTAACGCCGGCGCTGCGCTACTTTGTCGAGATGGAAGACGTCGACCACCTTTGCAATCCGGCCGGCCGGCTATGGGTACTGTTGCGAGACCTGAGCGGATACTCGCAGAGTGAGGCGATGACGCAGTCCATCGCTCGCTACTTCGGTTTCGACGCCAACGACCTCAAGCGCTACATGGAGGCTGTGGTCGCTATCTGGACACTCCCCGACGGTATTCATACTGCGGTCGCTGAACTGCGCAATCCGGTGCCTCCCGCAGGCCGCCTACTTAGGCCACTAGAAGATGTCGTCCCGGCGATCCGAGGCTTCGCCTATAGCAACAACGCGCTCGAGGCAGCCATGCGCCCCATTCATCAGGGCACGCTCTCTGACCTGGAGATCTGCAGCTATCTCCTCCACGAGCACAGGGGAGCGCATCCTGTTCCGCAGTCGACGCTCGACGAACTGCAGCAGCTGATTGACGCGCTGATCAGCGCGCTGAGCGACGACACCGAACTAAGTACAGACTTCAAGGAGGCAATTCGACGGCACGCGCAACGAATCGCCGACGCGATCTCGTTACACAAGGTCCACGGCGCCGAGGGCATAGTGACCGAGTGGGACGGCCTGGTGGGAGCAATGGCCCGTCACTCCTCCGAGCTGCACAAGCCTGGCCCCGTTCTGGCGTTGCTCAAGAAGGTGGGCGCCGTGGTACTGACAATCGTCGCAGCGATAGCCGCACCCAACGAGTTCGTCACCGGGCTGGAGTTCATTATCGACACCACCACAACGCCAACCATGATTGAGGCGCCTGCGGCCCCCTCCGACGGCGCCGAGACCTCGTAGCGTGACCCAGATGAACAACGTCAGCTGCGGTGCGCGATGAGCCTGCCCACGGATGGGTTTGGGATCCTCGCGTATTTGGCTCTCATCGTTCCCGGAATCATCTTCATCATGGTCCGATCTCAACTTCGCGGCTTTCGAGACGTCGATCGGAGCGTAGGCGCGCGTATTCTTTTGGCGTTCGTGGTCAGTGCGATCTTCGTTGCCCTCTATACGGCGATCCTCGGCCCGCGCGCAGTGGCCCGACTGCAGTCCGGTGCCGAGGTGACACCGGACGAGGTCGCTGGCGCCGCATGGCTGTTCATCCTCACAGCGATCCTCATCCCGGCAGTTGTCTCGTGGGCGATCTACGGCGAAACAGCCTTGCTTCGCCCTATTCATCGCGCCGCCAACACGATCAAGGCTCGGATCACCAACTCCCGGTATGAGCCCACGCCGACGGCGTGGGATCTCGCTACTACGACGACGGAGGCAACTTGGGTGCGAGTCCGGCTCAACGACGGCGTATGGGTTGGCGGAAGGTTTGGCGATCGCTCGTACTTCAGCACCTACCCCGAACCGCGGGACCTCTTCATCGAGGAGCAATACATCATGAGCGGGGAGGGCGCGTTTGTGGACCCCGTGCCCTCCAGCGCCGGTGTGTGGGTGGCTGTGAAGGACGACTACCTAGTTGAATGGCTCCACGACGCCGAAGACTAGGGGTGCGATGATGGCTGGAAGCGACAAATCGGGTTCGAGTTCCGAATCGAGGGGTGGCCGCGCCGGCCGCTCTTCCGAGGGCGCGAGACCACGCGCCATCACCGGCAGTGGCTCGGGACCGGCCACCGGTAGCGGCTCGGGCTCGGGCTCGACGAAACCCGGCAGCGGCAAACCACCCGCCGGCAATTCCGGAGTCTCTTCAACGAAGAAGTAGCGCTCGGCGCATTGAGCCGATCGCCGAGATAGTCGCGACCGCTGAGCCATATACCGAAGCAGTAAGCCGGTTCGATTCTCGCCGGACTGCCATTAGCAGCTGCGCAATCGGTCACGACTCCCCAACCTGCGATCCGGCAACTTAACAGCCCTCGAGGAGCGGATTCATCGAGACCACTCGCTACCTCCGCGATCTCTATGCCAGCCACCTTCGAGTGGCGCTCGCAGGCGCCCCTCGATCGTGCATGGCACGGATAGGGATGGATCTAGAGCGGGGTGTGGTGCTCCGTGCCGTGAACGCGCGTTCCTGGCATGATCTGCGCATGACCGTCACCGTCGACGCCGCCCACTCGCCTGCGCCCGCCGAAGAGCCCGCCGAGCCACCCACCCGTGACCCTCAGCGACGTCTGTTGCGCTGGGTCGTGCTCGGCGTTGTGGGCGCGTTGAGTATCGCGGGTGGTGCGTGGTGGATCACTGCCCAGTCGGCTTTGTCGCAGGTGTCCGTCGCGTACGACCTGCAGCCCGTTGTCTGCGACGGCGCTGAGGTGGGGCAACGAGCAGACGGCCCGGAATCCGAGTTCTACAACCCCGTCGTGGTGTGGACCCCGGGGATGGAATGCCGACTGCGTATCCACGTGCTCAACAACAGTTGGTCCGAGATCACGATCGACTCGGTGACCCTGGCGATGATGGGCGAAGACAACCTGCAAGGGCTCGAACCCCGCGCGGTCAACCCGAACGGGTTCACCTCAACCTCCGAGCAATACGGCGACATCACCTTCACCATGACGGGACCGCTTCACATCGGTCCCGGTGACGACCAGCTCCTCGAAGCCGTGATCGACTATCGCGGCGGCGCGCAATACCGACACTGCGATGCCCTCGGACTGCACACGCCTGACGTGTCGGTGTCGGCAATCGGGGTAACCGAAACGAAGACACCTCCTGCATGGAGCACCATCTGGTTCCAGCAAGGCTCGCTGAAGGACTGCGCGTCCAGCTAGCCGCCCACCGAGGCTCGGTCCGCCCGCGGGGATCGGGTTCGACCGCCCGCATTGGTCCCTGTTTCGCGCGCGGCCCGCAAGGGGATCGGCGATTGACTCTCAGCTCCAAGCGTGATGCACGTGCCAACCGGTCTCGGCCTTGAAAACATCGAACACATAGGACTCGCCGCCCTCGTCGGTCGCCTGGAATCGCCAGCCGTAGAGGCCGACCGCACGGCCGGGAGCAGCCGACCAGATCGAGTCGCGAAGGCGAGTGGGAATGTCCGTGATTCGCCAGCGTCTACCCGCGTAGAACATCCGCTGGGGGATGTCGTCGACCATCCAGATCGTCAGATCGCGTTCGATCTCTGTGGCGCTCATGACACCACAGAATAGAACATTTGTACTAGAGACGGTAGTCTGAGGTCGGCCGAGGAGGAGGCAACCGGCGGCCGATGGGCACGAGTAAGCGCTACGCACACGACCACGCGGAGTTGCATCTGATGCGTGTTCTTTGTGGGTGCATGGTCGCAGAGTGGTCACCGGGATGTCGTGCTGGCGCCAACTGGTGATTGCCGACTGTCTAGGTCGTTCCCGTTCAATGCAGGAAGCGCGCGTTGGACGGGAGGCTTGAGGTGGTGCAGGCGGTGCCGTTCGGGTCGGTCGAGCTGCATCTGGTGTCGGGTGTCACGTTGCTTCGTGAGGACGCGGCGGTGTTTGAGGCGATGCTCGAGGGGTGGGCGGCGCAGCAGCGCGGGGGCCGGAATCTCCAGGCGTACACGGTGGGCCAGCGGGTGCACGCGGTGCGCAGGTTTCAAAGGTTCGCGAACGCGTATCCGTGGGAGTGGAGCGCGGCCGGGTTCGACGAGTGGATGACGGATCAGGTCACGGTGCACCAGCTGGTGCCCTCGACGATCCGGAACAACCAGATCGCGATCCGACAGTTCTGCGACTTCCTGTGCTCACCGCACTACGGCTGGGCGGATGAATGCGAGCGACGATTCGGGTCGCATCCGGTGCAGGTGTGTCATGAGTGGAACACCCGCGTGCACGTGCAGGAGAACGAGGCCGACCCACGCCGCCGCCCGTTGACCCGGCAGGAGCTTCAGCGCCTGTTCGACCGCGCCGACGAGGAGGTCGAGACGCGATTGCGGGCGGGGCGGAAGGGCGCGGCGTCGGCGTATCGGGACGCGACGCTGTTGAAGGTGATCTACGCGTGGGGTCTGCGGGCGCGGGAGGCGATCATGCTCGACACCGCCGACTACTATCGCAACCCGAAACTGCCTGACTTCGGCGGGTTCGGGTTCCTGCGGGTCCGCTACGGCAAAGCCTCGCGAGGGTCGCCGCCGAAGCCACGCACCGTCGCGACCGTGATGCCGTGGGCGGTCGACGCACTGGCCGATTACGTCGAGCGTGTGATGCCGCTGATGCAAGGCGGGCAGGCGTCCGCGTTGTGGTGGTCGGAGCGGGGCACCCGGCTCAGCCAACGGTCGCTCAATGACCGGTTCGCGCAACTGCGGGACGAGCTCGGCCTGGACGAGCGACTCACACCGCATTGCCTCCGACACAGTTACGCCACCCATCTCATCGAGGACGGCCACGACCCAGTCTTCGTGCAACGACAGCTGGGGCATGCGTATCAGTCCACGACGGGCATCTACACGCACGTGTCGGAAGAGTTCGCCAACCGGATACTGAAGGACGCGCTCGGCCGGATCCCCAACTTGCTCCCGGAAGGAATGGAGAAGCAATGACCACAGTGATCGGCTACGAATGGCGGCTGCGGGAGCAAATGGCCGCGGCGGGGATGTTCAGCACCACGAAGCTGATCCCGCTGCTGCAGGAGCGGGGCATCCAATTGTCATCCAGCCAGATCTACCGGCTGGTCGTGGACAAACCGGAGCGGCTGAACCTGGGCGTCCTCGCGGCGCTGATGGACATCCTCGGCTGCACTGCTGACGACCTGATCGTCACGGTCGACCTGGGCCGATCCCGCACCACCTCGATCGCAGTCGGCGCCGAGCCGGCGTCCACGACGATCCGAGAACAGGGCTGGCGGCCCAAGCCGGCCCGCATCACCGACTGATGGCAGCCCCGGCAACGTGCCGGCATGGCGGGACCACGTCCATGGTTACCCCGACCGGCCGATACTGCCATTGGTGCTGGCGTAACGCGCCCGAATGCCGCCGGCCCTGCACTCGTTGCTCCTCGCTGGACAACCTCGCCGACGGTGGCCGCTGCAAAACGTGCCGCGCCACGGACGCAGTCGACACGGTACTTGACGAGAAGACCCTGGGGACACAGCCATTGCTGGCCGTGCTGCGGGATCACCTCCACGCTGCCGACGCGGCCTACGTTCTCATCGCGAAGAAGCGATCCAACGTCTGGCGTCTCATCGTCACGATCGCTGCGCTCCCCCATCCGGTGACCCATACCGACTTGGACGAGATGGGCACACCTCGCTCGGTGTCCCAAGTCCGCTCGCTGCTGGTCAGCCTCGGTGTTCTGCCGGAGCGGAATGAGTATGCCGTGATGGTGCGGCGGTTGGCCGCGGATGCCATCGCCGGACTGCCGCGCCGGGAGGATCAACTCGCGCTGCAACGATTCGTACGGTGGCGCCAGCAGCACCGACCGAACACCGCCCCGTTGACGATGGCGAAAGCCGCCAACGATCGCACCGAACTGCGGGTCATCGTCGATCTGATCGGAGCGTTCAACACCGCCGGCGCCACGGTCGGCACGGGCCAGCAGGCGACCTTGGACCAGTGGGCGCGGAGGACGCGGATGGCGTTCCGGTCCCGCCGGTTCCTGGGCTGGTGCGCCCGGACCGGCATCAACCGACAGCTGATCCCACCACCGGCTCGGCCTAGCGGGTTCCAGCTCGGCGGGGACCTCGGCCCGGGCAACGACGCGGCGCTGCGGCGTGTCCTCGATCCCGACGAGGACGTCTCGCCACGACTGCGGCTCGCGGTGCTGCTCACCACCGTTTACGCCGTCCGAGTGCACCGCATCGCCGCCCTCTCACAAGACGCGATCCGCGTCGAGAGCGGTCGACCGCGCATCCGTCTCGGGGACGTCGAGATCGAGCTCCCCGACGCCACCGCATGGTGGATCGACGCGATCCACGACGACCGGACCCATAAGCCCCGCGCCGGCGGCAGCGGCCGGGACGATACCTGGATCTTCCCGGGGTCCCGCCACGATCAGCACATCCTCCCCTCCAGCCTCGCCCCGCAGCTCAAAGCACTCGGCGTCTCCCCCGTCACCGCGCATCAAGCATCGGCAGCAGCGCTGATCACGCAGATGCCACCGGCCGTGGTCGCTCGCCTCGTCGGGGTGAGGATCACCACCGCGTCGCAATGGCACAAGAGCGCGGGCACAGACCCGGCACACCGCTGACAGATCCAGACGTCGGCGCTTGATCGTATGCTCAACGGCGGCCGGGTCGAAGAAAGGGGGACGCCGGTCATCGGAACGAGCAAACGCTACAGCCAGCACTACGACAAGCTCATGGACGAACGTGTCCTGCAGCGCATCGCCGCCGAGAACCCACTACAGACCCTCACCCCCGCCGAACGGCAGCAAGACACCCTCCCCGTCACCCGCGACCCGCAACCAAAGCCGTGCACCGCATGGGTTCGATTCGGCCCACACGCGCTCCAGGTCGACGCGGTCGTCGTTGTCTGGAACGACCTGGCCTGCGGCATCGAGTTCACCGTCGGCGAGAAGCAGCTGCGCTGCTGGATCTGGGCCAACGCAGTCACCCCAACCCACTGACCAACGCGA
The DNA here is from genome assembly GCF_039530225.1 of Microbacterium pumilum. Classification (NCBI taxonomy): domain Bacteria; kingdom Bacillati; phylum Actinomycetota; class Actinomycetes; order Micrococcales; family Microbacteriaceae; genus Microbacterium; species Microbacterium pumilum. Next base: position 1,179,744 of record NZ_BAAAOH010000001.1, read on the forward strand.
TCGACACCGCTGCGGACACAGCGTGGACGACCGGTGACGACCGGAGCGGGCCCGCGCTGCACACATCGAATCGGCGGGAGGGGACAATGGATCGCATGCGCGTGGAGATCCTCCATATCTCGGAATGCCCGTCGTGGATCGAGACGGCCCGCCGAGTGCGCCAGGCGCTCGATGAGCTTGGACTAGACCCAGTGAACGTCGAAATTCGACTCCTTCAATCCCGCGCCGACGCCAGCGCGGAGACCTCGTTCGCCGGGTCACCCACGATCCTGATCGACGGCTCTGACGCTTTCCCTGGCGCAACACACTCCACCGAGCTCGCCTGCCGGGTCTATCCGACGCCCGCCGGGCTCGCTGGATCTCCCACCCAGACACAAATCACCGACGCACTTCGGTCACGCATCCCCGACGAAGCCAGCCGGCCTCCACAGACTCGAACGACGGGCGCGAGAACGAAATGACATCAGACACCCGCCATGAATGCTCCTGCTGCGGCCGCGAATACCAGCGCAAGCAACTGCACGCACTACACGGCGGCGCACTGATCTGCCGCCGCTGCGGACTCTGGGTCGCTCTGAGGCCCTTCCGCGACAAGCCACACGACCACCACGTCTAACGACACAGCACTACGCCGTTCATGGCCGCCCGGTTCGTGGCGAGCCAGGCAAAGTCAGCGTGTCCACTCGGACCGCATACGCAACGCGTCGAAAAGCTCCGAATAGCGCCAAAGCGAATATCGCCAGCTACCGATCCGGATCGACAAGATGATGGACGACCGGATTCTGCAGCGCCTCGCCGCGGAACAACCCCTGCAGTCGCTCACCTCGAAAGAGCTGCAGGCGGCCACACTCCTTGTCACGCGAGACCCCCGGCCGAAACCGTGTCGAGCATGGGTTCGCTTCGGCCCGAACGCGGTTCAGGTCGAGGCAGTTGTTGTCGTCTGGAACGACGTCGCGTGCGGCATCCAGTTCACGGTCGGCAATCGTGACCTGCACTGCTGGGTGTGGGCGAACGCGGTTTCGCCGCTTGAGCACTGGAGCTCCTCCCATTGAATGGCGGAGCGGGCGAGAGTACGCTGCTCTCGCCCGCTCCTGTTGTGATGGGTCAGCGAGCAAGCCCGGCGCCGGTGGATGAGACCGGCACCGCTACCGGCCCCGAAGCGGACGCATCCGCGGCGGGGCCGCTAGCTTTTGGGGCGCGCTCGACGCCGACCGTCGCGAACTTGAGAGATGCGCCGACGTTGTCCGCGACGATGTCGCGGGTCTCGCGCGTCTGGCCGGACTCCTTGTCGGTGTAGCTCCCGAAGCGGAGCTCGCCGGCGATGATCACGTTGTCCCCACGGCTGAGCGACCGAGCCACGTTGCCGGCCTGCCGGTCGAACACGACGACGCGGTGAAAGACCGTGTCGCCGTCCTCCCATACACCGGTCTCGCGGTTCAGTCTTCGGTCGTTGACAGCGACGGAGAAACGGGCGTACTCGTTGCCCGATTCACCCGTGCCGTACTCGGGATCACCGGTGAGGTTGCCCTCGATCGTGACCGGGATCTTGGTTGTCATCTCTTCTCCTTTCGTTATGAGGCACCCGTGGCTGCCTCAGTGAGCGTGGCTCTGGGTGATCCACGCGTCCCACTCCCGCTCGTCGGTCGCCCCGACCCACGAGCGGGGAGGTATGGCTTGGTGGCGCTCGGTGCAGCCTCCGCCGTAGGCGTTCCGTAGGCGCGGGAGCGCAGTGGCGAAGCGTTCGTGCCAACCCAGCGGACCGTTGCCAGTGTCGCGGGAGTCGAAGGCAGCGCGGTGAGCGCAATGCAATGCAGAAAGCTCCTCGACTAAGGCATCGTGGCGCCACCAGCAGTTCGGGATCATGCTCTGGGGCAGGCCGTAGCGGACCGTGAGCCATTCGACCCAATCGCGCAGCGACTTCCATTCGACTGGAGCTCCCTCGTCGCGAAGAGTGCGCCAGTTGGTGGAGGCGCCCCCGAGGACACTGGACGACGCGGATCGATCGGATACGGCTGCGGTCGACGTCTTGGGTCGGATGCCGGCGGCGTCCTGCGCAAGCAGCCGCATGGCCTGTGCACCCAGGTCTTCCTCGGTCACGACTCCTCCGTGAGGTGGTGAAGGTCTGCGCGCAGCCGATCCAGGGCGATGAGGGAGGCATCCCGGCGCGTCCGCTGCCGCGCCAGCACCGTGTCCCGATCGATTAGGCAGTGGAGAACGTCGTGGCATAGAGGATGCATCGGCATCAGGTCGCTGTGTCGCTCGAACGCCCGCCACGACCCATCGGCGAACCAAACCCCTGCGTAGTCGAGGTGGTGCAGCTCGAGATCAGCGCGCGACGCCGACCGGCTGCATCCTACGCAGACGAGCTCGTGGCCCAGCGATTCCTCCCGCTTGAACCAGCGCGCACGCCTAGCGAACCACGCGCGCGACCGCAGAAAGTCGACGCGATAGCCATTCTGAACGGGGGAGCGACGTCGATTGCTCACTCTTCGATCACCTCCGCGGTTACCGAAAGAGGGGTGTCGGACTCTTCGGTGTCCTGCGACGGCGGCGCGGGCGCCCGCGCCGCCTCGAAAACATCCCGCTGTTCGCGCTCCGTCTCCCGCTTGCCCGACTGCACCGCCTTGGCATCCTTGCGCTCGTCCCACCCGGACAGATCGAGCAGCACGCCTCGTCGGTTCCGGTATGCCAGGAGGCCGAGGTTCTGGGGCATGCGCCGGATCTCATCTACCGACATCACGGGAAGTCGCTCGTGGTGCTCGCTTGTGGAGTGGCCGGCTTCGTGGGAACTCCACGATCGCTGCGTGCGTCGCCGGTCGCGGTGGCCGAGCAACGTCTCTACGTCGCGCAGATGGTCAACGTGAGAGGCGCCACCGAGCAGGACTTTGGCGGTCGCCGCCGCCCAGATCGTGTCGGCCTCGGCGCGTGACCATGCCGTCTCAGCCTGGGACAGGGCCTGCAATACGACGAACGTACAGATGCCGCGGCCACCGCCGTCAGCCATGATGCGTGGCAGATTCCCCCAGCGGAACATGTTGGCGATCTCATCAAGGATCAAACCGAGTGGATGCGCAAGCCGCGAGCCAGGGGATGAAACGGCGCGCGCGCGAGCGACCTCGACGATGTCGTCGAGTACAGCACCCAGGAAGCCGCCCATCGCGGACGCACCAGACGCCGAGCCGACCAGGTAAAGGGTGTTCGGCGCATCCAGAAACTCGCGTGGATCGAACTCAGGCTGGCCGGGCCGCGGCATCAGAGCCTCCCGGATCTGTGGCACCGCGAGCGGAGCCACTGCTCCCTGCACGCCGAACCAGATCGACGACAGCAGCTTGTCGTCGCCGAAGAGAGTCGCCTCGAGACTGTCGCCCCAACCCGCCGCGCCGCTCGTCCGGAGCACCTGCACCGCGGACTTCGCAAGCGACGGGCTTGACCCCCATGCGTACAGATCTGAAATGGTGCGATCACCAACGGCGGCCGCGTGCAGGAGCCGTCCCAACACGACGCCCGATGCCTGAGCCCACTCGCCGTTGGTCGTCGACGCGCCGAGTGCCGTTCCCGTGATGATTGCTGAACCGCGCTGCATCGCGACGAGCGGATCTTCGCACCCGGCGATCGGGTTGATTCGCAAGGTGTCGCGCACCCCGGAGAGCCCCTGCGGGTCGAACACATGGACTGCACCGCGTGCCTGGCGCATCCTCATCGTCGCGGTCAGGTTGTCGTTCGTCGTCGAGGTCGTGATGAGCGGGCCAGACCAGTCGAGGATTGCAGAGATCAGCACTCGGTAGCCCTTACCTGATCGCGGCGGTCCCTCGAGTGCGACGGAGTCCTCGATCGACACGAAGACGTCCAGTCCGCGGGACCGCCCGACACGCCAGCCGACGTCTGTCGCGCGAGGCTTGTGGAGGTCTGGGCGCAGCTGGCCGGCGCGCCGGAGCACCGCCTTCGCCGATAGGTACTGACGGATCTCGGATGCGTCGGCGAACCCCGGCCGCCCACGCAGGTCGGCGATGAACGCCGCATCGGAGTGCCGATACTTCTGCCACTGCACCAGCCCGAACACGACCGCAGCCGCCACGACCAGGACGAGTAGCAAATCAGCGAGTCGGATCTGCCACACCGGCAGAGTGCAGTCAGACGCCAGGGTGAACGCGGTCGGCTCACCACTGATCGCCAGCCAAAGGCCCGAGAACAAGTCGTGCGGTTCCGGTCGCACTCCGCAGATGAGCTGCGTTACCACGCCTGTCACGAACGTGAAGATGACGCCAAGCACGACAGCAACCGCGATAACGACAGCAATCGCTCTACCCAGCAACTCGCTCATGATGGCTCTGCCTCGAGACTGGATGCCGCAGCTGCGGCAACTCGAAGCCAGGCGTCGCGCGTAGCCGGTCTGAGAGAGTCGAACCGGAGCGGCCCGGACTTGAGCGCCGGATCGAACGGAACAGTCTCGACGGCCCGCACGTATCCCTCGAACCCTTCGACGATGCGGCGAGCTTCGCTGGCACGGACAGGCTCGGCGTGTGTCAGGACGATCACGGCGTTGTCCGCGAGCGCTGCCGATCGTTCGTCGCGTTCGCGAAGAGCATCGAGCAGAAGGGCAGCCGACTCGGCCGATTCAGGAGCCGTAAGCGTAGGGATGACGAGCTGGTACGACGAGTCGACCATTCGCAGCCACCGATCGGCCGACTCATCATTTCCGGAGTCGAAGACGACAAGTCGGTAGTAGCGGGCGGCGACCTGCATCAGAACGTCGAACTCCGCGTGGGCGATGCGCTGATGAACCGCGAGCAACTCAGGATTCGATCGGAGCACGTCGTATCGATCAGCAGACTGGTGGTGGACGAAGGCGCTGATGTCCGAGACGGATGCTGTAGGCGCGAGCAGCGTGCTGGCGGCGGGGAGCAGATCACGAATCGTTGCGTCGTAGAGTCCTGATTCCGTCCGCCATCCGAGTGTCCCGCGCGTGTCATTGTTGTCCCAGGCCAGCACGTTGCCGCCTCCGTATCGCCCATATACCGCTGCGAGCATTGCGGTGGTGATGGTCTTGCCGACCCCGCCCTTGCCGTTGGCGACGGCGATGGTACGGCAACCGGCCCAATGTCGAGAGACGGTCTGGGCGTGTTCCGCCCGAGCGAGTTCGGCAGTGGAGGGATGGACGTGGATGCCGATTCGGCCGATCAACCCCCGCCAACCGGCACCCTCGGAGCGCTCCCCTCGAGCCGGTTCGATGAACGAGGTACGCGTGGGGGGCTCAGCGGCCACGGTCGTTCGCCGCAGCCGCTGAGCCTCGTTCCTCACCTCCTCTCCGTTCGCGGTGTCGACAGCAGCGCCGCGCACGACCGTGCCGTGTTCGACGGGCCTCTCGATGAGTGACGTGACCGTGCCGGTTGCGTCGACGAGCAGGTGATGCTCGCCGCGATCGCCGGTCGTGACGAGCTCCACTGGCGTGGCTGCCTTTCGGGCGACGGCAGCCGCGCGGTCGACAATGGCCTGGCGGATGTCGGTCTGTTCCGTGGCGCGGACCGTTTCGGTGCCACCATCGGGTAAGACGAAAGTGGCGCTCGATCCGTTCACGGCTGCGTAGGCGCGTTGGGGTGGTGGCGCGATGGTCATGGCAGATCCCTTTCCGTTGCGGTGAGCCAGCCGTCCAGGCTGGTGTCTGGGCTCGATGGCCAGAGTTCTTCGAGTGCTTCGGCATCGATCAGTTCGAGCGGGCCGCCGACGGATGGCGGCACCACCGCGTCGTCCGTGTTGAAGAGCTCGTACTCCCAGTCGGTTGAGGTCGCGAAGCAGTCGACGAGGTAGGCGTACTGACCGACATACGCGATGAACTCCCCCTTGCCGAGTTGCCGGGCCATCTCGACGTGTGGTTCGGGCATGTTGAGTCGCCGCGCGAGACTTGTCTGCTCCTGGTGGTTCACGCGGAAGACGAACTTGTTCTCGATGTCGCCAACGATCGAGTAGGCGAGATTCCGCTCCTGCGAGTCGGCCTCTCCGACGGCATCCAGATCCCCCATCTTGTGGAGGATGACGATGTTGCTAATGCCGTAGTGGCGTGAGAGCTTGAGCCATTGCTGATACATCTGCAGGGAGGCGAGCGAGGTCATGTCGCGCCATCCCTCTTCGCGAATCACGTAGCGCGTGCGGTGTGCGGATCGATCGGAGACAACAGCCTGGATCCACGCCGTGGTGCACACCTGCGTGAGTTGGGCGACCAGCTCGCCGCGGGCGAACAACTCGGAGGTGTCGACGACGACGATCGGTGCCTCGCTGTCGAACGACACAGTTGATTGGTCTTCGAACAGCCCCGACAGGTCACCTTCGACGAACCGTCGGAGGACGAAGCGTGGCTGCACAGAGCCTTCGGCGAGGCGGAAGTCGCCGCCGGTGTCGGCGACCATGAGCCCGAGTTCGTCGTAGACGCCGCGAAGCGTGGGCTGGTCTTCGGTCGCGTGGATGCAACGCGACAGCGCCTCGTGGATCGCGGCGTGCTCCACCGCGGTTAGGCGCACGCCCCCAAGCGCCATCTCGACGAGGGAAATTAGCGTGGCGATGCGGCGCTGCCTGACCATCTGCTCGTGTTGTTCATCCGACGAGCCCGTGCGTCGAGGGCCGCGATCGAGCGGATTGAGCCGCGCGGGGGTGCCGTCACCAAGACGGATGACTCGTCCTCCTGGGATCGCTTCCGCGACGATGACCCACTCCCCTTTCGCGTCAGAGGGCACGACAGCTTGGTGCCCGAAGGCGATCGAGCGGGTAACTACCGTCTTGATCGTCGCGCTCTTCCCGGCGCGGTAGGCGCCGAGCACCAGGACGTTCGTCGAGAAGGTGCCACGGTCCGTCGCATCGCCGTATGTCTCCCAGGGCGAGAAATGCCACAGTGCGTCCGCGTTGAGATCGACGCCGACAACGGGGCCACGATGCCCGAGCCCGGCGTCCGCGACGAACGGGTAGACGCCGGCGATGTGCTGGGAGGTGGCCTGATGTGGGGGGAGCAGTGGGTGGGCGACATTCCAATAGCCACCCTGAGCAAGGCCCGGGCCGAACGGTCCCGAAATCGCAGCCTCCGGAAGTGCGCGTTCGCGCCGTGTCGTCGGTGCAACCCGCTCGCTGCGGGCTGCCTCGGCGATGGATCGACGTAAGTCGCGCCGCTCCTTCCGGCTGAGGTCGCTGGACTCGAAAACGAAGGCCGTACGTGCCATCACTTCATCCCCAGCCCGACTGGGAGGGCATTCACCATGAGCGCTTCCGCCTGCTGGCAGTACAGGATCTGGGCTTCCATACCCGCGCGCGCCAGCGCATTTCGCATGCCGGCGATTGCCTGGTCAAGCTCTGCCTCATCACCCGCGCTGATCGTCAGGTAGGCGCCGTATCGGAACTCTCCGTGGCCGGCGACGATCTCCTGCTCCTGCTTCTCGAGAGCATCCCAATCGGCCGCATCCGCCGCCGACCCGTCTGCCCCTCGCTTCGCGCGGAGCTTTTCGTTTCCGCGCCAGACCTTCTTCTCGTCGCGGATACGCCTAAGCGCTCGCGAGACGGGGACGGGGGTGAGGACGAGCGAGAAGATGTGTGTCACGGCCTCGCCTGTGCGCGGATGCCGGGCGAACACAAGCGGGGAGACGAATCCGACGGGCGCGTCGGAGCGTGGCCATTCGTGGATCCACATCGTTGTGTGGACTCCTGAGTCTGTGAAGACGACTCCGTGTCGGCCCTTGGGCTCTTCGAGGTACATCGGGCCGATGGCGGTCGGATCCACGCCGGATCGGTCGTCTTCCCGGTTCTGAACATCTGTGGCGGACTCCGGATCGACTGCGATCCGCGCCAGGGCCGCGACGTCGCGCGGCCCGAGCCACCGCCGCACCTTGATGTGCGCCGATTGCAGAGCGTCGGCGAGGTTGCCGGCCTCAATGCGGGCGAGCGCCTGCACGGCATCCTTGCCGCCTCCCAGCGACTTCAACTGCGGGCCGAGCGCGACGAGGTCGAGTGTGAACGTCAGGTAATTGCGGTGTGCCACGGCATACCGCTCCGAAGCATCCATCACTCGTGTGTAATTGCGGGCTACGGGGGAATCTGTGTCGAGGCTCCGCCGGTTCACGATCGTGTCGTAGTGCTCGCGAGCCGACCGAATCGTTGTCGGTAGCGTTCGCTCTTGGAGCGTCACTCGCTTTATCCCGACGCGCTGCGTGAACGACGCGAGGACGCGCGCCCATTGCTGCGCAAGGTCGAAGCGCTCGGCCACGTCGCTCATGAGGAAGCCCTGCACTTCAAGCTCTGCCGTCACCGAGGCTGTGCGGTCGTGCGGGTTATATACGCAGGCCACGCCGTCGACATCCCACAGCTGAATAGAAGCGCGCACGCCTGGGATGTTGAGCGTGCCCGCGACATGAACTCCCTCGGGTCGGTAAACGTGCTTTGTGGCGCCCATCGCTTGCCGAGTGACTTTGAGCATCCATAGCCCGGCCATCCGCGGTGCCGACATCCCGTGGATCGTCACGAGGGCGACTCCGCCCAGGGCGAGGTAGATCGGCGCGGCGAACAGCAGACCTGGAGGGCCGAACCTGTTCACCGAGACGAGGACAACGATCGCGGCGGCGGCGATGAACGCCAGCTGCCAGGGGTCGAGGCCGAGAACGACACCTTGCCCTGAGCGGCGGGGGAGTCGAATCGGTCGGGTGAGGTCAGGTGTTGTGCTCATGAAACTGTCCTCTCGGGTCGCGCAGGAGTGGTCGATGCGGTGGTCGGTGTCGATGCGGATTCGGATGTCCGTGGTTGGGGCGGACGCGAGTCAGTCTGTGTATTTGTCCGCCCAGCGGGTCCGGACGGTCCTTTCGGTCCCGACTGTCCGGAAGGAGGCGTCGGGCTCTTGCTCCCGAGGTTGCGCACAGACTGGGGTGCCACACCGGCGGGTGCTGCACCCAGACGGGAGGGGACGCGGATCGCGGATCGCGCGGTGTTGGATGCTGCGCGGCCGGCGCCGCTGCCGAGTCGTGAACCCACGCTGTCGGCGGCGACCGCTCCGATGAAGCTGAACAGCCCGAACACGGCGAAGGGCGCGAAAGCGACGAGGGCGAGCCCGACCAGCAGAGGCCAGGACTGCGGATCCCAAATCGTCTTCACGTTTGCCAGGCCGTTGAGGATCAGCGAGACGAACGCGACGGTGAGAGGCCCCGTGAGCAGGAGCACTGCGACCGCCGACACGTACCGAACCACCCACTGCGGACCCACGGTCCGCACGGGGTACAGCATCCAGGCGACCGGTCCGACCGCGAACAATGCTGCGAGCACAATGTTCCGGAATGCGAAGACAAGTGTGAGAAGTAGCATCGAGATCATCAGGAGGCCGTGGATTATGAAGGCGAAGTAGTAGCTGGCCTGGCCTCCAGCCCACATCACTTGTTGGAGGGTCACGAAGAGCTCGAGGGGATCCTTGCGGTCGAGGATGTACCAGGTCAGGTCGTCCACGGCGTTCAGCAGATGGCCAGCCATCCAGAGCGTGATCGGCACAGCGGGGATGGCAATGAACGATCGCACGACGGCGCCCACGATCTGCTCTCGGTCGCCGGAGACGACGGCCGCGGCGATCGCCCATACCATCGCGCCGAACAGCACCATCAGGACGGCCCACTGCCAGAACGACCACTCCTGTGTCGCCGCGGTCCAGAGGAGCGTCGTCGTGTCGAATCGCATGTTCTGCGAGACCGTGAACATCATGGCGGTGGCCATGATCGCCATGGCGCGACCCGCATTCTCGAAAGTGATGCAGACGATGTCGCCGAGCGTGCACCCATACGCGACTGTCGCCAGCTTGCCGCCTGATCCCTCGAGGGCTTTGGCGTGACCTTCGAACGTCGTGCAGACCGTGACTCGCGATCCCTGAGCGAGTACGCCGAGGAAGCACTGCTGCGGCTTGACCAGTGCTGGATCCTCCGGCGTGCAGCTCACTTGTGATCCCGCCTGTGTGCACTCGACTGGATAGGAGGGAGCAGACCACGGTTCGCCCGTAATGACGGATGCCGATGTCGCTTGAGTGTTCGGCTCCGCTGCGCTCGCCGGGGGCGACGCGCCCACCAAGCTGATCACCCCGAGCGCCAGGCCAGCTGCGACGAGGTGGAGGAGCTTCATCAGAATCCGAAGTCGAAGTTGATGAACCAGGCGAAAAGTCCGCTCGCGGCTCCGAGTACGGCGGCTGAAATGAAGATCCACAGGATGTTCTCCCCTGCCCAGGTGCGCATACGCTCCGGAGCCAACCCGCGGAATGCGAGCGATGCGCCGGCGACGATGAGCATGATCAGCACCACGAGCATCGCTCCGGCCAGGATGTATGAGGCGACGACCTGGAATCCTGCGAAGAATGGTGCCGAGAAGTCCGGCTGGATGTCGGGCACGTCGACATCGGCCGGTACGGCGATTGTTTGGTTCACGATCACTCCTTGCTCTCGTTGGATCAGGTCAGGGGGAGTCCTCGGGCGGCCATGAATGGCGCGGGGTCGATGGCTGCGCCGTTCTGGCGAACTTCGAAATGGAGGTGGCAGCCGTAGGACTTCCCGGTGTTTCCCTCCGCGCCGAGCGGGGTGCCGGCATTCACCAGCGAGCCGACGCCGACGCGCAGCGAGCCCCACTGCATGTGGCCGTACAGCGTGATGAGTCCTTCACCGTGGTCGATCAGGACGGCATTGCCGTACCCCTGATAGGGCCCAGCTGTTATGACCCGACCCGGCCCTGCGGCGTAGATGGTCGCGCTGCAGCCCTGGGCCATGTCGTATCCCTGGTGGTTCGTCGAGCAGTAGCCGCACCCGATGACGGGGTTGTAGCCAAACCCGCGACCCTTGGAGTACGCACCATCGAGCGGATAGGTCCAGTCGCCGACAGTGACCGCGTCGACCTGGCCGGTGATCGCAGATGAGGCGGTGCTCCCGGCGACGGCGAGCGGTATCGCGATGATCGGCGTGATCGCGAGCACGACGGCCAACCCGATCGCGATGAACGCGGCGACCAGAAGCTTTCGGCCGATCCGCGTCTTGGCGAGGATGGCGACCGCGACTGGGGCACCCATTTCAGGGCTCCACTGGTTCCGCAAGGAAGCGGACGACTTTGCAGTCACCCCTCCTCTGGCTGCTGGATGGCGCCGGTACAGTGTCCGGACCGCAGAGGACTTGCACGCTCAATCTCGCCGACTCGTCGTATGTCACTTCACCGCTCCCGCCGTCGGAGCGTGTGTAGGTGACGGTTACGTCGGCGGTGCCGATGGTCATGTCGCCCGACGTGTCTTGCGGCGCCGGCACGAACTGCACCTCTCCCGCGACCGCTGACGAAACGCGACCGCGCTCGCCGTCGAGCGAGATCCAGTCGTCCTCGGGGAGGACGACGGACTGTCGCAGTTCGAGCTTTGCGGCTTCGAGTTCGGTCTGCCGGTCGGTCTCCGAGGAGTAGCGGGTGTCAGGCGTGAACCAGCTGCCCAGGTAGGTGATCCAGTCTTCGTAGGTGCTCTTCTGCGTGTCGAAGGTTCCCGCGGCAGACAGAGCCGCTCGCGCATAGGCATCCGCGTCCCTGGTCACCGGTTCCGGAACCCAGCCGCTCTCAACGACCGATGCGTCTACGACCGTCGAGCGCGGCGACGGAGACGGGGAGGTCGACTTCGTGGCGCCAGCCGGTTGGCTCGGCGATGCCGCGCCGTTCGGATTCGCCTCGCTGCCAATAGAGGTAATCAGGATCGCAATCACCCCGGCGGTCAGGACGACGGCACCGAGGACGGCCCAGGTCACCGCCCGTCGCTGTGAGCTTCGCGCCATCATCGGCCCTCCTGAGAACTCAGGACGGCGACCAGCGGAGACCGTTTCGGCGAGGAGTCAGGTTGCCGTGGGGGCATCCTACGCACATGCGCGGACGTTGTAAAAGGGTTTTGACATGAATAACGAACGACTGGCGCGACAATACCGCGACCAGCTCGACGGGCCGATGCTGTCGCGTGAAGTGGGCAGGCTACTCGCATCTGATCAGCCTGTCTGTCCGACTTTCGGGGGACACAGCGCGCGGGGATCGGGCCGCTGCCGGCGCCCAACTCCTTGTTCCGCTTCGCATGAGTGCATGGTACATTGCTGTAGTTGGCAAAGTACAGCATTAATTCATGTTCTTGTCTGGACAGTTCGAAGGGCTGACCAGGAGAATGAACATGTGCCCAAGTACGCCATCCCCGCCAACGGTGAGAGCGCGGAGGATCCCATCGAAGCCTTCGGGAACAGACTGCGAGCCGGCATGATCGGCTACCTTCGCCAGCATCCCGACCAGACGAAGGCTGAGATCGCGAAGGCTCTGGATGTTCCGGCTCCCACAGTGACCAACGCCTTGCAGAAGTTGCTCGCAGCCGGACTCCTGTCTGCTGATCCGCCGCAAGAAGAATGGTCTCGCGGCCAACGCGTCCGCTACCGCGTGCGCAATGACGTGGTCTCCGAGCTCTACCTGCAGTTCGGCCAGGCGATCGGCGAGATCTAGGGTCGGAGGCGACCGCTATTCTTCGATCGAGGACCAACGCTCGGTGAGGTGAGAGACATGGGAGAAGTCACGTTCCCACAGTTCCTCGAGGCGAACTGGGTGCTCATCACCGTCGTCCTGGTTGTTGTAGTCGCTATCTGGCTCCTCATATGGCGCAGCCAACACAATCGTCGACGGAGCTTGCCGGTCACTCTCCGAGGCGTCCGAATCGAATGCCAGGGTGCGCACCTGGACGAAGATCTCGTGGTAGAGCGCAACTGGCGTGTGACGTTTCTGCTCACCAACGCGACGAGCAAGCCTCGAAACGTTCCGGTCCTGAGCTCTCGCGCACTCGCGAAGTCAGGCGGCAAGAAGTTCGTCGGGACGCTGTACCTCGAGCGCGCCCAGCAGGAGCTCAACCCGGGAGAAGCGCTCGTTGCGTGGGCTCTCTTCCAGCTGCCGGCTGGCGCAGAACCCGAGTGGGTGAGTATTGACGTTACCTCGGGCAAGGCGCCGATACTGGCTCTCAGTGTCAAGCACCCCATCGCCGTAACCGCGGCCTGACGACCGAACCCGGTAAACGCGATCTGACCTGACCGCAACACGCGTCGCATCTGGTCGCGGCGACTACTGAAACGCCTGCCAGCTGTCGATTCCGTGCCGTGAAGCCTGCGGCAGTGTACGGTCGCCCGGGCTCCGAGCAAGGGCTTTCGATGCTTCTATGTTTGTCAAGTTGTGTCTGGTCAAGCGTGATTTGCCGATGTGGCCTTGGTTGACCTCTATGCGTCGGGTCAGTCGTCGCGGAGGATCGCGTAAGGATCGCCGTCGTTGTCGAACCACGACGCGCCGTCGTCCTCATGGAGGATCACGGTTTGCGTGCTTGCGAGCGACTCCAGTCCTTCGGCATGTTCAAGTACGCCCCAGCCGTCCAGGTGCGCGAGCTCGCGAGCAGCCGAAGCGGCGTCTGGCACCGCGATTGATGCGTCTTCATCGGTGTCGTCGACCCACGCGCGCGCGTACGCGGCCCGGCCCGCGCTGATCAAGGCTGTCTCGTCGACCACGCGATAGTCCCACCGTCCGACGACGGTAAGAATGTCGCTGTCGTCTTCTTCTTCGTCCTCATCCTCTTCGTCGTCATCCCACCGGTCCGCGTCAAGGCCCAGCGGAAACGAGCCGCACCAGTCGAACTCGGCGTCATCGAACGCGACCGCTGCTGCATGAAGCTGCGCCGCTGACGGGACATATTGCGCGTGCTCCGCCTGACGACCGGTGCGCGTCAACGTCAGAGCGATGTGCTCGCGCAACGCATTCAGCAGTTCCTCACCGCGCGCAGAGTATGCCTCTCGCGCGGCTGTCGTCCACTGGGTTTCCGATTCGACGTCGTCAGTCACCCCAGAACTCTAGGCGAAGGCGTCAACGACTGACCGTCGAGAGCCTGACGCAAGAGCAATTCATGTGTTCCTTTCCTCCGACGGCGAGAGCGTAGCGGGGCGATGACGACTCCGTTCCTGTCGTTCGCTATTTGCAGACTCCGCTCTCCGCTGCGCTTCGAGCTCCGCTTATCAACCGCTCACTCGGGCACTCCGTCCTCACCTCCCCGCGTGATCAGCCGATTGTCGGAGCGAAGGTGACGCTCGAGGAGGATCCATCGGGTGCGCTTCCATAGAGCGCGTTGAGCGTGCGAAAGAGGTGTCGGGCGAGGTAGCGCTTGATGCAGCGTCGGACCTCGCGTCGGGTGCGACCTTCGGCGATGCGCTTGTCGAGGTAGGCCTTGGTGGCGGGGTCGCGGCTCATCCGCGTGATCGCAATGTAGTGCAGTGCCTTGTTCAGGCGCCGGTCTCCGCCCCGGTTCAGGCGGTGCCGGGTCGTGTTGCCGCTCGATGCGGGGATGGGGTTGACGCCGGCGAGAGACGCGAACGCGGTGTCGTTTCGGACTCTGCCGGGGTGGGACCAGGCGGTGATGACGACCGCCGCGGTGTATGCGCCGATCCCGGTCTCGTTCAGCAGCGGCGCGGCGGGGCTCGCGGTGATGAGTTCGCTCAGACGCGCATGGTTCGCGATCAGCGTGTCGTGCAGGTCCCGGATCCGCCGGGCCAGTCGGATGGCCTCGTCTCGCGCGGTAGCGAGGGCGAGCGGCTCGGCGCGGTGCTGCCATCGCGATACCTGACCGATCTGGCCCATGAACAGGGGCTTACGGGCGTCGATGCCGAGGTCGTTGGATCGCAGCAGTGCGGTCAGCGCATTGATGTTCACTGTCTTCTCCACGGCCATCTGGTCGCGGGCAGATACCAGCACGCGCAGCGCCTGGCGGGTCCCATCATCGGCGCGGGGACGGCGCAACCGGTCCTCTTCCAGAGGCAGCACGGCGGATGCGATAGCGCGCGCGTCCAGCGGGTCGGACTTGCCGACCCCGCGGCGGGCCTTCGCGCTAATCCGGGGCGCCTCGACCACCTCGTATCCGGCCCCGGCGACTGAGCGGGCAAGTCTCGCTCCGTAGGTGGCGACGCCCTCGATCGCCCAGAGGGCTTCCGCGTCACCTCGGGTCAGGCGACCGGTCCAGCCGATCGCGCGGGCGATGCCCGGCGGGGTGGTGGGGAACTGCTCGCAACCCAGCAGCTGCCCCGACGCCGTGTCGATGACGGCATAGGTGTGTGTCTTCGCGTGGGTATCCACGCCGATGACGAACGGGTCAGAAAACGCGACGATGGTCATTGCGGACCGATCCTTCCTCGATGGAACACACGGCTCGGCCGCGCGGCGGCCGGCGCCGGCCCGGGAGGAAATCACTTCGAGGCAACACTGTGACGGGCCACGACCCCTGAAGGGTCGAGCAGGCTTCTAATCAGGCCATCGACGTGGGCCGGAGGCGCCGGCCGCCCTCGCCCGGACGGACAGATCGAAAGAAAGGCCAACAAAGGGCCAGCGGCATATCGAGCCACGACCGGACGAAGACGACCAACGCCAACCCTGCCAGCCAGTCCCAGACCAGCCAAGGTCAAGACTCACAGCGCCATATCCTCGGTCCTCCGCTGCGCTCCGGTCCTCCGGTATTGCACGGTCCCTTGCACTCCTCCCGCCCTCCCTTCAGACGACAAGTCGCCTTCACGGCACAAAACCGAAAGGGAGATAAAAGGTGAACAGCAACGGCAGCATCGAGCATGTCGACCCGCAGGTCCTCGTCATCGAGGACAATATGTGATCCGAGGTGCCGATCGACAAGGGCTTCGTGGACAGCATCCGATCCAACGGGATGCTGACTCACAACCAGCCTGGCGAAGAGGGGATCCGCGGAATTTCAAGGCAGAGCAACTCCGGGAAAGCCACGAAAGGCATCTCTAAAACTGACGGAGGTTGTTGACAGTTGGGTCTTCCGATTGGGAGGAAGATTCCATGTCAGACAGGGAGCTCGAACGTCGGGCGAATCACAAGCTCGCGGTGCTGCGACACGTCGAGGAAGTCAGCTTCAACGTCGCCGCGACGTGCCGGTACTACGGGATCAGCCGGCAGGCCTACTACGGCTGGAAGCGACGATACGAGGCAGAGGGGTTTGAGGGGCTGAAGGACCGCTCCAGCGCCCCGCACCACCAGCCGACGAAGACGGACCGCGACGTGGTCGAGAAGATCCTCTGGTTGCGGCAGCAATACCATTTCGGGCCGCAGAAAATCTCGATGTACCTGGCCAGGTACCACGACGTCACGATCAGCGCGTCCGGGGTCTGGCGGATCCTGCACAAGCTCGGCCTGGGCCGGCTGCCGACCTCGCAACGCTACAAGCGCACCCAGACCCGGTGGAAGCGGTACGAGAAGCAGCGCCCCGGCCACGCGCTACAGGTGGACGTGAAGTTCATTGAGCCCTTGGGGCAGAAGGGGAAGAAGAAGCGGTACTACCAGTACACCGCGATCGACGACTGCACCCGCATCCGGGTACTGCGCGCCTACGAACGCAACGACCAGAAGACCGCGATCCAGTTCATCGACCACGTCCTCGCCAAGCTCCCGTTCCAGATCGAACGAGTCCAAACTGACAACGGTGCGGAGTTCGGGCAAGCGTTTCACTGGCACCTGCTCGATAAGGGCATCGACCACGTCAAGATCCGGCCCCGCACCCCACGCCTCAACGGCAAGGTGGAGAGGTCCCACCGGATCGACTCGGACGAGTTCTACAAGCTCCTCGAGGGCGAGGTCCTCGACGACACCCGCCTGTTCGCCGACCGACTCCAACAATGGGAAGACCACTACAACTACGATCGACCCCACGGCGCCCTCGGCGGCCAAACACCCTACGAGCGCCTCAAGCAGAAAGCAGCGGCCCCACTGTCATAGGGCTCCGTCAGTTGCACAGCCACGAAAGGCATCTGCTCACGGGTTCAAATCCCACCCTAACCACCAAAAAGCCCAGATCAGATGGCATTTCTACTTGTCATTGAGTGAGAGTGAGAAAGAACGCGTCCAGGGCGGGTCACGGAACACCCTACGAGTGGGATGCCTACGCCCGGGTACCGGCAGCGGGAATCTGACGGCGAGATCGGCCTTGAGGTATTAGTCGGAGGGTCGGAGCCGGCCGAAGGTGGCTGTGCCGCCGAGGGCGAGCTTGGACAGGACAGCAGGGCCCTGCTCTGCGGCGCACTCCGCAGTCACGCTGAAGTCGTCGGCTCGTCGACAGACCTGATTATGGCGACGCCGACCGCATAGAGCTAGTGCGACGGATTCTCGCCAGGAACCCTCGATGGTCGAGGGCTGGTTCACTGCACGGGTGTTCTCATGGCGACGTTGCGGCAGCGAGGAACACTCTCTCGATGGCCTCTGCGGTGGCTACATCCTCATCTTCGACGTCGTCGGCGACGGACTTGCTCTGAGCGGTCGCCAAAAGCGTTCCGATCTCGACTCCGCCGGGATTGACCGCGACGACAATCAACCCGGTCCTGCCCGACTCGAGCAGTCTCCCGAGCTCATCCAAGGTCGACTTGCGGATGCTCCGGTGGGAGTGACCGATGACCCATCCCGCGGCGGCCAGGATACCCGTCGCGAGTAGGGCTCTGGCGAGGGAGGCCACACGGGTGGGACGCGCGATGACTGCGAGGACGGCGCCGATCATCGCCCCGCCCATGGCCAGTTGCACTGCGGAGCCATCGCGCCGCTCAATCTTGAGCTTGCCTCGTAGGTCGTGTCCCACAACCGCGATCGCGAGGTGGTCGAACGCGCCTCGGTGATCTGCGCTCCGAATGGATCCGTAATCGCGAATGGCAGATGACCTGTCGGCGTATGTACCAACCGCGACGGTTACCGGCTTGGCGGGCATCGTGTTCCACCGCCCTCTCTGGATCATGGTGTTGACACCGAGCGGCTGTGCAGGATGCCTTGCCTCACGGCCATCCATCCATCCACTCCCTCGGCACGGTAGTCACGTCATCAAGTCGGCGCTTCATACACATGAGATGAACTGACTCGTCGGCCTCCCGGCATGCAGTCGAGACGAGCGTGCGCGGTGCACCGATGTGCTCCGCCTTGGATGGGTGGCCATTCGCCTTCAAGTTCTTGCCGTCCTCTTCTCGACGAGGACGGCGACAAGTCGTGGACGATCGTCTCGCGCGACTAATGTGCGCCGGCACGGCTCTTTGTGGAGCGGCGGTCGGTCAGTTGACAAGATCGACCGCGCGCCTGAGTCGGTTCGTGGCGGTCCAGAACGGCTAAAAGCTCCGTCTCACCCACCTCGAAGCCGACTACTTCCCTTCTGCCGTCGGCGGCGACACCTACTGAGCCCACATGCTTGGGACACCGCCGACGGCCGACCGGGGCCTTGCAGTAGGCGACATGAACCCTCGGAAACCAGGTCCGCACGCTCCCGGTTGTGCCACCATATCGGTGGGGTGGCATGCGATATATCGGCGATGGTTCCGTGGCGCGCGACGACGAGCCGGCCTTCGATCTCCTGGAGTCGAAGCTGGCGCGGCCCCCCGTGCGCCCCGGAATGGTGGAGCGGCGGTCGCTGCTGGAGCGCCTCGCCCAGCCGGACGGTGCCGCCGTCGTCTCGATCGTCGCGCCGGCGGGGTACGGCAAGACCACGCTTCTCAGCCAGTGGGCCGATCGTGACCCCCGCCCGTTCGCCTGGATCTCGGTGGATGAGAATGACAACGACCCCAAGATCCTGCTGAGCTATGTCGCGTCAGCGCTCGACCGCATCGAGCCGATCTCGCCAAGCGCGTTCGACGCGCTCAGGTCCCCCGCGAGCTCGGTCGCGGGCACGGTCGTTCCACGGCTTGGAGCCGCGCTGGCCGGGATCGGCCAGCCCGTCGTGATCGTGGTGGATGATGTGCACCTGGTGCACGACACCCAGGCGCGCGCTGCGCTGTCGGTGCTTGCGGAGCATGTTCCAGCAGGCTCTCAACTGGTGTTCGCGGGTCGGTCGGATCCTCCCGTGCGGGTTGCTCGACTGCGGGTGGAAGGCCGACTGCTCGAGATCGGCAGACGCGATCTCGAGCTCACCGTCGAGCAGGCGGGCGCGCTGTTGGCCGGCGCACACGCCAAGGTGCGCGATGAGGACATTGTTGCGCTGCATCGCAGCACGGAGGGGTGGCCGGTCGGACTCTATCTGGCGGCGCTCTATATCCGCGAGGGTGGGGATTCTGACACGATGCCCACGCGCTTCAGCGGGAGCGACAGGCTCGTGGGCGAGTACGTCGAATCGGAGTTCCTCGAGCGGATGTCCCAAGGGCGCCGGACATTCTTGACGCGAGCATCGGCGCTGGATCGGATGTCGGCATCCCTCTGCGAAGCTGTGCTGGATGTGCCGGGTGCCGCCGGGTCGTTCGAAGTGCTGTCGAAGTCGCACCTCCTCCTCGTTCCACTCGACCGCGAGGGGCATTGGTATCGCTTCCATCACCTCTTCCGAGACATGCTGCGCGCCGAGTTGACCCGACATGAGCCCGACATGCTCCCGGCCATCCGGCGACGCGCCGCAGCATGGTGCCTGGAGCATGATCGGCCGGAGGAAGCGATGGAGTACTCGATCCTGGCGGACGACGTGGACACTGCGGCCCGCCTGCTCCAGACGCTCTGGAGTCCGGTCCATCGTCGCGGCCAGATCGCGACGCTGCAGCGTTGGTTCGACTGGCTCGACGAGCGACATGGCATCGACCGGTACCCGCTCAACGCGATGAATGCCGCCTTCCTGGCGATGACCACGGGACGCGCGCCGGCCGCCGAGCGCTGGATGGCGGCGGTCGATCGCTGGGAGTCGAGCGTGTCCGGCTCTCTCGATGCATACACAGCGGGGATGGCGGCCACCCTTCATGCCTTGGCGTGCAGAGATGGAGTTGATCGCATGCGCCAGGATGCCGACGAAGCCGCACGTCTGCTGGCCAAGGTCGACTTCCAGGGAGCGATTACGCCGCTCCTCCGGGGCGCCGCTTGCGTGCTGCTCGGTGAGCTCGATGACGCCGAGGCCTTGTTTGCGGACGCGGCGAGTCTATCTCCCAAGAATCAGTCCATCGACGTCCTCGCCATGGTGCGCTGCCAGCAGGCGATCGTGGCGATCGCCCGCAAGGACTGGGCAGCAGCTGAGGCGTTCACCCACCAGGCACAAGCCGCCCTTCGCGAGGCAGGTGTGGAGCACTCCTATGCCGCGGCCTTCACACAGGCGCTGTGGGCTCGCATGCGACAGCATCGCGGCGAGATCGCGGCTGCGCGCGACGCGCTCGCGATGGCACTCCGGCTGCGTCCCATCCTCACTTACGTGCTCCCCGACCGCGCAGTCCAGTGCCGCTTGCTGATCGCGCGCGTCCAGCTGGCACTCGACGATCTCGCGGGGGCCCGGACCGTGATGCGCGAGGTCGATGAGATCCTGAAGCGACGGCCGCAGCTGGGCGTCCTGGTCTCGGAGGCCGACGAGCTGCGACGTCACCTAGACGCGCAGCGCGATGTCGCTCCCGAGGGGGCGACATCGCTCACCAGCGCCGAGCTGCGGGTGCTGCCGTTGCTGGCGACACACCTGACCTATTCCGAGATCGCCTCGGAGCTGTTCGTCTCGAAGAACACCGTCAAGTCGCAGGCGTATTCTGTGTTCCGAAAGCTCGGAGCGAACTCCCGCGGTGAAGCGGTCATGCGGTCCCGGGAGCTCGCGCTTCTCGAAGCCTGACGGACGATCGTCACCTGTGAGCGGAGGCGAATAGTGACTCCTGCAACATCTGGCCCCAACCGGTCGCCGGCCGTCCGAAGCGGGATCAGAGGCGTGGTCGGCTTCCTCGTCGTCATGGAGTTCGGCAGCGGAATGCTGCAGGGCTGGTATCCACCTCTCCTGGGCGCGATCGGCACCGAGTTCGGCGTCTCACCGGCAGAGCTCAACTGGGTCGTGGCCGCATACCTGCTCGCCTCCGTGGTGTTCGTGCCGACCATCGGCAAACTTGGGGACCGCTACGGGCACAAGCGGCTCCTCACGATCACTGCCGCCACGGTCGCGCTCGGATCGATCACCGTCGCGACGGCCCCCACCTTCGGACTCCTGCTCGTCGGCCGCGTCCTCGAGGCGCCGCTCACGGCGACACTCGCGCTCGAGTTCGCGATCGTTCGCGACCGTGACGAGAAGTCAGCCGGCCGCTCGATTGGGAAGCTCGTGAGTGCGCTGACGCTGGGGGCCGCGTTCGGCGGCCTCGGTTCCGGACTCGCGTTCGGCGTGTTCAATGCATTGCGGCCGACACTCTGGGTGCCCGCGGTGTTTCTTCTGCTGTGCGTGCCCATCGTCTGGTTCCTCGTGCCGGAGTCAAACGTCCGCACGGAGGGCAGGATCGACTGGATCGGGGCCGGGCTGCTCAGCCTGGGGCTGGTCAGCGTTCTGACCGGGATCGCGAACGCCGCGACGTGGGGTTGGACGAACCCCGTCACCTGGGCCCTGGTAGCGGTAGGCGCCGCGGTGCTCGTGGTCTGGGTGTTGGCGGAGCGCCGGATCAGCCACCCGCTCGTCGACATCGGGGTCCTCGTGCAGCGAGGAATCGGGCTGCCACTGGTGATAGCGTTCATCTTCGGTGCACAGCTGTTCGGCAGTCAGACGGCCTCGTCGGTGTACATGCTGAGCGACCCGGATGTGATGGGATTCGGCCTTGGCGTCACCCCCGCCGCCGTCGGCACGTTCGTGCTCGCGCAAGCCGGCGCCGCCTTCGTATCAGCCCTGAATGGCTTCCGGCTCGCAGGGCGGATCGGCTCGAGGTCCACTGTCGCCGTCGGCGGCGTCCTCGTTGCGGCAAGCTATGTGATGCTCATACTCGCGCCGGCGTCACTCGTCGGGTTCTACGCCGCGTGGGCGGTCCGTGGCCTCGGCAATGGCCTTGTCATCTCGGTACTGCCGGCGATCATCGTCAAGCGAGCACCTGCGGACTCCGTCGGCATCGCGTCCGCGCTCTACACGACCTCCCGCACCGCAGCCGGTGCGGTTGCGGGGGCGGTGTTCGCCCTCGTGATGTCCAGCTTCCTCATGACGGTCGGAACCGGAGCCGGGGCGACGACGACGACATCGTTCACCGGGTACCTCGCGGTCTGGGGGATCTGCGCGGGACTGGGTCTCGTGGTGGCCATCCTCGCTCTTGTCATCAGGGAGCCGGTCGAGGCGGTCCGGCTGACGGCTGCCTGAGCGAGCGGTCCCGCAAAGGCCAGGGTGCATTTCATCTCATCGGTATGAAGCTCGCATCCGCGGGCGGTTCTAGCGTGCACAACGTAGGCGCTGGAGTTCCGATCAGCATCTGAAGCTGTCGGGTTCAGCTGCCCGCGAACAATCACGGGTGGGAAAGGTGACTGAGATGGCCGATAAGCAGCCGAACATCGTGGTGTTCTTCTGGGACAACTTCGGGTGGGGTGAGCTGGGATGCTATGGCGGTGGTGTGCTCCGCGGAGCGCCGACGCCGAGGATTGACAAGTTCGCGAGCGAGGGGCTCAAGCTCCTCAACTTCAACGTCGAGGCGCAGTGCACCCCGAGCCGCTCCGCGATCCTGACGGGTCGGCATCCCGTGCGCTCTGGAACGCACAGCGTCGCGATGGCGCCGCCGGACGGCCTCACGCGCTGGGAGATCACGACCGCGCAGGCTCTGTCCGATGCCGGGTACGCGACCGGGATGTGGGGCAAGTGGCATCTGGGCAGCGACCCCGAGAATCGGAGCCCGGTGGACTTCGGATTCGACGAGGCCGTGTGGTCGCCCCGGACCGCGGACGAGGTGCTGTGGACGACGCAGTCGTACTTCCCCAACGGCAACGTCACCGCGAAGCCTTACGCCGGAGAGATGGAGATCCCGATCGAGCCGGAGACCATCTACTCGCGCAAGAAGGGCGAGGACCCCGTGCCCGTGTCCGTGTATGACGCGGAGTTCCGGGCGGGTTTCGACCGGAAGATCACCGAGTGGGCGATCGACTTCATGAATCGTTCGCACAAGGACGACAAGCCGTTCTACATGTATCTGCCTTACACGCAGGTGCACATCCCGCCGATTCCCGACCCCGAGTACGTGGGCAAGACCAAGCGCGGCAACTGGGCGGACATCCTCACCCAGATGGATGACTTCACGGGTCGCGTGCTCGACGAGCTCGACAAGCTCGGCATCGCCGACGACACGATCGTGGTCTGGGCCTCTGACAACGGCGCGGACTCCACGTATCACGCGCCCGCGAGCGACCCGGATCCGTTGGGCGCGCAGTGGAACGGTTTCTCGGGGCCGTGGCGCGGCTCGCTGTTCACCGCGCTGGAGGGCTCGAACCGGACTCCGTGCATGATCCGCTGGCCGGGCAATGTGGCGGCTGGGCGCGTCAGCAACGAGCTGGTCCACGAGGTGGACCTCTTCACGACGCTCGTGCTCGCCGGAGGCGGAACCGTGCCGAACGATCGGGCAATCGACGGCATGGACATGCGCGACTTCCTCCTCGGGGATGCGGAGGAGTCCGGTCGTGAGACGATTCTCTGCTTCAATGCCAACCGGCTGCAGGCGATCAAGTGGCGCCAGTGGAAAGCACACCTGTTCCAGCAGGACGACTTCTACTCGACATGGGTGCCGTACAGCATCCCGCACATCTTCAACCTCGAATGGGATCCGCGCGAGGAGAATCAGGTCGACTTCCCGCACTTCTGGGTCGCACACCCGATGGCTGCCGCGGCCGCCGCGTTCCTGAAGTCCCTCGCGATGGAGCCGCCGATCAAACCGGGGACGCCAGATCCGTACACGCCGCCGGCACCCGGACAACTCGTACCGCAGGAGCATCTGCAGATCGGCCCCATCGTGCAGTACATCACCACGCTGCACCACCCGGATCCGGCGCCGATGGAGCTGAAGGACCACCAGCCGGACCACGGCATGGGTGCACACCAAGGCGCCTGAGCTCACACCACGAGAGGCTGACGATCATGAGCGACGGGCCCCAGGGCCTCACGGATGCCGGGGCCGGCGCGCGCGCCGGCTCCGGGGGGGAAATCGCCATCCTCCTCGAGTGCTTCAACACCAAGAAGGGCGCGGGCGAGGCCCGCAAGGGGCTGGATGCCGGGCTGAAGGCCAAGGGCGGAACCCTGCTCGACAGCGTCGTGCTCGAGGTCGACGCCAAGCGCAGGGCGGCCGTGCACGACCCACGCCGGGTTCTGCTGGGCACCCTGACCGCGGCCCTCACATGGGGGCTGTTCGGCCTCATCGCCGGTGGATGGAGTGGGCTCGCGGTGTGGGCGGTGCTGGGTGCGATCTGCGGCGGGCTGTGGGCGTATTACACCGAGCACCAGCTGAGCAAGAACGAGCTCACGCGGATCGGCGCCCGGCTGCCGGCGAACTCGTCGGCTCTCGCCACTTTCGCGGAGACGCGGGATGCTGCCGCGCTTCTCGCGGTCGCCGCCTCCCACGCGCCGGTGACCGCGAGTGTGGCCGCGATCGGCGCCGACCTGGGCGCCAAGGTCTATGTCGGTGGATCGAGCCCCATCGAGTCGTCTTCATCTACGGGCAAGGGCGGCCTCCCTCTGGATCAAGCCGCGCTGACGTCGATGGTGGTGTTCCGATACCCGGATGCGGACACGGCGAAGCTCATCGCCGATGATTCCGCATCCGGCAAGGGGTCGAGGCCGCCGCTCGATATCGAGCTGATCTTCCGCTCCGATCCTGACGGCCGCCGGCACGTCACGTCGCCGACGTACGGCGCCGCGGCCAACTCGCTCCAGTCCCTGATCAGCTGGGCGGCTTTCGGGCTCGTATACGGCGCCATCGTCGGCGTGGTCTCCGGGGGCGGCGTGCTCGGCATGCTCCAGAATGCCCTGGTCGTCGGGGTGCTGTGGGGTCTGTTCGGAATCGTCGCCGGGGCCCTGTTCGGGCTGTGGGCGGGCCGCGGGGTCTCCGCCCGGCGACTGCGGAGCGTGGGTGCGCTGCTGGCGCCGAACTCATCCATCCTGCTCGCGTGGACCGACCGAGCGGTCGACCAGGCGACGCTCGACCGGTACCTGCGGCCGGGCGCGCAGCGCCTCGTGCTGCGATTCAATCCCGTGCCCGGCGGCGCCCTGCTGGAAGCCGCCTAAGAACCGCCAAGGGGGACACCACAATGATGGACATCTTGATGAGCGCCCAGCCGATCGACTTCGGCGGGTGGAAGTGGACCGGCGACTTCACGACGCTCGACCTGATCGCCGCAGGGACCAACGCCCTGAACGGGGCGCTGCTTGCGAGACGCCCTGACCACTACAAGAACTTCACGGTTATCGGCATCTTCGGTATGGCCTTCCTGATGGGCCTCGGGGGAGGCATCACGCGCGACGTGATCGTCAACGAGGTGCCTGGAGCCTTGACCAACCCGGCATACATCACGGTCGCCTTCGTCTGCGGGCTCATCGGCTATCTGCTGGCGTATGGCAAGGGCCAGATGTTCCGTGAGGGCCTGTTCCAGTTCGTGACGTCGTTCTCGCTTCCGCTGTATGCGATCGTCGGCGCGCAGAAGGGTGCCGCGGCCGGGCTTCCCGTGCTCGGCATCCTGGCCCTGGCCGTCATCGGCCCGACGTCCGGTCGCTGGTACGTCGATGTGTCCAGCGGCGTCACGCCCAAGCAGTTCATCCGCGGCGAGTGGTTCGTGAGCATCGCGGCGCTGACGGGCCTCATCTGGGTGATCTGCGACGCGGCGGGCCTGAACGTCTGGTGGTCGAGCGGCATTTCGTTCGTCATCGGCTACACGCTGCGCGTCGTCGCCCTGTACCGCGGCTGGGAGGAGCCGCTCGCGAAGGAGCCCGCCGGAGTCTACAAGCACGACGACGGCCGGCCGCTGCTCGGCCGCAAGCTCGCCGGCAAGTCGGAGCGCGAACTCCACGACCTCGGTCTCGTCGTCGCGAAAGACTCCGACACCGCGAAGTGAACCACCCGCGGCTGGCCTTGGCCGGCCCAGTCCGAAAGGGCGGAAATGGCCAAGAAGTTCAACGGCGTCATCAACCTGGACGTCCGGGACTCGGTACCTGACTGGGAGCCGTACACCCAGCCGAAGGCGCCGAAGGGCGCGCCGAACGTGCTATTCGTCGTGTGGGATGACACCGGGTTCGGCACGTTCAGCCCGTTCGGTGGCCCGGTCGAGATGCCTGTGATGCAGCGTCTCGCCGACAACGGGCTGCGGTTCACCCAGTTCCATACGACATCCATCTGCTCCCCGTCGCGCGCGGCCCTGCTCACCGGTCGCAACCACACGACTGTCGGGATGGCGTGCGTCGCGGAGGCCACCGAGGGGTTCCCCGGTATGAACGGGCACATCCCGTTCGAGACCGCTCTCATCGGGGAGGTGCTGGGGGAGCGCGGTTACAACACGTACATGCTCGGCAAGTGGCACTGCGTCGCCGACGACGAGACGAACATGGCCTCCACCAAGCGCAACTGGCCGACGGGTCGCGGCTTCGAGCGGTTCTACGGATTCCTCGGCGGCGAGACCAACCAGTACTACCCCGACCTCGTGCAGGACCAGCAGTTCGTCGAGCAGCCCGCCCAACCGGTGAGCGTGCAGGAATGGCAGGAGGGCAAAGAAGGGTACTTGCTCACGGCAGACCTCGTCGATCATGCGATCGCCATGATCAGCGACGCCAAGCAGATCGCGCCCGACAAGCCCTTCTTCATGTACTTCTGCCCTGGTGCCAACCACGCGCCGCACCAGCCCCCGAAGGCGTGGGCCGATAAGTACAAGGGCAGATTCGACGTGGGCTACGAGGCGATCCGTGAGCAGATCCTCGAGAACCAGAAGAAGCTGGGCGTCCTTCCCCAGGACACCGAGCTGTCGCCCATCAACCCGCTCATCGGGCTCACCGGGGCAGACGGCACGCCCTTCCCGGAAGGCGACACGGTTCGTCCGTGGGACAGCCTGTCGGATGACGAGAAGAAGCTGTTCACGCGCATGGCAGAGGTGTTCGCCGGGTTCGCGAGCTACGCCGACGATCAGGTCGGTCGTCTCATCGACTATCTGGAGCGCACCGGAGAGCTCGACAACACGATCCTCGTGATGATCTCCGACAACGGCGCCTCGGGCGAAGGCGGTCCGAACGGATCCGTCAACGAGAATGACTTCTTCAACAGCGTGCCCTCTCTGATGGCAGACAACCTGAAGCAGATCGAGATCCTCGGCTCGCCCGCGACCTACAACCACTATCCGACCGGATGGGCGCTGGCGTTCAACACCCCGTTCAAGCTGTTCAAGCGCCACACGTGGGAAGGCGGTGTGTGCGACCCCATGCTGGTGCACTGGCCCGCCGGCATCAGGGCCAAGGGCGAGCTGCGCGACCAATACGCGCACGTCACCGACATCGTGCCCACCGTGTTCGAGTGCCTCGACATCCAGCTGCCCGAGGTGGTGAAGGGGTACACGCAGTGGCCGCTGGAAGGGACGAGCTTCAAGTACGCGTTCGAGGATGCAGGAGCGAGGACCCAGAAGCCGAGCCAGTTCTACCAGATGCTGGGCACGCGGGCGCTCTGGCGCGACGGCTGGAAGGTCGACGCGCTGCATGCCGGCGCACCGTCCGGCTGGTCCCATTTCGAGCAGGACAAGTGGGCGCTCTATCACACGGATGTCGACCGGGCGGAGATGCATGACCTGGGCGATCAGCATCCCGAGCTGCGCGACGAGCTGATAGCGCTGTGGCACATGCAGGCCGGCCAGTTCTTCGGGCTTCCCCTCGAGGACCGTACGGCCCAGGAAGTGCTCACGATGGCGCGACCACAGCTGACGGCGCCGCGGGACAGGTATGTCTACTACCCCGGCACGCTCGAGGTGCCGGAGGCCGTCGCGGTGAGCGTCCGGGGGAGGTCGTTCAAGATCGCGGTGAATATCGAGATCGACTCCGAGAGTGCGGAGGGCGTGCTGTTCGCGCATGGCCATCTCTTCGGCGGGCATTCGCTGTACATCAAGGATCGGAAGCTGATCTACGTGTACAAGTTCCTCGGTGACACAGCGCAGGTCATCACGTCCGACATCGACGTGCCGCAGGGCCGTTGCGTGCTGGGTGTCGAATTCGTCAAAGACCACTTCGACCAGCTGCGCAACTCGCCTGTCCCAAACCAGTGCATCGGCGATGCCGCCATGTACATCGACGACAGGCAGGTCGGCGAGTACAAGAACATGGCCACGCAGCTCGGCAAATTCGCGCTCGCCGGTGAGGGACTCAACATCGGCCGCGATGGCGGGGCGCCGGTCACCTTCGACTACCCGGGAACGCAGCCTTGGGCGTTCACCGGAGGCACCATCGAGAACGTGGTCATCGACGTCTCAGGAGAGGGGTACCGAGACTACGAACTCGAGGTCGCCGCAATGATGAGCCGCGACTGACGAGGGCTCTCGGCAGCGCGGCACCGATCAAAGAGGGATACGACGATGACTGCACAGGATCTGTTCAACGCGCTCTTCAACGCAGGACTCGTGATCATGCTGCTCACGCTCGTCGCGAGCCTTGGAATGACGTTCAGCGTCAGGCAAGTGCTGCAGCCGCTCAGGAGGGTCTGGCTGCTGCTCGGCACGATCCTGGTCAACTCGGTGCTCGCCCCGCTCGTAGCCATCGGGGTCGGCTACCTGTTCCCGCTCAGCGCCGAGGCGCGTGTCGGCCTGGCGATCGTGACCGTCGCAGCAGCAGGACCGGCCGGGTTGAAGGCCTGTCAGTTCGCGAAGCGGGCCGACATGGCCATGGCGGTGTCGTTCACCATCGTCCTTCAGGTCGTGAACATCCTCGTCGCACCGCTGTGGGCCGTGGCCATCGTGACCGGGGCCAGCGTCAACCCGTGGAGCATCGTCGTCGACCTCCTGTTCCTCGTGCTGCTGCCGCTCATCGTCGGGTTGATCCTCCACAGCCGCTACCCCGACCATCGCGAGAGCTGGAAGGCGGGCCTCGAGAAGATCTCCGACATCGCGCTCTACGTCGCGCTCCTCGCAGGGCTGGCGGCCAACTGGGAGGCGGTGGTCACGATTCTCGGGACGTGGGTCATCCTGGCCTCGGTGGTGATCATCTTCGTGTACACCCTTCTCGGGTGGGTCGTCGCATTCCGCGACTCGACCGCGGCCGTCACCATCTCGATGATCTCCGCTATGCGCTTCACACCCATCGGGCTGGTCGTGATCTCGACGGTCCTTCACAGCGAAGGCTCGTATCTCACCCCAGCTCTCATGTTCGCCCTCATCGACACGGTGATCCCGTTCCTCATCGCAGCCGAGCTCGGCAGGCACTACACGCGGAAGTCCGCGGCGACCGCATCGGCGGCGAGGACCCGCGCGTCTGCCTGAGCAGCGGGTGTCGGGCGTCGACGTCTGGTCACGCCTGCGAAGGGTCGGCCGCGCGCCGAGCCATTCCGATGCCCTGGCGGTCGGGGATCAGCGCATCACCGCGCTGCGACTCGGGGAAGGCCGACGCTACCGCGTCGTCGAGCAGAGCCAACTGTCGGCGCAGCGGCGGCAGGCGGCGCTCGGGCAGATCGCCGATGAGCGCATCGAGCAGAGCGCGGAGGCGCCGAGCGATCTGATACTGGTTCGCGCCGAACTGGCGGATCTCATTCAGCGCGAGTTCGACGAGGTCCTCCCAGGTCGGGGTCGGGTACATGAGGCGCACGACCCCCTCGCGATCGGGGACGGCTCCGGCGGACAGGTGCTTGCCGGATGCGTACCGCAGCAGATCCTCGATCCTGTCGATGGACTGGACCGCCGTAGTCGGGTCGTTGACCGCGGGGGATAGGGCCTTGATGGCGACGTCCACCAGCATCCGGATCGCGAACGCGGGGTCGAAGTCAATCGTGCGCTCGTCGTCGAGGATCACGGATCGTCGCAGTCGCGCCTCGGGGAGGCGCTTGGTGCCGTAGACGCTGAGCAGCGAGCCGTTCGCCGGCACGTGGTCGCCGACCGCCTGCCGCATCTGGATGACCGCATCGCCTCTTTTCGCGAGTGCGACGAGCGCGACCTGATCGAGCGTGGCGATGACGGAGCCGACGGCGCCGGCGTAGATCGTCTGGATCGGGGTCTCGTTGCTCACTCGCTGAGCTGTCAGCTGAGCCCGTTCTGCATCGGATTGACTGGTCGGGTAGACGACGTCGAAGACTCGCCGTGCCGAGGCATCCACCTGCTGCACGACGTTCGCGACGCGAAGACCGTTCATCGTGCGCTCTATCAGCAGGAGGAACATGAGGATGCTGAGCAGGGTGAGCGCTGTGGCGGCGATCAACGACCGGGTGGGCGAAGGTGCTCCCGAGGCCGTGCTGATCTGCGCCGTCGAAGCCAGGGCGAAGAGGAATGTCGCGATGAAGGCGCTGAGTGAGAGGTTCAGCGTGCGGTCGCTGCGCAGCCAGCGCACCAGTCGAGGCGAGAACTCGCTCGTTCCGAACTGGACGATCAGCAGCACCACCGAGGTGACGAAGCCCGTGAAGGCCAGCATCCCGCTCGCGAGCGCCGACATGGTCACCTGGGCGCTCGCCGCGCTCACGCTGAATACGTCGGTCACGGGGTCTGCGGCATCCCATTGCGCGAGTGCGAAGCTCAGCAGCAGCGCGACCAGAGCGTAGATGGCCGGGAAGAAGAGCATGCTCGACATGAGCCGCTCCCAGAGCCGCCGGCCCCTGATGTTCCCCGGGATGTTCACGCCGCGGCCCGCATCTGAATCAGGCGTCGGTCACGCACCGGAAGCCCACGTGGGACATGGCGGTGTCTTCTGCCTGCGCAGAGCGTGCGGCCGGCCGGAACCGCAGGCAGTACTCCGGCGAGCACAGGAATGAACCACCCTTGAGCACGCGCCGTGCTGTGCGCTCGCCCTCGCGGGCGCTGGCGGTGGCGAGCAGATTCAGGCGCTTGCCCGGATCGACCGGCTCGTCACTGAGGGTGAGGTGCCGTGGGGTGTAGTAGTCGGACGTCCACTCCCAGACGTTGCCCATCATGTCGTGCAGACCGTACCCGTTGGCGGGGTACGAACCCACCGGCGCCGTGCCGCCGACTCCCTGGTTGTCGTACGGAAAGCGCCCGAGCCAAGAGTTCGCCTGGGGCACCCCGCCCGGGTACGGCTCGTCCCCCCACGCGAAGCGAGCACCGTCGACCCCGCCGCGGGCCGCGTATTCGTGCTCGACCTCCGTCGGCAGTCGCTTGCCCGCCCACGTCGCGTACGCTTCGACATCCTCGTAGGCGACATGAACGACCGGATGCCGCATCCTGTCGTCGATCGAGGATCCCGGGCCGAACGGCGCCCGCCAGCTGGCGCCCGGCTGCCACCGCCACCAGTTGCGCCAGTTTCGCAGATCGACGGGGCCCGCCGTGGGCGTGAAGACCATGGCGCCAGGCACGAGGTCCTGGGGCGAGGCGCCCGGCATGGCGGTGGCATCTATCGGTCGCTCCGCCACCGTCACGTAGCCGGTGTCGGCGACGAAGCGGTCGTAGTCCTCGTTCGTGACCTGGTACCGGTCCACGCGGAAGTCCGCGACGCAGCGCTCCACAACAGGCTGCTCGTCGGCATAGAACTCGTCGGAGCCCATGCGGAAGGTGCCGCCCGCGATGAGTACCATCTCACGATCGTCTCTTGCCACGTCTCACCTCGCGTCCAGTGTCGGGGTGGGGCGTTCCGCTCGCATCATGCGGATGAGATGAAGCGCCGGGATGCCGTCGAGATGGAGGCGGATTTCATCTCATCGGCATGATGCCGTCGACCATCGCCCCGGCATAGCGTGCCGAACGAACAGGCCGCACCTCGCCCTCGCAGGAATGATCATGCAGGTCTTGCCCTCCGGACGCACGCGGCGACTGCGACAAGGAGGGTGTGCAAAGTCATGAACGCCTCAGCCGGGCGCCGGAGCGTCACAAGCCCCGTTCGGATGCCTTCATCGAAGTCCACGATGCTGCGTCGCAGCGGAATCGTCGTCACGGTCGTCGCTCTCCTCTCGACGATGGCGGGATGCTTCGGACCCGCCGGCTCCGACTCCGCCACCCTGATGCCCTCTCCGACGTCGACGCCCTCGGCGGTGGTCCGCGGATCGGCCTCTGCGGACGCTCCTTGCGCGGCTCCAGATGAGTCGACGCCCTATTCCCCCATACCGGCCGACTTGGCTGTCGCCAGCGACCAAGAAGGATGGGTGGGCGTCTTCCAAAGGGTCGATGCTCGGTTCAATCGCGACGGCACGCTGAAGAAGGATCCGCGTGAATCCACAGTCATCTCGGTGAGCGGCGACAAGCCGGTCTCCGTGAAGGTCCCCGTGTCGAGCACCGATGCCCGGCTCGTGCCGACCAAGGGACACGCAGAGCCACCCAAGAAGGTCGACGTGAATGGTGGCGTCGCAGAAGTGGCCTTCACCCCCGAGGGAGTCGCCGACAAGAAGATCGAGGCACGCTACGACAAGCCGCTGCCCGTCGATGTCGCCGTGAGCTACACATTCAACGGGGAGCCGGTTAGCGCTGAAGACGTCGACTCCAAGATCAAGAACAAGAAGGGCACGGTCCAGATCACCTACACGCTCACCAACACGACCAGCACCCCGGTGACGGCGTGCTTCACCGGGTTCGACGGCCAGCCCCAGACCCAGACGCTCACGACGCCGCTGCCGATCCTCGCATATCTGACCGTCACCGTGCCCGACGCGACCACGAGCTTCACGGCACCCGGTGCCGCGCCGTCGCACAGCAAGTCAGGTGTGGCCGTCGGGTGGACCGGCGCGCTGTTCGAGCCCTTCGGGTCGACGAAACAATCTTTCACGCTCACCATGACGACAGCAAAGTCCTCCGTGCCGCAAGCGAGCGTGATCCTGGCGACCCTCGACCCGTGGTCGATCACGGGCCAGGTGGCTGCCGCCTCGGCGCAGTCGCTGGGTACGGCTCAGGCGGCTGCGAGGAAGGCGATGTCGGCTGTCGAGACCTCCCTCGATGCCATCCAGCAGCGCATGTCCAGCTTCCAGGGGTCCAGCGGCCAGACCACGGCGTCCGGCGCGCGGTCGCCGATCTCGCTGCCTGCCGTCAACGGCGCGGGAGTGCACCTGCCCGGCGTTTCAATCCCCGCGATCCAAGCACCCTCCATCGATACGCCCGCACTTCTGCTGCCCCCCGTGGTGGACTTCACCGCCCCTCAGCTCACGGTCCCGACCATGGTCGACCCAGGCCTTCCCCTCCCCGACTTCGCGGGACTCCACAAACAGCTCGCCGTGGTCATCGGCGCGCTTGATGCGGGACCGACCGCGGCCAAGCTCGCAGCGCTCGAGACGGCCGTGAGCGCTTCTGCGGGCAACGTGAACGCCGTGACGGAGGCGGCGAAGGCGTTGGCCGACCTCACGAAAGCTCTCAAGAACTCGGCGCAGAAGGCCTCCGATGGTCTGGACGGGATCGTGGCACAGGTGCCGCCGGCACTGGACAAGGCGGTCAAGCTGCGCCAGCTGCTCGACCAGATCCAGACCGATGTCGACGCTCTGCAGCATCCCGCGGACGCAGCGTTGCAGAAGGTGAACGATGACCTGACCGCTGCCCGCGATCTCACGGATGCTCTCGTCACAGCACTCACGAACCTCGACAACGTGGCGCACACCGCTCAGGCAGACGTCGCGGCACTCAAGACGAAGGTCACCACTCTTGAGCGGTCCGCCGCTGATCTCGTGACCACGCTGACCGGCAAGCTGGTCTCGGGACAGAGCGCCCTCGAAGCTGCCCAGACCGACGCTGCCGAGACGATCATGGCCCAGCTCGGCGCCGCTGGTGACGCCGCGGTGGCTCTCGGCTCGAAGCTCGACGCCGAGGCCGCGCAGAGCGATAAGAACAAGGGCACGCTGGCGGAATTGATGGATGCTGTCGTGAAGCGCTCCGCACAGAAGGCCGTCCAAGAAGCGGAGGACAAGGCTGCCGCAGCCGTCGCTAAGGCACATGCCGCTGCGCAGAACGCCGTGAATTCTGCGAATGCCACCCTGGGTGCAGCCATCGCCAAGGCCAAGGCGGCGACGGCCGACGCCGCCGCGCGGGCAGCCCAGCAGGCATCCCTGGCAATCCAGGATGCGGAGGCTTCAGCCCGGGAGGCGGCCGGCGCGACCGCCGCGGAGGTCGGCGACGGCGTGACCGCCGCGAACGACGCCTTCGCTCAACTCCTGTGCCTGAACCAGCAGGCGCTGCTACACCAACTGCCGGCCGGCAGCGCGACCGGGGTCAGCTCGCAGAACGGCCGATTCGCCTACATCATCGAAGGCTCGTGACACCGCGCGGTGTCCCTAAGGGCCTCATCACGCGACTGCGGTTCCATGCGCAGCCTTGTAGCACCGGGAGGACCAATGGATAACAGCACGGTGAACGCCATCATCGTGGCGTTCGGATTGCTCTTCGTGATCGCCAATGGCCTTTCGCTCGGGATGCACGTGAAGGTCGGTGAGACCCTCGCGCATTTCGTTCGGAACTGGAAGTTCGCGCTTCTGACTTTGCTTATCAACTTCGTCGTACTGCCGTCGCTGATCATCGGGTTCGCGGCACTGGTCGACATCCCGGCTGACATCAAAGTCGGGTTCTGCATCGTCGCTCTTGCGGCGGGAGCGCCGTTCGCACCGCTGCTGACGAGACTGGCCAAAGCGGATGCGGCGATGTCGACGACACTCTTCATCGTTCTGATCGCGGGGACGCTCATCGCCGTGCCGCTCGGGCTGCCGCCAGCCGTTGCGGCGCTGGTGCCCAGCATCCCTCCCGTGCATGTCTGGGACGTCGCCTGGCCGCTGCTTCTCTTTCTCGCCGCACCGTTGGCTCTGGGGTGCCTCTTTCGGCTGCGCTACCCCGACGTGGCCGAACGCTTCGCGAAGCCGCTGCAGATCATCGCAATCACCGCTCTTCTGCTGTACGTCAACGTCTTCATCGCCGCGTACCTGGACCTGTTCGGACAGGCTTGGGGATCCGGCGCGTATCTTGCGGCGATCGGCGTCCCCGTCCTGGGAATCATTCTGGGCAGCCTCATCCGCCTCCGAGATAGGGGCGCCCGTCAGGCCGCCGTCATCACAACCGCCCAGCGCAGCGTTGGCGGCGCGATCATCGTGACCATCTTCACGTACCCTCAGCCCCTGGCCAACGTCTCGGTCACCATCATCAACACCATCGGGATCATCGTCTTGCTGATCCTCAGCCTGGAATGGCGCCGCGCCGCGACGCGTGCCCCGCAGCGAAGCTCCGATAGCTCCACGCCACACGCCCACCGGTCGCAGGGATCAACGAGCAGTCCCGACGGAGCCACACATTCGCGGTCGCCCGGTTCAGCGACGCAGTCCAACGATTGATCGTGCTGTCGGGCGAAGCAACTGTCAGGATGCGTCTGCATGTACGGCCCAGGCGCTTCGCTGCCTGCTAATTCATGTCCTCGCACGCTGATCGGATGACGCTCCCGACCATTGCTCGAATGGATGCGACGCACGGAACGTCGGGCCGGAACATTCAGACATGGCGCGGTACCTCCCGACGTGCCGCACGATGGTGACGATCTGCCAGGGAAGCGCCCCACTTCAATTGCGGTGCACATCTACTGAACGACCCGGTTGGTGACCGGCTCGAACTCGTCGGCAACCCGATAATGAGGTGAACTCGAAAGCGGTCATCATCGACGTCGAGAGCGGTGTGCAAACTCGGGTGGGCACCGGATTGGCTCTGCGATGAGGTCACTGACCTGCTCGACCGCGGTTGGGCAATTGATCTAGCGGCTGAACAAGCCAACCTTGATGCTCCTGCGCATACTCGCGTGCTCTGCCGGCTCGTAGCTCACCGATCCTGAGTCGGGGCGACAGCGCCATTAGCGGTGGAGTGCGACCAACTCGACTGCGGAGGATCAAATGGGTGGCCGAATGTCCGCGAGGGCCCGTGGTCAGCGTGGGTAAAGCGTGGGTAAAACATCGGCGAATCCCGCAATGGCGCTGACATCTACGAAAGGTCGAGATCCGCGGAAACTCAAGGCAGAGCAACTCCGGGAAAGCCGCGAAATGCTTCTGCAGATGGGTTCAAATCCCACCGTCACCGCCACAGAAAAATCCCTGATCAGCAGCACTTTCGAGTAGCCCAGATCAGCGATTCTCCACGTGGTGGGTAAACAAGTGAGTAAAGCCGTGCGATCCTCACATCCGCGGAATCCCGCGGGTTTCCGGGGCTTGGACGCCTTGGCTTGGTCACCACGGGGTGCGATCTCGTTTTACTCATTTCTTACTCATAGAGTCTCCGAGCCCGACTGAGGGCACTGAATTCCGCGGAATCACGCGGGTTCAGGCAGTTACTTACCGTAGGATCTTTGCCCACCGTAGGAGGCGTGGCGACGGGCGAGAAGCCGTACGCGCCGCCGGCGGTTCGCGTCACGATGCCCGCGTCGAAGTCGCTCGAACTGCGTTCCAGATCGCGGTACCGATGGCAGTTGGGACTACAGCGAGGGTTACCCCGCCCGTGGGGCTCGGTCTCGTCCTTGGCGAGGGACTTCGATCGGGTGATCGGCGCTCCACGAGGCGAGCAGCTTCAGCCGCTCCGCAGAAGGGGAGCCTGGTTCTGCCGTGTAGATCAGCAGCACTTGGCCGGGTTCGGCGGTGATGGCGAGTTCCTCCTACGCGAGCGTCATCTCGCCGACGATCGGGTGGTTGAACCGCTTGGTGCCCGCGCCGTGAGTGCGCACATCGTGCGCTCCCCACAGGCGTCGGAAGGTGTCGCTGCGGGTCGAGAGTTCGCCCACGAGGTCCTGCAGTCCCTTGTCGTGCCTCCGATCGCGCCGCTTTCGAGTCTGGCGTAATACTCGACACTCACCCCCGCGAGGGTTGCGACCTCGGTGCGGCGCAGCCCGGTGACACGGCGGTTGGAGCCGCGGGAATGCCCGCCGCATCCGGCGTCAGCTTCGCACGCCGTGACATGAGGAGCTCGCGCACCTCGGATCGGTTGTCCACGCCGCCAGCGTAGGTCGCGGCATCTGCGCGAGGGTGCCCTGCCAGTACACCTCTCATCAGGAACTCCCTCGATCCTCGGATCCCCGGTTGGCTGGGTGACATGCCAGCCGCTTCCCTCCCGCCACATCGGTCCACGATCGGAAGATTCGTTCCGAGCCTGCTCCTGCTCCTCACCGTCTTCGGGCCGATCTCGATGGACCTCTATCTGCCGGTGCTTCCCGCGCTGACCATCGAGCTGGATGCCGCGACGTCTGTCGCACAGCTGACCATCACGGCGTGCCTGATCGGCCTCGCTCTGGGTCAGCTCATCGCCGGGCCCATGTCCGATCGTTTCGGTCGACGCGCGCCGCTTCTGATCGGGCTGATCGCCTACGTCGTGACATCGGTGATGTGCGCGCTGAGCCCGAGTGTCGAGCTGCTCATCCTCGCTCGCGTCGTCCAGGGCCTTGCTGGCGGCGTCGGGATCGTGATCGCCCAAGCCGCGGGGCGCGATCTCTACTCCGGGGGTGCGCTGATCCGCTTCTACGGGCGGCTCACCGTGCTCGCTGGGCTCGCCGCGATCGTCGGACCTCTCCTCGGTGGCATGCTGGCGACCATCGCCGACTGGCGGGGACTGTTCCTCTTCCTGGCTGCAATCGGTGCCGGCATCCTGACCGCGACTCTCCTGGGCTTTCGCGAGACGCTTCCGAAGAACCGGCGCACGTCCGGCGGCTTCGCGGAGATCCGCCGTGACTTCCGGCTGCTGCTGGCCGACGGGGTCTTCGTCGGCGCCGTGCTCGTCACGGGTTTCGCGAACGCGGCGGTCTTCGCGTACCTCGCCGGCGCCACCTATGTGCTGCAGGGGATCTACGGCCTCACGCCCCAGCAGTACGCGCTCGCGTTCGGGCTGAACTCGGCCGGTTTCATGGTGTTCGGGTTCGTCAGCGCCCGCGCCTCGGATCGCTGGAGCGTGCGCGGAACTCTCATGGTCGGGATCGCCATGTGCGGCCTCGGCGCGGCCGGGCTGCTGATCGCCGGTCTGACCACGGTGCCCCTGCTGGTCGTCATCATCTCGCTGCTGGTCCTGGTCAGCGGTGTCGCCGTCACCACCCCGCCCACCACCACGCTCGCGCTCGCCGAGTATCCGCAGATCGCTGGGACCGCGTCCTCGCTGCTGGGCTTGTCGCGATTCGCGTTCGGCGCGGTGGCTGCTCCGCTCGTCGGCATCGCGGGCGCCGCGGCCATCTTGCCGCTCGGGGTGGTCACGCTCACAGCGGTCGTTCTTGCGGTGATCGCGTATGCGATCCTCATCGCGCGCAGCACCCGGGAGGCGGATGACGCGCCCGTGGCGCCCGCCGTCGCAGAACTCGTCTGACCGTCACTAACCACAACCCGAAGGAGGATCGCGCCATGCGTGGAGTGATCATGCACACCCCCGGCGACGTCCGCGTCGAGGACCGCCCGACCCCGACCATCATCGACCCGACAGACGCGATCATCCGGATTGCGGCGACGTGCATCTGCGGTTCGGACCTCTGGCCGTACCGCGGTGTCGACCACCCCGACCACATGCCGATGGGCCACGAGTACGTCGGCGTCGTCACTGAGATCGGTGCGGATGTCGAGACCCTGCAGGTCGGCGACTTCGTCGTCGGGTCGTTCTTCGCCTCCGACAATACCTGCGAGATCTGCCAGGCCGGCTACCAGTCCCGCTGCGTCCATGCCACAGGGCTGGACGGCACCCAGGCAGAGTACGCCCGCATCCCGTTCGCCGACGGCACTCTCGTCTCAACCCCGGGCCGGCCCGACCCCGACCTGATCCCGTCCCTGCTCGCGGCATCCGATGTTCTCGGCACTGGTTGGTTCGCCGCCGTGGCCGCTGAGGTCGGTCAGGGCAAGACGGTGGCGGTCGTCGGTGATGGAGCGGTCGGGCTGCTCGGCATCCTCGCGGCGAAGGAACTCGGCGCGGAGCGGATCATCGCGATGAGTCGTCACGCAGACCGGCAGGCCCTCGCCCGCGAGTTCGGCGCCACCGACATCGTCGAGGAACGCGGCGACGAGGGTGTGACGAGGATCAAGGAGCTCACGAACGGGCTCGGTGCGCATTCCGTGATCGAGGCTGTGGGTACGCAGGAATCGATGATGCAGGCGATCCGCGCCACTCGCGCCGGCGGCCACGTCGGCTATGTCGGCGTCTCGCACGACGTCGCGCTGCCCGGTGAAGAGCTGTTCTTCTCCGGCGTGCACCTGCATGGCGGCCCGGCCCCCGTGCGCCGGTTCCTGCCTCAACTCATCCAGCTGATCTGGGACCGCAAAATCGACCCCGGCAAGGTGTTCGACCTCACACTCCCGCTCGAGCAGGCCGCAGAGGGCTACCGGGCCATGGACCAGCGTCGCGCCACCAAAGTGCTCCTCACCTTCTGAGCGGGCAAGAAGAGATCTTGACGAAGTCACGCGCGAACCGGATCAGAGGACTGTGCGCCACGCTCGTCATTCTGGGCGCAGGTTCCCTCGCCCTCAGTGGGTGCACCACTGCTACTGCCCGTTCCACCACCCCACAACTCACAGAAGGCATTCCCGCAGAAATGACAACACCACCTGCTGAGGCCGCTGAGCAGCCCGGCGGCACGCCGATCCGCATCACCGTCGGTGATGACATCGTCACAGGAGTGCTGTGGGACAACGCGGCCGCGCGCTCATTGACCGAGCAGCTGCCCCTCACGCTGACCTTCCGCGACTTCAACCGGGTGGAGAAAATCAGCCGTGTCCCACAACCCCTGTCGATGGAAGGGATGCCCAAAGGGGATGACCCGGAGCCAAACGACATCGGCTATTACGCTCCGTCAGGGGATCTCGTCCTCTACTACGGCGACGTCGGGTACTGGAACGGCATTGCTCGCATCGGAGAGTTCACCTCCTCGCTGGACCCGATCCAGTATCAGGAGGAGGCTTTCACCGCGACGATCGAACTCGCCCCGTAGCCGACCCAGCGGCGCGCACAGAGAAACGAGCAGACATGAACCCCACGTACGACTTCGTCGGGCAGGTTGCCGTGGTGACCGGCGCCAGTTCCGGGATGGGCTTCGTTACGGCGAAGGCATTCGCCGAGGCCGGGGCCGCGGTCGTCCTCGCTGACATCAACGAGGTTGCGCTCACGTCCGCGACCGACGGTCTCACCGCGGCCGGACATCAGGCGCTCGGTGTGCGGTGCGACGTCGCCGATGAGGAGAGCGTTGCGGCGATGGTACGGGCGACGGTCGAGACGTTCGGGCGTTTGGACATGGCGTTCAACAACGCGGGCATCCAGGTTCCGCCCTCGGACGCGGCGGACGAGCCGGGTGAGGTGTTCGACCGGGTCAACGCGATCAATCTCCGCGGCGTTTGGGCGTGCATGAAGCATGAGCTGTTCCAAATGCGGGAACAGGGGAGTGGTGCGATTGTGAACTGCTCCTCC
The DNA here is from genome assembly GCF_039530225.1 of Microbacterium pumilum. Lineage (NCBI taxonomy): Bacteria > Bacillati > Actinomycetota > Actinomycetes > Micrococcales > Microbacteriaceae > Microbacterium > Microbacterium pumilum. The sequence continues at coordinate 1,219,971 of NZ_BAAAOH010000001.1, forward strand.
TTGGGCGGCCTCGTCGGGCTGCCCGGCAGGGCCGCCTATCACGCCTCCAAGCACGGCGTGATCGGGCTGACCACAAGCGCGGCGTTGGAGTATGCGCCCCGCGGCATTCGCATCAACGCGATCTGTCCCGGCACGATCGAGACGCCGATGGTGACCGACATGATCGAGAAGGGCGAACTCGACATGGCGGAGGCGATGGCGAACCAGCCCATCGCCAGACTCGGCCGCGCCGACGAGATCGCCGCAGCTGTGCTCTGGCTCTGCAGCCCCGGATCCAGCTTCGTCGTCGGAGTTGCGCTCCCCGTCGACGGAGGATACACCGCACGCTGAACGACGGATCATTCGCCCTTGGTGCTTCCCAAAGGCTCGAGACCGACGGTCGTGCTCGCCTTACCTCGTGGGCAGCTGATCGACCGACGCGAGCTCGCTGCTCCGGTGTCGTGACGTGCACCGCGGGCATGACCTCCTCCGCGTCGAGCACGCCGCCCCCAGAAATCTCTCTGGTTTGTCGACCTGAGCGTTCTCCGGTGATCCTTCGCCGCCGGTGACGAGTGCCTGGGGTGTGAACTGCAGCACGCAGTCCCGGGGAGCCTTCGGGAGCTCATTGATCGGCAACCGACTCTGTCGCATGGATCGAGTGGCCCCGCGCTGGCGCAGGGATTCACCGCACCTGCGTGGTGACCCGCAGAAGATCACCACATCTGGTGATGCCGGATCCCCACCTCGATTCGTAGCTTGCTCAATCAAGAGCACCGCCCGGAACCACAACACCTCTTGGAGGACACCATGAAAGCTGCTGTCTACCGCCGATTCGGCGGACCCGATGTCGTCCACGTCGAGCACATCGCCGACCTCGAACCGAAGGCCGATGAGCTCCTCATCCGCGTCCACGCCTCCACCGTGAGCGCCGCCGACCATCGCTCCCGCTCCCGCGACATCCCCGCCGGCCTCGCCATCCCGAGTGCCCTCGTTCTGGGATTCTTCCGCCCCCGGCGGCCGGTGCTCGGAATGGACGCCGCCGGCATCGTCGAGAAGACGGGCGACGACATTCAGGGTTTCGCGCCTGGCGATGAGGTGGCGGTGATGCTCGGCAGCCGCTTCGGCGGCCACGCCGAGTACGCCCTCGTCAAGGCCACCGATGCGGTGGTCCACAAGCCCCGTGGCCTAAGGTTCAACGCCGCCGCCAGCCTCATCTTCGGCGGTATCACGGCGCAGGCCTATCTCAACCAGGCGACGGTTCAGGCCGACACCTCGATCCTCGTCAATGGGGCGTCGGGCGCGGTCGGTTCCGCGTTCGTTCAGATTGCCAGCGCGGTGGGCGCGCACGTGACGGCGGTCTGCAGCCGATCGAACCACGCGCTCGTGACCGACCTCGGCGCGCAGCGGACCATCGACTATCGCACTCACGACTTCACGGAAGACGGCACAACGTACGACGTGATCGTCGACTGCGTCGGCAACGCCCCCGTCGCCAGAGTTGCCGACTCGGTGCGCCGCGGCGGCGCGGTGCTCCTGGTCGCAGCCGATCTGCGCTCGCTTATCCACGCCAAGCGCGATGCCCGGCGCCATGGAATCAGCGTCATCACCGGCCCCGGACCCTATCGGGCCGCGGACCTGCAGCACGTCATGTACCTCGCCGAGGTCGGCGACATCCGGCCCGTCATCGACCGCACGTATCCCTTGGACGACATCGCCCAAGCCCATCGGTACGTGGACACCGGCCGCAAGCGCGGGAGTGTCGTGATCCAGGTCGCCCAGGCGATCCAGACCATCCCGCCGAGCGCGACCGGTGAATCAGCCACGACCGCGGCCGTTTCGAACCGTCGATAGCCCGATCCCAGACCCCGCAACGCACGACGTCCGAAAGGCAAACCCCATGAGCTTTCCTCAATCCATCCGTAGCGGGCTCCGCCGCTACGCCGACTTCTCTGGTACCGCGAGCCGGTCCGAGTTCTGGTGGTGGATCCTCTTCACCGTGCTCGTCACCGCCGCGCTCGCCGCTCTCCCCGTCCCGACATTCCCTGTCGGGGACGCAACAGCGCTGAGCGCCCCGACACTCACTCCCGTCTGGCAACTCGCTGTCCTCCTGCCCACCCTCGCCGTGACCGCCCGTCGCCTCCGCGACGCCGGCTCGAGCTGGGGACACATCTTCTGGATCCTCCTCCCTGTCGTGGGCGGAGTCGTGCTGGCCGTGCTGTGTTCGCAGCCGTCCAACATCCGTTTTAGCGCCGCGGCGCTCGGCACTCCCGCGGAGGCCCTCCGATGAGCGCCGAGAGCACCGCCGCACTGCTCGAGGTCCATGACCTCCGGCGTTCCTACGGTCGGGGTGCCAACCGGTTCGACGCGCTGAAGGGCGTGTCCCTCCGGGTCGAACCCGGGGAGTCCCTCGCGATCGTGGGCAAGAGCGGCTCCGGCAAGTCCACGCTGATGCATCTCCTGGCGCTCCTCGATCAGCCCGATCAGGGTGCGCTGAGTGTCGGGGGAGTGGATGCGGCAACCCTCAGCTCCCGGGAGCTCAGCCGACTGCGCAACGAGACCTTCGGGTTCGTCTTCCAGCAGTTCTTCCTCAATCCGAACGCCAGCGTCCTGGAGAACGTCATCCTGCCCTTGAAAATCGCCGGTGTGGGTCGCCGCGAACGGCGGGCGCGGGGGATGGCTGTGCTGGACCAGCTGGAGATGGCTGACAAAGCCAAGAGCAAGGCAGTGAGCCTCTCGGGGGGCCAGAAGCAGCGTGCGGTGATCGCCCGGGCGCTCGTGAACAATCCCAAGCTCATCTTCGCGGACGAGCCGACCGGAAACCTCGACACCGTGACCGGCCGCTTGGTCGAAGACATCCTGTTCCGGTTGAACAGGGAGAGCGGCATCACCCTCATCGTGGTGACGCACGACACCGAACTCGCTGCGCGGTGCGACCGCCAGATCCACATCAGCGATGGCAGAGAAGTACTTCCCGAACTGATCGGAGCATTCGCATGAAGATCACCGACATGCTGACCACCGCGGTCGGCAACACCCTGCGCAGCAAGACGCGGACCACCCTCACGGTGCTGGCCATCTTCATCGGCGCGTTCACGCTGACCATCACCAGCGCGATCGGCACCGGCGTCTCGGACTACATCGACAACCAGATCGGCGCCTTCGGTGCCAAGGACGTCCTCACCGTCACCAAGGCGAGTGAGAGGACGGCGATGCACGAAGGGCCAGCGGAGTACGACCCGGATGCGGCGATCGTCGGCGCCGACCTCGCCCAATTCGAGACCGAACCGCTTACCGACGACGATCTCGACGCTATCCGGCGGGTCGATGGCATTCTCGATGTGAGCGCTGTGCGGCAGGTCAATCCCCGCTACATCGAGTACGACCACCGCGGAAAGTACATGCTCGACGTGAATGCCTCGGCAAATCTCACCACTCCCGACCTGGCGGCCGGCGGTCAACTAGACAACGCAGGCGACGAACCCCAGATCCTTCTCCTCAGCTCGTACGTCGACGCGCTGGGATTTGCGGATGCGGCCGGTGCTGTGGGAACGACCGTGCGGATCGGGATCGCCGATTACACCGGTGCGCTGCACGAGGTCGACGCGACGGTCGCGGGTGTGCAGAACCAGACGATCCTCGCCTCGGGTGCCGCACTGAACGAGGCCCTGATCGACGAACTGCACGCCGTCCAGAGCATCGGACAGCCGTCGGCCACATCGGAGCAGTCCGTCGTCGCCATCGCGCATTTCAACCCGGACGCCACCGAAGCCCAGATCGATGCGATCCAGGCTGCCCTCGCGGACGCGGGGTTCCAGGCAGCCACAGTGTCGGACCAGATCGGCGTGATCCAGACAGTCGTTGACGGCATCATCGCGGTGCTGAACTCCTTCGCCGTCATCGCGCTGATCGCCGCCGGATTCGGAATCGTCAACACCCTCCTCATGAGCGTTCAAGAACGGACTCGAGAGATCGGGCTGATGAAGGCGATGGGGATGCGAGGCGGAAGCATCTACGCACTGTTCAGCACCGAGGCGGTCTTCATCGGCTTCCTCGGCAGCGTCCTCGGCGCCGCGGCTGCGGTCGGGATAGGCAGCGCAGCGAACGGACTCATCGTCGACAGGTTCCTCATCGATCTCGAGGGTTTGCAGGTGCTGCGGTTCGAATTCGTGCCGGTCGCGTCGATCTTGCTGACTGTGATGCTCATCGCGTTCCTCGCCGGCACGCTGCCGGCGAGGAAAGCAGCCCGCCAGAACCCGATCGACGCGCTCCGCTACGAGTAAGCGCCGCAGATCACCCGGAGGATCACCAGATGTGGTGATGCCCCCTCACCACATGGCTGCGTAGCTTGCAGACATCGCCCGGCGGATGATACGGGCCACACGATCAGGAGCGACGATGACCCTCAACACTTCACACGCGACGCCTGTCGTCCGGCCCGCGCGGAAGCGCGGGCCCGGCTGGCTGCTTCCCGCCGGGCTGATCACGTTCGGGTTCCTCCCGATCCTTGCCAACGCGCTGCGACGTGTCGCGCTGACCGTCGGGGCAGCCGGCTCCGGCGACGGCGGTGGGATGTCGCTCCCGGTCATCCTGCACGTCGTCGGGGCGACCATCTTCGTCGTCCTCGGCGCTCTCCAATTCTCCGCAGGTTTTCGGCGACGCCGGCCGACCTGGCACCGAATCGCTGGCCGAGTGGCGATTCTTGCGGCCCTGCTCGCGGCCGCCTCGGGACTCTGGCTGGCATTCGTCACGCTGGCGGAGTCCTCTCCGCTGCTGTTCCTCTTCCGGTTTCTGGCGGCAGCCGGGATGGCGATCTTCATCATTCTCGGATTCCGTGCCATTCGGCAGCGCCGACTCCCGCAGCACCGCGCGTGGATGATCCGCGCGTTCGCCATCGGGCTCGGCGCCGCGACCCAGGTGTTCACCCTCGGCTTCGGTGAGGCGATCCTCGGCAAGAGCGAGCTGACCGTCGCCCTGCTGAACGGCGCGGGCTGGGCGATCAATCTCACCGTGGCCGAATGGGTTATCCGCCGGACGCCTAGGCGCGTGGCCCCCGCCACAGCCCGGACCGGGGTCCGAGCATGAGTCCGGGAACGACTCGCGACGAAGCCGGCGACTACGAAGTGCGTGTCGGCCGGCACCTGGACGATCGGTGGGCCGAGTGGTTCGGCGACCTGACCATCACTCGCGAGCCGGACGGGACGACGACGCTGCGGGGTCGTGTTGCTGACCAGGCCGCATTGCACGGCATCCTGATCAAGATCCGCGATCTCGGAATGGTCCTTCTCACGGTGCGTGCGATCGATGCTCGCGCGTCTACGACCGCGGATGACGCGGACGGCACTCGACGAGTGTCCATCTCGACGACGGACGGCGATCCTTAGGTGGGCGGCTTTTGCCCGCCCCGCCCGAGCTCACCGAGTTCCTGGGCACGAAGCACGGCCGATCGTCGATTGTTGACCCCGAGCTTGGTGTAGATCCGCTTCGTGTGAGTCCGCACCGTGTTCAGCGACACGACGAGCATGCGGGCGATTTCGGGGCCGCTCAACTCGGTGGCGAGGAGCCGGAGCACCTCCCGCTCACGTTCGCTCAAAGGCTCCGCGAGACCGGCAACCCGATCGTCGCTCGGCGCGGCAGCGTCGGCAGCGCCGAACACCGTCAGAAGCCGGAGGGCGGAGGCGCGGACGGAGTCCCGCGCCGCGATGGCCTCCAGGAGTCCGCTCATCGGTGCGCCCTCGTCCACGAAGAGGCGTGCGTACCCCTCGGGCTCGGCGAGCAACAGGGCCCGCTCCAGCGATGCGCCGGCATCCGACATGCTGCCGTGCGCGCGATATGCCAGAGCCTGCAACGCGAGGATCTCCATGACACTCCCGGTTCTTCCCCCGGCCTCCGCTGCCTCGAGAAGACGGGCTAGGAGCGCCGAGGCGTCGCGGAGGGGCTTCTCTTCGCGGTGTCGGCGATGCTGCGCGAGCAGGGTCCTGGCAAGTGTGATGTGCTCGTACTCCCGCAGATAACTGAGGTCGTCTTCCGCGGATAATCCCGCCGCGCGGGCCCATGCGAGGGCTTCGGCGATCCTGTCCTGCTGTAACCAGACTCGCGCCCGCATTGCGGGAACGGGGCGAACCACCGGCCCCATGTCAGCCACGAAGAATTGCTCTGCCGCATCCAGGAGGTCGACTGCGCCGGCCAGGTCTCCCTGAGCTTGACGCAGCTGGGCCAACGCCAGTCTCGACCGGTATCGGTACTTCGGCAGCCCGGCGGCGTCGCCCTGTGCGGCGCCAAGCTCCAGGTGCACGATCGCTGCCTCCAGATCTCCGCGCTCGTACAGGATCGTGCTCATCCCGACATGCATGTCCGGGATGCCGCGGCGGACTTGCGGCGTCTGTTCGAGTGCCAGCTGCAAAGCGGTCTCATAGCTCGTCATCGCGTCGCCCAGTCGGCCCTGTGTCAGACGGATGTCCGCCAGGGTGACCGTGCACCCGAGCACGTCGGCGATATGCCCCGAGCGGCGGAAGCTGGCGACGGACTCCGCGTAGCCCTTGTACGCGCCGTCCAGGTCGCCGCGTCCCCACAGTGCCAGGCCCTCCAGTGCCGCGGCCGCGCCCCGGCGATACTGGTCGTCCTCGTCGAGCAGCTCGAGCGCTCGTCGGGCGTACGCCACGGTCGCCGTCGCGTCTCCGCGGGCCAGCGCTTGCCCAGAACGGTAGATCGCCACGGAGCCGGGCAGGCGCCGGAACTCGTCGGCATCGACGACCATAGGCTGATCAAGATCCGCGCCACTGCCGTCCGCGGCATCCGTCCACCGCTCCGCGTCCCGCAGTCGGGCCTCCACTCCGGTCATCTCTCCGGTGGACAGAAGGGCGCCGGCGAAGCCGAGACTGAGTACGGGCCGTGTGCGGAAGATCTCGTCGGGGAGCGCCTCCATCCAGCCGCGCAGCGTCGCCTCCCGGCGATCCCGCGCCATCACGGGCATGGCCGTCTCGATGAGCCGCGCAGCCAGCGCGGGGTCCGCCGCAGCAAGGGCGTGCTGGATCGCAGAGTCCAGTTCGCCGTGCTGCTCGTGCCACGCACTCGCCCGGCGGTGCAGGTCGGGCACGTCGTCCGGCTGCTCTTCGATCAGACGCGCCCGCAGCACTTCGGCGAACAGGTGGTGGTAGCGATACCAATGACGGTGGTCATCGAGCGGCACGAGGAACAGATTGGCCCGGTCAAGCGCCTCCAGCATCGCTCTGCTGTCACCGCGTCCCGTGACGGCATCGCCGAGTGGCGCATTCATGCGGCCGAGAATCGATGTGTGCAGCAGGAAGGAGCGCACCTCCGGCGGCTGGTTCTGGAGGACCTCCTCGACCAGGTAGTCGACGATGTATCGGTCGTCGCCGGCGAACCCGGCGACGAAATCGGCGATGTCGTCTCGGCCGCGCATCGAGAGCGCTGCGAGCTGGAGCGCGGCGATCCATCCCTCCGTGCGGTCGTCGAGTGTGGAGATCTGCTGAGGCGTCAGCGGCACGTCCATCGCGCGGGTGAGATAGTCCGACGCCTCCTCCGCGGTGAAACGCAGCTCGGCCGCGCGAACCTCGACGAGATCACCGCGAGCCCGCAGCCGAGCGAGAGGTAGTGGCGGATCAGCCCGGCTCGCCAGTACCAGGTGGACGTTAGGCGGCATGTTGGCGATCAGGAACGCGAGTCCGTCGTGCACTGTGCGTGTCTCGATGACGTGATAATCGTCGATCACGAGAACGAGCTCACCCGCAACCCCGGCGAGGTCATTGAGGAGGCCAGTGAGAAGGGCCTGCGGGGAGACCGGTCCGGGCGTTTCCACCAGCGAAAGCGCCTCGGCCCCCACATCCGGCGCGATCGTCCGCAGCGATGCAATCACGTACGTCCAGAACAGCGCCGGATCATTGTCACCTGCATCGAGCGACAGCCACGCCGCGGCGGGCTCCCCCGCTCCCCCTGCGGAGGCCCCCGCAAGCCAGACGGCAAGCAGGGTCGACTTGCCGAAACCCGCCGGCGCCGAGACGATCGTGAGACTGGACGCCAGTCCTCGATCAAGCTGCTTCAGAAGTCGCGGGCGCGCCACCGCTTCTCGCCGCGCTTTCGGTCGGTAGAGCTTCGTTTTCAGCAGCGCACGCGATGACACCGTCAAGGGCGGGTAACCCAAAGAGGAAGCCGTCTCCGCGCCTATTACGGCCGCCGGGTCCGCCGCCAATTGGGCGCGGAGCTTCTCTGCCGATTGCGCCAGGTCGGCGGCCGAGCTCGGTCGCCCTGCAGGGTCTTTCGCCATGCACGACAGAACCAGGTCGCGCACGAGTTGCGGCAGGTCGGGCGGCATCGGCGGGGGCGCGTCGTTCACCTGCGCCAGAGCGATAGCCACCGGCGACTCGCCGGTGAACGGGCGCCGTCCCACGAGTGCTTCGTAGGCGACCACGCCGAGCGAGTAGATGTCGCTCGCTGCAGTGACCGGTCGGCCGCTGACCTGCTCCGGCGAGATGTACTGCACTGTCCCCATCACTTGGCCGACGGTGGTGAACGGGACCTGATCGGCGACGCGTGCGATCCCGAAATCCGTGATCTTCAACCGGCCATCCGGAGTGAGTAGGAGATTTTCCGGCTTGATGGTCCCGGTGTACGAGGCCCGCTTCGTGAGCGGAGTGCAGGGCGTGTGCTGTCTGGGCGATGATGCCCAGGACGCGATCCGGTCGCAGGGGTGCCTCCCTGCGCAGGAGGTTGGAGAGCGGCTCGCCGTTGACAAGCTCCATCACCAGGAATGCGGTTCCGTCCGCTTCGCCGTAGTCGTACACCCGCGCGATGCCGTCATGGTCCACCAGTGCCGCATGTCGGCCTTCGGCGCGGAAGCGCTCCAGGAAGCCGGGCGCCTCGACCAGCTCGGCCTTGAGGATCTTCACCGCGACGGTGCGGCCGATGACCCGGTCCGACGCCTCCCACACCTCACCCATCCCGCCGACCGCGATCCGCCGCGACAGTTCGTAGCGGTCAGCCAGCGCCATCCCCGGCTGAACAGTCATGGCTGGAGTTCAGCGGCGTCGATCGATGCATCCACGCTGACCGATCCTTCCGAAGACCGCTCGCGCCGCTCTGCCGCGCGAGACCTGCACGGGCAACCGTATACCGGTCGGTGCCCAGGACCCGTTCGGGACGATGTGGAGTCGACGCGCGACGCATCCGCGTTCGAACGGTCTGACCACGGTTCAGCTTGTTGTTTTGGACCTAGCTCGGACGTGGATGCGTTCGCCGTGTTTGCCGAACATGCTGAGGATCTCGACCGGGCCGCTGCCGGCGGATCCGAACCAGTGCGGGTTCTTGGTGTCGAACTCGGCCGCCTCGCCGGGACCCATCACGATGTCGTGGTCGCCCAGCACCATCCGGAGTCGGCCATCGAGCACGTAGATCCATTCGTAGCCGTCGTGGGTACGCAGCACTGGTTCGCGTTCGGTCGCGGGAATGATGATCTTGAACGCCTGCGGTTCGCTGTGCGGCTGGGACAGGCGGGTGAGCACGCGGCCTTCCGTGCGGGACGCCTTCTGCGGCACCCTCGGGTCGTCGATTCTCGGGGAGCTGACGATGTCGTCCAGGCTGATCGCGAGCGCGGCGACGACGGGGAGCAGCAACTCGAGACTCGGTTTGCGTTGACCCGACTCGAGGCGGGAGAGCGTGCTCTTCGAGATGCCGGTGGCCTTGGCAAGGTCCTCCAGCGTGACGTTCTTCTTCTGTCGCGCGTGACGCAGTCGAGGCGGGATCTGGCTGAGTTCGGTATCGATACGCTGCGATGTGCTCACCTGCCCATGCAATCATCCCGTTCCGGTTTCGGCAACGGAAATCCCTGCTGTGACGCTGTTGATGTCATCTTGGTTTCATGAGCGAGGAAACACACCACGACGTCATCATCATCGGCGCCGGCGCGGCGGGTCTGAGCGCCGGACTGGTCCTCACCCGAGCACGGGCCGATGTCCTGCTGATCGATGCCGGCCAGCCACGCAACGCGCCCGCCGAGCACATGCACGGCTTCGTCTCCCGCGATGGGATGCCTCCGCAAGACTTTCTCGCCTCGGGACGCGCCGAGGTCACATCGTACGGAGGCCGGTTCGTCCAGGCCTCCGTGCTGACCGTCGCGCGGTCCGCTGACGCCATTTTCCGCGTGGCGCTGGAAGACGGCGCAGTCGAGACGTCCCGTGCCCTTCTGGTGGCAACCGGTCTTGTCGACGAGCTTCCCGACATCGCCGGCTTGGCCGAGCGATGGGGGTGGCTGGTACACCATTGCCCCTATTGCCACGGACACGAAGTCCGGAAGCAGAAGATCGCGGTCATCGGCGGCCCGCAGCGCGAAATGTCCCTCAAACAAGCAGGGCTTCTCCGTCGCTACAGCCACAGGGTGACTTTCATAACGAACGGCATCGAGCTGAGCCCCGCGGAGTTGCACCGGCTCACCGCGTTCGGCGTCTCCGTGGTCGAAGGAGCCGTCTCCCAGCTGCTCGGCGCACCGGGTGCGCTGGACGCGGTCGAGCTGAGCGACGGAAGTGCCGTCGAATCCGACGCCACGTTCATCGCGCCTCACCAAGTCCCCCGCGACGCGCTCCTGAAAGCGCTCGGCTGCCAGACCGACCCCGACACGGATCTCGTCGTCGCCGACGGATTCGGCCAGACCAGTGTCCCCGGCGTCTGGGCGGCGGGAAACGTCGTCACTCCTACCGCGCAGGTCGTCACGGCCGCGGGCGCGGGAAGCGCGACCGCCATCGCCATCAACGGGTGGCTTCTCCAACAAGACCTCGACGCCGCATCAGCGGCTCGACCGCAGTAACCCCCTTTCACCGAAAGGACATTCACCATGTCTCAGCCAACATCCACCTCGACTCGCATTCCTTCGTCGGCGCAACAGCCCCCGTCCGTTCATGTCCGAGCCGTGATCACCTGGATCGCGATCTTCCCGCTCGTCACACTCGGGTTCTTCGGGATCGCACCCTTCGCCGAGGACTGGAATCCTGTCCTGCGCGCGTTCATCCTCTCCGTCGTCGTCGTTCCCGTCGCCGTCTACCTCGTCGTCCCCCAGCTGATGCGGATCTACGGGAGGATGCGTGCCGCGCGTCGCTGAGTCGGATCACCGGATGCGGCGACGTCGGTCAGGGCGGTGGCGCTTAATCAAACCGGGCTGTTTGATTTATCTGATCCTATACACTTCTGTTTGAGGTAGTCAACATGTCCATCGCATACACTAATGTTTGAGCTAACGGAGGGCGGTCTAGACGTGGCAAGTGTGCAGCGGGAGCGGGCGGTGCGGTCGGATTCGACGCGGAATCGCGACGCCATCCTTCAAGCGGCTGCCGAGTGCCTGAGCGTGAATCCGAGCGCGAGCCTGGCCGATATCGCGCAGGCCGCCGGTATCGCCCGGATCACTCTGTACGGACACTTCTCGTCGCGAAACGAGCTCTTGACCGAACTCGTCCACACCTCGATGGCGCGGGTGGAGGCGGAACTCGCTTCCGTCGATCTGAGCGGGGACACGTGGCACGCGTTAGAGGCCCTTGTGGCTTCGTCGTGGCGGCTTGTGAGCAGCTTGAGTGTCCTGCGGGGCGTTGCGGAGCACGCCCTGCCGGCCGATGAGATGCACGGAAGCCACGGAGACCCCCGCACGCGGGTCGAGCATCTGCTCGCTCGTGGCCGTGCGGACGGATCTTTCCGTGATGACCAGAGCATCGCGTGGCAGACGGCGTGCTACTTCTCGCTCCTGCACGGGGCTGCCGCCGAAGTAAGGGCGGGCCGGCTCAGCGAGGACGAGGTCCAGGAGTCGCTCATTCAGACGCTGCGGGCTCTGCTGCAAGCACCGTCCGCACAGTAGCCACGATCGCGTCAGTGGGATCGATGGGCCCCGGGTCCTCGGGCCTGGAGAGCGAGGCGCCGGCTCGAGCGATGGCGTAGATGCAGTACATCTGCCAGTGCACAGTCTGGTCGGTGCGGAATGTGCCGTCGCGGCGACCGCGCATCACGAGCGTGCGGATTCGGCCTGTCGTGTCCTGATGTAGTCGCCTCAGTTCCCGCGGGCTGAGCTCGCCGCCGGCGGCCGCCCGGAGGCCCGCCATGTCGTTGAGCATTCGCCATGAGGTCGCGACGAGCGGGGCGACGGCATCTTGCGGTGAGAGCGCCGGGTCGTCCAGTCCCGTGAGTGTCATGTTCGCCTCGGACATCACCAGGCGTAGCGCGGACCTCACGAGTGCGTGTCGGCTAGGGAAGTGGCTGTACAAGGTGCCGCGGCTGACGCCGGAGGTGACCGCGATCTCCTCCATGCTCGCGCGAGGACTTACGTGGAGTGCGCTCAGCGCGGCCCGGAGGATCGCTTGGCGATTACGGGTCGCGTCAGAGCGGGGGCGGCGACCATGGGTCGTTCACGAAACTTCCTCTTGACTAGCTCAGACATCTGTGTTTATGTTATCCAACTAACACAAACATGACTGTATGAGTAAAGAATCGAGTGGACATGTCCCGCATCCGTCAGCCCCTCCGCGTGGCGCTCGCCCGCGACACCAGCACCTTCGCGCGGCGCTGGCCCGGGAAGGCGCTCGTCGCCGCTGTGCTGGTTGGCATTCCGGTCGTTCTCTTCGTGCGCTCGGTGCGAGGCGGCTCGTACATCGACGACAGCTGGCTCGCGGTGCTCGCGGCGGTTGTCGTGGTCTTGGCCTACGCGCTCTCCCGACGACTGCTCGCCACGGTGGTGGTGGCCAGCATCGTCCTCGGTGCGGCAGCGCTCACCATGACGCCGCAACTCGCCACCGCGAGTACCGGCGACGACACTGTCCTGGAGCGCCTCGACGGCTTGCGCAGCGACGGCATGCTCGACGGCTACCGCGACCTCGCCGTCGCGACCGTCGACCTGGATGCCGCCACTCCGATTCAGTTCGCCGGTCTCGGCGCCGACCCGCACACGCGGATTGAGATCGGGTCGCTGACCAAGGCGATGACCGGCCTGGTCATCGCGGACGCGGTCGAGCGTGGCGAGATCCGTCTGGATGCCCCTGTCTACACGTATCTGCCGCGGTTGAACGGATCACCGGCCGGCGCGGTCACGATGCGGGAACTCGTGACGCACACGGCCGGGTACGTGGCGTTCGGTCCTGCCACGATGATGCGCGGATTGTGGGCCGCCCCGCTGGGGCACAACTTCTTCTCCGCCGACGAAACGCAAGTGATGGCGGAAGCACGAGCCGGCACGCTGGAGTCCCGCGGCACGTACCTCTACTCCACGCTCGGAGCCGCGACGGCCGGCCTGGCCGTGGCCGCAGCAACCGGCATGGACTACCCCGAGCTGCTGCGCACCCGCCTGTTCGACCCCCTCGGGATGTCCGACACCGTCGTCGAAGAGGATCGCAACGCCGTCGAGGGTGGGTGGTCGGCATCCGGCCTCCCCGTACAGCCGTGGGTCATGGGCGCGTACGCCCCCGGCGGCGGCGTTGTCTCGACCGCACACGACCTCGCCACATTAGCAACCGCCCTCCTTGACGGCACCGCGCCCGGACTGACCGCGATGGACCCCGAGGCGCCGGCGGGAGCAGATGACACCGCCGTCGGCATGTTCTGGCACATCTCCGACTGGTCCACCGGTCAGACCATCACCTGGCACACCGGACAGACCGGCGGATACACCACCTACTTCGGCATCGACCGTGCCGACGGCACCGCGGTCATCCTCCTCTCGGATGTCTCGAACTCCGCGATCTCCGACCTCGGTCGCGAATTGCTCGCCGACCACGCCTGACCCCTCCCACCCACAACCAAGACCGACACGAAGGAGCACACCATGGCTACGACCGCCACCCCCACTCGCCCCGAGACCGCCGCACCCGCCCGCTCGCCGCGTCCGTCGCGCCGGCGGCGCATCGCACGTGCACTGGCAGTCGGGCTCGCCATCGTTCTGGCGCTCGCTTTCGTCTCGACCGTCGCGAACGCGGCTGAGACCGCATCCGAGAAGGCACAGCTCACACCGTACGGCGAGACCGTCACGCTCAACGCCGGGGACATCAACGTCTGGCGCAACGGGGGATCGGGTCCGACCATGGTGCTGCTCAGCGGCTACGGCACCCCGGCGCCAGCAGTCGACTTCGCCCCGCTGGTCCGCGAGCTGGAGGCGTTCGACGTGATCGTCGTGGAGGGCTTCGGGTACGGATACAGCGACCTCGACGTGGCCAACCGCTCCATCGAGAACATCACCTCCGAACTGCACACCGTGCTCGCGAAGCTGCACGTCGACGAGCCGGTCATCCTGGCCGGGCACTCGGTCGGCGGTCTCTACGCCCGCTACTACGCGAACACCTACCCGGACCAGGTCGCCGCGGTCATCGGTATCGACCCGATGGCGGCCACCGCCACCTCGCTCGAGGTCGGCACCCCCTCGATCACCGAGGGCGTCGCCGGCGCACTCGGCCTCTACCGTGTGGTCACCACGATCGTGCCTGACCTCATTCAGCCTCCTGGCACCGCCTACACCGCTGGAGAACGCCGACGGACGGCAGCGATGTCGAACTGGAACTACGGCAACCCCTCCATCTCGGACGAGTGGAGCCAGCTCCAGGCGAACTCGACGAAGGCGGCCGCGCAGCCGTTCGCCGCCGACCTGCCCGTCCTGGAGATGCTCTCCGCCGAGAGCGTCGACGGGATGCCGTGGTGGCTGCCGAACCACGAGGCCGAGCTCGCGGGAGTCGCCACCCACCAGCTCGAGGTGCTCGAGGGAGCCCACTACCTGCACTGGACCCAGTCCCCGCAAATGGGTCGCATCATCACCCACTTCGTCTCGGCTCACGTCACTCCCTGACAGCACGCGCCTCGACACTCGGCCTCACACAAGGAAGAACCCCGCCATGAACTCTTCACAGAACAGCATCCCGACAATGACTACGCGCACGATCGCCCGAACGGTGGGAGCACTTCTACTCGCCGCGTTCGTCCTCTACGGGGTCGGCAACGCCATCGCGACCGGAGCCGCGGATGACAGTGCCATGCTCACTCTCGGCGTCTCGATGATGCTTGCCAACAGTGTCGCCGTGGTGGCGATAGGAGTGCTCCTCGTGCCAGTCCTCCACCCCCACTCGCCGCTGGTGGCTCGGATCTACCTCGCCACCCGTTTCTTCGAAGCCACCTTCCTCTCGGTCGGCGCGATCGCCCTTCTCGTCGGATCAGCGGCAGTCAACTTCACTGCGTACAACATCGCCATGGCTGGCCTCGGCATTGGGAGCCTGTTCTTCTGCGCACAGCTCTATCGCACGCGCCTCGTCCCCCGCTTTCTTGCGGTCTGGGGATTCGTCGGCTACGCGGCATTCGCCGTCGGCAGCCTCACCGAGCTCGCCGGCGTCGCGGGCGCAGGCCTCATCGGGGCCGTCCCGGGCGGACTCTTCGAGATCTTCTTCGCGTTCTGGCTCATCGTCAGAGGATTCACCAGGCAGCCTGCCCCTACTCGCACCGTCATGGCGTCGGAATCGGTGTGGCCCTGACGGGTCCGGGAGAATCGATGATCATGACATCGCGCCGCCGGGTTCCTGATCAGCATCATCATCCTGCCCAGGGCGCTCACCAGACTCGGACCCCAGCGGGTGGCGCTCATCGGGCTCGGGCTGCAATCCCACTCCGCTCAATCCCACAAGGGATGTGTCGGTATCTCGGGCTGGTTCAGGGTGTCGCGTGCGGGTGACCGTACCGGTGGGGATCGACGTCGAACGTGGCGGCACAGGCCAGTGAGCAGAAGTAGAAGGTCATTCCGTCGTGCTCACGGGTTGCGGCGGCCGTCTTCGGATCGATCTTCATGCCGCAGACCGGGTCGGTGACGAGGGTCGTACCGTCCGTGGAGTGCTCGTCGTGGTGTGCCCTCGGATGCTCCTCGTGTGCATGGTGGGGGTTGCTCTCATCCACCGGGTTGGTGTTCAAGGCCGCAGCCGCAGTGGCTGCGGGGTTGGCGTCGCGCAGGGGGTTGATTGCGATGTCGGCTTCGGCATCCGCCATCGAACGCTGACCTCCAGCGGCAGCTGACCCGTGCTCAGGCAGGGACGTTGACACGGGATTGCTGGATGCTGTTTTTGCGGTGTGGGCCTGAGCGGGAAGGCGCAGTCGTCTCAGCAGGAGTGCGTTGACGGCCACGATGACGCTGGAGCCGGACATCGTGATCGCGGCGATCTCTGGGCTGAGCATGATGCCCAGCGAGGCGACGAACACGCCGGCCGCGATCGGCAACGCGACGATGTTGTATCCGACGGCCCAGCCCAGGTTCTGCCGCATCTTGCGTACGGTGCCCTTGCCGATGCGCAGCGCGACCGGGACGTCGAGCGGGTCGGAGCGCATCAGGACGACATCTGCCGTTTCGATGGCGACGTCAGTCCCTGCGCCGATCGCGATGCCGAGGTCGGCCTGGGCCAGGGCGGGGGCGTCGTTCACCCCGTCGCCTACCATGGCAACTTTCTTGCCCGCGCGTTGCAGGTCGGCGATCCTGGCAGACTTGTCCTCGGGGAGGACTTCGGCGATGACAGTGTCGATGCCCAGCAGCGCGGCGATGCGTTTAGCGGTGGGTTCGTTGTCGCCGGTGAGCATCACGACTTCGATGCCGGACTCGTGAAGTGAGGTGATGGCTGCTACGGCGGTGTCGCGTGGCGCGTCCGCGAGTGCGATCACCCCGGCTGCCCGCCCGTCGACGGCGAACGCGATGGCTGTGCGCCCGGTGGCGGCGAGTTGGTTCTGCGCGGCGGAGATGGCGGGGATGTCGATTCCCTCATCTGCCATCAGCCGGGCGTTGCCCATCACGACCCGGCGCCCGTCGACGGTCGCGACTGCTCCGAGTCCGGTGACGTTGAGGAACGCGGTGGCGGTGAGGCGCGGGATGTTGCGTGCGTCCGCGTAGGCGACGACCGCCTTGGCGAGGGGATGCTCCGACTCGCGCTCGGCCGCCGCCGCCAGGGTGAGCAGTTCGATGTCGTCCATTCCGATCGGCAGGTAGTCGGTGACTTCCGGTTCACCCTTGGTGAGGGTTCCGGTCTTGTCGAGCACGACGGTGTCGATGTGCGCGGCGGACTCGAGGGCGCTGGCGTTCTTGAACAGCACGCCGCGCTTGGCGCCCAGTCCGGTGCCGACCATGATCGCGGTGGGGGTGGCGAGACCGAGCGCGTCGGGGCAGGTGATGACCACCACGGTGATGGCGAACAGGATGGCGGTGGACACCGAGGCGCCCGTCCAGAGCCAGGCGAGGAAGGTCACCGTGCCGCCGATCAGCGCGACCAGCACCAGCCAGAACGCGGCCCGGTCGGCGAGCCGCTGCCCGGGTGCTTTGGAGTTCTGCGCCTCCTGCACGAGGGCGACGATCTGCGCCAGCGCGGTGTCGGCGCCGACTTTGGTGGCTCGCACCCGCAGGGTGCCGGTGGTGTTCACGGTGGCACCGATGACCTCAGAGCCGACCCGCTTCGCGACCGGCAGGCTCTCACCGGTGACCATCGACTCGTCGATCTCCGAGTCGCCCTCCTCGACGGTGCCGTCGGTGGGGACCTTCGCCCCAGGGCGTACCAGCATGAGGTCGCCAGGCACGACCTCGGCGGTGGGCACCTCGACCGCTTCACCGCCCCTGAGTACGACCGCGCGGGGTGGGGCGAGCTCCAGCAGGGTTCGGATCGCGTCGTTCGCACCGCCCCGAGCGCGCATCTCCACCCAGTGGCCCAGCAGCACGAAGCTGGCGAGCACGGTGGCCGCCTCGTAGAACACCTCACCACCGCCGGTGAGGGTGATCACCACGCTGTAGAGCCAGCCGGCGCCGACACCGACGGCGACCAGCACCATCATGTCCAGGGTCCGGGCGCGGAGGGCACGCCAGGCGCCGTCGAAGAAGATCCAGGCCGAGTAGAAGATCACCGGCAGGGAGAGGATCAGCGAGAACACGTCATCGCGCAGCCCGAACGGCGCCGGGACGGTGAAGCCGAACACCTCACGGCCGATCGGGGACCACAGGATGATCGGCACCGAGAGGACCGCGGCGACGATGAATCTGTTGCGCATGTCGCGGATCATCGATGCCATCGACATTCCCGCGTGGCTGCCGCCGTGTCCCATCACGTCCTGCATGGTGCGATCGGCCACGCCATGATCAGCGTGGCCTCCGTGGGCGACCTTCTCGGCGGCATGCATCGCGTGACTGGGGTCCTCGGGCATGGTCATCGCGCTGTGATCGTGTTGACCACCCGGTGTCGGCGGTAACGGTGCGGTCTCGTCGGATGCCGTGTCACGGTGCCCGACAGGCTGCTCTTGGTGGGGGTCGTGGGCCGGATCGCAGATGTGATCGGGGACGGATCGCCCAGCGCAGTGGTACCCGCAGTCGATGATCCACTGACGCAGCTGAGCCTGGGATGTCAGGTGGGGGTCGTAGGAGACATTTGCTGTCTGGGCAACCGGGTTTGCCTCAACGAGGAGGACACCGGGCCGGCGGAGCAAGGTCGATTCCACGATCGATTTCGATGACGCCCAGGAGACGCCCTCAACTTCCAATACGACGGTTCGGGTATGCGCGTTCATGCTTCTCTCCTGCGTAGAGTCCGCGGTGCGAGTGAGCGTCCATGGCGGCGTGCTCCGCGAGCGGGGCCGGCCGGGATTGCGACCGGCCCCGGCAAGTCAGAGGGTCGCGAGGATCTCCTCCATGGTGGCTATCTCGGCGGTCTGCGAGGTGATGATGTTCTGCGCGAGCGCGATCACATCGGCGTTCTGTCCGTTGTCGACTTCGTTCTGCGCCATGTCGATGGCGCCCTGATGGTGCTCGATCATCTGCTCGAGGAACAGACGGGATGCCTCGTCGCCGGTGGCATCCGCGAGGGCTTGCATGTCGGTATCGGACATCATGCCGTCGCCCATCCCGCCCATGTCGCCCATTCCGGTGCCCCAGTCATCGAGCCACGACTCCATCTGCTCGATCTCCGGCCCCTGGGCGGCTTTGATCTGCTCGGCGAGGGCGGTCACCTGCTCGTCGATGTCGTCCTTGGCGAGGATCACGTCGGACATCTCGATGGCCTGCTCGTGGTGGGGGATCATCATCATCGTGAACTGGATGTCGGTCTGGTTGACGTCGGCAGCCGGTGCGGATGCGCCCATTCCGGACATGTCGCCGTCCATCCCGCCATTGCTGGTGGCGTTGGCGCAGCCGGCCAGGGCGATCAGGGCGGTCAGCGTGATTGCGGCAATTGCCGCGGCACGGATCTTCATTTGAGTTCTCCTCAGTCGTTGGGTGACGCGCACGATCCGAGTGATCGCGCGCGAAAGGTCTGCTGACCTGCAAGGGGTCAGCGAGGGCGTGTCACGTGCGACTGATGCAGAGAACGAGAAGAGAGGGTGGTTTCGAGAGCGTTGTCACTCGCGTCAGCGGGGAGGGGCCGGCGCGGCGTAGCGCTGCCGTCCAGGTGATGCCTCGTCGTGGCAATAGGAGCAACAGCGAGGCCACCAGAAGGGCGAGGACGCAAGTCATTGCCAGCATGCTCGTGTGGCCGCCGCAGTCGCTGCAGTCCTCCTCCGTCGCGGGTTGGGCGGTGCCGTGATCGATGGCATTCGTATCATGGACGGACAACACCGCCATCGGTTCCGCGTGCGCAGTGTGGCTGTTCAAGGAATGCATCGCGAGCAGCCCGACGATGATCGCGGCGGTGACACCGATGAGCAGGAGTACGGAACGGTGCAGCCCGCCGGGGCTGCGGCGCAGATGCTGCGCAAGAGCGATCATCGGCATGTCACCTCTTCCGGTCCAGGGTATTCGTCGACGCGGTTGGTGCGTGACGCGCGGATTACAACTTCAGACTCTTCTGTTCTTGGTCCCGTGCTCAGGCGGGCTGCGGCGCCCTCAAGGCGGTGTCGACGGCGATGGTGGGTGGCGATGCGGGCTGAAAGCGGCGCAGCCGAAGACTGTTGGTGACGACGAACACGGATGACAGCGCCATCGCGGCGGCGGCGACCAGCGGGTTCAGCAGGCCGAGCATCGCGATCGGAATGGCCGCGATGTTGTACGCGAACGCCCAGAACAGGTTGCCCTTGATGGTGCCCAGGGTGCGGCGGGCCAGCCGGATTGCATCGGCGACCACCAGGAGGTCGCCGGAGGCGATGGTCACGTCGCTGGCTGCGATCGCCGCGTCCGTTCCTCCGCCCATCGCGACCCCGAGGTCTGCCGCGGCGAGCGCGGCGGCGTCGTTGACGCCGTCACCGACCATCGCGACAACCCGGCCGGCAGACTGCAGTTCTCGGATCACGTCAAGCTTTCCGGCAGGGGTCACACCGGCGAGGACCTCGTCGATTCCGACGATCGCGGCGATGTGCTGCCCCGCTCCCTCGTTATCGCCGGTGAGTAGCACCGGGCGGAGCCCGAGCGCACGGAAGCGTGCGATCGCTTCCGCGCTCGTCGGTTTGACGGTGTCCGAGACGGCGATGGTTCCCAGGAATTCGCCGTCGCGGGCGACCGCGATCACGGTGGCGCCCGCCGCTTCGACTGTCTCGGCTTCGCTGCGACTCTGGATCGGTAGGTGCACGCCCCACTGGTCTTCGACCCACAGCGGGCGTCCGGCGACCACGAACGATCCGTCGACGATGGCCTGAACGCCGAACCCGGCGTGGGAAGCGAACGCCTCGGCGACGGGCGGGACGCTATCGGCGGCGGCGACGATCGCGCGGGCCACCGGGTGCTCGGACCCCCACTCGGCACTGGCGGCGATCCGCAGCAGCTCGTCCTCGGTGATGCCGGGGGCCGGTCTCACGGTGGTGACGGTCATGGTGCCGCGGGTGATGGTGCCGGTCTTGTCGAGCACGATGGTGTCGACCAGCCGTGTCTGCTCCAGCACCTGCGGGCCGCGGATGAGGATCCCCAGCTGCGAACCGCGGCCGGTGCCGACCAGCAGCGCGGTCGGTGTGGCGAGGCCGAGCGCGCACGGGCAGGCGATGATCAACGTCGCGACCGCCGCAGTGAACGCAACGTCAAGCGAGCCGCCGACAAGCAACCATCCGACGAACGCAATGATCGCGAGCAGGATCACGACCGGGACGAAGATCGCCGAGACCCGGTCGGCGAGCCGCTGCACGCGAGCCTTTCCCGTTTGGGCTTCGTCCATCAGTCGTTGCATGCGCGCGAGTTCGGTGTCGGCGCCGACCCGTGTGATCTCGACGATGAGTCGACCGCCGACGTTCAGGGTTGCGCCGACCACTCGCGATCCGGTGGTGACCTCTACGGGGATGGATTCGCCGGTGAGCATGCTGGCATCGATCGCGGATGCCCCATCAACTATGAGTCCGTCGGAGGGGATCTTCTCTCCGGGGCGCACCAGCACTCGGTCGCCGACGGCAAGCTGTGCGACTGGGACGTGCTGCTCGAGCCCGTCGACGAGGCGGGTGGCGTCTTTCGCCCCCAAGTGCAGAAGTGCATGGAGCGCTTCCGAAGACGACTTCTTCGCCCGCGCCTCCGCGTACCGGCCAGCGAGGATGAACACCGTGACCAGGGCCGTGACTTCGAGGTAGATCTCCCCGCTTCCCGACTCAGGGGTGCTGAACAGGGTGAAAGTCATGTGCATGCCCGGCATCCCGGCCATGCCGAAGAACAGTGCGTACAGTGACCAGCCGAATGAGGCGATCACGCCGAGGCTGATCAGGGTGTCCATCGTCGCGGCACCGTGCCGGGCGTTCACGAACGCGGCACGGTGGAACGGCCACGCACCCCACACCGCGACGGGGGCTGTCAGCGCCAGCGCCAGCCATTGCCAGTTCGGGAACTGCAGCGCCGGGATCATCGACATCAACGCGACCGGCACCGCCAGGGCGGTGGTGATCAGCAGCCGCCGGCGCAGTAACACCAACTCCGGGTCCTCAGCGGGTGTTGTGGATGTGGGCTCGTCGAAAATCGGCACCGGAAGCGCCGCGCCGTAGCCGGCGGACTCGACGGCGGCGATCAGCTCCGCAGTCTCAACCCCGTCGGTGCGCACGCGAGCTTTCTCGGTCGCGTAGTTGACCGTCGCCTCCACGCCCGGCAGCTTGTTGAGCTTGCGCTCGATCCGGGTGGCGCAGGACGCGCAGGTCATCCCGGAGATCTCGAGCTGCACATCCACGGTGCTCATGCTGGGATGCCGGCGAGGGCGTACCCCGCCTCCTCCACTGCGGCCCGGACCCGCGCGACATCGATCGGCGCCGCGCTGTGGATCGTGACCCGCGACGTGCCGCCCGGGTTCAACTCGACCAATACATTGTCGACGCCGTCGATCGCAGCGATCTCCTCCCGCACGCTCATGACGCAGTGTGAGCAGGTCATCCCATCCACCAGCACTTCCTCCGTGATCGTCGGCGCGGCGGTCTGCGTGTCCGGCACGGCGGCTGTGGCGCAGCAGCTGCAACCTGCGGCGGAGTCCGTGAGGGGGAGGTTGATGCGCTCGTTCGTGGTCATGGTGGTCGGGTGTCCTTTCGATCAGGGGGTTCGAGGGTCAGGAACGGACCAGGCGGGCGATCGCCTCGTTGGCTTCTCGGATCTTCTCCGCGGCGACGGCGCCGCCCTCGGCGGTCGCCTCAGCAACGCAGTGGGACAAGTGATCGGCCAGCAGCGACAACGCCACCGTTTCGAGCGCGCTGGTCGCTGCCGAGACCTGAGTGAGGATGTCGATGCAGTACTTGTCGTTCTCGACCATACGTGCGATGCCTCGCACCTGACCTTCAGCGCGGCTGAGCCGCTTCAGCAGGTCGTCTTTGTGGTCGGTGTATCCGTTCATAGCACATACTATACCCCCCTACGGTACGCGCACCCGGTCGGGTTCGTCAGACTCGGCTGGCCTCTGGGCTGCCGCGGTCGTCCGCGCGGGAGGTTGGTGGGACCAAAGACCCTGCGATCGCTCGACCGCACGGAGCAGAATTCCGCCGGAGGGTCGAGATCCCTGATCTCAGACGATGAGCACCGTCGTCGATGACCTCGGCGGGCGTGCGGTGGGCTCGTAGATCCGGATGTCCGGTCGTTTCATCGGGGCCTGTGACCGGGCCTTCGCCGTTGGCGCATCAGCGCGCGACGGCAAGCTGCCTCCGGCGCAGGCGAACTCAGCTCGCCAGATTGCTGAGGAGCGTCTCGCTCGCGGCGAACTCACCCCTGACGAGTTCCGCCAGCTAGCAAAAGCACTGGAGGAACGCCCGTAGATAAGGGCAGCTGTGGGTCGGCGAAGCCCCATCCACTTCTGCTGTGAATCGGAAGCGAAGCTCCTTCGGGACGAGGGTCGTCACCGTCGCACAACTGCGCCCCAACCGAGCCGCAAGGGGAAGGAGCGACCCTGGGCCCATGTCGATCACAAGAAACTCCGCCCCTCCATCATCACCGTCCACAATCGTTCCGCCGAGGTATCTGATGCTCTTCGGCGCGATCGCTGTTGCGAGTGGCTGGCTCCTGCTGTCGGTGCCGCCACTCCTCGGCCTCCCCCTTGAGCCGTTCATCCTCGCGACTCTTGGCCTCGGCCTGGTCGTCCCGGCACTCGTCTTCAGCCATCGGACACCGGGCATGGGCGCCCGAGCCCTCCTACGCGGCATTGTTAGGCTGCCCCATCCGACGTGGATCCTGATCCCCTCGGTGCTCGGCATCCCGGTTGCGGTCTGGTCAGTCGCGTCGTTCGTCGGCGTCGCAATGCCGATCGACCCTCGCCGTCTCCTGGGCTTGGCCATCGAACTGCTGATGAGCCTGATCGTCGTCAACATCTGGGAAGAGATGGCGTGGACGGGCTACTTCCAGGGATCTGCCATGGCGGTTCGCGGAGTCGTCATGGGAAGCATCGTGACGGCTCTGCTGTTCGCCGCCGTGCACCTCCCACTTGCGCTCTTCGGCATCGCTACATGGGGGGATGGCGCACTGCAACTGCTGATTCTCGTGTCGTCCGCCATCGGCCTCAGGCTTGCGATCGGGGTCCTCTACACAGCCGCCGGTGGCAGCATCCTCGCGGTCGCTATGGTGCATGCTTCGTTCAACACCGCAGGCGGTCTCGTGACACCCGGCAATGACGGGATTCGGATCGGGGTCGTCATAACGATCGGAGTCGTCGCGGCGATCATCTATGTCGCTCGCCGGCACCGTGCGCACACGCCGGGTCGGGCACGATGAGTCCGGACATTCTGCGCTACGCAGCGTTCACCGATGGGTCGGTCGGCGGGAACCCTGCCGGCGTCGTCCTCGACGCTGGAGGAATGGTCGAAGCGGAGATGCTCGCGATCGCCGGAGCCATCGGCTACTCCGAGACCGCTTTCGCCTTCCCGCAGGAGGATGGATCTCTGCGCCTGCGCTTCTTCAGTCCACTCGCCGAGGTCGCCTTCTGCGGGCATGCGACCATCGCGACCGCAATCGCGATCACCGAGAGCCACGGCCCTGGTCCCCTCCGGTTCGACTCTCCGGCGGGATTGGTCGAAGTCGCGACGCAACGACACGACGGTGAGCTCTGGGCGACGCTTACATCGCCGCCGGCGTCGTCGCGGCCCGCGACGGAGAACGAGCTCGGTGAGACTCTCGACGCCTTCGGATGGCAACGAGACGTACTCGACGACCGCTATCCGGCTCATGTCGGATTCGCCGGCAACCATCACATGATCGTCGGTCTGCGAGATCGGGCCACGTTGTCCGATTTCGACTACGACTACGACTCCCTCGCAGCGTCGATGTCGCATCACCAGTGGACGACGGTGCATGTCTTCGCCGCCCGGAGCGGGTCCGAGTTCGACGTCCGCAACGCGTTCCCGCCGGGTGGGGTGCGGGAGGATCCCGCGACCGGCGCGGCGGCCGCAGCCTTCGGCGGCTACCTCCGAACGATCGGTTCGCCAGTGAATCTGGAGGTCGTGCTCCGTCAAGGCCAGGACATGGGATCGCCGAGCCGGCTGCTTGTCTCCATCGTCCCGGGCTCGGAATCAGTCCGGGTCAGTGGGACAGCCCGGGTGATATCAGCGGGCGCAGACGATCGGGTCGGTGGTCGATGATGGATCCTCATGGCTTCGTCGTCACCCGCGGTATCGTCCCGACATGGCCGGGCATGACCCCAGCCGGTCAGGTCGTCGCAAGGTTCCTCGCGACGGTGCGGCAGTCCGGGGATCCGGACGACGCGATCGCGGTGCTGGCACCACGCGTGACCGCTCACCAGATGTCATCTCACCGGGCGGACACCATCGTGCGGACGCCCGAGGAGTATGCCGCGCACATCGGCGAACTGCTGCGCATGTACGGCCCGTTCCGGTTCGAGGTCACCGAGATCCTTTCACAGGACGATCGGGTGTTCGTGCGGTGGGTTCAACGCGGTCATCACATCCGGCGCGTCGACGGATCATCGGGAACCGGGCGACCGTTGATCGATGTGGCATCCGCTGTGTACCGGGTCGAACAAGACCGGATCGCCGAGTACTGGATCCAGTCGGACACCCAGGGGCTTGTCTGCCAACTCGACGCGCTCGAGCGCTGGCGGGAGGAGTGAAGCGCGTACCATGGCGCCCGTGACGGCCATCCACCGCGATCACCGGGGGAGAGACGAGTGAAGGGTGCATCCGACGGGCGCGAGGCCGCGCGATTCACCATCCTCGGTCCGTTGACGGCGACAGTGGACGGCGTGGAGATTCCGATCCCCGCCCGACGCCAACGGGCGCTGCTCATCCTGCTTCTCCTGAACACAGGGCGAGCTGTCTCGTCCGAGCGGCTGATAGATCAGCTGTGGGATGGCGAGCCGCCCCCGCAAGCGACTGTCACGCTTCGCTCCTATATATCGAACCTCCGCCAGGCGCTAGGCACGCACGGCATGGCGGATCTGCTCATTGCGCGCGGCGCCGGATACGCACTGGACGTGCAACCTGATGCGATCGATGCCATGCGCATGGAGCGGCTCGTCGAGCGTGCCCGAGAGCGCCTGCGCAGCGGAGACGCCGAGGGCGCGCTCCACGACTTCGACGATGCGACGCGCGAATGGAATGGCGACCCGATCCCTGAGATCGCCGATCATCAAGCGGCTCAGGGCACGATCTCGAAACTCATCGAGGCCCACCAGGGCGCGATCGAGGGCCGATTCGCCGCCCTGATCGCGGTGGGACGCCACGACGATGCGATTCCGGGGCTCGAAGCGCTGATCGTCGATCACCCGTTGCGCGAGGAGCCGCGGGCGATGCTCATGACGGCGCTCTACCGTTCCGGACGAACGGCTGAGGCGCTGGAGGTTCATCGCCGGTTCCGATCGCTCCTGCAAGACGAACTCGGCATCGACCCGTCGCCGCGACTTGATCGTCTTCGGCAGGACATTCTGGAGCAGCTCGCGCCAGTCCCGACCTCTCAGCAGACGGCGACACCTCGCGCGACTTCAGGACTGCCGTCGATGGTGGGGGCTGTCGAGCAGGGGCGCGGGAGACTCATCATCGGTCGCGAACGTGAGCTGGCGGCCCTGGGAGAACACGTCGAGTCGTTGCGCTCCCGCGGAAGGGGAGGGCTGATCGTGATCGCCGGCGAGCCTGGAATCGGCAAGTCCACCGTCCTGGAGTGGCTGTCGGCACGTGGTCGATCACGAGGCTTGGCCGTGCACATGAGCCGAGTGCCGTCCGCCGCCGGAGCCCCGCCATTCTGGCCCTGGTCGCAGATCATCGACTCGATCGCCGCGACGCTGGGGGACGAGGAACTCACTGCTGCCAGCGCTGGTCCAGCGCGCCATGCCGCGACGCTGTCCGCTTCCGTCGCAATGCGAACGGGCGGGGCACCTCCGCCGGCCGCGGCCGATCCTCAGTCCATGCGATTCGCGATCTATGAGGCGGTGCGGGAGTTCCTGCACAGAGTCAGCAGAGTCCAGCCGATGGTCATCTCCATCGACGACGTCCACTGGGCTGACCTGCCGAGCCTCGAGCTCATCTCCTATCTGGCGCCGACTCTTGCCCCGCAGCGGATCCTGCTCGCGATCTCGCACCGGAGCCTGCCGAGCGACCGCACCAAAGCGCTGGATGACACGCTGGCGACGCTGTATCGCGACGAAGGCGTCCACGCGGCGCCGCTGACCGGTCTGGGGCGCGACGCCCTGGCTGAGCTGGCCGCCTATGCGGCGGGCACGGATGCCGCTGAGCTCGCAGATGACGTGATCGATGCTCTCGTCGCGCGGACGGGGGGCAACCCTCTTTTCGTGCGGCAGCTGACCGGTGTGGCGAACGATTCCGAATGGCTGACCAATCCGCGCACCGCCAGCATCCCGGCCGGAATTCGACACCTGATCGCGAAGCGACTGAGCGACCTGGCACCTGAGTCTCAACAGCTGGTCGACGCGGCTGCGGTGGTCGGGCGCGAGTTCACCCTCCGCACAGCGGGCGCGGTCGCGAGCCTGAGCCTGGAGGCGGCCCTCGACGCATTCGACGACGCGCATGATCACGGACTGCTCGAGGACTCACCTGATCGCGAAGGCGCCCGACGTTTCGTCCACGCGATCGTGCAGGAGGTGGTGCTCGAGCGCCTGCCGGCACGGGAGTCGGCCGAACTCCATGCCCGCGCCGCCGACAGTCTCGTCGGCGACCCATCCGTCGCACCGGACACCATCGCCGAGCACTACTGGGCCGCGCGGGAACTGGTGGGGGTCCGTGCCGTGCCGTTCCTCCTCGAAGCCGCCGACGCGGCGGCCGGGCTGTACGCCCACGAGCGCGCGGAGTCGCATCTGAGGCGTGCGCTCTCCATCGTCCAGACCGCGACGCCGACCGATCCGCACGGGGAGCTGACGGTCCTACTTCGGCTGCTGCAGCTCATCTCGATCGGACGTGGGTGGGGCGACCCAGACGTCCGCAACGTCCTTGATCGATCGATGGCGATCACAGAGGCCGACTCGCTCCGGGACGACACGGCCCGCCTGTGGTGGTCCTTCTTCTTCTTCCTCCTGGACCGTGATGACGCAGAGAACTATGGACGCGCCGCGAGGAAGCTGCTCGAGGCGCTGGATAGAGCGGAAACGGACGATGTGCGCGGGACCCGAACGGGCGATGCCGGTACGGGCGTCGAGGGGCCGGGCAACGCCGCGCGAGGCGCCGTGCAGCTGATGGCGGTCTTCGAACGACTGGACGTCGATGACCGCAGCGGTGCGGCGGATCGGCTTCGCGCAGCCCGCGCGTACATCGAGACAGCAACGCCGGAGAGCCTTACCGCCTATAGCGAGAATCTCCACGTCATGCTCCTGCTTGTCGAGTCCTACTGGCACGCCCTGCACGATGATGCGGACGCGTATGAGGCCGCCGCGGATGCGGCCATCTCACTCGCTGACGATGACGGGCGGCCGTTCGTACGGGCGGTTTCACGGATGCTCGGGGTGTCGAGTTTGGTTTACCTGTCCGCGACCCCGTCGGCGCTTCATCGGGAGCGGATCGCCGATGCGCTGACCACGTCGGGCCGTTACGGATTCACCTGGCTGGAGCGGCTGGCGACGGCGTACACCTGGTGGGCGTCGACGTTCGACGGCGCCGATCCCGCCGATGCAGAGGCCGCGATCGACGGTTTCCTAACGGAGGTGACGGATGGGGGGCGCCTCGGAACCGGTGGAGTCGTGCTTCTTCTGCTTGCTGACGTCCGGGCTGCGGCGGGGAACGTGGCGGGGGCGTTGGACGCTATCGAGCGGGCCCGTCAGCGCCCTGGTCCCTACGCAGGCTTGACGATCGATGCCCTGCAACGACGCGCCGCTGGGCTGGCGGCTCGCTTGCCGGGCTGATCTATCCGCTCGTGAGGGACAGCAAGCCGCCACACGCAGCGAACGGTGGCGGCTCGCCATGAGGTCCCTCAGATGTCGGTCCGCCGGAATCGCCAGTTCGCGGCGAGCGATGCGACCGCGGCCCAGGCCGCGGCTCCGCCGAACGAAATGGCCATTCGCGGCCAGTCCGAGCCGAGGGCCGACACGACCAGCCCGTTGATGAACGACGGAGGCAGCAGACTCGCTATGGGCGACCCGACGATCGGCACCAGCTGAATGATGCTGGGAAGGATGAAAAGTGTTACCAGAACGACGCCTAGCGCCGCGGCGGTGCTCCGGAAGAAGAACGCCAGCGCCGAAGAGAGCAGGGCGGTCACAGCGATTCCGAACGAACCACCCAGCAAGGTCGCGATCGTTTCGGGGATGAAGAACGGGGCCGGATCGGCAGTCGCCGCGAAGGCCGGCGTTGCGATCGCATAGGTTGCGACGCCGATGACCACTGCCACCGCGATCGCTGCCGTTGCGCTCGTGATCAGCTTCGCGGCGACGATCAGTGTGCGTCGGGGGACTGCCGTCACGGCGGTGCGCAGGGTGCCCGAGCTGCGGTCGGTGCTCACGATCAGCGTGCCCAGGACGGCGGTGAGGATCTGGGCGGTCAGAAACGCCTGTCCCATTGCCCCCAGCGCTGGGCGCTCGCCGTAGGTGGCGAGGATCAGCGCATCAACGTCCATGCCCTCCTCGGGCGGCGCGAAGGCCAGGCCGACTGACATGAGCGCGCTCATGGTGAGGGTGATCAACACGCTGAGCAGGAGTGCCCAGCGGGTGGAACGAAGCGACAGCAGTTTGATGCGTTCCGACCGCATCACATGCGGAAGGCTTGTGCGTACAGGAGCGAGTGCGTGGACGGACATGTTCTACTTCCCCTTCTCGAGAGACGGTTGCGTTGCGGGCGCCCCGGACCGGTACTGCGTCGAACCTCCGGTTAGGGAGATATACGCCGCTTCCAGGGATTCGCTCGAAGAGGATTTGAGGATGGCCTCGACGGGCCCGTCCGCTAGCAGTCGCCCTTTGCCGATGACGATTATTCGATCGGCGATGAGCCCCAGTTCACCCATCAGGTGAGACGACACGAAGACCGTGCGGCCCTCATCCGCGAGCGACCGCATCAGCCCCCGCAGCCAGATGATGCCGTCTGGGTCCAGGCCGTTGATCGGCTCATCGAGGACGAGCGTCAGCGGGTCGCCGAGTAGCGCGGCGGCGATGCCCAGTCGCTGAGCCATGCCCAGGGAGAAGGTGCCGGCGCGCCGGTGTGCCACGTCGGATATCCCGGTGAGACGCGCGACCTCATCGATGCGCGCCTCGGGAATCCCGTTCGTCGCGGCAAGGGCACGCAGGTGGTTGCGAGCGGAGCGTCCCGGGTGCGCGAGTCCGGCGTCGAGGACGACGCCGAGCTCGCTCATCGCGGACTTCGTGTCAACCAGGGCCTTCCCGTTCACACGGACAGCCCCGGATGTCGGCACGTCGAGCCCCGCGATTGCGCGCATGGTCGTGGACTTGCCCGCACCGTTCGGCCCGACGAAGCCGGTCACGATGCCAGGACGGACGGTGAACGTCAGGTCATCGACGGCCGTGACGTCCTTGTAGCGCTTGGTCAGATTGCGTACTTCGATCATGGGAGCAGTCCTCCGAAAGCTTTGATGGTTGTGGACGTGACCAGAGTGATCCGAGGTGATTGCGTGCGCGTTGGGTCCGCGTTGAGTCCGGTTGGCGGGAACCATTCCCACCACAAGACGCCGTCCCCTCCTTGCGGCAGAGATGTATCACGCGGACTCGGCCGCCGCTCCTCACCTCGGGCTAGGCGTCTACCGGCTGGTCCGCCGACGGCAGCAGGTGCGTCTCGTGCGTCGCGAGTTGCTGCCATTGGCAGGGGCTTCGGCGGCGTCGTCGGGCCGGTGCTGCTGATGTTCGGACTGGTTGGGATGCCAGCATCCGGCGCTTCTCTGCTGCTGAACGCGGAAGGCATCGCGGCCGCACTGCTGGCGTGGTTCGTCTTCAAGGAGATCGTCGACCGCCGGGTCGCTCGCGGCATGGCGGCGATCGTCGCCGGCGCGGTGGTGCTGTCCTGGCCAGGGCAGGCGGACTTCGCCCGGATCTGGCCAACGCTCGCGATCCTCGGCGCGTGCTTGGCCTGGGGGATGGGCGACAACCTCACCCGCAAGGTCGCTCGCTCTTACCGTCGGGAACTGTGGATTATCGACATCGTGCCCAGACCAGGATCGAGAGCGGGCATACCCGCGCGTGAGTAACGCGTGGGTAAGAATGAATCGCAGTAGCGGTCGACGAAGGTTATGCGGCGTGTCGCGTGCCTCCTTTTACCCACGACGCCGTTGGGGTGTCGTGATTCCGCGTGATTCCGCGGGTCCGGGGCCTCCTTACCGTGGGTAAGTCGCCCACGGTAAGTGGGGATTCCGCCACATCCCACAATCGCATCGCGGACCGGGCCGAACCGGCTCAGATTGTCGATGAGCCCATCATCCACTCCGCGCTCAAGGCGTCGTCGGGCGACAACTACCCGGCTGTACAGGCCAGGACGCGCGGTCATGTCGGTTCGGACAAGTTCCGCTGGCCACGTCAGTGACGCTCGGTCGATTGCGCCCGCTCGTCGACTCTGACGTGGGCCGGTGTCTCATTCGGGCAAATCGATCAGCCTGGCGGGACCGCGGACTCCCGACGCACCAAGGCGGGTCCGATCACGGTGTTGGCGGCGGGGGACCGGCGCAGATGCTCGAGAATCATCCGGAACGCAGATCGCCCGAGCTCGAGGTGGTCGAGCGCCACCGTGGTTAGCGGTGGCTGGAAGTGTGCGGCATCCGGCATGTCGTCGATCGCGACGATCGAGTAGTCGACTCCGGCGCTAAGGCCCCGCTCGTACATCGCGTGCTGGAATCCCAGCGCGATGGCGTCATTGGCGCAGAACGCGGCCGTCCACGCACCGTCCACCGGGTTGGCTGGGGGCATCGGTGTGTGTGGGGCGCGTCTTCCGTGCAGACGGAATCCGTTCGGCCCATCGTCGGTGCCGCATCACGGGTCTCGCGGACGTGCACAGCAGCATCGTCCTGAGCGACCGTCACGCCCCGGCTGCGACCAGGATGCCGTCGGTGAGGAAGCCAGCCATCAGTCCGATGAACACGCCGTAGCCGACGAGTTGACTCCGGCGCGCCCGCGAGACAACGCCGAGAAGTTGGATCACGACGTAGATGATCGACCCGGCGGCCAGGGACAGGAAGAGGATGCTGAGTTGTTCGTTGACGAAGGTCCAGCCGATCATCGTGCCAACGAAGGTGGGACCGCCGCCGATCAAGGCGAGAAGCAGCAGGAAGCCCCACGATGGACGACGCTCATCTCCGGCCAGCGGCGCCACGATGCCGAAACCTTCTGTCGCGTTGTGCAGCGCGAATCCCACGACCAGCACGATCGCCAACGCGATCTGACCGGTGGCCGCCGACTGACCGATTGCGAGCCCCTCAGCCATGTTGTGCAGGCCGATTCCGATGGCGATAAGCACCGCAAGTCGTCGCGGAGCCAGCTCACTCGGGTCCTGCGATCGCTGTGCCAGCCGCTGAAACAGGGGAATCGACAGAAGCCCGACTCCGATTCCCACTACAAACAACAGCCCATTCACCAGCAGCAGGGCAGGGTTTGATCCGTCGGCGAGCAACGCGTCTATCGGCTCCCATGCCGCCGAGAGCACATCCCACACCAGGAATAGCAGGACCCCGACAGCGCCAGCACTGAGTACCACACGCAGGCCCACCGAGGGCGACCGCAGCCTTCCGATCGGCATCCCAAGCAGAATGGTCGCGCCTGCGACGATCCCCAGCAGTAGCACAGCTCCGAACGACACTCGGACACCCCTCTTGTTAGGTCTGCCTCACCCTAGGCAGATCACGTGCGGATCAGAAATCCGCTCCGGGCGGCGCAGAGCACGCTTCAATGAGGCACCCCCCGGTTTGCCCCTATTTGGGGCGGTGCACGTACTTGGGGGCGGCCCTAGGCCGACTCCAGAATGCCCTTTGCGCGGGCCAATCCAGCCACCTCCGCGTCCATCGAGTGCTGCACCGCGCGGCCCATCAGTAGCTTCTTGAGCCCGGTCAGCTCGGCTGAGAGCACGAAGTCCACGCGAGTGGCGCTGTCGCCGACCGCGATGAAGCGGAAGTCGCCGACAGGGCGCACCGGGCCCGCGACCACCTTGAACCCGTAGCGTGTCGGGGGCTCGAAGGCCGTTACTACGATGTCAGCCGCAATCGGGCGACCGCTCGGGCCCGCGACCGACTGATGAACGCGGCTGCCGACGGTGACCGGCTCGTGAGCGGCAATTGAGACGACGTGCGCACGCCAGCGCTTGTCGTTGCTTGGGTCTGTGAAGAAGGCGAACACGTCCTCGACAGGGCGGGTGACGACAAGTGAGTTCGAGGACGATGACATGAGCGCGATGGTACGCCCGGCAGCTCCGCGGTGGTCAGGTGCCTCGCCACGACCTTCGCTGCGGTCATCCCTTCTGATAGCTGAGGAGGACGGTCTTGTCGGAGCCGCCGGACACGCTTTCCTCGCGAATCGGCCCGACTCCCTTTGCGTACCACTTGTACTCGAGAACGTCTGGCTCGAGCGGGGTGGTGTTGCGGGTCATCAGCAGGTGATCGAAGCTTCCGAAGGGCACCTCGGCCAGCTCGTCGATGCTGAGCACGCGGGCATTGTCCTCGGCATGTCCGGCGAGATACTCCTCGCGGTACTCACTGCCAGGTTCAGGGTTCGCGAGAACCACGATGCCAGGCTGTCCGCCATCGACGCCGGACTGCCAGGAACCCTCGGTTGACGTCTTGCCGTCCGGGTCATATTCCGTGGTCGCCTCGCCGAAGTACCAGATGTTGCCCTGGTCGTCTTGCGCATACCAATCGAGCGTGTCCTCGACCACCTCGCCCCCATCGGTGAGCACGTCATGCACTTCGCGAGTGGTCACGCCGTCGATCACCTTCGTCTTGTCGGTGACCGTTACGACGACGGTGGCGTTCTTGCCCTCATCATCCGTCTCCCGATAGGTGCGGACATCGCCTGGATTCATCGGGAAGTAGGGGTTGTCGATGGCGGTGGAGAATTTCGCCGGGTCGATCGTCACGGTGTCGGCCCCCTGAGGCAGTCCGCTTGACGCGGTGGGGGTGTTCAGAGAAACGTCGTCCCCGTCGCCTGCGCCGCTGCACGCCGTGACGGTCAGCCCGATCGCCAACACGGTCGCGCATAGCGCCGCGGCGCGCCCGAACACCACGCCGATGGTCGTCGTTCGTGTCATGGCCAGGACAGTACACCCGGGCAGGCGTCGCGATCGAAGCCCGTTCAGGCGGGAGTCAGGGATGGCGACCTCGACGAGGCAGAGGCTCTGGATACCCTTGCGGACGACTATCGCGTGAAGCCATTCAGCCTTCCCGTACTCGTCGCCCGCCTTCACGCGTTGAAGGCATCACCTGAGGCGCCGCACCGGAGTATTTTCGTGAGGGGATCGACGCGACATGCGATCGCCAGATCGGACGATGAAGTCATGACCAGCACAACCGGGTCCCGTGCGATCGACGACGCGATCGCCGCTCTCGACCCAGAGCTCGCGTCGGGTTTGACGAGCATCATCGCCGGCCTCAACCCCGAGGATCTGGCCGAACGCGAACCACGTGACGTGGTCGGTGCCGCGCTCTCGATGCGCTCCCTCGCCGCGCGTCGCGACCGCGGGCAGACTCGGATCGCCGTCTTCACACCGACGCTTAGCGAGGATGGATGGACGTCGCGGCGCACGATCGTGAACATTTGCACCGATGATTCGCCCTTCCTCGTGGATTCTGTCATCGCGGCGGTTGCTCGGCAGGGCCTCGCGGTGGACCTGCTCGTGCATCCCATCGTCGAGGTGCGCCGAAGCGCCGACGGCGAACTGCTCGAGATGGGTGCCCACGGTGGCGACCTCGAATCGTGGATCCACCTGGAGGTCGATCGCGTGCCGACCAGCGAGGGCCGACACCAGCTCGAAGAACGTCTGATGTCGGTGCTGGGTGATGTGCACGCGGCCTTCGACGACTGGCAGGCGATGCGCCGGGCCTGCCTCGACGTCGTCACCGACCTGCGCACCGCGCCGCCGGCGACGGCCGACCCCGCCACGGTCCGCCCGGCCATCGACTTCTTCAGCTGGCTCGCTGACGACAATTTCACGTTCCTCGGCTACCGCGAGTACCGGCTCGAGACCGGCGAAGACGGTGAGGACGTGCTCGTCCCGCTGTCGCACACGGGCCTCGGCATCCTTCGCAAGCCCACCACAGCGATCGCGCGCCTGCGGCCCGAGGCGCAGCGGACCGCGCGCGATCCGCGCCTGCTCACGATCACGAAGGCGAACTCCCGCGCCACGGTGCACCGCGACGTCTATCTCGACTACATCGGCGCGCGCACATTCGATGAGGTCGGCAACGTCACGGGCGAGCGGCGCTTCCTCGGCATGTTCACCTCGGCGGCCTACGCGGCCTCCGTGTCCACGCTCCCCATCGCCTCGACCAAGGTGGCGGCGGTGCTCGAGGCATCCGGATTCCCGCCCCTGTCCCACTCCGGCAAGGATCTCGTGCAGATCCTCGAGCAGTATCCACGTGACGAACTCTTCCAGGACACTCCGGAGCACCTGCTCGAGGTCGCAACCGAAGTGGGCCGCCTTCGCGACCGGCGCCGCGCGCGCGCGTTTCTGCGCCGGGATGAGTTCGGCAGGTTCGTGTCGGCGCTCGTATTTCTGCCGAAGGACCGTTACAACACCACCGTGCGGCTGCGCATCGAAACATTGCTGCGATCGGTGTTCGCGGCCGAGAGCGTCGATCACGCCACATGGGTCGGTGATGCTCCACTGGCGCAGCTGCACTTCGTGGTGCGCGTACCGCGCGGCTCGTCGTTGCCAGACGTCGACGAAGCGGCACTGCAGAGGGACCTGACGAATGCCGTGCGGGGCTGGGATGAGGCGCTCGTCGACGCGCTCCACCACGCCCACGGCGAAGATGAGGCGGCCCGCCTGCTGGGTCGCTATGGCGAGGCGTTCCCGTTGGCGTACAAGGAGGCCGTCACGCCGGAGGAGGCCCTCGATGACATCGCGCTGCTCGAGAGCCTCGAGGCCACAGAGTTCGCGGTTCACCTCAACGTCCCGGAGCGCGACGACCCCGGCCAGCGGGTGTTCACCCTCGTCTCGCACCGTGAGTACCCGCTCACGCAGGTGCTCCCGATCCTCACCGACCTCGGCACTGATGTCGTCGACGAGCACCCGTACGTCGTTACCCTCCCCGGCGGCGAGGTACGCCACATCTCCGACTTCGGGCTGACTGCGCCGAGTGTGGACGGCGGTAGCGCCGAGCGGTGGAACGACCCGGCATGGGGACGGGACTTCGAGGACTCGTTCGCAGCGTCCTGGACCGCCGCTGCCGAGAGCGATCGCCTAAATTCCCTCGTGCTGCTCGCCGGCCTCGACTGGCGCCGGATCGTCATCCTGCGGTCAATCGCGATGTACCTGCGGCAGATCGGCTCCGCCTTCTCCGTCGAATACATCGAGGAGGCTCTGGTCGCGAACCCCGTCCTTTCGGGCGACCTGGTCGGTCTGTTCGAGCTCCGCTTCGATCCGGCTCTCGAACGAGACCGGACGGCGAAGACGGATGCGGCGGAGGCCGAGCTGCTGCGTGCCCTCGACGGTGTCTCGAGTCTCGACGACGACCGCATCCTCCGTTCCTTCATCGGGGTGATCGCCGCGACCTGGCGCACGAACTTCTACCAGCCGGCATCCGACGGCTCGCCGAAGCCGTGGGTGTCGATGAAGCTCGACTGCGCCCGCGTTCCGGGCCTGCCGAAGCCGCACCCGATGGCCGAGATCTGGGTCTACTCGCCAGAGGTCGAGGGCGTCCACCTGCGCTTCGGAAAGGTCGCGCGGGGCGGGCTGCGCTGGAGCGACCGCCGCGAGGACTTTCGGACCGAGGTCCTCGGCCTCGTCAAGGCGCAGATGGTGAAGAACGCCGTGATCGTGCCCACCGGATCCAAGGGCGGGTTCTTCGCGAAGCGTCTTCCGGCGCCCAGCGGCGGGGCGGCATGGCTCGAAGCCGGCAAGGCCGCGTACCGCACCTTCATCCGCGGTCTGCTCGACGTCACGGACAACCGCGTGGGAACCGACATCGTGCCGCCCCGGGGCGTCGTGCGGCATGACGGCGACGACTCCTATCTGGTGGTCGCGGCCGACAAGGGCACCGCATCCTTCTCCGACATCGCCAACGCGATCTCAGAGGGATACGGCTTCTGGCTTGCTGACGCATTCGCGTCGGGCGGATCGGCAGGATACGACCACAAGGCAATGGGGATCACGGCCCGCGGTGCGTGGGAGTCTGTCAAACGGCACTTCCGCGAACTTGGTGTGGACACCCAGACGGAGGACTTCACGGTCGTGGGCGTCGGCGACATGTCGGGCGACGTGTTCGGCAACGGGATGTTGCGGTCGCCCCATATCCGACTGGTCGCGGCGTTCGACCACCGCCACGTGTTCGTCGACCCGCAGCCGGATGCCGCGGCATCCTTCGCGGAACGTCAGCGCCTGTTCGACCTGCCCAGGTCCTCCTGGGACGACTACGATCGCGCGCTCATCTCCGCTGGTGGCGGGGTGTTTCCGCTCACGCTGAAGTCGATCGCCGTCACGGCCCAAATGGCCGAGGCGCTCGGCCTCGACCCCTCGGTGACGACCCTCACGCCGCTCGAGCTCAAGAAGGCCGTGCTGCTGGCCCCCGTCGACCTCTTCTGGAATGGCGGCATCGGCACGTACATCAAGGCGAGCGACGAAACCGACGCTGAGATCGGCGACCGCGGCAACGACGCGATCCGTGTCAAGGGCAACCAGCTGCGAGTGCGGGTGGTCGGCGAGGGCGGCAATCTCGGCGTGAGCCAGCGCGGTCGCATCGAGGCCGCCCAGTCCCGCGTCAGCATCAACACGGACGCGATCGACAACTCGGCGGGAGTGGGGACATCGGACCGCGAAGTGAATATCAAGATCCTGCTCGGCGCCGTCGAACGCGCCGGACGGCTCGACCGGGATGCCCGCAACGTACTCCTCCGCTCCATGACCGAAGAGGTCGCCGTGCAGGTGCTGCGAGACAACTACGAGCAGAACGTGCTGCTCGGAAACTCGCGCGCCAGCGCAGCCGTGATGCTGCCCGTGCACGAACGCCTGATGGAGGTGCTCGAAGCGCGCGACGAACTCGACCGAGAGCTCGAATTCCTTCCGAGTCCGGCTGAGGTGCAGGTGCGCGTGGCCGACGAGCGCGGCCTCACCCGGCCCGAGTTCGCCGTGCTCGTCGCCTACGCGAAGCTCGCGCTCAAGACCGACCTCACCGCAACCCACCTCGCCGATGACCCGTGGTTCGCAGGAACGCTCGCCGACTACTTCCCCGAGCCGATCCGGGACGGGTATGCGGGAGACCTCGCCGCGCATCCGCTGCGCACCGAGATCATCGTGAACTCGGTCGTCAACTCGATGGTCAACCGGGGCGGCATCACCTTCGCATCCCGGGCAGCGGATGAGACGGGTGCGTCGAGCGAGCAGATCACCCGCGCGTACGTTGCGGTGCGGGAGATCTTCGACCTGCGCGGCTTCGTCATCGCCGTCGAGGCCACCGACAACGCGGTGCCCACCGCGGTGCAGACCGATCTGTACCTCACGTTCCGGCGGCTGCTCGATCGCGCCACGCGCTGGTTCGTGCAGCACCGCCCCGACGGGTTCGACATCGGGAGGCAGGTCGAGGACTTCCGAGGTCCGATCACGTCGCTGTGGGCGGATCTCGGCGACCTGCTGCAGGGCGGCGATCTGCGACGCTTCGAGGGGCGGATGCTCGAGCTTCAGGAGGCCCGCGTCCCCGCCGAACTCGCGCGGCACGGAGCGGGCGTGCTCGACGCGTTCTCGCTGCTCGACGTCGTCGAGTGCGCGCGCCTGCGCAGGTGGGACACCCGGAAACTGACCGCCCTCTACTTCGCGCTGTCCGCGCGACTGCGGCTCGAGCAGATCCTGACGAAGACGACCGCGCTGCCGCAGAGCGACCGATGGGGGTCGATGGCCCGTGCGACCATGCGCGACGACCTCTACGCGGTGGTGATCGAACTCACTTCGACGATCGCCCAGCAGACCGCACCGATCGAAGCTGCATCGCGCATCGACGCATGGCTCGACCAGCGCGGTCCATTGGCCCGGCGCACGCTGGAGGAGGCGCTCGCCGCCGCACACGCCGAGGACGGCTCAGGGCTTGCCACCCTCTCTGTGGCGGTCAGGCGTCTGCGTTCGCTCGTGCGGTGAAACCCTCCGGCCCGGTACTCGCCGGAGAGCGCTGTGGCGGCTGTCGCACCCCGCTGACGTGCGGTTCATCATCGGCCACCGCCAATCGGCAGCGCTGCCGCTGCATCCGAGGTCAGTCGGGCCCCCCGGTCGCGGAAAATCCAGGTCCTCGCGACGAGGAAACGGAATGCCGATCCCAGTGCGAGTCCGATGACATTCGCCGATACGTTGTCAGCGAGCACCGACGTCAGGTCGAGGACGTAATGGCTGACGGCGAGGCACAACAGCGAGATCCCGCTACCGACGAGACTGACGACGAAGAACATCACCGCTTCCGAGACCGCGTTCGACCGACGGTGCGCGCGGAACGTCCACCAGCGGTTGCCCGCCCAGTTCGCCATGATCGCCAGGCTGGCGGCGAGCGCCTTGGCGATCAGCACAGCTCCGCCCACATGCCCATCCGTCAGGGATGACTGGCGCAGAAGATTGAAGACGACCACATCCAGAACGAGGCCCAACCCGCCTACGAGCACGAACCTCGCGAGGTCCGCAAGCAGGGAACGCATCCGGCCGTCACGCATGGCTGGCAACCGTGCGGCGTCCGAGTGGCGCGAGTCGGGCGGCAAGGCCCCACATCGTGACCCGCCACATTGCTTCGATGACGATTCGGCCGCGCATCTTCGACGCACCGAGGATCCGGTCGCTGAACGTGATCGGCACTTCTCGCACCCGAAGCCCGGCACAAACGGCTCGCCACAGCAGTTCGATCTGGAAGCAGTACCCCTGGCTGTTCACGCTCTCGAGTTTCAGTGCGAGCAACGCGGATGCTCGATATGCACGGTAGCCGCCCGTCACATCGCGCAGAGGGATGTCGAGCATGACGCGTGCGTATGCGCTGCCTGCGCGCGACAGCAGACGCCGCGATATCGGCCAGTTCTCCACCTTGCCTCCTTCCACCCATCGCGACCCGACCACGAGGTCGCTGTTCTCGATGGCGACGAGCAGGCGGGGCAGGTCCTCGGGGCGGTGTGAGCCGTCGGCATCCGATTCGACGATGAGGTCGTACCCCTGGCGGAGCGCCCACGCGAATCCCTCGAGATATGCACCGCCGAGTCCGGCCCTGACGACTCGATGTGACACGTGCACGTTTCGGAGCTCGTCCGAGAGACGGTCGGCGAGCCATCCGGTACCGTCTGGCGAGTTGTCGTCGACGATCAGGATGTCGACGTCGGGAGCGCTCTGCTGCAAGCGGCGCACGACACCTTCGAGATTCTCCAGCTCGTTGTAGGTGGGCAGGATCACGAGTGTACGAGTAGTCATGATGTCAGTTCCTCGACAGGTCGTAGATGGTGGTGCGGTGTATGAGAACGGCGGAGTCGACGTGGTAGCCGAGACTCTTGAGCAGGGCGACATCCGGCGGTGTTGCGCCGCCGTGTGCGACTTCGATCGCCCACGCCTGCTTGGCATCTGAGGTGCGCGGTGTCACCACGGCGTTCGCGGCGACGGTGTCCCAGAGTCCTGGCCGCTCGTCGAATCGTGCTTCCAGAGCGACATCGTCGAGACTCGCGAACGCGGCTGGGTACAGATCCAGGATGATGCGCGGATCACGTGAGGGTTTGGTTGTCTGATCGAACAGCACCACACCGGCGTGCGCGTTCTGCTGGATGTATTCCGCGACAGCCCGCCAGTCGCTGCCGCCATCTTTCGCCCACGGCGTTCGCTGGCCGAGGTAGACGGGGACGGATGCCGCCACCAGCGTCGCGGTGAGAGCCGCGCTGAGGGTGAGGCGCCGGTGCGGTGCCACGGC
Source organism: Microbacterium pumilum (assembly GCF_039530225.1). Classification (NCBI taxonomy): domain Bacteria; kingdom Bacillati; phylum Actinomycetota; class Actinomycetes; order Micrococcales; family Microbacteriaceae; genus Microbacterium; species Microbacterium pumilum. Next base: position 1,260,784 of record NZ_BAAAOH010000001.1, read on the forward strand.
CTCGGCGATGGCTGCGATTCCGAGGGCGATGAGCAGCGCCGCTGCAGGCGTGCAGAACGACAGGTAGCGCACGTTGTACATCGGCGAAAGCACGGCGTTGCCGATGAGGAGCCCCGCAGTCGGGATGACCAGCCACGACAGGGCGAGCACCGTCAACCGCATTCGTTGCCCCCGCGGCCGGCGTCCGCCAAGAGCGAGCACCAGCCACCACGTGGCGGCGAGGACGAGCAGCCAAGCGAAGACCGCCGGAAGGGGATACCCGAACCACTGCCTGGTCAGGACGTTAGCGGCGTTGGCGTACTGCCGGCGTGCGAGGAAGCCGATCTGCTCCCGCTGCGTAGCGCCGATCACCATGATCGGAGCGGCGAGCAGCATGGAGAGTGCCGCGAATCGTATCCATCTCCGAAGGGATGCGCTGTACAGCACCGCGACAACGATGCCGTGAACGAGGAGCAGCAGCCCCAGGTAGAGGAAGAGGTACATCGCTCCGGCGCAGGCAACGCCATACGCCAGCCACAGCCGCCTCGACGTTGCACGCCTCAGTGCGTGCCCGAGCAGGACGGTGATCCACACCGCGATGGCGGCGCCGACGGCGTAGGAGCGGGCCTCGGCAGCGATGGCGGTCGAGCGGGGGAGTATCGCGCAGACGATGCCGGCAACCACCGCGATGCGGGTGCCGACGAAACGATTGGCCAGGACGACCGTGCCCGCCGCCATCAGCCCGACACCGATCGCACTCGGAAGGCGGGTCGCCGCTTCGGAGGGGCCGATCATCGCAATCCACACCTTGAGAAACCCGTAATACAGGCCATGCACCGCGTCGACGTGACCGAGCAGAGCTGCGAGACTCGGCCAGGACCGCGAAGCCGAAAGTACACTCGCCGCCTCGTCGCCCCAGTACGAGGGGATCCAGGAACCCGCGAACCCCAGGACCGCGCCGACGATCCCGACGAGCAGAGCAGGATGCCCGAGCCATCTCTGGGTAGGCGAGCGCAATGGCTTGCCGGCTGCCTCGAGCTGGAGCATCCCGATACCTCCTCCCGTGACTAGCTGTGGTGCTTCTGGCCACCATGCCGATCGAGGATCGGAGGCTCATCTGTATCGCGACGATTGGGGCTGAGAAGGCTTTCAGGAAGAGACGGACGGTCTCGTGGAATCGACCCCGCGACGTCATGTCGCTGGCCCGGGAGGATTCGAACTCCCACTGATCAGGTCGCGCTGAGGACTCCTGTCACCAGCAGGATCGTGATGAGGGCCGCAAGTGCGAGCCGGTACCAGATGAACACGGTGATCGGATGCCGCGCCACGAGCCGAAGCAGCCATGCGATGGTCGCGTAGGCGACGATGAAGCTGACGCCTGTTCCCACGATGACCGGTGGCCAACCGATGCTGGCGCTCACGGCCGATGCTTCACTCACGCCTTCGTAGACGCCCGCCCCCACGAGCGCCGGGATCGCCAAGAAGAAGGACAGCCTCGTGGCCGCGACGCGGTTGAGGTTGCGCAGCAGCCCCGCGCTGATGGTCGCGCCGGACCGCGACACCCCCGGGACGAGCGCGATGCATTGCACGAAACCGATGATCAGAGCATCCTTCAGCGTCAGACTCTCCTCGGGGCGCGTCTGTCTGCCGAGACGCTCCGCGACGTACATGACGATGCTCCACAGTGCGAGGCCCGCGACCACCACCCAGAGGTTGCGCAACGGCCCGGCGATCAGATCCCGGGCCAAGAACCCGATGACACCGATGGGAATCGAACCGGCGATCACGTACCAGGCGAACCGATAGTCGGGATTGGTACGCGCCGCTCGGCTGAACAACCCTCGCCACCATGCCGCGATCAGTCGGCCGATATCGGCGCGGAAGTACAAGATCACCGCGACGATCGCGCCGAACTGGATGATCGCCGTAAAGGCCGTCACCCCTGGATCGTCGATCGGCAGCCCGAGCAGGTTCTCGGCGAGCGTCAAGTGCCCGGTGCTCGAGACGGGGAGGAACTCGGTGAGACCTTCGACGAGGCCCAGGATGACGGCGTCCAGGAAGTCCATGCGGGGTGTCCGTTCTGTCGGGTGGCAGATGATCAACCGCGCTGTCGGTGTGCTCAGGTTATGGGTGCGTGCCGACGCCAGTGGTGTGTCTGAAGGAAGTCTCAGACTCGCCAAGTCGACCACGGCTCGTTCCCCAGTGGCGTTGGAAAGGATCATGGCGGAGGTGCCATGCGAATCCTGCTGGTGGAGGACGACGCGCTGCTTGCCGCGACCGTCGCGCAACTGCTGCGCGAAGCCGGTTACGCCGTCGACGTCGAATCGGATGCCGCGTCCGGACTGGCGACGTTCGAGATAGAGCCGGTCGATCTCGCCGTGCTCGACGTGCGGCTGCCTGGCATGGCAGGTGGCGGGGTCGAGCTATGCCGGGGCATTCGGGATGCGGCAGCGGACACCCCGATCCTGATGCTCACGGCGATCAGCGCCCGCGCGACGATCGTGCAGTGCCTGGATGCCGGCGCCGACGACTACCTCGTCAAGCCGTTCCACGTCGAGGAACTGCTCGCCCGCGTGCGCGCGCTCCTGCGCCGCGCCCCCACCACGATTCCCCCTCGGCTCACCGTGGGGTCACTGACGCTCGACCCGGGCCGCCGCGCCGTGGAGCGTCGCGGCCGCATCATCCCGCTCAGCCCGAAGGAGTTCTCCGTGCTGGACTACCTGATGCGACACCCGGATTCCGTGGTGACGAGCAGCGAGCTCATCGACCACGCGTGGGATCGCAACTACGAGGGATACAGCAACGTGGTGCCCACCTACATCCGCTACCTGCGCCGCAAACTCGCCGTACCTGGTGCGGCCGACCCCATCGTCACCCACCGTGGCGCCGGGTACTCGGTGACCAGCGAGGCGTCGTGATTCTGCGACGCGCCCGCTGGCGTCTCACGCTCGGCTTCACGGCAGTCCAGCTGATCACCTTCGCCGTGTTCGCCGTCTCCGTCTACGCGTTCGTCACCACGACGTTCGACTTCGACGCAATCGAAGACGGCGGGTCAGCCCCGACCGCTGAGGCGGGCTTTTCGACACTTCGGACTGCTCTGCTCATCGCGTTCACCGGCCTCCTGCTGATTGCGCCCCTGTCGAGCTGGATCCTCGCCGGCATCGCGATGAAACCGGTCGCGGCTGCGCTCGCCGCCCAGCGACGATTCGTCGACGACGCATCTCACGAACTGCGAACGCCGTTGACGGCCATCCAAGCTCAGCTCGAGCTGGCGCTGCTGCGGCCCAGAAGCGTCGCCGAGTATCGGGACGCGTGCGAGAAGGCGCTCGAGGCGACGCACGCCCTCGGTGCAATTGCGGACGATCTGCTGGTCGCTTCAGAAGACGCCCGCGAGCGCTCGGATCTCAGCTTCGTCGCGATCGGCGACGCGGTCCAGCGAGCTCGAGCACTGCTCGTGCGGCCGGACCGGGTGATGATCGATGTGACCGGTCAGCCGAAAGTCGAGGCATCCGCTGCAGCCGTGCAGCGAGTGCTGCTGAACATCCTCGTGAACGCATGCCGCTACTCCGTTGATGAAGCTCCCGTCGTCGTGCGAATTTTCACGAAAGGGCGGTGGGCTGTCGTCGAGGTCGAGGACCACGGCATTGGAATGACGCGGTACGAGTCACGACGTGCGTTCGATCGGTTTTGGCAGGCAGATCCTTCGCGTGCAACCGAGGGGAGCGGACTCGGCTTGTCGATCGTCCAAGACATCGTGAACTCGCTGCGCGGCGATATCTCACTCAGCTCGATGCCGGGGGTGGGCACGGTGGTGCGCTTGCGGCTGCCCCTCTCACGTTCATCTCACGATCCCCTCCGTAGCGTCGAGGCGACGGCAGATTCCGTCTGAGAGGAAGTCACACATGGAAGCCGAAAAGAAGAAGAAGGTCCGGCTCGCGATCGGATCGGGCATTGCCGCAGTCGTGCTGGCATCGGGTCTGGCGATCGGGATCCCCGCCCTCGCGCAGGCATCCTCATCGTCGCCGTCGCCGTCGCCGTCGTCGACCGAGGTCGGGGTCGACGATGGCACGAACGACGGTGAGACTGCCGACGATCAGGGCATCGAGGATGGCACGAACGACGGTGAGACCGCCGACGATGAAGGCATCGAGGATGGCACGAACGACGGTGAGACCGCCGACGATGAAGGCATTGAGGATGGCACGAACGACGGTGAGACCGCCGACGACTGATTGGATTCCCCGCGCCGACCGTCCCTCGCCCACATGAGGAACGGTCGGCGTGCTGTGCTCAGGTCACCGCATCGAAGAGTCTCCTTGTTCAGCCCAGCCTGAGCGCGATCTCAGCAGCGCTGCGGACTCACGTGGCCGACAGATCGTTCGCCGCGATGAGAGCGTGTTGCTGGACGGCGCGCCGAAGATCGGCGATGACGGCCCAAACGAGTACGGCCACGGAGGCACCGAGAACGGCGCCGGCGGACACGTCGGTGAGCCAGTGCGCTGACAGGTATGTGCGGCTCCACGCCATCGCCATCACCCACAGCACGGCGGCCAGCCACATCGCATCCGCTCGGATCAGCAGCGCCAGCACCACCATGACCGTCGCTGCGAGCGTCGTGTGCCCCGACGGGAAGGACGTCATCGCGTCGGTGACGAGAGAATCCGGGGGTCGGGGTCGCGCGAACGAGACCTTCAGGACGCCCGTGATCGCCTGCGATGTCAGCATCGCCGCAGTGACGGTGAGTGCATCCCACGGTCGGCGGGCGGCGAGGAAGCCGACGACGATGACGATTCCGATCACCGTCATCGCAGTCACACCGCCGACGACGTCGAAAGCGAGCGCAACAGCCAGCCACGATTCCGTCCGCCAGGTGAGCATCAGATCATGCCACCACGTATCGATCGCGAGCGGGCCATTGCCGAGCGCGTTGATGCCGACGCCCAAGAGGATGACCGCCACGCCTCCGGCAAGCCCACTCGCGATAAGCGTGGTACGAAAACGCATCCACGCCTCCGTCACCTTGTCGTCGCCTCGTCCGACGAGTCCGGACGATCGACGCTAGAACGAGGCCCTGATCATTCGGGGTGATTCAAGCCCTCGCGCCTGAGAGAACACTCAGGACTTCGCTGCGCGGACCAAGACGTTGATGTCGGAAGGTCGCTGAGCGATTCCTCCCGGCATCCGGAGCAAAGTTGTTGCGGTGAGCGCGCCGGCCGCGAGGATTCCGGCGAGCACCACGAGCTGGAACCGCCCGGCTTCGAAGGGGGAGGCTCCGGCGAAGATCGCCCCCACGAACGCTCCGGGAAGGACCACGATCCCGGTCGTCCGGGTCTGGTCGATCGAGGGGAGCATCGCGGTGCGAATCGCACCGCGAGCAAGGCCTCGGGTGGACTCCCATCTGGAGGCCCCCAGTGCGAGCCACCCTTCAACCTCATCCCAATGATCGTGGACCGCACCCCGGTAGAGACGTTCAGTGAGGATGGCGACTGTCATGGTGTTGCCGATGATGATGCCGCCGATCGCCAGGGCATATCGCGGGGTGAGCTCGAGCGCACCGGTGGCGAAAGCGACGGTCATCACCGTCAGCGGCCCGAGCAGCATCGCCAGCGCCAACAGCGGTACGCCGCGCCACGGGATGCGCGAGCGGCGCGCCGCGGTCCAGACCGCGGCGATGAGCATGACCATCAACCCCAGCCCGACGAGGAGCGGGCTGTCGATGATGCCGGCGAGGACCAGGCTCAGCAATGACAGCTGGAGCACCGCGCGGGCCAGCGCCCACACTCCGGCCCACGGGGCGGGCACCCGCATCGCAATCAAAGCGACTGTCGCGACCGCGGCGAGGACGACAACGGCCAACACGGTCGAAAGCCAGGGCGGCAGAGCATCCATGGAGCCGACCCTAGTCACCGCCTCGATGCGCGGCCGCCCGGACCGTGCCGGCGCAGGCCGCTGAGTCCCACGGCTGAGAACACTTTCAGGAATCGCATCGAAGCAGGATTCCTGAGAGAACGCTCACGCCGCGCCGCTCCAGCCAGGGGAAACGCCAAGCCGCCGTCGGAAAGGTGACGGCATGACCAACACCATGCCGGAGCACATCCGAACCATTCTCTTCAACCGCGTCCCAGAGGTGACCCTCGCCTTCTGGGTCATAAAGATCCTGTCGACCACCACCGGAGAGACGTTCGCCGACTACCTCAACGTGGATGTCGGCCTCGGCCTCACGGTGACGACCTGGATCATGGGTGCGCTGCTGGCGATCGCCCTGGCCGCGCAGTTCGCAACGAAGCGGTATAAGTCCGGGATCTACTGGACAGTCGTGGTGCTGATCAGCATCGTCGGCACGCTGCTCACCGACAACCTGACGGACGTGCTCGGTGTGGAACTCTGGGTCAGCACGTTGATCTTCAGCGCAGTCCTGGCCATCACCTTCGGCATCTGGTTCTCTCGCGAGCGCACCCTCTCGATCCACACCATCTTCACCCGTCGCCGCGAGGCGTTCTACTGGGTGGCGATCCTCTTCACCTTCGCGCTCGGCACCGCCGCAGGGGACCTCATCTCGGAGGGTCTCGGGCTCGGATACCTGATCGGCACCATCTTGTTCTCAGCCCTCATTGCGGTAGTGGTGATCGCGCGCTTCGCCTTCAAGGCCAACGTGGTGTTCTGCTTCTGGGCCGCCTACATTCTCACCCGCCCGCTCGGCGCCTCGATCGGCGACCTGCTCTCGCAGGAGCCGGCAGACGGCGGATTGGGCCTGGGCACCACGGTGACAAGCGTTGTCTTCCTAGTCCTCATCGTGGGGATCGCGATCTTCCTCGGAATGAAGGTCCGTCGCCAGCGTGTCTCTGCCGTGGCTGAATTCGGCGGAACGCCAGCCGCCGCAGCGTGGGCGGAGGTCCCGGCGTAGACCCGTTCACGGTCAGCCCTCCTTGCGCGTCACCGTAGGATCACAGCAGGCAAGGAGGTCGGACCCATGTCGCTGCGCATTCTGACCGTCGAGGACGAGCCCGAGATGGCCGACCTGCTCGCCCGCGGACTTCGCGCCGAGGGCTACAGCGTGGATGTCGCCGACAACGGCATCGATGCGCTGACCCGCGCGAAGGACGGCAACTACGACATCGCAGTTCTCGATGTCATGCTGCCCGGGATGACGGGAATCGAGGTCTGCCGGTGGCTGCGGCGCCAGAACGACGGTCTGGCGATCATCCTGCTCACCGCCCGTGACGCCGTCGATGACCGCGTCGCAGGGCTGGACGCCGGTGCCGATGACTATCTGACGAAACCGTTCGAATTCGCCGAACTCGCCGCCCGACTGCGGGCTCTCCGTCGACGAGATGCGATCGGTGCCTCCCGGCTCGACATCGGCGGTTTGCAGATCGACATGCTCCGGCATGAGATCTCCGCGGGTGGCAGAGAGCTCCGGCTCAGTCGCACGGAGTTCGACCTGCTCAGGCTGCTGGCGATCAACACCGGTCAGGTGATGCCGCGCTCAGAGATCCTCGACTCGATCTGGGGATCCGCGAGCTACATCGATGCCAACATCGTGGACCAGTACGTCAGCTACGTCCGCCGGAAGCTCGAGGCGGTGGGCGCGCCCGTCCGGATCGCCACGACGCGAGGCGTCGGCTACGAGCTGATCTCCGACGTCTCGTGAACCTCTCACGGCTGTCGATCCGCGCCCGCATCACGTGGGGCAGCCTGCTGATCGCGATCATGATCTCAGTCGTCGTGGGGATCGTGATCTTCACGCAGGTCGAGCGCATCGTCAGCGAAGGTCAGCAGCGTCTCCTCGTGGGGATCGAGGGCCCATATGTCACGGCGATCAATGGCGGTGACACGCATGAGATGGACCTCCCCGGACCGGGTCAATTCGTGGCCGTCGTAGATCCCTCGGGGGCGGTGGTCCTCAACACCCTTCCCGACGCGCTTGCCGATCAGGTTGCGACGATCGCGGAGCGTTCCGACAGTGTGCGAACGCTCGGCGATGACTATCTGGTCCGGTCGGCATCGGTGTCCACCACCGATGGCGCGTGGCAGGTGATCACCGCGAGCGACAACGACGAGGAGGTCCTGCGGGCCGTTGCGCTGCTCCTCATCGGCAGCCTCACGGTGATCAACGTCGCATTCGGTGCGGCTGCATGGCTCATCGGATCGGCGGCGCTCGCCCCCGTGACCCGCCTTCGACGGAGTGCCGAGGAGTTGGTCACCAGCCCCGGTACGGACCTCCTGCCAGTCGGACCGGCCGAAGACGAGATCGCCGAACTCGCCGCGACCCTCAACGAGCTGATCGGCGATCTGCGCGCGTCAGCGGAACGCGAACGACAGATCGTCTCGGACGCTAGCCATGAATTCCGGACACCCCTCGCCATCATCCAGACTCGCCTCGAGCTTGCCCAGCGTCAGGCCGAGAATCTCCCCGACATGAAGGCGGATGTCGCCGCCGCGCAGAAGACGCTGTCCCGCCTCTCGTCGCTGGCGACGTCCATGCTCGAGTTGTCTCGTATCGAGTCCCAAGCTGAGCCGGGCAGATCATCGGCCGCCGACTTGGCGCGTGAACTCGCGGATGCCGCTGACCGTGGGCGCCAACGAGCGGCGGCCCGCGACATCCGCATCGACTACTCAGCCGATGTCGGCGGCGACGCCATCGTCAATGTGAGTGAGTCTGACTTCGGACGCGTGTGCGACAACCTGGTCGGAAACGCCCTGGAAGCGGTCGGCGACGCTGGCAGCATCGAGATGCGCCTCGTGAAAGTGGGTGACGCCCTCCGGCTCACGGTGAGCGACGACGGCGGCGGGATGGACCCGGCCTACGTTCCTCATGCCTTCGATCGCTTCTCCCGAGAAAGCAAAGCGCGCACCCGAGGCGGTACAGGGCTCGGACTATCGATCGTGGCGGGCATCGCGGCCCTCTCCGGAGGCACGGCCGCCCTCCACAATCAGCCCGGCGTCGGGCTCCGCGTTGATGTGACTCTCCCGGACGTCAGCTCTGATCCAGCCTGACAGCACAGCTGGCAGGCTCTATCAACTGACCCTGTCGCCGCGGCTGGGTGTGACAGGTGTCGCGCGAGTGCACTTCAACTGGCAGAGTGGCCTCGTGGAGCGACCGCGAGGGTGGGTCCGACGTGTGATGGCCGGTGCGGTCGCCACACTTCTTACTGCCGCCGCGCTGGTAGCCGTTACCGCGGCACCCGCGTCGGCGGTCGACCCGCTCCCCAAACCCTTCAATCCCTGCACAGTGCGGGCTCGGAGTCACACTTGTCCTCGACGCGAGTGGGTCCGTTCAGTCGTCGAACGCGGTGGGAGCGGTGCGCGCCGCTGCGGAGGCCTTTCTCGAAGCATTCCAGGACACCGGGTCGACGGCTCGGGTCACCCAGTTCGCGAGCCTCTCGGAAGAGCTCGCGCCGAGGGAGATCGTGGATGCCGCCAGCATGCAGAACGGTGGTCTCTTCCGGGAGGCGATCAACGGGTACTACAACCCCATCCCTCCTCGTCCTTCCGACGTCGAGATCAAGCGCTACAACAACGGGAGTGCCTCGAGCGCAGGGAGCTGGCAGAGCTCCAATTCCAGCAACCAGTACACAAACTGGGATCAGTCGCTTCGGGACGTCGCGACCGCTCCGGGCGGCCCGGGGGATCTCGTGGTCTACATCACCGATGGGGACCCGACCGCGTACGACTTCAATCGCCCGGGTGACCCGTTCAGTCCAGGGCCTCCACCCGATGTGGGGGTCGGCACGGACAAGAACAGCACCGTCGCGCGGCTCACCCTGGACCGGGCCGTCGAACGCGCCAACCAGGTGAAGACCGCGGGCGGCCGTGTGCTGGCCCTGGGCGTCGGTGCGGCGCTTCAGAACCAAGCAAGCGTTGACCGCCTCATCCAGATCTCCGGGCCCGATGTCGCTGACACGATCGACGAGTTCGATGTCGAGACGACGGATGTGGCACTGATTGCCGATTTCGATGACCTCGCTGAGGCCGTCCGGGCACTCGTGCTCGATCTGTGCTCTCCCTCGCTCACGATCCGCAAGTTCGCCCAGTCGGCGACCGACGCGTCCTACCAGCCGGCCTCCGGCTGGGACATGACGGTCACCCCGACGGTCGAGGGCGGGTTCGACTGGGTTCTGCCGGCTGGTGCGACGCCGCCCTCCACGACCGTGACCACCAGCACGAACGGCTTCGCGCAATTCCAATGGGAGCCCACCGCTGAGGACGCGACATCCGATGCGCTCGTCGTGGAAGATCTGGTCTCCGGATTCAGCCCCGGCAGACCGGGAGACGCCAACGACTTCCGGTGCGAGTTCCGCAACTCCGCAGGCGAAACCAGAGTGGTCACCGGCGAACTGACGGACGGCGGGACCACGGCGTCGTTCAACCTGACGGGCGTCGGCAATGAGATCGGAACGTGCTCCGTCTACAACTCGTTCGACTATGCGCCGGACATCGCGATAACGAAAGTCAACTCGCCCGCCAGTGTCCGTGCGGACCTGACCCCGCCGGCCGTCGTGCGATCGTCGTACGTGGTCACGAACCCGGGCAACACGCCGCTGGGCAACGTCACGCTGACCGATGACAAGTGCGCACCGGTGCAGCCCGTGCTCAACGGTTTGTTCAACGTCGGCGACCTCAACGGCAATGCGCGTTTGGAGACGACGGAGAGCTGGCAGTTCGTCTGCGACCGCGCCGCACGGGCGTCGGCGGGCAACATCGGCCCCGTGAACGTGGAGAACATCGCGACGGTGCACGGCACAGATCCCGCCGGCGCAACCGTGACGGACGCCGCGACTGACGATGTCGATGCGTTCGTGCCGCGCATCCAACTCACCAAGCTCGTGAACGGAGAGGAGTCCGTCACGGTGGCGGCGGGAACCACGGTCACCTACACCTACCAGGTCGTCAACACGGGCAGCACACCCCTGCAGTCGCTGACCCTGACCGACGACACACCCCCATGCCAGAGCCCCGTCCTCACACCACCTCCGGACGGCAACCTGGTGCTCGCGGTCGGTGAGACATGGAACTACACCTGCACGGCCGCCCCGACCACGTCGGTGGTGAACACGGCGACTGTCAGCGGCATCCCCATCGACCCGACGACTGGCGTTCCCTTCACCGGCCTGAATCCGCCGGTCACCGATACCGACATCGCCGAGGTGAACACGATCACTCCCGACCTCGTCCTGACCAAGGGGGTCGATCAGTCCGTGGTCTTCCCGGGCACGACCGTCCCATACACCTACGCGGCGACGAACAGCGGCACTGCGGATCTGCGGAACGACACCGGGAGCGCCGGCTGGGTCGCCGACAACCGCTGCGCCCCTGTCCAGCAGGTCGTGACGGCGGGTTTCAACGTCGGCGACGTCAACGCAGACACCCTCCTCAGCGTTGGAGAGACCTGGCAGTTCACGTGCCAGACCGCGATAGCCGTCCCGACGCTCAATCTGGCGACGATCGTCGCGCAGCCGGTCGCAGCCGGCGTCCCGGTCGGCGGCCCCCTGACTCGCGTTGACGTCGCATTCGTCGATGTCGTGCGGCCTGGCATCGAGATCGTGAAGACCGCCCTCATCCCGACCGTCCTCGATTCGGACGCCACCCCGTTCGACGGACCGGACTTCCCGGATCCGCGCCCTGCCCAGTACCTCTATGAGGTGTCGAACTCCGGCACCGTGCCACTGCGGGACGTGGCTCCGACCGATGATCATTGCGAGTCCGTCGAATTCGTCGACGGCGATTTCGACATAGACGACATACTGGACGTCGACGAGGTCTGGTCGTATTTCTGCGAGACCGCCCAGCTCCAGCGCGAGCAGGGCACACCTCCACCGCTGGGGGCGGAATCGGGACTCGTGATCAACACAGCGACGGTGACAGGGGTGCCCTTCCTGCCGGATGACCCGGCGAGCACCGGGCCCACGCAGACCGCGACCGACACCGCGCAGGTGCTGGTGGTTCAACCCGCCATCGCGATCACCAAGACAGCATCCGCCGCCGTCGTCCAGACGGACGGGGCCGTCACGTACACCGTGGCCGTCAGCAACACCGGCGACGTCGGCCTCGATGTGATCGGTCCGATCGACGACAAATGCGCCCTGGAGCCCGTCGACGAGAACGGGGATGGCATCATCGACGGCGACCAGGCACCCGGGCATCCGTCACCGGGGAACGGCATTCTGGATGGGGCGAACACCGCCGATCCCGAGACATGGACCTACACATGCACCCGGGTGATCGGCCTCCCAGCCGCGCCGGACACCACTGACGTCAACACCGCGTCCGTGGTCGGCGTCGACACCCTCGGCAACAGTTACCAAGCCGAGGCCAGCGCCGAGGTCGCGGTCCTCGACCCGGCCATCAACCTCGTCAAGACGGTCAGCGACAACCTCGTGCTCACAGGTAGCGGCGTGAATTACACCTTTGAGGTCACGAATGTCGGCCGCAGCCCCGTGGCGGCGGATGATGTGCTCGCCGATGTCATCCTCACCGACGTGGCGAACCCGGCGGCCCCATCGTGCTCGGCACCCACCTTCGTCGGCGGTGATGACACCGGGGACGGACTGCTCGATCGCGATCCCGCGGAGGTGTGGACGTACGAGTGCGCAACGGTGATCAGCGCGCCGACCACGAACCTCGCGGTGGTGGAGGGGATTGGCGGCACCACTCTGGGACTGCAGCTGCCCGTTTCCGCGTCCGACGTCGAATTCGTCCAGACCTTCAACCCGGCGATCGAAGTGCTGAAGACCGCCAACCCTACTCAGACGGTTGCGGGCGGTGAGGTGGTCTACAGCTATGAGGTCCGCAACACCGGCGATGTGCCGCTGGCCGATGTCGCTGACCGGATCACCGACGACACCTGCGCCCCCGTGCAGTATCGCAGCGGCGATGATGATGGGGACGGTCTGCTCGATACCCCGCTGAGCATCTTCGAAGACTCCGCAGACGAGGTCTGGCGGTTCGAGTGCACAACCACGGTTGGCGAGACCACCACCAACACGGTCGTCGTCGAGGGAACTCCGACCGACCCTGTCGGTGAGCGACTGTGCGAAGACGTGGCCGAGCCCGAGGACGACGGGCAGGTCATCGCGCTCGCGATCACCACGTGTGACCCGACCGATCAGGATGTCGCCACCGTCACCGTGGTGCCGCCACTGCCGCCGACGGGGGGACAGCTCATGTGGCCGCTGCTCGCGCTGGGGCCTCTTCTCATCGCGGTCGGCGCGTTCGCCGTCATCGCGGCACGCCGGGCTGCCCGACAGCTCGGCTAGCCGGCTGCCGTCCGCCTGGTCGCACCCGCCGGGATGTGAACAACGGCGTGACAAGTGAGGAGATCACGTGCCGGCGAGGTGACGTCTGCAGACTCGGGTGCACATCCCACCGTCACGGCCCATTCCATTTGTTCCGTTTCGTTCGGTTTTCGGATGTGGGTCTGATCAGCCGCCGATGCCGTAGCAACGGATCGCGACGATCAGGTCGTCCTGAACGTCGTATGCGACGCAGTAGTGGTCGCGGCCGACTGTTCCCGGCGCTTGCGCTGCGCAATCACCCTCCAGGTAAGCCGAGTCCTCTCCGACGACGAGCTTTGTACTGCGCAGATCCGTCAACGACGCATGAAGGGCGACCACATAGTCCCTCACGGCGTGGGCGCCCTGGATCACGTCGCCGGTGTCTGCGACAAGCCAGGTGACATCCTCCTGGTAACACGCGTCGAAGTCGATCCCCTGACGCATCAGGTTGAAGTACCGGTCCATGGCCCGTTGCGAATCGACGACGGTCATTGCACACACCTCCACGGATGACAGCGCGCTTCCGTGGACTCGTGGGGGCCCGGACGCGCGGACACCCCAGGGTCCCGTACGCATGCCATGAGCGCCAGACCACTTCCGTTTTCCACGCCGGTCGCGGTCGCGCCCCAGCACACCGTGCGGGACGCGCATCCCGGATCCCGCCCGCGAGCCGACCGTGCGTGGGCACGGAGAGCCTGGTGGATGGCGGGTGCGAGTTCTAGCATGTCGCTCGTGATGCCGTCATATCGACGGGGAGGGGCGCGATGGACGACACGGTGGATCGCGACGGCGAGAATGCCGATGAGCAGGCGGTCGAAGATTTCGCGGGGTGGGTGTTCGACAGGTTCCTCGGTGGGATGGAGACGCTATCCATCCATATCGGTTCCAGCCTGGGGCTCTACGCGGCGCTCCGGGATGCGCCGGCCACGGCGGCTGAGCTCGCCGCGCGGACCGGCATCGATCGGCGGTACGCGCGCGAATGGCTCGAGCAGCAGGCGACTGCCGGCATCCTCGACGGCGACGGCGACGGCGACGGCAAGGGCGACGACCTGAGGTTCCGTCTGCCCCCCGCGCAGGCCGAGGTACTCACCGACCGCGCATCTCTCGGGTATTCCGCGCCGCTGGCGGACATGTTCGCCGCGGTCGCGCTGCGCATGCCCGACCTCACGGACGCCTACCGGTCGGGTCGAGGCGTTCCGTGGGCGGCGTTCGGCGCTGCCGTGCGCGATGCTCAGGGCGATATCAATCGTCCGTGGTTCGAGAATGTGCTTGCGAAAGCGCTCGCATCCGTCCCGCGGGTGCACGAGGTGCTGTCGCGACCTGATGCCGGGATCGCCGATGTCGCGTGTGGGCACGGGTGGTCGACGATCGGTCTTGCCCGGGCGTACCCGGATGCGATCGTCGACGGGTTCGACATCGATGCGCCCGCCATCGAGGCGGCACACGAGCATGCCGCAGGGCTCGAGAATGTGACATTCTCCGAGCTCCGAGGAGAGCAGCTCGCCGACGAGGGCGAAGACCGCTACGACGCCGCATTCGTCTTCGAAGCACTGCACGACATGCCGGACCCCGTCGCCGTGCTCTCCTCGATCAGGCGCGCGGTCCGATCCGACGGTGTCGTCGTGGTGATGGACGAAGCCGTCGCCGAGACGTTCTCGCCCCCCGGCGACGACACCGAGCGGGCGATGTACGGATACAGCCTGCTGATCTGCCTCCCTGACTCGATGTCAACGCCGGGCTCCGTCGCCACCGGCACCGTCATGCGACACGCGACCCTCGAACGCTACGCACAGGAAGCAGGCTTCTCGGCAGTCAGCATCCTGCCGATCGACGGGTTCGCCGCCTTCCGGTTCTACCTCCTGGAGGGGTGAGGCGCGATTCCAGCCCGAGTATCAAGTCGCAACCTGATGTGGCGGCGATCATTGCGGCCCTGATCGCTGTCTGGTGGCCAAGCTTGCGAGCCTGACAGATTCGTGATCGCTTCCGAGGCAGCTCGAGGACGTCCAAGCTGACGTCAGACGCGAAGGTGTGGCAGGACCTCATCCGGGAATCAGCAGATTGAGGATTGGCTGCGGGACCCTGTCCACTCCGGCGGACGTCGGCCGAACACGACCGATTGGACACTCGTTACGGAGAGTCTGGGTTGCTCCCATCCCGAAGCGCTCTTCACCCGATGCGCGCGCCGAACCCTCGTTCTGGGCGTAGCTTGAGGTTGAAGCTGCCCCAGACCCCGGTACCCGGTCGCTGCGTCGCGTTACTGCGGGTTTGGAGTCTCATGGGCACTGGACAAGCAGCCGCGCTGCGCCGCCCCGACCCTTCAGGCGCGAGACTTCGGTCGACCCGTCGAACCCCGGACGATGAGCTGCGAGTCCAGTCGATACGTGGTCGGTTCGCTCGATCCCGCGATCTTCTCCAGAAGCAGGTCGACCGCGAGGGCGCCCGCTCGCTCGATCGCGAGGTGGACTGTCGTGAGCGGGGGCTGGACTGCCGCACCGATTTCGATGTCGTCGATGCCGACGATGCTGATGTCGTCTGGACAGCGCAGTCCGAGATCTGCGATTCCGGCCTGCACGCCGAGGGCGACGAGGTCGTTGTAGGCGATCACGGCGGTGGCCTTGCTCGCCATCGCAGTCGCCGCGGCCGCTCGGCCGCCGAGAATGGACGCCGCGTGGTGGGTGAGCCGAGTCAGTTCGAGCCCGAATTCCTCGCTGAGAGCCGTGATCGTGTCGGCACGGCGCCCATCCGCCCAAGAGTGCAGAGGGCCCGCCGCATAGGCGATGTGATGGTGTCCGAGCGCGCCGAGATGCTCAACCGTCTGCCGCAAACCGTGATCAGTGTCCATCATCACGGAAGGCGCACCCGAGATCTCTCGATTGACCACGACGAGCGGACGATCGCCGGCGTGATTGATGATCTCGTCCTCGGTCAGGCGAGGGGAGCACAGGAGGAGCCCGTCGAGCTGACCGCCCTCCTCGATCTGTTCCCGTTCCCGATGAGGGTTCTCATCCGTATTGAAGAGCATCACACGATGGCGCCCATGCCAGGCCTGGGCATTGATCGACCGGATCAGTGCGCCGTACACCGGATTCGAGACATCCGGAACCACCACGCCGAGCGTCCTGGTCGCCTGCGCTGCCTGCGGGGCCGCATACTCCAGATCGAGAGCCGCCCGGATGACCTTCTCGCGGGTCGCCGTGGCTAGGCGCGAAGGATCGCCGAATGCGCGCGAGGCCGTGGCGAGCGACACGCCTGCGCGCCGAGCGACGTCGGTCAGTGTGGCGCTCATCGGGCAGGTCCCTCCCCACGTGGTCCCTCATCCATTGTGCTTCATGCTATTCCTCTGAAAAGGACTTGACAAGCTTGTACAACTCTTGCAATCCTATTTTCATGCCAATCGTCACCGCTGACTCGACGTCCGTTTCGGCCCCGCCGCGCTCAGCAGTACGCGTCGACGCCGACCGCGGTACGGATGCCGGGGTGACGCGATGACGGCCCTCGAGCTGCTCCGGCGCGGTGCGCACGGTGGCCTCGCGGTTGCGACGAGTCCGACTTCGGCGGGCATTCTGCACCTGGGGCTCGGCAACTTCCATCGCGCACACCAGGCGGTCTACACAGCGGCAGCACTGGCGGATGCCGGTGGCGACTGGGGGATCGTGGGCGTCGCATCCCGCTCCCGCGACGTCGTGGACGCGATGCGATCGCAGGATCAGCTCTACACCGTCGCCGAGATCTCGCCGCGCGGATTGTCGCTGAGCGTGCCGGCCGTTCACACCGATGTCTTCGTCGGCGGGGAGGAGCCAGGCCGTGTCATCACGACTCTCGCGAACCCCAGCATCCGGATCGTGACGATCACGGTGACCGAGAACGGCTACAGCTACTCGCCTGCCACCGGTCACCTCAACACCTCCGACCCGCTCGTCATCGCGGATCTCCAGGGCGGCGCCCCTCGCACCACCATCGGGCAGCTCGCCCGCGGGCTGCAGCTTCGCGCAAGCAGTGGAGCGCCCATCACCATCCTGAGCTGCGACAACCTCTCCGCGAACGGAGCGCACACCGAGCGGCTCGTTCGCGAGTTCCTCGCGCTGCTGCCCGGTGCCGAGGGCACCGAGGCGCTCGCATACCTGGATCAATCCGTGGCGTTCCCCTCCAGCATGGTCGACCGCATCGTGCCGTCCACGGACGCAGGCCTCCGTGAGCGCGTCTTCTGCGCACTCGGAGTGTGGGACGAGGTGCCGGTGCCCGCCGAGCCGTTCACGATGTGGGCGATCGAGGATCGGTTCGCCGCAGGGAGGCCCCAGTGGGAGGCCGGTGGCGCGATCTTCACCGACGAGGTGGATCGGTACGAGCAGCTCAAGGTGCGTCTGCTCAACGGCACGCACTCGCTGATCGCCTATCTCGGCGCGCTCAGCGGGGTCGCGACCATCCCGGAAGCCATCGGGCTCAGCCATATCGAGCAGTCCGCGCGTGCCGTGCTCCGGCGCGAGTACGAGCCCTCGGTCGAGGTGCCGTCCGGACTGGATGTCCGCGAGTACGAGGCGCAGCTGTTCGACCGCTTCGGGAACACAGCGCTCGGTCACCGCACGTCGCAGGTCGGCACGGACGGGTCGGTGAAGCTTCGGCAGCGGATCCCGGAACCCGTCGCCCACGCGCTCGACAACGGCGAGATGCCCCACATGATCGCCCTCACCGTCGCCGGCTACCTCTGCTCGATTGCGCCGCTCCCCGGCTTCCTTCCAGGGCCGTTCGCGGAAGCCATGACCGACACCGCGCGCGGACGCTTGGGTGAACTCGCGACCACCTCCCGCGACGGCGCCGACCTCGCCCATCGCGTGATCGGCGACCTGCAACTGTTCGGCCAGGACCTGTCGACCCGTTCATCCTTCACCGCCCGGGTCGGCGAGCTCGTCGACATCATCGTCCGTCACGGGATCGGGGCAGCCATCACGGATGCGCTGGATGCCTCCGTCGCACCAACTCCCGCCAGCGGATCGCTGACCGCGCCACCGGCACCCTGACCATCCACATCTGACCCCCGATCGCACGCGACAAGGAGCAGCAATGAAGACGCTCGCCATCCACGGCAAGGAAGACATCCGCTGGGAGGACCGGCCCGTGCCCGAGCCCGGCGATGGCGAGGTTCGGCTGCGTGTGAAGTACGTCGGGATCTGCGGATCGGACCTGCATTACTACTTCCACGGCGCCAACGGCGAATACACCATCCGCGAACCGCTCACTCCTGGCCACGAGCTTTCGGCAGTCGTCGACCTCGATCCGTCGGGCCGACTGACGGCTGGCACGCAGGTGACTGTTCACCCGGCGCGCTACGGCGCTCCGGTCCAAGGCCTCGAGAACCGGCCGCATCTTCTGCCCGGAGGCGATTACCTCGGCAGCGCGGCGGCCGACCCGCATCGTCAGGGCGGCGCGGCCGAGCTGCTGATCGTCGAAGAAGGCATGATCCGGGTCCTTCCCGATGTACTCCCGCTCGAGCGCGCGTCGCTCGCCGAACCTCTCGCCGTCGCGTTGCACGCGGTGGGTCTGGCCGGCGGCCTCGACGGCAAGCGCGTCCTCGTCATCGGGGCGGGACCTATCGGCCTTCTGGTGATCGCCGCCGCGCGCAGGGCCCGAGCCGCCACCATCGGCGCCAGCGACCTGCGCCCCGAGCCCCTCACCCGGGCCGCGGGGGTGGGCGTCACGGAGTCCTACCTCGTCGGGCAGGACACGATCGCCGATGAATCCTACGACGTCGTGTTCGAGTGCTCCGGCGTCGGAGTTTCACTGACCCAGGCGGTGCGTGCCGCGCGCCGCGCAGGCACAGTGATCCAGGTCGGAATGCTCCCGAACGCCGACATAGGCGTCAACCTCGCCCCGATGCTCGCGAAGGAACTCACCCTTCGCGGCGCCTTCCGATTCTCCACGGAGATCGACGACGCCATCGCGATGCTCGCGGAGTCCGATGCGCTGGACTCCGTCATCTCGCACGTCATACCCGCTGCCTCCGCCGTTGAGGCATTCACCATCGCCCGCGACTCGTCCGCCTCGGCCAAAGTCCTGCTCAGCCTCTGAGCCTCGCAAGCCCCCGCCCACCCAGCAGCACTCACCTACAAAGGAGTATTCACATGAGTTCCAATGTCCCAGATGTGGACGCGCCCGCACCGCCGCCCACCGTCATCCGATCCACCGCGGACCTCGTCCGTGCCGCCGTCTCGGGCTGGCTCGGCACCGCGCTCGAGTTCATGGACTTCCAGCTGTACTCGCTGGCAGCCGCGCTCGTCTTCAACGAGATCTTCTTCTCGGGCAGCAACCCTGCCATCGCCGTCGTGCTCGCCATGGCGACGTACGGCGTCGGCTACCTCGCCCGTCCGCTCGGCGCGTTCTACTTCTCGCGCAAGGGCGACAAGATCGGCCGCAAGAAGGTGCTGTTCCAGACCATCCTGCTCATGGGCCTCGCGACGACCCTCATCGGCTTCCTGCCTACGTACGAGGCGGTCGGTGTCCTCGCTCCGATCCTGCTGGTGCTTCTCCGGCTCGCGCAGGGCTTCGGTGCCGGTGCCGAGATCTCGGGCGCAGGCGTCATGCTCTCGGAGTATGCCCCCACTCACCGCCGCGGCATCATCGCGTCGCTCGTGGCGCTGGGCACGAACTGCGGCACGCTCCTCGCTTCTGGCATCTGGGCGATCCTGCTGGTCGTGCTCACCCAGGAGGAGGTCATCGCCTGGGGATGGCGCATCCCGTTCATCGCCAGCGCGCTGATCATGCTGTTCGCCGTGTGGGTCCGGCTCAACCTCAAGGAGAGCCCGGTCTTCGAAGAGCGCACCGACGTGGTCGACGGACGCGCGATGACCCACGTGGAGTACGTCGAGCAGGCCGTCGAGACCAACGACATCCGCACGCTCCAGTCGCTCGAGCGCAAGCCCATCAAGGCCATCGTGGTCGCGTTCTTCCTGCGCTTCGGTCAGGCCGGCAACTCGGGCATGATCCAGACGTACCTGATCTCGTTCATCACGGTCACGCTCGCGATGGATAAGGGCGTCGGCGCGAATGTCGTCATCATCTCGTCCTTGATCGGGTTCGCCACGATTCCGATCGTCGGATTCCTCGGTGACAAGTTCGGGCGTCGCCGCATGTACATCATCATGACGTCCATCGCGCTCGTGCTCATCATCCCGACAATGCTCGCGATCAACTCGAAGGAGCTCGCAGCGGTCTTCGTCGGCTACGTCGTGATCCACAACATCGGGGTGCTCGGGCTGGCTTCTCTCGAGAACATCTCGATCCCCGAGATCTTCGGCGCTCGCAACCGCTACACGCTGACGGCAATGGTCCGCGAGATCGCGGCGATCATCGCGACGGGCATCGGCCCCGTCATCGTGGCAGCGTGGGTCGCCGCCACGACAGGCAGCGTCATCCCGATCATGGTGCTGCTGGGCGTGTACACACTCCTCGCCCTGATCGCCGCGATCATCGCCCGCGAGTGGACCGGTCGCGATCTGACCGACCCGCGCCCGGCGATGTAGCGCAGCATCCCGTCACCATGCAGCACTCCGGGGGCGGCCAGCAGCCTGGCCGCCCCCGCACACACGGAGAGGATGATCGATGAGCATCGAGAGCGTCGACGTCAACATCACAAGTCCCGGACGCAACTTCGTCACGCTGAAGATCGTCACGAGTGACGGCGTCGTCGGATGGGGTGACGCCACCCTGAACGGACGCGAGCTGGCGGTCGCCGCCTACCTGTCCGAGCACGTCGCCTCGACCCTCATCGGGCGAGACGAAGACCGCATCGAAGACACCTGGCAGTACCTGTACCGAGGCCCGTACTGGCGGCGCGGTCCGGTCACGATGGCGGCCATCGCCGCGGTCGACATGGCGCTGTGGGACATCAAGGCGAAGAAGGCCGGGATGCCGCTCTACCAGCTGCTCGGCGGCGCGAGCCGCGAGAGCATCCGCGTTTACGCGCACGCGTCGGGGCCGGACTATCCCGCTCTCAAGGACGCGATCGCGGCGTACGTCGACGACGGCTTCACCGCCGTGCGCGTGCAGACCGGGGTGCCCGGCCTCGGTCAGATCTACGGTGTCTCGGCCAGCAGTCCCGGCGGCAAGTACAACTACGAGCCGGCGCACCGCGCGGCCGACGGCAGCTCTGCCGTCGCTCCGATCGAGGAGACGTGGGACACGAGCGCGTATCTGGCGCACATGCCGGGCGTCTTCGCGAGCATCCGCGAGGACTTCGGGACGGGCCTGCGAATCCTCCACGACGGTCATCACCGGATGTCGCCGATCGAGGCTGCTCGTTTCGCCAAAGACATCGAGCCCTATCACCTGTTCTGGCTCGAGGACTGCACGCCCGGCGAGGACCAGACCGCGTTGCGGCTCGTTCGGCAGCACTCGACCACGCCTCTGGCCATCGGTGAGATCTTCAACACGGTCTGGGACTACCAGACGCTCATCACCGAACGACTCATCGACTACGTCCGCTCCGCAGTCACCCACACCGGTGGCATCACCGCGATGAAGAAGCTGCTCGACTTCGCCGCGATCTACGGCATCAAGTCGGGGATCCACGGACCGACCGACATCTCTCCCGTGGGCATGGCCGCTGCGCTGCACCTCGACCTCGCGATCCACAACTTCGGGATCCAGGAATACATGCCGCACAATGACACCACGCTCGAGGTGTTCCAGACCTCGTACACCTTCGACCGCGGGTTCCTGCATCCTGGCGACGCGCCCGGTCTCGGCGTCGAACTCGACGAGGCCGCGGCATCCGGATTCGAATACACGAAGGCGTATCTCCCGGTGAACCGCCTGCAGGACGGCACCGTCCATGACTGGTGAGGCGGATGCCGCGACCCCGCGGCTGCCACTGTCCCAGCGGACGGCTCGTGCGCGGCTGATCATCGTCGCCCGCGCCCAGGACGCGCGCGACTACGATCGGGTGCTCGAAGCGCTCATCGAGAGCGGCATCCGCAGTGTGGAACTGACGCTGACCACTCCGGGAACGATCGAGCGGCTGCCGGAGATCGTCGCCCGCTTCGGCTCGGATGCCGACATCGGGGTGGGCACAGTCACCGACGACGCTCAGCTGCGGGCCGCGATCGCGGCTGGCGCTCAGTACATCGTGACGCCGATCACCGATCCGCGACTCGTGGCGACCTCCATCGAACTCGGCGTGCCGATCGTGCCGGGAGGCCTGACGCCGACCGAGCTGTACTCGTCGTGGCGGGCCGGTGCGTCCGCCGTCAAGGTGTTCCCTGCGGGCCAGGTCACCGCCGGCTACGTCAAGGACCTCCGTGGTCCGTTCCCCGGCATCGAAGTCATACCCTCGGGCGGGGTGGACCTGACAGGTGCTGCGAAGTGGTTGAGCGCGGGCGCCGCGGCCGTGAGCGTGGGCGGCCCGCTTCTCGGCGATGCGTTCCATGGTGGCGACCTCATGGCATTGCGCGCTCGCGCAGCCGCCTTCGTCGATGCCTGTGCTCCAGGGGGCGAGGCATGAACGAGCCTCGAGTCGTGACCATCGGGGAGACGATGGCGCTCTTCCGCACTCGGGAGATCGGCTCGCTCCGGCACGCATCGGACCTTGTGCTCGGCATCGGGGGAGCGGAGAGCAACGTCGCCATTGCACTCCAGCGGCTGGGAGTCAGCACCTCATGGCTCGGTCGGGTCGGCGCAGATGCGCTCGGTGAACGGGTCGTCCGTGAGCTGCGGGCCGAGGGCCTCCAGGTGCACGACATCATCGACCCTCAGGCCAGCACGGGACTCATGGTCAAGGAGCGCCCGACGAGCGCAAGCACCTCCGTGTATTACTACCGATCGGGGTCCGCGGGATCACACCTCAACGCCGACGACATTCCCTCCGGCTGGATCGAGGATTCAGCTCTGCTCCACGTCTCTGGGATCACCGCACTCATCTCCGAGAGCGCGAGAGAGGGCATCTCGGCCGCGGTCGATCGGGCACGCGCCGCCGGCGTCCTCGTCAGCTTCGACATCAATTACCGCTCCGCGCTGGCTCCGGCAGAGCACGCCGGCCACATCCTGCGCTCGTTCGCCGAGCGCGCGGACATCGTCTTCGGCGGGCCGGAGGAACTGACCCTGCTGAATCCCGATCGCGACCCGGCCCAGATCGCGGGTGATCTCCTCAGAGGGGGATGTCGGGAGATCGTGCTCAAGCGCGGAGCCGACGGAGCCGCCGTGTTCAGCCCGGACTCCGTTGTCGAATCCCCGGGCTTCATCATCGATGTGCTGGACACCGTCGGCGCGGGTGACGCCTTCGTGGCGGGGTACCTCAGCGGCATGCTGCATGGACTGGATGTCACCGACAGGCTGCGGCGAGCCAACGCATGCGGCGCGTTGCTCTGCATGAGTCCAGGCGACTGGGAGGCGAGCCCTCGCCTCGTCGAGATCGAGCGCTTCGTCCACCCGAGCGGCGATCCCGTCGCCAGGTGAGCAGCCTCCAAGACCCGCGGCGGCCGCTTCCGAACGAGAACCAGCCCGAGCCGACGAGGTCGACGCAGGATCTGACCGTGTTTTGCCCACATTCGTTCAAGCGGGTTGGTCGCTCACCGCAGTCGCGCCACCACGGGTACGAACATCCGATGTCCCGTCGGAGTATTGCCTTGCGGTTCTCCAACCTGTCACTCACACTGAAACGGGCAATTGCCGGCTTCACCGTGTGGCTTTACCGACGATCGAGACTGAATTGAGGCGGCTCCGCAATGACCGACATAAAACTCGACAACACCGAAACCGTAATTGCTGTCGCTCCCGTATTCAAGGTGGAGGGCCACGACATCATCCTTGATGCAGCGGAGCGTAGGAGATCGGATGGCGCCTCATTTCGACGAGCGCTTGTGCATGATCAGAACGACGGGCTCACCGTCAACTTCAACAATGACTATCCTGGCGGCGTGACAATCAATGGCGTGACATCCTTGACAGTTGCAGGGGATATCGAGTTTCGGATATCCCACCAGGATGAGGTACTCCTCGAGGGGGGCCATCCGCCGGACGAAGTCGTCAACTTTGCCGAGGTCATCAAGACGCTCCGAAATGAGATTCGTCAGTTGCAGTCCCAACTGGCCGAATAGAGGGGAGTTCGCATGCCGACAGTGCGAGACGTTCTCCGCCGCCGTGAGCCCGAGCTCAGCGTTGTCTCGCTCAGGGCGCTCGCGACTCTGCCTCGCGTACGGCCGCACCTGACAGAGTCGCCTGATGAGGGGATTTCTTTGGTCGACCTGCTCCGGATGATCGAGATCTTCGACGTTACGCCTCGCCGCAGCCGCGGCGGACCCGAGCAGCGCGGACCCGAGTTCCCAGGACCGGATTTTCCTGAGCCGATCCGGCCGACTCTCTGAGTCGCGCAGACCTCGGCCCGCCTGCCGGCTAGGTTCCTCACGCTCATGAGCTCGCCGCCATGCGTCATCTGGGACTGCGATCCGTTTGTCGAACGCCGTGCGAGTTGCCGGGGTGTTCCGTCGAGCGCATGCGTCCGTACTTGTCGAGCACTGCCACGAAGAACACAACTCCGGCGATGTAGAGCAGATCTTCAACTGGTGCCCACGGCAGGTAGATCCCGAGAGTCTTCTCGCGGTTGAAGACATAGACGGGGAGCGCAGACAATACGTTGTCGAAAACGAGCGTGGTGACGACAAGAATGCCGGCGGTACGCAGAACGTGCCGGGTGAAGATCACCCGAGTGCGAAGGATGGCATAGTCCAGGACGATCGCCATCCCGATGAGGGCCAGCGCAAGCAGGAGGAATGTGGCCATCATTTGTGGATCCGCAGCATGACGAGTGTGAAGTACCCGAAGAAGGTAAGAAGGAAGATCTCCTCGAGCGGCATGTCTCGCGAGAAGAGGAAGATACCCATCACTCGCGAACCTGCGGCAAACACACCCAGCAGCAGGCCGCAGATGTCGAAGAGAAGAAGAACTACGAGGGTGATCGCGACGACGACGATTGTGTGGCCGGGATCTCGGAAGAGTGCAACCTTCCAGCGCCAATCGATGATTCCCATGCCCATGAAGGCGACAATGATGCCCCCGAGGTAGAGCAGATCAGGAATTGTCGTCATTGCGTCTGTCCAATGCTCGGTCCCTGCGTCGCGCGGGCCCGAGGATCGCGCTTAGCTGGTTGTACTCTCGCGGAACCCTCGCCCAGTGCTTGCCCGCTTCGGCGTGCGCGTGGTCGAGCGATTCAGGCCGTGGGTGCCGGTTGGGTCGGCGTGGCGTACCCGTACCGCCAGCATCCGCTCTTCGGTGCGCGCGCGCAGAGTCCAAGGTCCCGCGGTGAAGTCGACCCGGGGCGCACCGGTGCGCTCCCGCGGGGTGATGGAGCGAGTCGCGGTCGCCAGCGGTTGTGCAGTCGTCTCACCGCTTGCGGCGGAATGCGCGAGATGTGCACTTTGATCAGCACCCCGTCTTCGGCCACCGTTCACGATGTCCCGAAACCAGACACCTTCTGCAGCCCGACGCATCGTGCGCGCCCGCCCTCCACTGGAAGGCGGGCGCGACACGGCGCAGCCCGTCCGCTAGCCGCGGGTCCACTGCTGGGTCGGGGCGGCGGAGTCGCACGTTGCAAGCGCTACGCCCCACTGGTCTTGCGGAGTCGACCAGCACAGGTTCGGAGCCGCGACACTGCTGATTGTGAGGTCACTTCTGATCTCCCACTGCTGTTCGATTGCGTCGGTGCAGTCGGCGATCATCAGCTCGCTGCCCACAGCGACTGCGCCGACCGGAGTCACGCACATGTCCCCGTAGATGGACAGCTGCTTTTCGGACGTCCAGTTGAATGACTGGTTCCCGCCACCGTTGCAGTACCACAATCCGATAGTCGTGCCGGGGGTTGTGGAGAAGCCGGGCACATCGACGCACACGCCGTGCTTGACGCTGACGAGCGGCTCGCCGGGAGGGGCGGGGGGCCGGTCGTTGAGTTGCTCCTTCTTGAGGAGGCCCCATCCCCACTGGATCTGTGCAAGCCCGCTCTCATTCGTCACCTCGAGGTTCCCGTTGGAGGTGAGTTCCGTCAGGGTGTATGCATCGCCGGACCGCAGGCCGGGCCAGTAGACGACACCGATGCCCTGGTCACGGGCCACCTCGGTCAGGGCGCCGAGATACGACGTGTAGACGTCGCCCTCGTGATTGCCGTAATTCAGGCCGGTCGTCATGGGTGAGCCCGCCTCGGAGATGATCGTGCGCCACCCGTATTCACCGATTCGCGGCAGCAGGTTCGCCTTCCACTCCGCCTCCGTGGTGGAGGAGGCCCAGAATCCGTAGAAGTGAAGGGAGAGCAGCGTGCCGTCGAGCGCCTTGGCTGCACCCACTCCGGTGACGTTGTCGTTGTAGCCCGTGCCGGATACGATCACGCGCTTTCGCGGTACCTGGTGGTGGTCCTGGAGCCAGCCAGAGGCGACCGTCACCCACTCGTCCAGGGAGTAGCCGAAAGGCTCGTTCATGATCTCGAAGTAGACGTGGGGGTTCTTGCCGTACTTCGCGACGACGGTATCCCACATGGCGTCGAAGGCGGGTGGGCTGTCGACTCGGCCGTCCTTGGCGTTGTCGGCCTCCCAGTAGCTGAGGATGACCTTGAATCCGTGCCGGGCGGCCGCGTCGATTGCGCCCTGGTAGGAGTTCCACCAGTCGGTCCCGACACTCGAGGGATTTATGGGCAGCCGCACGGTGTTGGCCTTGAGCTCATGCCGGAACTCCGACACGACATTGGATGCCTTTGCATAGGTGGTGCGGTAGTCGTCTGCCGTGCTCAACCCGGCCGGTACGACCTCGTCGTCGGCGTAGTTGTCCCGCGGATCCGCCCAGTTCACTCCACGGAACTCGCTCGTACCGCCCGGGCCGTTCGAAGGGGCTGCCACGGCCGGAATGGGGGCGGCCATCGCAATCAGGAGGGCTGCGCCAACGGCGAGCCCGAGTGCTTTTCTCATCAGTCTCCAATCATCCGAGGCGCGTCGATGCGCCGCGGGCGTTCGCATGTTTTCGCAAACATCCAGACAAGCTCTCACAACAATCATCGGTTGGCAAGAGGCGGATGCTGAGACCGCCGGTTACTTGGGAGGCTCCAGACTCAGCCCGCCGGCGTCGCCGTGGGGCGCCCGGGAAGCGTCGGCGCGGGACCTGTGCTCGCTCGTACCATCAGTTCGGTGGGGATGAGCGTGGTCTGCGGTGCGGCGTCCGGAGCTTCGATCTGTGCCAGAAGTCGCGCCATCGCCACGCGCCCGACTTCGCGGAAGTTTTGACGCACCGTGGTGAGCGGGGGCCAGAAGGCGCGGGACTCGTCCATGTCGTCGAAGCCGACGACGCTCACGTCCGTGGGGATGAGGCGGCCGAGCTCGTGCAGCGCCTTCATGGCTCCGAGCGCCATCTGGTCGTTCGCAGCGAAGACTGCGGTGAGGTCTCTCTCACCCACCAGCTTCAGCATCGCGCGGTGGCCGGATTCGGTCGACCAATCGCCGTGAACGATCGGCGGCGGGGTGATGCCGGCGCGCTGGAGGGTCGCTCGCCACGACTCTGCGCGGTGACCCGCCGAGAACGATGTCGTGGGACCGGCGATGTGCCATACCTGACGGTGCCCCAAAGACAGCAGGTGCTCGGTCGCCATCCGCGCCCCCTGTGCCTGATCGGTGTCGACGACCGCGTACCCGGAGCCGGCATTCGAATCGATCACGACGACCGGGAGCCCGGGAGGCAGTGTGATCTCCACTCGATCGAGCAGCGACGCCTCGAAGATGATGATGACGCCGTCAACGGACTGTTCGCTCAGGCGTCGATAGGCCCCCGACACCGCCCCGAGCGTGGGATCGGGAACGGGCATCAGTGTCACGCTGTAGTCGGCTGCTGCCGCCTCAGTGGCGATCGCGTCGAGGGTGCGGACGTTTCCGAGCGTTTCCAACGTGAACATGATCACGCCCACGGTGTGGAACCTGCCGTACTTGAGTGCGCGCGCAGCACCGTTGGGCCGGTATCCGACCGCCCGCATCGAAGTCAGAACCCGCTCACGAGTCAATTCTTCGACGTTGCTCATGCCATTCGCGACGCGTGACACCGTTTGCGCCGATACGCCGGCGTGTCGAGCGACATCCTGCATGGACGGCGGACGGCGGCGGCTTCCGTCGGTCTGGTCGAGAGACCCCATCGCCTTGCCAGCCCTTCGCTCGGAGCAAGTCTTGCATGATTGGGCAATCATGCAAGACGGAGAGCCGCCCACCAGGTCCGTCCTGCAGCAGCGCACCGGAGTGGCCAATGGTGTCTACGCAGTGAGCACGCGAGAGGGCAACGAGCGCGGGTTCAGTCTTCTGCAAACGCGATCCTGTTGCCGCCGGCCGTCTTCGCCCGATACATCGCGAGGTCTGCGCGACGAATGACCTGCTCCGCGACCAGTTCGCTGCCGGGCGGAGCGATGGCAACCCCGATGCTCGCACTCAGTGGTTGGTGAGTGCTCGGGCGCGTCGGGTCGCCGCGGAGCAGGGTGAGGATCCGCTCCGTGATCTCCACTGCGACGGACGGCTCGGAGATCTGGCATACGACGACGAACTCGTCACCGCCATACCGGGCGACCAGATCGCCGGCCCGCACGCCCGTCAGCAGTCGCTGCGCCACGTCGTGCAGCATCCGGTCTCCTGCCTGATGGCCCCATCGGTCGTTGACGCTCTTGAAGCCATCGAGGTCGATGAACAGCACCGCGCACCCGGTCGCGCTCACGATCTCGCCCATCTGAGTTTCCAGCAGCCGCCGGTTCGGCAGGCCGGTCACCTCGTCGTGGGTTGCTGCGTGTGCCAGCCGGGCTTGCAATCGAAGGGTGGCGAGCGCCTGCGCGGCCTGGCCGGCCAGAGCTTCGGCCAGCGGAGCCGCCTCATCATCGAAGGTGCGCTCGTGATGGAACCAGCTGATGAACGCGCCGAAGTCGATCTCCTCATGGTGCAGCGGCGCCGCGATGAGCGCGCGGATACCGGCGGCCTTCATCGCGGACCCCAGGCCGGTCATCAGACGCTCGCCGTCCTCATCGTCGACCACCTTGACCACCTGTCGCGGCTCACTGACCAGTCCGATGAGCGAGTCGGCGTCGAGGCGGCCGCCGAGCGCATCGCGTCCGGCGGCGATCGCGCTGGTCCCGTCCTGCTCGTGCAGGTAGACCGTGGATTCCTCAGCCCGGTAGGCGCGCGCGGTGGAGTCGGCGAGGATCTCTGCGAGATGCTCTTCGGTCGATGCGGTCGAGAACGCGACGGACGTGTCCATGACGAGCTCGAGCCGAGTGCGCGTGCGGTCAGCCAGTGCGTAGCGGCGGCGCAGGTCGGTCAGTGCGCGGAACCGCTCGGATGCCTCGGCGATGACGAGGACATCGTCCGCACCGTCACGGTGACGGCTGACCATGACGGCTCGGTCGTGCTCACGCGCGTGAAGCATCACCCACGGGCCGGGTCCGACATCGGCAGGGAACAGATCTTCTTGTGCGTGAACCAGGAATTCATCGATCGACCTGCCCACGATCCCGTCGAGTGCGGTTCCGACCCACTCTGAGAACCACCGGTTCGCCTCGGAGATCTCGCCGGACCGTCTCAGGCGTACCAGGCCGACCGGGAGCGCATTCGCGCCGTCCTCGTCCACCCGCACCCCCCCATCAACTGCACGCCCCGCGGGAGTGGTGTTCGAACACTACCGCCGAAGGTCCGCCAGCGCTCTTCACGACGGCGGCAAATGCTGAGGAACGCCGCCCGGTTGCGTCGCGTCCGCCGGCGCGTCCCGCGGTGGATCTCAGGTCGTGTGCTCGTGCGCGTTCGATTCCGGTGAGGTGCGGAACGAGGTGACCGCCTCGAAGACGGCCAGCGTGCACGTCAGCGCAAAGACGCATGCCAGCGACCATAGGCCGGGTAGGAGCGACCAGACCGGGATCGCGGCGGCGATCACGATTGCCGCCACCAGCCGAGCGAGGAGCAGGCGTCGTGACATGCGAAGCCAGAACGCGATTGTCGCCACGAGGAACAGGGCGACGCCCCCTCCGAGCGCTGACGCTCCCACCCATCCGAGGTGTTCCTCACCGAGATGTCCCATGACCTCCTCTATGCCGAAGGCGGTGATGATCACGCCCAGGATGATCGGCAGATGGAGATACGTGTAGCCGTCGGAGGCCATCTTCGCGCGGGCGACCCCGTCGGTCATCTCCAGCAGGTGCTCGGCGTCATCGGCGATGCGCGGGAAGTACGCCCACCAGAGCGCGACCGACAGACCGATGGCGAGTACCGAGCCGAGGACGATCTGCGCGGTGATCGGATCGAGCGAGACACCGACGCCGATCGCGACGATCGACTCGCCCAACGCGAGGATCACGACGAGGCGGTGCCGCTCCGTGAAATGCGCGACCGACTGCACGCGCCATGACCCGCCGATGTTGGAGGTCACGTAGATGGCCAACAGGTCGATCACTACCGCGGCGCCCCAGATCGGCAGGCGCCACTGTTCATCGGCGAGCGCGCCGATCACGAGCAGCACGATTGACGGCAGCGCTGACGTCAGAAGACTCGCGAGCACCTGGCGGCGGAGCGCTGCGTCGGATCCAGCCGCGACCAAATAGGTCGAGAGATGGAAGATTCGTACGACGGCGTAGCAGCACGCGAAGACGATCGGCGCGTACAGACCGCCTTCGAGATCGTGGAACGCCTCGGGAATCGTCAGCGAGAGAACGAAGACCGCCGCCATCGCCACGATCAGCGCAGCACGCAGCACGCCTTCATTCGCGTGCGCCTGGTTGCCCAGCCACGCGAACGACGACCACGACCACCACAGCAGCGCCAGCACGACCACACCCTGCGCGATCGATGCCGGTGGCTCGCCGTGAGACATAAGGAATGTGACCTGGGTGAAGGCGAACACGAAGACCAGGTCGAAGAGCAGCTCGAGCGTCGTGACCTGGTCGCCTTCACTCGCCGTGCGCACACCGAGGATTCGCGGTCGTCGATCTCGTCCGGGCGGCCGTTGCGACATGGCAAGAACCCTAGCGGCGTCTCGTCGGTCCGTCGTGGTGTCGTCCAGGATGACTCTTCACGCACGGGATGCAGCTTGGTGATCGATGGCGACCGTATCAAGACCGCACCGATCGGCCTCAGTAGACGCAAAGGCATCAGGCGAAACCAGTCATAGCGAAAGGGGGTGCGACTCATGGATGAGCCACCGGTCGACATCGTCGACCGACACCGCGCCAACTGCATCGACGCAGCCCCGGAGTATTGCGACACATGCGCCGGCAGTGGCGCGAACGTCGAAGCGTTCGTGTTCGCCGAACTCCCTTCGGGGCTCTCGGTCACCTACTGCGCGCATCACGGCACGATCTACCTCGAACGGCTCCGCGAGATCGCGCTCGTCCTCATCGACCACCGTCACCTCGTGGTGGCGTGACCCGCACAAGCAGCCGAGGGAGAACGTCGAAGTCGTCTGCGGCCGCGCAGTCGGCGCGTCCTCGTGACGAAATCAGCTCATCGGAACAGAACGACGCTGACCTGCGCACGAATGTCTTGCATGATGTCGTCGACACTGAGGGCGGCGTTCGCGCTCGCGGCCATGCTGACGAACATGATGGCCGACACGACCCGGGCGAGGTTCGCAGCATCCGCTTCTTCTCGCCGATCATCCCTGCGAAGGACCGCGGCGATCGCATCGCCAGTCCGCGCGGCGATCGCGAGGGCTTCGCCGTGCCGGGGGTCGACCGGGTCGCCGAAGGCCATCTCTCGCAGGTAGCTGCGGCCGTTCTCGACCTGGATGCGGTTGCACTCCACGATTGATCGCACGATGGCCATGACGGCATCCAGAGGATCCCGGATGGCGTCTGCAGCCACGAGACCGCGGTCGAGAGCTTCGGCGTAGTGTGCGTTCTGCACCAGCAGGAGGAGCTCCCCCTTGGTCTTGGCGTAGAGGAACAGTGTTCCGGCCCCGATGTCGGCCTGGTCCGCGATCTGCTGCGTGGTGACCTCGTCGATGCCGCGCAGAGCGAAGAGCTCGCTTGCGGCAGCCCTGATGCGGTCGAGCTTCTCTTGCTTGTTCCGCTCGCGACGTCCCACGGTCTGTGACTCGACGGTCATGACAAACCTCTCTGCGCCGATCCAGCTCGGCTCAGTTCTGAGCGTAGTCACGACTCGAGCCGCGTCTGCGCCGGGAGCTGAGCCTGCCGTCTGCTCAGGGGGAGAGGAAGTTCGCGGCGATCGGGGCGAAATTCGCGTGGAATTGGAAGATGCCGCCGTGACCGGAGTCCGGGTAGATGATCAGTTCCGATCCCTTGATGCGGCGATGCAGGTCCTCGGAGAGCACGGAGGGCACCATGCGGTCGTTGTCGCCGTTCGCGATGAGCGTGGGCAGCGTCAGCTGGGACAGGTCTGATGGTGCGGAACGGCCGAAGTCCCGGATCGCTTTCAGCTGGGTCCGGAACGCGCGGGTGGTGATCGGCTTGTCGCGGTCGACGGTGCGCTCGTGCAGTCGGGCGATGAACGCCTTCGCCGCGCGCTTGCCGGTGTCGTTGCGGTTGAAGAACAGGAACTCCTTCGGGTCCGACCGGGTGAGCGTCGCACGGAGCAGGTCCCAGTAGGTCGTGCCGACGACCTTGTCCATGTCCTTGCCGCCCCGCGGTCCGGTGCCCGTGAGAACGAGCCTGCGAACGAGATCGGGGTGCCGGAGCACCAGGTCTTGGGCGATCATGCCGCCCATCGAGAACGAGAAGACATCGATTCTGTCGAAGCCGAGCGCTGCGATGAACGTGTACGCGTCGTCAGCCATCGCCTCGATGGTGGCCGGGACCTGCCCGCTGGAGGCACCGACGCCCGTGTTGTCGAACGTGATCACGTGGCGAGTCTTCGCGATGGGGTCGATGATGCGCGGGTCCCAGTTGTCCAAGGTCGCGGCGAGGTGCACGAGGAACACCACGGGGACGCCGCCCCTCGGGCCGAGCTCGCGGTAGGCGAATGTCGTCCCCGAGGCAGTGAGCGTGCGGGTGGGCGCGTCCGCGTACGACGTGATGGGGGAGGGTGCCGAGACGTCTGACTCGTTCATGACTTCTGGCTCTCCTGGTAGATCGTCCCTTGGCCCTGACCGACCGCTGGACGCGCGCCGATGAGGACGGCTTTGCCGCGGATGCCGCCTTGGGCGAGCGACCGGAGGGCTCGTGGTGTCTGCTCGAACGCAACGACCTTGCCGAGGATCGGGCGAAGCACGCCGCGGTCGCTGAGAGTCGCGATCTCGCGCAACTGGTCACCGCTCGCACGCATCCAGAGGAATTCGTATGTGACACCGAGCTTCTTCGCCCGGGAGCGAATCTTGGCGCTCAGTGCGGCGATCGCCCAGCGCAACGGCGCGTTCACACCGGACCGGCGGGCGAACGCGGGGTCCGGCGGTCCGGCGATACCGATCACCCTGCCGCCGGGCTTCAGGATGCCGAGTGACTTCTCGAGGACCTCGCCGCCGAGACTGTCCAGCACGAGGTCGTAGCCACTCAGCAGCTGTTCGAAGTCCTCCGAACGGTAGTCGACGACGATGTCCGCGCCCAGTCCACGCACGAAGTCGGCGTTCGACGCGCTTACCGTCGTGGCGACGGATGCACCGAGGTGCTTGGCGAGCTGGATCGCGATCGAACCGACGCCGCCCGCCCCGGCGTGGATGAGGACCTTCTGGCCGGGCCCGACCTTGCCGCGTTCGACGAGGGCTTGCCATGCCGTGAGTGCCACAAGCGGCAGCGAACCCGCCTCTGCCATGCTGATCGAGACAGGCTTGAGTGCGAGGTCTCCCTCCGCGACGGCGATGCGCTCCGCGAACGTGCCGATCCGTGCCTCCGAAGGGCGGGCGTAGACCTCGTCACCGGGCCTGAATCCGCGCACGTTCGCCCCGACGGCGATGACCGTCCCCGCGAGGTCGTGGCCCAGGATCACGGGCAGCCGGTAGGGCAGTATCCGCCGGAACGCACCCAACCGGATCCTCTCATCGAGGTGATTCACGCTCGCAGCCTCGATGCGGACGAGCACGTCGGCCGGCCCCACGGTCGGCTCGGCGACCTCCGCTTCCTGCAACGGCTGTCCGTACTTGCTGACGACGAATGCTCTCATCTCTCTCCTCCACGCGATACAAACCGAGTGTACTCGAAAATGAGCATACTCATAAATAGGTACGCCTCATTCGAGGTTGGAGGGAGGGTTGCCGTCGTTGTCAGTGAGGATCCGGAGCGGTCGGCCGCGAGTCTCGATGAGTGCAGCCCGACGTCTCGCGGCCACCTCCTGCCGGCACCCCGCAGATGGCAACGGCCTGCCGGCCCCGGCCGGCGCCGAGTGCCGGGACGGCATCGCGGACGAGCTCGCAGATGCCGTCAGACAGGTTCCGTTCGAGCTGGTTCGATCAGCTCTCCTCGCTCGGTGCCTGAAGGAGTGGGAAGAGGTGACCGACCGTGGCACGCAGGGCCGCGAGTGCGTGGGCGCCGTCGAGTTGGTCGACGTTGGGGATGTCTGGCGCCGTCGGGTCGAGATTGCGTGCGAGTGCGGCTCCTCCGCCGACGACGGCCTTCGCCAGCGGGGAGAGCGGCTTGTCGAGCGGAACCAGTGCTTCGTCGAACTCGGGCACTGGCTGGGGATGCACGTCGGGCCACTCTGCGGGTGGACGGGGTGTCTCCCGGGTCAGCAGTGGGGCCAGGTCGGGGGCGTCCGCGTCGCGTTGTGTCAGCGGGTCGCCGAGATCCCATCGTTCCCGCAGGGTTCGGATCACCGACGTGTGGTGATGCACGTCATTGACCACGGTGTGTTCATCGATCCACGGCGACACCGCAATGGCGGGAAGCCGAACGCCGAGCCTGTCGAATCTGAAGCCGTACTGGCCTGCGACGGTCGGGTCGGGAGGTGTGGCGGCGGGGGGCGGCACGTGGTCGTAGGTGCCGCCGTGCTCGTCGAACACGATCATGAACAGGGTGTTCCACCAGTTGGAGCCGCTTTCGGACGACGAGGAGCGGATCGCCTCGTAGATCCGTGCCAGCAGAGCTTCTCCGCCGAGCAGGGAGGAGGGTGCGTCGAACTCGAGTCCGGGCATCAGCGCGTTGATGGGCGGGTGCATGTCGTTGTGGCTGTGCAGCAGGTTGGGCTCGATGAACGAGTACGTCGGCAGGTTGCCGTTCGCGGCATCCGCGTAGAACTGATCGGTGGTGACGAAGTTGGTCGCGAAGCGGTGCTTCAGGCGGGCACCGTGGATGAGTCCGGTGAAGGGCGCGATCGCGGGCGGGTCGACGTAGACGTTCCAGGTCTGGCCATGGGCCTCGAGCCGCTCGAAGATCGTCTCTCCGGTGTTGATGAAGGGGAAGTTCTTGTAAGGGGCGTTGACGACGAGCCCGGACGCGGTGGCCGCGTGGAAGAACGACCGGTTCGTGAATGTCTGCGAGGGCACTTCCGCGAACCAGTGATCGAAGGTCGCGAAGCCCCGGGCGATCGCCGAGAGCACTGGCATCTGCTCCGGGGTGTAGCCGCGCATGATCTGCGAGTACACGTCGTACGTCGGCTGGGCGCCGGTCTCGGCCGTGTACGCGCTGATGTAGTCGGCGACGAACCCGTCCATCGTGGGAGTGCCCGGATCGGCGGGGAGGTTGAATGGCGCCGTCATGTTCTCGGCGAGCACTCCGCGATTGCTTTGCGGGTCGATTCCGCCGAACAGCTGGGTGTTGACGTGCTGATACTCCTCACCGGGATCCGGGTTCGGGGTGTCCATGTTCTCGGCGATGCCGTACGCGACCGAGCGATGCTCCGCGCCGTGTTCCGCCCAGTCGGGGATCGGATTGCTGAGGTCCTTGCCGATGACGCCCTCGAACGACTCCACCTCTCCAGGTTCGTAGAGGCGGCCCAGCAGATTGTCGAAAGAACGGTTCTCGAACATCACCACGACGAGGTGGTCGAGCGCCTGGCTGCGATCGGGAGTGGACATGCGCTACCTACCTCACAGATTCAGTGGAAAGGCGCGGATCCGTTCCGCGCCGACGATGCGTCGCCGTCAGGCCTGGCCGGGCTTCCGGATTTCGGTGTACAGGGCACCTTGCGCCGCACCCGAGCCGGCGCGCCCGCCCCCTGGGCCGCGCAGCAGGAACGCCACGCCCACGGCGATGAGCGCGCCCAGCAGAGGCCCCGCGATGTAGATCCAGTAGGCCGTGAAATCCCAGGCGACGAGGTCGGGTCCGAAGGTGCGGGCGGGGTTCATCGAGGCACCCGAGATCGGGCTGCCCCACAATCCTGCGAGGGCGATGTAGGTGCCGACGCCGACGGCGCCGATGATGCCGATGTTCTGCGCCCCGGACGCGGTGCCGAGGATCACGCTCACGAGCCTGAAGGTGAGGACAGTCTCCATCGTCAACGCGGACCAGTCCGACCAGCCCTCCGCAGGGTAGTTGGACCCTCAAGACGAAGACACCCCGATGACCAGTGTCAGGAACCAGGCGGCGAGTGCGGCGCCTGCCAGCTGCACCACGATGTAGCCCGGCACACGGCGCCACGGGAAGTCACCCCGCAGTGAGAACGCCAGCGTGACGGCGGGGTTCAGGTGGGCGCCAGAGATCTTCCCCATGAACAGGATGATGGCCAGCACCATCAGCGCGGGTGCGACCACCGCGGCGCCGCGGTCGATCGTGTCGGGGAACGCCTGCCCCATCATGCCGCCGCCGGCCGCGACAAGGACGAGGAAGAACGTCCCGAGGAACTCCGAAACGAGCCTCCGCCACTCCTGCTTCCGGTCCTGGAAGTTCGACGCCGGCTCGACCACTTCCATTTCAAACCAGCGATCGAACCGCCCCCGACTGGCCGCCTGCGGACTCTGCACGTCCATCACCGTCACCCCTCGAAGAGAGGCGTCAAGGCGCCCGCTGCCGGCGAGTGCTCGTCGCCTGATGCCCGTGAGCATAAACCCGGTGCCCCTCGTGGACAATGGCCCTGCGCGCGGCTCTCGCAGGCGCTTCGCTCGAGGCCTCGGCACGCCGCAGGGCGTGGACGGGAGGTTCGCCCATCGCGACCCTGCCGTGCCCCTCGTCGACCAATCGCTCGGCGCTGGGTGGCAGATGCGGGGTGTGCACCTGTCTACTCGCGACGCCTTCGCCCACGCGACTTGGCCTGGTCGCCGGTCGAACCGTGACCGGTTTCGGGTTGATCAGGCTTCGGCCTCCGCCGCCAGCGCACGTTCGAGGCCGTCGAGCAGCAGGTCGAGGCCGAAGTCGAACTCGTGGCTGAAGTTATAGCCCGGTCGGAGGACGTGCTTCGCGGTCAACTCGGCGAGGTAGGGGTAGTCGGCCATCGCCAGTTGGGCGAGCATGATCTGGGCCATCGCCGCTGTCTCCTCTTCTGTGGTGAAGGGGAGCGTCTTCTCCTGCATCGCGAAGCCGTAGATATAGCTGTCCAGTGCCGCGAATGCGTGTGCCGTCAAGGGAAGCGAGAAGCCGGCGTTGCGGAGCGTACCCAGAACGCGGTCGTGGTGTCGCAGGGTGGCCGGACCCGGGTTGGTGCCGGAGTCCTTCAGTGACGTAGCCCACGAATGGCGGGTGAGCATGTCGCGGAAGGACTCGGACCGCTTGTGCAGGGCCGTGCGCCAGTCGTCGCTGTGCGACGGCAGCTCGATTTCGGCGAACACGGCATCCACCATCCCGTTGAGGAGGTCCTCCTTGTTCGCGATGTGGGTGTAGACCGACATCGCCTCGATCCCGAGGGCCTCCCCGAGGCGGCGCATGGTCAGCGCGTCCAGCCCGTCTTCGTCCGCGATGTCGATCGCAGCCTCGAGCACTCGATCGCGGCTCAGCTGCGTTCTGCGCCCCGCGGGCTGGCGCCCCGTTCTTCGTTCTCTTCCAGCAGGCATGTTGACAACCTTACCTTGTAGCGGTACTTTCCTTACAACATAAGCATACAACGTAAGGAAATATCATGACGCGCACGATGCTCGATCACACCCAGTCCCCCTCCGAGACGTCGCCACTGAACTTCCGCAAGTGGTCGCAACGCACCGCAAGCCTGGTCGCCGGGTCCAGCCTGGCGGGAATGGCGGTGGTGATGTCTATCGGATGGTTCGGCCTCATCGTCCCGCTGATCGACCACAACGACGCCGATGCCACCGCCGCGGCGATCACCGCAGCACCCCTGATGTTCCTGGGCGGAGTTTCGGCCGTAGGGATCGTCATCCTGCTGGACTTCGTCGTCTGCGCGGCGTGGTACGCGCTGTTCAAGCCGGTGAACCAGACCCTGTCGGCGATTGCAGCGTGGGTGCGAGTGGTCTACACGGTGCTGTTCGCGGTCGCCGCTGCACAGCTGGTCAACGCGTTCACGATGCTCGAAGATCCGGCACAGGCCCTCGCCGCGGTCGAGGCCTACAACGCGATCTGGGTGGTCAGCCTCGGACTGTTCGGCATCCACCTGCTGCTGATCGCCTACCTGATCCTTCGCGCCGACTTCATCGCTTCCGTCTTCGGTGTCCTTCTGGCCATCGCCGGCCTCTGCTACATCGTCGACGCGATCGGCGTGCTGTTCGGCCTGGAACTGCCCATCCTGTTCGGCTCGTTCGGATTCGTCGGCGAAGTCGCCATCATCTTCTGGCTGTTCATCAAGGGACGCACCCTCACCCGCTGAGGCGGTTCGCAGATGCCGTGGTTCGACGCCACGGCATACCTACCGTCTCGAGGCCAACCTAGCGCTGCCTCACGTCGACGTCCGCTCGGAGCAGGTCTCCCGCCACTGCTCAGGTCGAGACCGCTGCGACCCACACCGCCGTAGACTACGCGCATGGGTGGCAGGGCCAAGCCCCGGGGTAACCTGCCGGCGGAGTTCAGCAGCTTCGTGGGCAGGCGCCTGCAGATCCAGCAGATCAAGACCCACCTGGCCGCCTCGCGTCTGGTGACCCTCACAGGGCCGGGCGGTGTCGGCAAGACGCGCCTGGCGTTGCGGACTGCTGCGGACCTCGAGCGCGGTGTCGCGGACGGCGTCTGGTTCGTGGAGCTCGGGGGCCTGACGGACGCACGTCTCGTCCCGAAAGCGGTGATGACCTCGGTTGGTCTCCGCGACGAATCGGGACTGTGGCCGCTCTCTCGGCTCATCGACCACATCTCGGCGAAGCGACTCCTGCTCGTGCTGGACAACTGCGAGCACCTGCAGGACGCCTGCGCCGTGCTGACCGATTCGCTGCTGCGGGAGGCGCCGGAGCTGCGAGTCCTCGCGACGAGCAGACAACCCCTGGGTGTAACCGGCGAACAAGTCGTCCACATCGATCCGCTGACTGTGCCCGCAGGTGGGGCGCCGTTCGTGCTCGCGCGGACGGCCCAGGCCGAGGCCGTCGCCCTGCTTGTGGCGCGGGCGAACGAGGCGGGCGCGGACCTCGTCCTGACCGACGCCAACGTGGGCGACGCCGTCGAGCTCGTCAGGCGCCTGGACGGCATCCCGCTGGCTATAGAGCTCGCGGCTGTGCGGTTGCGAACGCTCAGTCCAGGGCAACTGGTCGAGCGGCTGAACGACAGATTTCACCTGCTCACCGGCGGCAGTAAAGCAGCGCCGGCGCGGCATCAGACCCTTGAGGCAACGATCTCCTGGAGCCACGATCTCCTGGATCCCGAAGAGAGGACGGTGTTGCGTCGTCTGGCTGTCTTCCCCGCGTCGTTCACGTTGGGGGCGGCCGAGCGGGTCTGTGGCGGCGAGCCCGTGGCCCCGGACGTATTGGGTGCACTCGGCGCGCTCGTTGACCGGTCATTCGTGAATGTTGAGCGCGCCGGAGGCGATGCCCGCTACCGCCTGCACGAGACGACTCGCGAGTTCGCTCTCATCCGACTTCGCGAGGCGGGGGAGGAGGCCGTGGTGCGGCGCACGCAGCTGTCCTTCTTCGCAGAGATGTGCCGTGGTGCCGACTCCGATGGTCGCGACGCGGACGACGAGACGACGCTGGCGAATCTC
The DNA here is from genome assembly GCF_039530225.1 of Microbacterium pumilum. Classification (NCBI taxonomy): domain Bacteria; kingdom Bacillati; phylum Actinomycetota; class Actinomycetes; order Micrococcales; family Microbacteriaceae; genus Microbacterium; species Microbacterium pumilum. The sequence goes on from NZ_BAAAOH010000001.1 coordinate 1,300,952, forward strand.
GAAGCGCTGGAGGTGGAAGCGGACAACATCCGCGCAGCACTCCGGTATTGCCTGGCAGACCCCGGCAGCGTGCAGACCGGGTTGGAAATGGCCGCAGGGCTGGGGCGGTTCTGGACGAGTCGGGCGCTGAGCGAGGGCGTCCAGTGGATCGAGGCGCTGCTGGAGCGCGACGGCGGCGAAACGAGTGCGCGTGCTCGCGCGCTGTTCGTCCGAAGCTACCTGGCAGCGGCGCAGGGCGACCCGACCGCAGGACTTCAGGCATCCGCCGACGCCGCCCAACTGACGCGCGGTGCCGACGACGTGCTGCGCGTGCGGATTCTCGCGACCCGCGCCGCGTTGCACGTCCTGGACGGCGACATTTCCGAGGCTCGACGCTGGTCGGATGAAGCATCCACCCTCGCGAACATTCTCGACGACGACATCGCCCACGCGGCCGCCGCGCAGGCCGAGGCACTGATCGCTTCGCTGGATGGGGACTTCGTGCGCATGCGAGACGTCGGACTCGCCGCGGCCGAGCGCTGCCGACGTGCCCACGAAATCTACATGCTCAGCACGCACCTGACGAGCGCCGGAGTGGGTTCCATGATGCTCGGTGATCACAGCGCGGCGGAATCATCCCTGGTCGGCGCGCTGCATGCCACACTCGCCATCGACGACCGTCCTGGCCTCGTGATGCGTTTGCAGGCGTTGGCGGCGAACGCCGCGATGGCTCGCCACGCAGAACACTCCGCCAGGCTTCTAGGCGCCGCCGACATGCTGCGCACCGAAGGCGGGTACGACGTCAGCCCATTCATCCGGCCGCTGGTGGAACAAGCCGCGACCCGCGCGGCTACCCGCCTCGGCCGGGAGCGGTACGAACGAGAACGCAACGTGGGCGCGCACCTCGACCGCGACGCCGCCATACGGCTCGCACTGGGAACCGACCTCGCGCACAACCCCGAGCCGGCTCCCGCCGGCCCGAACCCGCTGAGCAAGCGCGAGCGGCAGGTCGCCGAGCTGGCCGCAGCCGGGTTGAGCAACAAGGAGATCGCGACCCGCCTGTTCGTCTCCGAGCGAACGGTGGAGACGCACATGTACAACATTCTGAACAAGCTGGGGCTGAACTCGAGAACCAAGATCGCCGACTGGGTCCTCCCCACCGGCTAGTTCGACGGTGGAACCTCGGCGGTCACGAGTCGTATGGCTCGCGCGCCCCCTGGGCAGCCGCCGCCCGCGCACGTGCGGCGGGCTTCTCAGTACCGGCTACGTGCTGCCCCGGAGTCGAGACGCGGCGCAGACCGAGCAGAGTTCAAGTAACCCACCACGTTCAGGATTCGAGGCAACACCATGACTACTTCAACTCTCCTCACCACACCGGCCGCCGACTCGAGGCCGGTAAGAGGATCATCGGACGGGCTTGCGACCGAGAAGGTCGTCCCCACGACGATGCGGGCCATCATCCAGGGCGCATACGGCCCCGCGGGCGACGTGCTCAGTCTGCAGGAGGTCCCCGTGCCGGTCCCCGGGGTCGGCGAGGTTGTGGTTCGGGTCCACGCCGCATCGATCCACGTGGGCGACCTGGTCACCATCGAGGGCGAGCCGATCATCGCCCGCTTCGCCTTCGGGCTTCGCAAGCCGCGCAACCCGGTGCCCGGGACCGACATCGCCGGAACCGTCGTCGCGGTCGGAGACACCGTCACCCAAGTGCGGATCGGCGACGAGGTGTTCGGCTGGTGCACGGGCGCGTTCGCGGAGTACGCCTGCGCCGCGGAGGATCACTTCCTGCCCAAGCCCGCAAACCTCACCTTCGAGCAAGCTGCGGCCGTGGGTGTATCCGCCACGACGGCCCTCCAACTCCTGCGCGACCGCGCGGTCTTCGGGGCGGAAGTGCTGATCAATGGAGCATCCGGCGGCCTGGGGTCCTACGCCGTCCAGATCGCCGCAGCCTTCGGTGCCGAGGTGACCGGTGTGTGCGGTCCCGGCAATGTCGAAACCGTGCGGTCGCTGGGCGCCCGCCACGTGATCGATTACACCAGGGAGGACTTCACCCTGGGGGGACAGCGTTACGACTTCATTCTCGACAATGTCGCGAACCACTCGCTGGCACGGACACGAGGCGTGCTCACCGAGCGGGGCGTGCTGCAGTCCAACAACGGAACGTCCGGCGGCCGCTGGTTCGGCACCCTCGGAACGGTGATCAAGACGGCTGCGGTGTCGAAGTTCACGCGCCGGCAGGCCCCGCCCTCCATCAAGTTCACGAACCGGCAGGACCTGCTCGTCTTGAAGGATCTCATCGAGGACGGCAGGGTGATACCGCTCGTCGATCGGACCTACCCGCTGTCGCAGGCCGCCGATGCGCTCGGACACGTGCGGAACGGTCACGCCCGAGGCACGGTCGTCCTGACGATCGCGGCGCCGCTGGAAGTGAGGAGCTGATCGTGAGCGATCCGACGCACGCAGTACGGACGCCCGTGCCGGCGTGGCGGACGCAGGTCCATGCGCGACCCCGACGCCGGGAGATTCCCGCGTCGGGGTGGACTGTCGACCTGATGCCTTCGCTGGTCGGCAAGACCGTCATCGTCACGGGCGCCAACAGTGGCATCGGATTGGAAACGGCGCGGGTCTTCGCCGCCAAGGGAGCCCACGTCGTCTTCGCTGTGCGCGATGAGACAAGGGGCCGGGATGCGGCGGCCGGTGTGTCCGGCTCGACCGAGGTCCGCCGTCTCGACCTCGCCGACCTGCAGTCGGTGCGGGCGTTCGCAGATGCGTGGACGGACGACATCCACATTCTCGTCAACAACGCCGGGGTGATGGTTCCTCCGCTGGGTCGCACAGCGGACGGGTTCGAGCTGCAGTTCGGCATCAATCACCTCGGTCATTTCGCGCTCACCAATCTGCTGCTGCCCCACGTTTCGGGACGTGTCGTCACCGTCGCCAGCAGTGCCCACCGTTCCGCCACGATGGACTTCGACGACCTCAACTGGCTCACGCGGCGGTATGGCACGGGGTCGGGCGGGTACGAGCAATCCAAACTCGCAAACCTGCTGTTCACCCTGGAGCTGCAACGCCGACTCGAACGGTCCGGCTTGCCGGTCATCGCCGTCGCGGCACACCCCGGGATGACCGCCACCAACCTCATGTCGAGCTCCGAAAGCCCAGCCATGATCGCCTTCGCCAAGGTGGCTGTCCGTCTCTTCGCTCAGGACCCGGCGATGGGCGCCACGCCTACCCTCTTCGCCGCCACAGCGGACCTTCCCGGGGGCAGCTACGCAGGACCCAGCAGACGCCGCGAGATGGCAGGACCGCCGATTCTCGTTGGCCGGTCGATGGTCGCGGCGGACCCCGTCGTCGCCGCACGCCTGTGGGCCGCGTCCGAGGAACTGACCGGGGTGCGGTATCCCGGGGCGATCTGCACGAGCGGACATGACCGCAATCGGGCGAAGTGGGCGCGTGGCATCTCTCGGCTGGAACGGCAGCGTCACTACCCGTAGGCGCGGCCTTGGGGGACCTGGGGCTCTTCGACGCGAGTGACCTCTTCGTCGGCGAGCGGGTCGAACGTCTGGCGACCGCATCCGTCTCCGCTCGTTTGGGGTCGGGGCACCGTCCGGCAGTACCTCCGGCGCCAGATCAGCGCGGGTGCGGCGTGACCGGCCCGGCGGTCTCGGTGCCAACCGGAAACTCGATCGGATGATCGGCGCCCCAGGAGGCGAGGAGTCGAAGGCGTTCAGCCGACGGAGAGCCCGGTTCCGCCGTGTAGATCATCAACACCTGGCCCGGTTCGGCGGTGATCGCGAGTTCCTCGTACGCGAGGGTGACCTCGCCGACGACCGGATGGTGGAACCGCTTGGTCCCGGAGCCGTGGGTGCGCACATCGTGGGCGCCCCACAATCGGCGGAATGTGTCGCTGCGCGTGGAGAGCTCGCCGACGAGGTCCTGCAGCCCCTTGTCGTGCGGGTCGCGGCCGGCTTCAGTTCGCATGATCGCGACGCACATCTCGGCGAACAGGTCCCAGTCCGGGTAGAACTCCTTGGCGGCAGGGTCGAGGAACTGGAATCGGGCGAAGTTGGGGGTGCGTCCGCGATCGCCGATCAGTGGTGAGTAGAACGCGCGCCCCAGCGCATTGGTCGCGAGCAGGTCTTGGTGCTGATCCCGCACGAAGGCGATGCCGTCGGTGATCGCCGAGAGGGCCCATTGCAGGCTGGGGCGCGGTGCTGTGGACTTCACGCCGCGCCGGCGGGGTCTGCCGGAAGACGGGATGCCGTCCGCAGCGCGAGCGAGGTCGAACAGGTGCGCCCGTTCGGTCTCATCGAGCTGCAGTGCCCGCGAGATTGCGTCGAGCACGGAAGCCGAGGCCCCGGCGATCGTGCCGCGCTCGAGCTTGGAGTAATACTCGACACTGACGCCGGCGAGCGTGGCGACTTCGGTGCGCCGCAGGCCGGCGACGCGTCGGTTCGGTCCGGCGGGCAGCCCGGCCGCATCCGGCGTCAGCTTCGCACGCCGTGACATGAGGAACTCGCGCACCTCGGATCGGTTGTCCATGCCGCCATCGTAGGTCGCGACATCCGCGTGAGGGATGCCCTGCCGGTACACCTCTCATCAGGAACTCCCTCGATCATCGGATACCCGATTGGCTGAGTCACATGCCAGCCACTTCCCGCACCTCCGACCGGTCCACGATCGGCCGATCCGCTCCGACACTGCTTCTTCTGCTGACGGTGTTCGGGCCGATCTCCATGGACCTCTACCTGCCCGTGCTGCCTGCGCACCGAAGAAGAGGTGCCTGAGACCATGACAACTGCTCCCGCCGATTCGACAACGCGCGATGGCAGCACGCCTATCCGCGTCACCGTGAATGACCAGGTCGTGACGGGGGTGCTGTGGGACAACTCCACCTCGCGGTCGTTGATCGACCAGCTGCCGCTCAGACTCACGTTCAAAGATCTCAACCGAGTCGAGAAGATCGGTCGGCTCCCGCGACCCCTGTCGATGGCCGGTATGCCCGAGGGCGATGACCCGGAGCCCAATGAGATCGGATACTACGCACCATCCGGCGATCTCGTCCTCTACTACGGCGACGTCGGATACTGGCCGGGCATCGCCCGCATTGGGCAGTTCACGTCGGATCTGTACCCCATCCAACAGCAGGACGAGGATTTCACCGCCACGATCGAACTCGACGGGTAACAGCCCGGAGGGACGTCAACTCAACGCGTGCTGCGCCGGCTAAGCGCCGTCACTCACGCGGCTGAATCCCGTGCGCTCCACTCCCGGCACGAAATCAGGTTTGCTGCATCCGTGAGGCCCCCTGCGCCGGAATCACCTTACGCGGGCTTGCGTCAACCTTCTGGCGATCGCCGCGCCGAAACCGAGGTGCGAGATGACAAGAAAACGCGACACGGGAACAGTCGTGGAATACGACCGGGTCGGGGGCGCCGATGTGCTGCAGGTGCGCCCGAGGCCGCTTGTTCCTCCTGGTCCCAGTGAGGTGACCGTCGAGGTGATCACGGCGGGGATCAACCACATCGACTCCTTCATCCGCGCCGGGATCGAGCCGGGGTGGGCGGACGACCCGTGGCCGCGCCGATCCGGGAGCGACTTCGCGGGAATAGTGGTGGCCGTTGGCAACGGCGTGCGGCGGTTCCGGCGTGGTTCAGAAGTGATAGGACACGTGCGCGAGGGCGCGCAGGCGACATTCCTCAATGTCGCCGAGTCGGCGCTCGTGAGCAAACCCAAGGATCTTGCGTGGGAGTCGGCGGGTGGCCTCTATCTCGCAGGGGCGACGGCGCTCGAGACACTCGATGAGCTGCGGATCGGCGCCGACGATGTCCTCGTCGTGTCCGCTGCGGCCGGTGGCGTCGGCAGCATCGAGGTGCAGCTCGCCCGTCGGCGTGGAGCCACGGTGATCGGTACCTGCGGCGATCGCAATTTCGACTACCTTCGCCAGCTCGGGATCAAGCCCGTTCGCTACGGGGAAGGCATCGCCGAACGAATCCGGGCCGCGGCCGGCGGTCCCGTCACCGCAATGATCGACAACTTCGGGCAGGACGGTCGCGAGCTGGCGGATGCCCTCAATCTGCCTCCATCCCGCTTTCGATCCAGCGAAGATCGCCGCAATACCGAGTTGCGACTGCTGCAGGAAGATGAGGTGTCGATCGAACGCGGCACGCTGCTGCTCGAGCGACTGACCGCGCTCGTGACGACGCGCGCCTTCACGCTCCTCGTCTCGGGCTTCTACCCTCTCGGCGATGTTGTCGAGGCCTACGAGGACCTCGCACGACTCCACTCGCGAGGGAAGGTGATCCTCGGCACACATCCCGTGACGACCGTCCGAACCCTCAGGGCTCGCGACGTCTTCGAACTCGCCGGCTGAGGTCTGCACCCCCGGCGGCATCGAACGCGAGCGCGGCCATAGTCCGCAGCAGAGTGAGGCGCCGGTTCGCCGCCTCTTTGACTGTCTTGCGAGGCGGATGCCGAGCGAGCGCGATCAGCATCAAGTTCGCCTGGCGCTGGCTCGCCGCCGTCGTCGCGGTCGTGATCGGACTCGCATTCGTGGTCGGGACGCGCATCATCCTTCGAGGTGGCGGACCGACGACGGTTGTCGAGTTCATCGTCGAGATCATGATCTGGGGAGCGCTGTGGTGGATCGCGTGCTGGATCGTGATCAACAGACAGGTCACCCTTCGCCGACTGCTGCCCGGCGCCGTGCTGACCGGGATCGGATTCGCCGTCGCCGGGGTGTACGGCAGGCTCTTCCTTCCCCCGCTGCTCGCGGACTCCGCTCAGCGTTTCGGCGTGCTGGGCATGGCATTCACGTATATCGGGTGGCTGCTGGTGCTGTCGTGCATCCTCCTGGTCGCCATGACGACGGGTCGGGTGGCGTATCTCACCCGCAGCGGGAGCGCATGGCATCGACACGTTCCACTGGATATGCAGGGCGCCTGAGTCGACCGGCCCGGTGGTCAACGCGACCCTCGCCGCTGCGCTCGAGCCCGATCCGATCGGTCAACGACGCACCCGATAGCCCAGGTGAAGCACGCGGTTGCCCTGAATCACCACATCCGGTTCCTCCAACAGGTGCTGTGCGTGGACCGACCCGAAGTAGCGCTTGCCGGACCCGAACGCGACGGGTACGACGTCCATGCGCACCTCGTCGACCAGGCCGGCGTCAAGCACCTGGCCACCGACGTCGCCGGCGGCGGCCTCGACGCCATCGACGAAGTGAAACGGTGCGGCGGGGTCCCAGCCCTCGGGCTTCGGGCGGTGCGTCACGACGACCACGTGGTGGACACCGCCCGGAGGCTCGCCGTCCAGGACCTCGCCCACGGGGTCTCCTCTGCTTGGGGATGTCCTCGGGTTGGAGTCCGCCTAGGTGCGTCGTGAGAGCCGACGTCTGCTCCCGGCTGCGACCATCGACGCTCCGAGGACGATCAGGAGGCCGGCTGCGAGAGCCGGGCCACTGGAGTCCGCGCCGGTCGGTGGGAGCGGTTCTCCGGGCGGTGGAGTCGGCGTCGGGGTTGGTGTCGGCGGCGGCGTCGGCGTCGCGGCGTCGGCGACCACCTGGACGGTGAGCGGATCGCCGGTCCCGCCGTCCTTGTCCGTCGACGTGAACGACGCGGAATACGTGCCAGGTGCCGTGTACGTGTGCGTCACCGGCGGGTCGGCGGGGCCGGGGACGGCCTCAACCGGTGACCCGTCGCCCCAATCGATGGTGTAGTCGAACTCCGCCGCCATGTCGGCGGAGGAGGGATCGTCCGCACCGACCTTGATCGTGAACGGCACCCCGACCGTCGCAGTGAGCGCCCCTGTCACGACTGTGCCAGGCGCTGTGTTGGCGACGTCGAGGTCGGCGGTGTCCGTGTCCTGCTCAAGTCCGAGCGTCACCCTCAGGGTCACCATACGCGTTGACGGACCGTCATCGATTCCGAGTCCCTCGAGTTGCAGCCAGGTCAGAGTCGGATTCATCCCGGTCGCGTCGGTGAAGTCTCCGTCCGCGTTGAGGTCCCACTCGTATGCCGCCCCGGGGGTCGATCCTGACCCATCGAGCGTCAGGCTTCCTCCCTCGGCCACCGAGTAAGGTCCGCCGGCATCCGCGACGACCACGACCGGAGGGATGACGACCTGGTCGAGGTTGGCGGTGCTGGTGGCGTACGCGGGAGTGGCGGCGTACGTCGCGGTGATGGGGTGAGTTCCGGCCGTGAGAGCGCTGGTCGTGAAGGTTGCTGTGCCCGTCGCGTCGACGGGGACGTTCGAGCCGAGCGTGGTGCCGCCGTCGGAGAACGCGACCGTGCCGGTGGTGACGGGTGCGCCGCCGGAGGTGACAGTGGCGGTGAACGTCACAGCCTGACCTACGGCGGACGGGTTCACATCCGACACCAGGACCGTGGACGTGGCGTTGGCCTCGACGACCTGGTCGAGGTTGCCGGTGCTGGTGGTGTAGGCGGGTGTGCCTGCGTAGGTCGCGGTGATGGGGTGGGTACCGGCGGTGAGGGCGCTGGTGGTGAAGGTTGCGGTGCCCGCCGCGTCGACGGGGACGTTCGCGCCGAGCGGGGTGCCGCCGTCGGAGAACGCGACCGTGCCGGTGGTGACGGGTGCGCCGCCGGAGGTGACAGTGGCGGTGAACGTCACAGCCTGACCTACGGCGGACGGGTTCACATCCGAGGTCAACGTGGTCGTCGTGGGGCTCGCGGTCGTGAAGGTGAGGCACCAGCCTCCGCTGATCGAACCCGAGTCCCCGGTGGCGTCGTCGACGACCCACAGGCTCCACACGCCGTTGCCGGCCGCCCCGTTGAACGTCGCCAGGGTGGTCGCGGAACTGACGATCGGCGCAGGCGCCGGGAACGCGGCATCCGCTGTCGCAGAGTCATCGTCCGTGGGCCGGAACGTCCCCGAGGTGAGCGGTGTCGGCACCGAGCCGACGGCGTCGTCGTCGAAGACGACCGTCAACCCGCTGACGGGAGCCGTGCCGCCGATGTCGCTCATCAGCAGGAGGTTGGTCGCCGGTACAGGGCCGGAGAGCATCACATCCAGATCGACGGGGACGGCGTGCGAGACACCGTTGAGCGTCGCGGTGACCTTGGTGACGGGAGCGGTCAGCCCCGACACGGTGATGTTCGACGGGTAAGGGACCGCAGGCCCGTTGGCCGGGACCGTCAGCGGGCCGGTGTTGCAGTAGGTGCTGCCTGTCACGACGGTCGCGTTGTCCACTCGCTGCGACACGGAGCCGTTGCTCGTCACGAATCCCGTGCTGCCCGAGTAGGTCCCGACGATCGGATGGGTGCCCTCGGCGAGGGCGCTCGTCGTCACCGACGCGACGCCGGAGGCGTTGACGGCGACTGTGCCGATCGGCGCGCCATCCGCCGTGAAGGCTACGGTGCCGGTTGTCACCGGACTGCCGGAGGCGCTCACCGTCGCCGTGAAGGTCACCGGGCTTCCGGTCGCCGACGGCGAGCCGGATGTGGTCACAGCGGTGGTCGTCGCGGCGGCCGCCACTTCGGTCGTGATCACCAGGCTCCATCCGCCGGCCATCGAACCCACGTCCCCCGTGGCGTCGTCGACGATGAACAGCTGCCACACGCCGTTGGGATTGATGCCGGTGAAGGCACCCGCCAGCGTCGTCTGCGCGGAGGGCGCAGGAGCGGGAGCAGGGAAGGACTCCGCTGCTCCACCGTTGGTGGGACGGTAGGTGCCGGTCGGGACGTTGCCGGCCGGCACGCCGGCGGCTGCAGCGTCGTCGAAGGTGAGCGTGGCGTTGCTGGCCAACGCGAGGGTGGCGGGGTCGCCGATGTCTGACAGCACCACGAGGTTCTGGCCGGATGGCGCGACCACCATCGCATCGACATCGTTGAGCGTCGAGTGGGTCAGGCCGTGGAACACCACCTGCACCGCGGTCACCGCCCCCGCCATGCCCGACACGGTGATGGCGGAGGGGTAGGGACTGGCGGGACCGATCTGGTCGGGCGACCCCGTCGCGGGGATCGCGATCGCCGCGCTGTTGGTGAACGTCGTAGGTCCGTCGGCCTGTGCCATCGACGGTGCGACCACGGCACCGGCGAGCACGGCGAGGACGGCGGCGATGGATGCTGCGGCCCCGCGTCGCTGCATCCGTCGGCGCGCCACCACTCCGCGCGTGGTGTCGGATCCGGCCATGGTCTGCCACTCCCTCGTAGCGATCCGCGTCACCGACCTGCCGAACGGCGGGGTCTGGCGGACTATGTCCTGTGAGGGCACACTATGACTGCGATGGGTGCCGTGTACACCCCAAGGGCCTCATCCCTCATCAGTGGAGACTCGTCTCTCGACCACAGGAGAATGCATGGACCCTTTCATCGGCGAGATTCGCTGCTTCGGCTTCACCTTCGCCCCGCAGGGATGGGCGCTGTGCAATGGGCAGCTGCAGTCGATCCAGCAGAACACCGCCCTGTTCTCGCTCTTGGGCACCACGTACGGGGGTGACGGGGTCACCACGTTCGCGCTTCCCGACCTGCGCGGCAGAGTCCCGCTCGCATTCGGGCAGGGCCCGGGGCTGGCGAACTACGCGCAGGGCGAGCTGGCTGGGACCGAAACGGTGACACTCACCGCTGCGACCTTGCCACCCCACAGCCACACCGTCGCCGCATCGTCCTCGGCCACCACGAAGAATCCGTCCGATGCCCTCCCGGCATTGACCGCCGGCGGATCCTCGTACGGCACGACGGCTGACCTGGCGATGAGCGCCGCCATGATCGGCGGGGGCGGGTCCGGTCAGCCGCACGCCAACATGCAGCCCTATCTGGTGCTGAACTGGTGCATCGCATTGACAGGCATCTACCCGTCGCGGTCCTGAGTCAGAGCCGGCGGACGGTCTCCGATGCCGGAACAGCAGAGCATCGTCTGGCGCGGGAGTGGAGGGCGAGCCATGCTGGGGTCATGAGCGTACCGGACTGGATCCAGCATCTCGGGCTTGTCGCCTGGGTGGAAGAGATGGTCGAACTGTGCACCCCGACGAACGTCCGTTGGTGCGACGGCTCCGATGCCGAGTACGACGAGCTCTGCACGCAGCTCGTCGACGCGGGCACCTTCATCCGGCTCAATCCAGAGAAGCGGCCGCGCAGCTATCTCGCGCGGAGCGATGCAAGCGACGTGGCCCGGGTCGAGGAGCGCACGTTCATCTGTGCGCGCAGTGAAGAGGATGCCGGTCCCACCAACAACTGGATGGACCCCAAGGAGATGATGCCGATCCTCCGCGGTCTGTTCACGGGATCGATGGCCGGTCGCACGATGTATGTCGTGCCGTTCAGTATGGGCCCGCTCGGTTCACCGATCGCGCAGCTGGGTGTGCAGATAACGGACTCCCCGTATGCCGTCGTCAGCATGAAGATCATGACGCGGATGGGGCGTGCCGCCGCCGAGGTGCTCGGCGCGGACGGTGAGTTCGTCCCGTGCATGCACAGCGTCGGGTCCCCGTTGGCTGAAGGTGAGCAGGATGTCGCGTGGCCCTGCAATCCGAGCGAGAAGTACATCGTCCACTTCCCTGAGACGCTCGAGATCTGGTCCTTCGGGTCCGGTTACGGAGGCAACGCGCTGCTCGGCAAGAAATGCTTGGCGCTGCGGATCGCGTCCACCATGGCCCGCGACGACGGATGGTTCGCCGAGCACATGCTCATCCTTGGGGTGACGGACCCGGAGGGGGAGAAGACGTACGTGGCGGCGGCTTTCCCGAGCGCGTGCGGCAAGACGAACTTCGCGATGCTCGTCCCGCCGCCGACGTTCGCCGACCAGGGGTGGAAGGTGAGCACCGTCGGCGACGACATCGCCTGGATCAAACCCGGTGACGACGGCACGCTGTTCGCCATCAATCCGGAGGCGGGCTACTTCGGGGTCGCGCCCGGCACCTCATACGCGACGAACCCGAACGGGATGGAGTCGATCCGCTCCGACACGATCTTCACGAACGTCGCACTCACCGACGACGGGGACGTGTGGTGGGAAGGGATGGACGGGCCGAAGCCGGCGCACGCGATCGACTGGCAGGGAAACGACTGGACCCCCGGCTTGGGAACGAAGGCGGCACACCCGAACTCCCGGTTCACCTCGCCCGCGACCTTGAACCCGGCGCTCGACGAATCGTGGGACGACCCTCAGGGCGTGCCGCTCCGGGCGTTCGTGTTCGGCGGCCGTCGCGCCGGCACCATCCCGCTCGTCGCGCAGAGCTTCAACTGGGCGTTCGGGGTCTATATGGCGGCGACCATGGGCTCCGAAACCACCGCCGCTGCGTTCGGGGAGCAGGGAGTCGTGCGCCGCGATCCGTTCGCGATGCTTCCGTTCTCGGGCTACCACATGGGCGACTACATCAACCATTGGCTCGCACTGGGCCGGAACGTCCGCAACGCTCCTCGCATCTTCCAGGTCAACTGGTTCCGTCGTGACGCAGAGGGAAACTTCCTCTGGCCCGGGTTCGGCGAGAACATGCGCGTCCTGGAGTGGATCGTCGCCCGCTCACGCGGCCGAGCGCTCGCCATCGAAAGCCCCCTCGGCTGGATGCCGCGCTACGAAGACCTCACCTGGGACGGCCTCGACTTCTCCGAAGAAGACTTCTTCGCCTGCATGGCGATCAACCGCCGCGACTGGACGGCTGAACTCCTGGATGTGGAGGAACTCTTCATGAAGCTCTACAACCGGCTGCCCAAAGAAATGGAAATGATCCGATCTCTGACGACGAGCGCACTCTGGCGCTCGCCGAAACAGTGGGAGATGAACGCCGACCCGACGTGATCGCTGAACGCTCTGCGATGAGCGCTCCATCGGGCGCCACCCGACACTGAGGTGGGGGCTCCTTGACCGCTCCGCAGGTCCGCACCCCGCTGTCTGTGTCGGGCGTCACTCGTGTTCCGGCAGCAGGGGCGTGGACCAGCCCGGATCGCGACCGAGTTGCGCTGCGCGGGCGACCGACGCCGCGCCGAAGCGATCGCGCACCGAGTCGAGCACGGTGTCGAGGCGCGCCCCGTCGTCCCAGTCGATCGGCAGCTCCGGCGGGATGCTGTCGGCCCGTCCGAGCTGCGACAGCGAGACGCCGATCAGGGTGATCCCGCGCTCCGCGATCGTCGGCTGCGCAGCGGCGAGCAGTCCTTGTGCGAGGGCGAGCAGCACCGCGGTACGGTCGGTCGCGGAGCGCATGGTGCGCGATCGGGTGGCCTTGGCGAAATCTCCGTAGCGGAGGCGCAGCACGACCGTGCGACATACCCGGTCGCGGTCGCGGAGACGGCGGGCGAGCCGATCGACGATCTGGGTGAGGATGACGTCGATTTCTTCAGGCGAACGCGGGCGGCTCCCGAGCGCGCGCTGAGAACCGATCGACCCGCGGCGCTTCGTGGTGTCGACCGGGCGCGGATCCCGCAGCCGGGCGAGCGCGTGCAGGTGCGCGCCCGTCGCCTTGCCCAGCAGCCGCTCCGCGGTCGCGGCCTCCAGCTCGGCCAGCTGCCCGACTGTGCTGATGCCCAGCCGGTGCAGCTTCTCGGCGGTCACGGCGCCGACTCCCCACAGCCGTTCGACCGGCAGCGGGAGCAGGAACTCCTGCTCGCGCTCCGGTTCGACCACGAGCAGCCCGTCCGGCTTGCTGACCGCGCTGGCGACCTTGGCGAGGAACTTGGTTCGCGCAACGCCGACCGAGATCGCCAATCCGACCTCGGCGTGGACGCGCTCACGCAATCGCACCGCGATCTGCTCAGGCGTCCCTGAGGTGCGTCGCAGACCGCCGACCTCGAGAAATGCCTCGTCGATGGAGAGCCCCTCCACAAGCGGTGTCGTGTCGCGGAAGATCGCGAACACGTCCCGGCTGGCCGCGGAATAGGCATCCATCCGCGGCCGGACGATCACGGCATCCGGGCACAGCTCGCGCGCCTGCCGCCCGCCCATCGCGGTGCGCACACCGCGGGCCTTCGCCTCGTAGCTCGCTGCCAGCACGACACCGCCGCCGACGATGACCGGCCGGCCACGCAGTTCGGGCGCGTCGCGCTGCTCGACCGAGGCGTAGAAGGCGTCGAGATCCGCGTGCAGCACGGTCGCCTCGCCCCGCATCCCGTCCTCCCGCCGACATCCGTCCTGCGGATCGTCGCACGCACCGGCGACATGCGGGGGCTCGCCCGCGTCCTGCCCGGCGCGCTGCGCTTCGTATCATCCGGTGGGTGACGGCGCTCTTCCATCCAACGGGCTCGCCCGGAGCCCGGTGGACGGAGGTGCGACATGGCTCGCGCATACACGGGGGTCTTCCTCCCCGGAAACGATGGACATGCCCTCTGGGCGGCCGGCTGGGCCGGTTTCGAGGCGAAGTGGAAGGAGCTGTCGAAGAGCGGACTGCGCCTGCACAGCATCTCGGTGTCTGTCGAGAACAACGTGCCGCAGTTCATCGGCACCTACCGAGCGGGCACGGGCGGCCATGCGCTCTGGGTCGCGAACTGGGCGAGCTTCGAGGCGAAGTGGAAGGAGCTGTCCGAGCAGGGCCTGCGCCTGGTGAGCATCGCGGTCTACGAGGTCAACGGGACCGCGATGTATGCGGGCGCGTTCCTTCCGGGCAACGACGGGTACGCGCTGTGGGTCGCGAACTGGGCGAGCTTCGAGGCGAAGTGGAAGGAACTGTCGAAGAACGGCCTTCGCCTCGTGTGCGTCTCGGCCGCCGTCATCGGCGGCACGCCGCAGTACGCCGGAGTCTTCCGCACCGGCAGCGGCGGCCACGCCCTGTGGGCCGCGCCGTGGAACAGCTTCGACGCGAAATGGAAGGAGCTCTCCGCCCAGGGGCTGCGCCTCGTGAGCGTCGACACATTCCAGCAGGGCCGCACCCGAATGTGGGTCGGCGCCTACCTCCCCGGCCAGGGCGGTCACGGACTGTGGGCCGGTCAGGACTGGGAGAGCTTCACCGCACGCTGGCACGAGTGGTCGCAGCAGGGTCTGCGCCTTGTCGACACGGCTGGATCGAAGCATCCGTGCACGGCGAACGCGCTCAACCAGGTGGTCATGCCGACGGGGACATACAACTACTTCGTCACCGGCCATAGCGACGTGTACCACTGGCCCGTGCAGGACACAACAGGCGCGACGCGCTACGCGCGGCTGAGCCACCTCATGGCGGTCGAGCCGTTCCTCACGCTGCCGTTCAGCGACCCCGACGTGAAGCGCAGCGGCATCTGGCGCTATGGCGACGGCGGCTGGCATCATGCGGGCGACTACTCGCAGGGCGACGCGACCTTCGAGGTCAGGGCGTCCGCCGCCGGCACAGTGGTCCACGTGGGATGGGACCAGTGGTCGGGTAACACGGTCATCGTGAGCCACGATGTGAACGGCGTCTCGGACGCGTATCGCACGATGTACATGCACCTGCGCGATGGCGCCGATCACGATGCGGATGCCGCGTGGAACGACACGATGACGGCGGGGTGGATCTCAGCCTCCGATCTGGCCGCCTACAAGACCCATCTGCTCGAGACAGGCAACACACAGGACCCCGCGACACGGGACCTCGACTCGGCGCACTGGGGCACGAACGCACAGACGATCCCCGTCTCAGTGGGTCAGCAGGTGGCACGTGGGGAGCAGCTCGCGTGGGCGGGGAACACAGGTCCCGGTGGCAAGAAGGGGAGCGGCGGACCGAACACCCACCTCCACATCTTCTGGACGCGCCGCGACACGGACGGCCAGTTCTACTTCTACGACCCGTACGGGGTCTACTCGACGCCCGACAACTACGCCGCGGGCGTCACGGATGCGACGAGTGGGCCGTGCGTCCGCTATCCGGTGGGCTGGAAGGGCGGCAAGCCGCAGTACCCGTGACCTGGTTCCCATTCGAACGCAGACGTCCTATCCTGCGTGCAGGGCTGACGCCGAAGGAGGCGCGGATGGCTCGGGTTCGGCGCGAAGTGCGCACGCTCGGTCCGGGATGGTCGGAACCGATGCTGTGGTACGCGACCGCGGTCAGGGCGATGCAATCCCGCCCGCTCACGGATCCGACCAGCTGGCTGTTCTTCGGCGCGATCCATGGCGTCCACCCGACGGTGTGGATCGAGTTCGGGCTGGTCGAGTCGGATGTGTCGGCCCCGCCGGCCCGCGTCCAGCGGCGCTTCTGGAACCAGTGCCAGCATCAGAGCTGGTACTTCCTGCCGTGGCATCGCGGGTACCTGACCGCGTTCGAGCAGGTCGCTCGCGAGGCGATCGTCGCGGCCGGCGGGCCCGAGGACTGGGCCCTGCCGTATTGGAACTACAGCGATCCGACCCGGGCGGATGCGCGGAAGCTGCCGGAAGTGTTCGCCGAAGCCTCGCTCCCCGACGGGACGGACAATCCGCTGCGCGTCGAACGGCGTTTCGGGAGCGGCACGATGCCGATCCTCATCGCACCGGGACTCGTGTCGGTGGCCGCGCTCGACGACATCGAGTTCACCGGCGGGGTGGGCGACATCCCACCGGGTTTCGGCGGTCCGCGAACGCTCTTTCACCACGGACCGGAATCGGAGACGACCAACGGGGGCCTGGAGTCGACACCGCACAACAACCTGCACGGTGCGATCGGCGGCAGCATCCCGGGTGCCGATCCGAATGACTGGCGCAACTTCGGCCTGATGTCCACGCCGCTGACTGCCGCGCTCGACCCAATTTTCTGGCTGCATCACGCGAACATCGATCGGCTCTGGAGTTCCTGGCGGCGCGTCAACGATGACCCGACGGACGAGAGTTGGCTCGACGGACCGGCGGACCGACCGTTCGTCATGCCGACGAGCGACGGCGAGTGGACCTACACCGCTCGCGATGTACTCGACACATCGGCACTGCCGCTCGACTATGCCTACGACGACGAGCTGCTGCCGATCGACGTGGGGCCCGTCATCGGCGGACCCCCCGACGCGGGGCCGGGGGGCGGCGTCGATCTGGATGAAGGAACGACCATGACCCCAGAAGCCACGCCGGAGTTGATCGGTGCCAGCGATGGCGGCGTGCACGTCGTCGGCGAGACCGACGCCGCCGTCAGGATGGATGAGCAGCGGACGGGGTCGCTGCGTCGCGGGTTCGACCGCGGCGGTGCGGCAGATGCCGACGGTGCGGTACCGCCGCCGCGCGTCTTCCTCAAGCTCGAAGGCATCCACGGAACGAGCGACGCCGCGTTGTACTACGTCTACGTCAATGTGCCCTCCGACGAAGAACCCGCCGCACACCCGGACCGCCTCGCAGGCACCCTGTCCCTGTTCGGCGTCTCGGCCGCGAGCGATCGCAACGGCCCGAATGCGGGCAGCGGCATCAATCAGGTGCTGGAGATCAGCCGCATCGTCGAATCTCTGCACTTGTCGGGCGACGACCTCGCGGCGCTCGACGTCCGCTTCGTGCCGGCGAACGAGACCGTGGCGGCCGCGGACTTCATGGTCGGCCGGATGAGCGTCTTCATGCTCGAGCCATGAGCGCGCGCCTGCGGCTGCGCGGTGTCTCCGGGCTCCTTCGCCGGCCGCCCGCACCGGGATTGCTCGTCGCCAGCATCATCGGCTGGGCCGCACTGGTGTGGTCGGTCGCGAGCGATGGCGCAGAACAGGCGGGCGACACGGGGCGCACCCTGCATGCCGCGCATGTCATGGATGCCGCATCGCAGACCGTGGGTTCGACGCTGATGCCGCACTCCGTCGCCATGTGGCTGGCGATGATCCTCGCGATGACACCGCTCCTGTTGCTGCGAGAGGTCGGCCGCCTGTGGCGCGGCAGTCTCCGAAGACGCAGGCTCCCGACGATCGCCGTCTTCCTCGCTGGTCATGGCCTCGTGTGGGTGCTGCTGGGGCTCGTCGTCGTGCCGCTCTCGCAGCTGATCGCGGCGAGCGCTGGGTCGATCTGGCTCGCGGTGGCGCTCACCCTGATCTGGCAGTGCTCGCCGCTGCGGCAGCGCTCCCTCAATGCCTGCCACCGCGCGCCGACGCTGCGGGTCTTCGGCGCCGTCGCGCACGGGGATGCGTGGCGGTACGGCGTCATCACGGGCGGGGCGTGCGCGGCCGCTTGCGGCCCCATCATGCTGCTGGTGCTGATCGCGCCGGAGTTCCACGTCGCCGCCATGGTCGTCGCGACCGTCATCCTGACCGCCGAGCGCTACCAGCCGGCCAGGCAGCCTCGATGGCGACTGCCGCTCGCACCCGAGTCGCCGGAGTGGCGGGGTGTGCGCGCGGGGGCGGCGCTGAGGTGATTTCGGGTGACGAGCCGGCCGAGGATGGCGGCTAGCGCTCGGGCGCGGAATCGGTGCGTCTGCGACTCCGGACGACGAAGACGACGCCGGTCCCGAGGATGAGCAGACCCGCACCCACCCACACCGCCGCGACGGCGATCGTGCCGCCTGTCGGAGGCAGAGGAGGAGGCTTGGGCGGCGTGTTGTGCTCGGTCGTGCACGCCGGGTCGAAAAGGTCGGCGCAGGTCGAAGGAGGAACATCCGCGGTGGCCAGAGCGGCGTTGCGGATCGTCGCATGCCACGCGTCACCGGCGACGGTCAATCGATACGTGAGGGTGACGCTCTGCCCAGGTGTGAGCGTGCCGATCGTCCAGACGAGCTTCGACGCGGCCGCGTCGACGAGCGCAGCGGTGCCCGTCGGCGGGCTCGTCGCGCTGACAGCGCCGAACGGCAGGACGGCGGCGAGGTCGTCGGTGACGACGACGTCGTGCACGGGCACGGTTCCGGTCGAGTCCACGGTGATGGTGTACGTGACGGCGTCACCGGGTCGGATCGTGGTTCCGGTGGGCGGGTCGCTCGTCTTGTGCACCGAGAACGCGCCCGCGGACCGATCGACGGAGTTGATGATCTCCAAGCCGATCGTCGGATCGGGGATGTCCTCCTGCGGGTGCGGCATGGAGATCACGACGGCACGAGCGCCCAGGCAGGGGAGCGTGCCGGAGTCGTCGCAGGGCTCCGTGACGGGTTCGGGCTGGCTCGCGAGGCCCTCGACGGTGAAGCCCGGAGCGTTCCAGTGCCAGGCGTCGTCGAGCAGGGCGGGCATTGTCGTCAGCGGCTCGGTGAGGGTGCAGACGGAGCCGACCGGGATGGTCACCGGCGGGTCGGTGTCGGGACCGACGACGATCCGCTCTCCTTCACTGAGGGCGAAGTCACCGCCGAGCGGGTCGCCGGTGCCGGGGACGCACTCCCACGTCATCGGGTACGACTGCGAGCGGTCCACAATCCCCTCCACGTTTCCGGTCACGAGCTTGGTGAGGAAGAACTCACCGAAGACGCGGCGGATCGGGTTCGTCACGAGGATCGGCGGGGCGAGCTCGACGTCGGGAATCGCTCGGTTCGTCCGTGTCACGACGATCGGTCCGCTGACGATCGCGGGCTCCCATGTGTACGACGGGTCGCCCTCGACGGGCTGGCCCTGCGCCCCCGGGACGTCCTCGGTCGCCGTGCAGACGGACCCGACGAGGATGCCGCCCTGCTCCCATTCCGCTGCCGTGGTGGCCTGCCACGTGCCGACCACAGGGTCATCCGAGCCGTAGACGCATGTCACGGTTCCCGTGAACACCCGATCGACGGGGACGAGGTCGCTCCCGGGTCCTGTCACGGCCTTGACGACCCGGACGTTCGAGTACACGCGGTGCACGGAGTTCGCGACGGATAGCAGCGCCGTCTCGCCGGACGTCAGCTCGACATCGTCGGGACTGTAGGTCGGCTCGTTCCATCCGAACGAGCCGTCGACCAGGTCGGCGGGATCGGGGGTGTCCTCGGTGATCGTGCACACGGCGGAGGCCGGTACCCGCTCGTCGGCAGGTGCGAACGCGGTGACGGTGGCGTTCGCCGTCACCGCGAAGCGGTCCGAGAACACCGCGTCGCCGAGCAGACATGTCCAGGTTCCGGCGAACGCGGCATCCGGTACAACGCCGCCGTCGGGGTCGACGAGCACCTTGGCGACGTCGAGTCCGGCGTAGAGGCGGCCGACCGTGTTCGTCACCGTGACGGTCGCGGTGCCGCCGGCCACGACGGTGACGGGGTCGCTCACTGTCGGCTCGAGCCATTCGAACGAGGCATCCGGGAGTCCCTCGGTGCCGGGGTCGTCCTCGGTCACGGTGCACACCGACTCCAGCAGCACATCGGGTCCGGTGAAGGTGCCGCCCGCGACCAGGGACCAGACGCCGGTGATCGGGGCATCCGTTCCGTAGACGCAGGAGTACGTGCCGGTGAACGTCGCTCCCGAGTCGACCGCGCCGAACGGGTCGACGACGTCCTTCGTGATCTGGAACGGGCTGCTCACGCGCACGATCGGGTTGACCGCCCAGAACGCGATGGTGGGGTCATCGCGTGTGAGCACGAACGGGCCGGTGTTCTCCGGAGTGGGTGCAGGTGGTTGGGTGTCGGCGGCGGGGCCCCACGTGAGGACGGGGGCTCCCCATGCGTAAGACGAGTCGACGAGAAGGTCGTTCGACGGCGTGTCTTCGTAGCCCGAGCACGTCCATCCGATGGACGCCGTGATCGGCACCTCGCCACCGTCTGCGATGACTCCATCGGCGTACCGCGTGGCGATCTCGGGTGCGTCGGGCACGGTGCACGATCCGTGCAGTGTGAAGTCATCGGCGCCGCCGCCGAGGTTCACGTAGCCCTGCGTCTGTCCCGTCACGAGCTTGCGCACCAGCACCGAGCCGGAGTCCCGGACGAGTGTGTTGGCGACGGTGATGACGTTGGGGCCCCCTGCCGACACCGTGACACCTGTCACCGTTGCCGCGAGCCAGCGGAACGCGGGATCGGCCGAGGGTGCTCCGAGGTCGCCCTCCGTAGCCGAGCAGTCCGCGGTGACGGGAACATCGTCGGCGAGCTCGACCCCGGCCGCACCGGCGGTCACGTCGACGGAGCCGCCGAACGAAGATCCGCCGTACGTGCATGACCAAGTGACGGGGTACGTCTGGTCGGGGTCGACGACGCCCTGCGCGCCCGCCACCGTCTTCACCAGACGCAACGGCACGAGCACGCGTTCGATCGGGTTCTCGACCTGGACCGTCGCAGTCCCGTCGACGGGCACCGCGATCGTCGCGTCCGCGGGCGTGTAGACCGGGGGTCCCCACGCATAAGACGCGTCCACGAGCTGCGACGGGTCGGGCGGTGCTTCGACCGCGACACAGGTCGAGCCGGCGGGAATGCCCGACTGCGTCGCGATCCCATCCGCCGGCACGGTCACCTGGTAGACGAAGCCCAGCCCGCAGTTCAGGTTCACGACGAACGTCGCGCCGGCCGCGAGCCCGCCGACCTCCCCGGTCACGTCCTTCTGTATCCCGACGGATCCGGTCCGCGGGGTGATGGGGTTCGTCGCGTTGATCTGCACTGGAACGGTCGCGTCGTTGAGAGCGAAGTCCACCGAGGGGCCTCCGGCGGGCGCTCCGCCGATGGAGAACTCCACGGGGTCCCAACCGAACGCCGGCGAGGTCGGATCGGGCGTCGCTGTCTCGGCGATCGTGCAGGTGGTGCCCAGCGGCAGGTCGACGCCGTCAGGAGGTGCCCAGTTCTCGCCGTCCGCAATGACGGCGATGTCGTCGAGGAGCGTCGCGCCGCCCAGCGAGCACACCACCGAGAAAGTGAACCCGCCGCCGTCGTAGCCGGCATCCTTCCCCGCGCCGACGACCGACTTCGTCAGCCGGAAGGTCCCGTCGAGGCGGTCGACGGTGTTGGTGACGGTGACCGCGGCGGGCGTCGTCGCCGACTCCACCACGACGGATGTCCCGGGGTCGTACGATGGCGGCAGCCATACATACGACGGATCGCCGGCGTTGGGCGGGGCCACCAGCGTCGCATCGTCCTCCCGCACCGTGCACGTCGACCCGAGCAGCAGACCCGTCACGGTCTGCGAGGACCCTTCCGTCAGGGCAACTGAAGCGCTGACAGGTGCGTCAGCGCCGTACACGCAGGAGTATGTGATGTCGAAGACGCGGCCGGGGTCGACGACGCCGTCGGGAGCGACGACCGCCTTGGTGATGGTGAGTGCACCGGTGACACGCACGACGGGGTTGTCGACCGTGACGGCCACGACCTGCCCTGGATCGGTGATCGTGACCGACGCCGGGGAGACGACCGGGTTCCCCCAGGCGTACGAACCGTCGATGAGGCCGCCGGTCGGGGAGGTCTCCGAGATGTCGCACGTCGTGCCGACGGGCAGATCGGGGGTCGTCGCTGCTCCGCCGACGCCCACCGGGATGGTCGCCGTGTAGCCGTTGTCGCACGAGAGGCCGATGTCGAAGGATGCCTGTGCCGTGACACCCGCCGTCTCGCCCGAGATGGACTTGGTCACCCGCACCGTCCCGAAGACGGCGATGGTGGGATTGGTGACCGTGAGTGTCGCGCTGCCGTTCGCGGGAACGATCGCCGTGATACCCGGAGCCCAGGTCGGGGTCCCCCACACGTATGCCGGCGACAGCAGGCCCGGGTCCGGCGTCTGCTCCTGCACCGCGCAGGAATTGCCGGCGGGAACCGTCACACTCGTGCTGCCGCCAGAAGCAACGGTGACCTGCCCCCGCGCCACGCCGCAGTCGTAGGTGACGACGAAGGGCTCACCCGTGCCGATGTAGCCGTCGCCGTCGACGACTTTCGCGATGATGAGCTCGCCGGTCTCGCGAGCGTAGGTGTTGGTGACCGTGATGCTCGTCGATGCGCCGTCGCCGATGGTGACCGAGGTCGGCGCGATCGCGCTGCCGGTCCAGGCGTAGCTGGGATCCGCGAAGTCGTCGGGTTGTGTCGTCAGCGTCTCCGAGAAGCTGCAGACGGAGCCCGCCGGGATGGGTGCGGTCGGTGTTGTGGCGGTGGCGGTTGTCGCGTTGATCGTGCCCGAGGTGGTGGGCCCGTTCGTGAGGGTGCACGAGTAGGCGACGGGGAAGACGCGCGCCGACCCGCCGATGTATCCGCCGGGGCCTTCTACCGACTTCGTGACGGCGAAGGTGCCGAAACGCTGCTCGACCTGGTTCGTGATGGTCACGGTGGCCGTCTGCTGGTCGGAGACCGTGACCGGCTGCGTCGAGTAGGCAGGTGCGCCCCATGCGAACGACGCGTTCAGGAGTCCCCCGGTGGGCGGATTCTCCGTCACCAGGCAAGAGCGGCCGGCGGGGATGCCGCTGACCGTGACGGGCGCCGACGTGGTCAGCGTCGTGAAGGTCCCGCTGTATCCGGCTCCGCAGTCGTAGGTGCCCGAGAAGGTCTTCGTGGCGCCACCCGTGTAACCCCCGACTGGATCGTCGACGACCTTCGAGATCTGCAGCGAGCCGGTCGCCTGCCGGTTGACGACGGCGCACGTGACCGTCGTAGCGGCCGGCAGGTCGGGCAGGGTCACGATTCCGGTCGCGGTCACGGGGTAGGACGTGCCCCCGGCGGTGCATGTCCAGTTCCCGACCTGGACGAACCCGGTCTCCGCTGCGCCGGTGCCCTGCTCGCTCAGCTGGTAGGTGCCCGCAATGACGCGCTTGCTCGTGACGGCATCCGATCCGGACGGTCCAGAGATGACCGTGCCTGCCGCCGCGCCCGACGTTCCGGTGGCAGTGAGAGTCCACAGCGCCGGACTGGCGGCGCCCCCCTGGACTTGCTTGACGAGAGTGAGCGTGGTCCGCGGCGTGTAGGTGTTGGTGAACGTGCAGGTGATGGACGGGTCGGGCAGGTAGGCCGGCGGTGGCACGTTCGCCAGCGTGACTTTGCGCGCGGCGACGTTCGTCGAGCCGGGGATCGTGACGAGCTGCCCCGCGGCGTTGTACTCCTGGCAGACGAGAGCCGACAGCGACCACCTGTCATCGCCGGGATCCGTCTCGGCCACCGTCACCGTGTTGCCGCTGACCAGCGACCGCTGCACAGTGCCTCCGTTTGCCAGGTTGAACGCACTGTTGGACCAGGGAGAGCCGTCGAGCGTCGATGTCGAGGTGAACGCGAACGACGGCGCACCAGGAGGACTGCCGACGACGTTCTTAACGATGCGCAGCGAACGCTCCTGCGCGATGGCGGCGTACATGCACGCGTGCGTCTGGGTGCCCTCGACGGTGGAGAAGACGTTCTGCGGAGTGCCGACTGGTGTTACGGGGCAGGTCGTCGAAGTTCCCGTGCCGATGAACCCGAGCATGACGAGCTTGAACGTGAGCCCGCCCTGCGACAGCGTCACGTTGGAGATCTGATTGGTGAACGTGAGGATGTCGTTGCAGCAGTTGCCGGCGCCGGTGTTGGGTGTCTCATCGAGTGTCCAGTTGAATGTCAGCGTGTTGGGGCTCGCGAAGCCCGTGAGGGTTGCGCGCAGGTCCCCTGTGAAGTAGCGGTCGTCGGCATAGACGGGGTTGTTGTAGTGCACCATCCGTCCGATGAGGAACGGGGCGCCATCGGTCACGGAGGAGACGGAGGAGGGCCGGAACCCGACCGCGCTCTGCGACGAGGTGCTGAGGTTCGCGGGGCACGACGAGGTGCTCTGGCCGGGGCGGCCGTGCGCGGTGAGAGCCTCGTTCGGCGCAGCGACGACTCCCGACGAGGTGGACGTGTTGGCAGGGGAGTAGCGGATGCAGTTGCCCGATGTGCCGTTGTCGACACCCTCTTGGTTGGCGAGCTGTCCCTGCACCGTGCCGAGGCTCACTGTGGCGGCGCTCGCGGCCGGCACAGGCCCGACCGTGGACGAGTAGAGGACGGACGATGCCGCCACCACGCCCACGACAAGCATCGCCAAAACGGAACGCAAACGTTTGCGGGCCGTGCGCTGCGCCATCAGAGACTTCCGATCCCACGAACCAAGCGGTGCTGCGATGCCCCGGCATCCGATGTCTCATTCAGTCACAAGGTGAGCTACTTGGACAAGCCCGATTCCAGTGCGTGCCTCGCGAGAGCTGCCGCCGCGGGGTGAAGACCGGTGCCGTTTCGATCCTCAGACTCCGGCACCGCTGCACCCCGAGAACCTCGCAGAAGCGAACCAGCCATAAACTGCCCTGAGGCCGAGGCGCTTCCGGCGCAGGCGACGGCGGGCGGGTGGAGAAGCATGCGACTGGGAATGATCGGTCTCGGGCGGATGGGCGCGAACCTGGTGCGGCGGCTGATGCGGGACGGCCACGAAGCCGTGGTCTTCGACGTCAGCCCCCGGGCGGTGGCCGCGCTCGCGAGCGAGGGCGCCGTCGGCATCGGCAGTGTCGCTGAGTTCGCGGCGACGCTCGAGTCGCCACGGGTGGTGTGGCTGATGATTCCGGCAGGGCTCACCGGGCGGGTCGTGGATGAGGTCGCGGCCGTGCTCGAGCCGGGTGACATCATCATCGACGGCGGCAACTCGAACTATCGCGACGACGTTCGGCGGGCTGCGAAGCTCAAGGAGAGCGGCATCCGCTACGTCGACGTGGGTACGAGCGGCGGCGTCTTCGGCCTGGAACGCGGCTACTGCCTGATGGTCGGCGGACCCGACGAGGCGCTGGAGATCATCGAGCCGATCCTGAAGACGATCGCCCCGGGACGCGGCGACATCCCACGCACACCAGGGCGCGAAGGGGACTACGCACCCGAGGAACTGGGGTATCTCCACTGCGGCCCGTCGGGGGCCGGTCACTACGTGAAGATGGTGCACAACGGCATCGAGTACGGCATCATGGCCGCACTCGCCGAGGGTTTGAACATCCTCGACAACGCGGATGCCGGCATCCGCGAGTCGGAGCATTCCGCCGAGGTCGCACCGCTCGAAGAGCCGGAGTTCTACCAGTTCACGATCGACACCCCGAAGGTCGCCGAGCTCTGGCGTCGCGGTTCGGTCATCTCTTCGTGGCTGCTGGATCTTACGGCGGCCGCGCTCGAGGCCAACCCCACGCTGGACGGCCTGGCGGGTCGCGTATCGGACTCGGGCGAAGGGCGGTGGACGATCAAGGCCGCGGTCGACACCGGAGTTCCCGTGCCGGTCCTTGCGGCATCCCTGTTCGAACGCTTCGCGTCACGGGGCGAGGACCACTACGCGAACCAGCTGCTCTCCGCCATGCGGCTGCAGTTCGGCGGACACCAGGAACTGCCCGCCGGCGATGTGCTGGAGGCGGGCAGTCGGAAGGCCGACTCCGACACCGCGTAGGTCTGGCAGGTCACGCGGGTCCGCGAGCCCACTCCTGGATCCGCGACAGTGAACCGCCGCGCAGCGTCGCCTACCGGTCCGACTCGAGGTTGAGCCAGGCCACCTCCTCGGGCGTCAGCGAGACCTTCAACGCGCCGAGACTGCTGTGCAGCTCGCCCGTCGTCGCCGGGCCGATCAGGGTCCAGGTGGGGAATGGCTGATACAAGACCCAGGCGAGCGCGATGTTGATCTCTTCGCAACCCTTCGCCGCTGCGAGTTCCGCCGCACGACGCTTGCGTTCGAAGTTCGCGTTGGAATACCAGCAGCGGACGAGCTCGGCATCCGATCGTCGGTCGGGAGCGGCGCGCGCCGTGAAGAACCCTCTCGCCTGGCTCGACCACGCGAGGAATGGAAAGTGGTTCTCCGCAAGCCATTGTCGGGAGTTCGGGTCGTTGGCGCTCAGGCATCCGGCCCACACCGGCTCGACAGGGGCCGCGAGACTCAGCTGGTTGTTGAGCAGCGAGAACCCCTGGAGGCCATGCGCGGCGGCATACGCGTTCGCCTCGGACAGCCGGTCGATGCTCCAGTTCGAGCCGCCGAAGATCCCGATCCGCCCCGCCACGCGATGGCTGTTCAGGACGTCGATGAACTCGCCGACCGGGACGTCGAGGTTGTCGCGGTGCATGATGTAGATCTCGCCGTGGTCAGTGCCCAGCCGCTCGAGACTGATCTCGAGCTGCTCGCTCAGTGCCTCGGGCGTGCAGTTCGGGGTATGAGCCCCCTTCACGATGAGCGACACGTCCTCGCGCACTCCGCGCGTCCGCAGCCAATGGCCGATCGATTCGTCGACCCCGTCGTAGTGGAAGGCGGTGTCGATGACGTTGCCGCCGCGTTCGAAGTAGTCGTCGAGCACGATCTGGCCACCGACTGTCGTCGTCGGAACCCCGCCCATCACGAGTCGGGCAAGTGGCCGTTCGACGCCCGGAAGGGAGGCGTATTCCATACCGGCCGTGTGATGGACGGACAGTCGCTCCGCCCAGAGCGGATGGACGAACTGGTCACGCCGCTCCGCACCGTAGACGACGCCGGCCTCCGCGCGCCAGGAGTCGAGAGCCCGCATATTGCCCAGAGTGTCCTCCGGGCTCATGGCCGGCGAGGGCGCCGCACGATCCGCGAGGTGACGAGCGACGGTGTCGACCTCGAAGTGGTACGCGTTGGCCGTGGTCTCTGTCTCG
This sequence comes from Microbacterium pumilum, assembly GCF_039530225.1. Classification (NCBI taxonomy): domain Bacteria; kingdom Bacillati; phylum Actinomycetota; class Actinomycetes; order Micrococcales; family Microbacteriaceae; genus Microbacterium; species Microbacterium pumilum. The sequence continues at coordinate 1,328,151 of NZ_BAAAOH010000001.1, forward strand.
ATCTCGCGATGCTCGCCGGAGTCGAGCGAGACGACGATCCGCGAGCCTGCTGCGCCGGGAAACCAGGGCTGATCGACGGTGATGCTGCCCTCTGATCCGTAGACGGCGACGGTGTTGGGCTGGTTCAAGAGCACGCCGGTGGTGAGTTCGGCCAGCAGGCCACCGTCGAACTCGAGCACCGCGGTCGAGTACAGGTCGGTCCCCTCGGCAGGGTCGAGCTGCGCGACAGCCTTGACCGAGACGGGTTCGGCGAACGGCAGGCCCTGCGCCGCACCCGCGAGAAGGCGGGCCATCGACATGCAGTAAGAGCCGACATCCAGGATGCCGCCACCGCCCAGGGCATTCGCGAAGAGCCTTCCCTCCGGATCGCGCGTCGTCTGGAAGCTGAACATCGCGCGGATGAGCCGGATGTCGCCGATCTCGCCGGATCGCACGATGTCGACCAGCTGTGCGGTCTGGGGGTGACACCGGTACATGAACGCCTCCATGAAGAAGACGTCGTTCTCGCGCGCGGCCGTGATGGCCGCCTCGGCCTGGGCGAATGTCAGGGCGGCGGGCTTCTCGGAGAGGATGTGCTTGCCGGCCCGGGCAGCCCGAATGATCCATTCCGCGTGCTGCGGGTGAGGCGTGCTGACGTACACGGCCTCGACGTTCGGATCCGCCAGAAGATCGTCGTACGAGCCATGCGCAGTCGGGATGTCGAACTCCTCGGCGAATGCGGTGGCCTTCGCGTGCTCGCGGCTGGCGACAGCCACGGCCGTTCCGGTCTCGGACGTCGCGAGCGTCTCAGCGAATCGATGCGCGATGTTGCCGGTGGCGAGGATGCCCCAGTTGACGTGCTTCATGAAAACGCGGTCCGTTCTGGTCGGGTGACGGTCTGTCTGAGGTGCCGGATGCCGGCGGCTCGCGGTGGGCTGATTCCCAGCGCGTCGGCATCCCACAAAGCTAAACGAGGGGGCTGGTCGCCGGTAGATCAGCTGTCGGGCGAGTCCGACATCCGACCTCATACGACAGGATGATGGAGAGCGCACACCGTTGTGCGCGGACCCGGGTCCGGGCACGGACCTCCGAGCATCTTCAGGAGGACATGGATGTCGGCACAACCTGCCCGCATTGCGGTGATCGGTGCAGGCGGCGTCAGCTCCATGCACTTCGACGGCTTTCAGATGCGTCCGGACCGCATCGATGTCGTGGCCGTGGTCGATCCGTCCGCCGAACGCAGAGAGTGGGCGACGCTCACGTACGGCATCCCCGAGTCGTTCTCGTCGATACGCGAAGCGCTCGACACCGTCGACTTCGACGTTGCCGTGGTGTGCACTCCGAGCCACGTGCGCCTCGAAACGGTGCGCGAACTGGCTGCAGCGGGCACGCACATCCTCGTGGAGAAGCCCATGGCCGCCGGGCTGGATGAGGCGCTCGAACTGGTGCGAGCCGCCGACGAAGGCGGAGTCCAGCTCGCCGTCGACCAGAACTTCCGCGAGTACTACGGTTTCGAGCTCGCCCGCGGGCTGATCGCGGCGGGCCGCATCGGACGGGTCCGCGCGATCAATCACCGCGAGCTCATGCACCGACAGGACGAGGGCTGGCGCAATGAGCAGGCGCACCATGCGCTGATGGTGATGGGGGTGCACTGGCTCGACGGCTTCCGCATGCTCGTTCCGGATGACGCCACATGGCTCGTCGCACGCACCTTCTCGGCGCCATCCGTCACCGCGATCGGCGAGACCGACGCGAGCATCCAGATCCACTTCGGCGATGTGACCGTCACCTACACCGACAGCTTCGCGAGCTGGATAACGGACTGGGACACCATCGTGCTCGGGGATGAGGGAACACTGCGGATCACCGACGGCAAGGTCGTCGTGGCCACGGCGGCGGGCGCCGAGGAGTTCGTCAATGAGTACTCACTCGACGGCAACAAGCCGCTGTCGGCCTACCGCGCTCTCGAGAAGCTGCTGGATGCGATCGACAGCGGAACCGAGGCATCCAACTCCGGTCGCGACAATCTGAAGACGATTTCCCTCATCGACGGTGCTTACCGATCCGCGGCCACCGGCGAGCCGGTGACCTTCGTCGATGGTCTGCTGCCCTGACTCCCCTTGACCTACCACCGAGAGAGAGAACATGACCCCCGAACACATCCGCCGCGGAGGGCTCGTTCCCGCGGGCACGGCACTCGTCGAACCCCAGGAATGGGGACGGCTGGAATGGATGGTCGCCGACTCGCAGGGCAACTCAGACGTGCTCACCGTGGGGAAGTGCTTCATCCAGCCCGGAAAGAACAACCCGGTTCACCATCACCCCAACTGCGATGAGGTGCTCATGGTGGTGCGGGGCACCATCCGCCACCGGGTGAACGACGAGTACGTCGAGATGCGCCCCGGCGACACGATCTCGATCCCGATGGGAGCGACGCACAACGCCGTCAACATCGGCGATGACGAGTGCGAGCTCTTGATCATCTTCGACACGGCTCGTCGGCAGGTGATAGGCGAGTGAGCGCACTGCGCAGGGCATTCTCCAAGCCCGTCGCCGCTGGTGAGCTGGGCGGCTACGTGTCCGGCTTCCGGGCCGAGGGATACGAGGGCTTGCAGCTGAAGGGCGCGCAGTACGAGCGGTACATCGATACTCCAGAGCGAGCGCTCGACGAACTGGGAACGGATGTCGGCATCTACTCCGGGCTTATCATGGGCGACTCGCTCGACCCCCAGGGGCTCGCCCGGATCGACAAGGTCATCGACTTCGCCGCGACGGTCGGCGCGGAGCGGATCATCTTCTGCCATGGTCATCCGCACGAAGGGGTGGACCGCGAGCTGCGGCGATCCTTCGCGCAGACGCTCGCCGGGGTGGCCGCGAGTGCACACGATCGGGGAGTTCGGTTCTCGCTGCACCACCACACCGATCAGCCCGTCATGGTGCTCAGCGACTTCCACGAGTTCTTCGAGGGGATGGAGCCGGGGCTGCTCGGACTCACCGTCGACACCGCGCACCTCGCGCGCTCCGGAGTGGAGGACCTCCCGGGCTTCATCGACGAGTTCGGTGGTTTCGTCGACAACGTGCATCTCAAGGACTACGCCGATGACGATTGGCGCATCGTCGGCCGAGGAGATCTGGATCTGGTCGGGGTCCTCACCGCACTGGATCGTGCCGGCTATGACGGCTGGCTGTGCATCGACGAGGAGAGCTCCGCATCGCTCCCGGACGGATTCCGGATGTCTCGCGAGTGGCTCGAGGCGCAGGGGCGCTGAGCCCTCCGTTCGGTCACCCGGGCGGCACGCCCCGGCCCATGGACGGCTCCGAGGGGTCTCGCCGAGTGTCGCGTTCTGTGTGAGAATCGTGGCGATCGGATCAACACGCTCAAGCGTCGATCGACCTCCCCTATCTCTGCATCCAGGGATGCCGGCCACGCTCGGGCCGCGGGTTCTCCTCGTGTGAGAACTTGGGAAGTGGATCTTTCGTGGACGAAGCAGGTCGGCCAGCTCACGGCGCTCAGCGAGTTCCCGCAGCGATGACCGCAGTGCCGGGCCGCGGCGAGCCTGCTCGAGAAGCGAACAGCGGCGGTGTCGAGTTCGGGCCGACTGCCCTATCGCTGCCCAAGGGCGGCGGCGCCATCCGGGGAATCGGCGAGAAGTTCTCGACCAACCCGGTCACCGGCACCGGTTCGCTGAGTGTTCCCATCTACACCAGCCCCGGGCGATCAGGTTTCGGTCCGCAGCTCTCGCTCTCTTACGATTCCGGTGCCGGAAATGGCCCGTTCGGCTGGGGCTGGAACCTGTCGACCCCCGCCGTGACCCGCAAGACGGACAAAGGGCTGCCGGCCTACCGGGATGGTGACGAGTCCGATGTCTTCCTTCTGTCCGGGGCCGAGGACCTGGTGCCGGTTCCGCACGGGGACGGTGACGACGGACAGCGCGAGATCGACGGTGTGACCTACCTCGTCCGGCGTTATCGTCCTCGCATCGAGGGCCCGTTCGCCAGGATCGAGCGATGGAGCGCGCCGTCCTCCGGCGAGACCCACTGGCGAAGCATCTCTCGCGACAACGTCACGACGCTGTACGGCAGGACGCCGGAGAGCCGGATCAGCGATCCCGCCGACATCCGGCACGTCTTCAGCTGGCTGGTCTGCGAATCGTACGACGACAAGGGCAACGCGGTCGCCTATGACTATGCTGCGGAGGATTCCCAGGGCGTCGACCTGTCACAGGCCAACGAGCGCAACCGCAGCCGGACGGCCAACCGCTATCTGAAGCGGATCAGATACGGCAACCGGGTCTCGCGGTTGATCGAGCCGGACCTCGACCGGGCAACGTGGATGTTCGAGGTCGTCTTCGACTACGACGAGGGCCACTGCGAACAGGTGGACTTCGATCCCGCTGTGCCCGAGGCCGAACAGCACCGGCGGGTTCGCGCATCGTCCGCACCGGCGGAGTCCTGGACGGCTCGCCCAGACCCCTTCTCGTCCCACCGCGCCGGATTCGAGGTGCGCACCTATCGACGATGCCGTCAGGTGCTGATGTTCCACCGCTTCGACGAACTGGGCGATGAACCCCGCCTGGTGCGCGCCACCGCGTTCGAGTACGCGGACCTCGACTATTCGCAGTCCCCGACGATCGAAGACGAGCTGCTCCATCAGGGCAGCACCCGTTCTGCCTCCTTGATCCGCACCGCCACCCAGTCGGGGTTCATCCGCGATGAGACCGTCTCGGTCGTACGGCGCGGCGCCGCCGCGTACGTCACCTACCTGACGAAGTCCCTGCCGCCGCTCGAACTCGAGTACAGCAGGGCCGCCATCCAGGAGCACATCCGAGAGCTCGATGCGGACAGCCTCGAGAACCTGCCCGGCGGGGTGGACGACGCCACGTACCACTGGGCCGACCTGGACGGGGAGGGGCTCGCCGGCATCCTGACGGAGCAGGCCGATACGTGGCTCTACAAGGCGAACCTCGGCGCAGGGCGGTTCGCCCGAGCCGAAGCGGTTGCCGCCAAACCCTCGACGGCCACCCTGCAAGGGGGAAGGCAGCAACTGCTCGACCTGGCCGGAGACGGCCAGCTCGACCTGGTGACCTTCGCCGGACCCACCCCCGGCTTCTTCGAGCGCACTCCTGATGCGAACTGGGAGCCTTTCAGAGCATTCGCCAGCCTGCCCAACCTCTCGTGGGATGACCCGAACCTGCGTTTCGTGGACTTGAACGGCGACGGGTATGCCGATGTGCTGATCACCGAGCACGACGCCCTGACGTGGCATCCGTCATTGGCGGAGGACGGATTCGGCCCTGCCGAGCATGCTCGCCGTTCTTCGGACGAAGAGCAGGGTCCACGCCTCGTCTTCGCCGATGGTTCCGAGTCGATCTACCTTGCGGATATGGCGGGCGATGGCCTCACCGATCTCGTCCGCATCCGCAACGGCGAGGTGTGCTACTGGCCGAACCAGGGATACGGCCGGTTCGGTCCCAAGGTCACGATGGACGATGCTCCGTGGTTCGACAAACCCGACCGGTTCGACCAGAAGTGCATCCGCCTCAATGACATCGACGGGTCGGGCGCCAACGACGTGATCTATCTGGGCCGCGACGGGGTCGATCTGTATTTCAATCAGTCCGGCAACCGGTGGAGCAGACCACGACGCCTTGGAGAGTTTCCATCGGTCGACTTTCTCGCCTCGGTGAGGACGGTCGACCTGCTCGGCACCGGCACGGCCTGTCTGGTCTGGTCGTCACCGTTGCCCGGTGACACGCGGCGGCCGTTGCGGTACATCGACCTGATGGGCTCCGTGAAACCGCATCTGCTGATCAAGGCGGTCAACAACCTCGGCGCGGAGACCCACATCCACTATGCGCCGTCGACGACGTTCTACCTCGCCGACAAGCTCGCGGGCACACCGTGGGTCACCAGGATCCCCTTCCCCGTCCATGTCGTCGATCGGGTCGACACGTTCGACCGCGTCAGCGGCAACCGCTTCGCGACGCGCTACTCCTACCATCACGGATACTTCGACGGGGTCGAACGCGAGTTCCGGGGCTTCGCCCGAGTGGATCAGACCGACACGGAGGAGTTCGCCGCACTCGGTGATCGACACCTGCTCGGCACGAACCTCGACGAGTCTTCCCACGTTCCGCCCGTTCTCACGCGCACGTGGTTCCACACGGGTGCGTATCTGGGACGGGACCGCCTCGCGAACTTCTTCGCCGGACTGCTGGATGACGCGGACACCGGCGAGTACTACCGAGAGCCGGATGACTTCGGGATGCCGGTGCCCGATGCGCGCGCGAGACGGCTCCTTCTCGGGGAATCCGTCATGCCGCTCGGGTTGACGGCCGGAGAGGAGCGCGACGCATGCCGCGCTCTGAAGGGCTCGATGCTGCGCCAGGAGGTCTATGCCTTGGACGGCACCGACATCCAGCAGCATCCCTATGTCGTCACCGACAAGAATTTCACCGTCCGTTGCCTGCAGCGCCAGGCGGGCAACAGCCGCGCGGTGTTCTTCACGCATCCCCGAGAGGCACTCACCACTCAATACGAGCGGAACCCCGGGGATCCCCGCATCGCCCACTCCCTGACGCTCGACGTCGACGACTTCGGCAACGTGCTGCGCTCCGCCGCTGTCAGCTATGGCCGTCAGGAGACCGATCCGGGATTGGAAATCGCAGACCAGATCGAGCAGGCGCGACTGCACGTCTTCTGCACCGAGAACGAGTTCACCAACCAGATCGACGAGGATGACGCCTACCGCACGCCGCTGGCCGCCGAGACTCGCAGCTACGAACTGGCCGGGCTGACCCCGGAAGGCGACGGTGCGCGCTTGGGGTGGGATGCCGTCTTCGCTGCTTTGGACGCTGCCGACGAGATTCCCTACGAGCAACCGGCGGGGCCCGGCCAGAAGCGTCTGATCGAGCATGTGCGCACCCAGTACCGGCCCGATGATCTGGGTGCCGCCGCCGGCGATCCGTCAGCGCTCCTGCCCGTGCGTGTGGCCGAGGCGCTCGCCGTGAGCGGTGAGACCTACAAGCTGGCCTTCACGCCCGGCCTCGTCCTGGACCTCTTCGGAGATCGCGTCTCACCCGCAATGCTCGCCGACGAAGGCGGGTACGTGGATGTCGACGGTGACGGACGCTGGTGGGTGCCCGCTGGCCGCACGTTCCTCTCGCCAGAGCCCGCCGACACCCCGGGGCAAGAGCTGGCGACCGCGCAGGAGCACTTCTTCCTTCCGCGCCGGTATCAGGACCCGTTCGGCAACGTGGCGACCGCGACCGCGGACGACTATGACCTGCTCGGCGTCGAAACACGGGACCCGCTCGGCAACACCGTCACGGCCGTCAACGACTACCGAACGCTTCAGCCGCGGCTCGTCTCCGATCCCAACGGCAACCGATCGGAGGTCGCGTTCGACGCGCTGGGCATGGTGGTCGGCACCGCCGCGATGGGCAAGCCGGATGAGGGGATCGGCGACACCCTGGAGGGGTTCGAGTCCGAGCTGACCGAAGCCGAGATGCTCGCGCATCTCGCCGACCCCCTCGGGGCTCCTCACAGCATCCTGCGGGGGGCGACTACTCGGCTGGTGTACGACCTTTCCGCCTACCAGCGCACCCAGTCCGCCGCACAGCCGTCGCCATCCGTCGTGTACTCGCTCGCGCGCGAGACGCACGCCGCCGACCTGCTGGAGGGCGAGAACACCAGAATCCAGCATGCCTTCGCCTATTCCGATGGATTCGGTCGAGACATCCAGCAGAAGATCCAGGCGGAGCCTGGACCTCTGGTCGAAGGCGACGCCCCCGTCGACCCGCGTTGGGTCGGCAGCGGCTGGACGGTGTTCAGCAACAAGGGCAGGCCGGTGCGGCAGTTCGAGCCCTTTTTCACCGGCACGCATGGCTTCGAGTTCGACACCCGCCAGGGCGTCAGCCCCATCCTCTGCTACGACCCGCTGGGGCGTGTCGTCGCGACCGTCCACCCCGACCACACCTGGCAGAAGGTGGTGTTCGATCCGTGGCGGCAGGAGAGCTGGGATGCCGGTGACACGGCGCGGATCGGCAATCCCGGAGCAGACCTCGATGTGGGCGGCCACTTCTCGCGTCTGCCCGCGGATTCCTACCTGCCCACGTGGTACCAGCAGCGCAGCGGCGGCGCGCTCGGTGCGCAGGAGCTTGCGGCCGCCATCCGAACGTCGGTGCCGGCGGACACACCGACGGTCGTCCACCTGGACGGTCTCGGTCGTGCGTGCCTGACGATCGCGCACAACAGGGTCGAGCGCACGGGAACCCCGATCGAGGAGTCATTCCTGCGTACGCGCGTGGCGTTCGACATTGAGGGCAATCAGCGCGACATCGTCGACGCACTCGATCGCACGGTCATGCACTACGACTACGACATGCTCGGCAACCAGGTGCACGCCGCCAGCGGGGAGGCCGGCGAACGCAGGATTCTCGGTGACGCAGGCGGCAAGCCGATCCGCACCTGGGATGGCCGCGGCCACGCCTTCCGCACCGAGTACGACGCGCTGCGCAGGCCACGGCACACGTTCGTCGCGGGGAGCGACGCCATGCAGTCAGACCCGCGCGTGCTCGGGCACGAGGTGATGTTCGCGAGCATCGAGTACGGCGAGGGGCAAGACGATGACGTCGCGCTGAACCTGCGCACCCGGACTTCGAAGGTGTTCGACGGCGCAGGCGTCGTCACCAGCGAAGCGTATGACTTCAAGGGCAACCTGCAGCGAGGCAATCGCCGTCTCGCGAGGGACTACAAGGGTGTGCCGGACTGGTCGGGGGTGGTCGCCTTGGAGGACGAGAGCCACACGACTTCCACCGCCTACGACGCCCTGAACCGGCCTGTTACCGCGACATCCGCCGACGGCAGCGTCATGCGTGCCGCCTACAACGAGGCGGGATTGCTCGAGCGCATCGACGTCAACCTGCGTGGCGAGGTGCGGGATGACGGGCCGGTGTGGACACCTTTCGTCACCGGCATCGAGTACGACGCCAAGGGACAGCGCCGATCGATCGCCCATGGCAGCGGCGCCGGGTCGGACCGGCGGGGGGTGACCACGACCTACTCCTACGACCCGCTCACATTCCGCCTGGTTCGCCTGCTCACGAGCCGGGATGCGACAGCCTTCCCGGATGAGGACGTGGTGCAGGACCTCCGCTACACCTACGACCCGATCGGCAACATCACGCACATCCAGGATGACGCGCAGCAGGCGGTCTTCTTCCGCAACCAGCGCGTCGAGCCGAGCGCCGACTACACCTACGACGCGCTCTCGCAACTGGTCGAAGCCACCGGCCGTGAGCACATCGGCCAGCTGAGCAACCCGGAGACGAGCTGGAGTGACGAGTTCCGCGTCGGTCGACCTCATCCCAACGACGAAGGAGCGATGCGGCGCTACGCCGAGCAATACGCGTACGACGACGCCGGCAACATCCGCGAACTGGCTCACCGTGCCGCTGACGGAGACTGGACACGCCTCTACTCCTATGCGGAACCCAGCCTGATCGACGGCGCGACGTTCAGCAACCGGCTGAGCTCGACCCGAGTCGGCAGCGGACCGCGGGAAATCCATACCTACGACGCCCACGGCAACATGACGCGGATGTCGCACCTCTCGGTGATGCAGTGGACCTTCCTCGACCAGCTGGGGGCGACCAGTCGGCAGGTGGTCAGCGCCGGCACGCCGGAGACGACCTGGTACGTCTATGACGGCTTGGGCCAGCGCGTCCGCAAGATCACCGAACGGCAGGCGGCAACGGACGTCGTGCCCACGCGGAAGACCGAGCGCGTTTACCTCGGCGGGTTCGAGCTGTACCGCGAGTACGGCGACTTCGACGCGGTGCCCACATTGGAGCGCCAGACGCTGCACATATCGGACGGCTCCCAGCGGGTGGCGATGGTCGAGACGCTCGCTTCGGGTGACGACGGTTCTCCGGCGCAGCTCATCCGGTACCAGCTCGGCAACCACCTCGGCTCGGCCAGTCTCGAACTGGATGATCAGGCTCGGATCATCTCCTACGAGGAGTACTACCCGTATGGCAGCACGTCGTATCAGGGCGTGGATGCCGGCATCCGGGCGGCGGCGAAGCGGTACCGCTACACGGGGATGGAGCGCGACGAGGAGACCGGTCTGTCGTATCACGGTGCGCGGTACTACGCCCCGTGGCTGGCGCGATGGACCGCTTGCGACCCTCTCGGAGCTCAGACGCCGACGAGGTCAACGTATTCGGCTTTCGCAAATAGCCCAACACTATTCATCGACCCCGACGGCAAACAACCACAATCTGATTTCATCGATGCGATGCATCGCCGAGTCGACGAGATACAAGCAGATCTCGACAATGGCGTGAGTGATGAAACGGCAAGAGCGTATGGGGCAGAACTGAGAGCCGACGAAAAGATCGCGACGGTATATGGCCTGGCGTCAATGACTGCGGATGACTGGGCGAACACTTTGATGCAGATCAAGCTCAGCGATCTCGATCCCCGCAAGATGATGGAGGATTGGGCGACAAGCACGGCCGAGAGCTTGGCTCCGCTGCTCAGCGACAACCCACAAGAAAGAGAGTTGGCGAAGGGCGGTCTGGGAATCGACTTCGGATTCTGGTCGATCGGGGCATTGATCGACGTAGGTCCTCTAGTGAGCGCCGTGCGCGGACCCCGTGGAATCATCAGTGGTTCTGTGGCGAAGCCATCGGCTGGGCCATCAATTTCGGGTGTACGAACGGCGCTGCACAACGAGCCGATAGCCACCAGGGCCGTGGACGGGATCGAAGGCGTACCCGTCATCATGGCGCAGGGACCGGACAGGGAGGCTGCCGCTCAACTCCGGCATTTCGCCGAGGGCCAGGGCTTCTCTGTCACCGTCGACCCTCGCAACCGAGAGTGGGTCGCGATTGCGACCGGTGCCAGGGAAACACCCGATGTTGCCTTCCTCCGATCGGGAGAGACCGTCCCCGCCGCACTTCGAAACGGGACCCACCTTCACGGCGCCAGTTTTCTTTCGCGAAGGCCGGTCACGTTCGCTGAGGCGCGGACAGGTCACACAGGGATGTTCGGCGGAGCGGCGATCCTGGGACCGGATGGTTCCGTCCAAATCACGCTTCAGTCCGGCGTACTCAACCAGTCGTATGTAATCAATCAATGCCGAATGGCCGGTCTCCCCGTGGGAATTCCGACAACCACGGCGCCTGATCTCGAGGGCGAGATGTTGAGATCGATCTTCGAAGGTATGGGTTTCGACGCGACTATTCGGCGGTGACGGCATTGCAATGGTGTGAATTTCGGCGCGCGCACTGCGTGACATTCGCGCGGCCATCTGCCCCTCACCGCCGCTGCCGGACCGATTGTCGAGAACAGCTTCGGATGAATGGACATGGTGCGGACTAATGATGAACAAGTTGCAAAGAGCTCTCACGCGGCTCGGCTTCATAGTCGATGCGGACGAAATGGCCAATGGGCGGATCGGCCCATCGACTCGGGCCGCGGTCCGACAGTTCCAGGCGGACCACGACCTGCCCGTGACCGGCCAGGCGAACAAGGCGACCGTCACCGCGATCGACGCGGCACTTGCTGAGATGGATGCCGCGGACCCGACACCCACCGACGCAGATGCACCCGCATCCAGTGCCCCGACCGGCGACCTCCCTCCGTCGAACCCGCCGACCGGCGAGCCTCTGCCGCCAGATTCGCTCGACACCTCCGCATTCAGCATCGAAGGGGAGGTCGTCAATCCGGACGGCTCGCCACTCCGCGGCCACATCATCCGCGCCTACGATCGGGCACTCTGCGATTGGCGCACGTTGGGAAGCGCCGAGACGACCGAGCGAACGGACGAGCAGGGCCGCTACCGCATCCGCTACGACCGCGCGCAGCTCAAGCAGTGGGGCAAGGAGCGCGCCGACCTCAAGGTCGAGGTGCATGACCCCAGCGACGACGCGAAGCTCGCCGAGTCACCGCTCATCCTCCAGGCGCTGCCGCACGAGGTCGTGAACTTCGCCATCGGCGAGGACCGCTTCCGCGGTCCGGACGAGTTCACTCGGGTCGGGGCAGCACTCGCTCCGATGCTGCGCGGTCACGACGATCTGCGCTGCCTCGAGGTCGCCGACGTGTTGATCCTCGCCCGGGAAGCAGAACTCGCCTCATCCAAGGTGGCTTACTTCGTCAAGGCGGCGCGGTGGTCGGCGGAGTACGACGCCCCGGCTGCGCTGTTCTACGGACTGATGCGGCGCGGCGAGCCGACCCGCATCGACGCGCTCCTCGCCCGGCCTCTGAAGCGGCTGCTGACCAGGCTCGAGGAAGCCACGTCGCGCAATATCGTCGACCTGCCCGTCACCGACGCGCTTCGCGACCGGCTCTCGCGCCTGCAGCAGGGCTACCTCTCCAACCCCGCTCATCCCTACGCGAAACTGCTGGGCACCACGAAGCTCACCGGCAAGCAGCGCGCCGCGTTCACTCAGAAGCTCACCGCCGGCAACCGGAGCAGGGACGATTTCTGGCAGGAGCTCGCAGATGGTGACGATTTCAGCGCCGCTGCCGTCGCCGATCTGCAAGCGGTCTACGAGATGCAGTCCCTGACCGGTGAGAACACCAGTCTGACCCTGCGCCTGCGGGCCGACCTGGCCGTCGGCGTGCCGCGAGAGGTGGCAACCTTCAGCGTCGCGAAGTGGCGCGATGATGTGCTGCGGGATGCGGCGGTCGCGATCCCCGACGAGGTGCTGCCGTCCGGCACCCCCGCGGCGCGTCGCGCGGCGTACGCGCAGATGCTCTACCGCGCGGCCGAGCTGCGCTACCCGACCCGATCCCTTGCCGGACAGCTCGCGCGCGACCCGCTGCAGGGCGAGGATTCGCTCCAGTTCTTCTTCACCGCGCACCCCGAGTTCGAGTTCCGGGACCAGCGAGTGCTGACCTTCCTTCGCGAACACCCCGAGACGCTGAACGGGCTTGCCGACACAGCGCGTGACGAGCTGCTCGGAGTCGAGCAGCTGTTCCATCTGGTGCCCGCTGAAGACAGGCTGGCGAACATCCGGCCGCTGTGGAACGCCGGCCTGCGCGCCGCGCCGCAAGTGGCGTACCTCGGTCGCAGCAACCTGATCCGCCGCGTCGGCGGCTCGCTCGATGTCAAGACTGCGCACGACATCTACCGCAAGGCGGTGCACGTCACTTCGCTCGCGCTCAACATCTACCTGCTTCATCACCCGCAGATGAACAGGCTGTCGACGACAGCCCTTCAGCTGCCGCAGGCGCCGACGGACGAAGCACTGGCGCGCGCGGCCGTCGCGATGCCGGAGTGGGAGGAGCTGTTCGGCTCACCCGATGCCTGCGCGACCTCGCCCTGCGACTCGGCGATCAGCCCGGCGGCGTATCTGGTGGACACTCTCGCCTACCTGGGCAGGGCGGTGGATGCCGACGGCAACAACGCGCTGGACGAGTTGCTGACTCGCCGGCCCGACCTTGGCACGCTGCGCTTGACCTGCGACAACACCGAAACGCTGGTGCCTCAGATCGACCTGGTGAACGAGATCCTGGAGGCCATCGTCTCCAGCGCCGACGGCGCAACCCTGTCGGGGTCGGCGATCGGAGAGACGGTCTGGGACGGCGATCTGCTCGCGGCGCAGCCGGAGCACCTTCGGCCGGAGGCGTACGACATCGTGCGGACGACGGCGTACCCCTTCACCCAGGCGCCCTTCGACCTCTGGGCCGAGGAGGGGCGCCGCTATCTCGCCCAGCTGGGTATCGCCCGGGACGAGCTGATGAGCGCGATGCCGCCTAAGCCCGGCGTGGGTGCGGTGCAGATCGCCACCGAGGCGCTGGGCATGAGCAGCATCGAGCGCGACCTGATCTGTCAGCCGAAGAAGCAGGCGAAGGACCTGGCGCCGAGCTGGGGAATCGACCTGGGGCGAGGCACGCTGCGGGCACAGCTCGGCTCGATCGAGACGCTGATCGCGCAGGCGGCTATCGACTACGACACAGTGCTGCGTCTGCTGAACACCCGTTTCGTCAATCCCGATCGGCTGATCTCGGTGAGCTTCGCAGGTGAGTCCTGCTCGCTGGATGCCGCGGTGCTTGCCGGTGAAGGCGGCGTCGCTCTCGCCGATGTGCCGTTCCGCGCCTTCCTCGACCGGCTGCACCGCTTCCTGCGCTTGCAACACCGGCTGGACTGCAGCGAGTACGACCTCGACGCGCTGATCCACGCGCTGGACGTCAGGGATTTCGACGCCCCGCTGTTCGTGCCGAAGGTCGCCGCCACCCAGGCGCTGCGCGACGCAGTGCGCCTCACGCTGCCGGAACTGAGTGCGTGGTGGGCAGATCTCGACACCTACCGGTTCGAGGACGATCTGCCCTCGCAGTACGAGGCGGTCTTCCTGGACGACGCACTGTTCCCCGCTGTGCACACCGGGACGGGGCCGGACCTGCGCGCGGTGTTCTCGCTCACGCCCGATCGCGCCGAGCTGGCGATCACAACGACGACCGACGCAAGCCTGAGCCCCTGGCTGGCCGAATCGGACGGCGCAGATCTGCCGGCCTACACGCTGCAGCCCGACTACGCCGCGTTCATCCAGAGCGCCACCCGTCTGACCGCCGGCGACGTGCTCCTGCTCGTGCGCGAGGTGCTGCCGAAAGACGGATCGTCCGGGCACGTCGCACTGAACCTCGCAAACGTCTCACTGCTGTACCGGATGGCCTCGCTCGCACAGTCGCTGGGAGTCACGGCGAACGATGTGCTGCAGCTCGTTGCGATCACGGATGTCGCGCCGCTCCGCACGGCGCTGATCTCTGCCGGTCCCATCGAGGCTCTGCGGTTCCACGACCGGTTCCAGGAGATCGAGGGAGGACGGCTGTCGGTCGAGGAGTTGGCCTACCTGCTGCTTCACGAGCCGGCATCCGTTGCTGCCCTCGCGCCGACGACGACGGATGTCGACGAATGGCTCGCCTCGGTCACCCCGGGTTTCGTGGGGATCCTCGCCGTCGACGACGACCGGATGACGGCGGAGCTGCGCGCGTCGGTGACGCAATCACTGGGAACGGCGTTGGGCGTCGACCCGGCAGTTCTCGACGCCCTGCTGTTCGAGCAGCGCACCGCGCTCGGCGACGCGCTTCTGGCGCACGTACTCATCGCTGCCAATGTCGGTGAAGCGGGTCTGCCGACCCCCGACCGGGACTTCGCCACGGTGTTCGGCCAGCTCCACGAGTTCGCGCTGGCATGGAGCGGATTGGCCCTCGATCCGAGCTTCCTGCCATTCGTGCTCACGGACGGTCCTGCCCTCGGGTGGTTCGACATCGCCGATCCGCCGATGACAGCTCGAACCGCAGCGGACTACGACGGATGGAGCCGCCTCACCACCGCGGCAGACCTGCAGGCATCGATCTTCACCGCCGAGCAGTCTGTCTTCGGCCTGATGCAGGATGCCGCGGCGGCAACGATCGATCCGGCCACCTTCATCCTGGACGACCTTCTCCTCCAGATCAGCGACTCGACGGGCTGGCCGCTCGGGGATGTGACCTATTTGGTCGGCCCGAGTGGCTTCAACCTCGACCTGCCCGCGGCATTGCGGGATGAGCAGGCCCTTTCGGGCCTGCAGCGCGTGTTCGCCCTGATTCAGAGCAGGGGGGTGAATGCCGAGCAGGCGCATTCCTGGACCATCCCCGAGCTGACCTTCGCCGAGACCCAATCGATCAAGCAGGTGCTCTCGCTGTGCTACCCGCCCGACAGCTGGCTCAGCGTCCTCGGATCGATTCAGGACGAGCTGCGCACGCTCAAGCGCGACGCCCTGCTCGGACACCTGCTCACAACGCTGGGCCTCGAAGACAGCGATGCGTTCTACCGGCACTATCTGATCGACCCGGATGGATCGGCGGTCGATCGCACCTCGCGCATCGTGCTCGCCCACTCGGCGGTGCAGCTGTTCGCGCAACGCATCCTTCTGAACCTGGAGGAGTTCTCGTTCGAGCGCCCGGACGCCGAGGCGTGGGCATGGCGGAAGAAGTACCGGGTGTGGGAGGCCGGGCGCAAGGTGTTCCTCTGGCCGGAGAACTGGCTGGAGCCCGAGCTTCGCGACAACAAGTCAGCGTTCTTCACCGAACTCGAGGATGCGTTGATGCAGGAAGATGTGACGACGGATGCCGCTGAGCGCATCTATCACGACTACCTGGTCAAGCTGGATCAGGTCAGCCGCCTGGACCTCCTGGGCATGTACGAGGACACCTGGTCGGTCAACGACGAGCAGGCGACGAATGTCCTGCACATCTTCGGTCGGACCAAGGACACCCCGGCCCTCTATTTCTACCGCCGTTGCGAGGATCAGACGCGGTGGACTCCATGGGAGCCGGTGCCGCTCGACATCCAGGGCGATCATCTGACCCCGATCGTCTACAACGGCCGGCTGCATCTCTTCTGGCCGACGTTCACGCTCACGCCGATCGAGCCCGATGTCGCCGAGTTGGACCAGGAGATCGCGGACCTTGCGGACCGCATCGGCGAGTGGAATGACGCCATCGATCAGACCAACAACCTCATCGACGAAAGTTCGGATCTGGTCGACGACCTGATGGAGGCCGTGTTGGCGGCCCAGCAGGTGCTGAGGGATGACCTGAAGGACGAGAAGGCCGCGAAGGTCGCGGAGCGGGCGGCGAAGATCGACGCCACCCCGGCGAACGTCGTCGAGATCGGCATGGCATGGAGCACATACTCCGACGGGAGATGGCTGCCCAAGCACGTGGCCGGCGACAACTCGTCGCCGATCGCCACCGACTTCCTGCCGAAGGACTTCTACTTCACCGGCTGGATCTCCAGCGAGAACCGGCTCTACCTTGCGGTGCGCGCCAAGCGCATGGTCGAACCCGATCTGGTCCTGCCCGACCAGGTGGCGAACGGGCAGATATTCGTCAAGACCACCGAGGGGTGGATTCCGCCGGAGGTCCCTCCCTCGGCTGTGGAAGAGGCCCTGGATGTCGGCTACTTCACCTTCGACGACTGCCAGTCCAGGTTGACGTTCGTCGTCGCCACTGCCATGTCGATGCCCTCCGGGATCCTCAACACCTTGCCCTCGTCGGCAACTGCCCGGAGCGCGCAGCTGATCGGTGGAGCGATCGAGGCCGAGATGCACCCGATCCTGATGGTGCCGTCGGGGATGGTCGATGTGCTGGAGTCCGAGCAGTCATTCGACTCGAGGAAGCTCACGGGAGCCGATCTGTCCTTCGAACTCGGTTCGCATGATCCCGCGGACGTTCGGATGCTGCTCGCCTCGGTCGACGCCGATGACGCCAAGGTCCTCTACACGCACCAAGCCGGGGGTGCGGGCAATGAGCTGTCGCCGTTCTTCTACACGGACCAACGGCGCTGCTACTTCATCCGGCCGCTCCCCGATGTGTGGGTGAGCCGCGACCTCGACATCTTCACCAGCACAGCGCAGCGACGATCCCGCACTGCGGGAAGGATGGCCCAGCTCTCGGCGCCTGCCGGGCTTGCGACCGACACCCACTACCAGGGCACGAGCGACATCCAGATCATCGACCGGGGCATCGTCGCGACCGAAGCGGGTGCGCTCGACACGGGTCTGATCGACGTCATCCTGGATGATCAGCAGATCCCCGTGGATGTGGTGGGGACGGAGATGACGCTCACCGGGTTCCGCTACGAGTTCACCCGATTCCACCATCCGCATACCTGCCTCTTCCTCAAGCAGGAGTCTCGGTACGGCGTCGAGGGACTGCTCAATCCGGATCCATCGTTGGGCGGCGACTCCGCGGATCTCTACCGGCAGGCGATGCCGTCCGTCTCGTTCGACTTCTCGAGCGAGTACGCGCCGAACCCCGATTGGGTGCTCGGCAATTTCGACTCGGAACAGCTCGCCGACCAGATCGACTTCGACCACTGGTCGCCGTACGGCGGATTCAACTGGGAGGTCTTCTTCCACATCCCCGTGCTGATCGCGACACGGCTGATGCAGAATCAGCGCTTCGCGGATGCCCGGCGCTGGTTCCATTACATCTTCGACCCGACCACCGCCAGCGACGGCGCCGGGCCTGAGCGGTTCTGGAAGATCAAGCCGTTCTATGAGGAACAGCGCGACGGAGCGCTCGGATCATTGGCCGAGCTGCTGACCGAAGGGAGCTCCGCATACGAGCAACAGGTCGAGGACTGGGAACGCGACCCGTTCCGTCCGGACGTGATCGCCAGAATACGGATGTCGGCATATATGCAATCCGTCGTCATGCGCTACCTGACCTGCCTCATCCAGGAGGCCGACACCCTGTTCCAGCGCGACACCCGCGAAGACATCGACGAGGCGCGGCTGCTGTACCTGCTCGCAGCCGAGATCCTCGGCGACCGGCCGACACTGCTTCCGGCGCAGGACCCGCCGGCGACAACGCCGAACCTGCTGCTCCAGCGATTCCAGAGTTGGTGGGAGGGGACACCGGGATTCGTCGACCCGCTGGACCTGCTGACCTCCTACATTCCGACGAGCAGGTCAGGCGCGCCCACTACTCGTTCGAGTGCCAGGACCTTCTCCGGCGGGAGCATCCTCGACACGACGATCCAGGACACCGGCGGGCTGCCCAGATCCACCACGACATCGGGGACACCCGCGCAGGGCGCCACGAGCAGCATCGACACTCTGCTGCTGTTCGGCATCCCGTACAACGACAAGCTCTACGGGTTCTGGGACACAGTGGCCGACCGGCTGTTCAAGATCCGCCACAGCATGAACCTGTCGGGCGTGCTGCGGCAGCTCGCTCTCTTCGCGCCCCCGATCGATCCCGCGCTGCTCGTGCGGGCCAGCGCCGCGGGGCTCAGCATCGAGTCCATCCTCAGCGGTCTGTTCGCACCGCGCTCCACCTATCGCTTCAGCTTCCTGCTGCAGAAGGCGCTCGAGCTGTCTGGCGAGGCGCGCGGCTTCGGAGGAGCGGTGCTGGCGGCGCTGAAGGATCAGGACGCCGAGCAGATCGCGGTGCTGCGGAGCACGCACGAGATCGCCCTGCTGGAGTCCATCCGCGCGCTCAAGGGCATGAGCGTCGACGAGACGGAGGCCTCGCTGGCCGGCTTGGTGAAGAGCCGGGAGTCGGCCGAGCTGCGGGCGAACTACTACGCGAGTCTCGAGAAGGTCAGCAGCGGTGAGCAGGAGAGCCTGGACAAGCTGAAGGGGAGCATGCACTGGCAGGAGGGGGCACAGGGTGTCGAAGTCCTCGGGGCAGGCGTGAGCCTGGTTCCGACAGCGACCTCGACGGGACCACAGTTAGGCGGACTGCATTTCGGCGCGGCCTCGCAGGCGATCGCGGGATCCCTCAGGGCGGTGTCCGCAGTCCTGGCGTACGAGGCGAACAAGGCCGGCACCATGGCCGGCTACGAACGTCGCTCGCAGGACTGGGCGTTGCAGGTCGACCTCGCCAAGAAGGAGATCGAGCAGCTCGACAAGCAGATCATCGCCGCCGAGATCCGCGCGCAGATCGCCGAGGCGGACCTCGCCAATCACGAGCAGCAGATCGCCCAGGCGAAGGAGGTCGAGGAGTTCCTCAAGACCAAGTTCACCAACCAGCAGCTGTACAGCTACATGATCTCCAAGCTGGCGTCCGTGCACTTCCAGGCGTACCAGCTGGCCTACCAGCTCGCACTTCAGGCACAGTCGGCGTTCTATCGCGAGCTGGGTCCCAACGAGCAGAGCATGCCGCCCTTCATCAAGCCCGACAACTGGGACAGTCTCAGGAACGGACTGCTGGCGGGCGAGCTGCTCACGCAGCAGCTGCGGCAGATGGAAGCGGCGCACCTGACCGCGAACCAGCGCGAACTCGAGATCACCAAGCATGTGTCGCTGGCTCAACTCGATCCGTCGGCGCTGCTGGAACTGCGAGCGACCGGCTTCTGCGAGTTCCACATACCCGAAGCGCTCTTCGCCATGGACTTCACGGGCCACTATTACCGCCGGCTCAAGGCGGTTCAGATCACCATCCCCTGCATCATCGGACCGTACGCGAATGTCAGCGCGACACTGAGCCTGACCGGCAGCTGGACGCGGTCCGACACCGACCTTGCGGATCCGGATCAGCCCCTGCAGGACACCGTAACCGCGCCGCAGGTGGCGATCGCGACGAGCAGCGCCAACCGCGACAGCGGGGCCTTCGAACTCAACTTCAACGACCCGCGCTACCTCCCGTTCGAGGGTGCCGGCGCGATCAGCAGCTGGAGTCTGGAGCTGCCTTCGGCCATCCGCCCATTCGACTACGAGACGATCTCCGACGTCGTCATGCACGTGAGCTACACCGCACGCGATGCCGGCGACCTCGCGTTCAAGTCCAGCGTCAACAGCACCCTGGTGGCCGAACTGAACGCGCTCCGGCCGCGACGACTGTTCAGCGTGCGACACGATTTTCCGGATGCCTGGCACCAGCTGGTCACCACGGCAGGCGAGTCGGCACGAACCGGCACGCTGGAGCTGAGCAAGGCCTACTTTCCGGCGTTCCTCGACTACGAGTGGCAGACCGTGGATGGAGCCGTCCAGCCGCGACCTATCGCGCTGGCGATAACCGGGCTCACCGGCTACCTGAGTCCGCACGGCGCGGCGCCGACGGATCCGGTCCAGCTCAACGGCCGGCCGTCGTCAGGTGTGGAGATGGGGATGCCGGTCTTCGACCTGACGAGCGCATTGTCGGGGACGAGCATCACAGACGACACCGTCGTCACGTGTGAGCTGACCACGGATGACGTCCTCCGCGCGGAGGACTGGGACGACCTCTACCTCCTGATGGAGATGGACTACGACGTCCGCTGATGCGCTCCTGTTCATCAGCTACGATCTCTCCGTCGTGCTCGCCGACCCGCAGCATCCGTATACGCAGCGTCTGCTCGCTTCCGTGTCCGAGCCGCTCAACCGCTGACGCAGTCGATCGCGGCCCCCCTTTCAGGCGTGGTGCGGGCGCCCTATCTTGGGTGTCAGCGTCTGGCGCAGCACTTGACGCGAGCCCCACCACATCGAGTCGCCTTCGGCGACGCCATTGAAGGGAATACGAATGCCAGAAAGCAAGCCCACGATCGTCCTCGTCCACGGTGCATGGGCGGACGCATCCAGCTGGAATGCCGTGAGCGTACCGCTGCAAGCTCAGGGATACACCGTCCTCGCGCCGCCGAACGAGCTTCGTGGACTGACGTCCGATGCTGCATACATCGCGTCGTTCCTCGCCCAGCGCACGACTGGGCCAGTGGTGCTCGTCGGGCACTCGTATGGCGGAGCCGTCATCACCAACGCCGCCGCACAGGGGGGTGACGTGAAGGCGCTCGTCTACGTCGACGCGTTCATTCCGGATGAGGGTGAGACCGTCGTGAGCATTCTCGAAGGCTCGGGGTCGGCGCTCGCTGTGGCCGATCCGACGACAGTGCTCGATGTGGCGGGCTACCCGGGAGCTCCTGAGGGCGCGGCCGAGGCCTTCCTCAAGCCCGAGACGGTGCACACCGCGTTCGCTCAAGACCTGCCCGAAGCGGACCGATGGACGATCGTCGCCACACAGCGGCCTGCCTCCTTCGTCGCGAACGTCACCCCGTCAGGTCCGCCCGCGTGGAAGACGATCCCGAGTTGGGCCGTCCTGGGCACCGACGACCGCGTCATCCCGATCGCGACGCAGCGCAGCATGGCGGAGCGCGCGCAGGCGACGATCACAGAAGTCGATGCGTCGCATGTGTCGATGGTGTCCAAGCCCGAGGCGACGCTCGCCGCGATCCAGGCCGCGGTCGAGGCGGTGAGCTGATGGAGAGCCCCGTCGAGAGCCTGTCGGCATCCGCCCCCTCGTGGGGCGCCAAGATGGCTTTCGGCGAGGCCGTCACAGTGGGCGGGCGGGAAGTCATACCGGCAGCCCTGGTCATCTTCGGTTTCGGTGGGGGTGGAGGCTCCGGCAAGTGGCCCGGCGCCGGGTCCGTTCCGCAGGGTGAAGGCGAGGGCAGCGGCGGGGGTGGGGGCGGCTATGTCCTGCCGATCGGCGCGTACGTGGGTGGTCCGAACGGACTGAGGTTCCGGCCGAACCTGGTGGCCCTGACGATCGTCAGCGTTCCGCTCGTGTCCGCCGCAGGCTGGGCCATCGCCCGGATCGTCACCGCCGTGAAGTCAGGTCGCGCCATGACCTGATGCCACCCGCACAGCGGCGTCGAGTGCCATCATGAATCTGGCGGCCCGCGCGGAACATTCGGGCAGATGCCCGGGCGACGGGGCGGGCCAGCCGAGAGGCAGTGCAGCCATGGGCCTTGGTCGCGTTCTTTCGGCTGTCTGCGTGGGCAGCCTCTTGGTCCTCACGGGATGCGGGCAGGGTGCCACTGATGATGCGCCGTCGGACGGTGCCCGAAGCCCTACAGCATCGGCGGGCGGGACGGCCGCACCGGTGTCCGGGGACCCGACTCTGACCTGCACTCTCCTGTTCTCCCGCTTCGACGAGGCCTCCCACACATTCGTGAGCACTCACATCTCGCGGGCCGACGGAACCGACGAGCGCGAGATCGATATGCCCGGCGATGAGGGCGGCGGCCGATGGTCGCGGTCGGGGGACTACATCGCTGTCACGACCGTGCTGGACGACGGTCGGATCGGGACCGCGATCATCACCCCCGATGGCGCTGTCGATCGCGTCTTCGACATCCCCGACGACACCCTCAACCTGGCGTGCACCGTGTGGTCTCCTGACGACCAGCGTTTGGCATGTGAAGGGTGGGACGAGGGGGACGCATCGCGAAACGGCATCTACACGGTCCGCTCCTCCGATGGCGGCGACGCGCTGCGTCTGACCGAGACTCCCGCCAACCTGGCGGACTTCGTCGGCGACTACTCTCCCGACGGCACGGCGTTCCTGTTCAAGCGCACCACCGAGGAGGATCCCGCACCGCTGATGCGGGTGTCGACGGCCGGCGGCGAGGCGACAGTTCTTTCGGACCTCGAGGTGGAGGATCCCGGTCGGTACTCGCCAGATGGCGAGACGGTCCTGACCTCTGCCGGTGGGCGCATCGTCTTGCTGGATACCACCGGGAACGAGGTCGGCGAGATCGTCGAGCCGGGCACGTACCTCTTCGGCCCGGTGTGGTCGCCAGATGGTGACCACATCGCCTACTCCGGCACGCCCGCCGGAGCTTTTCGGGCGGACATCTTCACTTCCCGGCCGGACGGCACCGATCGTCGCCGAGTGACCTCGACACCCGACAACGAGATTCGCGTCGAATGGGGCCGAACCACGGCGTAGCGTGGCCGGAGTGAGACACGGAATCGTCATTCTGCCGCAGGAGGATTGGCCGGCCGCTGCGCGTCGCTGGCGCACAGCTGACGAACTGGGTTTCGATCACGCGTGGACGTACGACCATCTGTCCTGGCGGAGTCTCGCCGATCAGCGGTGGCACGCGACGATTCCCACCCTGACGGCTGCCGCGACAGTCACCGGCCGGATCGGACTCGGGCTGTTCGTCGCCAGCCCGAACTTCCGGCATCCGGTGCCGTTCGCCAAGGAGCTCGCCACGCTCGACGACATCTCCGGTGGGCGCCTCGTGGTCGGCGTCGGGTCCGGAGGCACCGGGTTCGATGCGTATGTCCTCGGGCAGCGCGAGCTCACGCCACGGCAGCGGCACGAGCGGTTCATCGAGTTCGTCGAGGCTCTGGATGTGCTGCTGCGATTCGAACCTCCGGGGTCTGGCGGCATCTCGTTCGCCGGTGACTGGTTCACCGCGCACAACGCTCGGATGGTGGGCACGCCCTCGCGTCAGCCGCGCATGCCCCTGGTGATCGCGGGCAACGGCCCGAAGACCATCCGCTACGCCGCCACCTACGGTGACGGATGGGTGACCACCGGGGGAGATGAGACGGATAGAGAGCAGTGGTGGGCAGGTGTGGCCGCGGTGGCCCGCCGATTCGACGACGAGTACGCGGCGTCTGGTCGTCGGAATGAGGTTGCCCGAGTCGTGTCGATCGACACCGAGTCTCTTTACTCATTGAGCAGCGTGGGTGCGTACGAGGATGCCGTCAGCCGTGCAGAGTCGCTGGGGTTCACGGATGTCGTCGCCCACTGGCCGCGACAGGACGGGCCTTACGCGGGAGACGAGGCCGTGCTCGAAGACGTCGCCGCCATGCTCGGCCGCTCGGCCTGAACGGAGTGTGATCCCGTACCCGTTGCCGCGTCTCACGCGGCGGGCTACGGTGAACAGATCGACCCTCGCCACCCACTCTTGGGGGGTCTCATGGTCACCGTCACGCACCGTTCCGCACGTGCTCGTGCAATCATCGCTCTCGGCGCGACGATCGCGGTCGCATCCGTCGCGGTCGCAGCCCCGGCATCCGGAGCGCCATCCGTCGCCGCGAGCGTTGTGGTCGCAGCGGGGCGCCCGGCGCCACCGGCGCCATCCACCTCGACGGGCTACGGCGGCGCCGTGTCATCCGTCGACGCCGAAGCGAGCGCCATCGGACTCGCAGTGCTGCGCACGGGCGGCAACGCCGTCGACGCGGCCGTGGCGGCCGCTGCCGCACTCGGAGTGACGGAGCCATACAGCTCGGGAATCGGCGGCGGCGGGTACTTCGTGTACTTCGATGCCGCCACCGGGGAGGTGACCACCATCGACGGGCGCGAAACGGCCCCGGCCGACATGCCGACCACAGCGTTCGTCGATCTCGCCACAGGGCAGCCGTATGTCTTCGCCAACGCCGTGTCGTCCGGGCTCTCGGTCGGCGTGCCGGGCACGCTCGCCACGTGGCAGACCGCGCTCGACCGATACGGCACCAGGTCGCTGCGGCAGACGCTGGCGCCATCGATCGTGCTCGCCACCCGTGGCTTCAAGGTCGATGCCACGTTCGCGCAGCAGACGGCGGACAACCAGTCGCGGTTCGCGGCGTTCCCGGCCACGGCGAAGCTGTTCCTGCCCAAGGGTGCGCCGCCGGTGGTGGGAACGACCTTCCGCAACCTCGACCTCGCGAAGACCTACCTCAGGATCGCGTTGCGCGGCACCGACGCGTTCTACCAGGGCGCGATCGCGGACGAGATCGCTGCGCTCGTGCAGCATCCGGTGACGACACCGGGTGCGACGCTTCCGGCATACAGCGGCTATATGACAGCCGACGACATCGCCGGCTACAGGGTGCTCGAGCAGGATGCCACGCACATCGACTACCGCGGGCTCGACATCTACGGCATGGCGCCGTCGTCGTCGGGCGGTACGACGGTGGGGGAGTCGCTGAACATCCTGGAGAACTTCGACCTCTCATCTGCGAGCGCCGCACAGAGTCTGCATCTCTACTTCGAGGCGACCGCGCACGCGTTCGCCGACCGCAATGCATACGTCGGCGATCCGGCGTTCGTGGACGTGCCGACCGAGACGCTGCTCAGCCAGGACTTCGCCGATGCTCGCGCCTGCGTGATCGACCCGGATGCGGCATCCCCGAAGCCCGTCCCTCCCGCATCGCTCGATGCGGCGGGCTGCACCTCGGTCCCCGCTGCCGAGCACGCCGACACCGAGAACCTCTCGACCACCCACCTCTCGGTCGTCGACAGGTGGGGCAATGCGGTCGCGTACACCCTCACCATCGAGCAGACCGGTGGATCCGGGATGACGGTGCCGGGCCGCGGATTCCTGCTCAACAACGAGCTGACCGATTTCAGCTTCACACCGACTACGCCGAAGGATCCGAACACGGTCGAGCCGGGCAAGCGCCCGCGCTCATCGATGTCGCCCACGATCGTGCTGGACGACGGCGACGTCCGCTATGTCGTCGGCTCGCCCGGCGGGTCGATGATCATCACCACCGTGACGCAGGTGCTGATGAACCGCATCGATCTCGGAATGGCGTTGCCGGAGGCCGTGGCGGCGCCCCGCGCATCGCAGCGGAATTCGGCTGCGGTCGCGGCCGAGCAGGGCTTCCGCACGGCATACGAAGCGCAGCTCTCGCCCTTCGGGCACCAGTTCGCGACTTCGGCCGAGATCGGCGCGGTTGCCGCGATCGAGGTGGGCGCCGGCGGCTTGATGACGGCCGTGGCCGAGCCCGTACGCAGGGGTGGCGGCACCGCTCTGGTGGTCAAGCCGACGAAGTGAGTCAGGGCGCTCGCGACGATCTTCGCGCTGCGCCCCGTTTCGTCACGGGGAAATGCGTGCTCCACCCCCTGCGTTGTCGCGGACATGACAGATGAAGAACTGATGGCGGTGCTCGAGTCCTCCTCAACCGTGGCGATCGTGGGTCTCTCCACTGATCCTGCGAAGGCATCCAGCGGGGTCGCCAAGATCCTCATCCGTGCCGGCTACGACGTCATTCCCGTGCATCCCACTGCCGATGTGATCCTGGGCAGGAAGGCATATCCTTCGCTCGCCGACATCCCGGTGCCCATCGACATCGTGGACGTCTTCCGGCCCGCGGCGGAAGCGGCGGGGATCGCGCAGCAGGCGGCCTCCGTGGGCGCCAGGACTCTGTGGCTTCAACTCGGAATCGTCTCGGATGACGCCCAGGCGGTCGCCGCGGATGCCGGGCTGGTCTATCTCGAGGACTTGTGCATCGGCGAGACGACCAAGCGGCTCGGCAACCGACCGGCCGCCGCGGCGGCCTGACCGGCCGTCGGGCAGCCGCGGGCGGACGCACGGCACCGGCGCCAGGTGTCATTGACGCGGCATATCTCGCTTGGCATGCTGACATGGTCGGGTGCTGGGAACGGGAGGATCACCGTGGGGATGTCGACGCGTGCCACGGCGGCGAAGGCCTCGGTCAACATCGTCACCACGTTCCTTGCGCGGGTCCAGGCCCTGGCGGATGACCCCGACGCACTGGACTTCACGTTCGGCAACCCGCACGAGATGGCGCTGCCCGGTCTGCCGGCTGCCCTGCGCGCCCAGGTGGAGCCGCGGTCTGTGGACTGGTTCGCGTACCAGACCAGCGATCGCGGCGCGCAGGAGGCTGTGGCAGCCGGTCTGAGCGCGGAGCTCGGGCTCGCGTTCGAGCCCGACGACATCGCGATGACCCAGGGCGCATTCGGCGCGATCTCGCTGGCCTTCGCACTCCTCGCGGACGCGGGCGACGAGGTCGTCATCCCGGTCCCCGGCTGGTTCTGCTACGAGCCGATTCTGCATGCCGCGAATCTCGTACCCGTGCGTGCGGCTCTCGACACCGAGACGTTCGACCTCGATGTGGATGCGATCGCCCGGGCGATCACCCCGCGTACGCGGATCGTGATCGTCAATTCGCCCGCGAATCCGACCGGCCGTGTCTATCCCAAGGCGACGTGGGATGCGCTCGCCTCCGTCCTCGACGATGCCTCCCGCACCCACGGACGCCGGATCTGGCTGCTCTCCGATGAGCCGTATCGCCGCATCCGATTCGACGGCATCGCGTTCGCGAGTCCGGCCGGCTCATATCCGTGGACCGTGATCGACTACAGCTTCGGCAAGGTGCTGCTGGCGCCCGGTCAGCGACTCGGCTACCTCGCGCTCTCACCGCTCGTCCCTGCCGACGAGCGGGATGAGCTGCGCGCGGCATTCATGCCGCTGGGACTCGCGATCGGATGGGGGTTCCCCGATGCCGTCATGCAGTACTCGGTGGCGGCGCTCGAAAAGCTGTCGATCGACATGGCGGAGCTGACCCGCAAGCGCGACCGGATGTACGACGCGCTCACCGCCGCGGGGTACGAGATCACCCGGCCCGAAGGGACCTTCTACCTGTGGGGCAGAGCACCCGGCGGCGACGCGCAGGCGTTCTGCGACGCGCTGGAGGCGCGTGGTGTCTACGTGATGCCGGGATTGCTCTTCGACCAGCCGCACCACTTCCGCATCTCACTCACCGCGACCATGCCGACGATCGAGCGAGCGATCCCGCACCTTCTCGACGTCGGCGCGGAACACGATCAGGACGCGTAGCCGGCTCGCGGCGCTTCGATCGGCGCGTGAGATCGACATCCGCGCCATCGATCGATGCAGCGGATGTCGGAAACTGGCGCGGATCGGATACTCACGACGGCCCCCGATAGCTGCCGGCGCCATCCTGCTCGCGCGGACCAGCCGCCGAGGTGCTGCTCAGCCCGGTATCAGGTGGTCGTCCGAGACGAATGTCTCGCAGGAGCACTTGCGCCACGAAGCGCTGACGAAGATGTCGGTGCGGCACATGCCGAGGTGTTCAGAACTGTCGTGGCCGCAGTTGGAGCAATCGCGGAAGAAATCAGTGGTCATGGCGTCGGTCTCCGAGGATCATGGGACGGGGACTGGCAGCTCTGCCGGGAATGGACCCAGTTTATCCGGCAAGTGTTTCCGCAATGTCACCGTGGCCCACGGAAGTCGTGCGATATATCGCGCTTCCCGACCCGTCAGGGTAGCGTCGAAGAGTTCGCGCCGGGATCGTGTCGGCGCTGATCGCCTGCTCGTCCCAGGTGAGGGAACCACATCGTCAGTGATTCGCAGCTCGTCGCCGAGAGGACAGAAATGCCCCATTCCCTCAGATTGTGGACCGGAAGCGTGCTCGCCGTCGGGAGCCTGCTGGTCGGAACGAGCATCGTCGGGGCCGGAGCGGCCCAGGCCGCCGTGTCCCCCGCCGCGCCCGTCGTGATCAACGAGGTCTACGGCGGCGGCGGCAACTCGGGCGGGCTGTACAACCGGGACTTCATCGAGCTGCGCAACGTCTCCACGAGCCCCGTCGACGTGACCGGATGGGCAGTGCAGTACGGGTCGGCGACGAACACGGTGTTCTCGGGCGCGACCGTCCTGACGGGAACGATCGCCCCGGGTGCCACCTATCTCGTCGCCGAGGCTCCTGGTGCCACGACGACACAGCCGGACCTGCCGACACCCGACGTCAGCGGCAGCATCGCCATATCGGGCACCGCCGGCAAGGTCGCCCTGACCAGCACCTCGACGACACTCGCCTGCTCCTCGAGCATCGCCTGCACGACGGCGCCCGACGTCGTCGACCTCGTCGGCTGGGGCAGCTCCAGCGCCGTCGTCTTCGCGGGCACAGTCGCACCCCTCACGACGAACTCGACCTCCATCGCCCGAGCGGCGTCCGGCGCGAACACCGCCGACAACGGCGCCGACTTCACGGCCGGCGCTCCGACACCGACCACCGGAACCGTCCCCACGGAGCCGACCGACCCGATCGACCTCACGATCGCCGACATCCAGGGCACGGGCGCTTCGTCGCCCGTCGTCGGGACGCTGGTCAGGACGACAGGCGTCGTCACGGCTGCCTATCCCACCGGCGGGATCAACGGGTACGTCATCCAGACGGCGGGCAGTGGCGGCGAGCCGGACTCGACGCCCGGTGCATCCGACGCGATCTTCGTCTTCTCGTCATCGACTGCCGGCCAGGTCGCGATCGGCGACACCGTTCAGGTGACAGGCACGGTGAGCGAGTTCAACGGCTTGACCGAGATCTCGGTCGCTGACGCGACCGGTCTGGTGAAGCTGCCGGCGAGCGCGCCCGTGACCCCGGTCTCCCGTGCATGGCCGACGACGGACGCCGAGCGCGAGTCGCTCGAGTCCATGCTGTATCAGCCCATCGGCGACCTGACGATCTCCGACACCTTCTCCACCAACTCGTTCGGCGTTGTCGGGCTCGCCGCCGGAACCACGCCGCTGCTGCAGCCGACCGAGGTCGGTCGTCCCGGCTCCGCCGAGGCACTCGCCGCGATCGCCGACAACGCGGCGCGCAAGGTCGTGCTCGACGACGGGTCGTCGACGAGCTTCCTCTCAGCGGCAAACACCGGGCTCGCTCCGACGTACGTCTCGCTGACCAGCCCCGTGCGGGTCGGAGCCGCTGCGACGATCACCGCACCGGTGATCCTCGACTTCCGCAACAACGTGTGGACGCTGAATCCGACGTCCCCCGGTCCCGCTGCCGTCACGTTCGAGAACGACCGCACAGCCGCTCCCGAGCCGGTGGGCGGCGACCTCACGGTGGCGTCGTTCAACGTGCTCAACTACTTCACGACGCTCGGTGCCACCACAGCCGGGTGCACGGCGTTCCGGGACCGCACCGGCGACCCGGTGACGGTGAACAGCGGATGCCCGCCGCGCGGCGCCTGGGATCCGGACGACCTGGAGCGCCAACAGGACAAGATCGTCGCAGCCATCGACGACCTCGACGCCGATGTGGTCGGCCTGCTCGAGATCGAGAACTCGCTCGTGGTCGACGGCGTGGCGGATGAGGCGGCCGGCACGCTGGTCGCGGCGCTCAATGCCGCCGCGGGATCGGATGTGTGGGCCTACGTGCCGTCATCCACAGACCTGCCTCCCGCCGCAGAGATGGACGTGATCACCAACGCCATCATCTACCGCACCGCCGCTGTCGAGCGGACCGGCGAGTCGCACGCGCTCGGTACGCTCAGCGCCGACGACCAGGCATTCGGTAACGCCCGCGAGCCGATCGCCCAGGTGTTCACACCCACGGGCGGCGGCGAGCCGTTCCTCGTGGTCGTCAACCACTTCAAGTCCAAAGGCTCCGCCGGTCCCTGGCCCGGAGACGTCGACACGGGCGACGGACAGGGCGCATCCAACGAGTCACGCGTTCGTCAGGCCACGGCGCTGCGCGACTGGGTGCCGACCATCCAGGGCACCGCCGAGTCGGTCGCGCTCGTCGGCGACTTCAACTCCTACACGCTCGAGGACCCGCTGCAGGTGCTGTACGACGCGGGTTACGCGGATGCCGCAGCCGCTTTCGCGCCGGGGCAGTACTCCTACTCGTTCTCGGGTCTGTCGGGTTCGCTCGACCACGTCCTGCTCAACGAAGCGGCGATGGAGCGTGCGACCGGTGCCGACATCTGGGAGATCAACGCCGAGGAGTCGATCGCGCTCGAGTACGACCGCTACAACTACCACGGCACGCTGTTCTACGCGCCGGACGAGTACCGCTCATCCGACCATGACCCCGTCATCGTCGGTCTGTCGTCCGGTGTCACCACCAGTGCGACGACGCTCGCCGCGAGCCCGGCGACCCAGATCTACGGTGCATCGGCCCCCCGCATCCAGCTCACCGCCACCGTCTCGTCCAACGGCCCGGTGTCGGGAGCGGTCGAGTTCGTGGCCGACGGGTCCGTCATCGCCACCGCTCCGATCGAAAACGGCACGGCGACGTACCGTCTGCCGGCCAGCACGCCGGCAGGAACGTACGAGGTCGTCGCGCGCTGGGCGGGAACGGCGGATGTCGAGGGCTCGACATCCGCACCGGTGACGGTCACGGTCACGAAGGCGACGACGACGACCACACTCAGCGCTCTCGCTGGTGGCCGAATCCTTCCGACATACGTCTTCGTGTCCGTGACGCAGAGCAACGGCAAGGCGGCGACCGGAACAGTCGAGATCCGCGAGGGTCAGACGGTGCTCAAGAAGCTCCCGGTAAGACTCGGGGCGGCCGCCGGCACGATCTGGTCGCTCCCGCGGGGCTCTCATGTGCTCACCGCGACCTTCGTGCCGTCGACGGTGAACGTCGCGCCGAGCACCAGCAACAGCGTGACCGTCAGGATTCGCTGACCTGCGGCGCCCGCGTGGGCTGGCGAGGCTCAGCCGAGAGGCGATCGACGAAGCGACGGTGCCCCGTCGCGACGCCGACCGCGACGGCGATCCCTGCGAGCGCGATGCTCGCGGCGACGACCGTCTCGGTCCAGCGCGTCGTGTCGTACGACGTGCCGCCGGCGAACACAGGGGCGATCATGAACGTGGCCACCAGGTAACCCGGAAGCGTTGCGCCGGAGAGAAGGATCGCGGCCGCGGTCCACGCGGCCGATCGACGGGCGGCGATCACCGCCAATGCAACGATGCCGGGTAGCTGGATCACGATGAGAAGGGGACTGCTCGCGATCAACTCGAGCGAGCTGGGAGCGTCGGACAGCCCGGACAGGAGCCCGTGCACGCCGATGAGCCCGAAGGGGATCGACACCGCCAGCGCGATCAGCCACGAGCCAGGCGAGATCCAGCGCTTCGACGCGCACGCTGCGGTCAGACAGAGCGCGCCGGCCGCGAGGAGCAGGAATGCGACGCCCGAGAGCTGCGCAGCCTGACCCACGTTCTGCCAGGGATCCGCCGGAACGACGAAGTCGTAGAGATGATCCTCGATCAAGGACTGATGATCCTCCGTCACGAGGGCGCTGAAGGTTCCGAGGTCGGCTGCCCACACCCACCGCTGCAACGAGGCGACGAGCAGCGCCGCCGCCGCCGCCAGAAGCATCGCCGCCGAGACGATGGCTCGGACAAGGCGCCATCGCGGAAGACGCGACGCCGAGAGGACGGTATCCAAGGGGACCTCAGTTGTCATGCCCTGAACGTACACGCCGGCCGGTCCTCGCCGACCAACGGCAAGTGAACCTTCAGTCCTGCACGATGACCGAGGTGGGGAACGGGAGGCGCTCGGAGTTGTTCACGACCTGGTGCCAGTACGGGTAGATCGGAGTGAGCGCGCTCGCGGCATCGAGTCGGGCGATTTGATCGGCATCGAGCGACCACCCGACTGCGCCGAGATTCTCGGCGAACTGGGCCTCGTTGCGGGCTCCGAAGATGATCGACGAGACGGTCGGACGGCTGAGCACCCAGTTCAGCGCCAGTTGGGGGATCGTCTTGCCGGTCTCGTTCGCCAGCTCGTCGAGCACATCGACTGTGCGGTAGAGGGTCTCGCGGTCGCCGGATGCCTCCGTCTCGCCGGGCACGGCCAGGCGGCTGTCGGCCGGGACCGGCGTGTTGCGCCGCAGCTTGCCGGTGAGGCGGCCCTGCGAGAGGGGACTCCACACCACGGTCCCGACTCCCTGATCGACGGCGAGCGGCATCAGCTCCCACTCGAACTCGCGAGAGGCGAGGGAGTAGAACGCCTGATGGGCGACGTACCGGCCCCATCCGTACCGCTCCGACACCGAGAGCGACTTCATCAGCTGCCAGCCCGAGAAGTTCGAGCATCCGATGTAGCGCACCTTGCCGCTGCGCACGAAGTCGTCGAGCGTGCTCAGCACCTCATCGACCGGTGTCAGCGCGTCGAAGCCGTGGAGGTAGTAGACGTCGACGTAATCCGTGTCCAGCCGATTCAGGCTCGCCTCGAGCGCCCGGGTCAGGTGGTGGCGCGAACTGCCCGCGTCATTGCGGCCCGTCCCGGTCCGGCCATTGGCCTTCGTACCGATCAGCACCTGGTCGCGGCGGTCTGCGACCGCCTGCCCGAGGATCTTCTCCGCTCGGCCGCCCGAATAGATGTCGGCGGTGTCGAAGAAGTTGATTCCGGCGTCGAGCGCCAGATCGACCATTCGCCGCGCCTCGTCGACCTGCACGTTCCCCCACGAGCCTTCCTGCTCTCCGCCGGCGAATGTCGCGGTGCCGAAGGACAGGACGGGAACGCTGAGTCCCGAACGTCCGAGCTGACGATATTCCACGGGAACTCCTTTGCCGCTGCGTCGTTGGATCCGCCACTCATCGTGCCAGTGAACTGCCGGGATGTCGCCCCCGAGAGAGGCGCGACAGGTCCCTGGTCGCGGCCGGTCGTCGAGCCCCGCCGCGGGCAGCGGACCTCCTTGTGACGCCCCCAGGCGAGCGCTAGTATCTGGCCGAGTCGCCGGTTCGGTCTCACAATGCTGTGGCTATGCTCCGACCGGCCCGACGCCTCCTGGCCTTTCAGCCAGCCGAGATTCAACGGCCTTCGCACCGTGGTTCGGGCGTGCAGCTTCCGAGCCAGGTTTTCCTCCCGTCGACGAGTTACGTCGCTCCGCCCGTGCATGTATCAGGGGGATGAGTTGCACACTCGGTCCTCTCGGCGCCGCTCTTCGGTCGGCTGACGGTTGCGGAGCCATCGGCGACACGGGCGGCCACGCTGAGGCAACGTCATCCGGGCCGGCACCTGAACATCGAAACGCAGCGAACAGGAGACAGTGACATGGCGAACACCATCGACGGGCGCGTGTTCGATCAACGGAGCCGCAAGCCGCTCGAGGGGTTGACGGTCGAGGCGCTGACATTCGAGCCGCTGACGAGACGTGGCACGGCGAGCATCGGCACGGCGCAGACGAACGCCGACGGCTTCTTCTCCATCGACGTCGATCCGCGCCGCTTCAAGCTGCTCATCGAGAACGCACAGGACGTCACCTTCCGGGTCACCGGTCCGAACCGGGAAGCATGGATCGTGTCGGGCGCCCCCACGTGGAACGGACGCGAGGCGGGCGAACTGGTGTCGCTGATCGTCCGCGCCCCCGAGCCGGAGCCGGAGCCGGAGCCCGAGCCGCCCACCGGCGCCGACGAGACTTTCTCGGTCACGGGCGTCGTGACGGATGCCGCAGGTGTCGCAGTCGTCGGGATCGAGGTTGAAGCCTTCGACGAGTCGGTCACCGACGAGGTGCTCATCGGCTCCGCGCCCAGCGGCGCCGACGGCCGTTACATCATCACCTACGGGGCATCCGCGATCTCGGGCAAGACGGCCGCCGACCTGCTGGTGCGCGTGCGCTTTCCGGATAGCGCGGTCCTCGCCTCGAGCGACACCCGCTTCGCGGCGCCGCAGCACGCGACGGTCGACCTCGTCGTCGAGCGCGCAGACGTGCCCGTCGATCCCGAGTACGCCCGACTGCTCGGCACGGTGCGGCCCATCCTTCAGGACCGCACGCTCGGTGACGTCGACGCCCGCGGTGTCGGCTACCTCGCCGGCCGCGCCGGCTGGGATGCCCGTGGTGTCGCGATGGCGGCGCGGGCCGACAGTCTCAGCAGCCAGACGCGGATTCCGGCCGCGCACTACTACGCCCTGATGCGCGCGGGCCTCCCCGGCGAGTTGGATCAGATCCATCGACTCGGCGACGATGCGCTGGCCGGAGCGCTCGAACGGGCAATCGCGGACGGTGTCATCGGCGCCGACGACGACATCGAGCGCACGCTCGAACTGCACCGCACAGCCGCGGCAGACGCGCTGCGCGCATTCCGCCCGACCGGCACGGTGTCGAGCCTGGGCGACATGCTCGACCTGCGGCTCGACGCCGACCAGCAGCAGACCTTCGTCGACGTGCTCCGCGCGACGAACGGCGACCCCGACAAGCTGTGGACGGGGCTCGCTGACCGGGGGATCGCCGAGTCGACGATCACCCGCCTGCAGACCGACGGCGCGCTCGGCGAGCTGACCCGTCAGAACGCTCCGGTCATCGGTCGGCTCGTCGAGCGGACGAATCTCGAGGATGCCGCCGAGCTCGCCGACCGCGGCTTCTACCGCGCCGATGCCTGGAAGGAGATCGTCGGCGACGACGTGCCCGAGGGCCTCACGCTCGACCAGTACACCGCCGGCCTCGCCGCCCAGGTCGCCTCCCGGTTCCCCGGGCGCGTGACCGCGGCCCTGGTGCGCGATGACTCCATTGCGGTCGCGCCCGAGGCGAAGGCTGAGGTCGCCGCGTTCTTCGTGAAGCGCGGCGAGACGGCATCCATCGGCGTCGCCCCGGTGCGCACGTGGGAAGGCTTCACAGACTTGAGTGCGCCGGCACGCGAAGGGGCGCTCAAGGTCGAGCGGCTGTACCAGATCAGCCCGTCGGATGACGCGATGGTCGCACTGTCGAAGGCGGGCATCGACTCGGCGCTCCAGGTGATGAAGTACTCCCCCGACGGCTTCGTCGCCGCCTTCGGCGACCAGTTCCCGAGCACCATGGAGGCACGGCTCGCCTACGCGAAGGCGCAGGAGGTGCACACCACCGCGCTGACGATCGCGACCCAGTACCTCGCGTACCGCAACGCGCCGAACCTCTACGCCATCACCGGATCGCTCACCCACAAGGCGCCCGCGCCCGCCCCCGAGGTCGCCGCCTCGGCGACGCTCGAGGATCTGTTCGGCAGCATGGACTACTGCTCGTGCGACCACTGCCGATCTGTGCTGAGCCCGGCCGCGTACCTGGTCGAGCTCCTCGAGTTCATCGACGTGGGCGATGTTCCGCACGTGCTCGACAACCCGCTCGACGTGCTCCTCGCGCGACGCCCCGACCTGCAGCACCTCGGCCTGTCGTGCGAGAACACGAACATCGCGCTGCCGTACGTCGACCTCGTGCTCGAGATCCTCGAGCACTGGGTCGTGAATGGAACCCTCACCGGGTATGAGGGACACGACACGCGGCCGGATGCGGCGACCGCGGACCTGCTCGCAGACCCCGAGTACGTGGTCGACGCGGCATACGACGCCACAAAGGCGGCGGTCTATCCATCGCCGCTGCCGTTCGATGCCCCGCTCGCGCACCTGCGGACGCTCTTCGAGGTGTGGGACACCTCGCTGGCGACGGCGCTCGACGTGTTCGGCACCCCGGCGGACGCGCGCCGCGAATGGCTCGGCCTCAACGCGCAGGAATACGCGCTCGTCACCGACCTCGGGTTCCGGCCGCTCCCGGAGCTGTTCGGCGAGCCCGCCGCAACCACCCTCGCGGCGCTCAACGCGATCGTCGCGAATGCCAAGACCTTCAGCCGACTGACGGATGTCGCGTACACCGAGTTGGCCGACATCCTGCGCTCGCCGTTCGTCAACCCGGGCGTCGTCCTCGTGTCACTGCTGGAAGCGCTGAAGGTGTCGCTGGGACAGATCCAGCAGCGCTTCGACGGCGCCCTCTCCGATGACGAGTTCACGGACCTCCTGCCCGACGACCTCGACGCCGCGCCCTACGGCGGCGATGTCCTCGCGTGGCTCGACACGAACCGCGACCTGATCATGAGCACGATCACGCTCACCGACATGACGCCGCCCGACGACGACTCGCACGAGTGCGACTTCGGCAAGGTCGAGCTGCGCTTCGCACTGCCCGACATGACGGCGAACCTGCTGACCGAGATCGCATACCACCGGATGCTGCGCTTCATCCGGCTCTGGAAAAAGCTCGGCTGGAGCATCGACGCCACCGACACGGCGATCACCGCGTTCCTGGGTGTGGACCCCGGGACCCTCACGCTCGCGAACATCGACGACGCCTGGACGGCACTGCTCGATCGGCTCGCCGGCTTCCTGCGCCTCGCGGCGACGCTCGGCCTGTCGGCCAAGAAGCAGGACCAGTGGCTCGCGCTGTTGGCACCCGGGCTCGATCCCACGGTCCGGCACGAGCGGCTCGCACCGCTCGTCAAGCTCGGCACGGTCGACCTCACGCACCTGCTCGAGCTCACCGGGATCGACCCGTTCGCCGACGACCTCGGATCCGCTGATCCATCGCTGCTGCGACTGATCGACGGTGTTGCGCTCCTGAAGGGCACGAAGCTCAAGGTCGCCGACGTCGACTATCTGCTGCGGCATGCCGACCCGACAGGCAAGCTCGCACCGACGACGGTCGAGGTGCAGCGCGCCCTGGTGACAGTGCGCAACGCGCTCACGGCGGTCGACGTCGAGCTCGCGGTGGCGGCACCGACCGCCGACCTCGCGGCGGCAGCAGCACGGATGAGCCTCGTCTACGACGCCGCCGTGGTCGACAGGTTCCTTGCGCTCATCGCGGGGACCACGACATATGCCGTTCCGTTCATGACAGTGGAGGAGGTCGTGCCGACGCCGCTGGCGGCGATCACGGATGCCGTGCGCATCGATCCGTTCCACAACACGCTCACATCGACGGGCCCGCTCAGCGCCGCGACCCGCGCCGCGCTCCAGGGAGCGACGGCGGCTCTCACCCTCGCCGATGTCGAGGAAATCGACTCGGCGCCGGATCTGACCGCCTTCCAAGCCGCCCTCTCCACCGCGCTGCAAGCGCTGGAGGATGCCGCCGCAGACGACCTCGCTGCGCTGAACGAGGACTACCCCGAGCTCAAGACCCTGTACGACACGCTCGCGACCATCTCCGATCCGGCCGCGCAGGCCGCAGCGCTGGTCGCCGGCATCCTTCCCGAGCTGCGCACTGCGTTGCGTGCCACGGCCCTGCGCACGACGCTCGCCGCCGTCACGAAGGCCGACGTCGAGGTGCTCGACTCCCTCGCCTCGGCTCCGGACGTCCTGCACGCCGATGCCGATCCGACGGCCGGCTACCTCGACGACCTGACCGGGCTCGACTCGCCGCCGGCTCTCGGCACCGACGGCACGCACGAGCTCTTCATGGACCCGCCGGCGACCGGCGATTTCCTGGTCTATGTGGCAGCACCAGCGGGCACATCGGTCACGCTTGTCATCGACGGCATCTCCGCGATCCCGACCACCGCGGCCGATGCCGACGGAGAGCTGCGCAGCCTTGCCCCGCTGTCCTTCACGGCGAACGTGCTCGTCACCGTGTCGCTGACTGTGGCTGGCCTTCCTGCCGGTGCGTCGGCGGAGCTTCGCTGGCGCACGAACGCGCTCGCCAAGACGGCCGTGCCGCTGTCGCGGGCTTACGACGCGGGTGCGTTCGCGCGGGCGGCGCGCTCGTTCGTTCGCGTCCAGAAGGCTGTGATGCTCCAGGAGGCGCTCGAGCTCACGGCCGGCGAGGTCGCCGACCTCGGTGCGGTTCGCACGCAGACGGCCGGGCTGTGGAACGGGCTCCCGGCCGACGGCACCGTCGTGGCTGCAGACGTCGAAGCCGAGTGGGGGCGGCTGTCGTGGGCGCTGTGGTTCACGCGCCTGAAGAAGGACCACGAGCCGGAGCAGGACACCCTCCTCGGCATCCTCCGTGCACCCGACGCAGTGGATGCGCAGGGGCGGCTCGTGCTCGCGGGAGTCATGGAGTGGCAGGAGGCCGACCTGTCCGCGGTGCTCACCGAGTTCGGGCTGACCCTCGCGGATCTCGGCGACCTCGCCGGGCTCCGTCGCGTGGCGACGGCGCTCGACCTCGTCGGCATGACTCTGCAGCCGGCATCCGATCTCATCGCCTGGACCGTCGCCACCCCTGACGGAACCCTCGTGCGGGACCTGCGGGCAACACTCAAGCAGCGCATGGACGCCGCCGCGTGGCGCGAGTCGATGCAGAGCGTGAGCGATTCCGTGCGCAACGCGCGACGGGACGCGCTGGTCGCGTACATCCTTCATCACGACGTGCCGTCCGCCGAGATCGAGACGGCGGACCAGCTGTACGAATACTTCCTCGTCGATGTGCAGATGGACGCCTGCATGCAGACATCCCGCATCCGGCTGGCGCTGTCGACCGTTCAGCTGTTCGTGCAGCGCTGCCTGCTCAACCTGGAGCCCTCGGTGTCGCCCTCCTCGATCAACGCCGATCATTGGTCGTGGATGCGGCGGTATCGGGTGTGGGAGGCGAACCGCAAGGTCTTCCTGTACCCCGAGAACTGGCTCGAGCCCGAGCTGCGGGACGGCAAGTCGCCCTTCTTCCGCGACCTGGAGAGCGAACTGCTCAAGGCCGACATCACCCAGGACCTCGCCGAGACCGCGTACCTGCACTATCTGCGCAAGCTCGACGACGTCGCGCACCTCGAGATCGCCGGAGCGTACCTGGAGGAGAAGACGCCCGGGACGACGGATGACGACATCCTGCACGTCATCGGCCGCACCCTCGGATCGACACGTGAGCACTGGTACCGCCGGTACGAGTACGGGTACTGGACGCCCTGGGAGAAGATCGGGCTCAACATCGAGGGGGATGTCGTCGTGCCCGTCGTGTGGAAGAAGCGACTGTTCGTCTTCTGGCTGACGACGCTCGTGCAGGCTCAGGGGGATTCTGGGAAGACTCCGCAGGACATCTCGGCTGAGGCATGGTCGCTCGCCGCCAGGGTGGACGCGACCGTGACCCTGCATCGCGGAGAGTACTACCACGGCACCTGGCAGTCGCCGAAGTCGGCCGAGACGTCGACGTCGCTCACGTGGTACTCGCTGCCGTCGTTCGACCCGCGGCTGCTGAGGTGCGAGACGCGGACGTACACACCCCCGTCGACACCCGGCGGGCCGCCCCTCGCCGAACGCCTGGAGATCCGGCTCGGATATCGCGACGGTGCCGCGCTCACCGACTTCATCGTGACCTTCACGAGCACCAACGCCCAGCCGAATCTCTGGGGCGAGGATCCGTTCTGGGTCTACCTCGGCTACAACGCCTCGATGCTCGAACTCGGCCGGACGCCGGTGCCCCAGGTCGACGCGAACCAGTGGGTGTACCCCGACAAGGTCTTCACGATCCGCGTGGCGCAGCCATCCGAGCCGAAGACCGCGGTGCCCATGACGGTGCTCACCAAGACGTCGAGCCTCGTCGACGGGTTCCGGGTGCGGCCGCTCGTGCAGCAGGGGGGGAACCCCTGGGAGATGCCGATCTTCTACACCGACGAGCGCAGCCTGTTCTTCGTCACGGGAGACGAGCAGCTGTACCGCGAGGGGACGCGTCACTACTACGTCGACGACCTCGTGATCGACGCCGGCATGCTCGACCTGCCGCACCTCTACGAGGAACCGGTGAAGCCGAAGATCCCGAAGCCCGGCGACCCGGTGATCGACCCGACGTGGGGGCTGCGGATTCCCGGCAACACCGTCTTCGTGTTCGGCGGAACCACCTTCGACGCCGGTGGCGCCGCGGGTCTCAAGCAGCAGCGGAACGTGTGAGGTGAGTGCGATGGCCAAGGTGACGAACTTCCACGAGACGATCACGGATTTCCAGACGAAGCACGGCGACCTGGTGTGGCTCGCGGAGGGGCGACAGCGGCGACGCGTCCGCTACGGCGTCACTCCGCACTACCACCCGTGGTCCGAGGAGCTCATCCGCAAGCTCAACACCGACGGACTCCCGGCGCTGCTCGACGCGACCTGGCAGGCGGGCCTCGTGACGCCGCTGACGCCGGGGCTGTACACGCCCGGTTCGGCGTTCACGGGCGCGTTCCCGGAGGACGTGATCGACGTGTCGGACGACGGCCCCTACGCGATCTACAACTGGGAGCTGTTCTTCCACGCGCCTGTGCTGATCGCTGTGCACCTGTCGAAGAACCAGCGATTCGAAGAGGCGCAGCGCTGGTTCCACTACGTCTTCGACCCGACGAGCACCGACACGTCGGTCGACCCGCCGCAGCGGTTCTGGAAGTTCCTGCGGTTCCGCCAGGAGACGGACCCGGAGTTCCTGACCGAGATCCTCACCGAGCTGTCGAAGACCGGCGACAGCGAGCTCAAGCGCCGCACCGAGAAGGCGATCCAGGCCTGGCGAGACAAGCCCTTCCAGCCGCACGTGATCGCGCGCGGTCGCTATCTCGCCTACCAGTACGGCGTCGTCATGAAGTACCTCGACAATCTCATCGCGTGGGGCGACCATCTGTTCCGCCAGGACACCATGGAGACCCTGAACGAGGCAACGCAGATCTACGTCATGGCGGCGAACCTGCTCGGACCCAAGCCGCAGCGCATCCCGCAGCTGCACAAGCCGGTCAGCA
The DNA here is from genome assembly GCF_039530225.1 of Microbacterium pumilum. Taxonomy (NCBI): domain Bacteria; kingdom Bacillati; phylum Actinomycetota; class Actinomycetes; order Micrococcales; family Microbacteriaceae; genus Microbacterium; species Microbacterium pumilum. Next base: position 1,369,318 of record NZ_BAAAOH010000001.1, read on the forward strand.
AGACGTACGCCCAGCTCAGGGCCGCGGGCATCGACAAGTTCGGCAACGCGCTGATCGAACTCGAGAACCAATTCCCGTTCGCGTCTTCGACGACGGCGGGCGGCGACGCGACCGCGAGCGGGGCCGATGGCGCCGTGTTCGGCATCGGGCGAACGCTCTATTTCTGCATCCCGCAGAACGACCAGCTGCTGGCGTACTGGAACACCGTGGCCGACCGGCTGTTCAAGATCCGGCACTGCATGAACATCGAGGGCGTCGTCCGCCAGCTCGCGCTGTTCGATCCTCCGATCGACCCTGGCGCGCTCGTGAAGGCGGTCGCGGCGGGGCTCGACATCTCGAGCATCGTCAGCATCCTCAACCAGCCGGTGTCGAGCGTTCGCGGACCGCTCCTGCTGCAGAAGGCACAGGAGCTGTGCGCGGAGCTGATGTCGCTCGGCGCAGCCGTGCTGCAGGCGATCGAGAAGGGGGATGCCGAGCACATCGGCCTGCTGCGGTCCGAGTTCGAACTCAACATCCTCACCCTGACGCGGGACGTGCGATTCCTGCAATGGAAGGAAGCAGAGGAGGCGACCGCCGCGCTCCTCGCGAGCCGCGTCACGGTGTGGGAGAGATACCGCCACTTCAAGAAGATCCTCGGCGTGGACGACGGCGCGATCGATGGTCTCAAGGCCGTCGACCTCATCCGCGATGCGCTCACCGAGGAGACGTTCGAGGCCGCGTACCAGAGCCTCGTCACGGCGTACGCGGGCGGACTGCCGCGCGAGGCGTATCGCAAAGAGACGTCGGTCGGCGGGCTGATGGAGTTCGCCGGCGAGCAGGTCGTGAATCTGGTCGGAGGAAAGCTCGGCGAGACCCTGCCGCTCAACAAGAACGAGAACGCCGAGCTGAACATCTTCCTGCCGACATCCGATGCTTTCAGCACAGCCGCCACCATCCTGAGCATCGCGGCCCCGATCCTCGGGCTCATCCCCCAGTTCGCCGTGCACGGCACCCCGCTCGGCGTCGGCGGCGCGGCGACCTTCGGCGGCGAGCAGCTCTCCAAGGCGGCGAAGTACGGCTCCGACGGCGCGAAGATGATCTCGGACGCGTTCAAGGGCTCTGCGGAGCGGGCGTCGAAGATGGCGGGCTACTACCGGCGCGCCGAGGACTACGTGTTCCAGGCCAACCTCGCGACCAGCGAGCTGGAGCAGTACGGGCGGCAGATCATCACCGCGCTCCTGCGGGAGCAGATCGCCAAGAAGGAGTACGACAACCACGTCGCCCAGGTGGAGCAGTCGACCGCCACCGACGAGTTCCTCCGCGCCAAGTTCACGAACGAAGACCTCTACACGTGGATGCAGGGTGAGCTCTCGCAGATCTACTACGACTGCTACAAGCTCGCGTTCGACGTCGCCAAGCGGGCCGAGGTCACCCTCAAGCGCGAGGTCATGCGCCCGGAGTTCGACAGCCAGGACGTCATCAAGTTCGGCTACTGGAACGACGCCCGTCGCGGGCTTCTGGCCGGTGAGGCACTCGCGCTCGATCTCAAGCGCCTCGAGATCAGCTACCTCGAGGCGAACAAGCGCGAACTGGAGCTCACGAAGCACGTGTCTCTCGCACGGCTCGACCCGCTCGCTCTGCTGCGGCTCAAGGCGACCGGCTCCTGCGAGGTCGAGGTGCCGGAGTGGCTCTTCGACATGGACTCGCCTGGTGTCTACATGCGGCGCCTCAAGACCGTTGCCGTGACGATCCCCGCCGTGACCGGCCCCTACACCGGCATCCACTGCGCCCTCTCGCTGCTGCGCTCGAGCGTGCGGACTTCGCCCGAAGCCGGCGACCAGTACGCACGAAACGCCGACGGCGACGACACGCGATTCCGGGACTTCGCGGGAGCGATCCAGCAGGTCGTGACGAGCACCGCGCAGAACGACAGCGGCCTGTTCGAGACGAACCTGAGCGACGACCGTTACCTGCCGTTCGAGGGCGCCGGCGCGATCAGCACCTGGCGGCTGGAACTGCCGATCGCTCTGCCGCAGTTCGACGTCGAGACGATCTCGGATGTCGTCCTGCACCTTCGGTACACGGCGCGCACCGCTGGTCAGCTCGCCGAACCGGCCATCGCATTCCTCACCGACGAAGTGCTCGCCGACCCCGAGAACCTGGTTCAGCTGTTCACGCTCAACCACGACTTCAGCGCCGCGTGGCAGGCGTTCGCCTCGGCACCGTCGGACGCCACACGCCGGCTGCAGGCCGCCGTGCTGACGGACATGTTCCCGTACTGGGTGGAGCGCACGGGGATGGATGACGCGCTCGTCGCGACGTTCTCGGTCATCGACTTCGCCAAGGGAAAGCTGACGCTTGCGCCGTCGGTCGTGACGCTTGCCGGTGATGCCGACAATGGCTGGCAGCTCGACATCACCTCGGCCTCGCCGGTGTTCGCATTCCTCAAGAAGCACGCCCTCGCAGGCGCGACGGTGCACATGTCGGTGTCATACTCGGCGTCCTCGTGATGCCCTCCCTTCTCAGGCCTCGGTGGCCCATTCGAAACCGTCGGGATCGGTGAAGCCCCCTGCATCCCCGGTCATCACGATCCGGTGCGAGCCGGTCCCCTCGGCGGGCAGACCGGCGACTTTGGCGAGCCCGCGTCGCTGATAGAGCGCCAGCGTGACCGGACTCGATGGATCCCCCAGCTGGACGTACTTGCGCCCGTAGGCCTTCGCCACCGGGACGCCGTGGTCGACGTAGAACTGCTTGCTCTCGTCGACATCCTCGACGCCGAGCTGGAGCACGAACTCGTCGATCTCGCGAGTGGCCGGCCCGGTGTCCTTCTTCGAGGATGACGCGATCGTCCACACGGCTCCGTCCGGCGCCTGCACGACACCGCCGTAGCCCCAGAGCGACTTCGCGCCGGGCTTCAGCGAGGTGGCGCCGGCGGCGAGTGCGATGCTCAGGAAGCCGTCGACGGTCGACGGCTGCGACACGACGAGCGAAAGCGTGAAGCCGCGGAAGCCCGTCGCCGGCTCGTCGCCCGGTGCCACCCGAACCCGATCTCCGAGCCCGAAAGCGGCGGCGTAGAACTGTTCGGCGGCCGTGGTGTCGGCCACCCCGATGGTCACGAAGTCAATGGTTGCCATGGGTCCAGGCTAGAAAGCCGCAGCATCCGTCGCTTCTCGGATCCTGCTCGATCGCGTGGGCCCGGCCGACTGTGCGCGAGCAGCGTCGAGGCTCGGTGCGGAGCCGGTCTACGGCGTTACTCGTCGGGGTTCTGCTCGACAGTCACAACCACGCGATCACGGGCTGTGACATCGAGTTCGATGCGGGTGAGGGTTGGGCCCCACACGTCCGAGAGCATCGGATCGTCGAGGTCGCGGACCACGGTGGCAGCGCGGATGCCGGAGTCCCAGGCGACCCGCACGGGTCGTGCGTCACCGAGGGGGGTGACGCGCAGCCCGTCCTGGAGGGATTCGACGGCGCCCGCCACGAGCAGGCGAACCGTCGTCGTGCGTTCGGTGTCGTCTGGTTCGTACCCCCACGAGTCATCGATCACGACCCGCGCGCATTCGCTGTCGCGGTGAAGCGTCACGGAACGACGCCAGCTGCGGACGCCGACGTCAGGGTAGGCCGCGGCGAGGTCCAGCGAGAGCCCGCTGGCATCGTCTGCGACGCTCGCCGTGACGTCGGTCGCGCGGAACGCCGCACCGGCGCCCTGCGCGGACTCCCGCAGCTCCGGCACGTTGTGCCACGAGCTCTGCATCGTCCAGATCAGGTAGCGGTCCGGGCCGAAGGTGGCGGCGGTGTAGGTCGGGCGACCGGCGTCGACGATGACCGGCACTCCGTCGCTGGCCACCACGAACGAGCCGACGTCGTTGTGATTGTGGTGCTCGCCGTTGTGGCCGCCCTTGGCGGCGACGGTGACGCCACTGGCCGAGCCGCCTCGCTCCCGCGCGATGATGACCTGCACGGACGGCAGCCACACGTCGCGGGGGAGCGGCGACGGGGAGTTCTCAGCGGCGAGCCATGCCTCATCCGTGATCCCCTGCAGCAGCCGTCCAAGACCGGCGTGCTCCGTGGTCCCCGGCACATCGGGCCGACGGTGCGCCGCGGCGTGGGCTTCCGCGTCCTGGTCGCCCGCGCGACGGGCTGCGCGGTGGAGCGCGTGCCACGGCTGGTCGACGGGTGGCCGCGCCTGACCGTCGGCGACGTTGACGTACCAGTCGCCGCCGAGGTGCATGCGATGGGGAAAGGCGACGGTCTCGCGCAGTGCCGGGATCTCGCCGACCGGGTCGAGCGCGCCATCCGTCGCATGGGTCAGGATGTCGAGAGCCTCGAGCGCACGGCACGCACCGTTCCACCAGTACGAGTAGCCCTCGTCGATCGCGCCATCCGCCGGCAGCGAGGCCACGTACCGGTCGATGCCCTCGATGGCGAGGCTGATGACGCGAAGACGCTCGGCCCCGTCATCCGGACCGTCGAGCAGGCGGAGCGCCGCGACGAGGACGTTGCCGTGGATCCACGGGTTCCAGTTGTGCACGTCACCGTCGAGGCCGATCCAATGCCAGTCGCGGCGCCGGACGAAGGGCTCGAGCACTCTGGTGCGGGCTTCGTGGCGGATGCGTCCCCGGAGTCCGGGGTAGTGCGTGTCGAGGGCGGCGCCGAGCAGGTGGTCGATCCACGCGAGTTCACCGGCGACATCGCCGGCGCCCAGATCGAGGTACGGGTCGGTGACCGTCGCGAGGACCGCGCCATGACGCCGGCGGGTGTCGTCGTGCGCGGGCCAGCACCACGAACTCTGCTCGCACAGCAGCACGACGCCGTCGGCGACCTCGTCGATCCAGCGCTTCTCGTCCGTGGCGGCGGCCGCCACCACGGCACGGTTCAGACGGTACTGGCGGTTGAACGCGGCGCTCTCCCACTCGACGCGATCCCCGTCGGTGTGCACACGTGCAGCTGCGCTCGCGAGCGGGAGTGGCCACGGTGTGCCGAGATCGGCCGTCGCGCGGCGGAGCAGGTCGGCCATCGTCACACTGTCGGCGCGTCCCGTGCCGAGATCCCACACCGAGCGGTCGGAGGCCGGCGGAAGGGGCAGTGCGCGGTCCGGCGCGACAAGGAGGCCTTCCAGCGCCTCCGTCAGCAACCCCGCCGAGGCACCTGTCTGACGTTCGAAGACGGCGGTCAGCGGCCCGGCGAACGCAGCCGGCTGATCCTCGAGCATGTCGCCTCGTCCGTCGCGTCGATCAAACCGATCACAGACGAGCATAAGCGGAACAGAAGTTTGCCTGGGGACGAGGGAGATTGCTAACCTGCCAGGCGCCGGCAGCGGCCGTTCCACGGCAAGGAGAAGGTGTGACCCCCGAGCGATCACGTCAGCCGTCGGGCGGCAACGTCGCCACGGACTGGACCCGTGAGGAGTGGCTGGCTTACGCCGACGGGCTGCTCGACACGGCGGCTCGGTTCGCCTCACCCGGTCACGGACAGGTCCTCTTTCCCGGTGCCGAAGGCGGATACGGACGAGCCGTCGATGGTCTCGAAGGTTTCGCACGTACGTTCCTCCTCGCCGGCTTCCGCATTGCGGGAGAGCGAGGGGCCGGCGTCGATGACCTCATCCAGTTCTATGCGGAAGGCATCGCAACGGGCGTCGACCCCGACGCCCCTGACCGCTGGGTGCGCCTCGACGAGCACGCCCAGGCCAAGGTGGAGGCGGCATCCATCGCCCTGATCCTCGACATGACCCGGCCCTGGCTCTGGGACAAGCTCGACACGCTCACCCAGCGGCGCGTCATCGACTATCTCGCCCCCGCGGTCGGCGACGACACGTATCCGCGCACGAACTGGCTGTGGTTCCGGCTGGTCGTCCAGACCTTCCTCCGCTCGGTCGGGGGCCCGTGGTCGCCCGCGGACATCGCAGCCGATCTTGCGCTCCACGACTCGTTCGTCCGTGCCGACGGCTGGCTGTCGGACGGACCTGAGCGCTCGTATGACCACTACGTGGGCTGGGCGCTGCACCTCTACCCCGTGCTGTGGGCGCGGATGCGGGGAGCCGCCGATCTCGCGGGCGGCCGGACGGCCACGGATGTCGCCCGCCTCGATCGCTTCCTCCAAGACGCCGTCGCCCTCGTCGGCGCAGACGGCTCACCGCTCATCCAGGGACGCAGCCTCATCTATCGCTTCGCCGCGGCAGCGCCGTTCTGGGTCGGGGTGATCGCGGAGGTTCCATCGGTGTCTCCGGGCCTGCTGCGCCACGCCGCGACCAAGGTGGTGACCCATTTCGCCGACCACGGAGTACCCACGGCGGAGGGACTGCTGACGATGGGCTGGCACGACGAATGGCGCGCGCTGGCTCAGTCCTACTCCGGCCCGGGTTCGCCGTACTGGGCGGCGAAAGGCCTCATCGGCATCGCGCTGCCCGCCGACCATCCGGTCTGGGCCGCGGCGGCTGAGCCGCTGCCGGCGGAGGTGGGCGACACACTCGCGATCGTGCGCGCCGCGGGGTGGGCGCTGTCGGGCACCGCGGCAGACGGCATCGTGCGCGTCGTGAATCACGGCACCGACCATGCCGCCGCCGGCACTCTCGTGGGTGACTCACCGCTGTACGCGCGCCTCGGCTATTCGACCGCGACGAGCCCGCTGCTCGACGATGCCGCGTGGCACCAGCCGCTCGAGCAGTCGGTCGCCCTCATCGACGCCGGTGGGCATGCCACGCACCGGGCGGCGCTGGAGCTCGCCGACATCCGGATTCAGGACGATGACGGCGGCAGGATCGCGATCGCCGGCTCCACCTGGCTCGCCCACTGGATCGACCCCGACACGACGCAGCGCCATCACGGATCGGGCTGGGAGGGCCGGGTCAACGTGGCGGGTCGCCTGACGGTGCATTCGATCGTGCGCGGGCCCTGGGAGCTTCGCCTGGCGAGGTTCGATGATCCGCGGCCCGATTGCGGCGCGGTGCGCCTGCGCGTCGGCGGCTGGCCGCTTGCGGCAGGGGTCACCCCGCTTGCGCACACGGCGGCTGCCACCGCCGGAGTCTCCGTGGACGGCCTGCGCAGCGGCATCCGCTCCCTGCGCGGTGCTGCCTCGGCCGAGGTCGTGGTGCGTCCAGCCGCGAGCCCGCTGGGCGCCGTATCGTCTGTGCCGGTGCTGGACTACGCGGTCGCACCGGGCGAGTGGGTCTCTGCCCTCATCGAGCTCACCGCCGACCCTGCGGTGGTGGCGAGGGCTCTGTCCGCCGACCTCGCGTTCGACCTTCCGTCACTGACCGCCGTCGTCACCTGGCCGGACGGAGTGGTGACACGCAGTCGGCTCATCGACCTTCGGGAAAGCGAGACGGCGTGACATCCACCGGCTTCGCCCGTCACTGCTCCGAAGCCGACCCCTTCGCAGCTTTCAGCGTCGACTGCTCGCGCTGCGCCAGCCACTCCCGACGCAGGACGCCCATCACCACCGAGTCGTAGCGCTCGCCGCGCACTTCGCGGGCCTCCCGGAACCGCGCCTCTTCGACGAACCCGAGCCGATGCCCGACGCCGAGCATGCGGGTGTTGCCCGACCAGGTCGAGAAGTCGAGGCGCACGACACCCGTGTGCTCGAAGAGGTAATCCGTCCAGATCCGCAGCGCCTCGGTGCCCGTGCCGTGTCCGCGCAAGTGCGGGTCGAACACACTGACGCCCATGCGCCGCCAGTCCGACTCCTCGGCCTCCCAGTGCCACGACACCATGCCCACGAGGCGCTGTGGGTCGTCCGCCACCGCGACGACCGCGCGTTCGATCGGCGCGACGCGCAGCGACCCGTCCTCGATCCGTGCACGCAGGCGCTCGATGCCGGCGTCGACCTCGGCGGTCCCGCGCGGCGGACCGTACGGTCCGTTCCACCGGTGCCACTCCTGATCGGGCTGCAGCCACATCCGGTAGTCCGCCAGGTCATCGACCGTGAAATGCCGCAGCAGGATGCCGCGGCTCTCGCCGATCGGTTCGTCGGATGTCACGGGGCCAGCCTGCCACGGCGCGCGCGCGCCCGGGGATTGGCCGTTGCGCACACGCGACGGGGAGAGGAACCTGGTCCCGCGGGCGCCGGTGCATCCGCGTCGCGGCGCCGAGCGGCGCAGCGGGCCGTGCTCACGTGGGGGTAGCGATGACGGTGACGGAGGTCAATGGCGCAGTCTGGCGTCGCAAGCACGATGACCCGGCGGCGCCGACGAGGTCGACCACGACGCGCATCCTGTACCCGACCTCGCTCGAGGAGGTGATCGAGCTGTGCGCGAACCGGCCAGGCGGAGGGCGCGCGACATCCGCCGGCAGCCATTGGTCGCTGTCGGTCGGTGCCGTGGCCGACTCGACCTTCGTCGAGACCCACGATCCGAACAACGCGTTTCCTGCGATGGGTCGCACGCTGTTCGAGGTCGTGCCCGGGTGCCTCTCGGATGCGATGCTCGACCGTCTCGAGCACGAGTTCCAGCCCGAATACTCGACCACGACCTTCGGCGAGGATGTCGGGGAGTATTACGTGCACATCGAGACCGGCAAACGGGTCTACCAGGCCTACGCCGAGCTCGACCAGGGCGACGACGCCAACGCCGACAGCCTCGCGGTGCTGATGCGCGACCAGCGTGGCAATGCCTCGTACCTCGGCCCGTGGGGGTTCCGCACCCTCGGCGGCGCGGGCGGTCAAACGGTCTTCGGCGCGCTCACGACGGGCACGCACGGGGGCGACTTCAGGATCGGCCCGATCGCCGAGTCCGTCGTGGCCCTCCACCTCGTGACCGACGGCGGCCGCCATTACTGGATCGAACCGGAGTCGCTGCGGGTCACCGGAGCACGGTTCACCGACGATGAGCGACTCCGTCGGGTCTACGGAGATGATCGTTTCAAAGGTGCGGCGGGGTCGGGTGCCGAGAACTTCGAGATCATCCGCGACGACGACGTCTTCCACGCTGTGCTCATCGGCTCGTGGCGCTTCGGGGTCGTCTATTCGGTCGTGCTGCGCGTGGTGCGCCAGTACACGCTGCACCAGGAGCGGCGTCTGACGACGTGGGCGGCTGTGAAGGACCTCATCGCCGACCCTGCGTCGTCGCTCTGGTCCAGCGATGCGGCAGCGCCGCCGTTCGACAGCAAGTTCCTCCAGATCGCGGTGAACGTCGTGCCGAACCACGACTCCACGGGAAACCTCGTCGGCGTGACGAAGCGGTGGAACGTGCCGATGGCGCTCAACCCGGTGACCGGCTCGCCCGCAGGGCGCGACGAACGGGTCGGAGCGATCGTGGATGCGTTCGATGCGTGGATCGGCGGACCCCGCTTCGACAAGGCGGGCAACAGCCACACGTACTCCCCGGATCCGGCGCGACCCGGCGCCAGTGCTCCGCCCAACTTCCTCGAGCGGGCGTGCCAGGATGCCGACTTCGTGGTCGGCGTCCTCCGCGTCGTCGCCCAGGAGGTCGAGGACTTCATCGCGAGCAATGGCGCCGTGATCGGCGGAACACTCGCCGGCGTCGTCGCCATCGGCGGCGGTGCCGCCCTGCTCGCACTCCTCGCGGCGCTGGCCGTGATCCTCCTCCTCCTGCTCGCGTTCATCGCCGCGCTCGAGGCCGCACTCGGCCCCCGTCTCGGCAACACGCTCAACGACCTCAAGGACACGCTCATCAATCGGTCCGACCCCGACGAGCGCGCTGCCGGCATCCTGGTGTGGCAGATGATCGGCGAGCGCCTCTTCTCGAGCCAGCAGAACGACCTCGACGTCGAGGCGATCAGTTACGCGGCCATGGACGGGCACGACTACTTCGACCAGAGCTGCAACGTGAACGTCGACTCGATCGAAGTCTTCTTCGATGCGACGAGCCCGATGCTCGTGGCCTACGTCGACGCTCTCCTCGCATTCGAGGTGGCGCAAGAGCGACTGGGGCGCGCGTTCGTCGGATACTTCTCGCTGCGCTTCACCGGACCTACCGCGGCGCTCATCGGCCCCGAGCAGTTCTCGAGGACCTGCGTGATCGAAGTCGCCGGCCTCAACGACGTCACGGGCGTGCGCGAACTGGTCGACTTCGCCGCCATGCTCGCACTCGACCCGAATTTCGGCGGAATCCTCCACTGGGGCCAGCGCAACCCGTCGACGATGGCCGAGATCGAGGCGCGGTTCGGGGACACCGCGGGGGACCCCAAAGAGAAGCTCACGCGCTGGCGACGTGCGTTGAGCCGACTGACCGACAACGGTGCTCGAGACGGCTTCAGCAACGCTTTCACCCGCACGACCGGACTCGAGGTCGTGACGCCGGTCGTCTCGTCGGCGAGTGCGGCAGCCGGACCGGTGGCTCGGGGTGACGCATTCCCGGTCCAGTGGGACTGCCGGCGCAATCCGCCGGCCACGAGCGTGTCGGTCCGAGCGGTCTCGCCCGTGGGGGTGGTGGCTTCGTGGCCGGCGCTGCCGCTGTCGGGCATGTTCGATGTGACCGCGGTCGAATCCGGGACCTACACCGTCACCATCACCGCATCGCTCACCGTCAACGGGCGCACCCGGCAGGCGTCGTCAGACGTCTTCGTGACGGTCGTCTGAGAGGAGAGGGACAATGGACGAGATCTTCTACGGACCATGGGATGTCCGGGTTCTCACCAAGGACGCCTGGTTCTCGCAGCAGATCGTGATCACAGGGTCGGATGCGTCAGACGGCGCGTATCCGGGAACGCCAGGCGGCGGGCCCGGCCCCGTGTCGGGGGCGCGGTGGACGCTGCACGCGGAGTGGAACGACAACGCGGGATCGGGGTGGCAGCGCAGCGCCCTGCGTCGCAGTGCCGCGTACACCCTTGCCGACGGCCTCACCGTGACGATCGGCATCGACGACAACCAGGAGGCGCTGCGCGACTACGACTATGACGACGTCGTCATCGTCGCCCGCTCGCTCGACCCCGCGCACACTCCGCTGCACCCGGTCGCACCCCCGCTCGACTTCACCGTGCCCGAGAAGGTGTGGTGGCGGTACTGGAAGCGCGCGAATCGCGACCCCGAGGACCCGTATCGCGGGTACCCGCCGAAGGACGATCCTCAGGACCCGAACGACCCGGATCAACCGAGAGACCCGAAGGACCCGAAGGACCCGAAGGACCCGAGAGAGCCGGCGGATCCCAAGGACCCGAGGACGCCGAGGGACCCCTGGCAGCCCAGGGAACCGCTTGACCCCAAGCCCCCGAAGGAACCCCGGGAGCCGAGGGAGCCCAGGATGCCTCCGGGCTGATCGAGTTCGCTGCCGCCCGCTCGATTCGCGTTGTCGGCGGTTCCGCATACGCTCGCTTCGTGGCCACCCTCGATGACGTGCGTCGCATCGCGGCAGGGCTGCCCGGCAGCGAGGAGCAGACGATGACCGGCGGCGCCGCGTGGTTCGTTCGCCGCAAGCTCTATGCGTGGGAGTGCCACCCGTGGCCGAGCATTCCCGAGGCGATGCGTGAGATCATCGCGGCGGAGCTCGTCGTGGGGGTGAAAGTCGCAGACCGCCTGGACGCGCTCGCCCTCGTCGAGATGGCGCCGGAGGTGTTCCTGCCCAGCACGACGGGGTGGGGCGAGCCGAAGGTCGCATTCCGCATGGCCGGCATCGACCAGGACCATCTCGTGGAGCTCGTGACCGAGGCGTGGCGCGTTCAGGCGCCTCAGTATCTGAGGCGTGCGTTCGACGACCTGGCTCGATGACTCAGCGCACAGCCGTCACTTCGGCGGATTGTGCATGAACTCGAGCCGGATGCCGTTGTCGTCCTCGACGAAAGAGGCGTAATACCGGTCGTTGAACCGCGGGTACAGCTTCGGATCGCGGACAGCCGTCCAGCCTGCGTCGAGTGCGAGCGCGTGCAGCTGATCCACCTCCGCGCGCGAGTCGACGGCGAAGGCGAGGTGCTGCCAGCCGACACGTCCGTGCCGGTGGGGCCCGGTGTCCGCCTCGCGAGCGGGGAAGAGGATCAGTTCCGGCTCGCCCTCGCGGTACCACGCGACCGAGTCGTCGGCGTCTTCGCGGGCGAATCCCAACGCCTGAAGCACCGGATCGAACTGGGCGATGGCGCGCGGGAGGTCGTCGATGGTGATGCCGAGATGGTCGAAGACAGCCATCCCGCCAGTCTGTCTGATCCCATCGACACTCGCCGCGTCGGATCTGCTCGGGACGTCAGGTCCGAAAGCCGGTGTGCCGTTCTCGTCAGCACGGTAGCGTCGCGTGAGGTATGCCACATCCATCGACCGCGAGATGTCGCAGCCCGAGCCGAAGGATGCCCATGACCATTCAGCGGATGGACAACGTCGCCATCGTCGTGCCCGATCTGAGCGCAGCCATCGCGTTCTTCACCGCGCTCGGGATGGAGCCGGGGAACAGCACCCCGATCGAAGGCGTGTGGGCTGACCGGACCGTCGGACTCGAGGGGGTGCGGAGCGAGATCGCGATGATGCGGACTCCGGACGGCCACAGCCAGCTGGAGCTGACCACATACCAGCACCCTGAGGCGCTCGGCGGAGAGTGGGCGAATCCGGCACCCAACACGCTGGGCCTGCATCGCATCATGTTCGCCGTCGACGACATCGACGACACCATCGCCCGACTGCGGCCGCACGGCGCCGAATTGCTCGGCGACGTGGTGAACTATGAGGGCGTGTACAAACTCTGCTACCTCCGAGGCCCCGCCGGCATCATCGTCGCGCTCGCCGAGCAGATCGGCTGAGGCGAGGAACCGATGGTATTGCTGCGACCGCGCACGCCCCCGATGGGCTGGAACAGCTGGGACTGCTACGGCACGACCGTGACAGAGGCCGAGGTGCTGGCCAATGCCGAGATCCTCGCGGGCGAGCTGCTGCCGCAGGGCTGGGACACGGTGGTGATCGACATCGACTGGTCGGACCCCACCGCTCGCTCCCACGGCTACAACGGCGAAGCGCCGCTCGCGATGGACGATCACGGACGGCTCATCCCCGACGTCGTGCGCTTCCCGAGCTCGGCCGGCGGTGCCGGCTTCGCGCCACTCGCCGAACGCATCCACGCCCTGGGACTCAAGTTCGGCATCCACACGATGCGCGGCATCCCGCGTCGCGCCGTGGCCGCGCGGACCCCGATCCTCGGCGCGGACGCGACAGCGGCGGTTGTCGCGGATCCCCGCAACCTGTGCGAGTGGAACCCCGACATGCTCGGCCTCGACCATTCCCACCCTGCGGCTCAGGCCTATTACGACTCCACGATCGACCTGTACGCGTCGTGGGGGGTCGACTTCCTCAAGACCGACGACATGCTGTGGCCGTACCAGACCGCCGACATCGAGGCGTACTCGGCGGCCGTCGAGCGCTCGCCGCGCGGATTCGCGCTGAGTCTCTCGCCCGGCCGGGACCTGTCGATGGCGCACCTCGACCACCTGCGCGCGCACGCCACGATGTGGCGGGTGAGCGATGACCTCTGGGATGACTGGTCCGCCGTGGTGGCGAACCTTGCGCGTCTCGGGAGGTGGGCGCCGCACGCCATCGAAGGAGCGTGGCCCGACGGCGACATGCTGCCGCTCGGCCGGCTCGGACTGCGCGCGGAACGGGGTGCTCCCCGCGACGACGCGCTCACGCCCGCCCAGCGCCGCACCCTGCTCACCGTCTGGCTCATGGCGCGTTCGCCGCTGATGATCGGCGGCGACCTGCCCACGACCGACCCCGCGACGATGGCGCTGTTCGCATCGCCCGCCGTCGCGCGCATCGTGAGCGACTCCATCGGCGGTCGTGAAGTGCTCCGCGAAGAGCCACTCGTGCTGTGGACGGCCGAGGGTCGCAGCGGCGCCCGCTACGCGGCGGTCATCAACCTCGGCGATGAGCCGCTGGCCACAGCGGTGGACGCTTCCGCGATCGGGTTCGACGGCGGCGCACCAGTGCGCGACCTGTGGACCGGGGCGACCTTCGACCGTGCGCCGGTCGCGGTGCAGAGCGACGACGCGCGCGGGGTGGCACCGGGCTCCACTGCCTTGCGCGTCGTGCTCGAGCCGCACGCGAGCGCGCTCCTCATGCAGGAGGGCGACTGACCGCATCCTCGGTCGCTGCGCTCCCTCGCTCAACGACCAGGGGCGCGGCGCGAGTAGCCTGCGAAGGTGCCCATCCTTCTCCAGATCGACTCGTCCGCCGACGCCAGCACATCGCGCACACGAGCGCTGACCGCCGCCGTCGCGGCCGCATGGCGCGGACGCGGCGTTGACTACGAAGTCGTCGTCCGCGACCTTCACGCCGACCAGCTGCCGCACCTGCGAACGCCGGCGCAGCATTGGCCGCGGCGACTGCGCGAGGGCGCGAGCATCCCCGATGATCTCGAAGAGCTCCAGCGGTCCGTCCTCGACGAGCTGCTGAGCGCCGACGCCGTGGTCATCGGCGCACCGATGTACAACTACTCGATGCCGTCGACCTTGAAAGCCTGGGTGGATCTCATCCATGTGCCCGGGGTCACGGCATCCTTCGACGAGCCGTCGCAGCCGCTCGCCGGGCGTCCGGCGGTCATCGCGACTGCGCGCGGAGCCGCCTACGATCCCGGCACGCGCACCGAGGGCTGGGATCACGTCGTTCCGCCTCTCCAGCTCGTGCTCGGCGAGGGACTCGGGATGACGGTGCACGTCGTCGCGACGAGCCGCACGCTTGCGGAACGCGTGCCCGACCTGGGTGCGCGGCGGGCGGCGGAGGAGTTGGAGGCGGCTCTAGCCGAGGCGCGCCGGCTCGGCTCGACCATCTGACGGAGCTCATTCGACCGCGAACCTGCTCAGGCGAGCTCGAGCGCGAATCTGAAGCGGATGTCGTCGTCGAACCACATCGTGAAGTTCGTGCCCCACACGTTGTTGTGCAGGTTCACGTGGAACCCGTCGTCGGGGTCGGGCACCGAGTTGTCGAAGCGCAGCAACGCGGGCTGACCCACCGCGACGAGCGCCGCGTCGAGGGGGCGCAGCGAGAATCGGCGTTCCGCGGTGTGCGTGATCTCCGAGACCGCATGAAGCCTGCGGTTGCCGTTGCGCACGACCGCCTGCGGGTCGACCGCGGTGCCGAGCTTGCCGAGGCGCCACTCGCCCGCCGCTGTTCGGGGGCGGAATCCGAGCCAGCCCGCTTCGGGCAGCCGTGATGCGTCCTTGCCGCGCAGGTCGAGGGTGATCGCGATCGGCCCCGGTTTCGCAGGGAAGCTGTAGGAGAGTCGGATGTCGCGCGGCCCGCCCCACGCCTCGCGCGCCTGCTCGGGCAGCTCGAGGCTCAGCACGGCGGTCGGCCCCGTCTCGTGGTCGAGGCGATGGGCCGATACGACCCGCGCCGAGAATCTCGTCGCCGGCAGAACGTCGGCGATCGCGAGGCCCGGCTTCGACTGGTCGGGCACCGCCCAGAACGCGTGCTGGTCGAGGTTCCGGCAGTACTCGCGCAGCCAACGCGCCTCGTCGCGCTCGTCGAACGTCTGGTAGCTGTAGGCCGCGAGAGGATGCTCGAGGTCGGCCCAGTTCACGCCGTTCGCGTCGGTGAGCCGGACGAGGGAGCCATCCTCGCCGAAGCGCACCTCGTAGTGGCCGAACGTGTGGCTCCTGGTGACGTCCATGGCGAGTGCGCCGTCGGTGTCGGCGACCTTCGGGCGCGTCTCATCGATTGCAGCCAGAGCGTCAGCGCGTCGCTCGGGCGTCAGCGCGGCGAGCGCTCGGTCGAGATGAGCACGCTGCTCGGCCCACGAGGCCTCGAAAGCCGAGTACGAGAGACCCCGCGGATTCGGGTGCTCGCTGTAGGCCCACGCGAACGCGTCGAATTCCTCGGGGTTGGCGGCCGGGTCGACGACGTCGATGGCCCGGGCCCGCTGGAATGCGGCCTTCTCGTAGTTCACGTAGTCGGGCAGGTAGGTCTTCAGGTCTTTGCCCCACGTGTGCTCGGGCACGAGCAGCAGTCCGTCGCTGAACTCATCGCACTCGGGCGTGCCGGGCGTCAGTGCGCCCGAGGCGACCCACTCCGTCCGCAGCCGCAGCAGCGCTCGCAGTCTGGCCGTCAGCACCGGGTCGCTGGCCACCCCGTGGATCCACGAATCGCCGATCTCCCGCTCGACGATCGGCAGTCTCGCCCTCGCAGCCGTCGCCCCTGCCCCGAATGCGTCGAGTGTGGAGGCGATGATCCGGGCGTCCGGGTACGCGGCCTGCAGGCGCGCGAACAGCGCCTCGATCTCGTCGACCGGCGGCGGCCCGAGGTTGTCTCCGGTGTGCGCGAGGTGGAGGGCCTCGCCGCTGCCGGGCACGACCGCGACTCCGAGCTCGGTCGCGCCATAGCTGCGGGCGTAGTTCACGACCACCTCGCTGCCGTCCGGCGCGCGCCAGACGAAGAACTCCGGCACGTCGGGCACGGCGGAGGCGTCATTGACACCCAGATGCAGGAAGTCGAGCCCGGCCGTTGCGAGGAAGGGCACGAGACCGATCGTATGACCCGGGATATCCGTCATCTTCGCCGCGGTCGTTCGCACGCCGAACCGATCGTCGAGTCGGCGACCGATCGCGATGCCGTGTTCGACGAGTCCGGCATCCACCAGCTCGGTGTGGGTGGTCAATGGCAGCCCGTGCCAGCGGACATGACCGGAGCGGATGGCTCGCTCGAGGGCGGTCCGCTCGACGGGGGTGCCCAGCCGGAGCGCCTCGTGGATCAGCCACGATCCGGTCGTCCAGATGAACCGGGCGGCACCGCCGCGGTGCGCGAGCTCGTCCGCCAGCGCTATCGCACGCGGCAGATACTCGTGGACGTACCGATCGGTCACGTTCGCTGCGGTATCGGTGAACCCGAGGTCGAGGTGGGTCTTGAAGACGACGTGAACGGTCGAGATCATCGTTGCATCCTTCGTGCATAGCGAGCCCGCGATCCGCGGCGCCTGTGCCGCGGTAGCGTCCAGAGAACTTTGCCACATCCGCCCCGTCGAGCCGTAGGGATTTCCACCGCTTACCGGCATACTTTTCTCGGCCCTTGAAACACTGGAGTTTCCATGCACGACAACCGTGTGATCACCGAAGGAAGAATCGAACGCTTCGTTCGCGACACCCTCATTCCAGCGCTGTACATCGAGACCGCGCCGCTGGCGATCAGCGTGTGGGACGACCTCGACGAACCGCTGCCGTTCGCCGACGCCGTGGGTCAGTCGTATCGGCCGATCGAGGTTCCCTACACGTGGGGCAGGGCCTGGTCGACGTCGTGGTTCCACGTGACCGGGCGGGTGCCGGAGGAATGGCTGCGCGGCGACGGTGCGAGGACGCGCGCCGAGCTCGTGATCGACCTCGGCTTCACTCACGACCGGCCCGGCTTCCAGGTCGAGGGGCTCGCGTACCGTCCGGACGGAACGACGCTCAAGTCCATCAACCCGCGCAGCAGCTATGTCTCCGTCCCGCAGGACGGCAGCGGCGAGGTCGACCTGTACGTCGAGGGTGCTGCGAACCCCAACATCGCCGGCGACTGGACGTGGAAGGCCACGCCGCTCGGCGAGAAGAGCACAGCCGGCGACGAGCTGCTCTACGTGCTCCAGCAGTGCGATGCCGCCCTCATGGACGTCACGGTGTGGGAGCTCATCCAGGACGTGTGGACCCTCGCCGGGCTGATGAAGGAGCTGCCCTTCGAATCGCCACGTCGTCACCGCATCCTCGGCGCGCTCGAGAAGCTCGTCGACGTCGTCGACCCGGCCGATGTGTCGGCATCCGCTTCCTCCGGTCGCGACGTGCTCGCGCCGGTCCTCGCCCTGCCCGCCTCGGCGAGCAGCCACCGCGTCGTGGCGATCGGGCATGCGCACATCGACTCCGCATGGCTCTGGCCGATCCGCGAGACCATCCGCAAGTGCGCGCGGACGTTCTCAAGCGTGCTGGCACTGATGGATGCCGACCCTGAGTTCCGGTTCGCCTGCTCCTCGGCGCAGCAGCTCAAGTGGATGAAGGACGGATACCCCGAGATCTTCGAGCGGATCAAGGAGAAGGTCGCCGTCGGGCAGTTCATCCCGGTCGGAGGGATGTGGGTCGAGTCCGATATGAACCTGCCCGGGGCCGAGGCCATGGCTCGTCAGTTCGTCGCGGGCAAGCGCTTCTTCCTCGAGGAGTTCGGAGTCGACACGCGCGAAGCCTGGGTGCCCGACACCTTCGGCTACTCCGGTGCGGTCCCGCAGATCATGAAAGCGTCGGGCACGGAGTGGTTCCTCACCCAGAAGATCTCGTGGAACCAGACCAACACCATGCCGCACCACACGTTCCTGTGGGAGGGCATCGACGGCACGCGCGTGTTCACGCACTTCCCTCCCGCCGACACCTACGTGGGCGAGGTCTCAGGGGCGGATCTGGCGCGCGCCGAGCGCACGTTCCACGATCACCGCGACGCATCCGTGTCGCTGCTTCCCTTCGGATTCGGCGACGGCGGAGGTGGCCCCACCCGCGAGATGATGGCGGCCGTACGGCGCACGCGCTCGCTCGAAGGCTCGCCCACCGTTGAGATCGACACCCCCGAGCACTTCTTCGAGCGCGCCGAAGCCGAGCTCCCCGAGCCGCCGGTATGGAGTGGCGAGCTCTACCTCGAGCTGCACCGCGCGAGCTACACGACGCAGCACCTCACGAAGCAGGGCAACCGCCGCAACGAGCACTGGCTGCGTGAAGCTGAACTGTGGGCGACGACGGCCGCCGTCCGCGCCGGCGCAGACTACCCGTACGACGACCTCGAGCGCATCTGGCAGCTCGTGCTGCTGCAGCAGTTCCACGACATCCTTCCCGGCACGTCGATCGCGTGGGTGCATCGCGAGGTCGAGTCGAACAACCGTGGGCTCGCTGTTGAGCTGGAAGGGCTGATCACGTCGGCCCTCGGGCACTTCGACGCCGGGGACGGTGTCGAGTACGTCGCGAACGCCGCACCGTTCTCACGCGATGGGGTTCCCGCGCTTTCCGCTGGGCCTCGGGTGGCGCACGCCGGGGCCGTGAGGCTCCAGCGGACCGCTGACGGACACGTGCTCGACAACGGCCTGGCTCGCGTCGTCGTCGACGAGCGCGGCCTGATCGTGTCGCTCGTGGATGTCGCGAGCGGGCGTGACGCGATCGCTCCGGGTGCCGGGGGCAATCTGCTTCAGCTCCACCGCGACCTGCCGAACCAGTGGGACGCCTGGGACGTCGACGAACACTACCTCCGCGTGGCGACGGACATGACCGGCGTCGACGCGATCACGGCGATGCAGGCGCCGGATGCGGCATCGCTCACGATCGAGCGCTCGTTCGGCGCGTCGCACGTGACGCAGGTGCTGACGCTGCGCGCCGGCGACCCGGCCCTCCACATCGACAACGACATCGACTGGCACGAGCGTCGCAAGATGCTGAAGATCGCCTTCCCGCTCGACGTCCACGCCGATCGGGTCGCAGCCGAGACGCAATTCGGCCACATCCAGCGTCCTACGCACGCGAATACCTCGTGGGATGCCGCTCGTTTCGAGCTGTGCGCGCAGCGGTGGCTGCACGTCGCCGAGCCCGGGTTCGGCGTCGCGATCGCGAACGAGTCGAGCTATGGGTACGACGCGCAGCGTTCGACGCGGTCGGATGGCGGCACGACGACGACCGCGCGCGTGTCGCTGCTGCGCGCCCCGACCTTCCCCGACCCGGTCGCCGACCAAGGGCGCCACTCGATCGGCCTGTCGATCAGGGTGGGTGCGGACGTGCGCGCGGCGATCCGGGAGGGGTACCGCATCAACCTGCCTGAGCGGCACGCGCCCGGTCGGGTGGCGCCGCTGGTGCACATCGATCACCCTGCCGTGCTCGTCGAGTCGGTGAAGCTCGCCGAGGACCGCAGCGGTGACGTGATCGTGCGCCTTTACGAGTCGGAGGGCGCCCGCGCCAAAGCCGCCGTGGACTTCGATTTCGACGTAGAGGATGTCGTCGCGACAGATCTGATCGAGCGCGAAGTCGCGCCGCCCGCCGGCTTCGTGCGAGACGGCGCGTCGGTGAAGCTCGTCCTGCGTCCGTTCCAGCTGGTGACCCTGCGGATCCGCCGGGCCTGACTCCCGGTGAGGTGACCGTCGGGCATCCACCTGCGTCGTTCCCGTGCTGGCTCAGCGAGCCCGCACGGGAACGACGCATCCCGCGTGGACTCTCGGCGAGCCAGCACGGGAACGGCAGTGGGGTGCAATTGCGGCGTGCGCCGGGGGCGTTGAGGGTCGACGACCGGCGTGGTTGCCGCGGTGTTGCGCTTCGACCGAATCAGGATGATCGACGGTCTCAGGACGATTCAGCGGCATCGGTCTTGAATCCGTCGATCCTCCTGGTTCCGTCGACGGGGTGAGTCGGGCGGTCAGCTCGGAGCAAGGTGGATGGCGGCGCCGGGGGCGAGGGTCAGCGGCGCGCCGTGGTAGAGGCCGCCTCCAGGCAGCTTCACCGAGGCGAAGAGCGCGCTCGCGTCGACGCGGAACGTGCGCTCGACCTCGGCCAGGTTCGAGACCGTGAACCCGTCCGCCCCATAGCGGTAGCGCACCCGGTAGGCGGCCTGCTCGAGAGTCACCTCGCCGTACTCCGCGAGCCGCGGCGCGACGAGCAGGTCGGCGTCCAGCGCGGGCCGCACACCGAGGTACTCGTGGAACAGCACCCACGAGAACACGCAGGGGTACTCGTAGTAGTGCTCGGCGCCGTGCCACGACGTCCCGTCCACGTAGTACACGTGGTTCATGTCGTAGCGCTCGCCCATGATCCACGCCTCCTGGGCGCCTTGCCGGGCGACGCGCTCCAGCTGGTCCTTCAGCATCGCCCCCGCTCCGCGCGACGACCAGAACGCCGCATCCCAGCACCAGTAACGGCCGGCGGCGCACAGGTCGTACGGTCCGCCGTCGCCGATCTCGGCATCCGTGTAATCCGCGATCCTGGCCGACAGGAACGTCGGAAACCGCTGAAACTCGGGCAGCTCCCGCTCGACCAGCGCCTGCACCGCCTGCTCCTGCGTAGGCGACGCCGCCCCGACGAGCACGGGCAGGATGTTGGCGAGAAGGTGGATGTGGTCGTGCACACGCCCCGACCGGTCGACCCAGTCGACGAAACGAGAAGTCTCGGGATCCCACCACCCCGCGGGCAGCGGCTGCGACAGGGAGGCAGCCAGCGCATCGCGCACGCTGCGGTAGCGAGCCGCGAAAGACGAGCGCGCAAGCAGCTCTTCGAGCTGAGCGAGCAGCTCGAACGATCGCACCGCGAGCGCCTGGGCCATCGTCTCGCGGCCATCCTTGATGACCTGGTCCTCGTAGTAGACGTCGCCCCAGAGCCGGCCCAGAGGGTCGATGTACTCCTCGATGCCGGATGCCGCACCCTCGAGGTCCTCGATATGCCGGCGCAGCCACGAGAGGTCCTTCGTGCGGGCGACGTAGAGCCAGATCGACTCGAGCACCTCGATGTTGCCCGTGACGAGGAACATCACGGCGTTCTCGGAGCCATCCATCGACCCCCGGCGCACGTGGTACTCACGATCGCCGTTCGGCTGCACGGCGCACGGATCTCGCCAGAGTCCGATGGGGTCCTCGCGCATCAGCCGCAGCTGCAGCTCGATCATCCGCCGAACGACGTCGCGGTCGACGTGGTCGCCCCATGCCAGGCGCCCCTTGATCTGGAACTCGTGGTCGACGTCGGGGTACGTGCCCGCGTACATCCCGGCCATCGTGCTTCGCACGTACCCGAGCGGGTCGGGGTAGCCGGCGGCCGTCGTGCGCTCGATCACCGAGGGGAGCATCGTGCCCCAGTAGAACCCGGCGGCGGCGTCGGCGAGCAGCTCGCCGCCCGCGAGGTCGAGCGTGAACCGCCCGCCGGTGACGTCGGCGTGCGGTCGTGTGCGGTGGCGCGTGAGGCGAGCGGATGCCGCATCCGCCGTCACGGTCCACCCGGCGTCATCGGGCCGGGCTGTGATCGGCCCCTCGGCTTCGATCAGCCACGCCGGTTCGGAGCCGAAGGCATCGGCGGGCAGCACCCAGCACGCACCGGACCCGGAGAGCACGCGTCCGGTCGCATCGCTCGGCAGGACGAAGAGCTCATCCGACCCGTCGAGAACGAACGCCGGGCCGGGCGGAAGCCGAAGCTCGATGACCGCGGCACCGTCGGGCGCGGTGAGGACCCAGGTGGAGTCGTCGACGGGCGAGATCGAGCCCGTGGGTGGCAACGGAGGTCCGGGCCGTTTCGTCCCGCCTTCGGCTCGCGCAACGACCCGGGTCCCACCGGCGACCGAGGCGCCTTCGATCATGACGCGACGCTGACGCGCAAAGACGCGACCGCGCGTGGCGGCAGGGTCACCTCGAGGGTTTCGCCCTCGACCCGGTACCCGTCGAACACGACGGGCGTGACCACATCCGGTGCATCGAAGGTGTTGTGCGCGTCCGACGTCTCGCCCACGAGCACGCGCGCCGAGATCACGTCGGCGATCGCCGAGGGCAGCCGGACCGACGCGGAAGCCTCGCGCTCGAGCCCCGTGTTCACGAGGCCGATCGTGTATGCGCCGTCCTTGTGCGAGACGGTCCAGTCGAGGAACGGGTCGACGTCGTCGGCTGCGGCATCCACCCATTCGGCGTCCTGATGATCGGAGTAGAGGTCGAAGACGTGATAGGTCGGGGTCTTGATGAGCCGAGGGCCGTCGGTGAGCAGCATGCTCTGCAGCACGTTGACCATCTGCGCGATGTTGGCCATGCGCACGCGGGAGGCGTGCTTGTGGAAGATGTGCAGGTTGAGGGCCGCGACGACCGCGTCACGGATCGTGTTCTGCTGGTACAGGAATCCACTCTCGGTGCCGGGCTCGACGTCGTACCACGTGCCCCACTCGTCGACGATGAGGCTGACGCGCCGAGCGGGATCGTGGCGGTCCATGATCGCTCCGTGCCGGGTGAGCAGCTCGTCCATGAACCGGGTGCGGCGCATCGTCTCGTGCCACGCTCGATCGTCGAACCCGGTTGCCGCGCCCTTCACGTCCCACTCGCCGGTGGGGAGCGTGTAGTAGTGCAGGCTCAGACCGTCCATGTGTCCCGCCGCCCGCGCCATGAGAACCTCGGTCCACTCGTAGTCGTCGGCGTTGGCGCCGCACGCGATCTTCGAGATCGGCTGCTCGCCGTACTTGCGCACGTAGGTCTGGTACTGCCGGTACAGGTTCGCGTAGTGCAGCGGCAGCATGTTGCCGCCGCATCCCCAGCTCTCGTTCCCGACGCCGAAGAACTCGAGGCTGAACGGCTGGTCGCGCCCGTGGCGCTTGCGCAGGTCGGCCATCGGAGAGCCGGTGTCGAGCGTCATGTACTCCACCCAGTCCGCCATCTCGGCGACGGTGCCGCTGCCCACGTTGCCGTTGATGTAGGCCTCGGAGTCGAGCTGCTGCAGCAGCTCGAAGTATTCGTGCGTGCCGAACGTGTTGGGGTCGACGACACCGCCCCAGTGGGTGTTGACCATCGACTGCCGCTCGGGTCCGACGCCCTTGAGCCAGTGGTACTCATCCGCGAAGCATCCGCCCGGCCACCGCACGACGGGCACCTTGATGGCGCGGAGTGCCTCGACGGCATCGCGCCGGATGCCGTTCTTGTTCGGGATGTCGGAATCCGCGCCGACCCACAGCCCCTCGTAGACGCACCGGCCGAGGTGCTCGGCGAACTGTCCGTAGACGCGGCGGTCGATGTGGTGGCTCGGAGCCTCGGCGATGGTGATCATGGTGTCCTTCCGGCCGGATGTCGGCGGTGCGGGTCGGCCGCAGGGGCGGCGATGGTCATGGTGGGCGTCAGCGTGCGGCGAGCTGCTCGACGATCGCGCCCACGAGCGGGGCGGGCAGAGCGAGCGCGTGCAGGTCTGCGAAGACGTCGGCGGGCGCGCGACCCGACGTGATGATCCTCCAGGCCATGGCTTTGTCTTCGTAGAGGTACTGTGCGCCGTTCAGCACGGCGAAGATCCGGTCCTCACGGCCCTGCGTGCGGGGGGCGGGGTCGTGCGTGGTCGCGACAGTCAGGCTCACGCGCGCGTCTCCGGCGACGGTCACGGTCGCGCCACGTGACGAGACGCCCGCCCCCTGGACCTCGTCCTCTCCCAGGCCGAGGAACGTCACCGTCCACGTGCGCACTGCGGGCACGACGTCGTCGGGGCCCTCGGCGGGTCCGATGACCAGCTCGCCCCGCTCCTGGCTCCACCGGATCGGTGTGCGGACGACGGCCCCGTCGAGGTGGTCGTCCTCTTCCACGAGTGTGAACGCGCCGTCCGCGCCGACCGCGACGACGATCTCGAGCCGTTCCGGGTTGCGCGCGGCATCCGTGTCCTGCTCGCTCGCCAGGGGCAGGATGCCGCCTGACTTCAGGAAGACCGGAATCGAGTCCGCACCGCGGTGCAGTTCGATCGTGCGATCACCCTGGAGGACTGCGCCGGTGTGGATGTCGGTCCACACCCCTGGCGGCAGCCACGCCGTGACCGATCCCAGCAGGGTGACCGGGTCACGCGGCGAGGTGATGGGCACGACGAGCAGCTCGCTGCCGAACAGGAACTGGTTCGGCGTCTCGTACGCCCGAGGGAGCTCGGGCCACGCGTAGTACAACGGAAGGACGAGGGGGATGCCGGCCCTCCCTGCGCGGTGATTCATCGCGTGCAGGTAGGGCACCATGCGCACGCGCAGGCGCAGTGCGTCGTCGAGCGCCGCGCGCGTCTCGGCGGGGAAGGCCCACGGTTCCTTCGCGAGGAACGGGTTGTCGGTCGAGTGCAGGCGCAGGATGGGCGAGTAGACGCCGAGCTGCACCCAGCGAGCGGTGAGCTCGTCGTCGCGCGAGCCGAACATGTGGCCGCCGATGTCATGGCTCCACCACCCGTACCCGATGTTCGATGCGGTGGCCGTGAACTCGGGCTGGAACGCGAGCGACTCCCAGCTGAGGAAGACGTCGCCCGAGAAGCCGATCGGGTAGCGGTGGCTGCCCGGTCCCGCGTAGCGGGAGAGGAGGAGCGGGCGACCGCCGTCCCGCGCGGCGTCGAGGAAGTGGAAGTGGTTGAGCAGCCAGAGCGGATCGATGCCGGTGACGCGGGAGTGCGGGCCGTGCTGCCAGTCCATCCACCAGAAGTCGACGCCTTGGGCCTCGAGCGGGTGGTGCAGCACCGCGAAGTACGCCGCGAGGAACTCGGGATCGTTGATCTCGAACGCGATGCGCTCGCCCGACGCGGGATCGCGGCCGAGTGCCTCGGCCATGGCCGGGTAGGCGTCCTCGAACGCGCGCACTCCGTCGGCGGGGTGGAGGTTCAGCGTCACCTTCATGCCGCGGCGGTGCACCTCGGCGAGGAAGCACTCGGGGTCGGGGAAGAACTCCGGCTCCCAGCTGTAGCCCGTCCAGCCGCCGTTGAACTCCGAGGGCACGCTGTCGACGCGGTGCCAGTCCATGTCGAGCACCGCGACCGAGAACCGTACGCCCTCCCGCTCGAAGCGGTCGAGCAGCTCGACGTACTCGTCGGCGGTGTACCGGTGGTAACGGCTCCACCAGTTGCCGAGCGCCCAGCGGGGGAGGACCGGCGGCGAGCCCGACACGGCATACAGCGCGCGCACTGCCTCGCCGTACTCGTGCGCGTAGGCGAAGACGTAGAGATCGGTGCGCTCGCCGTCGCGTGGGCTCACCCATCCGTCGTCGGTGAACAGCAATGACGCCGAGTCGTCGATGACGCCCACGCCCTTGCGCGAGACGACACCGCTCTCCAGCGGATGCCGGCCGTCGACCCCGTCGAGCGTGCGGGCGGTGCCGCCGAGGTCTTCCACCTCGCCGAACTTCCAGTCCTCGAGGCCCCGGCCGCCGCCAAGCGGGCGGACTCTGAGGCCGCTCGGACTGAAGGGCTTGCGGTCGTACCGCAGGTGCAGCCGCGCGGTCACGATCTCGAGGGTGTCCGGACCGTCGATGATGCGGAAGTCCGGCACCGGCAGGTCACGGTGCACCGCGAACGTCGAGGCACGGTCTTCGAAGAGACCGTCGTCCGACCACTCCGCGCGCACCAGCCCGTCGGTCAGCACGGTGAAGCGCCAGCGGTCGCCGCGCACCACGGCCTCCGGATGGGCGAGCGGAGTGGCCTCGATGCGGAGGTGCGGGGGAATATCAGCGCTGTACATTTCATGAGGATCCTAAGATGAGCGACATGAGCAGCGGAAGGCCCGGCCAGCGTGTTCGTCTCGAAGACGTCGCGAAACTGGCCGGCGTTTCGATGAAGACGGTGTCGAACGTCGTCCACGACTACCCGCATGTCTCGGTCAAGATGCGGGAGCGCGTGCAGGCGGCCATCGATCAGCTCGGGTATCGGCCGAATCTGACGGCGCGACGGCTCGCGACGGGACGGACCGGGATGCTCGCGCTCGCGATCCCCGAGATCGACCAGCCCTACTTCGCCGAGCTCGCCCGCCGCATCGGCGAGGAGGCGGTGCGCCGTGGATACCGGGTCATCGTCGAGCAGACGCTGAATGACGCCGATGCGGAGCGGGCCGTCATCCGTGATCGCGAAGAGGGTCTGGTCGACGGCGTCATCTTCCAGCCCGCGTACATGGACACGATGGAGATCGCCCGGCTGCGCCCCGGCACCCCGCTCGTGCTCCTCGGTGAGGCCGGACGCCCGCTCACCGCCGACCACGTCATGATCGACAATGTCGCGGCTGCGCGCGAAGCAGTCGAGCTGCTCCTTGGACAGGGACGGACCCGGATCGCGTTCTTCGGAATGGTGCACGGCGATCCGACGGAGTCCACCCATCTGCGCCTGCTCGGATACCAGGAGGCTCTGCTCGCCGCGGGTGTCCGCACCGGCCCCGAGCTCGTGATCGAGACCGATGGATTCGCGATCGACGATGGAGTCGCCGCACTGAGTGCGGCCCTGGACGCCGGGGTGCGGTTCGACGCCCTGGTCTGCCGCGACGACCTGTTCGCGATGGCGGCGCTGAAGGTGCTCGACCGTGCGGGGCTTCGGGTTCCGGGCGATGTCTCGGTGCTCGGCTGGGACGATACGGCGCTGGCGCGCTACAGCACTCCCGCGCTCTCGAGCATCTCGCCCGGCAAGGAGGCGATCGCACGCATGGCGCTCGAACTTCTCGAAGACCGGATGGCCGGATACGACGGAGTCGGACGGCACCGCATCGCGCCCCATGTCATCATCGAACGAGAGACGACCGGGCATCCGACCTGACCATTTCCAGCGCTGGAATTTCTGGGTAGGCTTCCCGCATGCGTCCCGAGGTGCGTGCGACCGCGCAAGACGGCTCCTACCCGCGCCCACAGCTCGTGCGTCCGCAGTGGTTCGATCTGGGCGGAGCGTGGGATTTCGCGTTCGACGAGGATGTCAGAGCGGGTGCCGCAACCGGCATCCCGGATGAGTTCCCGACGACGATCATCGTTCCCTACCCGCCCGAGTCGCCGCTTTCGGGCATCAACGACACCGGCTACCACGGCATCGTCTGGTACCGAAGGTCGATCGCCGAGGCCGACCTCGAGAACGCAGGACACGCGGAAGGCCGCACGCTGCTCCTCCATTTCGGCGCTGTCGACTACCGCGCCGACGTGTGGATCGGCGGGCGGCACGCGGCATCCCACGAGGGCGGTCACACGCCGTTCAGCGTCGAGGTGCCGGCGTTCGACGGTGAGGTCGACATCGTCGTGCGAGCGGAGGACGACCCGCACGACCTGACCCAGCCACGCGGCAAGCAGGATTGGGAGCTCGAGCCCCACGCCATCTGGTACCACCGGACGACCGGAATCTGGCAGCCGGTGTGGCTGGAGTCCGTGCCCCAACAGCACCTGACGCGCGTCGCATGGCGACCGGACATCCGGGACTCGTCCGTTCGACTGACGCTCGAGCTCGGCGGGAAGCCCACCGACGGCACCCGTGCGAACGTGACTCTGCAGCTCGGTGCGGTTCAACTCGCCGACGTGAGCGTCGCGGTCGCAGATGCTCGGGAAGAGATCACGATCTCGATCCCTGCCGTCCGAAACGGCGAACAGTACGACCACCTGCTCTGGTCGCCCGAGCACCCGAACCTGATCGACGCGCGCATCGAGCTCGTCGACCCGGACGGGTCCGACGTGGTTGCGTCCTACTTCGGGCTTCGCTCCGTGGGCACGGCGGGTGGCCGATTCCTCCTCAACGGCCGTCCGTACCCGATCGCGGGCGTCCTCTCGCAGGGCTACTGGCCGCAGTCGCACCTCGCCTCGCCGACCGCGGCAGCGCTGCGCACCGAGGTCGAGCTCATCAAAGCGCTCGGCTTCACCACCGCGCGCTTGCACCAGAAGATCGAGGACCCGCGCCTGCTGTACTGGGCCGACCGTCTGGGCCTTCTCGTGTGGACTGAGATGCCGAGCGCCATCGAATTCTCGGATGCGACGGTCACGCGCGTGACGCGGGAGTGGACGGATGTCATCCGCCGCGATTCGTCGCACCCGTGCGTGGTGGCGTGGGTGCCGCTCAACGAGAGCTGGAGTGTCCGGTACATCGCCGTCGACGTGCGCCAGCAGAATTTCGCCCGGTCGCTGTACCGCCTGACCAGGGCGCTCGATGACACCCGGCTGGTGATCTCGAACGACGGCTGGGAGCATACGCGGTCCGACCTGTTCACGATTCACGACTATGAGAACGACCGCGACCGGCTCCAGGCGAGATACGAAACGCCCGACGCCATCGCGGCGACGGTGGACGGCATCTCGACGAACGGGCACGCGATGCTCGTCGGCACCGCCGCGGAGTCGGCGGTGACCGCATCCGCCCCCGTCGTGCTCAGCGAATTCGGCGGCGTGAGCTTCGCGCCCGACGACGGCAGCAACGCCTGGGGATACCGTCTGGTGCAGTCACCCGCCGACCTCGATCGCCACCTGAGCGGGCTGTTCGCCGCTCTCCACGCGAGCTCGGCGCTCGCCGGTTGGGTCTACACGCAGCTCACCGACACGGTGCAGGAGACCAACGGGCTCACCGACGAGAACCGCGTGCCCAAACTGCCCGCCGCGCGGATCCGCGCGATCGTCCGCGGCGCCGACGAATCCGCTCGATAAGCCCGTTCACCCCGACCACCGGAGCCTGATCCGCCATGCGTCCCGACTTCCACTTCACTCCCGCGGCCGGCTGGATCAACGACCCCCACGGCCTGCACCACTGGAAGGGCGAGTACCACGCCTTCTATCAGTATGTCCCCGAGCGCACCGAATGGTCGGAAGACATCCACTGGGGCCACGCGAAAGGCCTTGACCTGCTCTCACTCGAAGAGCTTGCCGTGGCGATCTTCCCCGGCGACGGCGACGTCGGCATCTGGACCGGCTCTCTCGTCGTCGATGACGAGGATGCCGCGCACATCTTCTACACGTCGGTCAGCCAGCCCGTCTTGGATCACGCGCGCATCCGCATCGCCACGCCGGTCGATCCCGACTGGGCGACGTGGCGGAAGGGCGCCTTCGTCGCGGAGATGCCCGCTGAGCTGACCGTCTACCGCGACCCGTGGGTCTTCCGAGACGGCGCCGCCTGGAGCATGCTCGTCGGCGGACGCCATCAGGACGGCGGCGGTGCCATGGTCTCGTACCGCTCGGACGACCTGCGCGACTGGACGTATCAGGGCATCGCGCTGCGCACGCCGACCGACGGTCCGCTGGCACGGAACGTGCTCTGGGAGTGCCCGCAGCTGTTCGAGATCGACGGTAGGCACGTGCTCGTCCTCTCGGTGGGAGACGAAGGCGAGACACCGTATGTCGGCTATGCCATCGGAGAGTGGGCGGACGGCCGGTTCGACGCTGCGAGCTGGGGTCGGTTGACGTTCAGCCGCAGCCACTACGCACCCACGTTCGTGCGTGACGCGTCCGGCCGTCCGACCCTCGTGTTCTGGCTCCGTGAGGTCAGCGACGTTGCTGCCGGGTGGGCGGGCGCCCTGAGCGTGCCGTATCTTCTCGCACTGGACCACGGCGAACTGGTCGTGAGACCGCATCCGGATCTCGGGCGGTTCCGCCTGGACGCCGTGGCAGCGGATGCCGGGGCCCCGGCGGCAGACATCGTCTGGGCCGCGCAATCCGGCGCCGAACTGTCGATCGCGACCGACGCGGGCGATATCGTCGCACTGCGGATGACGGACGATCGGCTGTTCGTCGAGACGGCCTCGGAGGCCTCGAGCATGCCGGCGGGGGGCGAGGTGCGGATCGTCCTCGACGGCCCGATCGTCGAGGTCTCGACCGAGCGCGGGGTCTACGGCGCGCAGATCCCCGTGTCGCGCGGCTTCCGGGTGACCGGCGACACCGGTGCCGTTCAGGTCCACCCGCTCGCCAGGCCCGCCCCGTGACCACCACGCCTGCGAGCACGCCGGTGGAGGTCGACGGCGCACATCCGGTGCGATCGGTGTTCCGGCTGCTCGGCCGGTACCGCAGCCGAGTGATCCCGTCCGTCCTGATCTTTCCCATCAAGGACTCGCCGCAATGGCTCATGCCGGTCGTCACTGCATCGGTGATCGACCTCGTCGTCTCGGGCGGACCACTGAACCAGCTCGCGTTCTGGGCGGCAGTGGCGTTCGTCGCGCTCGCCCAGAACTATCCGACGCACGTGCTGTGGACCCGCCTGTTCATGGGAGCCGTACGCCAGAGCGGCGCGGATCTGCGAAACGCCCTCGCCGCCCGCCTGCAGAGCCTGTCGATCGGGTTCCACACCAGCGTGTCGTCGTCGATCCTGCAGACCAAGGTGGTGCGTGACGTCGAGAACATCGAGCTGATGCTGCAGCAGGTGACCCACGCGGTGCTGGCCCAGGCGATGGTCATCACCGGCGCGCTCGTGGTGACGGCGATCACCATGCCCTACTTCCTGCCGGTGTACGCCCTGACGATTCCGATCGCGGTGCTGATGCGCTCGCTGCTCGCCGCGCGTTCGCGGCGGCGCAACGAGGCGTTCCGCCAGGACGTCGAGATCTTCGCCAGCCGGGTGGGCGAGATGGCGACCCTCATGCCCATCACGCGCGCGCACGGACTCGAGGAGACCGCGCAGGCCCGTGTCGCCGAGGGTGCCGAAGGTGTGCGCACGTCGGGCTACGAGCTCGACATGCTCAACGGGCGGTTCCAGTCCTTGTCGTGGGTCGTGCTGCAGCTGCTCTCGGTCGGGTGCCTGGTGACGGCCGCATGGGTGGCCATCACCGATCCGGGAACCATCACCGCGGGCCAGGTCGTGCAGCTGTCCGCATACTTCGGCCTCATCACCGGCGGCATCACGCAGGTGCTGATGCTCTGGCCCATCGCCTCAAAGGGCATCGAGTCCGTGCGCTCGGTGGCCGAAGTGCTGGCCGAACCCGACCTCGAAGAGAACGAGGGCAAAGCCGTCGTCACCACCGTCACGGGCGATCTGCGGTTCGAGCGTGTGGTCTTCCGCTACCCCGATGCGCGGCATCCGGCGCTCGACGGCATCGATCTCGAGGTTGCGGCAGGCGAGACCGTCGCGTTCGTCGGGCCGTCAGGCTCCGGCAAGTCGACCCTGTTGAACCTCGCCCTGGGATTCATCCGGCCGACGGGCGGGCGGATGCTGCTGGACGGGGTGGATGCCGCCACCCTCGATCTGCGCACGTACCGGCGCCAGGTGTCGGTCGTGCCGCAGGAGTCGGTGCTCTTCGAAGGGTCGATCCGCGACAACATCACCTACGGCCTGGGGGACGTCTCAGACGAGCAGGTGCGCAAGGCGCTCGACGACGCGAACGCCGCTGAGATCATCGATGCTCTCCCCGATGGGTGGGACACGGTGGCCGGCCAGCGCGGCGCACGGCTGTCGGGTGGCCAACGCCAGCGCATCGCGATCGCACGCGCGCTCGTGCGCAATCCGCGCGTGCTGCTTCTCGATGAGGCGACCTCTGCGCTCGACCCCGAGTCGGAGGCGCTGGTGCGTGACGCGCTCGCGCGGCTGATGCGCGAGCGCACGACACTCGTGGTCGCGCATCGGCTCTCTACGATCCGCGGCGCGGACCGCATCGTCGTGCTCGAGCGCGGGAAGATCGTCGAGATCGGCCGTCACGACGACCTCATCGCGCGCGGCGGGCGATACGCGAGCCTCGAGCGCGCTCAACAGGTGCCGGAGTGAGTGATGCGTACAGCGGACAACATGGTCCGGTTATCCACAGCCTCGTCTCGCTTCGGTTGCGCCGACTGCAACCGGCCTACCCTTGCCGGACTGGGTGCGTGACGTCCTGAGGGCCCTTCAGCCCTCACCGATTCGACCGAGGAGAACTTCGAGATGAGCACGCAAGACGCAGGCGCGGATCGCTACCGGTGGGTGAAGGAAGGTTCGCTCGGCGCGGGCCGTCTGCGCTTCGGGGCGGATTACAACCCCGAGCAGTGGTCGCGCGAGGTATGGCGCGATGACATGCGCCTCATGCAGCGGGCCGGCGTCAACATCGTCTCGCTCGGCATCTTCTCGTGGGCACTGCTCGAGCCGCGGCCGGGGGAGTGGGACTTCGGCTGGCTCGACGAGATCATCGATCTGCTCCACGAGAGCGGCATCGACATCGACCTCGCCACGGCGACCGCGTCCCCTCCGCCGTGGATGTCGCGGCTCCACCCGGAGGTGCTGCCCGTCACCGAGGACGGCACTGTGCTGCACCCGGGCGGACGCCAGCACTGGCGCCCGACATCCCCGATCTTCCGCTTCTATGGCCTGCGTCTCGTCCGCAAGATCGCTGAGCGGTACGCGGACCACCCAGCGCTCGTCGCGTGGCACATCTCCAACGAGCTCGGGTGCCACAACGTGTTCGACTACTCGGATGACGCGGCGCGGGCCTTCCGCACGTGGCTCCAGGATCGCTATGCCACCCTCGATGAACTGAACGACGCGTGGGGGACGGCCTTCTGGTCGCAGCGGTATGCGGAGTGGGACGAGATCCTTCCACCCCGGGTCGCGCCCACCCATCTGAACCCCGGCCGGCAGCTCGACTTCGAACGGTTCTCGTCCGATGCGCTCCGCGACTACCTGCGCGCCGAGTCCGCTGTGCTCGCCGAGGTCACGCCGTCGGTTCCCCGCACCACGAACTTCATGGTGACGGAGGTCTTCCCCTCCATCGACTACGCCACCTGGGTCGACGACGTCGACTTCGTGTCGAACGACCACTATCTGCGCCCGGGAGCGGGCGGACGTGACGAGCTGTCCTTCTCGGCGAACCTGACGGGCAACCTCGCGCTCGGCCGGCCGTGGTTCCTGATGGAGCACGCGACGAGCGCGGTCAACTGGCGCGACGTGAACACCGCCAAGCGCGAAGGCGAGCTGGCGCGCGACGCCCTCACCCACGTCGGCCACGGCGCCGACGCCGTGTGCTTCTTCCAGTGGCGACAGTCACGCGCCGGCGGGGAGCGGTACCACTCGGCGATGGTGCCGCACGCCGGCGAGGACAGCCGCGTCTACCGCGATGTCGCGGAGCTCGGTCGAACGCTCACGGATCTTGCGCCCGTGACCGGCACCACGAGGCTGCCCGCCCGGGTTGCGATCCTGTTCGACTGGGAGTCGTGGTGGGTGGCAGAGCGCGACTCGCATCCGTCGAGTCGCCTGCGATACCGCGCCGAGGCCCTCGATTGGTACACCGCCCTCCTCGACCTCGGAGTCCGAGCCGACGTCGTCCCGCTCGACTCGTGCTTCGACGACTACGAGGTGGTCATCGCGCCGATGCTCCACGTGGTGTCCGAGAGCGTGCGCAGTCGGCTGGTGGCGTTCGTCGCGAGCGGACGCGAGCTCGTCGTCACCTACTTCTCGGGCATCGTCGACGAGCACGACCGGGTGTGGCTCGGTGGTTATCCCGGCGCCCTGCGTGATCTGCTCGGCGTCCTGGTGGAGGAGTTCGCACCGCTCCTTCCCGACCAGCGGACGGCCCTGTCCAACGGGGCGACAGCTCGGGTGTGGACCGAACGCGTGCGACTGGCGGATGAGTCGGTCACGGTGCTCGCCACATATACGGACGGCGATCTCGAGGGGGCACCGGCGATCACCCGCCGGCGGGTCGACGGCGGCGGGGCGACCTACGTCGCGTCCGACCTCGGTGCAGACGGTGTGCGGATGGTGCTGAGCGGATTGAGCGCCGACATCCCCGCTCTTCAGGGCGACGTCCGCGCCGCGGCCGGCGCGCTCGAGATCGTCGTGAGAGCCGACGAGCGGTCCGAGTACTGCTTCCGGATCAACCGCACCGACGCGGATGTCTCGAGTCCGCTGCGGGGCGGTATTCCCCTGATCGAGGGCGATTCCGACGAGTCCGACGTCAGGGTTCCGGCCCGAGGGGTCGTGGTCACCCGAGCGGCTCTGGGCCGATGAAGCCCGCTGACCGCGGTCGATCGATCCACGGAGAACGGGTGCTGAGAGCGAGACGAAACTGTGTCTTGCACGACGACAGACCCCGGGGTATGGTTGCCGTCACGAGTTAAGTTGACGGTTAGGTTAACTGGTAGGCAGGTCGCGATGAAGCGGCGCAACGAACGCGAAGAGGCGGACGGATGTCCTTGAAAGAAGCAGCACCGCAGCGGCGCTCTTCGAAAGAAGAAGAACCGCAGCAGCGGCGCATCTCGCTGTGGCGCAGGTTCACGAGCAGCAGGATGCTGCTGCTCATGTGCCTGCCGGCGATCGCGTTCTTCGTCATCTTCAACTACGCCCCGATGCCAGGCATCTGGATCGCGTTCACGAACTTCAACTATCGGGACGGGATCTTCGGCAGCCCGTTCGTCGGCTTCAAGAACTTCGAGTTCCTGATCAAATCCGGCCAGCTGTGGCTGCTCACGCGCAACACGGTGCTCTACAACCTCGCGTTCATCGTGCTGGGGAACATCCTCGCGATCACCTTCGCGGTCATGCTCAACGAGATCCGGCTGAAGTACTTCAAGAAGATCACGCAGAGCATCATGTTCCTGCCGTACTTCATCTCGGTCGTGCTCGTCGGCGTCATCGCGTTCAACCTGCTCAACTACGACAACGGCGCACTCAACGGCATCATCGAAGGCGCTGGCGGCGAGCCGATCAAGGTCTACAGCACGCCGGGCGCGTGGCCGGGCATCATCACGTTGACCCATCTCTGGCAGAGCACCGGCTACGGCACCATCGTCTACTTCGCCGCGATCATGGGCATCGACCGGGTGCTGTTCGAAGCAGCGGCCATCGACGGCGCGACGGCCTGGCAGCGCATCCGGTATGTGATCCTGCCGAGCCTCAAGCCGATCTTCGTGATCCTGCTGCTGTTCGCGCTGGGCGGCATCATGCACGGCAACTTCGGGCTCTTCTGGAACCTCGTCGGCAACAACGCGGCGCTGTTCCAGACCACCGACATCATCGAGACATCCGTGTATCGCATGGTGATGTCGCAGAACAACTTCACGACGTCCACAGCCGTGGGCCTCTACCAGTCGATATTCGGGTTCGCGATCGTGATCACCGCGAACTGGATCGTCCGGAGGATGAACCCCGATTATGCTCTCTTCTGATTTCGGCAGCGTGGCGGTGACCGAGACCGTCAGCAAATCGACCCGGCGGCGTGCGACGGTCGCGGCGGAGCGCACCCGCGCGATCAAGCTCGACAAGAGCGACCGTGTCATCCGAGGGGTCTCGTACTTCGCGATCACGATCTTCACGGCGATGTGCCTGCTGCCGTTCATCCTCATCGTGTCCGCCTCGTTCTCGAGCGAGTCCGAGATCATGAAGAGCGGGTTCGGGCTGCTCCCGAAGGGCTTCACCTTCACCGCATACGAATACATCTTCCGGGCGCCGCGACAGATCATCGGCTCGTACGTCGTCACTGTCGTGATGACCGTCGCGGGCACGGCGATCGGCTTGTTCATCATCGCCATGACGGGGTTCGCGCTGTATCGACAGGACTTCCGCCTGCGCAACTACATCGCGTTCTTCATCTACTTCACGACGCTGTTCTCGGCGGGCCTCGCACCCACCTTCCTGTGGATCGGGCGAGACCTCGGGCTGCGCGGAAACTACCTGGCGGTCTTCCTTCCGCTCCTCATGACGCCGTGGCTCATCATCCTGATGAAGAACTTCATGCGCACCATCCCCTACGAGATCATCGAGTCGGGGAAGATCGACGGCGCCGGCGACTTCCGGATCTTCGTTCAGCTGGCGCTGCCCATGATGAAGCCCGCGCTGGCGACGGTCGGTCTGTTCCTCGCCCTCGGCTACTGGAACGAGTGGTACCTGTCATCGCTCTATCTGGGCAGCACGGTCGAGTTCAAACCGCTTCAGTACTACCTGTACAACGTCATCAACACGGCCAATGCGCTCCGCAACTCGGTCGCCGGATCGAATGTCAGCATCACGGATCTGCCGAGCAACACCCTGAAGATGGCGAGCGCCGTGGTGGCGACGCTGCCCATCCTCTTCGTCTATCCCTTCGTACAGAAATACTTCGTCAGCGGCATCACGGTCGGTGCCGTCAAGGGCTGACCAGCGCTGCTGACGAGGTGCGGCCGGTCACCGATGTCCGGTCGCGCCACCAAGACGCCTCCTCGAGGCGACACAACTGCAATCACCAGGTAATGAATGAGAGCCGAAGGAGCCTCACATGGCAAGGAAATACATCAAGGCTGGAGCAGCGCTTCTCGCGCTCGGCCTCAGCGCCACCGCGCTGGCCGGATGCACCGGCGCGAGCGACGAGGAGACCGAGGGTGGCGACCCGACCGAGATCACGATGCTCGTGCTCGGCGACAAGCCCACCAACGGACGCCTCGAGGCGATGCTCGACAAGCTCAACGAGCGTCTCGTCGACCAGGTGAACGCGAAGCTCGACCTGTTCTACGTCGAGTGGGCTGACTGGCAGACCCAGTACAACCTCCAGCTGCTCTCGGGCGACGACAACGTCGACCTCATCACCACGGCCACCGACTGGCTGTTCGCGTGGGAGAACGCCGAGAAGGGCGCCTTCCTCCCGCTCTCCGAGGAGATGCTGCAGGAGCACGCACCCAAGACGTGGGCGCAGGTCGACGGCGACGGAGACTGGGACCTCACGAAGCTCGACGACGGTCAGATCTACTTCATCCCCGAGGACAACTTCACGCAGTACACGAACCACGGATTCTTCTACCGCGGTGACTGGGCTACCGAGGCCGGCTTCGAAAACGGCGACATCACCAAGTTCGAGGACTTCACGAAGTACTTCCAGTGGGTCAAGGACAACAAGCCCGACGCGTACCCGTGGGATGTCGCAGGCGACCCCTCGGCCGACCTCACTGGTTACCTGCAGGGTCACACCGACGGTCAGACGATCCAGCAGGTCAGCGCCGGAAACTACTACCCGTTCCAGACCACTGCGGCGGACCCGAACACCGTGACCTCGTGGTACATGGAGGGCGACGAGCTGCTCGCGGCCGCCGAGCTCGCCAAGCAGTGGAACGACATCGGGGTGTGGCGTGAAGACGCGCTGAACTACGACGGCGACACGCGCGAGGAGCTGTACGCGGGTCTCTCCGGCGCCGACCAGCACCACACGCAGACGTTCATCGGCCAGATCTACGACAACCTCTCGAAGAAGCAGCCCGGGTCGGACCCGAAGTTCTTCTACTGGGGTCAGGAGAACGGCAACGTCTTCAAGGACATCAAGACGCACGGCGCCATGGCCGTCAGCGCCTACTCGGCCCACCCCGAGAAGGCACTCGAGGTCTACGACCTGCTTCGCAACGATGAGGAGAGCTACCGCCTCATCAACTACGGCATCGAGGGCACCGACTACATCATCACGGATGACGGCAAGCTGGGCTTCCCTGAGGGCTACGACTCGTCCACCGACTCGCTCGGCTCGAACTTCTGGGCTGGACGCATGGACGAGCTCGAGCTGGACAGGGTCACCGACGCGCCCAACAAGGCGGAGATCTACGCAGGGCTCGACGCTGTCGCCGAGGACTACCCGTACTCGACGCTGCTCATCAACAAGGACGCGATCGACCCGACGCTCGCGGCCATGAGCGGGGTGTTCTCGCAGTACATCCCGCAGCTCGCGCAGGGCAAGTTCGACGACCCGGCTGCGGCCATCGCAGAGATGCGTCAGGCGCTGAAGGACGCTGGATACGAGGATGCCCGTGCTTCCATCCAGGCCGATCTCGACGCCTGGTCGAACTAGCACCGGCTGAACCGACACGGTGAGATGGTCGGGCGGGTCCGCACACCGCGGGCCCGCCCGACCCCTCTAGACAGGACGAGCGAATGAGCGGCTTCTTCGCCCCGGACTCCGCGCCGATGCGATTCCTGACCAGGATCGCCGATCTCATGATCCTCAATCTGATCTTCATCGCGACATCCATCCCGATCGTGACGCTCGGGGCCTCAGTGACCGCACTCAACTTCACGGCGATGCGCATCGCGAGGGGACGGAGCGATTCCGTCACGCGCGACTACTTCGGCTCGTTCCGGCGAGAGTTCCGCCAGGGGACGCTGATCGGGCTCATCTTCGCTGCCCTGGCCGCGGTGTTCGCGGCCTGGTTCATCGTCATCACCAATCTGGCGTTCGGCGCGGTCGTCGAGCTCATCCTGCTCATCATCTGGTACCTGGTCGCGTTCGGGTTCGCCCTGAATCTGATCTTCGTCTTCCCCTATCTCGCCCACTTCGAAGGCACCGTTCGCGCGGTGCTGCGCAACTCGCGCCTGATGTCATGGCGGCACCCGTTCACCGGACTGACCGCCTTCGCGATCATCGCGCTGGCCGTCGTCGTCACGCTGTTCTACCCGCAGGCGACGGCCTACGGCATCCTCTGGCTCGCGATCGGGTTCGGTGGCATCGCATTCCTCACCGGCATCCTGTTCATCCGGGTCTTCGACATCTACGCTCCCCAACCCACATCCGATGAGACACCCGACGAGGAAGAGGTCGCATGAAGACCGTGCCGATCAGCCGATGGGCGTTCGCCCTGGCAGACGACCCGGGTGCCTCGGCGAAGGGCTACGACGAGGACTCGTCGTGGCGCAGTGTCGTCGTGCCGCACGACTGGAGCGTGGAGCACGAGTTCTTGCCGTCGCTATCGAGCGGCACCGGCTATCTGCCGGGCGGCATCGGCTGGTACCGCGCCCATGTGCGGCTGCCGGAACTCGGCCATCGGGACGGAAAGCATGTGCGACTCGTCTTCCACGGTGTGTACAAGAACGCCGACGTCTGGGTGAACGGCTATCACCTCGGGGGACGGCCGTCGGGTTACGCGCAATTCTCGTTCGACCTGACCGAGATCCTGTCGTACGCGCCCGATGACGACCTGGTCGTCAGCGTCAGAGTGGACCACACCGACATCTCGGATTCGCGCTGGTACAACGGCGCCGGCATCACACGACGCGTCGAGATCGAGGTGCACGAGCCGGTGCGCCTGCGCGAGTACGGCACCGTGTTCACGACCCTCGAGGCTGATGCCGCAGCGGCGACCGTCCGGGTCGTCCAGACCCTCGCCAACGACACGGCATCTCCGGTCACGGTGCGCGTGCGCCAGCGACTGCGGTCGCTGACCTCCGGGCGCGTCCACGAATTCGGAACCGAGGTCGAGCTGGCCGCCGGCGGCTCGGCCGACGCTGCGATCACTGCGCGGCTGCCCGAGCCCGAGCTGTGGTCCGACACCGACCCTCGCCTCCACCGTCTGACCACGACTCTCGAGTGGCAGAGCGATCCCGGGCCGGAACGCGCCGTCTACGACGAGGTCGTGGGAGTTCGCACCTTCCGTTTCGACCCTGACGAAGGCTTCTCGATCAACGGCGAGGCTCGTCTCCTGAAGGGCGTGTGCCTGCACGAGGATGCCGGCTGCTTCGGCACCGCGGTGCCGGCGAGCATCTGGCTCCGCCGTCTGCTCAAGCTCAAGGAGATGGGCGCCAACGCGATCCGGATGGCGCACAATCCCCACGCCCCCGAGCTGTATGCGCTATGCGACATACTCGGGCTCTACGTGATCGATGAAGCATTCGATGAGTGGGAGAACCCCAAGAACAAGTGGTGGCAGGGCCATAATGTCTACCCGCCGCGGCACGAGGGGTACGCCAAGGACTTTCCCGCGTGGCATCAGGCCGATCTCGAGGCCATGATCGACGCCCACCGCAACCACCCGTCGATCATCGCGTGGAGCATCGGCAATGAGATCGACTACCCGAACGACCCCTACGCGCACCCCTTGTTCAAGGATGCGGTCGGCAACAACGATGCGGGCAAGCCGCGCGCCGAACGCCTGTACGACCCCGACAGGCCCGACATCCGTCGCCTGACGACGATCGCCCGACGGCTCGCCGACATGGTCCGTGCGAAGGACCCGACACGGCCGGTGACACTGGCGGCGGCGCTGCCCGAACTCTCCAGCCAGACCGGCTTCCTCGATCCGCTCGATCTCGTCGGCTACAACTACAAGGAGCACCTGTACGAAGCGGATCACGTGCGGTTCCCCGACAAGCCGTTCATCGGCAGCGAGAACTCGCATCGCTACAGCGACTGGCGGTACGTCGAGCAGAACGACTACGTCGCCGGTCAGTTCCTGTGGACGGGCATCGATTACCTGGGCGAGGCGCGAGGGTGGCCGGTTCACGGCTCCGGTGCCGGGCTGCTGACGCTCGCGGGCTTCGAGAAGGAGACGTGGCATCTCCGGCGCAGCTGGTGGTCGGACGAGCCGGTGGCGCACCTCGCGGTCCGGCCCCACGTCGCCGTCGGGGCCGCCGGGGGGAGGACCTTCCGGTCGCACCCGATCTCTCGTGACTGGGCGGCCGCGGACGGGCAGCCGGTCGAGGTGCTCTGCTTCGGCAACGGGGACGAGCTCCGCCTGATGTGCGGTGAAGAAGACGTCCCGCTCGAGCGCGACGATGAGCACGGGTACTGGTCGGCGGTCACGGTCGCGCGCCCCCATGCACTCGTGCTCGAGAATCGCCGCTCGGGTGAAGTCGTCGCGCGCGACATCCTGCGTCCCCGCAGAGAGCCCGTCCGGATCGATGCCGTCGCGTGGAGTGCGCCCGAGGGCGTCGTCGATCGGCTCAGCCGCTCGGGCATCGCATCCGACGGGGTGGTTCAGATCGAGTGCACGCTGCTCGACGAGCACGGCGACGTCGCGCGTGGAGAGCGCGTGGTGACAGCCCGTGTGAACGACGGCGAGCTGCTCGGGTTGGAGAATGGAGACCTGAGCGACGAGACCCCCTACACCGCGAACCGCCGAAGCACCCTCGCGGGCCGACTGATGGTGTTCGTGCGGCCAGGAGCGAACGCGACTGTACTGCTCAGCTCCCCGGGTCTGCCCGAGGTACGAATGGAGTGGTCCTCATGACATATTCGCCGAATCCGATCCCGGGTCGCCCCGAACCGGCTGCACGTGAGGGTGGGTTTGCGGCTCCTGGCGCGAGCATGGTCGTGCCGCGGCGGACCTCGCGCGACATCCGCAGCGATTCGCGGTTGGATGTCCTCCACGCGGTGCTCTCCGCGGGCGAGACGACGCGCAACGAACTCGCGCAGTTCACCGGGCTCAGCGCCGCCACCGTTGTCACGGTCGTCGGCGAGCTGCTGGCTGAAGGCATCATCGAGGAGCGAAAGGTGACCGCGGGGCGGATCGGGCGGCCGACGGCCACGCTCGGCATGAACAAGGCGCGCG
Organism: Microbacterium pumilum; assembly: GCF_039530225.1. NCBI lineage: Bacteria > Bacillati > Actinomycetota > Actinomycetes > Micrococcales > Microbacteriaceae > Microbacterium > Microbacterium pumilum. The sequence goes on from NZ_BAAAOH010000001.1 coordinate 1,410,749, forward strand.
GGCTGGTCGTCGGAATCGACGTCGCCGAGACCTATGTCCGGGCGGTCATGTTCGACGCGGCGCTGAACCAGATCCTCGCCGTGGAGAGCGCGCGCGATGAGCATGTGCTCGATCCGGACTCGGTCGTCGAGGGCATCGGTCGCACGCTGGACCGCCTGCTCGACGAGGCAGGCGTGTCGCGCGAGGCCGTGCTCGGCGTCGGCGTGGCGCTCCCCGGTCTCATCCAGGGTCCGCAGGGAGTATCGGTCGTCGTGCCGCACTGGACGTGGCAGACGGTCGAGCTCGAGCACCTGCGTGAACGCCTCGGGCTGCCCCTCGTGATCGAGAACCCGCTCAAGTCGATCGCGATCGCGGAACTGTGGCTCGGCCGCGGCCGCAACTGCTCGAGTCTGGCGACCATCAACCTCGGCACCGGTGTCGGCGCCGGGATCGTGCTCGGCGGGCGGATCCTGCGCGGCGCGACGAACACGGCCGGCGAGTGGGGTCACACCCTGCTGGTGCTGGACGGCCGGCGCTGCCGCTGCGGACGCAACGGCTGTGTCGAGGCCTACATCGGTGCACCCGGCATCCAGCAGACCCTGCGCGAGATCGATCCCACGCACCCGCTGGTGGATCTGGACATGCAGAACGACTTCATCGTGGCGCTTGCGGCCGTAGCGGACGGCGACGAACCCGATGAGGCGGTCGCCGAGACGATCGCTCGCACTGCCTACTATCTGGGGTCCGCACTGGCCGATCTCGTGGCGGTCGTCAATCCCGAGGTCGTGACCCTGACGGGCTGGACGACCTGGGCGCTCGGCGAGCATCTGCTGCCGCCCACGCGCAGGCACCTGCTCGAGCAGTCCCCGGGCGGGTCTGCCCTCGGAGTGGAGCTGGACGTGTCGACAGTGCTCGGAAACTCCGTCGCCACGGGCGTCGCGACGGTCGTGCTGGAGCGGTTCCTGGTGGATGCCGGACTCCTGACCTCGAACATCCCCGTAGCGCTCTGAATCTGCTCGAATCTCCGAAAGTCGAATGAACATGACAGTTGCAAGCGTGAGCGGCATGAGGACCGGGATCGATTCGGTGGTGCGGGTCAGCCCGGCCGGCCTCTCGGTGCGGGGGCGCGACGAAGTGCTCCTGTGCGCATCGCTCTTCCCCTTCCGCATTCCGCGTGAGGAATGGAAGCCGCGCCTCGATGCCGTGCGGGAGTCGGGCTATCAGGTGATCGATGTCTACCTGCCGTGGAACTTCCACGAAGTGGCGCCCGGAGAATGGGACTTCACCGGCCGCCGCGACGTCGGCACCTTCCTCGACCTCGCCCACGACGCCGGGCTCGCCGTCATCGCCCGCCCCGGTCCGTACATCTGCTCGGAGTGGGATGGCGGGGCCCTGCCTGCTTGGCTCACCCTCGAGAACGGGCTGCGCATCCGCGACGCCGACCCGCAGTTCCTGGCGCACGTCGAGCAGTGGTTCGCCCGTGCGCTGCCCATCATCGCGGATCGTCAGGCGGATGTCGGCGGCGCGGTCATCGCGGTCCAGCTCGAGAACGAGCTCGACTTCTTCGACACCGCCGATCGGCCGGGCTACCTCACGGCACTGCGCGATCTGGCTCTGGCCTCGGGCATCACGGTCCCGCTCATCGCATGCGCCGGCCAGGGCGACATGTCGGGTGCGACCGGCGGCGTCGACGGAGTCACCCCGACGTTCAACTTCTACCCCGATGACGACTGGTCCGACCTCGAGCCGCTCGTGCGCCGGTACGCCGACATGCTCGCTGAGCAGGGACTGCCGCTGCTCATCACAGAGACGAACCGCGCCCATCGGACGCTGCGACGCCTGCTCGTGAGCGGTGCGCGGGTGATCGCGCCCTATCTGCAGGCCTCGGGCTACAACTTCGGATACACGCCCTCGGTGGGCAACTGGGGCGATCCCGGCGGGTTCATGACGCACGACTACGACTTCGACGGCTACCTGTCGCCCGACGGCGAGCCGCGCGCCGAATACACCGAGGCCCGGGTTATGGCCGCAGTCGTCCGCACCCTCGGCGCCGAGCTCGCGCGGGCGACGGTCGAGGCGGCACCGGACGGGTACCGCACCGAGGCGCCGACGTCGACATCGCCGTCGCGCCTCGTGCTCGCCGGAGGAGGAACTCTCCTCGGCATCCCGAATCTGGGCGATGGTGACGCGGATGCCGTTCTCCCGGCGCATGGCGGCCTGCCCGATGTGACGGTCCGGCTGCTGCCGAAGTCCTGCACACTTGTGACGCGCGACATGCCGCTCGAACGGTTCGGACTGCCCGGCATCCTCGCTCTCACCACCGCCGATCTCGTCGGTGCGGACGGCACCGGTGTGGTGCTCTCCGCACGGGGAACCAGTGTCGTCGCGTTCAGCCTCGGATCCGCAGCAGCGGAGACCCCAGCCGCGGTGCCCGCCGCGAGCATCGGAACCGTCCCCCCCGCCGCAACGGGCGTCGTGCTCGCCGAGCTGGCGGCGCCGGAACCTGGCACACCGGTCCGCACCGTGCTCACGCTCGGGCGAACCGCGTGGCGGGTCACCGTCTGGCACCCCGATGACCTCCCCGCGTCGGACGGGTCGGTTCGCACAGTGCCCACGGCTCAGGATGCGCAGCCGGCCGTGCTCACCGAGGGCACCCGGCTGGATCTTGCGAGCCGCACCGGGCACACGACCCGCCACGATGTCGCTCCGACGTCGGAGTCGCTGGGAGTCCACCGCGGCCGCGTGCACTACGCCACCGAGGTGTCGTCCACCGAGACGCTCGTGATCGAAGAGGCGTGCGACATCGTCGATCTCGCTCTCGACGGCCGCGTCCTGCCGACGATCGCACGGTTCGGAGCGACCGAACTCATCCCGACAAATGGTGCGGCACGGCTCGACGCGACGGTCGAGACGTGGGGTCACGCGAACTTCGACGACGCCCGCCTTCCGGCGCTGCGGCTCGGATCACTCCGCGGCATCGGGCGAGTATGGGGCGTCGCAGCAGAAGAGGACGTCAGCGGCATGTGGACGATCGACGGGCCAGGCCAGTGGGCCGGCGACCCTGCGCCGCTGCCGGTCCTCGGCGGCTGGAGCAGCACCCGCGTCGGCGTTCCCGTGACCTACCGCAGACGGCTTGCGGTGGACGGCATCCACCATCACGCGCTGCGGTTCGGGACGGTTCCCGGCACGATCAGCGTAGAGGTCGATGGCCGGACGCACGTCGTGTCGGCCGTCGATCCGTGGCTGCACCTTGCGCCCGGCGAGGGCCACGACATCGCCGTGTCGTTCGCTCACCAGCCGAGCGCTCTGGCGGGTGCGACCCTGTTCCGCCTTCGGGAGCTGCAGGGGTGGGATGTCGAGCCGCAGCCCGACAGCGCGCTGCTCGCCCTCGCCACCGCTGACGCGCCGGGCACGGAGACGGGTCTTCCGCTGGAGCTTCAGCCCGGCGAAGAGGCGTGGCTCGACATCCCCGTCCCCGAAGGCGGACTGTCGCTGCGTTTCGAGGGCTCGCACGTGCGGGTGAGCGTCTTCGCCGCAGGAGAGCTGCTCGGACGGGTGTGGCTGGAGGACGCAGCGCGTCCGCGGTTCACCGGCGGCGACGCGGGTCGCGTCCTCGTACCCGCGTCGTGGAACACCGGGCGAGTGCGGGTGCTGGTCCGCGGTGCCGCCGGCGGCGACGCGCCTGTGCTGAACGCCGTGCTCGCGGGCTGACACTGCCAATGGCCATCGACACGGCAGAGGTCTGGGCGCCGGGCGCCCTCGCTAACGGGAGTGAGGTGGGAGCCGCCTCGCTGCGCGCGAGGGTGACCGGCTGACGACATCCCGCCCAAGCACCTCCTGAGGGCGATTGTCAAGCCTGTCGCATGAAGGCCGACGCTCCCTAGGGTTGTCAGCGCGGCACCCGACGAGCCGCGGGACGATGGGAATGATGTTGAAGAACCTCGCCGCAAGGGCTGAGCGCACTGCGCGGCCTGCAGCACAGAACGGTCGTGCATCGTGACCGATCTCCAGGAATCCATGAACGAACCCGCAGCGGAGCGGTCGACGACCAGCCGTGTCGCCGCGGTCGTGTACAACCCGATCAAGGTCGATCTCGCAGCCATCCAGGCCGCCGTCCGCGTCGAAGAGTCGGCCGCGGGCTGGGGCGAGACCCTGTGGTTCGAGACCTCCGAAGACGATCCGGGCCAGGGCGCCACGGAGCGGGCACTCGCCGAGGGAGTCACGATGATCGTCGTGGCCGGTGGCGACGGCACGGTCCGAGCGGTCGCCGAGGCCGTCCGCGGCCACGACGTCGCACTGGCGCTGCTCCCGTCGGGCACCGGCAACCTGCTCGCCCGCAACCTCAAGCTGACGCTGGACGACCTCGAGCACTCCATCCACTCGGCGTTCACAGGCGAAGATCGCCGGATCGATCTCGGCATGATCGAGATCCGCCGGGCCGACTCCCAGGTCGACCAGCACTCGTTCCTCGTCATGGCCGGTCTCGGCCTCGATGCGAAGATGCTCGCGCACACCGATGACGAGTTGAAGGCGAAGATCGGCTGGCTCGCCTACGTCAAGGCGATCGCCCTCGCGCTTCGCGACAAGAACCGGCTGCGGCTGCGCTACGCGCTCGATGGGGGTGCCGTTCGCTCGATTCGCGCCCACACGGTCATCGTCGGCAACTGCGGTTCGCTACAGGGCAACGTGCTGCTGCTGCCCGATGCAGCCGTGGACGACGGTCGCCTCGACATCGTCCTGATGCGCCCGGAGACGTTCTTCCACTGGCTGCAGATCGTCACCAAGATCGTCTGGGAGAACGGCGTGCTCAGTCGCACGCGTCTCGGTCGCAGTATGCGCACGAAGGACGTGAACGCACTGAACTACATCAAGGGCGAGCGATTCACCCTCAAGCTGAGTCGCGCAGAGAAGATCGAGCTGGACGGCGACGAGTTCGGAGAGGCCGTCGCCATCCGCACCTGGATCGAGGCGAAAGGACTCACGGTTCGCGTGCCCGGGGGCTCGCAGGACTGACACTGCAACCGGCCCCGCCCCAGGTGGTCTTGCGCCGACCCCGGCGACGCGCTGAACTGAGACCGCCGATCAAGGGGGCTGCGATGATCACTGATCCTTTCGATGCCGGACCGACGGGTGCCTTCAAGACGCTATGTCAGAACTACCCGGATGACACGGTCTTCAGGGACGCCGACGGCTTCCGGGCGCTGTGGGGGCCCATCTTCTACCGCGGACGTGCGAACGGGACCGCACGTCTGCTCGTCATCGGGCAGGACCCCGCCCAGACCGAGGCGGTCACACGCCGGATCCTGTCGGGCCAAGCCGGACGGCGGGTGCAGGGTTTCGTCGAGAAGCTGGGCTATACCAAGCGCTATCTGATGCTCAACGCGTTCCTCTACGGCATCTACAACCAGAACATGGCGCTGCCGCATCTGAACGATCCCGACATCCAGGCGTATCGCCACCAGTGGCTCGAGGCGGCCTTCGCACCGGGCAAGATCGAAGCGGTCGTCACGTTCGGCAACCCCGCCTTCGCGGCATGGACGGCGTTCCGGGCGACGCCGGCCGGGCAGACCGTCACGGCGGTGCACCATCGAGCACTCCACCCCACGGCCGACAAGCCCGGTGGGCCGATCACGCGCAAGGAGCTGCTCGAGAACTGGAATGTCGCTCTGCAGAGCCTTCATGCCGACATCCAGCACCCTGATGTGGCCAAGCCTCTCGTTCCCTACGGCGACGACTTCACGCCCGAAGAGCTGCCAGAGATCCCGAGCCGGGACTTTCCCGCGGGACTCCCCGCCTGGATGCGCGGCACAGACTTCTGGGCGGGGATGTCGCCCACGCCCGGCACGCAGCGGGCGAACATCTCCATCGAGGTTCCCTAGGGGCGCAGCTTCTTCGGCAACCCCGCACGCACGAGCTCATACGACGTGTCGATCGCCTCGCGGAGCTCGTCGTCGGGGATGGCGCCCGCGGTGTGCAGTCGATTCCACCCCGATCGCCCGATGTAGGGCGATGCTTCGGCATCGCCCGGATACCGCACCAGCCACTCATCCGCCTCTTCACGAGTCGTCGCGGCTTTGACGCCGATCCACGTGCCATCGCCGAAGAACGCGAAGATCTTGCCCCGGTCTGCCGCACCGACCTTGAACACGAGGTCGCCTTCCCACGGCTGGTCCTCCCACGCTCCCGGCTTCGCGGCGCAGTACGTGTGGACATCGTCAGGACTCACGACGCCAGTATCGCCCATGTCGACCGGAAATCAACGCTGATCAGGGGCTGCACGGACGCACACGGCATTCCGCCGGTCCAGCGATGGCGCTCCGGTGGGCCTGACCGAACGGGTTCGATCCGTCACACCCCAGTGTCGAGCGTGACCCGGTCCTTGCCGCTTCCCTTGGACTGATACATCGCGCCATCGGCACGGATCAGAAGCTGGTCGCCGGTCAGTCCGGAGTGCTGGTCGGGAACGTAGGTTGCGACACCCGCGCTCATCGATACGGACAGCGCGACCCCATCGACCATGACCGGCGCTCTGCTCGAGACGAGGATGCGGTCAGCGATGGTCGCCGCCGCTTCTCGGTCGGCTCCGGCACAGATGACGATGAACTCGTCGCCGCCGATCCTGCCCACGACATCACCCGACCGCACGCCACTGCGAAGCCGATCGGCGAGTTCGCGCAGGACGGCATCTCCGGCGCGGTGGCCCCATCGATCGTTGACCGACTTGAAGTCGTCCACATCGAAGAACACCAGGGTCAGCGGCTGCTCGGCGTGCTGGGATTGCTCGATCGCGGCTTCCAAGCTCCGTTGGAGGAGCTCTCGGTTCGCCAATCCGGTGAGCGGATCGTGCAGGGCCAGATGCTCGAGCTGCCGCTGCAGCCGCACGCGCAGCAGTGTCTGGGACGCCTGGCGGCCGAGTGCCCGCTGCAGATCGAAGAACTGCTCGTCGAACTCTCGGCGTCGTGCGAAGAAGCACACGAGAAGCCCCAGACGCTCCGTGTCGTTCAGCAGCGGTGTGATGCTGAGCGACTCCAGTCGCGCCTGGCGCAGGCCCGCCGCCAGCGTCGGATACGTCGAATCCGCCTCATCGGCGTGGACCGCGATCTCGAGCGGCGTGTTGCGCAGCGCCTCGATCGGCGGCACCGTCTCGGCCAGGGGGTTGGCGCCTGCGACCACCTGGAGAACGCCGTCGTCGTCGCGCAGCAGCACGGCGGTCTCCACTGCCGAGAACGCGTCGCGGGCGACATCCGTGAAAGCCTGAGCGACGTCTTCGTCGCTCACGCTGACGCCGAAGGTGCTGGACACGTCCTGCAGGATGCGCACCCGCGCCTCGGAGGATTCGGCGGAGCGGCGGGCCTGCAGCAGCTCGCTCTCGTACTCCAGCCGATCGGTGGCATCGAAGATCGCCGTCCGCACGACGGGTGGATCCTCTCCTGCCATCACCACCGAATTCATCAGCACCGACAGGCGGGATCCGTCCGCGCGGCGCAGCGTGAGAGCGACCTCCTTCAGCTGCCCCCGCAGGTGGAGCGTCTGAGCGTGACGGGTCTCATAGAAGATCTGGCTTCCGGCATCCAGCAGATGGGTGAAGCTCCTGCCCTCGAGATCGGATGCGCGGTACCCCGTCCATCCGAGGAGCGTGTCGTTCACGTCGGTGACGACGCCGGCGATACTCGTCGTGAGCAGCCCGCATGCGGCCTGGTGGTACAGCTTCGCGTAGTCCGGGCCGGTCATGACAGGTGCGCGCGAAGGGCGGCGATGACCTCATCAGGCCCGGAGAGGATCGGGATGTGCCCTGTCGCCTGCAGCAGTTCGAACGTGCTGTTCGGGATCGACGCATGCACGTACTCGCCCACCTCGCGTGGTGCGATCGCATCCTCGCTGCACTGCAGCACCAGCGTGGGCACCGAGACGCGCGCGAGGTCGCTCCGGTTGTCGGAGAGGAACGTGACGTGGGCGAAGTGCCGAGCGATGTCGGGGTCGGTCCGGCAGAAGCTCTCCGTCAATCGCTCCCCCAGCTCCGGCCGATCCGGGTTGCCCATCATCATCGGTGCGGCGACGGCAGACCATCCGAGATAGTTCGCGTCCAGGGCATCCAGCAGCGCCTCGATGTCGGCCGTTTCGAAGCCGCCGCGGTAGCCGCCGTCGTTGACGTAGCGCGGTGACGGGCCGATGAGCACCAGTGAGGCGAATCGCGAGGGGTCGCGATTCGCGGCGAGCACGCCGATCATGGCGCTCACCGAATGGCCGACGAACACGACGTCGTGCTCGTCGAGGGCCTCGAGGATCTCGAGGAGGTCGTCGGCATAGCCGTGCAGGGAGTCGTACTTGCCGCGACTGTAGGCGGCCAGGTCGGACCCACCGGCACCCACGTGGTCGAACAGCACGACGGTGAAGTCCTCCTCGAACTGAGGTGCGACGAGATTCCAGGCGGCTTGACTGCATCCGAATCCGTGTGCGAAGACCACGGTTCGTCCGGATTGGTTGCCCGTCACGGACACGTTGTTGCGGCGGAGGATGTCCTGCGCCCGCGGTGATACCACTGCTTTTCTCCTGGATTTCGACGCTGTGCCGTGGGCGAGACGGACTCATCAGCGATCGTAGACGACCGAGAGCTGCATCCTGACCAACAGGCGCTGAGCGGACTATACGCTCAATCGTCCGCTCGCGGGGGCTCTTGCAGCGATCGACAGGACGGGGCTGACTGAGATCATGCTCGACCGAGATGACCTGTCGCAGGAGCTGGAGGCAGACCTGCGCGACGGCGGGGTCTATGCGGTGTACCAACCTCTCATTGAGGTCGCAACCGGTGACCTCGTCGGGGTGGAAGGCCTGTGCCGGTGGGATCGATCCGGCGGGGTGCCGGTAGGGCCGGATGTCTTCATCCCCGTCGCCGAGTCGAGCGGCCTCATTCATGCGCTCGGCCGCTTCATGGTCGATGAGTGCCTCGCAGCGGGCGACCGCTGGCGGCTCGCCGGGTGGAACGTGGAGGTCTCGGTGAACGTGTCGCCGGTGCAGCTGACGACTGCGACGTTCTCGTCCGACCTCGCTGCGAAGATGATCGACCGTGTCGCACCGCCTGTCGCTTTCACGATCGAGATCACGGAGTCGCTGCCGCTGGCCGACCTGGACGACATCGTGCCTCGCCTGGAAGAGCTGCGCTCGATCAACGTCGGGGTGTCGTTGGACGACTTCGGCTCCGGTCACGCGTCGGCAGGTCAGCTTCGCCGACTGCCGCTCACGGAGGTGAAGTTCGACCGCTCGCTGATCCAGAGCCACAGTCCCTCAGCGATGAGCGCGCTTCAGCAGGCCGTGGCACGAGCGAGGGAGCTGGGTCTGCGGACCGTGGCCGAGGGCATCGAGACGTCGCAGCACCTGGAACGCGCACGAGAACTCGGGTGCGACCGCGCCCAGGGTTTTCTGTTCGGCGCCCCTATGCGCATCGCCGAGGTCGACGCGATCCTGGCCGGCTGACCTAGAGGTCGGGGTAGCCGTCCTGCGTGGAACCGTCGTCGGCGTCGGGCTCGCCGCCGACATCGATGCGGGTCCAGACGACCGGCATTCCGGGCGAGAAGAGGATGTCGATGCCGGGTCCGGTTCGCAGCGGCGGGATGTTGACATACCCGCCACCGGCACGGACCGCTTCGAGGATCTTCTCGCGCAGCTCGGTGACCGGATCGGGCAGGAAGTAATCCCGCCCGTCCACGGTGAGCCTGTTGATGCTTGTCATTCCGACCTCTCGTGTCTGCGTTTCACGGTTCGCGCGAAGATGAGGTGGTCGCCGGCTTGTTCTTGACTGCATCGGCGGTTCCCGGCTCGGGCACCAACTCGAGTCCGCCCGGGCTGTTCGCGGTCAGCATGAGCTCTTCGATCCAGGCACGGTTCAGTGCGGGTTCACGGCCGCCGTAGAACTCGAACTGCAGCGGGATGGCGGGATGCAGCCACAGCGAACTTCGGCCGCTGCCGAACGCGGCCTCGAACTTCCACGAGAACGAAAAGCTCTCCTGTCGCCGCAGCTTGGCGATCATCACGATGCGGAGGTGAGCCAACGCCCGATCGTCGAACTCCACCGACCACGTCGGAGCACCATAGATCAACTTTCCCACTGAACCTCCCGGTCGTCGCTAGTCTGTCACGCGGTCGGCCCCTCGGCGAAGGGCGCCGGGAGCGATCCCGAACGAGGACGGGCTCACCGCGGCGCGCTGGGGGAGTCGCCGCGGTGAGCCCCGGGTGCGTCCGCCGGGTCAGGACCCCGGAACGAGGACGCGGTCGATGGTGTGGATGACGCCGTTGGACGCCTGGATGTTGATCGCCCGCAGCACGAGTCGGGGGTCGGTCAGCGTCGGGCTCTCATCCCGCAGCGTGATGCCCCGCGGCTTGACGATTCCGCCGTTGGCCATCGTGAGGGACTTCGACAGGAGCACCTTCACCGGACCCAGCTTCTTGCCCGCGACCACGTGGTACAGCAGGATGTTCGAGATCTCATCGGTCGTGAAGGCAGTCGTGATGGTCGCGAGCGCTGCCGCCTCGGATGCCGGCGCCTGACCGGTGAGGTCCTTCACCAGGCGAAGGAAAGCGCGGTCGTTCGGCGCGAAGACCGTGTACGTGGTGCTCGTGTCCGACAGCGCCGCGTCGAGGCCGGTCGCCACGACCGCCTGCACGAGGATGTCGTAGTCGGCGTGGTTGCCGTCGGGGGTGCCGCCGCCGGATGCCGCGACCGCGACATCCACGATCGTGCCCTTCGGCGCGGGGCCCCAGCTGGCCTGCGCGGGTGCGGCGGTGAGCATGAGTGCTGCCGCTGCCGCGGCGGCGATGGCGATGCGTACTGTCTTGTTCATCGTTCAACTCCTTCGGTGAGGTGATGGCGACCGAGCTTGGACCGGGCGTCAGGAGTGTCTTCTGCGGGTGGGGCGTCCGTGGATGCAGGTGGTGGAAAATACTTCGAATCCGGTGAAGTGCATCCGAATGCCGGGTTGCGGCGGAACAACTTCACAGGGGCGAGGCCGTCGCAGATAGCGTGGTCAGTATCACCTCAGCCAACACATGAACCATCGAAGCCGGCTACGCATGGACGAAGACCTCGAGAGCGCACTCGACGAGCGCTTCCGCGCGGGTGACGAACGCGCCCTCGAGGAGGTCTACCGGCGATGGTCTCCGGTCGTGTTCACACTCGCGCTGCGTTCCCTCGGTGACCGCAGCGACGCCGAGGACGTCACGCAGCGGACGTTCGTCTCGGCGTGGACGTCACGAGCGTCGTACGACTCATCGAAGGCGAAGCTGTCGACGTGGCTCATCGCCATCACGCGGCGCAGGATCGCCGACATGCACGAATCCCGCACGAAGGTGCGCGCCCTCCAGCAGCAGCTGGAGCGTACGACACGACCTGACGACCTCATCCACGAGCCGCCCGACCTCGCAGACAGCATCCTCGTCGCCGATGAGATCGAGCGACTCGAGCCGGACGCCCGCCAAGTGGTCAAGCTCGCGTTCTTCGACGATCTCACCCACGAGCAGATCTCCCGCAAGCTGGATATGCCGCTGGGGACGGTGAAGAGCCACATCCGCCGAAGTCTCACCCGAATGCGCGACAGATTGGAGGTCACCGGTGTCGCACCTTGACCCCGACCAGCTCGCACTGCTCGCGATCGGCGAGCCCGTGGCCTCGCCCGACGAGCTCGCGCATCTCGCCTCGTGCTCGACCTGTGCCGCAGAGCTGTCCGAAATGACCCGTACGGTGCGGATCGCCCGGTCCACCCTCGGCGAGGATGCGCTCGAGTCGCCACCCGATCGCGTCTGGGCCTCCATCTCGGCGGAACTCGGCCTCTCGAGCACCTCGGAGGCCGGGGGCGACGACGTGTCGGAATCCGACGAACCGTCCGACGAGCCCCGGGCGTCAGCCGACGGCGGAGTGACCGAGACGTCCGCGCGCCCCGAGCGTCGCCGCCGCGTCATCCGAGCGATCTGGGTGCTCGCCGCCTCGCTCGTCCTCATCGCCGGCGTGGCGCTCGGCACCACGTGGGCGGTCACTTCGCGCCTCGCGCCGACCCCGATCGCCGAGGCATCACTGGACGCCTTCCCCGCGCACGTCGGCGCGGTGGGCACGGCCGATGTCGAACAGCGACGCGACGGGTCGCGCACGCTGGTCGTCACCCTCGAGACCGATGACGTGCCCGACACCTATCGCGAGGTCTGGCTGATCCGCAACGACGCCGCCGCGCTCATCAGTCTCGGAGTCCTCGACGGGGACCAGGGCACGTTCCCGATCCCGGACGGGGTGGATCTCACCGATTACAGCCTGGTCGACATCTCGGTGGAGCACATCGACGGCGACCCCGCGCACTCCGGCGACTCCATCGTGCGTGGCAAGCTGACCTTCGCCTGATCGGGTCGCTCCGATGGCGTTCGGGCGTCAAGAGGCGACGAGCAGCTGCGAGATGCGGTCGAGCGCGCCGGGGACCAGCTTGTAGTACGCCCAGGTGCCGCGTTTGCTGCGTTCGAGGAACCCCGCGGTCATCAGCACCTTGAGGTGATGAGAGACTGTCGGCTGGCTGAGGCCGACGGGTTCGATCAGGTCGCAGACACATGCCTCCGCATTTTCCGAGGCGGCGACGATCGAGAGCAGGCGCAGTCGCGTCGGATCCGCGAGAGCCTTCATGGATGTCGCGAGCTGCTCCGCCTCGCCCGCTGTCAGCGGCTCGCGTACCAGTGGCGCGCAGCATGCGGCGGCTGAGACATCCGTCACCTCGAGCATCGTGGTCATACATCGAAGGTAGTCGATATTGACAGATGTCGATAGATAGTCGCAGAATCAGATATCGACGTTCATCGATATCCCAGGAGGATGCTGTGACCCTGCTCGAGCTGACCACACGCGTGACCGAGAACGACCGCCTGGCCACTCTGCCGATCGCGATCGTCGGCGCCGGGCCGATCGGACTTGCCGCCGCGGCGCACCTCGTCGAGCGCGACATCGACTTCGTCGTGTTCGAAGCCGGAGACGCGATCGCTGCGAGCATCCGCGAGCGGGGCCACACGCGACTCTTCTCACCGTGGAGGCATCTGGTGGATCCGGCATCCCGCCGGCTGCTCGAGGCCCACGGCTGGGAACTGCCGGCACCCGACCGTGCGCCGACCGGACGCGAACTGGTCGAGCACTATCTCGTGCCCCTGGCGGAGCTCGAGCCGATCGCGTCGCGGGTGCGCACCGGCATCGAGGTCGTCGGGGTGTCACGCGAAGCTCTCGACCGCACCCGCACCCGGGGCCGGTCCGCAACCCCCTTCGTGGTGCGGATCCGCAATCGGCACGGCGAGGTCGAAGAGATGAGCGCGCGCGCGGTGATCGACGCGTCGGGTACGTACGGGTCGCCCAACTCGCTCTCGTCGAGCGGGCTCGAGCTGCTCGGCATGGCCGAGATCGCCGATCTCGTCTCCCCCGCGCTGCCCGATGTACTGGGTCGCGACCGCGCGCGGTTCGCCCGGCGTCACACCACAGTCGTCGGCGCGGGGCACTCCGCCGCGAACACGCTGCTCGGGCTTGTGGAACTCGCACGGCAGGAGCCGGGGACCAGGGTCACCTGGGTCATCCGCAACACGCAGGCGGTGCGCGTGTCGTCGTCCGCCGATGACGAGCTGGCTGACCGGGCACGGCTCGGCAGTCGCGTCGATCGCGCGGTGGCCGCGGGCGCGATCGAACTGCTGGACAGGTTCGAGATCATTCGCGCGCGCCGGTCCGGCAGCGCCGCGGAGCTCGTCGGCCGCCGAGGCGACGATGTGGTGGTCCACGCCAGTGACCTTGTCGTGAATGCCACGGGCTTCCGCCCTGATCTCGACATCCTGCGCGAGATCCGGCTGGAACTCGATGACGTCGTGGAGGCGCCCAAGCGACTCGCACCGCTGATCGACCCGAACGTGCACTCCTGCGGCACCGTGGAGCCGCATGGGTTCCGCGAGCTCGCCCACCCTGAGAAGGGCTTCTTCATCGTGGGCATGAAGTCGTACGGACGCGCGCCGACGTTCCTTCTCGCTACCGGATACGAGCAGGTGCGATCGGTCACCGCGTGGCTCGCGGGTGACGCCGAGACAGCGGCGAAGGTCGAGCTGGTGCTGCCGGCGACCGGGGTGTGCTCGACCGATGGCGGCGCGGGAGGCTGCTGCGCGTGACTCGGATTCGCGAGATGGATGCCGCGGACTGGCCGGCGGTCGAGCAGATCTTCCGTGAGGGCATCGAGGCCGGTGACGCCACCTTCGAGATCGAGACACCGACGTGGGATGTCTTCGACGCGGGCAAGCTGCGAACGCCCCGACTGGTGGCGGTGGACGGCTCGAGCGGAGTGGTCGGGTGGGTGGCGGCATCCCGCGTGTCGTCGCGAGAGGTCTACCGGGGAGTCGTCGAGCACTCGGTCTACGTTCGTGAAGACACGCGAGAGCAAGGCGTCGGGTGGGCACTGCTGGATGCCTTCACAGCCGCAGCGGATGCCGCGGGGATCTGGACGATCCAGTCGAGCATCTTTCCCGAGAACCTCGCCAGCCTGCGGCTGCACGAGCGAGCGGGCTTCCGGGTCGTGGGGTATCGCGAACGGATCGCGCGCTCGCGGCTCGGGCCGCATGCCGGCGAGTGGCGCGATACCGTACTGGTCGAGCGACGCAGTCCGTTGAGCGGCCTCGACTGATACCGGCCCGAAGGCCGATAGCACACCCGCGATCGCGGGGCCAGGCAGGGGCGCACGGCGGCTCGCGCACGTAGGTTCGCATCATGGAAGAGATCGAATCCGAGCCGGCGAGCGAGATGTCTGCCGACGAGAAGCGTCGCGACCAGCTGCTGCGCGCCGCTGAATCCGTTGAGGAGGATGCCGCGCCGCGCGTCCAGGTCACCAAGCGGGGCAACGTCACGCGGGTCGATGTCGATCCTGACGCCGCGGTGCGCCCGGGCCTCGGCCCGACCTGACGGGCGCCGCCGGTCAGCGGCCCACGTCATCCTGACATCGGCGCGGATGACCACGAGCGGCCATCCCCGCCGCGAGCATGGTCGCCGCACCAGTCGCGGGGCCAGGCTCGTCCGGGGGCGCGTGCGCAGCGCCCGCATTCTCAAACGGCTCGGAATACCGCCATGACCTTCTTCACGGGCAGGTACGCTCGCAACTCGCTGATTCCTTGGTCGGCCACGTCGTAGAACACCACGTACGGAACCGTCAGCTGCTCCCTCGTGGCCGCGACACCCTCGAAATCGCCGGTGTTGGTGCCCACGAAGTCGAACTCGGCGCCGACGATGCCCTCCCCGATGACGATGCTCTTGACGACCGGGTGGGCGTCGTACAGCAGCGTGTGCATCGAGCCGATGAAATCAGCGACCGCCGTGCGGCCGACGATCTGCTCACCCGACTCGATCGTCACCCATCGCACATCATCCGTGAAGTACTGGGCGAAGTCACCGCCCGAGATCAGCGCCTGCAGGTACGCATCCATCGTCTGCTTTGTCGCATCGATGGTCAGCGTCGTTGTATCAGGGGACATGTCGATTCCTCCTCGGTGCGGCTGCTCCGGTGCGCCCGCGCTTCGAGCTTCAATCTCCTCTTGCACGCGTCGCCTGTCGAGGGGTGCACCCGCATGGGATCGACCCTCCATCACGACGCCTTAGGCTCGAGCCTTATGGTAGCCGGCGCGACGATGCACACCTTCACGGTGCAGCTCGCCGATGTCGACCGGGGCGTGTATGACGAGCTCGCGCTCCGCGTCGCACGCCACCCGTCCGAGACCGATGCGTACATGCTGACCCGCGTGCTCGCCTACTGTCTCGAGTTCGAGGAGGGGATCGCCTTCAGCGAGGGCATCTCGTCGACCGACGAGCCTGCCGTGCTCGTGCGCGATCTGACCGGCCGCCTCATCGCATGGATCGAGGTCGGCGCACCGGATGCCGCCCGGCTGCACTACGGCAGCAAGCTGGCCGACCGGACCACGGTCTACACGCATCGCGATCCCGCGAAGGTGATGGCGTCCTGGGCGGGCAAGCAGATCCATCAGGCGGAGTCGATCACGCTCCACAGCTTCGACCCCGGCTTCGTCGACGCCGCCGTCGCTGAGTTGGAACGCCGCAACACCATGACTCTGTCGATCACGGAGCGACAGCTCTACCTCGAGCTCAATGGGGTCGCTCTGACGTCGGCGGTGCACGACCACCAGCTCGAGTAGACGGTCGCCGTGAGGTCAGGACGGCGGCTCCGGGACCGAATGCCGCGGTCGCAGCCTGTGGACCGGGACCTGCAGGATCGCTCCTGCGTGCGCCGATGTTGCAGTATGACATGATACGTAGTACATTTCGAGAACCCACCAAGAACGATGCGCGCGGCCCTTCGGACGAGCGTTGATACGTTACAAAGTCAGTGATGAGAGGGAACGCAATGAAGCGGACAATGGCGACAGCAGCCTTGGGACTCGGTGTCGCACTCGTGCTCACCGGCTGCGGCGGTGCCGCAACCAGCACGCCCAGTGCAAGCGGCGGAGGTGACGAGGAATCGGGCAAGCTCGTCGTCTGGAACTGGGGCAGTGCCGACGAAGCCGCGACGGCCTTCGAAGAGGATGTCCTCGCCGCCTTCAATGAAAAGCATCCGAACGTCGAGGTCGAGATCGTCTCTCAGCCGTTCGATCAGTACTACACGCTGCTCGGCACGGCGATCGAATCAGGCACGGGACCCGACCTTGCTCTCTTCAACGGCGGAACGCAGCTGAAGTCGCGTGTCGACATGCTCACGCCCGTCACCGAGGAGCTCGCGGACCTGGAGGAGACACTGGCCGGTTGGCCGGCCTTCCAGGCGGACGGCGAGACGTACTCGGCGCCGATGTTCCTGCAGGGCTTCCCCATCTACTTCAACAAGGCGATCTTCGAAGCGGCCGGCCTCGATGCCGACAACCCGCCCACGACCTGGGAGGACCTGACCGCAGCCTGCGACGCGATCCTCGCCGAGACCGACAAGTCGTGCTTCGCGCTCGGCAACAAGGAGGGTCTCGGCATCGAGTTCTTCCTCTCGGGCTTCGCGTCCGGACTCTTCACACCCGAGGAGTACGACGCGTGGATCGACGGCGATCGGGACTGGACGAGCGAGCACGCGACACAGGCCCTGCAACTATGGCAGGACACCTCCGAGCAGGGCTGGTACAACGATGGCGCGAACTCGACAGCGATGTTCAACGATTCGTTCGACCTGTTCTCGGCCGGAGAGGCCGCCATGGTCATCGGGCTCACGAGCGGTATCGCGCACTGGAAGCAGTTCGATGAGTTCCTCGGAAAGGACCTCGGCTTCATGATGCCTGTCACTGTCAACGACGGCACGACTCTCGCGCTTCCGGTCGAGGGTGGCATCGGCTATGGGGTCCTGAACCCCGACAAGCTGGACCTGGCCGTTGACTGGATCCGTTCCACCGTCGATCATGACGCCCTGGCCGCGTATTCACTCGCCGGCGGTCAGATCACGTCCGACACGACCATCGAGCTCGATACCGACATCCAGTCTGCTCAGGACATCGTGAGCGAACTGCCGGAGTCGAAGCCCCTGCTTCACACCGCGCTGTCGGGTGAGACGCTCGACCTGCTGCACCGTCTCGGCCAGCAGCTGCTCATCGGTGAAGTGACCGTCGAGGACGCTGCGAGCCAGCTGGCCGACAGCGAAGGCTGATGGCCGTCGACACCACCTCGACCCGGAGCCTGGTCCTCGCGGACCGGGCTCCGGGCCGGTCGCGCAAGACGAAGGTTCCTCGCCGCAAGCGCCCCTGGAACTCCGAGCGCATCATCCCCTACCTGATGGTCGCGCCCGTTCTGCTGATCCTCCTCGTCTTCCGGATCTACCCACTGCTGCTCGGCGTCAACTTCTCGTTCACCGGCGATCGCGAGCTCAACGGGGTCTTCGTCGGCCTCGACAACTACGTGACGCTCCTCGGCGATGAGCGCTTCCAGGCGTCGGCGCGCAACGTCCTCGTCGTGCTGCTGTTCGTTCCCATCGAGGTGTTCGTCGCCGGGATCCTCGCCACGTTCATCTTCCTGAGCGTGCCAGGGCACCGCTTCTACCGCAGCGTCTACTTCCTGCCCGTGGTGCTGTCGCCGATCATCATCGGCGCGATCTTCAACATCGTCCTCGGCGCGAACGGGCCTCTGAACGGCATCGGCGAGTCCATCGGGCTTCCCACGGTCGACTGGCTCGGCCAGACCTTCACGGCACTGCCCAGCGTTCTGACGGTCCACATCTGGGCGACGTTCGGCATGGCGATGGTGATCTTCCTTGCGGGCCTCTCGACCCTCGATCAGCAGCTGCTGGATGCCGCGAAGATCGACGGCGCGAACCTCCGGCAGTCGATCGTGCACGTGATCATCCCGGGGCTCAGCCAGACCATCGTGTTCGTGTTCGTCACCACCACGATCGGCATGCTCACCGGGCTGTTCGGCCTGCTGTACACGATGACCGCGGGCGGACCCGGCGCCGCGTCATACCTGCCCGAATTCCTCATCTGGAAGCTCAACGGCGAGGCGCGCCCCGCGCTCGCATCGGCGGCATCCGTGTTCCTGCTGGTGATCGTGCTCGTCATCGGCTTGATCCAGATCCGCATCCTGCGGCGCGCGACCAAGGAGGTCTGATGCGCAAGGAGAAGCTCAGCCGGTGGCTTCTGGCCATCCCCATGATGATCCTCGCGATCGCGACGATCTACCCGATGGTGTACGCCGTCAACATCTCGCTGAAGTCGCGGCGGGAGTACGTGCTGGACCGTCTCGGCCCGACGACCGAGA
The DNA here is from genome assembly GCF_039530225.1 of Microbacterium pumilum. NCBI lineage: Bacteria > Bacillati > Actinomycetota > Actinomycetes > Micrococcales > Microbacteriaceae > Microbacterium > Microbacterium pumilum. The sequence continues at coordinate 1,429,494 of NZ_BAAAOH010000001.1, forward strand.
TCATGTTCTCGAACTATGTGGATGCCTGGGTGCAGGCCGACATGGGCCGGTACTACATCAACTCGATCATCGTGACCGTGGCATCGGTCGCCATCATCCTGCTGCTCTCGTCGATGGCCGGCTATTCGCTCAGTCATCTGACCTTCCGCGGGAGCCGCGTCGCGTTCCTGCTGATCCTCGCAACGATGATGGTGCCGTTCCAGGTGATCATGGTGCCCCTGATCAAGGTCCTGAGCGACATGGGCCTGCTCGACTCGTATCTGGGTCTGATCACCGCCTACGTGTCGCAGTTCCTGCCGTTCACGGTGTTCTTCATGACGGCGTACTATCACGGCATCCCGAAGGAGATCACCGAAGCCGCCCGCGTCGACGGGAACGGACTCTGGGGAGTGTGGGGGCGCATCATGCTCCCGATCGGACGCCCGGCGCTGCTGTCGATGGGCATCCTGAACGCGCTCTTCTGCTGGAACGACATCCTGATCGCACTGCTGATCATGCAGTCTCCGGCGAACCGCACTGTCATGGTGGGGGTCAGCGCGCTGCGCGGTCAGTACCCCGACAACGTGCCCACCTACCTCGCCGGAATTCTGCTGGTCGTGCTGCCGCTCGTCGTGGTCTACATCATCTTCCAGCGTCAGATCACCGCCGGAGTCACCGCCGGCGCCACGAAGGGCTAGAGAGAGCTGCGAATGCCCACCGATCGGCTTGAAGTCTTCATCGGACCCCACGGCTCGCATCACGGCATCGGTTCGAGAGGCTATCCGGTCCGTGAGCTTGCACAGGCGATGGCGCTCGTTCGAGGTCGCCGCGACCCCGGGCAGGACGCCGTCATCTGGGTCTTCCCAGGGACCTACCGAATCGCCGAGACGCTCGTTCTCGGTCCGGATGACTCCCACACGACGGTCGCGGCGATCGGCGGCGGCGACGTCGTCTTCGACGGATCCGTGAGGATCACCGATTGGGAGGAGATCTCGATCGCCGATCGCACCGTGTGGGCGGCGGCCGTGCCAGAGCGCGGCTTCGTCAGCCTCTACGCCGACGGTGAGCGACGGAACCGGCCGCGTTACCCCCGAACCGGTGAGCTCAGGATGCTCGATCAAGAAGGCCTCGACGTGACGGCCGACTTCGACGGCACGCTCTTCGATGGTGCCGACCGGTTCATCGCCGAGCCCGGCGACATCCCCGAGCTCGCCGATCCATCGGCGGTGGAGGTGGTGGTCCCGCACTTCTGGGTGCAGGAGCGGATGCCGATCCACTCGATCGACCGTGCGTCCGGTCTCGTCACCTCGACGCGGCGCAGCATCTTCGCCCTCCGCGACGACGCCGCCGAGCGCTTTGCCCGATACTGGCTCGACAACGTCGCCGAGGCTTTCGGCGAAGTCCCGGGAGAGTGGTACCTCGATCGCTCCGGGGTTCTCACCGGAGAGCCCCGACTGCTCTACGCGCCCTTCGCGGACGAGTCGATCGAGAGCACCGTCATCACGGTGCCGGCGATCGAGCAGTTCGTCCGAGTGGTGGGGGATGCGGCATCCGGGGCGGTCGTTCGCCGCATCCGGTTCGAAGGGATCACGTTCACCGGTGGCGGCTTCGAGGAGCTTCCCGCGGCTCGTGCGCCGTTCGGGGTGCGCGAGGACGAGCTTCTTCCGACCGACGTCGACTTCGCCGCATCCGTGCAGGGCGCCACCGAAGCGACCGCTGCCGTGAGCTTCGCGGGCGCCCGCGACTGCGCGTTCATCGGTGGCGGGGTGCGGCGCGTGGACGGCTATGCGATCGAGCTGACGGATGGCAGCCGCGGCAACGTGATCAGCGGGGCCGACCTGTATGACCTTGGCGCAGGGGCCATCAGGGTATCCGGAGACGGCAGTGAATCGTCGCCGCTCTTCAGCCAGAGCAACGAGGTGAGCGACTGCGAGATCCATCGCGGGGGCCGGGTCTACCCGAACGCCGTGGCCGTGCTGTTCCAGCACGGTGCGGACAACGTGATCGCCCACAACGCGATCCATGACTTCTTCTACACGGGCATCTCCGTGGGCTGGTCATGGGACTACGTGCGCAACGCGTCCGGTGGGAACGACATCGCGTTCAACCACCTCTACGACATCGGCCAGGGCCGGCTCAACGACACCGGTGCGATCTACCTGCTGGGAATCGCCCCTGGCACGCGGGTTCGCGGCAATCACATCCACGACGTCCGCTGCCGCAACTACGGCGGGTGGGGGATCTATCTCGATCAGGGCTCGTCGCACGTCGTCATCGAGGGCAACGTGGTGCACGACTGCAGCCATCAGGCATTCCACGTGAACTACGGCCGAGAGAACACGGTGCGCCACAATGTCTTCGCCTACGGCGGCGAGAGCCAGGTGGCGATCACCAAGCCCGAGGCGCATCTGCCCTTCACGTTCCAGCACAACATCGTCGTGGGGGCGGGCACGCCGGCGTTCGCCGGGCGCAGCGATCATCGCGACATCCGCAATCTCACGCTCGAGAGCGACCTGAACCTGTACTGGGATGAGGCGCCGATCGAGGGAGCGCGCTTCGCTGCGAACGGGGGGTACTCCGCCGAGATGGAGTGGCGAATCCTCGAGGGGTGTGACGATGTGTGGCGCGATGCGGGTCGCGATCGGCACTCGAAATTCGACGACCCCCGATTCGTCGATGCGGCGGGCCGCGACTTCCGCGTGCGCCCTGGCGGACCCGCAGATGAACTCGGGATCCGCGTGCCGGACGTGTCTCGCGCCGGCCCGCGCCCGGCCTCCGAACGCTCGCATCCTGCACTCGGGCTGGCCCTGCCCGACAGCGCGATAGAGGACTGACGCGGCGTTACCCGGCGCCGAGTTTGGCGCCTGGCGCCCGCGTGTGCCGTTGAACCCACCCGATTCAGCGCGAACCCACCCGTTCTGGGCGCGAGGACGAGTGGGTTCGAGCGGAGACGCGTGGGTTCGGGTCGAGAGGGCGTCAGGCGGATGCGGCGAGCTCGAGCACTCCGTCGACCCGGCGAGGCACGTCGGCCGCGCCGTCGCGCAGCTCCTCCGGGAGCACCGCCTCCGGCGCATCCTGCCAGGCGAGTGGTCGAAGGAATCGGCGTATCGCCGAGATGCCGACCGAGGTGTGCTGTGTATTCGTCGCGGGCCAAGGACCGCCGTGGTGCATGCCCCACGACACCCGCACGCCGGTCGGGTAGCCGTTGTAGACGATGCGGCCGACGAGGTCCTGCACCTCGGAGGCCAGGGTCGCGACGAGGTCGCTCTCGCTTGCTTCGCCGTGGATGGTCGCGGTGAGCGAGCCCGGTATCGCCTCCAGGGCGATCCGCACCTCGTCGACCTCGCGATAGCGGGCGATCACGATCAGCGGGCCGAACGCCTCTTCGGCCACTGCCGCGGTGACATCCGCGGCGTCGATCTCCAACACCGCGGGAGACAGCGTGAATCCGTCGGCTCCGGTATGCGGCGCCACGAGGCTGCGCGCCTTGCCGTCATCGATCAGCCGCTCGCGGATCTCATCGAACGCGCCGAGGATGCGCGAGTTGAGCAGGGCCTGCGGCGCGGCATCCTGCGCGCGCGCGACGATCGCGTCGACGATGCCGCCGGCCTCGGCGGGCAGGAACGCGATGCCGGGCTTCGTGCACAGCTGTCCGGCTGATCCGGTGAACGACGTGAACAGGCCGTCCGCGATCGCGTCGGCGCGTGCGCTCGCCGCGTCGGGCGTGACGATGAGCGGGTTGAGGCTCGACAGCTCGCCGAAGAACGGGATCGGCGTCTCGCGCTGGTCGATGATCTCCTGCAGGATGCGCCCCGTCGAGAGCGAGCCGGTGAACCCTACGGCGGCGATCGCGGGGTCGGCGACGAGCGCTGCGCCGGCGGCCTGGCCGTAGACGATGCCGAGCGTATGAGCGGGGGCGCCGTAGGCCGCGGCCGCGTCGGCGAGGGCGCTGAACGAGCGCTGCGAAGTGAGCGGATGCGAGCTGTGCGCCTTGATGACCACGGGGTTGCCCGCGGCGAGTGCCGAGGCCGTGTCACCACCCACCACCGAGAACGCGAACGGGAAGTTGCTGGACCCGAACACGGCGATGGGCCCGATCGGCACCAGCATGCGCCGCACGTCGGGTCCGGGACCCATCGGGGTGGATGCCGCATGGTCGATGATCGCCTCGAGGTAGCCGCCCTCATCGACGGCGTCGGCGAAGAGCCGGAACTGGAAGGCGCTGCGGGTCAGCTCGGTGTTCAACCGCGCCTCGGCGAGGCCGGTCTCCGCCATCGCCGTCTCGACCAGCTCGACCCGTCGCTCTTCGAGCGCGTCGGCGAGGGCGCGCAGCAGACCGGCACGCCAGACCCTCGGATATGCGCGGAGCGCGCGGAACGCCTCTGCGGCGGCGGAGGCCAGCGCACCCACTTCGGCCGCAGACGTCGGTTCGATACCCGTCGACGTGGCCGCTCCGGTGCGCGGGTCGGTGGTGGTGAGGGTGCTCATGCTGCTCCGATCAGTCCGCGTGCCGCGAGATTCGTGATGAGGGCGCCGATGCCGAACTCCCACGCCGGCAGCTGCTCGCTTCGCCGCACCCGATTCACGAGCGTGCCGAGGCGCGGCGATGAGATGCGCACGATGTCGTCGAGGTGGTGCGTGAAGCCGCGCCCGACGTCGTCTCGATCGTCGATCGGCGCGAACATCGTGCCGAGATACAGCACCAGGCCGTCGGGGTACTGGTGGTGCGCGCCGAGCGCCTGATCGGAGAGATCCGCGGGGTCGCGGCTGATCTGCGCCATGTGCGAGCTCGCGGTCATGGTGAAGCCGTCGGTGCCGTCGACCGTGAGGGTGACGGTCTCGGCCCGCACGTCGTCGAGCGTGAAAGAGGCGTCGAACAGCCGGATGACGGGACCGACCGAGGCGGAGGCGTTGTTGTCCTTCGCGTGCCCGAGCAGCAGCGCCGAGCGGCCCTCGATGTCGCGCAGGTTGACGTCGTTTCCGAGAGTCGCGCCGACGATCGCGCCGGCGGACGAGACGACGAGCACGACCTCGGGCTCGGGATTGTTCCACTCCGAGTCGGATCGGATGCCGACATCCACACCCGTGCCGACGGTCGCGAGCACGGGGGCCTTCGTGAAGATCTCTGCGTCCGGTCCGATTCCGACTTCGAGGTACTGACTCCACAGGCCCTCGCCGATCAGGTACTCCTTGAGCCGCACGGCCTCCGGCGACCCGGGTACGAGCTCGCTCAGTTCGCTGCCCACCGCGTCGAGCACCGATGCTCGCACACCCTGCGCCGCATCGGCATCGCCGCGCGCCTTCTCTTCGATGATGCGCTCGAGCATCGACACCGGGAACGTGACGCCCGCGGCTTTCACGACGTGCAGGTCGATCGGCGAGAGCAGCCACGGCAGCGAGACGTCGCGAGTGTCGGGATCTGTGTTGCGGATGAGCGCCTCCAGAGAACCGAGCACCGGACCCGCCGCGGATGCCGTCGCAGCGGCCGGATCGGACGCCTCGGTGAGCGTGCTCATCGTCGCGAACGAAGACGAGAGGTCGACGACATCCGCCCCCCGGACGACGACTACGCTCGGTCCTCCCGCCGCCGGATCCCACGCTCGTCCCACGAGCAGCGCCTGGTCGGCATCGTCGGGAAGTGTCGCGGCGACACCGCCGGTCCAATCGGTGGTCATGGATTCTCCTCGGGTCGGATCGGCGCGTGGGCTCGAGCAGGCGGTTGCGGATGCCGCGGCTCAGCGCCCGTGGAACACGCCGGGTCTGCGCTCGGCGAACGCCGCCCGGCCCTCGGCGGCATCCGCTGTCGCGAAGGTTATCGCCTGCATCTCGCGTTCGTATGCGATCGCGTCGTCGAGCGGCTGGTTGTAGGCGGCACGCAGGTTGGCCTTGGCCGTCTCGGCGGCGATCGGCGGACGCGATGCGATCGTCGCGGCGAGCTCCTGCGCGCGGGCGAGCAGGGCGTCGGGCTCCACCACCTCGCTCACGAGACCCCACGACAGGGCACGCGCGGCATCGATCGGGTCGCCGGTCATCAGCATGAGCGCCGTATTGCTCGCGCCGATCGATGCGGCCAGCAGCGCCGACATCCCGCCCCCGCCGATCCAGCCGAGCTTGATCTCGGGTGCCGCGAAGGTTGCGGTGGATGCCGCGACCCGGATGTCGCACGTGAGTGCGGCCTCGAGTCCGCCGCCCATCGCGTAGCCGTTGACCGCCGCGATGACCGGCTTGCGCAACTGCCGCAGCGCGTCGCAGTAGTCGCGACGGTTGCGGAAGTCCCACGGCGTCGCGTACTGGTCGAGCGTGGTGATGTCGGAGCCTGCGCTGAACGCGCGGCCGGTCCCGGTGTACACGACGGAACGTATGCCCGGATCGGAATTCATCTGCGCGACGAGGTCGACCAGCACGTCGGACATCTCCTGCGTGACCGCGTTGAGCTTCTCGGGACGATTGAGCCGGACGGTCGCCACCGCGCCGTCGACCTCGACGACGATGAGTTCGGTGCCGGATGCGAGAGTCATGCGGGCTGCTCCTGGAGGGCGTGGGCGAAGGCGGGCATGCGGGCGGCAGCCGCGCGGATGTCGGTGAAGCGGCGTTCGATCAGAGGGATGGCCTCGGCGGGGCTGAGGCGCCCCGCGACGGTGTCGCGCACGATCGCGGACGCCGCGGATTGGAACCGGGTGAAGCCGGGGAGCCGCGGACGCACCCACGACTGGTCGATCGTCGCCGCTGTGGCGCGGTAGAAGCCGGATGCTGCGGCATCCACGTGGTCATCGTGCCAGGCGATCGCGGCGCTCGGCTGGCCGTCGTGCTCGGGGATGAACGTCGACTGCGTCTCGGCGTCCAGCAGCCAGGCCAGATGGGCGAGCAGAGCCGGTGTGGCACTGGTGCGGGTCGTGACGGCGATGCCGGTGCCGCCGATCGTCGAGCCGATCCGACCACCTGCCGTGGGCGGCGGGCCGAACACGACGCTCGGCGAGCTGTGGGTGACGTAGCCGTAGATGAGCGGCACGTAGCCGATGTCTCCGGCATCCCGCATCCGATCCAGCAGACCGATCGGGTTCAGGGCAGCGGTTCCCGCCGGTGCGAGGGCGGAGAGCGCGATCAGCAGCCGCAGCGCCTCGGCTGCGATTGCGGGATCGAAGAGCCGATCGGATGCCGCGGCAGGGTCGTCTCCCAGCGAGACGGCGATCGAGCACAGGCTCAGGAACGCGTGGGGACCGGCGAGCGTCGTCGCGACGAGTCCGTCGCCCGCGAGCCGAATGGCGTCGTCCCAGGACTCCGGTGCTACCGGCACGAGCGCAGGATTGCGCGCCGACACCTGGGTCGCGGCGTCGAGGGGGAGCGCCCACACGTGCCCGCCCAGGCGGTAGGACTCGAGGCTCGGGCCGATGGCGGCGTCCGTCCACTGCGCGAGCTGCGCCGGGGGGAACAGCGTGTCGACCGGCACGAGGCACTGGGCGACGAGCGCATCGCCCAGGTGCGGATGATCCAGCACGAGCAGATCGTACCGGCGCGCGAGCTCGTCGATCGGCGCCGATTCGAACCCTTCCAGCGACTGCGCCTCCCATCTGAGGGAATCGCCCGAGCCGATCGATCCGGCTGCGGCCTCCAGCGCATGGCGACCGCGCGGGTGGTCCCACGTGAGCCCGACGAAATCGGTCATGACACCACCACGGCCTCGGTCGCGGGCTCCGCGATCGAGGTCTCGGCGACCGCCCCGGCGGCGAGCATGGCGTCGACCGCGACGTCGTCGAACCCGAGCTCGGCCAGCACCTCTCGCGTGTGCTCGCCGGTCAGAGGGGCGCCGCGGTCGATCCGAGCGGGGGTCTTGGCGAAGCGGTACGGGAAACCCGGGGTCTTCACGTGTCCCTCGGTGGGGTGCTCGTACTCGACGAACGTGCCGTTGTGGATCACCTGCGGATCGTTCACGAGCTCTTCGTAGCCATAGACCGGCCCCGCCCACATGCCCGCTGCCAGCAGGGCATCGAGCCAGTGCTCGGTGGTGTCGGTCTTCAGCCGGTCCGCGGTCTTGGCGTACAGCTCGTCGCGGTGGCTCCAGCCGTGGATCTCGGCGTCGAGCCCTGCGAACGAGGGCTCGCCGATGACCTCGCCGAGCTTTTCGAGGTCGGCGAAGCCGAGCGCCAGGTAGCCGTCCGAGGTCGCGAACACGCCATACGGCGCGCGGATGTAGACATGGGCGTTCGGCTCGTCGCCCCGCTCCTGCGGGATGCCGCCCACGGTGTAGACCGACAGCTCCTGCATCTGCAGCGTCGTGAGCGCATCGAGCATGTTGACGGTCACGAGCTGGCCTTCACCGGTGCGCTCGCGATGCAGCAGCGCGGCGAGCACCGCCTCGAACGCGGTGGAGGCGGTCACGGCATCCGCGAGGTACTGGCCGGCCGGGGTGGGCGGCTCGCCCTTGCGGCCCGACGAGAGCATCGCCCCGCTCATGGCCTGCAGCAGCAGATCCTGCCCCGGGCGATCCCGGTACGGGCCGTCTTCGCCGTAGCCCGACATCGACACGTAGATCAGGCCCGGGTTGAGCGCGCTGAGGGTGTCGTAGTCCAGTCCGAGGCGCCCTGCGACACCGGGGCGGTAATTCTGCAGGAACACGTCGGCGGACGCGACCAGCTCGCGGACGACCTGCTTGCCGGCATCCGACTTGAGGTCCACCGCGAGGGACCGCTTGTTGCGGTTGAGGGCGAGGAACGACACGTTTATGCGGTTGCCCTGCGCGCCGCCCGCAGAGGCGAACCGCTGCCACTCACCAGCCGTCGGCTCGACCTTGACCACATCCGCACCCAGGTCGCCCAGCCGCTGCGCGGCGAACGGGCCCGCCATCGCGATGGAGCAGTCGACGACGCGGTAGCCGGAGAGGATGCCTCGGAGTGAGTCGGTCATGTGTGAATGCCTCGGATGTCGTGGGTGGGTGCGTGCCGGAAGGTCAGGCGTGGACGCGGGTCTCGGCGCCGTCCGCGGCGGCTGACCGCAGCAGCGCCTCGATGAGCTCGACCGATCGGGCGGCGACGGTCACGTCGGAGTTGTTCTCGGTGCTCGCCCCGGTGATGAGCTCGATGAAGCGGGCGGGCGGCACCAGGCACTCGTACTCGCCGTCGCCCGGCGTGATCGCGACCTCTTCGCGCTCGCCGTCGTATCGACTGAGCGTCACCCGCTCCCGCTCGACGTCGATCATGAGCACGCCCTCGGTGCCGAACAGGCGGATGTCGACCTGATACTTGTCGCCGTCGGCCAGCGTCGCCGCGCCCGAGAGCGAGCCGAGCGCGCCGTTGTCGAAGCGGATGACGCCGGCGTCGAACAGATCGACAGGGGCCCCGGCATTGAGCACCCGCCCCGCCACGGTCGCCGCGCGCAGGTCGGTGAGCCAGAACAGCAGAGCGCTCGAGTGCGTGACCTGCCCGTGGGCGTAGCCGCCGCCGTGCTCGGGGCTCGACCAGGTCGACGGGTCGGGTGCCGTGTCGGAGTTCCAGCGCTCGAGCATGTGGGTCGGGTCGCTGCCGAACAGGCCGCGCGTGGGTGAGGCCATGTGACAGAGGGCGTACTGGATCTCGCCGATCCTGCCGGCCGCGAGCATGCGCTTCGCCGCGACCGTGAACGCCTTGTAGTTCCATCCGTATGGCACGAGGAACACGGTGCCGGCGCGCTCAGCGCGGGCCGCGAGGTCCCACGCATCGTCGGCGCGGAGGGTCATGGGCTTCTCGCACAGCACGTGGAGCCCGCGATCGAGCGCCATGGCGGCGAGCGGATGGTGGAGGTCGTGCGGCGTGCTGATCACGACCGCATCCAGGTCGGCGTCGAGCAGGGCTTCGGCGGACTCCGTCGCGAAGCCGAACCCGAATCGCTCGCGGATGCCCTCGAGTCCCGGCCCCAGTCCACAGACTCCGACGAGTTCCACATCGTCGCGCGCCGCGAACAGCGGAAAGTGATTGCTCGTCGCCCACCAGCCGGCGCCGATCGCGCCCAGCCGCACGCGGCTCACCGAGCCACCCACTCCCACACGCGGCGTCCGCCCTGCTCGCTCACCGCGACGCGGCCCTGCGTCACAAGCCGTTCGAGGTTGCCGGTGACCGGGAAGATCAGGTAGTCGGCGGCAGCAGGCGCCCAGGGACCCAGGTCCGAGGCGATGTCACGGATGAGCTCGAGCGAGCTGAGCGGGCGGGATGCCGCGCGCAGCGCCGCCTCGATGCGTGCGTCGACGCGGTCGGTGTAGACGAGCGACTCGTCGAGGAATTCCTGCACGGCCCCGCCCTCGTACAGGGGGTAGTGCGCGGTCAGGAGCAGGTCGGCGCCGTACTCGCGCAGGGTGCGGATCGTCTCGACGTAGGCTGCGGTGTCGCGATAGGTGGGCGGGAAGGCGGGGTCGCCGATCGCCGTCGGCACGGTGACGCCGAGGACGGCATCCGAGATCACGAGGGCGCGGTTCGCGGCATCCCACACGGCGAGATGTCCGGGGGAGTGCCCGGGAACGTGCAGCACCTCGAGCTCGCGATCACCGAGGTCGAACCGCTCCCCGCCGTGGAGCGGGGTGTCCACGGCCACCAGTCGCGTCGAGGCGCGCACCAGGGCCGTGATCTCGGGCGGATCGTCGAACCCGTCCGAGTCGGCGAACTCGCCATAGCGACCGCGGATGAGCTCATCGACATCCTGCGTCATGGCCACATCCGCCGCGCCCGCGAGGAACTCGACGTGCGGAGCCGCCGCCTTCAGCGCCGCATTTCCGCCGGTGTGATCGAAGTCGCAGTGCGATGAGACGACCCAGCGCAGGCGCGAAAGGTCGAAACCGATCGACGACAAGTACGGCAGCAACGTGCCTTCGACGCTTTCATCGACGCCGGTGTCGAAGAGCAGGGCACCGGCGGGACCCTCGAAGAGGTACATCGCGATGAACCGCTCCCCCAGCGGCGCCTGGATGCGGTGCAGTCCCGGTCGCAGTTGCATCATGCCTCCCAGGTCGCGTCCGTGACCATCCGCAGACCCGACCGGCTCGATCGCACGTGGGGCCCTTCGGGAGTGAGCCACGACGCCGACTCATGGTGGCTCGCGATCGCCTTCTCATCGACCGTGATGCCCGCGCCCGGGGTGTCGCCCAGCACGATGCCGCCGTCGATGAGCTCGTGGTCGAGGGTGACCCCGAACGGGGCGCCGAGGTCCTGCACCTCGGCCGACAGGTGGTTGGGCACTGCGGTGGCCGCCGCCGCGATCGCATGGTTGGCCGTGAGGCCCACGGGGCTGACCGGCAGGTCGCGTCCGTGCGCGGCGATCGCGACGCGCAGGAAGTGGGTGATCCCCCACACCGCGCCGGCCTGCACGATGTCTACGGCACCCGCGTCGAGCAGCGGACGATACTGCTCGAGGCCCGTGAGGTTCTCGCCGGTGGCGACCGCGGCCTTCACCGAGGCGCTCAGGCGCGCGTGGCCCTGCGCATCCCATCGCCGGAGCGGTTCCTCGATCCACGTGAGGTCGATCTGCTCCTCGAGCGCCGCGACGTAGCGCACCGCCTGCTTGAGGTTCCACGACTCGTTCGCATCGAGCATGAGGGCGGGATTGGTGGCATTGCGGCGGAGCGCGTCCGCCATGATCTCGAGCCGGCGGATGTCGTGCGCGACATCCCGCCCGCCCTTCAGCTTGCCGCTCGAGAACCCGCGCTCCGCCATCACGGCGTAGAAGGCCGCGAGTTCCTCGTCGTCGAGGGCGATGTCCAAACCAGACGCATAGCCGGGCACGAATCGGTCGGCTCCGCCGAGCAGCCGCCACAGCGGCTCGCCGACGAGCTTGGCCTTGAGGTCCCACAGTGCCGAGTCGAAGGCGCCGACACCGCCGAAAGTCGCGCCGGTGTGGCCGCTCTTGAAGACGCGAGCCAGCATGCGGTCGTAGAGCGACGAGACGGCGCGGGGATCGTGCCCCTCGAGGGCGGGGAAGAGACGGTCGAGATCCTGGTGAGAGCCCATGCCGACGCCCTCGATGCCCGCGTCGGTCTCGACGATCACGATGGGCACTTCGGTCACGCCTGAGTCGATGTAGCCGTTGGCGTCCCCCACCGGGCGACCCCAGTCGTGGTAGGTCCGCAGGCAGCGGTATCCCGTGATCCTCATATCGCCCTTGATCCTCGATCCGGCTTGTGTGCGATAACAGCATACATCATATGTCTGGTAAATTTCCTGCCGTGATGGTTGAGAGGTCGACGCCCGTCTAGAGTGGCGAGCATGACGCTCGGCGATGCGACACCGATCCCGCAGGGCACTCGTGCGCCCATCGATCGGATCGGCGCGACGGTGCTGAAGGAACTCGTGGAGACGATCGTGTCCGGTCGCGTGCAGCCCGGCGAGAATCTGCCCCCCGAGGGAACCCTGAGCCAGGAGTTCGGCGTGAGTCGCACGGTCATCCGCGAGTCGGTGAAGCGCCTCCAGGAGAAGGGCATGGTCACCGTCGCCCAGGGGCGCGGCACGCACGTCAATCCCATGTCGGCGTGGAACCTGCTGGACCCTCTCGTCATCACCGCGCTCATCGGCCACGACGACGACCTGGGCATCCTCGACGATCTCAGCGTGGTGCGCGGCGCGCTCGAAGCGGCGATGGCCAGTGCCGTGGCGGCCGAGCATTCCGACGACGGAGTCGAGCGCCTTCGCGAGAGTCTCGAGTGGATGCGAGTGTCGATCGACGACTCCACCGCGTTCCGCGAGGCGGATGTGCGATTCCACCTGATCGTCATGGAGCTGTCGGGCAACCTCCTCGCCGAGAACGTCGCCCGAGTGCTCTTCGAGCGGGCTCTGGAGAGCACCCGCTACCAGGGTGTGGATCCGGAGCGGGCGTTCGAGCTCACCATGGTCGAGCACGAGAACGTGGTCGCGGCGATCGCGGGGGGCGATCGCGAGGCCGCCCGTCGCGCGATGGAGGAGCACATCCTCGGCTCGTGGGAGCGCCGTCGGCTGCCGACCGCCAAGCGGGGCAAGGACTGACCTCGCTTTTTTCGCCGAGAACACACGCTCTCGGCGAGAACTCATCTCGCTGCCGCCCCTACCGTGGTGCCTGGCCGAGAGCATGTGCTTTCGGGACGGTGTCCTCGCCGATGCGGCGACAGCAAACGCATGCCGACGGGCGAGAGGCTGGTGGCCGCCTCAGCCACGCGAATGGCGATCGCTGACCCAGGTGGGCGCGCGGGTGGCTGCTAACCGATGCTCGTGCTGTCGTCTCCGCCGCGCTGCTGGCGGATGCGGCGACCCTCGATGATGTCGTCCCGCTCCTTCTTCTCGCGCTTGTCGCTCTGTCGGGTGTCGCGAGCCGGGAGCTGGATCTGGCGCTCCGCGGCGATTCCGGCCTGCAACTGCCTGCCGCGCTCGAGCTCCGCGTCGAACTCCGCGCCGAACAGCAGGGCGAGGTTCGCGATCCACAGCCAGAGCAGGAACACGATCACTCCGGCGAGCGAGCCATAGGTCTTCTCGTAGTTGGAGAAGTTCGTCACGTAGAGCCCGAATCCCAGCGTCGCGGTGCCCAGGATCACGATCGCCAGGATCGCGCCCAGGCTGATCCAGCGGAACTTCGGCTGCTTGGCGTTCGGCGTGGCGTAGTAGAGCACGGCGACGAGCAGCACCACCACGACCAGCAGGAGAGGCCACTTGAGGATGCTCCACGCGAGCTGGACGCCTTCACCCACGCCGAGCGCCTTGCCCACCGCGTCGACGACGCCGCCCGACAGCACGAGGGCGAGCGCGACGATCGTGAGCGCCAGCACCGTGATGATGGTGACGATCAGCTGCATCGGACGCAGCTTCCAGAAGGGCCGGCCTTCTTCGATCTCGTAGATGCGGTTCATTGCGCGACTGAACGCGCCGACGTATCCCGACGCCGACCATAGTGCGACGAGGATGCCGGCCACGAGCGCGAACCCGGCTCCGGGTGCCTGCGACAGCTGCTCGATCGGACCGCGGAGCGCATCGGCGGTGTCGCCGGGTGCGACATCCTCGATGATCCCGAGGATGGCGTCGGCCGCGGCGCCGCTCTGTCCGACGACGCCCAGCAGCGAGAAGATCGCGATCATCGCGGGGAAGATCGAGAGCACGGCGTAGTAGGTGAGCGCGGCGCCGGTGTCCATGCACTGGTCGGCCGAGAATTCACGCAGCGTCTTGCCGAACACGTACTTCCAGGAGCGCTTCTGCAGGTCGGTGGGACTGTCGGGCTTGCTCGCCGCATCCGGATCGGGGGTGCCGCCGGGGGCACTCGACGTCGTCTGCTGATCGGTCATCGCGATCACCGACCCGTTCCCGCTGAACTCCTGGCGCGGCACTCCGACATGACTTCTCCCTCGTCCGCGACTGAACGCCGCGAAACCACATTCAAAGCCCAATCCCTGGGATCCGTAGAGGGCTTGCGGCACAGGGACCGCCTGTGCATGGGCATGCTGCGCACCCAGGCTCAGCGCGGCATCCGCCGGTCACAACCCCCGGTACGAGAACCGGCGGAGGACGGCGTCTGTCGTTCCCGTGGGCTCGACCCCGATCACTCGTCCGGTGAAGCCTGCGGCGACCTCGGTGGAGAGGTAGCGGCCGTCGACGGTCGCGAGTGCTCGGAACTCGTCCTCCGCGACATAGCCGAGAGTGAGATCATCGGCCGCGGCTACCCGGCCGTAGGGCTCGGCGGCAGGCAGTGTGGCGCGAATCGCAAGCGTGACCTTCGGGGCATCGGGTGCCGGGACGCCGGCGAGCACCTGATCGAGCGGCCCGACGACCATCCGGACCGAGATCGCACCATCCTGCGACCCGACCGCGACCCAGTGCGAGTCATCCAGCCGCAGCACCAGTCGCCCGCCGTCGGCGTCCACGGTGGCTCGGGCATCCCACTCCTGATCCTCGACGCGGATCGCAAGCAGCGAGCGATGGCCCGTCGAGTCCGAGGGGCGGATGACGCAGCCGACGTCGACAGCCGCTTCTATGAATTCATGCGGATGCCGGCCCGGCGCGATCCAGCGTGAGTCGAGGTGCGGTGACGAGAAGTCGTCGTCGAAGTCAGTGTGCGACTTCGGCACGTCGAAAGCGGTTTCATCGACAACAGGCCAGTCGTCGAGCCAGCGCACGCCCGCGATGAACGTCTCGCGACCGTTCACATGAAAGCTCGGCGATGGTCCGACCGGGCGAACGCCGAGGTGCACCATCGCCCATGACCCGTCCGCGCGCTCGACCAGGTCGGCGTGACCCGTGTTCTGCACGGGATGGGAGGTGCTGCGGTGGCTCAGGATCGGGTTGGCCGGGTCGCCTTCGTACGGACCGCGGACGGAACGCGACCGGGCCACGGTGACGGCGTGGCCGCGCTCGGTGCCGCCTTCGGCGAGCAGCAGGTAGTACCAGTCGCCGCGGCGGTAGAGGTGCGGACCTTCGGGATGTGCGAGTCCGGTGCCACCCCAGACGTCGGTACGCTCCGACAGGAGTTCGCCGGTCTCCGGATTCACGACGGCCTGCGAGATGGGGCTGCCCGGCCGGCCCGATGCCCAGGTCAGGTAGCAGGTGCCGTCGGTGTCCCAGAACAGGTCGGGATCGATCCCGACCGCACCGGTCGCATACACGGGGGTCGTCCACGGGCCTGCCGGATCCGTCGCCGACACGATGAGGTGTCCTTCGCCGACGCGATTGATATTCGTCGTGATCATCCAGAACCGGCCGTCGTGGAACCGCAGCGTCGGCGCGAAGATGCCTCCGCTGCCCTCCGATGACGGCAGGGACAACTGGTCCTCGCGGTCGAGCACGTTGCCGATGAGCCGCCACCTGACGAGGTCGCGGCTGTGGAAGATCGGCACACCCGGGAGGTACTCGAACGTCGACGTGATCACGAAGTAGTCGTCGTCGACGCGGCAGATCGACGGGTCGGGATGGAATCCGGGGAGAATCGGCGTCGTGGAATCGGGATGCGGCATGGCCTCATCCTCTCGTCCGCGGGGTACTACGACCAAAGTTCGATTGTCGGGCATACCGCCGTCCACGCACTGTGGGATGCACCACCACGGGGCCTCCTGGTGGGTGATGAGTCACCTGAAAGGCAGCGTATGTCCGTCTCCAGAACCCCGCTCGCGGTCGTCCGCGCAGCGATCATCGCCACGGCGCTCGTAGCCGCGTCGCTGGTCGTCGCCGGACCCGCTCAAGCGAAGACCTCAGCCACCGGCGGCGATTTCGCCGTCACTGTCAACGGAGCCACCTACAACCCCGCCCCCGGCAAAGACATCAAGCTCGAGGGTGGTCTCACAGCCAACGGGCGCGTGCTGGTGCGCGGCAAGCACGTCGGCTTCGACATCGACGTGGCCACGCTCGGCGTCTACGACTACACGCTGACCGGTGCCCCTGACACCCAGCGGATGGTTACCGCGCCGACCAAGATCTTCGCCTCGAAGATTCCCACCCTGACCGCGGCGCAGCGCGCCGGGGCGAGGATCTCGAGGCTCGAGGTGAAGGACGACTCAGTCGTCATCCTGTTCCAGACGTCTCTCGGCACGTACAAGATCCAGGCGAAGGATGGCGCGCAGGGCGGCATCTTCCAGATGGAGACCGAATTCGCCGGTCCGGTCGAGTTCACCCACACCCTCGCGCCGGGCATCTTCTACTTCCTCAACTCGTTCACCGGCAAGATCAACTTCGGCAACGGGATCGACGCTGTCAGCGCGGCGCAGAGCGCGACCGGCTACCACCAGATGCTCCTCGGCAAGGACAGCCCGCAGGTCGCCACCAAGACACTGCAGACCTCGACCGTCACCAAGTGGCTGGTCCAGCCGGGCGGACGAGTCGGCGGCGTGCTCGGCGAGGACGCCATCGAGCTGTCGGCCGGAGCGACGAACTGCACCAGCCAGTGCCAGGCGCAGAACCGCATCCGCGGCTCGCTGCCGGTGCCGCCGGATCCGGTGAACCCCACACCGCTCCCGTAGCAGGACGGGGAGAGGGGGAAGCGGCGGGCGCGACTCCGCCGCTTCCCTCGTGTGCATCGCACGGTTCGAGAGCTCCGGATGCCGCGCCCGCCCGAATGGACTGTCGGCCATGACCCCGTTACGGTGCTCACTATGACGCGTCCGGCGAAATCGCTCTTCCCGTCGGAGCCAATGTGACCGTCCGCCCTGAGCTCACGGTCGTCGGAGCGATCAATCTCGATCTGACTGCGCGCGTGCGACGTGCGCCCGAGCGGGGCGAGACCGTCGCAGACGGCATCCTGACCCGGCAGTCGGGCGGCAAAGGCGCGAACCAGGCCGCGGCCGCGGCGCGGCTGGGAGCGCGGGTGCGTCTGATCGGCGCCATCGGCGATGACCCCGACGGCATCGAGCTGCGGCGAGCACTCGACTCCGCCGGCGTCGACACGACACAGGTGCAGGTGGTCGAGGCGGCCACCGGCACCGCACTCATCGTCATCGATGCGACGGGCGAGAATTCGATCGTCGTGTGTCCGGGCGCGAACTTGCAGATCGACGTGCGCCGCATGACGGTGGACCCGCACGCACCGGTGATCTCTCAACTCGAAGTGCCGATCGACGTGGTGGCTCACGTCGCGACGCAGACGGACGGCTTCTTCGTGCTCAATCCGTCGCCGGCGAGGGCGCTGCCTTCCGCCCTGGCGCAGCGTGTGGACCTGTTCATCGTCAACGAGGGCGAGTATGCCCAGCTGCCCGAGGTGCACGCCGCGCCGCTGGTCGCCCTGACCCTCGGCGCAGACGGCGCGGTGCTCTATCGTGACGGCACCGAGATCGCTCGAGCGCGGGCGACAGCCGCGAGGGTGACGAACACGGTCGGCGCCGGTGATGCGTTCGCCGCCGCGCTCACACTCGGGCTCATACGCGGCGACGAGCCGGCCGTCGCGCTCCAGCGCGCCTGCGCCGTGGGAGCGGCTGCCGTGGCGGACGACCGATCCCAACCGGACTTCCTGCCCCTGACCGACTACCCCGGAGCACCCCGATGAATTCGCCCGAAGCGATACCCCTCTATCTCGACTGCGACACCGGGATCGACGACGCGCTGGCTCTCGCATACCTCCTCGCCGAGCCGGCGGTGCGCATCGTCGGGATCGGAACGGTGTCGGGCAACGTGTCGGCCGAACGGGCAGCGAGCAACACGCTCGCACTGCTGGAACTCGCGGGCAGGACCGACATCCCCGTGGCGGTCGGTGCGACGGATCCGCTGCACGGGACATTCCACGGCGGCGCGCCGCAGGTGCACGGCAAGGACGGGGTCGGTGGCATCGGACTCGTCCCGGAGACGTCCGCCGTCGTCGCCGCCTCGGCCGTGGACCTGTTGCGCGATCTCGCAGACGAGTGGTCCGGTCAGCTGCATGTGCTCGCCGTGGGTCCCCTGACGAACCTCGCCCGTTTCGCGTCGACCCACCCCGAGTCGGTATCGAACATCGCCGACGTCGTCGTGATGGGCGGGGCGTTCGATCGGCGCGGGAACGTCAGCGAGACCGCCGAGGCCAACATCCACAACGACCCCGAGGCCGCGGCCGCCACGTTCGAGGCCGAGTGGCCGATCACGATCGTGCCGCTCGACATCACGATGGACCATGCGCTGACGGAGGCGGATGCGCGGCAGATCGAAGCCATCCAGGGGAGCCTCCCGCCTCAGCTCGCCGCCATGCTGGCGACGTACCTCGACTACTACGAGCAGGGTGTGTTCGGCATCCGGCAGTGTGCCCTGCACGATCCGCTGGCGGCGATCATCGCCGCGGACGCGGCCGAGGTGCTGCGCGAAGACCAGCCTGCAGCCGTGCGCGTGGAGACGGAGGGGGAACATCGCGGGCGCACTGTGGCCGTGTCGGATGTCGCCCTTGCGTCATCCCACGATCGACGGATCGTGCTCGAGATCGCTCACCCCGCCGCCGCGACGCTGATCACGGCGCTGCGATCTTACGACTGGCCCTGATCGGCGTTCGCAGGAGAACGTCCGGCGGTGCTCTCGCGGATGCGCAGCCGGGGCTCGAGGATGATCGTGGTGTGCGAATGCGTGTCGGCCGGCTCGGTGAGCTCGGCGACGAGCAGGCCGACCCCCGCGGCGCCGATCTCTTCGCCACGCATCTCCACCGAGGTGAGGGGAACGGCGCCACCCCACGCGGCCGAGTTGTGGTCGCATCCCATCACCGCGATGTCGTCGGGGATGCGGATGCCGCTCGACGCCAGCTGATTCACGATCGCCATTGCAAGCACGTCGGTGACCGCCAGGACGGCATCGGGGCGCTGACCGGCGGGCAGCGCGACCAGATCCTGTCCGATCCGAGCACCCTCGCGGGGCTTCAGCCCCTCGGCGAAGAGCTCGGTGAGAGTGACGGCTCCGTCACTCTCCGCGACGGCGCGAAGAACACCCGCGCGCCGCAGGACCACTGGCTGGTAGTCCACGCGCGCGATCACGAATGCGAGGTGAGTGCGTCCGAGGTCGATCAGGTGGCGAGCCGCGAGGTAGCCGACCGCCTCGTTGTCGACCAGCACCCGGCACGAGGGAACTTCGCCGTCATAGTTCAGCTCGACCACAGGGCATCCGAGCCGTCGGGAGCGTTCGATGCCCTCGCCGTGGTCGGCCATCGGCGCGACCAGCAGCCCGGCGACGCGCTCGTCGTTCAGCGCACTCATGTGCGCATCGAGCAGAGTGGGATCGTCGTCCGCGAATGCCAGCTGCAGGTACAGGCCGTGCTCGAGGGCACGGCGCTGGGCGCCGCGCGCGATATCGACGAACAGCGAGTTGCTCAGGTCGATCGTGACCAGCCCGATCGTCTTCGACCGACCGTGGGCCAGGGCGCTCGCGAGCTTGTTGCGCGAGAACCCCAGCGCCTCGATCGCCTCGAGCACCCGCTCTCGCTTTTCCTGGCTCACGATCGCCGGACGATTCAGCACGTTCGAAACGGTTCCCGTCGAGACGCCCGCGCGCTTGGCCACATCCAAGATGCTCGGGCGGATCGGCCCGTCGGCACCGGGTCTGCGCGGAGAATCGGACACTGACAGGCCCTCCTCGGGTGCGGTAGCGCGGCCGGCCGCTCGAATCGGCGGCCGATCGCCGGCCGTTTCGCGGATCTGACGGCAATCCTTGCACCCCCGTCGCGCCGCTGCGAATGCCGGCGCAGCCACGGCTTGGCCAGGCGGAGTTGATCCGGCCCGTCGTCGTGTCGGTGCTCGGTCTCTGAGGTATTGCTCCGACAAGCCCGGTACGCGCCGGGGCCGGCGCTGTCAAGCCATCGACGCGACCGCCTCGAAGCGGCGAGAGTGTGACGATGACCGGACTCGCAGTCATTCTGCTCATCATCGGAATCGTCCTCCTCCTCCTCGGCGTCTTCGTCGCGGCGGCGAAGTTCCTCCTCTGGATCGGCATCGTCATCGTGGTGATCGCCGTCATCGTCTGGCTGATGAAGTACATCCGCCGCTCGACCTGATCCCTTCGCTTCACGCACCCGGCCTCCTAGACTGGCGGCCGTGGGCACGACCGAGGCGGACGCGGTGCAGGACATCCGCTTCGCGCGCTCGGCCGACGGCGTCGGGATCGCCTACGCCGTTCACGGCTCGGGACCGCCGCTGCTGATCGACGCGTGCTGGCTGAGCCACCTCCAGTTCGACTGGCAGAGCCCGGTGTGGCGTCACTTCCTGGTCGAGCTCGGTCGAGTCGCCACCGTCATCCGGTATGACGAGCGCGGACACGGTCTGTCGGACCGCGGTGTCACGGATCACAGCCTGCAGGCTCGGGTCGCGGATCTCGAGGCTGTCGCCGACGACGCGGGATTCGACCGATTCGCCCTGATGGCGATGGCGCAGGGCGGGCCGGTGGCGATCGAGTACGCCGTGCGGCATCCAGCGCGACTCACGCGCCTGATCTTCTACGCAAGCCACGCCGGAGTGCCCCAGGGGGCGTCGCAGGACCAGCTCGAGCTGGATGAGGCGTTCCAGTCGCTGATCAAGGTGGGCTGGGCGCGGCCGACATCCGAGTTCCGTCGCGTCTTCACGAGCATGATGATCCCCGACGGCACCGAAGAGCAGATGAAGTGGATCGACGACCTGCAGGTGATGGCCGTCGATGCGGAGACTGCGGCGCTCGCCCGGTCGCAACGCCAGTTGACCGACTCGAGTGACCGCCTGCCCGAGCTCGACCTGCCGACGCTCGTGGTGCACAGTCGGGGCGACCGCATGGTCGACTTCGCGCGCGCACGGCACCTGGCATCCAATATCGCGGGCGCGCGACTTGTGGCGCTCGACAGCGAGAACCACATCGTGCTGGCGGATGAGCCCGCGTGGCCCGTGTTCCTCCGCGAGGTGACGGACTTCCTCGCGCCTGACCGCGTCTCCGGCGGCGTGGAGTCGACCGCCGAGGATGTCACGGACGTGCTGTCGCCGCGTGAGCTCGACATCCTGCGGCTTGCCGCCGAAGGCCTCGACAACGATGCCATCGCGGGCGAGCTGGTGCTGTCGGTGCGAACCGTGGAGCGGCACCTGCAGAATGCGTACGCCAAGCTCGGACTGCAGGGCCGGACTGCGCGCACGGCGGCGGTCGCGCGGCTGCTCTCGCACACCTGACCGACTACGCGTCAGCCGCCATCGCCCCGCGTCACACGGGTGAGGATTGCGCGCTGGCGCCGATGTGGCGGGGTACGGGTCGTTTCTACGGTTGCGGTATCAACCACCGACCGGAGGAATCATGTCCACCACAACCACCACCTCGCCGCGGATCACGGCGACGCCCGAAGACCGGGCGCTGAAGGCCAAGCACGCCGCCATGTGGGCGAGCGGCAGCTACCGCACCGTCGTCGAGGATGTCGTCGGCTCGCTCGGCGGCATCCTCGTCGACACCGTCGACGTGCGGCCGGGACAGCGTGTACTCGACGTCGCCGCCGGCACCGGAACGTCGGCCATTCCGGCCGCGCGTCGGGGCGCCGACGTGGTCGCGACCGACCTGACACCCGAGCTGCTCGACGTGGGCCGCGCGGCGACTGCCGCCGAGGGCCTCGACATCACGTGGCAGACCGCGGACGCCGAGGCGCTCCCTTTCGCCGATGCCGAGTTCGATGTCGTGCTGTCGAGCATCGGCGTGATGTTCGCGCCTCACCATCAGCTCGCCGCGGATGAGCTCGTGCGTGTCACGCGCTCGGGCGGCACGATCGGCGTGCTCAGTTGGACACCGGAAGGCTTCATCGGCCAGATGTTCGCCGCCATGAAGCCCTACGCGCCGGCGCCGCCTCCCGGAGCATCGCCGGCGCCGCTGTGGGGTCGCGCCGACCACGTGCGCGCACTGTTCGGCGACGAGGTGACCGACCTCGTGGCCCGCCAACAGGCACTGCGTGTGGAGCGGTTCGCCGACGGCGCGGAGTTCCGCGACTTCTTCAAGGCCAACTACGGCCCGACGATTGCGGTATACCGCTTCCTCGCGGACGACCCCGAGAAGGTCGCCGCACTCGACGCCGACCTCGCCGCGCTGGGTGACCGGTTCCTCGCGGACGGCGCAATGGCCTGGGAGTACCTGCTGGTGACGGGTCGGCGCAGCTGACGCACTGGCCAGGGCACATCGGGACGCAACGAGACGGATCGGATCGCTTCGGCGGTCCGGTCCGTCTCGTGTGCGGCGTCTTGGAGGCTTGGACAGGCTCAACGACCGATGCTCGGCCTCGGCCGGTCCAGGTTTCGCCGGAATCAGGCGTGCAGAACCTGCGCTTCCTGGACCGCGGGATGATCAGTGACGTCGAGCGCGTGCGGCCGGTCCAGGTTTCGCCGGAATCAGGCGTGCAGAACCTGCGCTTCCTGGACCGCGGGATGATCAGCGACGTCGAGCGCGCGCGGCCGGTCCAGGTTTCGCCGGAATCAGGCGTGCAGAACCTGCGCTTCCTGGACCGCGCCCTATTGAGAGCGGTGCTCGGCCCCGTCGTATGGCGCGGATGTCGGGACCGCCCGCGGACGTGGTGACCCGAGCCGAGAAGGGCAGCACTGACTAGAAGGCGGCGGCTCCTGCTTCGGCCACCGAGTGGTCCTGTTCGCCCGACCCGCCGCTCACCCCGACGGCGCCGACGACCTCACCGTCGCGAGAGAGCGGGATGCCGCCCGCGAAGATCGCGACCTTGCCGCCGTTGGTGGTGTGGATGCCGAAGAACTGCTGCGTAGGCTGCGAGTTGTCGCCGAGGTCCTTGGTGGTGATGTCGAAGGCTCTCGAGGTCCAGGCCTTGTTGATCGAGATGTTGACGCTGCCGATCCAGGCGCCGTCTTGGCGCACATGGGCGACGAGGTTTCCCCCGGAGTCGACGACGGCGATGTTCATGGGCTGACCGATCTCGTCGGCCTTCTTCTCGGCGGCGGCGATGACGCGACGAGCGTCTTCGAGGGTGACGGTGGGCATGGGCGTTCCTTTCAATCGGGGTGACGACATGACGAATGCCGCGGGCTTGCGGCAGCGGCGGCTCAGGCCGCCTTGATGTACCCATTCGGGTTGAGGACGAACTTGCGTGCTGCGCCCTGGTCGAAGTCCGCATACCCCTGCGGAGCCTCATCGAGCGAGATCGCGGTCGCGTTCACGGCCTTCGCGATCTGCACCTTGTCGTGCAGGATCGCCATCATGAGCTGACGGTTGTAGCGCATCACGGGACACTGCCCGGTGGTGAACGACAGCGACTTGGCCCAGCCGAGTCCGAGGCGGATCGACAGGGATCCGACCTTCGCGGCGTCGTCGATACCGCCAGGGTCGCCCGTGACATAAAGACCGGGGATGCCGAGGCCACCGCCCGCGGCGGTGATCTCCATCAGCGAGTTGAGCACCGTCGCCGGCGCCTCGTGCGCGGCATCCGATCCGTGTCCTCGTGCCTCGAAGCCGACCGCATCCACGCCGCAGTCGACCTCGGGAACGCCGATGATCTGCTCGATCTGGTCTTTGGGTTCGCCGGTGGACACGTCCACCGTCTCGCAGCCGAACGAGCGCGCCTGCGCGAGCCGCTCTGCGTTCAGATCGCCGATGATGACGACGGCGGCACCGAGCAGCTGCGCACCGACCGCTGCGGCGAGTCCGACCGGGCCCGCACCCGCGATGTACACCGTCGAACCGGGAGCCACGCCGGCGGTGTAGGCGCCGTGGAACCCCGTGGGGAAGATGTCGGACAGCATGGTCAGGTCGAGGATCTTCTCCAGTGCCTGGTCGCGGTCCGGGAACTTCAGAAGATTCCAGTCGGCGTACGGCACGAGGACGAACTCCGCCTGACCGCCGACCCAGCCCCCCATGTCGACGTATCCGTACGCGCTCCCGGGCCGATCCGGATTGACGTTCAGGCAGATGCCGGTCTTGCCCTCTTTGCAGTTGCGGCATCGTCCGCAGGCGATGTTGAACGGCACCGAGACGATGTCGCCCACCTTGATGAACTCGACGTCCGGGCCGACGTCGATCACCTCGCCGGTGATCTCGTGCCCCAGCACCAGCCCCTCGGGCGCGGTGGTGCGCCCGCGGACCATGTGCTGGTCCGACCCGCAGATATTGGTGCTGACCGTGCGAAGGATGGCGCCGTGCGGGACCTTGCGACCGATGTTCGCGGGATTGACCCCTGGGCCGTCCTTCAGCTCGAACTCCGGATACGGCGTATCGATGACCTCGACCACGCCCGGGCCCTTGTAGGCCACAGCTCTGTTCCCCGACATCATTGTCCCTTCGCGAATCGCGCCATCCCCACGCTCCTCCACGGGATCGAAGTTCGCAATAGCACCAGAGGGTGATGAAATCGTTTCACTCACGTTCGAAGGAGAACCGATGTCGACTGTCGATGACCACCTGCGAAACCTGCAGGACCCGCCCATCGAGTTCCGACCGGAGCTGCGCTGGTGGCTCGCGGAAGGACTGCACACCGACGAGACGCTGCGCTTCGAGATCGACGCCGCGCACCGGCTCGGCTTCGGCGGCATGGAGTTCCTCGCGATGGATGAGGCCGCCATCGATCACAGCCGGTACGGCTGGGGATCGGAGGAATGGGTGCACGACTCGGCGATCGTGGTCGAAGAGACGACGGCGCGCGGGATGTCGGTGAGCTTCACATCGGGCACCAACTGGTCGAACGCCAACGTGCCGACCATCGACGCCGACCACCCGGCAGCCGCGAAGGAGCTCAACTTCATCGTCGAGTCCGTGCGCCGAGGCGCCGGCCGCGATGGCGCGCTCCCCCGGATCGACCTCGACGAAGATCGTGCGGTCGGGATGCTGCCCGGCCATCGCATCGCACCGAGACAGCAGCACTTCGTGGCGGCCGTCGCCGCTCCCGTGGTATCCGAAGGGGCGTCCGGCGCGGTGATCGACGTCGACGGGATCGTCGACCTGACGGCATCCGTCGTCGATGACACGCTCGCGTGGGAGCCCGCCGACGACCGCGACTGGCGACTGTTCGTCTTCTGGTGGCACGGCACCGGGCAGACGGCGTCTCCTTCTGCGAGCGTGAACTACACCGTCAGCTACGTCGATCGCGACGGCGCAGACGCCGTCATCGAGTACTGGCGCGACATCGTGCTCACGCCGGCACTGCGCGAGCAGATCGACCGCAATCCGCGGGCGCAGATGTACATGGACTCGCTGGAACTGACGACGTGGGGCGCCGGCGGGATGTTCTGGGGGCACTCCGTCGCGGAGGAGTTCCGCACCCGCAGGGGCTACGAGATCCGCCCCTGGCTGCCGTTCCTCACGCGGCAGATCATGATGATGGCCGCCGCCACGACGTACCTCTACGAGCCGACCGCCGAGCACGCCACGACGGTCGCGAAGGTGCGGCACGACTACGTGCAGACGCTCACCGACCTCTACATCGAGAACATGCTGCGTCCGTTCGCGCAGTTCCTCCACGAGAACGGGATGCTGCTGCGCTCCGAGATCAGCTACGGCCTGCCGTTCGAGCTCACCCGCCCCGGGCCAGAGGTCGACGGCATCGAGACGGAGTCGCTCGAGTTCGGATCGCAGATCGACGCATACCGGCTGCTCGCGGGCCCCGCTCACCTGTTCGGCAAGCAGTACTCGTCGGAGACCGGGGCGACGACGCGAAATCACATGCTCGACCACCGCTTCTACGACCAGATCATCGCGACGCAGCTCGCGGCCGGCGTCACCAAGACCGTGCTGCACGGGTGGGCGAGCACCGCCGGTGCCGAGGACACGACGCAGTGGCCGGGCCACGAGGGGATGTGGTCGATGTTCTCGGAGCGGTTCGACCTGCGTCAGCCCGCGAGCGAGTTCTACCCGCTGTGGAACCGGGCGATCGGCCGGTTCCAGTACCTCCTGCGTCAAGGGCGGCCGCGCATCGATGTCGGGATCCTCCGCACCGACCACTTCGTCGACAACCTCTCGGGGATGGTGTTCCACGACGGGAACGGCGAGCGGGTGCCAGACGAGGACGCCTACGGGCAATGGTGGATGCGCAACCGCGAGAACCACTGGTGGCAGGACCTGGGGATGCAGGATGCCGGCTGGAGCTACGACTTCTTCGACCCGAGCCTCCTCCTCCACGAGGACGTGACCTTCGGCGACGGGGTTGTGCAGCCGGACGGGCCGGGCTATCAGGCTCTGATCGTCTACCAGGAGGCGCTCGATGCGGCAGCCGCAGCCCTGCTGCTGGACTGGGCACAGCAGGGGCTCCGGGTGCTCATCGTCAACGGGGCGCGCGAACTCAAGCTGCTGCTGACGCGCGATTACACGACGCATGACCGCGCCGCCTCGCAGACGCCCGGCCTCGACGGCCGCGACGACGAACTCGAGGCGACGATGCGGCAGCTGCGCGCTCTGCCCGGCGTCGCCGCGATCGACGACCCGGTCAAGACGGTCAGCGCCCTTCGTGGCCTCGGCGTCGTCGGACGGGCCGAGTTCGTGGACGACAACCAGAGTGTGCTGACGTATCTGCGCGAGGACGGGGACCTGCTGCATCTGTACGCGTACAACTTCCTCTACGAGACGGGCGAGCCGACGACGGTCGAGGTGATGCTCCCGGGCGAGGGCTTCGTCCATCGGATCGACGTTTGGAGCGGGGATGCCGCACCGCACCACGGAGTGCGCATCGCCGACGGACGGACGGTGCTGAGCGTGCGGCTCGCACCTGGGGAGACCGCTCTGTTCACGGTCGATCGCTCCACGCCGACGGTGGAATCCGCCCCGGATGATCTCTGGGAGGCCACGAGCATCGACGAGTGGAGCATCAGCGTCGAGAGCTGGGATGCGGGCGAGCCGGTCGTGCTCCGCGAGGATCGCGGCCTCGGGTACGAGACACGGGAGGCGCGCCCGACGACCGCGGTGACCCTCATCCGCTCAGCGAGCACCGCGCTCGCGTCATGGCAGGACCTGCCGGATGTGGGTCCCGAGGTGTCGGGCGTCGGTGAGTACTTTGCGGTGTTCGAGCTCAACGCTCGGCCGGACGGCGGTGCGCGAGTGCTGCTCGACCTGGGATCGACGAACGGCGGACTCGGCTCGGTCGTCGTGAACGGCGGGGAGGCGCGCGGGTTCGACACGTCGCATCCCCTCGTCGACATCACGGATGCGGTCCGTGCCGGGCGGAACGACCTCACCGTTCGCGTCGCGAGTTCGCTCAACAACCGCCTGATCGCGCGCGGCTACTACGAGACGTTCCACGACATCGCCCTCGGATTCCTCGGTCAGGAGGGATACCACGCCACGCGCGTTCGACCACACGGGCTCGTCGGACCAGTCCGCGTGCTGCGCACGGGCTGAGCTCGGGTCAGCGCCGGCGCACTCGCGCGGTGCGTTCGCTGACGAGCGTCACCGGATCAGCCCCGGCGAGCGACCCTGTCACGCGGATGGCGCGGCCGCTACGCGTCCCGCGGGCTCTCGTGCGCTTCGGCGGCTGCACCCGACGCGCGCAGCACCTTCCGCAGCAGCCGTCGCAGATCATCGCGCTCGTCCGGGGTGAGCGCGTCCGTCAGAACGTGCTCGACGCTCGACGGATGAGGAAGCCGGTATAGGCCGAGGGCTCCGCGCTGCTGGGGCCGTGCCGCCTGCGATTCCGGTATGCATCACTGTAATTCTGGCGCGTGGTCGGGGGATGAGTGCCGATCGGGTCGCCGCGTCGCCGGCAAGGACACGCCTATTCCCGCGTGAGGAACTCCACGCCGGTGTCGCGGAACACCCGCGAACCCGGCGCATTGAAGTGATGTCTGCCGGGGATCTCGGCGAATTCGCCGGCCGGAGTCACCGCGGCGAGGTGCTTCGAGCGTTCGAGGATCGCGTCTTCGCTGCCGGTGGCGAACAGCACCGGCTGCTGGGGCGGTCGTGCCGGATCTGGATCGGAGTCCCCGAGCCGCATGCCCTCGGCAAGCGCGATGAGCACCAGCAGGTCATTGCCCGGCACGCGCTCGGCGAGGGTCACGTAGGTCTGGGTCACCCGGTCGGCGATGGCCATGCCGCTGACGGCATATGCCCGTGCCTGTTCGACTTCGAGGCGGGCGAGGGGGCGTCCGTCGGGGATTCCGCCGAGGATGCCGCGAGTCACGCGGTCGGGCGCGTCGACGAGCAGCTGCCACCCCACTCGGCCGCCCAGCGAGTATCCCGCGTAGAGCACGCGGTCGAGCATGTGGGTGTCGAGCACCGTCAGCAGATCGCCCACGAGAGCCGTCATCGTGTAGTCACGCGGATCGTGTGGCTTGTCACTGGCGCCGTGGCCGCGCTGGTCGACCCCCAGTACGCGGAAGCCCGCACGCAGGAGGTCGCGCACCCAGCCCGTGCTCACCCAGTTGTCGCGGCAGCTCGATGCGAAGCCGTGGACGCACAGGACGGTGGGCGCGGCATCCTCACCCCACGAGTAGGTCGCGATCCGGTGCCCCTCGGCCGACATCACGAACTGCGGCGGCGGCACTTCAGTGAGCGGCAACCCTGTGCGGGTCATCACGAGGCCTCAGTCCTTCGGCCGGTGGCCGCACCGGGCTGCAGCAGATCTCGCAGCGAGCCGATCTGCGAGTTCGGGGTTCTTCGGATGAGGTCGGCGACGATCCCGGTCCACCCCGTCTGGTGCGATGCGCCGAGCCCCGCGCCGTTGTCGCCGTGGAAGTACTCGTTGAACTGCACGAGGCCCGCCCACCGGGGGTTGTTCTGAAGCGTGTCGACGTCTCCATACGCGGGCCGGCGCCCGTCGGGTCCGATCAGGAAGATCGAGATGAGGCGTCGCCGAAGGTCGTCGGCGATGTCGTCGAGCGTGCGCTGGATGCCGGATCCGGTCGGGTACTCGAAGGTTCGCGTGTCACCGAAGAATGCCCCGTACGCGCCCAGTGCGCTCACCAGCAGATAGTTGAGCGGGAACCAGATCGGACCGCGCCAGTTGGAGTTGCCCCCGAACATGTTGTTGGTCGACTCAGCCGGTTCGTAGTCGATCGACGCGCGGAAGTCTCCGATCCGGAGTTCGTAGGGCTGGTCGCGGTGCGCCTGGGAGATGGCGCGAAAACCGTGCGGTGAGAGGAACTCCCGCTCGTCGAAGATCCGCGCGAAGATGCGGTCGATCCGGTTCATGTCGACCACCCCGAGCAGCAGCTGCCGGGCACCCGGTTCGCCTCGCAGCAGCCCTGCCGCCCGAGCAGATTCGAAGTTCACGCGATCGGGTCCGAGCATGCGCGAAAGCTCCTTGCCGAGCACCTCCGCGCGCTCGATGAGCGATTCGCCCACGACCACGCTGGCGAGCACCGGCAGTACGCCGACCAGCGATTTCACCTCGACCGGCACGCTCGTGCCGTCCTGGAGTTCGATGCGGTCGTAGAACAGTCCGTCCGCTTCGCTCCAGAGTCCCTGGCTCTCGAACGCGCGCCGGATGAGCGCGAAGTGCTCGAGGAACTTCAGGCTGAGGTCCTGCGTCGGCTGGCCGTTCTTGCGGAGCACGGACGAGATCGCCGCCATCTCGAGCGAGTACAGCGCCATCCATGCGGTCGCGTCGGACTGGTGCAGTCGTCCGGCGACAGGGAGATGGTCGCGATCGATCGGGCCGATGTTGTCGAGCCCGAGGAATCCACCCTCGAAGAGGTTCGAGCCGTCGGCATCCTGCTGGTTGACCCACCACGTGAAGTTCACGAGCAGCTTGTCGAAGGTGCGCCGGAGGAAGGCGACGTCCGTCGCTCCATCGATGGCGAACACCTCGAGGGCGGCCCACGCCTGTACCGGAGGATTGACGTCGTCGAACGACCACTCGTATGCCGGGAGTGCTCCATTCGGGTGCTGGAACCACTCGCGGCAGATCAGGATCAGCTGATACTTCGCGAACGCCGGATCGATGTGCGCGAGGGCGACGCAGTGAAACGCGAGGTCCCACGCCGCGAACCACGGGTACTCCCACGGATCGGGCATCGACATGATGTCGAACGAGTTGAAGTTGCGCCACCGGGCGTTGCGACCGCTGAGACGGGATGCCGGTGGCACGGGCTGACCGGGATCCCCGTCGAGCCAGCGGCCGACGTCATAGTAGAACAGCTGCTTGGACCACAGCATCCCGGCGAACGCCTGTCGCATGACGAGTGCCTCGTCGGCGCCGACGTCGACGGGAGTGAGCTCTTCGTAGAACTCGTCGGCCTCACGTCGACGGGTGTCGGCGACATCCGTGAATTCGCTCTCCAGCGCTTGCGCCTGATCGCCCGGCGCCGACCCACGAGGCCGCAGCCGGATGCGGAGTTCGACCGTCCCACCCGCCGGCACCTCGACCTGGTACCCGAAGGCGGCCTTGGTGCCCTGCCGTTCCGGGTTCACGGTCGCCGATCCCGACACGACGTGGTCGTTGATGCCGTCTTTCGGGTATGCCGGCCCATCCGGATCCCCGAACAGGCGGGCGGTATTGGTGTCGTTGTCGCAGAACAGCGTCCGGGGGTCGGTGCCGTCGGGCGCTGGTGCGGCGATCACCTCGAGTTCGCCGAACAGCGGGTGCTCGACCTCGATCGTCGAGCCGGCTCCGGCACGCAGCGACGGGCGGCCGACCTCATCGCCCCATGACCAGGTGTTGCGGAACCACACCGTCGGCAGGACATGGATCGTGTCGGCTTCGGCGGACGCGTTGGTCACCGAGATCGACATCAGGATGTCGGTCGGATCCGCCTTCGTGTATTCGACCTCGACGCTCCAGAAGCGGTCGTCGTCGAACGCGCCGGTGTCCAGCAACTCGTACTCGGGGTCCAGCTTGCCGCGCCGCCCGTTCTCTTCCACGAGGTCGCCGTAGGGGAATGCGCACTGCGGGTAGTGGTAACGCCACCTGTTGTACGCGTGGCTCGGCAGGGAGTCGACGAACCACCAGTACTCCTTCACATCCTCGCCGTGGTTGCCCTGCGATCCTGTGAGGCCGAACATCCGCTCTTTGAGGATCGGGTCGCGACCGTTCCAGAGTGAGAGCGCGACGCAGAAACGCTGCTCTACGTCACTGAATCCCGCCATCCCGTCCTCGCCCCAGCGGTACGCCCTCGATCGGGCGTGATCGTGCGGAAGGTAGTCCCAGGCGGACCCGTCGGCGCTGTAGTCCTCGCGGACTGTTCCCCACTGCCGCTCGCTCAGGTAAGGACCCCACAGATACCAGTCGCCGGCCTGCAGCAAGCCGTCCTCGAGGTGTCCGAAAGTCGCAGTTCGGTCGCGTTCGACGCTCATCGCTGCATCCGTTCCGGCAGGGCCGCCGGGCCGTTGCCGGCGCCGGAGGGCGATCGTGAGATGTGTGCTCAGGCTAGGGCCAACCAGGGGAGACGTCGGGCGCCCTGTGAAAAATGCAGGAGGTGCGGGACTGCCCGAGCCGATCCACTCGATCATCATCAACGCCTACAACGGCGCGCTGACCCCGATCTTCCTTTACCTGGTGCCGCTCGTGCTCGTCGCCGCCGCGCTGCTGCTCTTCGTGGTCGAGAAG
This sequence comes from Microbacterium pumilum, assembly GCF_039530225.1. NCBI lineage: Bacteria > Bacillati > Actinomycetota > Actinomycetes > Micrococcales > Microbacteriaceae > Microbacterium > Microbacterium pumilum. The sequence goes on from NZ_BAAAOH010000001.1 coordinate 1,461,282, forward strand.
CCGCTCGCCACCCGCATCGAGAAGGTGGAGGGCGAGCCGTCGCTGAACATGGAGGTGTTCGACGAGTCGCTCTCGGCGAGCGCGAACCCGACGGTCGAGCCGGTGCTCTCGGTCCACAGCGGAACCATCCGCCTGCCCGAGCGACCGGAGCGATGACCCACTAGAGTCACCTCGACGAGAGGTGCCGCAGATGTCCTTCTGGATCTGTGCGACCTGCGCGGTCGAACATGCCGAACGCGTCGACGTGTGCGCCATCTGCGCGGACGAGCGGCAATGGGTGCCCGCCGACGGGCAGAAGTGGACCACGCTGACCGAGATGACCGAGGCCGGCTACCGCACCGAGCTCGTCGAGGTGGAGCCCGACCTATGGGCGATCAGCAGCCGGCCGGACGCCGGAATCGGGCAGCAGTCGAAGCTTGTGCGCACCCGCTCTGGCTGCCTGCTGTTCGATCCGATCGGCTTCCTCGATGACGCCGCGATAGACCGCATCCGGCAACTCGGCCCGGTCGTGGCGATCGTGGCGAGCCATCCGCACATGTACGGCGTGCAAGTCGAGTGGAGCCGGAGCCTCGGCGGAGTGCCGGTGCTCATCGCGGAGCAGGATCGGATGTGGGTGGCGCGGCCCGACGCGGCCATTCGGACCTGGTCGGGTGAGATGGAGGTGCTGCCGGGGGTGACCCTCACGCAGCCGGGCGGGCACTTTCCGGGAAGCGCCGTCGTGCATTGGGCTGCGGGCGCGGACGGGAAGGGCGCGCTCCTGTCGAGCGACACCATCTTCGCCAACCTCGACCGCACCTCTGTCAGCTTCATGCGCAGCTACCCGAATCGCCTTCCGCTCTCGGGGGCCGTCGTCGACCGGATCGCCACGCACGTGGAGCGGTTCGACTTCGACCGGCTCTACGGCAACTTCGACAACGTGATTCCGACAGACGCCCGCGATGTCGTGCGCTGGTCGGCGAACCGCCACATCGGGTGGGTCCGAGGGGACTTCGACCATCTGACCTGACACCTCACTGGCCACTCGCACGAGTGCGTGGACACTGTCCAGCCCCGCCGGACATCCGCATCTGCCTGGCAGGGTGGGAGCACACGACCACGAGGAGAATCATGAAGCAGCGCACACTGGCCGGGCGACAGGTGTCGGCGATCGGGCTCGGCGCCATGCCGCTCTCGATGAACAACGACAAGGTGCTCCCGGCGCGCGAGGACGCGATCGCCACCGTGCACGCCGCACTCGACGCCGGTGTCACCCTCATCGACACCGCGGACTGCTATGCGCCGGCATGGAACGAGATGGGCCACAACGAGCGGATCGTCGCCGAGGCGCTCCGCACCTGGAGCGGAGACACCTCCGGCATCTTCGTCGCGACGAAGGGCGGCATCACCCGCAACGAGGGCGAAGTGTGGGGCAGGGACGGCTCGGCGACCTACCTCCGCACCGCCGTGGAGAAGTCGCTCGACAACCTCGGCGTGGACGTGATCGATCTGTACCAGTACCACCGCCCCGACCGGTGGATCGTCTACGGCGAGATCATGGTCACTCTCGCCAGCCTCCAGGAGGAGGGCTTGATTCGCGCTGTCGGCATTTCGAACGCGAGTGTCGAAGAGATCGCGATCGCGCGGCAGGTGCTCGGCGACGGGAATCTCGCGAGCGTGCAGAACGAGTTCTCGCCCAAGCATCCGGGCAGCATCGACGAGCTGCGCTATTGCGGCAAGCACGGCATCGCGTTCCTTCCGTGGAGCCCGCTCGGCGGCACCGGGGGCGGAGCGCGCGAGGTCGGCGAACGCTTCTCAGCGTTCCGCGAGGTCGGCGAGAACCACCGCGTCAGCCCGCAGCAGGTCGTACTCGCCTGGGAGCTGGCACTCGATCCGCAGGTGATCCCGATCCCCGGCTCGCGGCGCCCCGCATCCATCGCCGACTCCGCGAAGGCGGCGGACCTCGAGCTGAGCGACGATGAGCTCGCCCGGCTGACGGATGCGGTCGGCATCAGCGAGTAGGGTGCCGGCGAGTGGGTTAGGCGGGTACCAGGCGGATACGTCCCCGGAGAAAGGGGAGCGCCGGCGCCCGGTAGGCGAGCGACCCGGTGTGATTCGGCTCGAGGGTGATCTCCGCCTGGCCGAAGCGCCACATCCGATTGAAGAGGAAGACGCCCAGGACCACCGATTCGTCGGTGGGCACTTGCCACGTGCCCAGGCCCCACTGGACCGGCTGGCCGCGCCCCCCGATGACGAGCGTCGGCTTGATGCCCCGGTACAGCGCGAACCACGGCTTGTGCAGGGTCAGTTCGATGCGCCGGGTGTTGGTCTCGCCGGTGCTCACGCGGCCACCGACCTATTGGCCTCGGCTACGGCGATTCCAGACACGGGGCTCCTTCGGGTCGGAAAGACGACTGACAGGGTGGTTCAGCCGGCGGATGGGCGGGGTCGGATGTCGCAGACGCGGCTGTCTGCGACATCCTGGACACTCTCGACCGTAGCGGGCGATGCCAGCCACCGCTGGCGCCCGCGTGGGAGGGTGCTGACATGGCTTCACGTCAGACGTTGAGCGAGTCGGACCGTCGGGTCGTTGCAGGATGGGCCGCGGACTGTGCGGAGCGGGTTCTCGCGGCGTTCGAGGCAGAGGCGCCGGCGGATGGCCGACCTCGCGATGCGATCGGCCGAGCCCGGGCATTCGCCCGAGGAGAGCTCAGCGCGGCCGAGGAGATCCGCAGGCGGTTCGTCGCCGGCCGGGCCGCGTCGCAGGCGGGCACTCCTGTCGCCGCTGCGGCTGCTCGGTCCGCCGCACAGGCGGCCGCCGTCGCGCACATGGGTGCGCACGCGCTGGGCGCGGCGGCCTATGCGGCCCAGGCAGCGGCGCTGGAGCGCCCGGACCGGCCCGGCGCGCTCCACGACGAGGTGCGGTGGCAGATCGATCACCTGAGTGACGAGGCCCGGACGGCGCTTCGGCGCCTGCCGGCCCTTGGCGAGGACTCCGCCGGCCCCCTGGGTCCAGGACTTCTCTCGTCCGGCCAGCTCGCCACGGTCATCCGAGCCATTCAGGCTGATCTCGCCGATCCGCAGCGGCGCGCGCCATCCGTCTGAAGCGAGCGCTCGGGTGCGAAGCCGACGCTGAGCTTGTCGAAGAACTCGGGTGGAAGCCGGTCGCTGAGCTTGTCGAAGCGCCCGGCGGCCCTTCGACAGGCACAGGGTCCTCCTGGGTCATGGTGTCGCGTCGGGATGTCACAACCCCTGCCCGCCCGGTGTCTCCATGTAAAAGCAGCCGAACCTTGGAGGACCCATGACCAACGAAGCCCGAGTGCCTGCGATCGAGATCACGGGTCCGATGGGCGCCGTGATGAAGTTCGCGGCCCGAAAGATGCTGGGTGAGGTTCCCGACTCGCTCGGCGTGATGTGGAACAACCCCAAAGTCCTCATGGACATGATGGGCGTCAACCGCAAGGCCGAGAAGTGGCACGAGCTCGACAAGAACCTCGGCGTCCTCGCCAACATGGCGGCCGCCGCCTCGGTGGGGTGCAGCTTCTGCCTCGACCTCAACTACTTCATGTCGCGCAGTCACGGACTCGATGAGACGAAGGCCCGCGGGGTGCCGGGGTGGCGCGAATCGGTCGTCTACACCCCGCTCGAGCGTCACGTCATGGAGTACGCCGAGGCGATGTGCCAGACGCCTGTGGCGGTCACCGATGAGCTCGCCGCGACGCTGCTCGACAGGCTCGGCGCCCCCGCGCTGCTCGAGCTGACCGCACACATCGCGATCATGAACATGTCGGCCCGGGCCAACATCGCGCTCGGCATCCGCTCGCAGGGTCTCGCCGCTTCGTGCGGGATGCCCCCGCTCGCGACGGGGGCGACCACCGCGGACGTAGGCTCGACCGCATGAGCAGCCCGCGCGGCTCGGACGGCGCCGACCCATTCGTCACCCATCGAAGCCTGCTGTTCACAGTCGCCTACGAGATGCTCGGATCGGCTGCCGACGCCGAAGACGTGCTGCAGGAATCCTGGCTGCGGTGGGCGCATGTCGATCAGCAGCACGTGCGGGATCCCCGTGCCTACCTGGTGCGGATCGTGACCCGTCAGGCACTCAATCAGCTGCGCACGGTGGCGCGCCGACGTGAGGATTATGTGGGCGAGTGGCTGCCCGAGCCGCTTCTCACGACCCCGGATGTCGCCGACGACGTCGAGCTCGCCGAGAACGTGTCCATCGCGATGCTGACGGTGCTCGAGACGCTCGCGCCGACCGAGCGCGCGGTGTTCGTGCTTCGCGAGGTCTTCGATGTGCCCTTCGACGAGATCGCCGAGGCCGTCGACAAGTCGCCCGCCGCCGTGCGCCAGATCGCGCATCGCGCGCGGGATCATGTCGCCGCACGTCGTCCGCGCATCCGTGTCGGCCGCACCGAGCACGAGGAGGTCGTCGAGCGCCTGGTCGCGGCGTTGAGCGCCGGCGACATCCAGGCTCTGATGGACGTGCTCGCACCCGACGTCGTCTCGGTCGCCGACAGCGGCGGACACGTGCGCGGCGCCGCACGTCGTCCGGTCGTCGGAGCGGACCGCCTGGCCCGCTACCTGCTCGGGGGCATCGCGAAGGCGGGTGCGTCCTTCGCGATGTCGCCGATGTCGCTGAACGGCGAGCCCGGGGTGCGGATCGAGGTCGATGGGATCCTGGCTGCCGCGGTCAGCGTAACCGTCGAGAACGGGCGTATCACCCGCATCTACTCGGTCGCGAACCCCGACAAGCTCGCGTGGCTGGATGCGGAGCTCGCGCTCACGCGATGAGACGGATGTCGCCGCGTCAGCGATCGAGTTGCAGCCGATGCCAGGACCACACGGTGACAGCCCCGACGACTCCGGCGAGCACCACCGGCGCCGCAAGCTGGACCGCAGAGACGGCGGTTCCGCCGGAGATCGCCCAGAGCGACGGCGCGGCGACGGGCATCCATCCGCCCATGCCCGTCAGGGCGCCGACCTGCGCGACGACGACGAGCCCGATGGCACAGCTCACGCCGGCCAAGAGCGACCGCGCCGCGGTCGCGACCCATGCCACAGGCAGAGCGACCGCAGCAGTGAGGAAGCCGAGCGCCGACTGCCGGCCGATTCCCGCCCACGCGGCCGCATCGGGGGGTCCGAAGCCGAGGATGAGACCCAAGACGAGCAGGGCCGCACTGAGCAGCAAGGTCGCACCGATCGCCCAGAGCGCGTAGATCGCGAGTTTCGCGGCGGCGATGGTGCCTCGTCCGACGGGCAGGCCGAAGAGGCCGGTGATGGTTCCGTCGGCGAACTCGCGCGCGAAGAGCCACGCCAGCACCACCCCGAAGCCGATCAGGCCGCCGGCGCCGGTGATCTGCGCCGCGCCGCTCACCAGGCCCGACCAGTCGAATGTGGCGTCCGCCCCCAGCTTGGCGGTCAGCTCCAGATTGCCGGAACGGATCGCCGCCATCATCGTCGCGATGAGCACGACGACCCCGCCGACGATCGACGCGGCGGCGATGACGCCGACGGGCGATCGCACGAGTTTCAGCGCCTCGACCTTCATCGCGGCCTTCACGCGGCCACCGCCCTTCGCTCCTCGTCATCGATCCGCACGCGCTCGAAGAACACGCGTTCGAGTTCGGATGTCGCAGGCTCCAGCTCTCCGATCAGGCGGCCGCCGTTCATCACGACGATCCGGTGCGCGATGCGGGCCACCTCATCGAGGTGGTGGCTGCTCACCAGCACGGCGGCGCCGGCATCCGCTCGCTGCAGGAGGGCATCTCGAAGCACGAGCACGCCCGCGGGGTCGAGCGCGTTGCTCGGCTCGTCGAGCACGACGAGCCGTGGAGCGTGCTGCAGCGCCGAGGCGAGCCCGACCCGCTGCCTGTTGCCGAGCGACAGGCGGCGCACTCGGCGATCGGCGTACCCATCGAGCTTCCACTCCGTGATTGCTCGCTCGACGCACGACGGGTCGGCGCCGCGGAGCGCCGCCGCCGCGCGCAGGTTCTGTCGCGTCGTCAGTTCGGGGTAGGCGAGCGGCACCTCGATGAGGTGTCCGACCTCGCGCCACACCGCAGCGGGAGCGGTGGCGAGATCACCGCCGGCGATCCGGACGGTGCCTTCCTGCGGCCGCAGCATGCCGAGCGCAAGCCGCATCAGCGTGGTCTTGCCGGCGCCGTTGAGTCCGACAAGGGCGACGATCTCTCCCGGTGCGAGCGACAGCCGGAGGTCGTGCACACCGTCACCTCCGCGGAACCTCCGAGTGGTGCCATCGAGTTGCAGCAGCGGAGTCATGCTTCCCCCAATGCCCGGAAGGCCGTCTGCAGCGCGGTCGAGATGTTCGCGTCATCGCTCAGCGACCAGTCGATGAGTGCCGCATTGAGCCCGGCAACCACGGCTGCAGCGACGACCCTGCTCTCGGGGGCGGGCGTGTCGCGCTCCACGAGGGCGTCGACGATCGCCTGTTCCGTCGCCGCACTGCCCGCCGCAAGCGCGCCACGCAGGGAAGGCGTCGTCGCGACGATCCGCAGTCGTTCGCGCACGATGGCGACGTCGGGAGGTTCCACGGCAGCCCACGCGGCCCGGATGCCGCGAATGGTTGCGGGCAGGGCGGGCTCGTCGCTCGGACGAGCGCGCACCGCAGCGGCGATGAGTGGGTCGTAGGGGTCTTCGACGAGGAAGGCCGACTTGCTCGCGAAATGGCGGAACAGTGTCATCTCGCTGACGCCCGCGCGACGCGCGATCTGCGCCGTGGTCGTCGCGGCGTACCCGCGCTCGACGAACAAGGCCATCGCCGCGGCCTCGAGCTTTCTGCGTGTCGCTTCTCGCGCCATCCTCAGATGTTAGTCACTAACATTCGAGTCTGTCCACCCCGAAGGCGAAGGACGTCGGACGCTTCGACAGGCTCAGCGACCGGGGCCGGCGTGCTGACGGGCCGCGGACGCTTCGACAGGCTCAGCGACCGAGGCCGGCGTGCTGACGGGCCGCGGACGCTTCGACAGGCTCAGCGACCGCGGCCGGCGTGCTGAAGGACGTCGGGACGCTTCGACAGGCTCAGCGACCGAGGCCGCCGTGCTGAAGGACGTCGGGACGCTTCGACAGGCTCAGCGACCGCGGCCCTTCAACCCGGCGTCAGTGCGCGATCACCGGTTCGGCACCGACCTCCGCTGCGGGCGCAGGCGCGTGGCTGAGCGAGAGGCCGTGCCCGCGGCGCCGGAACAGCAGTGCCGACATGACCGCGCCGGCGGCGAAGAACCCGGCGCCCCACAGGTACGCCGTCGAGTAGCCGGCGAGCGCGGCATCCGTCGCCACCTCCGCGGTCAGCGGCAGGTGAGCTGCGAGGTAGTCGGTCGTCGCGGTGGCGGCGAGGGTGTTCAGCAGCGCCGTGCCGACCGAGCCGCCGACCTGCTGACTCGTGTTGACCGTCGCACCGGCGACACCGGCGAACGCGCGGTCGACGCCGAGCGTGGCGGTCTGCATCGAGGCGGGCATGATCGTTCCCATCGCGAAGCCCATGATCATGAGGGGCGGCAGGACGTCTGCGATGTAGACGCTCGTGGCGGTGAGGTGCGTGAGGTAGATCATCGCGATGACGCCCAGCGTCATTCCGATCGGCACGAGCACCTTGGGGCCGAAGCGGGGCACGAAGATGTTGGTGCCGAGCTGCGCGGCGAGCACGAGCATCGCGATCATCGGCAGGAATGCCAGGCCGGTCTGGATCGGTGAGTATCCGAGCGTCGCCTGGAGGTAGTACGTGACGAACAGGAAGATCCCGAACATCCCCGCTCCGGCGACCATGACAGAGAGGAACGCTGCGCCGCGGTTGCGGTCCAGGACGATCGAGAGCGGAAGGAGCGGGTGCTCGGCGCGGGTCTGCCAGAACACGAATGCGGCGAGCAGGATGACGGCTGCGGCGAGCATTCCCCACGTCAGGGGCGAATCCCAGCCGTCGGTCTCGGCGTTCGAGAAGCCGTAGACCAGGCTGAAGAGACCACCCGACACGAGCAGGGTTCCGGGGATGTCGAGCTTGGGTCGCGGTCCCGTGCGAGCGTGGAACGGGATGAAGATGAGTGCGCCGACGAGGGCGAATACGGCGATCACGACGTTGATGTACAGACTCCAGCGCCATCCGGCGTACTCCGTGAGCACTCCGCCGAGGAGGAGGCCGATCGCGCCGCCGGCGCCCGCGATAGCTCCGAAGACACCGAAGGCGCGTGCGCGCTCCTTGGGGATGATGAAGGTCGTCGTCAGCAGCGCAAGGGCTGTCGGGGCCAGGAGAGCGCCGAAGGCTCCCTGCAGGGCGCGGGACGCCACCAGCAGTTCGAAGGTGTCCGCCGCGCCGCCGAGCGACGAGGCGACCGCGAATCCGATGAGGCCGATGATGAAGGTGCGTTTGCGGCCCCACAGGTCGCCGAGTCGGCCGCCGAGCAGCAGCAGGCTGCCGAAGGCGAGGGAGTAGGCGGTGATGATCCACTGACGCTGACCGTCCGAGAACCCGAGATCGGCCTGTGCCGAGGGAAGAGCGATGTTCACGACGGTTGCATCGAGGACGACCATGAGCTGAGCGAGGCCGACGACGGCGAGTGTGACCCAGCGACGACGATCGGTCGCCGGCAGTGTGGTTTCAGGCATGACGTCACTCTATACGGTACTGTGGAGTTCCGGATCTCACTAGTTCAGGAATTAACCCGCTGGTAATGTGAGGCAGAACAGAAAGGGGCGACTGTCGATGGCGCAGACCGACCTTCTCGAAGGCAAGGCGCGCCTCGGTCGCAAGCGGGATCACACGCGCGATGCCGAGATCCTGGATGCCGCACTGGACGTCCTCGCTGAAGAAGGCTACGACGGCATGACCATCGACATGGTCGCCGCCCGGGCCAAGGCCGGCAAGGCGACCGTCTACCGCCGATGGGCGTCCAAGACGGACCTCGTCCTCGACGCCGTCGCGTGCCTCAAGCCCAACGACATCGACTACGCCTCCCCTCCCGACACCGGCACGCTGCGCGGTGACCTCGTCGCGATGGTCAAGACGCCCACCATCCGCGAGAGCGAGCGCAAGCTCAAGATCATGGGCGGCATCGTGTCGATGATCGCCCGCGACTCCGAACTCGCCGACGCGGCGCAGGCCGCGCTCGTCGAACCGCGCGCGGGCGCCAATCGCATCATCTTCCAGCGCGCTGTCGATCGAGGCGAGATCCCGGCCGACAGCGACATCGACACCCTCTGCATGATCGGGCCCGCGATGATGACCTACCGGTCGCTGATGCTGCAGCTGCCCGCATCCCGCGATCTCGCGATCGCCACGATCGACCGCGTCATCCTCCCCGCCGCCGGTATTCGACCGACCACGAATTGAGCCGGGGGAACCCCGGGAGCGGTCGCTGAGCGTGTCGAAGCGTCCGCGGCCCTTCGAGGCTCAGCGACCGGGTGCGTGAGCACGACGAGCTGCTGGGTCGCCCGTGTCATCGCGACATAGCGGTCGACGGCTCCTTCGATCCCACCGCCGAACGAATCGGGATCGACCAGCACGACCAGGTCGAACTCGAGCCCCTTCGACAGCTCGGGGGTGAGTGATCTCACGCGACTGGTCGACTCGAAGGCCCCGTCGCCGATGACGCAGGCGATGCCTTCGGCGTGCTCGTCGAGCCACGTGTCGAGGATCGCGTGCAGTTCGGATGCGGCTCCGTGTCGCACCGGAATGCCCGTGCTGCGGATGGAGGTCGGTACGTTCGCATCCGGCAGGATGGTTCGGATGACGGGCTCGGCCGCTGCCATCACCTCCTCCGGCGTTCGGTAGTTGACGGTGAGCGACGCCAACTCCATCCGTGGGAACCCGACTCGGCGCAGACGGTCCTGCCACGATTCGGTGAAGCCGTGCCTGGCCTGGGCGCGGTCTCCGACGATGGTGAAGCTCCGCGAGGGACAGCGAGCCAGCAGCATCTGCCACTCCGCGTCGGTGAGCTCCTGGGCCTCGTCCACGACGATGTGCGCGAACGGGCCCGCGAGAACATCGGGGTCGGCGGACGGCAGGCCGGCGTCATCCGCCAGCGTGTTCTGGAAGTCCCGCCCGCGCAGCATCGACATGACCGCCATCTCGGAGTCGTCGGCGGCGATCAGGTGGTCGATGACCCTCGACATCTCCTCTCGCTCGGCCGCGAGCACCGCCTCGCGCTCCCGTCGGCGCCGAGACTCGTCCGGATCACCGATCCGCTGCCGTGCGGCATCCAGGAACGGCAGATCGGATAGGGTCCATCCGTGCGATTCGTGCCGCTGCAAGGTCGCCACCTCGTCGGAACTCAGCCATGGTGCGCAACGCTGCAGGAACGATGGCGATGACCACAGCTGGGCCACGAGAGCGGTCGGATCGATCAGCGGCCATGCACGATCGAACGCGCGCACGAGCTGCTCGTCCCGCAGCAGCGCTCGGCGGAACAGTCCGGCCGGCACGTCGCCCCGCCTGTCGACGAGGATGTCGAGGAGCGTCGCCCAGACCTGATCGCGTGCCTCGTTGTGCGCGGCGCCCGGCTCGGCTGAGCGGAATGCCTCGGTCCAGTCCTCGGCGTCCAGCCACACGTCGAGCCAGGGGGTTTCCGCCGTCAGACCGGTCGACGGAGGTCGCTCGTAGAGGGCGGTGGCGGCTTCGATCGCGGTCAGCAGTCGCACCGACGACTTCAGGCGAGCGGCATCCGGATTCTCTTCGACGCCTGCCGTCGCGCCCTCGGCGACGAGATCTCGGAGGGTGCAGATCTGCACGCCGTCTTCGCCGAGGCTGGGCAGGATGTCGTCGACATAGGCCAGGTATGCCTGGTGCGGTCCCACGAAGAGCACGCCTCCACCACCGCGTCCGATCCGCGCATCGGAGTAGAGCAGGTAGGCCGTGCGGTGCAGGGCGACGACGGTCTTGCCGGTGCCCGGGCCGCCATCGACGACCAGTGGCCCCTGCGAGCCGGCGCGGATGATGGCATCCTGGTCGGCTTGGATCGTGGCCAGCACATCGCGCATCCGGCTCGTCCGGCCCACGCCGAGGCTGGCGATGAACGCGGACTCGTCGTCGAGCGCGATCCGCCGCTCCAGCCCGTCGGCGGTGAACACCTCGTCCCAATAGTCGATGATCCGGCCGCGGCGCCAGCGGTATCGCCGCCGGCTCACCAGGCCCATCGGGTTGGCGTGGGTCGCTCCGAAGAATGGCTCGGCCGCAGGAGAACGCCAGTCGAGCAGCAGCCGACGACCCGCACCGTCCGTGAGGCCGAGCCGGCCGATGTAGAGGTCGCCGCCGCTTCCGCTGTCCGCGCTGACCATCTGTCCGAGACACAGGTCGAGTCCGAACCGCCGCAGCGTGCTCAGCCGGGCCGTGAGGCGATGGATCTCGAGGTCGCGGTCCAGCGCCTGCTGGCCCGTTCCGCCTCGCTCCGTCCGAACTGCATCAAGGCGACGGGACAGGTCGGCGATCGACTCCTCGAGACTCCGGGCGAGGGCGGCGAAGTGCTCCTCGTCGGCGGCGATGAGTGATGGGTCGGCCTTCGGCGCAAGGCGGGCGGGAAGGTCGAAAACGCTCGTGGTCAGGGGGTTCACGGGGGGAGGCTCCGATCTCGAGAACGCGGTCTCCGCTCGGCATGTGGGTCGCGACCGACCAGTATGCGCCATGGAGGGGGCCTTGCGGCAAGGCCCTGTCGGGGCGGTATCCTGGAAATGCGAGAAGGTTCCGCGCGCGATGCCGCCCGCTCCGCAGCCCCGGCGATCGCGGCAGAATGAGCCGCATGGACCGCACCATTCTGCGCGGCGGATGCGTCATCGATCCAGCCACCGCCACTTCGACCGTCGCCGACGTCGTGCTGCGCAAGGGACGAGTGGCGAGCGTCTCGTCGACGCCGGTCCCGGATGCCGGTGCCACGGTCGTGGACGTCGCCGGCCTCATCGTCGGGCCCGGCTTCATCGATATGCACAGTCATGTTCATTCCATCGCAGGGCAGCGGCTGCAGGCGTTCGACGGCGTCACGACGAACCTCGACCTCGAGGCGGGACTCATGCCGATCGAGCGCGCGTACGCCGATGCCGCCGCGGCGGGACGCGTGCTGAACTACGGCTTCTCCGCATCATGGGCGCAGGCACGCGGAGCGGTGCTGGCGGGCGTCGAACCGACGGCGACCTTCGCCGGAACGGCCGCACTGTTCGGCGATGTGGAGTGGCAGCGCAGCTCATCTGCGGCCGAGCTCGGGGAATGGCTGGGCCTGCTCGAGCGTGAGCTCGCGGCCGGTGCACTCGGCATCGGTGTGCTGATGGGCTACGCGCCGCGCTCCGATCCGGCCGAGTACCTCGCGGTTGCGCGCCTCGCTGCATCCGCCGGAGCATCCACCTTCACCCACGTTCGGGAACTCGTCGAAATCGACCCGACAACCCCGGTCGACGGGTCGCTCGAGCTCGTGGTCGCGGCGGCCGAGACGGGCGCGGCGATGCACCACTGTCACGTCAACAGCACGTCGAAGCGCCACCTCGACCGGGTGCTCGCGAACCTCGACGATGCCCGCGCCGCGGGGTCGCGAGTCTCGGTCGAGACCTACCCCTACGGCATGGGAAGCACCGGCGTCGGCGCGTTCTTCCTCGCCCCGGAACGGCTCGCGCCGGCGGGCCTCACGCCGTCGAGCATCATCATGCTCGGCAGCGGTGAGCGAATCGCCGACGAGCGCCGGCTCCGCGAGATCCGCGCCACCGATCCCGCCGCGATCTGCTTCGTGGAGTTCCTCGACGAGCGGTCGGATGCCGATCGCGAGCTGCTGCGGCGCGCGCTGGCCTATCCCGACTCCATCGTGGCGAGCGATGCCATGCCGGTCGAGTGGGCGGACCGCCGCACCGACAGCAGGGAGTGGCCGCTGCCAGCCGGGGCGGCGACGCATCCGCGCACCGCGGGGACGTTCGCGCGCAGCATCCGGCTCATGGTCCGTGAGCACGGACTCTGGGACTGGATCGAGGCCTTCCGGCGGTGCTCCTATCTGCCCGCCCGGGTCCTGGATGACATGGCCCCCGCGATGCGCACCAAGGGGTTCCTCGCGGCGGGCGCGGATGCGGATCTCGTGGTGCTCGATCCGGCGACGCTCACCGACAACGCGACGATGGCCGACCCGGTGCGCGTGTCGAGCGGGGTGCGTCACCTTCTCGTCGGCGGCACATTCGTCATCCGCGATGGACAACTCGATGTCGGCGCCTACCCCGGTCGGCCGGTGCGCGGCGAACCGCGCTGATCGCGCGCGGTCACTGGGCGCGCGGTCCCTGGGCGCGCGGTCCCTGGGCTCGCGGTCAATGGGCTCGCGGTCCCTGGGCGCGCGGTCAATGGGCGCGCGGTCCCGGGGCTCGCGGTCCCTGGAGCGCGGTCCCTGAGCTTGTCGAAGGGCAGCCCGACGTCTCGCCGGTGGCTACTCGGTGGGTGTGCGGCGGGTCGTGATCGACCGCCCGCGGAACTCGGCGACGATGTCGCCCCTCTCGTCGGTGACGGTGACGTCATAGAGCCCGGTGCGGCCGACGACCACACGGCGTCGAGCGTTCGCAGTGAGCACCTGACCCGCTCGCGTGGACTTGAGAAAGGTGATGTCGGCACCGCCTGCCACCGTCACAGAGTCGTCCTCGTTGCAGGCGATTGCGAAGGCCGTGTCGGCGAGGGCGAAGACCAGCCCTCCGTGCGTCACCGCGAACCCGTTCGTCATGTCGTCGCGCACCGTCATCGAGACCGTCGCGGAGCCCGGCTCATCGCGCTCGACCACCATGCCGAGCGCGGCCGACGCGCGGTCGCGCTGCATCATCGGGCGGACGTCGGAGCGGGGTTTGTCGGCCGCCGTCATGGCACTCTCCATCGAGTCGGTCAGAGTCGAGGATGACTATACCGGGGAAAGTGAACGCTCGGTCTGTAAATACGGGGAGAGCTGAAGCGACTCAGCTTGCCGCTGTCTCGTGAGCTTGATATTCTTACTGAACGATCGTTCTGTAAATGTGCAGAGTGAAAGAGGAGAGTCGACGATGATCGCACCCGACCTTCGTTCCGTTGGTGGGCCTGTCGAACCACAGGGACCGGTCGCGCTCGAACGCGACGATGAGGCACAGGCGACGTTCGACGCCCTCATTGCCGCCGAACAGCGCATCGAGCCGCGGGATTGGATGCCCGACGCGTACCGCAAGACGCTCATCCGCCAGATCTCCCAGCACGCGCACTCCGAGATCATCGGCATGCAGCCCGAGGGCAACTGGATCACCCGTGCGCCCAGCCTCAAGCGCAAGGCGATCCTCATGGCGAAGGTACAGGATGAGGCGGGCCACGGTCTGTACCTCTATTCCGCCGCGCAGACCCTCGGCATCACGCGCGACGAGATGACGCAGCAGCTCATCGACGGCAAGGCAAAGTACTCCTCGATCTTCAACTACCCGACTCCGACGTGGGCAGACATGGGCGCGATCGGCTGGCTCGTGGACGGGGCTGCGATCTGCAACCAGGTGCCGCTGTGCCGCGCGTCGTACGGCCCCTACGGTCGTGCGATGGTACGCGTCTGCAAAGAAGAGTCGTTCCACCAGCGGCAGGGCTTCGAGATCCTCCTGACGCTGATGCAGGGCACGCCCGCGCAGCGTCAGATGGCTCAGGATGCCGTGAACCGCTGGTACTGGCCGTCGCTCATGATGTTCGGCCCGCCCGACGACTCATCGCCCAACTCGGCGCAGTCGATGGCGTGGAAGATCAAGCGCTTCTCGAACGACGAGCTGCGCCAGCGGTTCGTCAGCATGCTCGTGCCGCAGGCCGAGATCCTCGGCGTCACGCTGCCGGATCCCGAGCTGCGATGGGACGACGACGCGCAGGAGTGGCACATGAGCGAGATCGACTGGCCCGAGTTCTTCGAGGTGCTTGCCGGCCGTGGACCGATGAATTCCGTGCGACTGCAGAACCGTCGAGCGGCGCACGATGACGGCGCGTGGGTGCGCGAGGCAGCGGCCGAATACGCCCGGAAGCAGGAGGAACGGTCCCTGAGCCTGTTGAATGGGGCGGTGGCGTGATGGCGACTCCCGGTGGATCCGACCGCGAGACCTGGCCTCTGTGGGAGGTCTTCGTCCGCGCCAACCGCGGCCTGTCGCACGTGCATGCGGGATCTCTCCACGCTCCCGACGCCGACTTCGCGCTGCGGAACGCGCGGGATGTCTACACGCGCCGCGGCGAGGGCACGTCGGTGTGGGTCGTACCCTCCGATGCGATCACGACGAGCGACCCCGATTCGAAGGGTGCGTTCTTCGAGTCGCCCGCAGGCAAGAACTACCGGCATGCCCGGTATTACACGGCCTCCGAGGGGGTGCCGCACCTGTGACCGAGATCGACATCCACGGTGACGTCACCGTCGACCAGGTCGAGCTCTCCGACGAGCTGGCCGGCGGCGAGGGGCGCGCGACGACGGCGGATGTCGCCGAGTACGCCCTGTGGCTCGGCGACGACGCGCTCATCCTGTCGCAACAGCTCGGCGCGTGGATCGCGCGCGCTCCCGAGCTCGAGGAAGACGTCGCGCTCGGCAACATCGCCCTCGACCTGCTCGGCCATGCCCGGTCGCTGCTGCGCTACGCAGGCACGTTCGACGGTCGCAGCGAGGATGACCTCGCCTACTGGCGAGACGAGCCCGAGTTCCGCTGCGCATGGCTTTTCGAACAGCCGAACGGCGATTTCGCACACACGATCGCACGTCAGCTCGCGGCATCCGTCTACCAGTTCGAGCTGTACTCCGCCCTTCGCTCATCGGGTGACGCGACCCTCGCGGCGATCGCCGAGAAGTCGGTCAAAGAGGTCGACTACCACCGTGACCACGCCGTGCAGTGGACCCTTCGCCTCGCCGGCGGCACCGACGAGTCGCGGCGACGGATGGTCACCGCGATCGATGACGTCTGGCCGTATGTCGACGAGCTGTTCGGCGATGAGCCGCTGACAGATCGGCTTGCCGAATCCGATGTCGCACCGCGGCCCTCGAGCTTGCGCCCCGGATTCGACGAGGTCATCGACGCGGTGTTCGCCGAGGCGGATCTCACGGTGCCCGCAGGATACGTGTCATCGGGCGGCGGCCGGCGGGGTTCGCACTTCTCCACGCTCGGCTATCTGCTCGCCGAGATGCAGGTGCTGGCGCGGCAGCATCCGGGGGCGACATGGTGACCGCCGCTCAGCGCGTATCGACGCGCTCAACGACCGAGGGAGGCGATGCCACCTCGCGGGCTCGGGCGATCGCCGCGGCCGTCAAGGATCCCGAAGTGCCCGTGCTGACCATCGAAGACCTCGGGGTGCTGCGCGACGTGCGCACGGACGGCGACCGCGTGACGGTGACCATCACCCCCACTTACTCGGGATGTCCGGCGATGGACGTCATCCGCGACGATCTCATCCTCGCGCTCTCGGAGGCGGGCTTCGGCGACGTCGACGTGCGGCTCACGCTGTCTCCCGCCTGGACGACGGACTGGATGTCGGATGCCGGCAAGCGCAAGCTCACCGAATACGGCATCGCACCGCCGACCGGCCGGGCCGCTGTCGGGCCCATCAAGCTGTCGCTCGGTGTGAAGTGCCCGCGGTGCGGCTCGCTCGACACGCGCGAGGTGTCGCGCTTCGGGTCGACATCCTGCAAGGCCCTTTATGAGTGCCGTGCGTGTCTCGAGCCGTTCGACCACTTCAAGGTGCACTGATGCCCCTTCGAGCGGTGGGTGAGCCCGTCGAAACACCGGGACCGCGGATCGGCGGCGTCGAGGACGCCGCACAGGTCGCCGACGCGTTCCTCGCGAGCGCGGTCGGGGGCCCCACCGGAGGCCGCAGACGGGCGCGCTTCCACACGCTGCGGGTCGCCGACATCCGCCCTCTCACCGACGCCTCGGCGGAGGTGACCTTCGCGGTTCCCGAGCGGCTCGCGGGGGAGTTCGAATACCTCGCCGGCCAGCACGTGGCGCTGCGCGCCGACATCGACGGCCGGGAGGTGCGTCGGTCGTACTCGCTGTGCCGGGCCCCTTCGACAGGCTCAGGGACCGGAGGCGTGGGCTCAGGGACCGGAGGCGTGGGCTCAGGGACCGGAGGCGTGGGCACCGTGAGCGTCGCGATCAAGCGGGATCTCGGCGGGCGATTCTCGACGTGGGCGCTGAGCGAGCTGAGCGTCGGCGACGAGGTCGACGTGATGAGTCCGCAGGGCACGTTCACCTCGACCCTCGCCGACCTCGACGGAGCGCATGTCGCCGGCATCGCCGCGGGCTCGGGCATCACGCCGCTCATGGCGCTCGCCGCCACCGTGCTCGCGCGCTCGGAAACCTCCCGGTTCACCCTCGTCTACACCAACCGGTCGACGACCGACGTGATGTTCCTCGACGAGCTGGCCGACCTGAAGGACCGGTACCCGACGCGCCTCGCGCTGCACCACGTGCTCTCGCGCGAGCAGCGCTCGGCGCCGCTGCTGTCCGGACGCATCGACGAGGAGCGGCTGCGCCATATCCTCGACGCACTCGTACTGCCCGAGACCGTCGACGAATGGTTCCTGTGCGGGCCGTTCGAGCTCGTGCAGCTGTGCCGCGACACCCTCGAGAGCGTCGGCGTGGATCGGGATCACGTGCGATACGAGCTGTTCACCACGGGCGAGCCCGGGCGCGACGAGGGCGACGCCGGGCGGCCGGTGATCGTGCAGCGCGGCGATCCCGTCGTGACGATCGAGATCACCCTCGACGGCCAGTCCTCGACGATCGACAGTCCCGTCAGCGCACACGAGTCCATTCTCAACGCCGCACTGCGCGTGCGCCCTGACGTGCCGTTCGCCTGCGCCGGGGGGGTGTGCGGCACGTGCCGGGCACGGCTGCTCGTCGGCTCGGTGGCGATGACCGAGAACTACGCGCTCGAGCCCGACGAACTCGAGCGCGGCTACGTGCTCACGTGTCAATCGCACCCGACCACCGAGCGCGTGGTTGTCGACTACGACGTGTGATGCGGCATCCTGATGGGGCGGTCCATCCGGGCGCGAGTTCAGGCGATGCGCCGACATCAGACCGGACGCCGGCTCAACCGGCCTGCCGCCGCCGCATCGCCTGAACCCGTGGCATCCGATCTGTCAGTCAAGAGGAGCACCCCATGATCGACCTGCGCATCGAGCGGAACGTCGCGCACATCGTCCTGAACAATCCCGCGAAGCTCAACGCGCTGGATGAGGCGGCGCTCGCCGAGTTGGATGCCGCGTACGTCGAGGCCGAGGCCGCCGGGGCTCGCGCGTTGGTGCTGCGCGGCGAGGGGCGCGCGTTCTGCGCGGGACGGCTCATCTCGAGCGTCGATCCCCGCGATGACGACGTGATGGGATACCTCGACCGGCTCGTCACGCCGTTGATGAAGCGGATGTCGGCGTTCCCGGCGCCGACCTTCGCTGCGGCCCACGGCGCCTGCCTCGGCGTGGGGCTCGGCCTCTTGATCGCGACCGACGTGGTCTACGTTGCCGAGAGCGCCAAGATCGGATCCCCCTTCGCGGCGCTCGGCGCGACGCTCGATTCGGGCGGGCACGCCCTCTTCTTCGAGCGGCTCGGCGCGCACCGCACGCTCGACCTCATCTACACGGGCCGGCTCATGACGGGCACCGAAGCGGTCACCGCCGGCCTGTTCTCGCGCGTCTTCCCGGACCACAAGCTCACCGCCGCGACGATCGAGGCGGCTGAGAAGGCGGCCTCCGGCGCGACGCAGGCGTTCCGGGCGAGCAAAGCGCTCGTCGCGCGCCTGCGGGATGAACGCCTCGGCCTCTGGCAGGCGATGGATGTCGAGAACGCTGCGCAGGCGGCCCTCTGCGACACCGACGACTACCGTGAGGGGTTCGCCGCGTTCCAGGAGAAGCGCACGCCGACCTTCCACGGCTGACCGCCCGGACCTCCCGTCACCATCCACTTCGTCGCGGGCGGTCCGGGTTTCGCGGGTTTTGGGTGCCGGAATCCTGCGTTTGCCGGACCCGACCTGGATCGGAGGGTCGGGTGAACGCGGGCGGTCCGGGTTTCGCAGGTTTTGGCTGCCGGAATCCTGCGTTTGCCGGACCCGACCTGGATCGGAGGGTCGGGTGAACTCGGGCGGTCCGGGTTTCGCAGGTTTTGGCTGCCGGAATCCTGCGTTTCCTGGACCGCGGGAAAGAGAAGGTCGCGTGGGGCGGGTGGCGGCGAGCGTCCGAGTGGGTTCGAGACTCAGCGCGGGCTGATGCCGTCGAACGCGACCGTCAGGATGTCGTGCGTCAGCGCGTCGCGATCGATCGGGCCGGTCGGGCGGTACCACTCGATCGTCGAGTTGAGCATCCCGAAGATGAGGCGCGTGACGATGGCGCTGTCGACATCCGGTCGCACAGATCCGGCGGCCTGTGCTTCACGCACGAGCGACGCCATCTGGTGGTCGAACGCGCGACGTCGCTCGAGCGCGCGGCGCTCCACGTCGCTGTTGCCCCGCACCCGCAGCAGCAGCGTCACGTAGGGCAGCCGGTCGAGCAGCACCTGAGTGGCTGCCCGAAGCACGAAGTGCAGGCGTTCGGATGCGGTGCCGCTCTGCGCCTCGGGTAGCGCGAGCACTCCCTCCAGGCCGTCGAGCGCTTCGCCCAGCGCCATCTCGAGCAACTGCTCCTTGGACGAGAAGTGGTGGTACATCGCCGACTTGGTCAGACCCAGCCGCACTGCGAGGTCGGAGACGGATGTCGCGTCATACCCCTGCTCGTTGAACAGGGTCACAGCGGCGGTGAGCACGTCGTCGCGGTCGTACCCTGGCCGTCCGCGACGGCGCGCGGGGGCAGTCGCTGCGGGCGCAGGATCGACGGCGGTCACCCGTTCAGTCTCGCACTCGATGGGCCCGACTTTGCGATACCCACGCGCTTCTGGGATGATTTCTGAACGATCGGTAAGCAATTCACCTTGGGCTGCCGATCGGTGCGAGGATGCACGGGTGTCGAGAGGATGACGATGGCTCACGCCGCATCGCCCCTGCGCGTCGCGCGAACGCCCGATCGGGTCGTCGCGGCCATCGACCGCCCCGCAACCCGCAACGCGATCGACCAGCAGCTCATCGACGCCCTCCACGCGCTGTGCGCCGAACTGGAGGCCGCGCCGCGCATCCTGATCCTCACGGGTTCGGACGGCGTCTTCGCGTCGGGCGCCGACATCTCGCAGCTGCGGGAGCGTCGTGCCGAAGATGCGCGCCGCGGGATCAACACCACGGCCTTCCGCCGCATCCGCAACCTGCCCATGCCCGTCATCGCCGCGGTCGACGGTTGGGCGCTGGGTGGCGGAGCAGAGCTCGCGTACGCGGCCGACATCCGCATCGCCACGCCCTCGGCGAGGTTCGGCAACCCCGAAACCGGCCTCGGGATCATTGCGGCGGCGGGTGCCACGTGGCGGCTGCCCGAGATCGTCGGTCACGCGCGAGCGAGCGAGCTGCTGCTGACCGGTCGCTTCCTGGCGGCCGACGAGGCTCTCGCGTGGGGTCTGGTGTCGTCTCTCCATGAACCCGACGAGCTGTTGCCCGCGGCGCACGCGATCGCCGACCGCATCGCGGCGAACGACGCGCTCGCCACCCGGCACACGAAGACCGCGCTGCTGGCACCCGCCGAAGCGCACCCCGCCATCGAGCTCGAGCTTCAGGCCGAGCTCTTCGAGAGCCCCGAGAAGATGCGCCGCATGACCGACTTCCTCGAGAAGCGACGCCGATGACCGGCCGCGGATCCTATGAATGGAGCGAATGATGCCCGACATCCTTCCCAGCTACGTGCAGGGATCGTGGTGGACCCCGTCCGATGAGACGGATGCCGCGATCGTCCGTGACGCGTCGACCGGTGAGGTCGTCGCCCGCGTCAGTACGAAGGGCCTCGACCTCGCCGCTGCGTTGGACTACGCGCGCACGGTCGGGCAGCGGAGTCTCGGCACGCTGACCTTTCACCAGCGCGCGATGCTGCTCAAGGAGTTCGCGCTCGCACTCACGGCCCGAAAACAGGAGCTCTACGAGCTGTCCAAGCGCGCCGGGTCGACGGTTCGAGACTCGCGGAGCGACGTGGACGGCGGCATCGGCGTGTTGTTCACGTATTCATCGAAGGGCCGCCGCGAGCTGCCCAACTCGAAGGTCTACGTCGACGGGCCCGTCGAACCGCTCTCGAAGGACGGCTCGTTCCTCGGCCAGCACGTCTACACGCGACTGCCAGGCGTCGCGGTGCAGATCAACGCCTTCAACTTTCCGATGTGGGGCGCACTGGAGAAGTTCGCGCCCGCATTCCTCGCCGGTGTGCCGAGCCTCGTGAAGCCCGCGACCCCGACCGGATACGTGGCCGAGGCGTGGGTGCGCATCCTCGTCGAGACCGGCCGGCTTCCGGAGGGCGCCCTGCAGCTCGTGAGCGGGAGCGTGCCGACGCTCTTCGAGCACCTGCGACTCGGTGACCTGGTCGGTTTCACCGGCAGCGGCTCGACCGCCGAGCGGCTGCGACAGCACGACAGCGTGCAGACCGGGGGAGTGCGTTTCACGAGCGAGACCGACTCGATCAATGCGTCGGTGCTGGGTCCGGATGTCGCACCGGGCTCGCCGGGCTTCGACGCCTATGTGAAGCAGCTCCTGGTCGAGCTGACGACGAAGGCCGGTCAGAAGTGCACGGCCATCCGCCGAGCCATCGTTCCGGAGGGCGTGGTCGACGCGCTCGTCGATGCGCTGCGGACCAAGATCGACGAGCGCGTCGTCATCGGCGATCCGCACGCGGAGTCCGTCACGATGGGCCCGGTCGTCTCGATCGAGCAGCGCGATGAAGTCCTGCGACAGGTGGTCGCGCTCGAGGCCGCTGGCGGTGGCATCCTGCTCGGCTCGACCGCGGCTCCCGACGTGGTGCGCGCGGACGGCACTCGTGGCCCCGCACCCGAGGGCGCGTTCATCACGCCGATGCTGGTCGGCTTCGCGGATGCGGCGACCCCGGCGGCCCATGACATCGAGGCGTTCGGCCCGGTGTCGAGCGTCCTCACGTATTCCACCCTCGCCGAGGCCGCCGACCTCGTCGGCCGCGGCGGCGGATCCCTCGTCACCAGCGTTGCGACCGACGATCCCGATGTCGCCGTCGAGCTCATGACCCGCATGGGGTCGTTCAACGGGCGGGTGCTCTTCCTCAGCCGAGAGAATGCCCGCACCTCGACAGGCCACGGCTCGCCCGTGCCGCATCTCGTCCACGGCGGACCGGGACGGGCGGGCGGCGGCGAGGAGCTCGGCGGCATCCGTGCCGTGCTGCACCATATGCAGAGGACGGCGATCCAAGGCTCACCCGAGATGCTGACGGCGCTGACCGGTGTGTGGCACGCGGGCGCCGCCGTGCAGAACGGCAGGCATCCGTTCCGCAAGTCGCTCGCAGAGCTTGCGCTGGGTGACCAGGTCGTTTCGGCGTCGCGCGAAGTGACGCTCGACGACATCGAGGTCTTCGCGCGCTTCACAGGGGACACGTTCTACGCCCACATGGACGAAGATGCGGCTGCGGCGAACCCGTTCTTCCCCGGACGCGTCGCGCACGGCTACCTGCTGGTCTCGTGGGCCGCCGGGCTCTTCGTGGACCCCGAGCCAGGGCCGGTGCTCGCGAACTATGGTCTCGAGAACCTGCGATTCATCACCCCGGTCTCACCCGGAGACACCATCCGTGTGACGCTCACCGCGAAGCAGATCACGCCGCGCGAGACGGACGAATACGGCGAAGTACGGTGGGATGCCGTCATCCTCAACCAGAACGACGAGATCGTCGCCACGTATGACGTGCTGACCCTCGTCGCGAAGGAGCCGACGCGCGTCTAGGCGTGACGTTCCCGGACGGAGGCGGTCCCTGAGCTTGTCGAAGGGCCGCCGGGCGCTTCGACGGGCTCGGCGACCGGCTGTGTGCCGGGCGCTTCGACGGGTTCAGCGACCGGCTGTGTGCCGGGCGCTTCGACGGGTTCAGCGACCGGCTGTGTGCCGGGCGCTTCGATGGGCTCAGCGACCGGCTGTGTGCCGGGCGCTTCGATGGGCTCAGCGAGCGGCTGTGTGCCGGGCGCTTCGACGGGCTCAGCGACCGGCTGTGTGCCGGGCGCTTCGACGGGCTCAGCGACCGGCTGTGTGCCGGGCGCTTCGACGGGCTCAGCGAGGGGCTGCGCGCGGGTCTAGGGGTGGCGGAGCAGTTCAGGTCGCGTGGGAACCGCGCGGTATCCGTCGCGGCCGACCTGAACGAGGGTTGCGGCGATCGCAGCGATGACGATGACTGCGAGTGCGATGAGCATGATGATTGCCATGATCGGCCTCCGATGACGAGTTGATCGAACAATCAGGACTCTCGTCTCTGAGGTAGGGATGCCGCATGCGGCGATAGCCCTATTTCAGTGCGACGTGTTGTGCGCGAGGTAAGCGGCTTCGGTGCGGGTCGTCGCGCCCGTCTTGCGGAGGATGTTCGATACGTGCACGCTCGCCGTCTTGGGGCTGATGAACAGCTGCTCGGCGATCTTTCCGTTGCTGAGACCGTGTGCGATCAGGTCGAGCACCTGGCGCTCGCGCTCGGTGAGCAGGTTCTCGAGGGAACCGGCGTCGTCCGGAGTGTCACCGCGGTGGTCGCCGCTGATCGAGCCGACACGGCGCTCGAGCTCGGTGACGGAGTCGACGATGAGGCCCAGCCCGATGGCCTCAGCCCACTCGCGCGCCGTCTGGGCCCAGGTGCGGGCGCCCGCACGATCGCCGGCGTTGGCCAGGGCCTCGGCCAGGCGGAACCCGGCATACGGCGCGAGCTGAGCGGGGGCGACCGCGGCGCGCACCACCGATACCGCTCGCTCCCACAGCGCGACATCTGTTCCGGTACCGCGCGGGCCGCCCAGTTCGGCATCGACGATCGCGGAGTACCCGGATGCCGTTGGCCAGCGCTCGGCGAGCGAGAATGCGGAGCGCACGGCGCGTTCGAGTTCGTCCGGTGGGCTCGGCTCGCCGCTCGCATCGGGGAGCGCGACGCCGGTGGTCCGGGCGACCGCCACCACCCGCGCGGCCAGGGCGATGAGGGGCAGATCATAGGCCGGGAAAGACCGGTGCTCCGGGTCGATGAGCACGCTGGCGTGCTGCCACGCTTCGGCTGTGTCGCCGCGGGCGAGGGCGAGTTCGCCGCTGACCAGCGCGACGCCGAGCATGCACTGCGAGTCCATCCGCTGTTGCAGCCGCAGCGATCCTCGCCAATCGCGCAGCAGGCGTTCCGCGAGGGGGCGATCGCCGGACCACAGCACCGACTGCACCTTCAGGCGACGCAGGTTCGCACTGAAGCCGATCGGAGCGTCGAGTTCGAGGGCGCGATCGAGCATCTCGTCGGCGCGTGCGGTCTGGCCGAGGGCGTAGAGCGGGCTGACGACGTTCGAGAGCAGCACGGCCCCGGAGGTGCGCTCGACGCCTCGCTGCCGTGCACGTTCGGCGCCCTCTTCTGCGGTGCGCACCGCCTCTTCGTAGCGCCCGATCAGGTGGAGCGCGTCCGACTGGTTCACCCAGTACCGCAGGCGCGCGGAGTCGTTGCCGACCGCAAGCTCACCCGCCAGCGCGAGATCCGCCAGTCCTGCCTCGACGTCGCCCCCCGCAAGGCGCGAGAAGCCGCGGATGTTGGAAGCGACCGACATCCGCGGCCTGTTGTCGACCGCCGTGGCCTCGACGAACGCGCCGTCGGCCATCTCGATCGCCTCGTCGAAACGCGCGAGGAGCATGAGCCGGGCCGCCAGCTCCCCGAGGACGTTCGCACGCAGCACGCTCCGCGGCTCGCCTTCGAGCACCAGCAGCGCTTCGCGCAGCAGTTCGATCGACCCCGTCTGGCCGATGTTGGCGAGATAGGAGGCCTTGTTGCGCAGCAGCAGTGCGTAGACCTGCACGTCAGACGGGTCGCACTGTGCGATCGCCTCGTCGATCAGGGCGATGGCGCGCTCGCTCTCGCCGGCATTGCGAAGCACATAAGACGTGTCGCCGAGCATGGCGACCTTGCTGCGTCCCGCGAGCTGCGCGGCATCCGGCACCTGATCCCACAGCTCGATCGCGCGCTCGCCCATGTTGGCCGAGGTCGCGTGCGCGTATGCCGACCGCGCCTGCTGGTACGCGGCGATCGATGCGATGAACGCTTCGCGCACGTTGTGGGCGGCCATCCAGTGGTACGACACCGCTGTCGCATCGGCAGCGCCCGCACCGGATTGATCGAGCAGGGCTTGGGCGTAGCGGGTGTGGAAGCGAACGCGCTCGCCGGGCAGCAGCTGGTCGTGGATGGCTTCGCGCACCAGCGCGTGGCGGAAGGCGTAGGCCGTGTCGTCGACCACGAGCACGCTGGCGGCGATCGCCTCGCTCGCAGCGGCGTCGATCGCGTCGGGGGACTCGTCGCAGACGGCGATCAGCAGCTCGTGCTCCACGCGCACGCCGCCGGCGGCGATCAGCCGCAGCATGCGCTGCGTCGTGTCGGCGAGCTGGTCGTACCGGGCGAGCAGGATGTCGCGAAGGGTGTCGGGGAATCCGTCGAGGCTTTGCACGCCGCTGCAGCACACCAGCTCTTCCACGAAGAAGGGCACACCGTCGGTTCGAAGGTAGACCTGAGCCAGTTCGTCCTCGTCGGGCGTTCCGTCGAGGATCGCGGTCGCCATCTCGCGCACCTGGCGGCGATCGAGGCGGGCGAGTTCGAGCCGCGTCACGCGACGGTTGCGGTCGAGCTCGGGAAGCCACGCGCGCATCGCGCTGCCTCTGCCGAGTTCGTCGCTGCGGAACGTGAGGACGATGAGCAGGCGGGAGTCTTCGATGACCCGGATGAGGAAGCGCAGCAGACCGAGGCTCGCCTGGTCCACCCAGTGCAGGTCTTCGATCACGAGCACGACCGGTCGGACGGCAGCGACGTTCTCGAGCAGCTCTGCCACCGCGTCGTAGAGCCGCTCGGCGCTGCCGCGGATCGGGCCCTCGGTCATCGAGGCGCTGAGGCTCAGGTCTGGCAGCAGCAGCGCGAGCGCGTCTGCCGCGGGACCGGAGGCGTCGAACAGCGCCTGCTCACCGACCTCCTGGGCAAGCGATCGCAGCGCCGACAGAATCGGCGCGAACGGCGGGGCGTCGCGATCGAGGTCGACGGACTGCCCGCGCAGCACGATCGCCTGTTCGGGGAGCGCCCTGAGGAACTCGTCGACGAGGCGGGTCTTGCCGATTCCGGCCTCGCCACCGACGAGGACGGCGCGGCTGGAGCCCGTGATGCTGTCGGCGTAGGCGTCGTGGAGCGCGTCGAGGTCGGCCTGTCGGCCGACCAGGGCGGGGCTGACCACTGCGCGCATGAACCCATCGTCCCACCCGCCTGCGACACTCGGGGCGGCCCATCGCAACCCGAGTGCCGCGGGCGGCGAGCCCGCCCCCGGGGTCATCGAGAGGGTGAGAGGACCGAAGGCCTTGCGTGCGCGGCCGGACGGATGCCGCGGATGCGGCGGACGACGCTGCCCAGCGCTCGTGCGGCCGCTGATTCCATGTCGTCCCCGCGCTCCCGCGCGATGCGGCGGTATTCCAGCTCGCGCTCCAGCTGCTTCTGCTCGGCAGCGCGGAGGTGCTCGAAGCTGTAGATGCTGACGCTCATGATGTCTCCTCAGGTGATTCGTCATGAGCGAGGATCGCGCCTAAGGCAGGGGGCCGGCATCCGTAAGATGCCCTATCTTTGCGCGATCGATCGCGGGTGACCCGACATCCGGCCCCTCCGAGTCACCCGCACCTGAGGGTCGTGGCCCGTCCTGTGATCAGGCGTGCGCGGCGACGTTGCCTGCCGGCTCTTTCGCCCAGTCGGTTGCGCCGAACCAGTCGACGACGATCACCTGCTCGTCGCCCACCACCCAGGCGTCGTGGCCCTCGGGCAGGCTCGTGACATCGCCGGGACCGGCGATGAACTCTTCACCGTCGTCCATGCGGATGCCGAGCCGCCCTTGCACGTGGTACTGGAAGTGCGGCGCCAGGCACGACTCCGTGCCGGCGATCGGTTTGACGTCATTCGACCATCGCCACCCCGGTTCGAGCACCAGGCGGCCGATCGTGGCGTCTCCGACGTTCAGGATCTCTGCGTGCCCGTGCGGGAACTCGCGAATCTCCGTCGGAGAGCCGAAGCTCTCGTGCTCCACTGTCTGCATGGCTCCTCCTTGATCCGATGCCTATCTACCTACTAGTAGACAGATCGATTGTCTACCTATCTGTAGGTAGATGCAAGGCCCCGACCCGACTAATGTGGAGGCATGGTCACCACCGCGACCCCCGACACCGCAACCCCTGACACCGCGACCCGCATCCTCGACGTGGCAGAAGAGCTCGTGCAGACGCGAGGGCTGAACGCGATGAGCTACGCCGACGTGTCAGCGCGCGTCGGCATCACGAATGCATCGCTGCACTATCACTTCCCCGCGAAGGCCGACCTGGCCGTCGGCCTGGTGGATCGCTACTCCGGGCGGTTCTTCGCGGCGCTCGACGAGATCGAGCGCACCAGACCGGATGTCGCGGACCGGCTTCGCGCCTATGTCGACATCTACGGCGCAGTGCTCGCGCGAGGACGCATGTGCTTGTGCGGCATGCTCGCCTCGGACTTCGAGACGCTCCCGGCTGCCGTGCAGAAGCGCGTGTCGGAGTTCTTCGAGCGGAGCTACACGTGGCTCGAGCACGTCATCGACCGCGGCGTCGCCGAGGGCCGCTTGCCGGCGCCCGCCTCGTCGCGCGCAACCGCCGAGGCCCTCGTCGCGGGCCTCGAAGGGGCGATGCTCGTCTCACGACCCGCAGCGGGCACCGAGCGTTTCGCGGCGATCGCCGACGCTCTGCTCGCGGCGGTGGGGGTTCCGGCGCGGGTCTGAGCGCGAGTCGCGCGAGGCGGTCTCCGAGCCTGTCGAGGGGGTCGCCGGACGCTTCGACAGGCTCAGCGACCGGCTGTGGGCTCAGCGACCGCGAGCGACCAGGTGCCGCCGGAGCCCGGCACGATGGCGACCTCATCCGGGGCGACGACGCGGTCGTCGTCACCGCGGAACGCCAGATGCAGGGCAGTTCCGTCACTCGGGTCGACGACCATCGACCCCGGACCGGTGGGCGCCGGGTCGAAGCGATCATTCCATTCGAGCATGGCGGCGATGACGACGCGGAGACCCTGCCCCGCTTCGGTCAGGTGGTAGCTCGCGCGCTCGCGGCTTCCCGCCTCGCGGTAAGAGCGCTTCTCGAGGATGCCCGACTCGACCAGCGATGCGAGTCGCGCAGCGAGGATGTCGGTCGGGGCGCCCAGCGACTCGCGGAACTCCGAGAATCGGGTGCGGCCGCGCAGGGCGTCTCGCACGATCAGCAGCGCCCACTTCTCGCCGACGATGTCCAGGGTGCGGACCACCTGGCATCGCG
The DNA here is from genome assembly GCF_039530225.1 of Microbacterium pumilum. Classification (NCBI taxonomy): domain Bacteria; kingdom Bacillati; phylum Actinomycetota; class Actinomycetes; order Micrococcales; family Microbacteriaceae; genus Microbacterium; species Microbacterium pumilum. The sequence continues at coordinate 1,489,588 of NZ_BAAAOH010000001.1, forward strand.
GTTCGGGTTCTCGATGGCGCGTGATCACTCACCCAGGCTACGTCGATTCCGGCTGAATTGGAAATACCAAGTCAGATGGGTATGCTGACGGCATGACGCGCCTCAGCGAACCCGCTCCTGTTCGAACCCCGACTACGCGTCGCCCTCCGATGGGCTCGCGCGGCACGTTCTGGTCGGCCGCTGCGGTGCTGGCGCTGTGTCTGTGGTCCAGCGGTGCGCCGAGCGTGCTGTATCCGCTCTACTCCCGGCAGTGGGGCCTCACTCCCGCGATCACGACGGCCGTCTTCGCGACGTATCCTCTCGCGCTGATCGTCACGCTCGTGCTGTTCGGCGGGATCTCGGATGTCGTCGGCCGCCGCCGCGCGATGATGATCGGCGTCGCGCTCATCGCGGCATCCGCGCTCGTGTTCGCCACGGCATCGGGAGTCGGCTACCTCTTCGTGGGACGCGTGCTCCAGGGCGTCGGCACGGGACTCGCGCTGAGCGCCGCGAGCGCCGCGCTGGTCGAGCACAACGTCTCGGCGAACCCCCGATTCGCCAGCTCGCTCGCCACGGTTTCGACGTCGACCGGACTGACCCTCGCGCTCGTCGTCTCGGGCATCCTCGCCCAGCTCGCGCCGCTGCCGTTGGTGTGGAGCTATGTCGTGCTGTTCGGGCTCGGTGCCGCCGCGCTGGTGGCGCTGTGGGCGACGCCCGACGACCGCCCACTCAGTGCCGTGTCGTGGCGGCCGCAGCCGCTGCGGGTGCCCACCGGCATCCGGCGCGTCTTCGTCCTCGCCACCATCTCGGTGTCGATCGCCTACTGCGTCGGTGCGATCTTCCTCTCGCTCGGCGCGCTGATGGTGCGCCAGTTCGCCCACACCACCGACATGATCGTGATCGGCGTGTTGCTGGGTCTGTCGTCCACGGCGATCGGCGTGACGGCACTGCTGCTCTCGCGGGTCCCGGCGCACGTCGCGGTCTGGGTCGGAGCGACCCTCTCGCTGGTCGGCCTCGGGATCATGGCCGCGGTCGCCGCAACGGGCTCGATCCCCCTGTTCCTGGTGTGGTGCCTGGTCGGCGGAGTCGCCTACGCGTTCGCCTTCACCGGCGGCCTTGGGCTGATCAACCGCGCCGCCCCGGCACACCATCGCGGCGCGACGCTCTCGCTGCTCTACCTCTTCGCCTACCTGCTGCAGGCGCTCACCGCGATCGGGGCGGGCGCCTTGGCGACCGCGTGGGGACTCGGCCCGGCCGTCGACATCATGGCGCCGGTGCTCGGCATCCTGTGTGTGGCGGCGTTGGCCCTCGCGGCCGTCGATGCGGTCGTCGTGCGCCGCGTCGCCCGCGTCGCCTGATCTCGGGGATCCCGCTCAGGCGAACCGGGGCGCCAGGATGAAGCGGATCAGCTGCCGCATCGGGCCCTCGTACTCGTTCGCCCTCGTGAGCACTTGGATGACCAGGGCGCCGATGATGGCCTGGGCCAGCTCCGTGACGGGGGCATCCGGAGGGAGCTGACCGTCCGCGATCCCGATCCGCATGCGTTCAGAGAGCCGGTCTTCGACCCCCATGCCCAGCGTCAGGTGGTCGCCGACATCCGCGTCCTCTGCGGCCGCGGCGACGAGCGAGCGAAGCAGTGACTCGCCGTTGTGCGAGACCAGGATGCCGATCACACCGGACACCCATTCCTCGATGTCGGCGATGACATCTCCGGAGTTCTTCGCCACCAGATCGACGGGAAAGAGCCGTCCGTCCGTCAGGCACTCCGCGATCAGGGCTCCCCGCGACTTCCACCACCGGTAAATGGTCTGCTTGCCGACGCCGGCTTCCTTGGCGATCCCCTCGATCGTGAGTTGCTCGTAACCCTGCGCTTGGAACATCTTCGCGGTGGCCGCGAGTATCGCTTCGCGGGCTGCGGCGCTTCGAACCGGGCCGGCACGGTGCTCGTTCACCCCTTCAGGCTAACTCTCAGGGAGTAGACGAGACGGTGCGTATGCTCAAACTGACTTCAAGGAGATCTCCATGGCCGCGCTGCTCTACCGCCTGGGTTCCGTCGCCGCGCGCCGGGTATGGCAGGTCATCGTCGCCTGGGTGCTCATCCTGGGCTTTTCGATCGGCGCGTTCCTGGCCTTCGGCGGATCCCTGGCCGACAACTTCGACATCCCCGGCACGGCATCGGGCGCGGTCGTCGACGAGCTCACCGACAAGCTGCCCGACAGCGCCGGGATGACGGCATCCGTCGTCTATCAGACGACGGACGGCTCGGCATTCACGGACGAGCAGAAGCAGGCGATCTCGGATGTCGCGGCCAGCGCCGAGGACCTCGACGACGTCGCGACCGTGCTCGACCCGTTCGATGCCCAGCAGCAGCAGGACGAGAACGCCCAGCAGCTCGCCGACGGGCAGAAGCAGATCGACGACGGGGGAGCTCAGCTCGACGACGGCCAGGCGCAGCTCGATGCCGGCAAGGCGCAGCTCGACGCGGCGCAGGAGCAGCTGACGGCTGCGCGTGCGCAGGCCGAGGCCGCCGGTGCCGGTGCCGAGCAGCTTGCGGCGCTCGACCAGCAGCAGGCGCAGCTCGACGCGCAGACGGCGGCGCTGCAGGAGCAGCAGGACACGCTGGATGCCTCGCGGGCCGAACTGGACGACAAGGCCGTTCAGGTCGAGCAGGGCACGGTCCTCCTGGGTCTCGCCGACGGCATCGGCGTGGTCTCGGAGGACGGGTCGACCGCGATCGTCAACGTCACGTTCGACGAGACCCGGCTGGAACTGCCGGAAGGTGCGAAGCAGTCGGTGATCGACCACTTCGAGGCGGAGCCGATCAACGGCGTGCAGGTCTACTTCGGAACCGAGCTGGCACAGGGCGTCCCGGAGCTCTTCGGTGTCGGCGAGGCGATCGGCCTCGTCTTCGCCGCGATCGTGCTGATCGTGACGCTCGGGTCGCTCATCGCGGCGTCACTCCCGATCGTCACGGCGCTCGTCGGCGTCGCGGTCGGTGTGACCTCGTCGCTCGCGTTCTCGGGGGTAGTGAATATGGCGTCGGTGACGCCCGTGCTCGGCGTCATGCTGGGCCTCGCGGTGGGCATCGACTACTCGCTCTTCATCGTTTATCGCCATCGCAAGCAGTTGATCCGCGGCGTGCCGGTGCAGGAGTCCATCGGGCTGGCTACGGGCACGGCCGGAACCGCGGTGGTGTTCGCCGGATCCACTGTGATTGTGGCGCTCATGGCGCTCAATGTCACCGGAATCCCGTTCCTCGGACTGATGGGCACCGTCGGCGCGGTGTGCGTCGCGGTCGCCGTGCTCGTCGCGATCACGCTGGCACCCGCCATCCTGGGGCTCGTCGGCACCCGCCTGCTCCGCCGTAAGGCTCGCGCCCGGATCGGCAGCGAGCGCGCTGCACACCGGGCCACGAAGGCGATCACGCCGATGTCGACGCTCCGCGCGATCCTCACCGTGCTCGGCGCTGTTGCGCTGCTGCTGGTCATCGCCATTCCGTCGATGTCGATGCGGCTCGGTCTGCCTGACGGCTCGAGCGAGCCGGCCGGCTCGACCAGCTACCAGGCCTTCCAGATCATAGAGGAGGAGTTCGGCGCGGGCGCCAACGGTCCGCTGCTGGTCACGGCGACGGCCGCCGATCCGATCAGCGACGACGACATCCTGGCGACGCAGGTCGAGGTCGCGCAGCAGCTCGCGGATCTCGACGACGTGGCCGCCGTCGCGCCGATCGCGACATCCGACGACAACACGCTTCTCGCGTTCCAGGTCGTTCCCGAAGAGGGCCCGAACAGCGAGTCGACCGAGCGGCTCGTGCAGGACATCCGGGCGCTTCCGCCAGTCGACGACCTCACGATCGGCGTCGCGGGCCAGGCCGCGAGCAACATCGACATCTCGCAGGCGCTGAGCGACGCGCTCCCGATCTACCTCGTCGTCGTGGTCGGGCTGTCGTTCCTCATCATGATCCTGGTGTTCCGGTCGCTGCTGGTCCCGCTCATCGCGACCGGCGGCTTCGTGCTGTCGCTGTTTGCGACCTACGGCCTGATCGTCAGCGTCTTCCAATACGGCTGGGGAGCGTCGCTGATCGGCGTGCACAGCACCGGGCCGATCCTGAGCTTCCTGCCGGTGATCCTGGTCGGCATCCTGTTCGGGCTCGCCATGGACTATCAGCTCTTCCTCGCCTCGGGTATGCGCGAGGCGTTCGTGCACGGATCGCCCGCGAAGCTGGCGGTGGCGCAGGGCTTCCGCGCAGGTCGCTCGGTCGTCACGGCTGCGGCGCTCATCATGGTGTCGGTCTTCGGCGGATTCATCTTCTCGGACTCGACGATGATCCGCTCGATCGGCTTCGGCCTCGCGTTCGGCGTGCTGCTCGACGCGTTCGTGGTGCGGATGCTGCTCATGCCGGCGCTGATGCACCTGCTCGGCCGGTCGGCCTGGTGGCTGCCGCGGTGGCTCGACCACATCATGCCGAACGTCGACCTCGAGGGCGCCTCGCTCGAGCGTGACCACCCCGGCATGCAGGTCGGTGGCGTCCCGCACACCGTATAGCGGGAGGTTCGGCGTCTCGGCGTCTGCGAGCGAGAGGTGACGAAACCTGGAGCGGATGCCGGAATCGAGCGCGCGAGCGCGGGCGCGCTGGCACACTCCGACCAGACAGTGCGAGTAGAGGTCGGATGTCTGGGTAGCATGTGGGCATGGCCGTGACGGATGAAGCGATCCAGAAGATCCGCGAGATGATCACCTCGGGCGATCTCGGGCCGGGCGATCGGCTTCCGCCCGAGAAGGAGCTCAGCGAACGGCTGGGCCTCTCGCGCAACTCGCTCCGCGAGGCGGTGAAGGCGCTCGAGGTCATCCGCGTGCTCGACGTGCGGCGCGGTGACGGCACCTACGTCACGAGCCTCGAGCCGCGGCTGCTGCTCGAGGCGATGTCGTTCGTCGTCGACCTGCACACCGACCGCTCCGTGCTCGAGATCTTCGGAGTGCGCCGCATCCTCGAGCCTGCCGCGGCGGCACTCGCCGCGCGCCAGCTCAGTCCTGAGACGTCGGCCCGGCTCGAGCACCTGATGGACGAGACCGACGCGGTGGCAGGCGTCGAAGACCTCGTTGAGCACGACCTCGAGTTCCACCAGGCGATCGTCGAGGCATCCGGCAACGAGTACTTGAGCCGACTCGTCGAGTCGATGTCGAGTGCGACCGTGCGCGCGCGGATCTGGCGCGGTATCACGCAGCAGGGTGCCACCGACCGCACGATCGCCGAGCATCGTGGCATCCTGGACGCGCTGCAGCGCGGCGATTCCCGCCTCGCCGAAGCCCTCATGCTCACCCACATCGCCGGCATCGAGGCCTGGCTTCGAGATGCCTCATGACGAGAGGGGATGACGCGCCATGCGCATCGCACTTCACTCCGTGATCCGCGAGGGTGCGATCGACGAATATCGGTCTCACCATGCCCGCGTGCCGGACGAGCTGGTCGAGCTGTTCGAACGCGCGGGCATTCGCGACTGGACCATCTGGCGGTCGGGCGACCGCCTGTTCCACCTCGTCGACTGCGACGACTTCGACCATGCGATGACGATCGTCGGCGCCGACCCGGCGAACGAGCGCTGGCAGGCGGACATCGGGCGTTTCGTCGAGGAGTTCCGCGGTCCGGACGGTGACACGTCCTTCACGCCGATCGAGGCAGTGTGGAGTCTCGCCACCCAGCGGGCGACGGGCGCGAACGCGTGACCGCGGTCGACACCCACGTCCATATCTGGGATCCGCGTCTGCTCGACTACCCCTGGCTCCGGGGCGCGGACGCGCTCGACGCACCATTCCTCCCCGCCGACTTTCCGTCCGTCCGTACGGAGCGGGTGGTCTTCGTCCAGGCTGATTGCGCGCCGGCCCAGGCTCTCGACGAGGCCAGCTGGGTCGCCGGTCTGGCGCCGGAGTGGCCGCAGCTCGCGGGCATCGTCGCCGGTGCCGACCTGCGTTCGCCCGAGCTCGAACAGCACCTGGACTCCCTTTCCGAGATCGGGCTCGTCGTCGGGGTGCGCCATCTGCTGCAGGGCGAGCCGGTCGAGCGACTCTCGGAGCCCGCACTGCGGCGGGGCCTCGGGGCGCTCGCAGCCCGGGGCTTCACGTTCGACGCGTGCATCCAGCATCCACAGCTCGGTGCGCTGATCGAGCTGCTCGATCGGATTCCGCAGCTGCAGGTCGTGCTCGATCACCTCGGCAAACCGCCCGTCGAGGAGGGCATGGCGGGCGATGCGGGCAGGCGATGGTCGGACGGGATCCGTCGACTCGCCGAGCGCGAGGGGACGTTCGTGAAACTCTCCGGTCTGCCCGCGGAGACGGCCGACCGCGCCGCGTACGAAGCCCATGCCGCAGACTTCCTCGCTGTCGCACTCGACGCCTTCGGCCCGGAGCGAGCCATGCTCGGCAGCGACTGGCCGGTGAGCGCCCGCGTCGGCGTCGGCGAGTCGCCCCTGGCCTGGACCGAGCGGGTCCGCGTGGCGACATCGGTCGATGCGCGCGAGTGGGACCTCATCGCAGGTGAAACGGGCTCGCGCTTCTATCGCCTGAGTGAGACGCCCTGAGCCCGGGTCGAGGCAAGACCGCGCGGTCCTCGCCCCTCCTCAGCTGCTGAGCACGGGGTCGCTGACGAGCTCGCGATCGACCAGCGCCCGCCACAGTTCGTCCGGGATCGGCAACGACATCCGTGCGACGTTCTCGGCGACCGAGGCCGGGTTCGCGGTTCCCATGACGACCGTCGCGACGAGCGGATTGCGGAGCGGGAACTGCAGGGCAGCGGTGGGCAGCTCAACGCCGAACTCGGTGCAGACCCGCGCCAGGGCCCGGGCGCGCTCGAGGATGTCGTCGGGCACGTCGCCGTAGTTGTAGCGCGCGCCCGCACCCGGGTCGCTGGTGGCGAGCAGGCCGGAGTTGAACACCGCGGCGTCGACGATGCGTACACCACGCTCGGCGCACGCAGGCAGGAGGTCGGCTGCGGCGGTCTGTTCGAGGAGCGTGTAGCGTCCGGCGATCATCACCACGTCGAGGTCGCCCTCGACGACGGCTCTCGTGGCGGCGGCGGAGTCGTTGACGCCGACGCCGATGGCATCGACCAGACCCTCGCCGCGGAGCGTTGCCAAGGCGGGGAGGCCTTCGGAGAGGCCCCAGTCGAGGTCGTACACGTCGGGGTCGTGGAGAAAGAGGATGTCGACCCGGTCGAGGCCCAAGCGTTCGAGCGAGTCCTCGAGCGATCGCCGGACCCCGGTGAGAGTCGGGTCGAAGCGGCGGACCAGGCTGTCGGGCACATCGAATCCGTTGTCGAGGTCTCGGCCGCCTGCATGGGCCGGATTGGGCTCGAGGAGGCGTCCGACCTTCGTCGACACGACGTACTCGTCGCGAGGCTTGTCGCGCAGGAACCTGCCGAGCCGCTGCTCCGACAGCCCGAGCCCGTAGTGCGGTGCCGTGTCGAAGTAGCGGATGCCGGCATCCCACGCCGCGTCCAGAGTCGCGAACGCCCGGTCGTCGTCGATCTCCTTGTAGAGGTTTCCGAGCGGCGCTGCGCCGAGGCCCAGCCGGGGGAGTTCGACGCTCACGCGCCCACCTCTGAGTCGACGGCGTTCCAGGTGTAGTCGGCGATCGAGGCGCGGTGCATCTCGGTGCCTGCTCCCGGCGCCAGGGGCGCGAGGTAGTTGCCGGAGCGGATCTCGACCGGCGTCACGAAGTGCTCGTGAAGGTGGTCGACGTATTCGATCATCCGACCGTCGACCGAGCCGGTCACGGCGACGAAGTCGAACATGGACAGGTGCTGCACCGCCTCGCACAGCCCGACGCCGCCGGCGTGGGGGCAGACCGGGATGCCGAACTTCGCCGCGAGCAGCAGGTTCGCGATGTTCTCGTTGACGCCGCCGACACGCGTCGCGTCGATCTGCAGGATGTCGACTCCGCCCGCCTGCAGCAGCTGCTTGAAGACGACCCGATTCTGCACGTGTTCGCCGGTCGCCACCCGGATCGGTGCAATGCCACGCGCGATCGCCGCGTGGCCGAGGATGTCGTCCGGGCTGGTGGGCTCCTCGATCCACGCCGGGTCGAACTCCTTGAGCGCGTTGACCCATTCGATCGCCGGCGCGACATCCCATCTCTGGTTGGCGTCGATCGCGATCGGATAGCCGGCAGGCACGTTGGCGCGGGCGATCCGCAGGCGTCGCCGATCGTCCTCGAGGTCGGCGCCGACCTTCAGCTTGATCTGCGTGAACCCGTCGGCGACGGCCTCGCGGCAGAGCCGCGCGAGCTTCTCGTCGGAGTAGCCGAGCCACCCGGGCGAGGTCGTGTAAGCGGGGTAGCCCGCTTCGAGCAGGCGTGCGATCCGCTCTTCACGGTGGGGCTCGCTCGCCTCGAGGATCTCTAGCGCCTCGTCGGGCGTGAGCGCGTCGGTGAGGTACCGGAAGTCCACGAGCGAGACGATCTCGGCGGGGCTCAGCCGACTGAGGTGCAGCCAGAGCGGTAGGCCGGCTCGCTTGGCGCGGAGGTCCCACAGGGCATTCAGCACGGCGCCGATCGCCATGTGCATGACGCCCTTCTCGGGGCCGAGCCAGCGGAGCTGGGAGTCGTGGAGGAGCAGCCGCGCCGTGGCGCCCATGTCGCCGAGGAGCGCATCGAGGTCCTGCCCGAGGAGGTGATCGCGCAGGGCATCGATCGCAGCGACCTCGACGTCGTTGCCTCGTCCGATCGTGAAGACGAAGCCGTGCCCTTCGAGTCCGTCGGGGGCGTCGGAGCGGATCACGACGTACGCCGCAGAATAATCAGGGTCGGGGTTCATCGCGTCGGAGCCGTCGAGGCTGAGCGAAGTGGGGAACCGGATGTCGAAAGTCTCGACGGCGGTGATGACAGGCATGGGGATCCCTTCCACTAGCGAGACTAAACATCCGATGTCTTGTCTGTCAACTGCCGACTTCTATGCCAGAATCGAGTATGTCGGGCTCCGAGCTCGACGAGAGTTCCGATCTTCGAGGAGGAGGCTGGCGTGAGATTCGCACGTTTGGGACCGGTGGGCGCAGAGATCCCGGTGGTCTGGGATGAGGGCCAGGCGTTCGATCTGCGGCTCATCACCGCCGACATCGGCGGAGAGTTCCTCGCCTCGGATCCGGTTGCCGCGGTGCGCACCGCTCTCGATGCCGAGACACTGCCTGTGGTGGGGGATGCCGGGGCGCTCCGCGTCGGCGCGCCGATCGCACGGCCGTCGGCGGTGTACTGCATCGGCATGAACTACGCCGCGCACGCGGCAGAATCGGGTTCGGCTCCACCCGAGAACATGGTGATGTTCATGAAGGCGCCGAACACCGTCGTCGGGCCCGATGACGACATCCCGATCCCGAGGGGAAGCGTCAAGACCGATTGGGAAGTCGAACTCGGCATCGTCATCGGGGCGCGCGCGTCCTATCTCGAGTCGACGGATGACGCATCCGCCCACATCGCCGGGTACGTGATCGCGAACGACCTGTCTGAACGCGATTGGCAGATCGCCGTCTCCGGAGGTCAGTGGTCGAAGGGCAAGTCCGCTCCGTCGTTCTGCCCGCTCGGACCCTGGCTCGTCACCCCCGATGAGGTTCACGCGGAGGATGTGCGGCTGCGCAGCTGGGTGAACGGCGAGTCACGTCAGGACTCGCGCACATCCGACCTCATCTTCGGAATCGACCGGATCGTGTGGGAGCTCAGCCAGCACCTGGCCCTCGAGCCCGGCGATCTGATCCTCACCGGCACGCCCGAGGGTGTCGCGCTCTCGGGCCGCTTCCCGTACCTTGCACCTGGCGATGTCGTGGAACTCGAGATCGACGGCCTCGGCCGTCAGCGCCAGAACTACGTCGCGGGCTGAGCCCGCAGGAAGGAGCGGTCTGATGTCCGCACCATTGGACGGCCTCGTCGCGATCGTCACCGGCGGAGCGTCGGGACTCGGCGCCGCGATCGCACACCGCCTGCGCGAGGACGGCGCCGCCGTCGCGATCTTCGACGTGAACCCGGATGCCGCCACCGGCGTGGATCTCGCCGTCGCCGTGGACGTCACCGACGACGCCTCGGTGGTCGCGGGTGTCGAGCGGGTCGTCGAACAGTTCGGTCGACTCGACATCCTTGTGAACAACGCCGGGATCGGGGCGCAGGGGGATGTGACGGCGAACTCGGATGACGAGTGGCACCGCGTGTTCGACATCAACGTCGTCGGAATCGCGCGCGTGAGTCGTGCGGCGATCCCCTACCTGCGCACGTCGCCCTCGGCCGCCATCTGCAACACCTCGTCCATCGCGGCGACGGCCGGTCTCCCGCAGCGAGCCCTCTACAGCGCGACCAAGGGCGCTGTGCTCTCGCTCACACAGGCGATGGCCGCCGATCACCTGCGAGAAGGCATCCGCGTGAACGCGGTGAACCCGGGCACCGCCGACACGCCGTGGGTAGGGCGACTGCTGTCTGCGGCACCCGACCCCGCAGCAGAGCGCGCGGCCCTCGAGGCACGCCAGCCACACGGGCGGCTCGTACGGGCAGAAGAGGTCGCGGATGCCGTTGCCTACCTCGTGAGCCCTCGGGCCGGCTCGACCGCCGGTGTCGCGCTGGCGGTCGACGGGGGCATGCAGGGACTGCGACTGCGGCCGGCGGAGCCGGTGGGCTGACCGTTTCGTCGAGGCTGGTTCGCTGACGTCCTCGCTCAGCTCCCAGCGAGTCGCTCGACGAGCGTGGCGAGGCGCCCCGCAAGGTCGCCCGGCACGGTGAAGTACGAGACCCCGGTCTGGTCTCTCAGCCGCTCGAGCGCGTCGGCGTCACGGCCGACGTCGCCCGAGAGCATGGCGGCAGCGCCCGCGTCGCGCAGCCCGTCCGGGGTGAGCCCCATCTGACGCCGCAGCCACTCCGGGATGTCGTCGCCCACGCCCGTGATCTGAAGTGCGAGTTCGAGATCGCCTGCGATCGATCGGGCCCGATCCGTCTGCACCGTGATCGCCGCCATGTCGGCAGTGGGAGGGGATGGGAGCGCGAGAGTGGTGGCGAACCGGCCGGCGATTCCGAGCATCCGATCGCCATTGCCGGCGATGACGATCGCCGGAGCCGGGTCGACGCCGGTTCTCACTGCCGTCAGCGTCGCCTCGACCTGGGTGACACGCTCGCCCCCACGACCCCACAAGACGCCGAGTGCCTCGGCGTCGCGCTCACCGCCCGGTCGCCCGGCGCCGATGCCGAGCTCGAACCTGCCCGCCGAGAGTTCCTGCAGCGTCTTGGTCTCGCGCACGACCTCGGCGGGTCGGCGCAGCGGCGCGGCGATCACCCATGTGCCGAGCCGCAGCGTGGTCGTTGCGGCGGCGGCCGCGGTCAGCACCAGGAAAGGCGACGGCGTCCACAGCGTGTCGGGCACGAGCAGCGTCGAATAGCCGTCGTGCTCGAGCTGGCGGGCGGTGTCGGCCCAGAGTGTGGCGGGACCGCGGACTGCGGCAACGGCTCCGAAGCGAAAGGGGTGTCGCGTTGTCATCCATCCATGGTCGTCGGCCGGTGGGTGATGCGCATTCTCCCGCCGGACGCACTTTCGCTACTCCCTGCGAGGTACGCGCTGGGCCGGCGTCAGGTGGATGGGAACCTGCCGGCGGCCGCGAGCACGGCCAGTGCGTCCGCCGTGACCCACTCATTGGCCTGTCGGGTCGAGACCGCTCCCCAAGACACGGATTCGATGTTCGAGCCGGCATCCGCCACTCGCCAGTACCGGGCATCGGCGCTCCAGCCGCCCTGTGTCCGGCGGCGTGATTCGAGCATCGTCAGGGCCGGTTCGCAGCGGATGTCGTCGAGCAGGTCGAGTTCGCGGAGTCCGACGAGCCCCGCGAGGACGTCGAAGTGCCAGTACACGGGATAGTGCAGCTTCACCGCGTCGGCGCTGAGGGGCTTGTCCGACGAGCGGCGCCACGCGACCCTGCGGGTGAGGAACACCTCGGCCGCGGCGACCGCCGCAGATCGGGTCGCCGCGTCACCGCTGGCGTCGGCATAGGCCGCGAGACCGCGCATCGGGAGCAGTGTCTCGTGCACCGACGACATGGCCGTGTCGGGATCGCGGTCGCAGTTCCATCCGCCGTCCGGCCATTGCCAGGCGCACAGTCTCTGGGCGAGCATCGACGCGCGCCCGTCGTCCAGGCCGAGGCGGATGATCGCGAGCAGCGCACCGCCCTGCTGCGACGCGTGAACGCGGGAGCGGCCCGAAACACGCGGAACGGCGGTCTCATACGACGTCCTGGTGATCCGGCTGACGTCCGCATCCACGAGATAGCCAGCCCTCAGCCACTGGCCGAGCACGACGTCGCGCAACGGCAACAGCGCGGGGTCTCCGCTGGGGTAGCCGAGGTTCGAGAGCGCAAGCAGAGCCCAGTGCGGGCCGCGCCACTTCGCGTACGGTGCGAGCCCGCGGCATCCGTTCAGAATCGCTTCAACGCGAGGCGAGCGGCGGATGTCGTCCTGCAGCGCGCGGATGGATCCGTCGTCGGCCCGCTCACGCAGCACGGCGGTGCGCACCCGCCACCGCACCGAAGGCTCCTCGCTCCGGAGCAGCTGCGAGACGATGTCGTCCATCGCGCCCATTATCGCGCCGCAGTGCGTCGCCGGGGGGTGGTCGGCTTCTCATGTGGGTGGCCGGGGGTACCGTGCCGCGCATGGCGGAGCGGGTCGAGGCGTGGTGGGCGCGACGTCAGTTCTCGCGCGGCGCGGAGGTGCCCTACCCGGTCGGCACCTACCGCGAGGCGTGGGCGCCGTTTCCGATGCTCATTCGGCAGTACCACCCGGAGCTGAACGCCGGGATCACTCTGACGCAGATCCCGCCGGCCGCGGATGTCCTGCTGTTGTGGCAGTGCGAGGCCGGGCATCTCTTCGCGGCGACTCCGAGCGAGCAGCGCGCGCGTCCAGGGCGCGAGCGGCGACGATCAGCGTGGTGCCCCGAGTGCACCCTGCTCGCGAATCCGCCGCGGATCAAGGGGGCCGGGGAGGGGTCGGGGGCTTGGGTGATGGGGGTTGGGGCGGTCGACGCGGGGGCCGCTGGGTCTGGCGTGCCGGTGCCTGGCCCACGCACATCCGGTATCTCGAGACAGAGTTCTCGGTCGACGAAGTCGCTGCGACCGGTGTGCGCGAAGACGCCGACGCTTCCGGTCGGCGAGCCGTTCCTGAGCGAGTGCGCTCCACGACCGGCATCCGCCGTCGAAGCGCGTCTGCGCGCCGACCTGTTCGCCCGGCTCGGCGTGACCTCGGGGCTGAATGCCGTCCGGATCAGTCGGCCGTTCTTCGACCATGTCGAGGTGTGGCCCGACATCCTGCTTCCGGAACTGCGCATCGCGGTGGAATACGACACCACGGGACGGTTCGGCCTTGAGCACGTCGGCAAGCGCGAGGATGCCGATCGGCGCAAGGACCGCGCGCTGCGCACAGCCGGATGGGAGGTCGTGCGGATTCGCACCGGCAAGCTCGAGAAGCTCGGTCCCCACGACGTTCAGCTGTCGTCGATGGGTCGGAGGGGCATCGATCGGCTGGTCGATGTGTTCCGCGACATCCGTGGGCCGCTGTTCGTCGACGCGTACCTCCTGTGAAGAGGGTTCGCTCTCGTTCGAGTGTCGTAGATATGTTCTATGTTTCAGGTGTGGAATTCGATGACGAACCACCCCCCGAACACGACGATGAACCGCGATGGGAGTCGGACTTCTCCGATTGGCCGTCCACTGGCGCGGATGCGCCGGATGCAGTCGGGCTGGTGATGGAGGTTGCGGACGTGATCGCGGTGTTCGCCGCGGAACGACTGGTGCGGGTGGATCGGATGCGACGCGAAGCCCTCGCGCACGCGGAACGGTACGGCTGGACCATGACGGATGTGGTCGCGCGGTCGATCCGCCTCGAACTCGCCTGCGCGCTGCGGATCACGGAACACGCCGCGGGAGACCTGCTCGGTTTGGCGGAGGCGGTGGTGCACCGCTACCCGCCCGTGCTCGAATCGCTGAGTCGGGCGCGGATGACGGAACGGCACGCCGAGGTTCTCGTGAGCGCGCTGGACCGATGCTTAGGACCGGGATGTGGGATGCCCGCCTCTCGCTGCCACATCGATCACAACGTGGCGTGGGAACACGGCGGATCGACCGCGTTGACGAACCTGGCCCCGTTCTGCGAAGGACACCACATCGTGAAACACCACGGCGGCTGGATCGTCCGGCAACTCCCCGGCGGAGCCATCGAATGGACCTCACCCACCGGACGCCGCTACACCGTCCACCCCGAAAGACCCGTACCCGCGTTCCGCACCACCGCCGACAACGACGCACCCTTCTAGGCAGGGAATCCGTTCACGTGGCGGGCAGCCTCCGCGACCACACGTAGACTCGCGGCGGTGGGCGAGGGGCCCTGCCTACCGAATCCTGCGTAGAGGGAGAGCCCGTGTACATCGTCCCCGATCAGACGGGACGGCGCGTCATCGTGACCGGCGCGAACAGCGGCACCGGACGCGAAGCCGCCCAGCGACTCGCCGGCGCGGGTGCCGAGGTGGTGATCGCGGTGCGTGACGCCGAGAAGGGCGAGGCGGCGCGGCGCGACATCCTGAACCTCCACCCGGATGCCGACCTCGAGGTGAGAGTCCTCGATCTCGCCGATCTGACGAGCGTGCGCACCTTCGCGGGGTCCATCGAGGCGGACGGGCGACTCGACGTGCTGATCAACAACGCGGGCGTCATGGTGCCGCCCAAACGGATGACGACCGCCGACGGTTTCGAACTGCAGCTGGGCACCAACTTCCTCGGCCCGTTCGCGCTGACCATCAGGCTGCTTCCGGTGCTGCTGCAGAGCGCCGCGCCGCGCGTCGTGACGATGAGCAGCATGACGGCGAACTTCGGACGGATTCACTTCGACGACCTTCACTCCCTCGCGCACTACAGGCCGGGCCGCGCCTACTCGCAGTCGAAACGCGCCGACCTCATGATGGGCGTCCATCTCGCGACGATCGCGAACGAGCGTGACTGGCCCCTGCTCAGCACCATCGCGCACCCCGGCTACACGCGGACGAACCTGCAGACGGCCGGACGCAACCTCGCCCGTGACAAGCCGCTGTCGCCCATCCGGCGCACTGTGCTGCCGTCCCAGTCCCCTGCGGAGGGCACTGAACCGCTGCTGTTCGCGGCCGCAGATCCGGATGCCGCTCAGGGCGCCTACTACGGCCCGAGCGCATGGGGCGGCCTCGTCGGGCCGCCCGTGCGCATCGATCTGCCACGCAGCGCGCGCGGCGTCGACCTTCCGGCATCCGTCTGGGCGATCGGGGAGTCGCTCACAGGCGAGCGACTTCCCCCGTCGTGACCACGACGCGATCGTCCGAGAGGCGTCCCGCCACGACGAAGCCCTCATCGAGGAACGCTGGAAGCACCCCCGTGAAGCGGTTGCGAGTGGCGCCGGGTGCCGCAACGTCGATGGGGTAGGCCTCGATCGGCACGTTGCGGGCGCGACCCCATTCGGCGGCGAATCGGATGAGTGCGCGCATCACCCCGCTGCCTTGAGCGCTGCGCGCGATGAAGAAGCACGGCAGCGACCATGCGTCATCCGGGGTGAACTCGAACGCCGAGAAGCGCGCCCCGAGCCACGTGAGCTCCGCGCGCGGGGTCAGGCGGGCCCAGCCGACCGGCCGCCCGTCCTGATACGCGAGCAGTCCCGCCCGGTCGCTGCCCGCCTGCGACTGGAGGTCGTGCCGATTCTCGGCCCGGTCGCGGTGGTGATAGCCGGCGCCGAGCAGCCAGTACTGACACCAGCATCCGTTGTCGGCTCCGGCTCGCCCGAACAGCGTCTCGAGGTCCGTCCAGCGGTCGGCGTCCACGTGTTCGATCTGGATCTCAGTCACGCTACCCCCGATCGGGAGCGCTCGCAGCCTCCGATTCAGCACACGCTAGACACCGCGTCCGACGTCCGCAATGTCGTCGCGCCGCCGACTCGCAATCGGCAAAGCCACAGAGCGGACCGCCTGCCGGCCCGAGGCGGTGACTGCGGCACGGTGCCGGACGAACAGCCAGACCACGTCGCGCCCGAACGACTCGATGAGCAGGCCCAGCGCGATCAGCACCACCAGGTCGTCCACCCACCGGGGCGCCAGCCCCGAGGCGGCGAGGGCCAGCGCGACACCGGCGATGGCGGCGACGACCTTGCGCCAGTACCGGAACGGCACCGTCGCCTGCAGCCAGGGAAGGAGCCATCCTGCGACGGCCAGTGCGTATCGCATCAGCCCGATCAAGAGCACCCACCATCCCAGCTCCTGCGCGACGTAAGCGCTCAGGGCGAAGATGAGGAACGCATCGACCTCCATGTCGAATCGCCCGCCCAGCTCGGTGATGGTGTCGGTGCGACGGGCGATCCAGCCGTCGACGGCATCGAGGGCGAGGGCCGGGACCGTCAAACCGATCAGCAGCGGAACCGCGATCGGCGCGGTGAAGGATGTCGCGACCAGCGCCGTGACGATACCGACCAGTGTCGATCTCGTCGCCGTCGCGATGTTCGCCGGACCGAAGCGCACAGTTCGGTGGCGGCGCAACCCCCTCGCCAACAGCACATTCGACACGACAAGGTAGAGAAGTCCGGCGATCCATCCCGCCGCGGACAGCGCACCGAACCAGTTGACCAGGGCGAGGCCGGCAACGCCGCCGACGAACGACCACAGTGGAGCGAGGTGAACCTTTTGCACAGTGAGATCCGTTCTCCCCTCATGGGTACCACTCATGACACGTACGGCGCGGGCCGAAAGGTTCAATCGCGGAGCGCGAAGAAGTGACGACCGCGACCGCGTTCTGGGTGGAGGCGCCGAACCGGGGCGCTCTCCGGTCGGAAGAGGTCGGCGCTCCAGGGCCCGGGGAGGTCCTGGTGAGGACGGTTTACACGGGCATCAGCCGCGGCACCGAGTCCACCGTCTTCCGCGGCGAGGTGCCTGTCGGCGAACATGAGCGGATGCGGGCGCCGTTCCAGTCGGGCGACTTCCCCGGACCGGTCAAGTACGGGTATCTGAACGTCGGCGTCGTCGAGGACGGTGCGTCGCAGTTCCGCGGTCGTTCGGTCTTCACGCTGTTCCCCCACCAATCCGTGTTCGTCGTCCCCGAGTCGGCGGTCGCCCTGGTGCCGGAGGGCGTTCCCGCACGCCGCGCAGTGCTGGCGGGCGCGGTCGAGACAGCGGTCAACGTGCTGTGGGATGCCGCGCCCCTCCTGGGCGACCGCATCACGATCGTCGGGGCCGGCATGATCGGCTGCGCAGTCGCGCGGCTCGCGCGCGGCATCCCGGGCGTCGACGTCAATCTCGTGGACGTCGACCGATCCAAGGAGACGGTGTGCGCAGCGCTCGGCGTCGAGTACGCGCATCCGGAAGACGCACCCCTCGAGCGAGACCTCGTCGTTGACGCCAGCGGATCGGAGGCCGGACTGCAGTTCGCCCTGCAGGCCGCGGTCACCGAAGGCGACGTCGTCGTGGCGAGCTGGTTCGGCGATCGCGGCGTCCGCCTCCACCTCGGCGAGGACTTCCACTCGCGGCGGCTGACGATCCGCTCCAGCCAGGTCGGCATGATCGCCCCGCGCCGCCGCGCGACCCGCACCACCGGCGACCGCCTGGCCCTCGCGCTGCGACTGCTGCGCGACGCGGCTTTCGACGCCCTGCTCACCGACAACTCGTCGTGGCGCGAGCTGCCCGATGTCATGGCAGCCGTCGCTGCCGGATCGCCGGGACTCTGCCACACGATCGACTGGAGGGACTCCGAGTGACCTACTCCGTCACGGTCCGCGACCACATCATGATCGCCCACAGCTTCGCCGGCGAGGTCTTCGGTCCCGCGCAGCGACTGCACGGCGCGACCTTCGTGGTCGACGCGAGCTTTCGCGCTGCCACGCTCGACGACGACGGAGTCGTGGTCGACATCGGTCGCGCGTCGGACGCGCTTCACGACATCCTGTCGATGCTGACGTATCGCAACCTCGACGACGAGCCGGAATTCCGCGGAGTCAATACGACGACCGAGCGACTGTGCAGCGTGATCGCCGACCGACTCGTCGCGGCCGTTCGCGAAGGCCGACTGGGCGCGAACGGCGGGCGACTCACCTCGATCGGCGTCACGCTCCACGAATCCCACATCGCGTGGGCGTCGTACGAGGTGACGCTGTGACCGATGCCGAGCTGCGCGCGGTGAGCTTCATCGTGCCGAGCGGCTTCGACGACCCGCAGCGGGCGAGCGGCGGAAACGTGTACGACCGACGCGTGAGCGACGGCCTCTCGCGCCTCGGATGGACGGTGCGGATGTCGCAGGTGCACGTCGATGACCCTTCGACCGTTCACTCCGTCCTCTCGCAGGTATCGGATGGTGAGCTCGTGCTCATCGACGGCCTGATTGCCGGAAGGGCACCTGCGGCGGTCGAGATCGCGAGTCTGCGGCTGCCGGTCGTCGTGCTCGCCCACATGGCCAGCGGAGCGTTCGAGGATGCGGACCCCGCGCTCATCGAGGGTGAGCGCCGTTCGCTGCGCTCTGCGCGGCAGGTCATCGCGACCAGCGACTGGACCCGATCGGAGCTCGTGCGCCGGAGAGTCGTTGCCGCCGACCGGATCATCGTTGCGACGCCGGGCGCCGATGACGCGCCGATGTCGACCGGCACGTCTGCCGGGGGCGCGCTGCTGTGCGTGGGGGTCGTCGCTCCGCACAAGGGGCAGGACACGCTCGTCGAGGCGCTCGCGACCCTCTGCCCAGACCACGAGTGGACCTGCACGATCGCGGGTTCGCTCGACACCCGGCCGGACTTCGCCGAGCAGGTCGAGCGGCTGGCGACCATGTCGGGCATCCGCGACCGGGTGACGATGCCGGGCGTGCTGGCTGCGGACGAACTCGACCGGGCGTACCGCGGCGCCGACCTGCTCGTAGCGCCATCGCGCTCCGAGAGCTACGGCATGGTCATCGCCGACGCGCTGCGACGCGGCATCCCCGTCGTGGCGAGCGACGTGGGGGGAATCCCGCAGACAGTGGCATCGAGCCGGGCGGCGATCCTGGTGCCGCCGAATCAGCCGAAGGCGCTCAGCGATGCCCTCCGGCGATGGATGGTCGACCCCGCGCTCCGCGCGAGACTCGCCGCGGACGCCCGGCGGGCCGGTTCGCACTTGCCGCGGTGGAGCGACACCGTCGCCCGGATCGCCCAGGCGCTCGCGGGTGTGCGATGAATGACGAAGACGTTCAGGGCGTGCTCACCCGCGTGGCGGATGAGCTCGCTGAGTCGACCACCCGCGACCGAGGTGTCGCCAGGGGCGTCACGGATGCCGTCGCCAGCCGCCGCGCCGACGGATGCGCCGTCGCACCGGGATCGACGGCGTCCCGTGCCATCGACGGAGTCACCCGCGACGAGGCGGAGGCTCTGGTGCGTGCGACCGTCGCCGCGGGAACCGAGGCCCGCTTCACCGCGAGCCGTGGCCCCGGCGTGACATTCGAGCCCGTCGATCCTGGCGATCGCGTGTTCGAATCGTCCTTCAACGACCATCAGCGCCGGATCGTCGGAGATCAGCGGCTCTTCGGACCCGACGCCGTCGCCGCCGTGATCGATCTCTTCCACGCCGCGGGCTGGTCGGTGCGCGTCACCGACCAGCAGCGGGTGCTCGACGCGTCCGATCGTCGCCGCGCTGCCGACTGGCTGCAAGACCGGGTCGGCGCCGCGGTCGCGCAGCGCCCGGCACTGCGCGAATGGGCGGACGAGTACCTGCGCACCCGCAGCGCACAACTGGCCGATGGCAGCCTGCGCATCGTCGTGCATGACGCGGACATCCTTGCGTGGTCGCCATGACGACCGCCCTGCGCCCTCATGCTGTCGGGGAGATGCTCGCCACGCCCCGCTTCCGCGGCTATGCACGCGCCGCCATCGGGGTCGTGATCCTGGTGGCCATCGTGCTGCACGCCGGCGGTGAGCCGTTCGCTCGCGGGCTCGCCTCGGTCTCGATCGCCGCGGTGGGAGCGGCGCTGGTCCTCGCAGCCGTGTCCACCGCCGCCGCAGCATGGCGCTGGCGGATGCTCGCAGGCGGCCTCGGCCTGACGCTGAGCTGGCCGCAGGCGGTGTCTGGGTACTATCGGTCGCAGTTCTTGAACACCGTCCTACCCGGGGGAGTCGTCGGAGACGTGCACCGTGCGGTGGCTCACGGTCGCAGCGTGAACCAGGTCGGACAGGCTTCCCGCGCCGTCGTCGCCGAGCGCTCCGCCGGCCAGGTCGTGCAGCTCGTGCTCGCGGCGGTGGTGCTGGTGTCGCTGGGAATGTCGGCCTACGCTCCCGCTGTGGGCATCGTCGCACTCGTGGTGGCTGTCATGTGCGCCGTAGGGTTCGTCGCGGCGGCCGCGAGCACGCGTGTGCGCGTGGCGGTCCGACGCGAACTCGCGGCCCTGCGAACCGCGTTCGCGTCGGGGAGCACTGTGGTGAAGGTCATCGCGGCGTCGCTGATCG
Organism: Microbacterium pumilum; assembly: GCF_039530225.1. Classification (NCBI taxonomy): domain Bacteria; kingdom Bacillati; phylum Actinomycetota; class Actinomycetes; order Micrococcales; family Microbacteriaceae; genus Microbacterium; species Microbacterium pumilum. Next base: position 1,510,021 of record NZ_BAAAOH010000001.1, read on the forward strand.
TCGTGGCAGGGCATGTCGCGACGTTCGTGGTCGCGTGCCTGGCCGTCGGGGTCGACGCTCCGACCGAGCGGCTCGTGGCCCTGGCGCTGATCGCGGTGCTGGCCGCATCGATTCCCCTCAACATCGGCGGATGGGGCCCGCGAGAGGGCGCCGCAGCGTGGGCGTTCACCGCCGGCGGTCTCGGCGCCGCGACCGGAATCGCCGCCTCGACGGCATTCGGGGTGCTCGCGATGATCGCGGTCACTCCCGGTGCCGTCGTGGTCGCAGCATCCGCCCTTCGCCGTCGACGTGACAGCCAGGCCGTGCAGAGTCGGATGGTGGCGTCGTGAACCGCCCGTACGTCACTCTCAGCTGTGCGATGTCGCTCGACGGATTCCTCGACAGCGCAACGCCGCGGCACCTCGCCATGTCGAACCCGGCCGACTTCGATCGCGTCGATCAGCTGCGCGCCGAGAGCGACGCCATCATGGTCGGCGCTTCCACGGTGCGTCGCGACGATCCGAGGCTGCTGGTGCGAAGCGAGGAGCGACGCCTCCTGCGCCGTGCCGCGGGCAAGCCCTACTCGCCGACGAAGGTGACAGTGACCGGCAGCGGTGACCTGCCACCGCAATCGTCCTTCTTCACCGAGGGGGATGTCGACAAGCTCGTGTACTGCCCGGATGCCGCAGCCCCGGGTATCGCCCGTACTCTCGGTCGCAGCGCCACCGTGGTCGGGCTGGGGAATGGCTGCGTGACGATGGCGGATGTCGTCAGCGACCTCGCCGAGCGTGGCGTGGGCCGGCTGATGGTCGAGGGCGGCGGCAGACTCCACACCCAGTTCCTGACCGAAGACCTGGTCGACGAGCTGCAGCTCGTGGTCGCGCCCTTCTTCGTCGGCGAGTCCCGGGCGCCGCGATTCGTCGAGGCCGGGCATTTCCCGTGGACCGCCTCTCGACGCGCGACCCTCGCGGAGACGCGGCAGATCGGGGACGTCGTCCTGCTGCGATACGCCCTGTCGGACCGGTGCAAGGACGCGGTGCGAGGGGCAGACGCGACTCGGGGCCTGCCCGCGCGCTCGTGAGGGACAGAGCGTGAACGGCGATTTCGGCACTGAGCGAAACCGCGGGCGCGGATCGAGCGTGGCCACGGTCGGTGCGTTCGCCGCACTGGTCGTCGCGCCGCTCATCGCGGGCGCACTCGCCCTCGGCACACCCGCGGCGCTGATGAGTCTTCCGGCGGAGTCGATCGCCGTCGTGCTGATCCTGATCGCGATCCCCGCGGGCTGGATCCGCTGGGCCGTCGCGGGTGCGTTCGGAGTCGTCGTGGTCGTGGCCACCGTCGTCGCGGCGCTCGATCTGGGGTTCGAGGCGACCGTCGACCGTGCCTTCAGCCTTGCCGAGGACGGTCCCGCGCTCGTGAGCGCGTTCGGGGTCGTCGGCGACGCCACCGGCACAGGCAACGCCATCCTGATCGTCGCTCTGATCGTTGCGCTGCTGGTCGCGGCGGCGATCGCGCTCGCACGCGCGGCGCTCCGGGCAGAGCGCGTGACGGTGAGGTCTGGGCGCACCGGTCGCATCGCGGCGACCGTCATCACCGCGACGTGGATCGTGTGCGCACTCGTCGGGGTGCAGCTGCTGCCCGGTGTGCCGTTCGCCGCGGCAGATGCGACGGCGACGCTTGCCGCCACCACGTCGCAGACGGTCGTGAGCCTGCAGGAGCAGCGCGACTTCGAGCGTGCCGTGCAGACCGATCGGTTCGGCGACGGCCCGACCGACGGGTTGCTGAGCGCGCTCAAGGGCAAGGATGTCGTCATCGCCTTCATCGAGAGCTACGGCAGGGTCGCAGTCCAGGAGTCCGCGTTCTCGGCGGGCGTCGATCGGACCCTTCGACAGGGTGGTGCGCAGCTCGCCGAGGACGGGTACTCGGCCCAGAGCGCCTTCCTCACGTCGCCCACGTTCGGTGGCGTGAGCTGGCTGGCGCATTCCACGCTGCAGAGCGGGGTCTGGATCGCGTCGCAGCAGAACTACAACCGGCTCTTCGCCCGTGACCGCTTGACCCTCACTCGCGCGTTCAAAGACGCCGGATGGCGCACCGTCTCGGTGGTGCCGTCGAACAGCGAGCCGTGGGTCGAGGGGAAGCACTTCTACGGCTACGACGCCATGGTCAATTCCCTCAACATGGGCTACCGGGGTCCGGCGTTCAGCTACGCCCGCGTCCCCGACCAGTACACGTGGCAGCACTTCTACGATGAAGAGCTCTCCGACCCGCATGCCCCGGTCATGGCCGAGATCGATTTCGTGTCGTCGCACACGCCCTGGACTCCGGTTCCGTCACTCGTCCCGTGGCCGGAGATCGGCGACGGCTCGGTCTTCGACGCGCAGCCCGCGCAGGGGCTGGCCCCGGTCGACGTGTGGCCCGACCCGGAGCGCGTCCAGGAGGTCTACGGGCAGTCGGTGCAGTACACGCTGGGTGCGATGTTCTCGTTCCTCCATACGTACGACCAGCCGGATCTCGTGCTCATCGTGCTCGGAGACCACCAGCCGGCGAGAATCGTCAGCGGACCCGACGCCGACCACGACGTGCCCATCTCGATCATCTCGAAGGATCCCGCGGTGTTCGACGAGATCGCTTCATGGGGATGGGGGACGGGTGTGCTCCCGGCCCCGGACGCGCCGGTGTGGCGGATGGACCGGTTCCGCGATCGATTCCTTGACGCCTTCAGCCCGTGAGATGCGGTCACTTGCCGGGTATCAGGCGTCGCGCGCCGGGAATCCCGCGACGGCCTCGATCTCGACGAGGGCGCCCGGTCGCGCCGGAGTGACGGACAGCACCGAGACGGCAGTGCGGCGGTTGCCCCACACCGCACCCGTTGCCGCGTATGCCTCGGTGGGGTCGACTCCCGTGGCGAGGAAGATCGTCAGCTTCGCCACGTATTCGGGGGAGGTGCCGGCTGATGCGAGAACGGCGAGCAGGTTGCGCAGCGCCTGCTCGGTCTGGGCCGCGAGGCCTTCGAGCAATTCGCCATCCGTGTCGACACCGTCCTGGCCGCCGACGTACAGGGTGGGTCCGGCGGGGATGATCATCCCCTGTGCGAACGCAGGACTGTGGAACAGCTCCGGGGGATCGACCGGGATCAGTTCGTTGCTCATCTTCGCGTTCCTTCCGTTCGTTCTTCCAGTGTCGCGCCGACCACCGACACAGCGGCGGCGACGGGTTGCCGCTAGATTCGGCCCAGGGCGCCGGCCGGGCAGCGGGAGGTGGAATCCGGGTGAGAGTCGGGATCATCGGCGGCGGTGCGGCGGGTCTTACGAGCGCCTGGCTGCTGAGCGAACAGCACGAGGTCACGCTGTTCGAGAAAGACGACCGCCTCGGCGGTCACGCGCACACGATCGAGATCGACGCGCGCGGCCAGCGAATTCATGTGGATGCCGGGTTCCAGTTCTTCGGCGCCGGCGAGTCGTACGCGCGATTCAACCGGCTGCTCGACATCCTCGAGGTGGCCCGCACGGCCTATCCCGCGACGCTGACCGTCTTCCACGAGCGGTACCAGCATCCGGTCGTCCTGCCGCCGTTCCGCAACGGGTGCCCCGTGTGGGCATCGCTCACGCCGACCGCGATATGCCACATGCTGAGGCTGCGATCCTTCCTGTCCGGGGTGCCTGCCTTCCTGGAACGGCACGAGATGACGCTGACCATCGGCGAGTACATTCAGGCGCAGCACCTGCCGAAGCGGTTCGTCGACGACTTCCTGTACCCGCTGCTGCTGTCGTTCTGGTGCGTCGAGCTCTCTGAGTTCCGTGGGTTCGCCGCGTACAACGCGCTGTTCTACCTCGGGGCGAACATGCCGGCAGGACTCTCGCCGCCCTCGCAGAGCGAGATCACCGGCGGACTGAAGGTCTACATCGACGCCCTGGTGCGCGGGCTCGGCACCACGAGGATCCGGATCGATGCCGGCATCCGTCGTGTCACCCGCGAAATCGACGGCTACGCCGTCGACGATGCGAACGGGACGCGCCATACGTTCGATCACGTCCTCATCGCGACCAACGCGCGGCAGGCGGCTGACCTGATCGAGTCCGTCCCGGAACTCGAGGCGAGGGCTGCCGAGCTGCGCCGCTTCCGGTACTTCGACACGACGATCGCGATCCACGGCGATCGCCGGCTGATGCCCCGCAGCAACGCCGCATGGTCGGTCGTCAACGCCCGTTGGGACGGGGCGCACAGCTCGCTCTCGATCTGGAGCCCGGCGCGCGGGCTGCCGGTCTTCAAGAGCTGGGTCACGTTCGATCAGGCGCTCCCCGAGCCTCTCTACGCCGTGACGACCTACGAGCACGGCAAGATCGACACCGACTACTTCGACGCGCAGCGCCGGCTGAAGGATATGCAGGGGCAGCACGGGCTGTGGCTGGCCGGCCTGTACACCGACGATGCGGATTCGCACGAGAGCGCCATACGCTCCGCGATCACCGTGGCACAGCGGCTCGCGCCCGATTCACCGCGGCTCGCGCAACTGCTCGGCTGAGCCCGCCGGTCTCTGAGCCCCGGCCGGTGGCTGGGCTTGTCGAAGCGTCGGGCGGTCCGCACCGGGCCCCTCGACAGGCTCAGGGCCCTTCGACAGGCTCAGGGCCCTTCGACAGGCTCAGGGCCCTTCGACAAGCTCAAGGACCGGTGGTCGGCGAGATCGCCCGCTTGATCTCTTCGAGCTGCGCGGGGTCGGCCAAGCTCGATCCGAGCCCGACGACCCGAACTCCGGCGTCGACGAAGGACCTGGCGTTGGCGGCCGACACCCCGCCCGTGGCGACGAACCGCACCTCGGGGAAGGGGCCGTTCATCGCAGAGATCCACTCCGGCCCGAGCACCGACGCAGGAAACGCCTTCAACCAGTGCAGTCCGAAGCCCCTGCATCGCTGGATGTCGCTCGCCGTGGCGACCCCGGGAAGAGTCGGCAGCCCCGCGTCGAGGCTGGCGCGGATGACCGCTTCATCGGCGCCGGGGCTGACCGTGTACACAGCTCCGGCATCGCGCGCGACCAGTACCTGGTCGGGCGTCAGTATCGTGCCCGCACCCACGACGAGGCCGCGCTCACGACCCGCTGCGGCGACGTTCGCCAGCGCTTCCACATCGGTGGCAGACTGGATCGGCAGTTCGAGCATCGTCACACCGAGGTCCCAGGACTGCTCGGCCATCTGCAGGCTCCGCTCGACTCCGAGGCCGCGCGCGATCACCAGTATTCGCTCGTCCGCGAACGCCTCGTCGAACCACTCATCGGATGAAGGCATCCCACTCTCCCTGTCTGTAACGGTGAGGTTCAGAAATCCCCGAGCGACATCAGCACCGCTCGGGCCCGGTCGTGTCCCGTGCGCAGGGCATCTTCCGTCGATCCGCCGGCGAGCACACCCGCGAGATAGCCCGCCGCGAACGCATCCCCCGCGCCGACCGGTTCGACGACCTCGATGGCCGAGGTCGGTTCGACGAAGCGACCGGACGAATCGAACGCGTATGCCGCCCGTTCGCCGTCCTTCACGACCAGCACGGCAGGCTCGCGGAGAAGGTCGCGCACATCGTCCGCCGACTCCGTTCCCCACAGCGCATGTGCCTCATCGAGGCCGACGAACACGATGTCGCACCGCGATGCTTCTGCTCGGAGCCGGCGCGCGGCTTCGTCCCGACTCGGCCAGAGGCTCGGTCGGTGATTCACGTCGTACGACACCGGCAACCCGGCGGCCTCTCGCCGGCCGATGATCGCGGCGACCAGTGCACGGCACGAATCCGAGAGGGCGCCCGTGATGCCCGTCAGGTGGACGCACGGCACCTCCGCGAGCGGCAGCGTGTCGGCGAACGCAGGGCCGAGCTGTGAAGCAGCCGAGCCCGCCCGGTAATAGACGACTCGGGTACCGTCTGGGCCGGGATCCTTGAAGTAGACGCCCGTCGGCGCGGACGGGTCGACCACGACCCAGCGGGTGTCGACACCTCGCTCACCGAGCGTCGCTCGCACACGCCGGCCGATCGGGTCATCGCCGACAGCACTCGCCCAGCCCGAGGGAACACCGAGGTGCGCGAGGTGGCTGGCGACGTTCGATTCCGCGCCGCCGATGTCGAGCCGCAGCGTCGACGCGCGTTCGAGCGCCACGAGCGGATCGGGGGTCAGCAGGCCCATCGTCTCGCCGATCGCGAGCACGGTGGGCAGCCCAGACATGGCGTCACTCACGAGGGTGGGGCCATCGCGGCGATGCGATCGGCCATGACCTTCGCGCCGCCCGACGAGGTGAATCCGCCGTCCACCGGAATCTCGGCGCCTGAGATGTAGGCCGCGGCATCCGACAGCAGGAATGCGGCGATCCCGGCCACCTCGTCGGACTGCCCGACGCGCTCGAGCGGCGTGAGCTCGAGCTGCGCCGCGCGCATCGCGTCGGGCGCGGATGCGGTCATCGGCGTCTCGATGAAGCCGGGATGGATGATGTTCACCCGGATGCCGCGCGGCCCGAACTCCGTCGCCGCGACGTGGGTGAGGCCCCGGAGTCCCCACTTGCTCACGGTGTAAGCGGCCGGGTAGTGCCCGGTCAGCGCGGCGCTCGAACCGACGTTGACGATCGACGAGCCTTCCGCCATGAGAGGTGCGATCGCCTGGATGCCGAGCATGGCGCCGGTGAGATTCACCGCGAGCACCCGGTCCCAGTCCTCGCGCGTGAGGGTGCCGAGACGCGCGCGATGGGTGATGCCCGCGTTGTTCACGAGACCCTTGACGGGCTCGCCGTCACGGAGGTCATCGGCGAGGGCGATCCAGTCATCCTCCGAAGCCACGTCGAGCCGCCGATATCGGATGCCGGTCCCCGCGAACGCCCCAGGCGGCGTGTCCGCGAGATCGGTGGCGATGACACGAGCGCGGAGCCTGTGGAGCAGCAGCGCCTCGGCGGCACCTTGACCGGCCGCCGCGCCGGTGACGATCACCGTACGGCCCGTCAGCGAGTCGTCGGCGGGTGTCATACGGTGACGCTTCCTGCGGGATGCAGCTGGGTGTCCACGATTCGCGCCGCCTCCGCGAACAGCCCGCGCATCCAGGCGTGCTCGGGGTCGCGATTGTGGACCGGATGCCACCACAGCGCGTTGACGATCGGGGTGGCGTCGAAGGGGGCCGACAGGATCCGGATGCCGGGCACCTGCTGTGCCGCGAGCGGCGCGAGGCCCGCCTGCAGCAGACCGAGCCGGTTCGTGCCGCTGATGAAGTGCGGGAGTGAGAGGAAGCTCTCCACGACGACTTCGACCCTGGGCTCGATGCCGAGCTGCTGCAGCTGCCGTGCGGCCGAGGTGAACGCGGTGCGCGACTGGAACGTGAAGACCCAGGGCATGGCACCGAGATGCTCCATGGTGATCTCGTCGCCGATGGCCTCGTTCGACTCCGATGCGACGATCACCCAGCCATCACGCCAGAGATCGACATACGGCAGATCGGTCAGGTAGCCGTGGGGGATCAGCATGCCGTCGACGGCGCGCAGCCGCGTCGAGACTTCGTCGACGATCGATGGGTTGTGCAGCATGAACCGGAATCGCACGCCCGGAGCGCGCTCGGCGGCGATTCTCGACACCGCAGTGCCGATCGTCGCGAAGCCGTAGTCGGATCCATACACCGAGAATTCGCGCGTCGAATCCAGCGGATTCCACGTCGCCTGACTCTCGAACACCCGGCGCGCGGCCTCGAGCGCCGTCGTGGTGTGCTCGATCAGCCGAAAGGCGAGGGGCGTGAGCTCGTAGGTGTTACCGCGCCGCGCGAGGATCGGGTCGTTGAAGTGCGTGCGCAGCCGCGCGAGTGACGCGCTCAGCGCAGGCTGACTCAGGTGCAGTCGCTCCGCCGCGCGCGTGACGCTCTGCTCAGTGAGCAGCGCATCGAGGGCGACGAGCAGGTTCAGGTCGAGCCGGGAGAGCAGCGGTTGATCGGACACGTCGGTGTGTTCCTTCGCGGTCGGGATGCCTCGCCCAGTGTATCCGCGCGGTCTATGAGGACGGTAGGAGCCATCGTTGGCGACGATGACCGCACGGTCGAATGGTTATGCGCACATTGATCATACTTATGTATGAAACACACCTAAAGCTGTTAGTCTGGCGATGCACGCCGGAGGGCGCGGCATCCCGATCCAGAGAGAGAGCATCGATGCTTCTCGAGCGAGACCTCATCCAGTCCGTCGGCTTCCGCAATGTCCGAGAGGGCGATCAGATCACGGGCTTTCAGCTTCGCGTGCGGATGCCGTCGTACCGCGGGATGACGGCATCCCTCATCGACGGCATCGCCGTCCGCGTCGGCGACCTCGTCGACGTCGCGGCAGACGTTCCGCTGTGGACCTTCCTGGGCGCGACCTACACGCTCGTGGAGCTGTGGGAGAGCGACGGCGTCCGCTGGCCCCTCGAAGAGGCCGCGATCGTCACGGTCCCGTTCGAGGGCGGATTGCCCGACGGGGTACACGAGGTGTCGATAGAGCTGCGACTGCGGATGTCGTACATCCCGGTCGAGCACCAGCCGTCGACGTACAAGGTCACCAAGCACGTGACGCTCTCGCCCGAGGGCGACGGCGCACCCTTCAAGTACGGAGTCTCGCTCTACAGCTTCATGGGCGACTACGGCACGGTGCTCGACCTCGAAACCGCGCTCGCCGGCATCGCCGACCTCGGTGCGACGGGCGTCGAGATCCTCGGCGAGGGACACATCCCGAACTACCCGGATCCGTCGGAGGAGTGGGTGGACGACTGGTTCCGGCTGCTCGACACCTACGGGCTCGAGCCCACGAACTACGGCTCCTGGATCGACACCCGGCTGCACTCCAGCGGCGACAACGGTCGCGACATGACCGTCGAGGAGGGCGCCGCCGCGCTGCAGCGCGACCTTCGGCTCGCCAAGCGGCTGGGCTTCCGGTTCGTGCGCCCCAAGATCGGCGTCGTGTCGAGCGACCTGATCCCGCATCCGATCTGGACCGAGGTCGTCGAGCAGAGCCTTCCGCTCGCCGAAGAGCTCGACGTCATCATCTGCCCCGAGATCCACGCGCCGACGCCGATCAAGCACGAGGTCGTCGACGAGTACATCGAGTTCATCCGGCGCACCGGAACCAAGCACTTCGGGCTGCTGATCGACACGGGCATCTTCCAGGACCGGCCGATCCCGCTCAAGCCCGGTGAGCTCCCCGGCCGCCGCCCGGCGTTCATGGACGGCATCGCGGTCGACCCGGCCGACTTCGCGGATGTCGCCGAGCACGTCGTGTTCGTCCAGGCGAAGTTCCACGACATCGACGAGAACCTCGAAGACCAGCAGATCCCGTGGGAACCGGTGCTGCGGGCGATCAGGGATGCCGGCTACACGGGATATCTCTCCAGCGAGTACGAGGGCGAGCGCGAGCCCTGGCGCTCGATCGAGCAGGTCCGCCGTCATCACTCGCTGATGCGCCAGGTCGCCGACGCGCTCTGAGCCGCGGCATCCGATCTCCACCGACGAAAGAAGCGACACCATGCCCAACGGACTCATCGCCGACGACAGCCTGCGCGTCCACCCGGAGGGCCTCGCGCTCTCGCTGACGATCCCCTGGTACCGCAGCCTCTGGCTGTCGTCGGTCGGCACACTGCAGGTGTCCATCGACGGCGAGCCCGCGGATGCCGCCGATCTCGCATTCGAGCTGGCGGGAGCGCGCTACGTCCTTGACGACCTGCCGGATCAGAGCGACGTGCTCTGGTACCTGCAGGAGCACCCGCTGCTGATCGTGAAGCGCGACATCCCCGTCACCCTCGGCGAGAGCCACGAGGTCGAGATCTTCGGTCAGCTGCGGCTGCCCTACATGCAGATCGCGCCGGGACAGGACGGCGGGCCGGGCATGTACGTGCCGAACGTCGTCCGCCAGACGCTGACCTTGACCGCGACGGATCGGGATGCCGCGCCCCCGGCGCTCGTCTCGGACATCGCGCCGGTGCCGCCGGCGACGGACGGCGACCCGTTCAAGCTCGGTCTGACTCTGTACTCCGCGAGTGCGGAGTTCCGTGCCGGCTGGTACGACTTCGACGGACTGCTCGACCGGGTCGCCGAACTCGGCATCGGACCGGGGATTGAGATCGTGGCATCCCAGATGGTGCCGACCTACCCGGTGGTGTCGGACGAGTTCGTGCGCACCTGGCGCGCCGCGTTCGACAAGCACGGGTTCGACGAGAGCTCGTTCGGCGCGAACCTCGACATGGGCAGGCGCCGCGACCGCGACATGACCCCGGATGAGGAGTTCGAGTTCAGCGAGCTGATGTTCCAGGGGGCGAAGAAGCTCGGCTTCCCGCTCGTGCGCATCCAGTCGGCCAAGCCCGATCTGCTCCGCCGCCTGCTGCCGGTCGCCGAGAAGCTCGACCTCACGCTCGCCTATGAGATCCACGCCCCGATGGGACCGAACACCGAGGCGATCCTGAAGGTGCGCGACACGTACGCCGAGCTCGACTCGCCGCTGCTCGGATTCGTCGCCGACTTCTCCGCGACGATGCACGCCATGTCGCCGACGCTGCTTCGCGCCGTTCAGCGGGCGGGGCTCGATGAGGAAGCGCTCGCCAGGATGCAGGAGATCTGGGCGACGGATGCTTCCATGCAGGAGCGGCAGCAGGAGTTCATCGGCTACCTGAAGAGCCGCGACTTCGATCCGGGCCGGCTGGGCTCGTTCGCGCACCTGGCGTTCAACATGCACGGCCACATCGACCCGCGTGAGTGGGGCGACATCATGCCGCAGATCAAGCACGTGCACGCCAAGTTCTACGACATCGACGAGACCGGCCAGGAGCCGGCGATCGACTACCCCGAGCTGGTGCGCGTCTTCGTCGAGGGCGGCTACCGCGGGTACTGGTCGAGCGAGTGGGAGGGTCACGCCTTTGCCGAGCTCGGCGAGGTCGACCCGCTGGTGCTCGTGCGCAAGCAGCACGATCTGATCCGTCGGTCGATGAGGGAGCTGCAGCCGGCATGACGCCGGCCGGCGGTCCCCGCACCGTCCTTCCCGTGCTGGCTCGCCGGGAGACCACGCTGGTTACGTCGCGTGCGTGCGGGCTCGGTGATCCAGCACGGGAATGACAAAGGGGCGGGGTCGACCACAGAGACGGATGCCCGGCAGCGGCGCGAAAAAGGAGAATCAGCGCATGACCGATACCGAGTTCGACATCCGATCGCTGCCGTTCCCCGATGCACTGCGTTGGTTGCGAGAAAACGGCGAACCGGCGGATCCGCGCACCGACATCGACACCGCGTCGCTGCGTCGCCGGTTCCCTCGGCTTGCGAGCGTGACCACGACCGACCTTGAAGTCGACAGTCCTCACGGGCCACAGCCTGCTCGGCTATACCGTGATGCCTCGGCTCCGGCATCCGGCCGTGGGCTGGTGTGGGTGCACGGTGGCGCCTTCATCGGCGGCTACCTCGACATGCCCGAGTCGAACTGGGTGGCCCTCGAGCTCGCTGCGCGCGGCATCCCGGTCTTCGCCGTCGACTACACGAAGTGCCTCGGCGACGTGCACTTCCCGGTGCCATCCGACGACGTGCTGGCCGCCTGGGATCATGCGCGATCGAACGCGCAGGAGCTGCTCGGCGTCACGCCCGACGGACTCGTGCTCGGCGGCGCGAGTGCGGGGGGGACGCTGACGGCCGGCGCGATCGCCAGGCTGCGGGATGCCGGACGAGACGTCCCGGCGGGAATTGTCAGCGTCTACCCGGCCGCGCACCCTGACGGCGGGCACCCGGGCGAGATTCCGGATCCGGCATCGCCGATGACGCAGATCGCCCTCAACTACGCAGGATCGGCGGAGTTGCTTGCCGATCCTCACGTCTTCCCCGGACTCGGATCGGGTGAGGGCTTCCCGCCGACCCTCGTGGTCGTGTGCGAACTCGACGGACTTCGACCGTCGGGCGAGGCATTCGCCGCCCTGCTCGCCGACGCCGGCGTGGACGTGGCTGTGCACTTCGAGCCCGGGGCCGATCACGCGCACATCAATGAGCCGGCCGATCCGACAGCGCTGCCGACGATCGAGGCGATCGCCGACTGGATCGGCGGTCGGGCGCGATTCCCGGCGCTGGCGGAGAGCGAATCAGGAGCGACATGAAGCAGTACACCGCTGAACTCGTCCGCGCGAGTCTGCGCGGAGCGGTCGATGTCGAGGTCAGCCCGACGGGCCTGACCCCGTTGCGATTGCCGCCCCGCGCCACGGCGCAGTCCGGCTCCGACTGGATGCGGATCGCCGCGGAGCAGGCGTCCGGTGTGCGCTGCGAGTTCTGGACTGCGGCCACGTGGATCGAGCTCACGGTCGAGACGACCGGTCTGTATCTGCCCTGGGTTCCCGACCAGGTGCGATGGGCGGTGTTCTCTGCGACGGTCGACGGCGGGCCGGTCGACGATGCCCGCGTGACCGGTGGATCGGAGCTGCATCTCGCTGAGCCCGGGGGACCGCGTTTCGTCAAGGGCGAGCCCGCCGTCGTGCGGTTCGAGCTCGGGGGCGCGGGATTCGAGGAACGACGGGTTGTGGTGTGGCTTCCGCAGAGCGACACCGTCGAGATCCGCGATGTGCGCGCCGACGCGCCCGTGACGCCCGCCGAGCCCCTCGACCAGCTGCGCTGGTGGCATCACGGCAGCTCGATCAGTCACTGCATCGAGGCGGCGACACCGCGTGGTGTGTGGCCGGTCGCTGCGGCCGACCAGCTGGGTCTCGATGTCACGAATCTCGGTTTCGCCGCGAACGCCCATCTGGATCCATTCACGGCACGGACGATGCGCGATTCGGGTGCAGACCTGTTCAGCCTGAAGATCGGCATCAACATCGTCGGTGGCGACACCATGAAGCAGCGCACGTTCATACCGGCCGTGCATGGCTTCCTCGACACCCTCCGTGACGGCGCGCCGTCCACGCCGATCCTGGTGATCTCGCCGATCCTCTGCCCGATGCACGAGGACACGCCGGGCCCCACCATCACCGACCCGGTCACGGGGGAGCGTCGAGGAACACAGAGCACGACGCCGGACTTCTTCGAACCGCCGCTCACCCTGCGCTCCGTGCGGGAGATTCTGCGGGACGTCGTCCACACGCGGGCCGCGGATGATCCCGCGATCTTCTACCTGGACGGACTGGATCTGTTCGGCGCGGACGACATCGCCGAACTTCCCGATGGGCTGCATCCCAGCCCGGCGGGATACCTGCGCATTGCGGAACGGTTCGCCGGGTCCTCCATCGTGACCAGGTGGATGGCGCAGGCGGCCGAACGGGTGGGTTCGATGCCGGTCGGCAACGGCCGGGGGGTCGGTGTGTTCCCGTGACCGCGTCCGGCATGACGTTCGTCAACCCGATCCTCCCCGGCGATCGGCCGGACCCGGCGATCATCAAGGTCGGCGACGAGTACTGGCTGACCTACTCGTCCTTCGAGGCTGCCCCCGGACTCCTGCTGTACCGCTCGAGTGACCTCATCAACTGGACGTACGAGTGCGCCGCCTTGCCCGAACCCATCGGCAGCACTTTCGCTGTCGACATCGCCGAGCACGAAGGTCGCTTCTACATCTACATCCCGTTCATCCCGACGCCGTGGTCGACCCTGACGGATGCCTCGATCTTCGTCATCCACGCGCCCTCGATGAGCGGCCCATGGTCGGCGCCGATCGATCTGGGCATCCGCGGAGCGATCGACCCCGGGCACGTCGTGGGTGAGGACGGCCGCCGCTACCTCTTCGTGAACGGCGTGCGCAGCATCCGCCTGTCTGCCGACGGACTCTCGACCGTCGGGGAGCTCGAGCACGTCTACGACGGCTGGCGCTACCCCGACGAGTGGGTAACTGAGGCCTACGCCCTCGAAGGGCCGAAGCTCCTCCGCAAGGACGACTGGTTCTACCTTGTGAGCGCCGTCGGCGGAACCGCGGGTCCGCCGACCGGGCACATGGTGATCGTCGCGCGCTCGCGGTCGGTTCATGGCCCGTGGGAGAACCACCCGCGCAACCCGATCGCGCGGACGACGGATGCGGGTGATCGCTGGTGGTCGCGGGGTCACGCGACGCTTGTGCCGGGGACCGGGGAGACGCACGACTGGTGGATGATCTCGCACGGCTATGAGAACGGCTACCGCACCCTCGGCCGGCAGATCCTGCTGGAGCCGCTCCGGTGGACGGATGACGGGTGGCCCGAACTGGCGGTGGACGATCCGGGCGGAGTGCTCCAGGCTCCCGTCGGCGCGATGGTGCAGCATCCGTCCCCCGATGTCCACGATGACTTCTCGACCCTGGTCCCGGGCGAGCGGTGGGCCTTCCACGCGCCCGATCCCGGCGAGGCGGATCGTCTGAGTCTCGATGGCGGGCTGCAGATGGCCGGCAAGGGCACCTCGCCGGCCGATACCTCGCCGCTGGCGATGCTCGCCGGCGACCACTCCTATGAGGTCGAAGTCGACGTGGCCATCGAGCCGGACGGAGGCGAAGCCGGCCTGCTGCTCTTCTTCAACAATCGGCTCTTCTGCGGCTTGGGCATCGACGGCGAGCGGATGCTGAGCTATTCGGGCGGCATGAGAACCCACTGGCGCGAACCGGCGCCGGTGACCGACCGGATCATGCTGCGCATCCGCAACGACGAGCACATCGTGACGGCCTGGTACCGCGTTCCCGGCGGCGAGTGGATCCGTCACACTGTGCGGTACGAGACATCCGGCTACCACGCCAACACGATGGGTGACCTGCTCAGTCTGCGACCGGCGCTGTATGCGACAGGCGCCGGCAGCGCTCTGTTCCGCGATTTCCGTTACCAAGCGCTCCCCCCGAGAGGATCACGATCATGAACACACAGAGCACACCGGCCCCGCGCCCGTGGTCGATCACCGCCGAGGGCGGATTCGCCCTGCGGCGGAACGGGGGACCGGCGCTGCTGCTGGGCGGGCAGGTGTTCAACTCCTCCTCGTCGTCGTCGCGCTCGATCGCGGAGTCATTCGCCCACATCCGGCGTATGAACGGCAACGTGGTTCTCGCTCCGGTGAGCTGGGCGCAGTTGGAGGCGGAGGAGGGGACCGTCGACTTCGCACTCGTGGACCGGATGATCGAAGAGGCGCGCCACCACGGATTGCGGCTCGTCCTCCTCTGGTTCGGCGCCTTCAAGAACGCAGCATCCACCTATGCGCCCCGATGGGTGCGCGTCGATCGCGAGCGGTTCCCGCGCGCCGTGGTCGAGCCCAAAGGCCGTCATGCGTTCAGCTATGAAGGTGCCACAGCGAAGCCGGTGCTGTCGGTCTTCAGTCCGGAACTCCGCGAGTCGGACGCGCGTGCGTTCGAGAAGCTGGTCGCCCACATCGTGGATGCTGATCCCGACGGTGTGGTCGTCATGATCCAGGTCGAGAACGAGACGGGCCTGCTTTCCGACAGCCGGGACCGCGGTCCGCTTGCCGAGGCGGCGTGGTACAACCCGGTTCCGCCGGAGCTGCTCGAGCATGTCGGCGCCGCCGCTGTCGACACCTCGTTCGCGCGCGCCCTGTGGGAGGCCAACGGATCGAGGCCGTCCGGGTCATGGCCCGAAGTCTTCGGAGAGAGCTCCGCCGCCGACGAGGTCTTCATGGCGTGGGGCTTCGCGAGCTACGTCGAACACCTCGCCCGGCGAGGGCACGCGATCGCAGACATCCCGATGTACGCCAACGCGTGGCTCGGTCCGCAGCCGGGTCAGGATGAGCCGGGCCAATATCCCAGCGGTGGGCCGGCATCCCGGGTTCTCGACGTCTGGCGCGCTGCAGCGCCGTCGTTGGCGCTCTTGGGCCCCGACATCTACGTCGATGATGCGGACGGCGCGATGCGTGACTATGCGAGCGGCGTCCAGCCGCTCTTCGTGCCCGAGTGCCGCATGAACGCGGGGGAGCTCGTGCGGGCCGTCGGCGTCTACCGGGCGATCGGATGGTCGGCATTCGGCTTGGATGGCGGCAACCCGGACGGACAGGTGGCGGCCACCCTCTCGTTCCTGGTTGCGCTCGAGCGTGAGATCGCCGCAGCCCAGGTCAGCGGGCGTGTCGGAGCAGTGGTGATCGAGCCCGGGGTGGAGGTGACGAATGTGAACATTGCCGGAATCGACATCTCCGCGCGCGCGACTCTCGCTCTCCTCCAGCGGATGCTGCTGGATGCCGGCGTGCACGTTCCGGATCCGGACCTGCATGTGCCCGATGAATCCCTCCCTGGCGCGCCGATCCCGCACTCCGGAGACAAGCGTCCGTTCGGGCTGATCGTCGGGGCGGGCGAGGACAACTTCGTCGTCATCGGTCGCGAGCTCACGCTGGACTTCTTCGCCGCGGATGCGCGCATCGAGATCGACTCCGTCGAGGAGCTGCTCGTCGAGGACGGCCGCATCGTGCCGGGCCGGGTGCTCAATGGAGACGAGCGACTCCGCGTGCTGCCGACCGATCGCATCGGTGCCGCACGCATTCAGCTTGCACGAGTCTGACAGAGCGGGAGCAGCCGGTGACCGGTGCAGTGTCGGTCATGATTCCGCGGCGGTACCAACAGCCTGCGGGTGCTGCACCTGCCAACGCCCCGCTGCGCGAGCTTCGAGCGTCAGCAGCCGATCCAGTCGCCGGAAGTCCTGCGCGAGGATGCGGTGCCACGCCCATACCGGGAGCCACCCGACCTGCCAGCGCAACGAGTCGCTGAGGTCCCCCGCGTAGTCCGCGCGAATACGGGTCCCCGTGCCGGACTCGGCGCAGGCGTATTCGACGCGTGCGTTCCACGGCGCCGAAGAGAGCCAGACCACACGTCGGTTCTCGTCGAGGACTTCCAGCCGATCGATGAAGTGGATTCGGAACGGTCCGATGCGGTCGGTCGCCATCCATCTCGTACCGACGCAGGGCGGACCGGGGTCGATCTGCTTTCGGAATTCGGCGGCGGGCGCGAAGTCACGCCATTGCGTCGGGTTCGCCAGGTAGGGGAACACTCTCTCGATCCGGTGGCTGACGGTTGCGTCCACGACGATGTGGCGCTCCCAGCGGGTATCCGTCACGCTCACGCGCGCGCCGACGGCCGTCGAGCGTCGATCGAAATCTCGCCCCCCAGGAGCGTCTATCTCCACGGTCGAGAGCGTAGGGCGCCGGTTGCGTGGCGGGCAAGGGGGCTTCGCTCGCCGCCGGGGTGGTGCTGGCCGTTCGGGTGATGTGGCCGTTGCGCGACAGGTGTAGCATGCGGCTGTTCGCCGCGCGCGGCGTCATGCGTCGAGGACCCGTGGCGAGATCGGGGGATTCGAAATGGCCACCAAGCTGCCGTCGTCCGGGTCACTTCCTGATGGACAGAACCCCGGCTGCGATCCCTCCGGCCTGATCCTCGTCCACCGCATCTTCCGCTGGCTGTACACCGAGCTCCCGGTTCTCATCCGAGAGGTCGAGGCCGACGACGTCGACCGGGCCGCGATCATCGGGGTCTACGCCAAGCTCTACTTCTACGCCCTGCACCTGCATCACGAGACCGAGGACATGCTCCTCTGGGACCGATTGACCACCCGTGATCCCGCCTGTGTCGCGCATGTCGATCAGATGCGTATGCAGCATGCCGAGGTCGGGTCGCAGCTTGCCGGTATCGAGCCGCAGCTCGCCCCGTGGGTCGCAACGGCCGATGCGGGGCTTCGCGATGCGTTCGCCGGCGACATCGAAGTCCTTCGCGACATCCTCTTCGCGCACCTCGGCCAAGAGGAGGACGACATCCTTCCGGTCGCGGCAGCGGTGCTGTCACAGCCCGAGTGGGATGAGCTGGAGGTGCACACTCGCGCCACGCTGACCGCCCACCGAAAGGAATTCCCGAGGGATGTGCTGTCGCTGCAGCTCGGCCTGCTTCTCGCCAGCGTTCCGGAGTCCGAGCGGGAGGAGTGGTATCGCGCCAACGTTCCCGCACCCGTTCGGCTGCTGTACCTCCTGCTGATGAAGCGAAGGTATGACAACGCGATGCGTGAGCTCTATCCGGACCGCCCGGTGCCTGCGATGGTCTGACGAGCTCGCGCCGCGTCGTTTCAGGTCACGCGCAATTCCACCGGCTGCGTGCGATCGAGTGACCCGCCGATGTGGAAGCGGAACACGCCGGGCTCGACGAGCAACGTCGCACCCGTCGGCGGGGCCGTGGGGACGGTGGTCCAGAACCCCAGCTGTCCATGCCCGACGGCGAACTCGAAGGTGGCGGTCTCGCCGGGCTCGAGCGTTCGGCGCTCGAAAGCGATCAGCCGTCGAACGGGAGCCGCGATGCTGGCGATGAGGTCGTGCACATAAAGCTGCACGACCTCATCGCCGGCGCGATCGGACGTGTTCGTCACGTCGACGGCGATGCTGACGCCCGAGCCGGCGTCGATGTCTCTCCCGGCACGCTCGGCGTGCGAAATGCGGGGCAGTCCGTGTGCGAAGGATGCGTAGCCCGACCCGTGACCGAAGGCGAACTGAGGCCCCAGGTCGAGGTCGAGGTACTTCGACGTGTACTTGTCCTTGACGTTGTCGGGGCCGTGCAGTCCGATGTCCTCGAACTCGGCGGTCATCGCGCCGCCCGTCGTCGCCGGCCGGCCGGTGTTCTCGTGCGCGTAGTGCACGGGAATCTGGCCGACGGAACGAGGGAATGACATCGGCAGGCGTCCCGCGGGGTCCTCCTCGCCGAGCAGCACGTCGACGATCGCGGCGGCAGCCTCCGTGCCGCCATGCCACGCCTCGAGCACGGCAGGGGCATGGTCGATCCAGTCTGAGACAACGAGTGGGCGCCCGTTTTCCAGCACGACCACGAACGGCACTCCGGTGGCGGCCACAGCGCGAATCAGCTCTTCCTGTCGGCCCGGCAGGCGCAGATCACTGCGCGATGCCGCCTCGCCGGACAAGGCGCTGGGTTCTCCGACGAAGAGGAGGACGAGCTCGGCATCCTGCGCAGCACCCACGACGCCGGCGATGCCGGACCCGTCGTCGTCGAGGAAGCCCACGCCGGGCACGACACGGACATCGATCTCACGCCAGCGGGTGCGAAGCTCGTCGGCGATGGTCCGGGCCGGTGCGGCGAAAGACTGGGTCCAGGCGCCGAGGTGGTCGTCCGATTCGGCGTACGGTCCCGTCAGGAGCACACGCTGGGGCGTGCGAAGCGGCAGCGTGCCGTCGTTCTTGAGCAGCACACACGACCGGGCGGCGGCGCGTCGGACGGCAGCGCGCGACGCATCGGCGGGCGCCGTGATCTCGGCCGCCTCGTCGACATAGGGCCGGTCGAAGAGCCCGAGCGCTTCCTTCAGCCCGAGCACGCGAGCGACGGCATCGTCGATCCGGGCCGGGTCGAGCGCCGCGAGGACCGCGGGCTCGACGTCGCTCGGCGCACCGCCCATCTCGACATCCAGCCCCGACGCGAACGCTTGGCGCACGGCATCCGCCACGTCTTCCGCGATCCCGTGCGGAACGAGATTTCGCACGCCGTCGGCGTCGCCGACCACCACGCCGCCGAACCCCCACTCGTCCTTGAGGACTCCGGTGAGCAGGCCGTGATGCGCGTGCATCGGACGACCGGCGACCGTGTTGAACGAGGCCATCACCGAGGCGGCGCCTTCGTCCACGACCGCGCGGAAGGGCTCGAGGTAGACGTTGCGAAGTCGGTGCTCCGAGACATCCACCGCGTTGTAGTCGCGACCGCCCTCGGGCTGTCCGTAGGCGACGTAGTGCTTCGCCGTCGCCGCGATCGAGTCGGGGGAGGAGAGATCCGAGCCCTGGTAGCCCCGGACCATCGCACGGCCCATCGTCGCGGCGAGATGAACGTCCTCGCCGAAGCCTTCGACGACCCGCCCCCACCGAGGGTCACGGGACACATCGACCATCGGCGAGAAGGTCCAGGTGACGCCACCCGACCGGGCCTCCGCGGCAGCGAGGTGGGCGAGCTGCTCGACGAGCAGGGGATCGAAGCTCGCCGCCTGGGCGAGCGGCACCGGTGCGATGGTGCGCTGGCCGTGGATGACGTCGAGTCCCACGAGTACCGGGATGCCGAGCCGCGTCTCTTCGACGGCGACCTGCTGCAGCGCGTTGACGGCTGTGGCCGATCGCGGCCAGAACACCGAGCCGATGCCGTCACGGATGAGCTGCGCGGCGTCTTCGAGTCGCGGACGGAAGACGATCTGCAGCTGGCCGAGCTTCTCCTCCCACGTGAGTTCGTCGAGCAGTCGTTGCAGACGCGGACTTCTGGTCACGTTCGTGCCTTTCGCCGAGAATGGCGGATGCCGCCCGAGCACGTGGCTCGAGCGGCATCCGATGGATCAGAGCAGGGGATCAGCTGTCCCAGGCCGCGTCCATGTCGGCAAGCACCTGGTCGACGGTCTTCTGGCCGGTCAGCAGGCCCTGGACGCCCGCGCCGAGGGCGTCGTACACGGCCGGGTTGGGCCAGGTCTCCAGCGGAAGCGGCGTATAGGCGCCGGACTCGAGGAGGTCGCCGATCGGCTCGTAGCTGGGCAGCAGGTCCCCTGCGGTCACACCGGTGATCGGGACCAGACCCGACAGGTCGGCGAACGCCTTCGACTCCTCGGGAGAGCCCACCCAGTCGAGGAAGTTCTGGATCGACTTCTGCTTCGCGTCGTCGGCCTTGGCGTTGACGGACCACGCGTAGTTCGCCGAGGCGAGCGTGAACGGCTCTCCGCCGTCTGCCGGCGGGAAAGCCTGCACGGTGATGTCGAGGCCGGTCGCGGTGCCGATGGAGGCGGCCGCCGAGCCGGGGGTGGCTGCGCTCAGCGACGTGCCGCCGCCGATGCCGGCGGTGATGCTGTCGAACGTGCCGCCTTCGACGCCGTCCTGGAAGCACCCGCCGTCCTTCATGTCGATGACGGTCTGGAGCGTCTCCTTCCAGCCTTCGCTGTCGGAGAAGGTGACATCCCCCGCGGCACGCTGCTCGTTCCAGTCAGGAGTCTCCTGGTACACGCGCGTCGCGGAGATGAGCTGGGTGAACAGCCCCGTGTTCGGCGGCATCGAGCCGGCGAGCACGGTGAACGTCTTGCCACCGTCGCGAGCTGTCGTGCAGTCGGCGAGCAGATCCTCGTAGGTCGAGGGGTATTCGTCGATGCCCACGTCCGTGGCGCCGCCGCCGTTCCAGATCATCCCGACCGGAGCCAGCGCGGTGGGCTGGCCGTAGATCTTTCCGTCCGAGCCGTACAGCCCTTCGGTGCCCTCCGGGATGAGGGTTGCGGTGTTGCCGGCGAGGGGGGCCAGGAAGCCCGCGTCCGCGAGGGTGACGACCGAGATCGCCTGACCCGTTCCGGGGTTGAGGATCATGACGTCCGCGGCGTTGCCGGCCTGCAGCTGCGTCGTGACCTGCGTGTTGTACGCGTCGGAAGGATAGGGGATGACCTCGATCGCGACGCCGGTCTCTTCGGTGTACTTCTCCGCGGTCTGCGCGTAGAAGTCGTCGGCGTCGTTCGCCTGGGCGACCATGATGCTGAAACCGACGTCGGCGCCGGGCGTGCCGGTGCTGCCGCCGTCCGGGGAGCCGGAACAACCGGCGAGGATGAGTGCTCCGGCGACCGGTGCCGCGAGAAGCGACCACCGGAGACGCCGCGAGGCTGTGTGCTGTGGCATTTCGACCCTTTCGTGACTTCGTTGTCGCCAGCATTTCGGGAAGCTGGCTCGGCCGCTGGCCGCACGATCAGCCTGGCACACATCTGCCGGTTTCCGACATTAGTATTGTTTATGTGGTGCAATAGCCCCGCTGATTCCTGCCGGCGGTACGTCAGGACCCTGAGGTCACGAGCACGAGCACCGGCCCGCCAAGACCGGCGACCAGCGGTTCGGCATCCGGTTCGAAGACCTGCGTCATCGGGGCGAAGATCGCACCGGAAGCAGTCTTCGCCTCGGCGATGAGCCGGTTCCGCCACGGCGTCGCCACATGGACCTCCAGGGCGTTGATCCCGCCTCGCGCCGCTGCCGTCACGTCGCATCGGAACGGCGGCGTCCATGCGACGCCGCAGTCGATGCCGTTGACGAGTACCCGGGCGATGTCTCGCACGCTGCCGAGCGACAGGGTGAACCGGTCGCCGTCGTCGACGGATTCGAGGACGAACTCGGCGCGATAGACCGCCGTCCCCGAGAACCCGCGAGCCTCCGTGTCGAGCTCGGTCCAGTGCATCGGCCCGCCGGGCAGTTCGATCTCGCCGCGGCCGGGCATCGCGAGCGACCACCCTCCCGCGACCTCGACCGCGACGGAGCGAAGGGACGCGGCATCCTCAGCGTGCTTCGACGCGTCCGGCAGGACGAACAACGAACCGAACGCCGGCAGGTGGATCTCGAACGAGATTCCTCCGGCCGTCGCCGGGATCTCGGTCAGCGCCGTCGTTCGCAGCTCGACGGGATCCCACCCGGTCAGCGGTCCGACCTCCGGCGGGACCGTGACTTGTGCGCTCACATCCTCGCCGGCGGGATTCGCCAGGAACGTGACGCGCCGTCCGTCCACGAGCCTCGCAATCGACCAGAGCTCCGCCCCGGAGATCTCGAACGCCGACCGCACTCCGAGCTCTCGCAGGGCCACGTCGAGGTCAGACGTGGGCACGATTCGCCCGAAGGCGCGCGGGCGCGCCCAGATCCGGTCGCACACGGCAGCGAAATCACCGTTGTCGTCCGCCAGCGATGGAGAGCATTCCGGACGCAGCCCCACGACGGTCGCGCCGTCATCGAGCAGCTTCTCGATTCGTCGCAGGGCGGCCACCGTTGTCCGTCGGCTCGAGCCGCCGAGATACAGCAGACGGTATCGAGCGCCGAGGGAGCGCAGCTCGCCGTCCTCGACGGTCAGCAGCGACAGCCCATCGGCTCCGACGTAGTCGAAGTCGAACCCCATCGGCACGCACGTGTCGAACCGCTCGTCGAACAGGCCCGTGACCGGCGCCTCTTCGCCGACGAACACCGCGACGTCCACAGCCGGCTCGCCCGCCGAGAGCATCGCCGAGCATCGCGCGAGATAGTCGATCCACGGGTGCGCCATCTCCGCCCATGTCTCGTTGATGGTGAAGGCCTGACCGAGGAAAGGGGCCAGGGCCACCCCCGGCGGGGGCGCCGCGAGCGGCTGATGCGGTGAGGTGTGGATGCAGAAGCGCGTAACCCCAAGGGCGAGCTGCAGGTCGGCTACGTGCTTCAGGCTCCGCGGGGACGAGGCCCACGGGCGGTCGAAGCTCGTGAAGGCCTCGGCACCCGTCCATGCTCTGCCGTGCACGTGGGCGACGGATGACGCGCCTTTGAGATCGGCGACATACGTCGGTCGTGGGCCGGACGCGGAATCGAACGTCCACATCGCACCCATCGGCACGTCGGCATGAGCGCGCATCCCGAGGTCGTCACCGAGCTGCGGGCGGCCGTCTTCGAGCGCCTCGGCGTAATAGACCATGCCACGTCGGTGAGCCTCGCCCGCGAGGGTGCCGTAATACTCCCGCGCGAACAGCTCCGTGATCGTGCGCCGGTAGTCGTACAGGAAGCGATCGGATGCCGCCGCATCCTCGATCACGAAGCCTGCCAGTGCGGGAAGCCACGGCGTCGGGTCGTAGCCCCGCAGTTCCCGGAACCGTTCGGCGATGGCATCCGTCCAGTTCTGCGCACCGGATTCGATGCTGTCGCTCAGCAGGGCTCCGAAGCCCGACTCCACGCCGAACTCCGCGAGGTGGCGTTGCAGATAGGCGGCGACCCGCCGGCCGTCGAGCTTGTCGACCTCGAGCCCGGTCGAGTCGGGCAGCGCGGGCCCGTTCGTCTGACCGGTCAGCGACGCGCCGAACCGGAGGATCCGCCAGCGGCCGGGCGGGGCATCCCAGTCGAGCCGGCCGTCCTGCACCCGACGAGTGAGGTCGTGCACGTCGGTCTGGGGAATGACCCCGTTGTGGGTCGTCTCCATCGTGTCGGCTGCGTAGTAGTCAGGGATCACTCCGAAGCCCGATTTCACCTCGGACCGGTGGACGCGTGCCGCCGAGCGCAGTGCGAACTCCGATACGAGGAAAGTGTCCGAGCGGCGCAGGACCGGCGGCAGCCGCACGCCCTCGGCGACGGGTGGCAGCGCGTCGGCGGCGGCGGCGCCGGAGAGCACCAGCCGGAACCACCTCGCGGTCACAGCGGGGAAGGTGGCGCTGCGCACCGGCACCGAAGTCGGCGGTAGCTGCGCGACATCGCGGTAGAGCGTGCCGTCCTCGCTCGCCTGGAGCACCGCGTGCGGCGCGGGAGCAGCGCCGAACCCGCGCGGCCCGGGAAGGCCGAGAGTGACGGAACGCACCGTGACCGGCGAGGCGAACTCCTCAGTGAGCGAGGCGGATGAGAAGTCGTCGGGGTCGCGAGGGAGTGCGATGGATGCCTGGAAGCCGTCGTCGACGAGAGCCGTCCAGTCCCGGACGGGTGCGGAGCCTTCCACGGCGGCGGGGATCAAGGGGTCGTGCGCCGCGATGTACGGTACTGCGACGACCCGCCAGTCCGTCGACCAGCTGGAGCCGTCGGCAGACCCCCATCGGCGGGAGTCCTGGAACGGTCCCGCGACTTCGGGGAGCGGCGTGAGCTCGACCTCGCACAGATCGCCGCCCGGCACGATTGTCTCGGACCAAACGAGCTTCTTCATCGCGTCCGCCGGCTCGACCCAGGGGCCGCCTGCCGCGCTCCATCCCGACGACGTGGCGACGGCGAGTTCCAGACCGAGGTCGGCGGCGGTGCTCACCGCGGTGCTCACCGCCTCCTGCCACGCGGGCGATCCCGGCCGGACGGGCTCGGGGACGACGAGGGGAACGCCCATGCCACCGTCGAACAGCTGAACTCCCCGCACGCCGACTCCGTGAAGCCACGTGAGATCTCGTCTGATGCCGGCGGGATCAACATTGCCGTCCATCCAATGCCACCAGGCGCGAGGTCGCGCATCGTCTGGTGGGTCGACGAAGACTCGGTGGAGGTCCTCCCACGTGGCGGACGGCGATGACTCGGTCACGGTCCTCATACTCGCGCTTTGGACACGGCGCGGGACGCCTCTCACTACTTATAGCGGATATCGCTGATACTAATGTGTGCTTCCGACACAAGTGTGTGATAGTGGCTCCAGGCGCCCCCGATGAGGGGGCGGGTGACAACGAGGTCAGGGAGCAGATGACAGTGACGATCGAGCGGGATGCAACTCGCACCCTCACGGTGCCCCCTTCAGCACGCCGCACTCCGCGGCCCCGCGATTCAAAGCGCAAGCCGCTGATCAGCTACGGCCATTGGTGGTGGGCGCTTCCCGCCATCGTGCTCGTGATCGGCGTGCACTATGCCGCGACCCTGACGGGCGGGTTCTTCGCCTTCACGAACTGGACCGGCCTGGGCGACTGGGAGTTCGTCGGCCTCGACAACTTCGTCCGGATCTTCAATGACCCGACACTCCTGGGGTCAGTCTGGAACACACTGTTCCTCGCGTTCGGATCCGTCATCCTGACGAATGTGTTCGGTCTCATGTTCGCGCTGGCGATCAACCGCACGCTCAAGTCGCGCTACATCCTGCGGACGCTCCTCTTCCTTCCGGTCGTCTTGAGCCCACTGGCTGTCGCCTACATCTGGAAGTTCATCTTCCAGTTCAACGGCCCGCTCAACGGTCTCCTCTCGGCCGTGGGCCTCGAGGGCCTGCAGAAGGTCTGGCTCGCCGATCCGACGTGGTCGATCTGGGCGATCCTCATCACGGTGGTCTGGCAGCAGACCGGTTTCGTGATGGTGATCTATCTCGCGGGCCTGGCATCTGTGCCCGTCGAGATCGAAGAGGCAGCCGCTCTCGACGGCGCCGGAATCTGGCAGCGCTTCGTGCACGTCACGGTGCCCGCCATCCGCCCCTCCATCGCCATTGCGACGACACTCGGAATCATCCAGGGCCTCCGCATCTTCGACCAGATCTTCGCACTGACTGCCGGCGGTCCAGCGGGCGCGACCGAGACTCTCGCGACACAGGTCTACAAGCAGGCATTCTCACTCGGGCAGTTCGGCTTCGGATCGTCGCTCGCCCTGGTGCTGACGCTCATCATTCTCGTGTTCGCCATCCTCCAGCAGTACGCCACCCGCGATCGCGACGCCGTCGGAAGGGCCTGACATGTTCCGCTATACGAAGCTCACCGCCGTTCGCGAAATCGGCATCTGGATCATCACGGTCATCTGGTTGCTGCCGCTCTACTTCCTCGTTGCGACGGCGCTCAAGGGCGACCAGGAAGCACTCACGACCAGCGCCGTCACGCCGCCCTCATCGCTGAACTTCGGCGCATTCATCGAGGTGCTCACCGCCGGCGGACGCAACAACATCCCGCTCAGCATCCTGAACAGCCTCATGATCACGGCGGGCGCGATCGCCGGGCTCGTACTGCTCGGGTCGATCGCGGCGTACGTGATCACACGGCGCACCCGGGCGTGGACGAATCTGACGTTCTATCTGGTGCTGATCGCGATCATCCTTCCCGCGCAGCTCGGCACCGTGCCTCTTTACATCGGTGCGCGGACGGTCGGCCTGACGGGAAACGCAGTCGGCATGATCCTGCTGTGGATCGGCATCCTGCTGCCGCTGTCTGTGTTCCTGTACGCGAGCTTCTTCCGAGGCCTCACGACGGAGTACGAAGAGGCAGCCGTCATCGACGGGGCGACGCCGACGCAGACGTTCTTCCGTGTCGTGCTGCCGCTGATGGCCCCTGCCACAGGCACGGTCGCCATCCTCGCGGGACTCATCGTGTGGAACGACTTCTTCAACTCGCTGATCTTCCTCGGCGGATCGACGACCCAGACGCTGCCTGTCGCGATGTACACCTACGTGGGCGGACTGGTGTCGGCCTGGAACAAGATCTTCGCGGTCGTCATCATCTCGATGATCCCGATCCTGCTGTTCTACATGTTCGCGCAGAAGAAGTTCATCCAGGGCTTCGCCGGTGGGCTCAAGGGCTGAGCCGACCATGAGCACCGACAACCGGGCCGCGTTCGAGCGGTTCGTGGATCTCTTCTATACCCAGAAGCGAGTGGCGGATGCCTTCGCCGGCCTGGTCGCGGACGACTACCGACAGCACAATCCGACCATCGTCGACGGTCCGGATGCCGCGATCCAGGCGCTGACGCCGAAGTTCGACGGCTCCCCCGACGCCCGCTTCGAGATCCAGCGGATCCTCGTCGACGGCGACCTCGCGATGGTGCACGTCAAAGCCTCCCGTCCCGGCGCACCAGACGCCGCGGTCGCGGACATCTACCGATTCGAGAGCGGCCGGATCGTCGAGCACTGGGACGTGCTTCAGCAGGTTCCCGTGCACGCCGCCCACGACCATCCGATGTTCTGAGGCTTCGACAGGCTCAGCGACCGAAAGAGATCAACGTGTACCAGCTCGCACCCAATATCGAATTGCTCTTCACCGAGGCCGGCGACTATCACGACCGCGTGCGCGCGGCCGCGGCATCCGGATTCACCGCCGTCGAGATGTGGGGGCCGACCGGCGCCGACGCGCCGTCGACGCCCAAGGACCTGCCCGCGCTCAAGGCTGCACTCGAAGAGACCGGCTCGCAGCTCACCGCCCAGCTCTCCGAGCCCCGGACGCAGTTCATGATCCCGCCGTGGGACCATTCGGAGTTCTACCGCAAGCTCGACGAGGGTGTGGAGATCGCGCATTTCCTCGGCACGCCCCGCATTGTGGTCGGCAGCGGCACAGGATTCGGCGGTTGGAAGCGCCAGGTGCAGCTCGACAAGCTCATCGAGATCTACCAGAAGGCGATCGCGCAGATCGAGGGCTCCGGTATCACCCTCGTACTCGAGCCGGTCAATGTGCGCGTCGACCACCCCGGGTCACTGCTGGATCGCACGAGCGAGGGCGTGTACGTCGCGCGCGGCGTCGACTCGCCGTTCTTCGGCGTGCTGTACGACCTGTACCACTCCACCGTCGAAGGCGAGGATGTGGCTGCGGAACTCGCGAACGCGGGTGACATCATCCGATACGTCCAGATCGCCGACGCCCCCGGGCGCGGTGAGCCCGGCACCGGTGAGATCGACTGGCCCGCGTCGCTCGCGCTCCTCCGCTCATCGGGATACGACGGCCCGATCGGGCTCGAGTACTACCCGCAGACCGCGTCGGCAGAGTCCGTGGCCTACATCCGAGGGCTGGCAGAGTCCGCATGAGCGCGTGGGACTATCCCGCCGCCGTCGACGTCGCGATCGTCGGGAGCGGGCCGACCGGCGCCGCCTACGCCCGCATCCTGAGCGAGCAGGCGCCGTCCGCGACGATCGCGATGTTCGAGGTCGGCCCGACGGTGTCCGATCCGCCTGGCGCCCACGTCAAGAACATCACCGACCCGGACGAGCGGGCGAAGGCACAGCTGCGCTCGGAGGGACCGATGGCACGCGAAGGCGGTGACCGGGTGGGCGGGATCGTCAAGACGACGCAGCGCCGCGCGCGGCCCGGCACGTTCCTGCTCGAGGACGGATATCAGGTCGATGGCGAGGACGGTCTGCCCGTCGCCGCGTTCTCGAGCAACGTCGGGGGCATGGCCGCGCACTGGACGGGTGCGTGCCCGAGGCCCAACGACAGCGAGCGCATCGGCTTCCTCGATGACCGCGGGATCTTCGACGAGCTCCTCGACGAGGGCGATCGCCTGCTCGGGGTCACAAGCGCCGCCTTCGACACGTCCCCCCACGCCGCTCTCGTGCGCGAGCGCCTCGCTGACGCCGAGGACGAAGGACGAGACCCGCATGAGCGCGTCCAGCGGATGCCGCTCGCCGTGCACCGGCGCGACGACGGACGCCTCGTGTGGTCGGGTTCGGATGTCGTGATGGGCGACGTGACACGCGGGAACCCGAACTTCCACCTGTACGACGAATCGCTCGTGACGCGTGTGCTCGTCGAGGGCGGTCGCGCGGTCGGAGTCTCTGTCACCGACGTGCGCAGCGGCGAGAGCCACGACGTGCGCGCACGGTTCGTGGTCGTCGCTGCGGACGCGCTGCGCACTCCGCAGCTGCTGTGGGCTTCGGGCGTCCGCCCCGACGCGCTCGGTCGCTATTTGAACGACCAGGCCCAGATCGTGTTCGCCGTGCGCATCCGCGATTTCGTCCCCGCCCTCGAGGAGGAAGGGGCGGGATCGGCCGGGCTGAGCGAGTACAGCGGAGTCACATGGGTGCCCTTCACGGACGATATGCCCTTCCACGGTCAGGTGATGCAGCTCGACGCATCGCCGGTCAAGCTCGCAGACGACGATCCTGCCGCACCCGGATCCATCGTGGGGCTCGGCCTGTTCTGCGCGAAGGACCTGCAGGCCTCGGACCGGGTGGAGTTCTCCCCGGACACGCTCGACGCGTACGGCATGCCCGCGATGACGGTGCACTACACGCTCACGCCGCGCGACCACGAGGTGATCGATCGCGCCAAGGCCGAGATCATCCGACTGGGCAAGGCGATCGGCGAGCCGCTGGACGACCGTCCGTTCATGATGCCGCTGGGCGCCTCGCTGCACTATCAGGGCAGCACGCGGATGGGTGAGACCGAGGACGGCGAGAGCGTCTGCGGGCCCGACAGCGAGGTGTGGGGAGTGCCCGGACTTTTCGTCGCCGGCAACGGCGTGATCCCGACCGCCACGGCCTGCAATCCGACCCTCACGAGCGTCGCGCTCGCGGTCCAGGGGGCGCGACACATCGCATCCGAACTTGCTTCTGTCTAATTCAGACATTAGAGTGTAGAAACAATGACAAAGATGTCCGGCCGACCGTGTCGGCTCAGAACCAGGAGGTTCTCGTGATCCCCGATCGCATCATCGAGCAGGGCACGCTCACGACCGACGGTGCCCGCACCGCGGTGGAGGTACGTCTGCCCTGGTACCGGGCGCTCCCCGGGTCGTGCATCGCCGGCGCGAAGCTCAGCATCGACGGCGTCGAGGCGCCGACCGAGTCGCTGCGCTGGAGGATGAACGACCGTGAGTTCAGCTTCGGCGAGCTGGTCGACGAGACCGGCGAGTGGTGGTTCCCCACCGACTCAGCCGTCCTGTCGGGCGATATCCCGGTTGCGGATGACGCCGACCACGAGGTGCGGGTCGATCTCACGCTCTACATCCCGTACATCATCATCTCCGACACCGAGACGCTCCATATCGAGGAGCACGACGTCAAGACCATGAAGGCGGTCGCAGCATGAGCACGGTTCCTGAGCTCGTCGAAGGACTGGGCACTCCCATCCAGGGCGTGACGCTCTACAGCTTCACCCGTGCCTTCCACGGCCGGGAGTACGACCTCGAGGGTCTGATCCGGAAGGTCGCTGCGGAGGGCTACGGGCCGGGCCTCGAGGTCATCGGCTTCTCGAGCTTCCGCGGGTTCCCCGTGATCGAGGACTCCTTCGCGGGCTGGTTCCGCGACCTCGTGGACGAGGTCGGACTCGTCACGACCTCGCTCGCCGTGAACGCGGATATCGGCATCCACCGCGATCGTCTGCTCACGCAGGACGAGCTGATCGACTACATGACGCTGCAGATCAAGGCGGCAGCCAAGCTCGGCTTCCCGATCGCGCGCGTGCAGATCTCGATCGAGCCCGACTCGATGGAGGCACTCGCGCCGATCGCCGAGGAGCATGGCGTCACGCTCGCGCTCGAGGTGCACGCCGACCAGTATGCGTCCCACCCGCGGATCCTCGCCCTCCGCGACCGCTACGAGAAGGTCGGCTCGCCGTTCCTGGGCTTCACGATGGACTGGGGTGCAACCGTCAGCGGCTTCGCCCCGTCGCTGATCGAGGCCTATCGCCGACGCGGCGCGTCCGAAGAACTGCTCACCAAGGTCGTCGACCTCTGGAACACCTACTACGAGCAGGGCCCGCCCGCGGATCAGGCCCAGCACGGCCAGCGGTTCGGCTCGTTCATCGGGCTTGCCGCGCAGAACGGCCGCCCCGACCTCGGCATCGACTTCGGCATCAACGGCACCGGCCTGTTCGGCCCCGCTCAGGTGAACGACTGGCTGGAGATCATGCCGTGGATCCGTCACGTGCACGGCAAGTTCTTCGGCATCGACGAGAACGGCGAAGAGCCGTCCGTTCCGGTGCGCGACCTGATCAGGCTGCTGGTCGAGAACGGCTACAACGGCGCGATCTCGAGCGAGTACGAAGGCTGGCACTGGAACTACTGGCAGAGCCCGTTCGAGATCATCGCCGGCGAGCAGTCCGTGCAGCGCTCGGCAGCCGTCGACGCCGGCTCGCGCATGACAACGGATGCCGCACACGCGCGCACACAACTCTCGGCCTGGCTGCCGACCACAGAAGGAGCGAACTCATGAGCGACGGCATCGCCGGCACGGGCATCAAGCTCGGAACGACCCTGTACTCGATGACGAGCGAATTCGCCGCGGGCCTGTACACCCCGGAGACCCTCATCAAGGCCGTGCATGACGAAGGCATCGGCCCGGGCGTCGAGTTCAACATCGCGCAGCTGCTGCGCACCTACCCCGACGTCGACGACGACTTCGTCAAGCTGTGGTTCGACTCGCTCGACAAGTACGGTCTCGAAGCGAGCGCGATCGGCACCAACCTCGACATGGGGCGTCGCAAGCAGCGTGACATGACGCCCGATGAGGAGCACGAGTTCCTCGCGCGTCAGCTGAAGACCGCGCACACGCTCGGGTTCAAGAAGGTCGTCATCCGTTCGCACGGGAAGGAGCTGCTGCGCAGCCTCCTTCCGCTCGCCGAGAAGTACGACCAGAAGCTCGGCTACGAGATCCACGCGCCGTCGGGGCCGAACAACCCGCAGGTCCTGCAGATGCGTGAGATGTACGACGAACTGCAGTCGGACCGTCTCGGCTTCACGGCAGACTTCTCCTCGACGATGCACAGCCTCTCCCCGACCCTGCTGCGCACGCTCAGCAACATGGGCATGGACGAGAAGCACTTCCCCGTCATGGACGAGATCTGGCACGAGCCCACGCCGATGCACGTGCGCAACCAGAAGTTCGAGGACTACCTGTCGGGCGAAGGAGTGGATTTCCTCCAGTTCGGTCCTTTCACACGGCTCGCCTTCAACATGCACGGTCTGGTGCCGCCGGAGGAGTGGCTCGACATCATGCCGCAGATCTTCCACGTGCACGCCAAGTTCTACGACATCGGGCCCGACGGCGAAGAGCCTGCGATGGACATCCCGCGGATCGTCAAGCAGTTCGTCCAGGGCGGCTATCAGGGCTACCTCTCGAGCGAATGGGAGGGTCACGCGTTCTCCGACCTCGGCGAGAGCGACCCGATCGACCTCGTCAAGAAGCAGCACGTGCTGATGCGCCAGGCGATCGAAGACACGGTGAAGGAGCAGAGCCTTGTCTGACACCCAGACGGTCCCTGAGCTCGTCGAAGGGGCGACCATCGCCGAGCCGACCGTCTCCGAACTCCGCGCCGAGATCGACGCGCTGCGAGGCACGCTGGCCGAGGTCGCGCGGGTCGCGCAGTCCGCTCACGACCGCGGCGCCGTCGAGAACGTGTTCAACCGCTACATGTACCTGCACAACGCGTTCCAGGACGAGCAGATCATCCCGCTGTGGGTCAAGCGCGGCACCGAGGGCATCCGGGCTCGGTATACGAACGCCGGGGAGTACACCGAGTACGACAGCGTCATCCGGTATCACCAGGGTCGCCCGTCGCCGACCGGCAAGCTCATCCTGCACGCCACGACGACTCCCGTCATCGAGGTGGCCGCCGACGGCGAGACCGCCAAGGGTGTCTGGCTCATGGCCGGCACCGAGTCAGGGCTCACCGATCCCGAGGTCGCCAAGGAGTTCCCAGACATGTACTCGCCCGGCGAGGTGCTGGGCAAGAAGGTCTGGGCGCACTGGGTCTGGTGCAAGTACGCCATCGACTTCCTCAAGCAGGACGGCGAATGGAAGATCTGGAAGTTCCGCTGCTACGAGCTCGCCCGCGCGCCGTTCGAGGAGAACTGGATCAGCTTCGGCCTGAAGAACCAGGGTGCGTTCGACCTCGACCTCATGTACTTCGGCGACGACGGCAAGCCGGTGTTCATGCCGCCCGCCGACCAGCCCGTGCCCTCCGAGAACCACCCCTACAGCCCGGAGACCGTGCAGCAGCTCGAGCCGGTGCCGCCGGTTCCGCACAACACGTTCACCGACACCTTCCACTGACCTCTCTGCGATCGAGGAGCCTGCCATGGCCACCCACAATTCCCTCTTCTCCGACAAGGACGTTCACCGTCGCGACGACGCGATCGCCGTCTCGGTGCAGCTTCCCTGGTACCGCAGCCTTTGGCTGTCGGCCGTCGACGATGTCGCGGCATCCGTCAACGGCGTCGCCGTGCCGAAGGAGGAGCTGCGTTTCGAGCTCAACGGCACGAGCTACCGCATCGAAGAGCTGCCCGATCAGTGGGACACGCTCTGGTTCGTCGCCGACAAGCCCGAGGTCGTCATCCCACTCGACCACGCTCCCGAGGCGGGCGAGAAGCTGACCGTCGAGGTCGTGCTGACGATGCGCCTGCTCTACATGCAGATCATGCCGGGCACCGACGGCGGCCCCGGTCGCTATGTCACCAACCGCGTACCGGTCGAGCGCGAGGTCGTGCTGGCATGACGCTCCGCGTCGCCATGATCGGCTACGGCTTCATGGGCGCGACCCACTCGGTCGGGTGGCGTCAGGCGCCCCGCATGTTCGACCTTCCGGACGCGGTCGAGATGGCCGTGATCGTGGGCCGGAATGAGGATGCCGTCGCCGCCGCCGCCGAGAAGTGGGGCTGGGCGGAGTCCGCGACCGACTGGCGCGAGGTCATCGCCCGCGATGACATCGACATCGTCGACATCGTGACTCCGGGCGACTCGCACGCCGAGATCGCGATCGCCGCGCTCGACGCCGGCAAGCACGTGCTGGTCGAGAAGCCGCTGGCGAACTCGGTGGCCGAAGCGGAGGCGATGACGGATGCCGCAGCCCGGGCGGCGGCGAACGGGGTTCGCTCGATGGTGGGCTTCACCTACCGCCGGGTGCCGGCGGTGACGTTCCTTCGCGACCTCGTCGCCGAGGGCGTCGTCGGCACGGTGCAGCAGGTCCGCGCGGCCTATCGCCAGGACTGGCTCGTCGATCCGCAGATGCCGCTCGCGTGGCGACTGCAGAAGGAGCACGCCGGTTCGGGAGCCCTGGGCGACATCGGCGCGCACATCATCGACATGACGCAGTTCGTCACCGGGCAGACCGTCGACGCCGTCTCGGGCACCATGGACACGATCGTGAAGGAGCGACCGATGCTCGGCGCCGGTGAGCTCGGGTCCCTGAGCTCGTTGAAGGGCGCTGCCGAAAGCCTCGGGCAGGTCACGGTCGACGACGTCGCGCTCTTCACCGGACGCCTCGCGAACGGTGCGCTCGTCTCGTTCGAGGCGACGCGCTTCGCAACGGGCCGGAAGAACGCGCTCACGATCGAGGTCTCGGGCGACAAGGGTGCGCTCGCTTTCGACCTCGAAGACCTCAACAGCCTGCAGTTCTACGACGGCACGGCGCCGGAGGACCGCCAGGGCTTCACGAAGATCCTGGTCACCGAGGCGCAGCATCCATACCTGGCCGCGTGGTGGCCCGCCGGGCACATGCTCGGCTACGAGCACGGCTTCTCGCACCAGGTCGTCGACCTGGTCACCGCGATCCACGAGGGCTCCGACCCGCATCCGTCGTTCGCAGAGGGCCTCTCGGTACAGCGTGTGCTCGATGCCGTGGAGCGCTCGAGCGAGCACGAGTCCGCCTGGGTCCGCACCGACGCGGGCTCACTCACCACCGGTCGTTGAGCGAGCGAAGCGAGACGAAACGCAGCAACGGCGAGACTCGCAGGTTCGGGGCGGTTCGTCTCGTCGCTACGCTCCTCGCTCAACGACCGACCTGACAAAGGAGACACACAATGGCGCGCCCGATCACCCTGTTCACCGGCCAGTGGGCCGACCTGCCGTTCGAAGAAGTCGCCCGCCTCGCCGGCGAGTGGGGCTACGACGGCCTCGAGATCGCCTGCTGGGGCGATCACCTCGATGTGTCTCGGTGGGATGACGCCGAGTACGTCCAGAGCCGGCTCGACATCCTCGAGCGCCACGGCTTGAAGGTCTATGCGATCTCGAACCACCTGACCGGCCAGGCGGTCTGCGACGACCCGATCGACGAGCGCCACCGCGACATCCTCTCGGATCGTGTCTGGGGCGACGGCGACCCGGAGGGCGTGCGCCAGCGCGCCGCGGAAGACCTCAAGAACACGGCACGCATCGCGGCGAAGCTCGGCGTGACGACAGTGAACGGATTCTCCGGATCATCGATCTGGAAAGCGGTGGCGATGTTCCCGCCGGCGTCCGACGAGTTCATCGCGCACGGCTACCAGGACTTCGCCGACCGATTCAACCCCATCCTCGACGTGTTCGAAGAGGTCGGCGTGCGCTTCGCGCTCGAAGTGCACCCGTCCGAGATCGCCTACGACTACTGGACCGCGAAGGACACGCTCGAGGCGATCGGCCACCGCAAGAGCTTCGGCTTCAACTTCGACCCGTCGCACTTCGTCTGGCAGCAGCTGGACTACCTGGCGTTCGTGCTCGACTTCGCCGAGCACATTTTCCACGTGCACGTGAAGGAGTCCATCACGAATCTCGACGGTCGCAACGGTGTGCTCGGCTCGCACCGGCCCTGGGCCGACCCTCGCCGCGGGTGGACCTTCGTCTCGACCGGTCACGGCGCGGTGCGGTGGGAGCCGCTCTTCCGCGCGCTCAACGCGATCGGCTACGACGGACCGACGAGCGTCGAGTGGGAGGACGCCGGAATGGACCGGCTCATCGGCGCTCCCGAGGCGCTCGCGTTCGTGCGCAGGCTCGCGGAGATCACACCGCCCGCTGCGGCGTTCGACGCCGCGTTCTCGACGAAGTAGGCGCCTCTTCGAAGTCGACGCCGTCGGCTCACCCGCTCACCACGAAAGCAGGCACGACCATGACGAGCCCGACCACCGAGCCGCCGAAGATCAAGTGGAGCTACATGGACCACTGGCGCAGCCAGGGTCCGGCGGGCCCCATCGACCAGTGGCAGTCCCGGCTCGCGATGACGCGGTTCCTGCGCCAGGTGGCCGCCGTCGGCTTCGACGCGATCGACACCTTCGACTTCCGGTTCTGGCAGATCCTCGAACAGTACGGATCGGTCGCGAACTATCAGGAGTTCGTGCAGGAGCAGGGCCTCGAGCGCATCGTGAACACGTTCCACGGCGTGTACTACACCCCCGACCGCTACGCGCCGGAGGTGCCGGCGACCCACGACACGATCCTCGAGGACTTCAGGGTCACGATGGACCGGTGGTCCGGCATCCAGCTCGACAACATCATCGTCATGCCCGGTTCGCGATTCTTCGACGAGGTCGGTGTCAGTGACGACGGGCTCAAGCACGCGGCGGAAGTCTGGGGCAAGGTCGGCCAGATCACCCAGGAGTACGGCGTCAATCTGACGTGCCACCACGAGTTCTACGGTGGCATCCGCACGCGCGCGCAGATCGACGCGTTCTACGACTATGCCGATCCCGAGTTCGTGAAGTTCTTCGTCGACACCGCCCAGCACTGCATCGCGGATGTCGATCCGGTCGACGTGTACGAGGCGCACCACGATCGCGTGACGGGCTTCCATTTCAAGGACACGCGGACGAAGGACGTCAACGAGGACTACCGGCTCTGGCCCGATGCCGAGCTCTCGGCCGTGACGACAGAGAAGTGGTTCTACGAGATGGGCACCGCCGAAGGCCTGGTCGACTTCGAGTCGTTCATGCGGTCGGTGCGCGACCACGGCTACACGGGCTGGATCAGCGTCGAACACGACAAGGCCGACAAGGTGGGTGGCGACTACTCGGAGAGCACGGCGATCGCGCGGTGGTACGCGAAGAACGTGCTCGACGGCATCTACGAGGAGGTCGCGAAGTGACCGGCGTCCGATGGGGCTATGCCCTGAACCAGTGGGACACCAACATCGACGCGTTCGTGCGCAAGCGCGATCACGAGCGGGCGTTCAAGACGATCTCGATCAGCGGGTTCAGCGGCGTCGAGCTGACGGCCGTCAGCTTCGGACCATGGGAGCCGTTCGGCAGCCCCCATGAGATCGCGAACCTGTACGGATCTCTGGATGGCCTGCGATCCTTCCTCTCCGAGTGCGCGCTCGACGCCGTGAGCAGTTACGTGTACGACCCGTTCGTCGGGTTCGACGTCGAGATGGGCCGCGGACCTGACCCTCTCGATCCGGGTGCGGTCGAGCAGATCACCGGCACCGCCCTCTGGTTCGCCGAGGCGGTGCACCGTCTCGGCGGTGACACGCTCGTCGTGCGTCCGGTCGGCTCGGCATGGCAGACGGGCGAACTGAGCGATGACCAGGTCGGCACGCTCGCCCGCCTCTGGAACGAGGTGGGCCGCCGTATCGCGGAGCATGACGTACGGCTCGCACTCCACGTCGACTTCCTGTCGGCCCTGCGCCTGGGCGACGGAATCGACAGACTTCTTGCCGCAACCGCACCCGAGTTCGTCGGCCTCGCCCTCGACACCGCCGAACTCGCAGTCGCGGGTATCGACCCCGTCGAGTTCTTCCGGAGCCACGCCGACCGGGTCCGGCACATCCAGCTCAAGAACGCCCGCGAGCTCGTCGACGACGCCGAAGCGCTCACGCCCCATGCGGAGCAGTTCGTCCGCACCGAAGGCGGCGCGCGACGCATCGAGCGCTGGTTCTTCGAGCCGACCGACGAAGGCGGCCTGATCGACTTCGAAGCCTTCGCGCGCGCTGTGGCCGACTCGGACTATTCCGGGTGGATCGTGGTCGAGTCCGACCAGAGTCCGCGCCCCGCCGAGAGCGCGATGGTCAGCGGATGGTACGTCCAGAAGGTGCTGGAGCCCATCATCGCGCGTTCCCGCCATGCGTTGGGCGCTCCCCGGTGATGGCCCGGGCCGGTCAGGATGAGGCGATGACCGCGCCGAGCCTGGGAATCGGAATCATGGGTGCTGCCGGCATCGCCGAGCGGGCGATCGTGGAGCCGGCGCGCGAGCTGGACGGCGTCCGAGTGATCGCCATCGGCGCACGCGATCCAGATCGGGCGCGGGCGCTGGCCGATCGCCTCGAGGTGCCCGAGTCGGGCGACTACGAGATGCTCCTGAACCATCCCGACGTCGACCTCGTCTACATTCCGCTGCCCTCGACCGTTCAGGCCTACTGGGCGGTGCGGGCGCTGCGGGCCGGCAAGCACGTGCTGTGCGAGAAGCCGCTGTCGGCGAACGGGACGACCGCGGCGCAGATCGCCGAGGCGGCGGACGCGGCGGGCAGGCGTGCTTTCGTGGGATTCCACTACCGACTGCACGGCTTCACCCGTCGGCTGCTGGGCGTGCTCGCCTCAGGGGTCCTGGGGCAGATCCAGCGCGTCGAGTTCGACTACAGCATCCCTCACTTCGTCGTGAAGCCCGGCAACATCCGCCTCGACGGAGATCTCGGCGGCGGGTCGTTCATGGACGTCGGGTGCTACGCCGTGGACCTCATCCGTGCCGCGTGGGGGGAGCCGTTGGTCGTCTCGGCCGAAGCAGTGCTGTCGGGCGACGACCCGCGTGTGGACCTGCAGACGGATGCGGTGCTCGAGCTCTCGGGCGGCATCCCGGTTCATGTGCGCTCGTCCTTCATCGGCGACGACAAGGGAAGCATGTCGCTGCGGGTCGAGGGGTCCGCGGCCTCGCTCGTGGCCACCAGCGTGATCGTGCCCCAATGGGGCGCCGTGCTGACGGTCACCGCCGGCGATGACGTGCTCGTCGAGGAGAGGGCGGTCGAGGGCGAGAACAGCTACGTGCGCCAGCTCGAGCACGTGATCGGGGCCCTGCGCGACGGCACGCCCAGTGAATTGGACGCAGCGCTCGGCGTCGGCACGATGGAAGTCGTCGACGCCGTCTACCGCGCCGCTGGTCTACAGCCCCGCTGACGAACGACGGTGGCGGACATCCGCCCTGGTGGCGGGGTCAGCCCTCGTGGTTGTAGTACGGCCACGGGAGGAACCGGCGCTCGCCGCGGCGGTCGGGGCCCTCGAGGGTCACCTCGCCGGTCGCGGCCCACTCGACGCCCCGAGGGAACATGCGGATGAACTCGATGCGCCGGAAGGTGTCGATGTCATGTCCGATCGTGATCGTGAAGGAACGGCCCGCGCCATACTCGTTGATCCAGGCGATCGGCTGGTCGGTGTTCATGCCGTTGAGAGCGGCGATGCCGCCCTCGGGGATCACGACGGGATAGTGCGACATCGGCCACACCGGCGCGTTCTCATACGCCTCGAGGTCGTCGAACGTCGTGAGCAGCTCCTGTGCGCCCTCGTACAGCTGCACCCCGGTGAGGATGTCGTCGCCCGTCACGGTCCACGTCGCGTTGATGCCTTCGGTGATCGGATGCCGCGGCTCGGTGGTCTTGAGAAGAGCCTCACCCCAGGGCCGGGGCCGCAGCCCCGTCTCGTACGCGCTCAGCTTCGCGCCGCGCATCACGTTGTACTCCTCCGGGTACCCCCACGAGTCCTCCTGCACCGCCGACCCGTGGAACCACACGATGCCCTTGCCGTCGTCGTGCACGAAGCGCAGCAGCGCGGCATCCGTCTCGGCGCCGAACCCGACGGCCTTGTCGTGGTAGCCATCGCGGCCCTCGAAGACGACGATCACGACGTCGTACCTGTCGATGATCTCCGCGCCGAGGCCGCGCGGGTCCTCCACGACCCGCACTGTGAACCGCCCGGTGTCTTCCAGCAGGGTCGTGAGCCACTGGTTGTGCTGGCGGAAGCTGCGATGCTCGTTGTCGTGCTCGATCGTCATGTGTCCCGAGAGGATGAGGACGTTCAACAGCGTCATGCGTTCGCTCCGCTCAGTGCCCGGCGGGCCAGCGCGAGGTGGTCTCGGGTCATGCTCGTCGGGTCGTCGTCGAGCCATTCGTGCCCGCCCCACTCGCTGCACAGCGTTCCGCTGAACCCTGTTCCATCCAGGAGCGCCGCGACATCGCGGATCGGACCGCTCACGCGGTCGTCGGAGTCGTCGAGATCCCAGAACTTCAGGTGGAACGCGCCGATCCAGGGCAGCACGTCGGCAATCGCCGTCGCCTCCGATCGGCCGAATCTGACCAGCATGTCCATGTACAGCGTGTGGACGGATGCCGGCACTCCGCCGGATCGCAGCAGATCGACGATCGCGCCCACGATCTCGGGATCGCGCCAGCGGTGCCGCAGGGTCTCGATGAGGTCCGCGGGCACTCCGCCGTCCTGCAGGCGTGCGAGATAGCTCTCGGGAACGGCGGGCATGAACATCGAGATGTCCACGAGGAGGCGCACGTGCGGGTCGTCGAACTCGACGATCCGATCGATCGCGGGACCGGCCTGAGGCGAGCCGGGAATCTGCGAACCCTGGATCTCCTCGAACAGCGTCAGACCCGTCTCGTGCAGGACGGGCAGCACGCGCTCGAGCAGCGGGGGGCCGGCCTGCCCGATGGGCAGGCGCAGGCCGCGCGCGCCGAGCTGATGGGCGATCTCGATCTGCGGCAGGAGGAATGCGAGCCGCTCGCCGTCCGTGCGGCGAGTGCCCTGCGGCGACCAGTCATCCATGCTCGCGCCCAGGATGCTGACGCGTCCGCCCGCTGCGGCCAGGCGCGCACCGAATGCCGCGGCATCCGCCTCGCTTCGCCCGGGGAACGATCGCCACAGCTGTCCCGGCTCCGCTTCGATCTCGACCGCCAGGCCGTCTTCGACGATGCCGACGGCGATGTCGACGGCATCACGGTCGCCCGCGATCATGTCCGGTGTCCAGTTGAAGGCGCTCGCGGTGAGCACCCAGCCCGCGGGAAGCGAACCGTCGCTCGTCGTCGGCGCGGCATCCCTCGTCACCGCGGCCGGCACGTGCGGCGCGTCGGGCACGAGCGACCGCTCGGCGCGGAACGGCAGGGTGAGCGGGCCGTCCGGCCCTACCTGCAGGTAGGGGATCCGCAGCCCGAACTCGACCGCGACGTCGTGGGTTCCGAGGTTCACCCGGTGCGGCCACGCGAGTGTGATGCGATCCTGCTGGAACCACCAGCCGTCTTCCTCGCCGAGCTCACCAGGCGCCACGGGCCTGCCGTCGAGCAGCACCGCGACGTCCTCGGCGAGGACGCCGTCGATCGTCACTGACGGGTCCTGCAGAGAGGTCATGGGCAGGGACCTGATCCACGGCAGGGAGACGCGCACGGCGGCCCCGTCCGGCGTGGTGATGAGGGAATCGTCGCGCAGCAACGGCAGCGTCATGGGCACATCCTCGTGTCGTCGACCGCAGCAGATACGGCTTAAGACGAGAATCTACACGCTTTAGTCGATAAACGAAAGAAGTGCTAGACCGTGCCGTGCACGCCCTCGATCGTGGGCCGGCCATCCGCGAACCATCGCGGGAAGGTGACGTCGAAGAGCTGTTCGCGCACCATTTCGGCGCCGCCGCGCAGCGGCTCTCGCAGGTCGCTCTGCGACTGCACGATGTTCAGGTCCCGTGTCGCGAGGGGAAGGGAGAGTTCGTAGACCCGCTGGCGCACCTCGGCGAGGAAGACCTCGCCGGCTCCCACGACCGCTCCGCCGATCACGATGACGCCGGGGTTGAACATGTTCACGAGCGCCGCGATCGACTCCCCGACCACGCGCGCGCACCGCTGG
The DNA here is from genome assembly GCF_039530225.1 of Microbacterium pumilum. Classification (NCBI taxonomy): domain Bacteria; kingdom Bacillati; phylum Actinomycetota; class Actinomycetes; order Micrococcales; family Microbacteriaceae; genus Microbacterium; species Microbacterium pumilum. The sequence goes on from NZ_BAAAOH010000001.1 coordinate 1,551,542, forward strand.
ATCAGCGAGATCGCGAGGGCGTCGCCGTTCTCGGCCGCGCGAGCGATCGCCTCGGGAGTGATGGGCTCGCCCTCGCGCGTCTGCTGAGCGAGAGCACCGGAGGCGCCATCGGCGACGGCGACTTCCGCGTCGCGCACCAGAGCCCATCCACCGGCCACGGCCTCGAGGCAGCCGACCTTGCCGCACCGGCAGAGCGCATCCGACCCCGCGACGCGCACGTGACCGATGTCGCCGGCCGCTCCGTTCGCCCCGCGATGGATGCGGCCCTGCGAGAGCAGCCCTGCGCCGATTCCCGAACCCACCTTGCAGTAGATCAGGTCGAGGTGCTCGTCGCGCCGACGTGAGCGTTCGTTCAGCGCGAGCAGGTTGACGTCGTTGTCGACCCAGACCGGCGCGGCGTAGCGCTCCTCGAACCGGCGACGGATGTCGAACCCGTTCCAGCCCGGCATGATCGGCGGCGCGACCGGGCGGCCTGAGGCGAAGTCGACGGGCCCGGGGATGCCGACGGAGATGCCCCACACGGGCACGTCCGGCGTCCGTGCGAGCACGTCGTCGATCATCGCGAGCGCGGTGTCGAGCGTCTCGGCCGGCCCGCGAGAGATGTCCCACGCGCGGTGGGTCTGCTCGAGGATGTCGCCCTCGAGCATCGCGACACCGACGTGGATATGCAGGGCTCCGAGGGCGCACACGATGATGCGGCCGCGGCCGCTGCGGAAGCGCAGGGTACGGGGAGCCCGACCGCCGGAGGACGGGCCGAACTCGCCGTCCTCGAGGTAGCCCATCTCGATCGCCTGGTCGACGCGCTGCGTCACGACCCCTCGTCCGAGCCCCGTGACGCGCCCGATCTCCGGTCGAGTGGATGCGTCACCCGCGCGCACCATGTTCACGATCCGCAGCAGGCTCGTCACTTCGTCGGTCTGAGCGCCGAAGCGCAGTGTGGACTCCTTGGCCATGGTCGATTTTCACACAAGACCGGCATCCTTTGGGCAATCTGACGACGCGTATAGTCATATTTCTCACAACTTAGGTACGCTTCACGCATAACGGTCCACGAGGGAGTCAGGATGTCTCACGGTGTCGGCATCATCGGCGCGGGTCCTGGCGTCGCGGCGCTGCATGCGCCGACCATCGCCCGGCTGGGCGGCGCGTTCCAGGTCGTCCACGTCTCTGACTCCGGCAGTGGGCGCGCCGAGACCATCGCGCTGCGCACGGGTGCCCGATGGTCGTCAGGCATCGACGATTTGCTCGCGGATCGCGAGGTCGACGTCGTCGTCGTGTGCAGCCCACCGGCGGAGCACGCCCGACACGTCCTCGCCGCGGTCGCGGCCGGCAAGCGCGCGATCTTCTGCGAGAAGCCGATCGCAACGACCGAGGCCGATGCGATCGCGGTGATCGAGGCGTGCCGTGCGGCGCGCGTCCCGCTCATCGTCGGCACCAACCATCTGTTCGACGGGGCCTGGGGCAGGGCACGACACCACTTGACCGCGACGGGCGGACCGGTTCGGGCGATCGCCGTGACGATGGTGCTCCCCCCGAACGGCCGCTATCACCAGGTCGTCACCGAGCTCGCTTCGGTGGCGGCGCCCGCGCGCGACGGCGGTCCCGACCTGGGCGAGCCGGCGGTCGCCGCTTCCGTCGTTCGTCAGCTTCTCACCGGACTCGCGGTGCACGATCTGCCGCTTCTTCGCGACCTCGCCCCCGATTTCGAGCGCGTCGTCTACGCCCGCGCAGTCGCGCCGATCGGCTACGCGGTCGGGTACGAGGCGTCTGGTGTGCCGATACGTCTCGCGACCGTCATGGTGCCCGACGGGCCGGACGCGCTGTGGCGGCTCGAGATCACCACGGATGACGAGAGGATCGACGTGTCGTTTCCACCGGCTTTCGTGCATGCCGGCAGCGCCTCGGTGCAGGTTCGCTACGCGGATGACCGACTGATCGTCTATCCGCAGGAACCCGACAACGGCTACGTCGCCGAGTGGCGCGCGCTCGTTCATGCCATGCGCGGAGAGGTCGAGATCGAATACGACGAGCTGCTCGCCGACGCGCGGTATGCGCTGAGCCTCGCTGACGCCGCTTCGGCCGTGATCCTCGAGGGTGGACGGCGATGAGCGAGTATGTGCCGGTGGTGACAGCCTCGTACGCCTACCGCGTCGCCGTCGCCGAACTGCCGCTGCGGACGCGGCTGTCGGATGACCCCGCGGGAGCTGTGGTGGTCGTCGACGGTGGCTCGGAGTGGTGCGACAAGGTGAGCGATTCGCTGGCCGCGGGGGCTCGTGCGATCATCGTCGCTCGGCCGTCCACGGCGTCGGCAGACGAGCTCGCCGCGCTCGTCGCCCGGGCGGGTGATCGCGCGATCGTGCTCGAACGACCTTTCCTGCGTCCGGATGCGGTGACGGATGCCGTCACCGCTCGCCGCGCCGCGGACGCGCAGGCGCGGGCCCGTCTCGTCGCAGCCGACTGCGCCGCGGCCTCGAACGACTTCGCAGCCGCGCTGCGGGACTCGATCGGATGGCTCCGCGGACTCTCGGGCGGCGCCCTGGTGCTCCGCACCGGCGGCAACGGGGTCGGCCTGTTCGACTCGCGAGAGGCCGACGGCGTGCCCGCAGTCCTCACCGCCGTGCGCGCCGGCGGGACGAGTCGCCTCCGCATCCGCGCCCTCGGCGAGGCGGTCTCGGAGGTCGACGTCTCCATCGCGCGCGCCCTCGTCACCACCTCGACCGCCGGCGGCCGATCGACGGCGCCGGAGCGGTTCGAAACGCCCCAGCGCCTCGCGCTGCGGCGTGCAATCGACGCGATGACCGCCGACGCGCAGATCGAAGATGTCGCCGAGTTCGCAGCCGATTCCACGCTCGCAGCCGCGGTCATCGCACCTCGCGGGGCATAAACGTGACTGATCCATCGGATCGTCAACTAGGGATTCCTGGATATGTCGGTGTTGGGCGAAAGTTGATCTCGGGAACACCCCACACGCTTCATCTGGAAAGGATCGAAGATGATCAAGCTTCTCTCCCACCTCTCGTACGTGGCCATCACGACGCCCGATGTCGAGGCGTCCGTGACGTTCTACGAGGAGCAGGTCGGCCTGACCGTCGTGGATCGCATCGACGGCGCCGTCTACCTCCGCTGCTGGGGTGATTACTACGCCTACTCGCTCGTCATCCTGCCCGGCGATGAGCCGTCACTTGCGACGATGGCCTGGCGCACGTCCAGCGCCGAAGCGCTCGATGAGGCTGCGAAGCGCATCGAAGCGTCCGGTGTGCAGGGCGAGTGGGTCGAAGATGTCCACAAGATCGGCCGGGCCTACCGCTTCACGGGCCCGTTCGGACACTCGATGACGCTGCACTGGGACGTCACGCGCCACGACGCACCAGGACATGTCGCGTCGATCTACCCTGACCGGCCGGAGAAGCGCAGCAAGATCGCCGGCGCCCCTCGCCAGCTCGACCACGTCACGGTCGCGGCCGGCGATGTCGACGCGTTCGTGCAGTGGTACGTCGACGTGCTCGGCTTCCGGTTCATGGCGCGCACCGTGCTGGACGAGGCCCCGATCTCGGTGTTCTCCGTGCTGACGACCAACGAGAAGTCGCACGACCTCGGTGTCGTCCTCGACGGCTCGAGCCGCGCGGGGCGCATCAACCACTACGCGTTCTGGGTCGACACCCGCGAAGAGCTGCTCATCGCCGCCGACACCCTCATGGAGAACGGCACTCCGATTGAGTACGGGCCGAACATCCACGGAATCGGCGAACAGACGTTCCTCTACTACCGCGAGCCGTCCAGCCTGCGCATCGAGCTGAACACGGGCGGGTACCGCAACTACGTGCCGGACTGGGTGGCCAACACCTGGAAGCCGTCGCAGGGCTCGAACAACTTCTATCGCAACAGTGCCATGCCGATGTCGATGACGGAGTCGTTCCCGCCGGCTGACGGGCCGAGCGCGACCGAGGAGGGCGTGCCGGATGAGATCAAGGACGCGCTTCTCAACCCGTACGCCCAGCACGGCCGGGGCTGAAGCCTGGTGAGTGCGGGGTGGGCCGGATGATGCAGCCCGGCTCGCCCCGATCTCACCGACACCACGATCCTCGGAGGAGAATCCATGACGACGATGTCTCTCGATCCCCAGACCCCCTTCGCCCTCGCGCGCTACCGCGAGGGCGCTGGGACGCGTCTCGGGCTCGTGGTGCGCGACCGCATCCGTCCGCTCGACGCTGACGAGCTGGGTGCCGCGGGTTTGAACGCCTTTCTCGCCGCACCGGACTGGGATCGCCTGGCTGGTCTGGTTGACGACGCAGGTGAGTGGATGCCGCTCGCCGATGTCACGCTGACGGCTCCCGTCGAGCCGCGGCAGGTGCTGCAGGCAGGCGCCAACTATCGTGAGCATGTCATCGAGCTGGTGGCGGCGGGACTCACGAACAACAGCGACCGTACGCCCGAAGAAGCCCGCGAGTTCGCGGCCAAGATGATGGACGACCGCGCCGCCAACGGTGAGCCGTACTTCTTCATCGGCCTGCCCGCGTGCGTCGTGGGCGATGACGTCTCACTCGTGCTGCCCGGGTACAGCGACGTGCACGACTGGGAGCTCGAGCTCGCCATCGTCATCGGCCGCGACGCGTTCCGCGTCTCGCGCGAGGACGCGCTCGATCACGTCGCCGGCTACACGATCGTCAACGACATCACGACCCGCGATCTTGTGTTCCGCAAGGACATGAAGGAGATCGGCACGGACTGGTACCGCTCCAAGAACGCGCCCGGGTTCCTGCCGACCGGCCCCTTCCTCGTGCCGGCCCCGTTCGTGGACGCGGGCGACCTGACGGTGCAGCTCGACCTGAACGGTCAGGTGATGCAGAACGGCTCGACGAGCGACCTGCTGTTCGACATCCCTTCTCTTATCTCTGGTGCGAGCCAGACGATGCCGCTGCTCGCCGGCGACCTCCTGCTGACCGGGAGCCCTCCGGGCAACGGCCAGCACTGGAAGCGGTTCCTTCGCGACGCCGATGTGATGACCGGCACGATCCAGGGCCTCGGCACCCAGGTCGTCCGCTGCGTCGCGGAGGTGCCGACAGCATGAGTCCCCACCGTCCAGGTCCCGAAATCCTCGCTTCATGTCCCGATTTCCCTCGCTTCGGCCGGGCCATACCGAGCGAAAGCGGGACATGGCCGGCGAGGGAGAGGGATGCGCCATGACCAGCCCCTCCGAGAACCCCGCGGACCTCGACCGCTCCGACCCTGAGGGCGAGATCGGCGCGCGGGCTGAGGCGTTCCGCAACTGGGGGCGCTGGGGCGATGACGACGTGCTCGGCACGCTCAACTTCATCGACGCGGCGAAGCGGGTGGATGCCGCATCCCTCGTCCGCGACGGTCGTGTCGTGTCGCTCTCGCAGTCGTTCGACACCAACGGTCCTCAGAAGGGCTGGCGCCGTCGCACCAACCCGGTGCACACGATGACCGATACCGGCGTCGATGCGGAGCGCGGCAATCAGGGCTTTCCGCACGGCATCGGCGGGGCGGATGACGTCATCTCGATGCCGCTGCAGTGCTCGACGCAATGGGACGGCCTCGGCCACATCTTCGACCACGGGATGGCCTGGAACGGACGCCGCGCGGGCGACGTCGTGACGAGCGAGGGCGACCTCGTGACGGGCATCGAGCACGCGGCATCCGTCATCGTCTCCCGTGGGGTGCTGCTCGACGTCGGCCGCCACCTGCAGCCGGAGACCGGCGAGCTCGAAGACGGCTACGCGATCACCGTCGCCGACCTCGAGGCGACGATCGCCGCCCAGGGCCCGACGAGCGCGGTGAGGCGCGGTGACATCGTGCTCGTGCGCACGGGGCAGCTCGCCCGCGCGCGCCGCAACGGGTGGGGCGACTACGCCGGCGGTCCTGCGCCCGGCCTGAGTCTCACCACAGCCGCGTGGCTGCACCGCACCGAGATCGCGGCGATCGCCACTGACACGTGGGGGTTCGAGGTCCGCCCGAACGAGTTCGACGCGCCCGCCTTCCAGCCGCTGCACCAGGTCGTCATCCCGAATCTCGGACTCACGATCGGCGAGATGTGGGACCTCGACGAGCTGGCGGCGGTCTGCGCGGGCCTCGAGCGTTACGAGTTCCTGCTCTCTGCCGCACCCCTGCCGATCACGGGAGCGGTCGGCTCGCCGATCAACCCCGTCGCCATCCTCTGACTACCCGAACCCAGAACAGGGAGGTTCTGACATGACCGCAGTGAAGAAGGTCGCGATCGCCGGCAGCGGCGTCGCGGCGCTCGCCACCGCCATCCAGCTCGCCAAGGCCGGCGTCGAAGTGGACGTGTTCGAGGCGAAACCCGAACCCAGCACGCTCGGCTCCGGCATCTCGCTGCAGGGGAACGCGCTGCGGGTGTTCGACACGCTCGGCGCGTGGGAAGACATCCGCGCGGCCGGCTACCCGTTCGAGGGCCTCAACCTTCGCGCGCCGGGACCGGGGGCTCCCATCGTCGCCGAGTTGCCGGACGTCAAAACCGGCGGGCCGGACTACCCGGCCGCGATGGGGATGCCGCGTCCCGAGCTCGCGCGCATCCTGCTCGAGCACGCCGCCGCTGCCGGTGCGAACATCCGGTTCGGCGCGAAGGTGACGTGGCTCGTGCAAGGAGACGATCACGTCGAGGTGTTCGTCAATGAACAGTCGGCCGGTGTGTACGACCTGCTCGTCGGCGCGGACGGCCTCAACTCGACCGTGCGCGACATCATCGGCATCGACGTGAAGCCGCAACCGACCGGCATGGGCATCTGGCGCTCATTCGTCTCACGCCCGACCGAAGTCGTCCGCAGCGAGCTGTACTACGGCGGCCCGGTCTACATCGCCGGCTACACGCCCACGGGCGAGAACTCGATGTACGCGTTCCTCGTCGAGAAGGCCGAGGACCGGTTCGGCACACCCGACGACGTAGCCACCCAGATCATGCTCGACGAGTCTCGCGCCTACGAGGGGCCGTGGAACTCGATCCGGTCCGACCTCGAGGGCGGCGCACACGCCAACTACACCTGGTTCACGTCGCACATCGTTCCTGCGCCGTGGAACCGCGACCGTGTCGTCGTGATCGGTGATGCCGCGCACAGCTGCCCCCCGACGATCGCGCAGGGTGCGGCCCAGGCGCTCGAGGACGCGCTCGTGCTCACCGAGCTGCTGGTCGATCGCGGCGAGCTCGACCAGGACCTCTGGGACGCCTTCCACGCTCGGCGCCTCCCTCGCGCGACGCGGATCGTCGAGGCATCCGTGCAGCTCGGCCAGTGGCAGCTCGACGGCGTTCGCGACGCGGATGTCGCCGGCCTCATGTTCGGGGTCGCCCACCAGATGTCGGAGCCCGCATGAGCGACCTCACCATCACCGACGTCCACGCGCACATCCTGCTGCCCGGACTCCACGCAGAGGTCGAGCGACGGGCGCCTGACGGCGTCCGCGATGCGGCCGCGCTCGAGCTGAAGCGCAACGGCGGCGAGAGCCTGGCCGTGTCGGGACCCATGGTCGGAGCACGGGTGCCGAAGCTGACCGACGTCGGAGTGCGGCTCGCGGCGATGGATGCGCAGGGCATCGACCGGCAGTGGGTGAGCGCGTCGCCGAACCACTTCTACCCCTGGGCGCCCGAGGGACTCGCGGTGTGGATCGCAAGCGAGGCGAACCGGCTGGTCGCCGACCATGTCGCGCAGGCGCCCGATCGCCTCACCGGCCTCGGCCTGGTGCCGCTGCAGCACCCCAGCCGCATGCTCGAGAGCCTCGACGACGCCGTGCTCGGTCGCGGCCTCGCGGGCGTGGAAATCTCTTCGTTCGCCGGGGATGTCGAGCTCTCGGACGAGCGGCTCGAGCCGTTCTGGGCGCGCGCCGCCGAGCTCGGGGCCGTCGTCTTCCTGCACCCGTTCGGCTGCAGCCTCGACGAGAGGCTCGATCGGTTCTACCTCTCGAACACCGTGGGGCAGCCGGCCGAGAACGCCGTGGCGCTCTCGCACGTGATCTTCTCGGGCGTGCTCGACCGGCATTCGGGACTCAAGATCCTCGCCGCCCACGGCGGAGGGTACCTGCCGTTCGCCATCGGCCGCTCCGACCGCGCCTGGCGCGTGCGCCCCGAGGCGCAGCGCTGCGAGCACGAGCCGTCGAGCTACCTCCGCAGGCTCTGGTTCGACACCGTCGTGCACGACCCAGCGGGGCTTCGGCACCTCGTCGAGGTCGCCGGAGGCTCGCGGGTGCTGCTCGGCAGCGACTTCCCCTTCGACATGGGCCTCGATGATCCGGTCACGGAGATCCGCTCCGCGGGCCTGCCCGAGGAGATCACGCGCCGCATCCTTGGCGTGAACGCCGAAGCGCTGCTCGAGACGCTGGTGAAGGCGTGAAGATCGCCCGCTGGGACGACGCGACCGGCGCGATCGGCGAGGGGTTCATCATCGACGATTGCGTGGTCCCGTTTCCGGACGGCCTGACGGTAGCGGACGTGCTCGAGGGAGGGCTGGATGCTGCGCACGACGCGTTCGGTCGCGCTCGAGAAACTGAGGGCACCCCGGTCGCCGACGTGCGGCTGCGCGCGCCGCTGGTCCCCGCGGCCATCCGCGACTTCGTCGCGTTCGAGGAGCACGTCGAGGGCGTGAGCGCCTCGGTGGACGGCAAGAGCGAGGTCGTGCCGGAGTGGTATCAGGCTCCGACCTTCTACTTCACGAACCCGCACACGGTGCTCGGCCCGGACGAGCCGGTCTCTCCGCCGGTCACGGAGCGACTGGACTTCGAGCTCGAGATCGCCGCTGTGGTCGGCGGTGTGGCTGGCTCCGACGGCGCGAACCTCACGCCGGCGGATGCGGCATCCCACATCTTCGGCTACACGATCATGAACGACTGGTCGGCCCGCGACATCCAGTCCCGCGAGATGAAGGTGCGGCTCGGTCCGGCGAAGGGCAAGGACTTCGGAACGAGCCTGGGCCCGTGGATCGTCACGGCGGACGAGCTCGCCGGCTTCATCGACGCCGACGGGTTTCTCGCCGTGCGCGCAGAGGTGCGCATCAACGGCGACCTGATCGGTGAGGACCTCGTGTCGAACATGGGCTGGCCGTTCCCCGAACTGGTCGCGTATGCGTCTCGCAACTCACGAGTCGTGCCCGGCGACGTCCTCGGATCCGGCACGGTCGGCAACGGCGGCTGCCTCGGCGAGCTGTGGGGACGTGCCGGGTCGCTGACGCCGCGGCCCCTCCGCGAGGGTGATGAGGTTCGAATGACCGTCGAGGGCATCGGCGAATTGGCGGCCCGAGTGGGCGCGCCAGTGGTCGCACCCGACCTTCCGCCGGCGCGCCAGCGCACCCGGGCGCGGACCCGCTGATGCCCCGCCGGTCGCTGAGCCCCCGCCGGTCGCTGAGCCCCCGCCGGTCGCTGAGCCTCCCCGTCGGTCGCTGAGCGTGTCGAAGCGTCCGGCGCCCGCGCATCGGGCCCTTCGACAGGCTCAGGGACCGATGCTCGGCGCGTCGCTGACCGACGCACTTTCCTTTCTTTAGTTGTTTTCCGACGAAAGTATGACTAGAATCGACATGACGTCGGGGCCCCTCGCGGGGCCCGTCGCTCGGGTCTCCGCGGTCCCGAGTGCACACCCCGTCGCGTCGACGACCCGATCGTTCGGGTAGAACCGTTATGCCGCTCTCTGTGTGGAGACTTCGTCTCCTGATGATCTCGCTGTTCACCGTGTCGTTCCTCGGCGCGCTCGACCACACGGTGGTCGCCACTTCGCTCGCCACGATCGCCGGTGATCTCGGCGCCGTGCAGCAGATGAGCTGGGTCATCGTCTCGTACACCCTCGCGAGCACCGTCGTGCTGCCGGTGCTCGGCAAGCTCGCCGACCTCACCGGCGCTCGTCTCATCTTCCTCGCGAGTCTCGTTCTGTTCCTCATCGCGTCGCTGCTCTGCGGATTCGCGCAGGACATGACCCAGCTCGCTCTGGCCCGCATCGCGCAGGGCGTCGGGTCGGCTGGTCTCCACCTCATGCCGCAGACGATCATCGGCGAGGTGACCTCGCCGCGCCAGCGCCCCCGGGTGCTCTCGATCATCGGGGCGGCCTTCCCCGTCGCCATTCTCATCGGGCCCCTCGCCGGCGGACTCATCACCGATGCGTGGGGCTGGCGCTGGGTCTTCTGGATCAATATCCCGGTCGGGCTGGTCGCGCTCGCCCTGGCGGTCGTCGCCGTGCCTCACATCGCAGGCCGCTCGGGTCGGAGGTTCGACATCGCGGGCGCGATCTCGCTCGGGGTCACCGTCACCTCCCTCGTCCTCGCCGCCGGCTGGGCGAGCGGCGGTGCATCCGCAAGCGGGAGCGCGGTGATCGTCGCAGCCCTGGTCGCCATCCTGGGTCTCGCAGCGTTCATCGCCATCGAGCTCCGGGTCGACGAGCCGCTCGTACCGCTCCGGCACTTCGCGAACCGCACCGTCCTGATCACGATCGTCCTGTCCACCGTGATCGGCGTCGGACTGTTCTCCGTGGTCTCGTACGTGCCGACCTACATCCAGATGGCGTACCGCACTTCGGCGACGGTGTCGGGTCTCGTGCCCATCGCGACCGTGTTCGGAATGCTCGTGAGCACACTCCTGACCGGCTGGCTCTCCAGCAGGTCGGGGCGCTACCGAGTGTTTCCGATCTTCGGCACCGCCACGGCCGCGGTCGGTCTGCTCGTCATGGCGCTCCTTCCCGCCGGGATGCCGCTTTGGGTGCCCATGGTCGCCATGGCCCTCGTCGGCATCGGCACGGGCTCCTTCATGAACATCATCGTCGCCGTCGCGCAGAGCGCTGCCGCGCGCACCGACACGGGCAGCGTCACCGCGACCCTCAGCCTGGTGCGTCAGGTCGGGTCGACGACCGCGACCGCGGTCGTCGGTGGACTCATCGGTGCCGGGGTGACGGCGGGCCTTCCCGCCGCGCTCGCGACGTTGACTCCGCAAGCCGTGCGCGAAGCGCCGGACGCCGTCCAGCTGCAGGTTGCCGACCTCTATTCGAGCGTCCTGGCGCCGATCTTCGTCGGCCTCGCGATCGTCTATGCCCTTGGAGTGGTGGCCGCTGTCCTGCTGCCGGACGGGCGGCTCTCGGACGAATTCGAACAGCACACCCGCGATGCCGCCGAAGCGGCCATCGCCTGATTCCCGCACCCGCACTCGAAGAGGAGACGCCATGTCGCAGCATCCCATCATCGCCATCGTCGGCAGCGGCCCGATCGGCTCCGCCTACGCCCGTCTGCTCGTGGAGGAGGTCCCCGACGCACGCGTCGTGATGTTCGAAGCGGGCCCGCAGGTGACGCCCGTGCCCGGAGCGAGCGTGCGCAACATCATCGACCCCGATGAGAAGGAGCGCGCCCGCGAGATGTCTCAGGGTCCCCAGGCCGGTGCCCTGCGCGAGTCCCTCGGCATTCCGGCCGGAGTCGTGGTCGAGGGCATGTTCACCGCACGACAGGGCACTCACCTGATCGACTTCGGGGGTGAGGGTTCAGGACACGCCCCCACGTTCGCGGCCGCGGCCGCCTCCACCAACGTCGGGGGCATGGGTGCCCACTGGACGTGCGCCACGCCATCGCCGTCCTTCAGCGAGAAGATCCCGTTCATCCCGGATGACGAGTGGGACGAACTGCTCGAAACGGCCAAGAGTCTGCTGCACGTGCAGGATGCGGCATTCGCCGACTCTGCGGTGGGGGAGGGCATCCGCGCGCTGCTGGCGGAGGAGTTCGCCGGTGAGCTGCCCGACGGATACGGCGTGAGCACGCTCCCTGTCGCCGGAGACCCGCAGCCCGATGGCTCCATGCGCTGGGCGGGCGCGGACGTGGTGCTCGGCCCGCTCGTCGACCCGTCCTCGCCGCTCAGCGAGAGATTCGAGCTGCACGACCTGTCGCTTGTGCGCCGAGTCGAGGTGGCCGACGGTCGGGCGACGGGCGTGACAGTCCAGGATCTGCGCACCCACGAGACGCGCTTCGTGCCCGCCGACGTCGTGGTCGTCGCGGCGGACGCGTTCCGCACGCCGCAGCTGCTGTGGGCGTCCGGCATCCGTCCCCGCGCGCTCGGGCACTACCTCACCGAGCACCCCGTCGTGATCACGACCGTCGCCGTCGACGCCGACAAGATCGGCCGCTTCGCGACGGAGGAGGACCTCGACGCCGAGATCGCACGTCGCTCCGTGAACCCCGCCGATCCGGTCGCGGCGGTCAACCGCATCCCGTTCTCCGAGCCCGGCCATCCGTTCTCGCTGCAGGTGATGTACGCCGAGAACCCGCCGTTCCAGCTGGATCCTTCGCACCCGGCCTCGGGCAACCGATGGGGCTACGTGAACATGGGCTATGGCATGCGCAAGCGGCCGCGCTTCGAGGACGGCGTCACCTTCGACGACGCGGAGCCGGACTACCGCGGCTTCCCGAACATGACGATCCAGTACGAGCTGACGGATGCCGAGAACGCCGAGAGCGCGGCGGCTACCGAGCGGCTGCGGCGCGCGGGCGGGGCCATCGGCACATTCATCGCGGAGCCACGACTGCTGCCCAACGGGTCGAGCCTGCACTATATGGGCACGACGCGGATCGGAGAGAGCGACGACGGCACCTCCGTCGCCGACCCCTGGTCGCGCGTGTGGGGAGTGGGCAGTCTGTTCGTCGGCGGCAACGGAGTGATCCCGACCGCGAACACGATGAACCCGACGCTGATGAGCATCGCGGTCGCCGTCCGTGGGGCGCGCAAGGCGGCAGCGGAGCTCGCGCAGCTCGCGACGGCGGCGCGGTGAGCCGCTGACGCGCGAGGATGGGGAGATGACCGACGCCCGGGACCCGCTGCCCGATCTCAGCCCCGGCGCGCTCTTCTCGTGCGCCGGGCAGGTGGCGATCGTCACCGGTGCGGGCACGGGAATCGGGCGCGTGTCCGCCGCGGCGCTCGGCGCGGCGGGAGCGCGAGTGGTGCTGGCCGGGCTCTCCGAATCCGAGCCGCAGGTGGCCGCAGACGAGCTCGTCGCGCGAGGCGCGGATGCTGTCGGGTTCGATTGCGATGTGACGGATGCCGGGCAGCTGGCCGAGCTCATCGAGACGACTGTCGCGCGGTGGGGCCGGATCGATACGGTGGTCGCCAATGCCGGCGCGGCGCTGGATCGGCCGGGCGCCGAGGATGCCCTCGAACGGATGGACCGGATGTACGCGCTGCACGTGCGCGCCGTGGCGGGTCTCGCGGAACGGACGCTCCCGGTGATGGCGGATGGCGGTGGGGGAGCGTTCCTGGTCATGTCGAGCCTGTCCGGTCTCCGCGGCAACCGCGTGCTCTCGGGCTACGGCGTGACGAAGGCCGCGAACGCTCAGCTCGTGCGGAACATCGCGGTGCAATGGGGTGGTCGCGGCATCCGGGCCAACGCGATCTCGCCCGGCGTGATCGCGACCGACTTCGCGCGACCGATCACCGCGGATGCCGCCGCGGCGGAAGCGCGCCTCGCGAAGACTCCGCTCGGTCGGTTCGGGACCCCGGAAGAGGTCGCAGGCGCCGTCGTGTGGCTCGCCTCGCCCGTGGGGGCGTTCGTGAGCGGCCAGAACATCGTCATCGACGGCGGCACGCTCATCTCCGACTGACGGCCCCTTTCCAGCCGTTCGCTGGGCGCCAGCCCGTCGCTGGGCGCCGGCCCGTCGCTGGGCGCCGGCCCGTCGCTGGGCGCCGGCCCGTCGCTGGGCGCCGGCCGGTCGCTGGGCGCCGGCCGGTCGCTGGGCGCCCGCCGGTCGCTGAGCGCCAGCCGTTCGCTGGGCGCCCGCCGGTCGCTGGGCGCCCGCCGGTCGCTGGGCGCCGGCCGGTCGCTGAGCTTGTCGAAGCGTCCGGCGATCGCATCGGCCCTTCGGCAGGCAGGGGCCGATGCTCTCCCGCTCAGGGACCGACGCGCTACACCACCCGCACGATGAACGACAGGCCGCCGACGACCTCGCCCTTCTCGTCGAGGTGGACCACGTCGAACGCGTGAAGGCGCCCGGGCTCGTCATCCGGCGACACGGCGAAGGTGACGGCCCCGTAGCGCTGCTTCTCGCTCTCGAGCCGTCCGCCCACTTCGGCGGCGAAGCCGGCAGTGTCCCGCAACCGGGTGATGCCGAGCGCGACAGGCACTTCGGCGGCGAGCGTGGGACGCTGCAGGGTCTCGCGCGCCGTGAGCAGGCGCACGCCGAGGTCGGCGAGAGGCACCTTCGCGCCGAGACCGCCCTCGCAGCCGCCCATCTTGGCGAGCTGACGGGCATCCATCTCGAACGTCCGCTCCACGGTACGCAGCACCGCGCGACCCGCGGCCTCACGCGTGCCCACCAGGAACCGGAACGACATCTTCTGCCCCTGTGCCACCTCGAGCACCTGGATGTTGCGCTGGGCGACGTGCCGATCGCCCACGACGTCGAAGACCGTCGGATCGACGTAGCTGTCCAGCGGAGCGATCAGCGAGACCCGGGCGACGACGCAGCGGTGCCCCGAGTCGGACGCCTGCGGCGTCCACGGCAGATACACGTCCGCGGTCGAGTACGCCTGGACCGTCACGTAGTCCCCGCCGACCGAGAAAGCGGTCGCCGGGGTGATCCCGGTGGAGGGATCGGCGACGAACGCGTCCACATACGCGTCGACGGCGGGGATGCCGCCACCGTTGGTCACCGTCACTTTGACCTGGTTCACTTCGAGCGGGACGGCCTCTCCGCCGACCGCACCGCCGGGCTTGACGATCGAGATGTCGGGGCTCGTCCAGAACGCGAGGGTCGAGGGAAGCGGTTCCGTTCCGTCGTCGGCCGGATTCGTCCGGATGTAGAGGCGGGTCACACCGTCGAACGGCTTGTCGTTGCCGTGTCCGGGTTCGCCGTTCGGGTTGTGTCCCGGTTCGCCGGGCTTGGGGTCGTCAGGCATCACGTCACCTCACTCAGATGTAGTCGACGTCGACGGGATTCACGACGTCGATGTCGGGCTGCTTCGGCTGCCACGTCTTCCAGCCGTAGCCGCGGTCGGCATCGAGGTTGAAGTTCGGCAGATCGTCGATGTGCTCGCTGATCAGCCGTGCGCTGAAGGCGGGGATGCTGCCGAACTGGAATCCGCCCCACGTGGACTGATCGGTCCAGTGGGTGAAGTCCGGGCCGGTGCCGTACGGTGCCTTCGCGGTGTACAGGTCCTCGATCTGCGAGTCCCACGCGTGGAATCCGCTGAGGATGACATCCGGATTCTGCCCCCAGAACGTGAGCGGAGCCGACTCGGTGCCATCGAACTCGCGCGGCGTTCCGGGGTAGACGAGGTGGTGCTCGGTCGGGCCGAACAGGCCGTGCGACTCCTGCTTCAGCGGGTAGTTGCCGAACGACGGAGGCGGTCCACCCGTGAGGTGGGCGCTCGCCGTGTTGATGAAGGCGGTGCCGAACGGCACGCGTGCGAAGTCCCGGGGCTCCGGCGAGAGGTACGCACCGAGCACGAGCGCGAACCGGCCCTCCTCGTAGATCTGCCAGACGAGCTTCTGGATCTGGTAGATCAGCCACTTCACGAGTCCCAGCGCCTCCGTCACGGGAAGGGTCAGGATGTCGATCGCGTGCGTGATCGTCCAGGTGATCGTGTAGGCGAGAGCCTCGACGAGCCACTCGATGAAGGCGAGGATCGCCGCGAAGATGTCGAGGATGCTGAACCCGCCCCCTCCGCCGCCACCGCCACCGCCACCACCGCCGCCGATCGTGGGGAACCCGCTCACGAAGTCGGTGAACAGGGTCGCCGTCGCC
The DNA here is from genome assembly GCF_039530225.1 of Microbacterium pumilum. NCBI lineage: Bacteria > Bacillati > Actinomycetota > Actinomycetes > Micrococcales > Microbacteriaceae > Microbacterium > Microbacterium pumilum. The sequence goes on from NZ_BAAAOH010000001.1 coordinate 1,567,258, forward strand.
GATCCTGGCGGAGGAACGGGAGTGGGCTTCTGGGCGGAGCCGATCGTCGTCGCACGCTCGAACCACATCAGCCAGAGGCGGTAGGTCGTGTCGAAGTCCGTGCCGTTCAGCGCGGTCGGCACGTTCGAGCCGGAGTAGACCTGGGCGACGGCGTTGACGAGCAGATCCTGGAGCTTGCCCGGCATCTGGCCGCCCGAGAACTCGCACAGCCGGTAGTAGTAGCTGCCCGAGATCGCGTCCGCGAGGTACGTGTCGTCCGACCCGATGTGCAGGCACTTCTTGCGCTTGCTCGAGTCGGGGATGGTCTTGCGCGCGTACGCGTCGATCCAGTTCTCGATGAGGTGATGGCGATGCCAATGCGAACGGTAAGGGCCGCCCACGATCGAGTTGACGAAGGGATGGCCCGCGACGTCGCCGCCGATGTGGCTCGCGTAGCCGAGCGCGTAGCGCATCAGGTCGTCATCGCCCTGCGCCATCTTCCACATCGTCGAGGCGAACTCGCCGGTCTTTCGGTAGTGCCACGTATCGAACCAGTACCACTCGTTCTCGGGCTTGCCCTGCTGCAGCTTCGGGTAGAAGCCGTAGAACAGGTCGATGTTCTTCGTGACGAGCGCGGCGAGCTGCGCCTCGAAGGCCTTCACGAGCAGGTTGCCGGTGTCGCCGATCTGCGTGAACAGGCCCTCGAACAGCGCCTGGTCGACCGCCGTGATCGCGTCGTCGATGGCGTCTTCGACCGGCTCGATCACGGTCTCGTAGAACTCGATGAGCGGCTCCATGGCGTCGTAGACGCCGAACAGGAAGTTGGCGAACTCGTCGAGAGGAGTCCCGTACTCCTTGAGCGAGAACACCAGGAAGTCGGGTCCCTGCGCTCCGAACCCCGCATAGGGGCTGCAGGGATCCTTCTGGAGGAGGTCCGCGAGCTCTCTGCCGCGATCGCCCCCCAGCTCTCGCAGGTACATGGGTAGAGCGGCGATGTTCTGAAGGTGGACGATGGGTCCGGGCATGACGGCAAACCCCCCTGGCTAGCCGCGCCGTTGCCTACACAGCGGCGTGTATCGTTCCCCCGCCGCGCACTCTTCCACTCGCGGGTTCATCGCGCAAGAGGGGCAACGATGAGGCGCCTCGGATTCGGTCGGTCCGTGACCGCGGGCGTCGATTCAACGGGTCGGGTCACACCCCGAATCCGTTGATGATCGCGATGCAGGGTCCGATCACCACGATCCAGGTGGCGGCAGCGACGATGAGCGCACCCGTCGCGAAACGCCGCCATCGCCGGGACAGCATGAGCAGCGCTGCTCCGATGGTGAACAGGATGAACGGCCAGAGAGCGCCGAAGAAGCTCGGGATGATGCCCGCGGTCAGAAAGAACAGGATGACGGCGAGCACCTGCAACCCGCATCCCGTCGCCACGCCGGGGCCGACACCGGGCCGGCTGTCCTTCTCCTCGGGCGGCTGCTGCTCGAACGGCGACTGCCCCTGCGGCGGTGCAGGAGGGACCGGCGGGTAGGCCATGGCAGACGGGGTGGCCACCGGGGGTTCGCCGGGCGGAGTCTCGTCGGGCGATGACTCGGCGGGCGGGGGTTCGGTCGGTACTGACGGTTCCCCGGGCGAAGCGGTCTGCTCGGGCGCCGCGGCTTCCGGGGCTTCAGGTCCTGCGGGCGGCGGCGGTTCCTCGTGCTCGGATCCCTCCGGGTGCGGTTGCTCGGGCGGTTCGTCAGGCGGTCTGTCCACGGGCCACCATCCTCTCTGGGGTGCGATGGAATGCCCCACGTGACGCAATCACCGCGATGCGCGCGAGGACGAGGGGGATCGTGACGAGCAGGAACAGCTGCGGACGAGTCAACCCCAGCCACGCGACGTCGTTCCCTCGCACGAACTCGACGAAGAACCGGAAGATCGCGTAGGCGGCGACATAGAGGGTCAGCGTCTCACCGGCGGCGATCGGCCGATGGCGCAGCCACAACCACAGCACCGCGAACGCCGCGACGTGGAATGCGATCTCGTAGAGAAAGCTCGGGTGCAGCGGCACGCCGACCGGGGCGCCCACGCGGGCCGCGGCATCCGGATCGAGGACGATGCCCCACGACGCGCCGGTCGGCGTCCCGGGCTTCTCGGTGAAGAAGCACCCGAAGCGCCCGATCGCGAGAGCGACGGCCACGGCCGGCGCGAACAGGTCGCCGGTGCGGTGGGGGTAGCGCACGATGCGCTTGGCGACGTGGACGCCGATCCACGCGCCGACGAGCCCGCTCAGCATCGACGCGTTGCCGTAGGCGAGCTGCTGGACCAGATCGAGGTTCCTGCTGGGGTCGAGGTGCTGAGCCCAGGTGCCGAGTCGCGCGGCGATCGCTGCGCCGACGAGCGCGCCGAGCACGAGGTAGGGGATCCGCGGGTCACTCACCCCACGTCGGCGTGACTCCGCCAGGAAGACGAGGCCGGCTGCTGCCATGCCCAGCGCGACGAACGCGGAGTGGGTGTCGATCGGCGGCCCCCATCCGAGCAGGTCCGGCAGCGTCGGGAACATGCCTCATCCCCACCGCGTCAGCCAGAACATGACCCAGAAGGGCGTCGCGACCGCGGCGAGCACGGCGAGCACCGAGAGATAGACCAGCACCAGGCGGGTGTCGCCGATCTTGCAGCGCGAGCGGAGCAGTCCTGCCCGGCGTGCCTTGGCATAGCCCGCGATCGCGATCGACGCGAACGCGAGCAGGGCGATCGGACCGAGCACGCACGTGATGGCGGCGATCGTCGCGAAGACGCACAGCCGAAGCGGATCGAACGGCGCGACCGGATCCCCCACGGTCTCGTCGTAACGATTCAGACCGTCGAACTCCGACGCGCTCACGATACCGAGACCGGGATCTGGCGTCGCCCGCCCGTCGCGGTCGACAGTTTCGTCCGCGCGAGCGGCGCCCATGCCTGCACCGCGCAGAAGGGCGCGCACTGGTGCGCGTCGGTGGTCGCGTTCACGGTCGCCACGTGCACGCAGCACTGCGTGAGGCGCTCCTCGATCATCGTGTTGATGTCCATGAACGGCTTCACCGTCACCCGCAGCACGCGCTCACCGAGCATCGCGCGAAGCCGTTTGTGCTGGCCGGGCAGCGCGGACGTCGCGAGGGCGGTGAGCGTCCCGATGCCGAGATCGCAGTTCTGGCAGATGTCGCGCCAGATCGACGTCATCGACGGATGCGACAGCGAGGACTGCTCGCTCAGCAGATCGAGCAGCGATCCCTTGACCGCTTCTTTGAGTGCCTGGTTGACCGAGCTGTCGGCGATGCGATTCGCGAGGAGGTCCGGCTCGAGATCGAGGAACTCCTTGATCTTGTCGTGTCCGATCAGGGCGGTCAGCGACTTCCAGCTGCCCGAGTCGTCGCGCAGCAGGTAGCCGACAGAGCAGCAGTGCGGATGACTGCACGGGAGCGCCGTGAGGTCGCGCCACGTGACTTCGCCGTCGGTCTGCCCTTCCAGTCGTGCCAGCACTCCGGTGTGGGTCAGCCGGTCGTCCGGGTCGATGCCTGCCGATCGGCCCGAGCCGAACACCGGCTGCACGGTGACGCCGCCGACGTACGGCGTGTTCATCGCACGGCGGATGACCGCGCCGATCTCGCCGTCGTTGACGCCCAGCGCCGCCGTCATGGTGAGTGTCGTGAACACGCCGGCGGCCGAGAGCCGCTCGAGCGCGCGCTCTTTGAATCTGCGGATGTCGGCACCACGGTGATAGGCGGATGCCTCGGCGCTCTCCCCGTCGTACTGCAGATAGATCTCGACCCGCTCGCGATGACGTTTGAGCGTCTCGACGAACGCGTCGTCCTGCGCGATGCGCAGCCCGTTCGAATTGATCAGGATGCGAACGATGGGCCGCGCGACGAGGTGATCGAGCAGCTGCTCGAGCCACGGATAGAGCGTCGGCTCGCCGCCGCTCAGCATCAGCACGTCGATCCGATCGTTCTCGCGGGCGAGACGCGCATCGACCGACGCGAGCACCTCCGCGAGGGGAGCGATCGCGCTGGCCGCCGGGCTCGACTCGGCGAAGCACGTGGGGCATCGCAGATTGCAATGGTCGGTGAGGTCCTCGAGCAGGATGCAGGTGTGCTGCGTCTGCATCTGCGGCAGGCCGTCTTCGTACGCGGATGGGACCGGCTTGAAGTTGCCGAGCGTGTCGGGGCCGTGCACCTTCGTGGGCGCCGTCCACTGCTCGAGATAGGTCAGGATGTCGGCGGACTCGTCGTAGAGCGTGCTGATGAGGCCATGCTCGGGGCATCCGCGTTCGAGCCACACCCGCTCGTCCCGCACCGCCAGCCAGCCTGAGAGACGAGCGACATCGGCGAGCGGCCGCTCGGGATCCTCGTCGTGGCACCGGGGGCAGAACGCATTGACGTACCGGTGGATCCGGTAGTCACGAAGGGGCATGCCGGAACCGGCTGTCGGGCTCACTTCGACTCGCTCGCTCGCTCAGGACGTCGTCGCATGCGCTCACCATATCGGGGCACGCCGAGCCGCGCCGCAACCCATCGGGGTGCCGCTTGCGATGTGGCGTGCAGCGAGCGAGAGGAGCTGCGGTCAGAACTCTTCGACGCGCGCGAGGTACGAGATCTCGTCGGAGGCGAGCGGAGTGTCGCCGCTCGGATTCAGTGCGGCCACCCGCTTTCGCAGTTCGGCCAGCGTCGCGCCGTCCAGCAGTTCGACGCCCTGCCCCTGGTGCACTTCAGCGTTCATCGTGGCGTGCCATCCCACGATCAGCCGAACACTGCCGACCCGTCCATGCTCGGCGATGTACGGCACGTCGACGAGGTCGACGCGCTGTTCGTTCGCCAAGGCCGCACCGTAGCCGAGCACCGCATTCGCGATGTCGTCGCCGGTGAGATATGCCCCAGAACTGTTCGTGAGCAGTTTCATCCGGGACCCCCTTCACTCGCCATCGATAGCGCCGTACCGGGGTCTCGGGCACGTGACGAGTCTACGCCCGGATGCGGGCGGAACCGGGGAATCCGCTAGGCGGGGCTCGCGAGCGTCAACTCGCGGCGGACGAGGCGCGCAGCGACATCGCTCAGCGGCATCTGGTGGCTGCGAGCGTATGCGCGGATGAGGTCGAAGGCTTCATCGATCGGCACGTTGTTGGTGAACGCGACGACGCCTTTGGCCTGCTCGATCACCACGCGGGTCCGCAGGGCCAGCTGCAGCTGCTCGGACAGCACCTCCGACTCGCGCAGCGATCGTTCATGAAGGATGCCGATGGTCGCGACATCGGCGAATGCCCGCGCCGCCGTGGCATCGAGGTCGGTCATCGTGCCGGGCTCGGATCGGAGCAGGTTGAGGGTACCGATCGTCTCGTCTCGCAGCCGTAGTGGGATGGCGTCGACCGACGCGAACCCCTGGCCGAGAGCGCTGTCACGGAACGCCGCCCACTCAGCGGGGGCGTCGACAACCGAAGGCACCGACACTGCTCTTCCCGTCCGGTACGACTCGATGCACGGGCCGGCTTGGGCGGCGAGCTGCATGATCTCGACGAGCCGGCTCGCCTCGCTCGTGGAGACGACGAGCTCAAGGTCGCCGTGTCCGTCGGCGAGCAGGATTCCGGCCGCCGTCGTGCTCAAGAGGTCGCGGCATGCATCGACGAGCGACTGGAGGAGTTCCACGATGTCGTAGTCGTCGACAAGGGTGTCGGCGAGCATGGCGAAGGTCTGCAGCAGGCGCGCATCTCGCGTGGTCTCGGTCATGACACCACCTCTATCCCGCCGTTGTCGCGATGGAAGGCGAGCCGTCCGTCGACGATCTCCGCCGCGACGTCCATCATGGGCTGATTCGTCGCGAACGCGTGTCCTTGGATGATGAGGAGCGCGTCATCCGCCGACATGCCGAGCTGCGCCAGGACGATGCCGGTCGCCTGGTGGATCGTGCGTCGGGACCGCGGGTTGACATCGAGGCTGTCGGCCACAGCGGGGGAGCCGAGCGCCCCGCGGAGCACCTGCCGGCCGATGACCTCTGCGAGCGTCGCGGCGCGTCGGTTGTCGCTGGCGTCCAGAGCGACGGGATCCGCGGAGTACAGGTCCACGGCGCCGAGCCGAAGCGGGCCGACGATGAGCGGGAACGCGAACACGGAGCTGACCGGCTCGTCTCGAACAGCTGCGGCGAATGCGGGCCACCGCTCAGGACCCGCGCTCTGGAACGCGGACTCTGCAACCGGCTTGGCCAGCCGCATTGCCTCCCAGCACGGTCCCTCTCCGAGGTCGAACTGCACCTCATCGAGTCGCGCCGCGAGCGCGTCCGTCGCCGAGATCGTCTCGCTGCCGAGAGTCTCGCCGAGCGTCGAGACGGCAGCCCCCGTCACAGGAAGGAATTCCACGAAGGGCTCGCTGAACCGCTCGGGCCAGTCGGCGGCGCGCTCGAGCGCTTCCACTGCTGCCAGGAATTCATCGACCATGTTCATATCTCCCAACTCAACGGTAGACCCCTGGGCGCGGCATGCAAGAGCACGCCGGTCGCGGTTCGGCCGCGGGATCGTCGTTCGCCCCAGCAGGCGACGATGATGCCGAACGGGATGGGGGCACAATGGCAGGGCAGGCGCTTTTGCCCGGTCGATTTCGAACCGTCTTGTTCACGGATTCTCGTCGGCGGGCCCATGGCGCCCGCGGATGGAAGGGGCCCAGATGGGCAAATTCACGTACGACGGCATCGTCAAAGTCGATTTCGAGGATCGGCTGCTCGCGCACCTGCAGCTCGTGATCGGCGCGAAGATGCGCCGTGGCGAGTCGTTCCACTTCACCTGGAAGGACGACACGAGCATCGGCGACGGTCGCACGACCGTCTGGATCCACCCGAGGGTGTCGCTCGTCTACAAGTTCTACGGGAGTCGCAAGCCGTCGATCAACCGGGCGTGGGTCGATGCGCTGCTCTACACCGCGAACACCCCTGTCGGACTCTACGTCGTGCCCGAGCCGGCGGAGTACGAGCACGCGAACGGCCATGCGGCAGGGGAGGACGGGCATGAAGCGCATTGACGTGGTCTACGACGGCCACGTCTACAGCGTCGGCCAAAGAGATCTCGACGAGCTTCGGGATCTCATCGCCGAAGGTCATGCCGCTGGGGGCATGTGGCTGCTGGTCAACGAGGGTGAGGGGACTCGGAGGGACGCCTATCTCTGGATAGCCCCAGGGACCTCCATCGCGTTGGTGCCGATTCCGGGCGACGCCGACAGCGCGCCCGTCGACGAAGGACCGCTGGGCACGTATCCGTCGACCACCTGAGCAAGCACCGGTAGCCGCGCTCGTGGCGCCCGTCAAGCCCCTGTCCTCGAGGTCGGCGGGTCCGGATCCTGGCAGGTATGACGGCCGCGGAACGATCCTTCGACCCGCGACACGCACGCGCGGAGGCCTGGTGGCCGTATGTCACCCTCGGGGCTCGTGCCATCATCATGCGGCATCCTGAGCGCGCCCTCTCCCCGCAGGTGCTGCAGGAGATCCACCGAGCCACGGGCGTGGCGCTCGAGCCGGGCACACTGCTGGACGAGGACGACCGGCGCTTCGTGCAGTCCCAGACCGACGTCGACTGAGCACGGGAGTCTCGGCAGCCGCCCTTGAGTGCGCCGCGCTGTTCGTATACCTTGTACCTCTAGGTACATAGCACTGGCAGGTATAGGAGCGGGCATGCGGATCGGCAAAGACCTCGTCGCTGCGGCGGCGACGCCCATGGTGCTCGGCATCCTCGCGGAGGGCGAGTCCTACGGTTATGCGATCCTGCAGCGGGTCAGCGAACTCTCGGACGGCGAGCTGGAGTGGAGCGATGGCATGCTCTACCCGCTGCTGCACCGACTCGAGCGGCTCGGCCACGTGGAGTCGGCGTGGGGCGCATCACCGTCGGGACGGCCGCGCAAGCACTATCGGCTGAGCACGGCCGGCATGACGGTGTTCCGCGAGCAGCGTCGGCAGTGGGATGTCGTCAGCCGCGCACTCCAGAAGGTGTGGTCGGACCGACCAGGCTCTGGCGCGCCATTCGCTCTGGGGGTGGTCTGACGTGGACGGTCCGGTGGAGGAGCAGATCGCAGCGTGGCGAGAGTTCGTCACCGCCCGCGCGGTGATGGCCGGTGACGCCGTGGAGCTCGAGGCCCACCTGCGCGACCAGATCGACGGCCTCGAGGCATCCGGTCTCTCCGGCGACGAGGCTTTCCTCGTCGCCGTCAAGCGGATGGGCCGGCTCGACGAACTGTCGCGCGAGTTCGCCCGCGAGCACTCCGATCGGCTCTGGAAGCAGCTCGTTGTGGGTGGAGCGACCGCGACGGAGCGTCCCTCGACCGGACTCGCCCTCGCCGTGGCGCTGGCCGTCGGTGCCGGGCTCGCAGCGCAGCTGCCGAGAGTCTTCGGCCTGACCTACAGCACCGCGCCGGAGGTCTTCGTGAGCAACCTGCCGGTGCTGGTGCTGCCGTTCCTGGCGGCGTTCCTGATGGTGCGGCGCTCGGCGCGGATCGGCACGATCCTCGCCGTCGCGGTGCCGTTCGTCGCGGCCGCCCTCATCCTCAACCTCTACCCGTTCGCGACGGATGGCGCCACGTTCGTGCTGGCGTCGGTCCACGCGGCTGTGGCCCTGTGGATCGTGGTCGGAATCGCGTACGTCAACGGAGATTGGCGGTCCGACCGAGCCCGGATGGATTTCATCCGATTCACGGGGGAATGGTTCGTGTACTTCGTGCTTCTCGGCCTCGGCGGTGGAGTGCTCATCGCCCTCACGGTCGGGCTCTTCAGCGCGATCGGCATGGATGTCACGCGCTTCGTCGAGGAATGGATGCTGCCGTGCGGCATCGGCGGCGCCGTCGTGATCGCGGGCTGGCTCGTGGAGGCGAAACAGAGCGTCATAGAGAACATCGCGCCGGTGCTCACGAAGGTCTTCACTCCGCTGTTCACCATCCTGCTCCTCGCGCTCGCGGTGGCCGGGCTGATCCAGGGAAACCTCGTCGACTCGGACCGCGACCTGCTCATCCTGTTCGACGTGACGCTCATCGTCGTGCTCGCGCTGCTGCTCTACTCGCTGTCTGCCCGCGAGCCCGCCGCGGCACCTGGTTGGTTCGATCGGCTCCAACTGGTGATGGTGGTCGCCGCCCTCGTCATCGACGTGCTGCTGCTCATCGCGATGATCGGTCGTATCGGAACATACGGCGCGAGCCCCAACAAGCTCGCCTCGCTCGGGCTCAACCTCATCCTGCTGGTGAACCTCGCCGGCGCGGCGTGGCTCCAATTCGGGTTCGTGCGCGGCCGGGTCGCCTACGGCCGCCTTGAGCGGTGGCAGACCTCCTACGTCCCGGTGTACCTGGTGTGGGCTGTGGTCGTGGTCGTCGTGTTCCCCCCGCTGTTCGGCTTCGTGTAGCCGGCAGGCGCACTCGCGAGGGCGCCGGATGCCGCCGCAAGGGGCAGACTGGAAGGTGATCATCCGAGGAGAGAAGTGGACACCACCATCCCGGCGGCCTCGCCGCTCGTCGACATCCGTGCCGGCTTCCCGCTGCTCAGTGCGCATCCCGAGCGGGTGTACCTCGACTCGGCGGCCACGTCGCAGCGGCCCCAAGCCGTCATCGATGCCGAGACAGCCTTCATCCGCGACTCCTACGCCGCCGTGCACCGCGGATCGAGCATCGCGACCGGCGACGCGACGACCGCGTTCGAGGCTGCACGCGAGACCGTCGCGACATTCGTGGGCGCCGCACCCGCCGAGATCGTGTGGACCGAGAACGCCACAGACGCGCTCAACGTCGTCGCCCTCGGCATGTCGGACGCCTCGCTGGGGCTGGGTGGCGACCGGTTCGCCCTGGAGGCCGGCGACGAGATCCTGATCACCGAGGCGGAGCACCACGCCAACCTCATCCCGTGGCAGCGTCTTGTCGCGCGTACGGGTGCGACGCTGCGATGGGTTCCCGTCGACGAGCACGGCGAATGGTCGATCGACGACCTCGCCGCCGCAGTGGGTTCGCGCACCCGCGTCGTCGCCTTCGCCCACGTGTCGAACGTCACGGGCAGCATCGCTCCGGTCGCGGATGTCGCCGCGATCGCTCGCAGGGCGGGCGCGCTGACCGTGCTCGACGCCTGCCAGTCGGTGCCGCACCAGTCCATCGACTTCCACGCGCTCGGCGTCGATTTCGCGGCGTTCTCGTCGCACAAGATGCTGGGGCCGACCGGCATCGGCGCGCTGTGGGGACGCACCGAACTGCTGGATGAACTGCCGCCTGCGCGCACCGGCGGGTCGACCATCACGACGGTCACGATGGAGAAGACCGAGTTCCTGCCCGCGCCCCAGCGATTCGAGGCTGGGACGCAGCCCGTGAGCCAGGCGGTCGGCTTCGCGGCGGCAGCGGACTTCCTGACCGAGCTCGGCCACGATGCGATCCTCGAGCACGAAGAGCGGATGACGGAGCTGCTGGTCGACGCGGTCGTCTCGACACCCGGCGTCACGCTCGTCGGCCCGCGGCCAGGCAGGCGCAGGGCGTCGCTCGCGAGCTTCATCGTCGACGGCGTGCACGCGCATGACGTCGGGCAGTTCCTCGACGATCGCGGCATCACGGTGCGCACCGGGCATCACTGCGCTCAGCCGTTGCACCGTCGACTCGGAGTGGCGGCCACCGCACGCGCCAGCGCCTACGTGTACACGACCGCGGACGACGTCGAGCAGCTGCGGCTCGCCCTCGCCGAGGTCCGCGCCTTCTTCGGAGCGGACCGATGAGCGATCTCGAGAACCTCTATCGCGAAGTGCTCCTCGACCACTCGCGACGCCCGGAAGGGCGAGGCGACATCAGCGGCTTCGCCGTCACCCACCATGAGCTCAACCCCTCGTGCGGAGACGAGATCACACTCGGGATGTCGCTCGCCGCCGACGGCACGATCGACGCGATCGGGTGGGAGGGGCAGGGATGCAGCATCTCCACCGCGTCGGCGTCGATCATGACCGGGCTTCTGGAGGGCGAGCACACCGAGACCGCGCGCGAGATGATCGGCGAGTTCCGGGCCATGCTCCGTTCGCCGGGCGCCGAGCCGCCGGAGCGTCTCGGCGACGCCGCGGCGTTCCAGGGCGTCGCGCGCTACGTCATGCGCGTCAAGTGCGCGATGCTCGCGTGGGTCGCCGCCGAGGCGTGCCTGCTGCAGCTCGGTGCGGCGGACGAACCGCAGTCGAGCCAGGCCTAGCGCGTCAGCGTTTGGCGGCCGGCTTGCGGTTCTCGGCCGAGACCATCCAGGCGAACTGCTCGAGACGCTCCAGGATCGCGTGCAGGATGTCGGCGCTCGTCGGGTCTTCGTCATCCACCTCGTCGTGAACGTCGCGGCACGTGCCGATGACCGCCTCGAGACGCTCGGTGGTGAGGTCGATGACCTCGGCGGTGTCGATCTCGCCCTGCGGGAATTCGGGCAGGGTCGTCGTCTCGGCGACCGTGTCGCTGCGCCCGTCGGGCAGCGCGTGCAGCGCCCGCATCCGCTCGGCGATCGTGTCGCTGAACTCGCGCGCGGCATCGATGATCTCGTCGAGCTGCCGGTGCGTGTCGCGGAAGTTCTTGCCGACGACGTTCCAGTGCGCCTGCTTGCCCTGCGATCCGAGTTCGATGAGGTCGACGAGCACGTTCTGGAGCTTCTCACTCAGTTGCTGCGAGGCGGTGAAGCCGCTCTCGGAGTTCTGCTCCTTGGTGAGCTCGGCACCGCTTCGGGCAGGGCGTCGCTTGTTGCGGGCAGGGGTCTGGGTCTTCGTGGCAGTCGCCATCGTCGGGTCTCCTCTGATCGGCTTCGAGCGTAGGACGTGTCCTCTCCGGTGATCAGGGGATTGCCGCTGCTGTGCCCGCGTGCTATTCGGAAGCCTCGAGCGCGCGAATGAGCGACTGCGCGTCGTAGGGGCCGACGTGGCGGCGACCGTTGATGTAGAACGTCGGCACGGCCGTGATGTCCATGGCCTCGGCATCGAGCATGTCGTCGCGGACGCGACCGGTCACGTCGGGCGAGCGCAGGTCCTCCTCGAAGCGCGGCATGTCGAGCCCGAGCTCGGACGCACGACGCATGATGTCGGACGGCAGCTGCCGCTCCTGATCGGCGAAGAGGCTCTTGCCGAACGCGGCGAAGGCGTTCTGACGCCCGGCGGCCTCGGCGGCTTCGGCTGCGGCGAGAGCATTCGGGTGGTAGCTCGTGAGCGGCGCGTGGCGCCAGACGTAGCGCAGCCGGTCGCCCAGCTGCTCTCGGACCTCGTCGATCGAGCCTGACGCCCGCGAGCAGAACGAGCACTGGAAGTCGCCGTACTCCACGATGGTGAGCGGCGCATCGACCGGGCCCGAGATGTGGTCCCGTTTCGCATCGACCGGACGCACCAGCAGTTTGAGGCTCTCGTCCGGCGGGCGAACCGCATCCGAGATTCGGAAGATCACGGTCGCCAGCACGAACGCGATGACGGATGCCGACAGCACACCCACCCGCGCGTCGTTGCGCATCGACGGCTCGACGGCCAGTTCGACGATGAAGAGCGAGATCGTGAACCCGATGCCGCACAGCGCGGCCCCGCCTGCGACGCGATCGAGCGAGAGCCCGGCGCCGAACGTGCCGATCCGCGTGAGCTTCATGAAGGCCGCCGCGCCGAACACGCCGATGAACTTGCCGACCACGAGCGCCGCGACGATGCCCCAGGTCAGCGGCGAGACCATCGCCCGTGCCAGGATCTCGGGACTCAGCTCGACCCCGGCGTTGGCGAGGGCGAAGAGAGGCAGGATGACGAAGGCGACGTAGGGCGCGTACGCGGCCTGCAGCCGCTCGTTGATCGAGATCGATTCGCGCAGGCTGTTCGCCGCGGCTCGCGCGTACTGGGTGTTGGGGGACTGCTGGAAGGTGCGGGCGAGCTCCAGCGCCTGTTCGACCGCGCGGCGGTCGGGCCGGTACACCGGTATCAGCAGCGCGACGGCGACCCCGGCGAGCGTGGGGTGCACGCCCGAGGCGAAGAACGCGAGCCACACGATGATCGCCAGGGTCACGTAGATCGGCCCGCGACCGCTCCGGAGGTACCGCGTGAAGTAGATGCCCGCGAGGCCCACCGCCGCGACGATGAGCGGCAGCGGGTTGAAGTCCTCGGTGTAGACGACGGCGATGATGCTCAGCGCGCCGATGTCGTCGACGACCGCCAGGGCGAGGAGGAACACCCGCAGCCGCCCGGGCGCCTTGGGGCCGACGAGGGCGAGTGCGCCGACGAGGAACGCGGTGTCGGTGGAGATGACGACGCCCCACGCCCCTGCCGCGCCCGAGTCGAGATTGAACGCGACGAAGACGAGGGCCGGGATCACAAGCCCCGCGATCGCCGCGAACACCGGCACGACGGCTCGCGACCAGCTCGTCAGCTCGCCGATGGCGAACTCGCGACGCACCTCGAGCCCTACGGTGAAGAAGAAGATCGCCATCAGCGCCTCATTCACGAGGGCGTGGAGCGTGAACTCGAGCTGGAAGTCCTCGATCCCGATGACGAGGTGCGTCTCCCAGAAGCCGTGGTAGGACGCACTCGAGACGTTGACCCAGACGATCGCTGCGATCGTCGCGAGCACGAGTGCGAGTGCGGCCATCCGCGCGGTGCCCACATTGCGGATGCGGTCGGCGATCGATCGGCGTGGGCGCTCCGCCGGCCGCTCCGGGTCCGGCGAGCGCTCGATGAGCGTGAGGGTGAGGTGCGTCATCCGTCTCCTCGGGTGTCAGGGGCGGGGTCCCGACTCCTTCGTCAGTCTCAGTATGGAGCGCGCACCGGGGGCGTGGGCGCTGAGGGGCGAGACTACGCTGAGCCGCGTGGATCCCGTGGTCGCGACGCTCGTCATCCTGGGGCTCGCGATCGTCGCGTTCGCGAGCAATCGCCTGCCGCTCGGAGTCGTCTCGATCGGCGTCTCGCTCGCGCTCTTCTTCACCGGTGTGCTCAGCCTCGCGCAGGCGCTCGCGGGCTTCGGCGATCCCACCGTCCTGTTCATCGCATCCCTCTTCGTGGTGAGCGAATCCCTCGATGCCACGGGGGTCACCGCGTGGGCCGGGCAGAAGGTCATCGCGCGCGCCGGCACGAAGCGTCTGTCGCTGCTGATCGTCATCTGCGTGCTCGTGGCCGCCACCACGGCGCTCATCAGCATCAACGGCGCGGTCGCCGCGCTGCTGCCTCTCGTCGTCGTGGTCGCGGCGCGCGCCGGGATCAAGACCTCGCAGCTGCTCATGCCGCTGGCGTTCGCCGCATCCGCCGGATCGCTGCTGCTGCTCACCGGAACGCCGGTCAACATCATCGTGTCGGAGTTCGCGGCCGAGAACGGCGGACGCGCCTTCGGCTACCTCGAGTTCGCACTCGTCGGCGTGCCGCTGGTGATCGTCACGGTCGCCTTCATCGCGCTCTTCGGACGCCGACTGCTCCCCGAGCGCAACGGCGGGCAGATGCCGCTCGACCTCGTGCGACACGCGCGGCTGCTGCGGCAGCAGTACTCCCTCACCCTCGACACCGGGGTGATCATGAGCCCGCAGAACGGAGTGACGGAGGTCGTCATCCCACCTCGCTCGCCGCTCATCGGCACGAAGGTCTACTCCGGCATGGCGACGCCCGATGGCGAACTCGTGATCCTGGCCGCGCGGCGCGGTGATGACGAGCTCAAGGGGCGGGATGTCGTCATCCAAGCGGGCGACGCACTGCTCCTCCAGGGGTCATGGGATGAGCTGACCCGTCACGCCGAGTCGGCGGGTGTGCTCGTGGTCGACTCCCCGGCGCGGCTCCGCCGATCGGTTCCGCTCGGGCGAGGAGCGAAGCGCGCCATCATCGTCCTCGCCGCGATGGTCGCACTGCTCGCGACGGGCGTCGTCCCGCCCGCCGTCGCGGGTCTGCTGGCAGCGGTCGCACTCGTCCTCACCCGAACGGTGTCGCCCGCCCAGGCGTACCGGTCGATCTCGTGGACCACGGTTGTGCTGATCGCCGGAATGATCCCGCTGTCGACCGCCTTCATCGAGACCGGCACGGCGGATCTCGTCGCCGGATGGCTGCTGGCGATCATCGGCGATTCGAGCCCGTATGTCGCGCTCGCCGTCCTGTTCGTGCTGACACTCGTGCTCGGCCAGGTCATCAGCAACACCGCGACGGTGCTGATCCTCGCCCCCGTCGCGGTGTCACTGGCCATCGCGATGGACGTGTCGGTGCAGCCTTTCATGATGGGGCTGACCGTCATCGCGGCTGCCGCGTTCCTCACGCCCATCGCGACTCCCGCGAACCTCATGGTGATGGAGCCGGGCGGCTACAGGTTCGGCGACTACTGGAAGCTCGGACTGCCGCTGTCGGTGATCTTCCTGCTCTTCGCGGTGTTCTACGTGCCGCTGGTCTGGCCGTTCTGAGCGACGCCGGTGTCGGCGCACCGGTCGCTGAGCCTGTCGAAGCGCGCCCGGCGACGCGCATCGGACCCTTCGACGGGCTCAGGGACCGATGCGCGCCCGCGTGATGTCCCGTCGGTCAGGCGGCGGACCAGCCGTTGTCACTCGCGAGGACGACGCCGTTCACGTTGACGCCGTCATCGCTCAGCAGGAACGTGATGGATGCCGCGAGGGCCTCGGCCTCTGCCGCGTCGGGCAGGATCGACATCCCGAACTGGATGCGCTCTGCGCCGAGAGGCGAGCCGAAGGTCGCCTCGATGTTCGTGATGGTGGGGCCGGGCGCGACCGCATTGACGCGGATGCCGCTCGGGCCGTACATGAAGGCGCTGGACTTCGTGAGTCCGACGACGGCGTGCTTCGATGCCGTGTACGCCGCACCGGCCGCCGAGCCGCGCAGCGCAGCTTCGGACGCCGTGTTGACGATCGAGCCGCCGCCCTGAGCGAGCATCGCGGGGATGACGGCACGGGTGAGCTTCATCGTGCCCGTCACGTTGACGCGCATGACGCGCTCCCAGACGGCATCCGAGAGGTCACCGACGGGCGTCATGTCGTCCATGATCCCGGCGATGTTGGCGAGCGCGTCGATCGTGTCGCCGGCGGCCGCCACGATGCGGGCGACACCGGCATCGTCGGTGATGTCGGCGGTCAGCGAGACAATGTCGGCGCCCGAGTGATCGGCGACGAACTCGTCCAAACGGTCCTGGCTGACGTCCACCGCGATCACGCGTCCGCCTTCGCGGGCGACGCGGGATGCCGTCGCCCGGCCGATGCCGGACCCGGCACCGGTCACGATGACCGTCTTGCCCGTGAAGCGGCCGGCGTTGATCCGCTCGGTCCATTCGCGCAGCTGCACGGTCGGCGTGGCATCCGCTTCGAGGTCGTCGGCGGCGGCGACCTCGACGATGAGCGTTCCGTCGGGAACTTCGCCCGCTGCCGCACGGCTGACGAGGTCGTCGAGCATCTCCTGGGTGAACGCGCCCCGGCTCATCTTGACGAGTCGCTTTATGGCGAGGCGCCGGACGGGCTTGAACACGTCGGGCGACTGGCCGCCCTGGGCGAGCATGTCGGTGAGGATCGCGCTGCCCGTCGGGTCTGCGAGCCAGTCGGCGATCGAGGTGTCGCCCGTAAGCGGCTTGGTGGTTGCCATGTGTGATTCCCTTTCTACCGGACAACTATGTCCGGTACTAGGCTACACCCGTGCCGTCCCCCACGAAAGCGACTCCCACGAAAGCGACTCCCAAGCGCAACCGCGGTCCGGCCGCCGGGCCGGACAATCGGCGCGCTCTCATCGCCGCCGCGCGGGAGGTCTACGCCGAATCCGGTCTGACCGTGCCCTTCAGCGCGGTCGCGAAGCGTGCGGGGGTCGGGCAGGGGAGTCTCTATCGTCACTTTCCCGACCGCACGGCGCTCGCGGTCGCCGTCTTCGAGGAGAACGTCGGCGACCTCGAGGAGTATGCGTCCGCGGAAGGTCGGACGATCGACGATCTGCTCGGTCGCGTCGTCGATCAGGCGATCGTCTCGACCGCCTTCATCGAGCTCATCACCGCGGACCTGCACGACCCGCGTGTGGTTCCGCTCGGACTGCGCTTCAACGGCGTCGTGAGCCGACTCGTCGACCGGGAGCGGGCAGCCGGACACATCGGCGAGCATGTCGAGCCGGAGGATGTCGCACTGGCGACGGGCATGCTCGCGACTGAGCTCGCCCGAGCGGATCCCGCACAGCGGGCGGAGGTCGCGAGGCGCGCGCGGAGGCTCTTCGCCGCCGCGTTCGCGCCTCGCTGACGCGGGACGTATGCTCCTCCCATGGGCAGGTTCATCTATGACACGGCGGGGAACTCCGTCGACATCGACGACAGGACGCTCGCCCACCTCCGCATCGTCGTGATGAACAAATTACGTCGCTCGGAGTCGTTCATGTTCGACGTCGAGATCGGCGACGGCAGTGGGCGTCGCAGCTTCTGGATCCATGAGTCGGTGCCGCTGCAGTTCCATTTCTTCGGAAGCCGACCGCCTCGGATCAACCGGGTCTGGATCGAAGAGCTCATGCAGGCGGCGAGCAGCCCGAATGGGCTCAGCATCACGCCCGAGCCCACCGAAGACAGCGCGCCCGCGCCGGAGTGAGTCCGACTGCTGCGAAGGTCACTCGTCGTCGCTTCCGCCCGCCATGTCGGACCCTGCGACGCTGAGCTTGTCGATCTCGAGGTGCTCGACCTCGACCGTGCCGAGGGTGACGCCGTCCGCGTTCGCCACGGCGAGGCCCTCCGTCGCGACGGGCACCGGACCGGTGTCGAAGTGCTCGGCCACAAGCAGGATGCCGCCCGACGAGTTCGCCGAGCTCGCGAGTTCCTCGATCCACTCCCTGCTGAGTTCGGCCGGCTCGGGATCATCGAAGACGAACCGCAACGGGATCGACGGATGCAGCCACAGCGTGCTGCGCCCGCGCGGCTGATCCTCCGGATGCCGCCACGACACGGTGAAGCTCTCGTTGCGCCTCAGCTTCGTCGCGATGACGACTTTCAGGTGCGCGAGAGCTCGATCTTCGATATGGATCGGCGTCGCGGATCCGCCGTAGTAGATGGTTCCCACGGAGCCACCCTAAGCCTCATGCGACGCGACGGACGTGCGTCCGCGAACTCGCACTCGTCGACCATGGTCGTCAGCGAGTCGCACGGGCGAGATTGGCCTCGAGCTCGTCCTTCGTCTGAGGCACGACATACGCCGGCTGTTCGCGCTCGACCCGCCAGCTCTCGGCGAGCGAGCCGATGTCCACGGTGTCGAAGCCGAAGGCGTCGTACAGTGACGCCACCCACGCGACGGCATCGGGGTGATCGCTCGCCGTCGCCAGCGCGCGGCGGCCGGGCGTGCCCGCGGGCTTGCCGTCGGTGAGGATGGTGCTGGATTCGATGTGGTTGAAGGCCTTGACGACCTTCGCGGTGGGCAGGTGCTCCTGGAGGAGGCCCGTCACGGTCGCCGTCTTCTCGTCGAGTGCGGCGATGTGTCCATCGCGTTCCCAGTAGTAGTTGTCGGTGTCGAGCACGATCTTGCCTGCGAGCGGTTCGACCGGGATGTCCTTATAGGCCTTGAGCGGCACGGTCACGATGACCACCTCGCCGGCTGTCGCGGCATCCATCGCCGTTTCCGCGGTAGCGAGCGGTCCGAGCTCGGCGACGAGCGTCTCGAGGCTTGCAGGCCCACGCGAGTTGCTGATCACGACCTCGTAGCCGCGGTCGACGAGCCCGCGCGCGAGGGCGGATCCGATGTGTCCTGCTCCGATGATTCCGACTCGAGTCATGTCGGGTCCAACGCCGTCGTCGGCGGCTCATTCCCGGCGCGGGTCAGAGGCGCGTCCACGCCTCGGTGAGGACGCCGCGCAGGATCTGCTCGACCTCGTCGAACTCGGCCGGCCCGATCGTCAGCGGCGGCGCCAGCTGGATCACCGGGTCGCCCCGGTCGTCGGCCCGGCAGTAGAGCCCGGCGTCGAAGAGGGCCTTGGACAGGAAGCCGCGCAACAGGCGCTCGGACTCGTCGTCGTCGAACGTCTCCTTCGTCGCCTTGTCCTTGACGAGCTCGATGCCGAAGAAGTAGCCGTCGCCGCGCACGTCTCCGACTATCGGCAGATCGGTGAGCTTCTCGAGTGTCGAGCGCAGGATCGGCGAGTTCTCGCGCACGTGTGCGAGCAGGCCCTCCTCTTCGAAGATGTCGAGGTTCTCGAGCGCGACCGCCGCCGACACCGGGTGACCGGCGAACGTGTAGCCGTGCGGGAACGACACGTTCCCGTGTGCGAACGGCTCGTGGATCCTGTCGCTGACGATCGTGCCGCCGAGCGGTGAGTAGCCGCTGGTCACCCCCTTGGCGAACGTGATCATGTCGGGCTGATACGCGTACGCGTCGCACGCGAAGTACTCGCCGATGCGTCCGAACGCGCAGATGACCTCATCCGAGACGAGCAGCACGTCGTACTTGTCGCAGATCTCGCGCACGCGCTGGAAATACCCGGGCGGCGGGGGGAAGCATCCGCCCGAGTTCTGCACGGGTTCGAGGAACACCGCGGCTACCGTGTCGGGTCCTTCGAAGTTGATCATCTCTTCGATGCGGTCGGCCGCCCAGATCCCGAACTCCTCGCGTGCATCGGTCGTCGAGCCTGCAGAGACGAACCCCATCTCGCCGGCGCGGTAGTAGTTGGTGTTCGGCACCCGGAACCCGCCGGGGGTGACCGGCTCGAACATCGACTTCATCCCCGGCAGGCCCGTGATCGCGAGTGCGCCGTGCGGCGTGCCGTGATACGCGATGAAGCGCGAGATCACCTTGTGCTTGTGGGGCTTGCCCTGCAGCTTCCAGTAGTGCTTCGCGAGCTTGAACGCGGTCTCGACGGCCTCGCCGCCGCCCGTCGAGAAGAAGACGTGGTTGAGGTCGCCGGGGGCGCACTCGGCGAGCCGAGCGCCGAGCTCGATGGCGGCGGGATGCGCGTACGACCAGATGGGGAAGAACGCGAGCTGCTCGGCCTGGCGCGCAGCCGCGTCGGCGAGGCGCTTGCGACCATGGCCGGCATTGACGACGAACAGCCCGGACAGTCCGTCGATGTACTGCTTGCCCGCCGAGTCCCAGATGTGGTGCCCTTCGCCGCGCACGATGATCGGGACTCCCGGGCCCTCGGTCATGACCGACTGCCGCGCGAAATGCAGCCAGAGGTGGTCCTTGGCCATCTGCTGCAGCTCCGCTTCACTCCTCGCGGGGCGGTCGGTGCGGGCGTGGCGATCGGTCGTCGTCGACATGGGGGTGCCTTCCGTCGGGCGTCGATCCCGACGATACCCGCGGGCGACCGACCGGGCCACGACGGTTCGTCCGGTTCGTCACGCGTTTTCGGCGGACCGTCCGCGGCCGACTGCGCTCAGCTGTAGCCGGGGGTCGGACCGGTCGGATGTCCGGGCGGTGCCTCAGGGGGTGCGGGTGTTCCGGGGACCGGATCCGAGGGTCGGGTCGGCGCCGCAGGTCCCGCGGGCGCGGGCTCCGGCACCGGCGGAAACGACGGCTCGGGAGGATTCGGGAAGGTCGGCTCGTCCGGCGTCGGAACGGTCGGCTCGTCCGGGCTCGGTGCCGGCGGTTCGGTCGGCGCGGGAGTCGGGGTCTCGCGGGCTGCCGGCCCGTCGGGCTCGGCCGGCCTGTCCGGCACGCTGCGGGGATCGCTCATGGAATACCTCCTGGCAGCCAGCCTGCGCCCGAGCCGCGGCATCCGTCGCCCCCGTTGACCCCCGCCGATCGTCGGTGTACGCGCCACCGGGAGCACGGGACCGCCGGGTGAACCCTTCAGCCGATCCGGGCCGTCGCGCGTCGCGCATCTGCGGGCGAGACGACGTGCAGATCGCCGATGATCTCGAGGCTCGCCGTCGTCTCGCGTTCGGCGCACGACGGGCCCACCCACAGCTCGATCGCCCCGGGCTCGATGATGCGCACGCCGGTCCGATCCGTGAACGAGAGCCTGGCCAACGGCACGTCGAACCTCACCACGGCCTGCCCGCCGGGTTCGAGTGCGACGCGCTGATATGCGGCCAGCACGGCGACCGGACGGGTGACGCTCGCGAACACGTCGCGCGCATAGAGCTGGACGAGATCCACACCGGCCCGTTCGCCGGTGTTGCGAACGCGCACGGACGCCGTGAACGAGCCGTCGGCGAACGTGGTCGGGTCGACCAGCAGGTCGTCGCGCACGAACGTCGTGTACGACAGTCCATGCCCGAAGGGCAGTGCCGGGGTGTTGTCGGCGCTCGTGATCTCGGACGGCGCGCCCAGGATCGGATGCAGGTACGAGTAGGGCTGCGCGCCCGCCGATCGCGGGAGCGAGACGGGGAGATGGCCCGAAGGCGTGATGCGACCGGAAAGGACGGATGCGATGGCGGTGCCTCCCTCCTCGCCGGGGAAGAACGCCTGGGCGACGGCTGCCGGCGCCGACGCGCCATCCAGAGCCCATCCGATGGCGTACGGCCGACCCGAGATCACCACGAGCACGACGGGCGTGCCCGTGGCGACGACCGCCTCGACGAGACGGCGTTGGATGCCGGGAAGTTCGAGGTCGTCGATGTCGTTGCCCTCGCCGACCGTGCCGCGGCCGAAGAGGCCGGCGCGATCGCCCACCACGACGATGGCGACATCCGCCGCGTGCGCGGCTGCGACGGCTGCCGGGATCTCCGAGGCGTCGTCGTCCTCGACATCGCAACCGCGGATGGCGTCGATCAACGCACCGGGGAGCTCGCCGCGCAGCGCCTCGAGCACGGACGGGATCTCGAAGCCGAGCGGCGTGCCGGGGTGGTGTGCGAGCACGTGGTTCGCGAAGGAGTAGCAGCCCATGAGCGCCTCGGCGGATGCGGCGTTGGGCCCGATCACGGCGACGCGACGTCCGGTCGACTCACCGAGGGGGAGGATCCCGTCATTCGTGAGCAGCACGATCGACTCCTCGGCGAGCCGGCGCGCGCTCGCGCGGTGCGCCGGGGAGTCGAGGTCGATGGTCGTGGGCGGGTCGTCGAAGCTCTCGTCGAGCAGCCCGAGCTCCTCCTTCTGCGCGAGTACGCGCCGCACCGCCACATCGACGACCGACTCATCGACACGGCCGTCGCGGACGGCGCCGGCGAGGGGCGCAAGGAATGCGTCGCCCGTGGGAAGCTCCACGTCGATCCCGGCGGCGAGCGCCTGCGCCGCCGCCTCGCCGAGGTCGGCTGCGACGGCATGCATGGTGTGCAGGAAGGCCACCGAGAAGTAGTCCGAAACCACCGTGCCGTCGAACCCCCACTCATCGCGCAGCAGTGCGGTGAGGTACTCGGGCGTCGCCGCGACAGGGACGCCGTCGATCTCGGCGTAAGAGTTCATGACAGACCGCGCCCCGCCCTCGCGAAGCGCCATCTCGAACGGCGGGAGGAAGACATCCGCGAGCTCGCGCGCACCGGCGTGCACCGGCGCGTGGTTGCGCCCCGCCTGCGAGCCCGAGTATCCGACGAAGTGCTTCAACGTGGCGTGGACCCCGCTGCGCTGCAGCCCCTGCACGTAGGCCGTGCCGACGGTGGCGACGACGTACGGGTCCTCCGAGATGCACTCGTCGACTCGACCCCAGCGCGGATCGCGGACCACGTCGAGCACGGGGGCGAGACCCTGGTGGATGCCGAGCGTCCGCATCGACTCGCCGATGAGCGCGCCCATCTCCTCCACCGCCTCGGGGTCGAACGCCGCTCCCCAGGCGAGGGGAGTCGGGAAGGTCGCGGCCTTCCAGGTGGCGAGGCCCGTCAGGCACTCCTCGTGGACGATCGCCGGGATGCCCAGCCGGGTCTCCGTTCGCAGCCGCCGCTGCTCGCCCCACAGCCAGTCGGCGCGCTCGATCGGGTCGACCGGACGCGTGCCGTATACACGGGTCAGGTGCCCGAGGCCGTGCACGGTCGCATCCTCGTACTGCGTCGTCGTCACGAACTCCCCGGCCATCGGGGCGACGAGGTCATCGCCCTGATCGACCCAGTAGCCGACGAGCTGCGCCAGCTTCTCCTCGAGGGTCATGTCCGCCACGAGAGCGCGCACCCGCTCGGACGCGGACGCGGTGATCGTGTCGCTCATCCCTTGACCGCTCCCGTGAGCCCGCCGACGATGCGACGCTCGAACAGGCTGAAGAACACGAGCGCGGGGATCATCGAGAGCGACGTGAACGCCAGCACCTTCGCCGTGTCGACGGAGTACTGCGAGGCGAACGCCTGGGTGCCCAGCGGCAGCGTGTACGTGCCCTCATTGCTGAGCAGGAAGAGCGGAAGGATGTAGCTGTTCCAGCTCGCGATGAACGCCAGGATGCCGACCGTGATCACCGCGGGAAGCGACAGCGGCAGCACCATCCGCCAGAAGAAGCCCAGCCGACTGCAGCCGTCGATCGATGCCGCCTCCTGCAGCTCGTTCGGGATCGCGGCGAGGAACGGCACCAGGATGATGATCGTCACCGGGAGCGCGAACGCGATCTGCGGGATGATCACGCCCACGAGCGAGTTCGCGATCCCCAGGTTGCGCACCAGGATGTACAGCGGCGTGATCGCCACCGTCATGGGGAACATGAGACCGGCCGTGAAGAGCGCATAGACGGCCCCGCGGCCCCGGAACGAGTAGCGCGACAGCGCGTATGCGGCCATCAGGCCCAGGGCCACGACGAGGACCGTCGTGGCGACGGCCGTGATGGTCGAGTTGAGCACCTGCGTCCAGAAGATGGGGCTCGTGAGCACGTCGGCGTAGTTCTCCCAGTGCCAGACCGAGGGCAGCCCGGACGGGTCGACCGTGATCTCGGAGTTGGAGCGGAAGCCGCCGATGATGATGTACGCCACCGGGGCGAGCATCAGGCCGATGAGCACCAGCGCGACGAAGTAGATGAGGAACGTGCCGGTGCGCTTCTGCCCAGGCGAGTAGCGCTCTCGGGGAGCCGGCAATGCGACGAGTGCGGTGGCCATCAGGACTTTCCTCCTGTGATCGCTCCGGCGGTATCACGCCGCAGCACGAAGCGCTGATAGAGCAGGGCGATGGTGAGTGAGATGAGGAACAGCACGACGGCGACGGCGCTGCCGTAGCCGTAGCTGCCGGCGTTTCGTCCGTTCGAGACCATGTAGGTGGCCATCGTCGACGTGCCGGCGGTCGATGAGACGTACTGTCCCCAGATGATCCACACCAGGTCGAACAGCTGAAGCGACCCGATGATCGAGAGGAACGCCCAGATGCGGATCGTGGAACCCATGAGCGGGAGCACGATGTATCGCTGGATCTGCCAGTACGACGCGCCGTCGATCGCAGCCGCCTCCGAGAGCTCGTCGGGGATGCCCTGAAGACCCGCGAGGAACAGGATGACGGCGAAGCCGATGTACTTCCAGGTGATGATGACCATCAGCGTCCAGATGGCGATCGAAGGGTCTGAGAGCCAGTCGGAGGTCAGCGCGCCGAGGCCGAACCTTCGGAGCAGTCCGTTGAGGGCGCCCTCCGACTGGAGCATGAGGCTCCAGCCGATGCCGACGACCACCTCGGAGATCACGTAGGGAACGAAGATCAGGATGCGGATCGCGGACTGGAACCGGAGCTTGCGGTTCAGCAGCAGCGCCAGTCCGATGGCGATCGGGCCCTGGAGCACCAGCGACATCAAGGCGATGAACAGGTTGTGGCCGAGGGCTTCGTGGAAGGCGGGGTCGGTGAGGATCGTGACGTAGTTTCGCAGCCCGACGAACTTCGTGGGGGGACCGAAGCCCGACCAGCTGAAGAAGCCGTAGTACGCCGCGAGCGCGACCGGGAAGATCACGAAGGCGACGAAGACGACGAGCGCCGGCCCGATGAGGACGAGCAGCTCGAGGCGTGCAGCCCACCCGATGCCCCGGCGCCGCGGCCGCCCGGCCGAGGGCCGGACGGCGGGCGGGAACTCGGACGGGGGCTGCGTCTGCACGCCCCCGTCCGAGCCGGGCATGCCGGGCGCGTTCGCGGTGGTCAGCGATGTCTCGCGCGCGGTAGCCATGGGTGGTCGCCTCAGGACTTCGCTGCGGCGTCGTTGACGGCGTCGACGATGTCCTGCGCCGAACCCTTGCCGGCGAACATGTCGACCACGGCGACATTGAGCGCGTTGCCGATGTTCTGGCCGTACAGCGTGTCGAGCCAGAGCTCCACGTACGGTGCCTTGTTGTAGGCCTCGAGGATGTTCGTGAGTGCAGGGTCGGTGACGACGCTCTGCGCCTCCTGCGACGCGGGGAGCGTCTGGAACGCCGTGGCGTACGCCTCCTGGTTCTCCTTCTCGACGATGAAGTTCAGGAAATCGACGCACTCCTTGGGCGCGTTCACCCAGCACGAGTAGCCGTCGACGCCGCCCATCATGGCGCCGGGCTCGCCGTCACCGCCCGAGACCTCAGGGAACGGGAACCACGCCAGGTCGGCGAGCGGCTTCGTGTCGGGCGTCAGCGACGCGATCACACCCGGGTCCCACGCGCCCATGAGCTCCATGGCCGCCTTGTGGTTGGCCACCAGGCCGGCCGACGAGCCGGCGCCCTGCTGAGCGGATGTCGTCAGGAAGCCTTCGTTGAACGGGTCGGTGTCGAGGAAGTCCTGCAGATTCTCACCGGCCGTGAGCCAGCACGGGTCGTCGAACGAGCGGCTCTTCGCCGCGTCATCCAGCACATCCTTCGAGCACGCCCGCAGGGCGAAGTTGTAGTACCAGTGCGCGGCGGGCCACGCGTCCTTTGCGCCGACCGCGATGGGTGCGACGCCGCTGGCGCTCAGCTTCGCGTTCGCGTCGACCAGCTCGTCGATCGTCGTCGGGTTCGCCGTGATGCCCGCGGCCTCGAACAGATCGCTCGAGTAGAACAGGCCCGACGGCAGGATCGAGAGGGGAACGCCGTAGTTCTTGCCGTCGATCTCGAACGCCGAGAGCGAGCCGCCGACCGCTGACGCGGTGGCATCGCTGAGGCCGCTGGAGATGTCCATGACCTGGCCCGCCTCGACGATGTCTGCGAGCTTGCCACCACCGCGAGCCATGAAGATGTCTGGTCCCTCGTTGGAGTTGAGCGACGTCTGGAGCTTGCCGTCCATCTCCTCGTTCTGAATCGCCTGGACCTTGATGGTGACGTCGGGGTTCGCCTTCTCGAATGCCGCGACGGTGTCGTCCCAGTACTTCTTGCCGTCGCCGGTGGTCGAGTTGTGCCAGAAGGTCATCGAGACCTTGCCGTCCTGGTTCGAGTCTCCCGAGCCCCCGCCGCTGCAGCCGCTGAGCGCGAGCGCGCCCATCGCCACGACGGCGGTCCCCAGGAGGATCCTCTTCGCGTTCATGTGATTCCCGTTCTCTTCATTGAGGGGCGTTTCCGTCATCGAGACGCCCGGTTTGCCGTGACTGCTCCGGGCGCTCGTTCCGACGACTCGCGGTGGCGCGGCGTCTCGACATCCCGGAATTGCCAAAAGTTTTACAGGACAACAAACCCATGTCAAACGTTTTCAATAACGTTTTCGAACTGTTATGGTGGCACACATGAGCACCAGGCCCACCATCCGCGACGTCGCCGCGGCTGCGGGCGTGTCCGTCGCGACGGTGTCGAAGGCGGTCAACTCCCGGTACGGCGTCGCACCGGCGACGGTGGACCATGTGATGCGAATCGTGCGAGAGCTCGGCTACGAGTCGAGCCTCATCGCGAGCAGCATGCGGTCACGCCGAACGGGCGTGATCGGGGTGCTGGTGGCCGATTTCGAGCCCTTCAGTGCCGAGATCCTCAAGGGCGTGAGCGCCGGGCTGCGGGAGCATCCGTTCGAGCTCCTCGCCTACAGCGGTTCTGGCCATGCCGAAAGCGAGGGGTGGGAGCGCCGATCGCTCAGCCGGCTCAGCGGGACGCTCATCGACGGCGTGATCCTCGTGACCCCGACTGTGGTCAACATCACTGCGGACGTGCCGATCGTCGCGATCGATCCGCACACCGGTCCCGCCGACCTTCCGACGGTCGAATCCGACAGCTTCGGCGGCGCCCGTGCGGCAGTCGGCTTCCTCACCGAGCTCGGGCACACGCGCATCGGCTTCATCGCGGGACGCCCCGACCTGCGCTCCTCCATCGCCCGCGAGGCCGGCTATCGGAGTGCCCTCGCCGACGCGGGGATCGCCGTCGACAGTTCGCTCATCGGTGTCGGCCGCTACGCGCAGGACACGGCGCGGGAGGCGGCGACCGCGCTGCTCTCGCGGCCCGATCGCCCGACCGCGATCTTCGCCGCCAACGACCTGTCAGCCATCGCGATCATCGAGGTCGCGAATCTCCTCGGGCTCGAGGTGCCGCGAGACCTGTCCGTCGTCGGATTCGACGACATCCCCGAGGCATCCCAGCTCACGCCCGCCCTCACCACCGTCCGTCAGCAGATGCAGTCGCTCGGGGCGGTGGCCGCCGGGCTCCTGATGTCGCTCATGGCCGACGAGCATCCCGCCGCCCAGCACCTGCGGCTGCCGACGAAGCTCATCGCGCGCGGCACGACCGGCCCACCCCCACGTTCGGACTGACAGCTCCGGTCAGGAGGCCCTGGGCGCTCCGGGTGCTCCGGGTGCGAGCGGGTCACGCAGCAGGTCGGCGAATGCCGCCTCCGCGGCGCCGATCAGCAGGCGATCCTCCGCGAGAACGGCGACGCGGATGGAGAGATCCTCACAGGTGGACGGCATCGCGGTGTCGCTCACGGCCGTCAGCAGCAGGTCGAGGTCCTCGGCCGCGAGGGCGGCCAGGTATCCGCCCAGCACCACCACGGAAGGGTTCAGGACGTTCACGGCGTTCGCGAGCGCTGTGGTGAGGATGCGCCGCTGGCGGGCGACCTCGGCACGCACCTCCGGCGCCGTCGAGGCCGCCAGTGCCGCCGCGAGTGTCGGCTCATCGGCGCTGCGGAGGCGGAGCACGGACAGCAGTCGGGCCCGGCTGACCTCGTCTTCGAGTACGCCGCCGTCCACCGTGCGATCCGTGTCGGCGGCGATGCCGGGGCGATTCTGGCCGAACTCACCCGCGTATCCCGCCGCGCCGGTGACGGGCGACCCGTTCACGACGAGTCCGCCGCCGATACCGCTCGCGCCGCCGTTCAGGTAGACGATGTGGTCCTCACCGCGTGCCGCTCCGAAGAGGTGCTCGGCGGCGACACCCATGCTGGCGTCGTTGCCGACGACGACGGGAAGGCCGGACGCCGTCGACACCAGATCGCGGAGCGCGACATCCCGCCACATCAGGTGTGGCGCGTCGCGGACCAGACCGTCCGATGCGCGGACGAGGCCGGGCACCGCGATCCCGACGCCGACGACGCGGTGGCCGACCAGGGCCTCCGCCTTCCACAGGCCGATCTGCTCGGCGACGAGCGCCGCCGTCTCGTCGGGCGTGAGCAGGTGGTCCACCTCGAGCCGCACGCGGACCGGGATGCGACGGCCGAGGCCGACGGCCGCCATGGTGAGGGCATCGACCTCGGGATTGACCGCGATCGCGACCACCCGGGGATGCGCCGCGACAACGGGCGACGGCCGGCCGACGCGGCCGACCGGGTCCGGCGCGCGCTCTTCGACGAGGCCGCCTTCGACGAGGGCGCCGATGAGGTCCGCGATGGTCGAGCGGTTCAGCCCGGTGGCCTCGGTGAGGGCGGCGCGCGAGAGGGGACCGTCGACGTGCACGAGCCGCAGCACACGGCTCAGGTTGGCCTGACGGATGCCGACGGAGTCGTTCACGACACTTACTGTACGAGTGGACCCAGGTTTGTTGCGCCAAACGACGAATTCTGACGTCCGTGTCGATGGAGCACGACGCGACAGTGGACCCGTTCGTGCTTTTGGTATAGGTTGTCAATCACAACAATTAGTTTCTGCGCGAAGGAGCGTCATGCCCACCCCCACTCCCGCCGACAAGTTCTCCTTCGGCCTCTGGACCGTCGGCTACAACGGCACCGATCCGTTCGGAGGACCCACCCGTCATCCGCTCGACGTCGTGCACGCGGTCGAGAAGCTCGCCGAGCTCGGCGCTTACGGCCTCACGTTCCACGACGACGACCTGTTCGCGTTCGGCTCCACCGATGCCGAGCGGCAGAACCAGATCGATCGCCTCAAGGGCGCGCTGGCGGACACCGGACTCATCATCCCGATGGTGACCACCAACCTCTTCTCGGCCCCCGTCTTCAAGGACGGCGGCTTCACCTCGAACGACCGCGATGTGCGGCGCTTCGCGCTGCGCAAGGTCTTCCGTCAGCTCGACCTCGGCGCGGAGCTCGGTGCCCAGACGTTCGTCATGTGGGGCGGCCGCGAGGGCGCCGAGTACGACGCCGCGAAGGACATCCGCCAGGCGCTCGAGCGCTACCGCGAGGCCGTGAACCTGCTCGGGGACTACGTGACCGACAAGGGCTACGACATCCGCTTCGCAATCGAGCCGAAGCCCAACGAGCCGCGTGGCGACATCCTGCTGCCGACGCTCGGGCACGCGCTCGCGTTCATCGACTCGCTCGAGCGGCCGGAGCTCGTGGGCCTGAACCCCGAGGTGGGTCATGAGCAGATGGCCGGCCTGAACTTCGCCGCCGGCATCGCCCAGGCGCTGTACCACGGCAAGCTCTTCCACATCGACCTCAACGGCCAGCGCGGGATCAAGTACGACCAGGACCTGGTGTTCGGTCACGGCGATCTGCACAATGCCTTCGCCCTCGTCGATCTGCTCGAAAACGGCGGTCCCGGCGGTGTCCCGGCCTACGACGGCCCCCGTCACTTCGACTACAAGCCCTCCCGCACCGAGGACGAGACCGGCGTGTGGGACTCCGCCGCCGCGAACATGAGCACGTACCTGCTGCTGAAGGAGCGTGCCGCGGCCTTCCGCGCCGACCCCGAGGTGCAGGAGGCGCTCGCCGCTTCGCGTGTGCCCGAGCTCTCGGTGCCGACGCTGAACCCCGGCGAGACCTACGACGAGTTCCTCGCCGACCGCTCGGCCTACGAGGACTTCGACCCGAGTGTGTACCTCGGCGGCAAGGGCTTCGGATTCGTCCGCCTGCAGCAGCTCGCGACCGAGCACCTGCTCGGCGCCCGCGGCTGACCCACCCACACCCATCCGGTTACGGATGCGACACGCCGCGTCGCGCGGCCCGCGCGCGGCGTGTCGCGTCCGTAACCGAGGGGGTTGAGAGAGGACCGGAGCGATGGCGCTCGTGATAGGAGTCGACTCGTCGACACAGTCCTGCAAGGTCGTTGTGACGGATGCCGCAACCGGTGCCGTCGTTCGGTCCGGCCGGGCATCCCACCCCGACGGAACCGAGGTGGATCCCGCCGCATGGTGGGTGGCCCTGCAGTCCGCGCTCGCGGATGCTTCGACGGGGCTCAGCACACGTGGCGGCGGCCTCGAAGATGTGGCGGCCTGGGGGATCGGCGGCCAGCAGCACGGCATGGTCGTCCTCGATGCGGAGGGACGCGTCATCCGCCCTGCACTGCTG
This sequence comes from Microbacterium pumilum, assembly GCF_039530225.1. NCBI lineage: Bacteria > Bacillati > Actinomycetota > Actinomycetes > Micrococcales > Microbacteriaceae > Microbacterium > Microbacterium pumilum. The sequence continues at coordinate 1,597,555 of NZ_BAAAOH010000001.1, forward strand.
TGGAACGACACGCGCTCGGCGGGCGCGGGCGCCGACCTGATCGCGGAGTTCGGCGCCGACGCGCTGGCGCAGCGGACGGGGCTCGTGCCGGTGGCATCCTTCACGATCACGAAGCTGCGGTGGCTGCGCGACCACGAGCCCGACAACGCAGCCCGCGTGGCGGCCGTCGCGCTGCCGCATGACTGGCTCACGTGGCGGCTGCGCGGCTTCGGCCCCGCAGCCGAGTCGCCGCGCGGTCCGGTGCTCGACGAGCTCGTCACAGATCGGTCGGATGCCTCGGGCACCGGCTACTGGAACCCCGCGACCGGCGGCTACGATCGGGAGCTGCTCATTGCGGCCCTCGGTCACGACGCCGTGCTGCCGCGTGTGCTCGGCCCCTACGAGTGGGTCGAGGACGAGGCGGGCCGCAGGGTCGGATCCGGCGCGGGGGACAACGCCGGCGCGGCCCTCGGACTCGATGCGCAGCCCGGCGATGTGGTGGTGTCGATCGGCACGAGCGGCACGGTCTTCGCGGTCAGCGAGGAGCGCACGATCGACCCCTCGGGTACGGTGGCGGGCTTCGCCGACTGCACCGGGCGCTTCCTTCCGCTGGTCGCGACCCTCAACGCCGCGCGGGTCCTGGATGCCGTCGCGCGACTGCTCGGAGTCGACCACACCGAACTGAGCCGCCTCGCCCTCGACGCCGAGCCCGGCGCGGGTGGGCTGACGCTGGTGCCGTACTTCGAGGGGGAGCGGACCCCCAACCTGCCGGATGCCACCGCCTCCCTCACCGGCATGACGCTCACCTCGACGACGCGCGAGAACGTCGCGCGCGCCGCTGTGGAGGGCATGCTGTCGGGGCTCGGCGCGGGGCTCGAGGCGCTTCGTGCGCTCGGGGTGCCGCTCGAGCGGGCGCTCCTCATCGGCGGCGGAGCGCAGTCCGAGGCGGTGCGGATGATCGCCCCGCAGGTGTTCGGCATACCCGTCGAGGTACCCGAGCCCGGCGAGTACGTCGCGCTCGGCGCAGCGCGACAGGCGGGGATCGTCGCCTCGGCCTGAGCGGGGCAAATCCTGCCGGATGCGAAGCGTGACGCCGTATCCCCGACCCGGCCACGAGTTCAGGCGCTTCGCCGACATCAGGCCGATGGCGGCGCGAATCAGCCTGATGCCGGCAGTTCGCCGAGCCCGATCTCACAGATTGTTCGTAGGCGGATTACGTACGGTGGGCTGCATGGCGTCTTCGCTCGATGAGCAGCAGTTCACCATCTCGCCGTCGGAACTGCGCAGCGCGCGTGACGAACTGCAGCGATTCCTGCTGGAGTATCGATTCGGCATGCAGGAGATCGAGACGAAGATCGGCATCCTGCGCGACGAGTTCCTCCACAACCACGACTACAACCCGATCGAGCACGTCTCGAGCCGTGTGAAATCGCCCGACAGCCTCGTCGACAAGGTCGTGCGCAAGGGAATCGATGCCGGGTTCGACTCGATCAGGGCGAACATCACCGATATCGCCGGCGTCCGCGTCACGTGCAGCTTCGTGCCCGACACCTACCGCCTGTTCGATCTGCTCACCGCGCAGGATGACGTCACCGTCCTTGCGGTGAAGGACTACGTCGCCCAGCCCAAGGAGAACGGCTACAAGAGCCTGCACGCCATCGTCGAGGTGCCGGTGTTCCTCTCGACCGGCCGCGTGCAGGTGCCGGTCGAGGTGCAGTTCCGCACGATCGCGATGGACTTCTGGGCGAGTCTCGAGCACAAGATCTACTACAAGTACGACAGGCAGGTTCCGGCACGCCTGCTCGACGAGCTTCGGGATGCCGCGCACACCGCTGCCGAGCTCGACACCCACATGGAGCTTCTGCACCGCGAACTGCACGGGCCGTCGACATCCACCGACTCGCGGGCGCAGCTCTCGGTCTGAGACGCGGCGAATCCCCCGAGCCGCGCCGACTCAGCAGTTCGCGCGGGACGCGGACCGGATGCAGTGTTCCTGGACCGGCGGGTCAAGGGCAGCCACTCGTGACTGGGGGGCGGTCCGGGTTTCGCAGGTTTTGGGTGCCTGGATCCTGTGTTTCCTGGACCGGCGGGTCAAGCGCAGCCACTCGTGGACACCGTCCGGTCCGGGTTTCGCAGGTTCGGGGTGCAGGGATGCTGTGTTTCCTGGACCGGCCGGTCAGGGGCAGCCACTCGCTGACTCGCGGCCGGGCCTGCCGGGGCGCCAGAATGGGCTGGTGGCCTCCGCCGACGACGCGACCGACGCACTGGATGCGCTCGCGGTCGAGCTGTATGCGCTGCCACCCGACGAGTTCACGGCAGCCCGCAACGCCCGTGCGACGGCGGATCGTGCGCTCGCCGGCCGGTTGAAGGCGCTCCGCAAGCCGACGGCCGCGGCGTGGGCGGTCAACCTTCTCGCCCGCGAGGGCCAGCTGCGCGACGCTCTCGACCTCGCTGCCGCCCTGCGAGAGGCGCAGGACGACCTCGACGCGGCCGAGCTCTCGCGTCTCAGCCGCCAGCGCCGTGCGCTGGTCTCGGCGCTCGCGACTCAGGCGGTGCAGCTCGCCAAAGATCGCGGGGTCGTGGTGAGCGCGGTGGCGCGGGAGGACGTCGAGAAGACGATCAATGCGGCGGTGATGGATGCGGCCGCCGCCGCCGCGGTCATGACCGCGCGGCTCACCCGCCCGCTCGAGGCCACCGGCTTCGACGCCGTCGACGTGACCGATGCCGTCGGCGGCAGCCTGCCGGGAGTGCTGGACGCCCCGGCGCCGACCCGCGACGACCTCGCCGAGCGCCGGGCGCGCAAGGCCGCCGAACGAGCCGCACGCGAGGCCGAGCGTGCGGCGGGTGAGGCCGCACGGGAGCTCGGCAAGCTCGACGAGAAGCTCGCGAAGGCGCGCGAGCGCACGGACCTGCTGCGCGAGCGCATCGACGGGCTGCGGGCCGACCTGGAACGGCTCGAGGGCGATGCCGAGAAGGCAGGGCGAGAGACCGATCGGCTGGAGGCGGAGCAGGCGGATGCCGCATCCCGCTCCCGCGCGGCGGCGAAGCACGCCGACGCCGCACGATCCGCGCTGGGCCGGTGATGAATTGAACGGGCGAGGGCACTCCTGGCCATCGCTATGGTGAGTGCGTGGACCAGCTCGAGCCGACGCTGCTGATCGTTCCGCTCCTCGCCGTTCTCGCGCCGCTGCTGGCGCGCGGGCTCGGGCGCTGGGTGCGGGTGCCGATCGTGGTGTTCGAGCTCCTGCTCGGCATCATCCTCGGCCCGAGCATCCTCGGCTGGGCACAGCCCGACGAGTTCATCGCAACGCTTTCGCAGTACGGGCTCGCCATGCTCTTCTTCATGGCCGGCTCGGAGATCGAGTTCGCCGTGTTCCGGGGCAGGACGGGACGCAACGCCGTCGTCGGCTGGATCTTGAGTCTGGTCGCCGGTGTCGCAGTGGGCTGGCTGCTCGCGCCCGGCGAGGGCGCAGTGATCATCGGCGTAGCCCTGTGTTCGACGGCGCTCGGCACGATCCTGCCGATCCTGCGCGACGCCGGCGAGCTTCGCACGCCGTTCGGCCGCGCCACCGGCGCAGTCGGAGCCGTCGGCGAATTCGGGCCGCTCATCGCGATCTCGATCTTCCTCGGCGGCCGCGACCCCGACATCTCGACGATCGTGCTGATCCTGTACGGCGCGATCGCGGCGCTGGCCATCTGGCTGGCGTTCAAGCTGCCCCGAGGAGCGATGCACCGGTTCGTCAATGCGACCCTTCATACCTCGGGCCAGTTCGCGATCCGCGTGGTCCTCCTCATCCTCGCCGCGCTCATCGCCGTCAGCATCGTGCTCGACCTCGACATGCTGCTCGGCGCGTTCACCGCCGGCGTGGTGTGGCGGCTCATCATGCGCGACGCGGACGAAGCCGATCGGAAGGCGGTCGAGAGCAAGGTCGAGGCGGTCGCGTTCGGGTTCCTCGTGCCGGTCTTCTTCGTCTACACCGGCGTGACCTTCAACCTCGAGGCACTGCTCGAGCAGCCGGTCCTCTTCCTGCTGCTGCCCGTGGTCCTCGTCCTGCTCCTGGTGGTGCGGGGCCTTCCCTCCATGCTCGCGGCACCCGAGGGCGCGACCCGGCCCGAGAGGGTGTCGCTCGCGCTCCTCGGCGCGACGGCGCTGCCGATCATCGTCGCCGTGACGGCGATCGGGGTCGACGAGAAGATCCTCTCGACTGCGAACGCGGCACTGCTCGTCGGTGGCGGCATGCTCTCGGTGCTGCTGTTCCCGCTCCTCGCGATGACCATCCGCGGAGAGCGGAAGGCCCTTCTGCGCGAACCGGTCGAGGACGATCAGGCGTGACGCTCGCCGGGCTTCTCGCCGACGCCCGCGCCGCGCTCGCCGGAGCGCCGCGCGAGCCGCTCGGCGAGCTCCGCGAGCCGCGACGGGTGCTCGGTATCGCACGTGCGTCGCGGATCATCCCGGTCGGCGAGGCCTGGCATCTCGGCGTGCTGCTCGTGGGCGACGACGCCGTGTTCGCGACCGGTGACATCGTGCGTGCGCGCCAGGACGCACCGCGAGGCTACACCGCGCAATCGCAGCGAGCACGCGCGGAGCTCGCGGCCGCCCTACGTCGCGGCGGCTTCGCCGAGGGACAGCCCGTGCACATCGGGTGGCGGATGCTCGACCTCGATGCCGTGGAACGGGGTGAGGCATCCGGCCCGCTCGCCCTGCGCAACGGTGTCCCGAGCGTCCGCTGGAGCGCCTCCGGCGCGTACGTGCCGCTGGACGGCTACCTCACGGAGCGCATCGCCCTGCTGCGCGACCCGCCGGCCGGCGCGTAGCAGGATGACTCAGTCGGCGGCCGGTCCGAACGCACGCGCGAACGCCCGCAGCAGCCGGGCCGGCTCGGTGACGGATGCCGCGAGCACCCTTGCGGCGATCGCGTCGTAGTCGTTCGCGGCGAAGTACCCGTCGTCTCGGTACACCGCCATGCGCTCGGTGAAGGCGGCTCCGGTGGGCTCGGGATGGAACTGCGTCGCGTAGAGGCGGTCACCGATGCGATAGGCCTGCACCGGGCACGCGTCGTTCCTCGCCAGCAGGGTGGCGTCCGGAGGCGGCTCACCCGCTCCCTCCTTGTGCGCCGTGAGGGCTGAGAAACGCGTCGCGAGCCCTCCGAAGAGCGGGTCGGACTGGCCGTCGGGGCTCAACTCGACCGTCACCGGGCCGGTGTTCTCCGGGTACGCACGGCTGACCTCGCCGCCGAGCATGCGGGTGACGATGCCGATGCCGTAGCACGTGAAGATCGCCGCGGGCCCGGTCGAGCCCGACGACGGCGCCGCAGCCGCAGCGATGCGTTCGAGATCGGACTCGAGCCTGCGCTGCACCTCGGTCTTCGTCGACTCCGGATCCGAGACGTTGAAGGGGCTGCCGCCGATCAGGAATCCGCTGTACCGGTCGAACACGTCGTCCGGCAGCGGCTCGCGCACGAGGTCGAGCTGGGCCACCTGGTCCTCGGCGAGCTTCATGGCGTGGCGGAACGACTCGTACTCGGCCGCGGCCGCTCCTTTCTGCGGACGAACGCAGACGTAGAGCAGCGGCGCGGACATGGCGCGAGTCTAGGCGGGCTCCTCGGACGGCGCGAGCGTGTTCGACACGTGACGAGACCTCCGGCCGCGGGCGGCGCGGGCGCGGCATCCGCTCGGCGAGGGGCGCTGCATCCGCTTGGCAGACATGTATCAGCGGGCACTATCGCTTCTCTGCTCAGTGTGGACACAATTGGCGCTATGACGCATGCGGGCGGTGAGGCCACCGTCGACTCCGTCGAGCCCGCACGCTGGGAACGCGCCGCGGCGCTCTTCGTGCGCTGGCGCGAAGGCGAGTCCCGCGCCATGGATGAGCTCGTGCGCCTCATGACGCCGCCGCTCTGGCACATCGTGCGGGCCTATGGGCTCGACGCGGCGCTCGCGCAGGATGTCGTGCAGACGACGTGGCTGACGCTTGTGCGCCGGCACGAGTCGATCCTCGATCCGCAGGCGGTGTCGGGATGGCTCACGATGTGCGCACGCCGAGAGGCGTGGCGCGTCGGAAAGCTGCATCGCCGGGCAGACGCGACTGATGTCGAGACGCTCGAGCCGCACCTGCCGGTGCAGGAATCCGCCGAGCAGACCGCCGCCACGGATGACGAGTCGCACCGCCTATGGGTGGCGGTGGGCACGCTCAACGAACGATGCCAGCGCCTGCTGCGGATCGTCGCGTTCGAGGAACGACCCGACTATGCGCGCATCGCGGAGGATCTCGCGATGCCGATCGGGTCCATCGGGCCGACGCGCCAGCGCTGTCTCGCAAAGCTTCGCGCCGTACTCGAGGGCGCCGGATGGGGGAGTGATGACGATGGAGACTGAGGACTTCGGCGCCGATGCGGCGCTGTTCGCGCGACTTCGCGCGGTGTGGGAGGAGGTCGATCCGGCACCGGCCGACCTCGTCGACCGGATGGTGGCCGCGGTCGCCGTCGAAGACCTCTCACGCGAGTACGCGATCCTGACGCTGGTGGAAGGATCGACGCTCACCGCTGTGCGCGGTGAGACCGATACGGCGACGCTGCAGTTCAGCGACGGCGAGACGAGCGTGCTCCTGCACGTGACGACCGCGGAGGGTGGGTCGCATCGGGTCGATGGGTGGGTGGATGCCGAGGCTCTCGCCATCCGCCTCATTCAGGGTGACCGCGATTGGTCGGCCGAGGCAGGGGCGCACGGGCGCTTCGCGTTCGAGGCCGTGCCCTCGGGCGTCTCGAGGATGCGCATCGTCGTGCGCGGCGTGGATGGCGAGCTGCGTGAATTCCAGACTCCGCAGTTCGAGGTGTGAGAAGCGATCGGGCGTTGCGATCCTGTGGCGCGCTGGGTCCTGAGACGAAAGGCATGATCCGTGGCCGAAGAGCAGACATGGCGCGACCGAGAAGCGGCAGACGAATTCCGAGGGGTCGTGCTCGACCCGTCGCGGGATCCTGTCCCGGGTCTGCGCGCGTACACGACGGTCTACGCCCCCGGGCACCTGCTGATCTCCGGCGGCACAGACGATGCCGCGAGTGCGCTCAGATCCGCGGGCGCCGAGCTCGGCTGGGATATCGAGTTCGAAACGGTCGGCAACCCTCAGCGAAACGGCGCTCCGCTCACCCGGGCGCGCATCATCCAGCTGCCGAGACCCGATCGTGACGACGAGCCGGTGCCCGTCGTCGATGCATGGCGCCTCCTGCAGCTGGCACGCAGAAAGGCACTGTTGGCCGACGTCGTCGGTCCGATCGACGTGATCCGGCCCGCGAGGCCGAGACCGCGCGATGCAGCGGCACCGATCGGCGACCGACCGGACGTGGTCGCGGCACCCGTTGCCGACCGCCCCGAGGACGTCGCGATCGACGAGGACTCCGCGGCGAGGATCGCCAGCGCACGACGGGACATCGCGCTCGCCGCATCCGCGTCCGTCGATCGAATCAACCTCGGACCGAAAAGGGAGGACCCGAGGTACCTGCGTCGGGAGGGCGATGCTCCTGCTCTTCGCGGGGTCGGGCTCGACCATGTGCTGACCGTCGATCCGATCGGGCTCAACCCGCACGGCCGCACCAATCCCCACGGCAGGACCAATCCTCACGGGCGTACCAATCCCTCCGGCACGGAGGGCTACGGATACCCCGGAACCGGGGGGCTCGAGATCGTGTCGTACGTCGGGCCCGCACCGGTGCGCACGCTGGGGTTGGCGGACAACGGCCGGCGCCCCGTGGTCGCGATCGTCGACACGGGATGCGGCATCCACGATCCCTGGCTTCCGGCGGAGACGGGGACGGACGACATCGTGCGTCGGCGCCTCGCGTCCCCCTCGGGTGTGGGCGTGGTCGGCATCGAGGACCCCAACACCGATCCCGAGGTCTACGGCGATCAGGCGGGGCCACGCGACGGCTTCCTCGACGATGCGGCCGGTCACGGCACATTCGTCGCGGGCATCATCCGGCAGGTCTGCCCGGAGGCGGATCTCATCTCGGTCCGTGTGGCGGACAGCAACGGCAGCGTGCTCGAGAGCGAGCTGATCGTCGCCGTCGAGGAGCTGGCGGACTGGGTCGAAGGCGTCGGGGGCAACGCGCCCCAGCACCTCGACGTGCTGAACCTGTCGCTCGGCTACTACCACGAGACGCCCGAGGACGGCCGATACAGCACGCGTCTGCACGAGGCGCTCTCGCGCCTGCGCGCCAAGGGATGCGTCGTCGTGTGCTCCGCGGGGAATGACGCCACCGACCGACCCACCTTCCCCGCCGCGCTGTGGCAGTGGGACGGCTCGGAGCTGAACCTCGATGAGCCCGATGGACTCGCCAGACACCTCGCCGTCGGAGCCCTGAATCCGCAGCGCACGTCGGTGGCGCTGTACAGCAACATCGGAAAATGGGTCGGGTATTTCGCCCCGGGGACCTCGGTGCTGAGTTCCTTCCCTTCGCTCACCGGAGGCGTGCAGGCCGGGTCTCGGTTCGACCTCTACGGGCGCTGCCGCCAGGGCATCGATCCGGACGACTACACGGGCGGGTATGCCATCTGGAGCGGAACGTCCTTCGCCGCGCCGTTCGTCGCCGGCACGATCGCCAACGCGCTGGCGCCCTCCCTGATGGCCGCCGCGCCGAACCTGGTCGACCCGCTCGTGACCGCGCTCGCTGCAGTGGAGAGTATCGACCTCTCCAGGAACTGATCGCGGGAGATCCCCGGCGGCGATCTCGCAGGTGGCCGCCGGGGAGGCCATCATTGCTGAATGGCCAACCGCGCCGAAGGACTGTATCGCCGAGGCGTCGAGCTCGCCAACCGCGGGCGCTACGCGCAGGCCCAGCGGGCGCTCGCCGCAGCGCAGCGGGTGGCGTCGACGGCCGGCGATCCCGACCTGCTCGCACGGATCGAGGGCACCACAGCGTATGTGCTGGCGCGACTGGGCGACGTGGACGGCGGCGAACGGCTGTGCCTGGAGGCGATGGGTCGCGACGGTCTCTCGGCGGCGGCGATCGCTCAGCTCCAGGGCCAGCTCGGCGCGCTCGCACTGGAGAGAGGACTGCTGGATGACGCCGCCACCTGGCTGAGCAAGAGCATCCACGGGCTCGCGGGCGAACCGGTCAAAGAGGCGAACATGCGCATGAACCGCAGCCTCGTCGACATGCAGCGCGGACGGCTCACCGAGGCCATGACCGACCTCGAGCTCGCCGAGGCGGCCTATCTCGAAGCAGGCCTTGTCGCCGAAGCCAATCAGGCGATCCACAATCGGGGATACACCTGGATGCTCTCGGGAGACCTGGTTCGTGCGCTGCAGATGATGCAGGCGGTGCGCGAGCCGCTCGACGAGGAGTCCGACATGTGGGCGGCCATCAACGAGCTCGACCATGCCGAGGTGCTGCGCGAGGCAGGACTCGTCACCGAGGCGGAGCGGATCCTCGAGAGCGTGTCGGTCGCCTTCGGCCGCCACCGCGCCCCGCGCGAGCGGGCCTCCTCCGACTACCACCTCGCGCGGTCGCTCCTCAGTCATGATCCGGTGCGCGCAGCGGTCGTCGCTGCGGCCTCTGCCAGGCGATTCCGGCGGCTCGGAAGCCACGGCTGGGCCGTGCGCGCCGAGGCCATCCAGCTGCGCGCACGGCTCGCGCTCGGTCGCGACGATCGCGCGGGCCAGTCGACCCAGGCACCGGGGCGACTTCCTGCCGCCAGTCAGATCGCGGCTGTGGTCGACGAGCTGCGCGCGACGGGGTTCGCGCCCGAAGCCGATGCGCTTCACCTGACGGACCTGCTGGCGCGGATGCGGCGGCGGCTCCCGGTGACGGTCTCGCCGATGCAGGTGCGCGAGAGCACCCCCCTCGAGGTGGCGCTGCTGGTTCACGAGGTACGGGCCGCCGGCGCCGCGTCGCGCGCGCACGAAGGGCAGGTGCGCCGGCACGCCGCGCGAGGTCTCGACCTGCTCGAGCACACGCAGCTGGCCACGGGCAGCCTCGATCTGCAGGGTTCGTCGGCCATGCGCGGCTCGGGCCTCATCACCGCCGGCCTCTCGTCCGCAGTGCGGTCGAGGCAGCACGATGTCGTCTTCGACTGGTCCGAGAGGGCCAGGCTGATGAATCAGCAGATCATCCCGGTCCGGCCCTCTCCCGATCCGGCGCTGGCCGCGGACCTCGCCGAGCTTCGGGTCCTTCGTTCGGCCGAGCCAGACGGCGACTGGCTCGCAGGTCCACGTGCTGTCGTCCTGAGAGACCGCGCGCGCGAGCGACAGTGGTCGGCCACGACCGCGGGTGAGCTGCGCCGTCGTGCGAGTCTCGAGGAGGTGCGGGCCGCCCTCACGGCCGACGAAGCGCTCGTCTCGTATGTGTTCGACGGGCGGAGACTTGTTGCCCTCGGCGTCTCACTCACGCGCGTGGAGCTCGTCGACCTCGACTGGCGTGCGGTCCGGTCGGCGTTGGGCGGACTGCGCGCCGAACTCGATGTGTCGGCGGGTTTGACGACCGGGCCGATGGCCCGGGTGGTGCGCGCGAGCCTCGACGACCGCCTCGCGGCGCTCTCGTCGCTGCTCGTGTCTCCCCTCTGCTCCGTGCTCGATGGGGCGGAACGCGTCGTCGTGACGGCCCCCGGAGTGCTCGCAGGACTGCCGTGGACGATGCTGCCGCCGCTCGTGGGGCGTCCCTTGACCCTGGCGTCATCCGCGTCGGGATGGATGCGCGATCGACGACGCGGGTGGGCGAGGCCGAACGCGGCGGGTTTCGCGGTGGGGCCGCGTGTGGCGCGAGGAGAAGAGGAAGTGAGCGTCGCAGCATCCGCGTGGGGCGAGGCGACAGCGCTTCTCGGGGACGCGGCTTCCGTGGCGGCCGTCATCGGCGTGGCTTCGACCGTGGACGTGCTGCACATCGCGGCGCATGGTCGCCATGCCGTCGACAACCCGCTGTTCTCGGGGCTCGAGCTCGCCGACGGCGCGCTGTTCGGCTATGACATCGACCTGATGGAGTCTGTGCCTGACACCGTCGTGCTGTCGTCCTGTGAGGTCGGGCGGTCGTCGGTGCGGTGGGGGGAGGAGGCGATCGGCATGGCCCGCATCTGGCTTCACGGCGGCGCTCGATGCGTGATCGCAGCGCCGGTGGTCGTCGCGGATGACGCCGCCTGCGAACTGCTCGGCGCCATGCACGAGGGGCTGGCGGCCGGCGCAGCGCCCGCGATCGCCCTCGCCGAGGCCGTGACACGGACCGGGGTCTCGTCGCCCTTCCAGGCGCACGGCGTCGGATTCTGAGACCGATGTATCAGGGAGCATCGCATCCGCTCCTGCATTTCGGAACGTCTTTCGCGGCCCGCGATCGGGGAATCACGGGCACTGGGGGCGACAGGCTCTACGGGGGCGTGATCTGGACACGGAGCCTCAGAGACGGAACCACGGGGGATGTCGCCGGTATCGATCGGAGACATCCCCCGAACCGTCCCGCCCCGAATCCAGTCGGAGTCAGCGGGACGAATTGGCGGTGCGCCCGCGCACGATGCCGACGAACGCCTCGACCGCGGGCGTCGTGCGTCCGGCTGGCCACGCCAGCGCCACGGTCGAGCCGGGCCCGTCGCGAAGCGGTCGGTGGTCGACATCCTTGCGACGGTGCAGCCGAGCCAGCGACATGGGCACGATCACCACGCCCACACCCGAGGCGACGATCGCGATGGCTTGCTCAGTGTCCTCGGGTGGGGAGAACGATGCCGCGACACCGCCGGGAACCAGGACGCCGAGCACATCGTCCTGCGGCACGATGACGATCTCGCCGGCCAGATCGTCGAGACAGAGGTCGTCGGCGGCCATGAGGTGCGAGTCGACAGGCGCGATGACCACGGGCACTTCGTCGTACAGGGCGATGACGTGGAGGTCGTCTCTCGAGATGGGCAGCCGAACGAGTGCGGCACTGAGCTCGCCGTCGAGGACGGCGGCGCGCTGGCCGGCGACCGAGATCGGCCGCAGTTCGAGCGCGATGTCGGGCGTGCGCTCCTGCCACTCGTCGATCCACTTGCCTGGGGTCGCACCGGGGATCGCGCCGAGGATGAAGGGCCCTTCGATCACCGGGCTTTCATCGAGTGGCTCGACCGCCGGGCGGGCGTCGGACTTCTTGGCCGGCTTCGAGGGCTTCGCCCCCTTCGCGGGCTTGCCGGGGCGCTGGGCGCCGGCATTCCGTCGTGGACGAGCCGGCCCACCGCGCGAGCCGCGCGCACCCGGGGTCTTGGCCATTCCGCCAGCGTAGCCCGGGCGATATCGTTCGGAACATGATCCCGATCCTCGCCACCGTGTTCGGCTCGCTGGCCGCCCTCCTGCACGTCTACATCTTCGTCATGGAGAGCGTGCAGTGGTCCCAGCCGCGCATCTGGCGGCGATTCGGTGTGCCCGATCAGGCGACCGCGGACGCGACCAAGCCCATGGCCTACAACCAGGGCTTCTACAACCTCTTCCTCGCGATCGGCGCCATCATCGGAATCGTGCTGTTCTGGGCGGCAGGCCCCGATACGCCGGTGGATGCCGCGGGGCGAGCGCTCGTCCTGTTCACGCTCGGCTCGATGGTCGCGGCGGCGCTCGTGCTCCTGACGACCGGCATGAAGTACCTGCGCCCGGCGCTCATCCAAGGCACCCTGCCGCTCATCGGCTTCGTGCTGTTCCTGTTCGCCTGACCTTTGCGGCACCTCGTGTCAACCCGGTTCTGCGGCGGTCGCGGCGCACCGTACGGTGGGGGCGACGCGTCACAGCGCGTCGGAGGAGATGATCATGGCCGATCACATCGCGCGGGTCGAGACCGACATCCGCGCCACACCCGAGCATGTGTGGCACCTGCTCACGCAACCCGGATCCAACCCCGACATCATGTTCGGCGCCGAGGTCGTCAGCGACTGGCTGGTCGGCTCGCCGATCCGATGGAAGGGCGAATGGGAGGGCAAGTCCTTCGAGGACAAGGGCGAGATCGTCGAGATAGACCCGCCCTCGCGCCTCGTCGTCACGCACTTCAGCCCGATGTCGGGCGATGACGACGTTGCGGAGAACTACCATCGGCTGTCGTACGAGCTGGAACGGTCGGATGACGGCACGCACGTCACGCTCGAGCAGGGCGGCAACAAGACAGCGGATGCCGCGGAGCACTCGTCGGCGAACTGGCAGGCCATGCTCGACGGCCTGAAGAAGGCAGCCGAGAACCCCTGAAGGTGGGCAGGAACGCGCTCAGGCCGCTAGACGCAGGCCCTTCCGGTCGGTCGCGACACGTTCGCCGTCGCCGATCGTCTCGTCATCGCCGATGAGCGAGCCCACTGCGACACGAGCTCCGGTTCCGACGTGCGTGCGCACGCCGATCTTCGCGCCGGCGCCGATCGCGGCTCCGGAGCCGATGTAGGCGTGCGGCGCGATGTCGGCGTCAGGGCCGATCACGGCATCCCGTTCGACCCACACGCCGCGGCCCACGTGCGCGCCGGCAGCGATCTGAACGCCCGGCTCGACGTACGCCCCGGTTTCGACGACGGCGCTCGGGTGCACCTTCGCGCCATGCGCGACGAGTCCGCGACCGTTGGCGTGCTTGCGATAGCGCAGCATCTCACCGCGGTCGTTCTCGATGTCGACGTAGTTCTTGCCCACTGTCCCCTCCGGCGGCGCCCTGATAGTGCCGAGTAAATGAATAACCGTCACGGCGGATGATTCATTCCCGTGCATGCCTTTCTGCCGCACCGATTATTCGAAGACGACCCGAGATCGGATTGCGCCGGCCGGCGCCTCGGCGCTCTGGCCGACATCCGGACAGATCGACCGGGTGGATTAGGCTGACGGAACCCCGGTACGGCAATCCAGAAAAGGCGTTGACGGTGCTCGAACGACGTGATGATCGGGCGATCAGTACAGATCGTCCGGGCCAGGCCTCGGCCTCCGAGACGTTGCCCACGGTGCGCGAAGTGATCGCGCTCGACGCGGTCGCCTCCGGCGTACCCGAGGTGCTGGTGGGCGATGACGCGCTCGAGGCGCGCGTGCGGTGGCTGCACGTCTCCGACAGCGCAGGCGTCGCGCGCCTGCTCGACGGCGGTGAGCTGCTCCTGTCGACCGGATCGTCCTGGCCCTCCGAACCGCCGGCTCTCCGCCGCTTCATCGGCGAACTGGCGGATGCCGGGCTGTCCGGCCTGGTTCTGGAACTCGGGACGCACCACCGTCACGTTCCCCCGGGTGTCGTCGAGGCAGCCGCGGAACGGGGACTCGCGCTGATCGTGCTCCACCGCGAGGTGAAGTTCGTCACGCTGACCGAGGCCGTGCACAGCCGGATCATCGCGGGGCAGACCGACGCGCTGCGTTCTCGTGACGAGGTGCGAGAACGATTCACGGCACTCGTGCTCCGCGGCTCGCCCGCCGACTTCATCGTCCATCAGGTGGCTCAGACTCTCAGCGCGCCCGTCATCCTCGAGAACCTCGCGCACGAAGTCGTGGCGGCCGAAGTCCCGCTGGCACTCGAGGAGGAGCTCTTCACCGAGTGGGAGCTGCGCTCCCGTTTCGCCCACCGACGCGCGCAGCAGCGCCGCGAGCGCGGCGGAGCCTCGCTGGGCGAGGACGAGTGGCTCGTCGTTCCGGTCGAAGCCCGTGGCATCCGCTGGGGCAACCTCATCGCGCTTCCGGGGCCCGATCACGCGGCCGGTCGCACCGCCGTTCTCGAGCAGAGCGCCATCGCGCTCGCGGTGGGCAGACTCGCAGACGGCGACTCCGACGAGTGGGGACGGATCGGGCGTCAGAGGCTGCTCGACGGCCTGCTCGCGGGCCGCTTCGCCGGTGCCGGGGGTGCGGCGGCGCGCCTCGAGGCGGCGGGTCTTCCGCTGCGCGGTGCACGGCTGTTCGGCATCGTGGTCTCGGGCGCGCCGGTGTCGGCGGAGGCTGCCACTGCGGCAGCCCGCGCACTGCGCGGACGCGCGCTCACCGGATCGGCTCCGGACGGCGTCGTCGCACCGGCATCCGCAACTCTGCTGTCGATCCCGGCCGACGTGACGTTCGACGACACCGCGGCGCTCGCGTTCGCCCGGTCGCTCGTCCAGGGCACCGGCGAACTCGATCGAGTGGTCGTGTCGGTCGGGCGGAGTGCGGAGGGGCTCGACGCGGCGCTGGTGTCGCTTCACGAGGCGGTCGACCTCGCGCGAGGCCGTCGTCGCCGCGCCGGGGCGGGGCCGCACCTGCGCCGCGCCGAGAATCGGCCGCTCGTACAGCTCGTGACCGCGCTGCGCGACGATCACCGGGTGCTCGAGCACGGTGAGCGGATGCTGGCGCCGCTGATCGTCCACGATCTCGGGCGCGGCGGCGACCTGCTGGACGTGCTCGAGGCGATGCTCGCGCATCCGGGCAACCGGACCGCCGCGGCATCCGCTTCTCATCTCTCGCGTTCGGTGTTCTACCAGCGCATCGCACTGCTCGAGGAGCTGCTCGGCGTCGATCTCGATGACGGCGAGACGCAGACGGCGCTGCATCTCGCATTGCTGGTACGGCGCAGCGCCGGGCGCTGACGGTGGTGGCCCGGGGGACTGACCGGTGTCGGGCTCCGGTGCTAGCGTCGGATCATGACCCCGCAGGAGATCGAGACGCTGACGTACCTGCGCCGCGCCCGGGATCTCATCGACCGCGAGTACGCGAAGCCGCTCGATGTCCCCACCATGGCCGCGAAGGCCCTCATGTCGCCGGCGCATTTCTCTCGCCGGTTCCGCGCCGCGTACGGCGAGACGCCGTACACCTATCTGATGACGCGCCGTATCGAGCGCGCCATGGCCCTGCTGCGCGAAGGGGCGAGCGTCACCGATGCATGCATGACGGTGGGCTGTACATCGCTCGGGTCGTTCAGCTCGCGATTCGCCGAGATCGTCGGAGAGTCGGCGAGCTCGTACCGCAACCGAGAGCATCACGCGGTCAATGCCATGCCGGCCTGTGTGGCGAAGTCGCACACGCGCCCGGCACGCAATGCATCGAGCAGGAATGGAGAAGCGGTGGCGCGAGAGGCGGCCTAAAGTCGCACTCATGACCATTGCACTCCGTTTCACCAATATCACCGTCAGCGATGTCGACGAGGCGATCGCGTTCTATCGCGACGGGCTCGGCCTCGAGGTCACGAACGACGTCGGCTCCGGCGATTACCGCTGGGTCACGCTCGGCAGCGAGTCCCAGCCGGGGCTCGGAATAGTGCTGTCGGAACCGCATGCGGGTCGTTCCCAGGCGGACGGCGACACCATGCAGGAGCTGCTCGCCAAGGGCGTGCTGCCCATGCTCGTCTTCGTGACGGACGACCTCGACGCGACCTTCGAGACCGTGCGCGCGTTCGGCGCCGAGGTTCTGCAGGAGCCCATCGACCAGGGCTGGGCGCGCGACTGCGCGTTCCGCGACCCGTCTGGCAACACCGTCCGCATCTCCCAGGCGGCCAGTCGCTGACCCGGGACCTGCTGCTCGGGGCGCCAGTTTACGGCGTGAGGTAGACCTTTCGCAGCGTCTCGCGCACGGTCCACACTGTGCGCATTCCCGCGGTGAGCCGCACCACGGCACCGGGCGCCAGCGGGATCGGCGGGAGCGCCGGGTCGACGAACTCGACCGTCGCGTCACCCGCGAGGACGACGAACAGCTCGTCCGCCTCGACGTCGCTCATCGCCCCAGGTGACATCTCCCACACCCCGAGCTCGGCGCCGCCGCTCTCATCGAGCGTCGCGTAGCCGGTGGTCGGGTCGCCCGCCACGATCTGTTCGGCCGGCACCGGATCATGCTCGAGCGGCAGAGCCGCGGCATCCGTCGCCGTACCTGGACTCAGCCGGCTCACGAGTCGAACCCGAGCCCGAGTGAGTCGAGCGTCTTCAGGAGGAGGTTGCGCCGTCCGCGGTTGTGATCGGCGCGGTCGAGAGACCAGCGTGTGGCATTGATGCCGACGGCCGCAGCCGGCTCGGGCGGGAAGGGCAGCGGGCGCTTGCGCACCATCTCGAGCTGAGTGCGTTCGGTCCGCTCGCCGGCGAGGAGATCGAGCATGACGTCGCCGGCGAACCGCGTCGCGGCTACGCCGAGTCCGGTGAAACCGGCGGCGTATGCGACGCGGTTGTCGCGGGCGGTGCCGAAGAACGCGCAGAACTGCGTCGAGGTGTCGATCGCGCCCGCCCAGCGGTGCGTGAATCTGGTGCCCTCGAGCTGAGGGAAGGTCGTGAAGAAGTGGCTCGCGAGCTTGTCGAACGTCTCGGGGCGATTCTCGTAACCCGACCGCACTCGGCGTCCGTAGTGGTAGACCGCGTCGTAGCCGCCGAACAAGATGCGCTTGTCGCGGCTCATCCGGAAGTAGTGGAACTGGTTCGCGAGATCGCTGATGCCCTGCCGGTCACCCCACCCGATGTCGTCGAGCTGGTCGTCGGTGAGCGGCTCGGTCATGAGCACGTAGTCGTATACGGGAACCGTCATGAGCCGATTGCGGCGGAGGAGCGAAGGGAAGACGTTGGTGGCGAGGACGACGCGCTTCGCCGTCGCCCGGCCGCCGTGTGTGATGACCGTGACGGACGCCTGATCGTCTTCGAGCCCGCGCACGGGCGACGACTCGAAGATCTCGACCCCGGCGTCTTCCGCGGCGCGTGCGAGCCCCGCTGCGAGCTTGCCCGGATGGACCAGCGCTGTCGCGTGCTTGTCCCACACCGCACCGAGGAAAGTCGGCGACGCGACGGAGGCCTGCACCTCGGTCGCGCTCAGCCGCTGGATGCCTTCGTCGCCGCGGGATGCGGCATCCGTCGCCCATTCATCGAGCCATTCGAGTTGGTGCGGCTCGGTCGCGACAGCGAGGCTGCCGACACGCTCCCAGTCCGCGTCGATGCCGTAGGCGGCGATGTCTTCGCCCATGGCGTCGAGGTTCGCCATGCCGAGCCGGTCGAGGGCCGCGATCTCGTCGGGCCACCTGCTGATCCCGTTCTCGTGGCCGTGGGTGAGGCTCGCCTCGCAGAACCCACCGTTGCGACCGGACGCCGCCCACCCGACCGTGCGCGCTTCGAGGATGACGACGCGGGAACTCGGGTCGCGACGCTTGGCATGCAGCGCCGTCCAGAGGCCGGTGTATCCGCCGCCGACGATCACGAGGTCAGCGGTGGTCGGGCCGGCGAGCCGTGGACGCGCCTCGCGTGCACCGAGGTCGTCGAGCCAGAACACGCTCTGCCGCGCGTCGGCGAGGCTTTGACGGATGACGGATGCTGCCGGCCGCTGTCGTTCGAAGACGGTCGTGCCCACGGGTATCACTTCCCTGTCGCTCGGTGCTCTTCCCATCCTTCCGGGCGCGTGCTCGCGACGCGAGTGGTGGCTGTCGGGACTTGCGCGACTTCCGGACAGGCTGTCGGGGCGGGGCGGGGCGGGGCGGGGCAAGCGTCGGGCCTGAGCACCGGGAGCGGGTCAGGCATCGGGTGCCGCGTAGACGCGGGCGCCCTCGACGAAGGTCTGCAGCACCCGCGTCGCTCCGATCTGATCGGCCGGACCGTCGAACGGATCGCGGTCGAGCACCGCGAGGTCGGCGTACTTTCCGGTCTCGATCGTGCCGGTGTCGGCGTCGAGATGGTTCACCCACGCAGAACCGGCGGTGTACGCCGTCAGGGATGTCGCGAGGTCGATCGACTGCTCGGGGAGGAACGCGTCGTACTCGCCCTCTTCGTAGCCGGGCGCGGACCTCCGGTTCACCGCGACGTGGATCGCCGCGAGCGGGTTGGGAGTCGAGACCGACCAGTCGCTGCCTGCGGCGAGCACGGCGCCGGAGCGCTGCAGGTCGCCGAACGGATACTGCCAGGCATCCCGAGGCGAACCGAGGAACGGCAGCGTCAGGTCGACCATCTGCGGCTCGAGGGCCGCCCAGAGGGACTGCATGTTGGCGGCGACTCCGAGCCGACGGAACCGCGCGATGTCTTCGGGATGCACGACCTGGATGTGGGCGATGTGGTGACGGTTGTCGCCGCGGCCGTTGCGGGCGATCGCGGCCTCGACGGCATCGAGGCACTCGCGCACGGCTCGGTCGCCGATGGCGTGGAAGTGCACCTGGATGCCCTCGGCATCCAGCCGGGGCACCGCCTCGGTGAGGATCTCGGGCGGCACGAACGAGATGCCCGAGTTGTCGGTGAAGTGCCCGTGGCCGTCGTGATACGGCTCGAGCATCGCCGCGGTGAAGTTCTCGGCGACGCCGTCCTGCATGATCTTGACGGATGTGGCGGCGAAGCGGCCGCCGCGGTAGCGCTCGCGACGCTCGAGGATGGAGGGGATCTGCTCGAGACCCCTCGCACGGTCCCACCAGATCGCCCCGACCACGCGGGCCGTCAGCGTGCCGTCGGCCGCGGCTCGCAGGTACGCCGGTGCCGCATCGATCAGGTCGGCGTACTCGCCGATGATCGCGTCCTGCCACGCCGTGATGCCGTAGGAGTGCAGGTACTCCTGCCCCCGCAGCAGGGCCTGCGTGAGCACGTCGACGGTGGTCTTCGGCAGCAGCCGGTTCACGAGCGACATCGCACCCTCGTGGAGGGTGCCGGTGGGCATGCCGTCCCCGTCACGCTCGATGCGGCCGTCCGCGGGGTCGGGCGTGTGCCGGTCGATGCCGGCGAGCCGCAGCGCAGTGGAGTTGACCCACGCGCCGTGGCCGTCGCGGTTGGGAAGGAACGCCGGGCGGTCCGGAAGCACGCGATCGAGGGATGCCGCGGTCGGCGTGCCGCCGGGGAACGCCGACATGCCCCAGCCCCCGCCGAGGATCCACTCGTCATGCGGATGCGCTGCCGCGTACGCGGCGATGATCTGCAGGTACCCCTCTTCGGTCGAGCCTGCGTTGAGGTCGCAGCGAAGCAGCTCGAGGCCGCCGGAGACGGGATGCACGTGCGCGTCCTGGAAGCCGGGCACCAGCATCCGCCCGCCCAGGTCGACCACTTCGGTGCTCGGTCCGATCAGCGCGCGGACGTCATCTCCGCCGACGGCGACGATGCGACCATCTGTCACCGCGACCGCGCTGGCGCGTGAGCGCACCGTGTCTGCGGTGAAGACGGGTCCGCCGCTGAAGACGAGATCGGCGTGGGGCATGGATGACTCCTTGGGGTGTTCGGTCGTTGAGCGACGAGCGAAGCGAGGAGACGAAACGCAGCGGCCCAGGCGTTTCGTCTCGGTCGCTCCGCTCCCTCGCTCAACCACCGAGAACGGAGCGACCGAACTGCCGTCAGCCGCCGGCCATCGTGCGGGCTATGTCGGTGGCGGAGTCCCCGGCGCGCCTGAGCACCCACGCCACGACGGCGAGCGCGAGGAGCGTGAGGAGGAGCATGACCGTCGAGACCGCGGCGATCTCGGGCCGCAACCCGCTCCGGAGGGCGCTGAGGACGTAGACCGGCCACGGTGTGGAGCCCGAGACCTGCACAAAGGACGAGACCACTGTGTTGTCGAGGCTGAAGGTGAATGCCAGCAATGCACCGGCGAGGACGGCGGGCAGGGCGAGCGGCAGCGTGACGCGGCGGAACGTCTGCAGCGGCGACGCGTAGAGGTCGGCGGAGGCCTCTTCGAGGTTCGCGGGGAGCCCGATCAGACGGGCGCGCACGATGTAGGTGACGACCGCCACCGAGAACAGCGAATGGCCGACCACGAGGCGCACGGTGCCGTCGTTGAAGATCGACATCCCGAGGTCCTGCCCGAGGAAGACCAGCCACGGCAGCAGCGACACCGCGTCGACGATCTCGGGCGTGACCGACACGAGCAGCAGCAGAGCGACGAACCAGTACGTCCACTTGCCAGGCTTGCGCGCGAGGGCGATGCCGGCGAGCGTGCCGAGCAGTGTCGCAAGCACCGACGCGATGGCACCCGTCTTGATCGAGACCAGTACCGCGTCACTCAGGACGCTCTTGTTCAGCAGCGCGAGGTATCCGTTGAACCCGAACTCGGTGAAGGCGGTCAGCAGGCGTCCGTTGTTGAACGAATACAACACGATGACGACGATCGGCGCGAACAGGAACGCGAAGATCAGGATGCTCCACACCACGAGCAGGCGGTCGGTGAGCGGTCGGCGATGCCGATGCAGGGGTGCCAGTGCCCGCGGGGCGCGAGGTGCTGCGGCATCCGGGCTCGCCATCGGACCCGTCTCGAGGGCGGTCATCACGTGACCTCCTCGAGGACGAGGCGATTGCGGCGGCGGAAAGGCAGCGAGACGAGCCACAGCAGGCCACCCATCACTGCGACCGACAGCATGATGATCGCGATCAGCATGATCGCCATCGCCGAGCCGAGCGCCCAGTTCTGAGCGGTCTGGAACTGGCTGGCGACCAGCTGTCCCACCATGTTGCCCTTCGCTCCGCCGAGCACGGTCGCCGTGATGTAGTCGCCCATCAACGGGATGTAGACGAGCAGTGCGCCGACGATCACGCCAGGCCGGGCAAGAGGGAACGTGACGCGTGCGAACGTGCGCCAGCGGTCGGCTCCGAGGTCCTTCGAGGCCTCGCGCATCGCGGTGCCGACGCGGTCGAACGCGACGAAGAGCGGCAGGATCATCAGCGGCAGGTAGTTGTAGACCACACCCAGCAGCACCGCGGGGCGGGTGTACAGGATGTCGAGAGGTCCGAGCCCCATGGCCTGGAGCAGCTGCGACAGCCAGCCCTGCGGCGAGAGGATGACCTGCCAGCCGATGGTGCGAACCAGGAAGTTGGTCCAGAACGGCACGAGCACCAGGGCGATCAGGATGCCCTTCATGTTCGCGGGTGCCTTCACGGCCATCCAGTACGCGACGGGCGCCCCGATGGCGAAGCAGATGGCGGTTCCGGCGATCCCGATCCACAGCGTGTTGAGGAACGTGTCGAAGAATGTCGGCGTCAGCGCCTCGAGGTAGCGGTCGAACGACAGGATGTCGTTGGCGTGCGTGCCGAACATCCCGGGCTTGTAGCCGAAGCTGTACCAGAAGACGACCGCGACCGGCGCGACGAAGAACACCAGCAGCCACGCCCACGCGGGAATCGCGAGCGCGAATGCGGGAAGGCGGACTTTACGCACCCGCAGCGGCCTTGGCCTTGTTCCAGATGTCGACCGTGCGCTGCTGGGCCTCGTTCACTTCGCCGTCGACCATGGTGTCGAGCTGCTCGGGTGTGAAGAACACGAGGTCGAGCATCTCGAGATCCTCGCCCTCAGCCGTGGCCTGGATGTCCTTGGCGCCCGTGTGGTATCCGATGTAGTCGAGCTCCCGCAGTGCATTCTCGGGAGTCAGCACGTAGTCGATGAAGGCGTGCGCTGCTTCGGGATGCGGCGCGCTCGCCGAAATCGCCCAGTTGTCCATCCACAGTTCGGTGGTGGGCGACCCGAGCACCCATTGCCACTTGTCGGGATCGGGGGAGTTGAGGATGCCCTGCCGTGCGTCGCCGTTCCACACCTGCACCAGCGCCTGGGTGCCCTGCGGGATCGCACTCGAGCCTGGGTAGGAGTCGAAGGCGGCGATGTTCGGTGCGAGGGTGTTCACGATGAAGTCCTCGCAGGCGTCGATGTCTGCGGTGTCGGTCGTGTTCCAGTCGATGCCGTTGGCCCAGTAGTACATCCCGGTGATCTCCGCCGGGTCGTCCAGAACACTGACCTTGCCGCTCGCCTCGTTCTGCGCGGCATCCAGGAAGTCGTTCCAGTCCTTCAACTCGCGCGTGATGACGGTCTTGTCGTACACGAAGCCCGTCGTGCCCCATGCCTTGCAGATGGAGTACTCGTTCGTGGGATCCCAGCTGCGGCCGAGGAACGCGGCATCCATGTGCTCGAGGTTCGGGATGAGGTCCTTGTTGAGCTTCAGCAGCAGGTTGTTCTGCACCATCTGCGGGATGAAGGCGCCGGTCGGAACGATGATGTCGTAGCCGCCGGTTCCCTTGGCCGCGACGAGCTTCGAGATGAGCTCTTCGTTGGATCCGAACGCGTCGACGGTGATCTTGGGGCCGAATTCCGACGTGAAGTCCGTCAGCACTTCGGGCGCGTCGTAGTCGCCCCACGAGTAGATCGACAGCTTGTCTTCGAGCGTTCCGCCGGTTGCAGCCGGTTCCGCCTTCGCACCAGGGGAGGCGCACGCTGCAAGGAACGCCGCGCCGCCGGCAGCGGCCGCGAACGAAAGGAACCGGCGGCGCGAGAGCTCTCGCACCAGGATGGGCGCGGCGTTGCGATGCGCCAGGATTCGGACGGGGTTCTGCTCGGCCATGGACGGGTCCTCTCGGGTTCGGGCTCGGGGGGTCAGGCGGCGATCGGTGGATCAGACGGGCGGGACCGCCTCGGCGGTCGGCGGCTCGACGAAGCCGGCGGCGGCAGCGGCGGCATCGGCGGCGAACACCTGGACGGATTCGGCACGCCACGAGCACCAGGCGGCGTCGCCGACCGCGAGCCGCGGGGCGTCAGGGGTGGGCCGTCGGGCGATGACGGAATGGTCGGGCCCGAGCTGCACCAGGAACTGCATCGTCTCGCCGAGGTGCGAGACGCCGATGATGCGACCCTCCGCCAGGTTCGCATCGCCGTCCGGCCGTGTCGCCGAGAGCTCGATGAACTCCGGGCGGATCGCGGCGCGCGCCGCGGCCCCCGCTGCCACAGAGGTCACCGGCTGCGCCGGCCGCACCAGCGCGCGTGGCGTGTCGACGGCGTCGGCATCCGGTGTCACGCGGCCGTCGAAGAAGTTCTGCTGGCCGACGAACGCCGCGACGTAGGCCGAGATCGGCGCGCCGTAGATGGTGTCGGAGTCGGCGAGCTGCTCGATGCGGCCGTCGCGCATGACAGCGATGCGGTCGCTCATCGACAGCGCCTCGCCCTGATCGTGCGTCACGAACACGAACGTGATGCCGAGCCGCGCCTGGATGAGCTTCAGCTCGAGCTGCATCTCTTCGCGCAGCTGACGATCGAGTGCGCCGAGAGGTTCGTCGAGCAGCAGGACGGCCGGCCGGTTCACCAGGGCCCGCGACAGCGCGACGCGCTGCTGCTGCCCGCCGGAGAGCTGGGTGGGCTTGCGATCGGCGAACCTCCGCATCTGCACCATGTCGAGCGCGGTCGAGACCCGTTCCCGGATCTCTGCCTTCGGAGTGCGACGCTGCTGCAAGCCATAGGCGACGTTCTCGGCGACGCTCATGTGCGGGAAGAGCGCGTACGCCTGGAACACCGTGTTCACGTCGCGCCGGTAGGGCGGCGTGCCCAGGACGCTCTGCCCCGAGACGAGGATGTCGCCGGCATCTGGTTCTTCGAAGCCCGCGATCATGCGCAGAGTGGTGGTCTTGCCGCACCCGGACGGCCCGAGGAGCGAGATGAACTCGCCCGGCTCGATCGTGAGCGACAGGTCATCCACTGCGAGCTGATCGCCGTAGCGCTTCGAGATGCGGTCGAGGACGACCGCGCCGCGACGTTCGTGCGAGAGGGGATTCGCCGTCGGAGCCATGTCCGAATCGGTCGCCGTGCTCACGTCGTGGTGCCCTCCTGCTCTCGCGCCGTGCAGCGTCGCACGGTGGTGGGATGTCTGGGTATTCAATATCGCCGAGAGGTGAGGTGCAACGTCGTGCTCGCCGAACCGGACGATTCGCGGTGTGCACGTGTCCAGACCGACAGATCGTCCGGTCCTGTGTGACGACTGGAAAACAGCGCGGTTTCGAACGGCGCAAGGCGCCCTTGGAGCGCCCGAGGGACAAAGTGCGACAGATCGTCCGCCTCAGCTCGAATCGTGGCAGCCGTGTCGTCTCATCGCGGCGCCGTCTGGCACTCCGGGCACCAGAAGATGTTGCGCTCGCGGGTGGGATCGGCACCGAGCGAGCCGCTGCGGATGAGGGTGCCGCAGCGCCGACACGGCCGACCCTCGCGCCCGTACACCCAGGTCGCGCGGCCGGGTCGAGAGTCCCCTGTGAAGGTCCGGTTGCCGCGATCCTTGTTCGCGCGGAGCATGCGCGCGCCGAGATCGACGATCGCCGCGGCATCCGTCTGACTGGCAGGAGTCGTGGGCAGGATGCCGCGCACGAACAGGATCTCGTTGGCGTACTCGTTGCCGAAGCCGGCCACGTTGCGCTGATCCAGGATCGCGACGTGGACGGCGCGCTCGTCGCTCGAAAGCCGGCGCGCCGCTTCGACCGGGTCCCAGGTCTCCGCGAGCGGGTCGGGTCCGAGATGGCCCACGAGCCGCTCCTCGTCGGCCGTCGCGACCACTGCGATGTCGGCGATATCGAAGCCCACGGTCTCGCGCTCGGCGGTGCCCACGATCGCCCGGGCGGTGTACGCGGGCTTGTGCCAGCGCTCCCCAGGGCGATAGACCCGCCACTCGCCCTCCATCTTCAGGTGCGAGTGCAGCGTGTAGTCGCCGATGTGGTGGAGCAGGTGCTTACCGCGCGGCACGACCTCGTGCACGACCAGCCCACGCAGGTCCACGGTCGCCGCCTGGGGAACCCGCAGCTCGAATCGCGTCACTTCGGCACCGGCGAGCGCCTCGTTCAGGCGGCGGGCGGCGCGGTAGACGCTGTCTCCCTCAGGCATACGGCGGCACCCGAGCCTCACGCACGGGCTGGACCCTGCGCCTGCCGGAGGGCGCGCGTCTCGTCGCCGGCCGTCAGCCGCCGCAGCGTCAGGCCGCGCGGCGACTCGACGAAGCCGGCATCCCGCAGCCCTCGACCGACGGGGGTCCCGTAGACGAACTCCCCGTTCACCTGCTCGATCGTCAGCGTGTCGAGTCGGCGGGCACGGGCGGTCACACCGAGGTCGCGGGTCGCTGCACCGAGCACTGCCTCGTCGCCCGTGAAGGCGAGTGCGGACTTGCCGCCGCGCTCGAGGTAGAGCGCCAACGTGCCGTCGACGATCACGACGAGCCCGCCAGCCTTGCGACCCGGGCGGTGCGAGATGCCTTCGAGCGCCGGCCAGGCGAGCGCCGCGCCGTAGGGGTTTGCCGGATCCGTCGCGGCGAGAGTGACGGCGAGCAGCGGCGGCGGGTCGGACACGCCGGCGAACTCACGCAGCCTGTCGACGGTGGCGGATGCCGCGAACTGCGCCGCGCCGAGCTTCTCGATCACGTACCCGCGGCGGCAGTGACCGGCCTCTTCGAACCCGGCGAGCACGCGATAGGCCTGAGCGAAGCCACCGGGAAGACCCTCGGCCTGCACGGCGCCCCGCGTGACGACCCCGTACCGGTCGAGCAGCAGGCTCGCAGCCGCGGTGGCCCGGAGTGCTGGGTCGTCCTCGGGGGCCGCGAGCAGCGACCACCGCCCTCCCACCGACGCCGGGCGGGGCACCGAGGCGGCGACGGTCCGCACCGCTGCGCCGCGGTACACCCGTGCGCGAGGTGTCTTGCGCGCCACCCGATGCGCCTGCGAACCGCCGCCGACGAGTGCGCGCACCGGCGCGAACGTATCGTTGGTCACGCGGCCCGCCCAGGTCAGGCTCCACAGCGCCTCGACCACCGCCTGTTCGTTCTCCGCACCGGTGAGCTGGCGCAGCTGCGCGGCGAAGTACGCCCCGCCTGCTGCGAGTGCGAGCAGCAGCTGAGCCTCGAGACTGCCTGGGGCGATGTCGTCCTCGGGAGGCGGGAGGGTCAGCGCGACGGCGTCCGCCGGATGCAGCGCGATCCAGCCGTCTCGCCCCGGGAGGCTGCCGTGGCCCGACCACACGACCTCGCCGGTCGCTGTCAGCTCGTCGAGCATTCCGGGGGCGTAGTCTGCGACGCGCGCCGGCAGCACCAGCGATTCCCATGCGCTCGCCGGGATCGGCACTCCGGCCAGCTGCTCGACGACGGCCAACACTCCGTCGATGCCGTCGAGCGGGCGGGTGAGGTGCTGCCACACCGGGAGGAACCGGGCGTACGCCTCCTGCGACACCGGTTCGACGCTGCCGCGGATCGCGGCGAGCGACCGCATCCGGAGCCGCCGCAGCACTTCGGCGTCGCACCACTCGGCCTCGTCGACGGCGCTCGCGCTCGTCGCCGATCCCACCCCGGTCCCCGAGCCGAACCCGGTCTCTGCGTCGAACGCGGTCTCTGCGTCGAACGCGGTCCCTGAGCTTGTCGAAGGGGCGGGCAGGAAGAATCCGCTGGCGACCCGGCCCTGCGACTCGAGTCGCTGCAGAGTGTGCCGTGCCACGGCGACGCCGACGCCGAGCCGCTCGGCGACCGCATCCGCTCGGAACGGGCCGTGGGTGCGCGCGTACCTGGCCACCAGATCGCCGAGCGGGTCGGCCAGCGGCTCGAGGAATGCGGTAGGGATGCCTACCGGCAGTGCCACCCCGAGGGCATCGCGGAGTCGCCCGGCGTCTTCGATGGCGGCGACTCGGCTGATGCCCGCGATCGTGATCGGGATGGCGCGGCGGGCATCGATCAGCGCGGTCAGGAGGGCTTCGGCTTCGGCCTCGGTCGCGGTGGCCGAGCCGTCAGAGGGCTCCAGGCGCGCCTGCACGTCGGCGGCACTCTGCGGACCGAGGATGCGGAGCAGATCGGCCACGCCCTCGACGCCGCGTGCCCGGCGCTCGGGGTCGAGCCGCTGCGCTTCGCGCTCGAACTGGGCGATCACGTCGGGGTCGAGCAGCTCGCGCATCTCGATCCGCCCGAGGAGCTCAGACAGCAGCGCCGGATCCACCGAGAGGGCTGCTGCCCGGCGCTCGGCGAGCGGTGAATCGCCCTCGTACATGAACGCGCCGACGTACCCGAACAGCAGGTCGCGCGCGAACGGAGACGGCTGCGAGGTCGTCGTCTCGACGAGCCGGATGCGGCGCTCGCCGATTGCTCGCGCGATGCGAAGCAACGCGGGCACGTCGTAGACGTCCTGCAGCACCTCGCGCAGCGTTTCGAGGATGATCGGAAAGGTCGGGTAACGGCGGGCGACTTCGAGCAGCTGGGCCGAGCGCTGACGCTGCTGCCACAGCGGGCTCCGCCGGCCGGGATTGCGGCGCGGCAGGAGCAGGGCTCTGGCCGCGCACTCGCGGAAGCGCGAGGCGAAGAGCGCCGAGCCGCCGACCTCGTCTGTCACGATCTGCTCGAGCTCGTCGGGGTCGAACACGAAGAGGTCCGCGCCGGGCGGTTCGGCCGCGGCATCCGGCACCCTCGCGATGATGCCGTCATCGCTCGCGACGGCCGAGCCCTCCACCCCCAAACGCTCGCGGATGCGGGCGTTGACGGCGAGTGCCCACGGCGAGTGCACCTGCATGCCGTACGGGGAATGCAGGATGACGCGCCAGTCGCCCACCTCGTCGCGCGAGCGCTCGACCGTGAGGGTGCGGTCGGTCGGGAGGGTGCCGGTCGCCTCGCGCTGCTCGCTCAGGTAGGCCAGCAGGTTGCCCGCGGCGTTGTCGTCGAGGCCGGCATCCCGCAGCCGATCCTCGGCCTTCTCGGGGGTCGCGGCCGAGACCTCGCGCGAGAACTTGCCGAGCGCCTCGCCGAGCTCTGCCGGGCGGCCGATGCCGTCGCCGTGCCAGAACGGCACCTTGCCCGGCTGACCGAACGCCGGCACGACGTTGACGCGGTCGTGGGTGATCTCGACGATCCGCCAGCTGGTGGTGCCGAGGGTGAACACGTCGTTCACCCTCGATTCGTACACCATCTCTTCG
The DNA here is from genome assembly GCF_039530225.1 of Microbacterium pumilum. Classification (NCBI taxonomy): domain Bacteria; kingdom Bacillati; phylum Actinomycetota; class Actinomycetes; order Micrococcales; family Microbacteriaceae; genus Microbacterium; species Microbacterium pumilum. The sequence continues at coordinate 1,626,026 of NZ_BAAAOH010000001.1, forward strand.
TCGAGCTCGCCGACGCGTGCGTTCTGCGACTCACCTGCGATGAAGACGCCGAACAGTCCGCGATCGGGGATGGTGCCACCGCTCGTCACAGCGATGCGCTGCGACCCGGGGCGCCCGGTCAGCGTGCCGTGATCGCGATCCCAGACCAGGCGGGGACGCAGCTCGGCGAACTCGTCGGAGGGGAACCTGCCCGCCAGCAGATCGAGCGTCGCCTCGTAAGCGGATCGCGGCAGTGAACGGAACGGTGCACTGCGCTTGAGCGTCTCGAACCAGCCCTCGACGTCGACGGGTCCGAGGGCGCTCGCGGCCACGGTCTGCTGGGCGAGGATGTCGAGCGGGTTCTGCGGGATGGAGATGGACTCGATCTGCCCCGCGAGCATGCGCTCGGTGACGATCGCCGTGTGCAGCACGTCGCCGCGGTGCTTGGGGAAGAGCGCAGCCCGGCTGACCTCGCCCACCTGGTGACCGGCGCGGCCGATCCGCTGCAGGCCGGATGCCGCGCTCGGCGGCGCCTCGACCTGGATCACGAGGTCGACCGCGCCCATGTCGATGCCGAGCTCGAGGCTGCTGGTCGCCACGACGCAGCGCAGGATGCCGGACTTCAGCTCGTCTTCCACCTGCGCGCGCTGCTCCTTGGAGACCGAGCCGTGGTGGGCCTTCGCCAGGACGGCATCAGCACCTGCCGTTGCGCCGGCTTGGGCCATCATCGCGGCGGGCACGCCCGGGTACGGGAGTTCCAGGCCAAGCCGCTCTGCGTAGATCTCGTTCAGTCGTCCGGTGAGCCGCTCCGCGAGTCGACGCGAGTTGCAGAACACGATCGTGGAGCGATGTCGGACGATGCGGTCGACGATCGCCTCTTCGACGTGCGGCCACACCGATCCGGTGAGCTCGGTCGACTCGGGGCGGTGGGCGGTGCGGGACCCGGTCGAGCCGTCCGAGAACCAGTCCTCGTCCACGACGTCCGCGGAGTCGACCGAGTCGTCGGCCAGGGCCTCGGTCGGGACTGCCTCGGCGCCCGGCGGCGGGGGAGGGTTGAGCATGTCGTCGACCGGCACGATCACGCGCAGGTCGAAGGCCTTGGTGGATCGCGGAGCGACGATGTCGACGGGCGCAGCGCCACCGAGGAAGCGTGCGACCTCATCGATGGGTCGGACGGTCGCCGAGAGTCCGATGCGCTGTGCGGCCGCGACACCCGGCTGGTGCGCCTGGCGCAGCGCGTCGAGCCGTTCCAGACTCACCGCGAGGTGTGCGCCGCGCTTGGTCGCGGCGACGGCGTGCACCTCGTCGACGATGACGGTGTGCACTCCCGTGAGCGTTGCGCCGGCTTGGCTCGTCAGCATCAGGTAGAGCGACTCGGGGGTCGTGATCAGGATGTCGGGGGGCGCCGAAACGAGCTTGCGCCGGTCGCTCGAGGTGGTGTCGCCGGATCTCACACCCACGGTGACGTCGGGCACGGCGATGCCGAGTCGACGGGCGGACTGGCCGATGCCCACCAGCGGCGAGCGGAGGTTGCGCTCGACGTCGACGCCCAGTGCCTTCAGGGGCGAGATGTAGAGGATCCGCGTGGGGGAGGGCACGGCATCCGTCGACCGTCGCTTCCTCCCCGTGGCGACGGGCGGCGCCGCATCCTTCTCGTGGAAGACCCGGTCGATCGCCCACAGGAACGCTGAGAGCGTCTTGCCGGAGCCCGTGGGCGCAACGACGAGGGCGTGCCGTCCGAGCGAAATCGCATCCCACGCGCCGATCTGCGCATCGGTGGGCCGCGGGAACGCGCCACGGAACCAGTCCTGCGTAGCAGGGCCGAACCGCTCGAGCACATCGCTCATCCATCCATCTTCGTCGGTGGCGGCGACATCCGGGCGGGGTTGACGACGTTGCACGATCGTTGTGGAGGGAAGCCAGGATCGCGACACCGAGTGGATAGATTCACTCGACAGTTCGGAAAGGATGGTCTATGCGACGCTCCCTTCTCGCCGCAGCCCTCGTCGCGGCGGCCGTGCTGGTGGTCGCAGGGTGCACCAGCGCACCCGCGGCTACCAGTCCGGCCGCAACGCGGACGCCGACGCCGACGCCGATCGCGACGCCGACGCCGATCGCGACGCCGACGCCCGAGGCGCTGGTCGTCGGGCCGGCCGAGAGGCCTCCCGTCGTCTTCGACGGAGATTGCGATGCCGCGCTGACGGTCGAGCAGGTCGACGCGGCCACGGGGCTCGCCGTCGAGGAGCCGCTCAGTGAGTCGGTCGGCAGCATCGCCAACGTGGGCGGACTCACGTGCAGGTACGTGGGCGCCGATGGCACGGTGCAGGTCCAGATCCTCCCGGCGACCGGACTGGGCGACAGCGAGTTCCCGCCCGGAGAGGTCGACTACTACTTCGAGGCCTGCGACCCGATCTGGGTCTGCGCTTCGCGCACCGAGACAGCTGGGCTGTGGATCGCGTCCTCGTTCGAGCACGCGCCGGACATGACCCGCGAAGGGGTCGATGCCTGGGGCGATGCACTGAGCGGGCAGATCGACGCTGCGTTCGAGGCCACCCCCAAGGATCCGTGGGAGCGCGACACGACAGGATGGTGGCCAGTGCTGGATTGCGCCGCGGTAGGTGCGCAGCTGGCAGGCGCGGCCGAGGGCATCACGGGTGAGGACTCGTCAGGCTACTTCGATCCGCCGTCTCCAGGTTTCGTGATGGCGAATGCCGCATCCCACCCCTCCCAGTGCGCCCTCGAGGAGAACGGCGCGCTGGTCGTCGACTTCTCCGCGCTTGCGGGCGTGGCGTGGGAACTCGAGGGAGCGACAGGCTTCGTGCCCGTCGATGGCGCTCCTGGGATCCAGTCGAAGGCGGGGTCGGGCAGAGGACCGTTCAATGGCGTCCCCTATGTCATGACCGATGGCGTGAACGTGATGCACGCCGAGATCAAGCCGACCTCGGCGTGGACGGTCGAAGAGATCGCGCAGGCGCTGGCGGGCGCGGCATCCGGCTGGTGACGCACCACGGCGGCGGTGGGCGCCGTTCACCGGCGATCGAGCGGGATCACCAGCCAGAGGATCAGGTAGAGCCAGATCGACAGGCCGAAGAACAGCACGGAGATCACCATCAGGGCGCGGATCACCGCGACGCTCATGTCGAAACGGTTTGCGATCGCGACGCAGACGCCGGCGATGACACGGCCGTTGCGAGGGCGGATGAGTTCGGCCATGCGCCCATCCTGCCCCCGCAGCCCTTCCGTGTGAAGCCGAGCCCGCAGTTCGGCAGGCTCAGCGCTCCGTCAACGCGCCCTCCGCATCCAGTTCGAGCAGCAGGCTGACGCCGAGCCGCTTCACGAAGGCGTCGTCGTGGCTGACGACCAGGACTGCACCTCGGTAGGCCGTGAGCGCCCCGATCAACTGGTCGACCGTGTCGAGGTCGAGGTTGTTGGTCGGCTCGTCGAGCACGATGAGCTGCGGCGGCGGGTCGGCGAGCAGCACTCGGGCCAGCGCGACGCGGAACCGCTCACCCCCCGACAGCGTCGACACCGGCCGATCGACGCCTGATCCGCGGATCAGGAATCGTGCGAGTCGATTGCGAAGCTCGGTGACCGGCACCTCGGGGGCGGCGATCTGCACGTTGTCGAGCACTGTGGCAGCGTCATCCAGCCCGTCGACCCGCTGCGGCAGGTATCCGACGCGGTCGGTGTACAGCACTGAGGATTCGCTCGCACCGTGCAGCAGATGCTCGAGCAGTGTCGTCTTGCCGGCCCCGTTCGGTCCGATCAGGGCAACGCGTTCCGGACCCTGGATCACCCACGAGCGCGCGCCGTCGCCGATCTTCGCGATGCGGCGCCCGGCGGGAACACCGGGGTCGGGCAGGTCGATCCGCACGGTGCCGTCGTCGCGGACGCGGCGCTCGGCCGCATCGAGTGCCGACCGCGCGGCGGATTCCTTGTCGCGCGTCTCGGTGCGCAGCTTGCCGGCGGACACCTGTGCCGCGCTCTTCCGATTGCCGGCGATGATCCCCGGCACTCGCTTCTCGAACTGCGCCTTCCTGCCGACCGCCTGGCGCTGTGCGATCTTGGTCTCGGCCTCGATTCGATCCTTCTTCTCGCGACGCACCACGGCGGCGGCTGCCACCTCGGCTCGTTTCGCGGCGGACTGCTCCGAGTCCAGCCACGCCCGCCACTCGGAGTAGGGACCGCCGAACACACTGAGCTCGTTCCGGTACAGCTCCGCGGTCTCGTCCATGAGCTCGAGCAGCGAGACGTCGTGGCTCACCACGACGAGCGTGCCGCGCCAGCCTCGGACCATCGCCGCGAGGCGCGCCCGAGCTTCTCGGTCGAGATTGTTGGTCGGCTCATCGAGCAGCGCGATCGATGCGCCGCGCAGACGGATGCCGGCGATCGCTGTCAGCACGGCCTCGCCGCCCGACAGCTCGCCGACGCGTCGATCGAGCATGCCCGGGGCGAGCCCGGCTTCGGCCAGTGCGACGTGCGCGCGGGATTCGACATCCCAGTCCGAGCCGACGGCGTCGAAGTGCGAAGGATCCACGTCGCCCGACTCGATGGCCCGCAGCGCGCCGAGCGTGGCCGAAACGCCGAGCAGGTCGGCGACGGGCCGGTCGACGTCGAGCGTGAGTCGCTGCGGAAGGTATGCGACATCCGCTGACGTGGTGACGTGCCCGCCGGCGGGTGACAGCTCGCCGGCGACCAGGCGCAGCAGCGTGGACTTGCCGGAGCCGTTGCGGCCCACGAGTCCGGTGCGTACGGCGCTGAACGCGCCGGAGACGTCCGTCAGGGCGGACGAGCCGTCCGGCCACGCGAACGAGACGCGGTCCAGGACGATGGAAGGGGTGAGGGTGTGAGCAGGCATGAGGTCCTTCGTGTCAGGGGTGCACTGACACCGAAGCCCGCGAAGCGTCCGGCAGGGAGCCGAAGCAGGTAGCGGCGGGATCGACGGTCAGCGCGGCGGAAAGCGCAGACACGTCGACGGGACGGAGAGTGTCACCGGTTCTGAGGAGCGGCGGGGCCGCTCATCGAGGTCGACGATCAGCGCGTGGTTACAGCGCGGTCGCGACGATCTCGGTCAACTCAGTTCCTCACACTCGGGACAAGGTCGAGACAAACGATAGCGGATGCCACTGGCCGACGTCTGAAAATGTGCCGGGACCGCGGCGGACGTATCGAATCGATAACTCTGCCTGCGAGCGGTCGGAATCGGCGGTGCCCGGTCGGCTAGCGTCGGCTGACCGTCGAAAGGAAACGATGTCCTCCCGCCATGTCGTCGCCGTTGCCGTCGCGATCCTGATCGGGGGATCGCTCACCGCCTGCGCGTCGCAGGAGGTGGAAGCCGCTCCTCCATCGGAGCCGACCGCGAGCCAGACCCCGGCACCGACACCGACACCCACTCCGACCGTGCTGGTCGTCGGTCCGGGCCAGCGACCGCCCGCATTGTTCGACGGCGACTGCGACCAGATGCTGTCGCCCGAGGAGGTCACCGCGGTCCTGGGCCGACCGGGCACGCTCGACACCATTCAGGCGTCGACGGGCTACAACGTCATGGCGGGGGCGGGCGGGTTGCACTGCGTGTGGGTCGCCGACAACGTGGACGGCCTGCACGTCGCCGTCTTCCCCGAATCAGGAGTGAGCGAAGTCGACCTTGCCGCGGTCGACCCCGATCGCGTCGGCGACGACTGCACATGGTACTGCGGGGTGGTTTCCCGCCAGGACGGGTACGTCGTCGTGACCAACGTGAACGGGATCGATGCGCGCCACGACGACGCGGTGCGAACCTCGGCGCTCGTGACGCCGTTGGCCGTGGCCAATGCTCGAGCGACGGCAGAGCCGTGGATCCGGGACCGCACAGGCTGGTGCGAGCAGGACTGCGCTCAACTCGGTGCCGAGGTGAGCGCTGATCTGGGGATGTCGCTGACCGGCGAGGAATGGGGCATCTACATCGACCCGCCCCTGACCGCCGGACTGCTCGCCGACGAGGCCGCCCGGTTCTGGGCGTGCCGTCTCGTCGACGACGCCGGCCAGTACGCCGAGGTATGGGCCCACTCGGGCGCCGCGTGGGGAGCGGGGGACGGACTCTCGTCGAGTGGTCTGCCGGCGCCGTGGCAAGGAAGGGCGGTCGAGGAGGAGATGCGGAATGACTTCGTGCGCGGCTCTGGCCGGCGCATGACCGACGGCGTCAACCTCGTCACGCTCTCGCCTGTGCCCATCGAACTCGGCGTGGACGTCGGCACGCTCGCCACGGCGGTCGCGGCGGCGCTCACTCCTTAGCCCGCGTCCGATCCGTCGTCAGCGGACGCATCGACAGGCTCAGCGACCGCGGCCCGCGTCGGATTCGAGCTGTTTCTCGAGGAAGACGGTGACGTCGTCCAACTCCTGCTGCGAGACGCTGTGGGTGAGGCCCGGATATACCCGGCCGCTGAGGTCGGAGTGCTCCGGCAGCCACAGCGTCGTGTGGGTGACGAGAATGTCCGGGATGACGTCATCCCGCGTTCCTCGTCCCCAGAACGCCGGCGGCCGCGACGCTGCGAGAACGCCGTCGCCGGGGAGCTCGCCGGGGGTCGCGTAGCCGCTCAGATTCACGAGGAACGACAGGCGCTCGGGATCGAGCCGCATCGCCTGGATGCCTACCGCCGCCCCTTGAGAGAAACCCAGGACCCCGACCTGAGCACCCGGCGCGACCTCGTCGAGCCACGCGAGCAGGCTGGTCGCGGCATCCGTCACATGTGTCGGGTCGCGGCTTTCCAGCCCCTCGATGGGGTACCACGAATACCCGGGCGTGGGCCATGGCGGGGCGAGCGGAGCACGAACGGCCGCCACGACGAACTCCGGGGGCAGTGCGGCGGCGAGGCCGAACAGGTCGCGCTCGTCGGCACCGTACCCGTGCAGGAGCACGAGCAACGGCCTGCCGGAACGCTCGCCGGCAGGCGCGGACCACAGCACGGCCTCGGAATCGAGCGATGGGAGCGGCACGCCATCCATCATGCCGCGCCGCTCCGACGCGCGGGGAAGGTATGCCTGGTCCGACCGACGGGGTATACAGGAGACATGCCCGTCCGAACCCCAGACCCCGATCCGAACGAGCGCGACGATCAAGGCACCCCCCGCGACCCCCTCGGCGGCATCGGCGCGTCGTTCGGGCGCGGGGGTCATCCACTTGGCGACGGCTCGTTCGGCTCGCCCACGCCGGCGAGTGCCTCCAATCCCGGCTGGCTCAGCGACATCGAACTCGCCGAAGCGCGACGACGGATGCCGATGCTCTATGTCGAGGCCGTGCCGGTGCGCACCGACGGGGTCGGTGCCGTCACCGAGGTCGGGATCCTGCTTCGTGCGACGCCGCTCGGCGAGATGACCCGCACGATCGTGAGCGGCCGCGTGCGCTACGGCGAGACGGTGCGCGATGCGCTGTTCCGGCACCTGGAGAACGATCTCGGCCCGATGGCGTTCCCGCTCCTTCCACCGCAGCCGGTGCCGTTCACGGTCGCGGAGTACTTCCCCATGCCGGGGCTGAGCGCGTTCCACGATGACCGCCAGCACGCCGTCTCGCTCGCCTTCGTCGTGCCCGTCAGCGGTACATGCGAACCGCGCCAGGACGCACTCGAGGTGACCTGGATGCCGCCGGCCGAGGCGGCATCCGATGCCCTCGCGGCCGAGATGGAGGGCGGTCGCGGCACCCTCATCCGGCTGGCGCTGGCGAGCGTCGGCGCGCTGCGCTGACCGTCGGATCGAGGCATGCGTCGTAGGCTCTTCGGGTGACCGCTGACGCTCTCGAACCGCTTTCGTTTCCCATCGACGCCGCCGGCTGGGAGCGGTTCTCCGACGAACGCCCCAGAGCCCGGCTCGCCGCGGTGCAGGACGTCGACGCCCGGCTGAAGGACGGGGTCGCGCTCAGCGCGATCGAGCGTCTCGAGCTGTGGAACGACGCCGACATCGCGCTCGCGGAGGCGCTCAGCGAAGCGAACCTGCTCAGTGAAGCGCACCCGGATCCCACGGTGCGAGCGACCGCGGAGTCTCACGTGCAGGTCATGGAGGCGCTCAGCAGCGCACGGCTGCTCGATCGAGACCTCTGGCGGGTGTTCGCGGATGCCGCCGCCGACGGCCTCGACGACGAAGCGGCAAGGCTGCTGGCACATGTGCTGCGGGACTTCCGGCGCGGTGGGGTCGACCTCGAGGATGCCACCCGCGAGCGCGTGCGGATCCTCACCGAGCGCGACACCGAGCTGTCGCTGACCTTCTCGCGGAATATCCGCGAGGGTCGGCGGGAGGTGAAGGTCGCGCCCGAAGGGCTGGCGGGTCTGCCCCAGGACTTCATCGACTCGCATCCTGTGGGCGACGACGGGCTCGTCACCCTGACGACCGAATACACCGACCTCATGCCGGTGCGAGAATATGCTTCGGCCCGCACCACGCGTGACGCCCTCACCAGCGCGTACAACGAGCTGGCTTGGCCCGAGAACCACCAGGTGCTCGCCGAGCTTCTCGAGGTGCGCGCCGAGCGGGCACGCCTGCTCGGTTTCTCGGACTGGGCGGACTACGAGACCGAGACGCGCATGATCGGCTCCGGCGCAGCCATCCCGGAGTTCCTCGCCCGGCTGGACGCGGCATCGGCCGAGGCGGCCGCTGCCGAGTTCGTACGGCTGCAGGAGCGCCTGCGCCGAGAGGTCCCGGATGCCGAGACGGTCACGATCGCGGACTTCTGGTACCTGCTCAGCGGGCTGAAGCACGAGGACTATGACGTCGACCCTCAGCTCGTGCGCTCGTACCTTCCGTTCGATCGCGTCCTTCCCGGCGTCCTCGATGTCACCGGCCGCCTGCTCGACCTGGAGTATGTGCCGATCGCCGAGTCGACGTGGCATGCGGACGTGCGCTCGTACGACGTGATGCGAGGCGAAGTCCGTCTCGGCCGGATCCACCTCGACCTTCACCCACGCGACGGCAAGTTCAACCACGCCGCCTGCTTCCCACTCGCTCCGGGAATCCGCGACCGCAGCCTTCCCGAGGCGGTGCTGCTCTGCAACTTCTCGCGCGGGCTGCTCGAGCACGACGAGGTCGTGACGTTCTTCCACGAGTTCGGGCACCTCGTCCACGACATCCTCGCCGGCCGCCAGCGCTGGGCCCGGTTCAGCGGCGTGGCGACGGAATGGGATTTCGTCGAAGCGCCGAGCCAGCTGCTCGAGGAGTGGGCGTGGGATGCCGATGTGCTGCGCTCCTTCACCGCGAATGCCGCGGGCGAGCCGATCCCCGCCGAGCTCGTCGCGAAGATGCGCACTGCCGACGCGTTCGGCCGCGCACTCGAGGTGCGCCGCCAACTGGGCCACTCGAACGTGTCGTACCACTTGCACGTCGATCGACCCGCCGACCTGCAGGCCGCCACCGAAGGGTGGTACGCCAGGACGTCTCCCGTGCAGCCGCTGCCGGGGCTGCATCCCTACGCCGGTTTCGGGCATCTGACGGGTTATGGCGCGTGCTACTACACGTACCAGTGGAGCCTCGTGATCGCTCGCGATCTGCTCTCGGGCTTCGGCGCGGGGCTCATGGATCCGGAGTCGGCGGAGCGCTACCGCCGCGAGATCCTCGAGCCCGGAGGCAGCCGCGACGCGCGCGATCTGGTCGCGGCGTTCCTCGGTCGTGACTACTCGTTCGAGGCGTACCGGGAGTGGCTCACACCCCGGGCGTGAGCATGGCCGCCGCCGGGTAGTATTCCACTACCCGAGGCGCACCCCCCGCGCCGAACGACCTTCAACGGTGTCGCGGAAGTCGCGCGACGTCCCTCGCCCTCCACCGCCGCCGGCGTGCGCGCCGCGACGTGGAAGGCGGGGCCGTCGGCCTGCACTCCCCGCGACGATCGTCGAGATCAGCAAGCCGAGAAGCGAGAGACATGTCCGATCACGTGCCGCCGCCCCGAAACGCCAGGGTCGAGGAATCGTCGCCGTTCGACGAACTCCTGAGCGGTCAATCCGCACCGGCGCCGGCCAGCACCACCTTCACCACGGCGTTCCGTGGCTATGACAGAGACGAAGTCGATGAAGCGATGCAACGACTCACCGCGCGGCTTCGCGCTGACGGCGACGAGATCGCATTGCTGGAAGAGAGGTACCGGCGCTTGACCGAAGCGGCGACCGCCCGCAGTCGCGAGTTCGCGGCGGCCAACGACCGCGCCGCGAAGGCCGCCCGGCAGGCGGAGGCCGAGGCCGCGGACGAGCGGAGACGCGAGGCCGTCGAGCGGCTCGAGGCCGAGCTCGTGGCAGTGAATGCGCGAGCGGCGAACGCCGAGCACCGGGTGGAAGCCCTCACCGCTGAGCTCGTCGAGGGAGGCGGTCAGTCCGCCGACCGTCCGCAGTTCGAGGAGATCCTGCGCGTCGCTGAGGACCAGGCCAGTCTCGTCATCCGCAATGCCAGCGTGCAGGCCGACCGCCTGCTCGAGGCTGCGCGCGAAGAGGTCCTGAACCGCCGCAGAGAGGTGCAGGCCGAGTCGGAGTCGATCCTCATCCAGGCGCAGCACGACGCCCAGCAGGCGCGGCTGCGCATCGAGACCGAGCTCACGGCTCATCAGGCGAGGCTCGAGCGCGAGGCGGCCCACGCCGCCGAGAGGGTGTCGCAGGCCGAGCAGGAGGCGGCGGCCATCCGCACCGAGGCGGAGAAGGGCGCCGCGGCGCTGCGGTCCATGGTGGCTCGCGAGACGACGCTGGCTCGCGCCGAGGCCGAGGAGGCCGTTCGCGAGCTGCGGGTCTGCGCGCTCGAGTTCGAGGAGTCCCTCACCCGGCGTCAGGATGACGCCCAGCAGGAGTTCCTGCTGCTGCACAACCAAGCCGTCGCGCACGCCGAGCGCATCACACAGGATGCGAACGAGCAGGTCGGCGCTTCACTCGAACACGCCCAGCGGCTGGCTGCCAAGGCCGACGACTTCGACCGGCTGATGCGTGCCCAGGCGCAGCAGATCGAGGCGGATGCCAACATCCGTGCTCGTGATCAGCTCGACCGCGCCCGCGCCAAGGCGCAGAAGATCATCGAGACCGTCACCGTGCACTCGCAGGCCGTGCTGCGGGACGCGGAAGACCGCACTCGCCAGCTGCGGTGGCAGCAGCACCAGCTGACGAGCTTCATGTCGGAGGTGAACGAGCTCATCCGTCCGGAGATGCGCCTCGACACATCGCCCGAAGAAGCGGCCGAGGATGTCGTGGTGCACAGGGCGGACGTCCGGGCCGGGGCGGACGTCGACGAGGACGGTCAGACCGAGCCGGCGGAGCTCCTCGATGAGTCACCGCTGCCTGAACCGGTTGAAGATGATGGCGCGACCGCTGAGCACGACGAGCCGACCCAGCAGGTCGACCACGCAGAACACGTCGAGCACACCGCGCGGGTCGAGTTCTCAGACCAGGATGGCGGCGCCGACGAGCCGGCTCACCACGATGACCACGATGAGCGCGCCGAGCAGCACGAGTACGTCGAAGCGGCATCGGCGCACCACGAGCACTGAGAGTTCCGGTCGTTGAGCGCGGAGCAGCGCTCCCGCTCAACGACCCGGGCTCGTCAGCGCGTCGTCTCGCGCTCGATCGCTGCGATGAACGCGTCGATGTCGGCTTCGGTCGTGTCGAAGCTGCACATCCATCGCACCTCGTTCTTCGCGGCATCCCAGTCATAGAAGCGGAATGACTCGCGCAGGCGATCGGCGACGCCGTCGGGCACCGTCGCGAAAACGCCGTTCGCCTGGGTCGGCTGTGTGAAGGCGACGCCGCGGATCGAGCCGTCGGCGATGCCCGCCTCGACGCCTGCACGCAGGCGCTGCGCCATGGCGTTCGAGTGGGAGGCGCTGCGCAGCCACAGGTCGCTCTCGAGCAGCGCGATGAGCTGAGCCGAGACGAACCGCATCTTGGACGACAGCTGCATGTTGAGCTTGCGGAGGAACGTCAGTCCGGCGGAAGCCTCGGGATTCAGCACCACGATGGCCTCGCCGAGCATGGCGCCGTTCTTCGTGCCGCCGAAGCTCAGCACGTCGACGCCGGCGTCGCGGGTGAAGTCCCGCAGCGGCAGACCGAGGGATGCGGCGGCGTTCGACACGCGCGCGCCATCCATGTGCAGCCGCATGCCATGCCCGTGCACGTGGTCGGCGATCGCGCGGATTTCACCGACCGAATAGAGGGTGCCGAGTTCGGTGGACTGCGTGATCGACACCACCAGCGGCTGCGCGCGGTGCTCGTCCCCCCAGCCCCATGCCTCGCGGTCGATGAGCTCCGGGGTCAGCTTGCCGTCATCCGTCGGCACGTTCAGGATCTTGATCCCCGCGACCCGTTCCGGTGCGCCGCCCTCGTCGACGTTGATGTGGGCGGTGGATGCGGCGATCACCGCACCCCAGCGGGGCAGCATCGACTGCAGCCCGACCACGTTCGCACCGGTGCCGTTGAAGACCGGGAAGGCCTCGACGCCGACACCGAAGTGCTGGGTGAAGACCTGCTGAAGCCTGGCGGTGTACTCGTCCTCGCCGTACGCGACCTGATGGCCGTCGTTGGCCGCCGCGATCGCGGCGAGCACCTCGGGATGGATGCCGGAATAGTTGTCGGACGCGAAGCCGCGGACGTTCGGGTTGTGCAGGGTGGTCACGGTCATCAAGCCTACGGCCGCGGCATCCGCTCACCGTCCGTCCGTCACCCTCCGTCGACAGTGTCGCCGCTTCCCGCTACGGTCGGTTTCGACCGGCTCAACGATGAAGGGCGCCTCATGGCCGAGCAGACTTTCGATGTTCACGTCGAGCGTGAGTTCGACGCACCGATCGAGCGCGTGTGGGCGGCGTGGACGACGCCAGACGACCTGCGCGCGTGGTGGGGGCCGACGGGCTTCTCCTGCCCGCGCGCCGAGGTCGACATCCGAGAAGGTGGCAGCATCTTCGTGACGATGCGTGCCCCCGACGAGTGGGGTGGGGGCGAGTACCACTCGGTGTGGGAGATCACCGAGCTCGACGAACCGGTGCTCCTGCGCTACATCTATCGGTTCACGGACGCCGACCGCAACGTGATCACACCGGCCGAGTCCGGCGTCCCGGCAGAGGGCATTCCCGACGAGGCCCACCACGAGGTGCTGCTCACGGCGGTGGGCGACGGCCGCACGCGGCTCGAGATGACCGAGCACGGCTACACGAACGAGCAGACGCGCGACATGTCGCGCAGCGGGCTCGATCAGTGCCTCGACAAGATGGCAGAGGTGGTCTCGGCGCAGCCGCGCTGAGGCGGCAACGTCAGGGCGATTCGGTCCATCAGCCCGCCCTCGTCGGTCGGGGTGCTCGCGTGGCTAGAGTCGAGTCCATGCCCGTGGACCCCCTCGACGCAGAGTCCGTCGCCGCCGCGCTGCGCCGGATCGTGCGGTCCGATCAGCTGCTCTCGGATCCGGCGCTTCGCGACGAGTATGCGCACGACGACGCCGAGTGGGCCGATTTCCACCGACCGCTGGCCGTGGTCCTGGCCGAATCGGCCGACGACGTGGCCGCCGTCGTACGTTTCGCCGCCGGCGCGGGTCTGTCGGTCGTCGCCCGCGGCGCAGGCACGGGGCTTTCGGGCGGCGCCAACGCGCTCGCGAACTCTCTCGTCGTCTCGCTCGAGCGCATGACCCGGATCCTCGAGCTCGACGTCGCCGAACGGGTCGTGGTCGCCGAGGCGGGAGTCATCAACGACGACCTGCGCCAAGCGGTCGCCGCCGAGGGTCTGTGGTATCCGCCCGACCCGGCGAGCTACCGCATCTCGACGATCGGCGGAAATGTCGCCACGAACGCGGGCGGCATCTGCTGCGTCAAGTACGGCGTCACGCGCGACTACGTCCTCGGCATGACGGTCGTGCTCGCCGACGGCGCGATCGTGCACCTCGGGCGCCGCACCGCGAAGGGCGCGACGGGCTACGACCTGACGGCCCTCATGGTGGGATCCGAGGGCACGCTCGGCATCGTCACCGACGTGACGCTGAAGCTCCTGCCCCTCGGCGGTCGCGAAGATCGCGCGATCGTGGGCTCGTTCTCGTCACTCGAGGCCGCCGGAGTCGCGGTCGCGGCGATCGGCGCGGCGGGCGTCATCCCGTCCGCCCTCGAGATCGTCGATGAGATGTGCCTGCGCGCGGTCGACGAATGGCAGTCGCTCGGGCTGCCGCATGACGCGGCCGCGGTGCTCCTGGCGACGGTCGACGAGCCTGGAGATTCGGGTGCAGCGGTAGCGGCATCCGTCGCCGTTCTCATGACGGATGCCGGAGCTCTGCGCGTCGAGCAGGCGGCGGCACCCGACGAGATCGAGCGCCTCTTCCTCGCTCGCCGGCTCGCGTACCCCGCGCTGGAGCGGCTCGGACCCGTGCTCACCGAAGACATCTGCGTGCCGCGCAGCGCGGTGCCCGAGATGCTGGCTCGCATCCGCGACACCGCCGCCGCGCACGACGTCGTGATCGCGACGATCGCCCATGCCGGGGACGGCAATCTGCATCCGCTCATCATCGCTCCCGAGGGCGACGAGGCCGCCAAGGCGCGTGCGAAGGAGGCCTTCGATCGCATCGTCGACGACTGCCGGGCCCTCGGCGGCACCGTGACGGGCGAGCACGGCGTCGGGCTGCTCAAGCTGCCGGGCGCCCGACGGGAGCTCGGAGAGCGCGTTGTCGGCATGCACCGGGACATCAAGGCCGCGCTCGATCCGCTCGGCATCCTGAACCCTGGCAAAGCCTTCTAGGACTGGCACCGAGGAGGTCCCGCCGCTACGGTCGGCGGTGGGGAGACGTCGCGATCGAGGTTCATAGGTCGCTGACGGGTCATGCACTGCGCAACCGTCGGCACGGAGGATGTTGTGAACCACAAGGAGAAGACGATCGCGCGCGTCCGGGTCGGACTGGCGATCGCGGTGATCGCGGGATTGGCGCTCGCCGCATCGCCGGCCGCCGCCCGAGAGGTCCCGAGCGTGGATCAGGATCCGGGGCGGACGGGGATCCCCGGCGAGGTGGTCGATCTCGCCGGCGCGCCGATTCCCGGTGCTCTGGTGCGGATCACACCGACCGACCGCGACCCCGAGCTGTTCTCCGAAGAGACGACGACCGACGCGAGCGGCGACTATGCGGTCGACCTCGAGCCCGGCTTCTACGTGGTGCGGGTCGAGGCCCAGGGCTACGTCGGCGAGTACTGGAGCAACGCACGCATCAGCGCCTATGCGCGCGAGCTGTCGTTGAGCGCCGGCCGGACGGAGGATGTCTCGTTCGATCTGGCGCCCCTCTCCTCCGAGGTGGGCCGCGTCACGGCAGACATGCGGCGTGCGCCCACCGCGGCTTCCGAGTCGATCCTCGCGAATGCCGTCGCCGACATGCTGCGGGCGCAGCCTACGAGGGACTCGTCGAACGTCGCGGCGATCGTGTCACCGTACGAGCTGCACGCCGATCTGCTGTACGCACAGTCGGCGGGCGAGGGCGACGGGGTCGTGACGTATGAAGAGCTCGCCGCGGTCATCTCACCCGATGCGGTCTCGGGCTCGACCATCCTCACCGGCGCTCAGATCCGCGGCATCCTGACCCCGTCTGCCGCAACCACAGGCGGAGTCGGATACGGACTGTCGGGAATCACCTACACGGTCGACGAGACCGCCACGGGAGCGGCACGCCTCCAGAACGTGGTCATCGACGGCCAGCCTATGGAGGGTGCCGGAGAATACCGCGTCGCCTACTTCGGGGTATCGGCGTCGGGCGGATTCGAGACGGAGAGCCACCCGGGGTGGGCCCTCGAAGGCGCGATCCGCGGTCTCGGACGCGACCGTCCCATCGCCTCGGGCGATCTCGCCCAGAAGTCGATCGGTCTCAACCTTCACGCGGCGACCGCGTCGAACGCGCCGGGCTACTCCGCGCTCCTGCCCATCGTCGTCACCATGTCTTCACTCGACTTCGTCAACACGCCTGCACGGGCAACGCTCGTCGAGGCGTCGATCGCCGGCATCCACGTCGGATCCGGAGCCATCGATCACGTGGTCGACCCCGCGCGTCCGGATGCCATCGGGCATTCGCAGCTCACCGTGTCGATCCCCACGGGTGTCGTAGGCGAGGTCCCGCTGGAGCTCACCACCTCGACGGGCACGTTCTTCTCGATTCCGATCACGGTATACAGCGGGCCACCACCGGCAGTGAAGGTGCCTTCGCGGGCATGGGGTGTGCCGACGAGCCTGGTGCCGCGGTCGACGGAGAACCTCACGTTCGTCGCTCACGTCATCGCGAGCGGCACACCCACCGGTGTCGTCACGGTCTTCGACGGATCGAAGGCGATCGCTTCGCGGTCCATCGATGCGCGGGGCCGTGCGGTCTTCACCTTGCCGCCGCTGAGTCCGGGGCTCCACAAGCTCTCTGTGGACTACCCGGGCGATGTCAACACCAAGCCGTCGAAGAGCGTCCCTGTGCCCGTCTTCGTCCGCGCCCCCGCGCTGAGCAGTCACTCCGAGGAGGGGCTCTGGAAACGCCTGCCTTCGCCGGCCTCTTCGACCAGCGGGGGCGCGGACAGCCAGGCCAGCACCCCGTCGTTGAACGCCTTGGGCTGCTCGAGGTTCGTCGCATGGCCCGCTTTGCGGATGACCGCCGACGTGCCTCTGGGGGCGAGGGATGCCGCCGCGGCCGCATGCTCGCACGGCCAGAACTCGCTCTCGCGACCCGCGACGAACAAGACCGGAACCTGGGTCGCCGCGATCGCCGGGCGCCAATCACGCCGGGCGTGATCGCCCAGCAGCTCGAGCTCGGCGGAGGTGAATCCCGCCTTCGCGGCCTTGAGGTCCATCGCCTTCAGCAGCCGCCCGATCCGCACCGGACCCTTCGACACGAGCGGATGACGCGCGGGGTCGGGGATGCCGGTCGCGAAGAACGTGTCGACGTTCGAGCTGTCGTAGTCGTAGAAGCCGTACGCCCAGTCGTCGGAGTTCAGCATCTTCGGCGTCTGGTCCACGATCACGATGTCGCGGATGCCGGCTGCCCCGCCGTTCGACAGCAGCGCCCAGATCGAGTTGCCGCCCATCGACTGACCGATCAGTGTCACGTCCTCGAGGCCCAGTTCACGGATCGCATCGCCGACGTCGGCACCGTGGCGGTCCATCGTGTGGCTGCCGTCCGGACCGACCTCCGAATCGCCGTGGCCGCGACGGTTGAACGCGATGACGCGATGACCGGCCTTCTCGAGCGCCGCGAGCTGCGGCCTCCATGACGTCGCGGCGGCCTTGAAGCCGGCGATCAGCATGACCGGTCGGCCCGCGGCATCCCCGGACTCGAGGTAGGTGAGCCGGACTCCGTCGGAAGTCGTGATCCCGGGCATCGTCGCCTCGCTCTGCTCGTCGTACCGACGCATCCGCGCCGACGATCAGCCTATGTCGACAGGTCGATGACGGTGTCGTTCACCGCCGCGGCATCCTGTGAGAACAGTCCGAGGTACGTATCGGCCAGCGTCTCTTCGAGGCCGGCGAGCGCCTTGACACGGAAGATGACGGATGCCGCGCGCAGCGGCTCGCCGGCATCCCGAGCCGCTTTCGCGAAGCCCTGCGCGACCGCGCGCATCCATGCCTCGCTCGCCGCCTTGACCGCGGCATAGTTCGCGCCCCCGGCGAGCGGGCGCGCGACGGCGGTCGACGACACGATCGCCTCGCGCCCCGCGGTGGAGGCTCGAACGTCAGCGTCGAACTCCCGGCTCACGAGGCGCAGAGCCGTGAGCGACGACTCGAGGAAGCGGAAGTCGTCGTCCGTCTGACCGGCGAGCCCGCCGCCACCCCGCCACCCGCCCACCAGGTGCAGGATGCCGTCCACCGGGCCGAGTCTGTCGTGCACCCGTTCGGCGAGCGCCGCCACCCCGGCTTCGTTCGTGAGGTCGCACACCTCGGCGACCATCCCCGCAAGGCTGCCGGCCAGCACGTCGGTCTTCTCGGGGTCGTGTCCCGCCACGACGACGTGCGCGCCGGCATCGAGGAGCGTCTGTGCCGCCGCGCGACCCGCCATGCTCGTGCCCCCGGCCAGGAGGATGGTGCGCCCGCTCATGGATCCCGTCATGGGCTCATCCTCGCACCGGGACTTCACTTTTGTCGGAGGCGGCCGTTACCGTCGAACGATGGCAGCCGACACCGATTCGGGCGCTCAGGGCGGAGCAGTGCTCGCCCCGCCTGGTGGCATGCGCATTTTCGTGCAGGTGCTCATCAACACCGGCGCCGCGAACGTCACGACGAGCTTCCTCTGGTTCGCGCTCACGTTCTGGGCCTATCTCGAGACGAGGTCGGTGCTCGCGACCGGAGTCATCGGCGGCGTGTACATGCTGCTGATCGCGGTGTTCGGGATGCTGTTCGGCACGCTCGTCGACCGGCATCGAAAGCACCGTGTGATGGTGCTCTCCGCCTTCGTGACGCTGGTTGCGTTCCTGGTCGCAGGTGCCCTGTACCTGGCGTTCCCCGAGTCCGCACTGGCCGACCTCGGCGAGCCCTGGTTCTGGCTCTTCTCGGGCGTCATCCTGCTCGGGGCGGTTGTCGAGAACCTGCGCAGCATCGCCCTCTCGACGACGGTGACGCTTCTCGTGCCCGTCGAACGGCACGCGAACGCGAACGGTCTCGTCGGCACCGTCCAGGGCGTGGCATTCATGGTGACGAGCGTCTTCAGCGGGCTCGCGATCGGCCTCCTGGGGCTCGGGTGGACGCTCGTGATCGCGATCGTCCTGACGGTCGCGGCCCTCGTGCACCTGCTGCTCATCCGCATCCCCGAGGCCGCCCCGGCGAGGACGACCGAGAGGCGGCCGCTGATCGATCTGCGGGGCAGCGTCCGCGCTGTCGCCGCCGTGTCGGGCCTGTTCGCGCTGATCCTCTTCTCCACGCTCAACAACCTCATCGGCGGCGTCTACATGGCGCTCATGGACCCGTACGGTCTCACCCTCTTCCCCGTCGAGTGGTGGGGCGTGGTCCTCGGCATCACGGCCACGGGGTTCATCATCGGCGGCGCCTTCATCGCGAAGTTCGGCCTCGGTCGCAATCCCATCCGCACGATGCTCCTGTTCGTCATCGTGATGGGTGGGCTCGGCAGCCTGTTCACGATTCGCGAGTGGTGGTGGCTGTACGCGATCGGGATCTGGCTGTACATGTGCCTCATCCCGATCGTCGAGGCATCCGAGCAGACCGTGATCCAGAAGGTCGTGCCGTACGAGACGCAGGGACGGGTCTTCGGCTTCGCTCAGGCTTTCGAGGCCGCGGCGGCGCCTGTGACGGCGTTCCTCATCGCGCCGCTCGCACAGTTCTGGATCATCCCGTACATGAGCTCCGAAGCGGGGCAGCAAACCTGGGGCTGGCTGCTCGGCGAGGGCCAGGCGCGCGGCATCGCGCTCATCTTCTTCTTCTCGGGCTTGATCATGGTCGTCCTCGCCATCCTCGCGTTCATGACGAAGGCGTACCGCACACTCTCTGCCGAGTACGCCGAGGCGCCGTCCGGCGACGGGGAGGATGCGTCGGAGGCGGACATGACCACCTCCGACGCGCGGGACTGACGGCTCAGTCCGTTCCGCGGATGCCCGCCGTCGACTCGATCACGGGCCGCATCTTCTTCTCGAGCGCCTCGTAGAACATCGAGAGCGGGAACTCGTCGTCCATCACCGCGTCGGTGTAGCCCCTCGGCAGGCCGGCCAGGATGTCGTCCGGCAGACCACGTGCCCACGCCGACGCCGGGTTCGGCGTGAGCGTGCTGCGCACCAGCTCGTACGCGGCCAGCCAGTGCGCGGTCTTCGGACGATCGATCGAGCGCCAATAAAGCTCGTCGATGGCGTCGCCGAGCGCGACGACGGCTGCCGGCACACCGTCCCAGTCGAACGCGAGGGACGTGTCGGTCCAGTGGAGCACTCCGTGCTGGTGCAGCCACGCGAACAGCAGCTGCCCGCCGACGCCGTCGTAGTTGCGCACGCGCGTGCCGGTGATGGCGAAGCGGAAGATCCGATCGAAGATCACGGCGTACTGCACGAGCACGGCGTGGTCGAGCATCTCGTCCTCGGTGTCCGTCAGTGTGGTGCCTTCATCGATGCGCGCCCGCAACCGGGCGGTGATCGCCACGCACTCGCGGAAAGCGGTGAGGTCGCAGCGCAGCTCCTCCAGCGAATACAGGAAGTACGGCATCCGCTGCTTGATCATGAACGGGTCGAACGGCAGGTCGCCGCGCATGTGCGTGCGGTCGTGGATGATGTCCCACATCACGAACGTCTGCTCGGTGAGCTCCTGGTCATCGAGCATCCGCGCGGCCGCCTCAGGAAGGTCGAGCTTCGTGATCGCGGATGCCGCCTGCACGACCCGCCGGTAGCGTGCGGCCTCCCGATCCTGGAAGATCGCGCCCCACGTGAACGAGGGGATCTCGCGCATCGCGACGGTCTCGGGGAACAGCACGGCGGAGTTGGTGTCGTAGCCGGGCGTGAAATCGACGAGGCGGAGGGAGACGAAGAGCTTGTTCGTGTACTCGGTCTCGAGCTGGGCGATGAACTCGGGCCAGATGACTTCGACGATCAGCGCCTCGACGAAGCGGTTGGACGACCCGTTCTGGGTGTACATCGGAAACACGACGAGGTGACGGATGCCGTCGATCCGATGCCGCTGCGGCTGGAACGCGACGAGCGAGTCGAGGAAGTCGGGCACCCCGAATCCTTCGGCCTCCCACCTCGCGAAGTCGGCGATGGACGCCTCGAGGTACTCGGCGTCATGGGGAAAGCGGGGGGCGAGCTCGGCGATCGACGCGATGATCGTCGCAACGTGCGAGCTCGCGGCGGCGTGAGCGTCCTCGGCCACCGAGCCTGTCGAAGGCCCCGAGTTTAGGGACGGGACCGATCCGTCCTTCGCCTGGAGCGCCTGCAGCGCGATCGCTGCGCCCTTGAGCGCGTGCCACGCCGCGGCGTCCTCGACGACCTCGGGTTCTCCGACGATGGACTGCGATGCACCGTGCTGGGTTGTCTGGGTGAAAGACATGGGAACCTCCGATCTTGCCGATAGGGCGGAAACATTCCGGTGATGTGCGGAATCTACCGATATTCTTCCATGTCATGGACGACCCTGTCGACGCGGCGATCCTGACCGAGGTTTCCCGAGACCCACGGGCGACTCTCGCCCAGCTTTCCGAGAGCGTCGGCCTCGGGGTGTCGGCCGTCCAGGCGCGGCTGCGCCGACTGGAGCACAGCGGAGTCATCGTCGGCTATCGCGCGATCCTCGACCCCGAGGCGGTCGGAAAGTCGCTGTCGGCTTTCATCGAGATCACGCCGCTCGATCCGTCGCAGCCCGACAACGCCCCCGAGCTGCTCGAGCACCTGGCAGAGATCGAGGCGTGCCACTCGATCGCAGGCGACGCGAGCTACATCCTCTTCGTCCGCGTCGGAACGCCGCGCGATCTCGAGGCGCTGATCCGCGACATCCGTCTCGCCGCGTCGGTGAGCACACGCACCACGGTCGTTCTGCAGACGTTCTACGAGAACCGGCCGATCTCACTGCCAGGCGCCTGAGCCGCCCGCGGAGCCACGCCCACGCTGCGGAAACCGCCATACGCGCCCGACCGCACAGGGGCCGTACGGCGGTTCGGACGGCGCACAGCGCTGGGTCATCGAGCACAGGCGTTCATGGCGAGGCGCGATGGGGCAGGTACGCTCAGCGACATGCACCAGTCTCCGCCTCTGCTTCCGAAGGTCAGCGACGGTGAGGGCGTGCTGATCGTCCTGAACGCCCGATCGGGGACGTCCGTGCTGCGCATGGATCCGCGGCCGGTGTTCGCGGCGCGACTCCCGCGAGCCGTCGTGCACGAGCTGGCTGAGGGCGACGACCTCGCGGATGCCGTTGCCCGGCACATGGTCGGCGCCTCAGCCCCGATGGTGCTGGGCGTGTACGGCGGCGATGGCACGGTCTCTCGGATGGCCGGTGTCGCACGGCATCACGTGCGGCCGATGCTCGTGCTGCCCGGCGGGACGTTCAACCACTTCGCCGGGTCGCTGGGGCTGGATGGCGTCGATGCCGCCATCGACGCACTCGAGACCGGATCGGGCCGCGAGGTCACGGTCGTGGAGGCATCTGCCGATGGCGACGACCCGCTGACGGTGCTCACCGCCGTCTCGGTCGGAACGTATCCGGCGTTCGTCGAGAAGCGCGAGGGCCGCGAGCATCTGGGCAAGTGGCTCGGCGGCCTCGTGGCGACGTTCGGGGAGCTGCGCGAGGCACGACCCATCGGGATCGCCAGCGGGGGACGCCGAACGTCGGCGTGGTCGGTGTTCGTCGGAGCAGGCCGCAACGAACCCGATCTGGTCGCCATGGTGCATCGCCAGACGGTGGATGACGGCGTGCTCGACGTCCGCGTGCATCACGCGCGCGGGTCGAAGGTGCAGGCCATGGCGTCACTCGCGTTCGGGCGGCGCACCACCGCCATCCTTCGCTCTCTCGGGCTCATGCCGAAGGGGTCGGATCTCGAGCGACTCGTCGTGCCGGCGTTCGAGTTCACAGTGGGTCCGGGGCCCGGCCGTCCGTCGGTCTTCGTGCACGACGGCGAGATCGAGCAGCGCGACCCCGCAGGCTTCACTCTGCGGTGCGTCGCCGTGCCCTCGGCGCTGCGGGTCTACGCGCCCGCGGTGTGACGGAGCACAGCACGTTTCGTCTCGTCGCTGCGTTCCTCGCTCACAACCCGCTGGTGGCGGTCGATGAGCGAGGAGCACCCCCCGCCGCTCAGTCGTGCTGCGGGAAGCCCAGATTCAGGCCGCCGTGCGACGGGTCGAGCCAGCGCGACGTGATCGCCTTCTCAGCCGTGAAGAAGTCGAACCCGTGGGGGCCGTATGCCTTCGCGTCGCCGAAGAGCGAGGCCTTCCATCCGCCGAACGAGTGGTACGCGACCGGAACCGGGATCGGCACGTTGATCCCGATCATTCCGACCTGCACTTCGCGCTGGAAGCGCCGAGCCGCGCCGCCGTCGTTCGTGAAGATCGCCGTGCCGTTGCCGTAGAGGCTGCTGTTGATGATCCCGAGCCCCTCCTGGTAGCCATCGACACGGACCACCGACAGGACCGGTCCGAAGATCTCGTCCTTGTACACGGCCGAGGATGTCGGCACGTTGTCGATGAGGGTGGGTCCGAGCCAGAAGCCGTCGGGGTCGCCGTCGGGCTCGACGTCCCGCCCGTCCACGACGACGGTCGCGCCGTCGGTGCCGGCGACGTCGATGTACGACGACACCTTGTCGCGGTGCTGGCCGGTGATGAGGGGTCCCATGTCGCAGCCGCGCGTGCCGTCGCCGGTGCGGAGCGTCGCCATGCGCTGCGAGACCTTTTCGACGAACTCGTCGGCGATGGTGTCGACCGCGAGCACGACCGAGATGGCCATGCAGCGCTCACCCGCCGAGCCGAAGCCCGCATTGACGGCGGCATCGGCGGCCAGGTCGAGGTCCGCATCCGGAAGGATCAGCATGTGGTTCTTGGCGCCGCCGAGAGCCTGCACGCGCTTGCCGTGACCGGTCGCGGTCTCGTAGACGTACCGGGCAAGGGGGGTCGAGCCGACGAACGAGATCGCGCGCACGTCGGGGTGCTCGAGCAGCGCGTCGACCGCTTCCTTGTCACCGTGCACGACGTTGAGCACGCCGTCCGGCAAGCCCGCTTCCTTCAGGAGCGCGGCCATCCAGTTCGCTGCGCTCGGATCCTTCTCGGACGGCTTGAGGATCACGGCGTTGCCGGCCGCGAGGGCGATCGAGAAGAACCACAGCGGCACCATCGCCGGGAAGTTGAACGGGCTGATGATGCCCACCACGCCGAGCGGCTGGCGCAGCGTGTAGACGTCGATGCCGGTCGAGACGTTCTCGGAGTAGGCGCCCTTCGTGAGGTGACCGAGGCCGCAGGCGAACTCGACGACCTCCATGCCGCGGGCGATCTCGCCGTGCGCGTCGGACAGCACTTTGCCGTGCTCGGAGGTGAGGATCTGCGCGAGCTCGTCCTTGCGGGCGTTGAGCAGCTCGCGGAAGGCGAACATCACAGTCTGGCGCTTGGCGATCGAGGCATCCCGCCAGCCGAGCCAGGCAGCGGATGCCGAGTCCACGGCGGCAGCGACGTCCGCTGTGGAGGCGAGCCGCACCTCCTTCTGGACCGTGCCGAGTGCAGGGTTGAACACCGGAGAGGTGCGTGCGGATGCACCCGCCCAGGCGGCACCATCCACCCAGTGGTCGAGGATCGTGGTGGCGGACGGCGTCGTCCGCTCGAGGGTTGTGGTGTCGGTCATGGTGCTTCCTTCCTTGGAGCCCTCCTCGTGGGAGAGCGGGGGCGTGCCCTTCGACAGGCTCAGGGACCGGGCGTCAGCCGCGTCGGAGAAGGTCGTCCTCGACGCTCGTCAGACCTTCATCGTAAATCGCCAGCGCCCTGGCCGCCTCGTCCTCGGTGACGACGCACGGCGGAACCACATGGATGCGGTTGTCGGCCGAGAACGGAACGAGCCCCCGCGAGACGAGCGCCCCCTTCAGCCGGCCGATCACGTCGGCACCTACGGGCTCACGGGTTTCGCGGTCGCTCACGAGCTCGATCGCCCAGAACACGCCCTCACCGCGTACCTCGCCGATGAGCGGATGCCGCTCGGCCAGAGCCTGGAGGCCGGGCCCGATCACTTCGGTGCCGATGCGCCGCGCGTGCTCGACGATTCCCTCGTCCTGCATCGCGTCGATCGACCCGACGATGGATGCCGCCGCCAGCGGATGCCCGCTGTAGGTGAGCCCGCCGGGGAAGACCCGGTCGTCGAAGGTCGCCGAGATCGCGTCCGAGATGATGACACCGCCGACCGGCACGTATCCCGAGTTCACGCCCTTGGCGAAGGTGATCAGGTCGGGCACGACGTCGTAGCCCTCGAACGCGAACCAGCGCCCGGTGCGTCCGAACCCGCACATCACTTCGTCGAGGATGAGGATGATGCCGAAGCGGTCGCACAGCGCCCTGACCCCGTCGAGATAGCCGGGCGGCGGAACCAGGATGCCGGCAGTCCCCGGTACCGTCTCCAACAGGATCGCGGCGATGGTCGCCGGCCCTTCGGACTCGATCACACGCTCCAGGTGTCGCAGCGCCCGCTCGGATTCCTCTTCGGGCGTCGTCGCCCAGAACTCGCTGCGGTACAGGTAGGGGCCGAAGAAGTGCACGTGTCCGCGTGCGTACTGGTTCGGCATCCGCCGCCAGTCGCCGGTGGCGACGATCGCCGCGCCGGTGTTGCCGTGGTACGAACGGTAGGTCGACAGCACCGTGTCGCGCCCGGTGTGAAGGCGCGCCATCCGGATGGCATTCTCGTTCGCATCCGCGCCGCCGTTGGTGAAGAAGACCTTCGCGAAGCCTGCCGGCGCCTTGTCGATGATCCGCTCGGCCGCCCGGCCTCTCGTGAGGTTGGCGGTCGCCGGTCCGACGGTGACGAGCAGGTCCGCCTGCTCGTGGATGGCCTTCACCACGGCGGGATGCTGGTGCCCGATGTTGACGTTGACGAGTTGGCTCGCGAAGTCCAGCATGCGGTTTCCCGCGTGGTCCCACACCGTGGCGCCGGACCCGCCGGCGATAACCGGGAGGTCGAGGCCGGCCTGCGCCGACCAGGAGTGGAAGACGTACTCCCGGTCGAGCTCCTTGGCCCGCGCGTCGAGGTCTTCTGTCATCGTCCGTCCTTGGGTGCTCGCATCGGTCGTCACGTGGCTACATTCGTCGCTTGCCGCGCGCGAAGCAACCGGCAGCCGGTCGCCGAGCAGGCGAAATCAGGACATTCTGTCCGTACGCCTGCTCGACGACCGGTCTGGAGGTACTACTGACCGCCCTCGGTGAGGGTCACATCGATCGGCGTGTACTCGCCATCGACGACGACACCCTCGTCCTTGAGCTCGGCGAGAGCCTTCTCGATGTACTCGTTCGAGTACGCGGAATCCGCGGGCTCGGTCGTGATGAGCTCGATGCCGTCCTGGTTCTTCGCCGAGAGAGCGCCGGCGACCGTCTTGTCCCAGAGCGCCTGGTCGACGACGCCGAACTCGCCGCCCGCCCAGATCAGCTTGTTGACCTCGTTCATCTGCCAGACCTGGTGCACCGGGCCGACGGGGAATGCCGCTTCGGCGTTCACCGCGATGTCGTACACGATGGATGCCGCCTCTTCCGGGTTGTCGCGCGAGAAGACCCAGCCCTTGGTGATGGCCTTGAGGAAGCGGACCGCTGCGTCGGCGTAGGCCGGGTCCTGGAGCCGCTCGGTATCGGCCCAGATGGCGTCCTGGTACATCGCGCCCACGGTGTCTTGGTAACTGACGACGTCGAAGTCCTCGGGCTGGTAGAGCTCGCCGGTGTCGGGGTTCACGACCTCGAGGATCTGCGCCCACTCGTTGTAGGTCATCGCCTGAGCCGCGTCGACATCGTGGTCCAGGAGCGCGTTCATGCTGAAGTCCTGGGTGGTGATCGACACGCTGGTCGAGTCGAGGTCTTCCGCTGCCATGGCTGCGAAGATCTCCCACTCGTTTCCGAAGCCCCACGAGCCGATCTTCTTGCCTTCGAAGTCGGAGACCGATGTGATCCCGTCGCCGGCCCACGAAACCTGCAGCGTGCCCGACTTCTGGAAGACCTGCGCGATGTCGGTCAGTTCGACGCCGGATGCCTCGAGCGTGCCGAGCACCTTGGGGACCCAAGCGATGGCGAAGTCGGCCTCGCCGGCGACCAGTGAGTCCTGCGGGACGATGTCTCCGCCGGTGGGGATGATCTCGACGTTGTCGAAGCCCTCCTCCTCGAAGTAGCCCTTCTCCTGCGCGATGTAGTAGCCCGCGAACTGCGCCTGCGGCAGCCACTGCAGGATCAGGCTGATGTCGGTGATCGGCTCGAAGTCCCCGGCGTCGCCGCTGGCGCTCGTGTCGGGGGATGACGGGGCTGAGCACGCTGCGAGTGCGAGCGCTGTGATGACAGCGGTGGATGCGACCGCGAGTCCGCGTCTGGTGCTGGTTCTCATGCTGTTCCTTTCGGGTTCGGTGATGCGGGTCCTGCCCTTCGGCAAGCTCAGGGACCGTGCGCCGGTCAGACCGACGAGTGCCTCGTCACCAGCCTCTCCAGCAGCGAGGTCACAAGGAAGAACACGAGGCCGATGAGGATGCCGCCGACGACATAGGCCCAGGCCAGGGCGGCACGACCGGATTTCGCGTAGGTCGCGATCGCCGTGCCGATGCCGTCGGACGGACCGCCGAAGTACTCGGCCACCAGCGCGGCGATGACCGCGAGGGACGCCGCGATCCGGAGGCCGGTCATGAGGTACGGCAGGGCGGTGGGCAGCGTGAGCAGACGGAATGTCTGGCTGCTCGACGCGGCGGTGGCCCGAAGCACATCGCGGTGGACCGGACGGGTCTGGCGAAGGCCGCGCAGCACGTTCACGAACACCGGGATGAATGCCGCGATCGTCGCGACGGCCTGCCGGCCGAACTGGCTGGACGCGCCGAACATCGTGTTGAGGATGGGGGTGATCGCGACGATGGGGATCACCGCGAGAGCCGCGATGAGCGGTGTGAGCATCCCGTCGATGGGCCGGGCAGCGGCGGCGAGCCCCGCGAGCAGCACGCCGAGGAGTGCGCCCACGACGAGCCCGATGAGGGCGTTGGTCGCGGTGACCGCCATGTCCTCGACGATGATGTCCCAGTGTGCGACGAGTTCGGTGCCGATGGCTGCCGGGCCAGGCAGCGCCCTCGGAGCTGAGCCGAGGGCGACGTACAGGGCCCAGAGCACGAGGATGAGCGCGCCCACCACGATCGGCGCGACGAACCGCAGCCAGCCGGGCAGGGTTCTCTCGCGTGTGGAGGCGCGCACGTCGTGGGTGGTCATCGCTCGTTCGCCCTCTCGACCGGTGATCCGTGCAGCGCCTCGCGCACGGCGGTCACACGGTCGAAGTACGCCGGTGCCTCGCGAAGGCTCTCGCCGCGCTCGCCGCCGAGCCCGGTCGTGATGACGTCCGTGATCCTGCCCGGTCGCGGGCTCATGACGACAACGCGATCCGACAGGAAGACCGCCTCGGGAATCGAGTGGGTGACGAAGACGACGGCTGCACCGGTCTCGGCCGTGATCCGGGTGAGCTCGGTCTGCAGGTACTCACGGGTCATCTCGTCGAGCGCGCCGAACGGCTCGTCCATGAGCAGCAGGCGCGGGCTGGTCGCCAGGGCCCGCGCGATCGCGACGCGCTGCTGCATCCCGCCCGACAGCTGGTCGGGGTAGCGATCCACGAACTCGGTCAGCCCGACGAGTTCGGCGAGCTCCGTGACTCGCGAGGCGCGCTGCGCCTTGGAGGTGCCGTGCACCTCGAGCGGGAGCGAGATGTTCGCGCCCACCGTGCGCCACGGCAGCAGCCCCGACTGCTGGAAGGCGATGCCGTAGTCCTGATCGACGCGCGCGCGGCGCGCGGGCTTGCCGAAGATCTCGAGCGTGCCGCCGGTCGCCTGGTCGAGATCCGCGATCAGCCGCAGCAGCGTCGACTTGCCGCACCCGGACGGGCCGATGAGCGAGACGAACTCGCCCGCGGCGACCTCGAGGTCGACGCCCACGAGGGCTTCGACGTCGCCGGTCTTGGTGGGGAAGACCTTGCCCACCCCTGCGGCCCGGACGGCGAGTCCTGATGCTGCCGCATCCGGTGAAGGAGCCGGTGCGGCATCCTGAGTCTGTCGGCTCATGCCGTCGATTCCCCTCGTCGGTAGTTCCTGAGCCAGAGGCCGATCAGCGCCACGGACCCCGCGGCGATCAGACCGAGCGCGATGGCGCCGAAGGTCGGCCCCCACGGCGCGGCCGGGTCACTCGAGGCCTGGCCGGCCAGCTGGATGAGCATGCGTCCGATGCCGCCGCGCATGCCGATCGACACCTCGGCGACGACTGCACCGAGCACGGCATTCGCCGCGGCGAGCCGAAGCGCGGGCAGCAGATAGGGCACCGCGGCCGGGAACCGCAGCCGCTTGATCGTCGGCCAGTACCCCGCGGCATAGCTGCGCATGAGATCGACGTGGATGCGGTCCGGAGCTGCGAGTCCGCGGAGGACCCCGATCGCCACCGGGAAGAACGCGAGGTACGAGGCGATGATCGCGACCGAGAGCCACTGCGGCCACGGCGTCCCGCCTCTGTCGATCTGGTTGCCGATGGCGTTGATGACCGGGGCGAACGCGATGAGCGGCACGATCTGGCTGACCACGATCCAGGGCAGCAGCCCCCACTCGACCAGGTGCCAGCGCTGCATCGCCATGCCGAGGATGGTGCCCACCGCGACGCCGATCAGCCAGCCGACGGCGGCGATGCCCAGGGTGACGAGCGCGGCGGAGGCCACCGACATCCAGAGCGGAGGCGTGTCGCCGCCGCTCGTGGGGGCGAAGAGGCGGGCGACCATGTCCCAGATGTGCGGCATCGCCCGGTCATGGGTCCGCGGCAGGATCATGACGCCTGAGCCGGACTCGCCCGGGGTCGCGCCGATGAAGAAGCCGTTCGCGGGCCCGACGAACTTGTAGAGCTCCCACAGCAAGAGCACCGCGACGATGCCGACCACGCCCCACCCCACGGCGTACCAGCGCTGCGGGTCATCACGACCGCGATAGCGCTCGAGCCGGCCGCGCGGCGGCGGGGCCAGGACGTCCGCCGGTGTCGCGGCGTCGGCAATCGTGGTGTCGTGCGGCGGATCCGGCGTCACAGCTTCGCCGTCACATGGCTGGAGAGGGCAGGGATGACCGTCTCGCCGTACACCCGCATCGTCTCTTCCTTGCTGTCGTGCTGCAGGTAGCCCGCGAACTGGGTGACGCCGAGCGCACGCAGCTGCTCGAGTTTGGCGATGTGCTGCTCAGCCGTGCCCAGGATGCAGAAGCGGTCGACGATCTCGTCGGGCACGAAGTCGACGTGGTCGTTCTCGGCTTTGCCGTGGGAGTTGTAGTCGTAGCCCTGCCGACCGGCGATGTAATCGGTCAGCGCATCGGGAACGGCTCCGTGGTGGCCGTACTTCGACACGATGTCGGCGACGTGGTTTCCCACCATCCCGCCGAACCACCGGCACTGGTCGCGCATGTGCTCCCAGTCCTCGCCGATGTACATCGGGGCCGCGACGCAGAAGGCGAGCGAGTCGGGGTCGCGCCCTGCCGCGGCTGCGGCATCCTTCACCGTCTTGATCATCCACGCAGCGATGTCGACGTCCGCGAGTTGCAGGATGTAGCCGTCGCCGACCTCGCCCGCGAGCTTGAGCGCCATCGGACCGTACGCGGCCACCCAGACCTCGAGCTCGGAGCCGCGGCTCCACGGGAACTGCAGGGTCGCGCCCTTGTACTCGACCGGGCGCGAGTTCGCGAGCTCGCGGATCACGTGGATCGACTCGCGCAGCTCGGCCATCGACACCGGCGCCCCGTTCGTGACCCGCACCGCCGAATCGCCGCGCCCGATGCCGCAGACGGTGCGGTTGCCGTACATCTCGTTGAGCGTGGCGAAGACGGATGCCGTCACCGTCCAGTCGCGCGTCGCGGGGTTCGTGACGAACGGGCCGACCGTGATGCGCTTCGTCTCGGCGAGGATCGCCGAGTGGATGACGTAGGGCTCCTCCCACAGCAGGTGCGAGTCGAACGTCCACACGTGGCTGAAGCCGTGCGCCTCGGCGAGCTTCGACAGCTGCACCGTGCGCGCGGCCGGTGGATTGGTCTGGAGAACGACTCCGAAGTCCATGTCACTCGTTCCCGTCGCTCATGTCGTGTCCCACTCTCTCGGTTACGTGTCCCATTTCCCCCGGTCTGCGCTCCGCATGGCGGGGGAAAGTGGGACACGGCGCCTCTACGTCAGGTACTGGCTGAGGCCGCGCTTGACGAACCGGCCGTCGCCCTTGGCGCCGAGGTACTGGCCGCCGTCGACGATGACCTTGCCCCGCGACAGCACGGTGTCGACGTGCCCGTCGATCTCGAAGCCCTCCCACGCGGAGTGGTCCATGTTCATGTGATGGGTCTTGCCGACGCCGATGCTCGTATGACCGTTCGGGTCGTACACCACGACGTCGCCGTCGGCGCCTGGCTGGATCACGCCCTTGCGGCCGTAGAGCCCGAACATGCGGGCGGGAGTCGTCGAGGTGAGCTCGACCCAGCGCTCGAGGGTGATCTTCCCCGTCACGACCCCCTGATACATCAGGTCCATGCGGTGCTCGATCGAGCCGATGCCGTTCGGGATCGCGCGGAAGTCGCCGAGGCCGAGCTCCTTCTGGTCCTTCATGCAGAACGGGCAGTGGTCGGTCGAGACCATCTGCAGGTCGTTGGTGCGCAGCGCCTGCCACATGTGGTCCTGGTGACCCTCGGCGCGCGAGCGCAGGGGCGTAGAGCACACCCACTTCGCACCCTCGAACCGTCCCCACTCCTCGCTCGACGCGCCGAGCTGCTCCTCGAGCGACAGGTACAGGTACTGCGGGCACGTCTCACCGAACACGTTCTGGCCCTTGTCGCGCGCCGCGGCCAGCTGCTCGACGGCCTGCTTGGCGCTCACGTGAACGACGTACAGCGGGGCACCGGTGAGGTTCGCGATCATGATCGCTCGGTGCGTCGCCTCCTCCTCCATCTGCCACGCTCGCGCGATGCCGTGGAAGTACGGGTCGGTCTTGCCTTCCGCGACGAGCTGCGCCGCGAGCACGTCGATGACCGGACCGTTCTCGGCATGCATCATCGTCAGCAGCCCGGTGTCGCGGCTGACCTGCATCGCCTTGAGCACCTGCGCGTCATCCGAATAGAACACGCCGGGGTACGCCATGAACAGCTTGAAGCTCGTGATGCCCTCGTCGATGAGACCCGGCATCGCCGCCAGGGCGTCTTCATCGACTCCGCCGATGATCTGGTGGAAGCCGTAGTCGATCGCGCAGTTGCCCTCAGCCTTGGCGTGCCACGCCGCGAGGCCGTCCTGCACGCGCTCGCCGTAGCGCTGCACGGCGAAGTCGATGATGGATGTCGTGCCGCCCCATGCTGCGGCGCGGGTGCCGGTCTCGAACGTGTCGATCGCGGCCGTGCCGCCGAACGGCAGCTCCATGTGGGTGTGGGCGTCGATCCCGCCGGGAATGACGTACTTGCCGGTGGCGTCGATGACCGTGTCGACGGATGCCGCGACATCCGTCCCGAGCAGGTTCGAGCCCGGAGCCAGCACGGCGGTGATCGTCTCGCCGTCGATGAGCACATCGGCCTCGCTGCGGCCGGTCGCCGACACGAGGGTACCGCCGGTGATGAGTGTGGTTGTCATCGTGTTTCTCCTGATCCCCATCGTTCGTTGAGCGAGCGAAGCGAGACGAAACGCATCGAGCTGCCCAACGCGGTTCGTCTCGGTCGCTGCGCTCCCTCGCTCAACGACCGGTGCTCCGAGGTCACGGCTTCGCGATCCCGGTGTAGGAGTCGGGACGACGGTCGCGGTAGAACTGCCAGTCGTCCCGCATCTGACGGACCATGTCGAGATCGAGGTCGCGGACCAGCAGCTCCTCGTGATCGCCCGAGCCCCGCTCGCCCACGAAATTGCCCCTCGGGTCGATGACCTGACTCGTTCCGTAGAAGTCGACGGCGAGGTCGCCGTACTCGTTGTCCTCGCGCCCGACACGGTTGGGCTGCAGCACGAAATAGCCGTTGGCGACCGCGGCCGCTGGGCCCTCCACCTCCCACAGCCGGTTCGACAGGCCGGGCTTGGTGGCGTTGGGGTTGAACACCATGTGGGCGCCGTTGAGGCCGAGCTCGCGCCATCCCTCGGGAAAGTGCCGGTCGTAGCAGATGTACATGCCGATCTTTCCGACCGCCGTGTCGAACACGGGATAGCCGAGGTTGCCCGGCCGGAAGTAGAACTTCTCCCAGAATCGGTCGAGGTGAGGGAGATGGTGCTTGCGGTACTTGCCGAGGATCGTGCCGTCCGAGTCGACCAGCACCGAGGTGTTGTAGTACACGCCCGTCTGCTCCTCCTCGTAGATCGGCAGCACGCTCACGAGGCCCAGCTCCTTCGCAAGGGCGGCGAAACGCTGCACGATGGGTCCGTCGGCGGGCTCGGCGTATTGGTAGTACTTCTTGTCCTGCGTGATCCCGAAGTAGGGGCCATAGAAGAGCTCCTGGAACGAGATCACCTGCGCACCCTGGGCCGCGGCATCCCGTGCGAACTGCTCGTGCTTGTCGAGCATCGACTCCTTGTCTCCTGTCCACGTGGTCTGGGTGATGGCCGCTCTTACCGTCGTCATCGTGTCTCCGTCCGCTTCGGCAGGCCCTCGGGCTCGGCCGACGGGGGTGGGGCCGCGGAAGCAGCCCTGCTCCACATCCTGTCGATGTGACGTTTCCCGCCGGTTTCGGCCTGTCACGCGACAGTAAAGCCTTCCGCGGGTGCGGTGCAATGGTCGGTTGAGCAGACCTTAAAAATCGTCGGTCCCGCCGAGAGGGATACATCGCATGGCGGATGCCGCGGCATCCGGTCTCACGTAGCGTGAAGCTGTGTTCCGCCCCCTCCAGCGCTACCAGATCGTCGTCGACGCGTCGGTCGCGGCGGTGTTCTTCCTGATCGCTGCGTCGGTCGAGCTCGACGTGATCAGGGGGACGATCGGCTCGACGACCGTGCTCGGGGCGCCGCTGGTGATTCTGCTGTCGGTGCTCATCGCCCTGATGTTCAGCGTCGCGCTCGCGATCCGGCGGTTGTCGCCAGGGCTGGCGCTCGCCCTCGCGTGGGCGGCGGCCGCGATGCAGATGTCGCTCGGCAGGCCGCCGTCCTTCGCGGACCTCGCGATCTTCGGGGTGCTCTACGCGACCGCCGCGTATGGCACAACGCGCGTCTACCGGGCGGGCCTGGCATCGGCGCTGGCCGGCGCGATCGTGATCACGCTGTACCTGTTCCTCGGCCCCACGTTCGCCGCCGGCGGGCTGACCTGGCGGTCACTGCCGATCGCGTTCGTCATGCTGATCGCGGCGGCATTCGCGCTGGGGCTCTCGTGGACGCTGGGAGCGCTCGTGCGCACGGCCGTCCGCGCACGCGAGAATCGGCGCGCTCAGCAGCGCGCCGAGCAGGAGGCCGCGGTCGAGCAGGAGCGCGTGCGCATCGCCCGCGACATGCACGACGTGGTCGCGCACTCGCTGGCGGTCGTGATCGCGCAGGCCGACGGTGCGCGCTACGCCGCCGCGTCGGATCCCGCGGTGGCCGCAGACGCCCTCACCACGATCTCGGCGACCGCTCGGTCGGCACTCGCGGACGTGCGACAGCTGCTGGGCCGGCTTCGTCACAGCCAGGACGACGCTCCGCAGCCGGGCCTCGCCGACCTCGAAGCGCTCTACGCGCAGGTGCGCCGGTCGGGCGTAGACCTGCGAGTGACGGTCGACCCGGCACCGTCGTCCCCTCCGGCCGCGGGTGCGCAGCTCGCCGTGTACCGGATCCTCCAGGAGGCGCTGACCAACGCCCTGCGCCACGGCGCCGGACCTGTCGAGGTGCAGCTCGCGTGGCATCCGGATCGCGTCGAACTGGCCGTGCGCAACGCGCTCCTCCCGTCGTCAGGCGTCGCTGCGCCGGGTCACGGCCTCATCGGGATGCGCGAACGCGCGCAGCTTGCCGGCGGAACGCTGACGGCCGAGGCACATGACGGAGTCTTCGTCGTCAGCGCGACTCTGCCCGTCGGAGACGCCCGGTGAGCGTCTCCGGCCCGATCCGGGTGGCTCTGGTCGACGACCAGGCGCTGTTCCGCGCCGGCATCCGCATGCTCGTCGACTCGCAGCCCGATCTTCAGGTGGTCGCCGAGGCGGCGGACGGGCGTGAGGCGCTCGCCGCCGTGCGCGAGTCGCGCCCCGACGTGGTGCTCATGGACATCCGGATGCCGGTGATGGATGGGCTCACGGCGACGGCCGAGCTGCTGCGCGACGAGCATCCGCCGCGCATCGTGATGCTGACCACGTTCGACCTCGACGAGGCCGCAGCGCGGGCGATCCGCCAGGGTGCGAGCGGGTTCCTCCTGAAGGACGCCGACCCGGAGTTCCTCCTCGCCGCCATCCGCACGGTGCATGCCGGGTCGGCCGTGATCGCGGCATCCGCCACCCGAGACCTGTTCGCCCACTTCGCGCAGGCGGCACCGGCGCCGGTCCCCGCGGCGTACGGCGACCTCACCGAGCGGGAGCGCGAGATCTTCGCGCTCGCCGCGCGTGGCCTCTCGAACGCCGAGATCGCCGCGCGGGAATTCTTGAGCGAGGCGACCGTGAAGACGCACATCAGTCGCATCCTCACGAAGCTCGCCCTGCGAGATCGGGTGCAACTGGTGGTCTTCGCCTTCGAGCACGGCCTGGCCTGACCGACTTCTACCGGTTACGGACGCGACACGCCGTCTGCGGCGGCCCGGACGCGGCGTGTCGCGTCCGTAAACGGTGGGGATGGGAGGGCGAGTGATCAGGCGCGCTCGAGAGCGGCGCGGTGCTTGGCGTACTTCGGCTTGCCGACCCAGCGCCACAGCAGACGTGCCGGTGCGGGCATGTGCTTGTGCAGCCACTCATCGCCGCCGTCCGGCTGCGATGCCAGGATCTCGCCCAGCTGCTGCCACGTCTGCCCCTTCGGGATGGATTTGCGGCCGTGCTCCGAGAACCAGTCCACCTCCGGCTTCGTGATGGTGTACTCCATCACCGGCACGATGTTCGTCTCCTCGTCGGGCAAGTGCACGGCGATCGCGGCGTTCACGCCGACGAGCGCCGCGAGGACCGGCGCAGCATCCGATTCCTTGGCCGATGCCCGCCATGCCGGAAGCGCGCGATCCATCGCCGCGAGGTGCACGAGCAGTTCGGCATGCTGCTGCTTCATGCGCTCCACGTGCGGGGTGCAGGACGGGGCGCGCTCTTCGAGGGCGCCCCACAGCCTCGCATCCTCGCCCTCGTGGTGGGCATGGAGTCCGAGCGACAGGGTCGCGAGCTGGGTCGCCACGGCTGCCGCATGCTCGCTGTCGCCTTCTCGGACGCGGTTCACCAGTTCTGGTGCCTCGCCGAATCCGCGACGGAAAACCCGGTGGATCTCGATCATCCCGCTGGCATCGCAGGTCTTCGGAGTACCGGCCGGGAAATCACCGCTGGCGGGGAGGGGGGTGGCGGGCATCTATCGGCTCCTCACTGCTCCGGCAGTTCTTCGACGGCGATCCGAACGTAGCCACTTCTCCGGGCATCGAGCAAGGCCCCGGCGGCGACTGGGTGCGCAGCTAGCCTCGGGAGCATGCGCCTGACCACCCCACGGCATTCGGCCTCCACGCGCCGGCGAGCACGGACGATGCCGCGATGGATGCGTCGCATCGATCGCGCCGCGAACCGGCGCATCAACGCGTCACGCTCCTGGCACGCCCACGATCGCGGCTACAGCGGCCTCAGCCGCGCCGCCGACCAGGGCGTGCTCTGGTACGCGATAGCGGCGCTGCTGTTCGTGCTCGGCCGCCGACGCGCAGCGCTGCGCGGAATCGGATCGATGATCATCGCGGGCGTCGTATCGGACGTCATCGTCAAGAGCCTGTTCGATGGGCGACGGCCCCCCTTCAGCGAGGTTCCCGTCGCCCGGCGGCTGCGCGCCTACCCGACCACGCCGTCGTTCCCGTCGGGCCACTCGGCGAGCGCGGCCGGTTTCGCAACCGGCGTCGCCCTCGAGTCCGGCGTCGCGGGGCTCGTCGTCGCCCCACTCGCCGCCGCAGTGGCCTACTCGCGGATGCACGTCGGTGCGCATTGGCTCTCGGACGTGATCGGCGGCGTCGGTGTCGGGGTCGGGGTCGCGGTGCTCGGCCGGCTCATCGCATCCGCGGCGGGGTTCGTTCGCGGCCTTGTCGCGGACCGCCGCGCGCATCCCTCCCCGGTACAGGTCGACCGCGACTAAGCTGCACACGGATCATCCTTGCGATGTACGCGGATGCCTCTCCCGGCCGACGCGGCAGGACTGCCGCCGTTCGTACCGTCGAAGCATGGAACTCACATCGACAGACCTGGGCCTCTCTGCCCGGGTGCAGCAACTCACCAAGACCTACGGC
This sequence comes from Microbacterium pumilum, assembly GCF_039530225.1. Classification (NCBI taxonomy): domain Bacteria; kingdom Bacillati; phylum Actinomycetota; class Actinomycetes; order Micrococcales; family Microbacteriaceae; genus Microbacterium; species Microbacterium pumilum. Next base: position 1,662,925 of record NZ_BAAAOH010000001.1, read on the forward strand.
TCCGGCGGCAGCGAGGTGCGAGCGCTCGACGGCGTGAGCGTCGGCATCCGTCGCGGCGAGTTCACCGCGATCATGGGCCCGTCCGGGTCGGGCAAGTCGACGCTCATGCACATCATGGCGGGACTGGATGCTCCGACCTCCGGCAGGGCGTGGATCGGCGACACCGACATCACCGGACTCTCCGACCTCGAGCTCACGATCCTCCGGCGCCGTCGCGTCGGATTCGTCTTCCAGGCGTTCAACCTGGTGCCGACGCTCGACGCGGGCGGCAACATCCTGCTGCCGTTCGATCTCGACGGGCGGCGCCCGAGCGCTCTCGAGCGCGCACGTATCGACGGACTGATCGAGACGCTCGGACTCTCCGCGCGACTGCGGCACCGCCCCCACCAGCTCTCGGGTGGGCAGCAGCAGCGCGTCGCGATCGCCCGTGCCCTGGCGACCTCGCCCGACCTCGTCTTCGCCGACGAGCCGACCGGCAACCTCGATTCGCGCAGCGGCCGCGAAGTGCTGGGACTGCTCGCGGCCGCAAGCCGTGATCACGGCCAGTCCATCGCGATGGTCACGCACGACCCCATCGCGGCGAGCCACGCAGATCGCGTGATCTTCCTCGCCGACGGCAAGGTCGTCGCCGACAAGCCCCGCCAGAGCGCCGAGGAGATCTCGGCCTACATGCTCGCATCCGAGCTCGGCGCCCATGCGGGTCTCGGCGCCCACGCGGGTCTCGGCGCCCACGCGGGTGCCGGCGTCCACGCAGGTGCCGGCATCGGCGCGGAGGTGCGGTCATGACCGCGGCAGCGCTCGAAGCGCCGGCCGCTCCTCAACCACGACCGCTGAGCTCGGCATCCGCACGCCTGTCGTGGCTCCGCGAACGCGGCATGGGCGCGAGCGTGCTGGTCGCTGCGATCTCGACGGCATTCGGGGTGGTGCTCATCTCGGCCACCGCTTTCATCGGTGCGATGCTGAGCGCCGACCCCTACATCGGCAACAGCGGAACGCTCGGGTTCGTCCTGAGCTTCATGACCGTCCTGCTCGTCGGGGTCGCCGTGTACGTCGCTTCGATCGTGACGGCCAACACGTTCGCGACCGTTGTCGCCGGGCGCACGCACCGCATCGCCCTGCTGCGACTCATCGGTGCCTCGGCGCGCTCGCAGCGGTCCGAGATCGCCCGGCAAGGGCTCGGGGTCGGCGTGATCGGAGCCTTCCTGGGGCTCGTCGGCGGGACGGCGCTCGCCGCCGGCGGTGTCTGGCTTGCGGGCCGGATGCTGGGGCTCGATGACGTGCCCTTCACCCTCGTCCGCGCCGATCTGCTGCTGCCCGCAGCGATCGTCGCGCTCACCACGTGGGCTGCCGCATGGGCGGGATCGCGGCGGGTGCTCACCGTGACCCCCCTGCAGGCGCTCGGCGGATCGGTCGAGGCGTCGCATGAATCGGTCTCGCGACGCTCAGGTCGCAACATCACGGCGCTCGTGCTCTTCATCATCGGCGGTGCGCTGCTGGCACTCGGCGTGCTCGCGGGGCTCGTCAGTCCACTGGGCGTCGTCATCGCATTCGTCGGCGGCATCCTGTCATTCACGGGCCTTGCGCTCGGCGCCACGCTCGTGATGCCACCCGTGCTGCGCCTGGTCGGCCGGCTGTTCGGACGTTCGGCCACCGCTCGGCTCGCGGCCGAGAATGCACTGCGCTACCCGGAGCGCTCCAGCCGGATGGCGATCGGCGTCGTCATGGGCGTGACACTCGTGACGATGTTCGCGGTCGCGATCGAGTCGACGAAGGCGGTGATGACCGCGTCGGCCGGCGGCGAGCTGCCGAGCGAGCTCGGGGCCGTACTCGACTCGTTCGCTGCGATCATGATGGGCCTCGTCGCCGTCTCGGCGGTGATCGCCGGTGTCGGACTCGTCAACCTCCTGACGCTGGGGGTGGTGCAGCGCCGGCGCGAGCTGGGGCTGCTGCGGGCGCTCGGCGTCTCCAACGGGCAGGTGCGGCGGATGGTGCTGCTCGAGGCCGCGCACATCACGATCGCCGCGACGGCGAGCGGGCTCGTGCTGGGCGTCGTGTACGGCTGGGCCGGGCCGCAGTCGCTGCTCGGATCGGTGCCCACCAACCCCGATGCCCCGGTCACAGGAACGTTCGTGTGGCCGGCGGTGCCCCTCTGGCCGGTGGTGGCGATCGTCGTGGCAACCGCGGTGCTGACGCTCGTCGCAGCGGTCGTGCCGACGCGGCTTGCGACGCGTGTCGCGCCGGTGGAGGCGCTGGCGGAGTAGCCGACAGCTGCCGCGATCGGTCGCTTCGGCACACGGGAGCGGCCGATCGCGGTGCTCAGTCGGGGCTGCCCGAGCCCGACAGCTCCGGCTGCTCCGGCCGCACCATTCGCACTTCGCGCACCGGGTCGCCCCATTGGTCGTCGTCCTTCACGATGCCGTCGGGGCGGAAGCCGTTGCGGACGTAGAACGCCCGTGCTCGCGGGTTGTCCTCCAAGATCCAGAGGGTTGCCGCGGCCGTGCCGATCGCGGCATCCAGCAGCATCTGTCCGGCACCGGAGCCGTAGTGCTCGGCGAGGACGTAGAGCGCGTACAGGTGGGGCCGCCCTGCCACAGCGCCTTCGTCGGCCGACGGCCCGCTCGATGCGAACCCGCCTATCGCGCCGTCGACCTCGGCCACCCAGGTTTCGCCCTCATCGTACGGCGGGTCGCCGGCGATCACGGACCGCCAGAACTCCGTGGCTTGCTCGACATCCATGCCGTCCAGGATGGACTGCGGCATCCGGCCGGTGTACGCCTCGCGCCATGCCTCGACGCGCACGCGACCGATGCCCGACGCGTCGGCCGGCACCGCCCGGCGGACGACGACCTCGGGCATGGAATTACGCCGCCGCCGCCGGCTCGGGATCGTATGCCCACGACGGAGCGACGGCGCGGATGCGCGCGGCGCGCCACTGCCAGACCGTCCAGAGCAACGGCCACAGCGCGGGCGCGGTCGATCCGCCGATCACGAGCCGATCGCGCCAGAGCGTGCGCGACGGGTCGCCGGGCGCCGGCGAGATCGCCATCTGGTGGTCCCACACGTCGAGGCTCGAGAGCGGTCCGGTGAGCGGGATGCCGCTGTCGCGGAAGATCCGCACACGGCCGGCGGGCTCATCGGCGAACCGTTCGCTCGCGTGGATCAGCTGCCGGCCCATCGGCACCTTGCCGACGGCACTCAGCTGCACCGGGATGTCGTCACCCGCGGACCACGCAGTGGGGAGCCCGCCGGGGTCGAGCGGAGCCATGTCGAGCAGTGGACCGTACAGTTCTGCGACCGCGCGCGGCGAGTGCACGGCCCGCCACGCGGCATCCGCGTCGCAGTCGATGACGAGCTTGAGCAGGATGCGCATGCTCCAGTGTCGCACCAGATCCGGAGCAGGCTCGCGGGCCGGTCGCACCGGGACGCGCTCACCGGTCGGCCGCGCCGCTCCGTCGTACGCTGGACGGATGCCCGGACAGCAGCATCCGTTCGACCAGTCCACCTACCAGGTTCGCCTGGAATGCGGCCTCGAGGGACTCGCCAGACTGGCGCCGAGCGACGTCGTCGTCGTGGTCGACGTGCTCCGGTTCTCGACGACGGTGACGGATGCGGCCTCCCGCGGCGAGGCGGTTGCCCTCGACGCCGGTGCACACGCCGTGTCGATCAACGGCGCCCCGGTCGCGGTCGCGGCTGCCGCATCCGATGCCCTCGTCCTGCTCGGGTGCCTTCGGAACGCGGGAGCGGTCGCGGCGGCGATCCTCGCGGAGCAGGAGCGGCGGGCCAGGCGGACGAGCATCGCCGTCGTGGCGGCGGGGGAGCGGTCGGCCGATGGCGCGGTGCGAGCCGCCGTCGAAGATCAGCTTGGCGCAGGCGCCGTCATCGATGCGCTCGGCGCTCTCGGCATCGACCACACGTCGCCCGAGGCTGCGATGGCGGGCGAGGGCTTCCACGGACTCCGCCGCGCAGTGCGCCACCTGCTCACCGCGAGCGGGTCGGGTCGTGAGCTCATCGAGCGGGGTCTTCGCGACGAGGTGCTGAATGCCGCGGAGATCGACGCCTCGATCGCCGTGCCGGTGCTGCGGGACGGGGTCTTCCGCGCGCTCTGATGTCGCGCGCGGGGTGGGTGTCCTCGGACGCGGCTAGCGCGGTGGGCGCCCTTGGAAACCGCTAGCGCGGAGTCATGGCGGCCAGCCGCGTCGCGGGTGTGATGTCACGCCGTCGCCACGAGAACACGAACCGCTCATCGAAACGGGGAGCGCATTTCGCGCATGACGTCGGCCGGGTCACGCGCCGATGCCGGTACGCGACGTGTCCCGCGGGACACGTCCCGATCCACGGGGCGAGCTCGGTGGCCGTCTCGCCGCGATGCGTCGTTCCGCCGACATAGCCCAGCTCGCGTGCCACGGCCTTCCAGCGCGCTCCGTGGCCCGCAGCCGGACCGGCAAGGGCATGCGCGACCTCGTGCAGCAGGGTCTGGTGATTCGTGTCGTCGTCGTATCGCGCCGTGAGGTACCGCGAGACGCTGATCCGCTTGCGCGTGTAGTCGCAGAGGCCCGCGCGGCGCTTCGCGTTGTCGAACCCGAACGACCACGAGTCGTCGAGGTGAGTGGTGATGAGCGCCTCCGCCCAATGGCGCACGCGATGCAATTCGGTCATGAAGGGAAGTTAGAACGTACCTACGACAGTCAGCTGGCGACGGATGCCGCACGGCGCCGATCGACGGCGTCGATCGCGAGCAGCGTCGGTTCGAGCTGTTCGTCCGGTGTCCCGGATTCCTGGCGCAGGAAGAGGGCGCGCTTGAAGTCACGGCGGGCGTCGTCGAAGTCTCCGGCGTCGAAGTGCACCTTGCCACGGTGCTGGTAGGCGAACGCCGCGATTCCCGCCCACTCCTGGCCCTCGGCCTCGTCGGCGCACATCGTCAGCTCCTGCTCGGCCGCAGCGAACGCGCCGCGAACCTGCTGCACCGACGCATGCAGGATGCGCGCCCGGAGGAGGTCCTTCCGGGTGCCGGCCATGCGCGCGAGCCGGACCGACTGCTCCGAGAGCACGAGCGCGTCGTCGGGTCGGCCCAGCACCTTCAAGAGCCACACGCGCTCGAGCAGTGCGGGAAGACTGCGCTGCTCGCCGATCTCATCGAGGCGCTCCTTGCACTGTCGGGGATCGACCTTCTCCCGCAACGTCTCGGGGTCGTACCCGCGTATGTAGCTCATCAAGGACTCCCTTCGGCGCCGCCCGTCGGATCGCCTTTCAAGTGTGCATCGGGCGCGTCGTCGTCGAGGCGGGGCACGCCGGGTTATCGACTGCCCGTGTCGGGAATGCACGCGATATCGCGAACCTGTCTGCGTGCGCGCGTGGCTGTGCCGCGAGCGCGTGTGTCCCTCAGCGTGTCGAAGGGCGTGCGGGTCAGCGGTCGAAGACGGATGCCGCGGGCTTGGGCGACGGGGTGGCATCCGCATCCGTCGCGATCCGGGCGCTGCGGGCGAACTCGTCGATCTCGGCGCCCTGGGCGACTTTGGCCGGATGCGGCCCCGCCGCCATCAGCCGCGGCAGCCATGCGGTGGGGAGCGGTGAGGGGGACGCCGCGATCACGAGGTTGCCGAACCGCCGCCCCTTGAGCGTCTGCACCTCGGCGAGCACGATGACGTGCTCGAGCACAGCGCGCACCGTGGCGACCTGGCGACGCGCGAACGCGAGGCCCGCGCCGTCGGCGACATTGACCAGGATCACGCCCTCCGGGGCGAGGAGGCGCGCCGCCGCGGTGTAGAACTCCACCGTGGTCAGGTGCGCCGGAGTCTGCGCCCCCGAGTACACGTCCGACACGAGCAGATCCACGTTGCCGACGAGCCCGCCGGGCAGCCGGCCGAGCCCCTCGCGCGCATCGCCGATCCGCACGCGGAGGGATCCGCCGCGAGGGAGCGGCAGCCGCTCGCGGACGAGGTCCACGAGCGCGGGCTCGAGCTCGATCACCTGCTGGCGCGACCCAGGGCGGGTCGCCTCGACGTAGCGAGGGATCGTGAGAGCGCCGGCACCCAGGTGCACCGCGGTCAGCGGCTGCCCCGGCATCCGCAGCTGGTCGATCACCGCACCCATGCGCGCGACGTATTCGAAGTGCAGGTGGGTGGGATCGTCGAGGTCGACGTGGGACTGCGGCGTGCCGTCGACGACGAGCTCCCACCCGCCGCCGAAGGCCGAGGGCGTCACCTGGGCGAAGGTTCCGTCGGACAGCCGCACCGACGGCGAGGGCTCGTCGTTGCGCGCTCGGGCCATGCCTCAACCGTATCGCCCGACTTCCCCGCCCACCCCACCGCGGTTACGGACGCGACACGCCGAGCCCGCTCGGGGCCACACGGCGTGTCGCGTCCGTAACCGGTGGGATGGGGTGAGTGGGCGGGACGAGGCGGCCGGGCTAGCGTGGGGGCATGGTCGCCATCGATCTCAACGCCGACCTCGGCGAGACGGTCGACGGCGTGCCCACCGCCGACGACGAGGCGATGTTCGCGGTCATCTCCAGCGCCAGCATCGCCTGCGGGGGCCACGCCGGGGATGCCGCTTCGATGCGCGAGGCCGTCGCCCGCGCCGCCCGGTTCGGGGTGGCGGTGGGGGCGCATCCGTCGTTCCCGGATGCAGCGAACTTCGGGCGTCGGGAATGGACCGGGGACTCCAGCGAATTGCGACGGAGCCTCGAAGCGCAGCTGCGCGCCCTCGCCGACGCGGGCGCCGACATCCGGTACGTCAAGCCGCACGGTGCGCTCTACCACGTCGTCCGTCGCGATGCCGACACCGCCCGCGTCGTCGTGGCGGCGATCGCCGAGGTGATTGTGCGTCCGGTTCCCGTGCTCGGTCTCGAGGGCGCCATCACGTCCGCCGCCGCCACTGCCGGGCTGCCGTTCGTGCGTGAGGCGTTCCTCGATCGCGGGTACCTCGCCGACGGATCCCTCGTGCCCCGGGGCGATCCGGGTGCCCTCCTCCACGATCCGGCCGTGGTCGCGGCTCGCGCCGTGCGCCTCGCCCGCGACGGAGTGGTCGAAGCGGTCGACGGGTCGCTCGTCGATGCGGATGCGGCCTCGCTGTGCCTGCACGGAGACTCGGCCGCCGCGGTGGCCATGGCTCGCGCCGTCCGTGCGGCCCTGGACGCCGCGGCGATCGAGGTGCGCCCGCCGTGGTGAGGGCGCGCGTGCTGCCGATGGGCGACAGTGCGATCCTCGTCGAGGTCGACTCGCTCGACCACGTGCTGGCGCTGCACGCGCAGCTCGGCGCCTCGCTGCGGAACGGCGTGGTCGACATCGTGCCCGCCGCGCGCACGGTGCTGGTGCGCATCGACCCTCGGGAGCTGTCGCTCGCGGACGCCCGGGCCTGGGTGCAGACCGCGGCCGCTCAGGCGTCACCCGAAGCGCGTGTGGCTTCGGATGAGGTCGTGCTCGACATCGCGTACGACGGTCCTGATCTGGCCGAGACGGCGGACATGCTCGGCCTGTCGGCGGCGGAAGTGGCCGATCGGCACGCGAGCGCCCGCTGGACGGTGGCCTTCACCGGCTTCGCGCCCGGATTCGCGTATCTCGTGAGCCCCGACTGGCCGTTCGATGTGCCGCGGCTCGCATCGCCGCGCACACGGGTGCCGCCGGGTGCCGTCGGTCTCGCGGCGGGCTTCACCGGCGCCTACCCGCGCGAGACACCCGGCGGGTGGCGGCTGATCGGGACGACCCGGGCACGGCTTTTCGACCCGGATGCCGCATCCCCGGCGCTGCTGGTCCCCGGGGCGAGCGTGCGCTTCCGGCGCGTGCCCGACCCCATTCGTGCACCCGCCGACCCGATGGAGCCAGGGCCGGGGCCGGAGCCGGAGCCGCGCCGGCAGCCGAAGCCGCAGCCGGCGACCGAGCCGCAGCCGGCGCTCGGGCCGGACCCGTCAGGTGTCCGCATCGTCGAGCCCGGGCTGCTCGCGACGCTGCAGGATCTCGGCCGGCCGGGCGCGGCATCCCTCGGTGTCTCATCCTCGGGGGCGCTGGATCGCTCCGCCCTGCGCACCGCCAACCGCCTGCTCGGCAACCGCGAGGGAGCCGCGGCGATCGAGGTGACGATGGGCGGCCTCCGCGCGATCCCGGCGACGGACCAGTGGTTCGCGGTGACCGGCGCGTGGGGGAGGATCCTGCTGGCAGGCCGAGAGGTCGACCCGTACGAGGCCCACCGATGGGGAGCCGGAGAGGAGCTCCACGTCGACTGGGTCTCGCATGGCGCCCGCGTCTACCTCGCCGTTCGCGGCGGATTCGACGGCCGCGTGGTGCTGGGCTCGCGAGCGACCGATCGACTCGCCGGACTCGGACCCGTCGCGCTCACCGCGGGCGATGTCCTTCCCATCGCGGGTGACGCCGTCGCACCGATACCGGTCGCCGGCATCGCACCGTGGGGGGCGCCGCACGACGACGAGCTCGAGGTCGATCTCGCTCCCGGTCCGAGAGGCGACTGGTTCACGGCCTCCGCGCACCGGACGCTGTTCGAGACGCTGTGGACGGTCTCGAACGACGCCGACCGCATCGGCGTGCGACTGGACGGCCCGGCGCTGGAGCGGATGGCCCCGGGCGAACTGCCGAGCGAGGGCATGGTGCCGGGGGCGATCCAGGTGCCGCCGACCGGAAGGCCTACGATCCTGCTCGCCGACGGACCGGTGACGGGCGGCTACCCCGTCATCGCCGTGGTGACGGATGCCGCGCTCGACCTGCTCGCCCAGGCCCGGCCGGGCACCCGCATCCGGTTCCGGCACGCGCGCTGAGCGGATGTCGCTCCCCCACCCCCGGGTCGATCGCGGTTCAGCCGTGGCTGACGGCCACGTGCGCGAAGGCGAACTCGGCCGCCTCGGCCGCCGACATCTCGCGACCGCGTTCCGTCGCGCGGCGGACGTCGTCGATGTTCGCGGCCGTCGTCGCGGCGTCCAGAAACCGGGTGTGATAGACGAACTGCGGGGCGTCGTACATCGTGATCCGCTGCCTGGTCGTCTCCGCCGCCCCGGCGAGCGTGGCGGCGACCTCCGCGTCTCCTCGTGACGCGGCGACGGCGCACAGCCCCTCGATGGCGTACGCGATGCCCTCTTCGTGATCGAGGCTGAGAGACACGCGCATCGCCTCGGAGAATCCTCGGGCGGCGGTCTCCATGTCTCCGGAGAGCAGGCGCACGCGCGCCAGGTGGTGCCGCGCGACGGTCTGCGTGAACGGATCGCCACCCGCCTCGGCCGCCGCGAGAGCCGCGCCGAACTGCCGGTTCGCCTCATCCGTCTGCGAACGCGACCACGCGACGCGACCGAGCGCGATGTGCGCGAGCGTCTCGCCCCAGCGCAGCCCCTCGCGGTGGAAGCTCTCCGCACTCTTCTCGAGCAGCGGGAGAGTGTCGTCGTCGGGCTGTCCGAGCGTCACCTGCGCGAGTCCACGCGTCGCCTGAGCCATGGTCACGCCGAGGTCGTCGCCGCTCGCCGCGAACAGGTCTGCCGTCTCGTCGAAGGCGGCGATCACCTGTGCGCCTTCGTTCGTGGTCCACATCTCGGACCACAGGTGATAGAACTCTGCGACGGCTCGTGCGTGGTCGGACGCGTCGGGCACGCGCTCCATGAGTTCGTCCATCCAGCGGCGCACCTCGTAGAAGAGCCCCCGTAACCACCAGTAGAGGTACAGGCGCCAGGCGATGTCGGTCGCGAGATCCGCGTTTCCGATGTCGGCGAGATGGCGCACCGCGGTGCGGAGGTTGCCGCGCTCGAGGTCGAGTCGGCCGGCGGCCTCGCGTTGCGACGGACCGCCGAGTTCAGGGGCGACGCGTCGGGTCAGCGCGTCGATGTATGCGGCGTGAGCGTCTCGCATGACGCGTTCCTCGCCGAGCTCGCCCAACTGCTCGACGGCGTACTCCCGCACGGTCGCGAGCATGCCGAAGACCGGCTCGCCGCTCACGTCGGACTGCGACACGAGCGAACCGTCGACCAGTGCCTCGAGGCCCTCGATCATCCGCGGTTCCCACGGACGTCCGGCGCCGATCGACTCGAGCGCCTCGAAAGTGAAGCCCGCCGAGAAGACGCCGAGATCCCACAGCAGTCGCCGCTCGTCTTCGGCGAGGAGTCCCGTGGACCACTCGATCGTCGCGCGGAGCGTTCGCTGCCGCTGCGGGACGTCGCGGCTCGAATCGACGAGCAGGCGCAGTCGGGTGTCGAGCCGCTGGAGCACCGCGGCCGGGGTCAGCAGGCGCATCCGCGCCGCCGCGAGCTCGATCGCGAGCGGCAGGCCGTCCAGCGCTTGGCAGATCGCGACGACGGCAGGTGTGTTGAGCTGGGTGAGCGAGAAGTCCGGCTTCACCGCGCGGGCTCGTTCGACGAACAGCTCCACGGCCGGCGAGCCGGCGGCCCTCGTGACCGAGTCGGGGGCGGCGGAGTCCATCGCCGAGAGCGGCGGCACCTCGTACACGCGCTCGCCGCGGATCCGCAGCACGATCCGACTCGTGACGAGGAAGACGGCATCGGGAGCAAGGTCGTAGAGCCGGACGATCTCGGGTGCGGCATCCACCAACTGCTCGAAGTTGTCGAGGATGATGAGCACGCGCCGGCCGTGCAGCGCGAGCGCCAGTCTCTCCTCGAGGGGGCGCTCGCTCGAGTCCCGGATGCCGAGACCGTAGGCGATCGTCGGCAGCACCAGGTCGGGCTCGAGGACGTTCTCGAGGGCGATGAAGGCGGTGCCGTCGGGGAACCGCGACCCGGCGGCCGCCGCCGTCTCGATCGCCAGGCGGCTCTTGCCGATCCCTCCGGGGCCGAGGAGCGTGACCACCCGGTCGCGTCCGCTGCTGACGAGCTCCACCACCTCTGCCACCTCGCGGTCACGGCCGATGATCCGTGAGTAGGCCGCGGGAACGCGGGCAGCGTGGGCGGGCTCAGTCTGCGGAGCCGCAGGCGGCGTCGCGCTCGCGGCATCGAACCGCTCGGCGAGCAGCGTCGCGAGATCGCCGACGAGCTGCTCCTCGAGCTGTCCGGACGTCTCGAACGGCAGGTATGCCGCGGTGTCGTCGGAGCGGATGCGCGCGATCAGCTCGGTGAGGCGCTCATCACGACGCTCGGTGCTCTTGATGTAGATGAGCTTGGGCATCGTCGCCGGCGCCAGGTTGTACTCGTCCTCGAGCCCCGAGACCTCTTCGTCGGGAGCGACCCATCCGTAGCTCTCGGCGTAGATGCCCACGAAGACGTCGGACTGCGCGAGGTAGGAGCGATAGAGCGCGCGGGGAGGGTGGGGGCGGGCGCCCAGCTCGAACATCACGGGGGCGAGGTGGATGCGCTCGATCGCAGCGCGGGCTGCCCGCCGCTCGTCGGCGAGCTCGCGCAGGGTCGAACTCACGAAGACGCGCAACCGCTGATCCGGGGTGCGGATCCCTGGCCCCGGCAGCGCGCTCATCCGGCCCTCACCACTCGGTCAGGGACTGCTGCACGGCGGCGGCTTCGGCTTCCGGAAGCGCGAGCGCCACCGCTTCGGCGACCGTCAGCTCGGCACCGCGGCGTTCGCCGGCGGCGACGGAATCCGGAGCGACGGCACGGATCGCGTCGAGCTGCGGCGTGTGGACGCGGAAGGCCTCCGCGTCGAACACGCCGATGCGATGACGGATGGCGGCGGCCACCGCCGACAGTGTGCCGGCGCGTGCGCCCTCGCCGCGTGCGGCTGCGACGGCGCAGAGTCCCTCGAGTCCGTACGCGATGCCCTCCTCGTGGTGCAGCCGGATCGAGACGAGGAGCGTCCGGATGCAGCCGTCCTCGGCGGCATCCACCTCACCGCGAAGCAGCAGCAGCCGGGCTTGATGGTTGCCGGCGACCGACAGGGTGAACAGGTCGCCGCTCGCCTCTGCGATCTCGGTCGCGCGGTTGAAGCGGGCCAGCGCCTCGTCGGGCTGGCCGACCAGCCACGCGAGGCGCCCACGAGAGACCTCGGTGATGCCCTCCGCCCACGTGTTGCCGAGCGCGTGCAGTCGTTGCACGGCCTCGGTGAGCTCGAGGTCCGCCGTCTTCACATCGGGCATCGGCAGGGTCAGGCGTGCCGTCGCCCGCGCCGCCAGGGCCATCGTCGAGGCATCCTCGTCGCCGCTCTCGGCGAACAGTCGGACGCACTCGCCGATCCCGGCGACCACCCCGTCCGACGGGCGCTGCCACATCTCGCCCCACAGCGCGAAGAACCAGGCGACCGCCCTGGTGTGCTGCGTGATCGGGCGCTCCTTGCCGAGCAGCTCGAGCATCCACACCCGCACCTCGGCGAAGAACCCGGCGATCCACCAGTAGATCAGCAGGCTCCAGGCGAAGTCGCCCGCGTCATCGAGCCGGTCGGTGTAAACGAGGTGCCGCACCGCGGCCCGCAGGTTCGGCAGCTCGAGACCCAGCTGGGCGACGGCATCCGCCTGGCCGGCCCCTCTCAACCCGGGCGCGACGCGCGCCACGAAGCCGCGATAGTAGTCCGCATGCGCGGCGCGGACGACGTCGGCGTCGCCGCGGGCCCGAAGCCGTCCGATCGCGTACTCGCGCACGATCGCGAGCAGCGAGAACACCGACCTGCCGTCGATCTCGGCCTGCTTGACCAGCGAGGCATCGACGAGGGCGGCGAGGCTCTCGAGCCCTGTGCCGTCCCACGATCTGCCGACCCCGACGGCTTCGACCGCCTCGAGGGTGAAGCGGGTCGCGAAGACGCCCAGGTCGTCGAGCAGATCGCGATGGATGTCGGGGAGCAGGCTCACGCTCCAGTCGATCGCCGCCCGGATCGTCCGATGCCGCTCGGGCAGGTCGCGCGCGGCCGCCGTCAGCAGCGGCAGGGTCTGCTCGAGACGGTCGGCGATTCCGCGCGGGTTCAGCAGGCGCACTTTGGCCGCGGCGAGCTCGATCGCGAGCGGCAGTCCCTCGAGCCGCCGGCAGATGTCCGCGATGTCGGCGGCGTTCTCTTCGTTGATGGTGAAGCCGGGCTTCACCGCGCTGGCGCGATCGACGAACAGCATGCACGCCGACGACCGCAGGGTGCGGTCCAGACTCGGTGACGCGGTGGCATCGGGGGTCGGCAGACTCACGACGTCGTAGACCTGCTCGCCGCGGATCCGCAGCACGACCCGGCTCGTGACGAGGAACTTTGCGAGCGGCGCCGCGGTGGACAGGCGCACCAGGACGGGCGCCGATTCGACGATCTGCTCGAAGTTGTCGAGCACGACGAGCACGCGGCGCCCCGCGAGGGCATGCGCGATGCGCCCTTCGAGAGCGGCTTCTCCGTTGTCGCGGATGCCGAGCGTGTACGCGATCGTCGGCACGAGAAGGCCCGGCTCGAGCACGCCCTCCAGAAGCACGAAATACATCCCGTCGGGGAACAGATCCTTCGTGGCGCGGGTCGTCTCTATCGCGAGACGGCTTTTTCCCACCCCGCCGGGGCCGATGAGGCTCACGATCCGGGTCTGGTCGCGCTCGAGGATGGATCGGACGCGCGCGACATCGTCCTCGCGTCCGATCGTCGCGGTATACGGCACCGGGATGCGCTGCGGGGGCGATGCCGCGGACGCGGGCGACTCAGCGGAGTCCGTCCTTCGCGTCTCGTCGAAGCGCTCGGCGAGGAGCGTCGCGAGATCTCCGGCGACCTGCTCTTCGAGGCCCGCCGCCGTCTCGAACGGCAGGTAGGCGGCGGTGTCATCGGAGCGGATGCGCTCGATCAGGTCGAGCAGCCGCTCATCGCGGTGCTCGCTCGCCTTGATGTAGATGAGCTTCGGCATCGAGGCCGGCGCCAGGTTGTACTCGTCCTCGAGACCGGAGACCTCCTCGCCGGGAGCGACCCAGCCGTAGCTCTCGGCGTAGATGCCGACGAACACGTCGGACTGCGCGAGGTATGCCCGGTAGAGTGCGCGGGGCGGGTGGGGGCGGGCGCCGAGTTCGAACATGACCGGTGCGAGGCGGAGTCGCTCGATGGCCGTGCGCACCGCGCGCCGTTCGTCGGCGAGCTCGCGCAGCGTCGAGCTCACGAACACCCGGAGTCGCTGGTCCGGCGTCCGGATCACCGTTGCTTCCCTGCCCGTCATGCCTGGCCCCACGGCGATAGCGTCCTCCCTCTGAGCCCCCGGCGCCACCGGTCCAACTGCCCTCACGTCTCGTCCGGCTGCCCCGGTGGGTGCGCTTGATCGTCCTCGGGCAGCGCGATGGCGACCGCCTCTGCGATGTCGAGGTCGGCGCCCGCCCTCTCGCCGGCAGCGAGGCCCTCCGGATCGCGCTCTCGAAGAGCGGCGAGCGGCATCGGGTGCACCATGAACGCCTCGACGTCGAACACCCCGATCCGCTGGCGGATCGCCCCAGCCGCCACCGAGAGCGCACCGGCACGCCAGGACTCGCCGCGGATGGCGGCGACGGCGCACATGCCCTCGAGTCCGTACGCGATCCCCTCCTCGTAATGCAGCCGCGTCGAGAGGCGCAGCAGTTCGGCGAACTCGTCTTCGGCGTCGGCGACCTCGCCGCGGAGGAAGTTCAGCCGTGACCGCAGGACGCCGGCGACAACGACCGTGAAGAGGTCTTCGCCGGCCTGGGCGATCTCGGTGGCGCGATCGAAATGCGCGAGCGCCTCGTCTATCCGGGCCGTCGCCCAGGCGAGGCGGCCGAGGGATACCTCGGCGATGGCCTCGCCCCACGTGTTGCCGTGATCGTGCAGAGTCGCCACCGCGCCGTTCAGCTCCGCCACCGCGGCCGCGATGTCGGGATCGGGGAACTGCATGCGGGCGGTCGCGCGTCCCGCCGACGCCATCGCCGCGGCCTCGGCATCCCCGCTCTCGGTGAACAGCCGCACGCACTCTCCCAGACCCTCCACCATGTGAGGCGACGGATGCTGCCACAGCTCGCCCCAGAGCACGAAGAACGTTGCGGCGGCCCGGGTGCGCGCGGTGATGGGCTGCTCCTTGCCGAGCAGCTCCAGCATCCACAGCCGCACTTCGGCGAACGAACCAGAGAGCCACCAGTAGATGAGCAGGCTCCATGCGGCGTCGGCGGCATCGTCGAGCCGGTCGGTGTAGATGAGGTGCCGCACTGCGGCACGGATGTTCGGAAGCTCGAGTTCGAGCGCCATCACGGCATCGGTCTGTCCGCGCCCGCGCAGCTGGGGAGCGAGGCCCTTCACGAACTCTGCGAAGTAGTCCGCGTGCGCCGTGCGCATGCGATCGGCGTCGCCCCGGGCTTTGAGCCGCTCGATCACGTACTCCCGCACCACCGCGAGCAGTGAGAACGATACGTTGCCCGCGACCTCGGATTGCCTGACGAGTGAGCCGTCGACGAGCGAGCTGAGCGCCTCGAGCGCCTGCCCGTCCCACGATCGCCCCACGCCGATGGCCTCCACCGCCTCGAGGCTGAAGCGAGTGGCGAAGACCCCCAGACCCTCGAGCAGGTCGCGCTCGATGTCGGGGAGCAGACTCACGCTCCAGTCGATCGTCGCGCGCATCGTGCGATGCCGCTCGGGCACGTCGCGGGCGGTGGCAGTGAGCATCGGCAGGCTCTTCTCCAGCCGCTCGGCGATGCCGGCGGGGGTCAGCAGCCGGATCCTTGCCGCCGCGAGCTCGATCGCGAGCGGGAGGCCCTCGAGGCGCCGGCAGATGTCGGCGACATCCGCGGCGTTGGCGGGGGTGACGTCGAAGCCCTGTTTGACTGCCCGCGCCCGGCTTACGAAGAGCGCGACTGCGGATGATCGCGTGGCGCGATTGAGGCTCGCGGGAAGGTCGCCGGGAGGCGTCGTGAGCGGCTCGACCTCATAGACGCGCTCACCTCGGATCCGCAGCACGATCCGGCTCGTCACGAGGAAGCGAGCGTTCGGCGCGACCGAGAACACTCGCACCAGCGCGGGCGCCGCGTCGACGATCTGCTCGAAGTTGTCGAGCACGATGAGCACGCGCCGGTCTCCGAGTGCGCCGGACAGGCGCTCCAGGAGGGCTGACTCGCCGCTCTCGCGGATGCCCAGCGCGGCGGCGATCGTCGGCAGCAGCAGGTCGGGGTCGAGCACGGCCTCGAGGGCCACGAAGTAGGCGCCGTCGGGAAAGAGGTCCGCCGACGCGCGGCCCGCTTCGATCGCCAGCCTGCTCTTTCCGATCCCGCCCGGGCCGACCAGCGTGACCACACGATCGACGCCCCGCTCGAGCAGACTCCGCACGGCGGCGATGTCCCGCTCGCGACCGATCGTCGTGGTGCCGGGCTCCGGCAGGCGGGATGCGGGTGTCGCCGTCGGCTCGTCGGGCTCGGCATCGAGGCGGACACGCGACTGGTCGAAGCGTTCCGCGAACATCGTGGCCAGGTCGTCGCCGAGGCGGTCGTGCAGCTCCTCCGCGGTCTGGAAGGTGAAGTAGGCCGCCATATCGTCGTCGCGAATCCGGTCCAGCAGCACTTTGAGTCGTTCGTCGCGGTGGTCGCTCGCCTTGATGTAGATGAGCTTCGGCATCGATGGAGGCGCGAGGTTGTATTCGTCTTCGAGCCCCGAGACGTCCTCGTCGGGAGCGACCCAGCCGTAGCTCTCCCAGTAGATGCCGACGAACACGTCGCTCTGGTCGAGATACGAGCGGTACAGCTCGCGCGGTGGATGCGGGCGGGCGCCGAGCTCGAACATGACGGGGGCCAGCCGCATCCGCTCGATGGCGGCGCGCGCCGCACGTCGCTCGTCCGCGAGCTCGCGCAGTGTCGAGCTCACGAACACCCGGATCCGCTGATCGGGCGTGCGGATCACGGGGTGCTGAACCCCGCTCATGGGGACATCATGGCAATGAAAGCCCTCCCGCGCGACGCACCTGTCCGCGGCGGGTGTCGCCGGGGCGGATCACCACGGCGCCAGCGCCTGCTGGGCAGACACGTCGGCATCGGGCAGTGCCACGGCGTATGCCTCGGCGATGCTCATCTCGGCGCCTGCGCGCTCACCGGCGGCGACAGCCTCGGGGCTCGATTCGCGGAGCGCCGCGAGCGGCTGAGCGTTCGCCGCGAACCCATCGACGTCGAACACGCCGACCCGTTGCCGGACCGAGGTTGCGACGCCCGCGAGCGCGCCCGCGCGCCACGCGTCCCCCTGCATCGCGGCGATCGCGCTCAGTCCTTCGAGTGCGTACTGCGCGCCCTCGTCGTAGTGCAGCACGGCCGACAGCTGCATCGTGGTGCGGTATTCGGATGCGGCCGCACCGACGTCTCCGCCGAGCAGGTGCAGGCGGGCGAGGTTGTTCCCGGCCACGACGCGGGTGAACGTGTCGTCCTCCGCGACGCCGATGGCCGAGGCCCGCTCGAAGTGCGCGAGCGACTCAGGGAACGCCCCCCGTGCCATCGCCAGAAGTCCGAGGGCGACGTCGGCCAGCGCCTCCGCCCACCAGTCGCCGAGACGGTTCAGCGCTCCGCGGGCCGCCTGCAGGTCGGCCTCTGCCGCCGCCATGTCGAGATCGGGGAACCGCATCCGCGTGCTGCCCCGCGCGGCGAGGGCCATGGCCGCCGCATCCTCGTCGCCGCTCTCGGTGAACAGACGCGAGGCTTCGCCGAGACCATCGATGACCTGGTCCGACGGGCGCCGCCACATCTCGCCCCACATCGTGAAGAAGACCGCGATGGCGCGGGTGCGGGTCGAGATCGGATGCTGCTTCTCGAGCAGTTCGAGCATCCACAGTCGCACCTCGCTGAAGAACCCCGAGATCCACCAGTACACGATGAGGTTCCAGGCGTAGTCGCCGGCGTCGTCGAGCCGGTCGGTGTGGACCAGGTGGCGCACCGCCGCGCGGAGGTTCGAAAGCTCGAGCCCGAGCAGCCGGACGGCCTCGGGCTGCAGCGGGCCGCGCAGGTTCGGCGCTGTCCGGCTCACCAGGTCGGCGTAGAAGTCCGCGTGCGCCCGGCGCATGGCATCGGCCTCGCCGCGCGCTTCCAGGCGCCCGACGGCGTACTCGCGGACGATCGCGAGTAGCGAGAACGTCGACCTGCCGCCCAGATCGGTCTGCTTGACGAGCGACGCGTCGACGAGGTCGGCGAGGGCGTCGAGTACCTGCCCCTCCCACGTGCGGCCGGCGCTGACCGCTTCGACGGCGTCGAGCGAGAACCGCGTCGCGAACACGCCGAGGTCCTCGAGCATGTCGCGCCGCACATCGGGGAGCAGCCCTACGCTCCAGTCGATCGCGGCGCGCATCGTGCGGTGGCGCTCCGGCAGGTCACGCGACGCAGCGGTCAGCAGGGGCAGACTCTGCTGCAGGCGCTGGTCGATCGCCGCGGGATTGAGCGCCCGCGATTTCGCAGCGGCGAGCTCGATCGCGAGCGGGAGCCCTTCAAGCCGGCGGCAGATGCTCACGATGTCTGCGGCGTTGCGCTCGGTGAGCTCGAAGTCGGGTCGCACCGCCTGAGCCCGGTCGACGAACAGCGCCACGGCCGATGAGCGCAAGGCTCGGTGCACCGTCGCCGGCTCAGTCTCGGCGGGAGTCGACAGACCCTCCAGTTCGTACACCTGCTCGCCGCGGATGCGGAGCACGACGCGACTGGTGACGAGGAAGGTGGCGAGGGGTGCGGCGGTGTAGAGCCTGACGAGGACGGGTGCGGCATCCACGATCTGCTCGAAGTTGTCGAGGACGATCAGCACCCGCTTTCCGTCGAGGGCGCGGGCGATCCGGTCCTCGAGATCGACATCGCCGGCGTCGCGCACTCCGAGCGAGTAGGCGATGGTGGGCAGCAGCAGACCCGGCTCCAGCACGCCCTCGAGCAGCACGAAATGCACGCCGTCACGGAACAGGTCGGCGCTCGCCCGGGCGACCTCGATCGCGAGGCGGCTCTTGCCGATCCCGCCCGGGCCCACGAGGCTCACGAGGCGGTCGGCGCCCGCGGCGAGCAGATCGCGCACGCGACGGACATCCTCCTCGCGGCCGATCGTGAGGGTGTACGGGACGGGAACCCGGCCGGGGAGTGCGGCGGCGGGCACGGCGTCGGCATCGTCCGCGGCATCCTGCTGCGAAGCGTCGAACCGCTCCGCCAGCAGGGTCGCGAGATCGTCCGCGATCCGATCCTGCAGCTCGTCGGACGTGCTGAACGGCAGGTACGCCGCGTGATCGTCCGCCTGGATGCGAGCGATGAGGGTCTTGAGTCGCTCATCGCGGTGCTCGCTCGCCTTGATGTAGATGAGCTTCGGCATCGATGAGGGCGCGAGGTTGTATTCGTCTTCGAGCCCCGAGACGTCCTCGTCGGGGGCGACCCAGCCGTAGCTCTCCCAGTAGATGCCGACGAACACGTCGCTCTGCTCGAGGTACGAGCGGTAGAGCTCCCGTGGGGGATGCGGGCGGGCGCCGAGCTCGAACATCACCGGGGCGAGCCGCATCCGCTCGATGGCGGCGCGCGCCGCACGTCTCTCGTCCGCGAGTTCGTGCAGGGTCGAACTCACGAACACCCTGATCCGCTGGTCGGGCGTGCGGATCATGGGGTGCACCCCAGTCATGTGCAACATCATGAACCCATGCACCGTGATGCGTCTACGATCAGAGGCGGAAATCCGGTTGCGGTCGCGGTTATACCGCAGCATTCGCAACTCGTCAAGAATCCGACTGGACATACCGCGACATCCGCCGTATAGTAGGTAGTTGCGCTCTTGGATTCCCCCTGCCCTCATATGGTGGTCGGCTGTGCCTGCGTGCCCCCGCTTCTTCGCCGTGCGTGCGAAGCGGAGTGTGGCGCCAGGTTTCGGGGAACAACGAGCACTCCACCCTGACGACAAGGAATCGAGCCCCGCCCCGGGCCCACGGAGGTAATCCCCTTGGCTGCTGCGCGCAACGCAACCACCACCACCCCTAAGAACGGCCGCGGAGCTTCCCGCCTCTCGTTCGCCAAGATCTCCGACACGCTGACGGTCCCTGACCTGCTGGCGCTTCAGACGGAGTCCTTCGACTGGCTCGTCGGCAACGACGGCTGGAAGCAGCGCGTCGCAGACGCGAAGAAGGTCGGACGCACGGATGTGCCCGAGATCAGCGGCCTCGAGGAGATCTTCGAGGAGATCTCGCCGATCGAGGACCTGAGCGAGACGATGCAGCTCTCGTTCACGAACCCGTATCTCGAGCCCGAGAAGTACTCGATCGAGGAGTGCAAGGAGCGCGGCAAGACCTACGCCGCCCCGCTGTACGTCGAAGCCGAGTTCATGAACCACCAGACCGGTGAGATCAAGACCCAGACGGTCTTCATGGGCGACTTCCCGCTCCAGACCGGCAAGGGCACGTTCATCATCAACGGCACCGAGCGTGTCGTCGTCTCGCAGCTCGTCCGCTCGCCCGGCGTCTACTTCGACCGCACGGCCGACAAGACCAGCGACAAGGACATCGTCTCGGCACGCATCATCCCGAGCCGCGGCGCGTGGCTCGAGTTCGAGATCGACAAGCGCGACCAGGTCGGCGTTCGCATCGACCGCAAGCGCAAGCAGTCGGTCACCGTGTTCCTCAAGGCCCTCGGCCTCACGAGCGAGGACATCCTCGCCGAGTTCGCCGGCTTCGACTCGATCGAAGAGACGCTGTCGAAGGACACGATCCTCTCCAAGGAGGATGCGCTCCGCGACATCTACCGCAAGCTCCGTCCGGGCGAGCAGGTCGCCGCCGAGGCTGCCCGCGCGCTGCTGGACAACTTCTACTTCAACCCGAAGCGCTACGACCTCGCGAAGGTCGGCCGGTACAAGATCAACCAGAAGCTCGGTCTCGCCGGACCGCTGTCGGACTCCGTGCTGACCGTCGACGACATCGTCGCGACGATCAAGTACCTGGTCCGCCTGCACCGCGGCGACACGACGTTCGAGGGCCTCCGCGCCGGCAAGACGGCCGAGATCCGCCTCGACATCGATGACATCGACAACTTCGGCAACCGTCGCATCCGCGCGGTCGGCGAGCTGATCCAGAACCAGGTCCGCACCGGTCTGTCGCGTATGGAGCGCGTCGTCCGCGAGCGCATGACCACGCAGGACATCGAGGCGATCACGCCGCAGACCCTGATCAACGTGCGCCCCGTCGTCGCCGCGATCAAGGAGTTCTTCGGAACGTCGCAGCTGTCGCAGTTCATGGACCAGAACAACCCGCTCGCGGGTCTGACCCACAAGCGCCGTCTCTCGGCGCTCGGTCCCGGTGGTCTGTCGCGTGAGCGTGCCGGCGTCGAGGTCCGCGACGTCCACCCGTCGCACTATGGCCGCATGTGCCCCATCGAGACCCCGGAAGGCCCGAACATCGGCCTGATCGGCTCGCTCGCGTCGTTCGCGCGCATCAACGCGTTCGGCTTCATCGAGACGCCGTACCGCAAGGTCGTCAAGGGTCAGGTCACCGAGCAGATCGACTACCTCACCGCGAGCGAAGAGGACGACTTCATCGTCGCCCAGGCCAACGCGCCCCTCAAGGCCGACGGTCACTTCACCGAGGACCGCGTCCTCGCCCGCAAGAAGGGCGGCGAGGTCGACCTCTTCCACGCCGACGAGATCGGCTACATGGACGTCTCGCCGCGCCAGATGGTCTCGGTCGCGACATCCCTGATCCCCTTCCTCGAGCACGACGATGCGAACCGTGCCCTCATGGGTGCCAACATGCAGCGTCAGGCCGTCCCGCTGCTGCGCAGCGAGTCGCCGGTCGTCGGCACGGGCATGGAGGGCTTCGCGGCCATCGATGCCGGTGACGTCGTCACCGCTGAGAAGGCCGGTGTCGTCACCCAGGTCTCGGCCGACTACGTGACGGTCCAGCTCGACGAGGGCGGCACGCAGGACTACTTCCTGCGCAAGTTCGACCGCTCCAACCAGGGCACGAGCTACAACCAGCGCGTCGTGGTCAGCGAGGGCGAGCGGATCGAGGTCGGCGAGGTCATCGCGGACGGACCGGCGACGGAGAACGGCGAGCTCGCGCTCGGCAAGAACCTCCTCGTCGCGTTCATGACGTGGGAGGGCCACAACTTCGAAGACGCGATCATCCTCAGCCAGAACCTCGTGAAGGACGACACCCTATCCTCGATCCACATCGAGGAGTACGAGGTGGATGCCCGTGACACGAAGCTCGGCAAGGAGGAGATCACCCGCGATCTCCCGAACGTGAGCCCCGACCTGCTCAAGGACCTGGACGAGCGCGGCATCATCCGCATCGGCGCCGAGGTCCGCCCGGGCGACATCCTCGTGGGCAAGGTCACGCCGAAGGGCGAGACCGAGCTTTCGGCCGAGGAGCGCCTGCTCCGCGCGATCTTCAACGAGAAGAGCCGCGAGGTCCGCGACACGTCGCTGAAGGTTCCCCACGGCGAGCAGGGCACGATCATCGCCGTCAAGGAGTTCAACGCCGAGGACGGCGACGACGAGCTCGGCTCGGGTGTCAACCGCCGCGTCGTGGTCTACATCGCCCAGAAGCGCAAGATCACCGAGGGCGACAAGCTCGCCGGCCGCCACGGCAACAAGGGTGTCATCGCCAAGATCCTCCCGATCGAGGACATGCCGTTCCTCGCGGACGGCACGCCGGTCGACGTCATCCTGAACCCGCTCGGCATCCCCGGCCGAATGAACTTCGGCCAGGTGCTGGAGCTTCACCTCGGATGGATCGCCAAGCAGGGCTGGAAGGTCGAGGGCAACCCGAAGTGGGCTGCGCGCCTGCCCGACGAGGCCCGTCAGGCGGAGGCCGGCACCAAGGTCGCCACCCCGGTGTTCGACGGCGCCTTCGAGGAGGAGATCGCGGGTCTGCTCGACTCGACGACGCTCACCCGCGACGGCGATCGGCTCATCGGCTCCAGTGGAAAGACGCTGCTGTTCGACGGTCGCTCCGGCGAGCCGTTCCCGGCACCCGTGTCGGTCGGCTACATGTACATCCTGAAGCTGCACCACCTCGTCGACGACAAGATCCACGCACGCTCCACGGGTCCTTACTCGATGATCACGCAGCAGCCGCTGGGTGGTAAGGCGCAGTTCGGTGGACAGCGCTTCGGTGAGATGGAGGTGTGGGCCCTCGAGGCCTACGGCGCCGCATATGCGCTGCAGGAGCTCCTCACGATCAAGTCCGACGACATCCTCGGCCGCGTCAAGGTGTACGAGGCCATCGTCAAGGGCGAGAACATCCAGGAGCCCGGCATCCCCGAGTCCTTCAAGGTGCTCATGAAGGAGATGCAGTCGCTGTGCCTGAACGTCGAGGTCCTCTCGGCCGACGGCACGCCTGTGAACCTCCGCGACACCGACGACGACGCCTTCCGCGCTGCGGAAGAGCTCGGCATCAACATCTCCAGCCGCTTCGAGTCCTCGTCGATCGACGAGATCTGATACTTCGGCAAGCTCAGCAGCCGGCAAACAAGCAGAATTCCGACACAGGAGAACTGAGAACTAGTGCTCGAATCAACAACCTTCGATCAGCTTCGCATCGGCCTGGCTACCGCTGACGACATCCGTCGTTGGTCGTACGGCGAGGTCAAGAAGCCTGAGACCATCAACTACCGCACGCTGAAGCCCGAGAAGGACGGCCTCTTCGGAGAGCAGATCTTCGGACCTTCGCGTGACTGGGAGTGCGCCTGCGGCAAGTACAAGCGCGTGCGCTTCAAGGGCATCGTCTGCGAGCGCTGCGGCGTGGAGGTCACCAAGTCCTCCGTTCGTCGCGAGCGCATGGGCCACATCGAGCTCGCCGCACCCGTCACCCACATCTGGTACTTCAAGGGCGTGCCCTCGCGCCTCGGCTACCTGCTGGACATGGCGCCGAAGGACCTCGAGAAGGTCATCTACTTCGCCGCCTACATGGTGATCTCCGTCGACCAGGAGGCGCGTCAGCGCGACCTGCCGACGCAGGAGAACAACATCCGCCTCGAGCTGAAGACGCTCAGCGATCGCCGCGACTCGCGCATCGCCACGCGCCTCCAGAAGCTCGAAGAGGAACTCGCCGCTCTGGAAGAGGAGGGCGCCAAGGCAGACCAGAAGAAGAAGGTCAAGGATGCCGCTGAGAAGGACATGGCGGGCATCCGCAAGTCCTTCGACGACCAGATCATCCGTCTCGAGAAGGTGTGGGAGGACTTCCGCACCCTCGAGGTCGGCGCCCTGAAGGGCGAGGACGAGATCTTCCACGAGCTCCAGGACCGCTTCGGTCAGTACTTCGAGGCCTACATGGGCGCGGAGTCGATCAAGCGTCGCCTCGAGGCGTTCGACCTGGCCACCGAGTCCGAGAACCTGCACCTGCAGATCTCCGAGGGCAAGGGCCAGCGCAAGATCCGTGCGATCAAGCGCCTGAAGGTCGTCAACTCGTTCCTGCAGACCGGCATGAGCCCGGCAGCCATGGTGCTCGACGTCGTCCCGGTGATCCCGCCGGAGCTTCGCCCCATGGTGCAGCTCGACGGTGGTCGCTTCGCGACATCCGATCTCAACGATCTGTACCGCCGCGTGATCAACCGCAACAACCGCCTCCGTCGCCTGATCGACCTCGGTGCTCCCGAGATCATCGTGAACAACGAGAAGCGGATGCTGCAGGAGGCCGTCGACGCACTGTTCGACAACGGCCGCCGCGGTCGTCCCGTCACGGGCACCGGCAACCGCGCGCTGAAGTCGCTCTCCGACATGCTCAAGGGCAAGCAGGGCCGGTTCCGCCAGAACCTGCTCGGCAAGCGCGTGGACTACTCGGGCCGTTCGGTCATCGTCGTCGGTCCCCAGCTGAAGCTGCACCAGTGCGGTCTGCCCAAGCAGATGGCCCTCGAGCTGTTCAAGCCGTTCGTGATCAAGCGCCTGATCGACCTCGGTCACTCGCAGAACATCAAGGCCGCCAAGCGCGCCGTCGAGCGCACGCGTCCCGAGGTGTGGGACGTGCTCGAGGAGATCATCCGCGAGCGGCCCGTGCTGCTGAACCGCGCACCGACGCTTCACCGTCTCGGCATCCAGGCGTTCGAGCCTCAGCTCGTCGAGGGCAAGGCCATCCAGCTGCACCCGCTCGTCTGCGCCGCATTCAACGCGGACTTCGACGGCGACCAGATGGCCGTGCACCTGCCGCTGTCGGTCGAGGCTCAGGCCGAGGCCCGCGTGCTGATGCTCGCGTCGAACAACATCCTGAAGCCGTCCGACGGCCGTCCGGTCACCCTGCCCTCGCAGGACATGATCATCGGCCTGCACCACCTGACCACGGTCAAGGAGGGCGCCAAGGGTGAGGGTCGTGCGTTCGGCTCCGTCTCCGAGGCGATCATGGCCAAGGACGAGGGTTCCCTCGACCTGCAGGCGAAGGTCCGCATCCGCGTTCCCGGTCTCACGTTCCTCGAGGGCGAAGCGCCCGAGGGCTACAGCGACATCGTGAACGAGGACGGCAGCGTCGAGAAGAAGGGCCACGGCCTGCTGGACGCCTCGCTCGGCCAGGCGCTGTTCAACGACACGCTCCCCAAGGGCTACCCGTTCGTTCGCGAGCAGGCCGATAAGGGCAAGCTGTCGCAGATCGTGAACAAGCTCGCCGAGGAGTACCCGAAGGTGGAGGTCGCAGCGACGCTCGACCGCATCAAGGACGCCGGCTTCTACTGGGCCACCCGTTCGGGTGTGACCGTCGCTCTGAGCGACGTCCTCACGCCGCCGAACAAGGCCGAGATCGTCGGCCGCCACGAGAAGCGCGCCGCGAAGGTTCAGGGCCAGTTCGAGAAGGGTCTCACGACCGACTCCGAGCGTCGCCAGGAGCTCATCAAGATCTGGACCGAGGCAACCGACGAGGTTCAGGTCGCGATGCGGGCGAACTTCCCGGAGGACAACACCATCAACCGCATGGTGTCCTCAGGCGCTCGTGGCAACTGGCTGCAGATCCGGAACATCGCCGGTATGCGAGGCCTGGTGAACAACCCCAAGGGTGAGATCATCCCCCGTCCGATCATCTCCTCGTACCGCGAGGGTCTGTCGGTGGCGGAGTACTTCATCGCGACGCACGGTGCCCGCAAGGGTCTGGCCGACACGGCCCTCCGCACGGCTGACTCGGGCTACCTCACGCGTCGTCTCGTCGACGTCTCGCAGGATGTCATCATCCGCGAAGAGGACTGCGGCACCACCAAGGGACTCGAGCTGCCGATCGCGGCCATGGGTCCGGAGGGCAACCTCGTCAAGGACGCGAACGTCGAGAACTCCGTGTTCTCGCGCACCCTCGCATCCGAGGCGGTCGACGCTCAGGGCAACGTCCTGGCGCAGGCCGGCGAAGACGTGGGTGACGTGCTCATCGACAAGCTCATCGAGGCGGGCGTCGAGACCATCAAGGTGCGCTCGGTCCTGACCTGCGACTCCGCCGTCGGCGTGTGCGCGCAGTGCTACGGCCGTTCGCTCGCGACCGGAAAGCTCGTCGACATCGGCGAGGCCGTCGGCATCATCGCGGCCCAGTCGATCGGTGAGCCCGGTACGCAGCTGACGATGCGTACCTTCCACACGGGTGGTTCGGCCTCGGCCGACGACATCACGCAGGGTCTGCCCCGCGTGCAGGAGCTCTTCGAGGCTCGCACCCCGAAGGGCGCGTCGCCGATCGCCGAGTCCGACGGACGCATCTCGATCGACGAGACCGACCGTTCGAAGAAGGTCATCCTGACCCCCGACAACGGCGACGAGCCGCACGTCTACCCGGTGCTCAAGCGCGCGACGCTGCTGGTCGAGGACGGCCAGCACGTCACGGTCGGCCAGCCGATCCTGGTGGGCACGCTCGACCCCAAGGAGGTCATGCGAGTCATGGGCGCCCGCGAGGTGCAGCGTTACCTCGTGAACGGCGTCCAGGGCGTCTACCGCTCGCAGGGTGTGCCGATCCACGACAAGCACATCGAGGTCATCGTTCGTCAGATGCTCCGCAAGGTCACGGTCGTCGACCACGCCGACACGACTCTGCTTCCCGGTGAGCTCGTCGACTTCAAGCGCTACCAGGCGATCAACCGTGCCGCCGTCGGCGAGGGCAAGCGCCCCGCGTCGGGTCGTCCGGAGCTCATGGGAATCACCAAGGCGTCGCTTGCGACCGAGTCGTGGCTGTCGGCCGCCTCGTTCCAGGAGACGACCCGCGTGCTGACCCAGGCGGCCATGGAGGGCAAGAGCGACCCGCTGCTCGGTCTCAAGGAGAACGTCATCATCGGAAAGCTCATCCCCGCCGGAACCGGACTTGCGAAGTACCGCAACGTCGTGGTCGAGGCGACGGAAGAGGCCAAGAGCGAGCGGTACCCCAACCGCATCTTCGCCTCGGACGGCGCCTACAGCGACGCCGACCTGAGCTACGTCGACTTCGACAGCTTCTCGACGGACGACTTCACGCCCGGCACGTACAACTGAGTCACTGACTGAAACGAAGGGCCCCGGTTCGCCGGGGCCCTTCGTCGTTGTCTGAAGCCGGGCGGTCGGCGCCGCGCGCTGCGCTCGCGCCGTCGTCTTCCGGTAAGCGCTGTGCTGAGTTTCTGTCGCGGATGGCGGAAACGGCAAGCGGATGTGGGGGAGGGGCAGTCCGGATGCCGCCTCCAGCGGGCGGGATGCCACATCCCAGCGCGCCGAAGGGAGCGCCTCGCGCTCGCCGATCTACCGTTGAGGGGGGGGAGGCGGTCATGGCGCGGATCGGGGGTCGCAGCAGCTGGATCGCCGTGCCCGTGGGGCTCCTCTGCGCCGCGGTGGTGGCGGCGCTGATCTGGCTGGCGCTGCCGATGGTCCCGGTCGCCGTCAATTGGGTCGGCGACACGCTGCGTGCGGCATCCAGCCCCCCACCTCCAACCGCCGTGGAGGCGACGCCTGCCGAGCTCGCCATCGCATCCCGAACACTCGACTGCCGTGCGATCTATCCCGACAGCCTCTGGTCCGAACTCACCTGGCGCGCCGGCGTGCTGCTGAACCAGACCGCGGGACCGCCCGCGACCGCCGTCACGCCGCTCGCCGACGCGCTGCTGCCGAGCCCCCGCCTCACGTGCGCGTGGCGACTGGAGAGCGGGGGAGGGATCGTCACGACGCTCGCGGTCGTCGCTGACGATGCCGCGACGATCGCCGACGCGGCACTGCGCGGCCAGGGCTTCACCTGCTCGCTGCAGGAGGGAGTGCTGCGCTGCGTCCGCATCCTCGGCGACGTGATCGAAGAGCACACCGTCCGCGGAGACCTGTGGCTGTCGAGCATGGAGACGAAGTGGCATCCCGAGGACTACGGCCCGCGCATCGAGGCTCAGATCTGGGGCTGAGGGGACGCAACACGGGTGTGCGCTCCGAGGTCACCCGAAGACGCTCTCCACGATCGCCGCCGTGTAGCCACTGGGGGCGAGGCCGATGTACGCCGTATCGATCATGACGTCGTCGCGCCAGAACACGGTGCGGCCGTCCGTGACGGGGTAGTTCTCGTCCTCCCACGTCTTCTCGCACCGGGTGCCGCGGTCGGGGGTGTAGCAGGTGAAGCCCTCCTCGTCGGCGAGCTGGTTGAGGAGGTCCAGCGCGGGTCCGCGCGAGATCACCGAGATCGTCGTGGTGAGGCGGCCGGTATCCGTCTCGGGCGAGCCCCACAGGCACACCAGGCTCCCGTCGGCCTGAACCCCCACCTCGTCGCCGTAGGCAGGGTCGTTGAGGGGAACGCCGTCGAGCTCCGCGAGCACGTCTTCCGAGAGGATCGCACGGCAGTCGATCGGCAGCTGCACCTGGGCCGCGGGGGTGGCTCCGGGGCTGCGGGTTGCGATCGGCGTGGGCGTCGACGTCGCGGTGACTCTCGGAGTCACGGTGGGCCCCGCTTCGGGCTCGGGAGCGCATGCCACGAGGCTGAAAACGACAGCGGCGATGGATGCCGCGGCGGCGGCGTGACGGACACGTCGGTGTGACATGCGCCTACCTTAACCGCGGAGCGTGCCCGCATCCGTCCTCGCGCGCCGCGCAATCGACACGGCATGCCTCCGCGGTCGTGGACACCACGCGGGTTACCCTCGCAGTGCGGGGACGTGCCTCGCGTAAGGAGTGCATCCGATGAGTGACCCCAAGACGTCATACGGCGAGCCCGTCGAAGAGCCGCGCCCCGTGGACGACGTCGTCGGCCGCGCCGAGGAGGGCCTCGCGGATGCCGAAGCGGCCGGACGCGACGCGGTGGGCGAGGAGCCGGTGGTCGTCGAGCCGGTCGACACGACGCCGCCGGACGCAGCGCCGGTGGTCGACGCCGAGCCCGAGTACACGACCGCCGCCGACTACCAGGCTGCCTTCGGCTACGACGACGAGCCCGCAGCTGCTGCCCCGCCGGTCGCCACTGCCGCACCCGTCGCCGACGCGCCCACGGTGGTCGCCGCTCCGATCGTGGAAGCCGCCCCGGTCGTCGCCGCGGCGCCTGCGATGCAGCCGATCTTCGTCCAGGCCCCCGAAGCGCCCCGCCCGCGCGGCAACCGTGCCGCCGCCGGCGCGATCGGGGTCGTGGCCGCGCTCTGCTTCGCCGTCCTCTACGTGGCGGCATCCGTCGGGTTCGAGCTTCTCCGAGGTGACATCGCCATCGGGGACATCGTCGAAGCGTCGCTGCGCGCGCTGGGCACCTGGACGCTGTGGGTGACCGTCGCGGTCTTCTTCATCGCGTTCTGGCTGCTCGGCGCCATCGTCAACCGCGGTCGCTGGGGTGCGTGGGTGGTGTTCGGCCTGCTGGTCGGATTCGCCTCGTACGGCGGGCACCTGCTCGGAACGCTGTTCCAGGAGCAGTTCTGGATGATCACCGCGAGCGAAGGTGCGCGGATCATCGAGAATGAGCTGTACGCCCCGCTCGCGATCGCCGCGTTCATCATCGGCCGCGAGCTCACCATCTGGTTCGGCGCGTGGGCGGCCGCTCGTGGCAGGCGTGTCACCGAGCTCAACCTCGAGGCGCAGCACGAGTACGAGCGCACCCTCGAAGCGGGTCCGCAGCTCGTACGCCAGTAGGTGTCCGAGCGTCGGGAACCCGGCGGCAGTGTCCGTCCGCTCACGGCGCTCGGTTTCGCGACGGCGTCCTTCGTCGCGCTGCTGATCTTCGGTCTCGGCATGGTGAGCCTCGCGCTCAGCGAGGATGTCATCGCGACGCCGGGGCTCGGACAGGTGCCGGGGATCCTCGCGACCGTCTCGGCGACGGTCGGTTTCGCGGGGGCTCTGTGGGCGTCGATTCGGCGCAAGCGGCGTGACGAGACCTATCAGCCATCGTTCTGGGGAGCCGCCTGGACGGCGGCCACGAGCTACGTCGTCTACGTCGCGGCCATCTTCGTCGGCGCCGTGGCGACCGGAGCCGACCTCGCCGTGGCGGCGTCGGTGGCCGGTCGGATCGCGACGACCTGGTTCGGGGTGGTCGTCGCGGCGGCAGCACTCATCGCCGCGTGGGGCGGAATCGCCCTCGTTCGCACCCGGGCACAGCGGCCGCGCTGGCCGTGGGAAGACGAATTCGACGAGTAAGCCGCAGTGAGCGCGCACATCCCGGCCTCGCACCGGACCACGAGACCCCGCCCGAATGGCGAGCGCTGAATCCGGCCAGCGTACTTGTGCGGCACTACCGTTGTGGATGTGGAGCGGTCGCTCGAGACCCAGGTAAGCCAGGCGGTGGACGCCTGGCTCGCGTGGCTTCCCCGCTGGGAGCCCTCGACCCACCGTGGTCGCGTCGCTCCGTGCCGCCGATGCTTCGGCTCACCGGTGCTCTCGGCCGCCGGCCTCGGGGCCGATGTGCCGCACGGGGTGCAGCACGGGCTCTCCACACGCATCAAGACGATCGTCGATCGATCGGTCGCCGAGTACACCGCGCTGAACCTGCCGATGCTGCAGGCTGAGCTCGACCAGCAGGCGGCGCGCAACCGCGCCCGCAGCTATCGCCCGGCCGAGGGGCTCGAGCCCGAGTTCGAGGGCCTGCCCCTGGATCCCGATCCCGTTCCCGGCGCACCGTTCCTCTTCACGATCTCGGGACTGGCAGAAGAGGCGGATGCCGACATCCCGGCACTGCCGCCGCTCAGTGACGAGGCGAAGGCAGCCCTCCGGCAGGAGGTCGGCCTCGCCGACGACTACGCGAACATGGTCGGGCGTGAGGTGTGCACGATCCTCCTGCACCATCGCCTCCGCATCCAGAGCGCGATCGGAGAGTACGTCGAGCCGCAGATCGAGGCGATGCTCGAAGAGCTGACGCGGTCGCTCGACGCGCCATTCGATCCACGCGATCCACCGATCGGGTGACCGGGCCGAGACCGCCGCACCGCGCCACATCCGCCGATCGGCACACCGACCCTGAGACCGTCGATCCGGCTCTCCACACCTCAGGCGGCACACGGCAAGGTCAAAGGCTGGTTTGTTAGCATGGCCGAGTTTGCGGACGTCAACCGCGCGCACCGTCGGTCTCGGCGGATCAAACCTGGGGAGGGCTGGTGACAACGCGCCTTTCCTCGACGCCACCCATTCTTCCCGGTCTGGCGTACATCCGGCCGCTCGGCTCCGGAGGATTCGCAGACGTCTTCCTGTACGAGCAGGACATGCCCCGTCGCAACGTCGCCGTGAAGGTGATGCCGAGCGATGTGAGAGACCCTGATCTGCGGCGCATGTTCAACGCCGAAGCCGACGTGCTCGCCCATCTGTCGGCGCATCCGGCGATCGTCACGGTCTACCAGGCCGGAATCTCGGCCGACGGCCGGCCGTACATCGTCATGGAGTACTGCCCGGATTCGCTCGCGCAGCGGTACCGCATCGAGCGGATCCCCGTCGACGAAGTGCTCAGCGTCGGCGTGCGGATGGCGAGTGCGCTCGAGTCCGCGCACCGTGCGGGGCTGGTCCATCGCGACGTCAAGCCGAGCAACATCCTGATCACGACTTTCGGCACCCCCGTGCTCGCGGACTTCGGCATCTCGTCCTCGCTGCTGCGCGCCACGGCCGACGAGGTGCTGGCGATGTCCATTCCGTGGAGTGCGCCGGAGGTCGTCGCCGAAGAGACCGCGGGAACCATCGCCAGCGAGGTGTGGAGCCTCGGCGCGACGATCTACTCGCTGCTGGCAGGGCACAGTCCGTTCGAGCGGCACGAGCGCGGGCAGAACTCCAAGGAGCAGCTGCGCCGGCGCATCGCGCGCGCGAGCTACACGCCGATCCCTCGCACCGATGTGCCGGAGTCGCTGCAGACGGTGCTCGCCACCTCGATGAGCCGCGACCCGTCGCGACGCTGGGCGTCCGCGCGCGAGTTCGCGGAGGCGCTCCGCGGCGTTCAGGCCGAACTCGGGTTCGCGCCGACGCCCCTCGAGATCGCGGATGACGAGTGGGGCGGCGCATCCGGCGCCGTCGACTTCGGCGACACCGAGCTTCGCGGGCCGGTGCGGTCCCGGGTCGAGCGCGAGCAACGGCGCAAGACCCGCGACGCGGTCGACATCGCGGCGCTCGCTCGCGATGAAGAGACCGACTTCGCCGCGCCGACGCCGTCTCGGCGCTCCGCCCTGCCGTGGGTGTTGGGCGGCATCGCCGCCGTGGTCACCGCGATCGCCGCCGTCGTCGTCACGCTCTTCGCAACGGGCGTGCTCTGATGCGGCGCCCCACGGTCGCGGGCATCTGGGCCGCCGTCGTGGCAGTCGGCCTGGTGATCGGCGTGAGCGTCGTGTGGCCTGGGCTCGATGCGCAGGAGACTCCGGATGTCGACACTTCGGTGTGGGCGCTCCAGACGGGTGAGGGCCGCCGCTATGCGCGTGTGAACACCGCGGTCGGCGAGCTCGACACCGTGCGCAGCATCAGCAACCCCGACAAGGTCGTGCAGGCGGGCGACGACGTCTATCTGTTCAGCGACAGCTTCAGCAAGGTCACGAGGATCGATGAGGCCCGGCCCGTCGACCTCGACGATGAGGCGCTGCGTGCGTCGCAGTCGACACCCTCGGGCACCATCGATGTGGTCACCGCGGGCGACTTCGTGGCATACCGCACCGACTCGGGTGCCGTCTTCGCGGGGCTGCTCGACGCCGGACCCGCCGCCCAGCTCGATCCCTTCCCGTCGGATGACGAGGACGCGACGCAGTACACGGCGGATGCCATCGCGGTCGACGATCGCGGCATCCTGTTCAGCTATTCGAGCGCCGACGAGTCGGTGCTGCGCTACGACATCCGGGCCTCCGAGGTGCGTGGCCGCGATCCGCTCGCCGCCGACGACGTGGCGGTGCCGGCCATCACGGCGGCGGGCGACACGTGGGCGGTCGTCGACACCGAGGACGGCGACGTGTGGCTGCGCGGAGCGGATGCCGCGACTCCGACGCCGGCGACGGCGCCCATCGAGGTGGGGGAGCCCCATGCCGCTGGATCAGCGGTCTACCTGGCAGACCGGGCCGGGCTGGTGCGCGTCCCCGTCGACGGCTCGGGGAGCGAGAACATTGTCCGCCCGGGCGCGGATCTGGGCGCGCCCGCTCAGCCGATCGTGCACGACGGGGAGGTCTTCGCGGCGTGGCTCGGCGACGACGTGGGGACCCTGTGGCACTCGAACTCGACCCGTACATCCGAGCTCGAGTATGGCGCCGGGAGTCCGCAGGACGACCCTCGTCCGGCGTTCGTGGCGAGCGACGAGTCGATCATCCTCAACGAGACCCGGTCGGGGTGGGCCTGGACGATCCCCGACGGGACGCTCGTGCCGTCGAGCCAGGACTGGACGCTCGATGACCAGGTCAACCCCGATGCCGAGCCGAGCACCGAACAGCTCGCGGTCGTGATCGATCCGAAGCCGCCGATCGCCGAATCCGACGCCTTCGGGGTGCGCGCGGGGAGCCTCGTCAGCCTGCCGGTGCTCATGAACGACCATGACCCGAACGAAGACGTGCTGAGCATCACCCCCTCGTCGGTGACCGGACTCGATCCCGGGTTCGGGACGACCTCCATCACCGACGACGGTCAGCGCATCACGGTGCGGGTGGCACCGGGCGCCACCGGCTCCGCGACCTTCTCTTACGAGCTGTCGGACGGCACAGCCTCCGACGGACTGCGGTCGAACGCCACCACGGTGGATCTGACGGTCGCCCCCGACAGCGTCGATTCGGCCCCGCAGTGGTGCGGCGTGGAGCGCTGTCTGGTGCCCTGGCCGACGCCGGAGGTCGCGCCGGGGGGAACGGTGACAGTACCGGTGCTCCCGGGCTGGGTCGACCCCGAGGGCGATCCGCTGCTCCTACTCTCGGTCGACAATCCCTCCGGGGTCGGGACGGTCGCCGCGACCCCCGGGGGCGAGGTCGTGTACCAGCACAACAACGACGGCGACAGCGGCGAAGAGCTGGTCGAGCTCGAAGTGACCATCTCCGACACCACCGGTCAGGTCGCTCGCAAGACGCTCGTGGTGAAGGTGTCGCCGGAGCCGCAGCTCGAGGTGCAGTCGTTCGCGGTCGTCGACACGCTCGACGCCGGACTCTCGATCGACGTCGCGCCGCACGTCACCGGAACGAGCGGCACCATGTCGCTCGAATCGGCGCGCGTGCTCGACGACGCCGACGCCACCGTGACGATCGTGGACGGCACGACGGCGTTCGACTTCGCGGCGTCGTCGCAGGGCACCTACCGTGTCGACTTCACCGTCACCGACGGATCCTCCGACGCCACCGGAACAGCGCGAATCACCGTGCTGCCGTCCGATGCGCCACCGCAGCTCGCTACCGCGCCGGTCGTCGCCTTCGTGCATCCGCAGGAGGATGCCACGCTCGACGTCTTCGCCGTGGTCTCGAACCCCACGCGACGTGTTCTGCTGCTGAGCGATGTGGTGGGGCACGCGGAGGACGGAGCCGTCCTCTCGGTGGATGCGGTGGGTCAGCGTCATCTACGAGTGTCGGGGACGACGGCGGCGGGCGGATTCGGCAGGCTCGGCACCGTGAGCTATGTCGTGAGCGACGGCACGGCGGACAGCGGTGCGCGCGTCGAGGGCGAAGCGACCGTCTACCTTCTTCCACCGGCGCCCGAACTCGCCCCCATCGCGGTGGACGACACCGTCGTCGTGCGCGCCGGCGACCAGATCGACATCCCCGTGCTCGACAACGACCTGTCGCCGGCGGGCGGGCGGCCCACCCTCAATCCGGCCACTGTCGAATCGTCCAGCCCCGACGCCCTCGCGTTCGCATCGGGCGATCTGCTGCGCTACCTCGCACCGGACGAGCCGGGCGACTACGCGATCGATTACTCGGTGTTCACGACAGGCACCCCGTCGCTCGCCGACACCGCGATGGTACGTGTTCGCGTGCTGGACGACGATGCGAACCGCGCGCCCGCGCCAGAGACGCTCGAGGGGCGTGTGCTGAGCGGTCAGTCCACCACCATCGAGTTCGACGGGTTCGGCATGGACCCGGATGGCGACGTCGTCACCCTCGATCGGATCGTGACGCAGCCGGCGCGCGGATCGGCCACGATCTCGGCCGACGGGACCTCGATCGTCTATGCCAGCGTCCCCGGCGACCATGGCCAGGTCTCGTTCCGCTATCGCGTGGCGGATGCCTTCGGTGCGGCCGGCGAGGGCAGCGTCCGCATCGGCGTGCTCGACGGTGAGGCCAACCCGAGCCCCGTCACCTTCACCGACTACGTGCAGGTGCAGGCGGGCGACACCAACACGATCCGCGTCAGCCCGCTCTCCAACGATGTGGACCCCACCCGGGGCACACTCCGGCTGACCGACGTCCGGCCGGATGTGCCTCGGACGCTGTCCGACGGCAGCGTGAGCGATGAGTACACCCGGCTCGATGACCACATCCGCTCGACCGACGACACGACCATCGTCATCGAGGCCGGCGATGAGCCCGGCACGATGTCGTACCTGTACGACGTCGAGTCGAGCTCAGGCAACACCGGTCGAGGCCTCATCGTGGTCAAGGTCGTGCGTGAAAGCGTGCCCGACTACCCCGTCGTCGACGACACGGTGCTGACCGCAGAGACCCGCGAGGACTTCCCCTTCGGGGTCGATGTCGTCTCGGACAAGGCGACGTGGTCGGGCGGCGAGGTGTCGGAGCTTGAGGTGGCGCTGTGGGGCGACCAGGACGGTGTCGACGTCGAGGGCCGCGAGCTCAGCGGCGACCTTCCCTCACGGACCCGCATCATCCCGTTCGCCGTCACGGGCGAGGGCTCGTCGGGGCCGGTCACGACATATGCCTTCCTGCGCATCCCTGGCGATGACGATCTGTCACTGGCGATGAAGTCGGGCATCCGGCCGCAAGAGGTGACCGAACTCCAGTCCGTCTCGTTCGACCTCTCGGACCTCGTCGCGAAGCCGCGCGGGAGCCGCATCGAGGTGGGGGATGATGTGCGCGCCTCGGGCGCCCGCGAGGAGGCTTCCTGCACGGTGGAGTCCGGCACCGTCGTCCGATACGATTCCGGCGCCGGAGCGCCGTGGGTCGACGCGTGCCAGGTGCCGGTGCGACTCGAGGGCCAGGATGACTGGACCTACCTGTCGGTGCCGATCCTGGTGCGGGCACTCGACCCGCAGCCCGCACTGCGCGCCGGATCCATGACGGTCGGCCCGGGTGAGACGGCGACGTTCGACCTGCGCAACATGACGACCTGGCAGCTGCGCGAGGACTGGGAGGGCATCCGGTACAAGGTGGACTACTCGGGCAGCGCGTTCGACGTGTCGCTCGACGGCTCGGTCGTCACGGTCACCGGCGCCGATCGAGCCGTCACCGGCTCGGAAGAGGCCGCGATCGTCTCGGTCACCAGTCACAGCGCTGTCGCCCCGGTTCGCCTGATTCTGCGCGTGGGCTCGGCGCCGTCGACGCTCCCTCAGGGCGGGTCGCTCACCCAGCAGTGCTCGCAGGCGACCGGGATGTCGTGCTCGATCCCCGTCATCGGCGCCCTGGGCGAGGTGAACCCGCTTCCGCGGACCCCGCTCGAGGTCATCGATGTGCGCCCCGTCGGCGCATGCACGGGTGTGAGCTTCTCGGTGGAGTCCTCATCGTCGGTTCTCGCCACGTGGTCGGAGGACGCTCCCGGAGCATCCTGCTCCGCGACGTTCTCGGTGCGCGATGCTCAGGGCAGGCGCACCAACTCCGAGCGCGACGGCCGTCTGGTCCTCGACCTCCTCGGATATCCGCAGGCGCCTGCGAGCGTCTCGCAGACCGCATACGCGGACCGTACCCTGACGCTGCGTGTCGATCCAGGTCCGGCTGGGGTCGCGTACCCCGCCATCAGCGGATTCATCATCCGCTGGAACGCCGAGGTCGTGGCCGAGTGCGCGCCGGATGGCAGCTGCCCGGTCATCGCCGCGCCGAACGGCGAACCGCGCACCTACGAGGCTGTCGCCGTGAACTCCGTGGGCGAGTCGCGCGCCCTTGTCCGCACCGTCGCGTGGGCGTACGACCCGCCCCCCGCCCCGAAGAGCGTCACCGCGCGCCCCGTCGTCACCGAAGGCGAGGGCGGCGTCATCGCTCTCTCCATCAGCGGGATCGACCCGGATCAGACCGGCAGCGTCGAGATCACGAGTGCGACGGGTGAGACCGTTCAAGTTCCGGTGGGTGCGGGTCAGACGAACCTCGAGGTGCCGTCGTACCGTGTCGGGACCAACACCGCTACGCCGGTCACGATCAAGCCGCTCTCGCGATTCGAGATCCCGCCCGGCATCGGCGACGGTGCGACGGTCGAGGCCGTCACCGTCACGGCCAACGGCATCGGCGCCCCGCGCGACGTGACCCTTGCGCTGAGCTCGACCTCGAACGGAGACGGCACCTCCACCGTCTTCGCCCGCGCTGACGCGGCGTCCGGCGGAGACGGATCGTCGCTCCGGTTCGGAATCGTCCGCGAAGGCGCTCGCTGCACGACGGTCGCGGACGGGCGCGAAGCGACCTTCACCGACCTCGCCGATGGCGAGGAGTACCGGTTCACCACGTGCGTCGACTCGTGGTACGACAGCACATCGTTCGGGCGGTCGATGGTGACGGCGTCGGTCCGGGCCGTCCAGTCCGGCGCGCCCCCGACCGGATGGACGTTCGTCGTCGACTCGTCCCCGAACGTCTCGGACACGCACGCCGAGTGGGTCATCCGAGACAATCCGACGTCGAGCGAGCGACTGCCGAACCGCAACCACGCGCAGTTCTCGGGCTGGTCCCCCGGTACGACGGTGTTCGACCGCGATCCCGGGATGCAGGTACGCTACGTCCACGATGCGTGGGGAACCTCGACGCCGTGGGCAGCCGTGACACCGCGCGCGGGCAGTGCCCCCTATCAGGTGCAGGCGCGATGGTCGGTGCAGAGCTGCGTGGGCGGCTCGGACCTGGCTCTGCAGCAGTCTTCATCGAAGGATCCCGCCGGCGGCTCGGCACAGATCACCTTCGGCAACGCCCGGCTGCGCTTCCTGGACGAGCTGGGTGCCGAGCTTCCGGCGACGCGCGGCACGTGGGCGGTGCCGGTCGGCGCGGTCCGCGTCGAGGGCATCACCGTTTCCGTCGACTGGAGCGCTCAGGGATGGGGCCTCCGCCCCGCGAACGCCACCTTCGCTGCGGACTGCGATCCGAATCTTCCCATCCCGACCGAACCCGGCGAGCCGCAGCCATGATCGTGGCCGCGCTTCCGATGACGACCGCCGCGGCATCCGTCACGAAAGAGGAACAGCACTCATGACCATCACGCAGGAGCAGGCGGTCTGGTTCTCGCAGACGTTCGGGCAGATCGCCGACAACGTCGAGCGAGCGGTGCTCGGCAAGCGCCACGTCGTCGAGCTCGTGCTCATGGCGATGCTCAGCGACGGTCACGTGCTGCTCGAGGATGTGCCCGGCACCGGCAAGACCTCTCTCGCCCGCGCCATGGCGCAGTCGGTGAAGGGGACCAACACCCGCATCCAGTTCACTCCCGACCTTCTCCCGAGCGACATCACCGGCGTCAGCGTGTACGACCAGAAGGAGGGAGCCTTCGAGTTCCACTCGGGTCCGATCTTCGCGAACATCGTGCTCGCCGACGAGATCAACCGCGCCAGCCCCAAGACCCAGTCGGCGCTCCTCGAGGTGATGGAAGAAGGCAGCGTCACGATCGACGGGGTCACGCGACAGGTCGGCGTTCCGTTCCTCGTGCTTGCGACGCAGAACCCCATCGAGCAGGCCGGCACCTACCGCCTCCCCGAGGCGCAACTCGACCGCTTCATGATGCGCACGTCGCTCGGCTACCCCGATCACGCCGCCACCGTCCGCATCCTCGACGGCGCTGCCGTCCCCACCGCAGACCTCACGCCGATCATCACGCCGCAGGCTCTCGTCGGCATGGCGGACCTCGCCGCCCAGATCTACGTCGACGCGCTGGTGCTCGACTACGTCGCTCGGATCGTCGACAGCACCCGATCCGCGGACGAGGTGCGGCTCGGGGTGAGCATCCGCGGCGCGCTGGCGCTGACGCATGCCGCTCGCACGCGCGCCGCGTCGCAGGGACGCACCTACGCGACACCGGATGACGTGAAGTCACTCGCCATCGCCGTGCTCTCGCACCGGCTCATCCTGCACCCCGAGGCCGAGTTCGACGGCGTGAGCCAGGAGGCCGTCATCGGCCAGGTGCTGCTGGATGTCGCGCCCCCCAGTCGTCGTGAGGCCGTATGAGCACCACCGAGTCTCGCCGAGGCGGCGTGGGCACCGCCGACTCCCGCATCACCCGCACCACCGCCGCGACGGGTCCTGACGGGCTCACCCAGATCACCGAGACGGCCGTCACGACTCGGCGCCGCGGGCGCGCCCTCGTGCGCGCCGCCATGTGGTGGACGCGGACCTCGCGTGCGACAGGCGCAGCCCTGGCCGCGGCCGCCGAATGGAGCGCCCGCACGGTGCGCCCCGCGGGAGTGCTGGTCGCACTCGCCGCAACGATCGGGCTCGCGATGGGA
Organism: Microbacterium pumilum; assembly: GCF_039530225.1. Classification (NCBI taxonomy): domain Bacteria; kingdom Bacillati; phylum Actinomycetota; class Actinomycetes; order Micrococcales; family Microbacteriaceae; genus Microbacterium; species Microbacterium pumilum. Next base: position 1,702,570 of record NZ_BAAAOH010000001.1, read on the forward strand.
ATCGCGTTCGGCTGGGTCGAGTGGATGGTGGGAGGTGCGGTGGCGCTGCTCCTGCTGCTCGCGAGCGTGCCGTTCCTGTTCGGCACCCGCACCTACGATGTCGACGTGTCGCTCGCGCACGAGCGGGTCGTCGCGGGCGACGGCGTGGCAGGCGAGATCGTGGTGCGCAACCACGGTCGCCGGATCGCCCTCCCTGGTCGCATCGACCTGCCGGTAGGCGAGGGCCTCGTCGAGTTCGGCGTTCCGCTCCTCCGCCCGGGCCATACCGTGGCGCAGCCGCTCGACATCCCGGCCCTTCCGCGCGGCATCGTCACGGTGGGCCCCGCGACGACCGTGCGCAGCGATCCCATCGGCCTGCTCCGCCGCGAGCACGCGTTCGACGACGTCCACCAGCTGTACGTCCATCCACGTACGACCCCGCTGCCGTCCACCAGCGCTGGTTTGATCCGCGACCTCGAAGGCAGCCCGACGCGCCGCCTCGTCGACTCCGACATGTCGTTCCACGCCATCCGCGAGTACACCGCGGGCGACTCCCGTCGGCAGATCCACTGGAAGTCGACGGCGAAGACCGGGCGCCTCATGGTGCGGCAGTACGAGGAGTCGCGCCGGTCGCGCATGGCCATCGTCCTCGCGGTCGCCGAGGGCGAGTATGCGGATGCCGACGAGTTCGAGCTCGCCGTCGCCTGCGCGGCATCGCTCGGGCTGAAGGCCGTGCATGACGCGCGAGACATCATCATCGTCACGGGGTCGGAGATCCCTCGCGTGGTTCGCGGGCGGCTGCGAGCCATCAGCCACCTCCCCGCGGCGGCTCCACGGCCGATGCTCGACGCCTTCAGCGGCGTCGAACGCCTGGAGAACACGATGCGCGTCGCCGAGGTCTGCCGTCTCACCGCGGAGTCGGGCGACCGGCTGTCGATCGCATTCGTCGTCGTCGGCTCGCAGGTGCCGCTCGGACGCCTGCAGCAGGCCGCGCTCGCGTTCCCGGCCGACACCGCGGTCGTCGCCGTCATCTGCGACGAGCGCGCGCACCCCCGCATGCAGCAGCTTTCCTCGCTCACGGTCCTCACGGTCGGCACGCTCGATGATCTCTCGGGACTGCTCCTCAGAGGTGCGACGGCATGAGCGGGCGGGATGCCGGCATCCGGCGTGAACGAGGACCCGTGGTCGTGCCACGGGTGGTCGTGGGATCGGTCTTCGCGGCCGTCGTCGTCATCACTGCGGCCGTCGCGGCCTGGCCGATCTACCGCTCGTGGGCCTTCGTGCTGCTCGTCATCGTCGGCACGGTGGCCGCCGCAGCGATCGCGACCGCGGCGTGGCGACGCCGGTGGGGCGGGTGGCGGATCGCCGCCGCCCTCGCCGGTGCCTTCCTCGTGCTCGGTGTGCCACTCGCGGTGCCGTCACGGCTCGGCGCGCCCACGGATGTCGTGAGAGGACTCGGTGAGCTCGCGATGGGGACGGTCCTCGCCTGGAAGGATCTCGTGACGGTCGACCTGCCGATCGGCTCGTACCGCAATCTCCTCGTTCCCGCGCTGGTCGTGTTCCTCGTCGGGACGTGCGTCCTGCTCCTCCTGTCGTGGCGCGAGGACGGCATCGCCTACGCCGCGGCGCCCGTCGCCATCGGGATGGTGTCATTCGGGCTCTTCTTCGGTCGCACCACGGTGAGCTCGTCGTGGGGGATCGGGCCGCTCGCGCTGTACGCGCCGGTCGAGACCCTCCTCGGACTCGCGGCGCTGCTGGCGAGCCTGGTCTGGCTCGCCTGGCGCTCGCACGACGAGAGGTTCCGCGCATTGCGGCGGGCGGCCGCGTCCAGCGGGGTGCGCGTGTCTCGGCGGCGCTCGGCCGCAGACCGGCGCCGCGCCGCATTGGGCGCCGGGATGGTGGCGGTTGCGCTGGTCGTCGTGGTGGCGGTGGTGCCGGCTGCGGCCCGTGGCGCGCAGCGTGACGTCCTGCGCTCCGCGATCGGCCCCGAGATCGAACTCGCCGCAGCCGTGAGCCCGCTCGCGGAGTACCGCGCACTGTTCGCGAACGCACGCGCCGACCAGACACTGTTCACCGTGACGTCCGATGGGGTCCTTCCCGAGCGCGTGCGCCTGGCGACGCTCGACTCGTACGACGGCGAGGTGTATCGCAGCGGCGGATCGGGCGCCGTCGATGCCGGACGGTTCGTGCGGGTGCCGTCGGTGCTCGACACCGGCACCGGAACGCAGATCGAAGCCGACGTGACGGTTCAAGAGCTCGACGACATCTGGATGCCGACCGCCGGCCAGCTCGCGTCGATCGACTTCGCCGGGCCCCGCGCCGCGTCGCTCGCCGACCGCTTCTACTACAGCACTGCAGCGGCAGCGGGAGTGCAGACGGCGGGCGGCGGCCTCGAGCCGGGCGACTCGTACGTGGTCCGCGGCGTCGAGCGTCCTGCGCTCGACCTCTCCACCCTCGAGGCCCCGGGCGGGGTGAGTGAGGGTGTCGCGGCGCCCGACAGCCTGCGGGCGTGGGTCGACAAGCACGTCTCGGGTTCGGGGGGAGCGGCACTGGCCGGTCTCGTATCGCTGCTGCGCGAGCGGGGATATCTCAGCCACGGGCTCTCGGACGATTCGTCCCCCGAGTGGATGAAGTCGCTGCCGGACTACAGGTTCCAGCCCAGTGCCTCCGGTCACTCGCTCGCACGGATCGACTCGCTGTTCTCGCGTCTGCTGAAGCGCGAGTCCGATCCGCGGGCTGCGGCATCCGGCAACTACGTGGCGGCGATCGGTGACGATGAGCAGTTCGCCGTCGCCGTCGCGCTCATCGCTCGCGAGCTCGGATTCCCCTCGCGAGTCGTGATGGGGGCGCGGCTCGCATCGACGGAGCCGGACCTGCCCACGTGCGACGGCGGCGTCTGCCGCGCGCAGGACCTCGCGGTGTGGACCGAGGTGCAGTCCTCGGACGGCGAGTGGGTCGCCGTGGATGTCACGCCGCAGTACGAGCAGTCGCCCAGCCTCCAGGTGACAGAGCAGCGAGACCCCGAGAATGTCACCGAGGTGCGTCCCGACCCTGTCGAGGAGGTCGTCCCGCCCGACCCGGTCCAAGAGGACACGGCGGCCGACGACACCCCCCGGCAGACGTCGGGCCTGGATCTCGCGTGGCTCTGGCCGGTACTGCGGATCTCGGCGGCCGCGCTCCTCGTCGCTCTGCTCGTCTGCGGGCCGTTCCTGATCGTGATCGGCGCGAAGGCGGCACGGCGCCGAGCCCGCCGCCAGGAGGGGACCCCCGCCGCGCAGATCGCGGGTGGCTGGGATGAGTACGTGGATGCGGCCGCCGATGCCGGCCTCGATGCCCCGCGCGCATACACCCGTGGTGAGCTGGCACAGGCGTTCGCGACGCCCTCGGGCCCGGAGCTCGCCGTGACCGCCGATCGCGCCGTCTTCTCGGGGGCCGCGCCGGCCGCCGACGAGGCCGATGCGTACTGGAGTCTGGTCGACGCCGAGCGCCGCCGGTTCGCGCGCGCCAGCGGGGGATGGCACCGCTTCGCCGCGACCGTATCGTTGAGATCGTTCATTCGTCATCTGGCACCCGCAGCGGGTGCCCGCAAGCGCATAGCCGAGAGGGGGAAGCGCCAGGCTGCGGAGCCTGTGCGCCTCACACCATGACAGCCTTCGATGGTTCCACAACCCTCGCCCTCACGATGCTCGCACTGGCGCTGGTCGTCGTGCTCTACGTCTGGCTCGCACTGGGGCTCGCCGCGGTGTTCCAGAAGTCGGGAGAAGAGGGGTGGCGCGCATGGGTGCCGGTCCTCAACCTCATCGTGCTGCTGCGGCTCGGCGGACTGTCGGGCTGGCTGCTGCTGCTCTGGCTGATCCCGTTCGCCGGTCCCGTCGCGGTCTGGGTGATCGTGGTCATCGCCGCCCACCGCATCGGTGCGGCGTTCGGCTACGGGGCGGGGATGACGGTCCTCGCCGCTGTCCTCCTGCCCGCCTGGGCCACGGTGATCGGCTTCGGCTCGAGCCGATGGGTCGGCGACGAGTCGCAGCCGCGGGAACCCCGCGGCGCAGTGGCGAACTCGCGGGAGGCGGGTGCCCGCCGGACCGCGTCCGCGGTCGAGTACGACGACGGAGTCGAGTTCTTGTCGACGCTCTCCGATTCCGCTCCACCCGCCGCGGGCTTCGACGCGACCACTCCGCCGTCTGCCTACGGGCGCAGGACCGCGACGCCGGCCGCTGCCCCGCCGCTTCCGCCGCTGCCCGCAGCCCCGCCCGCCGGCTGGGTGCCGCCGCCGCTGCCCACTTCCTCCGCCGCACCGGCTCCGGCCACGCCGCCGGCTTCCGCTCCGGCCGTGCCGGCTCCGACTGTGCCCGGCCCACCGACCCCCGCGAAGCCCGCGACACCGGCGGCAGCCGTCCCGGCACCGGCCGCGGCATCCGATCTCCCACCGATCCCACCCATCCCGCAGACCTCGCAGGACCCGGTCTCCGGCGCGATGCGCGAGCGGATCTGGGAGGGGCTGGGCGACGCCGACGAGTTCACCGGAGAGGTGACCGGCGCAGTGTCGGGCGCCCCGGCGCCCATCTCGGCCGTCCCCGTCATGCGACGAGGCGACCAAGACGACGAAGTGCCCCCCGGCCCGATGCGCGGAGCCGGAACTGCTCGCTCGAGCGACCCGGCCGACGCTATGCCGCCGGTCACCCGCGTGCCTGCCGCGGCCTACGCGCCTCCGGTCGAGCCCTGGGCTCCGGCGCGATCGCCGATGAGCGATCCTGAGGCGTTCTCTGAGACGTCGGGAGAGGTGTCCGCCATCGCCGGGGCGCCGAGTGCGGGGACGCCCCGCTCCGCGCTCTCGTCGGTCTCGGCCGCGTACGCGTCTCCCGGGATCCCCGACGAATCGATCGAAGAGACGGTCATCACTCAGCGCCGTCGCGTCAACTGGTCGCTGGTCCCGCCCTCCGGCGCGCCGATCCCGCTCCGCTCCGAGACCGTGATCGTCGGGCGGCGTCCGGTCGCCGACGCCGCGTTCCCCGGTGCGCAGCTCGTGGCTATCCAGGACGGCACGGTCTCCAAGATCCATGCGCGCCTGGAGCTGCGGGACGAAGCCTGGTACATCACCGACCTCGACTCGACGAACGGCGTGCTGTTCGCAACGCTCATGGGCACCGAGGTCGAAGCGCCGCCAGGCGTCGAGGTCGAGGCCGGCGACAGGTTCCTGCTCGGAGACGCCGAGGTGCGGCTGATCCGGAGCGACGGATGACCGATCCCGCCGACGAGGACACCGCACGCGTGCCTCGCCCGGGCAGGAGGGACTCCGGCGACGACGGATCGACGGTGGTCGCACGGCGCGAGTCGCGTCGTCGTCAGGAGCGCGCCGGTGCGGATCGCACGCCTGAGCCGGATGACGACCGAGTCGGCGCCTCGTCGCAAGGCCGCGTCGCTCGCACGCCGGACTCGACCCCCGCGGTCTCGGCCGTTCGAGCGCCTGCCCCGGTCGTCGTGCCCCGCACCCCGCGCGAAGCTCGAGAGCCGCAGACCCCCGTCGACACGGTCGCCGCAGAGGCATCCCGCCGGCGCCGCACCCGCAGGATCACCGCGATCGTGGTGGCGTCGGCATCCGTCGTCGTCGTCCTCGCAGCGACGGCACTCTTCGTCCTGGTGATCGCGGGCTGAGGCGCGAAGGCGCGCGTTTGACCACCCCTCTGCCAGTCGCGTATCATTGACTGTGTGTGCGCTCGTGCGCGCCCTGCGACGTGCCTCGGCACCGGGCAGGGACACGAGAGCCACATCTCAGGGAACGACCTGCGAACAGGTCACCCCCACGGCATATCCACCACACGAACGCGTCAGCCATTCTGCCGCGCCGGTGGATGAATGTGAGCCCGCAGCGTCATGAATCGAAAGATCCGGATGCGCGGGGGAGACACGCAAGCTGTCACCGTGCAGCGCAACATAGGAGAGAACGTGCCAACCATTCAGCAGTTGGTTCGCAAGGGACGCTCGCCCAAGGTCACCAAGACCAAGGCGCCCGCGCTCAAGTCGAACCCCCAGCAGGCAGGCGTCTGCACCCGCGTGTACACGACCACGCCCAAGAAGCCGAACTCGGCGATGCGCAAGGTCGCCCGCGTCAAGCTCCGCAACGGCTCCGAGGTCACCGCGTACATCCCCGGTGAGGGCCACAACCTGCAGGAGCACTCGCTGGTGCTCGTCCGCGGCGGTCGCGTCAAGGACCTGCCCGGTGTCCGTTACAAGATCGTCCGCGGCGCCCTGGACACCCAGGCCGTCAAGAACCGTAAGCAGGCTCGCAGCCGCTACGGCGCGAAGAAGGGTTAAGCAACATGCCTCGCAAGGGACCAGCCCCGAAGCGCCCCGTCGTCAACGACCCGGTCTACGGCGCACCGATCGTCAGCCAGCTCGTCAACAAGATCCTCGTCGACGGCAAGAAGTCGCTCGCCGAGTCGATCGTCTACACCGCCCTCAAGGGTGTCGAGTCGAAGAACGGTCAGGACGCCGTCGTCACGCTCAAGAAGGCGCTCGACAACGTGCGCCCGACCCTCGAGGTCAAGAGCCGCCGCGTCGGCGGCTCGACCTACCAGGTGCCGGTCGAGGTCAAGCCTCACCGTGCCAACACGCTCGCACTCCGCTGGCTCGTGAGCTACGCGAAGGGCCGTCGTGAGAAGACCATGACCGAGCGCCTCCAGAACGAGATCCTGGATGCCTCGAACGGCCTGGGTGCCGCGGTCAAGCGCCGTGAAGACACCCACAAGATGGCCGAGTCGAACCGCGCGTTCGCGCACTACCGCTGGTAACAGCCGCCGAGATACCGGGGGCTGTTCCTGAGCTAGTCGAAGGACCAGCCCCCGTATCCCCCTGTCACAGATAAGGAAAACCCCGTGGCACAAGAAGTGCTCACCGACCTCACCAAGGTCCGCAACATCGGCATCATGGCGCACATCGATGCCGGCAAGACGACGACGACCGAGCGCATCCTGTTCTACACGGGAACCAACCACAAGATCGGTGAGACGCACGATGGTGCGTCGACGACCGACTGGATGGAGCAGGAGCAGGAGCGTGGCATCACGATCACCTCTGCGGCTGTGACGTGCTTCTGGGACAAGAACCAGATCAACATCATCGACACGCCCGGCCACGTCGACTTCACCGTCGAGGTGGAGCGCTCGCTCCGCGTCCTCGACGGCGCCGTCGCCGTCTTCGACGGCAAGGAGGGCGTCGAGCCCCAGTCCGAGACCGTGTGGCGTCAGGCCGACAAGTACAACGTCCCTCGCATCTGCTTCGTCAACAAGATGGACAAGCTCGGCGCCGACTTCTACTTCACGGTCGACACGATCATCAACAAGCTCAAGGCCAAGCCGCTGGTCATCCAGCTGCCCATCGGCGTCGAGAACGACTTCGTCGGCGTCGTCGACCTGGTCGAGATGCGCGCGCTGGTCTGGGCCGGCGATGCCAAGGGTGATGTCACCATGGGCGCCAAGTACGACGTCCAGGAGATCCCGGCCGACATGGCCGATGTCGTCGCCAAGTACCGCGAGCTGCTGCTCGAGACCGTCGCCGAGTCCGACGAGGTGCTCCTCGAGAAGCACTTCAGCGGCGAGGGCCTGACCGTCCCCGAGATCAAGGCCGCCATCCGCAAGATGACCGTCAACTCGGAGCTCTACCCGGTGCTCTGCGGCTCGGCGTTCAAGAACCGCGGCGTGCAGCCCATGCTCGACGCGGTCGTGGACTACCTCCCGTCGCCCCTCGACGTGCCCGCCATCGAGGCGCACGACCCGAAGAACGAAGAGATCGTCATCGAGCGCCACGCGGACCGTGACGAGCCCTTCACTGCTCTCGCGTTCAAGATCGTGACGCACCCCTTCTTCGGTCGCCTCACCTACATCCGCGTGTACTCCGGTCACCTGGACTCCGGTGGACAGATCGTCAACTCGACGAAGTCCAAGAAGGAGCGCATCGGGAAGATCTTCCAGATGTACGCCAACAAGGAGAACCCCGTCGACTCGGTCACCGCCGGTCACATCTACGCGGTCATCGGCCTCAAGGACACGACCACGGGTGACACGCTCTCCGATTCGCAGCACCAGGTCGTGCTCGAGTCGATGACGTTCCCCGAGCCGGTCATCGAGGTCGCGATCGAGCCCAAGACCAAGGCCGACCAGGAGAAGCTGGGTCTCGCGATCCAGAAGCTCGCGGAGGAGGACCCGACGTTCCGCGTCGAGCAGAACTCCGACACCGGTCAGACCGTCATCAAGGGCATGGGCGAGCTCCACCTCGACATCCTGGTCGACCGCATGAAGCGCGAGTTCCGCGTCGAGGCGAACGTCGGCAAGCCCCAGGTCGCGTACCGCGAGACGATCAAGAAGTCCGTCGACCGCCACGACTACACGCACAAGAAGCAGACCGGTGGTTCGGGTCAGTTCGCGAAGATCCAGTTCGCGATCGAGCCGCTCGAGGTCACGGCCGACAAGACCTACGAGTTCGAGAACAAGGTCACCGGTGGCCGCATCCCGCGCGAGTACATCGCGCCGGTCGACCAGGGCTTCCAGGACGCCATGAACGTCGGCGTGCTCGCCGGCTATCCCATGGTGGGCGTGAAGGCGATCCTCATGGACGGCGCGTCGCACGACGTCGACTCGTCCGAGATGGCGTTCAAGATCGCCGGCTCGATGGGCTTCAAGGAGGCCGTCCGCAAGGCGAACCCGGTCATCCTCGAACCCATCATGGGCGTCGAGGTCCGTACGCCCGAGGAGTACATGGGCGACGTCATCGGCGACCTGAACTCGCGTCGCGGTCAGATCCAGTCCATGGAGGATGCCGCCGGCGTCAAGGTCGTGCGCGCGCTCGTCCCGCTGTCCGAGATGTTCGGCTACATCGGCGACCTGCGCTCGAAGACCTCGGGTCGCGCGGTCTACTCGATGGAATTCGACAGCTACGCCGAGGTTCCTCGCGCCGTCGCTGACGAGATCGTCCAGAAGAACAAGGGCGAATAGTCCTTCGGGGTGCCCCGTTGCGGGGCACCCCGGATTTCCACAACTTCATACCTCTAAACTGAAAACATCCCCGTAGAGAACCGGTCGCAAACCAGCGCCCGGAACACCTACATGAACGTCCTGAGGAGGACCTAGTGGCTAAGGCCAAGTTCGAGCGGACCAAGCCGCACGTGAACATCGGAACGATCGGTCACGTCGACCACGGCAAGACCACGCTCACCGCAGCGATCTCGAAGGTGCTCGCCGACAAGTACCCGTCGGCCACCAACGTGCAGCGCGACTTCGCGTCGATCGACTCCGCTCCTGAAGAGCGTCAGCGCGGCATCACGATCAACATCTCGCACGTCGAGTACGAGACGCCCAAGCGTCACTACGCTCACGTCGACGCTCCTGGTCACGCTGACTACATCAAGAACATGATCACCGGTGCGGCTCAGATGGACGGCGCGATCCTCGTGGTCGCCGCCACCGACGGCCCGATGGCTCAGACCCGTGAGCACGTGCTGCTCGCCAAGCAGGTCGGCGTGCCCTACCTGCTCGTGGCGCTCAACAAGAGCGACATGGTCGACGACGAGGAGATCCTGGAGCTCGTCGAGCTCGAGGTCCGTGAGCTGCTCTCCAGCCAGGACTTCGACGGTGACAACGCTCCGGTCGTCCGCGTCTCGGGCCTCAAGGCGCTCGAGGGCGACGCCGAGTGGACCGAGAAGATCGTCGAGCTCATGGACGCCGTCGACGAGTCGATCCCCGACCCGATCCGCGACAAGGACAAGCCGTTCCTCATGCCGATCGAGGACGTCTTCACCATCACCGGCCGTGGCACGGTCGTGACGGGTCGCGCCGAGCGCGGCACCCTCGCGATCAACTCCGAGGTCGAGATCGTGGGTCTGCGCCCGACGCAGAAGACGATCGTCACCGGCATCGAGATGTTCCACAAGCAGCTCGACGAGGCGTGGGCCGGCGAGAACTGCGGTCTGCTCCTTCGTGGCACCAAGCGTGACGACGTCGAGCGCGGCCAGGTCGTCGTGAAGCCCGGTTCGGTCACCCCGCACACCAACTTCGAGGGCACGGCGTACATCCTGTCCAAGGAGGAGGGCGGCCGTCACAACCCGTTCTTCACGAACTACCGCCCGCAGTTCTACTTCCGCACCACCGACGTCACCGGCGTCATCACGCTGCCCGAGGGCACCGAGATGGTCATGCCCGGCGACACCACCGACATGACGGTCGAGCTGATCCAGCCCATCGCCATGGAAGAGGGCCTCGGCTTCGCGATCCGTGAGGGTGGCCGCACCGTCGGCGCCGGCACGGTGACCAGCATCATCAAGTAGGTCGAATTTCCTGAGCGGGATGCTGCGGCATCCTCTCACCGACAAGGGGTCGGGCCTTGAGGCCCGGCCCCTTCGTCGTGCCCGCACCTCCCGCGTCGTTCCCGGCATCCGTGCGAGAAATGCCTGGTCGCAGACATTTCGCCAAGACGTACTGCGCGCCGCGGCGCATCGGACCGACGCCGGATCGTTCCCGCGAGGGGTCTTGACCGCGCACGTGCGCACCGATAGCTTGCGGGAGGGGCAAGCGTGCCCATCGTCTGGGGGGACGATCCTCGCCGACATCGGACACGCGTCCTGGGACCGCTGCATCTGGGCGATCCGGGATGATCTACGGCGAGGCGGAACATGGGCACCAACGAGCGTTCACACATCTCGGATTCGCACGGTGGACGCCGTGGCGGAGGGCTCGGGGTCGAGCAGTCCCGCAGGCTCACGATCCGACACCGCTGGTACGCCGGCGGCATCGCGACGCTGATCTCGGCGGCACTCGTGTTCAGCGGCGTGTCCTCGCCCGCGCTCGCCGACACGACGCCGACGCCCACGCCGACCGAGACGACGGAGCCCACGCCTCCCGCCGAAGAGACCACCCCGCCCGCGGAGGAGACCACCCCGACGGACGACACGACGCCGACGCCGACGCCGGCACCGACCGAGACCACGCCCCCGGCCGAGCCGGAACCCACACCTGAGCCGACCGAGACCACCCCGCCGGCCGAGGATGTCGATGGCGCGACTCCGACGCCCACACCTACTGCGACCGACACCGCTAAGGACAAGAAGGCCAAGGCGCTTGCGGATGTCGGCGTGCTGACGGTCCCGGCTCCCGGCCCCACGACCGCCGTGATCACCGTGAAGGTCGGTTCCGACCGCACCGGCATCACCGGCGTGACCAACCTTGCCGGTGTGGTGCTGCTGCTCAACACCGGCGGCGCCGGTGGCCCGAGCGGCACCCGTCCGGACGGTGTCGCCGGCACCGGCCCTGGTTGGGCCATCTGCACCTCCGATGCCCAGGGCGACTGTTCGTTCACCGTTCCGAACACGCAAGCTGCCGGGGGTGGCAACCCAGCGGGCGCGAACCGCGACGCGCGTTACTGGGTCGTCCAGTCGAGCGTTCCGGCCGGCTACTACGGCAACCCCAGTCTTCGCACCGGTGGGTCCGGGGGACCCGGCACTGCGACCCCGTATCGGTTCCGCACCGGCACGCAGCTTCGGGCCAACACCGTCTACTCATCGCAGGACGCCAATGACTTCATGCTCACGTCGGGCGCCGTCCCCGAGGCGTCGGGTGGAATCTGGCAGCAGTCCCGCGTCAACCCGACCATCCCCGCACGCTGCGGGCTCGACGTCGCACTGATCCTCGACCTCTCGGGATCGGTCGAGCCCTCGCTTCCGGCCCTCAAGACCGCGGCGAGCACGTTCGTCGACGCCCTCCAGGGCACGCCGTCGCGGATGTCGCTCTTCTCCTTCTCGACCGTCAGCCCCGCAGACGGCGCCAACGCGAACTTCCCCAACCTGACCTCCGTGTCCACTGTGGCGCAGGCGAACGCCTTCAAGGCCCGGTATGCGGGATGGACCGCGACCGGAACCACGAACTGGGACCGCGGGCTCGGCACCGCCGCCGCTGCCAACAACGGGGCCAACAACTTCGATCTGGCGGTCGTGATCACCGACGGCAATCCGACTTCGTACAACCAGCCTGCGCAGGGCAATGGCACCATCAACCGCTTCCGCGAGACCGAGAACGGCATCTTCTCGGCGAACGCTCTGAAGCAGGGGCCCCTCGCGGCCCCCGCACCGACTCGCGTCATCGCGTTCGGCGTCGGCGATGGCGCCACCGGCGCGGCGACCGGCCTCAACCTTCGGGCCATCTCGGGAACGACCGCGTACAACGGCACGAACGGCAACGTCGCCGACTACTTCCAGACGGCCGACTACCCCGCGGCCGGTGCGGCGCTGCGCGCGCTCGCACTCGGCAACTGCCAGGGGACCCTGTCGGTCACCAAGCAGATCGTCCCGAGCACCGCGCCCCCCGGATCGATCACCGGCGCCGTCGCCGCCGGCGGGGGATGGCAGTTCACCAGTGTCATCGGCACCGCGGGCGTGACGACGCCGAACGCGGTGCTGACCACGCCGGCGGACGGCACCGGCACCGTGAACTACCCGCTGGACTTCCCGGGCGGAACGCCGAACGCCTCGATCACGGTGACCGAAGCGCAGCAGCCCGGCTTCACGCTGCAGCCGGTGGGTGGTCAGAACGCCGTCTGTACGAACCTCACCACCGACACGCCGGTGACCCTCACCGGCAATGTGACCGACGGGTTCACGGTCAACGTGCCGGGCACGCAAGCGGTCAGCTGCACCGTGTACAACCGAGCTCCCAACCCACCGGCCGACATCACGGTCCACAAGACCTGGGTCATCAACGGAGTGACGTACGAGAATGGCGCGCAGCCGAGCGACTTCTCCGCGCAGCTCCAGCTCACCGGACCCGATGGCGCGCCGGCCACGAACCAGGGCTGGGATGTGACGCGCACCGGATACGTCGTGGGCAACACGACGACGATCTCCGAATCAGTCACGTTGATCGACCCCACGATGTGTACTAACACGGCGGCTGTTACCAACGTCAACGGCGGCGCGGTAAATGTTCCGCTCGCCGGGGGGTTCCCTGCGACACTTTCACAGCCCAATAACACGGTCACGATCACGAACACGGTGATCTGTCGAAGCACGCTCACCCTGATCAAGGAGGTTCAGGGCGGCACGGCGGCGGCCGGCAGCTGGACACTGAACGCGTCGTTCCTCGCTATTCCACCAATCGGAACAGGCCTTCCGGGACCTTCGGGCGCTTCGGGAACCCCCGCTGTCACCCAGCAGGACGTTACCCCGAACGCGCGCTACCAGCTGTTCGAGACCGGTGGTGACCCGCGCTACGTCCAGACGGACAACCGCACGAACCTCCAGTCCAACCCGCTCTCCACCGGCTCGGCCACGTGTATCCGCGTCGATGCCAACGGAGCGCCGTGGCCGGGCAGCGGGTTCTCGGACGGCATCAACGGCGGCGTGAACGTGCCGACCGGCTACCGCGTGGCCTGCACGTTCGTGAACGAGACCGCATCCCTGACCCTGCTCAAGAACGTCGTCAACGACAACGGCGGTTCCACCCCGGCAAGTGCGTGGGATCTGACCGGAACCCCCGCGCCCCTGACGGGTCTCACCGCGACGACGGTCGACGGGTCCGAGACGTTGGTTCCCGCGAGCACCTTCCAGGTGCGTCCCGACCACGTCTACACGCTCACCGAGTCTGACGTTCCGGGCTACGAGTTCGTGAAGCTGCAGCAGTTCGTGGGCGGCGTCTGGGTGGATGTCGTCGCCAATCCCAACCCCGCGCTGTACCCCCGGCAGGATGGCTCTGGCAACTGGCAGGTCACCGTCGCCGGGCTCGACGCGCCCGTCTATCGCTTCGTGAACGACGACGTCGCCCCGATCCTCACCCTTGTGAAGACCGTGACCAACGACAACGGCGGTACCGCGACCCCCAGTCAATGGACGCTCACGGCGACGACGCCGGGCGGCCCCGACCTGTCGGGCGCGACCGGAACCGCGGCGGTCACCGCTCAGCCCGTGCAGGCCGGTGTGGTCTACACGATCGGCGAGTCCGGCCCCGCGGCCTACGAATGGGCAAGCCTGACATGCACCGGCTACCCGAACACCACTCGGGCGGCGCCGACGGTCACGCTGCAAGCGGGCGACAACGTCACGTGCACGCTGAACAACGACGACATCCTCGTGCCGGTAGCGGTCGAGAAGGCCGACGGCGTCGTGCAGCAGCTCGCCGACGGCACCTGGAGCATCGCCTACGAGGTCGTCGTGACCAACACCAGCGCGACGCTGCCGACCAGCTACTCGCTGACAGACACGCCTGACTTCGACTCGAGCTTCACCATCCTCACGCAGGGGTGGCAGGGCGATCCCGACGTCACGGATGTCGCGATCGAGGCCGGCGGCACCGACACCTACACGTACGTGGTGACCGCTGAGGCGAACGAGACGCCCGTCGACCCGACCGCGCTCGTGTGCACGCCTACCGGCGGGGGCGGATTCTTCAACACCGCCACAGTCACCTATCCCGGCGGCACGGACAGCGACACCGGATGTGCCGCCCCGGCGTCACCCGTGGTCCAGAAGACCGCGATGCCTGCGGTCCAGAACACGACGACCGGCGCGTGGACCTTGAGCTACGAGGTGGCGGTGTCGAACCCGAGCGACATTCCGCTCTCGTACACCCTCAGCGACACCGCCGCGACACTCCCCGCGGGTGTGACCGGCGGCACGTGGGCCGCATCCGACCCGGTCGCCGTGGGTGGGGGAACCTTCGTCCGCAACGGCGCATGGGCAGGCACAGATGAACTCGCCACGGGGACGCTGCCGGCGGGCGCGACCCACACCTACACGATCACTCGTGTGGTGACCATCGCAGCGACGGTGACGCCCGACGACCTGGTGTGCGGCTCTTCGCCGGCCGATGGAACGGGTATCTGGAACACCGCGACTGTCACGAACGGCATTGCGGAAGACGACTCCTCAGACTGCATCGTCATCGAGCGCCCCACCGTCGCCATCGAGAAGACGGTGACCGACACGCAGCAGCTCGTGGACGGCACGTGGGAGATCACGTATGACGTGGTCGTCACCCACACCGGCGGCCCGGATGCCGCGGTCTACAGCCTCACCGATGTGCTGGTGTTCGGCGGCGACATCACGGTCGACGACGCCTCGTGGACGGGTCCGACCGGAGGCGGCCCGTTCGCCGCCGACGGCACAGCGACGTTCGCCACCAACCAGGTCATCGCGCCCGATGACGTGGACACCTACACCGTCACCGCTCACGCGACGGTCGATGAGGCGGCATGGACGGGCGACACCCTGGCGTGCGAGCCCGGCGAACGTCCGGCGGCCGGCGGGTTCCTCAACGTGGCGAACGTCACGGTCAACGGCGCCGTCATCCCCGCGGATGACTGCTCCGAGCCCGCGCTGCCCACGGTCGTGAAGGCCGGCGTCTCGGCGACCCAGGACCCCGACGACGCGTCGAGGTGGCTCGTCTCGTACGACGTCACAGTGACATCGGGCGGGTACGACACGTTCTATTCGCTGTCGGACACCCCCGGCTTCCCGGTGGGGGTCGACCTCACTCAGGGTCAGGCGCAGCGCACCGACATCGCGGGCGAGCCGGTGCTGACGATCACGACGGGCACGGACTTCGTGACGGATGTGGCGCTCCTCGCGGGCGAGACTCACGTCTACCGTGTGTCGTGGCTCGTCGACATCCAGGACACCGCCGACCCCGATGACGGGGACTGCACCGGCCAGCCGGGCAGCGGCTTCTTCAACACGGCGACGCTGACGGTCGGGGCGATCCCGATCGACGACTCGGACTGCATCCCCGTCGCGGACCGGGTCTACCCGACGGTCACCAAGACCGCGACGTCGACGAACCAGGACCCCGTCACGGGTGACTGGACGATCACGTACGACATCGTCGTGAACCTGGCGCCGGCCGGGCCGGCCAACCCGGACGGTCTGTCGGCCGAGTACGACCTGACCGACACGCTCGACTTCGGCGGCGGCATCGACATCGGCAGCGCGAAGTGGTCGGGCGAGTCATCCGGCACCTTCCCTGCTCCTGACGCCACGGTGACCCTGGCCACCGACCACGAGATCGAAGCGGGCGACACGCACACCTACACCGTCACAGTGGTGGCGGAGGTCACAGCGGAGGCCGTCGACAGCGGCACCAGCGCGTGCGACTCCGAGCCGGATGGCGGCGGCGGGTTCCTCAACACCGCACTGCTGACATCCGGCGGACAGGACACGCCCGTCGAGGCGTGCTCCGAGCCGATCTTCCCCGAGATCGAGAAGTCGGCCGCCGGTGCGGCGGTTCAGGACCCGGCCACGGGTGACTGGACGCTCAGCTACGACATCACGGTGACCTACCCCGACACGGACGCCGACCCGCTCCCGATACTGGGGTACGTGCTGACGGATGCTCCGGAGCTGCCCGACAACGTCGAGCTGCTCGGCGACTGGACGGCGGCGGCCGCGGACGGCGACACGCCGACGCCGGACGACCCGACGTGGGACGGCACGGGCACGTGGACGATCGTCACCGCGGCGTTCGATCCCGAGGACGACGGCGTCACCCAGCACGTGTACACGGTGACCGCGGACGTCACGGTCACCGGTCCCGGGCCGGTGACGCCGGAAACCTGCGACGAGCTTCAGGAGGAGGGCATCGTGGTGTGGAACACCGCGACGGTCACCTCAGGTGGGTCCGTCACGGATGACGACGCGTGCCAGGTCGTGCACTTCGACGACGTCGGCATCGAGAAGACGTCGGACGGTGTGCCGATCGTGAATGGTGTGGCTTCCGTCGAACCGGGGAACACCTTCGACTACGTCCTGACCGTGACCAACCACGGCGACGGACCTGCGACGAACGTGCACGTGACGGACGATTCGCTCAGCGTTGCGCCCTATGCCGGTCGCATCGAATTCACCGCCCTCGACGTCGACGTCGCATTCCAGGATGACTCCGATCTCGCGGCGAACAAGATCGACGTGACGATCGCCAGCCTGGCCGTCGGTCAGGTCGTGACGATCACCGTCACGGCCACGTTCCTGGCCGCCGAGCCGGAGGTGCCGCCGCAGGTGCCGCCGGGCGACGATCCGCCGCCGCCGGTGCCGCCGCTGGACGCGCTGATCAACACCGCGTGCGTCGAGGCGGACTTCGACAGCGTCGCGAGCAACAACTGCGACGACGAGGAGATCCCGACTCGCGACATCACGGCCGTCGTCTACACGTCATGCCTGAGCGATGCCCCGCTGCTCGGCTGGTCGGTCGTGAAATCGGCACTGCTCGCGGGTGAAGAGGCCACGCTCCTGTGGGAGCCGGATCCGCCGAGCCCCACCAGCGACCCGTCGAGCGTGACCATCGATGAGACGGATGACGGCCCTGTCTCGGCGACATGGTCAGGTCTGGCTGCGTGGCCGGGTGCGTACTTCACGCCCTCGGGTGTCGCGATCGACTATCCCGGATGGCGGGCCATCGAGCTGACGGACATCGTCCCCGGCTCGAACCCGGTCAACTACTACATCCCGGGAACGTCCGACGAGATGACCGCGACGGATCGGCTCAACCTGGTCTACAACGGACTCATCCTCGACCCCAGCGAGCTCGACTACGCCTGGCGCTTCGACTCGACGGTGACACTGAGTGTCAACCCGTCCCTCACCTTCGAGGTCTCGTACCCGTCGGCGACGCCGGACTGCGCCCAGGCGCGTCACAGCACCGTCGAGATCGAGAAGACGGCGAGCGTCGAGAAGACCGACCCGGGCAAGTCGTTCTCGTACACACTGGCGGTCGAGAACGTGAGCGATGACTCGGCAGCGGAAGGTGTGGTGGTGACAGACCCGATCCCGGCGGATCTGAAGATCACGGATGTCTCCTGGGTCGGCGACGATGACCCGGCGACATTCCCGAACTGGACCACGTGCGAGGTGACGGGGAAGAACGCGTCCGGCTACGGCGGAACGCTCACGTGCGAGCTGCTCGGACCGCTTCAGCCCGCGGGCTCCGTGCTCGGGCCGACATCGGCGCCGACGATCACCCTGGTGGCGACCGTCAATCCGAGCTCGAAGGCCAGCGTGATCACGAACGTCGGTTACGTGGACTACTACACCTTCGGTGATCCCAGCGACTTCGGCACCGACAAGGATGACGCGACGGTGACGCTTTCGAGCCTGCCCCCGACCGGTGGCGGTCCCGTGCTGCCCCTCGTGATCTTCGGCATCCTCGCGTTGCTCGCGGGAGTGACGGCGTTGGTCGTGAGGCGCAGGCGCCGCAACCAGGCACCCCCGACCCTGTAAGGCGCGGGAGGACGAGTCACGCCTTGACTCGTCCTCCCTGCTCTCAGGAGTCCCTGGGAATGTGCCTCGCACGCCCAGCCGCGACACGCCCGAGTTTGCGACACGCCCGGGCGCCACGTAGACTAGTGAGGTTCCACATTCCGGCGCCCCTTTTGGCGTGCACCGGATCACTGCCAGGGCAGTGCATAGACAGGCGCGTAAGCGCCGGGTTCTAGGCCGCGGGCAGCAGAACGATACATCCGAAACCACTCCCTTCGCGGGGAGCGCACGTGCGCGTGCGGCCGGCGACGGACCGGATGCCGCGGCATCCGGGTTGACAGCAGAACAGTGGTGCAGCATCCCTCGACAAGCTCGGGAACCGAGTACCGCGAGGAAAGAAGTGCCATGGCGCGTGAGCGCCACCGTGCGTCCAATGCCCCCGGGGAGTCCGGGACGGTAAGACGTGAGAAGAGAGAGAGCAGACAATGGCGGGACAGAAGATCCGCATTCGCCTGAAGTCGTACGATCACGCCGGCCTCGATTCGTCGGCCCGCAAGATCGTCGACACCGTGACCCGTGCCGGCGCGACCGTTGTGGGCCCCGTGCCCCTGCCGACCGAGAAGAACGTCGTGTGCGTCATCCGGTCGCCCCACAAGTACAAGGACAGCCGCGAGCACTTCGAGATGCGCACCCACAAGCGTCTGATCGACATCATCGACCCGACGCCCAAGGCCGTCGACTCGCTGATGCGTCTCGACCTGCCGGCCGATGTCAACATCGAGATCAAGCTCTGAGGTTCGACATGGCTGACATCAACAACAAGATTTCGAAGGGACTGCTGGGCACCAAGCTCGGCATGACCCAGGTGTGGAACGAGCAGGGCAAGCTCATTCCCGTCACCGTCATCGAGGTGGCTCCGAACGTGGTGACCCAGGTTCGCACCCCCGAGAAGGACGGCTACAACGCCGTGCAGATCGCCTACGGGCAGATCGACCCGCGCAAGGTCAACCAGCCGCTGACCGCCCACTTCGAGGCTGCCGGCGTCACGCCGCGCCGCCACCTCACCGAGATCCGCACGGCTGACGCCGCGGACTACTCGCTGGGCCAGGAGCTCACCGCTGAGGGCACGTTCCAGGCCGGCCAGCTGGTCGACGTCGTCGGCACCAGCAAGGGCAAGGGCTTCGCCGGTGTCATGAAGCGTCACAACTTCAAGGGCGTCTCGGCATCGCACGGTTCGCACCGCAACCACCGCAAGCCCGGCTCGATCGGCGCATCGTCGACCCCGAGCCGCGTCTTCAAGGGCATGCGCATGGCCGGCCGTATGGGTGGCGAGCGCGTGACCGTCCTCAACCTCACGGTGCACGCCGTCGACGCCGAGAAGGGTCTGCTGCTCGTCAAGGGCGCCGTCCCCGGTGCACGCGGCCGCATCGTCTACGTCCGCAACGCAGTGAAGGGGGCCTAGTCCATGGCCGACTCGACTCTCGCGCTCGACGTGCTGACCGCCGACGGCAAGAAGGCCGGCTCTGTGGAGCTGCCCGCCTCGGTGTTCGACGTCAAGACGAACATCCCGCTCATCCACCAGGTCGTCGTCGCGCAGCGCGCGGCGGCTCGCCAGGGCACGCACTCGACCAAGCGTCGTGGCGAGGTCTCCGGTGCCGGCCGCAAGCCCTTCAAGCAGAAGGGCACGGGTAACGCCCGTCAGGGCTCGATCCGCGCGCCGCACATGACCGGCGGTGGCATCGTCCACGGCCCGAAGCCGCGCGACTACTCGCAGCGCACCCCCAAGAAGATGATCGCCGCCGCTCTGCTCGGATCGCTCAGCGACCGCGCCCGCGGTGACCGCCTGCACGTCGTCGACTCCTTCGCGATCGAGGGTGCTCCCTCGACGAAGGCCGCTGCCGCTGTGCTCGCCGGCTTCTCCGCGATCAAGAACGTCCTGGTCGTCATCGACCGCGACGACGAGATCACCGTCAAGAGCGTGCGCAACCTGAAGTACGTCCACGTGCTGACGTTCGACCAGCTCAACGCCTACGACGTGCTCGTCTCCGACGACATCGTCTTCACCAAGGCCGCCTACGACGCGTTCGTCGCATCGAAGGCCGGCGCCACCGAGGAGGTCTCGGCATGAGCACCCTGAACACGGCACTCAACAAGGACCCGCGCGACGTCATCCTGAAGCCGGTCGTCTCCGAGAAGAGCTACGGGCTCATCGACGAGGGCAAGTACACGTTCCTCGTGGACCCCCGCGCGACCAAGACCGAGATCAAGCTCGCCATCGAGAAGATCTTCGGCGTCAAGGTTGCTGCGGTCAACACGATCAACCGCGTCGGCAAGGCCCGCCGCACCCGCTTCGGCACCGGCAAGCGCAAGGACACCAAGCGCGCCATCGTGACCCTGAAGTCGGGCACCATCGACATCTTCACGGCAGTCGGCTGACGGTCGGGATAGAGGACTAGAGATATGGCTATTCGCAAATACAAGCCCACGACCCCGGGTCGCCGCGGCTCGTCGGTGGCCGACTTCGCCGAGATCACCCGATCGACGCCTGAGAAGTCGCTCCTCCGCCCGCTGTCCAAGACCGGTGGCCGCAACAACCAGGGCCGCATCACCACCCGTCACATCGGTGGTGGCCACAAGCGTCAGTACCGCGTCATCGACTTCCGTCGCAACGACAAGGACGGCATCGACGCCAAGGTCGCCCACATCGAGTACGACCCGAACCGCACCGCACGCATCGCGCTGCTGCACTACGCGGACGGCGAGAAGCGCTACATCATCGCGCCGAACAAGCTGTCGCAGGGTGACATCGTCGAGTCGGGTCCCTCGGCCGACATCAAGCCCGGCAACAACCTGCCGCTGCGCAACATCCCGACCGGTACGGTGATCCACGCGATCGAGCTCCGCCCCGGTGGCGGTGCGAAGATGGCCCGTTCGGCCGGCGTCTCGGTGCGTCTGGTCGCCAAGGACGGTCCGTACGCGCAGCTGCGTCTCCCCTCGGGCGAGATCCGCAATGTCGACGCGCGCTGCCGCGCGACCGTCGGCGAGGTCGGCAACGCCGAGCAGTCGAACATCAACTGGGGCAAGGCCGGCCGCAACCGCTGGAAGGGCATCCGCCCGACCGTCCGCGGTGTCGCGATGAACCCGGTCGACCACCCGCACGGTGGTGGCGAGGGCAAGACGTCCGGTGGACGTCACCCGGTGACGCCGTGGGGCCAGAAGGAAGGCCGCACGCGTCACGCCAACAAGGAAAGCGACCAGTACATCGTCCGCCGTCGCAACGCCGGCAAGAAGCGCAAGTAGGAGTAGAGGAAGATGCCACGCAGTCTTAAGAAGGGCCCCTTCGTCGACGAGCACCTGCTTCGCAAGGTAGTCGTCCAGAACGAGGCAGGTACCAAGAACGTCGTCAAGACGTGGTCACGTCGCTCGATGATCGTCCCGGCAATGCTGGGTCACACGATCGCCGTGCACGACGGCCGCAAGCACATCCCCGTGTTCGTGACCGAGACCATGGTCGGACACAAACTGGGCGAATTCGCGCCCACCCGCACCTTCCGCGGCCACGAGAAGGATGACAAGAAGGGCCGTCGCCGCTAGGCGACTGAGGAGGAGAGAGAAATGGTGGAGTCCATCGCACGAGTGCGACACATCCGCGTGACCCCTCAGAAGGCTCGTCGTGTCGTCGCCCTCATCAAGGGCAAGCAGGCTCAGGAGGCCCTGGCCATCCTGAAGTTCGCGCCGCAGGCTGCAAGCGAGCCGATCTACAAGCTCGTCGCCGCCGGGATCGCGAACGCTCGCGTGAAGGCCGACAAGGACGGCGAGTACCTGGACGAGCAGGACCTGTACGTGGCCAACGCGTACGTCGACGAGGGCACGACGCTCAAGCGTTTCCAGCCCCGTGCTCAGGGTCGCGCGTTCCAGATCAAGAAGCGCACGAGCCACATCACGGTCGTGCTCTCGACGCCGGAGGTCGCTGATGCTTCGACAAGCTCAGCAACCGCGGGAACCAAGAACAAGAAGGCGAGCAAGTAATGGGCCAGAAGGTAAACCCGTACGGCTTCCGCCTCGGCATCACCACCGACCACGTGTCGCGCTGGTTCTCCGACTCGACGAAGCCCGGACAGCGCTACGCCGACTACGTGGCCGAGGACATCAAGATCCGGAAGCTGCTGCAGACGAGTCTCGACCGTGCCGGCGTGAGCAACATCGAGATCGAGCGCACGCGCGACCGCGTCCGTGTCGACATCCACACCGCCCGCCCGGGCATCGTGATCGGCCGCCGCGGCGCCGAGGCCGAGCGCATCCGCACCGACCTCGAGAAGCTCTCCGGCAAGCAGATCCAGCTGAACATCCTCGAGGTCAAGAACCCCGAGGCCGACGCTCAGCTCGTCGCGCAGGGTATCGCCGAGCAGCTCTCCGCTCGCGTGGCATTCCGCCGCGCGATGCGCAAGGGCCTGCAGGGCGCGCAGCGCGCGGGCGCCAAGGGCGTCCGCATCCAGGTCTCCGGCCGCCTCGGCGGCGCTGAGATGAGCCGGTCGGAGTTCTACCGCGAGGGTCGTGTGCCGCTACACACGCTGCGCGCGAACATCGACTACGGCTTCTACGAGGCCAAGACCACCTTCGGCCGCATCGGCGTGAAGGTCTGGATCTACAAGGGCGACCTCACCAACAAGGAACTGGCGCGCGAGCAGGCCAACGCACCGAAGGCACCCCGTGGTCGTGACGACCGCGGTGGCGACCGTCGCCGTGGCCCGCGCAACGATGCCCCCGTGGCAGAAGGAGCGTCTGCCTGATGCTTATTCCCCGCAAGGTCAAGTACCGTAAGCAGCACCACCCCGGCCGTTCCGGCCAGGCCACCGGTGGCACGAAGGTGTCGTTCGGTGAGTTCGGCATCCAGGCCATCACGCCCGCGTACGTGACGAACCGTCAGATCGAGTCCGCTCGTATCGCGATGACGCGTCACATCAAGCGTGGCGGAAAGGTGTGGATCAACATCTACCCCGACCGTCCGCTCACGAAGAAGCCGGCCGAAACCCGCATGGGTTCCGGTAAGGGTTCGCCGGAGTGGTGGGTCGCAAACGTCAAGCCGGGTCGCGTCCTCTTCGAGGTCGCGGGCGTCAACGAGCAGCTCGCTCGTGAGGCCCTCACCCGTGCCATTCACAAGCTGCCTCTCAAGGCACGCATCATCAAGCGCGAGGAGGGCGACGCGTAATGGCGATCGGCACCAAGACGCTCGCACCGAGCGAGCTCGACACTTTCGAGGACCAGCGCCTCGTCGAGGAGCTGCGCAAGGCCAAGGAAGAGCTGTTCAACCTGCGCTTCCAGTCGGCCACCGGCCAGCTCGAG
The DNA here is from genome assembly GCF_039530225.1 of Microbacterium pumilum. Taxonomy (NCBI): domain Bacteria; kingdom Bacillati; phylum Actinomycetota; class Actinomycetes; order Micrococcales; family Microbacteriaceae; genus Microbacterium; species Microbacterium pumilum. Next base: position 1,726,112 of record NZ_BAAAOH010000001.1, read on the forward strand.
AGCCACGGCCGCATCCGTGCGGTCAAGCGCGACATCGCGCGGCTCTACACCGTGATCCGTGAGCGCGAGCTCGGCATCCGTGCCACGCCCGCGCCCCTGGAGGTCGCCGCCAAGGCGAAGAAGACGAAGGCCAAGAAGGCGGATGCCGCCGACGTGGCCGTAAAGGAAGAGGCCGAGTAATGGCTGAGACCACTGAAAAGGGCGCCGAGAAGAAGGCCGCCCCGAAGAAGGCCGCTGCCAAGGTCGAGGCCCCCGTGGCCGAGGCCGTGGAGGCCAAGGGACACGAGTCCTCCGCGCACGACGTGCGCGACGCCGATGCCCGCGGTTACCGCAAGGCACGTCGCGGCTACGTCGTGAGCGACAAGATGGACAAGACCATCGTCGTCGAGGTCGAGGACCGCGTGAAGCACCCCCTCTACGGCAAGGTCATCCGTCGCACCTCGAAGGTCAAGGCGCACGATGAGGCGAACAGCGCCGGCATCGGCGACCTCGTCCTCATCAACGAGACCCGCCCGCTGAGCGCGACCAAGCGCTGGCGCCTGGTGGAGATTCTGGAGAAGGCCAAGTGATTCAGCAGGAATCCCGCCTCAAGGTCGCCGACAACACCGGCGCCAAGGAACTGCTCACGATCCGCGTGCTCGGTGGCTCGCACCGCCGGTACGCCGGTCTGGGCGACACCATCGTGGCAACGGTCAAGGATGCGATCCCGGGCGGCAACGTCAAGAAGGGCGATGTGGTCAAGGCCGTCATCGTCCGCACCAAGAAGGAGACGCGCCGTCCCGACGGCTCGTACATCAAGTTCGACGAGAACGCCGCCGTCATCCTGAAGAACGACGGGGAGCCCCGCGGCACCCGCATCTTCGGACCGGTCGGCCGTGAGCTTCGCGACAAGAAGTTCATGAAGATCGTCTCGCTGGCGCCGGAGGTCATTTAGTCATGGCGAAGATCAAGAAGGGTGACCTGGTTCAGGTCATCGCGGGCGCGAAGCCCGAGCGTGGCGGCGACCGCGGCAAGCAGGGCAAGGTCCTCGAGGTCCTCGTCGAGCAGAACCGCGTGATCGTCGAGGGCGTCAACTACGTCACCAAGCACACCCGCGTGGGCCAGACCCAGCGCGGCACCAAGACCGGTGGCATCGAGACCTTCGAAGCCCCGATCCACATCTCCAACGTCGCCGTCGTCGACCCCTCGAGCAAGAAGCCGACCCGTGTCGGCCACCGCGTCGAGGAGCAGACGAAGGATGGCGTGAAGCGCACCGTCCGCGTGCGCTACGCGAAGAAGTCAGGCAAGGACCTCTGATTATGAGCAGCACAACTGCCGTGGAGGCTGGCAAGATCCAGCCCCGCCTGAAGCAGAAGTACAACGGCGAGATCAAGAAGGCGCTGCAGGAGGAATTCGGCTACCCGAACGTCATGCAGATCCCCGGGCTCGTCAAGGTGGTCGTCAACACCGGCGTCGGCGAGGCAGCTCGCGACAGCAAGGTGATCGATGGCGCGGTCGACGACCTCACCAAGATCACCGGCCAGAAGCCGGTCGTCACGAAGGCCCGCAAGTCCATCGCGCAGTTCAAGCTGCGTGAGGGCCAGGCAATCGGCGCGCACGTCACCCTCCGTGGCGACCGTGCATGGGAGTTCCTGGACCGTCTCGTCAACCTCGCGCTGCCCCGCATCCGCGACTTCCGTGGCCTCTCGGGCACGCAGTTCGACGGGAACGGCAACTACACGTTCGGTCTCCAGGAGCAGTCCGTGTTCCACGAGATCAACCAGGACAAGATCGACCGCGTCCGCGGGTTCGACATCACCGTGGTGACGTCGGCCAAGACGGATGCCGAGGGCCGCGAGCTTCTGCGCCTCCTCGGCTTCCCGTTCCGCTCGGACGACGCCCAGGCTTGATCCATCGACGCATCCGCGTCATCCCACCACAGGTCGGCCGTCGTGTAACGGCGTACGAAACCTGGTGAACGAAGGAAACACCATGACAATGACAGACCCGGTCGCAGATATGCTGACCCGTCTGCGCAACGCGAACTCGGCGCACCACGACTCCGTGTCGCTGCCGAGCTCGAAGCTCAAGACCCACATCGCCGAGATCCTCAAGCGCGAGGGCTACATCGGGGACTGGAACGTCGAGGACGCCCGCGTCGGCCAGACCCTCACGCTCGAGCTCAAGTACGGCCCGAACCGCGAGCGGTCGATCGCCGGGATCAAGCGCGTCTCGAAGCCCGGCCTCCGTGTCTACGCGAAGTCGACCGAGATCCCCACCGTCCTCGGTGGCCTCGGCGTCGCCATCCTCTCCACCTCCTCTGGTCTTCTCACCGACCGCCAGGCCGAGCAGAAGGGCGTAGGTGGGGAAGTCCTCGCCTACGTGTGGTGATCTGACATGTCGCGTATCGGACGTCTCCCCATCGACATCCCCGCCGGCGTCACCGTCGCGGTGGACGGCCAGGATGTCGCCGTCAAGGGCCCGAAGGGCGAGCTTGCGCTCACCGTCTCGCGTCCCATCGAGGTCAAGGTCGAAGAGGGCCAGGTCGTCGTGACCCGCCCCGACGACGAGCGCGCATCGCGCTCGCTGCACGGCCTGACGCGGACGCTCATCAACAACAACATCATCGGCGTCACCACGGGCTACACCAAGGGCCTCGAGGTTGTCGGCACCGGCTACCGCGTCGTGCAGAAGGGCAGCTCGATCGAGTTCGCGCTCGGCTTCTCGCACCCCGTCCTGGTCGAGCCCCCCGCGGGGATCACCCTGACGGTCGAGGGCAACAACAAGGTGACCGTGAGCGGCATCGACAAGCAGGCCGTCGGCGAGGCGGCTGCAAACATCCGCAAGATCCGCAAGCCCGAGCCTTACAAGGGCAAGGGTGTGCGCTACGCCGGCGAGGTCGTTCGGCGCAAGGCCGGAAAGGCTGGTAAGTAACCATGGCTGTGAAGTCGAAGACAGACGCGCGCGCGCGTCGTCACTCCCGCCTTCGCAAGAAGGTCATCGGCACCGAGCTGCGTCCGCGCCTTGTCGTCACGCGTTCGGCCCGCCACGTCTTCGTGCAGGTCGTCGACGACAGCAAGGGCCGCACCGTGGCCTCGGCGTCGACGCTCGAAGCGGACCTGCGTTCGTTCGAGGGTGACAAGACCGCCAAGGCGCGCAAGGTCGGCGAGCTCGTCGCCGAGCGCGCGAAGGCTGCCGGCGTCGAAGACGTCGTGTTCGACCGCGGCGGCAACCGCTACGCGGGACGCGTTGCGGCGATCGCCGACGGCGCCCGCGAAGGGGGTCTGAACCTGTGAGCGATGCAGTGAACAACAACAACGGGGAGACCGAAGTGACCACCGAGCAGGCGCCTGCCGAGCAGGCCGCTCCCGTCGAGGCGACCACCGAGCGCGAGCGCGAGCCGCGTCGCGGTGGCCGCGAGCGCAACGCGAACCAGCGTGACCGCGGTTCGCGCGACGCCGACAAGAGCCAGTTCCTCGAGCGCGTCGTGACGATCAACCGCGTCTCGAAGGTCGTCAAGGGCGGTCGTCGCTTCAGCTTCACGGCGCTCGTCGTCGTGGGCGATGGCAACGGCGTCGTGGGCGTCGGCTACGGCAAGGCCCGCGAAGTGCCCCTCGCCATCTCGAAGGGCGTCGAAGAGGCCAAGCGCAACTTCTTCCGCGTGCCGCGCTCCGGCTCGACCATCCCGCACCCTGTTCAGGGTGAGGCAGCCGCCGGTGTGGTGCTCCTGCGCCCCGCCGCCGCCGGTACCGGTGTCATCGCGGGTGGACCCGTCCGCGCCGTGCTCGAGTGCGCCGGCATCCACGATGTCCTCTCGAAGTCGCTCGGCTCGTCGAACACGATCAACATCGTGCACGCGACCGTCGCCGCCCTGAAGCAGCTCGAGGAGCCCCGTGCGGTCGCCGCACGTCGCGGACTCGAGTTCGACCAGGTCGCGCCGGCTCGTCTCGTGCGTGCGGAGGCCGAGGCCGCCGCTGCTGCGAAGGTAGGTGCCTGATGGCCTCGCGTCTCAAGGTGACACAGATCAAGTCCAAGGTGAGTGAGAAGCAGAACCAGCGTCACACGCTGCGAAGCCTCGGTCTCAAGCGGATCGGCGACTCGGTCGTCCGTCCGGACGACGCGCAGACGCGCGGTTACGTCAAGACCGTCGCACACCTCGTGAAGGTTGAGGAGATCGACTAATGGCTGACAAGGCCGAGAAGAACACCGCCGAGGCCGAGGTCAAGGCTCCGAAGAAGGCTGCCGCCGACACGGCGTCTGCGAAGAAGGCCGACAAGGCGGATGGCGCGAAGAAGGCTTCGGCTTCGAAGAAGTCCGACGTCCCCGTGGCGCGCCCCGGCGTGCTGAAGGTGCACCACCTGCGTCCCGTCCCCGGGTCGAACACTCCCAAGACCCGCGTGGGTCGTGGAGAGGGCTCGAAGGGCAAGACGGCCGGTCGTGGCACCAAGGGCCAGAAGGCCCGCTATCAGGTCAAGGTCGGCTTCGAGGGTGGGCAGATGCCGTTGCACATGCGCACCCCGAAGCTCCGCGGATTCAAGAACCCGTTCCGGGTCGAGTACCAGGTCGTGAACCTGGAGAAGCTCGCCGAGCTCTACCCCAAGGGTGGCGACGTCACCATCGGCGACCTCGTCGCCAAGGGTGCAGTGCGCAAGAACGAGAAGGTCAAGGTGCTCGGCACCGGCGACATCTCGGTGAAGCTCAACGTGGCGGTCGACAAGGTCTCGGGTTCCGCCGAGCAGAAGATCGTCGCCGCGGGCGGCACCGTCAAGTAGTGCGCAGCGGGGGCCGGAGCTTGCTCCGGCCCCCGCTGGGTTACCCTGGTTGACGGTACGCCCGTTCGTACCGCCATCCCTTCTGGAGGCATCCTCTTGTTCAGCGCCATCGCGCGGGTCTTCCGTACCCCCGACCTTCGTCGGAAGATCGCATTCACTCTGGCGATCATCGCCTTGTACCGGCTCGGTGCCCACATCCCGGCCCCGTTCGTCGACTTCCCCAACGTGCAGGACTGCCTCCGGCAGTCCTCCGGCACCGAGGGTCTGCTGTCGTTGGTCAACCTGTTCTCCGGCGGCGCCCTGCTGCAGCTGTCGATCTTCGCGCTCGGCGTCATGCCGTACATCACCGCGACGATCATCGTGCAGCTGCTGCGCGTCGTCATCCCGCACTTCGAGACCCTCTACAAAGAGGGCCAGTCGGGGCAGGCGCGTCTCACGCAGTACACCCGCTACCTCACGATCGCGCTTGCACTGCTGCAGTCGACGACCCTCGTGACGGTGGCCCGCAGCGGCCAGCTGTTCGGCACCAGCAGTGTGCCCGAGTGTCAGCAGCTGCTGACCAACGACGTGTGGTGGGCGCAGCTGCTCATGATCATCACGTTGACCGCCGGCACCGGCCTCATCATGTGGTTCGCCGAGCTCATCACCGAGCGCGGCATCGGCAACGGCATGTCGATCCTGATCTTCACGTCCATCGCCGCGTCCTTCCCGACCGCGATGGGTGCGATCTGGGCGACCAAGGGCTTCGAGGTCTTCCTCCTGGTCCTCGCCGTCGGCATCGTCGTCGTGGCTCTCGTCGTGTACGTCGAGCAATCGCAGCGACGCATCCCGGTGCAGTACGCCAAGCGCATGGTCGGCCGACGCACCTACGGCGGCACGAACACCTACATCCCGATCAAGGTCAACATGGCAGGTGTCGTGCCGGTCATCTTCGCCTCGTCGCTGCTGTACATCCCGGCGCTGCTCGCGCAGTTCAACCAGCCGCAGGCGGGGGAGACCCCGGCTGGCTGGGTCGTCTGGATCACGAACTACCTGACCAAGGGCGATCACCCGCTCTACATGCTGCTGTACTTCCTGCTCATCGTCGGCTTCACCTACTTCTACGTCGCGATCACGTTCAATCCTGTCGAGGTCGCCGACAACATGAAGAAGTACGGCGGGTTCATCCCCGGCATCCGTGCCGGTCGTCCGACCGCCGAATACCTCGACTACGTGCTGACGCGCATCACCCTGGCCGGTGCGATCTACCTGGGCCTCATCGCCCTCCTTCCGCTCATCGCCCTTGCGACGGTCGGTGCCAACCAGAACTTCCCGTTCGGTGGCGCATCGATCCTGATCATCGTCGGTGTCGGTCTCGAGACCGTGAAGCAGATCGACGCCCAGCTGCAGCAGCGCCACTACGAAGGACTACTGCGATGACCCTTCGACCGACTCAGGATGGCGCGGCATCCCGGCTGCTCATCGTCGGACCCCAGGGTTCCGGCAAAGGCACCCAGGGCATCCGCATCGCCGAGGCGTTCGGAATCCCCGCGATCTCCACCGGAGACGTCTTCCGCGGAGCCGTCGCGGCAGGTACGGAGCTCGGACTTCAGGTGCAGGCGATCATCGCGGCGGGCGACCTGGTCTCGGATGAGCTGACGAGCGCGGTCGTCCGCGACCGGCTGGCCCAGCCCGACGCGGCCCACGGCTTCCTGCTCGACGGATACCCGCGCAACCTTGCTCAGGTGCGTTCGCTCGACGAGTTCCTCGATGGTCGCGGCCAGGAGTTGGATGCCGTCATCGAGCTCGACGTGCCGCGCGACGAGAGCATCGCGCGACTCTCGCTGCGCGCGACGGAGCAGGGCCGCACGGATGACACCGAAGAGGTCATCGCGAACCGTCTCGCGATCTACGAGCGCGAGACCTCGCCGATCCTCGACGTGTACCGCGATCGCGGCATCGTCGACGTGATCGACGGTCTGGGCTCGCTCGATGAGATCACCGACCGGGTCATCGCGGCGCTCGAGGCCCGGGGCATGAGTCGCCCGGCCGCGGCCTGAAACCGTGGCGCTGCGCCGTTCGATCTACAAGTCCCCCGCCCAGCTGCGGGCGATGGTGGAACCGGGGCTCATCACGGCCGCCGCGCTCGACGCCGCCCGCTCGCTGATCGCGCCAGGCGTCACCACCGCCGAACTGGATGCCGCGGCATCCGACCTCATCATCGCGCGCGGTGCGAAGTCCAACTTCAAGATGGTGCGCGACTATCGGCACACCATCTGCGCGTCGGTGAACCAGGAGGTCGTCCACGGGATACCCGGCGACCGGGTGCTCGAGCCGGGCGACATCCTGTCCGTCGACGCGGGGGCCGAGTACAAGGGCTGGAACGGCGACTCCGCGTTCTCGGTCGTGCTGCCGGATCCTTCTCGTCCTGCTGTGGTCGCCGAGCGCGAGCGACTGTCGGACGTGACCGAGGGGTCGCTGTGGGCGGGCATCGCGGCGATGGCCACGGCATCGCACATCGGCGAGATCGGCACGGCGGTGCAGGGCTACATCGAGGCGAATGCTCCGGATGGCGGCTACGGCATCCTGCGCGAGTACGTCGGGCACGGCATCGGACGCACCATGCACGAATCGCCGTCGGTCTTCAACTACCGCGTCGCCGACCCGGGTCCTGAGGTGCGGCCCGGGCTGGTCCTGGCGATCGAGCCGATGGTCGTCATCGGCGACCAGGCGACCTTCGTCGAGGACGACGGCTGGACCGTGTCGACGCTCGACGGCTCAGCCGGCTCACATTGGGAACATAGCGTCGCCGTGCACGATGGGGGCATCTGGGTTCTGACGGCGCCCGACGGCGGAGCCGCCGGGCTCGCGCCGTTCGGCGTCACACCGCGAGAGATCGCGTAACGGAGAAGGACGATGATGGCTGGTGGGGCGCGCAGGGTCAACTGGTTCGCGATCTGGGTGAGTGTCGCAGTGGTGGCGGTGCTCGTCGGCGTCGGCGTGCTCGTCGTGACTCTCAACAACCAAGCGACCGACCCGGGCCCGGGCGAGCCGCCCACGGCGTCGAACATCGACACCGACACGGGCGCGATCCTCGTCGGCAGCGGCGAGTCCACCATGGACACGTACATCGACTTCATGTGCCCCATCTGCAACCAGTTCGAGCAGGCCTACGGCGAGGCCATCCAGGGTCTCGTCGACGACGGGACGATCACCCTCGGCATCCACCCGATCGCCATCCTCGATCACCAGTCGCAGGGAACCGAGTACTCCACGCGTGCGGCGAGCGCCATGTACTGCGTGGCGGTGGCGGATGCGGATGCCGTCGTCCCGTTCATGCAGGCGATGTATGCGAACCAGCCGCAGGAGGGTTCGACCGGCCTCACCGACGAGCAGATCCTGGGCATCGCGGCTGCCGCCGGAGTCAGCGACATCGACGATTGCGTGAACAGCGGCCGCTACTCGAAGTTCGTGACGGCGATGACCAAGGAGACGCCCGTTCAGCCCGGCGCGGCCGGCGTCGGAACGCCGACCATCGCGATCAACGGCGAGGTCATCGCGAACTCGACACTTCCGGAGCCCGCCGACCTCGCGTCGCTGTTCGCGTCGTAGCCCGCGCGCCGCGCGCCGTGCGCGGTCGAACCCACACCCTGAGGCCCGAGCCCACCTCTCCGTGCGGCGGCGATGCGTGGGCTCGAGCGCAGATCTGTGGGTTCGCGCGGACCGGTCCTCCCCAGCGAGCGGATCGGTGGCTTCGTGCACGAGTGTGGACGACGGATGCTGCAGCACGAGGACGCGCGCACACGATGGGCGGATGGACATCGCCGACATCGGCATCAAGGTGCTCTCCGCCGCCGACATGGGGATGCGAGGCATGGGGCGGACGGACCTTCGTGACGCAGTGCGAGGTGGGCGGCTCGTGGTCGTGCACCGCGGGTGGTACGTAGACGCCACAACCTGGCGCGGGTGGTATCCCGAGTCACGCCACGTGGCCAAGGCGCTGGCGGTGGTGCGCACGATGCGCGGCGGAGAAGTCCTGCTGTCCCACGCCTCGGCTGCAGCCCTCTGGGGGCTTCCCTTCTATCGGTTCGACCCACCGCGCGTGCACGTGAGCGGAGCCGGAACCAACGGCGTGACCCGGGGTTCATCGGGGGTCGCTCGGCACGAGGTCGCTGTTGAGGGACATCACGCTGAGGTGGACGGCGTCCCCGTCACCAGCCTGGCCCGGACTGCCGCGGACCTTGCTGGTCGGCTGCCGCTCGAGGCTGCGATCTCGATCGTCGATGCGGCCCTGCGGAAGGTCGCTTGGGTCGATGGGTCGCGCCGCTACGACATCGACGCGGCAGAGGAGTGGAAGGCGAAGGTACTCGGTTGCAGCGCCCTCCGTCGTGGAGCCCGCGGGAGTGTGCAGGGACGGTGGGTCGTCGAGTTCGCGGACGGACGCGCGCAGCTGCCGGGGGAAAGCGTGAGCCGCCTGTATCTGCACCAACTGGGCTTCGCCCCGCCCAGACTGCAGGTGCGGATAGACCACAGCACCGGGTGGTACGACATCGACTTCGGCTTGGATGATGTTCAAGTCTGGGGCGAGTTCGACGGGACTGGCAAGTACACGGATCCCGAGATGCTCGCCGAGAGGTCCACGGCCGAGGCGGTGCTCGAGGAGAAGCGGCGCGAAGACGACATCCGCGGGCGCACGCGCCGCCCGATCATCCGGTGGGGAAGCCCTCACATCCGAGACGTGGATGCGTTCCGGCAGCGGCTCGCCGACTTCCATGTGCGTCCGCCAGCCGGTCCGGGCGGCGTGTCTCGGAGCTTCTCGTGAGATGTGAACTGGTGGCCGCAATCGAACCCACATGCGCCGGCGCCAGTCCACATGACCGCGCGCCGTGGTTCAGTGGGCTGGACCTCGAAGATGTGGGTTCGGCGGGAAGGCCGCACCACTGCGCACACCGGCGCCGGCGCGGCCACACACCCCGAACCCGGCGATCCCCGGTCCGGTTTGCCGCGGCATCCTAGATCACGTATGATTGATCCTTGGTGCTTTGCGCCCTCGTTGGCGTGTCGAGGCACCGAAACCCCCATCAACCGCAGACCGACCGGTCTGCACAAGCGTGAGCGAGTGTATGGCGAAGAAAGACGGTGTCATCGAGATCGAGGGCGTGATCTCCGAGGCGCTGCCCAACGCGATGTTCCGCGTTGAGCTGAGCAACGGACACAAGGTCCTCGCCACGATCTCGGGCAAGATGCGGCAGAACTACATCCGCATCATTCCGGAGGACCGCGTGGTCGTAGAGCTCAGCCCCTACGACCTGACCCGCGGCCGAATCGTCTACCGCTACCGCTAGACCGGTCGAGAAGTAACGCCCCATCCGTTGATCGGATGCCGCCCCAGGCGGTGTATCGAAATTCGGATGCCCGGCGAAGACAGCGAAACAGGAAATCATGAAGGTCAATCCCAGCGTCAAGCCCATCTGCGACCACTGCAAGGTCATCCGCCGCCACGGCGTCGTGATGGTCATCTGCAAGTCGAACCCGCGCCACAAGCAGCGCCAGGGCTGAGCTCGTCGAAGCCTGAGCTCGTCGAAGCCTGAGCTCGTCGAAGCCTAGTCACAGATTCGATTCCGGATGCCGCGAGGCGCGGCATCCGGAACACCACAACTGAACACATAACAGGCAGTTTCAGATCCCGGGCAACCGGGGGACACCTCGGGCGGAGGCCCGGGCACCGATCCTGCTCCATACCTCCACAAACTCCCTAGGAGAGCCGCATGGCACGTCTTGCCGGCGTTGACATCCCGCGCGACAAGCGCGTAGTGATCGCCCTTACCTACATCTACGGTGTTGGCCCGACCCGCTCGAAAGAGATCCTGGCCGCGACCGAGATCAGCCCCGAGGTCCGCGTGAAGGACCTGTCCGACGATCAGCTGATCGCGCTCCGCGACACGATCGAGGGCAACTACAAGGTGGAGGGTGACCTTCGCCGTGAGGTCGCCGCCGACATCCGCCGCAAGGTCGAGATCGGCTCCTACGAGGGCATCCGTCACCGTCGCGGCCTGCCCGTGCGCGGACAGCGCACCAAGACGAACGCCCGCACCCGCAAGGGACCCAAGCGCACCGTCGCCGGCAAGAAGAAGGCGCGCTAGGCCGCCGCCTGCGCTCAGGATTCAGGAGAACAAGCACATGGCACAGGCCAAGACCGCCGCGCGCAAGCCGCGCCGCAAGGAGAAGAAGAACATCGCGCTGGGCCACGCCCACATCAAGTCGACGTTCAACAACACGATCGTGTCGATCACCGACCCGTCCGGCGCTGTCATCAGCTGGGCATCGTCGGGTGGCGTGGGCTTCAAGGGCTCGCGCAAGTCGACGCCGTATGCCGCCGGCATGGCCGCGGAGTCCGCTGCCCGCCAGGCGCAGGAGCACGGCGTCAAGAAGGTCGACGTCTTCGTGAAGGGCCCGGGCTCCGGTCGCGAGACCGCGATCCGCTCGCTGCAGGCTGCCGGCCTCGAGGTCGGCTCGATCAGCGACGTGACGCCCCAGGCTCACAACGGCTGCCGTCCGCCGAAGCGCCGCCGCGTCTGACTTCTTCGACGACGCTCGGGGACCGGGGACGCGTCCACGGTCCCTCGGGCGTCGCACTCTGATCGACGGATGCCGCGGCCCGCGGCATCCCTGAACACAACTCAACACACCTCACCCACTGCACGTGTCATATAGCGGACACGTGATTGAAAGGAACCCATAGTGCTCATCGCACAGCGTCCCACTCTGACCGAGGAGAAGATCGGGGAGTTCCGCAGCCGCTTCATCATCGAGCCGCTGGAGCCTGGCTTCGGCTACACGATCGGCAACGCGCTGCGTCGCAGCCTCCTGTCTTCGATCCCCGGTGCGGCCGTCACGAGCATCCGCATCGACGGCGTCCTCCACGAGTTCAGCACCATTCCCGGTGTCAAGGAGGATGTCACCGAGATCATCCTGAACATCAAGCAGCTCGTCGTCTCGAGCGAGCGCGACGAGCCCATCACGGCGTACCTGCGCAAGACGGGTGCCGGTGAGGTCACGGCCGCCGACATCTCGGCTCCCGCCGGTGTCGAGGTCCACAACCCCGAGCTGGTCATCGCGACGCTCAACGACTCGGCCAAGTTCGAGCTCGAGCTCACGATCGAGCGTGGCCGCGGCTACGTGTCGGCAACCCAGAACCGCAACGAGTACGCCGAGGCCGGTCAGATCCCGATCGACTCGATCTACTCGCCGGTGCTCAAGGTCAGCTACCGCGTCGATGCCACCCGTGCCGGTGAGCGCACCGACTTCGACAAGCTCGTGCTGGACGTGGAGTCCAAGTCGAGCATCGCTCCCCGCGACGCCGTCGCGTCGGCCGGTCGCACCCTGACCGAGCTGTTCGGCCTCGCCCGTGAGCTCAATGTCGAGGCCGAGGGCATCGAGATCGGCCCCGCGCCGGTCGAGACCGTCCTGTCCAACGAGCTGTCGATGCCGATCGAAGACCTCGATCTGTCGGTGCGCTCGTACAACTGCCTCAAGCGTGAGGGCATCAACACCGTGAGCGAGCTCGTCGCGCTCTCGGAGACGCAGCTCATGAACATCCGCAACTTCGGTCAGAAGTCGGTCGACGAGGTGCGCGACAAGCTCATCTCGCTCGGACTGTCGCTGAAGGACTCGGTCCCCGGGTTCGACGGTGCGCACTTCTACGGCGGCTACGACGACGAGACCGTCTGAGCCCGTCGTCCACGACCCGATTTCACACTGGAGTAATTGAGACATGCCCAAGCCCACGAAGGGTCCCCGCCTCGGCGGCGGTCCCGCCCACGAGCGCCTGCTGCTTGCGAACCTCGCCGCTGCGCTGTTCACGCACAAGTCGATCAAGACGACCGAGACCAAGGCGAAGCGCCTGCGTCCGCTCGCCGAGCGTCTGGTCACGTTCGCCAAGCGCGGCGACCTGCACGCCCGTCGCCGCGTCCTGTCGGTGATCGGTGACAAGACCGTCGTGCACGAGCTCTTCACCGAGATCGCGCCGCTGGTCGCCGACCGTGAGGGCGGCTACACCCGCATCACCAAGGTCGGCAACCGCAAGGGCGACAACGCTCCGATGGCCGTCATCGAGCTCGTCCTCGAGCCCGTGACGAAGAAGCCGTCCGCCAAGAAGGCTGCGAAGGCGGATGCCGCACCCGCCGCCGAGGCACCGGCAGAAGACACCGTCGCTGACGAGGTCATCGCCGACGAGACCGTCGCCGACGAGACCGCTGCCGACGAGACGCCGGCAGACGCCGGCGCCGAGTCGCCGGAAGAGGGCGCGGCCGCCGAGGCTGCGGCCGAGGACGCCGTCGTGACCCCCGCCGAGGAGAAGTCCGAGTGATCGGACGACCGGGCGAATGAGTCCGGTCGGCCGCGGCATCCGTGCCACGGCCACCTTGCACCCGTGAGACCCGCGAGCCCCCTGGGGCCTGCGGGTCTCACGCGTTTCCGGGCAACGGGGAGTGTCGCCCGGTCCCCCTAGGCTGAGCGCGTCACCGAGGCGACCCGTGCGGAGCGTATCGGCGCGACACCCGATCCCATCCTGCCGAGTCATCCGGATGTCCCACCCCGCATTCGCGACTCCCCGTGACGAGATCGAGGAGATCCTCGTGGCGTCCTTCTACCAGCCGGACCGGGACACGCTGGTCGGGCTCGCGGCAGACGGTCCATCCGCGCCGATCGCGCTCGTCCCGTACGTCCCCGAGTTCACGGAGCTCACACGCACGGCGCGCAACGACGCGTTCCGAGATCACCGGGGGAGTCTCGAGACGTTGCCCGAGCGGTGGAGCCACTTCGTCGACGGGCCGCGCCTGCGTCCCGATCTGTCGGTGCTCGCCGTCGAGGACGGGCGGGTCGTCGCCTTCGCGCCGGTGACTAACGAACCTGCGGTGCCGGGTGGAGACGCAGGTTCTCGCGCACCCGCATCTCGAGCTCGTACTGACGCTGCGCCCGTTCCTTCTCGATCTGATCGATCGTCGTCGCCACGGTGTCGGCGAAGACGTGGCCGCCCGAGGCGCCGGGGTGGATCTGATCGCCCGCCAGCAAGTCGGTGTGGGCGCTGATCGCGCCCGACCAGTCGGCGACGACGACGCCCGGGTGCGATGACGCGAAAGCGCTGAGGTCCGCGTTCACCTCCGGGATCCAGTCGCGCGGGGCGAAGGCGTTCACCAGCACCACGCTGCGGTCGGGCCCGGCGATCGCCGTCATGCGCTCGAGCGCGTCGAGGCTGACAGGTCCGTTCGTGCCGAGTGCGACGACCACGAATTCGCGCAGCTCTCCGTTCGCGGCAAGGCTCTCGACGATGCCGGGGCCCGCCCATGTCGAGCGCGACACCGCGGCGTCGATCTGGATTCCGGGAAAGCGCTCGAGCAAGGCGGGCGCCGACGCCAGCATGACCGAGTCGCCTACGGCGGAGATCTCGTCGCCGGTGATCGGTGTCGGCGACGGTGTGGGCTCGGGGTCCGCGGATGGCGTGGACGGCGCGGCCTCAGCAGTCGCCGTCGGGGTCGCACTGGGAGCGGGCGTCGCGCTCGGAGTCGCCGACGCTGTCGCGGCCTGCTGGTTCGCCTGGTCGAGCGCGACCTGCCCCGCCGCGACGGCTGCCTCACCACCCGATGTCGCCGGTGCCGCGGCGATGCCGGCGGCCGTACCCCACACCACCACGACGGCCACCGCCGACAGCCCGAGGGCGCGCAGTCGCGACCGTGGACCGCGTTGCAGCTGCGAGACCATCCGCGAGAAAGTGCCGCGGAAGCCGTACCGGCGCACGGGCGTCTCGACGAAGCGGTACGACAGCTCGGCGGCTGCGATGGTCAGACCCAGCACGCCGACACCGATCCAGGTGGGCACACCGGACCGCGTGCCCGCGCCACGGATGCCGGCCATCGCGAGCACGAGCAGCGGCCAGTGCCACAGATAGATCCCGTACGAGCGCTCGCCGATCCAGCGCAGCGGCGGAGCATCCATCCCCCGCGCGTAGGCCGAACCCGGCCACGTGGCCGTGGCGATCACGATGACGCTCAGGATGCTGGCCGCCAGGAGGGTACCCGGAAAGGTGATGCCGCCGTCAGCGGGCACCATCATCGCGCTGGCGACGATGCCCGCCACGGCGACCACGCCCACGACCGATACGGCGACGCGCGTTCCGCTGCGGTCCATCCACGCGGGGCGGAACAGGGACGGTGCGGGCTTGGGGGTCGGCGCCGTCTTCGGCTGCACGATCGTCCAGCCCGGTGGCAGGGTGACGGAGGGAACCATGACCGGAAGTCGAGCCGCATCCTCGGAGGGTGCAGGCGCGGCGGACCGCCGAAGGATAGGCCCGAGCACGAATGCGAGCGCGATGCCCACGAGGATGCCGAACGAGTGTGTGTCGGTGCCGAAGTAGACGCGAGTCAGGTCGCCCCCCGCGCTGACCAGAGAGGCCATCCAGGCCGCGGAGGCCGCCGCGAGAGCGAGGGCAGCGGCCGCGCGACCCCACGCGCGCGGGATCAGGAGGAACAGCGGCAGGATGAGGGGCCACACCACGTAGAACTGCTCTTCGACCGCGAGGGACCAGAAGTTTCGGAAGAGCTCGGGTGCCCCACTGCTGAAATAGCCCGTGTCGCCCGAAATCGAGATCCAGTTGTAGCTGAACGTGAACGCGCCGACCACCTGCGCGCCCAGGTTCAGGAGCACGTCACCGCCGATGATCCACGCCGCGCTCGCACAGACCGTCACGACGAGGGTGAGCGCCGGCAGCAGGCGCCGGGCGCGTCGTCGCCAGAAGTCTGCGAGTGCGATTCGGCCGGTCATGGCCTGCTCGCGAAGCAGGAGGCTGGTGATGAGGAAGCCGCTGATCACGAAGAACACATCGACGCCCAGGAAACCGCTCGGCAGAAGGGGCGGGAACAGGTGGTAGACGACCACCAGGATCACCGCGAGCGCGCGCAGGCCATCGAGCCCCGCGTATCGGACGGGGCTGGTTTTCGGCGCGTTCGACGTCATGAGTTTCTCGGCTGAGGGGGGAGCCCTCATTCTACGGGGGGGCGTGATCCGCATCGATCCTGAACACGCGCGGCGAGGGCCGCGGTCGCATGCGGGGAATGTGACGCCGCGGCGCTCTATCTGCGGAGATGCCGCGGGCGCTAGTCTGTGCATACCTCGCCAGGCGAAGGTCCTGGGGCCCTTCTCATGCCATGGGCGAGTCCTTCGAGGAGCACAGACTTGTCCGACCCGTCCGCAGCGACCGCGGCACCGACGCCCTGGGTCGGCAAGCCGCGCCGGCGGCGGCGCGCCGGACTTTCGATCTACTCGATACTGCTCATCATGCTGCTGTCGGTCAGTGTGCTCTCGAGCATCGTGGTCGGAATCATCGGCTACATCAACGGCACCGAGGCGCTGCGGACGATCGCCTACGATCGGCTGGTCGAGATCCGAGAGAACCGCAGCCGAGAGGTCGCGCAGCTGTTCGCGACGATCGAGAACTCCGTGAGCTTGAGCGCGCTGAACGACACGAGCAAACAGGCGGCACGCGAGTTCGCCGACGGGTTCGCCGAGCTCGAGAAGCAGCAGCTCAGCGCCGGTGAATCCGCCGCGCTCAACGTCTACTACCGCGACACGTTCGCAACCGATCTCTCCGAGGCGACGGGTGAGGAGGTCGACGGGTCGGCCTTCGCTCCTCGCGGCGGCGCCGAGGCCTACCTGCAGTACAACTACGTCATCCCGTATGCGGACTGGGAAGAGGCGATCCAGAACGAGGACGCGGGCGACGGCAGCGCCTGGTCGGCCGCCCACGCGAAATACCACGACTACTTCCGTACGATGACGCAGCTGCAGGACTTCGAGGACGTCCTCATGCTCGACACTCAGGGCAATGTCGTCTATTCCGCCTACAAGGGCGTCGACCTCGGTACCAACCTCTTCGACGGGCCGTACCGGCTCTCGAATCTCTCGACCGCCTACCGTCAGGCGATGGACCAGAACATCGTGGGCGATGTCGTGATCGCAGACTTCGCGCCCTACAGCCCGAGTCTCGGCGCGCCGGCAGGCTGGGCGGTGACTCCGATCGCCGACGACGGCGAGATCATCGGCGCCCTCGCGATCGAACTGCCGATCGACCGGATCAACGACGTCATGACGGTCGGCGGCGAGTGGAACGCGAACGGTCTCGGCGCCACCGGCGAGACCTACCTGGTCGGCCGCGACGATCTGATGCGGTCCATCTCGCGCCTGCTCATCGAGGATCCGGTCGCGTATCAGGAGGACGCCGTCAAGGCCGGGCTCGCGCCTGCCGCGGCCGCGCTGAGCGCGCAGAACGGCGACACACTGCTGCAGCAGACGATCACGGGCGACGCCGTGACGCGCGCACTCTCGGGCGAGGACGGCACGCTCCTCGAGCGCGACTACCTCGGTCGCGACAGTCTCACGGCCTACGCTCCGCTTGCCGTCGACGGGCTGAACTGGGCGATCGTCGCACAGGAGACCTCGGCAGAAGCACTCGTGCCCGTCGAGGACTTCACGCGCAACCTCATCCTCTCCACCGCCGGCATGATCATCTTCGTCTGCCTGCTCTCGCTCGTGCTAGCCCAGATCTTCGTGCGGCCGCTCCGCCGGCTCAAGTCCGCCGCGCAGCGGATCGCCGCGGGCGAGGAGGGTATCCAAGTCGATGCCGGATCCAGCGACGAACTCGCGGATGTCGCGACGGCGTTCAACGACATGAGCCGGAGCCTGGAGATCAAGTCCCACCTCATCGACGAGCAGGAGCGAGCGAACGAGCGCCTCATCCTGTCGTTCATGCCGGAGGGGATCGCGAACCGCTACAAGCACGGCGACGAGGCGATCACCCAGGACAGCGACGACGTCACGGTCGTCTTCGCCGACATCGTCGGGTTCGAAGAGCTCGCCCTCTCGATGTCGTCCGAAGATGCCGTGGCCCGCCTCAACGATCTGGTGCGCAGCTTCGACGAGGCCGCCGAGCGCCACGGCGTCGAGCGCGTGCGCACCACGCGCCAGAGCTACCTCGCCAGCTGCGGGCTCGCGACCCCCCGGGTCGACAACGCGCGGCGCGCCGTGGAGTTCGCGATGGAGCTCGAGACCATCCTCGATCGCTATTCGACGCAGCAGGGCGTGCAGCTGGGGCTTCGCGCGGGCCTCGACTCGGGCAAGGTCACGAGCGGTCTGATCGGTCGCGCGCGGGTCGTGTACGACATGTGGGGGGATGCCGTGAACCTGGCCTTCCGCGTGCAGGGCGACTCGAGCGAACCCGGCATCTACATCACGCAGCGCGTCGCCGACAGGCTCCCCGAATCGGTGTCCGTGCGTCCCGTCGGTGACGTCGAGACGCAGAACGGCACCCAGCGCGTCTGGAAGGTCGAGGCCGCCGTCCCCGTCGTGGAGGGCTGAGCACGCCGATGGCCGACATCTTCTCGCAGCCGTGGTTCTGGCCCGCGGTCATCGTGTCGGTGGGGCTGCCCGTGGCGCTCATCGGGCTCACCGAGCTGCACAATGCCCTCGCGCGCCGGGGCAGCCGGGCGGCCCCGATCATCCTGATGGTGCGCAACTACCTCGTGCCGGTGGCGGCGATCCTGGTGCTGATGGCGCAGCCGGGGGCGTGGCAGGGGCAGGGCACGTGGCCGAGGGTGGTGGCGACGGTCTTCGGACTGCTCGTCATCGTCGTCGTGATCAACGCGATCAACCACCTCGTGTTCCACCGCGGTGAGAAGGGGTCGTGGCGCGACAGGTTCCCGACGATCTTCAGCGACCTCATCCGCTTCGTCTTCATCATCGTGGGCATCGCGCTGCTGTTCTGGTGGGTGTGGGGGACGGATGTCGCGGGCGTCTTCGCCGCGCTCGGGGTGACGTCGATCATCGTCGGCCTGGCGCTGCAGAACGCCGTCGGCTCGATCGTGTCAGGACTCTTCCTCATCTTCGAAGCGCCGTTCGAGCTCGGCGACTGGATAGAGACCAGCGAGGACACCGGCTCCGCCCGCGGCCAGATCGTCGAGGTGAACTGGCGCGCCATCCACATCGACACCGGCAACGGGATCGTCATCATGCCGACCGCTGAGCTCGCCGAGGGGTCGTTCACGAATCTCTCCCGCAGCCCCGATCCGTACGCCGCGACACCGGAGGTCACGTTCGGCACCGACGACCCGCCGGGGCGGGTGCGTGAGATCCTCGTCTCGGTCGCGCGAGACATCCCGTTGGCCTCGCCGGATCGCGAGCCGAACGCGAAGAGCCTCGCCGGTTCGCGGTTCGCCGTCGCGATCCCGCTGCAGAATCCCGGCGACCACGACGCCGTCATCGACACCTTCCTGACGCGGCTCTGGTATGCGGCGCGCCGCGCAGATCTGCACCTCGACGGCGACATGACGGACGACTGGCGGACGCCGGCCCGGCTGCAGGACGCACTCCGACAGCTGGCCGCACCGCTCAGCCTCAAGCCCGGTGACACGGACGCGCTCGCGGCGCACACGCGCCTGGAGCGCTACTGCGCCGGGGAGTCGATCCTGCGGCCCGGTACGGTGCCGGTGGAGACCCGGTTCATCCTCAGCGGCACCGTCGTGCTCGGCATCCCGACCGAGGACCAGGGATTCGTGCAGGTCGCCCAGCTCGGCAAAGACGACGCGATCGGCATCACTGCGCTGTCGCGGACGCAGACCATCTCTCGCGCTGTGGCGACAAGCGACGTGGATGTCGTCGTCTTCCCGATCGAGGTGCTCGACGACATCGTGCGAGCGCACCCGGTGGTCGCGCGAGAGCTCGTCCGCGAGAGCGAGAACCGCCTCCAACGCGCGCGGATCGCACTGAGTGCGGTCGGCGAGCCGCTGCCCTTCGGCCGCCAGACGCTCGGCTGATCCATCCCGCGACCGCCGACCGACGGCCGATGGATGCCGCGGCAATAGGCTGAGGCCGTGCGCATCCGGCTCGACATCGCCTACGACGGCACGAACTTCCGCGGCTGGGCTCGCCAGCCGGGTTTGCGCACGGTGCAGGGCACCCTCGAGGACGCGCTCGCGCGAGTGCTCGGCGGCGCCCCGCGACTCGTGGTGGCAGGACGCACCGACTCGGGAGTGCACGCCACAGGCCAGGTGGCGCACATCGATCTGGACGACGGCCAGCAGGAACGGCTCGCCGCACGTCGCTCGCGCGCCGGCTCCGAGGCCGAAGGCGGCTCGGCGAGCGATCAGGCGATCGCCGTGCTCGCGGCGCGGATCTCGGGTGTCGTCGGCGCGTATCCCGACGTCGCGGTGCGCCGATCGTCGCTCGCACCGTCGGGCTTCGATGCGCGCTTCTCAGCCGTATGGCGCCGGTACGAGTACCGTGTCGCCGATCGGGCGTCGGGCTACGACCCCCTCGAGCGACATCGCACGACGAACGTCCGTGCGTCGCTGGACGAGACCGTGATGGATGCGGCGGCCCGCTCTCTCATCGGGCTGCACGATTTCGCGGCGTACTGCAAGCCGCGCGACGAGGCGACGACGATCCGCACCCTGCTCGAGTTCGACTGGCATCGGGACGCCGATGGGGTGATCGTCGCGAACGTCAAGGCCGACGCGTTCTGCCACAGCATGGTGCGCGCTCTCGTCGGTGCCTGCGTCGCGGTGGGCGACGGCAGGCTGGATGCGGCCGACCTCGTGGACATCCGCGACACGGGGGAGCGCGTCCCCGAAGTGAAGGTGCTCGCCGCGCGCGGCCTGACGCTCACCCAGGTCGGGTATCCGGCGGATGACCTGCTCGCCCAGCGCGCCGAGCAGACCCGCAACCGCCGCGACCGGGAGTGAGCTGCGGTTGATCGCTAGGGAGTCGCTGTGCATCCGTCAACCGGATACCCACGCGAAACGTGCGCGCCCTAGGCTGGGGCGCCATGAAGGTCATCTCGTACAACCTCCGCAAACACCGCGCCGCACGTGAGCTCGTCGATCTCGTGGAGCGCTACAGCGCGGATGTTCTGTGCGTGCAGGAGTGCGACACCACCGCGATCCCGGAGCACGTCGGGGGCCTCCGGCTAGCGGATTCCACCAACCGCAACCGCCTCGGCCTCGCGCTCTACTACCGCGAGAACACCTACCGCCTGGTCGACGTGCGCGCGCTCGCACTGAAGAAGTCGCTGCATGATCGCGTACTCAAGCCGGCGGAGGAGAGGATGCTGGGCGTCCGGCTGCACGACATCGACGACCGCCGCGACATCATCGTCGCGTCGTTCCACGCCGCGCCCCTGACCGCGTTGAACTCGCTCCGTCGGCACCAGATCCGAACAGCGCTGACGGAACTCGGCGAGTTGGGCGAGGGGCTGCCGGCGCTCATGGTCGGCGACTTCAACTACCCCGTCTTCAAGGAGAACCTCGGTCAGAAGGTGCGCGAGCAGGGGTACGAACTCACCCTGAGCGACTCCCGAACCTACACGCGCTACCGGTTCTTCCGCGGCCACTACGACTTCGCGACCTCGGTCGGCTTCACCATCGACCGAGTCCGGACACTGCCGCAGGGACTGAGCGACCACCTGCCGATCCTTGTGACCGCGAGCCACCCCGCGGATGCCGCGCGCAACGTCGCCTGACGTGGCGCCGTCGGATGCGACCCCGTCGCCGGCGATCGCAGCGACTGGACGGCACCGCCGGTGGATCTGGCGCACCCTCGCCGCCGGATACGGGCTCGCCCTCATTCTCATCGCGTTCTGGCCCACGCCCGTCGATCGGCCCGCCCGTGGCCTGCTGTGGTCGATCAGCGAGGCTGTTCCGTGGCTCACCTATGACGTGATCGAGTTCGGCGCGAACGTGCTGCTGTTCGTGCCGCTCGGCATCCTGCTCGCACTGGCGTTACGGAGCCGACGCGGGTGGGTGATGCCGATCGCGTTGGCTGTGACCGTGCTGATCGAATCCGGGCAGGCTCTGTTCCTGGCGGAGCGGACGGCCAGCATCCGCGACGTCATCGCCAACTCGCTGGGTGCGGGGATCGGACTCGCGCTGGTGCTCCTCGTCACCCGCCGGCGCATGCGGCGAGTGGACTCCCGTGAGAACGCTCAGCTCCCGGGCTGAGCCTTTCTCGTCGGCGTCTGGCGTAGGGCCTCGCTACGGGCGGCCCATTCCGTAGTATGTCCAGCCCGCCGCGCGCCAGGCCGCGGCATCCAGGCAATTGCGTCCGTCGATGACGATCCGCCCCTCAGTGAGACTCGCGGCCTGCACCGGATCGAGGTCCTTGCGGTACTCGTCCCATTCGGTGACGACGATGACGGCGTCGGCTCCCGCGAGCGCCTCGTCGCGATCTTCGACGTACGTGAGCTGCGGGTGCGCGCGTGATGCGTTCTCGATCGCGGCGGGATCTGTGACCGTGACCGAGGCCCCGAGTCCGTGCAGCCGAACAGCCACATCGAGCGCCGGGGAGTCGCGGATGTCGTCGCTGTGCGGCTTGAAGGCTGCGCCGAGCACCGTGACCTTCTTGCCGTACACGGCTCCGTCGAGCGATTCGACGACCAGCTGCACCGCGCGCTCGCGGCGCCGGAGATTGATCGCGTCGACTTCGCGCAGGAATCCGACCGATTCGCCGCGTCCGAGCTCCTCGGCCCTGGCCGAGAATGCGCGGATGTCCTTGGGAAGACAGCCGCCGCCGAAGCCGATTCCCGCGCCGAGGAACCGTCGGCCGATGCGCGCATCGTGCCCGATCGCGTCGGCGAGCTGAGTCACGTCGGCCCCTGTGACCTCGGCGATCTCGGCCATCGCGTTGATGAAGGAGATCTTCGTCGCCAGGAAGGCGTTGGCGGCGACCTTGACCAGCTCGGCGGTCGGGCGGTCGGTGACGATGAAGGGCGTGTCCTTCGCGACCGCGGGGTGGTAGACCGCCCGAAGCACATCGGCAGCTCTGTCACCGTCCGCGCCGGGGGTCACTCCGACGACCAGTCGATCGGGATCGATGGTGTCCTGCACGGCCCAGCCTTCGCGGAGGAATTCGGGATTCCAGACGAGGGTGGCGCCCGTCGCCTCCACGCGGGGTGCGAGCTCCGCCGACGTGCCCACGGGGACCGTCGACTTGCCCGCGACGACATCGCCGGGGCTGAGGTAGGGAAGGAGGCCATCGATCGCGGCGTTCACATACGTCAGGTCAGCCGCATAGCCGTCCTTCTGCTGTGGGGTGCCCACGCCGACGAAATGCACGGCCGCACCCT
This sequence comes from Microbacterium pumilum, assembly GCF_039530225.1. Classification (NCBI taxonomy): domain Bacteria; kingdom Bacillati; phylum Actinomycetota; class Actinomycetes; order Micrococcales; family Microbacteriaceae; genus Microbacterium; species Microbacterium pumilum. The sequence continues at coordinate 1,749,008 of NZ_BAAAOH010000001.1, forward strand.
GGGCGGCGGCCATGTCGGTGGTGAATCGGAGCCGCCCGGACTGGATTCCCGCGGTGAGGATCTCCTGCAGGCCGGGCTCGAAGAAGGGGGCGTGGCCCTGGGCCAAAGATTCGATCTTGCGCGCGTCGACGTCGATTCCGACGACGTCGTGGCCGATCGACGCCATGGCGGCCGCGTGCACGGCGCCGAGGTAGCCGCAGCCGATGACGGACAGCTTCATGGTGGTACTCGAACTCTCAGTCGGGTGCGCGATCTCCGAGGTCATCGGAGATCCTGCGCGTGGGCTCGTGACGGTTCAGTGGGGTCAGTGGTCAGCCCCATGGCAGCGAGCCAGATGGATTCCACTTTAGGGAAAACCGCGTCGGCGGAGAACCGCTCCGAGAATCTGTCGAAACCGGCGTTCGCGATCGCGAGGCGCTCGGCGTCGTCCGTGGTCGCCTGCCGCAACGCCGACGAGAGTTCGTCGACCGAGCCGGCGGACACCAGGATGCCGCATCCGTCCGACAGAACCGCGGGAATGCCGCCGACGGTGGTGGAGATCACGCAGGCGCGCCGCGCCATGGCTTCGAGGATGAACATCGGCATGGCTTCGTCCCTCGAGGGGAGAACCGCGACTTCGGCGTCGTCCAGGAGCGACATCAGCTCGCCGTGGCCGAGGCTGCCGACGAACTCGGCGCGCGGAAGCGAAGGGTCGACGAGGTGGCCGTCGCGGATGGGACCGGCGACCACGAGCCGCCACGGCTCCGGCGGTGCGGCGCGCCGCCAGGCCTCCTGCAGCACGTCGATTCCTTTTCGATGCGATACGACGCCGCCGAAGACGACGGTCTTCTCCTTCTCGGATGCCGCGCCGACGGGGATCGCGTTGGGCACGAGCTCGACGCGGTCGGCGCCGATGTGCCGCGCGCAGATCTCGCTCGTCTCTTCGCTCAGACTGATCACACGGCTCGAGGCGGCGAGCACTTTTCCGACCAGGGCGCGGTTCTGGCGTTCGAACGCGGCGAATTCGCTCCCGTGCATGTGGGCGATCACCGGCAGCCCACGATGGGCGGCATATCGGGCCACCCAGCCTTCCCGCACGAACGACCCGCGTTCGCTGAGGTGAACGACCACGACCGCCTGTTCACCGGAGCGCGCGATGGCGCGCACCTTTCGAAGAGCGCGCACGAAGCCTCGCGCCGCCGCCACATGGTCGCCGGGATCGCCGCGCGACTCGATCACTTGGACGTCGACGCGCGGAAACGGCCACGCGAGATAGGCGTTGATGACCTGGGTCATCCCGCCGGGAATGTCGCCAGAACGGCCGACGTGGTACACGCGGGGGTGGTGCTCAGCCAACAACGACCTCCGCGGTGAGCGTGTCGGCCGGCTCATCGGAGAGCACGGCGATCAGCTCGCCGCGCACATCGGAGAGACGGCCGCGCGCGATCAGCAGCCGGCGCAGCATGTCGCCGCGCTTGGAGGTGATCCTCGCGAGGCTGTCGGCGAGTTCGGCCGCCGGCATCCCCGACGTGTTCACAGCCACGTCGTCGATTCCGATCGTGCCGAAATGGCGGACGACCTTCTGTTCCTTGTCCTCGCCGTACAGCTGAAGGCCGACGGGCGCCGCGCCCTCTGTGAACGCTGCGATGATCACATGGAGCCGATCGCTGGCGGCGACGCGCGTGCGACGGTAGAGCGCTCGGAGCCGCGCCTCCTGTGCCGCATGATCCGCGATCTCCGACCACTCGAGCAGGTTGGCGCCCAGATCCTTGACGAGGCGTCGTGACCGATCGTTGTCGACGGCGACCTGGGTCACGACCCAGATCTCCAGCCCCTGGCTGCGGGCGAAGGAGGTGATTCCGGCGAACCATTCTTCATCCGGGTACGGGCGCGGCGCGACGTCGACGTCGTCGCGCAACGAGATCACCATCACGTCGCGGCTCGTGTCGTCGATCGCGGCAGCGAGATCGGCGTCGGAGAGTCCCTCGGCGTAGCCGAGGTCGGGCATCGCGCTCCCGAATCCGAGATACTCCGCTGTGCTGTCGTCGCGCCAGCGGGTGTAGGAGCTCAGCGCATTCGACGGCCACATGACCGCTCTCGGGAGGGGGGCGAAGTTGCGGGCACCGACGCCGATGCGGCTGACCGAGCCGCCACGGGCGCGGATCAATGCGGCTGCCGGCAGCATCACGAGATGCTCCTTCATGCCGACCAGGGTCAGCTGGATCTCACCCGGCTTGTAGATCGAACTCGCGGTGCCCTTCAGCGCGGACTTCAGCAGTGCCGAGTACCACTTCGGCAGGGAGCGATAGATGACGTCGTCATCCCCCACTCCGAGCGCCTCGTCGTAGCCGTCAGGAGAGTTGCCGACATAGACGTGCAGCCGCCCCCCCTCGCGCGCCCAGTCCAGAAGGGGTCGCCGGAGGATGATGTCGCCGATGTTCTCGTACTGACCGCGTCCGACCGCGAAGACGTTCCGCTCCGCCGCCATCAGCTCTGAGCCCGCGCGAATCGGTCGTCGGCGACCTTCTGGCCGTCGATGATGCGCCGCGTGGCCGCATACCGGACGATCGCCTCGTTGAGCTGAGGGCCTTCGACGGCGATCCCGATTCCGTTCGCGTTCACCAGATCGGCGATCTCCAGCTGGTGATCGTCGACGTGCTCTCCGCGCGTCGCGCGTCGAACAGCCTGCACGGGGAAGATGCCGAGGTTGAGCAGCTCGAGCAGAGTCCCGACCCCGGCGTGAGTGATCACGACATCGGCTTCGGCGGCGCACCGCGAGAATTCATCGGGCGACAGGTAGTGGTGAACGGAGCCGGGGAGAACGTCGCCGCGGGGGGTGTCCCCGATCTGCCACGTGGTGTGCTCATTGGCGAGGCCCGTCTCCAGGAAGGCATCGATCACCGAGTCGAAGCGATAGCCGCGGATCGTTCCGAGCGTCACGAACACCCGCAGCGGCTCGAGGGGCGTGGGTCGCTGCTCGCTGCGGAAGTCCGCCAGGATGCTGGGGTGGGTCTGCCAGCGGCCCCCCGCCCAGGAGGCGTGCTGGGTGCGCAGCTCGATGCCCGGCACGCGCTGCAGCAGCTTGCCTGTCGCGGACGGCCCGGCGAGACGGCAGACGCTCTCGATGTAGGTGCTCGGGATGCCGCGCATCCGCGCCATCGGCAAAGCCGCTGTGGCGATCGCCGCACCGGTGCTGAACGCCGCGTCGAAACGCTCGCGTGCAAGGATCCGACGGAACACGGGGACGGACGCCGCCGTGCCCTTGAGGTCACGCGGCCCCACGTATGGCAGATAGGCGACTCGGCGGCCGGCCAGCTGCATCCGGCTCTGGGGAGTGTCGAAGGTCACCCACAGCGATTCCGGGTTGACTCCCATGCGGGACTCGACCCGGAGCAGCTCCGTGAGGTGACCACCCGTCGAGCACACCATGAGGGACTTGGCCCCGGTGTCGGGTGTGTCGTCGGTGGCGATCTTCGTGCTGTCCTGTGCGTTCACGTGAGAACTCCGGCGGATGCAGGAGAGCGGAGCCGCGGAACGGTCGCTCTCGATGGATACGGCTCCGGCACAACGCTGGCGATAGCCCGTCCATTGCACCCTATCCGCGGTCGGGCCGGTTCACCCCACTGAGAGCAGGACATTTACGGGCGCGTAACCACACGTCACCCCGCGTTCACAAAAGGGCCGGCTCGGCGTGAACAAGGGATTACGTCCGGTTACGTCTTGCGCATCTGGTGAACTTGCGCTGCTCGAGGCGGCATAGTGGGATCAATTCGAAGTCTCCGGCTGGGTATGCGGCGAGATCCGCATCCGGTGGCGTCCAACACAGAGAGTCGAGCACATGCCAGACGCCATCCCAGTCACGAAGTCGAGCCGACGACGTTTCCTTCAGGCCCTTTCCATCAGCGGAGTGACCACCGTCGCATCGGTCGCATCCGTCACATCCTTGGCCTCGCCCGCCGCGGCTGCCGACGCACCCGTGCTCGTCGGCGACGGCAAGACCGACGACGCCCCGGCGCTGCAGAGATTCTTCGACCTCAACCTTCAGCCCCCCTTCCAGACGGGCAAGACCTACCTGCTGAACTCGCCGGTCTTCCTCGACGACGCCGATCGCACCTCGATGTACGTCGTCGATCTCAACGGCGCCACGCTCCTCCTCGGCAAGTCCCTGCCCACGACCGATGCGTTCTACCGCGACCCCACGACCAAGTGGGCGATCTTCCCCAACACGAAGCGCTCGGCGCTTGCGGGAGGCAAGGTGAATGTGTCGGTGGCTACGCGGGGGACAGGCGTGTACACCGGTGCGCTGATCAGCATGGTGCTGCGCAACGGCACGGTGGACGGTGCGGGTGCGAACGTCGGGCTCTCCTTCGCGAACCGCACCGGATCGAAGTTCGAGAGCATCATCCTCAAAGCGGGGCGGACGCTGCTCTCGTGGTTCGACTACTCGGACGCGAGCGTCTTCATCCAGTGCCACAACCGCGCGGGGGGTCCGGCAGCCTCCACGCTCATCGAACAGATCAACTCGGGCGACGGGCTGCTCATGCAGAGCTGCAAGGCCGACGCCACGGTCGGATTGGCCCGGCTGAAGTACTGCCGGGGTGCCGAGATCGTCTCGACGGTCACGGGACGCATCGAACTGGACCAGTGCTCCGCGATCATGATCCGCGGTGGGCATCAGGAGACGCCGCTCGCCAATGACACGATCGTCGATGTCCGCAGCTCCGATGTCGTCCTCGACACCACCGCGCTGTATCTGGCTCGCGGCCCGGTGGGCAGCGCACTGCCGCCGGCGATCCGGATCACCGACACCGGGACCGCGCCGTCGTCGGTCGTCCTCCGCGACTGCACCGAGATGCGGGCGCTCCTGGACACCGACGACGAACTGGGTGCCCTGGTCTCGATCGACAAGACGATCGCCGGCACGAAGTTCGAGGCGCGATCGCTGACATCCGCGGTGAGCGTGCGCAAGGTCGGCGGCGTGTGGAACCCGTCCATCGGACCCGACATCACCGGTGTCGGCACCATCGCGGCCGCCGTCGCAGCAAGCTCGGCGGTCATCGCCGGCGGGAGCTTCATCCTGCGCAATCCGGGGTCGGGATGGGCGGCGCGCACGACGATCGAGAGCCAGAACACCGTCGCAACGGCTCCGGTGGTCGCCCTGGCGGTGTCCACCGACGCGTTCGTCGGCTCACTGGCCGGTTCGGGCACACGGTATCGCTGCCGCGGCGTGCTGCCGGACGGCACCGAGACCCCGTGGACGACGTACACGCCCGTTGCGGCGGCCGTGACCGGCACGATCAAGCTCGTCATCTCGACGGTCGGCGGCCCACAGGAACTGCAGATCCGTCGATACTCCGCAACGTCGACGACCGCGGAGGCGCACCTGTCGGTGCCGGCCGGTGCGGTCGCCCACACCCTGTACGACACGGGTGGGGCGCTGAACGGATTCGCCTGGCTCCCCGGCACCTAGGGTTCTGCGGCGGCTATCCCGCACGGACGGGGGGCTCTTCGGCCCCCGTCCGTGACGCGGCCAGGTCCATCGCCCGGCGATAGGCGGCCAGATGCGCAGCGCCGATCGTCGACCAGTCGCGACCGCTGAGCTCCGGCGGGGCCGGCGGCGGTGAGCCGGAGACGGCCGCGAGGTGGGCGGCGAGTATGCCGGCTGTCAGAGGGCCGTCGTAGGTGCGCACCCATTCGCGACCCACTTCCGCCGCGATCGCGTCGTTGATCGGGGATGACGAGACCAGCGCAGGGGTTCCGAGCGACAGCGCGACCAGGAGGGCGCCGGAGTTCTTCATCTCGACATAGGGCAGCACCACGAGACTCGCCTCGCTCACCTCTCGTACGAGTGCCTCGTCGTCGACGTACCGCAGATCGAGCGCGATGCGCGGGTCGGCGAGGGCGGATGCCTCCAGGGCTGCGCGCTGGCCGGGGTGCGGGTCTCCGACCACATGAAGCGAAAGACCTTGATCCGGGAGTTCGCGGAAGGCGGCAGTGAGTGCCTCGACGTTCTTGTAGGGGCGGATGATGCCGAAGTAGAGCACACGGCCCTCCACCCGCGGCGGCCGCGCATAGCGGCGGAACGCCTCGATGTAGTGACCGTGCGCGATCGTGGTCACCTCGACACGGCCGGCGGGCCGGACATGCCCGTCAAGCACGATGAAGAGCGTGGTGGCGCGGTCGAAACGATCGAGCGATCGAGTCTCGGCGGGGGTGCCCTTCTCGTGCGGCCGCGGATTGTGGAACGTCCGCACGACCGGAATCGACCTCATCCGCACTTTCACGAGCAGCAGATCGAGCAGCCGGCGCTTCACGAAGGCGCGCAGGCGGGAGGCGCTGTCGCGGATCATGAGCTCCGGCCAGTGGACGTGCAGCACGTCATAGCGACCCAGCAGGGCCGACTTCCAGGAGAAGAAGCGATAGTCGACGGCCTCGGGTGCTCCCTCGAGGAGAAGGTCGACGAATTGGGTCGTGCCATCCGGCGGTCGCAGCGACAGCTGCACGACGATGGGACGCTCTGGGACGAGATGCTCGGGGATGCCGGGAGCGGCGCGGGGGTCGGTCATGCTGCCGGGTCTCGCGTCACATCGGCAGGCAGCGGAGCGTCCGCGAGCGGATCCGCTGTCGAGTCGGATGCCGCCGTCGACCGGCGGAAGTGGCGGCGCAGTTCGAGCAGTCCGACCATCTGCCGACGCACCGGCGGGAAGATGAGGGCGATCAGCGCGATCGTCGCAAGCGTGACGACGATTCCGACGGCGATGCGCACCAGCGAAAGACCCTCGGGGATGAGCAGCGAAGACCCCCAGGCGGCCGCGGTGGCCGCAGCCGTGATCGCGACGCCCCCCAGACCCGTGAGAAACATCTCTCGTGCGGGTGCGTCGCTGATGCGACTCAGCCAGATCAGACTGACCGGCCAGAACACGGCGAGTGACAGCGAGTACGCCCAGGCGACTCCTTCGACCCCCCACATCGAGCCGAGCAGGATGACCCCGATCATGATCGGGCGTGTCACGAGCGCGTAGTAGAAGTTCTGCTTCGTCAGCCCTTTCGCCAGGAACACCCAGTAGCTGGCGTAGCTGACGGCCTGGAAGATGCCGCCGACCGCGAGGATCTGGAAGAGGGGAGCGGCGTCGAGCCATTCCGGGCCGAGGAAGACCAGGATCACGGGGTATGCCTGCGAGATGCAGATCGCGGTGATGCTGCCGACCAGGAGAAGCGTGGCGAACTGGCCGAGGAGGATGAACTGCGCGAAGCGCTTGCGCTCGTCCTGCAGCCGGGACAGCACAGGCACCGCGACACGCGTGGCAGGGGCGTTGATCTGGCTCAGCGGAAGCATCATCAGCTGGAACGCACGGTTGTACAGACCGAGTGGGGTGGCACCGAATCGAGCGCCGATCACCACGGAGTCGACGTTCCTGCTCGCATAGCTGAGCAGCTGCGAACCCGCCACACCCACCCCGTAGCGGAGAAAGGGACGGATCGTCGCGTGTCGGTCGATCCAGCCGGGGAGCCACTGCGCCAGCATGACCATGATCACGAGGGTGAAAGCGGCCTGCGCGACCTGCTGTGCGACGAGCGCCCAAGCGCCGAAGCCCATCAGCGCCATGACGATGGCGACGCCGAGGGCCACGAGCTGCCCCACCGTCTCGGCGGTCGACAGCCTGCCGAATCGCAGATTTCGGGCCATGTGCGCCATGAATTGGGTCGTCATGCCGCGCAGCAGGAACGTCGACGCGAGCACCACGGTGAGGGGCTGCAGGCCGGGAGTGCCGTAGAAGGCGGCGATCGCCCATGACAGCCCGATCGTCACGATGGTCAGGACGAGTCCCACACCGGTGTTCGTCCAGAACAGGTTGCTCTGCTGGCCGCGAGTGATCGTCCGGGCCTGGATCGAGGCCTGCGCCAGCCCGAAGTCGCGCAGCACTTCGCCGATCCCGATGATCGCGAGGATCATCGTGATCATGCCGTAGTCGTACGGCGTCACGAGCCGGGCGAGGATGACGATCCCGGCGAGCTGAATTCCGATTCGGAATATCTGCGCTCCCGCGGTGACTGCGGCACCCCGAGACGCGGATGCGCCGAGCGAGGGCTCAGTCATCGCCACCGGCCGCATCGGCTGCGAATTCGTGTGTCATGCCGTCCCCCAGGATTATCGATCGCATCGGAGCATCGCCATCGTGGGATCCGACGCTTCCCCTCGCGTCTTTCCCGATCATAGCCAGCCACTTCGGGCAACCATGTCCGTTGTGGCAGAACTTAACCCGCACGTCACAAGCCGGTCTCACGGTCGTTCTTTACTATGAGGACGACGATCGGCCACACCAAACGGAGCATCCCACGTATGAACGACCGAAATCTTCGTCCCGCAGTGTTCGTCCGGGTGACCGGGCAGGCCATGAATGTCGGTGACAGCGTGCTGCGGCGCGCGTACATCGACGCGCTGCGCGGCATGGGCCGAGCACATCTGCTGGTTCGGCAGATGCCGGAAGGGTACATCGACGGACTCGGCGTTATCGAAGACGACGTCATCTACCGCTCCGACGCGGAGTGGCGCGCAGCCTTCAAGGCCAGTGCCCGTGCCGTGCCGACGACGTACGCCTTCAACGCCGGCGAGATGCAGTTCTCGCGCTTCTACACCCAGGATCTGGCCGCCTCGCTGCCGATGCTGCGCGCGGCCGCCCGCTCGGGCGGCACGTCGCTCATGCTGGGCGTGAGCATGCGGTCGAAGGGGAGATGGTCGCCACTGCTCACCCCCCTGCTGCGAGCCGTGGGCCGGGTGAGCTGGCGTGACGCGCGGTCTCGTCAGTGGACCGGACTCGGCGAGGTCGCTGCGGACTGGGCATTCCTCGAGGGGGACGTCTCCGCGTCTCCTGCGACAGACGCGGATCGGGGCTACCTCGCGGTCACTCTGCGCGGCGACCGGCCGATTCCCGGCGATGAGTGGTTCACCGCCGTGACCGCGCTCGCCGACGCGAAGGAACTCGAACTGCTCGCGGTGTCTCAGGTCGAGGTGGACACTCCGCTCATGCGCGAGGTCGGCGAGCGACTCGGCGCGCAGCTGATCGAGATGCCGGCAGGAATCTCCCACACGGTGCAGGAGGAGGTCGTGCGCGACGTGTACCGCCACTCCTCCATCGTCATCAGTGACCGGCTGCACGCCCTCGTGATGGGGGCGACGGAAGGGGCGATCCCGCTCGGTCTCGCGGATGACGGCGCAGACAAGGCAGCGCGCCACTTCGACGTCGTCGGCCTCACCGGCGTCTCCGTGCGAACGGCCGATGCGGACCCTGCCCTGGTCGATACCACGGATGAGGCGCGCGGCCGTGTCCGCGTCGCCGTCGAGATGGGTCGAGAACAGCTCCGAGCACTGCGAGCGGGTCTCGGCGCCACGCCCGTTCCGCAGCCGGCGAAGGCCTGAGGTCGATCCATGATCACCGTCATGCAGTCCACGTCCGCCCCCGATGGCACGACGAAGTACGTCGATCAGCTGCTCCACGAGCAGCCCTCCGACCTCCGTTTTCTCTTCTTCTCCTGGGATGCCGCGCTGAAGGCCGACTACGACGTCTTCCACGTCCACTGGCCCGACGCCCTGCTCACGGGCTCGTCCGCCCCTCGGCGGTGGCTCAACCGCATCCGCTTCGCCCGTCTGCTGCGACGCCTGAAGGCACACGGCATCCCGATCGTGCGCACCCTGCACAATGTCCATCCGCACGAGGGTGCGTCCGCGATCGATCGACGGCTGTTGCAGCGACTCGACGCTCAGACCGCCTTCTTCGTGCGAATCAACCGGGTGACCGAGCTGCCTGCCGGACGCCCCGGAGCGACGATCCTGCACGGGCACTACGTGGACCGGTTCGGCGCACATCCGCGGGCCGAGATGCTCAGCAGCCGTGTGCTCAACTTCGGGCTGATGCGCCGCTACAAGGGCGTCGATCGACTGATCGACGTCTTCGAGGAGTGGAACGACTCCGCGGCGAGCCTTCGGCTCGTCGGACGCGTCGTCGAAGCCGACCTCGGCCGCACGATCCTCGAAGCGGTCGACCGTGACCCGCGGATCACCGCGATCCTCCGGTTCGTGGACGATGACGAGCTCGTGCAGGAGGTCACCGCGGCGGAGATCGTCGTGCTGCCGTACTCCGAGATGCACAACTCGGGCACGCTGCTGGTGACGCTGTCGCTGGGTCGGCCCGCGCTCGTGCCGCGCTCAGAGGTCAACGAGGCCATCGCACAGGAGGTCGGCCCCGGCTGGGTGCTGCAGTACGACGGATCCCTCGAGCTCGAGCACATCCAGGCGGCCCTGCTGGCCGCGCGCGCGCGCTCAGCCGGTGCGCCGGACCTTGCCGAGCGTGATTGGAAGCGGGTGACGGACGCCTACTCCGACGTATTCCGCGATGTCGTGTCAGCGGACCGGCGATTGGCCGATTCCGCTCATCGTGCGGGCTGACGCGGGCGCCCCTACATCCGTCGTAAACACTTCGTTACGAACGTTCGAACTGGCGGATGCGGCTTATGCAGCCGCATAGTCTGGATGGGCAGGCAGCGTCGCCTGGGGAGACGCTCTTAACCTCAACTGTGGAAGGCCCCGAAACATGAGCAGTACCGACGACGTCAACGCGGCAGCATTCGGATCCGTGACGGGTCCGCGGCTCAGCCGCAGGACGTTGCTGCTGGGCTCGGCGCTGGGCGCCGCGGCGGCCGTGATGCCGTTGAGTTCTGCGTTCGCGGCGCCCAGCTACACCGCTGTGCCGCTGCTGCCGTACGAGACCAGCAGGCTCGACACGCAGACCACGACCGTCGGCAAGAAGAAGTACGAAGAGATCGACGTCGTCTACAAGGGCGACACCATCCGACTGTTCGTGCCGCACACCGCGAAGCCCTTCAAGTCCAGTCCGGCCGTGACGATGGTCTGGTACTACCACTCCAACGGGAGCACTCACACGTCGCTGTCGAACGTCTACAAGTACAGCGCGATGCTCGCCGTCGACAAGGGCTGGGTGTGCGTGTGCCCGCTGTACGGCGGCAGCCTGTGGACGAACAATGCGGCGGCGGCTTACCAGAAGAGCGCCGTCACCTACCTGAACAGCTACTTCAACATCGGCACCAGCTTCCTGCGCGCCAACTCCGGTGGGGGATCGCTCTTGACGGGCGCGTACGGCACGGGCATGGTTCCCAAGGCCAAGGGCATCTACCTGGCCAATGGGACCTACGACATGGAGGATCTGTACGCACGCGATCCCGGCCGCATCGGCCCGGTGTACGACAACGACCCCGCCCTCGTGGCCGCGAGCAATCCCGCCCGTCTGCCGCAGTCCGCATGGACCGGCAGCCGCATCCGTGCGGTCGTCTCGCAGGCCGACTTCATCGTCCCACCCGCCCAGCACGGTCAGGCGCTCGTCGAGAAGGCCGACCCCGTCGCGGCCGAGACCAGTCTCATGTGGCACAACCAAGGGCATGTCGTGCCCGACGTCGTCAGCACCGACATGATCAAGACGTTCGCGCGCTGGCTCACGGTCTAGGCGGAATGGCTTCCATCAAGCAGACGCTCCGTCGATCCCTGCTCGCCACGGGGATCGAGGTCAGCCGTGACACCCGTCTCCTCGCTGCACAGATCGGCGTGGTCACCGAGCCGCGCCATCATGTTCTGATCGCACCGCCAGGCGGCGGCAACATCGGCGACCAGGCCATGGTCGAGGCGTTCCTCGAGAACACCGACGGCGATGTCGTCATCGTGACTTCGGGCGAGGGGTCCATCGACATCCCCGACATCCACGCTGCGCGCGCGACCACCCGCGCGATGCCCGGCGTCCTGTACCGCTCACGCCGTGCGCACCGCGCGGCGCTGGTGGAGCTCGCCGGCGTGCTCCGGCACGCGCGCAGCATCTCGGTCGTCGGCGCTGACATCATGGACGGTGCGTACGTCCCGCGCGCATCCGTGTCCCGGGCGATGGTCGCGAGTGCGGCGGCCCTGTGCGGGATCGACTCGCGCGTGCTGGGCTTCAGCTGGCCGGATGCACCATTCGGTGCTGCGCGCAGCGCGCTGGCGCGCGCGGCCCGGAACGGAGCGGCGATCCTTCCCCGCGATCCGGTGAGCTTCGAGCGGCTCGCCCGCGACGGGATTTCTCCCGATCGGCAGGTGACGGATCTCGTTTTCTCAGCGACGACGGTCGACTCCGCTCTGGTCGAGGAACTCGCCCTCTCCGGACCGTTCGCGATCGTGAACATCAGCGGGCACATCGGCCGCCGCGTGGATCTCGTCCCCGACTACGTGCGCGTCGTGCGGTTCCTGCGTGACCGCGGCCTCGCTGTGGTCATCCTCCCGCACGTCGTGACGCCATCAGCCGACGACCGTATCCCCAGTGCACGACTTCGCGCGGAGTTCGGCAGCGATGACGTGCATCTCGTAGACCGGGTTCCGACGCCCGCCGAGGTGCGCGGGCTCACTGCTCGCGCCGTGGTGACGGTGACCGGCCGGATGCATCTGGCCATCATGACGCTGCTGCACGGCACTCCCGCCGTCACCCTGGCCACCCAGGGGAAGGTCGAAGGCCTGATGGCCATGCTCGGCACGCCCGAACTGTGCGTGAGCCCGGTCGCCGGCGTGAGCACGCTGATCGTGGACGTGCTCGACTCCGTGCTGCCGGACGCATCTCCCACCCGGAAGGCGATCGCGGCTGCGCTTCCCGTCGTCGTCGAGCGCTCCGCGGGGAACTTCGTCGGGTTGCGAGACCGGGTCGTCTCTCCGGCAAAGGTCGGCGGGTGAGTCTGGTCACACGTCAGATCGCACGTCTGGCTGCCGCGGGCGTCTGGACACCGCAGCAGCGCAGCAGACTGCTGCGAGCCGCAGGAGCCAGGATCGGCCGGGCGCGCGTCTACGCCGGTATCCGGTTCATCGCGGAGCCGTCGTGGCTCACGGTCGGCGACGGGACGTTCATCAATGCGGAGCTGCTCGTCGGCGCGAATGCCGACGTCACCATCGGCGCGAATGCCTCCCTCGGCCCCCGATGCGCTTTGCTTCCGAGCACGCACGAGGCCGGCACCGCCGACAAGCGCGCCGGGGCGACCAGTGCGTCGCCGATCATGATCGGCGACGGCTGCTGGCTGGGAGCCGGTGTCACCGTGCTGTCGGGGGTGTCCATCGGAGCCGGATGCGTTGTCGCGGCGGGCGCCGTCGTCACCTCGGACTGCGAACCCAACTCGCTGTACGGAGGAGTTCCCGCGCGGAAGATCCGCGACTTCGACGAGACTGCGGGCGGCTGACGCCGACGGGCATGCACGCTCTCGCGTGCCGGAAGCATGAAGGGTGCGTTAAGTGTCTGTAAATAGGTCGTCGTTCGCCTCAGGCCTTGCCTATCCTGAGAGTTGGGCCGCTGCTGTCTCCTATTCATCACAACGAGCACGCATCGAGAAAGGTGCAGCAGCCATGGCACTCGCAGTCAGTCGGTCGGGCATTGCGCCCCGGCGACGCAGGAGCCCTTCGTGGTGACCTCTTCGCTGACCCGGCAGGTGAGCCGCAAAGCATGGGTGGATGTCGCCAAGGGCATCGCCATCCTGCTCGTCGTGACCTACCATGCCAGCCTCTACCTGGCCAAGTCAGGCGGGCTCCTCGGGATGCCGTGGATCATGAAGGCACCCTTGGAGCTCTTCCCCATGCCGGCCTTCTTCGTTCTGGCGGGAATGCTGTCGGCGCGCACCCTCGGGTTCACCTTCTCGGATCTCTGGCGCCGCCGGGTGCTGCCGATGCTGTATCTCTATGCGGTGTGGTCGGTGATTCGGTTCATCTTCTACATCGTGATCCCCGGTGCGAACGCCGAAGTGGGGGATCTACCGGCCAACAGCCCGATCACGCTCGCCCTGATCTTCCTCTGGCCGTCGAGCAGCTACTGGTTCCTCTATGCGCTGGCCCTGTTCACCGTCGCGGCGTGGGCGATTCGACGCGTCCCCGTGGCTGTGCAGGTCGCCGTGACCGCAGTGCTCTGTGCCGTGACGACCTCTGGGCTTCTCGACACGCAGAATGTCGGGTGGAACCGCGTCATCGGCCTCTTCATCTTCTACGTCGTCGGGGTGCATTTCGCCAAGCAGATCTTCGAGGGTGTCGCGCGCGTGCGAGTCTGGTTCCTGCCCATCGCCCTCGTCGTCTTCGGCGGCTATGTCGGAGCGCTGATCTTCCTCGGCCTCCGCGACGTGCCGGGTGCCGCCCTGATCGGACAGCTGCTGGCGGTCGTGGTGGGGTTCAGCTTCGCCCAGCTGATCGCGCCCCTGCGAGTGACCGCGTTCCTTGCTCGCTGGGGCTCCCTGAGTCTCTACATCTACCTCTACCACCTGTTCCTCATCGTCCCTGTGGCGACGATCGTGGGATTGATCGGATGGACCGGGCCTCGCTGGGCCGGATTCCTCGTCCAAGCCGCCCTCACGCTCGCCGCGATCGAATTCGCGGTGTTGATGATGAAGCTGACCGGGCGATTCAAGTGGCTGTACCTTCCTCCGCGTTCCTGGGTCCGCTCACCGGTGCGTCCCGCCGCCGCCGCGGAACCGGCATCCGCCCCGCGTGACGAGTCGGCTCCTTCGGCCGTTCCGGCGCCTGAGACCGCCCCGGCAGTCCCGCAGACGAGGAAGGATCGATCGTGAGGAAGAACCTCTCCATCGAGTCGCTCCGCGGTCTCGCCGCCATCTTGATGGCCGCCGGGCACGTGATCGGCAGCGACGCCACCCGCGGGATGACCGTGGGTGACGACAGCGGATGGCGCCTGTTCTACCTCCTGCTCGAAGACGTCCGTATGCCGCTGTTCGCCGCGCTGTCAGGATTCGTGTATGCGTACCGCCCGATCGACGACGGGGGCGACTACGGGCGCATGGTCTGGGGCAAGGTGCGCCGGCTGCTCGTGCCGCTGATCACGGTGGGCACCCTTTTCGTCGCCGTGCAGTCGATCATCCCTGATACGAATGCGGCATCGACGGGCGACTTCCTCCGCCTCTACGTGTTCGGTGTGGGTCACTTCTGGTTCCTGCAGGCGATCTTCCTGGTCTTTCTGCTCGTCGGCGTGCTCGACCTTCTCGGCGTGCTGGACCGGCCGCGATACTGGATGGTGATCACTGCGGCCGCGGTGCTGCTGGCGATCTTCGTCCGAGTGCCCGAGCCGGTCGACTTCTTCAGCATCAGCGGTGCCATCGCCCTCCTGCCCTTCTTCCTGTTGGGGTACGGCGCCCATCGATTCATCTCGAATCCACCGCGAGTGCGGCTCGTGGCGGTGGTGGCCGTCGCGTTCGTCGTCTTCTACGCCGTGCGTGCCCTGGAGATCGTCGGAGTCGTCGACATCTCCTTGCAGGCCCTGCTCGCCGACCGGGTTCTGGTGGGATTCGCCGCCGTTTCCCTGCTTCTGCTGCTCCGGGATCGCATCCGGCTGAAACCGCTCGCGTGGCTGGGCCAGTTCGCGTTCGCGATCTACCTGCTGCACGTGTTCGGCTCCGCTGCCGCCCGCATCGTCCTCTCGCGTCTGGGAATCGACAACGACTTCGTCGTCTTCGCCGTCTGCATGCTGTTCGCTCTCGCGATTCCCACCGTGTTCGAGATGACGCTCGGGCGCATCGGGTGGATCAGCTGGGCGTTCCTCGGGCAGAAGCCATATCGTCCTCGCCCTCGTCAACCCCTTCCGGCACCCGACCCGGATACCGAAAGTCCGTCATCCGCAATTCGACCAGTCAGGAGCCGCAGATGACCCACGTGGTCCAACGCACCACTGCATCCATGGATTCGCCGGCCCGCACGGCCGTGCCATGGACCACGGCATTCGCGGGTCTGCAGATCGCGGTCGACACGATCGCTGTTCTCGCCTCGGTCACCATCGCCGCTACCGCGGCGGGCATGACCCTCCCGTGGATGCCGCGATGGGACGCGGGGACTCACGTTCCCGCGCTCGCGGTCTGGGGGGTGACGACCGCACTCTGGCTGCTTCTGCTTGCGGCGAACGGGAGCAGATCCCCTCGCGTTGTGGGCACGGGCGCGACCGAGTACCGACGCGTCGTGCACGCGACGTTCATCGTGTTCGCGATGATCGCCCTGGTGGCGTACATCTTCCGGGTACCCGGCCTGCAGCTCTACATCGCCTTCGGGTTCAGCACGGGCGTCGTCCTGCTGCTCGGTGCCCGGTGGGGCGCCCGACGCTGGCTGATCGCCCAGCGCCGCGAAGGCCGGATGTCGCGGAGCGTGCTTCTGGTGGGCTCACTCGGTTCGATCGCGACGGTGGCCGCCGACGTCCAGCGGACGCCGGCCGCCGGCTTCAACGTCGTAGGGGCATGCACTCCGAGCGGGCTCGTCGCCGGAGTCGTCCCTGGGACCGACATCCCGCTCTCAGGAAGCGTCGCCAACCTCACCCAGGCACTGGAGGTGACCGGCGCCGACACCGTGATCATCACGAGCGCGAACGAATTCAGCTCCGCCGAGGTGCGAGAGCTCAGCTGGAAGCTCGAGCCCGGGCGCCAGCATCTTGTCGTCGCACCCAGCCTCACCGACATCGGCGGGCCGCGTCTGCACACTCGGCCGGTCAACGGACTCCCGCTCATCCATGTGGAGACGCCCCGGTACGACGGAGGCAAGCTCTACGCCAAGCGCGCCTTCGACATCGTGATGTCGGGGCTCCTCATCATCGTGCTGTCGCCCGTGCTGCTGGGGATCGCGATCATGGTGCGCCTCAGCACCCCCGGGGACGTCCTCTTCCGGCAGCAGCGCGTCGGCCTGCGCGGCGAGCACTTCCAGATGCTCAAGTTCCGGTCGATGTACGACGACGCCGAAGAGCGACTGAAAGAACTCGAGACCACCGGTCGCGATGAGGGCAATGCCATCATGTTCAAGATGCGCGACGACCCGCGTGTGACGCCGATCGGCAGAATCATGCGGCGCTACAGTCTCGACGAGCTTCCGCAGCTGTTCAACGTGTTCTTCGGATCGATGGCTCTCGTGGGCCCGCGCCCGCCGCTGGAGCGCGAGGTCGTCCAGTACTCCGACCACGTGCACCGTCGATTCCTCGTCAAGCCCGGCATCACGGGGCTGTGGCAGGTCAGCGGCCGCTCGGATCTCGATTGGGACGAGACGGTCCGCCTGGATCTGTTCTACGTCGAGAACTGGACGATCACCGGCGACCTTCTCATCCTCTGGAAGACGGCCCGTGCCGTCCTCCTCGGCGACGGCGCGTACTGACCTGGCTCGACGCTGACGTCGGCGAGCGTTCAGCGTCGAAGGTCGAGCAGCGAGCTGGTGCCATTGCAGTCGACCCCTCGCCAGCCGTTGAAGGGCAGGTCGGAGCGAGGGTGAGCGAGGCGAGCTCGTAGAGAGATGACACGAGCTGAACGGCCGCTCCACTGCTGTGGGGTACCCGCCGAAGGCGAATCGAGCCTGGCGTGCGACTGTCCGGTCGCTGCGACGATCCCGAACGCATTTTACTTGAGGTTGTTGCAGCAGCGCTCGACGACGTTGCATCCCCGGTAGCGAAGCTTCTGCTGGTCGCCGAAGCGATCGGCCGTCCCGCTTCTTGCGACGGTGTGCGATCTGATCAATGGAGCGGGGTCGCGATGAGATCAGACAATCTCGCCCGGAACCACCACACCGGCCTCTGCCTCGTCGCGACAGCCCACCGGCTCACCGGCAGCTTGAGCGACACGGTCTGGCAAGCTCACCGCCATCAACCCTTGCCGCGTCGACGTCTCTCGCGAATCACGCCGAAGATGTGGGTGATCGCCCCGCGGTCCAGTATCCACAGGACACCGAGGTAGACCGCGGCACCGGCAGGCACGCAAACGGCAAGTTGCAGAACATTCGGCCAATCTGCCACAGCTCGCTCGAGGAGCCAGACGACGGCGAACATGACCGCGCCACCTGTCAACGCAACGTACGAAGCGCGAAGAATCAGCAGCGGCTTCACTCCGGCCACGCGGTAAAGCACCACCAGCCAGATCGGCGTGGAGATGAACAGAGCGACGATCACCTGCACCAGGGCGAACACAACGAGGTCCTCGAACTGCAGAGCATAGACGTAGCCGGCAATGGTGATCGGGACGGTGATGAGTCTGATGCTGAGACCCACCTTCGGCCGGCCCATTGCGATCAGCAGCGCGGCGTCGTAGTAGCGAACAGATTGGATCACCCCGAGCACTGCGAGCATCTGCAGTACCGGCACGGCCGCTGTCCATTGGGGGCCGAACAGCACTTCGACGAACGGATAGCCGACCGCGGCGATACCCACAAAGCCAGGAATGGCCACGAGGGAGGTGGCGCGAATCGAGCGGTAGTACGCGCGCCGCAGCCTCTCGTGGTCGCCTTGCAACCTCGCGAACGCGGCAGACAGGACTTGGTTGCTTGCGCCGAGGAGAAGTTCTGTCAGGATCCTGAACGCCTGATAAGCGACCGAATAGAGACCCAGCGAGGCTGCTCCGAGGAATCGCCCGATGAGAAGGTCGTCAGATCGCGTCTGCAGCGTTTCCAGTGCCCGCGCCCCGGCCACGGGCAGCCCGAATCGCAGGAAGATCCACAAGGATGCGAAGGAGAAGAACCACTTGGGTCGGAACGGGGAAGCCGCCCACAGGAGGATGACGCCCAGAACGTTGTCGATGAGCACCCGACCGACCATGGCGAACGCACCCGCACCCAGCAGTGCGAGCGTGACCCCGACTATTCCCCCCGCTATCGCGCCGATCGCGCGCCGAGTTGCCATCGGCTTGAATTTCATCTCGCGTTGGAATACGGCTGTGGGCACGAGTATGAGCGCTTGAAGGAAGAGAATCGGTGACATTGCGGCAACAACGCCCACGAGTGCCTGATTCTGGAACAGCGCTCCGAAAGCGGGGGACGCTGCGAACATGCCGAGGCTGAGGATGAGGCCGATTGACGAAACGCCCCAGAAGAGCGAGGAGAGCTCGCCGCTCGTCACCTCCTTACGCTGGATCGCTGCCTGCATCAGCCCCAGATCCTGGAAGAGCTGAACGATCGCGAGCAGGGAGGTCGCCAACGCCACCAGTCCGAACGCCGTGGGGTCAAGCACGCGGGCAAGGACCAACAGCACGATCGTGTCGACGATTCGGCCGAACAACCGCGCACCGGATGTCCACGCGAAGCCAGCACCCGCCTTACGCCCGACAGACGCGGTCATCGGATGGCCCCTTGCGGCGCTGGCGAGGCGGGACGGAGACGGCGCCTGGCAGTCGTCTTCATTGCGGTATTGAGGGTGCGGGCTCTGATCGACCAACGGACCCGCGGGCGCAACCCCAGTGCGCGTAGTCGATCACCGGAAACATAGGCGAACGCCTGACCGCCAATGCCTTCGTCGATCGCTCTGCCGAGGATCAGCGGCACGTAGTACTCGAGGTACTTGGGCATGTACGCCTCCCAGGTTCCCACCGTTGCGGCGCGAAGTGCCTCGGGGTCGGTCATGATCGGCGGCAGGGGATAGGGCGTCGTGCGCCCGGTGCTGAGCGAACTCGCGTCGATGTGAAACCGCAACAGCGGCTCACCGGATCGAAATACGGGCTTTGTCAGGGCCACTGCGGTCCACAGGTACGAATCTTCGCCGAACATCGCACGCTTCTCATAGAAACCACCCAGCGCTTCGAAGACATCGCGTTGCACGATGGTCGCCGAACTGTGCAGCGAATCGACGCGCATCTTGAATTCGCGGGCGGGCGCCGCGGGATCCAATTCCCATCGCCCCTCGTGGACGCCTCGCGCTGCGAACTTCGCGTTGACGTCATCCGTCTCGCTGCCGCGGAACCACGAGGATGATGCGGCCGCGAGTGAGCTATCTGCCTCAAGCACACCTACGAGGTGTTCGAGATAGTTCGGAAGCCACTCGTCATCGGCATCCAGAAAAGCGATATACCGACCATCGTGCCGTGCCGCGCCGGTATTGCGCGCCGCGCCGGGACCGGCATTCTGCTGATGAACGACGACGATTCGCGGGTCGACGACGTCGACCGCCCAGTCGTCGGTTGAGCCGTCATCGACGATGACCAGTGTCCAGTGAGGGTAGGTCTGTGCAAGGACGGACTGCACGGCGCGATTGATCACACCCGCCTTGTTGAACAGGGGGATCACGACATCGACCTGCACGTCGCGGGTGCCCGAGTCAGCTGTCATGACGCTCAGCACCGGCGACGTGAGCTTTCGCTCTGTCTGATTGTGAGCGAACCAGGCGTTCGTCGAGGACCTGAAACTGCACTGCAGCGGCGCGACTGAGTCGTTCGCGTTCGCTGGAGGGCATCGTCCACGCGAGGTCCTCCACCCGGTCCCACCCGAGGGCAGAGTCGTTCAAGTCGACAATCGTTCCGCCGTACCCGATGTCTGTCAAAGTGTCGACCGTCTTCTTGCTGTACGCGATCGGCAAGACCGCCTTGCCGAACGCGAGCCCCAGAACAACCGCGTGGAATCGTGCCCCTATCACCGTCTGCGAGCAGGCGATGATCGCGAGGGCCTCTTCGAGATCGCCCACATAGTCATGCCGGAAGACATGCGCGGCGACATCGGGCGATAGTCGCGCCCGGATACGTTCCGCAGCCTGGTCATCGCCCTGGTAGCTGCAGAAGGACATCAGGCATACTCGCGATCCTGATCGCACCGTGCGTTCGGCGATCCCAGCCATCGCGGCTTCATAAGCGTCTGCGGCGGCGGCATCGAATCGTTCGCGGGTGTCGATCATCGAGATCACGACGTCTGCGTGCTCGGCCGGACTGCGGGTCGGGACAGGTGTGAGGAATCCGACGTCGATTGCGCTTCGGACCGCCGGCACATCGGCGAACACATCCCGAGAGTACGAATCACGAAAGCAGACATCGTCAGCGCCGCTGAGGATGTCCCGCACGATCTCCGGGTATTCATCCGACAGATAAGGCCCGAAGTTCGCGTCGATGATGAAATACGGAATGCCAAGGGCGCGGTAATGATCACGCTCGCGTTTCCACGTGTCGAGCTTTCCCGGATGCTCGATGAAGATCGAACCCCCGATGTAGACGAGAACGTCGTTGCTGCGACTCGCTCGCTCGAGATCCGCATGAAGCCTCGGTCCTCGTCCGGTCAACCGACGCTTGAGCCTCGAGAGGACCGAGCGCCGCGCCGAATCGGCTCGTCGAACCACCACGTTGTCAAGGTCCTCCAGGGCCTTGCACGGTTCTCGTAGGAGCACCGTGAACGTGTTCGCGAAGCGGGACGCGAGAAGATAGACGAGAAGGTCGTCGCCGAGGTTGGCGCGGTCGTAGAACCTGATGAGTACGCGATCCATGCCGTCCCGTCAGGCAGCCATGCGAGTGCGTGGGGATCTATTGCGATCGGTGAGTCTGGTGGCCATGATGGTGCTCCTTCTGGCTCGCATCGAGCGAGGAAGACGCCAATGGCCCCCGTCTACTACAGACGATGGTATGCCAGGTTCATGCTCAAAGCGGGTCGCGTTACACAGAGGTAACGAGACATTCACGTCCGCAGTTGTGCCGGGACGGTCAACACCCTGCGGATGAAGACGAACGTTGATTTCGCGGAAACATGCTGCGTGTAGCGTGCGAGGATGCGACTCAAGGAAGTCCTCATTGCGGACTACGCCAGGAACGACGATCGCTGGTCGAAGATCAGCGTCGCCGTGTTCCGAGTGAATCAATGGGCATATCGGCGGGGGTTCGTGCTGCGCAGCGCAGCCGCTGTCGCCGACCTGATCTGGCTGCGGCTGCTCGTTGGAGCTGAGCTTCCGCCCGACATCGTGTGCGGTCCGGGTCTCCGCCTCGCACACATGGGTCGTGGCGTGATCGTGAATCGACGAGTCCGGATAGGGAGCAATGTCACTCTCTACCACCGCGTCACGCTCGGGGTGATCGGTTCCGACAAAGGCAACGTGCCTACGCTCGAGGATGGCGTCTACGTCGGAACCGGTGCGACCGTGATCGGAAGGGTTCTCGTTGGCGAGGGTGCGCGGATTGGTGCTGGGGCCGTCGTGACCAAGGACGTCCCGGCTTTCGCAACGGCGGTAGGCGTGCCGGCCACCAACCGATTGCGGGCAGCGCCGACAGCCGGTGAGCCCGCTCTCAGCAGTCGCTCCTAGGTGCTCAGTACTCATCGAGTGGTATGAGCCCGCGCCGCTTGTACTGGTATCGCAGGGCGGCGACGATACCGGCGCCGATGAACGTGAACGGATACGACGGCGGTGATGTGAACACCGGGGCGCCGATCGACTCGATCGTGATGAGCAGCACCCACCCGATCCCGCTCCAGCGGATCCAGGTGTACGACTTCGGCTCGCTCGCGGAGATCGGTCGCACCATCGAGGCGACCATCGCCACGAGGCCGCCCGCGAACAGCACGGTTCCGAGCCAGCCGGTCTCTCCGAGCAGGGCGGGCCACTGGGTGTCGGTCAGGTATTTGCCCCAGTCGAGGCCCTCACCGAGCCCGTAGTAACGGGTCCACCCACGGATCACGTACTCCGGCGAGTAGTTGATCGCGGCCATGTAGCTGCCATACCGGCCGAAGCCGGCGCCGAAGGGGAAGCTGTCGATGCCGATCTGCCATGCGCCGCCGATGAGCAGCCCTCGCGCGGACTCCTCCTCGCCGAAGAAGTAGGACGTGAGGTCGGCGGAGACGAGCAGATAGAGCGTCGGGATGATCGTGAGAGCCGCGACGGGCAACAGGGCCACCACCAGCACGACGAGCCAGGTGGACCGCGAGCGCAGGGCGAAGAGCGCGTACACGATGATCATGCTGGTGATCGTCTTCACGCGCACGGTGAGGAATCCGATGGACGTCACCGCGATCAAGGTGAGGGCGGGCAGCCACCGCGCGCCGTACATGAGCAGGTAGACGACGCACGAGATCCCGATCACCGCGCAGATCCGCCCCAGGGCCGCAGGGTGCGCGTAGGGACCGCTGAGGTACGGGACGCCCAGGGGCGAGAGACCGATGTCGGCGCCGGTGAAGTCGAGCCATGCCCTCGGCGCCAGGAAATTGATCGCCGAGGTGAGGATGAGCACGCCGGCCAGAACGAAACCGCCGACGACCAGACCGCGGAGGCGACGTTTCGACCAGTCGAGCTGAGCGAACGCGAAGGCGAGCAGCACACCCTTGACGGAGAGGAACGCCTGCTGCAGCCAGATCTCGGTCGGCACGTCGGCGATCAAAGATGAGATCGCACCGACGATGAGGAAGCCCGCGAACCAGAGCGTGCCACCAGGCACTACGATCGCTCGGTCGATCCAGACGCGGCGAAGCGTGAACGCGATCACGCAGAGCAGCGTCAGCGCTTCGTCGACCTGACCGGCCGCGGCGCCGCCGGCGGCCTCGATGATCGACGAGCCGACGATCGAGGCGAGGGCTGCGAACGCGATCACGAAGGGCCAGCGGAACGCGGCGTAGAGACCCACGGTTCCGCCGACGGCCACGACGGCGACCTCCGGCGCGAGGATCGCGAGTGGCACGATCGCGGCGACGAGCACCAGCGCGGCCACGATCCACGGCATCCCGCCGCGTCCGCCACGCCGCCGTGTGGGCTCCGGCGCCGCGGGCGCCGACTTCGTGGTCTCGATCGTCATCCGGTCACTTCGCTTCCTGCGGCAGTGGCGGCCGCGGATCCCCGGAGGGCCGGCGAGCCGGAGCCGCCGATCGGGACGTCTGTGGAATCCCGCCCCCGCGAGAGCACCGAGCCGTGCGCCGTGAGCGACACCTTCGCGCTCAGGATCATCGCGGCTCTGCGCAGGTCGCGCCGTCGCACGGTCAGCGCGAAGTCCTCCCAGCCCAGTCGGCGCCGCGCGGTGCGCGCGAGCCGGCGCGACTCGCCGGGGCTGTAGGGCCCGACGAGGGCGTCCTTCACCCGTGAGAGCGAGATGAACCGCGCCACGAAGTAGCGATAGTCCTCCGTCACGAGCAGACGAGGGTCGACCTCGCTCGCCGAAGTGCTGACGGATGCTTCGACCCGGTCGAGCGAGAGAAGCCGGCTGCGCCCGCTCTTCAGGATCGAGCCGGCATTCGCGTGATAGCGATAGACGATGTGGTCGGTGAACGTCACCCGGTCGGCCTTCGCCAGCGTGCGAGCGGTGAGCGCGAGGTCGGAATGGACGTCGCTCGTCGGGAAGGGAAGGCTGGCCTCCAGCAACGGCCGACGGATCAGCTTGTTCCACAGATGGCCGGTGATCACACCGCGCAGGAGCAGGCGGAACGCGAACAGCCGTGACACGGTCCTGAACTCCCGCGGCCCGCGCAGTACGAAGTCGATGTCGCCGGACGGACGCAGCACCTCCGCGCTGCCGATGACGACATCCGCTCCCGTTGACATCGCCTCATCGACGAGCCTCGCGATCGCGTCCGAGGGCATGCTGTCATCGGCGTCGGCGAACAAGACGAAGTCGCCGACGGCGGCCCGGACGCCCGCCTCGCGGGCACGGGCGACGCCGACGTTCTCGGGCAGGATGACCGCGCGCACCCGAGAGTGGGCGGCGTCGAGCCGGACGGCGATCTCCGGGGTCTCGTCGACCGCGCCGTCCGCGACGATGATCACCTCGAGGACCTCCTCGTCCTGCCGGAGCAGGTACAGGACCATCTGCTCGATCTGTTTGGCCGCGCGGTACGCGGGAACGATGACGGAGACCGTCGGCCGAGACGCGTTCATGTCCGCCCCGCCCGTTCGGTCGTGGCGATTCCGGCGCGGGTGGGCTCGCCGGCGACATCATCCGACGCCGCGGCGTCCGCTCCTGCGGTATCGCCCGACCGCTCCTCGCGGCGTGGTGCCGCGAGACGGCGCAGGCGCCACGCGCCATAGGTCAGAGTCGCGTGGATACGCGCCGCCAGTCCGGGACGATGATCCTGGACGAGGCGGAAGATGGCACGCGCTCCCGCAAGGTCGTCCTTGCGGAGCGCCTTCGGGAGCACCATGATGAGCAGGAAATCGCCGAGCAGCCGATCATCGACGATGTTGCCGAGCGCCCATTCCGCGCTCTGATCCCACGAGATCCGGCCCCCGACCGAGCCGGATCCGGTGATCTCCCGGTACGCGAGCGGCTGGGCGACCTGAGTGAACGTCGCTCCTGCCTTCTCTGCCGCGATGAGCCAGCTCCAGTCCTGGTGGTAGGTCAGCGCGGGGTCGAACGGCGCTGCCTCGCCGAGCGCCTTCGGGAACACCAGTGTGGACGTCTGCAGCTGAGGGAGGTTGCCGACGATCCTGTCGCGCCGGAACAGATAGGCGCGCACCTCGCCGACCGCGCCGGGGACGCGGGGACTGACGCGGATGGCGGTGCCGTCAGGATTGCGCTCCTCGAGCGAGCATCCGACCACGAGCATCGTGCCCGCCGGCGCTTTCCTCAGCACGCTCAGCTGGCGTCGGAGCTTGTGAGGATGCCAGTAGTCGTCGTCATCGAGAAGTGCGATGTACGGGGCCCTGGCCGCCGCGATTCCCGCCGTGCGCGCACCGTTGCCCCGGTCGTCGGGATCGGACGAGAGCACTCGCACCCGGTCGTCCGCCGATTCGAAGGGGCGCAGGGCTCCGTTGAGCACGACGATCACCTCCACGTCGACGTCGGACTGATCGAGTGCGGACTGCACCGCCCGTTCCAACGTCTGCCCGCCCCTGGACGGGATGACCACGGATACTTCGGGAACTGCTGTCGCCGACATCGTCACCGCCAGTGGGCGTCGGGTCCGCGTCGGGGCACGTCCGCCAGGAGCACCCCCGTGACGGGAGCGCCGCTCGACTCGAGGAGCGCGTACGCCTCCCGCAGATCCTTCTTGCGCGAGCGACCGCTGTCGACGACGAGAACGGATTCGTCCGCATTCGAGGCGAGCAGCAGCGTCTCGGCGTGATCGAGCAGGGCGGGCGCGACGATCACGACCACGTCGACCGTCTTCTTCAGCTCCTCGACGAGGGTGCCCATCGTGGGTGAGGCGAAGAGAGGATAGGGGCTGTCCGTCGGTGTTCCGGCGGTCGCCGTCCGCAGCTGCGGGACGGCGGTCTCCACGAGGGCCGCCTTCAGCTCGCTGCGACGTCCGAGCACATCGCTGACGCCGACCGGCGACGTCACATCGACGAACTGCGCGACGAGACCGTTGCGGATGTCGGCATCGACCAGAGCCACCCGCACATCCTCTTCCGCGATCACCGCGGCAAGGTTCGCCGCCGCGCCCACCACAGCCGGTTCACGCGTCGGCGAAGTCACCACGATCGTCCGTGCGGCCTGCGTCTCGGGGTTCGTCCGGAGCTGCGCACGGAATTGACGGTATGCCTCGGCCAATCCGCCGGTGGGTGCGGCCGCCACGACGAACGTCCGCGTCGCGGCCTTGTCGAGACCGCCCACGATCGTGGCGGCATCGGTCGCGGCGTGGATGTCCTGCCTGGTCCGGATGCGGGAATCCGTGTATGCCCGGATCGCCGCGATCACGACGCCGATCGCGAAGCCGATCGCGAGCCCGATCGCCAGCATCAGACCGATGTCAGGAGCGGAGGGCGCTGACGGAGCTGCGGCAGGCTCGACGAGTGTCGCGACGAGCGTCGGGCCGGTGGCTTCAGCGTCCGGCGAGGTCTCCGTCGCAGTGACCTGGGTCGCGAGGCTTTCGGCGACGGCGTTCGCGAGAGCTGCCGCCGATGCGGGATCCGAAGACGAGGCGGTCACCGCCACGATGTTGGGCGCACCGGCGGTGGCGGCGGCGACCGAGGAGCTGAGCTGCCCGGCTGTCGCATCGAGCCCGAGGCTCTGGATCACCGGATCAAGGATCAGCGGCGAGTTGACGAGGGTCATGTACGTCGTGATGCGGCTGCCGAGAACTGTGTTCGCAGCGACCAATTCGCCGGTGCTCGATGCGGCGGCCGTTGAGGGGCTGAAGAGCATCTTTCCTGTGGCCGCGTAGACGGGGCGCTGATTCACTGCCAGCAGCAGTGCGATCGCGCCGCCGACCAGGGTGGTGAGGATGATCAGCCAGAGGCTCCGGCGGAAGATCCGCCCGAGATTGGTGAGCTGCATATTGTGGGGCTTCCTGCTCGAGGGTCAGAGGTTCGTCGCCAGGAACGCGACGATCGCATCGCGCACGTCCTGGTTCATCAGCTGCGCTCCGTGGCCGGCGCCTTCGACGACGACAAGGTCGTTGACGACTCCGGCAGCGGTGAGCGCATCGGCCATGCTCTCGGCCTGCTCGATCGGAACGAGGTCCTTCTCCGACCCCACCAGCAAGGTCGGCGGGTCGGTCGCGTCGATGTGAGTGATGGGCGATGCGTCGGTTCCGTCGCACGTCGCTATCGAGGCGCAGTTGAGGTAGTTGAGGATGATCGACGCCGCTTCGGGTGCGGGTGTGCCCAGCTTGGCCGCCGCGGGCGTCATGTCCGCCACGCCCGACATCGACACGGCTGCCTTGATCCGCGAACCGACGTCGGTGGCACCCTCGCCCGCTGTCGCGACCTCGAGGGTGAGGATGGCTCCGGCTGATGAGCCGACCGCCCCGATGCGTGCGGGGTCGATGTTGAAACGGGTCGCCTGAGCCGGATCGCGGAGCCACTGGACGGCGGTCGCGACATCCTGAGTCTGACTCGGAAAGATGTAGTCCGGTGCGAGCCGGTAGCTCACGGGGAAGGCGGCATAGCCCTTCTCGGCGAACCACGTGCACATACTCTGCATGCTCTCGTCCGACCGCGATCCTTGAGTGAACCCGCCGCCGTGGAGCAGGATGACCGCCGCTGTGGGCGTGCCGTCGCTCTTCGGAAGGCAGGCGTCCATCGCGAGCGACTGGCCGTCGATCTCGCTGTAGACGAGGTTCATCTCGGTCGTGATGCCGGACCCTGCAGCTGCGGCCAGGGTCGGGACGACGGTGGGATCACGGCGCTCGGAACAGCCCGCTGTGGCGACGAGGGCGGTCACAGCGAGCAATGCGCACGCGGATCGGACCAGGCCCTCCGCGAAGCGACGACGACGGTGGGTCTTCGGATGGTGCACGCCTCGATCGTAGGAGGCTCGCTTCTCGGGAGAGTGTCCGGCATGTTAACGGCGTGTTCTCCTGCCACACGATTCCCTGTGAATCCGCGACTTTCCGCGGATTCCGGGGCGCCTCGGCACAGGAATCCAATCCGCTCGCCGAACCGATCTTTCCGATTTGTCCCCCGAATGGTGGACAAATCGCGATTCACCGGTACGATCTAGTTCTGTGTCCGGAAGCCACGAGGCTGGGAAACTCGTTGGCGGAACGGTCCAGCAACTGGGGGCGCAGACGTGCGTGAGGGAAAAGCGCGGCCCCCTTCAAGAGGGCCATTGGATCAGCGCCAGCCTTGAAGGGGGCCACTTCCCGTCAGTCCTGACTTCGATGCTGGGGACATCGATACGCAGCCCTGGGAAGCCGGGTCAGGAAAACGAACAGGCATGGCTATCGTAAGCGTCGTTTTCGAAGCTCGCCGAAGCCGATCACCCGACTGATCGACTCAGAGTCCCGGATGTGAAACCGCAGCCGATGCTCTCGAACGTCGTGTCGCGGTGCGTCGGCAGCGGACGAATACCGCTTTCCCGACACCGTCGACGCCTTGTCTCCACTGAGATCGCGCGGGGTCGGGCCGCGGCCGGCGATCCGGCCGCGCTGCGGATCGAAGACCGGCGGACTCTCCATCGGTGTGTGCTCGCCCGTAACAGGAAAGTCGCCAGACTGTCACGCAGCGTGGTCTGCGCCGGCGATACCGTCGTGCATAGTTGGACAACAGGGCGACGGTGCTTGCCGCACCGTCACCTTGGTCGGCGAGACGGCGTCCCCTGCCAGCATCCGGATATCCAATCCCGTGGGGGGGAATCTCATGTCAATCAATCGCGCTCGAAAATCCAGTCTGTTCACCGTGGGCATCGCCGCAGTCGCATTCGCATCGGCAATCGCGGTGGCATCGCCAGCGGCCGCCGCAGACGGCGACATCGTCGGTTCGGCGACCGTGACGCTCGACTTCACGACCGTCGGGCAGGTCGATGTCAGCGTCTTCACCACCAATGTGTCGACCGTGCCGGCCTTCGGCTATGCGGTCATCACCGCTCCCGACGGAACGGTGTACGACTTCGGTGTCGAGGCATACGACGTCGGTGAGAACTGGACGTACACCAAGACGCTCGACGGCTACACGTGCGCCGACCTGAGTGGCGTTTCCGCGGCGGCGTTCGGAAGCCGGGTGTCAGGCGGTGCTCCCGAATGGACGTCGGGAGCGGTGAGCTATCCCGACTCGCGAGTGACGGTCATCGGCTGCGATACCGTGACGCCCGTCACACCGGTCACGCCCGTCACACCCGTCGAGCCCGTCGTGCCGGAGGACCCGGCGCCTGCAGCAGTGATCACGCCGGTGACACCCACCGCGGTGACGCCGACGACGAACGCGCTCCCGGCGAGCAAGACCGATGGCGCACTCCTCGCCTCAACCGGCAGCGACACCAGCTCGCTCGTCGTAATGCTGGGTGCGCTTCTCCTTCTCATCGGAGGCGGCGCCACAGTCGCCCTCAGGCGTCGATGACGCGGGCAGCGCGTGCTCGGCACGCGCGAGTGGTCGCTGTGCTCACAGCGACCACTCTGCTCCTGGCGGGGTGCGCCACGGCCGGAGCAGACGTCACCATCGGGTCGTCCGCAGCTGCGACGGTCCCGACGTCGTCCCCGACCGCCACTACGGTGGCGGCCGGGGACGACGTCCCGGTGGCCCGGCCGACCCATCTCTCGTTCCCCGCAGCCGGGATCGACGGACCGGTCGACGAGTACACCGCTGCTGACGCGCAGGCCGAGGGCGGCATCAACCCGAGCACGCTGGATACGATCTCCTGGTATTCCGGGATCGCCGACGCGCTCCCGGGAACCGCAGCGACCAACACCGTCTACCTGTTCGGCCACTCCTGGGTGCAACCGGCGGTGTTCAACGGACTCGCGGACGTGGTCGTCGGTGACAGGGCGACCGTGACCACGGCGAACGGCATACTCACCTACGCCGTCGACGAGGTCATCACGATGGCCAAGGCCGACTTCACCTCGGACCCGCGCGTCATCGCGGTCGTTCCGGGTCGACTCGCGCTGGTCACCTGCCGCCGACCCGACGGGTGGGATCCCAGCGCAGCCGCTCCCGACAACCGGGTGGTCTTCCTCCACCTCGTCGACGCGCAGGCTCAGCGGTAGCGCAGCGCCTCGCGATCCCGTGGCGCCACGGCGTACCAGATCAGTGCGCCGAGGAGTCCGCCGAACGAATTGGCCACCCAGTCCACGACGCTGGGCACGCGTGCCGGGATGAACAGCTGGGTCACTTCCACACCGAGGAAGGCGAGGCTGCAGATCAGCGCCGCCACCCACCACCGCTCACGGCGGAAGAGCATCGCCAGGAAGAATCCGAGCGGCAGCGCGAGCAGTGCGTTCGCCGTGGATTGGACGACGTCGTAGGTGATCCATCGCGGCCACCCCGCCGCGTACATGTCGATGAGCACCCGGTAGACGCCTCTGGAATCGCCGTCGATCCGCTCCGGCGACAGCACGACGTACACGGTCACCACCAGGTAGAGCGCCAGGAGGCTCGCACCGACGACGATGCTGACGCGTCGCGCTCGGGTGAGGCGCGGCTCGGAGCGGCTCACGGTGCACCCACGCAAGTGACGGTGCTCGGTGCGCTGAGGATGTCGGATCGCCGAGGACCGAGGACCACTACCTGTGGGCGGGCGAACTCCTGCGCTCGTCGGCCAGCACAATGGCTCTGCCGACGACAGGTGCGAGGAGGAGTGCGATAAAGGTCCATGTTGTCAAGATGAGGCTGGCGACGATCATGTGCACTCTCCATCGAGCAATCCGGCGATCTGGCGGTCCGGGAATCCCGAGTGGGCGCTGATCCTCCGTACCGGTCACCTTAGCGCACTCGCCATCGGCGGATGCGAGCGCTCCTCGCGTGAGCATGGTGAGGTGAGGGACCCGGGATCGAGGTCGTCCCTGGTCAGCTGAGCGCGAAGTGCAGCGCGCGGACGACCTCATCGACCGCCGGCTCGAGCTGTGCGGCCGAATGCTGATATGCCGCCCATCCTTGGCCGAAGGGGTCTGCGACGTCGTCGTCGAGATCGGCCGCCGGCGGAACTTCTTCCCTTCGCGATGCGATCGCTGCCACGACGCCGCGGCCGCGAACCGCGGCATCCGCGCCCGCGCTCCGTGCGGCATCCTGCAGCTCGTCGTCGGTCAACGTGGCCGAGAGCCGGGCGAACTCGCGAACCGGGAAGGTCGATCGTGCGATGGACGGCGCGAGGGCGGCGACGTCGCGCTGGTGCCCGCGCGTCATGGTGAGGACGAGGTCGGGCGATACCAGGTCCTGCTCGGTGAGATGGTGGGATCGATGCGCGGCGGAGTCCTCCGCAGGCACGCCGAAGCCGGCGGCCAGTCGGACGGCCTCGGGCGTCATCGGCTCGTTCTCCAGCCAATAGGTGCCTGCACTGCGCACCCGCACCGGCAGCGGTGCGAGGCGCATCCGGATGAGCTGCTCGGCCAGCGGAGAGCGGCAGATGTTGCCTGTGCACACCGTGAGGATCTCGAACAAGATGGAGCCTCCGAACCTCGGCGTGTGCCCGACCACTGTAACCGCGCCGGCAACGGCCCGACGCGGTTTGGCTGCGGCATCCGGATGCCGTAAGATCGATCCTTGGTGCCCACGGCTCTGCTGGCCGGCACCGCGAACGTGAGCCCTCCACTGGCGCCCTTCGACAGGCTCAGGGACCGGATACCGGATCCTTCCTGACGGAAACACCCCGGAGTGGGATTCACGAACATCTCCGTTCGATTCAAGAAAGCAGCACTATTGTGACGCGCACGTACACCCCCAAGGCTGGCGAAGCTCAGCGTGAGTGGCTGGTCATCGACGCCACCGACGTCGTTCTCGGTCGGCTCGCAAGCCACGCCGCGGCCCTGCTCCGCGGTAAGCACAAGGCGACGTTCTCCCCCCACATGGACATGGGCGACTTCGTCATCATCATCAACGCCGGCAAGGTCGCACTCACCGGTCAGAAGCTCCAGAAGAAGAAGGCCTACCGCCACTCGGGCTACCCGGGCGGTCTGTCCTCGGTCACGTACGAGGAGCTCCTCGCGAAGAACCCCGAGCGGGCAGTCGAGAAGGCCGTCCGCGGCATGCTCCCCAAGAACAGCCTGGGTGCGCAGCAGCTCACCAAGCTCAAGGTCTACCGCGGCGCCGAGCACCCCCACGGTGCGCAGCAGCCCAAGGCCTTCACCCTCGACCAGGTCGCCCAGTAAGCGCCGCTTCCAGATTTAAGGACACACTCGTGGCGAACATCGAAGAATCCACCGAAACGAACTTCTCGACCGAAACCCCCGTCGACCAGACGGCCGTCGCCGTTGAGCGCCCCGTGCTCAGCGTGCCCGGCGCAGCGGTCGGCCGTCGCAAGCAGGCCATCGCCCGCGTGCGCCTGGTCCCGGGTTCCGGCACCATCACCATCAACGGCCGCACGTTCGAGGACTACTTCCCGAACAAGCTGCATCAGCAGCTCGTGACCGACCCCTTCACGGTGCTCAACCTCACCGACGCGTATGACGTCATCGCGCGGATCTCCGGCGGTGGCCCCTCGGGCCAGGCCGGTGCGCTTCGACTCGGCATCGCCCGTTCGCTGAACGGAATCGACGAGGAGAACAACCGCGCCACCCTGAAGAAGGCCGGCTTCCTTTCGCGTGACGCACGCGTCAAGGAGCGCAAGAAGGCTGGTCTCAAGAAGGCCCGCAAGGCTCCTCAGTACTCGAAGCGCTAAGGCGAGTCCGCTCCGATGCCGCTCTTCGGCACGGACGGTGTGCGGGGGCTGGCCAACGGCTCCCTCACCGCCGATCTCGCTCTCTCCCTGGCCCAGGCGACCGCCGTCGTCCTGGGCCAGGGCCGTACGGCGGACGCGAGGCGCGCAGCAGGCAAGCGCATCACCGCGGTCGTCGCTCGCGATCCCCGCGTGTCGGGTGAGTTCCTCTCGGCCGCCGTCGAGGCGGGTCTCGCGTCGTCGGGTGTCGACGTGTTGGATGCCGGCGTCCTGCCGACCCCTGCCGCGGCATTCCTGATCGCCGACATGGACGCCGACTTCGGCGTCATGGTGTCTGCATCCCACAACCCGGCTCCCGACAACGGCATCAAGATCTTCGCGCGCGGCGGGGTCAAGCTGCCGGATGTCGTCGAAGAACGCATCGAGCACGCGATGGCGGGCGCCAAGCTGCAGCCCACGGGCGCCGGCGTCGGTCGCATCCGCCGGTTCGCCGACGCCGAGGACCGCTACGTCGTGCATCTGCTGGCGTCGCTGCCGAACCGCCTCGACGGGATCCATGTCGTGCTCGACTGCGCGCACGGTGCGGCCGCTGGCGTCTCGCCCGAAACGTTCCGCGACGCGGGTGCCCGGGTCACGGTGATCGGCGCAGACCCGGACGGGCTCAACATCAACGACGGCGTCGGCTCGACGCATCTCGCATCCCTCGCCGAGCAGGTCGTGCGAGCCGGGGCAGACGTCGGGATCGCGCATGACGGCGACGCCGATCGGTGCCTCGCGGTCGATGCCGAGGGCAACATCGTCGACGGCGACCAGATCATGGCGATCATCGCGGTTGCCATGAAGTCCCGCGGTCGCCTCGTCGGCGACACCCTCGTCGCCACCGTGATGAGCAATCTCGGCCTGCATCGTGCGATGGCCGATCACGGCATCCGGGTCGAGCAGACCGCAGTGGGCGACCGCTACGTCCTCGAGCGGATGAACGAGGGCGGCTTCTCTCTCGGCGGCGAGCAGTCCGGCCACGTCATCATGAGCGACTACGCCACCACGGGCGACGGGCTGCTCACCGGCCTGCACCTCCTGGCAGAGATGGCGGGCCAGGGCAAGACCCTGGCCGAGCTCGCGTCCATCATGACGGTGTACCCGCAGGTGCTCGTCAACGTGAAGGACGTCGATCGGTCACGCGCCGGCACCGACCCCGGCGTCGCTGCGGCGGTCGCCGCCGTGGCGGCCGAACTCGGCGACTCCGGTCGTGTGCTCCTGCGGCCTTCGGGCACCGAGCAGCTCGTGCGCGTCATGGTCGAGGCGGAGTCCGCCGAGGTCGCTCAGGCCCACGCCGAGACGCTCGCCGGCGTCGTGCGGGAGCGCCTCGCGCTGTAGCACCGAACGATCGCGGGGTCGCTCACCCCGCCGGCACCCAGGACGCGAACCGACGCAGCCGCAGCTCGCACATCAGGGTGAACGCCGCGTACGTGACGAGCGCGACTCCGACGAGACCGACGAAGGCGGGCGTCATCGGCCGATCCCACAGCAGATCCTCGCGCGCGACGACGAGCGACAGCGCGATCGCCGCGAGACTCACGAGCTGGGCCTGAAACAGGATGCGGAACGCGCTCCAGCGGTCATCCCACAGGAGTCCTGCGTTGACGACGCCCGTCAGGCTCAGCACCGCACCGGTGACCTGGGCGGTGAGTGGAGTGAGCTCCCACGCCCACACCGATGCGGCAGTCGAGGGCGCGAGATAGACCATCGCGCCCGCGATGAACGCGCACGCCCCGACCGCGGCGAGTCCCACGCGGGCGAAGCGGGGGATGACGACATCCGGACGATCGGGAGTGCCGGGGTCACGCGGCCGCTGCACCACGGCGAGCACCGCGATGATGAACGGAGTGGTGGCGTACAGCACCATCCACGCGGCGAACGGCAGATTGGTCGAGAAGCGGTCGAGATGCAGGAGCGTCGCGATGAGCAGTGCCCCAGCGAAGACGACGACAGCGGGGAAGCCCCGGCGGACGTGATGCCACGCGCGTGCGAAGACGATGCCGATGAAGAACCGGATGCCCCCGACGTACGCCGATGCCAATACGAACGCCGACAGCGGCGGGTCGATCGGCCAGGCGAAGAGCTCGCCGGTGCGGGCCGGGAAGATGTAGAGGAGGAAAGCCGCGATGACGAGGAACGGGATGACGGCGGCCGCGACCCATCGAGTCGCCGGCAGGACTCGGTCATCGGCCGCGGCCCGGGGTTCAGCTGCGGACATACTCGAGCACATCCGAGACTGTCAGGTCGTGTCCTTCCTCGATCGCGCGGTCGAGTTCATCGCCCCGTCCGCCGGTCCGCAGCGACCCGAGCGGGATCATGTAGAACTCGAACGACCCGAGGTTGACGAGTCCC
This sequence comes from Microbacterium pumilum, assembly GCF_039530225.1. NCBI lineage: Bacteria > Bacillati > Actinomycetota > Actinomycetes > Micrococcales > Microbacteriaceae > Microbacterium > Microbacterium pumilum. The sequence goes on from NZ_BAAAOH010000001.1 coordinate 1,784,087, forward strand.
TTGCGTCGTCGCAGGGTCTGCGCCGAGCCCAGCAGTCGTCCCGCGGCGACGGCGTCGCCCTGCAGCGCGCGCAGTCCGACGAACGCCTCGAGTCCGTATGCGATGCCTTCGTCGTGGTGCAATGCGAGCGACAGGTCCAGTGACTGGGCGAAGTCATCCTGCCCGCCGGCGACGTCGCCGGTGAGCAGCCGCGTCCATCCGCGCGAGTTCATCGCGATGACGATGCCGAGACGCTCGCCCTGGGATGTCGCAAGACGAAGACTGGTCTCGAAGCGACCGCGCGCTGCGGCCATGTCACCACCTGCCATGTCGATGCGTCCCAGCACGTTGAGCGCCATCGCCTGGCCCCACGCGTCGCCGGTCTCGGTGAAGCCCGCGAGACTCGTCTCGAGCTCGCTGACCGCGCCCGCGACGTCCGGCGTCGGGCGGGACAGCAGGGCGAGGCCCAGTGAGATGCCCGCGAGCGAGGCGCCGAACCGATCACCCGCCTCGCGGAACAGGTCGCGGCTCAGCGTGATTCCCGGAAGGACATCGAACCCAGGCTCCTGCCAGAAGCGCGGGGCGTTCGCGTAGTACTCGCCGATCGCACGCGCCTGCGGGCCGACCGCACCCTTCTCGCGCGCCAACAGGTCGAGCAGTTCTTCGCCCCAGGTGCGAACGACGCCCAGGTACCCGCCGATCCAGAAGTAGAGGTAGAGCGACCACAGGTAGACAGCGGCCGTCTCGAGGTCGCGGCGCTCGAACAGCAGGCGGACCACGGCCGCGAGGTTCTCTGTCTCGCGCTCGAGCGTCTCGAGCCAGTTCAGCTGGTCGGGGCCCCGAAGCCCGGGCTGCGCCTGCTTCGCCAGGGCGCGGTAGTTGCTCAGCCACGCGTCCGTCGCCGCGGCCGCCTCCTCCGGTGCGAGGAGTTCGGCTGCATACGCACGCACCAGCGAGAGCAGCCGGAACATCGTCACGCCGTGCCGGTCCGTCGTGCCCATCAGGCTCGCATCCACGAGCGATTCGAGGGCTCCCAATGGATCGGAGATGCCGGTGGCCACGAGCACCGATTCGGCCGATCCGAGGGTGAAGCTTCCCGTGAACACCGAGAGGCGCGCGAGCGCGGCCCGGGTGTCGGCATCCAGCAGGTCGACGCTCCAGCGAATGGTGCTGCGCAGCGCGCGCTGGCGTTCGGGCAGGTCCCTCGCCCCGCCGACGAGCAGGGTGAGCGCCGAGTCGAGTCGCTCGAGGATCTGGCTCACCGACAGCGAGCGCACCCGCGCGGCGGCGAGCTCGATCGCGAGCGGCACTCCGTCGACTGCCCGGCAGATCGCAATGACGGTGGCCGAGTTCTCGGGCGTGAGCTCGAATCCTGGTCGCACGGACGCCGCGCGTGCCACGAACAGCGCGACGGCCGACGCACCGGACGCTTCTGTTCCGGCGGCGGACTCGGACGGCAGGTCGAGCGGCCCGACCTCGTAGATGTGCTCGGCGCGGACGCGCAGGGCCGTGCGGCTCGTGACCAGCATGGTCAGCCGTGGACTCTCGGTGATGAGCTCGACGAGCACTCCGCTGGCGTCCAGCAGATGCTCCATGTTGTCGACGACGAGCAGCACATCACGTCCGGCGAGGGCGGCGATCACCTTCTCCATGAGGGTGCCAGTGCCCTCGGCATTGCGCACGCCGAGGGCGCGTGCGATCGCGACGAGTGCGCCGCTGGGCACTGAGACGGCTTCGAGGAGCGCGAAAGCGACGTCACGACCGGATGCCGCGACATCCAGCGCGATCTCGATGGCAAGTCGGGACTTGCCGATTCCACCGGGCCCGACCAGCGTCACGAGCCGCACGCCGTCCTGCTTCAACAGCTCTGCCACTTCGGCGCGCTCGCGCTCGCGGCCGACGATGGGGGTGTACGGCGCCGGGATCTCAGGTGCCGGTGTGGTCGACGCGAGCGAGTCCTCGGTTCGCGCCGCATCGAAGCGCTCGGCGAGGAGCGTCGCGAGGTCGCCGCTGACGAGCCGGGCGAGCTCGTCGGGCGTCGAGAACGTCTTCCACGAGCTCCGGTCGTCGGTGCGGATGCGGTCGAGCAGCCCGGTCAGTCTCTCGTTGCGATCGGGCGCGGGCTCCTTGATGTAGATCAGGCTGGGAAGATCCGCCGACAGGCGGTATTCGTCCTCCAGGCCGGACAGCTCCTCGTCGGGCGCGACCCAGCCGTAGCTCTCGCCGTAGATGCCGACGAAGACATCGCTCTGCGCGAGATATGACCGATAGAGGTCGCGCGGCGGATGCGGCCGCGCACCGAGCTCGAACATGACCGGCGCCAGCCGCAGCTGCTCGATCGCGGCGCGCACGGCCGCCCGCTCCGGCTCGAGCTCCTTGAGCGTGGAGCTGACGAAGACTCGGATGCGCTGGTCGGGAGTGCGGATACTCGGGGGCCGTTCGGCCATGAGGGAATCATCCCACGGAAGTGCCTGCCGTTCAGCATGCCCCGTCTCGTATACGGGTGGGCGTACTCTGGGCCTAGCGATCGGCACATGCCTTTGGCTCCGCACGGCCCCTCCGGGGCTGCCGATCGAGTGGGTGCTCATCTCTTCCACAATCGCCGTCGCAACCACAGGTCCGATCCGCACCACCTACGCCCGCACCGGCGACTTTCCACCGATCACGAAGGCGTACACCGAGGTGTCGCAGGTCGTGAAGGAGACGGGACTCCTCGCGCGCACGCCATGGTTCTACTCCATCCTCGGAACCGTGCTCGCTCTCGCCCTCGGCGGAGCCATCACCGGGTTCATCCTGCTGGGAGACAGCTGGTTCCAGCTCCTCATCGCGGGTGCGCTCGGCATCATCCTGACCCAGGTCGCCTTCATCACGCACGAAGCGTCGCACCGCACGATCCTCACCTCAGGCACAGCGAACGACCGCCTCGGTCGAATCCTCGCGGCCGGCGTCGTCGGCATCAGCCACTCGTGGTGGGTGAGCAAGCACTCGCGTCACCACGCCAACCCGAACCGCATCGGCAAGGACCCCGACATCGAGATCGACACGGTCTCGTTCATCGAGGAGGATGCCGCCAAGGCCAAGGGTCTGCACGCATTCATCACCCGCCGGCAGGGCTGGCTGTTCTTCCCGCTGCTCACGCTCGAGGGCCTGAACCTGCACGCGCTGGGCATCAAGCATCTGGTCGGGCGCGGCGACGTGAAGGCACGCTGGACCGAGCTCGCGCTCGTCGCCGTCCACTTCACGATCTACCTCGGGGCTCTGTTCTGGCTGCTGCCGCTCGGCATGGCCTTCGCGTTCCTCGGTGTGCAGCTCGCCGTGTTCGGCGTGTACATGGGCGCCAGCTTCGCCCCGAACCACAAAGGGATGCCGATCATCGACCGTGATGCGAAGCTCGACTTCTTCACCAAGCAGGTCCGTACCTCGCGCAACATCTCGGGCGGCTGGTGGGCGACGGGGCTCATGGGCGGCCTCAACTACCAGATCGAGCATCACCTGTTCCCGAGCATGCCGCGCCCGCACCTCGCGAAGGCCCGCGAGATCGTGCGTGAGCACTGTGCCGCGCTCGGAGTGCCCTATACCGAGACGACGCTCATCCGCTCGTACGGCATCGTCATCGAGTATCTGAACCGCGTCGGCCTCGCTGCGCGCGACCCGTTCGACTGTCCCATGGTCGGACAGTTCCGGCGCGTCTGACCTCGACGCCCGCCCGGCAAAGACGAAGGCCGCCCCGCGTGATGCGGAGCGGCCTTCTCCGTGTGCCGACGACGAAGGCCGCCCCGCGTGATGCGGAGCGGCCTTCGTGGTGAATCAGACGGGGCGGATGTTCTCGGCCTGCGGACCCTTGGGGCCACGGGCGACATCGAACTCGACGCGCTGGTTCTCTTCGAGGGTGCGGTAGCCACCCGTCTCGACGATGGCGCTGAAGTGCGCGAACACGTCGGGCGACGAGTCATCGGGAGCGATGAAGCCATAGCCCTTTTCAGCGTTGAACCACTTGACGATTCCAGTTGCCATTTCTATCTACTTTCGTTCGAGGGATGCTCGACCCGGAACTCGGGACGAACGGTGTGATGGGCAGCAGCTGGTGCCGCCGGGAGGGACGCGGGGCCGGGAGTTGACGCCGGCGCGAACACGCGGAAACGATCAAAACGAGCGGATCTTACTTCCGAGCATACAGGTCAGGCGCCGGCCGCGCTCCACGAGAGCGATTCGATGTAACGAAGGAGCACCCCTTCGCGCAGCGCCCAGGGCGAAACTTCGAGCTCGTCGGCATCCATCGCCTTCATCGCCTCGTGCAGCACGACGGCCGCGGCCACGATCTGGAACGTGCGATCCGCGGTGATTCCGGGCAGTTCCGCGCGGGCGGATGCGGGGATGCGGGCAAGCCGCGGGATCCACGAACCGAGCGAGGCGCGGGGGAGCAGCATCCGCTCGATGCCCGACCAGCCCGGCACCGGGTAGCCCACGAGCTTCGCCAGGGAGCGGATGGCCTTCGATGAGCCGACGACGTGGTCGGGGCGCTCGAGCGCGCGGAATGACCCGGCGACCGGCGCGAGGGTCGCCCTGGCGTGGGCGCGCAAGAGGTCCACGGCCGCCTCGCCCGGCGGGTCGTCGGGCAGATGCGAGATCGTCATACGGCCGGCACCCAGTGGGACGGATGCCGCGGCCTCCGGCAGTTCGTCGGCTCCGGCGGCGATCTCGAGGGATCCGCCGCCGATGTCGAACAGCAGGATCTGGCCGGCGGACCAGCCGAACCAGCGCCGGACGGCGAGGAAGGTGTAGCGGGCCTCCGTCTCGCCGCCGAGCACCTGCAGTGGCTGGCCGAGCGCCGCCTCGATGCGCGCGATCACGTCCGGCCCGTTCGCAGCCTCGCGCACCGCCGAGGTGGCGGTCGCGAGCAGCTCGTCGACGTTCTCGTCGGCTGCGGTGCGGCGCGCCTCGTCTACCGCGAGCTCGAGCGCGCTGACGCCCTCTTCCGAGATCGCCCCATCCGGCCCGAGGTAGCGCATCAGGCGCAGCACCGTGCGCCGGCTGGTCGTCGCGAGGGGGCGGCCGCCCGGCCGCACATCCGCGATGAGCAGATGGACGGTGTTCGAGCCGATGTCGAGGACTCCGAGGCGCACGGGTCGAGAGTACAGCGGTCGACTCCCGGTACGGAGGCAGGCCGACGATGGAGCGGGGGCGCTAGCATGTTCGGGATGACTGCCGAGCCTGCGCCCGCCGTCTCGCCGGCACTCTCGCTCTATCGCGAGATCGACCGCGCCGAGTGGTCGCGGCTCGCGGCCGGTATGGCCCAGCCGCTCTCCGAGACCGAGGTCGTGCAGATCCGAGGGCTCGGCGATCGGCTCGACATCGCCGAGGTGTCCGAGGTCTATCTGCCTCTTTCGCGGCTGCTCTCGCTGTACGCCGAGACTACGAAGCGACTCGGCGCCGACACCGCGGCGTTCCTCTCGGATGCCGACTCGACGACGACGCCGTTCGTCGTGGCCGTCGCCGGCTCGGTCGCGGTGGGCAAATCCACGATCGCGCGTCTCCTGCGAGAGCTCATGAGCCGCTGGCCGGGCACGCCTCGCGTGGAGCTCGTCACGACAGACGGCTTCCTCTATCCGAACGCCGAGCTCGAGCGCCGGGGGCTCATGAGCCGCAAGGGCTTCCCCGAGTCGTACGACCGTCGCGCACTGCTGTCGTTCCTCACCGAGGTCAAGAGCGGAGCGCCCGAGGTGCGCGCACCGTTCTACTCGCACATGCGGTACGACATCGTGCCCGATGCGCACGTCACGCTGCGACGACCGGATGTCGTGATCGTCGAGGGCCTGAATGTGCTGCAGCCGCCACCGAGCCCGAACGACGTCGCGGTGAGCGAGCTGTTCGACTTCTCGATCTACGTCGATGCCGACAGCGACCACATCACCCAGTGGTTCGTCGACCGGTTCCTGGCGCTCCGGCGCGGAGCGTTCAGCAATCCGAACTCGTTCTTCAACGTCTTCGCCCACCTCACCGACGAGGAGGCGATCACGATGGCGCTCGGATTCTGGAACGACATCAATCTGCCGAACCTGGAAGAGAACGTGCTGCCGACCAAGCATCGCGCGACCCTCGTGCTGGAGAAGTCGGCTGATCACGTCGTCGAGCGGGTTCTGCTGCGCAAGCTCTGAGTCGTCGAGTGTCCGGCGCCTGCGTCAGGGGTGGGATCGGCGTCCCGGCCGGAACGTGGACGCGGGCGATTCTGGTGGCGCAACTGTTCTCTGTGTTCCTCATTGAACTTCGCGCTCACACTGGCCGGAGAAGAATTCGGCCTCACATGACGCCGGGGCGTGAGCGCGAGGTTCGGGGGGAGTGTGAGTGCAAAGCTCCATAGGGGCGTGTGAGCGCGAAGTTCATCAGCGCACAGAGAAGGTCTCGAAGTCGCCTATGCCGGACACGTGCCAAAGCTGACAGCGCGGCCGGCGCTGCCGCATCCGCTCGTCGGCTCTCTGCCGACTCCGTTTGTACAGGCGCCTCGCATATCGCTCCGCCTACCATGGGGGCATGTGTGGAATCGTCGGATACGTGGGCCCGCGGCAGAGCCAGGCCATTCTGCTGGCCGGTCTCTCGCGCCTCGAATACCGCGGTTACGACTCCGCCGGCATCGCCGTGATCGACGCGGATGGTGACCTCGGCATGCGCAAGCGCGCGGGCAAGCTCAGCATCCTGCGCGACAACCTGAAGGACGTTCCCCTGGCCGACGGAACCACCGGCATCGGGCACACCCGGTGGGCCACGCACGGTGGCCCTACGGACGCCAACGCCCACCCGCACCTCGCCGACGACGACAAGCTCGCCGTCATCCACAACGGCATCATCGAGAACTTCTCGGAGATCAAGGCCGAACTCGTCTCGGAGGGTTTCGTCTTCCGCAGCGAGACCGACACCGAGGTCGCGGCGGTGCTGCTCGGGCGTGAATACCGTGCCCACGGCAACGACCTCGCGGCGGCGTTCCGCGCCGTCGTCCAGCGCCTCGAGGGAGCCTTCACGCTTCTCGCGCTGCACCAGGATCACCCCGGCCTCGTGGTCGGCGCCCGCCGCAACTCGCCGCTCGTGATCGGCATCGGGGAGGGCGAGAACTTCCTCGCATCCGACGTCGCCGCGTTCGTCGAGCACACCCGCTTCGCGCTCGCGATCGGGCAGGACGAGATCGTCGCGATCACCCCGGAAGGCGTCACGGTCACCGACTTCGCCGGCAACCCCGTCGAGGTCGAGCCGTTCGAAGTGCTGTGGGATGCTGCAGCCGCCGACAAGGGCGGATGGCCGTCGTTCATGGCCAAAGAGGTGTCTGAAGAGCCCGAGGCGGTGGCCAACACCCTGCGCGGTCGGATGCGCGACGGGCAGGTCGTGATCCCGGAGCTGGACGGGCTCGACGGGCTGTTCGCCGGCATCACGCGCATCATCGTGATCGCCTGCGGCACGGCCGCCTACGCCGGCATGGTCGGAAAGTACGCGCTCGAGCAATGGACCCGCGTCCCCGTGGATGTCGAGCTCGCGCACGAGTTCCGCTATCGCGATCCGGTGATCGGGGCCGACACTCTCGTCGTCTCGATCAGCCAGTCCGGCGAGACCATGGACACGCTCATGGCCGTGAAGTACGCCCGCGAACGCGGTGCGAAGACCCTGTCGATCTGCAACACCCAGGGCGCCACCATCCCGCGCGAGTCGGATGCGATCGTGTACACGCATGCCGGCCCCGAGGTCGCGGTCGCATCCACCAAGGCATTCGTGGCGCAGATCACCGCGCTGTACCTGCTCGCGCTCCACATCGGCCGGGTCCGCGGATCGCTGAGCCCGACCGAGGCTGCCCAGCAGGTGCTCGAGCTCGAAGCCATCCCCGACAAGATCACGCGCATCCTCCACCTCGAGCAGGCGCGCATCGAGCAGTTCGCCGCATGGATGGCCGACACCCGCTCGGTGCTGTTCCTCGGCCGTCACGTGGGCTACCCGATCGCACTCGAGGGCGCGCTCAAGCTCAAGGAGATCTCCTACATCCACGCCGAGGGGTTCGCCGCCGGCGAGCTGAAGCATGGACCCATCGCGCTCATCGAACCCGGCCAGCCGGTGTTCGTCATCGTGCCCTCGCCTCGTGAGTCGGCGCTGCTGCACTCCAAGGTCGTCTCGAACATCCAGGAGATCCGCGCCCGTGGCGCGCGCGTCATCGCCGTGGCAGAAGAGGGGGACGCCGCCGTCCTGCCCTTCGCCGACGAAGTGCTGCGCATCCCGCTCGCCGGTCCGCTGTTCGAGCCGCTGCTGGCCGTCGTGCCGTTGCACATCTTCGCGATGGGCCTCGCTACGGCGAAGGGCCTGGACGTCGACCAGCCTCGCAACCTGGCGAAGTCGGTCACGGTCGAGTAGCGATCTGACGGGCCGCGATAGTCTGGCGGATGCCGGAGGCCCGGCGGTGAGCCGCATGCGAGGAGGTGGCGGGTGATCGTGGGGATCGGCGTCGACATCGTCGACATCGCACGATTCGAACGCACGGTCGAGCGCACTCCTCGTCTGCTCGACCGCATGTTCGGCCCGTCCGAACAGGCACTGCCGCTGCGCTCTCTCGCGGCGCGCTACGCGGCGCGCGAGGCCCTCATCAAGGCGCTCGGCGGGTCTGACGGACTGCAGTTCAAAGACGTGGAGATCACGCCTGACGCGTCGGGACAGCCGTGGTTCACCATCACCGGCTCGACCGCCGTATTCGTCGCCGACCGCGGCATCACGACGATCCATCTCTCCATGTCGCACGACGCGGGCCTCGCGATCGCCTACGTCGTCGCTGAAGCCGAGGATGCGGCTCAGGCCGCCGGTTCCCGGGGCCCTGGGATCGAGGCGGCGACCACCGAGGCGGCGGGATGAGCAGTCTCCCCGCCGGCGTGATGCGCGAGGCCATCATCGACGTCGGCGCGATCACGGCCAATGTGCGCCACCTCCGCCGGCTGACCGCCTCCGAGGTGATCGCCGTCGTGAAGGCCGACGGGTACGGCCACGGTGCCGCGCGGGCCGCAATCGCGGCACTTGCGGGTGGCGCGAGCCGACTCGGCGTCGCCGACATCGGCGAGGCGCTCGAACTGCGGCGCGCCGGCATCGTGGCGCCGATCCTCGCGTGGCTCCACGCGCCTGGCGTTTCGTTCACCGAGGCAGCCGCAGCGGGGATCGAGCTCGGCATCTCGAGCTTCGATCAGCTGCTCCAGGCAGCGGCTGCGGCAGCGGCTGATCGCCCCGTCGGTGTGCACCTCAAGATCGAGACCGGGCTCGCGCGCAACGGCATCGCCCCCGAAGAGACCGGACGCGTGTTCGCCGAAGCCGCACGCCTCGAGCGGATCGGCAAGCTGCGCGTCGTCGCCCTGTTCAGCCACCTGTCCAACACCTCGGCCGACGACGATCGAGCGGCGCTCGCCGCATTCCACGATGCGGTCGGGGTCGCGGCATCCCTCGGCGTCGCCCCGCCCCTTCGCCATATCGCCGCCACTCACGCCGCCATCGAGCTGCCCGAGGCCCGGCTCGGCTGCGTGCGCGTGGGCATCGGGATGTACGGGCTGTCACCGTTCGCCGGCCGCACGTCGGCCGAGCTGGGACTGCAGCCCGCCATGACACTGCGCGCCTCCGTTGCCGCGGTCCGCCGGGTGCCCGCCGGTCACGGCGTCTCGTACGGGTACGACTACCGCACCGATCGCGAGACCACCCTCGCCCTCGTCCCGCTGGGGTACGCCGACGGAGTCCCGCGGCAGGCGTCGGGGGCCGGTCCGGTCATGATCGGCGGGAGTCGGTTCCGGGTCGCTGGGCGCATTGCAATGGACCAGTTCGTCGTCGACGTGGGCGACCATCCGGTCGCGGTCGGCGACGAGGCGGTGCTCTTCGGCGATCCCACACTCGGTGCCCCGCCGGCGGACGAGTGGGCGGATGCCGCGGGCACGATCAACTACGAGATCGTCACGCGCATCGGGCCACGAGTGCGGCGCCGGCAGGTCTCGGCATGAGCGGACTCGACCGCCTCGTCGGGCGGCATGAGATCGCAACGCCGGACGACATGGAGGCGCTCGGCGCGCAGATGGGCGGGATGCTGCGCCCCGGCGACCTCGTCGTGCTGACCGGTCCGCTCGGGGCCGGCAAGACGACACTCACACGGGGCATCGCCGGCGGACTCGGCGTGCGCGGGCCGGTGCAGAGCCCGACGTTCGTGATCGCGCGGACGCATCCGTCTCTCGTCGGCGGCGCACCTCTCGTGCACGTCGATGCGTACCGCCTCGGTTCGGCGGTCGAGCTCGACGACATCGACATCGACCTCGACAACTCGGTGGTGGTCGTGGAGTGGGGACGCGGGATGGTGGATGGGCTCCGCGACGCGTGGTGGGAGGTCGACCTCGAGCGCCCCACCGGGGGCCGAGGAGCCGACACGATGTGCGGCGACCGGTCGCGCGTCTCCATCGAACTCGACGCCGACGCTCCCCGCATCGCGACGATCACGCGCCGCCCGTAGCCTCACCCACGAGAGACCACCCCTCCTCGCCCGGTCCACCCGCTCTGGCGCGGAGTGGATTGGACGACGTGCCCCTGTCGTCCGGTCGCTGCGGGGAATGCCGGTCACGCGGCGACGAGCGGGCGGGCGGCCGGAACAGTCTCCGCCCCACCGCGGACGGTGGCGGGGACTCCGCGACGCGCGGCCTCCTGCCGCTTCACCAGGGCAATCGCCGCCAGCACCGCGTCCGGCCGCTCGATGTGGGCGAAATGGCCGGCATCCGGTACGCGCAACTCCGCGAACCTGCCGATCAGCGAGCCGAAGGCGGCGGCATCCCCCGCGCCGGCGAAGACGTCCTGGACGCCGCGAATCCCCCAGACGGGGCATTCGATCCGCCGCCAACTCTCGGTGTCGTGCGCAGCCGCGATGCGTGCCGCCCGCGTGAAGGCGGCTGGACGGATCTCGACCGCCAGAGCGTCGATCACCGAGCGGTGGATACGGCGGGGCTGCGCGAAGAGCGGGGCAGCGAGCGTGGCGAGCACGCCGATCCGGTGGAGACCCCGCACGAGCGCCCTGCCGGCCGCGCCCAGCAGCCGCACAACGCGCATCGTCGCGAGCATTCCGGCGAATGCGAGGAGCTTCGCGCCGCCTCGGACCGGCCGTCGGATCGCGTCGAGTACGCCGACGCCGGTGCCCGACACGAGCACGATGCCCGTCGTCGTCGACGGCTCGCGCGACGCGAGGTCGAGTGCGATGAATCCTCCCAATGAGTGGCCGATGACGCGCCACGAGCTGTAGCCGAGTGTGCGGGCAACCGTTGCGACGGCCCGCGATACGTCTGCCGCGCTCGCGTCGCCGCTCAGCGTCCCGCTCTCTCCCCACCCGGGCAGATCGAGGACGATGAGGTCGGCGAGTGGTTTGGAGGAGCGATCGGATGCCACGATCAACGGCGTCCACGTGCTCCAGGAACCCGCCGCGCCGTGGAGCAGGATCGTGGCAGTCGCGTTCTTGTCGGGATCCGCGGTTCGTCGGCCGGCTCGAACGACGATCCGGCCGAGCTCTGTGGCGACGCCGCTCCGGCGCAGGCCGAGCGCACGCTCGTTGAGCACGAGGGCGGGGGATCGTCGGGCTTCGGGGGTGAGGGCGTCCACATCGGTTGTTCGACGCCGAGGCCCGGTCGGTTTCGCTGAACCGCACCTTGGTGCCCACGGACCCCTGGCCCCGAAGCCGCAGCAGCCACGACGACTAACCTGGAACGGTGATCCTCGGCATCGACACCTCGCTCGGCACCGCCGTCGCGGTGGTCGAGGCGGACGGCATGGTGCGGTCGCAGGTCGAGAGCACCGACCCGCGCGGCCACGCCGAGCTGATCGGGTCTCTCCTCGAACAGGCCCTCGCCGAGGCATCGGTCCGGCCGGCCGACATCACGCATGTCGCGGCGGGAATGGGTCCGGGGCCCTTCACCGGCCTTCGCGTCGGTATCGCTGCGGCTCGCACTTTCGCGCTCGGCCGCGGGATCCCGGTCATTCCCGTGGTCAGCCACGACGCGGTCGCGCTCGAACTGGTGCTGCACGCCGCGCTGACCGGTGGATTCGACAACGCAGCGGATGAGGCCTTCGCGGTCGTGACCGACGCCCGCCGGCGCGAGTTCGCGTACTCCGTCTACCGCGGAACCGACGACGACGGGCTGCCCGTGCGCGTGGTCGAATCCGCGCTCGCGCCCCGCGAGTCGCTCGACGGCATCCTTGCGGCGATGGGAGTCGTACGCCGCGACGCCGATCGCATCCCCGCCGCCATGCTCGCGCTGGCAGCCGGCCGCGCACTGGCCGCCGGACGCGTGATCGGGCCGGCAGACGCTCTCTACCTGCGCTCGCCCGACGTCACCCTCTCGACCGGACCGAAGCGGGTGACCGCATGACCGCTCGGCGGGCCACGCTCGACGACCTGGAATCGATCATGGTGCTCGAGCGGGCGTCCTTTCCGACCGACGCATGGTCGGACGCCATGATGCGCGAAGAGCTCGCCTCGCCGCACAGCTGGTACGTCGTCGTCGAAGAGGCCGGGAATCTCGTCGGCTATGCGGGGCTGCGCGCACCCCTCGGGGCATCGGATGCCGACATCCAGACGATCGCCATCGCCGAGGGATCCCGTGGCCGGGGTCGCGGGCGTGCACTCCTCGCGACCCTGCTGGCCGAGGCGGCACGGCGCGGTGCGGCCGTCGTGTTCCTCGAGGTCCGCGCCGACAACCCGGCCGCTCAGGCCCTCTACGCGTCGGAGGGATTCGTCGAACTCGGTCGACGACCGCGGTACTACCAGCCCGATGACGTCGACGCCATCGTGATGCGCCTCGACCTGCCGGCTTGGGTGGCGCGCCCGCGCGCCGACGGCGGAGCCTCCGCTGCCGACGCCGGCGCTGTGGATGCGGGGGCTTGCACGTGACCCTTCGACAGGCTCAGGGGCCGACTGAACCACTCGTCCTGGGCATCGAGACCAGCTGCGACGAGACCGGAATCGGCATCGTCCGCGGCCGGACTCTGCTTTCCAACACGATCGCGAGTTCGATGGATGAGCATGCCCGCTACGGCGGGGTCGTGCCCGAAGTCGCCGCGCGCGCCCACCTCGAGGCGCTGCAGCCGTCGATCGAGGCGGCGCTCGCGGAGTCTCACGTGGGGCTGACCGACATCGACGCGATCGCCGTGACATCGGGCCCCGGACTCGCCGGAGCCCTCATGGTCGGCGTCGGCGCTGCCAAGGCGCTCGCGGTGTCACTCGAGCGCCCGCTGTACGCCGTCAATCACCTCGTCGGCCACATCGCGGCCGACATCCTGGACGCCGATGCGCCGCCGCTCGAGTACCCGACCGTCGCTCTGCTCGTGAGCGGCGGCCACACGTCGCTGCTTCTGGTGCGCGATCTGACAACGGATGTCGAGCTCCTCGGCGAGACGATGGACGACGCCGCGGGCGAGGCGTTCGACAAGGTGGCCCGGCTGCTCGGTCTGCCGTATCCGGGAGGCCCCGAGATCGATCGGGCTGCGGCCGCGGGCGATGCCGACGCGATCCGCTTTCCCCGCGGACTGTCACGCGCATCGGACCTCGCGGCCCACCGGTACGACTTCTCGTTCTCGGGGCTCAAGACCGCCGTCGCCCGATGGGTTGAACAGACCCAGGCTGCCGGCGAAGAGGTCCCCGTCGCGGATGTCGCGGCCTCATTCCGCGAAGCGGTGGTCGACGTGCTCGTGACCAAGGCGCTCGCCGCCTGCGCCGATCACGGAGTGCCGCGACTCCTCCTCGGCGGAGGCGTGATCGCCAACAAGCGGCTGCGCGACGTCGCGATCGAGCGAGCGGATGCGGCGGGTGTGACGGTCCGGATACCCCCGCTGTCGCTGTGCACCGACAACGGAGCGATGATCGCGGCGCTCGCGGCGGAGCTCATCATGGCCGGCCGACCGCCGTCGACGCTCGCCTTCGGGGCGGACTCGACATTGCCGGTCACCGAGATCCAGGTAGCTCCATCACGCGAGGCCGCAGCGTGACCGACCGGTCCGAGGCTCCGGATGCGGCGGCCCCGCATCACGGGGCGACAAGTCCCCGGCCGCCGGCCGTGACCCCCGCGGTCGAGCCGCCGTCGCCGGACATCGCGCTCGCCGACGAAGCATCGCCGCTCCCAGGGGCACACCGAGGGGGCTTCCAGCGACTGCCGACTGCCCCGGTCGATGTGACGACCGTCTCCGCTCCGGCGGAGCCCGGCGCGGAGGGCGCGCCGGAACCAGAGCTGCGGTGGCTCATGCCCGAACCGGTCGGCCCCTACCGCGGACTCGCCGGGTGGGCGCTGGCGTTCTCGATCGCCGGACTTGTCGTCTCGCTGTTCGTGGGATGGGGATTCCCCATCGGTCTGGTCGGCGTCATCTCGGCGATTCTGGCCCTCCGGCGCCCCCTCGAGAATCGCGCCGTGGCCATCTGGGCGCTCGTGCTCGGCGCCGTCTCGGTGATCTACAGCGCCGGCTGGCTGCTGTACGCGGCGAGCCGCGCGAACCTCTTCGGCTGACCGGGGAGCGTCGGTCCCTGAGCTTGTCGAAGGGTCCGACGCGGTGGCGACCCGAGAGCGTCGGTCCCTGAGCTTGTCGAAGGGTCCGACGCGGTGGCGACCGCGGACGCTTCGACAGGCTCAGCGACCGCTGGGTCTCGGGGCCACCGCGGCCGCTTCGACACGCTCAGCCTTCCCCGGCCCAGACCCGTTCCGCCAGGATCGCCACCCGCTTCGCGCCGATGCGCGTGACGAACAGCGTTGCCGACTCGTCTCCGCGCAGCTTGAGCTTCGTGCGCAGTGCGGCGGGATCGACGTCCACTCCCCTCTTCTTGATCTCGAGGCGACCGACGCCGCGGTCCCGGAGCGCCTTCGCGAGCGCTCGCGGCTCGGCGGGGAGCACCTCGTGCACCCGGAACGACGAGACGAACGGGCTCGTGACCGCGGCATCCGAGGTCAGGTAGGCGATGTGCTCGTCGAGCATTCCGGCGTCGAGGCTGCGCGCGACCTCTCCGATGAGGCGCGCCCGGATCACGGCGCCATCGGGTTCGTGCAGATAGGCGCCGAGCGGGCGAGCCGGTTCATCTGCGGCATCCGCCGGCGCGGTGAGCTCGTGAGCGGTGTCGCCCCGGATGACGAGCGCCGCCCGCCGAACGCCCTCGCGGGCGAGTGCCCGAGACCAGAGGACGAGCTCGATCGTCGATCCATCGGCGCTCACCCACTGCGCTTCCACATCGTCGGGGATGAGCTCGCGGTCGAGGCCGGGTCCGAGCTTCACACCCACCGGGACCTGCTCCGCGAGCGCGAACACCCAGTCCAGCGATGGCGACCAGTCTTCGGGGCGTGTGCGCGACGTCTCGGTGTGCCCGGCCGTGCGGCGTGCGGGGTCGAGCCACACCGCGTCGACCGGAAAGGCTCCGGATGCCGCATCCGTCGCAGTCCGCACATACTCCTCCGCTGTGCCGCTGCGGATCGTGACCGCGTCGGAGAACGGTGCGAGGTTGTAGGCGGCGATGGCAGCCGTCACCTCGTCGGCGTCGACCGCCTCGACACGCAGCCCCAGTGCGGCCAGACCGAGAGCATCACCGCCGATCCCGCAACCGAGGTCGGCGACAGAGACGATGCCGGCATCCCGGAAGCGCGCGGCGTGGCGAGCGGCGACGGAGAGTCTCGTCGCCTGCTCGAGCCCTGCGCGGGTGAACAGCATGCGATCGGCGAAGTCGCCGAACTTCGTGTGCGCCTTCATCCGCAGCCGCGTCTGGGTGACGACCGCCGAGACCAGGTCGGGGGAGTGCCCCTGCTTGCGCAGCCGCGAGACGGCGGCCGCGACATCCGCCGTGGACTGCAGCGGATCCTGCTCGTCGAGCAGTCGAAGACCGTCCGGGGTCAGCAGGGCGGTGAGTTCGGCCATGTCCATTCGGCAAGCCTAGGGTCGCCGTTCCAGGCTCGCGGTGCGGTGGAGCCGGCACCAACGGCGTCTTCACGTGACACCGACTGGCACTCACGTTGCGAGAGTGCCAGCGGGTTGCCTAGACTGGCGTTAGCACTCTCACTGTGAGGGTGCTAACCCAGTCTTGTTTCAAAGGAAAGCAGAGGTAGACCCGTGTCGGTTTCCATCAAGCCGCTCGAGGACCGCATCGTCATCCGTCAGGTCGAGGCCGAGCAGACCACCGCAAGCGGTCTGGTCATCCCGGACACTGCCAAGGAGAAGCCCCAGGAGGGCGAGGTCGTGGCCGTTGGTCCCGGCCGCATCGACGACAACGGCAACCGCGTCCCGCTCGACGTCGCCGTGGGCGACCGTGTGCTCTACAGCAAGTACGGCGGAACCGAGGTCAAGTTCGGCGCCGACGAGTTCCTCGTCCTGTCGGCCCGCGACGTCCTCGCGGTCGTCGTCCGCTAGTCCCCGCGCTCCGCGCGATCCGAAGGGTCGGATGCTTCGGCATCCGACCCTTTCGTGTTCGTGGCCAGCGCTTGTCACGAACCCACCGATTCGGACTCGAACCCATTCGTTCACGCCGCACAAGCGAATGGGTTCGTGCATGAATGAGTGGGTTCGAGCATCGGCGGCATGTACTCCGGCCGCCATAGGCTGAGTGGGTGACACGCGACGCTTCGGAGACCGCCGACTCCACGACGGGCCCGATGCCCGTCACGGGTGAGGCGGTCCCCACTGCGCCGCGCCACGCATCCGCCGCCCTCACCGGCGACCCGAGGCGTGAGCGGGCGCTCGGCGGTGTCTACGCCTTCAGCGCCTACCTGATCTGGGGCTTCCTGCCGCTGTACTTCCTGCTGCTCGCACCGACCGGACCGTGGGAGCTCGTCGCGTGGCGCATCGTGCTGTCGCTCGCGTTCTGCGTCGTCCTGCTGGCGATCACGCGCGGATGGCGGCGGCTGGGGGGGATCATGCAGCAGCGCAGGCTGCTGGCGCTGACCGCCCTCTCAGGCGTGCTCATCTACATCAACTGGCAGGTCTTCATCCTGGCCACGCTGACCGGGCATGTCATCGAGACGAGCCTGGGGTACTTCATCAACCCGATCGTCACTGTTCTGCTCGGTGTGGTCGTGCTGCGGGAGCGACTGCGGATCACCCAGTGGGTTGCGATCGCACTCGCCGCGCTCGCGGTGGGCGTGATCATCATCGGCTACGGGGAATTCCCGTGGATCGCGCTGACGCTCGCGGCATCGTTCGGCCTCTACGGACTGGTGAAGAACCGGATCGGTCCTGCGGTCGACGCCGTCAGCGGACTGACCCTGGAGTCGCTCTGGCTCATGCCCGTGGCATCCGCTCTGCTCATCGTCGTGGGCGCGACGGCGGGTCTGTCGATGGGTGCCAACGGTGGGGCTCACGCCGTGCTGCTGAGCCTCGCGGGAGTCGTCACCGCGACACCGCTGCTGTTCTTCGCCGCAGGAGCGCGGCGGGTTCCGCTGACGGTGATCGGACTGCTGCAGTTCCTGACGCCGATCATGCAGTTCGTCATCGGTGCGTGGGTGCTGCACGAGCCCATGACCCGGGAGCGCTGGATCGGTTTCGTCCTGGTGTGGATCGCACTGACCGTGCTGACCATCGACTCGCTGTTGTCCGCTCGCCGCACCCGGCGCGCCGAGCTCGCCTAGCGCACGAAGCGGGCGATGGCCTGCGATGCCTCGGTGATCTTCGCCTCGGCGTCGGGGCCGCCGAGCTTCGCGGCATCCACCACGCAATGGCGCAGGTGATCGTCCAGCAGACCCAGCGCGACCGCCTCGAGCGCACTCGTCAGAGCGCTGATCTGGGTCAGGATGTCGATGCAGTACTTCTCGTCCTCCACCATCTTGTGGATGCCGCGCGCCTGGCCCTCGATGCGCTTCAGGCGATTGAGGTACTTGTCCTTGTCGGTGATGTAGCCGTGGTGGCTGTGATCGCTGCCCGCAGCGACACCGGTGTGCTCATGGGTCATGGTGTGATCGGTCATCGGGACTCCTCCAGGACGGCAGTGGACGCGGGATCGGTCGCACGGCTGCGGAATGACCGCAGACGCAGGCTGTTGCCGACGACGAAGACGCTCGACAGCGCCATCGCCGCGCCGGCGATCATCGGATTGAGCAGCCCGAGCGCTGCCAGCGGGATCGCCGCGACGTTGTAGGCGAAGGCCCAGAACAGGTTCACCTTGATCGTTCCGAGCGTCGATCGCGAGAGGCGGATCGCGTCCGCGACGCTGCGCAGGTCGCCCCGCACGAGTGTGATGTCCGACGCTTCGATCGCGGCATCCGTGCCCGTGCCCATCGCGAGGCCGAGATCGGCCCGCGCGAGTGCCGCGGCGTCGTTCACGCCGTCGCCGACCATCGCAACCACGCGGCCTTCGGCCTGCAGGGATTTCACGAGGGCGACTTTGTCGCTCGGCAGCACCTCGGCCGTCACACGGTCGATGCCGACCTCAGCGGCGATCGTTCGGGCGACGGCCGCATTGTCGCCGGTGAGCAGGATGGGGGTCAGGCCGAGATCGCGCAGCTGCGCGATCGCCTGACGGCTCGTCGGCTTGACCTGATCGGCCACGATCAGCACGCCGCGCGCCTCGCCGTCCCATGCCACGAGTACGGGGGAGCGCCCGGAGGCTTCGGCGGCGTCCTTGGCGGCCGCCAGGGCTGCCGGCAGACCGATCGCCCAGTCGGCGAGCAGCGCCTGGCGCCCGACGACGACCGCATGCCCGTCCACGACGCCCGAGACGCCGAGGCCGGCGACGTTGGCGAACGCCTCCACCGGCGAGAGCTCGCCCGTCTCAGTCGCGGCCGCGCGTGCGATCGCGCGGGCGATGGGGTGCTCGGACGCGTGCTCGAGGGCACCGGCGAGTCGCAGCACCTCGGTGCGGTCGACACCCTGAGCCGTGAAGACGTCGACGAGCGACATCCGTCCGGTCGTCACGGTTCCGGTCTTGTCGAGCACGACGGTGTCGACCGTGCGCGTCGATTCGAGCACCTCGGGGCCCTTGATGAGGATGCCGAGCTGTGCGCCGCGACCGGTGCCGACCAGCAGCGCGGTCGGAGTCGCGAGCCCGAGCGCGCAGGGGCACGCGATGATCAGGACGGCGACGGCGGCGGTTGCTGCGGCCGCCGGCGGGAACCCGAGCAGAAGCCACACCGCGAACGTCGCGACGGCGATCGCGAGCACGATCGGGACGAACACGCCCGAGATACGGTCGGCGAGTCGCTGCACGTCGGCCTTGCCCGATTGGGCCTCCTCGACGAGCCGTGCCATCTGGGCGAGCTGCGTGTCGCGTCCCACGCGCGTCGCTCGCACGATCAGGCTGCCGCCGGCGTTGGCTGTCGCTCCGACGACGGCGTCGCCCGGCCCCACTTCCACCGGCATGGACTCACCGGTCACGAGCGAGGCGTCCACTGCCGACGTGCCCGAGACGACCACACCGTCGGTCGCGATCTTCTCGCCCGGCCGGACCGCGAACTCGTCGCCCACGCGCAGCTCGGCAACCGGAACGCGCCGCTCTGTGACCGTACCGCCCGCGCCGAGGCGTCGCACCGCGACATCCTTCGCTCCCAGCTCGAGCAGCGCGCGCAGCGCCGCACCCGCGCGGCGCTTGGACCGCACCTCGAAGTAGCGCCCGGCGAGCACGAACATCGTGACCCCTGCAGCCACCTCGAGATAGATGTCGGTGGTGCCCTCACTCCGCTGGATCGTCCACTCGAAGGCGTGGGTCATGCCGGGCATGCCGGCGCCGCCCAGGAACAGCGCGTAGAGCGACCACAGGAACGCCGCCGAGACCCCGATCGAGATGAGCGTGTCCATGGTCGCGGCGCCATGGCGGAGGTTGATCCAGGCGGCACGGTGGAACGGCCACGCACCCCACACCACAACCGGTGCGGCGAGTGCCAGCGACGCCCACTGCCAGTAGGTGAACTGCAGCGCGGGGATCATGGCGAGCAGGATGACCGGCACAGCCAGCACGGTCGAGCCGATCAGCCGCTGGCGCAGCCCGGTCAGCTCATGGTCGTCGAGATCGTGCTCGTGCCCGTGTTCGTGGGCGGATGCCGGGGGTTCGGGCAGCGAAGCGGTGTAGCCGGTCTTCTCGACCTCGTCGATGAGCACGCGCGGGTCGAGCGACGGCGGCGCGCTCACGACCGCCTTCTCGGTGGCGTAGTTGACGGATGCCGCGACCCCGTCGAGACGGTTGAGCTTCTTCTCGATGCGCGCGGCGCACGACGCGCACGTCATACCGCCGATCAGCAGTTCGATGCGCGTATCGGCGGCATCCGCAGAAAGCGAGTCGGTGGTCATCAGGCTCGGACGGCTTCGTACCCGGCCTCGTCCACGGCGGCGATCACCGCATCGTCCGTGAGGGGCGCCGTCGACTCGATCCGCAGCAGCCCGGTGGCCGCGCTGACGTCGACGTGCTGGATGCCGGTGAGCTTCGCGATTTCGCCGCGCACGGATGCCTCGCAGTGTCCGCAGCTCATTCCGGTGACGCGGTACTCGGTCGTCTGTGCCATGGTGTTGCCTTTCGCGTGAGTCCCTGATGGGGATACCCCGGAGGGGTACTGACGTCCTCAACGATATACCCTTCAGGGGTATTCCGGGCTCGGCGACCATTTGGAGGCCCCCGGAGACGCTTCGATAACGATTGAGTTCCCGTTACAGATCGTTAACGAACGGCAACATTGGGGAGACGCGGGCGCGGTTAGGTTAGTGGAATCTGGGTCGGCGCCCGAGCCGCCCCGCGTTCATTCACAGCAAGGAGCAACATGAGCGTCTTTACCCGAGGCACCGCCTCGCGCTCGCGCGTCCGCACCGTTCTGGGCGGCATCGCGATCGTGGGCGCAAGCGCCCTCATCCTCAGCGGCTGCAGTGGCGGCGGCGGTGCCGAGCCTTCGGAGTCTGCCGGCCCCGTCGAGGACCTCAGCCTCAAGCTGGGCACGATCCTGCCGCAGACAGGCAGCCTCTCCTTCCTCGGCCCGCCCGAGGAGGCAGGTGTCGGCCTTGGCGCGCAGGAGGTCAACGACTACGCAGAGACCACCGGTCTCACGATCGACGACATCGTCTGGGGCGACTCGGGTGACACCGACAACAAGGCGTACGCGACCACGATCCAGACCCTCATCTCCGAGGGCGTCACAGCCGCCATCGGCGCAGCCTCGTCGGGTGTGACCAAGCTCTTCCTCGACGACGCCGTAGCCGCGGGCATCATCACGTTCTCGCCGGCCAACACGTCGCTCGACTTCACGACGTGGGACGACAACGGCCTGTACTGGCGCACCGCGCCGTCCGACACGCTGCAGGGCGAGGTGCTCGGCAACCTTCTCGCCGAAGACGGCCACAGCAACGTCTCGGTCATCTACCAGAACGACTCCTACGGCACCGGTCTGAACGATGTGTTCCAGGAAGTCTTCACGGGCACCGGCGGAACGGTTGTGTCCGAGCAGTCGTACAACACGGGTGACACGACCTTCGACGCGCAGATCAGCGCGACGCTCGCCGCGAACCCCGACGCGATCCTCCTGATCACCTTCGACGAGATCTACACGATCGGTCCGGCACTTCTGGCCGCGGGCTACCCGGCCGACCAGCTGTACCTGGTGGACGGAAACCTGAAGCAGTTCGGTTCCGACGCCAAGTGGCCGGCCGCCGCCAACATGGAAGGCGCGAAGGGCACCACGCCCGCCGGCCCCCTCGAGGCCGACACCGAATTCCAGGCTGCAGTGAGCGACTGGTGGGTCGCCGACGGCAACGAGGCGCTGACCGACTTCTCGTACGCCAACGAGTCGTACGACGCCGTCGTTCTGCTCGCCCTGGCTTCGCTGGCGGCAGGGTCGACCGACCCGGCCGACGTCTCGGCCAAGCTGCAGGAAGTCTCGGGCGGCACCGGTGACGGTGAGAAGTGCACGAGCTACGCCGAGTGCGCCGACATCATCCTCGGCGGTGGCGTCGCGGATTACGACGGCAAGTCCGGTCCGATCACGTTCGACGAGAACGGCGACCCGACCGAGGCCACCGTCGGCATCTTCCAGTACGGCGCTGACAACCTGAACACCCGCATCGGCTGATCCAGCCGCACGCAGCGAGGGCCTCGGAGCGATCCGGGGCCCTTCGCTTTGCCGCAGCGCCCTCGCAGCTCCGTGCGCATCGGTTGCGGTCACGGGCGCAGACACACGAAGGGCGGATGCCGCAGCATCCGCCCTTCGTGTGTTCCGCGTAGGTCTCTCAGACCCCGTCGGAGCCGAGTGTGCCCAGGTACAGTCCGATGACCTTGGGGTCGTTCAGCAAGTCGCGGCCGCTGCCCTCGTAGGCGTCGCGGCCCTGGTCGAGGACATAGCCGCGGTCGCAGATCTGCAGGCAGCGGCGGGCGTTCTGCTCGACCATGATCGTCGTCACACCGGCCTTGTTGATGTCTGAGACGCGGATGAAGGCGTCGTCCTGCCGCACGGGGGACAGGCCGGCAGAGGGCTCGTCGAGCAGGAGCACCGCGGGGTCCATCATGAGTGCGCGCGACATGGCCACCATCTGGCGCTCGCCGCCGGACAGCGAGCCCGCGCGCTGCTTCAGGCGCTTGCCCAGCTCGGCGAAGATGCCGCACACGAAATCGAGACGCTCGTTATAGGTCTTCGGAGCCTGGTAGAGCCCCATCTGCAGGTTCTCTTCGATCGTGAGCGAGGGAAAGACGTTGTTCGTCTGCGGCACGAACCCGACCCCGCGCTGCACGAGCTTGTCGGACTTCAGGCCGAGCACGCTCTCCCCGTTGACGGTGATCGTGCCCTCGCGCACCTTGACCATGCCGAAGATCGCCTTCAGCAGCGTGGACTTGCCCGCGCCGTTGGGGCCGATGATCCCGATGAGCTCGCCCTTGCGGGCGTACAGGTTCGCACCGTTGAGGATGTTGACTCCCGGGAGGTAGCCGGCGACGACGTCCTTGAGCTCGACCACCATCCGGTCGGTCTTGCCCTCGGCCATGGCGGATGCGCCGGTCGCGCCGACGCCCGTGGATGCCATCATTTGCCCTCCTCGGCCTCAGTGATCGAGGCCTCTTCGGCTTCTTTGATCTCTTCGAGCAGCTCAGCGGCGGATGCGTCCAGTTCGCCTTCGATACGTCCCGTCACCACGCCGAGGTCGACGTCCTGGTGGCTGCCCAGGTACGCGTCGATGACGGCCTGATCGTGCATCACGGTCTCGGGCGGCCCCTCGGCGACGATGCGGCCCTCTGCCATGACGATGACCCAGTCGGCGATGTGGCGCACCATGTGCATGTCATGCTCGACGAACAGCACGGTCATGCCGAGGTCTTTCAGGTCGAGGATGTGGTCGAGCAGCGACTCGGTGAGGGCAGGGTTGACGCCGGCCATGGGCTCGTCGAGCATGACGAGTGTCGGGTCGCTCATCAGCGCGCGCGCCATTTCGAGCAGCTTTCGCTGGCCGCCCGAGAGGCTCGCGGCGTAATCGTCGGACTTGGCATCCAGCTTGAAGCGGCTGAGCAGCCCTCTCGCCTTCTCCTCGATCTCGTTGTCCTGCTTGCGCCAGATCGCAGGGATCAGGCTCGCGAAGATGCGCTCCCCTTTCTGTGCGGTCGCGCCGAGCTTCATGTTCTCCAGCACCGTGAGCAGCGAGAGCGCCTTCGTCAGCTGGAACGTGCGGACCTGTCCCATCCGGGCGACCTTGAACGACGGGATGCCGGAGAGGCTCTTGCCGTCGAAGCTCCAGGTGCCGCTGTCGGGCTTGTCGAACCCGCAGAGGAGGTTGAACAGCGTGGTCTTGCCGGCACCGTTGGGTCCGATCAGAGCGGTGATGACTCCGCGGGGGACCTCGACATGTTCCACATCGACGGCCGTGAGGCCGCCGAAGCGCCGGGTGACGTTGTCGGCGATCAGGATCGGGTCGACTTTGGCGACGCCAGGGACGTTCTCGCCTTTCGCGAGTCCCTGAGCCTTGGGGCGACGAACGCTGCCCGTCGTCGTCGGGACTGCATCGGTGACGGGAGCCACCGTGTCGGCTGGCGGATTCTGAGGTGCGCCGGATGAGGTGCCGTTACTTGACAAAGGTCAGCTCCCTCTTGTTCCCGAGGATGCCCTGTGGGCGGAAGATCACGATCAGCATGAGCGCGACGCCGACCAGGATGAATCGGAGCGTTCCGGCCTGCACCGACGACAGCGGCAGGATGCCGGAATTCGCCAGCGCCGGCAGCACGTTGCCGAGGAAGCCCATGATGACCCAGAAGATCACAGAGCCGAGCACGGGGCCGAAGACTGTGGCCGCGCCACCGAGCAGCAGGATCGTCCAGATGAAGAAGGTGAGGGAGGTCGTGTAGGTCGCTGGGACCACGGCCGAGGGGAGCGCGAAGACGACGCCACCCAGGGCGCCGAACACACCACCGAGGATGAGGGCCTGCATCTTGTACGCGAAGACGTTCTTGCCGAGCGAGCGCACGGCGTCCTCATCCTCGCGGATGCCCTTGAGCACTCGACCCCACGGGCTGCGCATGATCGCCCAGACGATGTAGACCGCGATCGCCAGGAGCAGGGCGCCGAACACGCGCACCCAGAGCTGGTCGGCCGTCCACTGCCATGGGCCGAAGCCGTACGTACCCGGAGGGAACGGATTCGCACCGCGGAACCCGGCGTGGTACCCGCCGAGACCGTCCGCCGAGTTGGTGTACTCGTCGAACAGCTGCGTCGTCAGGAACAGGCGGACGATCTCCGCTGCCGCGATCGTGACGATGGCGAGATAGTCCGCTCGCAGTCTCAGCGTCGGGATGCCGAGGATGAACGCGAAGCCGACCGCTGCGAGGCACCCGACGATGATGCCGACCCACCAGGGCCAGCCGAAGCTGAGAATGGAGATCGCGTAGCCGTAGGCGCCGAGGGCCATGAAGCCCGCCATGCCGAAGTTCAGCAGTCCGCCGTAGCCGAACTGCACCGCGAGTCCCACTGCCGCGAGGGCGTAGGCAATGGTCTCCGGGCTGAACACCCAGTAGGCCGTGTTGTTGAAGATCTGTCCCCAGTCCATGTCGCCCCCTAACCGAGTCTCTCTTTGCGACCCAGGATGCCCTGAGGTCTGACGAGCAGGATGATGATCAGCACCGCGAGAGCGCCGACATACTTCATGTCGGGCGGAATCCAGAGCGTCGAGATCTCGACGAGGATGCCCACGATGATCGACCCGATGAGGGCTCCGAACGCGGTTCCCAGACCACCCAGGGTGACTGCCGCGAAGATCAGCAGCAGGACGCCCGAACCCATGTCCCACTTGATCCCGGGGCGGAAGTAGGCCCACAGGACACCGGCGATCGCGGCGAGGGCGGTCGAGAGCACCCAGACGATGCGGATCACTCTGTCCACGTTGATGCCGGATGCCGCGGCCAGGCTCGGGTTGTCGGAGATCGCTCGTGTCGCCTTGCCGATGCGGGTGTACAGCAGCCAGTAGGCCGTGGCCGCGATCAGCACGATGCTGATGCCCATGGACACGACGTCCAGCAGCGACAGCGAGATCGGACCGATCTTGATGTCGCGCGCGCCACCAGCGCCGGGCAGTTGATACGTGCTGCCGCCGATGAAGAACTGGAACGTGTAGCGGGCGGCGAGCGACAGGCCGATACTCACGATCATCAGCTGAACCAGCCCGAGGCCCTTGCGCCTGAGGGGTTTCCAGAGACCGGCGTCGAGAACCCAGCCGAGTATGGCGCCCGTGACGATCACGACCGGGATGACGATCCACATGGGCCAGGCCAGCCAGACACCGAACACCAGCGCGACGATCGCACCGAACGTGAGGATCTCGGCGTGCGCGAAGTTGGTCAGGCCCGTCGTGCCGAAGATCAGTGACACACCGATCGAGGCCAGCGCGAGCAGCAGGCCGAAGTTGAGGCCGTTCATCAGCCGATCGAGCACTTGGTCGATGAAGCTCGTCTGCGTGCGTTCGCCAGGTGCCAGGAAGCTGTTGATGATCACCGACCCGGTGAGACCGAACTCCTCCTCTTTGGGGTTGTCCTCGACGATGACACCCTCGGGAAGGGTCGACTCGTCGACTTCGATCGTGTACGTGTCCTTCTCCGGGACATAGAGCTTCCACCGGCCGTCCGCGCCGGTGAGCGTCTCCGCTTCGAAACCGTTGCCTTGGACCGTCACCCGCACGTCGGGAACGGGCTCGTCCTTATAGGTGATCACTCCGGCGAAGTAGAACGCCGTCTGCTCCTGGTCGGCGCCCGGCTCATCCGGTGCGGCCGCGCTTGCTGTTGCCGGTGTCTGCAGTACGAGCAGCGTGGCCGCGAGGAGAGTGCCGATCACGATGATCAGCCATCTCAGCGAACGCCACTCGTGCGTAGTCGTGGAACCCACGTATCCTCCAGTCAGGCAGCCACGGCAAGACGTTACGGGTCGCATCAGCCGTGACGACGACGGTACGAGCGTAATGTGTCGTTCTTGTTTCGCCTACAACAAACCCTCCGTGCCGTGACCGAATCGCAACCGGGCGCTGTGCGGCATCCGGAGTCAGCTTCACTGCGCGCTCGGAATGAATTCGCAGGGTCGACGCTTAGAATCGAGTACGGAGCGTTCCCGCGCACCGGCCGTCGTCGTCCACACCTCGAGCAACGCGCCGCGCGCGCAGGAGAACCCATGGAGCATCACGACCCCTTCGGCTTCGTCGGACTGACCTACGATGACGTGCTCCTCCTGCCGGGGCACACCGACGTCATCCCGAGCGAAGCCGACACCTCTTCACGCCTGACGCGACGTATCAACGTCGCGACTCCGCTGCTGTCGAGCGCCATGGACACCGTCACCGAGGCGCGCATGGCCATCGCCATCGCGCGCGAGGGCGGGATCGGCATCATCCATCGCAACCTCGCGATCGAGGAGCAGGCGTCGATGGTCGACCGGGTGAAGCGCAGCGAGTCGGGGATGATCTCCAACCCGATCACCACCACGCCCGAGGCCACGGTCGACGAGGTCGAGGCGCTGTGCGCGCAGTTCCGAATCTCCGGCCTTCCCGTCGTCGACGACGCGGGCCGCCTCGTGGGGATCGTCACGAACCGCGACATGCGCTTCGTCTCCGGCTTCGAGCGCTCCACCACCCTCGTGAAGGACGTCATGACCAGTGAGGGCCTCGTCACGGCCCCGGTCGGGATCGGCGCGAACGACGTCATCGCGCTGTTCGCCAAGCACCGCGTGGAGAAGCTGCCGCTGATCGACGACGACGGCACGCTCGCCGGACTGATCACGGTCAAGGACTTCGACAAGAGCGAGAAGTATCCCCTCGCGACCAAGGACGAGCAGGGCCGTCTGCGCGTCGGCGCGGCGATCGGGTTCTTCGGCGACGCGTGGGAGCGCGCCGAGGCACTCCGCGACGTGGGTGTCGACGTCCTCGTGGTCGACACGGCGAACGGCCAGTCGGCCGGTGTGATCGACATCATCACGCGCTTGAAGGCCGACGCCTCGTTCGATCACATCGACATCATCGGCGGCAACGTGGCCACCCGCGAGGGCGCTCAGGCACTCATCGACGCGGGGGTGGATGCCGTCAAGGTCGGCGTCGGACCGGGCTCGATCTGCACCACGCGCATCGTCGCGGGGGTCGGCGTGCCACAGGTGACCGCGGTCTACGAGGCATCCCTCGCGGCCCGCGAAGCCGGCGTGCCGGTGATCGCCGACGGCGGCCTGCAGTACTCCGGCGACATCGCCAAGGCGCTCGTCGCCGGCGCCGACACGGTGATGCTCGGCTCGCTGCTCGCCGGTACTGACGAGTCGCCTGGAGAGATCGTCTTCCAGGGCGGTAAGCAGTTCAAGCAGTACCGGGGCATGGGATCGCTCGGCGCGCTGCAGACCCGCGGCAAGAAGACCTCGTACTCGAAGGACCGCTACTTCCAGGCCGACGTGCCCAGCGACGACAAGCTGATCCCGGAGGGCATCGAGGGCCAGGTCGCTTATCGCGGTCCCGTCGCCGCCGTCGCCTACCAACTGGTCGGAGGACTGCGGCAGTCGATGTTTTACGTCGGCGCCCGCACGATCGACGAGCTCAAGGCCAAGGGCCGGTTCGTACGGATCACGGCCGCGGGACTCAAAGAGTCGCACCCGCACGACGTGCAGATCGTGGTCGAGGCCCCGAACTACAAGCGCTGACGCGCGACAGTTCACAGAGCTCGCGGCTGTGCGCGAAGCCCGCAGACTCGAGCCGCATGACTGCGCACTCGGCGCCTGCCTGCGAAGTCTGTGAGTCGCCGGTCCGGGGCCGGTTGCGGCGGCGCTGTCGCCGCGGCTCGTGTACGTCTTCAACGTCCCGCTGACGACGCTTCTGCGGCGCCGGGAGCGCGCACAGTAGAACGCGGCCACCTGAGGGCGCTCAGCCGCTCTCGTCGATGAGGTCGCGCACGGCATCGCCGATCTCATCGGCGACGACGGGCTCCATGAAATGCGGTGCGTCGACCCACCGAAGCTCGCCGGGGGAGCCCCGCCCTCACGTGCAGGTTGTGACGTTCAGGCGCGTGCGAGCTCGGCCTCGGGTTCGGCGGACGCGTCGCTCGAGGCATCCGTCGCCTCCTCGGTGGCGCGAGCCGAGCGGCCGACCGGCAGCCAGAGCGCGGCGATGGCAGCGGCGAACAGGACCGCTGAGCCGACGAGGACGGCGGGACGCGCCGCATCCACGTAGAGGTCGGGTTGCAGTTCGCCCCCGGCGCTGACGAAGATCGCCGTCATCACCGCGGTGCCGAGCGCGATGCCGATCTCACGCACCGTGGAGTTGACGCCCGATGCCTTGGCGTGGTCGACGGCGCCGAGGGTCGCAAGCAATGCCGTCGCGGAAGGTGCGAACACGAGCCCCATGCCGACACCGGCCATGATGAACGGCACGATCAGCTGCGGATAGTCGAGGTCGGCCGACAGCGTGAGTCCGATCCAGGCGAGCGCCGCACCCTGCAGCAGCAGGCCCGTGAGCATGAGCGCTCGGGTGCCCACGCGCGGCGCGATGATGCCCGCGATCGGTGCCACGAACATCGGTGCGAGGGTCCACGGCGTGGTCTGGACGGCGGCCTCGAGCGGAGTGGAGCCCTGCACGACCTGCATGTACTGGATGAGGATGAACACGGCGCCGAAGGTGCCGAAGCTGAACGCGAAGCCCACGATGTTGGTGATCGAGAACGACCGATCGCCGAAGAGCCGCAGCGGAACGAGCGGGGCCTTGGCGCGCCGCTGCCACAGCACGAATGCGATCAGCAGGGCGGTTCCGGCGACGATCTCGGTGACCACTCCGATGGATGACCAGCCGTCGTCGTTGCCGCGCACGATCGCGTGCACCAGGGCGAGCACCCCGACCGCCGCAAGCACGGCACCCACGACGTCGATGCGCGAGCGGGCGCCGAAGTCGTTGTTGAGCACGAACAGCGCGAGCGGAATCGCGATGATGGCCACCGGAACGTTGATCCAGAAGATCGCCTGCCAGTTCCAGCCCTCCATCACCGCGCCCCCGATGAGCGGGCCGACCGCCACGCCGAGGCCCGAGATGCCGCCCCAGAGTCCGATCGCGAGCGGGCGGCGCTCGGGTGCGACACCACTCGCGATGAGTGCGAGCGAGAGGGGAAGGACCCCCGCCCCGCCGAAGCCCTGCAGCGCCCGCGCGGCGATGAGCTGGGTCGGGTCGGTGCTGAGCGCTGCGAGCACCGAGCCGATGCCGAAGACGGCGATGCCGATCATGAAGACTGTCCGGCGGCCGAATCGATCGCCGAGCGCGGACGCGATGAGGATGGCGCTCGCGAAGGCGAGCGTGTAGGCGTTCACGAACCACTGCAGCTCTTCGACGCTCGCACCCAGCTGCGCGTGCAGCACCGGCAGGGCGTTCGTCATGACGAGGTTGTCGAGGGTGGCCATGAACATCGGGAGGGATGCCGCGGCGACGACGAGTCCGAATGCTCGCCTCCGCACTGGCGTCGCGGTCAGGACTTCGCTCATGGGAGGCTCCTCCAGATAGTTGTAATTGGATGATTACTTAGGTTCTTCGCCACTGTAGTAATCGACTGATAACATGTCAAGCGTGACCACGAATCAGCAGACGGCAGTGACGCCGATGCCCGACAGCTCCCGGCGAATGAGCTCGGAGGAGCGGCGCGACCAAATCGTCGCGGCCGCCATCGCGGTTTTCGGCGCACGCGGCTATGAGGGCACCACGACAGACGACGTCGCCCGCACCGCGGGCGTCAGCCAGCCATACGTCGTGCGTCTGTTCCGCTCGAAGGAGAACCTCTTCCTCGCGGCCATGCAGTCCTCGCTCGACCAGCTGATGCAGGTGTTCCGTGTCGCATTGGCGGATGCGGCATCCGACCTTCCGGTCTCGAAGCGGATCGGCGAGGCGTACGTCGACCTGCTGAGCACGCGCGGGCTGCATCAGACGCTGTCGCACGCCTGGCTCCTGGGCGGACACCCGGTCATCGGACCGGCCGCCCGCAAGGGATTCGCGCAGGTCTGGCGGTTCTTCCGCGATGAGGCGGGGCTGGATGCCGATCAGGCCCGCATGTTCCTTGCGGAGGGCATGCTCATCAACGTCATGATCGGGATGCGGCTGGTGGACGACTACGGGTCGGACCCCAGCATCACCGAGCTCTTCCGCGCCTGCTTCCCCACCGAGCTGCCGCATATCCTCGATATCGCACCGCGCGGCGACGAGCCCTGGTGACGCTCGCGGTCTGACCGCGGTCCGGCGTATCGTCTGGGGCATGTGCCGGAACATCCACACCCTCCACAACTTCGAGCCCGCCGCAACCAACGACGAGGTGCATGCCGCCGCGCTGCAGTACGTGCGCAAGATCTCGGGCACTACGAAGCCCTCGAAGGCGAACCAGGAAGCGTTCGATCACGCGGTGCACGAGATCGCGCACATCACGGGGCACCTGCTGCAGGACCTCGTGGCAACCGTTCCCCCGAAGAACCGCGAGGAAGAGGCGGCAAAGGCTCGCGCTCGGGCAATCGCCTCCGGCCGGTACTCAGCCGCCTGACGCCTCTCGCTGCGATAGTCTGGTCGGCTCCCTCGGCGCATTCTCGCCGGAGCGAAG
The DNA here is from genome assembly GCF_039530225.1 of Microbacterium pumilum. NCBI lineage: Bacteria > Bacillati > Actinomycetota > Actinomycetes > Micrococcales > Microbacteriaceae > Microbacterium > Microbacterium pumilum. The sequence goes on from NZ_BAAAOH010000001.1 coordinate 1,815,069, forward strand.
AGGATCATCGTGGGCTACATCGACGTCAACGGCGTCTCATACGCGCTGCCGGACGGCAGGCCCCTGCTCGACGACATCGCGTTCCGGGTGGGTGAGGGGTCCACCACAGCCCTCATCGGCGCCAACGGCGCAGGAAAGACCACGCTGCTGCGCATCATCCGCGGCGAAGAGGCACCGCATGCCGGATCGGTCTCGATCGGAGGCGGCCTGGGCGTGATGGATCAGTTCGTCGGCCACGGAGCCACCGGCGACACCGTGCACGACCTGCTGATCTCGGTCGCGCCGCCCCGCGTGCGCGCCGCCGCGATCGAGCTCGAGCAGGCTGAGGCCGCCATCATCGACCACGATGACCTCGACACGCAGATGCGCTACGCCGGGGCGCTCGCCGACTACGCCGAGGCGGGCGGGTACGAGCACGAGACGCTCTGGGATACCTGCACGATCGCGGCACTCGGCATCCCGTTCGCTCGTGCCCGCTTCCGCGAGCTCGTGACACTGTCGGGCGGCGAGCAGAAGCGGCTGGCCCTCGAAGCTCTGCTGCGCGGACCGGATGACCTACTGCTGCTCGACGAGCCCGACAACTACCTCGACGTGCCGGGCAAGCGGTGGCTCGAGCAGCGCCTGCGCGAGACGCCGAAGACGGTGCTGCTGGTCTCGCACGACCGCGAGCTGCTCGCGCGGGGCGCCGACCGCATCGTCACCCTCGAAGTCGGCGGCGCAGGATCGTCGGCGTGGGTGCACGGCGGCGGCTTCGCGACTTATCACCGCGCACGCGAAGAGCGGATGGCGCGCCTCGACGAACTGCGCCGGAGGTGGGACGAGCAGCATGTCAAGCTCAAGACGCTGGTCGCCGACCTCAAGGTGAAGGCCGCAGCCAACGACGGATTCGCCTCGCGTTATCGGGCGGCCCAGACGCGGCTGCGGTGGTTCGAAGACGCCGGTCCGCCCGAGGAGCGGCCGCCGGAACAGGACCTCGACGTGCGACTGCGCGGACAGCGCACCGGGCGTCGCGCCGTCGTCGCGGAGCGGCTTGAGCTGACCGGGCTGATGGCGCCCTTCGACCTCGAGGTGTGGTTCGGCGACCGCGTCGCGGTGCTCGGTTCGAACGGGTCGGGGAAGTCGCATTTCCTCCGGCTGCTGGCGGGCGGCGGCACCGACCCGGATGCGCTGCTCGGCCATGTGACCGCGGTCGGCACGAGCCTCGAGCCCGTGCCGCACACCGGTCGCGCCGTGCTCGGCGCCCGAGTCGTGCCCGGGTGGTTCGCGCAGACGCACCGGCATCCGGAGTTCCGCGGACGAACGCTGCTCGACATCCTGCACCGCGGCGATGATCGCCGAGCCGGTCTGCCGCGGGATGCCGCGAGCTCGGCCTTGGATCGCTACGGGCTCGTCCGCCAGGCGGAGCAGACCTTCGACACCCTCTCGGGCGGGCAGCAGGCGCGGTTCCAGATCCTGATGCTGGAGCTGTCGGGAGCGACTCTGCTGCTCCTGGACGAGCCGACCGACAACCTCGATCTCGTCTCAGCCGAGGCGCTCGAAGATGCGCTCGCGCGATTCCAGGGCACCGTGCTCGCGGTGACGCACGACCGGTGGTTCGCGCGCTCGTTCGATCGCTTCCTCGTGTTCGGGACGGACGGCCGCGTTTACGAGTCCGACGTTCCGGTGTGGGATGAGACGCGGGTGATCCGCGCGCGGTAGCCAGCGGTCGCTGAGCCTGTCGAAGCGTCCGCAGTCGGACCGGCCCGTCGACAGGCCAGGGACCGACGCGCCCGGTCAGCGCAGGCGGAATGCCTCCGCTGCGCGTGCCTCGGGGTCGAGGGCCAGATCGGCGAGCACGGCTCCGACTCCGGGCGCGAACTTGAAGCCCTGACCCGAGAAGCCGGCACCGACGACGATCCGGCCGACACGGTCGAGGACGAACGCCTCGTCCGGAGTCGACGTGTAGGTGCAGCTGATCGGCACGGCGGTCGACGCATCGAGCCCCGGCATCCACTCGCGCACGTATTCGGCGAGCTGCTCGGCATGCTTGTCCGTGCGGAACGGGCGCGCATCCGGGTCCACCTCGTCCCCGACGTGATGGAACCCGACTTTCACGCCCTCTCCCGGCGTTGGCATGCCGTACACGTTCGCCGGCCAGCTCCCGGGCGCGACGAAGTGGTTGAACGAGGGCCACGCGTCGGCGGGGTCGCGCGGCGCGAAGTGCGCGGGGCTCTCTTCGGTGATCGAGAGAGCGGGGAGCGGGATGCGGCCACCGAGCACCGGGCTGGTCCACGCGCCGGCGGTCACGACGACGATGTCGGCGCGCACGGCGCCCTCGGCGGTGTGCACAGTCACGCCATCGGCGTCTTCCTCGATTCGCAGCGCCGGGGTCTGCCAGCGAACCTCGCCGCCGTCCCGCAGGATGCGCCGTTCAAGCTCTTCCAACGCCGCCGACGCTCGGGCGACTCCGGCATCCGGCGAGTACAGCACGGTGCCGTCGAATCGCATGCCCGACCAGCGCCGTGTCGCCTCCGCGCCGTCGAGAAGCTCGGCCGGGAGGCCCCGTGCACGCAGCTGTTCGTGGATCGCGACGAGTCCGCCGCCGGTGCCGCCGAGGGCCGCGCCGGCGCCGTGCGAGACCAGGCCGTGCAGGCGAAGGAGCGGCTCACCGCCAGGCGTGCCGAGCGCGTCCCACCCTTCGCGTGCCCGCGCCAGCAGGTCGAGGTAGTGCGCATCGGCATACGCGTTGTTGAAGTTGCGCGTCGCGCCGTGCGAGGCGCCCTGAGTGTGGCCCCGCGCGAACCGTTCGAGCACGAGCGGATTCGCACCGCGACTCCCCAGCGCCCAGGCGGTCGAGAGCCCCATCACCCCGCCGCCGATCACGATCACGGGCACGTAGTCGGTCATCCATCGATCTTCGCAGGGTCGCGAGCCCCGACGTGCGGTCCGCGCGGCCCGCGGGCGTCGCGAGGCCGCGAGATGCGGCATCCCGCCCCGAGAACGCGCGCAGGTAGGCTGAACCCGTGAGCATGGAGATCGAGATCGGGCGCGCCAAGCGCGCGCGGCGTGCATATACGTTCGACGACATCGCGGTCGTTCCGTCGCGGCGCACGCGCAATCCCGAGGATGTCTCGACAGCCTGGTCGATCGACGCCTTCCAGTTCTCCATCCCTGTACTCGGGGCCCCGATGGATTCGGTGGTCAGCCCCCGCACCGCGATCATGCTGGGCCAGCTCGGCGGGCTCGGAGTGCTCGACCTCGAGGGCGTCTGGACCCGCTACGACGATCCCGAGCCGCTGCTCGCCGAGATCGCGTCGCTCGAGAAGACCGCGGCGACCCGCCGCATGCAGGAGCTCTACTCGGAGCCGATCAAGCCCGAGCTGGTGCGCGATCGCCTCGCCGAGATCCGCGCGGCAGGAGTCACCGTGGCGGGGGCCCTCACCCCGCAGCGCACGCAGGAGCTGTACGAGACCGTCGTGGCGGCGGGCGTCGACCTCTTCGTGATCCGCGGCACCACCGTATCGGCCGAGCACGTGTCGTCGGTCGAGCAGCCGCTGAACCTCAAGAAGTTCATCTACGACCTCGACGTGCCCGTGATCGTCGGCGGTGCCGCCACCTACACCGCCGCACTCCACCTGATGCGCACCGGCGCTGCGGGAGTGCTCGTCGGGTTCGGCGGCGGAGCAGCCTCGACGACTCGCGCCACCCTGGGCCTGCACGCGCCCATGGCGACGGCGGTCGCGGATGTCGCGGGCGCGCGCCGCGATTACCTCGACGAGTCGGGCGGACGCTATGTCCACGTGATCGCCGACGGCGGCGTGGGCACCTCGGGCGACATCGTCAAGGCGCTCGCGATGGGTGCGGATGCCGTGATGCTCGGCGTCGCGCTCGCGCGCGCCACAGACGCGCCCGGCCTCGGCTACCACTGGGGACCGGAGTCGCATCACTCGAAGCTCCCGCGCGGGCGCCGTGTGCGGGTCGACCAGGTCGCCAACCTCGAAGAGGTGCTCTACGGCCCGGCGCCGGTCGCGGACGGCACCGCGAACCTCATCGGGGCGCTCCGCAAGTCGATGGCCACGACCGGGTACTCCGACCTCAAGGAGTTCCAGCGGGTCGAGGTCGTCGTGGCGCCCTACAGCGCCAGATGAGACCTCCTGAGGACGAGAACCGGTCGGTGAACGACCGAATCGAGAGGACACGGTCCGAGTCGCCGTCGGCTGATGACCGATCCGTTCCGCCTGGCCCCGTGCCCGAGGTGTTTCCTCCCACGCTGCGCGAGGTCATGCTGCGCCCGTGGTGGATCGGCATGCTCCTGCTCTGCCTCGTCGTCGCGGGCGTGTTCGCGTGGCTCGGGCAGTGGCAGCTGGGGCGTGCGCTCCAGACCAGTCCGACGCCGCCCGGTGCCAGTGAGGAGGTGCAGCCCATCGCCGACGTCACACAGCCGGGCGAGTACCTGCCCGATCCACTCGTGGGCCAGAAGGTCGCAGTGAGCGGCTGGTGGGTCGGCGAGGACTTCGTCGTCGTCGACTCGCGGTTCAACGACGGAGTCGAGGGTTACTGGGTGACCGGCCAGCTGCGTCTCGCCGATGGCGAAGCAGGGCCGGACCAACTGGGACCGGTGTCGCTCGCGGTGGCGCTGGGTTGGGCTCCCACGCGCGATGCGGCCGATGCCGCCGCATCCGCTCTCGAGACACTCGTCGCCGAGAGCGCGGGCGACCCGGTCGAGCTCACGGGGCGGCTGATCGCCGACGAGGGTCCGGCGCTTCCACCGCGGGGAGCAGAGCCAGACACCTTGACCACGATGTCGTCGGCGGCGCTGCTCGGACGCTGGCACGACATCGAGCAGCTCTCGGTCTACCGTCCGTACCTGGTGTGGGACGAGCCTGCGGTCGGTCTGACCGCGATCTCGTCACCGGCCCCCGCCGGGGGGTCCGGCGTCAACTGGCTCAACATCTTCTACGCGATCGAGTGGGCCGTTTTCGCGGGCTTCGCGTTCTACCTCTGGTATCGCCTCGCGCGCGACGCCTGGGAGAAAGAGGTCGAGGACCTCCAGGACGCCGCCGCCATACCGCAGCCCCCCGACCCGGCAGCCCGCTGAGCCCGGGCGTCGGCACCGAGACCGGGCTGGGGTGCCGAAACCCGGTGGCGGGACGGCGGGGTTCGGCGCGGGTGGCGGGTGTCGGTGGCAGGGCCGGGTCTCGGCGGGCGGAAGGGACTCCATATCGCGCCACGAGCGAGCAGTGACGCCGCCGGGATACAGCTGCCCCCCGGGTAGGATGGGAGAATGCCGCGCGCCCCCAAACTCGCCTCGTTCCCGGCGATCCGCGGAGCTCTGCGGTTCTACCAGGTCTGCTCGATCATCACCGGCACGATGCTGCTGCTGCTCGTCGCCGAGATGGTCGTGAAGTACGCACTCGGCTATGAGCTGTTCCTCGGCGGATCGGGCGGATTGCTCTGGTTCGCACCGGTGATCGAGGGGCCGACCGGCCGCGAATCGACCGGCGACGGTTTCAATCTCTCGCTCGGCATCCTGATCGGTCACGGCTGGTTCTACGTGGTGTACCTGTTCTCGTGCTTCCGCATCTGGAGCCTGATGCGCTGGAATTTCTGGCGCCTCATGCTGCTCGCCTCGGGTGGCATCATCCCGCTCCTCTCCTTCTTCATGGAGGCACGAGTCGCCCGCGAAGTGAAGGCGTACCTGCAGGCGCGCGAGGATGCGGAGCTGCACAGCGGTGCTGAGCACTCGACTCTCACGCACGCGATCCCGACGGAGAACCAGCGGTGACGGAGCAAACGGAAACGTCGCAGCGCCCGGTGCTCGTCGTCGACTTCGGCGCGCAGTATGCCCAGCTGATCGCCCGCCGCGTTCGCGAAGCCGGCGTCTACAGCGAGATCGTGCCGCACACCGCGTCGGCGGGCGACATCGCGGCGAAGGATCCTGTGGGCATCATCCTGTCGGGCGGTCCGTCATCCGTGTACGAGCCGGGGGCTCCGGCGCTCGATGCGGGCGTCTTCGACCTCGGGGTCCCGACGTTGGGGATCTGCTACGGCTTCCAGGTCATGGCCCAGGCACTGGGCGGCGAGGTCGCCAACACCGGGCTGCGCGAGTACGGGGCGACGGATGCCGCGCTCACGGGCGACGGCGGTGTGCTGCTCGGCGGCCAGCCTGCCGCGCAGAACGTATGGATGAGCCACGGCGACCAGGTCGCGAAGGCCCCTGCGGGCTTCGACGTGCTCGCGTCCACGTCCGCGACGCCGGTCGCCGCCTTCGGCAGCGACGCGCGCCGCATGTACGGCGTGCAGTGGCATCCGGAGGTCAAGCACACCGACTACGGGCAGCGCGTCATCGAGAACTTCCTCCACAAGGCGGCCGGTCTCGCCGCTGATTGGAACAGTGGCAACGTCATCGCTGAGCAGGTCGAGCGCATCCGTGCCCAGATCGGCACCGGCCGCGTCATCTCGGCCCTGTCGGGCGGCGTCGACTCGGCCGTGTCCACCGCGCTCGTGCACGAGGCCGTGGGCGACCAGCTCACCGCGATCTTCGTCGACCACGGACTGCTGCGAAAGGGCGAGCGCGAGCAGGTCGAGAACGACTATGTCGCCTCGACGGGCGTGCGGCTCGTGACGATCGACGCCCGCGAGCAGTTCCTGGATGCGCTCGAGGGCGTCAGCGACCCCGAGCAGAAGCGCAAGATCATCGGCCGCGAGTTCATCCGCTCGTTCGAGGCCGCCGAGCGCGATCTCGTCACGGAGGCCGCGGCGGATGGCGAGCCCATCCGCTTCCTGGTGCAGGGCACGCTCTACCCCGACGTCGTCGAGTCCGGCGGAGGCACCGGCACTGCCAACATCAAGTCGCATCACAACGTGGGTGGGCTCCCCGAAGACCTGCAGTTCGAACTCGTCGAGCCGCTGCGCACCCTCTTCAAGGACGAAGTGCGCGCCATCGGACGCGAACTCGGGCTGCCCGAAGAGATCGTAGGCCGCCAGCCGTTTCCGGGCCCCGGCCTCGGCATCAGGATCGTTGGTGAGGTCACCGCTGACCGGCTCGAGATTCTGCGTGACGCCGACGCCATTGCGCGCGAGGAACTGACGCGAGCGGGGCTTGACGGCGAAATCTGGCAGTGCCCCGTCGTCCTGCTCGCCGACGTCCGGTCGGTAGGTGTTCAGGGCGACGGGCGCACCTACGGTCATCCGATCGTGCTGCGCCCCGTGTCGAGCGAGGACGCCATGACGGCGGACTGGACGCGGCTGCCCTACGACGTGCTCGCCCGCATCTCGAACCGCATCACGAACGAGGTCCGCGAGGTCAACCGGGTGGTGCTCGACGTCACGTCGAAGCCCCCGGGGACCATCGAATGGGAATGAGCCTGCACTACGTCCGGCCCACGTGGGCGGACGCCGTGTTCAACGGCGCGGTGGGATGGTTCACGCGCCGGGGCATCTCGCTGGCGGGCAGCCGAGTGCTCGGGGTGCGTGGGAGGACCAGTGGCGAATGGCGCGAGACGCCGGTCAATCCGCTGCGGGTCGCCGGGGAACGGTATCTCGTCGCTCCTCGCGGCCACACGCAGTGGGTGCGCAACATGCGGGTCGCAGGCGGCGGCCGGCTGCGCAAGGGCCGCCGGGTCGAGGAGTTCACCGCGACCGAGATACCGGATGCCGAAAAGCCGCCGATCCTTCGTGAGTACCTCCGAGTCTGGGCATGGGAGGTGGGCCGCTTCTTCGAGGGCGTGGATGCCGCATCGCCGGACGATCGGCTGCTCGAGATCGCTCCCGACTTCCCGGTGTTCCGGATCACGGATGCCCGATCGGAGCAGTGACATGTTTCCCGACGCCGAGTACCTCATCGTTTCCAGCCGCCTCATCCCCGACATGGACGGCGGCTACACGCTGGCCACCCTCGCGCGGGCACGGCAGATGGCGGCCGCAGGCGTGCACGAGGGCCGTGGGCCGCTGCTGCTGACGGTCGACCCCGGCACGGCGGAGGCCCACGCGCGGCACCGAGCGGCATTCGCCGGACGAGATCTCGTCGTCGATCCGTCGCGCATGCGGAACCTGTTCGATGAAGCGGCCGATCCGCACGGCGGAGCCGCGCCGTGGTTGCGATCCGCCGCGCGTCCCGGCGAGCCCGACCCCGCGCTCGCGTATCGCGAGATCGAGACGACCGACGGTGACCGCGTGCTGGCGCTGCCGGTCATCGCGGGCGACCCGGACTGGCACATCACGACCGCTCCGATCGTCGTCTACGGGGCATCGGGATCGGTCGTCGGTGTGATCGACGGCTTCGGCGCACTCTACCGAGCCTGGCTGGTGCACCTCGTCGGCCAGTTGCGCGGGGCTGATCTCGACCGCCCGGTCGTCGTGATCTGCGAGTCGCGGCAGCTGGGTGAGCTGCTCGTCGGGTGGGATGACCCCGACGTCCGCCTGGTGCACGCCATCCACACCGTCCACCTCGAGCCGCCGTACGAACCGGACGGGCCCATCAACGCGCTGTGGTCGCGCTGGTTCACCGTCGCGGAGCGTTTCGACGCGGTGCTGTGGCCGACCACCATGCAGCGCTCGGATGTCGAGCAGCGCTTCGGCGGTTCGCCGGTGCACGTGGTGGTTCCGCACGCGGTGCCCGCTGCGGCATCCGTCGCCCCGCTGTCGGCGCGAGACCCGGGTCGCGTCGTGATGCTCAATCGCCTCGCGCCGGGCAAGCGCGTCGACCACGCTGTCCGGGCATTCGAGGCGGTCGTGCGCGAGGTGCCGGATGCCACGCTCGACATCTACGGCGAGGGACCCGAGCACGATGCGCTCCATGACCTCATCGACAGCCGGCGCCTCGGGGCCCATGTCGTGCTGCGCGGACGGACGGACGATCCGGGTCACGTGCTGGACGAGGCATCCGTGTTCCTCACGACGTCGGCCTTCGAAGGCCAGGGTCTCGCGCTCGCGGAGGCCCTCGCGCACGGCTGTCCGGTCATCGCCTACGACGTGCCCTACGGTCCGCGCGAGATCCTCGCGCGCGGCGGCGGATGGCTCATCCCGGACGGCGATGAGGACACGCTCGCGGCGATGCTGGTGCGCCTGCTCACCGAGATCGAGGTCCGCGCCCAGCTCGCGGAGGAGGCGGTGCAGGTCGCGCGAGAGGTGAGCCCCGACCGGGTGATGGATGCCCTCGCCACCGCGGTCACCGACGTGCTGGCGCGCCCGTCGCGCCGCACCGACCCCTGATCGTCAGAGGAACAGCAGCCCGCGGAAGATGAGCCACACGGCCATGGCGACGGATGCCGCCGATGCCACTGAGAGAGCGACGCGATGGAAGGTCGTTCCGTCGGCAACCACCCATGCCCGCACGGTCACGACGACCAGCAGAATCGTGACCGCGATCGCGAGCAGGAGCGCGATGATGAGCGGGCGGGCGGCCACAGGCACCCCGAATCCGAGGATCAGCGGATCGGTGTTCACGATCACGAGCGCCAGGGCTCCGGCGTAGGCCAGATACAGCACCGCCGCGGTCGCCGCGACCGGCACCGCGCCTGCCGGCGCCCCGCCGCGTCGGCGGAAGAGCCACGACAGTCCGTAGACGACGGAGTACACGAGCGTCGCGATCAGCAGGACCAGGATGATCGACGGGATGCCGACCTGCACCGGCTTTCCCGACTGCACCACGTCGGTGTTGAACCGGTAGATCGCAGAGGTCGGATAGATGTCGCTGGTGGTGAGGAAGTCCGTCGGAGGCATCGCGGCGATGCATGACGAGTCCGGTTCGCTGCGGGGATCGTTCAAGAACTGCTGGGCGATGGATGCCGGACAGTCGTCGATCCAGTTCTGCCACACGGCTCCGTGGGCCATGGTCGGGAACGCGTAGAGGTAATGCCAGGCGAGCCCGGCAGCCGCCTTCTCACTGAACGCGAGCGGTGTGACGGGGTCGTACCCGCCGACGGTGAGCAGGGCGGGGATCCGGCTCGCTACCGCCTGGTTCTCGATCGCGGAGAGCGCTGGAACGTCCCAGACCTCGCAGTCACCGGGCAGTCCGCCGGGATCGACGAAATGTTCCAGGATCGGATCGTCCTCACCGGCGGCGGCGATGGCCTCAGGGTCGTTGAACGGCGCTTCCTCAGCGCACTCGACCGAGAGGTACAGCCCCTCCGTCGAGTAATCTGCCGAGTCGACACTGCTCTGCGCCAGCGGTAGCGCGCTGTCGAGATTCCCTCGCGACAGCTGGTCGATGACGAAGGGCAGGATCGGCACGAGCCGCGCGTCATACAGCGCGTCGAACAGGCCGGCAGCGACATCCGTGTCGTGCAGGTCGAGCCGCACGTCCGATCCGTCCGATGGATCCTTGACGGTGACCGACAGCGGCTTGTCGGCGACGGTGTCGAGCAGGCGTGCCAGCGTTGCTTCGAGATCGGGATACTCCTCTTCGCAATTCGCGTCAGCGGCGCACGCCGCGAGCATGTTGTCGAGGGCCGTCCGGAACCCGGCGGGCATCAGCTCGTGGCGATTCACGTTGAGCGGCAGCGTCCCGTCGAGGATGACGGAGCGCAGTCCCTCGGGGTGGTCGCGCATCATCGTCAACGCCAGGCGTGAGCCGTATGACACGCCGTAGAGGTTCCACGCGTCATAGCCGAGCGCCTTGCGCAGGTCGACGAGGTCGGCGGCGCTCTCGGCGCTCGTGTACCCGGCGAGGTTGTTTCCCTCCTCCACGAGGCGGGCGTAGCACTTCGCCGTCAGCTCGCGACGCAGGTCGTCGGCGGCGGAGCCCGTCAGCCAGACGCCGTCGACGATCCGGTGCTCGGTGTCGAGCTCGGGGCAGTCGAGCGAGGGGTCCGCCTGCGCGTCGCCGCGCTGCTCCACCAGGATGATGTCGCGACCGTCGGCTGCCCAGTCGGCGTAGTCGAGCGCGTACCACAGCGCGCCGAAGGTGCTCGAGCCCGGGCCTCCCGCGGTCGGGAAGACGAGCGGGTCGGCGGCGGGCTCGTCGGATCGGCTGGCGATCACGGCCACCGGCAGATCGAGGGTCTTCTCGGGATCGCTTCCGGGGGCGCGGCTTTCAGGTACCACGAGCACGCCGCACGTCACGCGAGACGCGTGCTCAGGCGGCACTTCGACCGGACACCTGGCCTCGGTCAGGGCGGTCCCCACCACGACGGTCGGAGCGCCCGCCGCCGTGGCGCTGGTGGAGCCTGTCGCACCGCCGAGCGGGGCGGCGACCGCGGCCGACGCCAGAAGAACGGCCGCGACGGGAAGCAGGCGGTGACGGGGCAACCGGATGTCGCGCCCGCCGGCACGCCGCCATGCCCGGCGAGTGGCATTCCTGAGCGCATCCCTCAGCGGATTGCGTGGCCGGGCCATAGCGTCACCCTAGTGAGCATCCCGTCCCGCGGACAGGAGGACGAGGCATGTGGAGCCGATCCGCCCACGGCGGCGCCGCCGTGAGCGGATCGCGTCCCGTCCGCCGCCAGTCCGGCGCAGGCTGATGGCATGACAGATGAAGCCAGGCAGACCATGTTCGACGCGGGGGCACGACGCGAGCTGCTGCATCAGCGCGTGCTCGTGCTCGATGGTGCCCTCGATGACGACAACGGCACGATGCTCGTGACGCAGCTGCTCGCGCTGGCGGCCGAGGATGAGGCATCCGACATCGCACTGTGGATCCACTCGCCAGGCGGGTCTGTGCCCTCGATGCTCGCCATCCGCGACGTCATGCGGCTCGTGCCGAACGATGTCGCGACCCTCGCCCTCGGCCTCGCATGCAGTGCCGGGCAGTTCCTGCTGTCGGCGGGCGCTCCGGGCAAACGGTGGGCGCTGCCCCACGCACGGATCCTCATGCATCAGGGATCCGCGGGGATCGGCGGGTCGGCGGTCGACGTCGAGGTGCAGGCCGACGACCTGCGGCACATGCGCGACACGGTGCTCGGCCTCATCGCCGCCGACACCGGACAGCCGGTCGAGCGCATCTTCGACGACTCCCTTCATGACCGGTGGTACACGGCCGCGGAGGCGGTGACCTACGGGTTCATCGACGGGATCGTCTCGCAGTTCTCGCAGGTCGTCCCGAGGCGTCGGCGCCCGGCAGGCCTCGGCGTGCCTGTGCCCGGGGCGACGGCATCGGCGGTGGCGGCGTGAGCGGCTATGCGATCCCGAACGTCGTCGCGCAGCATCCGCGGGGCGACCGCATCATGGACGTCTACTCGCACCTGCTCGCCGAGCGCGTCGTCTATCTCGGCACCGCGATCGACGCGGGCGTCGCCAACGCGCTGATCGCACAGCTTCTGCATCTCGACGCCGACAGCCAGGACCGCGACATCCAGCTGTACATCAACTGCGAGGGCGGCGACCCGAGCGCGATGCTCGCCGTCTACGACACGATCCAGCATGTGCGGCCGGATGTCGCGACGACCTGCATCGGCCAGGCCGTCGGCGTCGGTGCGGTCATGCTCGCCGCGGGGGCGGCGGGCAAACGTGCGGTGCTGCCGCATGCGCGGGTCGTGCTCCATCAGCCCGCGGGGCAGGGGAGGGGCGCCATCCCCGACCTGATCCTGCAGGCCGACGAGCTCGTGCGCGTGCGCGGAGAGGTGGAGGCCATCCTCGCAAGGCACACGGGTCAGGATGCCGCGAGGCTGCGTTCCGACACGGACCGCGATCGCGTCTTCACCGCCGCCGACGCCGTCGCGTACGGGCTCGTGGACCGGGTGCTGGAGGAGCGGTAGGGGCGCCGCGGGCGTTTGAGCTCCCCGCTTGAAGGAGGTTCGGCGCGTTCGTCTCGTCGCTGCGCTCCTCGCTCGACGACCGGGCGGTCGTTGAGCGAGCGAAGCGAGACGAAACGGGCCGCGCGGGCGAAGCACAGTTCAGTCGGCGGGCTTGCCCGGCCAGGTCTTGCCCGCCCATGGGTCGTAGTCGGCGATGAGCTCCTCCTGCGGCGGGCGCTCATCCTCGGGCACGTGCTGCAGGTTCACCCGGACGCGGTACCAGATCGAGCTCGAGCCGCGCATGCCGTCGATCAGCGTGTCCGCGGGGTGCAGCAGCGCCACCGCCGCAGGGTGCTTCGCCTTCCACTGCTCGAGGGCATCGACAGCCTCGGGCTTGGTCTTGGTGCGGGCGATCTCGATGAGCGGCATCGTGGACTGCCGGCGCCCGTCGCCGCCGGACGCACGTGGCGGCTTCTCGGCCGGGCCGAGTTCCTTCGCAAGCGCGAGGAGCCCGTCGAGGGTGCCGGCGGCGTCGTCGATCCCGCGGTGCGGGTCGCCGATCTCGGCGAAGCGCGCAGGCACCGAGAGCGCGGTGAACTCCTCGGGGCGGCGCACGCGCACCTCGTCCCAGTCGAGCGGAGTCGACACGCGCGCGTCGGCGAGCGGCCGGATCGAATACGCGGATGCCACGGTGCGATCCTTCGCGTTCTGGTTGAAGTCGACGAACACGCTCTCGCCGCGCTCCTCCTTCCACCACCGCGCGGTCGCGAGCCCCGGCGCGCGATTCTCGACTTCGCGGGCCAGGGTCTCGGCGGCCAGCCGCACCTGCGTGAAGTCCCACTGCGGCGCGATCCGCACCAGGATGTGCAGGCCGCGGGATCCGCTGGTCTTGGGCCAGCCGACCAGCCCCACGTGGTCGAGCACCTCGCGGGCGACCATCGCGACATCGACGATCTGCGACCAGTCGACTCCCGGCATCGGGTCGAGGTCGACGCGCAGCTCGTCGGGGTGGTCGAGGTCTTCGGCCCGCACCGGGTGAGGGTTCAGGTCGAGGCATCCGAGGTTCACCACCCATGCGAGGCCCGCGGCATCCCGGATCACCGCCTCTTCTGCGGAGGTGCCACGTGCGTAGTGCAGCGTCGCGGTGTCGACGAAGTCGGGGTGGTTCTCAGGCACCCGCTTCTGGAAGAACGCCTCCTGCTCGATGCCCTTGACGAAACGCTTCAGCACCATTGGCCGCCCCGCTGCGCCTCGCAGTGCACCATCGGCCACAGCCAGGTAATAGCGCACGACGTCGAGCTTGGTCAGCCCCGGCTCGGGGAACACGATCTTGTCGGGACTCGAGACCCGCACCTCGTGCCCATCGATCTCGAGGATCTCGCCGGCGCTCTTCGAAGGGCTCACCGGCACAACGCTACCGACGGCCTGCGACCTCGGCCAGGGGCGCGCCACCGCGTCGTTCCCGTGCTGGCTCGCCGACCCCGCACGCTGCCGACGTCACGAACGTGGCCGTTCGGCGAGCCAGCACGGGAACGCCGGTGAAACAGCGGTCAGGCGGCGAGGGCGAACGCCGCGCGGCAGCCGACGGCGGGCCGGTCGGTCGTGGCCGCACGCAGGTCGTCGACGACCGCGGCCGTGAGGTCGACGAGCGTCACCTCGAGCGCCCCGGCGACCGCGGCGATCATCTCGCTCGACGGCTCCTTGAGACCTCGCTCGATCTCGGACAGGTACTGCGGCGAGACGCCGGCGCGCTCCGCAGTGTCGGCGAGGCGCTCGCCTCGATCGTGACGGATGCCGCGCAGCCTGTCGCCGAGCGCTTCGCGCCACAGCGGCTCGGGCTGACGCGGGCGACGTGATGCCTTCGTCGGCAGCGGGATGATCTCGGCCATGGGCTCACGATAGAACGCGGTGGCCGCGGCATCCGAGTCATTCCGCTCAAAGCAGAACGGCCGCCCGGATACCGGACGGCCGTTCTGTGAAGGTGTCGCTAGTTGCGTGCGATCGCGAGGATGCGCAGGATCTCGACGTAGAGCCAGACCACGGTGACCATGATGCCGAAGCCGCCGAGCCAGCCGAACTTGCGAGGAGCGCCGTTGCGGACGCCCTGCTGGATCAGGTCGAAGTCGAGCACCAGCGAGTAGGCCCCCATGATGACGACGAACACGCCGATGATGACGCCCCACGGGATCCCGAACGGTCCTTCAGCGCTGAGCAGGCCGAATGCGCCGCCGGCGATCGGAGCGCCCGTCCACATCAGGACGAGGTTGACGAGCGAGAACACGAGGTACCCGATCATCGCGATCATGAAGATCTTGGTCGCGCGCTTCGAGGCGCGCACCTTGCCACTTGCGAAGAGGGCGAGGGTCACACCGACGACCGAGAGGGTCGCGAGGGATGCCTGCAGGACGATCCCCTCGAAGAGGAACTCGAAGTACGCCGAGATGCCGCCGACGAACAGCCCCTGGAACGCGGCGTACGCGAAGATCAGCGGGGGACGGATCGTCTTGCGCGAGGTGAAGATGACGACGAGTGCGAGCACGAAGCCGCCCAGGCCGCCGATGAGCCACGGCGCGAGGTTTGGCGTGGGGTTGTCGACCGTCACGGTCGACATGGTCCAGACCCAGCCGACAGCTGCGGTGACGACCAGGATGGCGAAGAGCCCCATCGTCTTCCAGACGGTGTCTTCCACCGTCATCCGGTCGGTCTCGACGGCACCTGCTGCGGGGGCTGCGTACATGCCCTCGAGCTGGGCCTGCGCTGCGGCATCCACGGCCGCCTGCTGGGTGGCGGCGGTCTGGGTGCGCGTGCCGATGTTCGCGGCCTGCGAGCCGCCGGGGTAGCTGTTGACGGCGCGAGGGTCCTGGAACGCCGGGTTGTTGAATGCGGGGTTGTTGAGGGCCACTGCTCTCACACTCCAAGGTCGATTGGGTCGACAGCACTGTGCTGTGAAACAACGATATCCGACGCAGCGCGCCCCGCGGGAGGGCGCCGCTGTGAGAGAGGTTTGAATCGACGGGATAGGCGATTCGGGCGGGGTTAGCCTGAAGCGGTGCTCCGGAATCGACGGCTCGTCATCGGGCACCGCGGCGCGCCCGGGTATCGGCCCGAGCATTCGCGGTCGGCCTACGATCTCGCGCTCGCGATGGGCGTCGACGGCGTCGAGCCCGACGTCGTCGTGTCGAGCGACGGCGTGCTCGTCGTGCGGCACGAGAACGAGATCTCGGGTACGACGGATGTCGCCGACCGCATCGAATACGCCGCCCGGCGCCAGACCAAGACCATCGACGGCGCCGAGCTCACCGGGTGGTTCACGGAGGACTTCACGTGGGACGAGCTGTCGACGCTCCGCTGCCGCGAGCGGCTGCCCGCGCTGCGACCCGCGAGCGCCTCATTCGACGACGCGCAGCCCATCCTGCGACTGCGTGACGTGCTCGATCTCGTCCGCGCCGGATCGGTGGAGCACGGCCGTGAGATCGCCGTCGTGCTGGAGATCAAGCACGCGACGTATTTCGCGTCGATCGGGTGGGATGTCGCAGCGCTCATCGACCGCGAGCTGCACGAGGCGGGCTGGGCTTCGGGTGAACTGCCGCTGATCGTGGAATCGTTCGAGTCGACGGTGCTGCGCCGACTGCAGGAGCGCGGCATCCCAGCGACCTACATCTACCTGCTCGAGGCCGCCGGCAGGCCGTTCGATCTGGTGGCGACGCATGGCAAGTCGGCCCCGACCTACCGGCAGACCGCCGCGCCATCCGGGCTCGACGAACTGGTGGGCGCCTTCGACGGCCTCAGTGTCGACAAGCGCATGATCCTCGCTCCCGACAGACTCGGACGCAGCTCGGGGCCGTCGGAGCTCATCGCGCACGCGCACGAGCGGGGACTGCGGGTCTTCACGTGGACCTGCCGCCCCGAGAACAGCTTCCTCATCCCCCAATTCCGCGGGCGCGGCGGGCCGGGGGCGTTCGGCGACTGGGCAGCCGAGTGGGCCATCATCCGCGATGCCGGTGTGGACGGGGTGTTCGTCGATCACCCCGATCTCGGCGTGGGCTTCTTCGGCGCCTGAACGGGCGGCCGCTCGCCCCAGCCCGCGATCGGTCCGCCGCTCGGGCCGTGCGCGCGGAGGAATGCGCGATGGACCTGCTCGCAGGCGTACTGCAGCGTGGTCGCCCACCCGATCACCTCACCGCGGAAGGTGGCGCGATAGCGCGTGTCGGTGTCGTTCATCACGCGGCGGATCTCGATGGTGCCGTACTGCTCGCCGAGGCTGTCGAGCATCCGCCACGTGCCGGTCGGCCCCTCGACGGCGGCGAGGATCGGATGCCACGTCTCCACCGGTTCCCCATTCTCCGGCCGAGAACTCGATCGTACGAGCCCAGCCCGACATGGCGCCAGGGGCTCAGAGCGGCGGTGTGCGAGGAGGAGGCGTGCGGCGGGAAGCCGTTCGCTCGAACGCCGCGGCCAGGCGGAGCAGCTCGGTGTCGTCGTACGCGCGCCCCGCGAATGTCAGGCCCACGGGCATCCCGATGTCGGAAAGGGTCCCCATCGTCGTGGTGACGGTCGGGATTCCGAGGTGCCGGATCGCGAGGTTGCCGTTCGCGACCCAGACGCCGTTGCGCCAGCCGATGTCCGCCGACGTCTCATTGACGTCCATGTCGGCCGGCGCGATGTCGGCGACCGCGGGGAAGACGACGGCGTCGAGCCCCAGCTCATCCATCCAGTCCTCGAGGTCGACGCGGCGCGTGCGCTCGAGTCCTCGGATGCCGGCTTCGAGCTCGGGGATGTCGACGAAGCTGTCGATCGGATGCCGTCGCACGAACTCGGGGTATTCGGCGATGTCGTCGTCGAAACCGGTGTAGCGGTCGGGGAGCGCGCCCGGCGGATGAGGGAAGATCCGGGAGCCGTCGATGACAGACAGATCGGGGAGGGCCGGGTCGCCGTTCGCGCCGAGGAAGTCATCCCACGCCCACGCCGAGAGATCGACGATCTCACGGGCAAGGTACGCCGGGGTGACGAGACCGCGGTTGGAGATGTTCGGCGCTCCGGCTCGGTCGCCCTCGTAGTTCGAGACGACAGGGAAGTCCACCTCCACCACCGTCGCACCGTTGGTCTCGAGGTCTCGGCGCGCCGCCTCCCATAGCGCGATGACCGAGGGCCGTGTGCGGATCCGCTGTCCGGTCGGGCCCCCGATTCCACCCGGGACGCCGGTGCCCGCCTCGTCATCGGCGTTGATGTACATCCGGGGAACGCCGAATCGCCGTCCCTCGAGCACGCGCCGGGCCGCGTCCGGCGACGACGGTGCGAGGTCCCGGTAGGAGATCGGCCGGATGACGGATGCCGCGGGGAGCTCGAGCCACGGCTGGGCCCGCCAGAAGTCGCCGCGTGCGTCCGCGTCGTCGGCGACGACGACATCGAGCACGTCGAGCAGATCCGCCACGGTCCGTGTGTGGGGCACGACGACGTCCATCGTCGGCACGAGCGGCCAGTTGCCGCGCACGGAGATCACGCCCCGAGACGGCGTGTACGCGCAGAGTCCGTTGTGGGATGCCGGACCCCGGCCGCTCGACCACGTCTCTTCGCCGAGCCCGAAGGCCGCGAAGCTCGCCGCGGTCGCCGTGCCCGAGCCGTTCGACGAGCCGGACCCGAACGGGGCCGTCAGGAAGTCGGCGTTGTAGGGACTCTCCGCGCGGCCGTAGACCCCACGCTGCATGCCGCCGTTCGCCATGGGCGGCATGTTGGTGAGGCCCAGGCAGATCGCTCCGGCTGCACGCAGCCGCTCGATCGTGAACGCGTCACGCTGTGCGACCAGGTGCTCGAAGGCGGGACTGCCGGCCGCCGCCGTGAGCCCTCGGACGAGGTAACTGTCCTTGGCCGTGTACGGGATGCCGTCCAACGGACCGAGCGAGGCACCCTGTGCTCGCCGATCGTCGGACGCCTGTGCCTCCTCGAACGCAGCCTCGTTGCGCACGACCACCGCGTTGAGCGCCGTTTCGGTGCCGGGCGGGTCGTATGCATCGATGCGCGCCAGGTACGCCGCCACGAGCTCGACGCTCGTGAACTCTCCCGCGCGGAGAGCGCCGCCCAGCTCGGCGATCGATGCCTCGACGACGTCACGCATCGACGACCTCGGTCTTCTTCGCAATGGACTCCGGCTGCGCCGGTCGCCCGCGCTTGGGGCGTTGAGTCGACAGGTGCAGCGACATCCGCTGCTCAGGATGTCGCGCCAGACGCTCCTCGGTGTGGTCGAGCCATCGCACCTCGGCCTCGACGGCGAACACCATCGAATCGACGACGAGTGCCCACGCAAGCCCCTCGGCTCCATCTGGTTCCGAGCCCGCGTACGTCGCTTCGTTCAGCTTCTGCAGCTGCGCCAGCGAAGCGGTGCGCTCCGTCTGGATCACCGTCCCGACGTCGACTCCGGGGAGGGTTGCCGCGACGGCGAGCTTGATCGCGAGTTCATTGCGTGTGCCCCGAGCCCGGTCCACCGCCGAACCGAGCCACGACGACACCTCGGCGGAACCGGCATCCGTGATCGCGTAGAAGACGTGCCCCTGAGCGTCGGTGTCGCCCTTCACGACGAGGCCATCGCGTTCGAGGCGATCGAGCGTGCTGTAGATCTGACCGACATTGAGCGGCCATGTCGATCCGGTGCGGCGATCGAACTCGGCGCGAAGCTGATAGCCGTAGCAGGGGCCCTGGTCGAGGATCGCGAGCAGACTCTGCCGCACCGACATCGTCGTCTCCCTGCGCTCCGGCGGGAGATCGACGCCGCGAACTCCCGCTTATGTACGTACGCAGTATATGCATCTGCGGCGGGCTCCGGTCGCGGTGTCACTGCGCCGCGACCCTCATCGTGATGTATTTGCGTATAGAGGTAATTGCGCTATTATGCAAGTATGGCGGATCAACTCAGTGAGGTCTTCACGGCGCTGGCCGATCCGACCCGGAGGGCGATCCTCGAGCGACTCGCAAGGGGAGACGCGACGGTGGGCGAACTCGCCGAGCCGTTCTCGCTCACCCTGCCGACGGTCTCGCGCCATATCGCAGTTCTCGAGCGGGCGGGGCTGGTCCGCAAGCGCCGGCGCGGCCAAGAGCGCGCCTGCACGCTGGACACCGCGCGGATGCGCGAGGCGGAGGGCTGGATCGCCGAATACCGCGAGTTCTTCGAGCGCAGGTTCGATGCGCTCGATCGCCACCTGAGCAGTCACGCTCGACACGAGGAGGAGACCCATGACTGATATGCCGACGACCGAGGTCGTCCACGAGTTCGCCGTGTCGCGGTGGTTCGACGCACCGCCATCCGCCGTCTTCAGGGCGTGGACGGATCCCGCGGAGTTGGAGTGGTACCTCAATCCGGAACAGCCTCGGCCGCCGCAGCCGATCGAGGTGGACCTCCGCGTCGGCGGGGCGTGGCGGGTGCCCATGGTGATCGACGCTGAAACCGACTACATCACCGGCGGCATCTATCTGGAGATCGTGACGGATGAGCGGCTCGTGTTCGCGTGGGGAGCGGTGGACGGCTGGCCGAAGCTCGACCTCGCCGACCTCGAGGCCGGACCCATCGCAACGCTCGACCTGCTCGAGCGCGACGGCGGGACCGAAGCCACCCTGACCGTGCGGCTGCCGGAGCATCTTTCGGCGCCCGAGGTGCAGCGCTGGCTGAACCTCGGCATCCGGCAGGGCTGGACGCAGACCTTCGAGCGCCTCCAGCTCTGAGACTCGGCGGTTGGCACACCGGCGGCGCGAGCCGGCGCGGGTCAGCTCCCGGCCCGTGCAGCAGTCGCGCATCGCGGCCACGACCGGGGGCGGTTACGCGTCCCGGCTGTCGAGGAAATTGCGGAATCCGGCCCTCGCGCCCGCGGAGGAGACCTACTCTCTCGTCATGACAACATCTCCGCCCGCGATCGCCACGACCGGAGAGTTGCGCGCGTCGGGGCATACTTATCGGCCGCTGCGCGTCGAGCTGCGCGAGAACCTTCTGTCGGCCCTCGCCGACGGACACGATCCCTGGCCGGGCATCCACGGCTTCGACACCACGGTGATCCCTCAGCTCGAACGGGCCCTCCTCGCCGGGCATGACATCGTCCTGCTCGGCGAGCGGGGGCAGGGCAAGACGCGACTGCTGCGCAGCCTCGGGGGTCTGCTCGACGAGTGGTCTCCCGTCATCGCCGGATCCGAGCTGGGTGAGCATCCATTCCACCCCGTCACCCCGGCATCCGTCCGGCGGGCGTCCGAGCTGGGCGACGAACTCCCGGTGGAGTGGCGTCACCGCGACCAGCGGTATGTGGAGAAGCTCGCGACTCCCGATACCTCGGTGGCCGACCTCATCGGCGATGTCGACCCGATCAAAGTCGCCGAGGGTCGCTCGCTGGGCGACCCCGAGACCATCCACTACGGGCTCATCCCGCGCAGTCACCGCGGCATTGTCGCCATCAACGAGCTGCCTGACCTCGCCGAGCGCATTCAGGTCTCTCTGCTGAATGTCATGGAGGAGCGCGACATCCAGATCCGCGGCTATGTGCTGCGTCTCGGCCTCGACGTGCTCCTCGTCGCCACCGCGAACCCCGAGGACTACACCAACCGCGGGCGCATCATCACGCCGCTGCAGGACCGGTTCGGGGCCGAGATCCGCACCCACTACCCGCCGACGATCGAAGAGGAGGTCGCGGTCATCCGCCAGGAGGCAGACCTCGTCGCCGAAGTGCCGGCACACCTGCTCGAGGTGCTGGCGCGATTCACTCGCAACCTTCGCGAGTCGGATTCCGTCGACCAGCGCGCAGGCGTGTCTGCGCGCTTCGCCATCGCGGGGGCGGAGACGATCGCCGCGGCCGCGCTGCACCGCGCGACGCGTCAGCACGAAGAGGTCGGCGTGGCGCGACCCGTCGACCTCGAGACGGCCGTCGACGTCCTGGGCGGCAAGATCGAGTTCGAGACCGGCGAGGAGGGTCGCGAACGCGCCATCCTCGAGCATCTGCTGCGCACCGCGATCGCTGAGACGGCCCGCACGCATCTGCGGGGCATCGACGCCCGAGCGCTGGTGGACGCGCTGCACGACGGTGCGACCGTCATGACGGGCGAGCAGGTGCCCGCTGCCGAGGTGCTTGCCGCGATGCCGGTGCTCGGCGAGTCCGACCTGTACGACGAGGTGGCCGAGCGGCTCGGGGCGCAGACGCCGGGCGAGCGGGCGGGCGCGCTCGAGCTGCTGCTCGAGTCGCTCTACCTCGAGCGACGGATCAGCAAGGACAGTGCTGCGGGGGAGACGGTGTATGGCTGAGGCCCAAGTCATGATGCGACTCCGGCCCCTGAGCCCGATCCGGTCCCTGAGCCCGAGCCGGTCCCTGAGCCCGATCCGGTCCCTGAGCCCGATCCGGTCCCTGAGCCTGTCGAAGGGTCCGGCCTCGCCTCGGGCGCTTCAGGCTCGGCGACCGATGGCCGCTCACCGACCGGGGTGGAAGGGCCGCTGATGGTCCGAGGGTTCCATCGCGCACCCGCGCACACCAACCGGTACGGACGCTACGACGGCGGCCCGGACCCGCTCGCCCCGCCCGTCCCCGTGCAGGAGGCGCTGGAGGCGATCGGGCGCGAGGTCATGTCCGGCACCTCGGCCGAGCGCGCGATGCGCGAGTACCTGCGCCGTGGCACCCGCGACCAGCAGGGTCTCGACGACCTGGCGCGGCGAGTGCGGGAGCGGCGCGCCGACCTGGTGCGCCGCCACCGGCTCGATGGCACTCTGGAAGAGGTTCGGCAGCTCCTCGAACATGCCGTGCTCGAGGAGCGCAAGCATCTCGTCCGCGACGTCGACATGGATGATGACGACAGATCGTTCGCTGAGATGCGGCTCGAGAACCTGCCCCCCAGCACCGCTGCGGCCGTGAATGAGCTGTCGGACTACGACTGGAAGAGCCCCGCGGCGCGTGCGGACTACGAGCGCATCAAGGAGCTGCTCGGCCGCGAGCTGCTCGACCAGCGGTTCGCCGGCATGAAGAACGCGCTCGAGGGGGCGACGGATGCCGACCGCCAAGCCATCCGCGACATGCTGGCCGACCTCAACGAACTGCTCGAGAAGCGCCGACTCGGAGAGGACACGGCCGAAGACTTCGACGATTTCATGCAGAAGCACGGGGACCAGTTCCCCGAGAACCCGCAGAACCTCGATGAGCTGCTGGATACGCTGGCGGAGCGCTCGGCTGCGGCCCAACGGATGCTGAACTCGATGACTCCCGAGCAGCGCGAGGAGCTCATGAACCTCGCAACCCAGGCATTCGGGTCGCCGGAGCTCATGGAGTCGCTGTCTCGTCTCGACGACAACCTCCGCTCACTTCGACCCGGCGAGGACTGGAGCGGCTCGGCATCGTTCTCCGGCGACGAGCCGACCGGTCTCGGCGAGGCCACCGGAATCATGCAGGACCTCTCCGACCTCGACTCACTCACGGATCAATTGGGCCAGTCCTATCCCGGTGCCCGGATGGACGACATCGACGTGGATGCGCTCGCGCGACTCGTCGGCGATGATGCCGCCGTCAGCGCCCGCGCTCTGCGTGACCTGGAGCAGGAGCTGAAGGACACCGGGATGCTGCAACGTGCGTCCGACGGCGCGCTCCGGCTCACGCCCCGAGCCATGCGACAGCTCGGCCGCGCGCTGCTGCGCGACATCGCCACGCGCCAGTCCGGTCGCACCGGTCGCCGCGAGACACGCCATGCCGGCGCAGCGGGGGACCGCACCGGTTCCACGCGGGAGTGGGCGTTCGGCGACACCGAGGCGTGGGACATCCCGCGCACGGTCTCGAACGCCGTGCTCCGAACGATCGCCGACGGCGGCGACGCGTCAGCGGGTGTGAGGCTGCAGACGCACGACGTCGAAGTGGTCGAAACCGAGGAACGCACGCAGGCGGCGGTCGCGCTGCTCGTCGACACGTCGTTCTCGATGGCGATGGATGGGCGATGGGTCCCGATGAAGCGCACCGCGCTGGCTCTGCACCACCTCATCTCCAGCCGCTTCCGCGGCGACAGTCTGCAGCTGATCGCGTTCGCCCGGTACGCCGAGGTGATGGACATCGAGCAGTTGACGGCAAAGGATGCCGTGTGGGACAAGGGCACGAACCTCCACCACGCCCTGCTGCTCGCACAGCGGCACTTCCGGCGAAACCCCACCGCGCAGCCTGTGCTCCTCATCGTCACCGATGGTGAGCCGACCTCCCACCTCGAACCGGACGGTCGCGTGGAGTTCGCCTACCCGCCGGATCCGCGCACCGTGGCGGTCACGGTGCGCGAGCTCGACACCGTGCAGCGGCTCGGCGCGCAGACGACCTTCTTCCGGTTGGGTGACGACCCGGGCCTGGCACGGTTCATCGACGCGCTCGCCCGTCGCGCCGGCGGCAATGTGGTCGCGCCCGAGCTCGACGACCTCGGTCGAGCGGTCGTGGAGAGTTACCTCAGTGGCCGCCACGCCGGCCGCGGTTCACCCGAGGACTTCGGTGAGATGCTGCGCGGAAGATCGTGGTGGTGACACTCAGTCCTCACCGACGCTGAGCGGGCGCGACTAGAACCAATGGCCCGAGTTCACGCCTTTTCGGTGATGCATGTTGCCCGCGTCGATGGGGTTCGATTCGTGGTCGATCAGTGCCTGCACCCACGCGGGCTGCTGGTCGATCGACACTGATCCGGCGCCGGCGGTGAAGTACGCGGCGACCGGCGCGCTCGCGATGAATCGGTTGGCGACAGCCCCGCCGATCTCCGAGTGCAGCATTGCGTCTCGCGGGAGCACGTCGCGCATCAGCGCAGCGAGCGTCTGCGGGTCTTCGGATGTGGCTGCGCCCCATGCTTCGGGGAGAAGCGGGACGACTTCCTCGAGCAGCCCCTCACGCTGCGTCCTCGAAAGTTCGCCGAACACCTCGACATGAGCGTGATCGGCGACGCCGCGGGGAATGACGCTGAGGAGGTAGCCGTACCGAGTGATCAGGTCATCCTGCGACAGTGCCTGTCGCTTGTGCTGTGCTTTCGTCACGTGGCACCCCCTGATCTTGCAGGCCGCCAGGATACTCCCGCCAGCGCGGACTGAACAGGGAACCGCTTGGCCCGACGCTGCCCTCAATCTCCACCGGGACGCGATCCGCGGCGTCGCGCGACCACGATCGCGACGGCGATCAGCGCCACCCCGATCAGGAGGACGATCGGACCGATCGTCGCCCACAGAGAGGAACCGCTCATCGCCGACCCGCGCAGCACGTCGAGTCCCTGCAGGGTCCACACCAACCCGATGGCGCTCAAGATCACGCCCGGAACGAGGAACGGCCAGATTCGCTTCACAGACCCACGATAGTTCGGCGGCTGTCCATCTGGTCGGAAGATCCATTGACGTGACCGGTACCCTGAGCCCGTGACCGTCGCCGTCCGCCCGGGCCGCCCGCTCCGGTGGGCCCTCGCGCGATGGTGCTCGCGTCGATGAAGCCGGAAGGGAGTCGATCATGAAGCTGCTGCTGACGTCGGGCGGAGTGACGAACGACAGCATCCGCGAAACGCTGGTCCAGCTGCTGGGCAAGCCGTTCTCCGAGTGCCGGGCGCTGTTCATCCCGACGGCGCAGTGGGGCCAGCCCGCGTGCTCGCCCGAGACGGTCTGGATGTCGACCGCGGGCCGCTGGCCAGGGGAGACCGGTCTGCCCGAGCTGGGCTGGAAGTCGGTCGGGGTCCTCGAGCTCACCGCGCTGGCGAGCATCGGCTCGGACCGGTGGGTGCCGTGGATACGCGATGCGGACGTGCTGCTGGTGGACGGCGGCGAGGCGATCTACCTCTGCCATTGGATGCGACAGTCCGGGCTGGTCGACCTTCTGCCGTCGCTGAGCGAGAAGGTCTGGGTCGGGGTGAGCGCGGGCAGCATGGTGATGACGCCTCGCGTCGGCCGTGAGTTCCTCGATTGGCAGCCCGACGGGGGTGACGAGACGCTGGGCGTCGTGGACTTCTCGATCTTCCCCCACCTCGACTACCCGGGCTGGTCGAGCAACACCCTCGAAGCCGCCCGCGAGTGGGCGACGAGGATCCCGGGTCCGGCGTACGCGATCGACGATCAGACGGCGATCTCCGTCGTCGACGGCGTCGTGAACGTCATCTCCGAAGGTCACTGGGAACTCCTCAACGCCGGGCCCGCGCTGGTCGCGGGGTCGCCGGGCCGATGACGCTTCCGGCTTGTCGTCGGCCCCGGGTAGATTGCGGACGGCTGCTCGCAGATCGCAATCAGCTTCGAAAGGTCGCGGATGTCGGACACCACCTGTCACATGTCGATCTCGCTCGACGGATTCGTCGCCGGCCCTGATCAGAGTCGCGAGCATCCGCTCGGGAAGCGCGGACTCGAACTCCACACCTGGCACATCGGCGACCCGCGCGCCAACGAGGCGGACGAGATCGCGGCGGGCTGGTTGATGCGCCCACGCGGCGCGTACGTGATGGGGCGCAACATGTTCGGGCCGATCCGCGGCGAGTGGGAGGAAGACTGGCGTGGCTGGTGGGGGCCTGAACCGCCGTATCACGCGCCGGTGTTCGTGCTCACCCACTACGCGCACGAGCCGATCGCGATGGAGGGCGGGACGACGTTCTACTTCGTCACCGGCGGTTTCGATGCGGCCTACGCGCAGGCGCGGGAGACAGCCGGCGACAGCGGCGTAGACATCGCGGGTGGGGCGTCCACCGTCCGGCAAGCGCTCGCGGCCGGGGTCGTCGACGAGCTCACCTTGGACATCGCCCCCGTCCTGCTCGGGTCCGGCGAGCGGATCTTCGAGGGCGTCGACGTCTTCGGGTTGGAACCCGTCGAGGTGCTGCATTCGCCGCTGGCCACGCACATCCGCTTCCGCCGCGACGTCCGCACATAGGGGAGCCTGTCAGCCGCGCAGCGCGAGCGCAAAGGGGAACACCCGCGTCGCGCCGGCTCGGCGCAGCTCGCCTGCGGCCATGGTCATCGTCCACCTGCTGTCGATGAGGTCGTCGACCAGCAGCACGGGACCGGCCGGAACGTCGAGACGGGCGGCGCTCAACCGCCGCCACACGCCGGCGAGGCGGAAGGCGCTGTTGCCGCCGGGACCGCCCGTCGGACCGCCGTCCACGAGCTCGAGGGCGCCGAGCATCGGCATGCGCCCGATGTCGGCGATCCCGCGCGCCAGTGAGCCGACCAGCTGCGGCTTCGATCGCGACGGCATCGCCACGACGGCGACGGGACGCTCGGTCCACCCCCAGTCGGCGAGGACCCGCACGCAGGCGGCGAGCACATTCGGCGGAACCGGGGCATCTGCGGCACCCGCCGCGAACATCTCGCGCAGCGTTCCTCCCCACCCGAGGTCGGTGAGTCGAGCGAGTGCCCTCCCCTCGTCCGACTGCTCGTCTGCGGGGATACGGCCCCGCACAGGCACGCCGAGGCGGTCGGCACCCGTCGGCCATTGCCGCCGCGGTTCGACCGGCACGCCGACTCGATCGAGGGCGGCGGATGCGGCATCCGTCGCGTCTTTGCCGATCGAGGTCGGAAACCATGCTCCCGCGCAGTTGTCGCAGCGACCGCACGGCGTGGCGGTGTCGTCGTCGAGGGAGCGCTGCAGGAACTCCATCCGGCACGCGCGGGTCTCTTCGTACTCGATCATGTGCTGCTGCTCGGCGACGCGTTCGGCTGCGATCCGGCTGTAGCGATCCTCGTCGTAGGTCCATGGCCGACCGGTCGCGATCCAGCCGCCCTGCACGCGCGCGACCGCGCCGTCGACGTCGAGCACCTTCAGCAGCAGCTCCAGCGGAGTGCGACGGATGTCGACCATGGCCTCGAGCGCCGGGGTCGACAGTGGCGTGCCGGAGGCCGACAGGGCCGAGAGCACGCGCTCGGCTCGATCGCGGTCCGGCATCGATGCCGTCGCGAAGTAGTGCCAGATGTCGCGGTCTTCGACACCGGGGAGGAGGAGCACATCGGCCGACGCGGTGGCGCGGCCGGCGCGCCCGACCTGCTGGTAGTACGACACCGGCGACGAGGGTGCGCCGAGATGGATCACGAAGCCGAGATCGGGCTTGTCGAATCCCATGCCGAGAGCGCTGGTCGCGACGAGCGCCTTGACGCGATTGTCCTTCAGGAGCTGCTCGGACTCCTCGCGCTCGTCGGTATCGGTCTGACCTGTGTACGCGCGCACCTCGTAACCGCGGTCGCGCAGCAGCCGGGCCGTGTCGTTCGCGGCCGCGACAGTGAGCGTGTAGATGATGCCCGAGCCGGGCAGATCGCCGAGGTGGCTGATGAGCCACGCGAGCCGGCTCGGCGCATCGGGCAGCCGCAATACGCCGAGTCGCAGGGAGGTGCGTGCGAGGGGTCCACGGATGACCAAGACGTCCGGCGAGCCTCCGCTCTGATCCAGTCCGCCGAGCTGCTCTGCGACATCCGCCACCACCCGGCTGTTGGCGGTCGCGGTCGTCGCGAGCACGGGAACACCCGCGGGTATGCGCGCGATGAGGTCGCGAAGCCGTCGATAGTCGGGACGGAAGTCGTGCCCCCAATCGCTGATGCAGTGCGCCTCGTCGACGACGAGCAGTCCGATCCGAGGAACCAGCTGTGGAAGCTGCTCGTCGCGGAACGCCGGGTTGTTGAGCCGCTCGGGAGACACCAGAAGTACGTCGACCTCGTCGCGGTCGAGCTGCGCGAGCACGTCACTCCACTCGTGCGCGTTGGTGGAATTGATGGCGACTGCCCGCACTCCCGCACGCTGCGCCGCGGCGATCTGGTCGCGCATGAGAGCCAACAGCGGTGACACGAGCACTGTCGGCCCGGCGCCGCGCCGGCGCAGGAGCAGCGTCGCGACGAAGTACACCGCCGACTTGCCCCACCCGGTGCGCTGCACGACAAGTGCCCGGCGGCGGCCATCGACGAGAGCTTCGATCGCCTCGAACTGGCCGTCGTGGAACGCGACATCGGCGCGGCCGACGAGCGTGCGAAGCACATCGAGCGCCTCGGCCGGCGCGGCCGTCGTAGAAGTCATGCGCTCAACCTTGCCTCATCCCACTGACGCGACAAGCCGTGCACGGTCGAAAGCCGTCCGGTCAGCGCGTCATGGACGTCCGAGACCGGACTCCGACGAGGGCCATGGGACCCGCCGATTCGCATCAAGGGCAGCTTCCGCGGCGCGGCGCCCTTCAGCGATGAGTCGCGGGATGTCGCGCATCGTCCACTGGGCCATCCGCTCCATCTCGGGCTGGATCAGCACGACGGACGGGTCGTTCGCGAGGTCGGCGGTCTGTGTGACCGTGCGCATCATCCTGACGTTCTCCCACTTGGCGTGCAGGTGAACGACGATCACACGTTCCGCACCGAGTTCACGCGCGGCGGCGTGCGGCACGTTGTCGACCATTCCGCCGTCGGCGAGGACGCGGCCGCCCAGGCGCACCGGCGGCAGGAGCCCCGGCACCGCGATCGTCGCGCGCAGGGCAGAGCTGAGTGGTCCTTTGTCGATCGTGACCGCGTGACGGGTTCGAAGGTCAGTCGCAACGGCACCGAAGCGGCGCGGCAGGTCTTCGATGCGTGGGTCCTCGCCGAGCAGTCGGGTGACGGCATCCGTCACGATACGTGTGTCGAGCAAACCCCACCGCGGCTGGAACGTCCATCGCGCAATCCGATTCCAGCGGAACCGTCGCGTGATCCGCTCGATCTCGTCGCCGTCCAGGCCCGCGGCGAACGCCGATCCGACGAGTGCACCGGAACTCGTTCCCGTGACGATGCCGGGACGGATGCCCCGCTCCTCGAGCACCTGAAGGACGCCGACGTGTGCTGCTCCGAATGCACCACCGCCGGCGAGGGTGATCGCAAGGCGAGGGTCGTCGACCTGCGATCGGGTTTCACCGTGCACAAGGGCACGTTATCCCGCGAGTCGTCTGCGTGGTTAGGTGATCCCGTGCGGTCGCGGGAACGGGCACCGCCGCACCGGAGATTGAGACGCGCACTGGTCCCCGCGGCAGTTGACCGGTTAGGTGAATGGGCATCCAGGGGGTTGTCCGGTTAAGGTGCGGTTGACTGGAGAGGTCGACTGACCGCGAGCGTGAGGAGTGCGATGCCTGAGTGGCTGATCGTCGTGCTCGGGGTGGTCGGCGGGCTCGTGCTGTTGTGGTTGTCTTTGATCGGGTTGCTGTGGGTGCAGCAGCGTCGAACGGGTTCCGCCGTGGATTGGCGAGCGATGATGCGGCTGGTTCCGGACGTGATTCGTTTGGTGAGGCGCCTTGCGACAGATCCTGCGGTGCCGCGCGCGACCCGGTGGTGGTTGTCGGGGTTGCTGGGCTACTTGCTCCTGCCTTTCGATCTCGTGCCGGATTTCATCCCGGTGCTGGGGTTCGCCGACGATGCGGTCGTCGTGGCGATCGTGTTGCGATTCGCGATTCGTCATGCCGGGCCGGACGCGGTCGAGCGTCACTGGCCAGGCAGTGCAGAGGGCCTCGCAAGCGTGCTCAGGCTTGCGGGACTGACGTCACGCACGTCTCCGACGGTTGGTCAGCCTCCCTCCGACGGCGAGAGGTGAACCACAAGACCGTCGCTGATCGCGTTGCCCAGCCACGGGGCATCGAGCCTCAACGCATCAACGGGCCCACCAGACCTAGACGCGACGGCGGGAGTCGAACTGAAGCCGGGCGTCAACGACGAACGACAAATGGCCGCGAAAACCGCGCAATTCCGCGGAACGTGAGGCTTGGTTGATGCTTCTCGATCACGCCGATCGGGGGTCGTTCTCGCGAAAGTGTGGGCAAAGTGTGGGCAAGTTTGGCTACTGCCGAGTGCGACCCGCTGGCGCGAGTGGAAGATGTCGACCTCGAGGCAGTTAACCCAGCTCGATCGAGACTGTCGCACATCCGAATCGCTCCGTGCAGTGCCTTCGCGGCGTAAGCGCTGCCTGAGGAACGCCACGCGAGAGCGTGGGACGGCTCCCATGTCGCTGGCCACCCGCATGCTGATCTGTTGCCCGGAAGCTCCGCGCAGTAGAGAGACGCTCATGACTCATTCCGCGCGGTCGCGCCGAACTAGAGTGACACCTGTGATCACCGGCGACCTGAAGAGCAAGATCGACCGCGTCTGGGACGCCTTCTGGTCGGGCGGCATTTCCAACCCGCTGGAGGTGATCGAGCAGATCACTTACCTGCTCTTCATCCGCCGACTCGACGATCTCCAGACACTCGCGGAGCAGAAGTCGCGCACCACCGGCGGTGCCATCGAGAACCCCGTTTTCACGCCGGACCAGTCCCCGCTGCGATGGGGCGCGTTCAAGAACACCGCCCCCGAAATGATGTTCACGACGGTCGCCGAGGAGGTGTTTCCCTACCTGCGCAGTCTCGGCGGCGACGGCTCCACCTACAGCGAGCATATGAAGGATGCCCGCTTCACCATCCCGACCCCGGCTCTGCTGAGCCGCGTGGTCGACATGGTGAGCGATATCCCAATGCAGGATCGCGACACCAACGGCGACCTCTACGAGTACCTGCTCTCCAAGATCGCCAGCGCTGGGGTGAACGGCCAGTTCCGCACCCCGCGGCACATCATCCAGATGATGGTGGACCTCATGGCCCCGAAGCCGGGTGACGAGATCGTCGATCCCGCCTGCGGCACCGCCGGGTTCCTGGTCGCCGCGAGCGAGTTCGTCCGCGACCACCACGCCGACGCCCTGCTGGATTCCGCGCAGCGTGCCCACTTTCACGCGAGCATGTTCCACGGCTACGACTTCGACGCGACCATGCTGCGTATCGGCTCCATGAACATGCTGCTGCACGGCGTGGAAGCGCCGGACATCCGCTACCAGGACTCGCTGTCGGAGTCCGCGAGTGGCGACGCGGCGAAGTACACGCTCATCCTCGCCAACCCGCCGTTCGCCGGATCGGTTGACGCAGAGGGAATCGCGAAGGATCTCACCCGCGTCGTGAAGACGAAGAAGACCGAGCTGCTGTTTCTCGCCCTCTTCCTCAAGCTACTCAAGCCCGGTGGCCGGGCGGCGGTGATCGTGCCCGACGGCGTACTGTTCGGCTCATCGACAGCCCACAAGGCCCTGCGCAGAGCGCTGGTCGAAGACCAGAAGCTGGATGCCGTCATCAAGTTGCCCTCAGGAGTGTTCCGACCATACGCGGGTGTGTCGACCGCCATCCTGTGCTTCACGAAGACCGACTCGGGCGGCACGGATGAAGTGTGGTTCTACGACGTGCAGGCCGATGGCTTCTCGCTCGACGACAAGCGCACGCCTGTCGAGGCGAACGACCTGCCCGACGTGCGCCGCCGCTGGGGAGAGCGCACCGGCTCAGAGCGTGACCGCGCGCGCACCGACCAGTCGTTCACGGTGCCAAAGGCCGACATCGTCGCCCAAGGCCACGACTTGTCGATCAACCGCTACAAGGAGATCGTGCACGAGGAGGTCGAGCACCGAGCGCCCGCCGACATCCTCGCCGACATCAAGGCGCTCAACGCCGAGATCGATGCCGGCGTCGCCGCTCTGGAAGCGATGCTCGGATGACGACTGTCGAACTCGCCGAGATCGCCCGGCCCGCGAGCGGCGGCCGGGCGGGCGACCGCACGGACTTGCCCGTCTACTCGGTGACCAAGCATGCGGGATTCGTGCCGAGCCTGGAGTACTTCAAGAAGCAGGTCTTCAGTCGGAACGTCGCCGACTACAAGGTGGTCCAGGCCGGCGACTTCGCGTACGCCACGATTCACCTCGACGAGGGCTCGATCGGCGTCGCACCGGAAGCCGCGCTCATCAGCCCGATGTACACGGTCTTCGGGGTGGATGACACCCGCGTCGACCGCGACTATCTCGTGCGCTTCCTGAAGAGCCCCCGCGCGCTCGCGCACTACCCGCGACTCGGCAAGGGCGCGATCCACCGGCGCAAGGCGATCTCGCTCGAAGCGCTCGGCACGCTGTCGATCCCGCTGCCGCCGCTGGAGGAGCAGCGCCGCATCGCCGCGATCCTCGACCACGCCGACATCATCCGTTCCCAGCGCCGCGCCATCCTCGCCCACCTCGACTCCCTCATCGAGTCGCTCTTCCACTCGATGTTCGACGGAGTACGGGCGACCAAATCGGTATCCGACATCGCGGCGAAGATGCGCACGGGTCCGTTCGGCAGCGATCTCCTCCATAGCGAGTTCGTCGACGAGGGCATCGCGGTACTCGGTCTCGACAACGTTGTCGGCAACGAGTTCCGGTGGGCCGAGCGTCGATACATTTCGCGCGAGAAGTACGAGAAGCTGAGTCGATACACCGTGTGCCCCGGAGACGTGCTCGTCAGCATTATGGGCACCACGGGTCGTTGCATCGTCGTGCCCGATGACATCCCTACAGCGATCAACACGAAGCACATCTGCGCGATTACCGTCGACCGCGAACAGACCGAGCCTGGCTTCCTTCGCGCATCGTTCTTGTGGCATCCCGCTTCCCGCGCGCACCTTCGTCAGCAGACGAATGGGGCCATCATGGACGGCCTCAACATGGGCGTCATCAAGGCGATGCCCATTCCGCTTCCACCCCTGACTCAGCAGCGCGAGTTCGTCGCCCGAGCCGCACTCATCGACGCGCAGCGCGTTGCGATCCAGCGCGCCCTCGCCGCCGATGGCGAGTTATTCATCTCTCTCCAGTCCCGAGCATTTGCGGGGAGGCTCTGACGATGTCCGACACGAGCATCACTGGGGCGGGCATCCCGCAACACGGCCAGCTTGCGCTTCCACTGCTGCAGGTGATCTCCGACGGTAAAGAGTGGACACGGCGTGACCTGGTCGTCGCGACGCTCGATCGTGCGGGCGTGCCGGAGGAGCTTCGAGAGATCCAGTACAAGGAGTCGGGGCACTTCGCCGCGGAGAATCGTGTCGGCTGGGCGAAGTCGGAGCTGAACCGCGCGCGACTGATCGAGACCGTGCGCCGCGGCGTATTCCGCGTCACCGATGCCGGTCGGGAGTTCCTGGCCGCGCACCCGGACGGGTTCACGAAGGCCGATTTGGAGGCCCTACCTGTGTGGGACGAGTACGTGCCGCGCCGCCGACCCTCGACATCCGACGGCGAGCAACCCGTAAGCAGCATCGGCACAATGGTCTCGGTAGCGGAAGACGTTCCGACGCCGGACGAGTTGATCAATTCGGCGGTGACCGAGCTGGAGGACGACCTCAAGAGCCAGCTCCTTCAGCGGCTCAAGGACGGCGAACCGGAATTCCTCGAGCGGGTCGTGCGTCGTCTGCTCGTGAAGATGGGGTACGGCCGAGAGGGCGAGTTGACCAAGCTGAGGGGGCCAGGCGACAGCGGCATCGACGGCGTTGTCGACCGCGACGAACTGGGGCTGAGCCGCATCTACGTCCAGGCCAAGCGGTACGACGAGGCATCGATCGGTCGCCCGGCCGTGCAGGCGTTCGTCGGCGCGCTCGCCACGCGCGGAGCGGCGACCGGAGTGTTCTTCACGACGAGTCGCTTCGCCGATACCGCAATCGAGGCAGCGGAGCGCGTCGCGCAGGACATCGCGCTCGTCGATGGGTTGCGACTGACCGAGTTGATGATCAAGCACCGTGTGGGTGTGGAGCTGGATCGAATCGTCGAGATCGTGAAACTCGACGAGGACTTCTTCGAGTAGCACAGGTGATGGACTTCACATCGGTAATTGACGAACTCTGGGGAGCGTTCGAAGAGTTCGGCATCGAGGACGGCTATGACATCGTCGGCCAAGCGACGCTCCTGCTCGTCCTGCGCCGTCTCGACATCATCCAGACCGCCGCCGAGCGGAAGGCACTGGTCACAGCTCAGCCTCCCGAGACGTCGATGTTCGGCACGGAGAACGATGCAATTCGTTGGTCCAAGCTCAAGAACGTCGAGCCCGCGGCCATG
Source organism: Microbacterium pumilum (assembly GCF_039530225.1). Classification (NCBI taxonomy): domain Bacteria; kingdom Bacillati; phylum Actinomycetota; class Actinomycetes; order Micrococcales; family Microbacteriaceae; genus Microbacterium; species Microbacterium pumilum. The sequence goes on from NZ_BAAAOH010000001.1 coordinate 1,849,552, forward strand.
TTCGTGCTGTTCGAGACGAAGGTCATCCACTTCATCCGCGGTCTCGGCGGCGCGTTCGCGGACGCCGTGTTCATGATCCCGTCGCCAAGCGCATTGCACCGGCTCGTCGATCTCGTCGACAAGATTCCTTACGCGGACCCCGCACTGAACGGCGCCGTCTACGAGTACCTGGTCTCGAGGATCACGACGAAGAACAGCAGTGGGGGCTTCCCGACGCCGCGGCACCTGATCGATCTCATGGTCGAGATCACCGATCCGCGGCCCACCGATGTGTTTGCTGACCCAGCGGTCGGGTCAGGTGGATTCCCCGTCCGTGTGGCTCAGTTGCTGCGCGAGCGCTACCCGGATTTGCTGCTCAGCGATGTGGCACGCCAACACTTTCACCGAGGCATGTTCCATGGGGTTGATAGCGATCCAGCGTTCGCGCGCATGGCCACGACAAACGTGCTGCTCCACGGCGTCGAGGGCGCCGATATCCAGCGCCGTGACTCGCTGGCGCCCTGGTCAGACGGCATTGGCGGGTACTCACTCGTACTCACCAATCCGCCGTTCAGCGGGTCGATCGAGAAGTCGGCGCTCGACAGGGATCTGTACCGTCATGTGAAGTCGACCACGAAGGCGCCCTTATTCGTTGGTAGGGTTCTGAGCCTGCTGCAACTGGGCGGCCGAGCTGCTGTCATTGTCCCCGAAGGAGTGCTCTTCGGCTCGACGAAGGCGCAGGTCGCGCTCCGCAGGTCGCTCGTTGAGGACCACAAGCTCGATGCCGTGATCAGGGTGCCTCCCGCTGCCTACCAGCCGTTTTCGACGACGCAGACGGCCATCCTCCTCTTCACCAAGACGAGCGTAGGCGGCACCGAGCGGGTGTGGTTCTACGACATTCGGGCCGACGGGCGCTCGCTCGACAAGAGGCGCACGCCGGTTACCGAGAACGACTTGCCCGATGTCGTCCGGCGCTGGAAGACACTCGGCGATCCGGCAAGCCCGGAGCTCACGCGTGCGCGCACGGAGCAGAGCTTCCTCGTCCTCCGCGATGAGATCGCGGCGCACAATTACGAACTATCCCTCAACCGGTACCAGGAAATCGTGGAGGACCAGACGCCGACCCGTGCGCCGGCCGAAATCGTCGCCGACATAGACGCCCTCAACGAGGAAATCCTGGCGGGCATGGTCGAGCTGAAGGAGTTGCTGGGATGAGCCTCATACGCCGCCGGCGCCCGCTGATTCGGCAGGATGTGACTCATGGGCAACTTTGACTTCGTTCAGGCGACGCTGCCGTCGCTGTACCCGGACTGCGTGAGAGCGGAGTCGTACATGGTCTCCGACCCTCGGTCGGCGTGTGTGTATGCGCGCCGGGTGGCGGAGTTGCTCGTCGGGCACGTCTACGACATCGCGAATCTCGCCGAACCCTATCAGCCCGACCTTGCGGCGCGCGTGGCCGACGCGGGTTTCCGGAATGCGGTCGGTCCCGGCATCGCGGCAAAGTTGACGGTGATCCGCAAGGTCGGCAACAGGGCAGTGCACGACCAGACCCCCGTGGCGCAGCATGCCGCTGTGCAGTTGCTCCAGGAGGTGCACCACGTCGTCGTGTGGGCCGCCTACCATTACTCGGCGCACCCGCAGGCGGTGCCGACCGCGGCGCAGTTCGACCCCAGCATCGCAGTGAGTGCCGCTCCGCTAACGCGAGAAGACGTGGCGAAGCTGGCGGCGAAGTTCCGGCAGCAGGACGAGGAGCACGCGAAGCAGCTCGCCGAGCGGGATGAGTTGCTCCAGTCGCGCGAGGCAGAGATCGCCAAGCTGCGCGAGCAGATCAAGGCCGCGCAGGCGGCTGCGACCCCGGACGACCGGGATTACAGCGAGGCGGTGACCCGCGACCTGTTCATCGACGTACTGCTGGATGAGTCCGGGTGGCGGCTCGCCCAGGCGCGCGACCGCGAGTTCGAAGTCGACGGAATGCCCAACCAGCAGGGCAAGGGCTTCATCGACTACGTGTTGTGGGGAGATGATGGACTGCCGCTTGCCGTGGTGGAGGCCAAGCGGACGAAGAAGGATGCGAAGGTCGGGCAGCAGCAGGCGAAGCTCTACGCCGACTGCCTCGAGGCGGCATTCGGGCGGCGACCAGTGATCTTCTACACGAACGGCTATGAGCACTGGCTGTGGGACGACGCCGGTGGGTACCCGCCGCGTGAGGTCGCGGGTTTCTACACGAAGGACGAGCTGGAGCTTATGATCCAGCGTCGCGCGGCGCGGCAGTCGCTGACCGGGCAGCCGGTGAACACCAAGGTCGTCGAGAGGCCGTACCAAACCAGGGCGATCAAGGCGGTCGGAGCGGCGTTCGACGTGAAGCAGCGCGAGGCGCTGCTGGTGATGGCGACCGGGTCGGGCAAGACACGAATCGTTATCGCGCTCGTCGAGCAGCTCATGAAGGCCGGATGGGTCAAGCGCGTGCTGTTCCTCGCCGACCGGGTCGCTCTCGCGAACCAGGCGGTGAACGCATTCAAGGCTCACCTGCCGCAGGCCACCACCGTCAACCTGATCACCGAGAAGAAGACCGACGGGCGCGTCTACGTCTCGACCTACCCGACGATGATGGGCCTGATCGACGAGGTCGACGACTCCGGCCGTCGATTCGGCCCTGGCTACTTCGATCTCATCGTCATCGATGAGGCGCACCGGTCGGTGTACGCGAAGTACGGGGCGATCTTCGACTACTTCGACTCACTGCTGATCGGACTCACGGCGACACCGAAAGATGAGGTCGATCACAACACCTATCGGCTGTTCAACCTCGAGGACGGCATCCCGACCGACGCCTACAGTCTCGACGAGGCCGTCTTCGATGGCTACCTCGCGCCGCCTCGTGCGGTGAAATGCGAAACGAAGTTCCTCCGCCAGGGCATCAAATACGACGACCTGACCGCCGCCGAGAAGGATGACTGGGACCTCATCGACTGGGGCGACGGCCCGCCCCCTACCCAGATCGACGCCGAGGCGCTTAACCGATTCCTGTTCAACGAGGACACCGTCGACAAAGTGCTCGCGACGGTCATGGAGCACGGCTATAAAGTCGCGGCCGGCGACCGACTCGGCAAGACGATCATCTTCGCCAAGAACCAGCAGCACGCCGACTTCATCGAGAAGCGGTTCAACAAGGCCTACCCGCATTACGCGGGACACTTCGCCCGCACTATCACCTACCAGCAGACCTACGCCCAGTCGCTAATCGACGACCTCTCGGTCAAGGAAAGGGCGCCGCACATCGCCATCAGCGTCGACATGCTGGACACCGGCATCGACGTGCCGGAGGTACTCAACCTCGTGTTCTTCAAGGCAGTGCACTCCAAGACGAAGTTCTGGCAGATGATCGGCCGCGGCACGCGGCTGTGTCCGGACGTGTTCGGCCCTGGGCTGGACAAGCAGGATTTCTTCGTCTTCGACTTCTGCGGCAACTTCGAGTACTTCAGCCAGAACCTCCCCACTGTCGAGGGATCAACGCAAAAGTCGCTGTCGCAACGCATCTTCGAAGCGCGTCTCGACCTGCTCGAAGCTCTCGATCACCAGGGCCACCCGCAGCATCCCGTGGAGCTGGACTCCGAGGAGAGCCTGCGCACCTCGACCGCCCGCGTGCTCCACCGGGTGATCACTGGAATCAACCTGGAGAGTTTCCAGGTCCGCCCGCACCGCCGCGACATCGAGGCGCTGTCCACGGCCGAGGTGTGGGACAAGCCCCTCATGCCGGAGCAGGCCGAGGCCGCACGCAAGCTCGCTGGCTTGCCCTCAGGGGGACAGCCCGCCGGCGACGCGGACGCGAAGTACTTCGACCTGCTCGTGCTGCGGCGCATGCTCGCCCAGCTCGAAGCCGACCTCGCCACCGCCGACCGAATGCGCGAGCAGATCCAGCAGATCACCGGCGGCCTGCTCTCGAAGATCACAATCCCGGCCGTCGCCGCGCAGAAGGTACTGCTCGACGCCGCTGCCAGCGACGAGTGGTGGATCGACGTCACCGTCGAGATGCTCGAACTGCTGCGCCTGCGCGTGCGCGGACTCGTGCAGTTCCTCGACAAGAACCAGCTCACCCCGGTCTTCACCGACTTCGAGGACACCCTACGCGCCCCCGACGAGATCGCACTCCCGGGGATACCGACCGGGGTCGATCTCGTCCGGTTCCGATCCAAGGCCGAGGCCTACCTGCGCCAGCACCTCGACAACATCGCCCTGGAGCGCCTGCGGCGCAACAAGCAGCTCACAGCGACCGACCTCGGGGCGCTGGAGGACATGCTCGTCGCATCCGGCGTGGGCCAAAAGGTCGACATCCAGTGGGTGTCGGAGAAGGCTGGCGGACTCGGCATCTTTATCCGCGGGCTCGTCGGCCTGGACCGGGAGGCCGCGGTCGAAGCCTTCGCTGACTACCTCGATGAGGGCAAGTTCACCGTCGAGCAGATCAGGTTCGTCACCCTGATCGTCGATGAGCTCACCAAGAACGGCATCGTCGAACCCGGCCGCCTCTTCGAGTCGCCCTACACCGACATCGCTCCCATCGGCCCTGTCGACTTCTTCGCCGACACCGACGTGCAGGTAATCGTCGAAACCCTGCACGGTATCAAGGCGACCGCGGTCGTCGACGAGGCGGCGTAGCGGTCGTCGCTGGGCCTGCTACCTAGTGCCGGCGTCGGCTTCCCGGAAGGCCACCGCTCACCGTTCGCACGCTCTGGGTGTCTCGCGTCGAGTCGATGCTGCGATAGGGCTCGGAAGGTTTGTCGGGTGGGGGAAGGACTTCGATTCGATCGACGAGGATGCCTCCGCCCGGCTTTCCAGACATCCCGCACACCTTCCCGGTCTCCGGATCGTTGTGGGAGTAATACCGCCCGTACCTCGCACCCACTCCCACGAGGCGACCGCAATCCGGGCACGTTGACTTTGGCCGGATTAGTGTGCCGCGATCATGCCCCGGCATCTTGCGGCCGCTTCCTCGACACTTCGACTGGATGATCGGATCCAGGTGCGGATAGCGTTCACCGGTGAGCGTTTTGACCGCGATTTGCGCTCCGCAGATGTCACACTCGGCGCGCATGTGCCGACTGATCCCGACAGTCGGATCGACTACGAAGCTCGGGCCATTCTTCGGGCCGTAGGGGAGGCCGCTGACGCTCAGCCCGGACCCGACGCAATCTCGGCCCTTCTTGGTCTGATGGCGGCCGAGCGCGAGCTCATCGTGCGTCTTCACCTCGCGCCCGCACTCCGGGCACACTCTCGTGCTTCGGAACTCTCTGTAACCCATCAGGCTCCAATCGCCGTGAATCTACCACCGACGACCAACGATGGTGCATGCCCGAACGCGTCACGACCGAACGCCCACGACCGCCGACTCTTCTCCAGCACCCGAGAACGGCAATGCACGTAGGCACCATGCCTGGTGGTGACACGACTACGCATGTATCCTGTCGGCATGAGAGGCGGGCTGCGGAGCTGGAAGCGGGGAGTGGCCGGCCGCGGCATCCGCAATGCCATCTCGTACGCGTTCGACGGGACCTGCGATGCTCACCTCGCGTCACCTTCCGGCGCGACATCGGCCCTGAGCTACAGCGACGGCGAGACCGTTTCGCGACTCACGGTCGTCGACGGTCTGATCGCTCGCGACACACTGGACACCAGGCAGCTTCGGCACTGGATCGAGGGTTCGGATCCGCAGACCGGGACGCAGCGCGGCAGGCCGCACTGCACCGACAACGCCGACCTCCTTCTCGACGGCACGATCAACTTTCCGAAGTCGTACAGCCTGGCGGCTGTCCTGGACCCGGCTCTGGCGGCCGAGTTCGAGGCGCTCCAGGATCGGATGCGCGACCTGATCATCAAGCACTGGCAGCGCGAGCTCAATGCGCGGCGGGGGCATGGCGGCAGCATCCGTGAAGACATCGCCAGGCTCGAAGTCGTCGAGCTGCAGCACCGGCGCTCACGGGCACTCGACCCGCACATCCATCGGCACCTGTGGCTCAACATGAAGGTACAGGGCGTCGATGGCAAGTGGTCGAGCCTCGACTCGCGCGTGGCCATGAAGCTCCACACCGTGATCAACGCCGAGGGTGAGCTCGCTGCGCGCGTCGATCCGCGGTGGGCCGAGGCCCTCGCCGCTCATGGGTACACGCTCGACGACGACGGCGAGATTGCGCAGCTCGCGCATGTTGTGCGCCCACTGTCGCAGCGCTCAAACAAGATCGAGCGCAATCGCACGCGCCTCATCGCGGAGTGGCGAAGCGAGCATCACGGTCGTGAGCCGGGCGCCGACGACCTCAAGCACATCGACTCGCTCGCATGGGCGCAGGGGCGCCCGGGCAAGCCGACTCACATCGACGAGTGTGAGTGGGAGGAGCGTGTGCGCGCCGAACTCGGCGAAATCGACCCTCTGCTGCTCTGGCACCGCAGCCCCGCCCGACTCGAGCCGATCGCGATCGCCGAACTCGACCGCGACCTGTTGGCACAGATGGCGATTGTGGATGCCGACGCCCGGTCGGTCTCGAGCAGCGGTCGGTTCTCGCCCTGGGATGTGCGCGCGGGGGCGATCCGGGCACTATCTCGCAGTGGAGTGACCGCTGACCGCGCGACCCTCGACGAGCTGATCGACTATGTGGTCGCGCGGGCGCTCGTCGACACCCTCGACCTTGTGCCCGACGACACGACCAAGCCGCCGCACATCAAGGCGCTCATGGCGTCGGAGACCGTGCTGCTCAAACTCCGCGTCGGCAACCGGTTTGCCGGGCTGGCCACGCCCGGTGCTCTGCCGCGTGAGGAGCAGATGCGCGAGATCGCCCGTCGGCACGCGGGTGAGCGGGGAGAGCTCGACGAGGCACAGCTGGCCGCGGCATCCGCCATCGCGGGCATGAGCCGTCTCGTCTCGATCACCGGTCCCGCGGGGTCGGGGAAGACGACGCTCCTGCGTGTGGCGCGGGATGCGCTCAGCCTGCAGCGCCGAGCCGTGGTGCTCGTTGCGCCCACGAAGAAGGCGGCGGTCGTCGCCGAACGCGAGGTCGGCGTGAGGGCATCGAGCCTGCATGCGCTGCTCGCGGACTACGGATGGCGATGGGATGCCGACTCGGCAGGTGGTCAGCGTTGGGCGCGCCTCGGTATCGGTGAGTTCGACGAGGCGACCGGCCGGCGCTATCTGGGGCCTCAGCGGTTCGCGTTGCGGCGCGGAGATCGGGTCGTCGTCGACGAGGCCGGGATGGTGGATCTGCAGAGCGCCGATGCTCTCGGCGCAGTGCTCGAAGAGACCGGTGCGGGGATCGCCATGATCGGCGACCCGCGCCAGGCCGCGCCGGTCGGACACGTCGGCGCGATGGCGCTGCTCACGCGCCACGCCGACCAGGTCGTCGAACTCCGTTCCGTGCACCGTTTCGCGGATGCGGCTTATAGCGAGCTCACGCTGCGGCTGCGGCAAGCGTCGATGTCGCACGAGGCGACAGCGGTCGCTGATGAGCTCGAAGCCAGCGGTCACGTCGTTCGGGTCAGTAGCACGGATGCCGCGCACGACGCGATGGTCGGTTCCTGGTTCGAGCGGGTCGGCCGTGGCGAGCGGGTTGCGCTCGTCGTCGCGACCAACGACGACGCAGATGCGATCAGCGAGACGATCCAGCAGCGCCGACTCGAGTCGGGCGAACTGGCGATGGATGCTGTCGCCTGCGGCCGCGGCGGACAGCGGATGCTGGTCGGCGACGTCATCCAGACGAGGCGCAACGATCGCGCCGCCGACGTGCAGAACCGAGCGATCTGGATCATCACCGGCATCGACGACGATCGGATCTCGCTCACCAACATCGCCGACTCGACCGAGCGGCGGTGGATACCCGCCGAGTACGCGGCCGAGCACGCTCACCTCGCGTACGCCTCGACGGTCCACGGAATTCAGGGCGAGACGGTGGACGCGTCGATCGTCGGCCCCGGCGTCGATGCCGCCGGGCTGTATGTCGGGCTGACGCGCGGCCGGCGATGGAACGAAGCGATCATCGTTGCGGGCTCTGCGGCGGCTGCTCGCGAGGAGCTGGCCGACGCGATGCGACGGGGCGTGCCAGAGCCGACGATCGAGGACTCGCGGCGGGCTGCACAGATCGACCTGGGCCGCGCCGCGCGGCGGGTCGCGGCGCCCGATGCGACGGGGCCGGTGGCGCAACCGACGATAGTCGGCGGGGGCTTCGGGATTTAGAGGACCGTGCTTCAGGGAGCGGCTGGTGGGCTCCATGTGGTGCTCCACCCCCTTCACGGCCATTGAGAGATGGTCCGGCACCTAAGGCTTAGGTGTGCTTCGCGGCTATGTGTGACAGAAAGTCGGACTTTCCAGATTCTGTTCGCGTATTTCACTATCTCCGGCGATGCGCGAGAAGTGCAATTTCCCGAACGCGGCCCAACTTAGACGCAGCGGTTGGCCAGACTGCATGCTCGCAGGCCAACGATTGAGCTGTCTATTTGGACTAGCCAAGCGCCGTGCGAAGGGACTGTGTTCAGGAAAACGGTGGTCTCCACCGCGTTGTGAGGTAGTCTGTTTTCCGAACGAAGGAATGATGATGGCCACCACCCCGACCCCCATGCCTGAAGCAGAGGTAGTGCGGGAAGCAACTCGACGTCTGCTTGAGGTGCTGCCGCCAAGCTGGTCTGGCGAGCTTGTCGCGCAGTCCGCCGTGGGGGCACTCCGACGCAATGACGCTGAGTTGACGGTGCGCGCACCAAGCGGCGTGGCCGCAACCATTCCCATCGAGGCGAAACGAATCATTGAAGGCCGCGACGTCGCCACGATCGCCGAAGGCGCGGGCTCGCAGACCGGGTTGCCGGGCTCGGACCTCATCGTTATGGCGCGCTATCTCCCAGCGACCGTCCGCGACAGGCTGACTGATGCCGGACTTTCCTGGGCTGACGCAACCGGCAATGTGCGAGTAAGTCTCACTTGGCCAGGCCTGTTCATATTCAACCGAGGCGCGGACAGCGACCCTTGGCGGGGGCCGGGTCGACCAAAGGGCACCCTCAAGGGAGAACCGGCGGCCAAGGTGGTGCGCGCGCTCATCGACTTCGACCGCGATTGGTCGATGCGTGACCTCGTTGAGGCATCGCGAGCATCAACGGGCGCCACGTACCGCGTCATTGAGTTCTTGGATGAGGAAGGCCTGGTGGAGCGGATCAATAGTCGCGTTGTCGCGCGCGACTGGCAGTCAATTCTGCGGCGATGGAGTGCCGACTACAGCTTCACGCGCACCAATCAGACCAGCAAGTGGATCGCGCCACGGGGAATCGACGACGTGCTGGCGCGCGCACGCGAGACCAGCGACCTTCGCTATGCGATTACGAGCACAGTCGCTGCTTCCCGGTGGGCACCCTATGCCCCGCCTCGCTCGCTGATGGTCTACGCAGAATCCGCCGCCGAAATTGCCGATGCGTGGGGTCTGCGTACAGCCGAGGGCGGCACGAATGTCGTGCTTGCCCAGCCCAACTATGACGTGGTCTTCGAGCGAGCTGAGGCGTGGGATGGGGTGACGATAGCGGCCCCATCTCAGGTCGTGGTCGACCTCTTGACGGGCCCGGGCCGTAACCCCTCAGAGGCCGAGGAACTTATCAACTGGATGTCGCGCAATGAACCCGTCTGGCGCCGATAGCCCGCTGGGCCGCGAAGACCTGCTGGTCGCGGCACGATCCGCGCTCCTCGACGCCCTCGAGGCGCTTGAGGCTCAGCGAGATGCCGTCATTGTCATCGGTGCACAGGCGATCTACCTGCGAACAAAGGCCTCACCCGTTGCACTTGCCGAGGCTACGAAGGACAGCGATCTCGCGATCGACCCGCGAGAGCTCGCCGAAGACCCAAAGGTCGAGGAAGCGATGACGAGTGCGCGCTTCTACCCAAACCCGTTCTCCAATAATCCTGGTGAGTGGGTGAACCCAGCTGGCATCCCGGTGGACCTGATGGTCCCCGAGGCGCTATCCGGCCCAGGAGGGGCGGGTGCCCGCGGAGCCCGCATTCCACCCCACAGCCGTCGTGCGACCAGGCGCGCCGTTGGGCTTGAGGCGGCGCTCGTTGACAATTCTGTGCTCGATGTTGCTGCGCTCGATCCCTCGGATTCCCGCGTCTACCGCGTGCATGTCGCGGGGCTGGCGGCCCTTCTGGTCGCGAAGCTACACAAATTGGGCGAGCGCGCTCTCGGGAATCCGGACCGGCTCGTCGATAAGGATGCTCACGACATTTATCGAATCCTTGTCGACGGCCCGACAGTCGAGCTCGCAACGACCGTGGTGCGGCTCACGGAGGATGAACTCGCTGGGCGCGTGACCATCAAGGCGGTCGAGTACCTTCGCGAACTGTTCGCGGCGGGCCCAGACGCGACAGGGTCGGAGATGGCTGGCCGCGCTGAGGAAGGAATCGGCGACCCCGCATTCGTCTCGCAGTCGGTGTCGTTCCTCGCTGCAGACCTCGTCAAGGCAATCGAGGAACTACCGCCCGTGGCGAAGTAGTCGCCGGTCCTGCTGTAAAGCGGCTCTTTACAGCAACCGGGCGCATACTCGTCGCCGACCGCGCTGGCGGCGTCTCCCAGTCGCGCCTGGGGACTTCATGCGGCGGTTTTAGTGGCCCGCGAGCACGTCATCGGTCCGTGTGCACGCGCAACTCTCCATCCACGCGATCACCTCGGACTGCTTGTAGAGGATCGTCTTCGCGGACAGGCGGTAGAACTTCGGGCCGATTCCGCGGTAGCGCAGCTGCGCGATCGCCGCCTTCGTCATGCGCATGAGGGCCGCAGCCTGGGGGAGTGTGAGCCACTCGTTATCGTCGGCATCCATCTCGACCTCCTTGCGTCATCATGTCACCGATACGCATACCGTAGGATCCTTGCCTAGCCGTGTCAATAGGGCGCAACTTGTGCAAGGATGCAAGCGTGCAGAATCTGGTGAGGCCGTCAGGCAAGAGGGTCCTTGTTCCGCCCGGTATCGAGCTGCGGCCAACCATCGTCGCGGCAATTCCCACGCCACTCGGCGGACTTGGACCTGAGGACGACGAGGGTCTCGCCCGGGCCAACTTTCGGCTTGAGTATTCAGTCGCGAAGAGGCGGTATGAGGTCGCGGCCTTCGGCATCGACCGACGAAGTACGCCGATTGAGATCACCGGAGCCTTTTGGCGCACTGTTCGAGTCCACTCGATCGTGCGCCCCGCGATCGAGTTGGCTCTCCCTTCGTGGACTTGGCCTATCTCCGCGCTGCGGATGCCACGGGTGTCGGATGTGCCCGTCGGCGCGCCACGATTCGAGGCTCAGCCGGAGGATGGACTGCTTCTAGCCGCAACCGCGTATCGGATTGCGGAGATCTCGAACGAGAATCCCGCGCTCGCTGTGGCGGAGACCCTTGGCCTGAAGCAACGGACCGCAACCAACTGGGTACAGCGGGCCCGTGCGGCGGGCTACATGACAACCTCTGGGAACGAGAGTGCGGCGCGGCGCATCGCCGCAGAGATCGAGAGGACGAACCCGATCACCCTCCCCTCCGAGAAGGAGCTCGCGCGGCGCATCGTATGGAGTGCAGAGCAACTCGAGTTCGAGCGCGCAGGAGTGTTCTATGGGAACGATTGAGGCGTACGAGACCGCGCGCGGCAAGCGATACCGCGTCCGCTATCGCACGCCCGACCACAGGCAGACCGACAAGCGCGGCTTCCGCACCAAGCGCGACGCAGACCTCTTCCTGGCCACGGTCGAGGTGTCCAAAGCGACAGGGGAATACATCGAGCCGGCGCGGGCGCGCACGACGATCACCGAACTGGGGCCGGGATGGCTCGAGGCCAAGCGATCGCGCCTGAAGCCGTCGAGCTACCGCGCGATCGACGATGCATGGCGCGTCTACGTGATGCCGCGATGGGGAACTACGCCCGTCTCGGCGATAACCCACAGCGACGTTCGCACGTGGGTATCGCAGCTCGCGGCCGGCACCGCCAAGACCAACCGGCGCGATCACATCCGCACGCGCGGGCAGGACGCCCGGCCGAAGAGCGCGACCGTGGTGATCCGCGCACACGGGGTCCTGGCATCCGTCCTCGACATCGCGGTGAAGGATCGCCGCATCCCGCACAACCCGGCGCGCGGCGTCGATAATCTGCCCCGCAAGCACCGCAAGGCGCATCGGTACCTCAGCCACGAGGAGATCGAGCGGCTCGCGGTGGCGGCGGGCGAGTACTCGACCCTCGTGTATGTCGCCGCCTACACGGGGCTGCGCTGGGGAGAGCTGACCGCGCTGCGGGTGCGCGACGTGGATGCTTTGCGCCGGCGCCTTGCGGTGAACGAGAACGCAGTGCGCGTCGGTGCTGACATCCACGTCGGGTCGCCGAAGACGCACGAAGTGCGATCGGTGCCGTACCCCGAGTTCCTCGAGCTGCCGATCGCGAAGCTCTGCGAGGGCAAGACGCGCGAAATGATCCTGTTCGGTGACGGGTTCGGCTACTTCGGTCGGCCGCGGTCCTCGGGCGCATCGCGGTCCTGGTTCATGACGGCGCTCGAGGATGCCGGCCTCGAACGCATGACAATCCACGACCTCCGCCACACCGCCGCGTCGCTGGCGATCAGCTCCGGCGCGAACGTGAAGGCGGTGCAACGGATGCTCGGACACGCGTCCGCCGCGATGACACTGGATGTTTACGCCGACCTATTCGATGACGACCTCGATACCGTGTCCGTCTCGTTGAACGATGCGCGGAACGCGGCGATTGCCCGCTGATTGGCTCGATTCGCGGGCGCGTGATGCACGGATACCTCCGGCGTTTTGACTTGGCGTGAATGGCACTCCCGCCGAATCACAACCCGAGTCGGGGTGGCCGTTATTGCTCGTACTTCGCCGCAGGTGGTGAGTTGGTCCGATCCCCAACGAGCTCGCCCCCGACGAGAAGACGTGGTCCTTCCCCCGGACAATGTCCTGGGGTCGTATCGAGAAGTCGGGATTCAAGTTCGAGCGTCACTTCGGCTACTGTCTTCGAACACTATTGGTCAGTCCGTGTGGGCGGCGATGGCCGCACTGTAGCCGGCTGCCTCAGACCCACTTAACATCTACCGTGTTCGCACCCTTGATGTTCGCTCCCTTGAGGCCCACACCCCTAAGCCTCGCACCGTTGAGGTTGGCGTCGGTGAGGTCGGCGTCGGTGAAGTCTGCGCCGTCGAGGTTCGCTCCGCTGAAGTTCACGCTGCGGAGGTCTGCACCTGCAAAATTTAACGTGGCACCATCCAATAACTGACGAGGGTGGTGCGCGCGCTTGTTGGGGTTGCGTCTCGCGTGATCGAAAGAGTCGTACCCTCGAAGATCGCGGCGGCGAGGTTCGTGTCCGTGAGGTTCGCGTTTCCCAGTTTCGTGTTCCTAAAGATGGATCGCGAGAGGATCGCACCGTTGAGGTTGGCGTCGGTGAGGTCGGCGTCGGTGAAGTCTGCGCCGCTCCGCTGAAGTCCATCTTCCGAAGGTCTGCACCTGAGAAATCTGGTCCGGCGACCGCCAATTCTTCCCTAAGTTCTTCCGAATCGGACCGGACCTCGGTACGCACGTCGGCCGCGGTCGTGGTTCGGATAGTCAGAGGCGTAACCCGACGGTCGGATTCGGGGACTGTCGTTGCTCGATTTGCTGGACGTGTGTTGATCTGGTCGTAGACCGACAGATCAACGCTGGACCTCAGCCTGATGATCTCCTCCGCGCTCTCCGCGTCGATTGGGTCGCACAGTCGGTACATCGTGTCGAGCGCGCGCCATGTGAAGTCGCTGGCATGATCGGTGCCGACCAGATGCTTGTTCTTGTTCCGGATGCCGATCAGTTCGAAAGCCCATCCGCGATGGTCTGGGCCGAATGCAGGGGCGAAGATCCTGTGCCAGTGCTTCGTCAGCAAAATCAGGCAGACGCTGATGTCGATCGCGTTGGCGCACTCGTCGAGCGTCCCCGCGGCGGGGAGTTTTCGGTACCGCCGGACATCTTCGACGGTCGGATTTTTGTCGTACACGAGGGTCTCCAGAACTCCCTCGGTCCACCATTCCGGACCATACGCTTTTTCGATTCCGTGGCAGACGAAGAGTGCCAGTGGGGCTCTCAGGAGTCGGAGCCCGGACGCCACCAACTCTTCATTGCTGGGCATGTATTCACCCTCTCGACCCCCCTGGCCAGCGATGGACGATGGGGCTTCTGTTGTCACTTGAGGGAGCAAGTCTGGCAGACAGCCAGCATCCTCAACCTCAAGCTCGCGAGGCATCATGACGACTTCCCTCCACTGGTCCTCTTCATCGTGAAGCTGCCGTTCCCCAGGTTGATTTTCGTGTAGCCGCCGAAGGAGTTGTTGGGGCCGGACTGTTGGTGGAGGCGGGCGGAACTGACATCTTTCGAGGAGTGGTCGGTCTTGCCGTATCCGCCTCCACTGCTGTTCTTTGCCATGTTGTTTCCTTCCGGGTCTGCGAAGCAAAGTTTTTCAGTATGCGGTTGGTCGTTTCCGGTGTCAAGCGCGCTGTGCATCGTGCTACCGGCGTCGCAGCCTTACCGCTTACGCCCATCGAGGACATCGACCGAGTGCAGATCGTCGACGACTGCGGCGCCCACCGCGAACCCTGCCCGAGGGGCCCAATACGCCGGCAACAGGCAACTCCGCGGGAGACATCCCACACCCCGCCGACCGGACGTCCCTCGATGTCCTGAGGCCGGCCTGTCACCGAGGTCGCGAGACATCACGGACATCCCACGGCCTCACGCCACGAAAAAGTGTGGGCAAAATGTGGGCAAACGCCCTTCGGCCGAGAAAGCTGAGAGCCGCGATCCCAGTCGAGAGAAGGGATCGTGGCCCTTCAACCGTAGACGCGACGGCGGGAGTCGAACCCGCACTGCTACCTGGTATGAACCGGAGCCCGGGACCGCCCGGATCGCCGCGATGGGATGACGTTACCGCTTTGTGACCTCTGATACTCAGAGTGTTTCTTGTGTATTCGCTGTGCGTCGAACTGTTGCGTTTCGCGTCGTTTTTCCGGTCTGTACGGGCGTTCCGCAGTATCGGCGATTCGCTTGCCGATGTGCGCGGTACGCAGCACACCGACCCTCGGCATTGGGCGCTCTGCTCAACCTGAGAGTTATCTGTTGACCTTTTGAGAGTTCCCACATAACGTGCGCTGGTAGCCATCCCCCTTTGCACCGAGAAAGTAGGCCCCCTTGTACCGACGTTCTCTGGCGGTTGTCAGCGCGGTCGCGCTGGCGATAGCCACTCCTACTGCGGCGTTCGCAGCAGCTCCCGATGACGATCCGTCGTCGAGATTCCAGACCACTGACAACCGTGGCCCGGTCGGCACGAGCTTCCGGCCGTTGAGCATCGCCGCCGACGGCCGCGTGACGGTCGTCGTCGAGATGAAAGGTGACCCCGTCGCTGTCGTCCAGGCCGAGAAGGGGAGCGACCTCACCACCGCCGAGCGCAACGCGGTCAAGAGCACTCTCAAGAAGGCTCAGGATGCGATCACCGGATCGCTTCAGAGCAAGGGCGGCAAGATCGAGGCCAAAATGCAGTCGGCCTACAACGGCATCCAGGTGTCGATCCCGGCTGAGCAGGTCGACGCGGTCGCCGCTCTTCCCAACGTGGTCGCCGTCCACGCTGTGAAGACGTACTCGCTCGACAACGCCGTCTCGGTGCCGTTCCTCGGTGTTCCGCAGGTGTGGCAGAACACCGGCTACACCGGCACGAATGTCAAGGTCGCCGTCATCGATACGGGCATCGACTACACCCACGCCAACTTCGGCGGCCCGGGCACCGTCGCCGCGTACGATGCCGCGAACGCCGCCGAGGCTCAGCCCGCCGACCCGGCTCTCTTCGGCCCGACCGCGCCGCGCATCAAGGGCGGATACGACTTCGTCGGCGACGACTACGACGCGAACGTCGACGGCAGTGTGCCCATGCCCGACCCCAACCCGCTCGACTGCAACGGACACGGCAGCCACGTTGCCGGCACCGCCGCGGGCAGCGGCGTCGCGGACGACGGCACCACCTACACAGGCCCCTACGACGCTTCGACCCCGTCGAAGACGTTCGACATCGGACCGGGTGTGGCCCCCCAGGCGGATCTGTACGCGCTTCGGGTCTTCGGCTGCGAAGGTTCCAGCAATGTCGTGGTGCCTGCCATCGACTGGGCGGTCGACCATGGCATGGACGTCATCAACATGTCGCTCGGCTCTGACTACGGCTATGCGACCGACCCGGACGCAGTGGCGGCATCGAACGCGATCGGCGCAGGCGTCGTCGTGGTGGCTTCGGCGGGCAACGCGGGTCCGAGCCCTTACATCGTCGGATCACCGGGCGGCGCGGACGGCGTCGTCTCGGTCGCTGCCGTCGACAGCACCGCGAGCTTCCCCGGCGCTCAGGTCACGGTCGGCGGGGTCTCGATCCCCGCGATCAACGCCAACGGCGTGGACCTGTCCAGCGTGCCTGCCACAACCGTGGTTCGGCTCGTCGACAACCCAGCCACCACAACCGAGAACGAGGCCCTCGGCTGCTCGGTGGCCGCATATGCCTACGCGGGAGTCCAGGCGGGCGGCAACCAGCTCGCTGTCTCGACTCGTGGCACCTGTGCCCGTGTCGCGAAGGCGATCTATGCGCAGCAGGCGGGCGCGGCCGTCGCCCTCATGATCAACACGACCGACGACTACCCGCCGGTCGAGGGTCAGATCACGTCGAACCCCGACACCGGTGAGGCATACACCGTCACGATCCCGTTCCTCGGCGTCAAGAAGTCCGACGGTCCGAAGCTCACCGCGGGTCAGACTGCCACGATCGCCGCCGCGGTGCTCGACAACCCCGGCTTCCGCGCCTACGCATCGTTCAGCTCGAGCGGCCCCCGCTCCGGCGACAGCGCACTGGGTGTGGATGTCGCCGCACCGGGTGTCTCGATCGTCTCGACGGGTGTCGGCACTGGCAATGGCCCGGCCACCATCTCGGGAACGTCGATGGCTGCGCCACACGTCGCGGGCGTCGCCGCTCTGTCGGTGCAGGCGCATCCGAAGTGGAAGGCGAGTGAGGTCGCGGCGTCGATCGTGTCGACGGCTGACCCCGAGAACGTCACCGGCCAGAACCTCGTCCGCGGCGGTGTCGGCCTCGTCGACACCGCGCAGGCGGTGGCCAGCCAGGTCACGGCGACGGGTGACGCCTTCCGCACCGACAGCGGATGGCTTCGCGAGTCGGCGCTGAGCTTCGGGTTCCAGGAGTCTCACCTCGCGTTCGCGGGCGTGAAGACGATCACGCTCACGAACTACGGCAAGAAGGCCGTCACGTACACCGTCAGCTCGGCGCCGTCCGCCGAGTCGGAGAAGGCGAAGATCGTGCTCAGCCAGAGCAAGGTCACCGTTCCGGCAGGCGGCAAGGCGAAGGTCGTCGTCGCGCTCGGTGCGGCCACGAGCGCCGTGGGAAGCTCGACCGCCGGACCCGACCAGTTCTCGTTCTACGAGTTCTCGGGCGACATCGTCCTGAAGTCGAGCGCCGACACGCTGCGCGTGCCGTACCTGCTCGTGCCTCGTTCCACGAGCCGCGTCGCGGCAACGGTCGAACCTCTCATGAAGGAGAGCAAGGTCGTCGACGGCCAGCGGTCGGTCAAGCTGACCAACAAGCTCGGCGCCATTGCGGCCGCGGCCGACTTCTACACGTGGGGTTTGAACGACGGCAAGGATGTCGCCAAGTCCCTCACCGACACCGGGTTCGACCTGCGCGCAGCCGGCGTGCAGTCGTTCGCGGACGGCGACGATGCTCTCCTCGTCTTCGCTGTCAGCAACCACAAGCGGTGGTCGAACGCGGCGACCAATGAGTTCGACGTCCTCATCGACAAGAACGGCGACGGAACTCCGGACTGGCTCGTCTTCGCCGCCGACTCGGGTCTGGTGCTCGCAGGCGATGCGAACGGCGTCTCGGAGGTCTTCGAGTACGACATCGAGGGCGACGCGCTCTACCGGTCGGGCTACAACGCTTCGGCGCCGACGGACAGCAGCACGATCCTGCTGCCCGTCTGGGCCAGCGACCTCGGCATCAGCTCGGCGGCAGGCGACTTCACCTACACGGTGGAGAGCTACTCGGTGACGAACGATGGCGCGGATGCGTTCGACGGCTGGGCAGCGTACAACCCGTGGTCGCCGGCCCTGAGCAACGGCCAGTACGAGACGGTGCCGCGCAACGGCAGCGTCACGGTCCCGGTCGACGTGGACGCTGCGGCGTTCGCGGCCCAGAAGCCGCTGGGCGCGATGGTCGTTGTCATGGACAACGCCTCGGGCTCCGGAGAGGCGATCCTGATCAAGGCCAAGAAGTAGCTTCACCGACAGAGGTGGCGTCCCGGCAGACGACGGGGCGCCACCTCTTCGTCTGCCGGCAATCGGTTTGAGGACGAAGGAAGCCGTCGTCAGCGCTCAGCGCTCAGCGTTCGCAGAGCTTGGGTGAGTCGGTCCTGCCGAAGCGGTAGTCGTAGCGTGCGCCGTCGACGGTCACGATTACCTGCATCCCATCGACCAGCGCCTGCGTATACGACATCCCCGGCTTCGGGCACCCCAGCGCGCTGCTGTTCCACGTGACCGCGCGTGCCTCGACGAGTTCGGGTGTGCCCATCACGCCTCGCTCGGACAGATCCGCCACGATCGCATCCCAGCGCATGGTGGGCACTTCGGCGGGAACTCCCGGTGTGGTGACCGGCCCTGGCGTTGTCGTCTGAAACGGGGGACGGCTGGACGTCGGCTGGGTCGAATCGGCCATGGGGGCTCCTGAACACGCGGTGAGCGAAAGCAGCAGGAGCGCGCCGGCGGCGATGAGAGTTCGAGCCATGTCACGCTCCTCGGGTCACGGTCACACTAGGCGGCCGGGCTTCGAGTTGACCGAGAGATCGGCGGCGGCGAAGCAAGGGCGCGCAGCATCCGCTCGACGACTTCGCGCAGCTCGGATCGCTCCGGCTCGGCGAGGTCGGTCGCGTACTCGACGCCGGGCGGAATGTAGGTCATCCCGAACATCGTCTCGCGGAAGTCGGCACCGCCGACGGACCACCGCGTTCGATCGGCGCCCTCCGACGTCGCGCCCTGCCCCCACTGCCCGAAGTACTCGCGCATCGGATCGATCGGCATGTCCATGACGACATCCGTCTCGACCTTCTGCCGCACCCACGACCGCGCCACGAGGATGAACTCTTCGACCTGCTCGGGCGTGAGCGGCCGCGGCTCGAAGCTCACGCGGGTGTGGAAAACGTCCGCGAGGCGATCGACGCGAAACGTGCGCCAATCGTCGCGGTCGAGGTCCCAGCACACCAGGTACCAGTGCCGATCGGCGGGTGCGAGGGCGTAGGGCTCGACCCGTCGACGGGACTCCTCGCCGGATGCCGCCACGTACGCGAAGCGCACGCGCTCACGATCGCGGCAGGCGAGCGCCAGCTCGCCGAGGATCTCGGGCGAGACGGGGGAGCCCTGCCCGAATCCGGTCGGCTGCACAGTCTCGGCGAGTGCGTTGACTCGACGCCGCAGCTCGGCGGGAAGGACCTGTTCGAGTTTCGCGAGAGCGGTGAGCGTCGTCTCGGGCCCGCCGATCAGACGCTGCGCGGCCGCTACGCGCAGCCCGATGGCCATGGCGACGGCCTCTTCGTCCGTGAGCAGCAGCGGGGGCACGGCGCTTCCGGCCTCGAGACGGTACCCCCCGGACGCCCCGGGCGAGGACTCGATGCGATAGCCCAGTTCGCGCAGCCGCTCGACATCGCGCCGCACCGTCCGCTCGGTCACCCCGAGCCGGTCGGCGAGCTCGGAGCCCGGCCAGTGCCGGTGCGTCTGCAGCAGGTTGAGGAGCGAGAGCGCTCGCGTCGTGGTATCGGACATGCGTCGATTCTGTCGCACATTGAGGACCGAAACTGTCCGCAAAGGATTCTACCTTCGATGCATGGCGAACGAATCGATCATCCAAGCAGAGGGACTCACCAAGCGATTCACCGTGAAGAAGAAGACCGTGGACGCGGTCACCGATCTCACGTTCCAGGTCGCGCGTGGCGAACTCGTGGCCTTCCTCGGCCCCAATGGGGCGGGAAAGTCGACGAGCCTGCGCATGCTCACGACCCTCATCCCGCCCGCCTCGGGGACGGCCCGCGTCGTGGGCCACGACATCCTGCGCGATCCTGCCGACGTGCGCGCTCGCATCGGCTATGTCGGACAGCTCACGAGCGGCAGCTTCTCGCAGCGCACCCGCGACGAGCTGATCAGCCAGGGCGCGTTCTACGGCATGCCCCGAGGCGCAGCGCGGCAGCGCGCCGACGAGCTGATCGAGTCGCTCGGCCTCGAGAGCTTCGCGACCCGGACGGTGCAGCAGCTGAGCGGCGGCCAGAAGAGACGATTGGATGTCGCCCTCGGCCTGATGCATGCCCCGCCGCTGCTGTTCCTCGATGAGCCGTCGACCGGCCTCGATCCGCAGAGTCGGGCGAACCTGTGGCAGCACATCCTCGACCTGCGTGCGCAGCACGGCACGACGGTGTTCCTCACGACCCACTACCTCGAAGAGGCCGACCGCTACGCCGAGCGTGTCATGGTGATGGACAAGGGTCGGGTCATCGCCGACGACACCGCGGCCAACCTCAAGGCCGAGCTCGCCGGCGATGTGCTGACGCTCGGCTTCGCATCGGAGCCGGATGCCGATCGCGCGGTTGCGGTCGTGCAGGGTCTCACGGATCGTCCGGTGCAGCGGGCGGATGCGGCATCCATCACCGTCACGGCGCCCGATGGCGAAGCGCTGCTGCCCGCGGCGGTGCGGGCGCTGGACGCGCAGGGAGTCACGGTCGCGCGTGCGACGGGTGTTCCGCCCACGCTCGACGACGTGTTCCTGGCGTTGACCGGGCGCACCCTGCGCGAGGCGGGAGAGGATGTGCCCGGCGAAGAGGACGGCACGGGCGAGGCAGTGCAAGAGCGGGATGCCGCGGCATCCGAGACGACGGGAGTGAACCGATGACCACCACGACCCCGGGCGCCGTGCGCCCCGACACCGCGGTCCGCGCCAACCCGGCGCGCGACACCTGGAACGTGCTCACGCGCGAGCTCAAGCCGGTCGTGCGCGATCCGTTCACGCTGATCTTCAGCCTCGTGCAGCCGCTCGTCTTCCTCGGCCTGTTCGCTCCGCTGCTGATCGGGTCGTCTGGCCTGCCGGTCGGTGAGACCCTGCAGTGGTTCGTGCCCGGCGTGCTCGTCATGATCGTCCTGTTCGGCACGGGGGCGACCGGGTCGAACCTGCAGTACGAGATGATGACCGGCTCGCATGAGCGGACGCTGGTGGCACCGCTCGCGCGCTCGTCCCTGCTCGTCGGCCGCGCGCTCAAGGAGATCGCGCCCATCGTCGTGCAGTCGCTCATCATCGTGCTCATCGCCTGGCCGTTCGGCTTCACGATCAACGGTCCGGGGCTTGTCATCGGTCTGGCTTTGCTGGCGGTGTTCGGCGTCGGCCTGGGTTCGCTGTCGTACACGCTGGCGCTGAAGACGAAGGATCGCGAATGGCTCTTCTGGGGCGTGCAGCAGACCCTGATCTTCCCGCTGCTGATCCTGTCGGGCATGCTGCTGCCGCTCGACGACGGGCCCCCGTGGATGCGGGCGATCGCCACCGTCAACCCGGTCAATTGGGTCGTACAGGCGGAGCGAGCGCTGTTCGCGGGCGATCTCGGCTCCGTGAACGTGCTGTGGGGATGGTTCTCGGCGATCATCCTTGCCGCGATCGGTCTCTGGGCCGGTGTGAGAGCCATACGCAAGAGCAGCTGAGAAGGGTCGTTGAAGCGCGGGTCCGACGTCGGCGGACCCGCGCTTCTGCGCAACATGGTGCGTGGTGGGCACGGTGTGGCTAGAGTGACCAGCGAGCCGACCGGGGAAACCCCTTCGAGTGAGGCGGAATCCATGTCGACGGTGACGATATGACGGATGCCGCGCCCGACCCGTCGACAGCCGAGGACGTCATCCGCTCGATCTTCCGCGCGAGCGCGGACCGATTGATCGCCACAGAGTCGGCAGCGATCGCCGATGCCCCCGACGGAGTGCACGAGCACCGGACCAGCGTACGGCGCCTTCGCAGCCTGCTGGCGGCATTTCACGGGTACCTCGATGGGTCGGCCGCGCAGCGGCTGCGGGTGGAGTTCGCCGAGTGGGGGACCCAGCTGGGCGTGGTGCGCGATGTCGAGGTGCGAGTGGATGTCGCGACGACCGCGATGATCGACCTCGAGATCGAGGACGAAGACCTCACCCGTCGGCTCGTCGACGACGAACGCGAGGAGTACTCACGCGCCCACGCGCGGCTCTGCGAACTTCACGACCTCCCGCGATCGGGCGCCCGGATGACCGAGCTCGAAGCGTTCGTCACGGAACCACCGTTCACCTCCGACGTCGATGGCGCTGCCGACACCCTGAGCAGAGTCGCTCGCAAGGAGGCGCGGCGGGTGCGGCGAGCCGCGAAGCGCAGCGACGGGTCGATCGAGTCGCTCCACGCGGTTCGCAAGGCCGGTCGGCGACTGCGCTACGTGGCGGAGGCGCTGCACCACGTCGCGCCCGATACGTTCGGCACCGAGTACGCCGAGTTGGCTGCCGCCGGCGAGAAGGTCCACGGCGTGCTCGGGGATCACCGCGACGAGCTGATCTTCATAGACCGGCTCGAACACGCTCGCGTGCTCGCGGGACACGCCGGCGAACGGGTGGAGCCGTATGACCGATTGATCGCCCGGTCGCGGGAGCGCGCGCACGACGAGCTCGACCACCTCCGCAGTGCGCTGACCGCCGTCCGCAAGGCCAAGGCATCGATCTGACACGGTGATCGCCTGCGACGGCGGGAGCGACATCCGCTTCGTCCACAGGCCCTCCTCCTCGGCCCGAGGCGTTTCGCGCGAGCCGCTAACGTGAGTCCATGACGACGGCGGCGAGGCGTGGCATCCTCGCCATCGTCACCGCCGTGGTGCTGCTGGCGCTCGGCGCCGGCGTCGGAGTCGTCGTGGGAGATGCGCTCGGCATCCGCACCGAACCCGCGACGCAGATGGATCCGGCGCCGCCGACGGTTCCGGCCATCGGCGCCGCAGTCCCGGCACCCGTGTTCACCGCCGTCGACGTTCCGGCCGGCCCGCGATTCGACGCCGCCATCGACAGCCTGCTCGATGCCACGGCAACGGCTTTCGAGAGGGAGGGCGAGACCTCGCTCACCGTCTCGATCAGCGGCAGCCCCTCCCCGCCGACGAGCGGTCGCGAGGACGAGTCGTACCGGCTCACCGGCACGGCGGGCGCCCTGCAGATCGAGGCGCCCGACGTCGCGGGTGCGGTACGCGGGATCTACGATCTGGCCGCGCAGGTGCGAACCGGTCGCTCGGTCGCCGAGCACCTTGGCGAAGAGGTGACATCGAGGCTCCCGTTCCGCATGGTCGACATGGGTGCCGTCGGAGTCGAGCCCGACCCTGCCGCGTGGGAGCCCGGCACGGACTACTCGCACGCGTCGAAGGCGTTCGCGCAGGTGCTGCTGCCGGACGCGCCGTACATCGACGAGCAGGCCCTCTCTGACGCATACGTCGACTTCGACGAGTTCGTCAAGCACTCCCTCGCCAACGGCTACAACGCGCTCGCGTTCCCGGGCTTCGTCGAGTTCGTGGCATTCGACGAGGTCGCCGACGGTGTGGTCTACACCGCGGGCGATGAGCATCGGGCTCAGGCGATCGCGCTCCGCGACGCTTTCGGGCCGTTCTGGGACCACGCCGACGAACTCGGCATGGACGTGTTCCTCCGCACCGACATGCTCACCCTCACGACGCCGCTCGAGGCCTATCTCACCGACCGGTTCGGCTCACTCGACACCGAGGATCCGGCGCTGTGGGATGTGTATGCGGCTGGCCTCGACGAGCTCTACGCCGCCGAGCCGGCGCTCGACGGCATCCTCATCCGCATCGGCGAAGCGGGCCGCGTGTACGACGTCGACGGTTGGGACTACTACTCGCAGCTCGCCGTGACCACTCCCGCGGCGGTGCGGGCGATGCTCGGGACTCTGAGTGCCCAGGCCGAGGCCACCGACCACGAGGTGATCTTCCGCACCTGGAGCGTCGGCGTGGGCGCTGTCGGCGACATGCACACCAGCCCTGCCTCGTACGAGGCGGTGCTCGGCGGCATCGATTCGCCGGCGCTGATCGTGTCGACGAAGTACACGCTCGGTGACTTCTACAGCTGGCTGCCGCTGAATGACACGCTCGAGCAGGGCGCCCAGCGACGGATCGTCGAGTTCCAGAGTCGCCGCGAGTTCGAGAACTTCGGGGCGTTCCCGAATGACCTCGGCCGCGAGTACCAGTTTGCGCTGCAGAAGCTGCTTGCCGCCAATGACAACATCGAAGGCATCTGGACCTGGACGCAGGACGGCGGCCCGTGGCGCGCGGGACCGATGACGCTGTACCTGAAGGCCGGATTCTGGCAGCTGTACGAACTCGACACCGTCGTCGCCGCGGCGCTCGCCCGCGATCCGGAAACGGACGTCGCCGACGTGACCGCCGGATGGGCGCGGCAGTGGTTCACGGACGATCCAGCGACTGCCGCCGCGATCGTCGAGGCGATGGACCTCTCGCGCGATGCGATCGAGCAGGGAATGTACATCCAGCCCTTCGCCGAGCAGCGCGTGTTCGCGATCGGCCTCGAGCCGCCGCCCATGATGTGGATCTTCGAGTGGGACATCCTCACCGGCGACTCGGCTGTGCTCGACGTCCTCTACGCCATCTCGCGCGACGCCACCTACGGCCACATCGAAGAGGCGATCGCCGGCGGCGAGCGGGCCGTCGCCACCGTTGACGAGATGCGCGAGAAGGTGTCGTCTACGGATGCGGCGACATGGCGCGACGCATCACTACGCGAGGCGCTCCTCGGCACCCTCGACTACGAGGCCGATGTGCTGCGGATGCTGGCGGCCTACCGCGAGATGATCCTCTACCAGGGTCAGTGGCACGACACGCTGGCGCCCGCGTCGTACGACGCGTGGTCCAGCGCTCGCGACGAGTTCGAAGTGCTCGCCGCGGCGCACATCGAGCGCTACGAGGGCGACATCGACTACCCGGCCTACAACCTGACCGCCGCGGCGCTCGGCGTGCAACGGGCCGATCGCGACCTCGCGATGGCGTGGATCGCGAGGGCGCTGCTGCTGCTCGCCGCCGCATGGCTCCTGATCGGAATGCTCGCTTCGCGCACCCGGCTCGTCCGCCGGCCGGGCGCGGCCGCCGCGCGGGCATCCTGGCTCGCATCGACCCGACCGTGGCGGGCGAGCGAGTCCACGCTCGGGATGCTGCCGCTCGACCGCTGGCTCATGCTCGGGGTGCCCGCGGCACTTCTCGTCGCAACGCGCGCGGTGCAGACATCCCTCGTCTCGTGGGCCCACCTCGTGATCGTGCTCGGAGCATGGCTCATCTTCGTCGTCGCGGTGCGGCTGCTGGTGAGGCGCCGTTCACCGTGGCCCGTGATCGCTGCCGTCGCCGGAGTGATCGTGCTGCGCTGCATCGTGGCTCTGTTCGCACTCTCATTCACGGGTCCGGGCGGGTACTGGTTCTCGTTCTGGACCGAGCCCGCGGCGCGCACCGTCTACATCTCGATCGCGTTCGCGCTGTTCGTCTGGCTGTTCGTCGCCGCGGGCTGGGCGCTCGCAGGTCAGGTCGGCAGGCGCCGCGCCACGGGCATGGTGCTGGCGGCCGTCGGGCTCGCGCTCGCCATTCCGGCCGCGATCATCTCCGCGATCGGTCTCGAGACCGCCCTCTCGCTGTGGAACGACCAGATGGGATTGCTGCCGTGGGGCCTCGCCCGCATCCTCGGCATCACGGTCTATCTCGACATTCCTGCCGACACCGCGCTCTGGGCTGCGGTCTTCGGCGTGGTGCTCGCGGCGGTCGGCTTCATCCTCGCCGTGCGCTGGCGGCGACCCGCCGCGGCTTGACTCGCTCCCTTCGACAAGCTCAGGGACCGCTGCCGCCCGCCGGTCGCTGGGCCTGTCGAAGCGTCCGGCGGCGCTAGACGCCGCGCTTGGCCATGGCCTGGTCGAACGCGCCCTGCCGGGTCGAGACGATCTCCTTGCCGAGCGGCATCAGCGAGACCGGCACGAGCTTGAAGTCGGCGATGCCGAGGGGGATGCCGATGATCGTGATGCACAGCGCGATGCCGGACACGATGTGCGCGATCGCGAGCCACCAGCCGGCGAGGATCACCCAGACGACGTTGCCGAGGAACGAGCCGACGCCTGCAGTGGGCTTCGCGACGACCTGACGCCCGAAGGGCCACAGCGAGTACAGGCCGATGCGGAACGACGCGATGCCCCACGGGATCGTGAGGATCAGGATGCACAGCACGACGCCGGTGAGCATGTAGCCGACGAACAGCCAGAAGCCCGCGAAGATCAGCCAGATGATGTTGAGAAGCGTGCGCACGAGCCCAGTCTCGCAGGACGCTCCTGAGCGTGAGCCCGGAGGGGCAGGTCTAGAGTGAGCCCAGGCTTGGCCTGGGGACGAGAGGGATGCCGGTATGTCGAAGCGTGTCTTGGTGCTCGGTGCCGGTTTCGGCGGGCTCGAGGCGACGAGCATCCTCGCCGAGGAATTCGACGGCGATCTGGAGATCGTTCTGATCGACAGCACCGAGGGCTTCGTCTTCGGTTTCTCGAAGCTCGACGTGATGTTCGCGCGAACGTCTGCCGATCGGGTCCTGCACCGTTACTCCGACATCGCCAAGCCCGGCGTGACCTTCGTGCGAGCCGAGATCACCGCGATCGACGCCGTGGCCAAGCATGTCGAGACGACGGGCGGCGCGTTCGACGGCGACTTCCTGGTGATCGCCCTCGGGGCCGACTACGACATCTCCGGTACCCCGGGGCTGGCCGAAGCGGGTCATGAGTTCTACAGCGAGGCAGGCGCATTCGCGCTGCGCGACATCCTCGCGTCGTTCGAGGGCGGGGATGTCGTCATCGGGATCACCTCGGGACCGTTCAAGTGCCCGCCGGCGCCGAGCGAGACGGCGCTGATGCTCGACGCGATGCTGCGGGATCGCGGCATCCGCGACTCGTCCACGATCTCGCTCGTGATGCCGTTCCCTCGGCCGATTCCGCCGTCACCCGACGCGTCGTCGGCGCTGCTCGCGACCTTCGAGGAACGCGACATCGCATGGCACCCCGACACGAGCGTCCGATCGCTGGATGCCGACGAACGCGTCGCACACCTCGGCGACGGTTCGACCCTGCCGTTCGATCTGTACCTCGGCGTGCCTGTGCATCGCGTGCCCGCGGTGATCGAGTCCGCCGGGCTGACCGTCGACGGGTGGATACCCGTCGACTCGCGAACGCTCGAGACGTCGTGGCCGGACGTATACGCGGTGGGGGACTGTGCCGCCGTCGGGACGCCGCGCGCCGGGGTGTTCGCCGAGCGTCAGGCGGCGACCGCGGCGCGACGCATCGCGGCGCGGGTGCGGGGCGATTCGGAGGACTCGCTCTACGACGGACGCGGCGTCTGCTACGTCGAATTCGGCGGTGACGAGATCGGCATCGTGGAGGTGGCCTTCTTCGACGGCCGACCCCGCGGCTCGTTCGAGGGGCCCTCACTCGACCTCGCCGCGCAGAAGCACGAGTTCGGCGTCTCGCGGATCCGGCGCTGGTTCGACCGTGACTGGGCCGCTGCCGTCGCGGAGTGAAGCGGCGGGTGGGCGGCGGGGCGGGTGTCTGGCCGCGCGCCTAGACTTGACGGGCCATGACCGACGCCCAAACGCCCATCATCGTCGGCCGAGATCGCGGACCCCAGCCCAGCCTCGGTGCCGGCTCGACCGCACCAGCGGCTGGCCCGCGCCCTGACGAGGATCTGCTCGCCGGCCTCAACCAGCCGCAGCGTGAGGCCGTCACCTACCGAGGGCAGGCGCTGCTCATCGTGGCCGGCGCCGGCTCGGGCAAGACGAGTGTGCTCACTCGGCGCATCGCGAGCCTGCTGCGCAACAAAGAGGCCTGGCCGAGCCAGATCCTCGCGATCACGTTCACCAACAAGGCGGCCGGCGAGATGCGCGAGCGCGTCCAGCAGCTGGTCGGCGACAGCTCCCAGGGCATGTGGATCTCGACCTTCCACTCCGCATGCGTGCGCATCCTGCGTCGCGAGGCCGAGCAGTTCGGTTTCACGCGGTCGTTCACGATCTACGACTCCGGCGACTCCCGGGCGCTCATCAAGCGACTCGTGAAAGAGCACGAAGCGGATGCCTATGGCTTGACTCCCGCGGCGACGCAGGGCCGTATCTCCAAGCTCAAGAACGAGCTTGCCGATGCCGAGTCCTACGCCCGTCAGGCGAACATGAGCGACCCCGCCGAGCGGGTGTTCGTCGACGTGTTCAACGACTATCAGCGCGAGCTGCAGCGGGCGAACGCCTTCGACTTCGACGACCTCATCGGGCAGACGGTGTATCTGTTCCGCGCGTTCCCGCAGGTCGCGGATGTCTACCGCCGACGATTCCGCCACATCCTCGTCGACGAGTACCAGGACACCAATCACGCCCAGTACGCGCTCATCCACGAGCTGACGCGGCCGCCGGGCGCCGACTCTCAGCCGATCGCAGCGTCGGGCGGCATGATGATCTTCGAGCCGGAGCCGTCGGCCGAGGATGCGGCATCCCTCACCGTCGTCGGCGACTCCGACCAGTCGATCTACGCCTTCCGTGGCGCCGACATCCGCAACATCAGCGAGTTCGAGCGCGACTACACGGGCGCGAAGGTCGTCATGCTCGAGCAGAACTATCGCTCGACCCAGAACATCCTGAGCGCCGCCAACGCGGTGATCAGCCACAACTTCGACCGCAAAGACAAGAAGCTGTGGACGGATGTCGGCGCCGGCGAAAAGATCATCGGCTTCACCGGCTATTCGCAGCACGACGAGGCGCAGTTCGTCGCCGACGAGGTCGACACGCTGCGTCGCGGCGGAATCGACTACTCGCAGATGGCGGTGTTCTATCGCACCAACTCGCAGTCCCGTGCACTGGAAGAGATCTTCATCCGCTCGGCCGTGCCCTACAAGATCATGGGCGGCACCAAGTTCTACGAGCGCGCCGAGATCAAGGATGCGCTGGCCTACCTCGTCGCCGTCTCCAATCCCGCTGACGAGATGGCGATGCGGCGCATCATCAACAGGCCTCGTCGCGGCATCGGCGACGTGACGATCGAGACGATCTCGCGATACGCGCAGGATCAGCAGATCACCTTCCGCGATGCCCTCGCGAACTCTTCGGCGCTCAGCGTCGGCCCCAAGATCCAGACGGCGATCGCACACCTCGACTCCGTGCTGGCTCAGGCGACCGACCTGATGCTGCCCGCGTCGGGCGAGCTGGCGCCACCCACCGCGGTCGCGGAGGGACTCCAGCTGCTGCTCGGCAAGACCGGGTACACAGACGCGCTGCGCGCGAGCCGAGACCCGCAGGACGAGGCTCGCGTCGAGAACCTCGACGAGCTCGTCGCGGTCGCGCGAGAGTTCGCGCGCAACAACCCCGAGGGAACCGTGATCGACTTCCTCGCCGAAGTGGCGCTCGTGTCGGATGCCGACGACCTCGAGGACGCGTCCGGCTCGGTGTCGCTCATGACGATGCACACCGCGAAGGGGCTCGAGTACGACGCGGTCTTCGTCACCGGTGTCGAGGAGGACCTCATCCCGCACCGGATCTCGGCGGGCGAGCCGGGCGGCCCGCAGGAGGAGCGGCGACTCTTCTACGTGGGCATAACGCGCGCACGCAAGCGCCTGTACCTCTCTCTCGCGATGACCCGCGCCCAGTTCGGCGAGGTGACCGTCGCGATGCCGAGCCGGTTCCTGCAGGAGATCCCGCCCGAGCTGCTGCACTGGCGGCAGTCGCCCGGCGACGTGAACTCGCGCGGCGGAACGCAGCCCAGGGCCCTCAACGCGCGGCGCCCCGGCGGAGGGTTCGGCCCTTCGACGGGCTCAGGGACCGGGAGCAGGTACGGCGACGACCTCGTGCCGAAGTCCACATCGATCGAGAAGTTCGCCAACCGCATTCCCGCGAAGGTGCGCGACAACGGCGACCTCGAGCTCGCGCCGGGCGACCGCATCCGTCACGACGACTTCGGCGAGGGACGAGTGGATGCCGTCACCGGCGAGGGCGCGAAGCGCATTGCGCACATCCGCTTCGACAAGGTGGGGGCGAAGAAGCTCCTGATCAAGATCGCGCCGATCGAGAAGCTATAGCGCACGTATAGCGCTCCGATAGCGGCATTCTCTCAGCGAACGCTGTCACTATGGAGGCTGGCGTGGACGGCATGGAGCCGGCATTCCACGCGATCTTGGGGAAATCCATGCCACGTGTTCTTCGCGGTGCGTCCGCGCGCCTTGTCGGCGGTCTGCTCGCTGCCATCCTCGTCGCGACGGGAGCCGCGGTCGTGAGCGTTCCGGCTCACGCCGAGGACCAGGTCGACGTGGTGTCTACGAGCTCCGGGGCCATCACCGGGACCGTGAGTGACGAGTCCGGTGAGCGCGTCGCCGACGTCGGCGTGACGGCGGTCGCCGTCGATGCGCCCGACTCGGAGGGCAGCTCGCCCTCGTGGGCCGGCGTCACGGATGAGAACGGCGACTACAGCCTGAGCGGACTGCCCGCGGGTGACTTCAAGGTCGAGTTCACCACCGACGGCACCGCGGGCCTCATCGGAGAGTGGTGGGATGACGCTCCCGACTTCGACAGCGCGTCCGCCATCTTGCTGACCGACGGCGAGCTGCGGACCGACGTCGATGCGGTCCTCGCAGCGGCGATTCCGCCGGTGGTCCAGTCCGCGGTTCCCACGGTGGTCGGGACACTGATCGTCGGCGAGACGCTGACGGCCGTGCCCGGATCATGGACAGACGGAGCGACATTCACCTACCAGTGGCTCGTCGACGGCGCGGCGGTGCTCGATGCGAACCAGGCGACGTTCCTCATCGCACCGGCGTATGCCGGCAAATCGATTGCCGTGTCCGTCACCGGATCGCTGGATGGCTTCAGCCCCTTCACCCAGCCCTCCGCCTCCACGCCCAAGGTCGCGACGGCCGGAACGCCCAGAGTGACGGGCATCGCCCGTGTCGGCGCGACGCTGACTGCGGTACCCGGGACATGGACCGCCTCCACGGTCTTCGCGTACCAGTGGCTCGCTGACGGTGACGCGATCACCGGCGCGACCAAGTCCAGCTTCGTCCCCACATCCGCACAGGACTCCAAGGCGATCACGGTACGAGTGACGGGCATGAAGTCCCGCTACGCGACCGTCGCGAAGACCTCGGCGCCGACACTCAAGGTCATGCGATTCAGCAAGCCGGTCGTCTCGGGCTCACCGGGTGTCGGGTTCGTCCTCGCCGCGAAGCCGGGCGCCTGGTCGGCAGACACGACTTTCACTTACCAATGGTTCGCCAACGGTGTCGCGATCAAGAACGCGACCAAATCGACCTTCACGCCTGCTTCCACCCAGCGCGACAAGCAGATCGCCGTCAAGGTGACCGGCGGCAAGGCGGGAACCACCTCGGTGGCTGTGACCTCGGCACCGACGGCGCGGGTAGCCGCAGCATCGACGCCGTCGATCTCGGGCACCGTCGTGGTCGGTGGCACCCTGGCCGTCAAGCCGGGCACCTGGACTGCGGGAACGACATTCTCCTACCGCTGGTATGCGAATGGTTCGGCGATCTCCGGCGCAACACGCTCGACCGTCGTGCTCACGTCGGCCCAGCGCGACACGCAGATCACGGTGACCGTGACCGGGAAGAAGAGCGGCTACGGCACGCTCGCCAAGACCTCGGCGAAGTCGCTGCGAGTCGCACTGACGGCGGCACCGAGCATCTCGGGCTTTCTGGTCGTCGGCTCGACGCTCTCTGCACGTACCGGAACGTGGACACCCGGAACCGCATTCACGTACCAGTGGTTCGCCAACGGGGCCGCGATCTCGGGAGCGACCCACTCGACGCTGAAGCTCACGAGCTCGCAGGCGGGCAAGTCGGTCACGGTCCGCGTGACGGGCAAGAAGAGCGGCTACCAGACGATCTCGCGGAACTCTGCGGCGACCGGGGCAGTGGCATACCCGTCTCGAACCACGCCGGTCGACAGCTGGACCTGCCCGTCGTGGGCGCCGATCAAGGGCAACGCGAGTTCGATGATCTATCACATGCCCGGTCAGAGCTTCTACACCCGCACCAAGCCCGAGGAATGCTTCTCGACCGAGGGAGCAGCGCAGGCTGCAGGCTATCGCAAGGCCAAGGTCTAGCGCCTCCGAGGATGCTCGGGTGGGCGGTAGTGCTCCGGGATAGGCTCGGATGATGGCCCTCTTCTCTCGGCGCCCGAAGGCCGATCGTCAGCAATCCGTCCCCGCTGGCGTACCGGATGCCGCGGACGTCGCCGAACCGGCGCTCACCGAGCAGACTCCGGACGCGGCCATCCCGGCGGCGGACGAGACGCCGGAACCGGCACCGGAACCGCAGGTCGCAGCCGAGCCCGCGGCATCCGTCGACATCTCGATGTCGTCGTTCCGCGGCCTCGGTTCGCATGCGCCGGTCGAGCCAGCCGTCGAGCCGTCTCGGACCCGCGCGGCCGGTCGATCGGTCGCACCCCCGCCGACCGAGACGATCCCCGGTATGCGCGACAACGTGCTGGTTCACGAGGCCCTCGCGAGTCTGAGCGACCCGCCGTCGCCACAGGAGCTGTTGGATGTCGCGCGGCAGCTGCTGCAGGGGCACCTTTTCCTCCGGGTGAAGGGCGATGCGCGGGAGCTGCTCGCGGCAGGCAAGGACCTGCCGCTCGCGGTCGTGTCACTCGGCGACCGCAACTTCGTTCTCGCTTACAGCAGCGGCGCCGCGCTGCAGGCGAGTGTAAGAGCAGACGGCGACGTCGACACTTCGGCTATGGCTCAGCCGATCCTCACCATCCTCCGCCATGTGCTCGGCGGGCCGTATCACGGCATCGTCCTAGATCAGTCATCCGCTCCGGCTCGCGCGTCGCTGCCGCGCGAGATTCTCGAGCGGATCGTGGACAAGGCGGATGAAGCGCTCACGGTGAAGACGCTCCTTGCCGAGCAGAGAACGGCTGAGACGGCCGCGGCAGTGGCCGAGGCACTCACCCGGGTGCCGCTCTGGGTGGCGGTGGGCGGGCCCGCGGGCGAACGCCCCGGAATCGCCGAAGCCCGAGCCCCTGACGGGTCACGCTACCTCGAGGTGTACTCCCATCCGCTCGAGGTCGTGGTCATGGGCCGCTCCGATCAGGCTGCGCCGCTGAGCGCCGCTCAGCTCGCCGGAGCGCTGCGCAGTGATGAGGGTCTTTCCGGAGTCCTGGTCGACCCGCGGGGGCCATGGATCCGCCTGAGCCGCGACGAGCTCGCACCGCTGCTCGCGTCCTGATGGGGTATTGACGCGCGCGGTCCACTCGACTTACTCTTTATCAACACAACGGTTGATAAATGGATGAGTTGATGAACGAAACGGATGTGGCACTCGACCGGGCCTTTGCCGCGCTGGCAGACCCGATCCGGCGGGCGATCATCGCTCGCTTGAGCCGGGGCTCCGCCACGCTCGGCGAACTCGCGGAGCCGTTCGCCATCACGCTCCAGGCCGTGTCGAAGCACATCTCGGTGCTCGAGGACGCGGGCCTGGTGTGGCGGACGCGCGAGGCGCAGCGCAAGCCCGTTCATCTCGACGCGGCCGCACTCGAGCGACTCACCTCGTGGATCGACCGCTATCGCCTCGAAGCCGAGGCGGCGTATCGCCGGCTCGACGCCGTCATCGCGGCGGCCGCGGCTGGACCCCCTCGCATCACCGACGACCCCGGGACGGGGTCACCACGAAGAGAAGGAGAAACACGATGAACACCACGAACCCCGTCGTCATCGAGGCCACGCCCGGTCAGTCGTATGCCGACATCACGCGAGAGTTCGAAGCACCCGTCGAGGCGGTCTTCCGCGCTCACGCCGATCCCGAGCTGTTCCGCGCGTGGATCGGACCCCGCGGGTACGAAACGCGCCTCACCCACTGGGACTTCCGCACCGGAGGCGGATACCGCTTCGAGCAGGGTGAAGCGGACGGTGAGACGTATGGCTTCCGCGGGGTGTTCCACACCGTGCGCGAGAACGAGGTCATCATCCAGACCTTCGAGTACGAGGGTGCTCCGGATGCCGTCAGCCTCGACGTCATCCGCTTCGAAGCGCTGCCCGACGGCCGGTCTCGGCTCGTCGACCACACCGTCTTCCCCACCATCGAGGTCCTCGACATGATGATGGCCCAGGGCATGGAGCGGGGCATGAACGAAGGCTATGAGAAGCTCGACGAGCTCCTGGCCGCGGAGCGCTGACATGGGGACGGTCGTCTCGTCGGCCTCGACGTCGCTCGACGGCTTCGTCGCCTATCCGAACAACGACCCGGGGCCGCTCTTCGACTGGTACGACGCCGGCGACGTCGAGGTGGTGAACGCCGGCGACCTGCCGCCCTTCCACCTGACCCGCGAGAGCGCCGACTACTGGACCGGCTGGCTCGGCGAGGTCGGCTGCCTCGTCGTCGGGCGAATGCTGTTCGACATCACCGACGGCTGGAAGGGCGAGCATCCGATCGGCGTCCCGTTCGTCGTGCTCACCCACGAGGTGCCCACGGACTGGGCGTACGCGTCCACCGGCAACGCGCACTTCGTCACCGAGGGCATCGAGGCCGCGATCGCCAAGGCTCAGGAGCTCGCCGACGGCAAGTCCGTCGCCGTCGCAGCCGGCACGGTGGCGGGCCAGGCGCTCGCGGCGGGCCTGCTCGATGAGGTGGCGATCGACCTCGTGCCGGTCGTGCTCGGCAGCGGCCATCGGTACTTCGCGGATGTCGCCCCCGGGGCGGTCAAGCTCGGCGACCCGACGGTCATCATCCCCTCGACGCGCGTGACGCACCTCCGCTTTCCGGTACTGCGGTGACGGCGGCATCTGGGGCCGGGGGTGTGGGCGAGCCCCGCTAAACTCCCGGCATGGCGTCGGAGCGCATCACCCTGACCGTCCCCGGTCCGGACGGAGACCGCGAGATCGGGCTGTCCAGCCCGAACCGCGTGCTCTGGCCGGATCTCGGCATCACCAAGCACGAGCTCGCGGAGTATCTCCTCGCGGTCTCGGGCCCGTTCATCTCCGCGAACGGCGATCGTCCGGTGTCGCTCGAGCGATTCCCCGAGGGGGTCGACGGTGAGCGGTTCTACTCGAAGAACCCGCCCAAAGGAGCACCGTCGTTCGTCGAAGCCCAGACCGTCACGTACAACAGCGGGCGGCGGCATCCGCAGCTCATCCTGACCGAGATCGCGACCGCGGTCTGGGCGGTGCAGATGAACACGATCGTCTTCCACCCCTGGGCCTCGCTCGCATCGAACACCGACAACCCGGTCGAGCTGCGCATCGACCTCGACCCCCACGGCAGCACCGGTTTCGCCGAGGCTGCGGCTGTGGCGCCCGCCATGCGCGACGTGCTCGCCGAGGCGGGGCTGACGACGTTCATCAAGACGAGCGGCAATCGCGGACTGCATCTGTTCTGCCCCATCGAGCCGGCGCACGAGTTCCTCGATGTACGTCACGCCGTGATCGCGGCGGGTCGTGAACTAGAACGGCGGATGCCCGAAAAGGTCACGATGAACTGGTGGAAGGAAGAGCGCGGCGACCGCATCTTCATCGACTTCAACCAGGCCAATCGCGATCGCACGATGGCCGGCGCGTACAGTCCTCGCGCCCTGCCCGGTGCGACGGTGTCGACGCCGCTCGCCTGGGATGACGTGGCGGATGCCGATCCCGCCGCATTCACCGTGCGCTCCGTGCCGCAGCGCCTGGCCGACGTGGGCGACCCGTGGGCGGACCTGCTGGCGAAGCCCGGACGCATCGACACGCTGCTGGAGTGGTGGGAGCGCGACCTTTCGGACGGCGTCGGCGAACTGCCGTTCCCGCCCGACTTCCCGAAGATGCCGGGCGAGCCGCCCCGCGTGCAGCCCAGCCGGATCAACCCCGAGAACTGGACTTGACCGCGGGGGTGCGCCCAGGCGTTTCGTCTCGCATCGCTCGCTCAACGACCGAAGGGCGTCAGTCGAGCACGCCGCCCAGGTCGTAGGCCGACGCCGTCTCGATCTGCTCATACGTGCACGACTCCGGCTCGCGGTCCGGGCGCCAGCGCTCGAACTGCACAGTGTGCCGGAAGCGCCAGCCCTCGAGTTGGTCGTAGCGCACTTCGAGCACGCGCTCGGGGCGGAGCTTGACGAACGACGAATCCTGGCGTGACGGCGCGAAACGCGACTTCTCGCCCTCGCCCTTCAGCGCCTCGCCGTCTTCATCCCGCCGCACCAGGGGTGCGAGCTCGTCGATGAGTTCGAGCCGGCGTCGGTTGCTCCATGCCGCGACACCGCCGACCGGGTAGAGCTGTCCGTCCTCGGAGTAAAGGCCCACCAGCAGCGAGCCGACGCCCTCGCCGGACCTGTGGATGCGGTATCCCATCGCGACGACATCGGCGGTGCGAGCGTGCTTGATCTTGAACATGGTGCGCTTGTTCGGCGCGTACGGCTGCGAGAGCGGCTTCGCCACCACACCGTCGAGCCCCGCTCCCTCGAACTCCGCGAGCCAGCGCTCGGCGAGTGCGGGGTCATCCGTCGTCCGCGTGACGTGCACCGGATGCGGAACCCCTCCGAGCAGGTCGACGAGTTCTGCTCGCCGCACCTCGAACGGCTCGGGCTGCAGGTCGCGCTCACCGCGCGCGAGCAGATCGAACGCGATGAACATGGCTGGTGTCGTCTCGGCGAGCATGTTCACGCGGGATGCCGCGGGGTGGATGCGCTGCGTGAGCGACTCCCAGTCGAGCCGCTGCGCCCCCGGCTCGCCCTTGGGCACCACGATCTCGCCGTCGATGAGGCACGGTTCGGGGAGCAGCCGGGCGAAGGCCTCGACGAGCTCGGGAAAGTAGCGGGTCAGCGGCTTCGCCCCGCGGCTGCCGATCTCGACATCCGTGCCGTCCCACGACACGAGCGCACGGAACCCGTCCCATTTCGGCTCGAAGCTGAGGCCGCCCGGCGTCTTCGACGGGTCGGGCACCGCGGGAACGGACTTTGCGAGCATCGGCGCGGGGATCTCGTAGGGCATGCGACCATCCTGCCGTCGGCCGCCGACGCGCGCGAGCGACGGAGACCGTGTATCTCACCGTGCCGGGGGTGCTCCTCCCTGTGTGACGACACTCTTGGAGGCTCCCGAGCGACGGACCCGCCGCGCATCCTCGGCGCGGACCGGGGTGCTCCCTCGCGCTCGGTTCTGGATCCGGCGCTACGGACCGGCCGAAGCCGCGTGCCTTGCCACCATGCTCGTCGCAAGCACGATCGCCGCACGATTCACCGAATGGCCGCCGCTTCTCGCCATCGCCGCCATCGCGGGGGCGACGGTCGGCTTCTACGGTGTGCTGGTCCTCACAGTCCTGCGGGAACAGCTTGCGCTGCTCGGTCGCGGTCGCGGTCGCCTCCCTCGCGCGCTCACGCGTTCGCTGGCGCTCCTGCTCGCCGAGTTCGGTGTCGCGGAGATCACCGACACCTTCTTCCTTCGGCCGACGCTCATGATGGCGGGTGTCGTGCTGATCGTCGACCCCGTGTGGGGCCTGCTCGCCGGCAAACTTGTCGCCGACGTGCTCTTCTATGCCGTCGCGGCCGTCTGCTACCGGATCACCGAGCGAACCGGCATCCGGAGGCCGCGACGGCGGCTGCGGCGCCGCCGCGACGCTGCCTGACGGGTGCCGACTCTCGCCGCCACCCGTCTTCTCACGCGGACGGCCCGGCGAGCGTGTACGCGGTACGGTGAGCGCCGGGACGCCGATTCCACAGACGGTGCCACACCGAGGTGTCATTCGGTTCCGGCTGGGCTGCTCCCAGGGCGGCGTAGCGTTCGGCGTGACTCGACCGCAGCTCGCGTTCGCGCTGCTGCTCGGTCTGGCGAAGGGTGGTCACCATCAGAGCGCTGTAGGTTG
The DNA here is from genome assembly GCF_039530225.1 of Microbacterium pumilum. Taxonomy (NCBI): domain Bacteria; kingdom Bacillati; phylum Actinomycetota; class Actinomycetes; order Micrococcales; family Microbacteriaceae; genus Microbacterium; species Microbacterium pumilum. The sequence goes on from NZ_BAAAOH010000001.1 coordinate 1,887,483, forward strand.
CGACATCCATTTCGATCTCCTGTCTGTGCCGTTCACGGCTTCGGACAGGTACGACTCTGCTCGCCAAGGCGGTCCGCCCTCATCGGACGAATGCCTTATCTTCTGGCCGGAGGTGCCTTAGGCGCTCAGGGGGCCTCGAGGCTCAGGCGAAGGCGCCGACTCCCGTGATATCGCGGCCGATGAGCAGCGCCTGCACGCTCTCGGTGCCCTCGTAAGTGTGGATGGATTCGATGTCGGCCATGTGACGCATCACGCGGTGCTCGAGCAGGATGCCGTTGCCGCCGAGCATGTCGCGTGCGACGGAGGCGACCCGGCGCGCGGCGCGCGTGTTGTGGTACTTCGCGAGCGACGCCTGCGTCGGCAGCAGCTGGCCCGCCTGCTCGAGGTCGGCGAGGCGGCGGCAGAACAGCTGCATGCCGGTCAGCTCGTCGAGCATCTGCGTCAGCCGCTCCTGCACCATCTGGAAGCCGATGAGCGGCTTGCCGAACTGCACGCGCTGCTTCGCGTACGACAGTGCGGACTCGTAGCAGGCGGTCGCGTGACCGAGCGCCGACCACGCGACACCTGAGCGGGTCGCGTAGAGCACGGTCGAGGCATCCTTGAAGGTTTTCGCACCCGGCAGGGCCGCCTCCGCCGGAAGCCGTACGTCGGTCAGGGTGATGTGCGCCTGATGGATGGCACGCAGCGATGCCTTGCCGAGGATCGGTCGTCCCTCGTACCCGGGCGTCTCCTGCGGCACCAGGAAGCAGCGCACCGCGCCGCGGCCGTCATCCGTCGGCACGCGCGCCCAGACGAACGTGATCCCGCCGGACGCACCGTTGCCGATCCACTTCTTGGCACCGTTGAGCACCCACTCGTCGCCCACCTGGACAGCCTCGGTCTCGAGTGACACCGAGTCCGAACCGTGGTCGGGCTCGGTGAGGGCGAAGGATGCGAGCACCTCGCCCCGCGCGACGGGCTCGAGGTACCGCCCCTTCTGCTGGTCGCTGCCGAACAGCGCGAGCGTGCGCAGCGCAAGGCCGCCCTGCACCGCGAGGATGGTGCCCATCGACCCGTCACCACGCGAGATCTCCATGTTGACGAGGCCCGCGGCGAGCGGTGACAGGTGCGTGATCCCCTCGTGGTCGATGCCGTCCGTGAACAGATCCAGCTCGCCGATGCGCCGTGCGAAGTCGAGGTTGTATTCGCCGCGGTCCCAGTAGTCGTCGATGACCGGGATCACCTCGTCGGCGAACGTTTTCGCACGATCCCACGCTTCGCGGTCGGCATTCGGGATGTCGCGGAACACCGCGTAGAAGTCCGTGTCGAGGCGGTCGGTGAGGTCGTACCCCTCGACACGCTGGCCGGGGATGGGGGTGAAGCTCATGAGTGCTGCTCTCGGGGTCGGTGCGCGTACGTCTCCAGGGTAGCGCGACGGGACTCAGTACCGTGCATCGTGGAACGCAGTGCCACTCGGGTTGCACGCGGCGGTCCGAATACGCGACGTGGTAGCGTGTGGCAAAACCGACTGGCCGGTATGCCCCTCAGGGCTGACACGAAGGAGTGCGCGTGCAGAGGTTTGCGGACAAGGTCGCCCTCATCACAGGCGGCAGCCGGGGGATCGGCTTCGCCATCGCGCGGCGGCTCGTCGATGAGGGTGCATCCGTCGTCATCACCGGACGCAAGCAGGAGTCGCTCGACGCGGCGCTCGCGGAGCTCGGGCCACGGGCATCCGCCCTCTCGGGCAAGGCGGATGACGCAGATCATCGCGACGCGGTCTTCGCCCATATCGAGGATCGGCATGGCCGGATCGACCACCTCGTCAACAACGCCGGCATCAACCCGGCGTATGGCCCGGTGCTCGACATCGACCCGGCGATCGCGCACAAGATCCTCGCGGTCAACGTGCTCGGGACGCTCGAGTGGACGCGGGATGCCGTCGCCGCGGGCCTCAGCGACTCCGTCGTGAACCTGTCGTCGATCAGTGCGCTGAGCGCCGCTCCCGGCATCGCGTTCTACGGGGTCTCGAAGGCCGCCATTGTGAACCTCACGATCCAGCTCGCGGCCGAGCTCGCGCCGGGCATCCGGGTCAACGCAGTCGCGCCCGCAGTGATCAAGACCGCGTTCGCGCGGGCGCTCTACGAAGGGCGCGAAGGGGAGGTCGCGGCGGGTTACCCGCTCGCGCGCCTGGGCGAACCCGTCGACGTCGCCGGTCCTGTGGCTTTCCTGCTGTCGGAGGACGCCGCCTGGATCACCGGCCAGACGGTCGTGATCGACGGCGGTGCAAGCATGCGTTCGATCGGATGAGGATGGCTCGCACGAAGGAGACCAACGTCGTCGACGACGTCACCGAGGCGGCGGTTCGGCTCTTCGCGGCTCAGGGGTACGCGAACACGAGCGTTCAGCAGATCGTCGACGCCGCCGGCGTCACCAAAGGGGCGATGTACCACTACTTCGAGTCGAAGGACGACCTGCTCTTCGCGATCTACGATCGGATGCTCTCGCTTCAGAAGTCGCACCTCGACGACATCATCGCGCGCACCGGATCGGTCGATGTGATCCTGCGCGCAGCCTGCGTCGACGTCGTCGAGACCTCGATCGAGTTCCTCGCTGAGGGCACGGTGTTCTTCCGCAGTCAGCACATGCTGAGCCAGCCCCGTCAGCAGGAGGTCGTGCGGAGGCGGCGCGAGTATCACGACGAATTCGCCGCGCTCATCCAGCGCGGGCAGGACGAGGGTCTCTACCGCACCGATATCCCGCGGGCGGTGCTGATCGCGAACTTCTTCAGCGACATCCACTATCTGTCTCATTGGTACGACCCCGACGGGCCGGAGGAGCCGACTCTCGTGGCCGAGCAGATCACGGACCTCTTCATCACCGGGCTGAAGGGCGCGAAGGATGCCTGAGCCGCTGCCCTCGGACCCGCCGGAGTCGATGCGCGCCTGGCGTGTGACGGCGCTGGGCGAGCCGGCCGAGGCACTGAGCCTCGATGTGCTTCCGGTGCCGCAACCCGCGCCCGGCGAGGTGCTGGTGCGCGTGAGCGCGGTGGCGGCGAACTTTCCCGATGTGCTGCTCGCCCGGGGTCGATACCAGGTGCGGCCCGAGCTGCCATTCGTGCCCGGAATCGAGTTCGCAGGTCGCGTCGCGTCGCTCGGCGAGGGCGCGACGGACTTCATCGTCGGCGATCGCGTGGTCGGGTCGAAGATCGGCGTGCTCTCGGAGTACACCGTGCTGCCGGCATCCGACGTATGGGCGGCGCCCTCGTCGCTGAGCGATGTCGAGGCCTCCGGGTTGACCGTGGCGTACCAGACCGCCTGGTTCGAACTGCACCGCCGGGCCGCACTGCAGCAGGGCGAGTGGATGCTCATCCACGCCGCCGCGGGAGGGGTGGGCCTCGCCGCGGTGCAGCTCGGCGCGGCGGCCGGAGCACGCGTGATCGGCGTGGTCGGCTCCGACGCCAAGGCGCGGGTCGCGAAGGATGCCGGAGCCGAGGTCGTGCTGGTGCGCGGCGCCGACGACATCGTCGGCGGTGTGAAGGCGGCCACGAGTGGCCACGGCGCCGACGTCGTGTTCGATCCGGTCGGGGGCGAGGCATTCGACGCGTCGACCAAGTGCATCGCGTTCGAGGGCCGGATCATCGTGGTCGGCTTCGCCGGCGGCACGATCCAGACCCTGCCCGCGGGGCATGTGCTCGTGAAGAACTACTCGGTCGTCGGACTGCACTGGGGGCTGTATCCCGGCATGCGGCCCGACCTGATCGCCGTCGCACGGCAGGAGCTGACACGGCTCGCGGACGAGGGAGTCGTTCGGCCGGTCGTCGACCACGTCGTGCGGTTCGAGGCTGCCCCTGATGCACTGACTGCTCTGGCGGCAGGATCCACCGTCGGACGCGTCGTCATCCAGGTCGCGTCGTGATCGACCTCGACGGCCGGGTGGCGATCGTCACCGGCGGAGCCCGTGGGATCGGCGAGGCGTACGTCCGCGCGCTGCACACCGCGGGAGGCAGGGTGGTCGTCGCGGACATCCTCGATGACGAGGGTGCAGCACTCGCCGGGTCGCTCGGCGACAGGGTTCGTTTCGTGCATCTCGATGTGACGTCCGAGGAGCAGTGGGATGCCGTCATCCGATTCACCACTGACGCCTTCGGCTCAGTCGACGTGCTCGTGAACAACGCGGGCATCGCGAATGCGGCGCCCATCGAACACTTCACGCTGGAGAAGTGGAACGCGGTGATCGCGGTGAACCTCACCGGAGTCTTCCTCGGCTGCCGGGCCGTGGTGCCGCAGATGAAGCTCCAGGGGAGCGGCTCGATCATCAACATCTCGTCGGTCGAGGGGATGCGGGGCAGCCCCGGGCTGCACGGCTACACGGCGTCGAAGTTCGGCGTGCGCGGACTCTCGCAATCGCTCGCCGTCGAGCTCGGGCCGAGCGGCATCCGCGTGAACTCGGTGCATCCGGGCTTCATCCGCACGCAGATGAGCTCGAGGATCGACCCGGTCCATCTCGACATCCCGCTCGGCCGTCCGGGTGAGCCGTCCGACGTCGCCGGGACCATCGTGTTCCTCGCCTCGGACGCGTCGGCGTTCACAAGCGGCGCGGAGTTCGTCGTCGACGGCGGGATGATCGCCGGCATTCCGCACCGGTAGTCGCGGCCGCCCGCGTCGACGAGCGCAGGACGATCGACCGATTCAGGTCGATGTCGCGCCGATCGTCCTGAATCCGTCGATCGTCCTGATGCGGCGGAATCGCGAGCCAGGTCAGGAACCGCGGTCAGCCGCGCAGCTCGGCGCGGCCGAGGCTCGAGAGGTGCACCTCGTCGGGCCCATCGGCGATGCGGAGCGAACGGATGCCGGCATACAGTTCGGCGAGCGGTGTGTCGGATGACACGCCCGCCGCCCCGTAGACCTGGATTGCGCGGTCGATGATCGTCTGCACGGCGCGGGGCACCGCGATCTTGATGGCCTGGATCTCGGTCATCGCGCGCCGGTTGCCGACCGTGTCCATGAGCCAGGCGGTCTTGAGGACCAGGAGCCGCAGCGCCTCGAGCTGGATCCGCGACTCGGCCGCCCACTCGCGGATCACGCCCTGCTCGGCGAGCGTGCGACCGAACGCGTGCCTCTCGTTCGCCCGCGAGCGGATGAGCGACAGCGCTCGCTCTCCCATGCCGAGTGCCCGCATGCAGTGGTGGATGCGTCCGGGGCCCAGGCGTGCCTGGGCGATCGCGAAGCCCGATCCCTCCTCGCCGATCAAGTGGGAGGCGGGCACGCGCACCTCTTCGAAGGCGATCTCGGCGTGACCCCCGTGATCGCGGTCGTCGTAGCCGAACACGGTGAGCGGCCGGACGATGCTCACCCCGGCGGTGTCGCGCGGCACGAGGATCATCGACTGCTGCCGGTGACGATCCGCGTCGGGGTCGGTCTTGCCCATCACGATGAAGATCGCGGCATCCGGATTCATCGCCCCGGTCGACCACCACTTGCGACCCGTGATCACGTATTCGTCGCCATCGCGGCGGATGCGGGTGCCGATGTTGGTCGCATCGGACGAGGCCGTGTCGGGCTCGGTCATGCAGAATGACGAGCGGATGTCGGCGCGCAAGAGGGGAGTGAGCCACTGCTCTCTCTGCTCGGCGCTGCCGAACTGGGCGAGCACCTCCATGTTGCCGGTGTCGGGCGCGGCGCAGTTGAAGGCCGCCGGCGCGAGGCGCGGGCTCCACCCGGTGACCTCCGCCACGGGCGCATACTGCAGGTTCGTCAGTCCAGCGCCCTCCTCGCCTGGGAGGAAGAGGTTCCACAGCCCCTGATCTCGAGCCGCAGACTGCAGGTCGCGCACGATCGGGCGCACGCTCCACTCATCCGGCGCCGCAGCCAGCTGCTGGTCGAGCACCTCCTCGGCCGGGAGCACATGCTCCTCGAGGAATACACGGGCGCGGGCGGTGAGCTCGCGCGTCCTGTCATCGGGCGCGAAGTCCATCAGCGCACCTCCAGTCCTTTGCGGGCGAGCGGCTCGACGAGCGCGCCCATCCGATCGAATCCGGCGCCGACGGTGTCGCCGGCCTGGTAGCGGTAGTGGATCCCCTCGAGGATGACTGCGAGCTTGTATGCGGCGAAAGCGCGATACCACCGAAGATCCGGGATGCCGATCCCAGCCTTTTCGGCGTACACCTCGACCAGCTCGTCGAACGAGGGATAGCCGGCCGCCGGGTCCACCGCACTCGGCACCGCACCGGCAGAGCCCGCTGGCAGATTGGCGATGTCCCAGTACAGCGCGAAGATGCCGAGGTCCACGAACGGGTCGCCGAGCGTCGCCATCTCCCAGTCGAGGATCGCCGAGATGTGCGGCGAGTCGGCTTCGCCCACGACGAGCGCGTTGTCGAGGCGAAAGTCGCCGTGCACGATCGCGGAGCGGCCGGATTCCGGCATCCGCGCGGAAAGGGTCTCCTGCAACGCGTCGAGCGACGGGGTCTCGCGGGAGCGCGATGCGTCGAGCTGGCGGCGCCACGTGGTGAGCTGGCGGAAGAGGTACCCGTCGGGCCGACCGAAGTCCTCGAGGCCCACCGCGGCGGGGTCGACGGCGTGCAGTGCAGCCAGATGGCCCATGAGTTCGAGGCTGAGCGAGCGGATGCCGCGGCTCGAGTAGCGGGCGTTCTGGGCCGCGTGCGCGAGCACCTCGCCGGGCGCCCGCTCCATCACGAAGAACACGGTGCCGGTCACTCGCGAAGCTTCGGTGTCGTCCACGATGTCGACCGCGGTCGGAACCGGGACCCCGCTGTCGGCGAGGGCTGAGATGACCCGATGCTCCCGTCGCATGTCGTGAGCACTCGAGAGGACGTGACCGAGCGGCGGCCGGCGGACGATCAGAGATAGATGGGCGCCCTCGACGGCGTAGGTGAGGTTGCTGCGCCCACCGGCGATGACCTGGGCGGTGAGGGGCCGGTCGGCGAGGGCGGGATGGGCGTCGGCGAGCCACGTCGTCAGGCCCGCGACATCCAGCCCGGGAACCTCGGTCATCGTCGACCCTGCCTCTCGCTCGGCCCGCGTTTCCGAGGTTAGTGGACTTTGAGCATACCGGATGGTCGGTATGTCCATTGGCTCCCTGTACGCGCCGACGCCCGACGGCGCCTGTCGGGCCGTCGGTAGGGTTGCCCCGTGAGCGAGCCCGGATACGACAAGGTCCGATTCATCGGATACGCCATCCCGACGACGCCGGCGCAACTCGTGGCGATCGGAGACCCGGACGGCAGCGGCATGGTCGCCGGCACTTATCCGGCGTCCGCGGACTTCGATGCCGACATCCGCGCCCGCGCCGCCGTGCTCAAGACTGACGTCGACACCGCGAAGCACGCGCTCGCCGGTCACGACGACCCGACGGTGCTGAACGTCTTCGTCGCGCCGGAGTTCTTCTGGCACGGCCGGATGGGTCCGTATGTGCACACCCCGACGGATGCCGATCCGGCCGACGCGATCCTCGAGGTGCTGCGCGAGGCGCTGCCGGCCCTGGAGTATCCCGGATTCCTGTTCGTGCTCGGGACCGTGGTCACCGCAGCGGTGGCGGACATCGACGAGGTGCTCGCGGGATCGTCGACGGTCGCGCGCAATGATGTCGTGCGCGCGCTCGGCGAGGCCTGGCTCGCGTCGGCGGGCCCGATCACCGACGTGGTCATGGACTCGCTCGTGAACTTCATCAAGAACGGCCACGCCTACCCTGCGGTAGAAGTGCGCAACCGCGCGCTGGTGATCAGCTCGGCTGCCGTCCAGATCGGCAACGGTGAGCCTGTCACGGTCCTGACGACGGAGAAGTACTTCGATTCGAACGAGGATTTCCTGCTGTGGGATGTCACGGGCCGGCCCATCATCACCGAGCAGATGACCGCCTATCCGGTGATCGACCCGTCCGGCGGCGATGTGAAGTCGACGGCATTCGACCCTTACTCCGTCTTCCGTCTGCCGAACACCGCCGAGCCCGTGCACATCGCGATCGAGATCTGCCTCGATCACGCCGATCACCGGCTGCGCAAGAGCCTGCCGCGCAATCGATGGTCGAGCCCCGATCACGGCATCGACCTGCATGTGATCCCGTCGTGCGGGATGCAGCTGCATCCACCCGCCGTGGCGGCCCGCGCCGGCGGCTGGGCATTCAACTGCGACGGCGAGTACCCGCTCGGAACGGTCGCCGACGCGGGGACGGGCCAGCACGGCGTGGTCGCGGGAGTGGACTGCGCCTTCGCAGACTACGTCGACTCGGCGAATCCCGGCTACGGCGCGCATACGCAGCTCGCGTTCATCACTGCGGGAGCGGCGAAGTCCGACCCCCAGGCGCCGGGCGCCGTGAACGCCCACTTCGCCGTTGCGCCGGATGTCACGGTCGTGGTCATTCCGGTCACCGTGGTCGCGGATCTCGGCTCGCACTTCGCCGGTGGCCCCGGCGCCATCCACATCTACGGCAGGGAGACGCCACTCGCCATTCGCGGATGAGAGCCCGTGGTCAGGGCAGGAGATGCTCCTCGATCGCCGTGCGGACGGATGCCGGCACCGGCGTCGGGCGCCGGGTTGCGGCATCCACGAACACGTGCACGAAGCGGCCTGTCGCGATCGGGTCGTCGTCGCCGGGTGCGCCGCCGTCACCGCGATCTCGAAGGATGCCGAGCGACCACGTGACGCTCGTGGTGCCGAGACGCTCGATGGCGAGGCCCACCTCGAGCGGTTCGGGGAAGCTCGCCGAGGCACGGAACTCGCACGACGATGCCGCGCACAGCGCGATGGCGCCGCCGCCCGCGGGGTCGAGGCCGGCGGCCGCGATCATCCATGAGTTGACCGCGGTGTCCATCGCCTCGTAGTACACGGTGTTGTTGACGTGGCCGTACTGGTCGTTGTCGTTCCATCGCGTGGCGAACGGCACCCGCACGCGGAACTCGGGGCGCGAGCCGGCCGCGGGAGCCGCGGTCATGCGTCGACGCGCAGCAGCAGGCGGAACGCGACGCGGGCACGCACCGAACTCGGCTGATCGCCCGAGATGAGGTCCGCGTAGGTGAAGGACTCCGACATCCGCACCAGCAGGTAGGCCAGCCCGGCGGGGTCGATCGCACCGTCGAGCGGTGCGTCCCCGAGTTCGCGGCGCACGAGCCACTCGGTCGTCGCGACGTAGCGACGCTGAATCGGGCTCTCTTTGGTGGTGAGCATCCGCAGCGCGCGGGTGGGCTCGCGCCGGATGAACTGGCGGAAGTACTCCGCCGTGATCAGGTCGTCCACGAAGTGCGTCAGGATGTCGGCGACCCGCTCGCCGCCGGTGGTGTCGGCATTCGCATGCTCGGCCTGCACCAAAGTCGGGACCGCGAGCGACCACAGCACTTCACTCAGGAGCGCATCACGGTTGCCCACCCAGCGGAAGAGCGACGTGCGATCGACGCCGAGCGAGAGAGCGAGCGACCCCATGTCGATGCGCCGACCTGCGATGAATGTGTCACGAGCGACGTTGAACGCGCGCCGCGCGTCGGGGTGCGAGCCATCGGCCAGTCGCTCGGACAGCCAGGACGGCGCAGCATCCGACCCGACCGTCGCGATCGTGGCGGATGCGGCCGCAGTGCTCGTCATGGCGGGACTCTACTCGCGTCCGAACCCCGCCCCCGCAACGTTCTCGCTTTCGTTGCGCCCGACCCCACCGGTTACGGACGCGACACGCCGTCGCCCGCCGCGCGCACGCGGCGTGTCCCGTCCGTAACCGGACTCGGCAACGCAGTCAGGAGCCGAACCGCTCGATGATCCGCGCGGCGATCGAGCCGGGGGACATCTCCGGCGAGCCGTGGTGGGCGCCCTCGAGGGACTCGTATTCCACCGTCGGGAGGGCATCGGCCAGCGCCCGCGCGGTGTGGTGGAAGAACGTCTCGCTCTTCGAGCCGACCATGACGATCGTCGGCGCGCTCAGTCCGCTCCAGCGGTCGACCGGCAGTGAGCCGCCCTGCTGTGTGCCGTCCAGCACCGCGAAGTCGTAGCGGAGCGTGTGCGCAAGACCCTTCGCGTGCCGCCAGAGCGGCAGCATCCGCATGATCGCAACGGCGAAGCGCGGCATCCCGATCGCCTCGATGAAGAACGTCCGCACGGCACCCGATCGATCGCCTGCGGCAACGGATGCGGCCACGCGTGCCGGAAGGTCCGCTGCGAGCGGCGGGTGGGAGTCGTCGCAGATGAAGGGCGGCTCGTACGCCACGAGTCCGATCACGCGGTCGCCGAGGCGGGAGGCAGCCTCCAACGCGAGCGCCGCGCCGGACGATGTGCCGAAGAGCAGGGCGCGGCCGCCCGCGGCATCGATGAGGGCGGCGATGTCTTCGACCTCGCGCGCAGGATCAGCTGAGTCCGGATGCCGGTCGCCACTGGCATCGCGGCCGCGCCGGTCGTAGCTCACCACCGAGAACGCGCGCGCGAGCGCTGCGGAGAGCTTGGCCGACCCGGTGTGGGAGGACAACGCCGGGTCGATGAGGATGATCGTCGGGCCGGCTCCTGCCCGGTAGGTCGCGATCTCGGTTCCGTCCGCCGAGCGGACTGTCGTGGGGGTTTCGGTGATCGTCATGGTCTGCTCCTGAGGAATCGGTCGAGTCGGTCGAATCCGCCCGCCCAGCCCTCGACCATTCCCATGGCCGCGATCTGCTCGAGGCGGTCGACCGAGGTGAAGCGCGTGCGCAGCACGAGGCGGGTGCGGGCGGGATCGACGCCGGTGAACTCGACCGTCACCGCGTGCGACTCCGGATCGAGGTCTGCGCCGGTCTCATCGGAGAAGCCCTCGACGTACGAGAGCACCGAGCCGTGGATGACCTCGCTGTAGACCGCCCGAATCCAGACGTCGGGCGCTGCGCCGGGCACTCCCATGCCGAAGTGCCACAGTCCGCCCGGCCGCACATCGAGCGCACGAACCGTGGTCACCCAGCCTTCCGGTCCCCACCATGCCTCGAGGGCTTGGACGGTGGTCCAGCTGCGCCACACGGCATCGACCGAGCCGCGCAGCTCTCGTTCGAGCACGATCTCGCGCGCTTCGAGGTTCTTCGACACCAGCAGCTCGCTCACGACGTCGCCTCCGTCCGGTCGAGGTGGGCCTGCAGGCGGTCGAGCCGGTCATCCCACAGCGAAGCGAAGGTGTCGAGCCATCTATCCAGCTCGGCGAAGCGGGACTGTTCGAGCCCATAGATGCGGCGCTTGCCGTCGACGCGGCGATCCACGATCGCGACATCGCTGAGCACCTTCAAGTGCTTCGAGACGAGCGGCTGACTCAGGCCGAGCCGGTCGACGATGTCGCCGACCGAGCGCGGCCCGTCGCGCAGCAGCTCGACGATGGCGAGCCGGTTCGGCTCAGCGAGGGCGGACAGCGTCTGGATCACGCCATTCAAACTACCACCCAGTTATATGAACCACAAGTGATGTTTCAGCGACGTCAGGCCTCGGGGACGAACAGGCCGACCGTCTGTGCGACCAGCGCAGGACGCTCCGAGCCCTCGAGCTCCACGGTCGTGGTCAGGCTCACGCGGTACCCCTGCGGCGCAGATTCGACCGCTGCGATCTCGGTGACCGCCCGCACCCGCGACCCGGAGGGCACCGGCTGCAGGAACCTCACGCGATCGAGCCCGTAGTTCACGACCATGGCGGTCCCGGCCACCGAGAGCAGCCCCGATGTGAGCCGGGGGAGCAGCGACAGGGTGAGATAGCCGTGCGCGATGGTCGTGCCGAAGGGCCCGGATGTCGCCCGCTCCGCATCGAGATGGATCCACTGCCAGTCCTCCGTGGCGTCGGCGAACGCGGCGATGCGATCCTGCGTGATCTCGTACCAGTCGCCGGTCGCGGTCTGCCCGACCGCATCCGTCAGATGGGTGGGAGAGTCGACGACGATCGTCATGCGCGAGGACCTCCGGCGACGTACAGCACCTGGCCCGAGACGAAGCCGGCCTCTTCGGAGCAGAAGAACGAGACCGCCGCGGCGATGTCGTCCGGGTAGCCGGCGCGGCCGACCGGGACCTCGGCGGCGCGGGCGGCGATGAACTCGTCCATCCCGACACCGATCCGCTCGGCGGTCTGCCTGGTCATGTCGGTGACGATGAAGCCAGGCGCCACGGCGTTCGCGGTCACGCCGTAGCGGCCGAGCTCGATCGCCAGGGTCTTGGTGAGCCCCTGCATGCCGGCCTTCGCCGCGGCGTAGTTCGCCTGACCGCGATTGCCGAGCGCCGAGGTGCTCGAGAGGTTCACGATGCGCCCCCACCCGGCCGTGACCTGGTGCGCCTGGACGGCCCTCGACATGAGGAACGCGCCGCGCAGGTGCACCGACAGCACCGAGTCCCAATCGTCCTCCGACATCTTGAACAGCAGGTTGTCGCGGATGATGCCGGCGTTGTTCACCAGGATCGTCGGAGCGCCGAGCTCTGCCTCGACGCGGGCGACGGCATCCGTCACCGCCGTGGCATCCGCGACGTTCGCGCCGACGGCGAGTGCTCGGCCGCCGGCATCCGTGATCGCGGCGACGGTGTCGGCGCAGTGCGCTTCGTCGAGGTCGAGCACGGCGACGGCGTGACCGTCCGCGGCCAGCCGCGTCGCGGTCGCCGCACCGATGCCGCGTGCGGCGCCGGTGACGATGGCGGTTCGAGTCATGAGGGGGTCCTTTCGGGGGAATGGGGAATCAGAACGTGATGAGCTGACGCAGCTCGCCGCCTGCCGCCAGCCGGTCCATGGCTTCGTCGAGATGCTCGAGGTCGATGTGCGACGAGACCAGGCGCTCGAGCGGCAGGCGTCCGGCGCGCCAGAGCTCCACGTAACGCGGGATGTCGCGGCTCGGCACCGCGGAGCCGAGGTAGCTGCCGACGATGGTTCGCGCCTCGGCGGTGAGCCGCAGCGGCGAAATGCTCGCCCGGGCCTCGGGAGCCGGCAGCCCGGCGGTCACGGTCGTCCCACCCGGCGACGTGAGATCGAACGCGGTCTCGAACGCGCGTGCCGACCCTGCCGCCTCGATGACGACGGGCGCACGGATGCCGCGCTCGGCGGCGTCCGCCGGGCTGAATGCCGCCGATGCCCCGAGTTCGCAGGCGAGATCCAGCTTCGCGGAGACGGCGTCGACGCCGACCACCTCGTGGCCGAGCGCGCGGGCGACGAGGAGTGCCGCCATCCCCACGCCGCCGAGACCGACGACGATCAACGGCGCTGCGGGCTCTGGGCGCCCGGCGTTGATCACGGCGCCGCCACCGGTCAGCACCGCACAGCCGAGCAGCGCGGCGATGTCGGGCGGCACATCCGCATCGACCGGCACGACGGAGGTCCGGCTCACCACCGCGTGCGAGGCGAATGCGCTCACGCCGAGATGATGGTGCACCGCCTGGTCGACGCCGCCGACCGAGCGATGCAGGCGGATGCCGCCGCCGACCAGGGTTCCGGCGTTGTTGGCGGCGGTGCCGATCTCGCAGGGCAGGCGTCCGTCGGCAGCGCAGCCGGCGCAGGCGCCGCATCTCGGCAGAAACGTCATGACGACGCGGTCGCCGAGTGCGACATCCGTCACCCCGTCGCCCACCTGCTCGACGATCCCCGCGGCTTCATGGCCGAGGAGCATCGGCGTCTGTCGCACGCGGTTGCCGTCTACGACGCTCAGGTCGGAGTGGCACACGCCGGCGGCCTCGATGCGCACCAGAAGTTCACCGGCGGCGGGCGGATCGAGGTCGATCTCGCCGACCGTGAACGGTCGCGAGGCCGCGAACGGCGCGGGTGCCCCCGACCGCTCGAGGACTGCTCCTGTGATCCGCACGCGACCTCCTCGTCGGCGATGATGGGGCTCTCGCACAACGGCGCCCTCTGACGCCCAAGGCGTAGGTTTCTCAGGCCGCGGCGCGGCGCGCGATCCGCGCGCGGCGGATCCACTTCTCGACCTCGACGAAGATCGGCACGACGAGTGCGAGGCCGATGCAGATCAGCCACTCGTTGCCGGTCAGCGACACCGTTCCGACCAGTCTCTGCAGGAAGCCGATCTCGACCGCCGCCACCGTGAGCGCCAGCGGAATCGAGAGCCACTTCACCGCTGCGAGGATCGGCGCCGTGAGGCCTGGTTCGGGATCGCGCCGCATCGCGAGTCCGCCCAGCACCGCCCCGAACGCGGCGATCACGAAGGTCATCGTCACGGGCACGTTCGGCTCGGTGGAGCTCAGCTGGTCGGGGTACAGCAGGAGCGGGATGAGCGTCATCAGGAACAGCAGTCCGCCGTAGACGAACCACAGGGTGACGGCTCCGCCGTTGGCGATCGTCTTCTTCGGGTTGCGCGGGGGCTTGAGCATGATCCCATCCGGCACCGGATCGAGGAGGATCACGATGACCGGGAAGATCGAGATGAAGAAATTGAGGAACAGGATCATGATCGGCGTGAGCGGCACGCCTTTGTTGATGTCGAAGATGCTCGCCACGAGGAACAGCAGCACCAGTGAGAACAGCTGCGACATCTGGTAGCGGACGTAGCTGACGATCTTGTCGTAGATCGCCCGGCCGAGCTTGACAGCGGTGACCAGCGTGCCGAAGTTGTCGTCGACCAGGATCATCTTGCCGGCCTGCTTGGTCACCTCGCTGCCCGAGCCCATCGCGACGCCGATGTCGGCTTGCTTGAGTGCGGCCGCGTCGTTCACGGCGTCACCCGTCATGGCGACGACATCGCCGGTCTCCTGCATGAGCCGGGCGAGGCGCAGCTTGTCTTCGGGAGTCACGCGGCCGAAGACGTGCAGGTTCGGCAGAGCCGCCTTGAGCTCGTCGTCCGTCATGGCCTGGATGTCGGCACCGCTCGCGGCACCGGGGCCGAGGCCGAGCTTCGCGCCGATCGCGGCAGCGGTGATCGCGTGGTCGCCGGTGATCATGCGCACCTCGATGCCGGCCTGGTGTGCGATGCGGACGGCTTCCTTCGACGAGGGGCGGAGCGGATCGATGATGCCGACGAGCCCGACGAGGGTGAGGTCCTTGACGCCGTCCATGGGATCGGCGGGAAGGGCGGCGCCCGGCTCGAAGCGGCGGACGGCGAACGCGAGCACACGCAGGCCCTGCTCGGACAGCTCGCGGTTCGCGTCGAGGATCGTCTGGCGCGCGTTGTCGATGGCCACCGGGCCGCCTGCCGTCGCCACCGACGAGCACCGGTCGAGGACGACATCCGGACCGCCCTTGACCAGCAGGATGGAGCGCGTCACACCCTCCTCGCTCAGGTCGTGGTACGTGCCCATGAACTTGTAGGCGGAGTCGAAGGGCACCTCGGCAGTGCGCGGATACTGCGCACGGGTGAGCTCGGCGTCGGCGCCCATCTTCGCTGCGAGCACGATGAGCGCAGCCTCGGTCGGGTCTCCGACCACGACCCCGTCGTCGGAGACTGTGGCATCGCTGCAGAGCGTCAAGCCGAGAGCGAGGTTGCGGAAGTCGGGGTTGGGAGCGCCGGCGACGCGGCGGATCTCACCGGTCTTCTCGTAGCCGTTGCCTGCGACGGTGAACCACTCACCCGTGAAGTAGAGCGACTCGACCGTCATCTCGTTCATCGTGAGCGTGCCGGTCTTGTCGGAGTTGATGGCGGATGTCGCGCCGAGCGTCTCGACATCCGTGAGGTTCTTCACGACCGCGTTGTGCTCGGCGAGCTGACGCGAACCGAACGACAGCATGGCCTGGACGAACGACGGCATGCCGGTCGGGATCGCCGAGATCGCCATGGAGATGCCGAGGAGGACCACCGATGCGAGTGGCTGGTCGCGCACCAGTCCGAAGATGATGATGACCGCCACCGCGCCCCAGGCGATCCAGCCGAGGACGCCGGTCAGCGAGTCGAGTTCACGCTGCAGCGGCGACTTCGCCTGCTTGACGGACGAGAGCATCGACGCGATCTGACCCATCTGGGTGGTCATGCCGGTGTCGGTGATCACGACGGTCGCGGTGCCTCTGGTGACCTGGGTGTTCTGGAACACCGAATTCGCCCGGTCGCCGAGAGTCGTGTCGGGGTCGGGGATGGTCGCGGCATCCTTCGGGATCGGCGCACTCTCTCCGGTGAGAGCGGCCTCCTGCGTCTCGAGGGTCGCCGAGCGCAGGATCCGCCCGTCCGCGGGCACGATGTCGCCGGCCTCGATGGCGACGATGTCACCGGGCACGACGTCGGTCGCGGGCACCTGCAGCAGGCTGCCGTCGCGGAAGACCTTGGCCAGCGGGATCTGCATCTTCGAGAGTGCGTCGACGGAGGCCTTGGCCTTCATCTCCTGGCTGGCACCGAGGAACACGTTCAGGATCACGAGTGCGCCGACCACGATGCCGACGCTGATCTGGCCGATCAGGAGGCTGATGACCGCGACGATGACGAGCATGACGTTCATCGGGTCGGCGAGCTGGCTGAGCGAGACCTGCCAGAGCGACGGCGGCTTCTCGGCGGCGATCGCGTTCGGGCCGTGCTCGGCGAGGCGGCGCGCGGCCTCGGCCTGCGTCAGGCCGCGGTCGCGATCCGTTCCGAGCGCGGTCACCACCGCGTCGGCTTCCTGCGTGAACCAGGGTACAGGCGACGATGTCTCCACGGTGCTCATGGCATCACGATAGGCCGTGGGGCACCACACTGGGGAGCACATCCCGGGTGTCCGGGGGATCGTGTCGGTCAGTCGAGCCTGTCGCGGAGGCGCCGTGCGACCTCTGCCTGCGGCATCCGTCGCGGGAACACCGCGACCACCACGTCGTCATCGGCCGCGCCGGCGCCGTCGGGATGCACCCCGTAGCGGCGGAGCACATCGTCGAGCGCGGCGTGGAGGACGCCGCGGCGCACCCGATCGCCGCGCAGCAGCTGGCGCAGCACGTGGTTGTGCACGGCGGCCACGAGCGCGGCGAAGCCGACGGCATCGAGCGGGTCGAGCCCCGGAACGGCGGAGCGGAGGTACTCGTCGAACAGTCGCTCGTACCGGAACACCATGACGATCTCGCGCTCGCGAAGCGCGGGCACCTGGCGGACCACACGGTACCGGCGCCGCGCGACCTCAGGATCGGCCACGAAGTGGCGGAAGACCCGCTCGGATGCCTCGCACACCGCCACCCACGGATCGCGATGGCCCTTGGCCAGCCACGCGCGCAGTTCGCTGAGCAGCACCTCGTGGTCGGCGAAGACGACGTCCTCCTTGCCGCCGAACTGCCGGAAGAAGGTGCTTCGAGACACCCCGGCTGCCTGCGCGATCTGCTCGACCGACGTCGCTTCGAAGCCCTGGCTCTCGAACAGCTCGAGAGCCGCGGCGACGACGTCGGTGCGCGCGGCGGACGGGGAGGAGGTCTCGCTCATCGAGATGAGCCTAGCCCCGAGCCGCATGCTCGCGGCGGCGCACCCGGCGCCAGGACGGGTGCGGCCCGGGCCGTGCGGCGAGACCCCTCCTGAACGCGATGCCGCGCCCTATCATTTGCTCATGTCGGGGCGTGCACCGTGACGCGGCGCAGTCGGCGTCGGGCCGTCGCGTGGGTCGCGGTCGTGGGCGCAGTGGTCGTCGGCAGCGCCGGTCTGGTCGCCGCGAGCGATCCCCGCGGCCCGGAACTCGGCGGTGCAGCGGCGGCGTATGTGCCCGAAGACGGTGCCGCCGACTGGGTTCAGATCGAGGGACAGAGCGGGCCGCAGCAGCGCGAGAACGGGGTGACCGTCGCGGTGCCGGTGCTGTTCGAACTGCCGGAGATCGCCCGCACGGCGGCGATCGCCGGGTACACCGAGGACGAACTTCGAACGGCACGGCACTGGACCGTCCGAACCACGCCGGCCGACGTCGCCGGCGGGCAGAGCTTCGTCACCACCGACCTCTACTCGGTGACAGCCGCAGGCGTGCGCCTCGTCATGTCTCTCGGGGCGGCGAACTCGTTCGTCTTCCAGCCTGGTCCCGTCGTGCTCGCCCCCGACGTCCGTGACGGCGCCTCGTGGACGAGCGAAGGCGAAGGATGGTGGGTCTCTGCGCCGCAGCCCGGTGAGGAGACACCGGCGGTCCAGGTCAGCTATTCGGGCGTGTACTCGGCAGGCGCGGTGCGTGACGACTTCCTCGCCGAACACGACGGGCAGGACTGCCTGCAGGTGGACGGCAGACTCGAACTGGTCGAGGCGACCACGCCTGCGAGCGGAGAGGTCGTGTTCGACGAGGCCGTGCTCTGGTGCCCGGCACGCGGCGCGGTGGCGAGCGTGACATCCGTCGGTGGCGGCGCGCCGGTGCGGAGCGGTCCCGCTGACCCGGCCCCGTTCGATGCGCCCGTGACGACTGTCGCGGCATACGACTGGCCGGACGACTGGGCTGTACATCCGCTCACGGTCGCGCACGTCGATCCGCTGTTCGGTGAGACACCGCTCGCCCTGACCCCCGCCCTGCAGCCGGTCACGCTCGGAGCCACGCTCGCCGTCCCGGACGGCAACACCGGCAGCGTGGGGCTGTTCGCCCGCGATGGCGACGTGCTCCGGCGAACCGCCATCCTGCGTCCAGGCGGGGACGTCAGCGTGCTCGGCGCCGCCGAAGGCGTGCTGCTCGCCGCGACGACGCAGCGGAACATCGTGGCGTATACGACCGACGGCATACGTCGGTGGGTGGCCCCGATCGGCGACGTCCTCGTGGCACCACCGATCGCTTCGGGTACCGGGAACGTGCTCATCGCAGGGGTCGACGGACGCGTGCGAGCCCTCGATGCGGGCACCGGCGAGGAGGTGTGGGCGACCGACGTGTCTCCTGACGCGCTGGACGGTCTGTTCCGGGCCGATGACGCGGCTGTCACGGTCGACCGAGCGGGTCGCGTGACAGCGCTGTCGCTCAGCGACGGGGCCGTGCGATGGTCCGCGGAAGAGGAGAACCTCGATGCGCTGACCACGACGGACGACGCGGTCTTCATCGCGCGCGACAACTCCCTCGTGAGACGGGATGCCGCGACCGGCACGCTTGCGTGGTCATCGCCCACCGACACCGGAGCCGACGGGGTGGCCGCGGTGGGCGACGCGATCGTCGTGCTCACGTGGTCGGATGTGCGCGCGTACGCCGCGGGCACCGGTGCGCCGCTCTGGCGTGCGGCGGGCGCGGATCGCGCCGTGACGGACGGAGACGTCATCGTGCTCGACGGCAGGGGACCGACGCGTGTGCTCGATGCAGGCGGTCGAGGTGAGGCGGACTTCGACATCGAGCCCGAAGGACTGGGCTCGGCGCGGTTCCTCGTGGGGGATGCCGATGGCGCCTGGGTGATCGACAGCATCTCCGGAACGACGTGGATCGGCCGATGAGCGAGACGACCGAACCGTCGGCGCCGGTGGGCCGGACCGGGAGCTTCGGGCGGGCGGTGTGGCTCGTCATCCGCGACTTCCTGGTGTTCGTGCTGGTCGAGCCGGTGCGCCGTGGACGGCTGCGCGGCTATCGCTGGCCACGCGGCCTCGCACCGGTGGTCGTCGTGGCCCTCGTCGGCTATGGGGTCGCGGCGGTCACGATCCTTGCAGCGCCACCGCTGCGAGCATCCTCAGCCCTCACCGTGAGCACGGGGGCGATCGATCTCTCCATGCCGCAGCTCGCGGTCGGCCCGATCCTCGCGCTCGTGGTGCTCGCGCTCGCGTTGGCACAGACGGCGGCACTCCACTCCCCGCTCTGGCTGACGATCGTGGTGACGTTCATGTCGGCACTGGTGCTGCTCTCGATCGGGGCGAACGACACGGGCGATGCCGGCGTGCTCTCGACCGGTCGGATCGCGTCGGGGCTCGCATCCCTGGCGCTCGTCGCGCTGGTCGTCATCCGGCGCCGCCGTGCCTACGCGTGGGGGGAGTTCGTCGCGGCGTTCGCGGTGATGGCGGCGGGAATCGGCGTGCCCGCGTGGATCGTGGGCCGACGCGGCTGGGTGTTCGGGCTGGAACCCGGCCCGGTCGTCCTCACGTCGATGATGCAGAGCATCGGGGCGCTGGCGATCCCGGCCGCGCTCGCCGCAGGGGCGGCGGTCGCCCAGCTGTCGTGCTCGATGGCGACCGAGTCCGTCGCGTCGGTGCGACGGCACCTGCACGTCGCGGTGTCGGCGGTGCTGCTCGCCGGACTCGTGGCGTGGCGCGTGTGGGCTGTTGCGGCGGATGTCGCGGCCGGCGACGGCACCAGCATCCCCGCCATCGCTGCGGCTGTGACCCTGCTCGCCCTCGTCACCGGCGGTTGGCTGCTCGTCGGGCGGGTGAGGGCGACATCGTCGCCGCCGTCGCCCGCCGACCTTGAGGCGCGGTTCAGCGCAGTCGCGCAGCCGATCGCCGCCTGGCTCACGATCGGCGTGCTGCCGTCGACGGCGCTCTTCATGCTGAGCGGGATGACGTTCTCGTACACGTTCGCAGATGGCCCGGCCGGGGTCATGAGCACACTAGGCGGGCTGGTGTCGGAGTCCATCGTGATCTGGGGAAGTCGTCTTGCGGTCGGGGCGGTGCTGATCGCGTTGGCGCTGCGGGACGCTCGACGTGGTCGGGGTGTGGCACCAGAGCTGTACGTTTCGATCGGCATCGTGATCGTGATGGTCTCAGCTCTCGCACTCGCCGGGCTGCAGTCCTGGGCGTGGACCGGCGAGGCGCTCACGATCATCGTCACCGTGGCGGCGTGCGGGCTGCTCGCATGGTGGCTGATCCGGCGGCGTCTCACGATCGGTCGAGGCGCGTCGATCGGCATGGTGCTGCTGATCGCGGCTCTGTTCGACCAGCGCAGCTTCGTGGAGGATCCCCTGCGGGCCGTGCTCGGCTTCACCGGGATCGCGTTCATCCTGTTCGGATTCATCTGGGCGATGCTCACCGGCGGTGGCACGGCGAACGGCACTTCGCGCCGCTACCCTCGGGCCAGCCGCGTGCTGTTCTTCCTCGCGAACGCCCTGTTCGGAGTCACTGTGCTCGCGGTCGCGGCCCTCGCGCGGGATCCGTCCGCCACCATCGACCTCTCGTCGCTCACCGGGCTCGGCGACCAGCTGCTGGGGACGGGGCTGCTGTCGGCCGCCCTGCTCGCCTGCCTGGCGATCGCGCTCACCGCCCGCGCGCGCGAGGTCGACTCCGAGCCCCCGGCCGTCGCGTCGGGGACTCCCGACGGGCGGTAGTAGGCTGGGGGATCGGTCGAGTTGTCTCGACATCAAGACGCTTTTCGGCGTCATCCCCATCGCCCCAGCGAAGGACTGCACTGTGGATCTATTCGAGTACCAGGCACGCGATCTGTTCGAGAAGTACGAGGTGCCGGTGCTCGCCGGCATCGTCGCGGACACGCCGGAAGAGGTGCGGGCAGCGGCCGAGAAGATCGGCGGCGTGGTCGTCGTCAAGGCGCAGGTCAAGACCGGTGGCCGCGGAAAAGCCGGCGGCGTCAAGGTAGCCAAGACCCCCGACGAGGCTTTCGAGGCCGCCAAGGCGATCCTGGGCCTCGACATCAAGGGTCACATCGTCAAGCGCGTGATGGTCGCCCAGGGCGCGAGCATCGACAAGGAGTACTACTTCTCCGTGCTGCTCGATCGCGCCAACCGCGCGTACCTGTCGCTGTGCAGCGTCGAAGGCGGCATGGAGATCGAGGAGCTCGCGGTGGAGCGGCCCGAAGCCCTCGCGCGCGTCGCTGTCGACCCGCTGACGGGCATCGACAAGCAGAAGGCGGTTGAGATCGCCGAGGCTGCCGGCTTCGCGCCCGAGCTCGTCGACAAGGTCAGCGATGTCTTCGTCAAGCTCTACACGGTCTACAAGAAGGAAGACGCGACGCTGGTCGAGGTCAACCCGCTCGTGCTCACCTCTGGGGGCGACATCATCGCCCTCGACGGCAAGGTGACCCTCGACGAGAACGCGGACTTCCGTCACGCCGGTCACGCGCTGCTCGAAGACAAGGATGCCGCAGACCCGCTCGAGGCCAAGGCCAAGGCGAACGACCTCAACTACGTCAAGCTCGACGGGCAGGTGGGCGTGATCGGCAACGGCGCGGGCCTTGTCATGTCGACGCTCGACGTCGTCGCGTACGCCGGCGAGAACCACGGCGGCGTGAAGCCCGCGAACTTCCTCGACATCGGCGGCGGCGCGTCGGCCGAGGTCATGGCCGCCGGACTCGACGTCATCCTCGGCGACCCGCAGGTCAAGAGCGTGTTCGTCAACGTGTTCGGCGGCATCACGGCGTGCGACGCCGTGGCCAAGGGCATCGTCGGCGCGCTCGCCGAGCTCGGATCGAGCGCGTCCAAGCCGCTCGTCGTCCGACTCGACGGCAACAAGGTGGATGAGGGACGCGCGATCCTGCGAGACGCGAATCACCCGCTCGTCACTCTTGCCGAGACCATGGACGAAGGCGCCGACAAGGCCGCCGAGCTCGCGAACGCATAAGGACTCAGAACATGTCGATCTTTCTTGACAAGGACTCCAAGGTCATCGTCCAGGGCATCACCGGCGGCGAGGGCACCAAGCACACCGCGCTCATGCTGAAGGCCGGCACGCAGGTCGTCGGCGGCGTCAACGCCCGGAAAGCCGGAACCACCGTGCTGCACCGCGCCGCAGACGGCTCGCCGGTAGAGCTGCCGGTCTACGCCTCGGTCGCCGAGGCCATCGCCGAGACCGGTGCGGACGTGTCGATCGCGTTCGTGCCGCCGGCGTTCACGAAGAACGCGATGATCGAGGCCATCGACGCCGAGATCCCGCTCCTCGTCGTGATCACCGAGGGCGTGCCTGTCGGTGACACCGCGGAGGCATGGGCCTACGCGCAGTCGAAGGGCAACACCACGCGGATCATCGGGCCGAACTGCCCGGGCATCATCACCCCCGACGAGTCGCTCGTGGGCATCACCCCCGCGAACATCACCGGCAAGGGTCCCATCGGCCTCGTGTCGAAGTCGGGCACCCTGACGTACCAGATGATGTACGAGCTGCGTGAGATCGGCTTCTCGACCGCGATCGGCATCGGCGGCGACCCGGTCATCGGCACCACGCACATCGACGCGCTCGCCGCGTTCGAGGCCGACCCCGAGACCAAGGCGATCGTGATGATCGGCGAGATCGGCGGAGACGCCGAAGAGCGCGCCGCCGACTTCATCAAAGCCAACGTCACCAAGCCCGTCGTCGGGTACGTCGCCGGCTTCACTGCGCCGGAGGGCAAGACGATGGGCCACGCCGGCGCCATCGTCTCAGGCTCCGCCGGAACCGCTCAGGCCAAGAAGGAGGCCCTCGAGGCCGCCGGTGTCAAGGTCGGCAAGACGCCGTCCGAGACCGCTGACCTGATGCGCGAGATCATCCACGGCCTGTAGTCACAAGCATCCGCCCTCGTCATCTCGTGGGTGACCTGGACAGGTCATTCCCGTGCTGGCTCGCCGAATGACCACCGACGATGCGTCGTGCGCGTGCGGGCTCGCCGAGCCAGCACGGGAATGACGGATGGATGCCGCGACCAGGCGTCTCAGCTCGAGACATCAGGGCGCGGACCATGGCGGAACGCCGGCCAGCTGCCGCAGCGCATCGTCGTATGACTTCGCCCGGTAGTACTCGCCGTGCGCTCCGACTTCGACCATGTAGCCGCTCAGGTCCAGCTCGGCTGCGTATCGGTCGACGTCGTTGTGCCAGCTCGCATCGGTCGGCTCGATGACCGTGCTCATCACCGGGAATCCGAGGGGATCGGTGGCGCGCCAGAGGCTCACCCATCGGATCGGGGTTCCATCGCTGTTCCCATCGGTCACGAGCGTGCCGTCCAGCCGGCCGACGGGCATCGCGGCGGTGGACGCGACGTTGCGGGGGAGGGCCAGCGCGTTCTGCTGCGCCTCGAAGTCCTTCATCCACGGGTCGGCCGCCCAGAGCCGCGGTCGTTGGACCGGCTGGATCCCGAGCACATCCGGCCCGAGCAGCTCGGGGAGCATCCGGCCGAAGAACGGGCGCAGCTGGATGCCGAAGGTGAGCAGCGAGATCCGCGACAGCTGCGACCTCGTGCTCTCGACGCTGGCCAGCACACCGAGACTCGAGACCGCGAGAACTCCACCCATGCTGTGGGCGGCGAGCACCGCACGGCGGTCCGGGCGGCGCAGCCACGCGTTCAGACGGCCGGCGATCTCCGGCACGGCCCGCTCGGCGTAGCAGGGGGGCCCGAAGGGGTGCCCGGTCTGCGGCAGGTAGCAGGCGATGTCCCACACGATTCCGAGCGGCCGCGTGGCGCCCGACGAGGCACCGGCGGCGAGGACGCCGACGAGCAGGAGCCCGACCCCGGCGAGTGCGAGCATGCCGATGTCGAGGAAGTTCACGATCAGCTGCTCATTCCCGCCGACCGACCACAGTGTTCGGCTCTCGGCGGTCGCCCACCAGGTCCATGCGATCGCGATGACGATGGACACCGCCAGGGTGATCGAGACCACGCCCGCACCGGCCTCGGCGAGGTGCAGCCGTGCGGCGGCGCGACGCTTCGCCTGGATGCGGGAAAGGAGCGCCCTGGGGGATGGGGGCAGCACACCGCCGCCGGGCACATCGATGGCGATTGCGGGCGGTGCGCCCCACGCCTCCGCACGATCCGTCACATCGCGGGGGCGCAGGAACGCGATCGCGAGGAAGATCAGGACAGAGACGATCAGACCGAGCAGGATCAGCGCACCGAGCGCGACGTAGCTTCGCGAGATCTCGAGCCCCATCGCCTCCGGCGCGGGGCCGCCGATCGACACCTCGCCCGTGGCACCCGACGTGTCGGTCCAGTCGAGGTCGATACGGCCCGGCGGCTCGGGCACATCTCCCTGGGTCCAGCCGAGCAGCGCGGTCGGTCCCTTCGACCCGTTCAGCCAGTCGCCGATCATCACGACGGCGATCGCACTGCTGCCTGCGGCCAGCGCGAGGGCGAGGGTCATGAAGACGGCCGGACCACAGCCCGCCCATGCGGTTTTCCATCTGCCGGCGGCAGGGCGCCATGAGACGCCGGAGAGCGCGCAGACGGCTCCGGCGATCACGAGCACGAGCGGGGTGTTGCCTGCCCCGTACAGGCGATCGGGTGTCGTCGCGGGCACGCCACCCGTGAGGTCGGGCGCCGTCGGCCCGAAAGCGAGAAGGAGCAGGATGACGCCGAGCATCACGAACGAGAGCACCAGCACCAGAATGCTCATCCAGTTGGGCCATTTCGCGCGCCGCTCCTCCTCGGGCTGGATCGTCATGGTGGGAAGGATCGCCACGAGGAGCACTGCGATCACAAGCAGGAGGGCCGCAGCCCACGCCAGCACGGCGTAGGGCCAGAACCATCCATCCTGCGGAACATCCATGCAGGTCGCCGAGAGGTCGACCCCTGCGCACGTCGTCCGCCACCCCAGCGACGCCTGCACCGCAGCGAAGGCAGCGACGAGACACACCGCGGCGGCGAGATGTGCGCGGGCCAGGTGGCGCGTGACCCGGTTCGACCAGAAACCCGGTATCGAGAGCACCGCCCCGGCGGGCGCCACGGCGGGAGCGGGCTCTGCGCCGTCCGGCACCTGCGGCTTGTCGTCGACCTTGTCGGCCTCGACCTTGTCGGCGGCTCCGGGCTCGGCCGCGTTGTCCTCCATGCCCGGCAGGACGTCGTAGCGCAGCCGCGAGACGGCACTGATCGCCCAGAGGATTGCGACGCCCGCGACCGGCACGAGCGCCATCAGGGCGACGCGCTGACCGGGGCTCCATCCCTCCATCGGCTCGAACACGGACTTCAGGGGCTCGCACCGACTCGCGTCGGCGGCGCACTGGAGCGCCCCGATGTCGATCGCGAGGGTCGCGAGAGTCGTCGTGAAGAGCAGGGTCAGGATGAGGCCGAAGACCCGGGCGATCCCCGCCGTGATCGCGATCCAGCGTTTGCGGCCCTTCGAGTCGCCCGGCTGGGTGAGGCGCCGCGCCCACTGGACCGCGTTGCCGATGCTGAAGGGCAGAATCAGCGCATAGAACACGCGCGCGCCGACGGCCGCGATCTTGCCGCCCGCGCCCGAGCTGCCGAACTGGGGAGTGGTGCGGACCATGCCGCCCCACGAGTAGGCCTCACGAGTGATCCCGGCGGGGACATGGCCGTGCTTTCCTTCTGCCGCCGCCGCGGTGGACTGCCAGAACGAGCCGAGCTTGTCGCCCGACTTCAGCTTGACCGAGTCCGCGGGCACGTCCAGAAGCGCCGCCGGCGTGGTGTTGTTCACGCCGTGGACACGGAGCTCCAGCACCCGGGGCTCGGACGAAGTGCCCGTCGCGGCGGGCGCGGGCGCTCCGCGCACATCGGCAGTCGCAGTCGCCGCCGCTCGTGCTGCGGCCCGCGATACAGGCGGTGGATCGCCGATCGTGCCGTCCGTTGAGGTCCCGATCCCTGCCATGACGCCCCCGATGTTCGCGCCGATGCGATGGGCCACATGCTAGCGAGTGCGGGATACGGTGGACAGATGCCGCTGACCGGAGAGTACAAGCCGTCGACATCCGACGGGGCCCGCAAGCAGGCCGAAGCGTACGAGGCATCGGGCGGCGCGAAGGCGAATCTGCTGCGCGGCGTGCCGATCATCGTGCTGACGAGCGTGGGGGCGAAGAGCGGCGGACTCCGCAAGACGGCGCTCATGCGCGTCGAGCACGACGGCCGCTATGTCGTGGTGGCGTCGAAGGGCGGGCACCCCGATCCGCCGTCGT
This sequence comes from Microbacterium pumilum, assembly GCF_039530225.1. Lineage (NCBI taxonomy): Bacteria > Bacillati > Actinomycetota > Actinomycetes > Micrococcales > Microbacteriaceae > Microbacterium > Microbacterium pumilum. The sequence continues at coordinate 1,914,003 of NZ_BAAAOH010000001.1, forward strand.
GGTACTGGAACGTCCGAAGAAATCCGCACGTCGAACTGCAGGATGGCGACGTGAAGCGCGATTACCTCGCTCGCGAGCTGTCCGGCGACGAGCGCGCCGACTGGTGGGAGCGAGCCGTCGAAGTCTGGCCGGACTACAACGCCTACCAGGCGAAGACCGACCGGCTCATCGCGATCTTCCTGCTCGAGCCGATCGGGGACTGACCCCGATAACACCGCGGAGAGAGTGCCGCGCCGGGCGGCGTCGATGGTCGCGGGTGCCGCTCGGTTAGGGTCGATGGCGCATGCATCGCCTCATCGTCGCCCTCCTTGCCGCCGTCGACGCCGCCATCGCGGTGGCGGTCGGCATAGCGGCGACCCTCGCGCCCCTCACCCTGCTGTGGGTCTTCGGGCTGGGCGGCGGCGCAGACTGGGGGGCGCTCTGGCCTGCGAGCGCCGCCATCTGGCAATTCGGAAACCTCGTGCCGCTGGCTGTGACGATTCCCGCCGACTACATCGCTGCCGCCGGCATCGATCCGGATGCGGCATCCTTCACCCTCTCGCTCGCCCCTCTCGCGTTCGCGTCTTTCACAGTGATCTTCGCCGCACGATCAGGGGTCCGTGCCTCGCGTGCCGATGCGTGGGCTACGGGAGTCGTAGCGAGCTCGTCCGTGTTCGCCATCCTCGCCACGATCGTCGCGCTGACCTCGGCGAACGGCGTCGCGGCCGTGACCGTATGGCAGGCCGTCCTGCTGCCCACCCTCGTCTTCGCGCTCCCCGCCGTCGTCGCGGCGGTGGTCACCGAATGGCGCGAAGCGGGTTCGGGAGCCGTGTCGCGGCTGCGAGATCGCGTAGAGGCGGCGCCGCACGGCTGGGCCGAGGCGCCCGGCCTCATCGCCCGAGGCGGGGCCGTCGTCGTGGCGGGTCTCGCGGGACTGGGCGCTCTCCTCGTCACCGTCGCGCTCGTTCTGCGCGGGGGAGAGATCGTCGCGCTCTACGAGGCGGCGCATGTGGATGTGCTCGGCGCGATCGTCATCACCCTCGCGCAGCTCGCCTATCTGCCGACGCTGGTGGTGTGGGGCATCGCCTTCGTCGCGGGACCGGGATTCGCGGTCGGCGAGGGCACATCCGTGTCGCCCGCCGGAACACAGGCGGGGGTCGTGCCCGGCATCCCGCTCCTCGGGATCGTCCCCGACTCGACCACGCCGTGGCTCCTGCTGCTCGCACTGGGACCGATCGCGCTCGGCGCACTGGCCGGCTGGATCGCCCGCTCCCGCCTGACCGGCGTCGGCGCTCCCCGTGATCGGAAGCCGGGGCCGGCGGACGTGGTGGCCGCATCGACGGATGGCGCTGCCGATCCCTCGCGCACATCGGCGCTCGCGGGCCTCCTCGCCGCATCGGCGACGGTCGTCGAATCGGAGCCCGAGGCTGCCCCCGATCCGGAGCGCAGGGGGCCGGCCGCCCCGTCGGATGACCCGATCGGCGCCCGAGTCGTCGTCGCGCTCGGGATCGCGGTGGTGTCGGCCGTCGGCGCCGCCCTGCTCGCGGCTGTGGCATCGGGCTCGCTCGGTCCAGGGAGGCTCGCGACCATGGGGCCCACTCCCGGCCCGGTCGCGCTCGCTGTGGGCCTCGAGGTGGTCCTCGGTGCGGCCATCCTGCTGCTGTCCCCGATGCCGCGCGGCCGCGGTCGGAGCCATGCCGAGCCATCGGCGGCAGCCACCGGAATCTCGACCGACGGTGTCACGTCGGAGCGGGATGCCGGGGTCGCGAGCGTCATGGCGGATGCAGCGGCAGAGCCTGCGGCATCCGGGCCGTTCGATGAAGACGGACTGCAAGGTGCACCCGCACGGTCGCTCGAGGACCTCGCTTCGGTCGAGGATCGGCGCGACCTCGAGCCTGCCGACATGGCCCGGCAGGAGGAGCCGCCAGAGCCCGAAGCGCAGGCCAGACCGGCCGAGCCGCGCGCGCCCTTCACCTTCCCGACCCTCCCGCGAATGCCCGATCCCGTCCGTCGCTCGAGCGAGGGCCGGGACGATGAAGACGCGCCGGTAGACTAGCCGCGTGCTCACGGTCGCCGTCCTCATCTCGGGCACCGGGTCCAATCTGCGGGCTCTGCTCGATGCCGCGGCCGATGCGGATTTCCCGGCGCGCGTCGTCGTCGTCGGCGCCGACCGCGAGGCCGATGGCTTCGCCCACGCCGAGGACTACGGCGTCCCGACCTTCATGGTGCCGTGGGGTCAGTTCGACAGCCGTGAGGAGTGGGGGGCGGAGCTCGACGCGCAGCTCGCGGTGTGGCGACCCGATCTGGTCGTGCTGAGTGGCCTCATGAGGCTGCTGCCGGCCGGCGTGGTCGACGAATGGTCGCCGCGCATCATCAACACCCACCCGGCATACCTGCCCGAATTCCCTGGCGCACATGGTGTTCGGGATGCCATCGCCGCGGGTGTCGCGCAGACCGGCGCCAGCGTCATCATCGTCGACAACGGTGTCGACAGCGGGCCGATCGTCGCGCAGGAGCGCGTCCCCGTCCTTCGAGGCGACGACGAGCACTCGCTTCACGACCGCATCAAACCCGTCGAACGCCGGCTGCTGATCGATGTCGTGCGCCGGATCGCCACCGGCGACCTCGACCTCGCCGCCGTGGCCGCCGCGACCGGCGCCCCATCCTGACGTCATCCCCCACCCCATCGAGGAGCCTCCATGGCCGGCCCGAGCCACGACCCCGCCCTGTATCGTCACCGCGACGTCGTCCCGATCCGTCGTGCGCTGGTGTCGGTGAGCGACAAGACCGACCTGCTGCGCCTCGCTGAGGCGCTGGCGGGGGCGGACGTCGAGATCGTGTCGACGGGATCCACCGCCGCAACGATCCGCGATGCAGGCTTCACGGTGACGGATGTCGCAGCCGTCACGGGCTTCCCGGAGTCGCTCGGCGGTCGCGTCAAGACGCTTCACCCCGGCGTGCACGCGGGGCTGCTCGCGGACCTTCGGCTGGAAGACCACGTGCAGCAGCTCGCCGAGCTCGGGATCGAGCCGTTCGAGCTCGTCGTGGTGAACCTCTACCCGTTCGTCGAGACGGTGCGCTCCGGCGCGCAGGGTGACGACGTGGTCGAGCAGATCGACATCGGCGGGCCCGCGATGGTGCGAGCGTCGGCGAAGAACTTCTCGAACGTCGCGATCGTGGTCTCACCCGAGTCGTATCCGGCGATCATCGATGCCCTGCAGCGCGGCGGCACCTCGCTCACGCAGCGTCGCGAGCTCGCCGCACGCGCGTTCGCGCACACCTGCGAGTACGACCGCGCGGTCGCGACCTGGTTCGCCGAAGAGACGCTCGGCGGCGCCGATCTTCCGCAGCACCTCACCATCAAGGCCGAGCGGCTCGAGACGCTGCGGTACGGCGAGAACTCGCACCAGCGGGCCGCGATCTACACGCGCGTCGACGGGCACGGCATCGCGCAGGCGACGCAGGTGCAGGGCAAGGACATGTCGTACAACAACTACGTCGACGCGGATGCGGCCCTCCGCGCCGCATTCGACATGGTCAAGCCCGCCGTCGCGATCATCAAGCACGCGAACCCGTGCGGCATCGCTGTCGCCGCACCCAACGCGCTCGACCCGATAGCGAGCGCGCACCTGCGCGCACATGAGTGCGACCCCGTGTCGGCATTCGGCGGCGTCATCGCCGCGAACCGCACGATCACGCTGAAGATGGCCGAGAACCTCCGCGACATCTTCACGGAGGTGATCGTCGCTCCCGACTTCGAACCCGAAGCGCTCGAGGTGTTCAAGCTCAAGAAGAATCTGCGCGTGCTCAAGCTTCCGGCCGACTGGCGCCAGGAGCCCATGGACGTTCGCCTCGTATCCGGCGGGCTGCTGCTGCAGGATGCCGACCGATTCCCCGACGACATCGAGTCCGTCGCCCGCGATTGGCACCTCGTCTCGGGCGAGCGTCCCGCCGAAGACGAGATGACGAACCTCGTCTTCGCGTGGAAGGCGTGCCGTGCCGTCAAGTCGAATGCGATCGTCCTGGCCAAGGGCTCGGCAACCGTCGGCATCGGCATGGGCCAGGTCAACCGCGTCGATTCGTGCCGGCTGGCCGTCGAGCGCGCAGGCGACCGCGCGGCCGGTTCGGTCGCGGCATCCGACGCGTTCTTCCCGTTCGCAGACGGACCTCAGGTGCTGATCGACGCCGGAATCTCGACGATCGTCCAGCCCGGCGGATCCGTGCGCGATCAAGAGGTCATCGACGCGGCGAGGGATGCCGGCGTGACCATGTTCTTCACGGGCGAGCGGCACTTCTTCCACTGACGACGGATGCCGCGGCCCCCGGCATCCCGGAACGGATATCGGTCGCGGCAGGGCTGTTCGACCGCCGACGAGGACTCGGGATGCGCGTACGGCCCGGGTTAGGGTCGATGCGAAGCGTTCGCGAGGAGGATGAGCGGTGATCTGGGAGATCGACGAGGCGGCGCCCGTGATCGAGGGGATCGACGGCAGCGGCCGGCCGATCCCCTCCTACGCGGCATCGCTCGGACTGCTTCCCGCTCCGTTCGGCCGGCGCGTCGCGGCCACGGCCGTCGAGGTCGCGATCGTGCTCGTCCTGCTGCTTCCGCTGCTGATCGGCGCCGTTCCCGCCCTGATCCGACTCGCGGCGTCGCCCGACCCGCAGCGCGCCCTCCCCGACTCGGCCGGTCTGATCCTCATCATCGTGTGCGTCATCGCCTCGTGCGTGCTGACCACGGCCTTCATCGTGGTGCAGATGGCACTGCACGGCAGGCGGGGCGTCACGGTCGGCAAGGCCCTGTTCGGAATCCGCTCGATCAACGTGCGCACTCTCGACCGACCGGGGTTCTGGCGCGGTGAGGTGGTGCGCTACCTCGTCATGTGGGCGAGCTTCATCGTTCCGCTGATCGGACCGCTCCTCGTCATCGCGCTCTCGCCGCTGCTCGATCAGGAGCGACGGGGCCGGGGCTGGCCGGACCTCGCGGGTGCCACCTGGTTCGTGGACGTGCGCAACGGGCTCAACCCCTACGACGCGAAGCGGATGCGCATCGCCCGCAAGACGGCCGCGACGAATCTGCAGGACGAGCGGCCCGCGCTTCCCTCGCTGGCGACTCCCGCGACCCCGGAGACCCACGCAGCGCATGCGCCCGCCGCATACATCCCCGTTCCGCGAAGCAGCGGGGGAGTCCTCGGCGCTCATCGCCCCGATCCGGCCGCCGCCCCCGCGGCGGCAGCGCCTGCCGCCGCCTCCCCATTCCCTGCCGCGCCCGCCCCGCCCGCCGCAGCACCCGCCGCGCCTGCCACAGCGCCCGCCGCGCCCGCCGCCGCCGTCGCAGCAGTACCCGTCGTGCCCGCACCCTCACCACCACGGCCGAGCACCGGGCCCCCGGGACTGATCTCGGAGGTGCCGGGTGCGTCCGTCGCACGTGCCCTCACCGTGGCGATCCGCCTCGACAACGGCGAGACGATCGACGTCGAGGGCGGCGGCCTGCTCATCGGACGATCGCCGGCGGCTGCGCCGGGCGAGCGTGGGATGGGCCTGCATGCCCTTTCGGATGACGCGAAGTCGGTGTCGAAGACCCACATCGCCCTGGTGCGGTCGGGCAACGCGCTGATCGCCGTGGACCGGGCGTCGACGAACGGCAGCTCGCTCGTCCGAGGCGGCATCGTGCGTGCGCTCGTTCCCGGCGAAGGCGTCGAGACCGCGGACGGTGACACGATCCGATTCGGTGATCGGTCGGCGGAGGTCATGATCGGTCGCTCCGGCTCAGACGATCGGAACCCCAGATGAGGCTCAAGCTCACCCTCCAGCGTCCTGACGTGGCGCGCACCGACATCGTCGTCACGTCCGACACGACGGCGACGGTTCAGGATGTCGCCCGCCGGATCGTGGACGCCGACCCGGCACAGGACTTCGCGGCGTCGCCGCGCGACGTGCTGACGCTCGCAGTCGCCTCGCCGACGTCGACGGAGTTCACGACTCTCGATCCCGACCTGCTGATCAGCGATGCGCCGGTGGGGTCGGGGTTCGTGGCGACCATCGCGAATCTCGGAACCGACTACACGGCGGAGCATCGGCGGGGCGATCCTGCGGCCGCGATCCTCATCGCGGCGAGCGGACCGCTTGCGGGTCGCGAGTTCGCACTCCCGAAGGGGCATTTCACGATCGGCCGCGATCCGTCGAGCGATGTCGTGCTCGCCGACGCGCTCATCTCCAAGCGACACGCGCGCATCGAGGTGGGGTCGTCCGTCGAGATCGTCGATCTGAACTCGGCGAACGGCATCGTGGTGGACGGCGGGCGCATCCAGCGCCTGCGGGTGATCCCCGGCCAGCGATTCACACTCGGCGACACCGATCTCGTCATCCGGATGGTCGAGGACTTCGCGCCGGTGGAGGCCGAACCGGTGCTGGAGCGCGGGGGGTCGCTGCTGTTCAACCGCAGCCCGCGGGTCGAGCCGCGATACGTCGGCGAGGCGCTCCCCGAGCCGCGGATGCCGAAGGACCCGATCACGCGGCTCTTCCCCTGGCCGATGCTCGTCGCGCCGATCATCCTCGGCATCAGCATCTTCGCGATCTCGGGACAGCCGCGGTCGCTCCTGGTGATCGCCCTGTCGCCGCTCATGCTGCTCGGCAATTTCATCTCGCAGAAGACCCAGGTCGGTCAGCGCCTGCGCAAGGAAGCCGAGGTGTTCGAGCGCAAATTCGAGGAGCTCGAGGAGGTGCTCTTCCGCGAGCGTCCCCGAGAGCGAGAGGTTCGCAACGCCGAGGTCGCGCCCGTCGCCGTCGTCTTCGAGGAGGCGATGCGGCTCGGGCCCATGCTCTGGACGAGACGTCCGGAGCACTGGAACTTCCTCGGCGTGCGCCTCGGCACCACCGAAGCCGAGTCGCGGACCACGATCAAGCGAGCCGAGGTGCCTGAAGCCCTGCCGGAGTACGTCGATCGCGTCGACCGGCTGCGCGAGCGCTACCGGATGATCGACGGCGTCCCGGTCGTCGAGTCGCTGCAGAGCGTCGGCGCCATCGGCGTCGCCGGACCGAGGCGCGAGGCAGCCGACGCCCTGCGCGGGCTCAGCGTCCAGCTGTTCGGCCTGCACTCGCCCAACGAGCTCGTCGCCGTCGCACTCACCGAGCCGGCGTGGGCGCAGGAGCTCGAGTGGCTGAAGTGGCTGCCGCACACGACCAGCGAGCGCAGCCCGTTCCGCGAGATGCCGCTGGCGGACTCCGCGTCCACCGGCGCGGCGCTGCTGTCGGGACTCGAAGAGCTCGTGATGCGCAGATCGAAGGCGGCGTCATCCACCCGACTGCCGTTCGACCAGGACTGGGATCCGATGCGCTACGGCACCGATGTGCGACGTGCGGCGGAGGAGGCCACGTTCCCCGGCCAGACCGCCGTGCTGGTCATCGTGACGTCCGAGACCCCCGTCGACCGAGCACGCCTCACGCAAGTCCTCGAACGGGGGGCGGATGTCGGTGTGTACGGCCTGTTCGTGGCTCCGGTCGTCGACGCCCTCCCCGCCGTGTGCCGCACGTTCCTCGACGTGACCGATGGACTCGAGCACGGCCATGCGGGAACGGTGCGCAGCGGCGTGGACTATCCCGAGACCAATGTCGAGGGCGTCTCCAACGAGCTCATGACGATGTTCGCCAAGCGGCTGGCGCCGGTCGTCGACTCGAGCACGGTCATCGAGGACTCATCGGACATCCCGAACTCCGTGATGTTCCTCGCGCTGGTAGGACCCGAGACAGCGGACGACCCCGGCTTCGCGATCGAACGGTGGCGTGAGAACAACACCATCATCGATCGCTCCGGGGCGCAGCTGCCCCGGCTGAAGAAGGCCGGCGGTCTGCGCGCGATCGTCGGGCAGGGTGCCACCGATGCGATGGCGCTGGATCTGCGCGCGCAGGGGCCGCACGCGCTCGTCGGCGGCATAACGGGCGCCGGCAAGTCTGAGTTCCTGCAGGCGTGGGTGCTCGGAATGGCGGCCGCCCACAGCCCCGACCGCGTCACGTTCCTCTTCGTCGACTACAAGGGCGGCTCGGCATTCGCGGACTGCGTCGAGCTGCCGCACTGCGTCGGGCTCGTCACCGACCTGAGCCAGCATCTGGTGCGCCGTGCGCTCACCAGCCTCCGTGCCGAGCTGCACTACCGCGAGCACCTCCTCAACCGCAAGAAGGCCAAGGATCTGCTCGAGCTCGAGAAGCGCCGCGATCCCGACACCCCGCCGGCCCTGGTACTCGTCATCGACGAGTTCGCCGCGCTCGCGGGCGAGGTTCCGGAGTTCGTGGACGGCGTCGTCGACATCGCCCAGCGTGGGCGGTCGCTCGGCATCCACCTCATCATGGCCACCCAGCGACCGGCGGGCGTGATCAAGGACAACCTCCGCGCCAACACGAACCTGCGGGTGGCGCTCCGGATGGCGGACGAATCCGACTCGAAGGATGTCGTGGACGACCCCATCGCGGGCCGCTTCGACCCCAGCATCCCAGGACGGGGCATCGCCAAGACGGGGCCGGGCCGCCTCGTGCCGTTCCAGTCCGCGTACGCGGGCGGATGGAGCAGTGATGAGGCTCCCGCCGCCGACGTGACCGTGGCCGAGCTGCGCTTCGGATCGACCAAGCGGTGGGAGGTCGAGTCCGAGGCCGAGACCGAGGCGCACGATGTCGATCTCGGGCCGAACGATCAGAAGCGCATCGTCGCCACCCTGGTCGCCGCTGCTGCGCGCGCCCGCATCCCGGCGCCACGGCGACCCTGGCTCGACGACCTCGAGACCACGGTCGACCTCCGAGAGCTGTCCCCGGGCCGTGGCGGGGCCATCCTGCTCGGCAAGAGCGATGTGCCGGAGCGCCAGCTGCAGGAGCCGGTGTACTTCGAACCCGATCGCGACGGCTCGCTGCTCGTCTACGGCACCAGCGGGTCGGGCAAGTCCACGGTGCTGCGGACCGTCGCGATCGCCGCATCGATGGGCGGCCGCCGTGCCGAGAATGTCGAGGTGTACGGCCTCGACTTCGGGTCCGGGTCGCTCAAGAGTCTCGAGATCCTGCCCCACGTCGGCTCGATCATCCCCGGCGACGACCCCGAGCGACTGCAGCGCATCCTTCGTTCGCTCGCCAAAGTGCTCGACGACCGAGGCAAGCGGTTCAGCGCGGCGAATGCGTCCAGCATCCGGGAGTATCGAGAGCTGACCGGACGCGACGAGGCGAGGATCATCCTGCTGATCGACGGACTGCCGCAGTTCCGCGCGGAGTGGGAGGCGACGACGGCGCGTATGCCGTTCTACCAGATCTTCATGCGGATCCTGGGGGAAGGCCGTCCGCTCGGCGTACACGTCGTGGCGACGGCGGATCGCTCCGGCTCGGTCCCCACGGCGGTGAGTTCCAACGTGTCACGCCGGATCGTGCTGCGCCTGGCCGACGAGAACGCGTACGCCCTGGTGAACGCACCGAAGGATGTGCTGGACGAGCGCTCCGCGCCCGGCCGCGCCATCGTCGACGGTTTCGAGTCCCAGATCGCCGTCCTGGGCGGCACTCCCAACGTCGCCGAGCAGACCAAGATCCTCGAGAAGTGGGCCGACGACCTCCGAGCGCGTGGCGCGCGGGAGGTCGCGGAGATCGGCGCGCTGCCGACTCGGCTCGCCGCGGCGGACCTTCCCGACCGAATCGGCGGGTTCCCCGTCATCGGCGTCGCAGAAGACACGCTCGCCGCCCGCGAGTTCGACCCGGTGGGCCTCTTCGTGGTCGCCGGCCCGCCGCTGTCGGGCAAGACGAACGCGATGAAGGCGCTCATCCAGTCGATGGTGCGGTTCGATCCGGACGTCAAGCTGTTCCACTTCGGTGGCCGGCGCTCCCAGCTGAAGGGTTTCACACCGTGGGTGCGCAGTGCCGTCACACCGGATGACGCGAAGGATCTCGCCACCGAACTCGCCGAGCTGGTCGCGGACGAGTCGCTCACCGCGCGGATGATGATCGTCGTCGAGGATGTGCCGCAGTTCGCGGACTCCTCGGCGGAGCGCGCCCTGAAGGCCCTTTTCCAGGCAGTGAAGCGAAGCGAGCACCTGCTCATCGGAGACGCCGACACGGCTCAGGTCACGAGCGGGTTCGGGCTGATCGGCGATTTCAAGTCGGATCGCCAGGGCATCGCCCTGCGTGCCGATGCGTTCGACGGCGAGGCGCTGTTCAAGGTGCCGTTCCCGAAGGTCAAGCGGTCCGACTTCCCCGAGGGGCGCGGCATCTTCGTGCAGGCGGGCCGGCTCGTCACTGTGCAGGTGCCCCTCGTAGACAGTCCGGTGCTGGTCGTTCCGGCGGGCGTCTCAGCCGTGTGAAAAGGCCCGCGCCGTGGTCGTGGCAAGCGCGTGGGGAATTGTCCCCATCATGGTTTCGGCACCTGTCGGTTAGCGTGGGGTCACCGGCCCGGACGCGGTCGGATTTCTGAGTGAGGGAGTTGACGATGGCTGATTTCGGTGCATCTTATGCGGAGATGGAGCAGGTGGCGTCGTCGCTGTCGCAGGCTCGTGATGACATCCAGGGCCAGTTGGACACGCTGAAGAGCCAGGTGGACACGCTGCTGGGTGAGGACTTCAAGACCCAGCACGCATCCGGCCGGTTCGGTGAGGGCTACTCGGAGCTGACGACGGGTCTCAAGGGCGCCGTCGACGGCATCAACGACATGTCCGAGTCGCTGCTCGGCATGATGCGCGCCATCCAGGATCTCGACCAGCAGCTCGCCGGCGGCTGAGCCGGAACGACCTGACACGCGGGGTGAGTCCAGGGCGACTCACCCCGCGATCCGCAACCGTCACGAACGCAGGATGTGAGAAACCATGTCGGTGAAGGTCTCGTACGACGAGCTCGGCTCGCTGTACACGAATCTGCTGGCGATCTCGACGGAGTTCGACGAGGCATCCGCGCGACGGAGTGATCTCGAGGATGCCGTCGACCGGCCGTACGACCGCGATGACCTTCGCAGCCTGGCCGGCAAGTTCGAGAAGCAGTGGGACGACCGCCGCAGCAAGCTCAACGAGGGCCTCCAGGCGGTCACCGAACGCGCCAAGACCGTGCTCGAGGGCTTCGGCGACTTCGACGTCCAAGCCGCAGCCGACATGGCGGCCCAGATGCAGGAAACGGAGTAGCGCTCAGATGGCAACCCACAACTCGCCGAAGGGGCGCCCTGTCGAGGTCGTCCTCGGCAACGCGGGCGACATCGAGGACCGCGGGCAGCAGATCATCAACCTCGGCGCCGCAATGACGGACGCCTCCAGCCTCCTGAACCGTCTGGTCGACAACGGCGCCGACATGGAGGGAAGCGCGGTCGACACGCTGCGCGAGAAGGCGGGCGACGTCAACAAGGCACTCGCCGACGCCGCCGGGATGTACGTCGGGATGGGTCCCTACATCCGCGATTACGGATCGGCGCTGGCCTCGGTGAAGTCCCTGATGGCCTCGAGCGTCCCCGAAGCGAACTCACTGTGGGCCACGTACCAGGCGAAGGTGTCGGACTGGGAGGACGCTCGCGCGCTGCCGACCCCCGAACCGGCCGAGGACGGCTCGGTGCCCGACGACCCGGCAGACGAGGCCCAGGGTGACAAGGATGCCGCCTACGCGCTCTGGAAGAACGCGGGCGACACCTACGACGAGCACTACGACCGGTGGGAAGACGCCTTCGACGCCGCGGTCGACGGCATCCGCACCGCAGACGACGACTGGATCAAGGACAGCTGGAAAGACAACCTCGACGGGTTCATCGACTTCGCGCTGGACGTGCTCGCTGTCGCGGGCCTCGTGCTCGCGGTGCTCGCGCTCGTCGTCGGCGGTCCGATCGTCGCATTGCTCGCACTGACCGTCGGGGTGTTGACGCTCGTGGGGACGCTCTGGCAGTACAGCCGCGGCGATGCATCCCTCTTGGATGTCGGGCTCGCGGTCCTCGGAGTGATTCCGTTCGGCGCTTTCGGCGAGTTCGCCAGCGGCGGCTTCAAATCCGGCATGCGCGCCTGGGCGGGCTTCTCGCAGGGCGGTCTCTCACTCGGGGACGACTTCGCACGGTGGGGACTGGCGGCAGGATCTCGCAGCCCCGGCCAGTGGGTGGGCGCGATGCGCGGTCTGGGCCCCGAGGCGGGGTTCGTCGCGAACTCGTTCCCCGAGATCGTCAGCGCCGTCATGTCGGGTCAGGACCCGCTCATGTGGGAGGTCATCGGCCAGCTCGGCACGACGGGCGAGCAGGCCCTGTACGCGATGGGCGCCGTCGGATCCCACTACAACACGATCGTGACCGCGGTCGACGGCGTTACGGGTCTGGTCGACCGAGTGGCGGACCTCGACCCCATCCTCTATCCGACGTGGTGACCCTGCGGCGGTATGGCAGGGTAAGGGAGTGAATTCGCTTCGCGAGGAGCTCGGCGGCGGCCAGCCGGGGGTCCCGGACTTCCGGCTCATGCTGCCCCCGGGCTGGACGACCTACGACACGACGGAGCGAACCGAGAAGGAGCTGCTGGCGAAGGCGCGCGAGCGGCTGCGTCAGGCGCATCGACCGGACGCCTATGCGATTCTGGCCGGGCATGTCGAGCGAGCTCTGGCTGCTGCGCGCAAGCAGGGCGCCTTCATGATGATCATGGCGGGCGACGACGCGCCATCGTGGTCCACCGTGCCGGTGAGCATCCTCGGGACCATCACGCAGGGCACGCCGGAGGTGTCGCTCGACCGGATGGTCGCCGACGCGATCGAGCGCCGAGGGGCGCGCGCGCTCGATGGCAGCCGCCACTTCCTGCGCTGGTCCGACGAGCGCACCGTCGAGCTGACGGGGGAATCGCTGGGCGCCCACACCGTCGTGTATCTCACACCGGTTCCGGGGACGAACCGCCGCAAGGCACTGCAGCTGACCGCGACGCTGGCGCATCCGGTGGATGTCGATCCGACGACCGATCCGCAGATGGCGGCGTGGCTGCAGCTGCTCGACGGCTGCATCGCCACCTTCGCGTGGACGAGCGAATGACCGAGGTCGGCTTCGACTACGACAGGGCGACGACCGTGGTGCTGCCCGGTGCCGCGCTCGTGGGCGATCCTGCCGCCTGGGCGGCAACGGCGGCTGATGAGCTTGCCGACGCCCAGGGCTTGAGCGACGATGATCGCCGGACGCTCGCGCGTGCCCTCATCCGCGCGCAGCAGAGCGCGGTGAGCGATCTCAGCACCAATGTGCTGTTACACGACCCAGGGTCGGGAACGTGGGCGCCGCTGCGGCTCACGCTGCTCGAGCGACAGCTCGACGAGGATGAGCAGCGGGAGTACCTCTGGCCCCCTGCCATCCTCCCGCCCCAGGTGCGCCTGCTCGAAACACGCGGGCTGGGGCTCGGCTGTTCGTCCACTCTCCTGGCTGACGGCGACCGCGGCAGCGTCCGGTGGCTGTTCATGCCGTCCGGCGTCACCTTCTTCGCGGCGATGGCTCCGGTGCCGAGCGCGGCCGTCATCCCATGCGCGGTCGCCGCGGAGGACATCCTGACGACGGTGCGAATCGACGGCGTTGCGCCTCAGGCCGCGGAGGGCTTCGATGCGCGGCGCCTGATCGAGCGCACCGACCTGGACGATCGGGCCTGGCGGGTATGAGCGACGGACCTGCTACCCGATACGCCAGGTCGGTGGACGCGTGGGCGCCGATCGACTGGTGGAAGCTCGAGGCCCGGGCACTCCACGGCATCCCCGAGCTGCGGCGGGCCATGGCGTACTTCGCCCCCGCCGAGGCGTGGCGCGACCTGTCCAAGGGCGTCGCCAGCGGATGGGGCTGCCTGCTCACGGTCGCGAACATCGCGAGCTTCACGCTTCCGCTCGTCGCCGCGATCATCGTTCTCGCGTGGGTGTTCCGCGGGGGCGTCGCTCAGGTCGGACTGGGCGGTGCGCTGGCGGCGATCGCAGCGTTGATCGCCGGGATCGGGTTCGCCACAGACCGCCGCGACACCGTCGGCGTCGATCCGAAGGTGGGCCGACTTCTGGGCGTGCTGCACGTGGCGCCCTCGAGCATCGGAGCGGTCGTCGCCATCATCGCAGTGGTGCAGGATGCGGCCCTCGGCGGGATCGGAGTGCTCGGCTTCATCGCCGACGTTGTTGTCGGCGCCCTCCATTTCGCGTTCTATCGCCGTCCGGCCGATTCGGGATCGGCGCGCTGGGAGCGCAACTTCGCGCGTCTGCAGAAGGCGCTGGATGCCATGGCGCCAGACGAGAGGGCGCGCGTTCACTCCGACGTCCAGCACGCACTGGAGGTGCTCGGAACGCGCGGCCTGGTGTCCGACGAGACGCTCATCCGTGCGATGGAGGTGCCGATCGGGCTGCTCGGGATGACCTTGGCACCGCGCGAGGATCTGAAGCCCGGTGCTGACTCCGGCGATCGACCGGGCCACTGACTCCGATCCGATCCCCCCGTTCAGGGGGTCGGGAAGTAGCCGACGACGTCGGCCCCCATGTGGGTGGCGGCTGTCGAGAACAGGTTGATGGTGCCGTCGGCGCCGACCTTCGCTATGGCCAGGCCGGTCATGTTGGCACCGGGCTGGTAGCTGACGTTGGTGGCGGTGGGTCTGGGTTGGTCGCTGGGGTAGACGGTGATGCGTCCTGCCGTGGTGGATTGGGTGGTGGTGATGCTCACGATCACGGCCGAGACTCCGGATGCGGGCACCCCGCCGACGCCGGTGACGTCGAGGGTCACGGTGCCCCCGGCAGGAACCTGCGCGGTTCCCGGCCGGCCGACACCGGATCGGGTGTCGAGCAGCCGCGCCGGTGTCAGTGAGGTGAACTGGGATCCGGAGGGGAAGTAGCCGACGACGTCGGCTCCCATGTGGGTGGCGGCGGTGGACGCGAGTGTGATGTTGCCGTCGGCGCCGACTTTCGCGATCGCCAGGCCGGTCATGTTGGCACCGGGCTGGTAGCTCACGTTGGTGGCGGTGGGTTTGGCCTGACCGCTGGGGTAGACGGTGATCCGTCCTGCCGTCGCGGACTGGGTGGTGGTGATGCTCACGACCACCGCCGAGACACCGGATGCCGGCACCCCGCCGACGCCGGTGACGTCGAGGGTCACGGTGCCCCCGGCAGGAACCTGCGCGGTTCCCGGCCGACCGACGCCGGACCGGGTGTCGAGCACCCGCGCCGGTTTCAGTGAGGTGAACTCCGACCCGGAGGGGAAGTAGCCGACGACGTCGGCTCCCATGTGAGTGGCAGCGGTGGAGAACAGCCTGACGTTGCCGTCGGCGCCGACCTTTGCGATCGCCAGCCCGGTCATGTTGGCGCCCGCCTGATAGCTGACATCCGTCGTGTTGGGTTTCGGCTGGCCACTCGGGTAGACGGTGATCCGTCCCCCCGTCGCAGACTGGGTGGTGGTGATGCTCAACACCACCGCCGATACGCCGGATGCCGGCACCCCGCCGACCCCGGTGACGTCCAGGGTCACCGTGCCACCCGCGGCGACCTTTGACGTTCCCGGCCGGCCGACCCCCGAACGGGTGTCGAGCACGCGCGACGGCACCAGCGAGGTGAACTCGTCCGAGAACGCCCAGGTGAGGGTGAAAGGCCCGGACGCCGCGCCTGTACCGGTGCCCAGGTTGTAGCCGTCGACCGCGATCCGATATGTCTGGCCGCCGAGCACAGGGACGCTCGAGAGGGTGGACGTGTAAATGCCCTCATCGAAGTTCTCGTCGTCGTTCTGGGCAGTCACGACGAGGCTGCCCACGCTGGAACCCACGTACACACCGAGGAGGGAATCGAGGTCGGATCCGCCCGTTGACACCGAGAGCTGCCCCGTCGCAGGTGCGGTCCACGAGTACCACACCGACCTGCCGCCGACGTTGCCGGCGTGATTCGGCTCGCCGGCCTGTTTGGTGGCGTCGGTGTTGGTTCCCGACAGGGTCCCGCCGGCGCCGGCCAGTGTGATCGGAGAGGCGAAGGAGTCGTTGGCAGGCGGCGGTCCGACGACCGTCGTCTGCCACGCCAGCGCGATCTGCCCGGCACCCACGGTCTCATCGTGGAGATACCCGTCGACGGCGATCCGATACACCTGGCCGGCCGTGACGGCGAAGTCCTCGATCCTCGAGGTGATGACACCGGTTTCGTTGCTGTCGTCATCGTTGCTCGCCTTCGGCGTCAAGGCGCCGACCGCGCTCCCTTGATAGATCGCCAGGAGGGTGTCGAACGTCGATCCCTCGGTCGAGAGATCGAGAGTGCCGGTCACGGGTGCGGTCCACGAGTACCAGACTGACGAGCCGCCGGCATTGCCCGCGTGCACGGGCTCACCGGGTTCCTTGGTGGCTGCGACATTCGTCCCGGTCGCGGCGCCGGACGCACCGGTCAGCGTGGTTGCAGCGGCGAAGAGATCATTCGCGGGCGCAGGAGCGGTGAGGTTCCACGTGAGATTCACGGATCCGGTCGCGCCGCCGAAGCCGTCGACGGCGAACCGATAGACCGTGCCCGCCGTCACTGCGAGATCCGACACCCGCGACGTGATCAGGCCGCCTGGAGGCTCGTCGTCGTTGCTGGCGTCCGCGGTCAGGGTCGTGACGCTCGAACCCCGGTAGATGCCCAGGAGTGTATTGAAGGTCGAGCCGGTCGTGGTCACCGTGAGCGTTCCGCTGGCTGGCGCCGTCCACGAGTACCAGATCGAGTGGCCGCCGCCGTTGCCTGCGTGCGCGGGCTCGCCGGCCTCCTTCGTCGCCCCCACGGTCGTCGCGGTTCGCGTGCCGGAGACCCCGTCGATGACGGTTGCGCCCGCGAACGCGTCGTTGGCGGGAGGAATGCCGTTCGTGGCGACCGTGGCTGACATCGGCGATGCGCACGACGTGCTCGAGACCGACACCGACACGCCAGAGGCCGCACCGCTGTACAGCCTGCTGTTGGGGGTCGACGACACGTTGAACGCGAGCTTGGCGGTCGACCCGGGGAACGGGTCACCGGCGTCGCCGTCGTTCGAGATGCCGTTGAGATCGTTGCGGCCGTCGGCCTCCTCGAGGTCCACGAGCCGGTGATTCTCATCGCCGTTGTCCACTCGGGTCTCGTCGATGTGCCAGATGAGCAGGCCGCAGCCGGGCAGCGCGGCGTCGTAGCCCTCCCTCTGCCGATTCTCGATGAGGAAGTACTCGCCGGTGCCGGCCGCCCATTTCCAGTCGACGCCATTGGGATTGTCGAGGAGGCGAACGACATGGGGATTCGTCGCCGCCGAGCCCAATGAGACCGTGGTCGCAGTCGGTGAATACGCCGTCGGCTGGACCCATCCCTGAAGATACTTCGACCATGCATCCGGGAGCGACGGGGTGTCACCGGGGCGTTGGCCCGGCAGTTGATTCCACGAGCCGCCCGACATGATGCTCCACACGCCGATCCCCGCCGAATCAGGGTTGTTGCCGCCCGGATAGGCGTCGTACAGGTCGGGCCAGCCGATGTCGTGCCCGATCTCGTGCGCCATGATGCCGATCGTCGCCATCGTGCCGGTCTCGGTGTTGGGGCACGACGCATGCCACTCGCCGAACTGCGTGTACCCGTAGGCGCCGACCCATTTGCCGTCCGTGGTCGCTGCGGGCGGCAGGTAGCCGTTCAGCAGGCTCCACTGGTGGCCCCAGATCTCCGCCCCGGTAGCCGGGCACCCGCTCAGCATGGCGGACTCATAGCCGGCCATGATGACAGTGATGTGCAGCTCCGACGGCTCGATGACGCTGTCGCCGTTGGTGTCGTAGTTCGCGTAATTGACGTACGGGTTGGCGGCCAGAATGGCGTCACGCGTGACTGCCTGGCTCGGGATGACGCCGTTCACCTGCTGGTAGTACGCGCCTCCTGCGTTCGGGTGAGCGTAGGGAAGCTGCAGCCAGCCGACGACCCCGTCGTTGACCGTGCCCTGCGTCTCGAGCGCCGGTGCGAAGTCGAGCTGGTTGTATGACGCCTGCTTGTAGTACGAGCGCACGCTGTTGCCCGCTCCGAAGTACTTGGCACTCCATTGAGCAGCGGTACTGCCCACGCTCGGCCGGTTGGTGAAGCTGACGAGGATGACGAGTGTTCGCTGAGTCCCGACGTTGTTCGCCTCGACCGCGAAGCCCTGCGGGGGATCGACGGGATCTGCGGGTGCGGTCGCGACCGCGCGGGGAGCGGCATCCTCGCCGACGACGAGATCGGATGCTCCGCCGCTCCTGGTCGCGTACACCCACTGCTCGGACTCGTCCTGAACGATCACATGACCGTCCTCGGTGCGCACGGCGCTGCTCACCGCGTCGCCCACGGCCCGCGCTGCGAACGTGGTGCCGTCCGGCTGTACGAACTTCCGGAGCGTGCTGTCGGCCGGCGCGCCGCGTGAGACCACGGTTGGCCGGGCGAGTGGATTGCCCAGGTCGGGGGCCTTGGGGTTGGCTCCCCTCATCACGTCGGTCTGCGGCGGCGGGTCGGTCGCTGCACTCAGTGATCCCGAAGGCGCCGCTCCCGCCGATTCGGGCGACGGCGCCGCGGCGGCGGATGACGCGATCGCGAGAGTCACTGTCAGAGTCGCAGTCCCGACGATTGCGATGAATCGGGTGAGGGCAGATGCGCCCATGATCGGCCTTCCCCAGCAGCTCTTCCCCAGTGAGGAGCTTGAATGTGCCAAAAGTAGCGCACCGCGATGCCGCGTGGAATAGTCCTCCACAGCCTCGGACTCTCAAGCGGCGGCAGCGACGCTGTCCCGCCTCATCAGCGGGCTCGATCGTGCGCTGACGGCGGTGTCCGATTTCCGCCAGCCGACGTCATCGGGGCATGTCAGGCTAGAGGCATGAGCAGCCCCGCCATGAGCTTCGCCGAGCGGTATCGCGTGATCGAGTCGCGCGATACGCGCTTCGACGGACAGTTCGTCACGGCGGTGCGCTCCACCGGGATCTACTGCCGGCCGAGTTGCCCAGCGCGCACACCGAAGGCGTCGAACGTCTCGTTCTACGCCACCTCGGCGGCGGCGCACGAGGCGGGCTACCGAGCGTGCAAACGCTGCCTGCCCGAGGCCGCACCGGGGTCGCCTGAGTGGGATCTCCGCGGCGACACGGCCGGGCGCGCGATGCGCCTCATCGCCGACGGCGTGGTCGAGCGCGAGGGCGTCCCGGGCCTCGCTGCGCGGCTGGGCTACTCTCCGCGACACCTCACCCGACTGCTCACCGCAGAGCTCGGCGCAGGGCCGCTGGCGCTCAGCCGGGCGCACCGCGCGCACACCGCGCGAATGCTGCTCGTCGGCACGGAGCTGCCCGCGGCGGATGTCGCATTCTCGGCCGGTTTCGCGAGCGTTCGCCAGTTCAACGACACCGTCCGCGAAGTGTTCGGGATGCCGCCGCTCGAGCTGCGAGCGCGGCGCCGGCGGACCATTCCGCACAGTGCCGCGTCGGACGCCCCCGGCGCGATCGACCTCGTGCTGCCGCACCGCGGACCGCTCGATGCGGCGGGCCTGTTCGGCTGGATGCGGGCGCGGGCCATCCCCGGAGTCGAGGTCGCGACCGACACGACCTTCGCACGAACGCTTCGCCTCCCGGGCGGGCCGGCCTGGTTCGAGATCCGTCTCGACGAAGTCGGCAGGGTGCGGCTGAGGGCACGCCTCACCCACCTCGCCGACCTCTCCACCCTCGTGACGCGCGCGCGCCGCCTCTTCGACCTCGACGCCGACCCGATCGCGGTCGACGAGGCGCTGACGCGGCATCCCGAACTCGCACCGCTCGTCGCGGCGGTGCCGGGCATCCGCGTGCCCGGGGCCGCAGATCCGGATGAGATGCTGATCCGGGCGATGGTCGGCCAGCAGATCACCGTCTCTGCCGCGCGGACAGCGCTCACGGCGCTCGCCGAGGCGCTCGGTGAGCGGGTCGAGGAATTCGGTGAGACCGACCTGCTCTTTCCGTCGATGTCGGCCATCGCAGAGCACGGGCACGAGGTGCTCCGCGGACCCGCCGCTCGCACCCGCGCCCTCATCGGCGCCGCAGGAGAGCTCGCCGACGGCGCGCTGCGACTGGGCGCGGGGGATGACGGCGCCGAGCAGCGCGCGGCGCTTCTCGCGATGCCGGGGATCGGCCCGTGGACAGCCGATTATGTCCGCATGCGCGTCACGGGAGACCCCGACGTGTTCCTGCCCGGCGACGTGGCCGTCCGCGCCGGCGCCGCGGCGGCCGGCATCCCCGCCGAGCCCGCGCCGCTCGCCGAATGGGCGGCACGCACGGCGCCGTGGCGTTCCTACCTGACCGCGCATCTGTGGCGTGCAGCACCGGTGCGCCGCCGGAAGACACCCGAGGAGACACCATGACCGCCACCATTCAGACCATCGACACGCCCGACGGGGCCTTCACGCTCATCGCCGACGAGCGGGGGCGGGTCCTCGCCTCGGGGTGGACCGCCGATCCCGAGGCCGTTCTGAACCGCATCCACACGAGGTTGCGGCCGACCTCGGTCGCCGAAGGCGAGACGGATGCCGCCGCCGCTGCCGTCGCGTTCTACGCCGGCGATCTCGCCGCGATCGACGACGTCCCCGTCGCGCAGGACGGCACCGCGATGCAGACCGCAGGATGGGCCGCGCTGCGGCGGATCACGCCGGGGCATCCGCTCTCGTACGCCGAGTTCGCGGCCGAGCTCGGACAGCCGTCTGCTGTCCGGGCCGCGGCATCCATCTGCGCACGCAATGCGCCCGCACTGTTCGTGCCGTGCCACCGCGTGCTGCGGTCGGATGGCTCGCTCGGGGGATTCGCGTGGGGATTGGACGTCAAGCGCAGCCTCCTCGCACGGGAGTCCGCGGCGTAACGGCACCACTCGGCCGCTCGTGTCCCGCCATCGACGGGGCCGAGCGGCCGTGTTGCATTCAGCGAACTCCCAGCACTAGGCTGGAGGGCTGTCGCGCTCGCGTACGACCCCCGTCCGCTCACACCTCAGGAGGATGCCATGTATCAGGTCGCCATCGCCAAGACCTCGCTCGTCCTCGGTGCTGCCGGACTCACGCGACCGCGAATCGAGTCGTAGGAGAACCGCCTCCACTCCTCGGCTTCCGCCGGTCCGGCATACCGCCGACTCTCCGAGCGTTCCCTTCCTCCGAAGGAGCGTCTCAGCCGCGTCCCGCGCGGCACCGCCTCTCCGAGGCCCTCCGCACCACCGTCCTCACCAGGACTCCCTAGGACCCCCACAAGGATCATGACTGTCACCGCCGAACCAACACGGTCCGCACTCTCCACGCCCCGCGCCCTGGCGAGGCTGCTGCCCTTCGCCAAACCGGTGCTTCCGCGCCTCATCCTCGGCGCCGTCAGCGCCCTGATCGCGAGCCTGCTCGCTCTGTCGATCCCGCTCGTCCTCGAGGCGATCGTCGCGGGCCCGATCTCATCCGGTGACCCCGCACAGCTCGTGTGGGGCTCCGTGCTGATCCTCGTCCTGGGCCTCCTCGAGGCGCTGATGGTGTGGGCGCGCCGCTGGTTCGTGCTGGCCCCCGCCACCAAGGTCGAGTACGACCTGCGCGTGGGCTTCTACGCGCGCCTGCAGCGATTGCCCGTCGCGTTCCATGACCGTTGGCAGTCCGGGCAGCTGCTCAGCCGCATGATGCAGGACATCAGCCTCATCCGCCGCTGGATGGCGTTCGGCATCGTGCTGCTCGTCGTCAACATGATCACGATCCTGGTCGGCTCGGTGATCCTGTTCCGCTGGCACTGGATCCTCGCCACGATCTTCATCCTGTCGTCGGCGCCGCTGTGGTACTCGGCGTACCGCTTCGAGAAGACCTACGGCTCGCTGGCACGGAAGAGCCAGGATCAGGCCGGAGACCTCGCGACTGCTGTGGAGGAAAGCGTTCACGGCATCCGTGTTCTGAAGGCTTTCGGACGCGGCAAGCACGCGCTCGAGAAGTTCACCCGGCAGGCCGAGACGCTGCGCGCGACCGAACTCCACAAGGCCGGCGCGATCGGCTGGATCTGGTTCTGGCTGGTGCTGCTGCCCGACATCGCGTTCGCGCTGTGCCTCGGCGCCGGCATCGTGCTGGTGCAGCTCGGCCAACTGCAGGTGGCCGAGCTCATCGCGTTCTTCGCGATGGCGACGGTGCTGCGCTGGCCCATGGAGTCGATCGGGTTCCTGTACTCGTTCCTCCTCGATGCCCGCACCGCGACCGATCGCATCTTCGAGGTCTTCGACGAGGAGAACACGATCGTCGACCCCGAGAGCCCCGAGACCATCGTTCGTCCGCGCGGCGAGCTCGCGTTCGAGGGAGTGCACTTCCGGTATCAGGATGCCGGTACCCACGAGCCGGATCTGCTCGACGGCATCGACCTCGTCCTCGAACCGGGAGAGACGATGGCTCTCGTCGGCCTCACCGGTTCCGGCAAGACCACCTTGACCACGCTTCCCTCGCGCCTGTACGACGTCACCGGCGGCCGGGTCACGGTCGACGGTGTCGATGTGCGCGATCTCGAGCTGAGCGAGCTGCGCCGCCACGTGGGCATGGCCTTCGAGGATTCGACGCTGTTCTCGCAGAGCGTGCGCGACAACGTCCTGCTCGGTCGCGAGGATCTCGAACCCGGCAGCCCCGAGGCCGAGGAAGTGCTGCGAGAAGCGCTCGCGGTCGCGCAGGCCGGGTTCGTGGACGAGCTTCCCGACGGCGTCGACACCGTCATCGGCGAAGAGGGGCTGAGCCTCTCCGGCGGCCAGCGGCAGCGCCTCGCGCTCGCACGGGCCGTTGCCGCCCGCCCGGCCGTGCTGGTGCTGGACGATCCGCTCTCGGCGCTCGACGTCGACACCGAGGCGCTCGTCGAAGACGCGCTCCGTGAAGTGCTGCACAGCACGACCGCGCTCGTCGTCGCGCACCGGCCGTCCACGGTCACGCTCGCCGACCGGGTGGCTCTGCTCGAAGCGGGGCGCATCACGGCCGTCGGCCGCCACTCCGACCTGCTGCGCGAGAACGAGCACTACCGATATGTGATTTCGAGTCTCGAGATCGAAGAAGCCCGCATTCGGGAGAGGGAGGTGAACCTGTGAGCACTACGACCGTCACCGGCACCAGCGGTGAAGACCGCTCGGACTACTCGCGCGATGAGAGTCGCCTGATCCGCCGCCGATCACTGCGCCTGCTCGGCTCACTGGTCACGCCGCTGAAGTGGCAGCTCGTGCTCGCCGCGGTCGTCCTGATCGTGTCGACCGCACTCCGAGTCGCCGGCCCTGCGCTCATCGCGTATGGAATCGACAAGGCGCTGCCTGCCGTGATCGACGAGATGAACTGGCTGCCGACCATCGGCGTCGTGGCCGTCTACCTCGTCGCCGCCTTCGGCGGAGCCGCGCTCATCGGGTGGTACGTCGTCGTCGCGGCGCGCCTCACCCAGGCCGTCATGCTCGATCTGCGCAAGCGGATCTTCCGGCACACGCAGCGCTTGAGCCTCGAGTTCCATGAGTCGTACACGTCCGGCCGGATCATCTCGCGCCAGACGAGCGACCTTGACTCGATCCGCGAGCTGCTCGACGGCGGACTCAACGAGCTCGTGTCGGGCCTGCTGTACGGCGGATTCACGCTCATCGCGCTGCTGCTCCTGGACTGGGAGTCCGGCGTCATCCTCATCGTCATGGGAATCCCGCTGTTCTTCCTGATGCGATGGTTCTACACGCGTTCGCAGGTCGTCTACCGCGAGTCGCGCGTGGTCAGTGCGAAGGTCATCGTCAAGTTCGTCGAGACGATGACCGGGGTGCGAGCGGTCAAGGCCTTCCGCAAGGAGGTGCGCAACGACGACGAGTTCGGCGAGCTGTCGAGCGACTACCGCGACATCAACATGCGCTCGATCAAGCTCTTCGGAACGTTCGAGCCCGGTCTCATGGCCGTGGCATCGGTAACCGTCGCGCTCGTGCTGCTCTGGGGCGGCATCCGCGTCGTCGACGGCACACTCGCGCTGGGTGTGCTGACGGCCGCCGTCCTCTACGTCCGCAACTTCTTCGCGCCGCTTCAGGAAGTCGCGTTCTTCCTGAACTCGTACCAGTCCGCCACCGCGGCGCTGGAGAAGGTCTCGGGCGTCCTCGAGGAGGAGCCGACCGTGCCCGACCCGACCACGCCGGTGGACCTCTGGCAGGCTCGTGGCCACATCCACTTCGACGACGTCCGCTTCGGCTACTCGGATGACCGCGTCATCCTGCACGACTTCTCGCTCGACATCCCCGCCGGGCAGACGCTCGCCCTGGTGGGGACGACGGGGGCGGGCAAGTCGACCCTGGCGAAGCTCGTCTCCCGGTTCTACGACCCGACCCGCGGGTCCGTGACCCTCGACGGCGTCGACCTCCAGAATCTGCACCCCAAGGACCTTCGCCGGGCGATCGTCATGGTGACGCAGGAGGCGTATCTGTTCAGCGGGACGGTCGCCGACAACATCGCGCTCGGCAAGCCGGACGCGACTCTCGAAGAGATCATGTCGGCGGCACGCGCGGTGGGGGCGGATGCCTTCATCCAGAAGCTGCCCGACGGCTACGGCACCGATGTGAACAAGCGCGGCGGCCGCGTGTCGGCGGGTCAGCGCCAGCTGATCTCGTTCGCGCGCGCCTTCCTCGCGAACCCGACGGTGCTCATCCTCGACGAGGCGACGGCATCGCTCGACATCCCGAGCGAGCGGCAGATCCAGGATGCCCTGCAGACGCTTCTCGCCGACCGGACCGCGATCATCATCGCGCACCGACTGTCGACCGTGGCGATCGCCGACCGCGTCCTCGTCATGGAGCACGGCCGGATCATCGAGGACGACTCGCCGGAGAACCTCATCGGCGGCGACGGCCGATTCGCGAAGCTCCACGCCGCGTGGCGCGAGTCGCTCGTGTAGCGGTTCCGGTCCCTGAGCTTGTCGACCGGTCCCTGAGCTTGTCGACCGGTCCCTGAGCTTGTCGACCGGTCCCTGAGCTTGTCGAAGGGCGGATGCCTGGCCATCGCGATGCGGTCGGCCGAGGCTCGACCGCGCGATCCTCGGTCGTGCGGGTGCGTGGCGGCGTGTGGTCTGAGTTGTCGCTGACCACTTGACGCGCAGTTCGCCTGCACGCCACCATGAGCCCAAGACAGCTGGGTGGGCGGGGGGCTCGTGGAAACCAAGTCTGGCCCGGATCTTCGCGCGCTCATGACGGGTGCCGGCTGGGTTGCGGGTTTGCTCGCGCTGGCGCTGTTCATACTCGTGGCGGTCGCGATGTACGTGGCCGGCGACAATCGGTCGCCGATGACGAAGGCGCAGATCGGTGTCGTGTGCGAGGTCGCGACGGCGAGGTTGTACGCCGACGCCGACAGCTTCGAGGGTCAGCCGCAGCCGAAGGAGGCCGGCGCGAAGAATGCGGTCGCGATCTTCGCCCTCGCTGGTGTGGACGATTCGGATGCCCTGTCGTCGGATTGCGGTGCTGCATGGCAAACCGCTCAGATGGCCGCCGCGGGCATCAGGACCGCCGAGCTTCCGGGCGCGTGCAAGTACGCGATCGCCAACCCTGCGGATGTCGTCGGCGTCACTGGACGGCTGGGAGCCGCGGGGGTCGACGCGACCAACGCGAAGTGGCTCGAGGGCGCCTGCGCGACGGCGTGGCTGCTCGTCGCGCCGACGCCGACGCCGACGCCGACGCCGACCCCGACTCCGTCCGATGCCGGACCGTCTGCGGCGTCAACGCCGACCCCCCCGGCGTCCACCCCCACATCGACGACAATGAGCTCGATCGCCGAGCTGGGATGTGCGAACGCCACCCGCCAATTGAACGGCGGCAAGCCCGCCGATGCGGTCGCAACGCTCAAGGCTGCGGGCGTGGGTGCGGGAGCAGCCGACCTCTCGCCGACCTGCGAAGCGGTACTGACGCTTGCCACGGCTCTGGTGCCTGCGACTGTGCCCGACGATGAGACCGACGCTGAGATGGCCGGGAGTTCGTGGGACGACTTCGTGAAGCATCACCTGCAGCCCCTCGCAACGGTCGGGGCGTTCGTGCTCGGGGCGATCCTGGCCCTTTTCGTGCTTGCGCGTCTCATGGTGGAGGCGTGGTTCCTCCGCGATCTCCCCTCGACTCGCAAGTCGCGCCGCGCCGCCGCCGGGATCGGCTGGGGTCTTATCGTGCTCATGCCCGTGTTGTTCGCTGCCATCGGAATCCAGGCCGCGAATGGCGATCTCGCCGGTGGCATCCTGTTCGGCGCCTACGCAGTCCTCCTGCTGATGGCACTGACGGGATCATTCGCCGTCGCGTGCTGGCTCGCGACCCTTCGCAAACTGACGATCGAGGTCAGCGCAGAGGGCGGCACAGTGTCACGCGCCGATGTCGCTGCCCAGCTGAAGGCGCTCGCCGAAAAGAGCTCCGCAAATCTCGAGGTGCAGAGCGAGGCGACCATCCCAGAGTTCGATACGGCTCTGACGCAGCTCTCCAAATCGAACTGGATCGCGGCGACTCAGAAGATCGTGCTCTTCCTGGTCGGTGTGAACCCGTGGCAGGCCGTGTTCAGTATCGGCACAGACCGGGACGCCACCGTTGTCGTCTCGCGCAACTCCCGGACGATCGTCGCGCGCACCGTCCGGCTGAGCGAGCCAGGGTGGGAGAATCTGACCCCCTACCCCAACGGCATCGGCGACCGGGAAGTTCTCTCAGTCCGCATCGCAGCCGAGATCCTTCTCGGAATGCGCGCCGCGTACGCCGATGAGTTCTCCGCCGGGCTCGCGGGTGCGACCAACCCCGATGGCGTGGCCCTTCAGTACATCGCGCTGACCTGGTACATGCGAGATCTCGACACTGAGCGGGCGATACAACTGCTGAAGATCGCTGTGGCGGCTGACCCTCAGAATCGCCTTGCGATCGTGACTTTGCAGAAGGCGCGATACCGCCAGTCCGATGACATCGACGTGCTGGTCGCATACTCCGGGTGGATGGATGCGCGGCTCGAGCGCTTCGACGAGGTCGAATCGTGACGGCCGCACCGCCGAACATGCTCGAGCAGGGACTGCTCGTGTCACGTTGCGCCGTCGCCCGCAATCTCGCTGCCGCGGTTACGGCAGAGGAACCGCCCGCCGCCGCCACGCCAGCGGAATTGCCTGCGCTGACCGAGCCCGACCGAAGGTCGCCGAGACTGCGGGCGAGTGCGCGCGCTCGCGCCGCCGACAAGAGGGCGCGGACAGCCGACTCTCAGGCGCGGACCGCGGATGCCGCGACCCAGGCGGCACTCGGCGCTGCCCGCGACTCACGCAAGATCGCCAGGGACCGCGTGACGTCGGCGCTGCAGGTCATCGTGGGGTCTGTCGAGGCGGGGTGCGCTGACCTGCAGGATGTGATCGGGCGAGCGGGGGCATTGCAGCAACTGGTTCAGACGCCGACCGGCGATGTCCTGACGCAGATGACGGCCCTTGGCGCGGCCCGTGCTGCTGCGCTGGGTGCCCTCGACCTCGCGGCGAGCTCCATCGAGGTTGTCGATGACATCCGCTTGAGTGCGTTGGAAGTGGCCGATGTTGCTCCGCTTGCAAACCGCGTGGACGGAATCAACACCGCGCGGGCTGCCGTGATCGCCGCCGCGCGCGGCTTGACGAATGCGCTCGTCGCAGCGGCTCGTGATCATGACGCCGGACGAGCCTATGCCCAGGCGAGTGCGATGGAGAGCGGGCGATCGTCCGCCATTGCTCGCTCCCAGAAGATTCGCGACGACACACCTCGACTGTTTGCCGCAATGGCGACCTGGCGAGCCGTCTCGCGGCGGACGAGGCGCGTGATCAGCCGCGCGAAGACGACGAAAGACGTGTCGCGGCGGATATCAGTCCTCGCAACGCGCGCATTAGCCTCCGCCGAGAAGAGCCTCTCGGCCGCAACCCTTGCGGTGGCCGAGAAATGGGCGGGGAAGGCGACCGCCGCCGCGAGCGGCGCGGAGGAGCTGGGGAGTCTGATCGCGGCTGCGGCAGCGGAAGCGCGCGGCCACGCCGGCTCTGCTCGTAAGCTCGTGCGGCGCGCAGACGCGCTGCACAGCATCGACCGCGTCCTTCCGCGTGCAGGCAGGATCCTCGACGGCGGTGGGCTCGAATTGCGGTTGGAGTGCGTCTTCGAGATCAATCGGGCTGCGCTCTTCGCCGCTGCCGCGGAACTCGATCGAGGGGGCTCTGCCGCACGATCCGATGCTTCTGATCAGGCCCACGCGCGTGCCAAAGCCCGAATTGGTCGCCCGGACGCCTGGCTTCTGATTCGCGCCGATCCAGAGCTGTCCTACAGTCTCGCGTGCTACCTCACGCGATGGCGGCGCTACAGCTTCGATGCGCCGGAGGTCGTCGAGCTGTTCGAGGCCGCGATGGCCGATGACGCGATCTGCGACTTCATCGCGAGGGACCCGGAACTTCGCTCCGCCGACGATCAGGAAGGCTTCGCTGCACTGTCGCGACGGGCCACGAAGGAGTGGGCGGAGCGCCGGGCGGCTCGCAACTCACCGCCGAACACAGCGGGCGCGGCGAAGGAAAAGGCGGCTGCGGACGGTGCGACGTCCACGTAGCCGCCCTCGCCGCCGAGTGCGTCGGGGTGTCCGGCGTCCGGACTACAGGCGGATCTCGGCGATGACCTCGCCGTACTCGGTCTCGCCCACGGGTGTGAACCCGACGCGCTGGAAGAAGAGCTCGGGCCCGCCTTCACCGGCTTCGTAGATCACATCGAGGTGGTCCATGCCGCGAGTGCGCGCCTCTTCGAGCAGTTCGGCGACCGCGAACCGTCCGACACCACGACCCTGGTCGTCGGCATCGACGTTGATGCGCCAGAGCACGGACTGGAAGTGCTCCTCCGGTGCCTCGGCGTCGAAGTTCGCGCTGACGAAGCCGACGACCTCTTCGCCGTCCAGGACGACCCGCTGCCATGTGGTCTGCGGATTCACGACGGTCGCGGCGATGCCGTAGCTCACGGGCGCGAGATACTGCTCCTGCCCGGGCTTCAGCGACATGTTGTTGACCGCCACGATCGTGGACGCGGACAGTTCTTCGAGTCGGAGGTCACCCATGAGGCCACGTTAGCCGGATGCGCGCCATCCGGCACTCTCGGAATAGCGGATCGACATGGACGACATCGCCGAAAGTATCTCGATGTCAAGATACTTTGTCGCGTGCGATAGGCTGAAATGACGACGTGAACGGAGACGAACCCGGTGACTGATTCGACCATCATCTACACCCACACCGACGAGGCTCCGGCACTTGCCACCGCCTCGTTCCTGCCGATCGTGCAGGCGGTCGCCGGCCAGGCGGGTGTCGGCATCGACACGCGCGACATCTCGCTCGCGGGCCGCGTTCTGGCGGCGTTCCCGCAGCGGCTGACACCCGAGCAGCAGGTCGGCGATGCCCTCGCCGAACTGGGCGGCCTGGCGACTCTGCCCGAGGCGAACATCATCAAGCTTCCCAACATCTCCGCGTCGATCCCGCAGTTGAAGGCGGCGATCGCGGAGCTGCAGTCGCAGGGCTTCGACATCCCGGATTACCCGGACGAGGCGCTGACAGTCGAAGACAAGGACATCCGCGCCCGCTACGACCGCATCAAGGGCTCCGCAGTGAATCCGGTGCTGCGTGAGGGCAACAGTGACCGGCGTGCGCCGCTCGCCGTGAAGAACTATGCGCGCAAGCACCCCCACCGCAACAAGGCCTTTCCCGCCGGCTCGAAGACTCGCGTCGCCACGATGGGTCACGACGACTTCAAGTCGAACGAGAAGTCCTGGGTCTCACCCGGCGATGACGTCCTCACTATCCAGCACGTCGCAGAAGACGGCACCGCCACCACGCTCAAGGCCGGGTTGAAGGTCCTGCCCGGTGAGATCGTCGACGCCACTTTCCTCTCGGCGGCCGCCCTCGACGCGTTCCTCGCCGACACGCTCGCAGTGGCGAAGGCCGACGACGTGCTGTACTCCGTGCACCTCAAGGCGACGATGATGAAGGTCAGCGATCCGATCATCTTCGGCCACGTGGTGAAGGTCTACTTCGCCGACGTGTTCGACCGCTACGGCGACAAGATCGCCGAAGCCGGCCTGACTCCCAACGACGGACTGGGTGCGATCCTGGCCGGACTTGCGTCGGTGGACGGAGGCGCTGCGATCGCCGATGCGATCACCGCCGATCTGGCGCGCGGCCCGCGGCTGTCGTACACGAACTCCGATAAGGGGCTCACGAATCTTCACGTCCCGTCCGATGTGATCGTGGATGCGTCGATGCCGGCGCTCATCCGCAACGGCGGCAGGCTCTGGGGCATCGACGGGGGAGAGGACGACACGCTCGCTGTCATCCCCGACTCGTCGTATGCGACTGTCTTCCAGACGGTCATCGACGACGTGAACGCGCATGGTCCGCTGGACCCTGCCACGATCGGCTCGGT
Organism: Microbacterium pumilum; assembly: GCF_039530225.1. Lineage (NCBI taxonomy): Bacteria > Bacillati > Actinomycetota > Actinomycetes > Micrococcales > Microbacteriaceae > Microbacterium > Microbacterium pumilum. The sequence goes on from NZ_BAAAOH010000001.1 coordinate 1,944,246, forward strand.
CCCCAACGTCGGCCTCATGGCACAGGCCGCCGAGGAGTACGGCAGCCACGACAAGACCTTCGAGATCTCCGCCCCGGGCACTGTGCAGGTGCTGGACCAGGCCGGTGAGGTCGTCCTCGTGCACACCGTGCAGCCCGGAGACATCTGGCGCGCCACCCAGACCAAGGACATCCCGGTCCGCGACTGGGTGAAGCTCGCAGTCACCCGCGCCCGCGCCAGTGGCTCGCCCGCCGTCTTCTGGCTCGACGAGTCGCGGTCCCACGATGCCGCGCTGATCGGGAAGGTCAAGACCTACCTCGCGGATCACGACACAGAGGGGCTCACGATCGAGATCCTCGCCCCTGCCGCGGCGACGCAGTACTCGCTCGATCGCCTCCGCAAGGGCGAGGACACCATCTCGGTCTCGGGGAACGTGCTTCGCGACTACCTCACCGACCTGTTCCCGATTCTCGAGGTCGGCACGTCGGCGAAGATGCTGAGCATCGTGCCGCTGCTCGCCGGCGGCGGGCTTTTCGAGACCGGTGCCGGAGGCTCGGCACCCAAGCACGTTCAGCAGCTCGTCGAACAGAATTATCTGCGCTGGGACTCGCTGGGTGAGTTCTTCGCGCTCGCTGCCTCGCTCGAGCACCTCGCGAACTACACCGGCAACGTCAAGGCGCAGGTTCTTGCCGACACTCTGGATGCGGCCACAGGCACGTTCCTCGAGAACGACAAGTCCCCGGGGCGGGCGCTGGGCACGATCGACAACCGCGGCAGCCACTTCTACCTCGCGCTGTACTGGGCGCAGGAGCTGGCCGGGCAGGATGCCGACCCCGAGCTGGCCGCCGTGTTCACGCCGATTGCCGAGAAGCTCGCCTCAAATGAGGAGGCCATCGTGGCCGAACTTCTCGCTGTTCAGGGGTCGCCGGCCGACATCGGCGGGTACTACCACCCCGACGTGGAGCTGGTCGCCCGGGTGATGCGCCCGTCGCAGACATTGAACGCGATCGTGGACGCCCTGGGCTGAGAGCGCCTATCCGCTCGTTCGCTCCTGTATGACGGCCACAGCCCCGGCGGCGAGTTTGATCGAGCCATCGATGCTGTCTCCGCTGATCAGTTCGAGTCCCGACGTCCGAACCTCGACGTCGGTGTCGCCGTGATTGATCAAGAACAGCCACGACGACGAGTCCGATTTCCGGCGGACCGCCTCGATGCCTGCCGCGACGGGAAGGCGCGCGCGCACGCCGGCATCCGTGATGACGGCGTCGACCAGCGCGTCGAAGCCGTCGCGGATGTCGGCCGACACGTACCATGCACGACCCGCCCCGACCGATCTGCGCGTCACGGCGGGCAATCCGACGAGGTCGCCCTCGGCATAGGTGTCCACGATCTCGGCGTCCGTGACTCTCAGCCGTTCGCTCCAGTCGATGGCTATCGAACCGGATGTGAGGACGATCTGCTCGCCCGCGAGCATCGGACAGAACTCCTCACCGACGACGCCGAGCATCTCGCGGAACGCGCCCGGATAGCCGCCGGTTCTGACGCGATTCTCTTCGTCCACAATGCCTGACAGGTGACCCACGACGACGGTCGCCCCGCGCAGCGCGGCTGCCGCGATCGCACCCGCTGTGGCATCGTTGACGGCGTACAGTCCAGGCACGACGAGAAGACCGTATGCCGTGAGATCCGCACGGGGTGGGACGACATCCGGGCCCAGGCCGCGGGCGGACAGAGCTTCGTGCCATCGCCGGCCGGATGCCTCGATCGGGTAGTCATGGATCGGCTTCTGGCCTTCCTCCCAGGCCCACTTCGCCGGGATGTCTGCCACGATCGCGACGCGGGAGGCCTCGACGAGGCTGCCAGCCACATGCTTGATCCTCTCGAGGGTCCGGCCGAGCTCCACCACCTCGCGCCATTGACGCGTATCCGAACCGGCATGCGGAACCATGCCCGAGTGATACTGCTCCACGCCCGACGCGGAAGCGCGCCACTGGAAGAACAGCGCACCGTCCGAGCCGTGCGCGATGTGCTGCAGACTATGGCGGATCATCTCGCCCGGCGCCTTCGGCGGATTGCGGGGCTGCCAGTTAACCGCGCTCGTCGAGTGCTCCATCAGCAGCCACGGCCTGGTGCGATCCAATCCGCGGGCACGGGACGCCACAAAAGCGAGTTCTCGTTCGCGATGGGGATCGGCCATCACTGCGTAGTGGTCGATCGCCACCACGTCGAGATCAGGCACCCAGTGCGAATAGTCCGCGACGCTTCCGCCGACCGCGAGCATGAGGTTCGTGGTGATGGGGGTTGCCACCCCTGCCGATCGCAGCGCCTCGCGCTCACGCCGGTATTGGCCCAGGAGTGCGTCCGAGCTGAAGCGATCGAAGGCGAGCAGCATCGATGGGCTCTGGCCGGACTCGCTCGCCAGCGGCGCGATCACGTCGTCGAAGGAGCGATAACGCAACCCCCACACCGCGGTGCCCCACGCTCGATTGAGCTCGTCGATCGTGCCATAGCGGTCACGCGCCCACTCGCGGAACGCGCGTGAGGACTCCTCGCAGTAGCAGAGGCGATTGCCGCCGCCCAGTTCGTTGCTGACGTGCCACATCCGCACGGCGGGATGCCGGCCGTAGCGCTCGCCGAGCCGTCGGGCGATCCGGCTCGAGTAGCGGTGCCATACCGGATGGCTGGCGCACCACCCGAGTCGCCCGCCTTGGTGGAATCTCGAGCCGTTGCGGTCGACCGGCACGATCTCAGGGTGCGTGCGCTGCAACCATGTCGGTGGAGCGGCGGTGGGAGTCGCCAGGTCGATGCCGATACCGGCGTCGTGGAGGAGTCCGATGACCTCATCGAACCACCCCCAATCCCACTCGTCGTCGTCGGTCTCGACGAACGCCCACGAGAACACGCCGAGCGTCACCGTGTTGACTCTCGCCTCCCGCATGAGCGCGATGTCTTCGCGCCATACGCTCGCCGGCCACTGCTCCGGGTTGTAGTCGCCGCCGAAGAGCAGCCCGTGCCCATCGGGCGTAGACCTCACGTTGCCCTCGCGCTGTGGACAGCAGCAGACAGGGGGTGTTTCGAACCCAGATCGGCGAGGGCGATCGCCCCGTCGATCCCTTCGCCGAGCGGGGAAACGAGCGTGATGTCGAAGTCGTGAGAGTCGCGGGTGAGCACGTCGGAGAAGGCACCCGCGAGCACTGCGGAGCGGAATACTCCGCCGATCGCGCACACCGACAGGCGGTCGTCAGGGTGCGCGACCTGGCCGATCGCGGTCGTCACGCTGAGTGCAAGCTGGTGTGCAGCGCTCGTCGTGATGGTGAGGGCGACCTCGTCGCCGTCCGCGGCGAGCCGAGCGACCGACGCGGCGAAGGATGCGATGACGCTCACGCGGTCATCAGTCGCCTGGAGTGAGATGTATGCCTGATCGAGTTGCGGCCATCGCTCCCGCACGACATCCGTCAGTCGGGTCTGCGGACCTCGGCCGTCGTAGGCACGCATGACCGCGTCGAGCGCTTCGCGGCCGATCCAATAGCCGCTGCCTGCGTCGCCCATGAGATAGCCCCAACCATCGACCCGTGCGACGGCGTCGCGTCCGACGGCGAGCGTCACGACGCCCGTTCCTGCGGCCACGACGGCACCACGGGTGTCGCCGAGTGCGCCGAGGAAGGAGGTGGTGGAGTCGTGTGCGAGCGCCGCTTCGCGGATTCCGGTATCGCGAAGCAGTCCGAGCAGTGCACCTGCATCCGCATCGCGATCCGTCAGACCGGAGATGCCGGCGGTGACGATCTCCGGTGTCGCGCCGGTGTCGCGAATGGCGGCGTGCACGACATCCGCCAACTGAGGCAGCAGGAGTTCATGCGTGCGGATGCCGCCGAACAGGACGTCCCGAGTGTCGCTGCCGTGCTGGAGGCGCACCTTCATCCCGGTCTGACCGGCATCGATCGCCAATACCGAAGCCCCGGTCATGCGGAGGCCCCTTGCTTCTGCATCGCGGTGTAGACCTCTCGCAGATAGGCTCCTGCCGGCTTGCCGTAAGGGCAGTAATCATCGTTCGCGGCGGCGTCCTCGACCGCGTAGAGCGCAGCCGGCCAGTCCCAGAGCACGAATCCTCCCACCCACGGACGCGTCGAGCAGGCTTCGAACATCGCGCGGTAGTACCGCAGCTGCTCGTGTCCAGAGGCAGCGCCCGGCAGAGCCCAGTCGTTGGGCAGTTCCGCCGATCCGGTGCGGCTGGGGCAACCCACCTCCATGAAGAGGAACGGCTTGCCGGATGCCGCGACCACTCGCTCGATGCGATCCAGGTGAGCCTCCCAGGTATCGATGGGGTAGTACCCACTCGAAGAGATCACGTCGACCGCGTCCCACCAGGTGACGTGACCTTCCTGGTATTTGTCGCAGTTGTAGGTCACCAGTCCGGAATACACCCCGCGAACCTCCGACACCAGACGTCGCCAGTGGACCTCCTGCCCGTCGGCGCGCACCATCTCGCATCCGATGCAGAACATCTCGACACCCTCGGCCTCGGCGATGCGGGCCGAGTGGAGGATGAATTCGCGGTAAGAGGCGAACCAGTCCGACCAGCTCGGCTCGTTCGGCACGTCCCGATCGAAGAAGCCGATGTGTGCGCGCCACGTGCCGTCGGCGCAGTTCACCACCGGCTTGAGCACCACCTTCATGCCCAGCCTCTTCGCCTCGCGGATCGCCCAGACGATCTCGTCGTCCGTGACGGTCGGCTCCGCGTCGAAGGGAATCTCGGTCGAGAACGCCGTCGCCTGGTTCGCCGCGTAGGCGATCGCGGTCCAGCTGACAGCATGGTCGGCCATGGCCGCCATGGATGCCGCGGCATCCGGTGTCGCCCAGGTGCCGCGGGTGCCGACCCAGCCCCACGTCATGCCGCAGACCGGCTCTCCGAGCCGCTCGGTGAGAGTGGTCATCGCACCACCAGCTGGTTCGCCGAGCGCAGCACGCTCGGGTGCGAAACGGCCGGGGCCTGGGCTGCGGTCAGCCCACGGACCACGATCGTCGTCGACTCGCCCGGCAGGAGGGTGACAAGTCCCTCCTCGGCGACGGCGTCCGGTGCGATCTTGTCTGCGAGCAGGGTCAGTTCGCGAACGAGATTGCCGGCAATGAGGGTGATCGCCACTCCGTCGGCGTGCTCGGCCACCGCGACGGACACGCGGGGCGCCTCGAGCGCAGAGTCGCGCGGCTCGCCGAAGAACCATAGCCCGCGGATGCCGCTCAACTCGGCGACGATGAGCTCGGAACCATCGTCGCCTGCGGTGGCCACGGCATCCGGAATCTGCACCGTGGCGACGCCTCGCGACGCCACCGCGACGGAGTCGACGTGCTCGGAGAGGATCGTGCCGTCGTACCCACGGCGCGTGAGACGCAGGTCGCCTGTCCACTCATCCGCCGAGTCGTTGAGTACCGCCGCGACGAATCCGCCGTCTCGCGGCTGAATCGTCACGACTCGCGGTGCGAACGCGTTGCGCAGCGCGTAGAACAGCGGCTTCGGGTGCTCGTCGCCGTCGATCGCCGCCCACGAGGTCACCGGCCAGCAGTCGTTGAGCTGCCAGACGATCGCGCCCGCGGTGTGCGGGGCGAACGAGCGGAAATGCTCCAGTGCGGTGGTGATCGCATCCGCCTGGTTCAGCTGCATGGCCCAGTGCCAGGTCTCCATGTCTTCGGGCAGCCGGTAGTGGGGGATCAATCCGTTCGTCAGCTTGACGTTGCCCTCCATAGCCTTCTGGTGCACGACCATTCCGGGTGACTCGGGAGTCAGCGGGTCATCGCTGATCGAGCGCGTGAGCGTCGACCAGGTGGGTGGACCCTGCCAGCCGAACTCGGCGACGAAGCGCGGCGTGTAGTCGCGGTAGTGCGGCCAGTCCTTCTGGTTCCAAAGGTCCCAGATGTGCATCGTGCCGTGTTGCTCGTCGTTGGGGTGGAGCGGCCTCTCGTCCGTCGACCCGGGACTGAACGGACTCCCGGGCGCGTAGGGCACACCCGGGGCGAGTTCGGCGATCACGGCGGGGAACAGCTCGTAGTAGTAGTACGCGCCCCACGTCTTGCCGTCCAGGCGCAGCTTCCAGCCCCAATCCTCGTAGCCCCAGAGATTCTCGTTGTTGCCGGTGAGAAGCACGAGCGAGGGATGGTGCGCGATGCGCGTGACGTTGTCGCGCGCCTCCGCCTCGATCTCGCTGCGCAGTGGCTCCTCCTCGGCGTACGCGGCGCACGCGAACAGGAAGTCCTGCCAGGTGAGCAGGCCGAGCTCATCGGCGAGGTCGTAGAAGTCGTCTGCCTCGTAGATGCCACCGCCCCACACCCGGATGAGGTTGAGGTTCGCGTCGCGCGCCTGGCGCAGCCGCCGCGCGTACCGCGCCCGGTCCACCCGCACCGGGAACGCGTCATCCGGAATCCAGTTCGCCCCTTTCACGAATACCGGCACGCCGTTCACCTTCAGGACGAACGGGGTGCCCGCATCGTCAGGAGTGGAGTCCCACGCGATCGTGCGGAAGCCGACTCGCCGATGCGCCTCGTCGAGGATCGATCCGGATGCCTCGAGCCGCACGTCGACGTCGTACAGCGGCTGCGCGCCATAGCCCACGGGCCACCAGAGGTCGACCTCGGGAACGGCCACCGAGGCGGTGAGGGTGGTGTCGCCCGCTGCGAGTTCGGCTGACACGGTGACGCCGGCGACCGAGACCACGACATCGAGAGGCTCATCGCCCGCCCGCTCGACGGCGATGTCGATGTCGACGACGCCGGTCGCGGCATCCGCCACGCCCGCCTGGGTGCGCACGGAAGCGAGCCGCGCGGTCGACCAGGATTCCAATCGCACGGGCTTCCAGATTCCACTCGTCGTCGTCTTGATGCCCCAGTCCCAGCCGAAACTGCACGCAGACTTGCGAATCGCGTCGTAGGGGAGGGGATACGGACGCTGCCGGACGCCGAGCGCTACGCTCTGCTCGTTGGCGTAGCGGACGGGGCTGCGGAACAAGACTTCGAGCGTGTTCTCGCCGACGACGAGAGAAGTGCCCACGTCGACGCGATAGGTGCGGTGCTGATTGGCTGTTTCGGCGATCACCACTCCGTTCAGCCGCACCGTGGCCACGGTGTCCAGTCCGTCGAACACCACGTCATGGCGAGCGGATGTCGCCATCTCGGTCTGCGTCACGGCGAAGGTCGTCCGGTAGTGCCAGTCGACGAGTCCGATCCACGCGAGGGCGGACTCGTTGTCATCGAGGTATGGATCGGGGATGAGCCCGGCCGCGAGAAGATCGAGATGGACGACGCCGGGGACGCTCGCCGGCACGACGGCGGAGACGATCGGCTCCGGCGCAGGTCCGGATCCGACACTCACCGACCAGTTGTCGTGGACCGTACGGGTGAGCCTCATTTGACGGCTCCCGACGTCAAGCCCCGGTAGATCCAGCGCTGCAGGACGAGGAACACGATGATCGTCGGGACGATGACCACGATCGTGCCGGCGGCGATGACCTCCCATTGCGCACCGAATGGACCCTTGAACCGGAAGAGCGAGGTCGAGATGAACCCCTCGGACGGCAGGTAGAGGAACGGCGCGTAGAACTCGTTGTAGATGGCGATGCCCTTGATGATCACGACGGTGGCGATCGCCGGCCGCAGCAGCGGAAGGATGATGCGCCAGTAGATCGTCCAGCGGTTCGCGCCGTCGATCATGGCGGCTTCGTCCAGCGAGACGGGGATGGACTGCATGAACTGGATGAAGAGGTAGATCGCGATGATGTCGGTGCCCATGAAGAGCAGGATCAGGGCGGTCTTCGTGTCGTACAGCCCCAGCCCGTTGATCAGCTGGAAGGTCGCCACCTGGCTCGTCACGCCCGGGATGAGGGTGGCCACGAGAAAGAGGCCGACGACGAGCTTCTTGCCTCGGAAACGGAATCGATCGATGGCATAGGCGGCCATGGTGCCGATGAAGATCGTGCCGACCAGCGACACCACCAGCACGATCGTGGTGTTGATGAAGCCCTCGAGCATCTCGCCGCTCGTGAAGGCGGTCACGAAGTTGTCGAAGTTCAGCCAGTTGGACGGCATCTCGAACGGACCCGTGGTCGCGTACTCCCGGCTCGTCTTGAGGCTCGCGAACAGCACCACCGAAAGCGGCAGCAGCGTGAAGAGCGCACCGAGGATGAGGCTCACGTACTTCGCGGTCGTCGCGCTCATGCCCTTGAGTCGCATCAGCGGCGAAAGGCCGCTGCGGTAGTGGGGGACAGTCGTCGTCATGTCAGGTCAACCTTGTCGTCGGGGAAGACTCTTCGCTGGATCACGGTGACGATGAGCACGATCATCAGCAGCACGACCGCCATGGCGGAGGCCAGGCCGACCTGCCGGAACGCGAACGCCGTCTGCAGCGTCTGGATCACGAACGTCGCCGATCCGTTCGCGCCGCCGGTCATGATGAAGGGGATCTCGAACACGCTGAGAGCGCCGGCCACCGCGAGGATGAACGAGAGGCCGATGATCCGGCGGATGCCGGGGAAGATCAGGGCCCAGAACTGCTGGAACCGTGACGCTCCATCCAGCTCGGCTGCTTCGTACAGCTCGCGGGGAATCGATTGGATCGCTCCCAGGAAGAGCACGAAGTTCAATCCGGTGTACCGCCACACCGACGTGCCGGCGAGTGACCAGTTGACGATGTTCGGATCGCCGAGCCACTTCGGCGGATCGGTCACACCCACCCACGAGAGGACCGTGTCGAGCGTGCCACCGGGCTGGAAGAGATAGAGGAACACAAAGCCGATCGCCACCCCGTTGATCAGGTAGGGGAAGAAGAGGATGCCGCGGAACAGGTTCTGGAACTTGGTGCTGAAACTCAGAATCGTGGCGAAGTAGAGGGCGATCGCCATCTGTGCGAATGTCGCGATGAAGTAGTAGAGGCTCACACCGAACACGCTGAAGATGCGCGGATCGGTGAAGACCTTGACGTAGTTGTCGAGCCCGACGAAGTTCTTGGTCAGGTCGATGCCGTCCCAGTCCGTCACGCTGAAGTAGAACAGGTTGACCGCTGGCCAGTAGGTGAACAGCAGGAGCAACCCCACGGCGGCCGACAGGAACAGCCAGGGTGTGAGGTGCTGCATCAGCCTCTGCCCCGCGCTCCCGCCGCTCCACCGGTCGGGCCCGCCGGCTCCGCGGCGAGGACCGCGGAACCGACGAGCGCGAGCGGGGGCGGAGAGAACGGCCGGTGCGTCAGCGGCGGAGCCGGATGTCGCTAGTGCCATGAACTTCTCCGTGTTCTCGTTGTGAAGCGATGAGGCGAGCTCAGCCGGCGAGCTGATCGACGGCCGCGCCCCAACGCTCGTTGAGCTCGGCGAAGTAGCTGTCCTTGTCGCCATCGGCGGCACCGCGGGCGATGTCCACGAGCTTCTGGCGATACAGCGGGCCGTAGAGGTCGATCTGCGAGTCGTTCGCCGTGTCGGCGAGCAGGCTCTCCTTGCCGGCGGGGGCCGGGTTGATCTCCATCAGCTCGACGCCCGCGTCGGTGAATCCGGCGAGGTTGTCGGGAAGCGGCTTGGACAGGACGGGAGAGATCATGCCCTGTGCCTCGGTGTAGCCGGATTCCTCCACCACCCACTTGATCCATGCCCATGCGGCGGCCTTCGCCTCGGAGTGCTTGCTCACCGCGAGGTTGTAGTCACCTCCGACGACGGCCAGCTGCTTGCCGTCGACGGTCGCCGGGAACGCCATGTACCCGATGTCGTCGGCGGACGCGCCGTTGTCCTCTGCGGCAGCCTGCATCTGCGAGATTGCCCAAGAGCCGAGCGTCATCGCGGCGATCTTCCCGGTGGCGAGATCGACCTTGGACTGCTCCCAGTTGGTGGTGAGCGGGTCCTCCTCGGTCAGGCCCGCGGCCACGGAGTCGTACAGCAGCGAGTCGATCGCGTAGACGTCGGTGCCTTCGGTCCAGGGTGCCTTGTTCTCGGCCATCGTGATCGGCGCGTCGGGGTCGTCCGTGACGACACCGAGGTTGCCGAAGCTCTGCGTCAGCGGCCAGCCGTCCTTGTAGTTCGTGTACAGCGGGATCGCGTCGGTGTTGTCCTTGATCAGCTCGAGCGCCGCGAGCCACTCATCCTCGGTCTTGGGAACCTCGGTGACACCCGCCTCTTCGAACACCTTCTTGTTGTAGACGACGCCGTTCGCGTTGCCGCCGAACGCGACGCCGTACTGCGTGCCCTCGTAGCTCGATGCCGGCAGGAACCGGTAGGTGTCCTCGAAGTCCGCCGTCTTGCCGAGCGGCTCGAGGAACTGGTCGTACTGGTCGGGAGAGATCGTCGGGATGCCGAGCACGTCGCCGTAGTTGGTGGTGCTCATGCGGGTCTGCATCTCACCCGCGTAGTCCGTGATGCCCTCGAACGTGACGTTCACGTCGGGGTACTTCGCCGTGAACTCCTCCGCGTACTTGTCGAACGTGCCGTCGGCGATGAGGTCGGTGCGCCAGGTCATCACCTTGATGTCGCCCTTCACCTCGCCGTCGATGGTGTTGTCTGCGTCGCCTGCGCCGCCGCCGCCGCCAGAGCACCCTGCGAGCGCGAGACCCGCGACGGTGATCAACGCGAGTGCGCCGATTGCCTTCCTTGCCATGTGTGTCTCCTAGTCATGTTCGCCGTTGAACTCGCCTGCATCGCTGCATCGCGGGTTACGAGCCCCACAGTAACGCGGGTCGAAGCGCTTCCGCAAGAGTGGGATGTCAACGCTGTCTTGGTTTGTCCGATGTACGCACTCTTGATTGAGAATCGCACTGACCAGGACTTTTCGAGAACCTCATTGGATATGTGGTGTCCAGTATGTCCACCAAATGTCTATCGTCGTCATTCCCACGCAGCCGTGCTACTCTGACCGCAGAGGAGGACCGATGGCGGTTCAGCAGCGCGCAACGCTCGACGATGTCGCCCGCCTGTCGGGCGTCAGTTCCAAGACCGTCTCCCGCGTGTTCACGAACCGCGAACTGGTGGCTCCCGAGACGGTCGAACGAGTGCTCGCTGCTGCGAAACGTCTGCGTTTCCGCCCGAACACCCTCGCTCGCAGTCTGCGGAGAGGTGGGGCGACGAACACGATCGGCTTCATCATGGGCGAACTCGGCAACCCGTTCTACTACAAGGTCGCTGCCGGCATCGAGAAGGAACTCGCGGGCCATGGCTTCGCCCTGGTAGTGGCGACGACCGACGACACACCAGAGGGGGAGGAGCGGGTCGCCGACGCGCTGCTGGCTCAGCGGGTGGGGGCGCTGCTGCTCATCCCGGTCGCCGACGATCAGTCCTACCTGGAGGGCGAGCGGCATCTGGGAACACCAGTGGTCGCGATCGACCGCCCCGCCCGCAATCTCGTCGCCGACTCGATCGTTCTCGAGAACCATCGTGGCGTGTTCGACGCGACGACCAGGCTCCTCGCCCGAGGGCACCGCAGGATCGGATACGTCTGCAATCCGGCATCGGTCTACACGCAGGCGGAGCGATTGCGCGGCTATCGCGACGCGCTCGGTGCGTACGGCATCCACGAAACCGCGCAGTGGGAGCGCCTTGTGGACGACTTGACCGTTCCTCCGGACCGGGTGGTCGGTGAGCTGCTGTCGAGCGACGACGCGCCGACGGCGATCATCACGGGGAACAACAGGATGACGATCGGCGCGCTTCGCGTGCTGCGAGATCGCGATGAAGCGGGACGGATCGCCCTCGTCGGCTTCGACGACTTCGACACGGCCGATGTGATCGGCGTCACCGTGGTGAGCTACGACCCGATCGAGCTCGGCCGCCGCGCTGCGATGGTCGCGCTCGAGCGCATCGGGGATCCGGGCGGATTCACCCGGCAGATCGAATTGCCCACGTGGATCGTCGAACGAGGGACAGGGGAGCGACCCCCCTACGAAAGGAAATCGATCTGATGCCCGTTGTGAGCGATGACTTCGTCCACCTCGAGTCCGCGGGGGTGGCCGTTGTGCTGCAGCTGAGCGGCAGAGGTCTCCCGAAGGTCCTGCACTGGGGCGGCGCCCTCGGATCGCTGACCCAGGAAGACCTCGCCGCGCTCCCGTCCGCCCTCAGTCGGCAGACTGCGCCCGGCACGTTGGATGCCGCGTGGCAGCTGTCTCTCGTTCCACAGGAGGGCGACGGGTGGACGGGACGACCAGCGGTGCAGCTGCGCCGCGGTGGCGTGCTCCACCACGCGCGCTGGAGCACCATCGAGGTCGTCGCCGAGAGTGCGGACTGCACCGTGACGGCGGAGGATCCGGCATCCGGCCTCGTCCTCACCGTGCGCGTCGGCATCGAGAGCGGGGGAGTGGTCTGGGTCGACCACGCGCTTCGCCATCGCGGCGCCGCCGACGCCGACCCTGTGGAGATCGAATGGCTCGAGGCCATCATGCCTGTGCCGACCACGACCGACACGCTGACGACGTTCGACGGCCGCTGGACGCGCGAGAAGCGTCCGGTCACGACTCCGATGCCGGCGGGCTCGACGGTGCGGCAGTCGCGCCGCGGCCGACCTGGCCATGACTCGCCCACCATGGTGATCGCGTCCGAGCATGCACCTCGCTGGCGCGACGGCCGCAGCTGGGCAGTACATCTGGCGTGGTCGTCCGATGCCTCCTACCGCGTCGACAGGGTGACGGATGCCGTCACGCTCATCGGCGCGGGGGAGCTCCTGCGACCGGGCGAAATCGTGCTCGCACCGGGAGAAGAGTACGTGGCGCCACCGGCGGCGTTCGTGTTCACCGACGCCGGACTGGATGCACTCTCCGCCCGAGTGCACACCTGGTTCCGCGCGAGGATCCAGCACCCGCGCACCCTTCGACCGCTCACCTTGAACACCTGGGAAGCCGTCTACTTCGACCACGATCCGCAGCGGCTGGTGGCACTCGCCGAGCGGGCGGCGGATGTCGGGATCGAACGCTTCGTCCTTGATGACGGCTGGTTCCTCGGGCGCCGCGACGACTCGACCAGCCTGGGCGACTGGCTGGTCGACACAGCAGTGTGGCCCGATGGGCTCAATCCGCTCGCGGCGCGCGTGCACGAACTGGGCATGGAGTTCGGTCTGTGGTTCGAACCCGAGATGGTCAGTGCGGATTCCGACGTTGCGCGCGCCCACCCGGACTGGCTGCTGCATGATCCAGGCCATCTCGACCACGCGCCGGAACTGTCTTGGCGGACGCAATACGTCATGGATCTCGCCAATCCTGAGGCTTTCCGGCATGTGTTCGGCCAGATCGACGCTCTGGTGTCGGAGCTCGGCATCGACTTCATCAAATGGGACCACAACAGGGATCTGGTCGAGAGCACTCACGATGGGCGACCCGGGGTGCATGCCCAGATGCGGGCGGTGTACCGGCTCATGGCCGACCTGAAGCAGCGGCATCCGGGGCTGGAGATCGAATCCTGCTCGAGCGGCGGGGCGCGCACCGACCTCGGCATCATGGCGGTGTGCGACCGGGTCTGGGCGAGTGACTCGAACGATCCGGTCGAGAGGCAGGAGATTCAGCGCTGGACCGAGCTGCTGCTCCCGCCCGAACTCGTCGGTGCGCATGTCGGCCCGACCACGTCGCACAGCTCCGGACGGACGACGGCCTTGTCGTACCGCATGGCGACGAGCCTCATGGGGTCGGCAGGTTTCGAGTGGGACATTCTCGAGTGCGATGACTCCGAGACAGCCGCGATCCGAGCCTTCGGCGCGCTCTATCGCGAGGTGCGGCCCGTCATCCATCGAGGACTGGTCGTCCACCCCGACCTGCGTGACCCGGCGTGGCGCGTGACAGGATTCGTGGATGCCGAGGGCACGGGGCATGCGGTGTTCATCGTGGCGACCGTCGCAAGTCTGGAGGATGCCCGCGCGGAGCGCCTCCGGCTGCCCGGGCTCGACAGCGATGCGCGGTACCGGGTGCGGGTGCGACGAGAGATCGGCGATGCCGCGTACGGATGGATCGCACCCGAGTGGTTCACCGTCGGCGAGACCGTGCTGTCGGGCGCCCTACTCGAGCAGGTGGGCCTGCAGCTGCCGACGCTGTGGCCGGTCCAGGCCTTCGTACTGCACCTCGAACCGGTGAGCGTCTGACGGCGTCCGCGCCGAGTCACCTGGCTGCCGACCGTCTCTCGCCGATCCGCCCAGCCCACTGCATCACCGCGTCGACGGCGCGCGCGATCCTACGCATGCGCGGTCAGGAAAGAGTGGGCAACACGCGCTCTTCCGCGCCCGGTTCGGGTCAGTCGTGCACCCACACCTCGGTGCCGATCGGCGCCCAGTCGTAGACGAACCTGGCAGCGTCGATCGGCATGTTCACACAACCGTGGCTCATCCGGTTGCCGAAGTTGTTGTGCCAGTACGCGCCGTGCAGCGCCTCGTCGCCGTTGAAGTACGAGATCCACGGCACGTTCGGCGTGAAGTAGTCGGCCTTGATCAGATCGCGGTCGCCCATGTTCTGCTGCGCGACCTTCGCATAGATGCGGAAGTGACCGTAGTTCGTGTCGTGTCCCGGCAGACCCGATGAGATGTACCACGAGTTGACCACCGCGCCGTTCTCGAAGAGGTAGGCGCGCTGCTCGCTGATGTCGACCTCGATGCGACGCGCGAGTGCCGTGGTCGTGAAGTCCTGGGCCTTGACCGGCAGCTTGTACACGCCGTTGCCACTCGCGAGCTGCGCCGAGTAATCGGCTGCGACCTTGCTGGTGTCACCGAGCGTGCGCCCCGCGACGCCTGCAGTGACTTCCCGCAGCACGCCACCGGCGGAGTCCGTGATGACGGTCGCATTGACGACCTGCCGGTCGACCGCCGCCGGAAGCGTCTTGACGACCTTCTGGATGGCGGACTCGTCGGCTGAGATTGCGAACGTGCCGTCGGCGTTGTGAGTGACGGTGAGCCAGGATGCCGCGACGGCCCGGTCGATGGGCACCGTGCGCTCCTCGCCGACGTAGAAGCCTGCGGTTCCGAGGATTCTGTTGAGGCTCGCAGCCGTCTCTTCGGCGACCTCGGTTGTCGTGGTCGGCTCGACCGCCGCGAGCGCCGGATCGAACTCGACGCGCTTCTCGCCGGAGTTGTAAGCGTCCTGGAATGCGCCCAGCACCGCGTCGGTGTCGAGCCCCTGGCCCTCCTCGGCCGGCGTCGTGACGTACATCGCCGACTCCGCGTCGTAGGCGAGGGTCGCATCGACGGGATCGACGAACAGGTCGGGCGCGGCTCCCCGAAGGGCTGCGATCGCGGTCGCTTCGTCGAACTGCACGTCGGCGTCGACGGGTGCGGCGAACCACCGCGTGGGGTTCCACGCCGGATTCTCGGCGAACGCAGCCTCGGCAAGCGCCTTCGCATCGACGGTGGCGCCCAGCTCGGCGCCTGTCACCTCCGCGTCTCCGCCGTCGCCGACGATGACGATCGTGGTCTCGGCGAGCCGCTCCTGCAGAACATCTGCCGCCCCGCCCGGCGTGAGACCCCCCACGCCCACGCCGGCCACCGAGGTTCCGGGTGCGATGAGGACGAGGGATGTGGCGATGAGACCGACCAGTGCGGCACCGGCTGCGAGCCCCAACCAGAGTGGCTTCCGCGACTTGCGGGGCCGTTCTTCGGGCGGCGCCCAAGCGTAGACGTCGGTGCCGTCCGACGCACCTTCGGAGGACGTCGGGAAAGTCGTGGTCGCGTCGCCGGTCAGGACGACGGTATCCGCGGAATCTTCTGCGTCGACATCTGTGTGATCGGACGCGACGAGGGGATCGACGACCTCGGTGTCGGCTTCGAGACTCGCATCAGCAGGACCACCCGAGTCCTCGAGGGACTCGTCGGTGACAGCGTCCTCGACGGACTCGTCAGCGGCCTCGTCGTCGACGACATCGTCCGCCGTCTCTTCGTCTGCGTTCACAGCGTCGTCATCGACATCCGCGGGGGAGTTCTCTTCGGGCGCCTTATCATCGGCCCCGGGCCTCGTCGCCAGATCTGTCACACCATCACCCCCCGGCTCCGATTCACGTACATCCATGGTAATGGACGAGTATGCGTGCTCACGCATTCGTCCGCCACCCCTCACCCGGGACGCTGCTCGTCGACCGGGATCTCGCTTTGTAACGGTTTTGTAAACACGCCGTCCAAACCATCATCCGGACTTGCGCGATGTTTGTTCGTAAGGTCTACTAACAAACATGACTTCATCCGAAGCGCAGCGCGGCTCTTCCACCCTCGAGTCGCCCCACCCCTCTGCATCCGGGAATGGCCACTCGTTCGGCCCGGGGCGCTCGCTCCGTCAAGGGGCGAAGGTGCTTCCGGAGCACGCTCGCGGGCACAACCGCTCGCTTGTACTGCAGACGCTCTTCCACCAGGGTGCCATGAGCCGCGCGGATCTCTCGCGCGAGACGGGCCTCACGCGCGTCACCATCTCCGACCTCGTGGCCGAGCTCATCGCGGACGGGTTCGTCGTGGAGAAGGGCGTCCGCGAGGCATCCGGGCCCGGCAAGCCGGCGATCCTGGTCGATCTCGACCGGGACGGGCACCGGATCGTCGGCATCGACCTGTCGGACAGCGACTTCTTCAGCGGCGCGGTCCTCACGCTCGACGGCAGCATCGTCGTCCGCCGGCAGGTCGCGCTTCCCGCCGCCGACGATGTCGTCGCGGCGGTCGTCGAACTCGCCCGCGAACTCGTCGCGGAATCCCACGCCCCCGTCCTCGGCATCGGCGTCGGCACTCCCGGCGTGGTGGACGAGCACGGCGTCATCCTGACCGCGCCGCACTTCGGCTGGGCAGGGTTCGATCTCGAGGGTGCGCTGCAGAGCGCACTCAACCTCCCGGTCCTCGTCGCGAACGACGCCAACGCAGCGGTGCTGGCGGAGTACACCTTCGGCGGAGCCGGCGACGACGTCCTGCTCGTGAAAGTGGGACGCGGTGTCGGGTCAGGCCTCCTCGCGGGCGGTCAGCCCATGCGCGGCAGCCGCAACGCCGCGGGTGAGATCGGACACGTGACAGTCGGCACGGACGGCGGACCCCTCTGCGTGTGCGGCAAGGTCGGGTGCCTCGAGGCCTGGCTCTCCGTACCGGCGCTGACGGCCCGACTCGCCGCGGCGACGGCGCAGCCGGATGGCGGGGAGGGCGACGCATCCGCCGACGACATCCGCGATGGCATCCTCCGCGACGCGGGGGAGCGCCTCGGAATCGCGCTCGCTCCCGTCGTCGGCGTGCTCGACCTCTCGGAGATCGTCCTCGCCGGCCCCCCTGAACTTCTCGACGGACCACTCGCGCAGGCGACCGTCGAGACCCTCCGCAGTCGGACACTCGCCCAGTTCCACGACGGTGTACGAGTGCGGATGACGGAGCAAGGTCAGGACATCGTCCTGCGCGGCGCGGCCGTCATGGTCCTGTCGGGACAACTCGGGGTGTCGTAGCCGCCCCGATCCCTCGGGGTCACCCGAGGGATGCCCCAAAAATCCCCCTGGACGGGTCACCCGGCCCGTCGCAATCACACAGAAAACAGAAGGAAGACACCATGAACAAGAAGCTCGGAGCCTTCGCCCTCCTGGGCGCTTCGGCTGTCGTGCTCGCCGGCTGCGCCGGCGGTGGCGGCGAAGCTGCCGCGCCGTCTGAGCCCGCCACGGGCGACCTGACGGTCTGGCTCGTCGGTGCGGACACGCCTCAGACAGCTCGCGACTACCTCAAGGAGACCTTCGAGGACGAGAACGAGGGTTGGACGCTCACCGTCGAGGAGAAGACCTGGGCCGACGTCTCGGACACCTACACGGCGGCGCTCTCGTCGAACGACTCGCCGGACGTCGTCGAGGTCGGAAACACCCAGGCGCTCGGCTTCGCGGACGCCGGCCTGTTCCTCGACATCTCGGACATCCAGAGCGACCTCGGCGGCGACGACCTGCTGTCGGGCCTCGTCGACGCGGGCACCTACGACGGCAAGCTCTACGCCGCCCCGTACTACGCCGGTGGCCGCATCGTCTTCTACACGCCTCAGATCGTCGGCGACACGCTGCCGAAGACGCTCGACGAGTACGTGCAGCAGGGCATCGACCTCAAGACCGACACGGTCTCGGGCATCTACGCCCCGGGCAAGGACTGGTACAACGCCCTTCCCTACGTCTGGGCGCACGGTGGCGAGATCGCCGTTCAGGATGGCGACACGTGGGACGCCCAGTTCTCCAGCGATGAGAGCGTGGAGGGACTCGAGCAGCTCCAGGATGTCTACCTGAACGCTTCGGTTGCGCCGGTCGACGGCAACGAGCGTCTCGGCAACATCGACTTCTGCAACGGCGAGGTCGGCTTCCTGTCGAGCCCCGCATGGGCAGCGGGCAACATCACCGGCGCATGGCCGTGGGGTGACGAGGCGGCCGGCGAAGAGGTTTCGCAGGGATGCCCCGACACCTACGGCAAGGACCTCGCAGCGTTCGCTCTGCCCGGTCTGACCGAGGGCGAGACCGCCCCGATCTTCGCCGGTGGCTCGAACGTCGCCGTCGCGACGAAGAGCGAGGCTCCGGGCAAGGCCAAGGCCGCGCTCGAGATCATGCTGTCGGAGGGCTACCAGAAGCTCCTCGCCGAGCAGGGTCTGACCCCGGGAATCGTGTCGGCGGCGCAGTACCTGCCCGACACCGACATCGCCAAGGCGCAGGCCGCGGCGCTCGCCAACTCGAAGTTCACCCCGACCAGCCCGAACTGGGCTGAGGTCGAGGCGGCTCAGATCATCCCCGACGCGCTCGTCAAGATCGCGCAGGGCGGCGACGTCAAGGAGATCGCGACCGAGCTCGACTCGGCCATCGAGGCGATCCTCAACAAGTAGCACCCAGCGACAGGGGTCCCGGCTCGTCCGGGCCGGGACCCCTTGTCCGGGAACGTTCCCTCGGCCAGGCTCAGGAGGCAGCATCCATGTGCCGCCTGCGCCTAACCCGGAGACCGATCCCCTCCGCTTTTCCCCGCATCGAGCCGAGCTCGCTTCAACGCGCCCGCTCACACCCCCGCAGACAGGAGACGCCATGACCGCCACCGCTGTCGACACCGCGTCCACAACCGGACGGAGCGCCGATCTTCCTCGGACTCCGCGCGAGAAGAGCCGTGCCCGTCGCGATGCGCGCAGCGCCTGGACTCTTCTCGGCCCGTCGCTGATCATCCTCGGCGTCATGATCGGCTATCCGGCCGTGATCATGGTCGTCCAGTCGTTCACGGACTACACGGTCAAGAACAAGGTGCTCGGCACCCCGGCGAACTTCGTCTGGTTCGAGAACTACATCGCTCTGTTCTCGGAGTCCGACTTCCCAGCGGTGCTCATGCGCAGCCTCGGCCTGATGGTCGTGCTGACCGTTCTGAACATGCTGGTCGGCACCCTCGTCGCGATCCTCATGACGCGCCTCAGCCGCGCGTGGCGCATCACCGTCTCGGTCGGCCTGCTGCTGGCTTGGGCGATGCCCGCCCTGACGGCCACCGTGGTGTGGGGCTGGATCTTCGACACCCAGTACGGCGTCGTGAACTGGGTGCTGAACACCATCACCGGCACCAGCGACTGGACGAATCACTCGTGGCTGCTCAACCCCTGGTCGTTCTATCTCGTGCTCACGATCATCGTCGTGTGGCAGTCCGTGCCGTTCGTCGCCTTCACCACCTACGCCGCGCTCGGCCAGGTGCCCGGTGAAGTGCTCGAGGCGGCATCCCTCGACGGTGCCACGGGCGTCAAGCGTTTCTACCTCGTGGTCTTCCCCTATCTGCGGAGCGTCCTCACGGTCGTCCTCGTGCTGCAGATCATCTGGAACCTGCGCATCTTCACCCAGGTCTACGCACTGCAGAGCCGCGGCGGCATCGCCGCCGAGACCAACGTGCTCGGCACCTACCTGTTCCGGCAGGGCGTCGGCGAGTTCGGTGCGACATCCGCCATCGGCGTCGTGATGGTCATCCTGCTGCTCGCCCTCTCATGGGGGTACGTCCGCACCACGCTCAAGGAGGAGGAGCTGTGAGCACCAACGTCAGCACTCAGCTCGGCACGATCGGCGTCGACGACGTCCTCGGCGAGGTCGGCGACACGAAGACGCCGAAGCGCCGGTCGATCGAAGCCCGCCGCCCGTCCGCCAAGAAGGTCGCGACGCGCACGCTGCTCAACATCGCAGCCGCCATCGTCTTCTTCTGCTCGATCTTCCCGGTCTACTGGATGGTGAACATGTCGTTCACCCCCAACAAGGCCATCATCAGCAGAACCCCGAGCTTCCTGCCGTTGAACTCGACGCTCAACAACTACATCACCGCGTGGAACCGCGAAGCCGCGCCGGGGCAGACCGACTTCCCGCATGCGCTGCTCGCCACCGTGATCGTCACGGTCGGGGTGCTCGTCGTGACGCTGCTGTTCGCCTTCCTGGCGTCCGTGGCCGTCGCGCGCTTCCACTTCCGCGGCAGGCGAGGGTTCATCATCGCGGTGCTCATCGTGCAGATGATCCCGGGCGAAGCCATGATGTTCACGATCTACGGGATGATCGATGACTGGCGCCTGATGAACACTCTCCTGGGCCTCGGGATCGTCTACACGTCGACGGTGATCGCCTTCACGATCTGGACGCTGCGCGGATTCGTCGCGGGGGTGCCGGCCGAGCTCGAAGAGGCCGCCATGATCGACGGCTGCACCAAGTCGCAGGCGTTCTGGCGAGTCACGTTCCCGCTGCTCGCACCGGGTCTCGTCGCAACCAGCATCTTCGCGTTCATCCAGTGCTGGAACGAGTTCCTCATGGCCCTCCTCCTCATGAAGGGCTACAACCTCACGCTCATGCCGTGGCTGAACGCGTTCCAGTCGACATCGGTCTCGGGCGCCGTCAACTGGGGCGCCGTCATGGCCGGCTCCACCCTCATCGCGGTGCCCGTGATGATCTTCTTCCTGATCGTCCAGGGGCGGATGTCGGGCGGTCTCGTCGCAGGGGCGGTCAAGGGCTGATGCGCGCGGTGATCCCCGCCACCTCCCGCAGGGAGGTCGGCCGATGAAGATCGGGCTGGATGTCGGCGGGACGAAGACGGATGCCGTCGCCGTCGACGCCGGCGGGACGATCATCGGCCGCGTGCGGCTCGCGACCGGGTGGGGACCCGAAGCCGTGACCGGTACGGTCCTCGCGGCTGTCCGCGCGCTCGGCGCGGACGCCGGCGTCGACGTGACCGCGATCGACTCGGTCGGGATCGGCATCCCGGGCCAGGTGGAGCCCGGCACGGCCCGGGTCGTCCACGCGGTCAACCTCGGGGTCGACGAGCTGGATCTCGCAGCCGCCGTGGGGCCGGTGCTCGGCGTTCCGGTGCGCGCCGAGAACGACGTCAAGGCCGCGGCGTTCGGCGCCTATGCCCTGCACGGCGGATCCGGCTCGATGGCGTACCTCAACCTCGGCACGGGCATCGCGGCCGGCGTCGTCTCGGACGGAAAGCTCTGGCGTGGCGCACGAGGAACCGCCGGCGAGGTCGGGCACATCTCGGTCGATCCGGGCGGTCCGCTCTGCCGCTGCGGTCAGCGCGGCTGCATCGAGGCGTTCGCTGGTGGCGGTGCCATCGCGGAGCGCTGGAACCGGCCGGGTTCCCTGCCCATTCGCGACGTCTTCGATGCAGCCGACGAAGGCGACGGCTTCGCCCGAGAGCTGCGTTCGGGCCTGGCGCGGGGGGTGGCCGCCGCAGTGCGGGTGCTCGTGCTGACCGCCGACGTCGACACGGTCGTGCTCGGCGGGGGCGTGACCGCGCTCGGAGCGCGGCTGATGGCGGATGTCGGAGCGGAGCTCGCCGCGAGCGCCGAGGCATCTCCTTTCATGCGCTCGCTCCACCTCGAGGAGCGGGTCGAGCTGCTGCCGGCCGGGTCACCCGCAGCGGCGCTGGGCGCAGCGCTCATCGGTGCAGCGCGCGATCCCGAAGGGGTGCTCGCGCATGGCTGAGATCGTCATCGTCCCGGACGCCGCAGCGGCCGGAGCCCTGGTGGCCGACGAGATCCTCCGACTGGTGGCGGCGAACCCCGAGACCGTGCTCGGCCTGGCGACCGGGTCGACTCCGCTCCCGGTCTACGAGGCCCTTCGTCCCCGCCTGGCCGACACGGATGTGTCGCTCGTCCAAGGCTTCGCCCTCGACGAGTACGTCGGCATCGATCCATCGCACCCCGAGAGCTATCGCTCGGTCATCGCCCGCGAGGTCGTCGAGCCACTCGGACTCGACCCGCGCCGCATCCGCGTGCCCGACGGATCGCTCGAGGGCATCGAGCACGCCGGTGACGACTACGAACGCGCGATCCTCGAGGCCGGCGGCATCGACCTGCAGCTGCTCGGAATCGGCACCGACGGTCACATCGGCTTCAACGAGCCCGGGTCGTCGTTCGCCTCGCTCACGCGGGTGAAGACCCTCACCGAGCAGACCCGGGACGACAACGCACGCTTCTTCGACTCGGTCGAAGCGGTGCCGCGGCACTGCATCACACAGGGCCTCGGCACGATCCTGCGCGCCCGGCACCTCGTGCTGCTGGCATTCGGCGAGGGAAAGGCCCAGGCCGTGGCCGGAGCGGTCGAAGGGCCGCTCACGGCGTCGCTGCCAGGATCGGCCATCCAGCTGCATCCGCACGCCACCGTGGTCGTCGATGAGGCCGCCGCTTCACGGCTCGCGCACACCGACTACTATCGCTACACCTTCGCGAACAAGCCCGCCTGGCAGGGGCTTTAGGCCCGACCCAGCGCGGAATCGCGGACCGGGCAGTCGCGAGTCGGCGCGACCCGTGCGATCCTCCCGCCGCGAGCCGCGGACCGGCCGTACGATGTGCGCATGACCGATGCGCAGATGCAGGGCCGAGCGGCGACCACATGGATCTTCGGGGGAGTGCTGCTGATCGCGGTCGGCCTGCTCTCGGGTGCCTCGGTGCTCGTCAGCGGCTCGGACGAACTGCGGGATGAGCGCACCGCACTGGTGATCGATCTGGTGGCCGCCGTGCTGCTGCTGCTCGCCTGCGCGGCGTACGCGTTCGGCTTTCGCCCCGCGGAGAGCATCGTGGCGCGCCGGCCGGTCGGTGTGACGGCGCTCCTGGCGCTGGGCCTGCTCGAGGTGGGATTCCGCCTCTGGTGGATGACGCCTTCCGGTTACGGCGCAGGACCAGGGGCCGCCTTCCAGGGGGTCTTCCTGACCGTCGTCATCTGGGTCGTCACCGCGATCGCCGCTGTGTCGATCTCGCGCGCCCGGGTGCTCCCCAGGCCGTGGAACGCGGCGCCGCTCGCTGCGGTCGCGCTGGGCGTGGTCCTCTTCGTCATGGTCGGGCTGCTGCTCCCGATGCTCGGCATCGTCGCCGATCCCCCAGGCCCGGTCGGAGTGCTCCGCCTGTGGCCTGCGGTGCTGCCCTTGGCCCTGGGTGTCATCTCCATCATGCTGGGCGTGCGCCGGCGCACGGGTGCGGCGGGCGACGTGCCGGCGGAAGCCGCACAACTCGCTGAGCGCTGAACAGTCGTCGGCACGGCCCCCGGTCGCCGAACCCGACATAGTGTCGGACCATGACGCTTCCCGAAGAGCTCCTCGCCCTGCTGCGCGCTCCGAGCACCTGCTACATCGCGACATTGATGCGAGACGGCTCGCCGCAGCTGACCCAGGTATGGGTCGACACCGACGGTCAGCACATCGTGGTGAACAGCGTCGACACCCACCTCAAGGTGCGCAACCTGCGACGCGATCCCCGGGTCGCCGTCACGATCAGCGATCCCGCGCACCCGCGGGGCTACGTGCAGGTGCGTGGTCGTGCGATCGACATCACCGAGTCGGGGGGCCCGGACCACATCGAGCAGCTCTCGCAGAAGTACACCGGTGGCCCGTACTCCCGGTACGGCGGCCGCGATCAGGTCAGGGTGATCATCACCATCGAGGCGGACAGGATCAGTCGCATCGGCCGATGATCCGTGCGCCGCTGACTCAGTCTCCGAAGACCTTGCCCGGGTTCAGGATCCCCGTCGGATCGAACGCCCGGGTGATCTGCCGTTGCAGCTCCCACTGATCGTCGCCGAGCTCATCCGCCAGCCACCGCCGTTTGAGCACACCGATGCCGTGCTCGCCGGTGAGCGTGCCACCGAGGCGCAGCGCCGCCCGGAACAGGTCGTCCGCGGCCTCCCAGATGTGCGCCGGGACTTCGGGACCATCGAAGATGAAGTTCGGATGCAGGTTGCCGTCACCGGCATGGGCGACCGTCGGGATCATGACGCCATGCTCGCGCTCGACGCGGGCGATCTCGTCGAACATCGCCGGCAGCGCGCTGCGTGGCACTGAGACGTCCTCGATGAGGGTTGTTCCGAGCCTCTCCATCGCGGCATGCATCGATCGGCGGATCGCGAGAAGGTGCTCGCCCTCGGCTCGATCGTGCGAGATCGCGACGGTGCCGCCGCCGGCTCGCAGAACACCGGCGATGGCGAGCGCCTCGGCCGCCGCCGCGGGGCCGTCGGTCTGGATCGTCAGCTGCGCCGCACCGGGAGTCGGCGGCTCCATCGACAGCAGGTCGTGAACGGCCGCGAGGGCCGCGGCATCCATCAGCTCCATGATCGCAGGCTGCACGCCGGAGGCAGTGATCGCGGCCGATGCCGCCGCGGCCGCTCGCACGTCCGTGAAGGTCGCCGCGATTGTGCACACGTCGCCCGGGACGAGGCGCCGCAGCTTCAGTGTCGCCCCCACGATCACTCCGAGGGTGCCCTCCGAGCCGATCATGAGCGACGTGAGGTCGAGGCCCGTCACGCCCTTCACGGTGCGATGGCCGAGGCGCAGCAGGCGCCCGTCGGCGAGCACGACATCGACGCCGAGCACGGCATCCCGCACGACGCCGTACTTCGCGCACAGCAGTCCTCCGGCGCCCGTGGCGATGTTGCCGCCGACGGTCGAGATGGCCCGGCTTGCGGGGTCGGGCGCCCACCACATCCCGTGCTCGGCGAGTGCGGCATTGAGGTCGCCGTTCAGGATGCCGGGCTCTACGACGGCGAGGAGGTCGTCGGGGCGCACCTCGATGATCCGGTCCATGGACCGCAATGAGAGGGCGATCTCACCCGACCCGGCGTTCGCGCCGCCCGCGAGGCCCGTGCCCGCACCCCGCGTGACGACGGGGGTCCTGGTCTGGGTCGCGATGCGCAGGGTCTCCTGCACATCGGCGACGGATGCGGCGCGGACGACGGCGAGCGGGGTTCCGGATGCCGCGTGCCCCGACTTGTCGGCGCGTGCGGACTGGAGCGAGCTCGGTGTGGTGTCGACGCGATCGCCCAGGGCTGCGCGGAGCAGTGCGAGGACGTCGAGGTCGAGGTTCACGCGATCCGGCGCCTGCCGGCGATGACTCCGACCGTGACCGCGATGACGCCGAATGCGAGCCCTACCCACGCGAGTCCCAGGCTCCACCACGCGATCGTCGCCGCGGCGTAGACGAGCAGCTCGGCGAGTGCGCGGATGAAAGGATGCACGGCGAGGACGGCGCGGGGCGAGACGAAGAGTGCCCAGACCACGATCGCGACAAGGGGGGCGCCGATGCCGGCGACGATATTCCATGGGAACGGCCATGCGGCGAAGCCCCAGATCGCCAGGCTCGCGAAGGCGATCAGCTCGCACACGAAGGCGAGGAGATCGACGGCCGACAGCGGGGCACGCATGCCGGGAGCAACCTCACCCGTGCGGGAAGTGCGGGGGGAGTCGGACATGGACTCAAGTCTATGGCGCGGGTGAAGCCGCCTCGCGGCGCCCGTGGCCCACCATCCGGACTCGTCGAGCTCGGCGGAGACCCCGTCGATGGGTCGGTCGGGCGGTGCAGGGACAGCGGTCTAATCGGTCGTTGCGACGTCGGATGCCGGTTCGGCGGTCGCAGCCGGCTCCGCGGCGCAGGGCCCCGTCTGGAGGGGTGCCGTGTCGATGGGTGCAGCCGCCTCGATCGTCTCATCGGATGCGGGCACCGCCGGCTCGCTCGTCTCACCGGATGCGGGCACGACCGGCTCGGTCGGAGCGGGAGTGACCTGATCCGTCGAGGGGTCCTCCTCGTCCGCGGATGCCGTGTCATCGGGGGCGACCGGGTCGGAGGCGTCGGGGCCGTTCATTTCGGGGTCCCAGTCCGTGAGTGCCGGCGTCCCCGTGTCGGGGGCCGGGACAGCTGCCCCGGGCTCGGCCGGCACACCAGGGGTCATCGGGGGCGTCGGCGCCGCCGGTGCGACGACAGCCTCCGTTGCGACCGGCGCGACGGATGCCGGCTGGTCCACGAGGACGGGCGGTGCGGGAGGCAGGACGACGGGCTCCGTCACGAGCACCGCCAGTGTGACGGGCGTGCCTGGCAGAAGCAGACCGGGGGGCTGCACGTCGGCTGAGGGAAGTGCAAGCGGTGCGCCCGTGGTCGGAATCGCCGTCTGCTGGACGATCGAGGTCGCAGCAGCCTGCTCGAATGACGCCGATGCCAGCATGCTGCCGGCTCCGCCCACCATGAGTGAACCGGCCACGACGAATCCGGTGGCTGCGAGACTTGCGACCGCACCGAAGCCCGACAGCACGCCGCCTGCCGCGACGCCTGCGGTGGCAAGTCCGGTCGCCGCAACCGCAGCTGTTCCCGTGGCCGCGCCGACGGCTCCCGCAGTGGCCATCGCCGTGCCGACCGAGCCGGCCGCAGCCGCAGACGCCGCCGCGGCACCGATCGACGCGGAACCGACAGCCGCGGAACCGGCGGCGCCTGCTGCACCGCCCACGGCCACGCCCGCCGTCGTCGCAGAGGTCGCGGCCGCCGCACCCGCAGCTGCGACGGATCCGGAGCCTGCGGCGCTGAGGGTGCCCGCACCGACCGTCCCTGCTCCCCAGGTTCCGGCGCCCGCTCCGGCCGAACCCACGGCGAAGGTCGCCGTCGGGAGCGCCGGCGCGACCGTGACCGCACCCTGCATGACCGTCGACGGCATGGCGGCGAGCGCCATCGCAGGCAGGGCGCCGCCATGGAGCGACGCGAGGTAACCTGCCGCGCCGACCGATCCGACGGTGAGCGGCACCAGCACGAGCGCGAGGCGGCGCGAGACCTCCTTGGCCTCGCTCGCGACGATCGCACAACGGGCGCATTCACCGAGGTGCGTGTTGACCTTGACGCCGTCCCGACGGCTGATGTTCGCGCGGGAGTATGCGCCGAGGTGCTCGATCGTCCACTGACAGTCTGAATCGTCGGCGACGGACCGAAGGTGGGCCTGGATCCACGCTTCCCGCAGCCCCTCGCGGGCACGAAAGGTGAGCTGGGCGACCGCGGTGGCCTTCATCCCCAGCAGCGGAGCGATCTCGGCGGGCTTCATCTGCTCGATCTCGGAGTACCAGAGCACCTCCTGCCACCGCGTCGGCAGGCTCCGGAACGCCTGGTGTGTGAGGCTCCGATCGAGCGCGTCGGCGGTCGCCTGATCGGTGGTCGCAGGGTCCTCCACTGTCTCGAGCGCGTCGATCGTCATCTCGCGGCGAGCACGTC
The DNA here is from genome assembly GCF_039530225.1 of Microbacterium pumilum. Taxonomy (NCBI): domain Bacteria; kingdom Bacillati; phylum Actinomycetota; class Actinomycetes; order Micrococcales; family Microbacteriaceae; genus Microbacterium; species Microbacterium pumilum. Next base: position 1,971,616 of record NZ_BAAAOH010000001.1, read on the forward strand.
CCCATGCCGCAGCCGTGTTTCGGATGCACGTGAACAGGTAGGCCCGGAACGATCCCGTCGGGCCGCCGCCGGCGACGATGGACTGGTAGATGCGCGTGTACGCCTCTTGCACGAGGTCGTCGGGGTCGAGGTTGGACGTCACCGATCGTGCGACGGTCAAGCCGGATCTGTAGTGGCGTCGCCACAGTTCGGCGAACGCGGCCCGGTCGCCGGAACGGGTTCGCAGGATGAGGTCGACGTCGGCCTCGCCATCGCCGAAGGCCGTCGCATCGGCAGAGCCGCGCGGCGAGAATCCGGCGTCGTGAAGCGTCACTTATCGTCTCCCAGCAATGGGCGCCACGTCCAAAAGTGACTCCCTGACGCGCGGATCGCGCATCCCCAGTGGTCTCATTCTGATCCCGAAACGCCGGTTGCACCAGCCTCCGAAAAATCTCCTGAGGAATCTCACAGGAGTTGCGTAATAGACGGGGCGAAAGCGCCTCTCATCACTAGGAGGGTTGCTCGACTTCCTGGGGAGGGACCGAGCACCGGTGACCTGGGGCGGACTTCAAATCCGCGTATCACCGGAGGCGGCCTCGGAAAGACTTCGAACGAGGAATCTCCGAGCCGCGCCCAGATTTGCTGGGGACTACGGCCGCTGCATCACGAGATGCAGCGGCCGCTCCATTTCCGGCATCACACCGCGGATCACACGCTCCTCGTCGCCTCGCCTGCGACCCACACCGCTCGCACCGAGAGATCGGCCGCCAGCAGCACGGCATCTGCCAGGAAGCCGGATGCCAGCGAGCCGAGGTCGCTGCCCCGGCCGATCGCCAGGGCGGGGGTCGCCGTCAGCGCCACGACGGCGTCGGCGAGCGGGACCCCTGCCGCGACCGCGGTTCGGAGGGCGGCATCCTGGGTCAGCGTCGAGCCGGCGATCGCGCCTCCTCGCGTCAGGCGCGCGACGGCGTCGACGACGTCGACCTCCAGGCTCCCCAGGTCGTAGCGTCCGTCCGCGGCCCCCGCAGCCGCCATCGCGTCCGTGACGAGGGCGATGCGGCCGGGCGCGGCCCGGAACAGGATCCGCACCACCTCGGGATGCAGATGCACCCCGTCGGCGATCACCTCGACGGTGACGCGTGGGTCGGCCGCCGCGGCACCGACCGGACCCGGCTCGCGATGGTGGAGTCCCGGCATCGCGTTCAACGCGTGGGTCAGCAGGGTCGCGCCGGCGTCGAATGCTGCTCGGCATTGGGCGTAGTCGGCACCGGTGTGCCCGACCGCGGCGGCTGCGCCGGCCGCCACCACTCGACGGATCGCCTCGAGGCCGCCGGGCAGTTCTGGTGCCAGGGTCACCTGCCGCACAGTGCCGCGTCCTGCCTCCAGCAGCCGTTCGACCGCGTGCGGTACGGGCTCGCGAAGCAGGCTCTCGTCGTGGGCGCCCTTGTGCGACGGGTCGAGGAACGGCCCCTCCAGGTGCGATCCCAGGATGTCGGCATCCGTCGTCACCAGATCCGCGACCATCGCGGCCCGTCGCTCGAGCGTCTCGAGCGGGGCCGTCACGAGCGAGACGACGGCTCGCGTGGTGCCGTGCGCGCGGTGAAGGGCTCGTGCGGCGCGGATCGCGTCCGCCCCGTCATCGTACGAGGCGCCCCCGCCACCGTGGCCGTGGATGTCGATGAATCCGGGGACGAGCAGCGCGCCCGGGCCCGCGACAGCGCCCGCGTCGACGACGGTGTCCGCAGCCGCCGCCCGCCATCCGTCACCGGTCCCCGTCGCCGTGACGCGGTCACCGTCGAACCGCACCCACCCGTGGTCGACGACGCTGCCATCGCGAGGCCCCAGGACGAGCTGCGCGGAGTGGACGACGGTGCTCATTCAGTCGCCGCTCATTCCGCAGCCCAAGGGATCTCGTCAGAGGAATGGAACCCGATCCCGAGGCTCGTCCATAGCGGGCCGAGCGCACCCACCCTCTTCCGGAACGACTCCCACGTACGCAGCCGACTCGCCCCCGTCGGCGGCGACCATGCCGCCTCGGCGGCCGCGGCGATACGAGGAAACGCCAGCTGATCGATGTCGTGGAGCGTGCGGACGGTCTCAGCCCACATGGGTGCTTCCACTCCCAGGATGTCGCCCTCTTCGATGCCCGGGATGACATCCGCCGGCTCCCACGAATACGCGCGCTCGACGCTCGTCGGCCCATTGGCCCACGTGAGACCCAACGGCGCGTCGGCGGCGTACTTCATGTCGAGGTAGATCGCATCGGCGGGCGAGAGGATCAGCTGCGCGCCGTTCTCCACGAATCCGCGGGCCGTCTCGTCCATGCCGTCCGTCGGGGTCACGAAGCCCCAGTACTGCCCGATCGTCGAGTCCGCGAGGTCCGGCGAGTCGCCGGCCTCATGCCACGCGATCGGCGTCTTGCCGAGGTCGGCGATGATGTCGCTCGCGCGCGCGACGAACTCGGCGAAGTCGTCGGGCTCCGTGCCCAGTGACTCGTCGCCGCCGAGGTGCACATAGGGTCCCGGAGTCATGGCGGCGAGCTCGCCGAATACGTCGGCGATGAAGTCGTAGGTGGCCTCGTCATGGATCTTCAGCGACGAGAACCCGACGACCGTGCCCTCGTACGGGCTGCCTGCGGCGGGGGCCGCGATCCCCTCGCCCTGCGACTGGTCGAGCATCTGATCGTTGAGCACGGGCGCTTCGGCGAGCTCGGGGTAGGCGAGGCCCACGGCATGCGTGTGACCTGGCATGTCGATCTCGGGTACCACGATCATGTGCCGGGATGCCGCGTACTCGACGATCTCGCGATAGTCGGCCTTCGTGTAGAAGCCGCCCGAGTCGCCGCCGACGGCGGTGCCGGATGCGAGTTCGGTGAGCTTCGGCCGCGAGTCGAGGTGGATTCGCCAGCCCTGGTCGTCGCTGAGGTGCAGATGGAGAGCGTTCAGCTTGAGGCCCGCTGCGCGGTCGATGTACGCCTTGACGGTCTCGACAGGGTGGAAGTGACGCGCGACGTCGAGCATCACGCCGCGGTAGGCGAACCTCGGCGCGTCTTCGATCACGACGGCAGGCACGATCCAACCGTCGCCTTCAGGAGCGACGAGCTGGGTCAGGGTCTGGACGCCGTAGAACAGCCCCGCGGCGTCGGCGCCGGTGACCACGACGGATGCGTCATCGACCTCGATGCGGTACGACTCGGGTGCGCCGCCCGCCGTGACCGTGAGCTCGACGGTGCCTGTGGCGCGGGCATCCGGCGAACCGGTGGTGAAGGTCAGACCGGTGCGGGCGCCGATGACGGCCGTCAGAGCGGCCGCGGCATCCGGATCGCCTGTGATCGGCGTGCCGGCGCCGAGCGAGAACGACTCGCCGGCAGCGGACTCGATCGAGGTGGGGGCGGGGACGACGGATGGCAGTGGCACGGTGGCTCCATTCTCGGCGGCGGGCACGCATCCCGCCAGGGCGGCGGCGATCACGATCGCAACTGAGGCGAAGGCGGTGCGTCGACGTCGACGATTCATGTAAGGATCCCTAACAAAAGCGATGCGCTCAGCCTACCAGCGAGGATCCGTCTGCTCGAAACAGCCGATGTCCGTGCATCGGTTATGCTCGGGATGTCGCGACTGGCGTTGAGGTGGGCAACCACCGGGGAGCGACCGACTACGGCATACGACCGCACGCCTGGGCCGATGTTCAACAACCACGGTTGTTGAGCGCCCGCGTAGCGGGTGTTTCGAAACACCAGAGCCGCAGTCAAGGAGACGTCATGACCGACCAGTTCTTCAACGCCCCCCTCTCCGAGGTCGATCCCGAGATCGCGCAGGTACTCGAGCGCGAGCTCGAACGCCAGCGCGGGTTCCTCGAGATGATCGCCTCCGAGAACTTCGTTCCGGTCTCGGTGCTGCAGTCGCAGGGCTCGGTGCTCACGAACAAGTACGCCGAGGGCTACCCGGGACGCCGCTACTACGGCGGCTGCGAAGAGGTGGATGTCGCAGAGGAACTCGCCGTCGCGCGCGCCAAGTCGCTGTTCGGGGCCGAGTTCGCGAACGTGCAGCCCCACTCGGGTGCGACCGCCAATGCTGCCGTCCTACACGCCATCGCCCGTCCCGGCGACACGCTGCTGGGACTGTCGCTCGATCAGGGCGGCCATCTCACCCATGGCATGAAGATCAACTTCTCCGGCCGGCTGTACAACATCGTCGCTTACGGCGTAGACCCCGAGACGTCGCTCATCGACATGGACGAGGTGCGACGCCTCGCGATCGAGCACCAGCCGAAGGTCATCATCGCGGGTTGGTCGGCATACCCGCGTCAGCTGGACTTCGAGGCGTTCCGTGCGATCGCCGACGAGGTCGGCGCGCTGCTCTGGGTCGACATGGCGCACTTCGCCGGCCTCGTGGCCGCGGGCCTGCATCCGAACCCGGTGCCGCACGCGCACGTCGTGTCGTCGACCGTGCACAAGACGATCGGCGGTCCGCGCTCGGGCTTCATCCTCACGAATGACGCCGACATCGCGAAGAAGATCAACTCCGCCGTGTTCCCGGGCCAGCAGGGCGGCCCGCTGATGCACGTGATCGCGGCGAAGGCGACCGCGTTCAAACTCGCGGCAACCCCGGAGTTCAAGGAGCGCCAGGAGCGGGTCCTGAGCGGCGCCCACATCCTCGCCGAGCGGCTCTCCCAGCAGGACGTGAAGGATGCCGGCATCGCCGTGCGCTCGGGCGGCACCGACGTGCACCTCGTGCTGGTCGACCTGCGCGATGCCGAGATCGACGGCAAGCAGGCCGAGGATCTGCTGCACGAGATCCGCATCACGGTCAATCGCAACGCCGTTCCCAACGACCCTCGCCCGCCGATGGTGACCTCCGGCCTTCGCATCGGAACTCCCGCTCTCGCGACCCGCGGGTTCGGCGACGCCGAGTTCACCGAGGTCGCCGACGTCATCGCCCTCGCCCTTCTGCCGGGTGCCGATGTCGAGGCGCTCCGCACGCGCGTCGGCGCGCTGACGGCGGCGTTCCCGCTCTATCCGGGACTCCAGCAGTAGTCCGAACCGCTCGCCCGTCACCGAGACCCGGCGCTCGCGTCGAGACCAGGCGTCAGAATCCCGGGTCTCGACGAGACGCCCGGGTCTCGGCATCTGAATACGCTTGAACGGAAGAAGACACCATGACCGCACAGGTTCTCGACGGACGCGCTGCCGCGGCGGCGATCAAGGACGAGCTCGCCGAGCGTGTCGCAGCGTTGAAGGCGCGCGGCATCACGCCTGGCATCGCGACGGTGCTCGTGGGCGCCGACCCGGCCTCGCAGCTGTATGTCGGGATGAAGCACAAGCAGTCCGAGGCTATCGGCATGAACTCCATCCAGCGGGAGCTTCCCGCCGAGGCGACGCAGGCCGAGGTCGAGGCGCTGATCGACGAGCTCAACGCCGACCCGGAGTGCCACGGCTACATCGTGCAGCTGCCGCTGCCGAAGCACATCGACACCGACGCGATCCTCGAGCGGATCGATCCGAGCAAGGATGCCGACGGCCTGCACCCGACCAACCTCGGGCGCCTCGTGCTGAACGTGAACCACCCGATAACGACCCCGCTGCCCTGCACGCCGCGCGGCGTGATCGAGCTGCTGCTGCGCAACGGCTACGACCTGAAGGGCAAGGACGTGGTCGTCATCGGCCGCGGCGTGACGATCGGTCGTTCGATCGGGCTGCTGCTGACGCGCAGGGAGTACAACTCCACCGTCACGCTGACCCACACCGGCACCGCCGACCTCGCGGACCACCTTCGCGGGGCCGATGTCATCGTGGCTGCGGCGGGCGTCAAGCACATCGTGCGGGCCGAGGATGTCAAGCCGGGCGCGGCGGTGCTGGATGTGGGCGTGACGCGCGAGGTCGACACCGAGACCGGCAAGAGCAAGGTCTTCGGCGATGTGCATCCGGATGTCGCCGAGGTCGCCGGATTCCTCTCGCCCAACCCCGGGGGTGTCGGACCGATGACCGTGGCGCTGCTCATGACGAACGTGGTCGAGGCCGCGGAGCGCTCCGCCGGCCCCGGTCGTTGAGCGAAGACACCTCGACTCGCCTTCGGCTCGCTCAGCGCAGGTCTCCGCGACGAGACGAAACGCGCCTGACGCTGCGGGATGGTTCGGCGCGTTTCGTCTCGCTTCGCTCGCTCAACGACCGGGTGCGTCGGATCCCGGGCATAGGCACTCCCTGAGCTTGTCGAAGGGTGAGGGACGCTTCGACAGGCTCAGCGACCGACCAGGCTCAGGCCGTGAAGCGGGTGAGGAACTCCCGCGTGCGCTCCTCGCGAGGGGCGCCGAAGACCTCGGCGGGAGTGCCGGACTCGAGGATCCTGCCCGCATCGAGGAACAGCACCCGATCGGCGACATCCCGTGCGAAGGCCATCTCGTGCGTCGCCATCACGATGGTCATGCCGTCGTCGGCGAGAGCGCGCACGAGGTCGAGCACGTCGCCCACGAGCTCGGGATCCAGTGCCGAGGTGATCTCGTCGAGCAGGAGCAGGTCCGGCTCGGTCGCGACGGCTCGCGCGATCGCGACGCGCTGCTGCTGACCGCCCGAGAGGCGGTCGGGATGATCGCGCGCCTTGGCCGCGAGGCCGACCCGTTCCAGAAGGACGGTGGCCGCGGCATCCGCCCTCGTCTTGGAGTACTTGTGCACATGGCGGAGGGCCAGCGTGATGTTGTCCTGGACGGTGAGGTGGGGGAAGAGGTTGTACTGCTGGAAGACCACGCCGATGCGGGCGCGGACGGCGTCGACATCGACCGCCGGATCGCTGATGTCCATCTCGCCGAGCCAGATGCGTCCGTCATCGACCGGTTCGAGCAGGTTCACGGTTCGCAGCAGCGTCGACTTGCCCGACCCACTCGCACCGATCAGCGCGACGACCTCGCCCGGAGCGACGGCGAGGTCGATGCCCTGGAGGACGGTGTGCTCGTCGAACGCCTTCCACACGTCCTCGAGGCGAAGTACGGAATCTGTCGCGCTCACACGATCCCCCCGATCTGCTCGCGGGCGCGCACTCGCGCTGTGTACCAGTCGGTGAGACGGATCGTGGGGATCGCGAGCAGCACGAACAGCAGACCCGCCACCACGTAGGGGGTGAAGTTGAAGTAGGCCGCGGTCTCGATCTGAGCGGCGCGGACCGCGTCGACCGCACCGAGCAGCGAGATGAGGCCGACATCCTTCTGCAGCGCGACGAAGTCGTTCATCAGCGCGGGCGTCACCTTGCGCACGGCCTGCGGCACCACGACCAGCCGCATCGCCTGGCCGTGGCTGAGGCCGAGCGATCGTGCCGCGTGGCGCTGCGACGGATGCACCGCCTCGATCCCCGCGCGGAAGACCTCGGACACGTAGGCCGAGTAGGTCAGGGTGATCGCGATCGTCGCCCAGAACTCGGTGGGGAGGCGTTCGGGAGTCAGCTCGAGGCCCGGGATCCCGAAGCCGACGAGATACAGCACGATGATGAGCGGGATGCCGCGGAACAGGTCCGTGTACGCGGCGGCGAGTGCCCGCAGCGGCAGCCAGACGGGGCCGCGCAGGGTGCGGAGCGTCGCGAGCAGCAGCCCGAAGATGAGCACCAGCACCGATGCCATCGCGAGCACCCGGAGGTTCAGCAGAAAGCCGTCCCACACCCGCGGCAGCGACGCCAGCGCGACCTGCGGATCGAAGAACTGCTGCTGTACCCGCGCCCAGCCGGGGGTGTTGATGATGAGCATCCACGCGAGCACAGCCACCACCACCGTCGAGATGAGGCTGATCGCGACGGAACGCGCTCCCTGGCGCTTGCGGACGGCCCGTCGTTCGAGCTCTACAGCGCTCACCGCGCGGGGTGGCGCCTCGGCAGCCCGGGAGGATGCGCGTGTCATCCGGTCAGGCTAACGGAGCGGCAGGTCATTGAAGCAGGGGCGCCTGCCCCTCGCCTCCGAGCCACTCGGTGACGAGCGCGTCGAGGGTGCCGTCCTCGCGCAGGGCGTCGACTGCCGCGGAGACCTTCTCGGTGAGCGGCGAGTCCTTGGCCAGGACCAGGCCGAACTCGTCTCCGCTTTCGCCCTCGGGTGTCGGCAGGGTCCCGACGAGAGCGCCGTCCGTGAGTTCGACGCCCGAGATGTAGAACCCTGTGGGCAGATCGACCACGATCGCATCGACGAGGCCGTTCTCGAGCGCCAGCTTCGCGTCGTCGTTGCTGTTGAAGGCCTGCGCGCCCTGGGTGGGCTGGATGACGTCCTCGATCGTCGTGAAGCTGGTCGTGCCGGTCTGGGCCCCGATGAGCAGATCCTTCAGATCGGCGATCGATGTGGCGTCGGCGGCGGGGGAGGAGCCCGTGGTCACCACGACCTGCGTCGTCTCGTAGTACGGCGAGCTGAAGTCGACCGACTCCTTGCGCTCGTCGCTGATGGAGAACTGCTGCAGATTGACGTCGAAGTCCTTCGGCCCCGGGGCGATCGCCTCATCGAACGTCGTGCGCACCCACACGACGTCCTCGGCGTCGAAGCCGAGCTCCGCGGCTACGGCGTACGCGACGGCCGACTCGAATCCTTCACCGCTCTCTGGCTTGTCGTCGATGACCCACGGGTAGTACGCGGGCTCGCCGGTCGCGATGGTGATCTTTCCCGGGGTGACCCAGCCCTCGTCGGCTGGGGCAGAGCTCTCGCCGCCTGATCCCCCTGACGAGGCACAGCCGGCAAGGGTGAGGGTGGCTGCGGCGATGCCGATGACGGCGGCGCGCAGGAACGGGTGACGCGACATGGATGCCTCCAGAGCTCGGGTGCTGATTCAGGCGCGCCCGTGCTGGCGGAGCGCGACCCGATGCTCCATCTTGGACAGCCGCGGCGGGACCGCGCTCGCCCCGCGTCGGATTGTTACGGATGCGGCGGGCTGACGGCATCCGCAAGGCGCTGCTCGGCGGCGGCGAGGGCCGACTGCGCACCGTTCGTCGGCGCGAGCGCAACGAGTCCGCGGTAGAGCGCGACCAGCGTGGCGGCATCCAGCTCGCCGGTGCGCGCGCGATCGCAGTGCACAGCCTGGATCGCCGCCTCGAGCTGGAACCGGCCGAGCGGTGCCCCGAGCGCCGACGCGCGCCGCAGCAGCGCCCTGCCTTCGGCGATCAACGCGGCATCCCACAGCGCGGGGTTCTGCTGGTCGAGCGGCGGCCATGGGTCGTCGGTCCGGGCGGGCGCACGCGACTGCGCGAATGTGAGGAGGGCGGCGAGCCCCCACGCCTCGGGCTCGGTCTCGAGCAGACTCGCGAGAAGCACGGCCAGCCAGCGCGCCTCATCGGCGACCGATTCACGGATGTGCTCTCCCTGATCGAGCCAGTCGATCGCGTAGGCGCCATAGATCGCCTCCAGCACGTCCGTCAGCCGCTGGGGCATGTCGGCTCTGGTCGGCACCGAGAACGGGATGCCGGCATCCCGGATCCGACGCTTCGCCCGGACGAGTCGCTGCGCCATCGCCGCAGGCTCGACGGCGTAGGCGCGAGCGACCTGGTTCGCATCGAAGCCGAGGACGGTCTGGAGCATCAGCGGGCTGCGGATCGCCCGATCGAGAGCGGGATGCGCGCACGCGAACAGCAGCTCGAGCCGCTTGTCGGGTATCGCCTCGCGCCGCGCGACGAGGGCCGCGACATCCTCTTCGCGCGCCTGCAGCGCAGCCTCGCCCAGCGGGGCGTTCGTCCGCCATGCGGCGGAGCCCACGATGTCGCGGAGCCGGTTGCGCGCCACGGTGACCAGCCATCCTTCTGGGTTGTCGGGGATGCCGGAATCCGGCCAGGTGCGCAGCGCCTTCTCGAAGGCGTCCGCGAGCGCGTCCTCCGCGAGGGTCACATCGCGTGTGCCGGCGGCGATCAGCGCGAGGAGCCGACCGTACGACGCCCGCGCGGCGTGTTCGGCCGCCGCACGGGCATCGTCAACGGTCGTCATCGGGACCTAGGACGCGAGCCACTCGCCGGCGACGAAGCGCGTCGCGGTCGGGCGGATCTCCACGGCGCCCCAACCGATCGATGGCGCCCTGCCCGCCCAGCCGATCGCGGCGTCGAGGTCGTCCACCTCGATCACGAAGGTGCCGCCGAGCTGCTCCTTCGTGTCGGCGAAGGGCCCGTCCTGCACGAGCAGGGCGCCGTCGTCGCCCCTGCGCACCGTGGTGGTCAGCGACGACGGCTGCAGGACTTCCGCCGAGGCGAGGATGCCGGCGGCATCGACGGCCTTCGCATACTCGTCGAACTCGCGCATGGCGTCGCGCATCGCTTCGGGGTCGAGGTCCTCGGGAGACAACTCGGGGTACTGCAGGAGGAGCGTGTATCGCATGATTCATCCTTCGTCGTGTCGGTTGGTGACACTCCCATGACGATCGAGGATGCTCGCGATCGACAGACCGCCGGCGCGGGTCAGCTCTTGCCGAGCTCGTCGAGCATCCTGCGCTGCTCGTCGGTCAATCCGTCCTGCAGCTCACGCGCGCCCGCCGCGGTGCCGGGGGACGGTACGGCCAGGGTTGCGCCGTTCGAGCTGCCGTCGACCGCGGACCGTCCGGCGGCCCTGTCGTAGAGCGCGCCGGCGTGAGTCTCGACGCGATCGTCGATGGCGTCGTAGATCGCCCACCCGATGACGAGGAGCACCGGCGGCAGGATCCACCCCCACAGCCATCCGCCGACGCTGACCCCCGACAGAGCCACGGTCACGACCCACACGATGACGGCGATCGCGAGAACCAGGAAGAACTGGACGAGCTTCTCGCCCAGTTTGGTGCGCTGGTTCGCCGACTTCGCGGCCATCGACTGGAACCAGCGATGCACGAGCGGTTTGATCCACAGCGTCAGGGCGGTCAGGACGATGCCCGCCCAGATCGCCGACCAGCCGACCTTCGCGGGTGTCAGCCATCCGATCACGAGCAGCACGACGACGTTGAACACGAGCAGCGATCCGAACCGGACGATCCACTTCCTCATGTGTAAAGAGTGCCACGGCCCGCCCTGGCAGGGCGAGGAGGCTGCTAGTGGAGTTCGACCAGCTGCGTGATGTCGTCGTTGGGGAGGACGTCGACGACCGCCGACACCTCCATGTCCTTGAGGTCCGCGCGACCGGAGACGACAGTGAGGAACGCGGTGTCGGCGGCATCCCGTCCCGTGGCGATTCGGACGAGAGTCGAGCGAGGAGCGAGAGTGGTCGCATCCACGACGCGCCAGGCTCCGTCGATGTAGGCCTCCGCGACCGCGTGGAAGTCCATCGGATACAGACCAGGGGCGTAGGCGGCCACGTGCCGTGCCGGAATGCCGAGTCCGCGCAGCAGCGCGATGCACAGGTGCACATAGTCACGGCAGACGCCCTGACGCGCGAGAAGCGTGCGAATGGCGCCATCGGTCGGCAGGCTCGAGCCGCTGACGTAGTACAGGCGTGTTCCCACCCAGGACGACACCGAGTGGAGCAGTTCGGCCGCATCGGTGATGCCCGCGAACTCCGCGTATGCCGTCGGCCCGAGTGAGTCGGACTCCGCATAGCGACTGGGCCTGCCGTAGACGAGCAGGTCCTTCTCGGTCGCCGTCGCGGTGGCACCCTCGCCGAGGACGGTCGCGCGGTACTGCACCTCGAGGAGCCCGTTGCCGCTCTTCACCCGGTGCAGGCGGGTGCCGTGGTCGTCGAGGAACTCGTGCGAGTCGACCGGAGCACCGTCTAGCGTCGCGGTGAACGACTCGTTGTTCGGCTCGTAGTGACGGGTGACCGAGACCGCGAAGACCAGGTCGGCGGGTTCGGTGACATTCAGGACGATGCGGCTGTATACGTCGCGTTGCATCTGAACAGACTGGCATGGCCATATGTCGGGAGTGTGAACACAGGGCGGGCTTGACAGGGCGTGCGGCGTCTGCCGTTGCGTCCGCGCAGCGCGATTTTGACCCTCGACAATGCCTGCGACCGGATGTATGGTTACCTAAACCGGTTTAATAAACCGGTTTAGAGACCGAATCACGATCACGCGGCACACGGTTTAGAAGGCAGCGCAGCCAGATGAACGACGAGGCGAAGACGGGACGGGGACGACGGCCGACGATCGCCGACGTCGCGCACCGCGCCGGCGTGAGCAAGGGCCTCGTCTCGTTCGCGCTCAACGATCGTCCCGGCGTCAATGTCGCGACACGTGATCGCATCCTGACCATCGCCGCAGAGATGGGCTGGTCGCCCGATCTGCGTGCCCGCTCGCTCAGCACCAATCGCTCGTTCGCTCTGGGGCTGGTTCTCCGGCGTGACATCGCCGTCGTGGCGGGCGATCCGTTCTTTCCGGCCTTCATCGCGGGCGTCGAGCGCGAGTTGTCTCCCGCCGGGCAGGCTCTCGTGCTCGCATCCGTTCCGAGCAGCGAGCTCGAGGCGGGCACCTATCGCAAGCTCGCAGTGGAGCGCCGGGTCGACGGCGTGTTCCTCGCCGATCTCCGCGCGGGCGATGAGCGGCTGGCGCTGGTCCAGGAGCTGGGTCTGGCCGCCGTCACTCTCGGCCATCCTGACATCGACTCGCCCTTCCCCGCCGTGTCCGTCGACGACGTGGACGGGCTGATCGCGACCGTCGACCATCTCGCCGACCTCGGCCATCGTTCCATCGCCCACGTGGCAGGGCCATCGAGCATGCTTCATGCACGCCGCCGCAGCGAGGCCTTCCACGCGGCGTGCATCGCCCGCAGCATCGACGGCCGCGTCGTGGAGACGGACTTCAGCGCACAGCAGGGCGGCGAGGCGACGCGCGCCCTTCTGGCCGACGCGTCCCGACGCCCCACAGCGATCGCGTACTCCAACGACCTCATGGCGCTGGCGGGCATCGCGGTGGCGCAGCGCGCAGGCCTGTCGGTCCCTCGGGACCTCTCCGTCTCGGGGTTCGACGACAGCGACATCGCGCAGTACGTGTTCCCGTCGCTGACCTCCGTGGCGACCGACGCTCTGGAATGGGGTGCCGTCGCGGCGCGTGCTCTGCTCGCAGCGATCGCCGGGGTCAGCCTCGACGACACCGAACTGTCGCCCGCGCGCCTTGTGGTGCGCGAATCCACCGGCCCGGCGCCGGCCACATACCCCTCATCAGCCCCACCGTCGCCTGGCGACCTGGCCGATCCAGACGACTGAAGCCGATGATCTCGAGGCGCGATGGATGTCGCGTCCTCCTTTGGAAGGAAGAGAAATGCGAAGAAGCATCAAAGTGACGGCACTCGCCGCGGCAGGTGTCCTGACCCTCACAGCCTGCAGCGGCGGTGGTGGCGGCGGCGGATCGGCGGACGATCTCGAGACCAAGGGTCCCATCACGATCTGGTACTCGAACAACGCGGCCGAGATCGACTGGGGCAAGCAGATGGTGGAGGCGTGGAACGCCGACCATCCCGATGAGCAGGTCAAGGCTCAGGAAATCCCCGCGGGCAACAGCAGCGAAGAGGTCATCGCGGCCGCGATCACGGCCGGCAACGCGCCGTGTCTGATCTACAACACCTCGCCCGCGGCTGTGCCGCAGTTCGAGAAGGCCGGTGGGCTCGTGTCGCTCTCGAGCTTCCAGGACGGGGATGACTACATCCAGGAGCGCAGCGGAGACAACGCGGCGCAGTATGCCTCGGCCGACGGCGAGTTCTACCAGATGCCGTGGAAGTCCAACCCGGTCATGATCTTCTACAACAAGGCCATGTTCACCGAGGCCGGACTCGACCCTGAGGCGCCGGAACTGTCCACCTATGATGACTTCCTCGCGACGTCGCGCACCCTGACCGAGTCGGGGGCGGCGCCGTACGCCATCTACCCGGCGCCGTCGAGCGAGTTCTATCAGCCCTGGTTCGACTTCTACCCGCTGTACGGGGCCGAGACCGGCGGCACGCTGCTCGTCGAGGACAACAAGGCGACCTTCGACTCCGAGGCGGGCACCGCGGTCTCCGAGTTCTGGGCGACGATGTACGAGGAGGGCCTCTCCGGACAAGAGCCCTACCAGGGCGACTCGTTCGTGGACGGGAACTCGGCGATGACCATCGCCGGCCCGTGGGCGATCTCGTACTTCGGCGACACGGTCGACTGGGGCACTGTACCTGTGCCGACGTCGGCCGGCACCCCGGCGGATGAGACCTACACGTTCAGCGACGCCAAGAACGTGGGCATGTTCACGGCGTGCAAGAACAAGGGCACGGCGTGGGATGTGCTGAAGTTCTCCACCAGTGAGGAGCAGGACGGACAGCTCCTCGAGCTGACCGGACAGATGCCGCTCCGGCAGGATCTCACGACGACGTACCCGGACTACTTCGACGCCAACCCCGCGTATGAGGTGTTCGGCGACCAGGCGAACCGCGTGGTAGAGGTGCCGAACGTCTCGAACTCCATCGAGGTCTGGCAGGCCTTCCGCGACGCGTACTCGAAGGCGGTCATCTTCGGAGAGGGCGATATCGCCACGTTCCTCACCGACACCGCCGCGGAGATCGACGACCTGGTGAGCCAGGACTGAGAGCGCGGGACACAGGCAAATGGTCACCATCACCCCCGAGACGGGCACGAAGGCGGACGGGGCGGACGCGCAGCACGCGCGTTCGGCCCGCCGCCGCCGGCGCCTGCTCGGTGAGAATCCGCTCGGGCTGCTCCTCGCCGCGCCCTACCTGATATTCGTCGGCGTCATCTTCGCGTATCCGCTCGTCTTCGCCGTCTGGATGTCATTCCACGACTACTTCTTCTCGGCGCCTGGCGCCGACGTCGAACGGGAATTCGTCGGCTTCGACAACTTCATCGCTGTCGCCACCGACCCCGCCGTGTGGCGATCGTTCCTCAACGTGGGCGTCTTCCTCATCATCAACGTGCCGCTCACGGTCGTGCTGTCGCTCCTGTTGGCGGCTGCGCTCAACAGGGCTCTCCACGCCAAGATCTTCCTCAGGGTCAGTTTCTACGTGCCGTACGTGACGGCATCCGTGGCGCTCGTCGCCGTCTGGCTGTTCCTGTTCAGCGGTCCGGGACTCGTCAATCAGATCCTCGGTCCGCTCGCACCGGATCCGTCATGGCTGATCAATCCCTGGCTCGCGATGCCGACGATCGCGCTCTTCGTCACATGGAAGGGGATGGGTCTCTTCATCCTGCTGTACCTTGCCGCGCTGCAGGCCGTCCCGAAGGAACTGTACGAATCGGCAGCAACGGATGGCGCAGGCGCCGTGCGGACGTTCTTCGCCGTCACGGTGCCGGGCGTTCGATCCGCGACCCTGCTCGTGCTCCTGCTCGCGACGATCACCGGTGCGAACCTCTTCACCGAGCCGTACCTGCTCACGAACGGCGGGGGCCCGAACGGGGCGTCCACGTCGCCCGTGCTGCTGATGTACCAGAAAGGCCTGGAGCAAGGCGATCCGGATGTCGCGGCCGCCATCGGCGTGATCCTCGTGATCCTCGTGCTCGTCATCGCGCTCATCGAGCGCCGTGCCGTAGGAGATGAGGAATCATGAGTCGCACCGAGATCCGCACGCAGGCCCAGGCCGAGAAGTCATCGGCCCGCGCCGAGCGCCGTCACCCCGGCCGCATCGGCAGCATCCTACGCTATGTCGTGCTGGGGATCGGGGCGCTCGTATTCCTGTTCCCCTTCTACTACATGGTGATCGGCTCGCTGCAACTCGCACCGGACACCACCCTGGCAGGAGCGTTCCCGCATCCGGCGAACATCACGTTGGCCAACTATGCCGAGATCAATGAACGGATCGGGCTCGCACAGGGTCTCGCCAACTCGGGCATCCTCACCATGGGGGTGATCCTGTGCACACTGGTGTTCGGCGTGCTCGCAGGTTATGCCCTATCGGTGCTGCACTGGCGCGGGCGCGGAGTGACGTTCGCGATCCTGCTGCTCGTGCAGATCGTGCCGTTCCAGCTGCTGATCGTCCCGCTGTACGTGATGATCGCGCGCGACTTCGGGCTGTCGGATTCCTACTTCGGAATGATCCTGCCGTTCGCGATCAACTCGGCCGCGGTGCTGATCTTCAGGCAGTACTTCATGCAGGTGCCTCGCGCGCTCTTCGACGCGGCGCGCATCGACGGGGCGAACGAGATCCGGGTGCTGTGGAATATCGCGCTGCCGCTGGTTCGTCCCGCGGTGCTCACGGTGATCCTGCTCACCTTCATCGGTCCGTGGAACGAGTTCCTCTGGCCGTTCCTGATAACGAAGGAGGCAACGATGCAGCCTCTGGCGGTGTCGCTGGCCAACTACCTCACGACTGTGGCGGCCTCGGCGGCCAACCCCTTCGGAGCGGTCCTCGCGGGTGCGGTCATTCTCGCAATTCCCCCTGTGGTGCTGTTCATCGTGTTCCAACGCCATTTCAACAGCTCCGACATCGGGTCGGGCGTGAAGGGATGACCGCCATCGACACCACGCTGCCCACCGTCCCGTACCGATTGACCCGCATCGGCGTCGTCATGGCGCCCGAGCCGGGCAACCCGCTCGAAGTCGAGGGCGTGCTCAACCCGGCCTCGGGGCGGGGCGCGGATGGCGAGATCTATCTGCTGCCCCGCCTCGTGGCGGCGGGCAACGTGTCGCGAATCGGTCTGGCGCGCGTTCTCGTCGAGGACGGCGTGCCCGTGGGCGTCGAACGGCAGGGCGTCGTGCTCGAGCCCGACCGGTCGTGGGAGCGGGGAATCGGCAACGCCGGTGTCGAGGATCCGAGGATCACCTGGATGGCGGATCTCGGCCTGCATGTCATGACGTACGTCGCCTACGGACCGCTGGGTCCCCGCACCGCTCTCGCGGTGTCGGAGGATCTCCGCGAGTGGCGACGCCTCGGCCCCGTGCTGTTCACGTATGACGACGAACTCGACATCGATCTCAACCTGTTCCACAACAAGGACGCGGTCTTCTTCCCCGAAACCGTGCTCGCGCCGGACGGAGTGCGGTGCTTCGCGGTACTGCACCGCCCGATGTGGGACCTGTCCGAGACCAAGGCCGACCAGGGCATCATCCTGCCTGCGGGCATCGATGATCCACGCCAGTCGATCTGGATCAGCTACATCCCGGTCGAGGCGGTGACGGCCGATCTGTCGGGGCTGTGTCTGTGGAGCCGGCATCGATTCCTCGCCGGCCCTGCGTATCCGTTCGAGGTGACGAAGATCGGCGGTGGGCCCGCCCCTGTGCGCGTGCCGGAAGGGTGGCTGCTGCTGCACCACGGCGTCACCGGGCACATCGAGCACGCGTTCGACCACCAGCAGAATGTCAACTACTCGGCCGGCGCCATCCTGCTCGATGCCGACGACCCCTCGATCGTGATCGCTCGAACGCCTGAGCCCCTGCTGCAGGCTGAGACCGAAGACGAACGCGGCGGCATCGTGCCGAACGTCGTGTTCCCCACGGCGATCGAGACCATCGACGGCGTGCGCTACGTGTTCTATGGGATGGCGGACTCGAAGATCGGAGTGGCCCGTCTCGATCACACCTAGCCGGCGGACGCGTCAGGGCGACCGCGTCACGAGTTCACGCGGATGATCTCGAGCTGGTACGGCGCGATCACCTCGCCCGAGATGCGGCAGTCGAGCAGCAGGAACGGACGGGATGCCGCATCCTGCGCCGCCCAGGACTCGAGCCGATCGAGGTCGGCGATCGAGCGCACCACGACCCCTTCGGCGCCGACCGCGTCGGCGAGACCCGCGAAGTCGACCTCGGGAATGAGCATCGGCTCCTTCGCGAGCCCTCGCAGGCCGTACAGGTTCACCTCTGCGCCATAGGCCGCGTCGTTCCACACCACGGCCAGACCGCGACCGCGCGCCACGCGAACGGCGGATTCGAGGTCGGCTAGCGCCATGAGTCCGCCGCCGTCGCCGGTCGTGAGCACGATCGTCGCCTCGGGCTTGGCGAGTGCCGCCCCCGGCACCGACGCGAATCCGAGTCCGATCGACTGGAACGCGGTGCCGACCATGATCATGCGGTCGGGTGACGCGACCGGCCAGTACATGTTCGCCCAGCCGATGAAATGCCCACCGTCCGATACCACGACGCGATCGGCGGGGAGCAGCTCGCCGATCCGCGCCGCGACGGAACGCGGATCGAGGCGCCCATCGGGTGCGACTCCGTCGCCCGGCTCGTACGCGCGGGCTCCGGCGAGATCGATCGACTCGCGCCATCCGCTGGACGTGGCAGGCGTGGCGGTCAGCTCAGCCGTGATCGCCCGTGCGGCGACAGCGGCATCGGCTCGCACGAACCCGCCGACGTTCGGATGCGTCGCGCTGGCTGCGACGTCGATCTGGAAGACGCGCGTGCCGGGCGCGAACAGGTCGCCGAATCGCATCGTGAACTGGTTGAGCGATGCCCCGAAGACGACGGCGACGTCGGCCTGGCGCACGATCTGCATCGCGGACTCGGCTCCGAAGCCCCCCGTCACGCCCAGGTCGAACTCCGGTCTGGGGAAGACCCCGCGGCCGAGGGCGGTCGACGCCGTGATCGCACCGGTCGCGTCGGCAAGTGCGCCGAGCGCGTCGGCGGCACCTGCGACCCATGCTCCGCGGCCCGCGAGCAGGAAAGGTCGCTCGGCGCCGGCGAGCGCGGCCGCGATGGTGCGGATGCCGTGCTCGGCGAACGGCCCACGGGGGGCGAGCGGGTCCGGAAGCCGCGGCTCCGGTGCGGCGGGAATCGGCCCCGCATCGAGCGCCGCGACGTCGTACGGAATGGCGAGCACCGCCGGCACCCGGTAGGTGAGCGCGTGCTCGATCGCGATGACCGTGGTGGCCGCGGCATCCGTCCGTCCGACCGTATACGTGCGCGCGCCCACCGCCGACGCCAGCGCGATCTGATCGACACCCCATGGGCGTCGGCCGGACGTGGGTTCGTCGCCGACCACGAGGACGAGCGGAACATGCGCCTGCACCGCCTCGGCGAGGGCCGTGAGGGTGTTGGTGAAGCCCGCGCCGTATGTGGCGGTGGCGGCGGCGAGGCGTCCGGACGCGCGGTGGTAGGCGTCGGCCGCGACGACACCGCCGGCTTCGTGGCGCACGGCGGTGAAGTCCACGGCGGTTTCGCGCTCGAGGGCGTCGAGGAAGTAGGCGTTGCCGTTGCCCATGACCCCGAAGACATGGTCGATGTGGGCCGACAGCGTGCGGGCGACGTGAGTGGAGACCGTGGGCATGACAGGCCTTTCGAGACGGAACGGGCGGAGCCGTATGTGTCTCGCGCCCCCTTGGTGAGCGGCTGCGTGCCCTTTTTTCGAGCACCGGCACGGGAGCACCCGGCCGGACGATCCGAGTATACGAGGCCCGCCGGGCCGGATATCACCTCATTCGGACGATGCCGCGGCGAGCGGCGACCTGGCACGCTGATCACGGACAGTGCACCCCGAACACACCGTGGAGGCATCGCTATGGTTCACTCCGGCGCGGAAGGGACCTGACATGGATGCGACCGATCTCGCGCGGCTGCAGTTCGCTTCGACCAGCATCTACCACTTCTTCTTCGTCCCGGTGACGATCGGGCTGGCCTTCCTGATGGCCATCCTGCATACGAAGTGGTATCGCTCACGAGAGCCTCGGCATGAGAAGCTGACGCGGTTCTTCGGCACGCTGCTGATCATCAACGTCGCGATCGGCGTGGTCACGGGTCTCGTGCAGGAGTTCCAGTTCGGCATGAACTGGTCGGCGTACTCGATCTTCGTCGGCGACGTCTTCGGCGCCCCCCTGGCGATGGAGGGGCTCGCCGCGTTCTTCCTCGAGTCCACATTCCTCGGGCTCTGGGTGTTCGGCTGGAAGGTGCTGCCTCGCCGCATCCACCTGCTCTCGGCGTGGCTGGTTGCAGTGGGTGCGATGCTCTCGGCGGCGTTCATCATGGCGGCGAACTCCTGGATGCAGCATCCGGTCGGCTACACGACCGACAAGACCACAGGTCGCCCGGTGCTCTCGTCGTTCCTCGATCTTTTCACCAACGAGGTGTTCATCTGGGGCTACATCCATGTGATCCTCGCGTCGCTCGTCACCGGCGCCGTCGTGATGCTCGCGGTGTCGGCGTGGCAGCTGCGTCGTGGGCAGGTCGCGTTCAAGACCTCGGCAGTGCTGTCGCTGGTGGTGCTGCTTCCCTCGGTCGCGCTGGCGCTCGGAGTCGGCAGCCACCTCGGGGTGATCGAGGCGACGTATCAGCCGATGAAGATCTCCGCGGCCGAAGCCCAATGGGAGACGTGTCAGCCGTGCTCGTTCTCGCTGCTCCAGATCGGCGGCTTCACGAGCTCCGAAGAGACCCCCACCAAGATCCTCGAGGTGCCGCATCTGCTCTCGCTGCTGGCCACCGGCACGTGGGACGGTGAGGTGGCGGGGCTCAACGAGCTTCAGGCGCAGGATGAAGCGACGTACGGCGCAGGCGACTACGTGCCGGATGTCCGTCTGCAGTACTGGTCGATGCGGGTCATGGCGTACATCGGAACCCTGTTCTTCCTTTTCGGTGCGTGGGGTCTGTGGCTTGCGGTACGGCGGAAGCTGCCGACATCCAAGGTGTTCCTGTTCGTCGCGACATGGGTCGTGCCGCTCCTCTTCGTGATGAACACCGCCGGATGGCTGCTGACCGAGAGTGGCCGTCAGCCCTGGATCGTGCAGGGGCTGATGAAGACGTCGGACGGAGTGTCGCCGAGCGTGTCTTCGACGGAGCTCATCCTGAGTCTCGCCGCGTTCTACGCGATCTATCTGCTGCTGATCGTGATCGATGTCATCCTCATGCTTCGATTCGCGCGCAAGTCGCTGGACGCCCCCGAAGAGGAATCGGCGGACGACGACGTCGATGCGCCCGTGCTGGCTTACTGACATGGCGATCATGAGGAGGGTCCGATGAATCTGCCCGACGTGTGGTTCGTCATCATCGCCGTCTTCTGGACGGGCTTCTTCGTGCTCGAAGGCTTCGACTTCGGCGTCGGAGCGCTCCACGCGGTGATCGGTCGCTCCGAGACCGAGCGGAGGACGGCGATCAACACGATCGCTCCGTTCTGGGACGGCAACGAGGTGTGGCTGGTGGTGGGCACGGCAGCGATCTTCGCGGCCTTCCCGGCCTGGTACGCGACCTGGCTTTCGGCCCTCTACCTCGGCATCGTGCTGCTGCTGGTCGCTCTCATCGCACGAGGGATCGCGGTGGAATGGCGCAGCAAGGGCCGGCATCAGACGTGGCGGCGCACCTGGAGCTTCGGGCTCACCGCCGGCAGCCTCATCGCACCGCTCGTGCTCGGCATCGCCCCCGGCGACCTGCTGGCGGGGCTTCCGATCGACGAAGACGGCGCGTTCACCGGTCGGGTGTGGAGCATGTTCACCGGATTCGGCGTCTGGACGGGACTCACGCTCGTCGCGCTGTGCCTCCTGCACGGGGCGACATTCCTCGCCATCCGCACCACGGCTGACCTCCGGAGGCGGGCGATGCGGTGGAACCGCATGCTCGGCGTCGTGGCACTCGTGATGGTCGCGGTGTTCGCAGTCTGGACAGGGCTCATGGCGCAGCCGTCATGGCCCTCCTATCTGCTGCTGGCGATCGCCCTCGTCGCGGTCGTCGCATCGCTGTACGCGACTCGGAGAAGCGGTGAGAAGGTCGCCTTCGCCGCCACCGCGATCGCCATGGCCGCCACCGTCGGCTCCATCTTTGCGAGCCTCTTCCCGGACGTGCTCGTCTCGAGCACCAGCGGTGCCTACAGCCTGACCATCGCGGCGACGGCATCGGGCCAGTACGCGCTCACCGTCATGACGATCGTGGCGGCGATCTTCTTCCCCCTCGTGCTGCTGTATCAGGGCTACACGTACATCGTGTTCCGCCGGCGGATCGGCGGAGCGACCCCGCGCGCTGCCGCGCCCGAGCCTCGCCCCGAGGTTCCGGCCCGGTGACCGGACCGCGCCGCGATGGCCGTCCCGGCCGAGAATGACGTGGACTGGCGTCAGCCGTCGAGCGCCTGGCGGATCATCCCGGCAGATCGCTGCAGCCGCGCAGCGATCTCCTCTGGTTCGTAGGCGCTCGCGACGTAGACCACGGCGATCGCCGCCGTCCGCCGGCCCCTGAGACTGAGCGGAACAGACACGGATCGCAGACTCGGGATGACTTCATCATGGCTCGTCGCGAACCCGCGGGCAGCAGCGTGCCGCACCTCATCGCTCAGACTCTCGGAGACGTCCTGCGGCCACTCCACGCGCGGAAGGGCCGACAGGATGGCCTTGCCCGGTGCGCCGATCGTGACCGGATGCCGCGTCCCCGGCCGCTGCGCGACCGATGCAACGGCGTGCCGTGGCTCGACGCTCACGAGTGTGATGCACTCGTCGTGGTCGAGCACGACGAGGAAGCACGTGGTGCCGAGCTCGTTCGCGACGGCGGTGAGCTCGGGCAGGGCTTCGGCCTGCAGATCGTGGGCCACCCCGGCCGCGAGGGCCGCCATGCGCGCGCCGAGCTGCATGCGGCCCGAGCTGTCGCGCGTGACGAGGCCGTGGTCCTCGAGCGTGCGCAGCAGCCGGTACCCGACCGACCGGTGCACCCCCAGCCGCCTGGCGATCTCATCGATCGAGAGAGGTTCGCGCGCGTCGGCGAGGATCTCGAGAATCCGGATGCCGCGGCTGAGCGTCTGCGATGCGGGTGCGGCGGAATCGCCCCCGGCTTTGTTCGGCATCCCGGCCTCCTCTTGCGCGCGCCAGGCTCGTCTGTATACGATCCGTTCAGAAGTCGAACGATGCGTTCGAATATAGAACACGCCCGCCACTCACCGCAAGCGCTAATCGCAGACCTCGACACCGCCGTCCGAGGAGGACATCCATGCAGTTCCATCACCACGGATACGTCTCAGGAGAGCCCCGCGTGCAGGACGCGGCAGGATCCGGCGTCGATCGGCCCTTCGAGCTCCCCGACGAGATGGATGTGCTCATCGTCGGGTCCGGCCCGGCGGGCATGCTCCTGGCGGCCCAGCTCTCGCAGTTCCCGCGTCTGACGACGCGCATCATCGAGCGTCGCGATGGTCGACTGGTGCTGGGACAGGCGGACGGAATCCAGCCGCGCAGCGTCGAGACCTTTCAGGCGTTCGGATTCGCCGAGCGAATCGTGGCGGAGGCGTTCAACATCGCCTACATGAACTTCTGGACCCCCGATCCGGCGAATCCGAAGAACATCATCCGCTCGGCGCGCACCGAGGACTACGCGTTCAAAATCAGCGAGTTCCCGCACCTCATCGTGAACCAGGCGCGGGTGCTCGACTACTTCGCCGAAGCCGCCGCATACGGCCCTGGGAGGATCGTCCCTGATTACGGCGTCGAGTTCGTCGGACTGACGGTGCAGGAAAGCGCCATCGAGAACAGCGGAGGGTATCCGGTGGAGGTCCGCGTGCGGTACGTCGCGGGGGCGCGCGCCGGCGAAGAGCGCACGGTACGGGCGAAGTACGTCGTCGGCTGCGACGGCGCGCGCAGCGGCGTCCGCGAGGCGATCGGTCGCACGCACGTAGGCGATGTATCGCGGCACGCGTGGGGGGTCATGGACGTGCTGGTGAACACCGACTTCCCGGATTGGCGGACGAAGTGCGCCATCAATGCCGAGGCGGGCAACATCCTCCACATCCCGCGCGAGGGCGGCTATCTCAGCCGCATGTACATCGATCTCGGAGCGGTGGCCGACGATGACGACCACCGCGTGCGCCAGACGCCGATCGACGAGATCATCCGCAGGGCGAACGACATCCTGCATCCGTACTCGATCGATGTGAAGCAGGTCGCCTGGCACAGTGTTTACGAGGTCGGCCATCGAGTGACCGACAAGTTCGACGACGTGCCCGAGGGAGAGGACCGCACGCCCCGCGTCTTCCTCACGGGGGACGCGTGCCACACGCACAGTGCCAAAGCCGGGCAGGGAATGAACGTGTCGATGCAAGACGGCTTCAACCTCGGCTGGAAGCTCGGCTCGGTGCTCACCGGGCGGAGTCCCGATTCGCTTCTCTCGACCTACTCCGCCGAGCGGCAGCCCGTCGCCCAGCAGCTCATCGACTTCGATCGGGAATGGTCATCGCTGATGGCCCGCAAGCCCGAGGAGATCACCGATCCGCAGGACCTCGCCACCTACTACCTCGCGACCGCAGAGTTCCCGTCGGGCTTCATGACGCAGTACGGCGAGTCGATGATCGTGACGGATGGCGCGCACCAGGCGCTTGCCGAGGGCTTCCCGCTCGGAAAGCGCTTCAAGTCGGTCGAGGTCGTGCGCGTGTGCGACGGCAACGTCGTGCACCTCGGCCACCACGCCAGGGCCGACGGGCGCTGGCGGATCTATGCCTTCGCCGACACCGCGGCCGTGGCCCTCGCGGACACCGCGGCCGGGACGCCCGCGGATGGGACCACCTCCGGCCGGCCGTCCACGCTCGCCTCGTGGGCCGAGTGGCTGGCGTCGCCGGAGTCGCCCGTCGCACGGTTCACACCGGTCGACGCGGATGTCGACGCCGTGTTCGACGTGAAGGCGATCTACCAGCAGCGCTTCGAGGACGTCGACATCACGCGGGTGCCCGGTGTGTTCCTTCCACGGACCGGACCCCTCGGGCTGACCGATTGGGAGAAGGTCTACGCGGCCGGCCCCAGCGTGTGGAACAGCGTCGACATCTTCGCGGAGCGCGGACTGTCGCGCGACGGCGTCGTCGTCGTGGTGCGCCCCGACCAGTACGTCGCGGCCGTGCTGCCGTTGAGTGCGACGCACGAGCTCGAGGCGTTCTTCGCGCAGCACATGCTCCCGCAGCGCGCCGCCGCAGTCCTCACCTCGTGAGCGTTCCGTTGCGGCGAATTCGGGCCCGCGGTTATACGCCGCGGATATCGGCCGCCGCCGCGACCAGCGGGCAGAATGGCCACGAAGACAGTGAAGCGAGGGATGCCGCGCGCCGCGACATCCGGTGAAGACGAGGGAGTCCCGTGTCAGAGAACCGTGAGACCGAGCTGTTGGCGACCGTGCCGGATTCGCTCTTCATCGGCGGCGAGTGGCGGGCCGCCGAGGGCGGCAAGACCCTCAAGGTGTACGACCCTGCAACGGGGGCCGTGGTCAAGGAGATCGCCGATGCCTCTCCCGCCGACGGCAAGGCGGCGCTGGATGCCGCTGCGGCGGCGTTCCCGGCTTGGGCGGCGACCCCGGCGCGCGAGCGTGCCGAGATCCTGCGGCGCGCGTTCGACCTGCTGCAGGAGCGCAAGGAGGACTTCGCGCTGCTCATGACGATCGAGATGGGCAAGCCGCTCGCCGAGGCGCGCGGCGAGGTCGCCTACGGGGGAGAGTTCGTCCGCTGGTTCAGCGAAGAGACCGCGCGCATCCAGGGCCGCTACGGCCCGAACCCCGAGGGCACCGGTCGCATGATCGTGTCGCAGCATCCGGTCGGCCCGTGCTTCTTGATCACGCCGTGGAACTTCCCGCTCGCGATGGCGACCCGCAAGATCGCCCCGGCGCTCGCCGCAGGCTGCACCGTGGTCATCAAGCCCGCCGAGCTCACGCCCCTCACGACGCTCGCGTTTGCGAAGGTGCTCGAGGACGCTGGGCTGCCTGCCGGCGTGGTGAACGTGTTCACGACGTCGACGTCGGGCGCCGTGTCCGAGCCGATCATCCGCGACCCGCGGCTGCGCAAGCTGTCGTTCACCGGCTCGACGCAGGTCGGCCAGCGCCTCCTCGCCCAGGCGGCGGACGGTGTGCTGCGCACCTCGATGGAGCTCGGCGGCAACGCCCCGTTCGTGGTGTTCGAGGACGCCGACCTCGACAAGGCTGTGGATGGCGCGATGCTCGCGAAGTTCCGCAACATCGGGCAGGCCTGCACGGCGGCGAACCGCTTCATCGTGCACCGCTCGGTCGCCGATGAGTTCGCCCGCCGGGTGACGGAACGTGTGCAGGGGATGAAGATCGGCCGCGGCACCGAAGATGGTGTTGCGATCGGACCCCTCATCAACGAGGCGGCGGTCGAGAAGGCCTCATCGCTGGTGGGGGATGCCGTCGAGCGCGGCGCCCACGTGGCGACGGGGGGGTCGGCGATCGACGGACCCGGCACGTTCTACGAGCCGACCGTCGTCACCGACGTGCAGCCCGGCAGCGACATCCTGCGCGAGGAGATCTTCGGACCGGTGTTGGCGATCATCCCGTTCGACACCGAAGACGACGCCGTCCGCCTCGCCAACGACACCGAGTACGGGCTGGTGTCGTACGTCTTCACCGAGAGCCTCTCGCGGGGCCAGCGCATGATCGAGCGGCTCGAGACCGGGATGATGGGCCTGAACATGGGCGTGGTGTCGAATGCGGCCGCCCCGTTCGGGGGCTGGAAGATGTCGGGCCTCGGTCGCGAGGGCGGCGCCGAGGGCATCCACGAGTACCTGCAGACGAAGTACACCCTCACGCCGAACCCGTTCTGACCGGCGCCCGCCGCCGGCCCCCGCCGGGCGCGGCGCCGGCCGGCCCCGCCGGGCGCGGCGCCGGCCGTGGCATCCCTCTCCTGTCGTTCCCGTGCTGGCTCACCGAACCCGCACGCAGGCGGCGTACCTCGCGTGGTCGCTCGGCGGGCGAGCACGGGACCGACGCTCACCGCGCGGCCCGGCGTGCCGTGCGGGGTGTCGGGCCTCCGGGGCAGAATGGGCACATGGATGTCGCGACGCTCCGGCGCGAACGGCTGAGATCCCATCGCCTGAGCGCCCCCGCCGCCACAGTCGGCGAGGCGGCATCGCATATGCTCGCGACGCAGGGCCAGGAGTTCTGGGGCGGCCGGTGGGCGCTCGCTTCGCGGACCCGCGGTGCCCCGAGCGTGCGCGACGTCGATGCGGCGTTCGACCGCGGCGAGATCGTGCGTTCGTGGACCATGCGCGGCACGATTCACGTGATTCCGGCCCGCGACCTTGCGTGGGTGCTCTCGATCACGGGGGAGCGGCAGGCGCGGCAGGCAGCCGCGGTGCGTCGCGCCGAGTCCATCGACGATGCCGAGCTCGCGCGCGCGGAGCGACTTGCGCGAGCGGCGCTGAGCGGCGGCAACAGGCTCACGCGCAAGGAGCTGTTCGATGTGCTCGAGGCCGGCGGCGTGAGCACGGCCCGCCAGCGGGGCTATCACCTGCTGGTGGCGCTGTCGCTGCGCACGGTCGTCTGCCAGGGTCCCGTCGTTCCCCGCTTCGGCGGGCCGACGCGCGAGCAGTACGTCGTGCTGACCGAGGAGTGGGTGACGGATGCCGCGTCCCCCGCCGATCCGGCGGCGGAGTATTTCTCCCGCTTCATCGCTTCCCACGGGCCGGCCTGCGTCCGCGATTTCGCGTGGTGGTCGGGACTTCCCCTCGGGATCTCTCGGGCAGCGGCGGAGCGTGCCGCCGATCGCGTCGTGATCGTCGAAGACGAGGGCGAGCCGCTCTACGTCGCCACAGGTCCGGCGCCGCGCCGCACCCCTGGGGCCCCTGATGTCCTCGCGCTGCCGCCGTACGAGGAGTACTACCTCTCCTACGCGGACCGCACCGTTCCCTGCGCACCCGAGTTCCTCGCGGCGATCGGTCCCAGTCTCAACGGGATCATCCGGCCTATTCTCGTCGCGCGCGGCGAGGCCATCGGGGTCTGGACGCACTCGGTCGCCGTCGGGCGGCACGCGGACGACCCGGTTCCCGAGCTGTTCACTCCGGATGCCGCGTCCGACGACGAGGTCGTGGCGGCCCTCGCCCGCTACCGGGCATTCATCACCGCGTAGCGGCTGTGCGCCGTATCCGCTTTCGGCGGGGCACACGCAGCCGCGATACTGATCGAATGTCACTGCATCGCGGGATCGTCATCGACGTCGAGGACCCGGCCGGGCAAGGCCGGGTGAACATCGAAGTGCCGAGCGTCAGCACTGAGACGCTGTGGGCCCTCGTCGTGGCCCCCCTCGCGGCCGGGGGCTTAGAGCTCCCGGAGGTCGGAACCGGAGTTTGGGTCGAATTCGAGGGGGACGACTGGTCGTCTCCCGTGGTTCTCGGCGTCATTCCCCGGACGATTTCGTAGGTTCGACCCGAACGCGGCATACGCTGTGAACGTCGTCGACCGAAGGATACGCCGTGACTTCCCCCAACGAGCACGCAGTTCACGATCACGTTCCTGCTCCGGATGAGCCGACCGTCCCAGAGCTCGAGGACGACCAGACCATCGCGCCCCGCCCGGAGGAGGAGATCGCCGACGTCCTGCGGGCGAAACCGGACGTCGAGGACCACCGCTAGCACGAACGTGCCGAGCTACGGGGTCTCCCACGTCCGCTATTCGACGAGCTTGCCGACGACCGAGACCTCTCGCATCAGGTCGGCGATCTCGGCGGGGATCGATGGAATCTCCTCCCGCACGACACCGGTCGTGGGAGACCAGACGAGATTGACCTGCAGACCGGGGTCGAGCTCGGGATAGTCGCTGCGGTTGTGACACCCGCGGGTCTCGCGCCGCTCGAGTGCGGCCTCGAGAGTGGCGCGCGCGGCGAGCGCAGCGGACTTCAGATCGAACGCGTGCGCGAGATCGTGGTAACCCGCGATATCGGGGTGCACGCCGATGTGGGCCATGCGCGCCTCGATCGCGTCGAGCTCGGCGAGGCCGGCGAGCAGTCCCTGCTCGTCGCGGACGACGCCCGCGTGCTCGGTCATGGTGTTCCGGATGGCGCGCTGCAGCGCTCGCACGTTCTCGGTTCCGGATGCCGCGAGCAGGTCCGCGATCTCGGAACGAGCCGTCTCCACCGCAGCCGTAGAGCGCTTCTGCGCGGTCAGCGCCGCCGAGTAGTCGGCCGCGGCCCGTCCCACGATGCGCCCGAACACGAGCAGCTCGATCAGCGAGTTGCCGCCCAGCCGGTTGGCCCCGTGCAGGCCCGACGAGGCCTCGCCGATGGCGTACAGGCCCGCTACGTCGGTGGAGTGGTCGGAAGAGCGCACCCACACGCCGCCCATCGAGTAGTGGGCGGTCGGCGCGATCTCGATCGGGTCCTTCGTGATGTCGAGCATCTGCAGCTCGAGCATGGTCTGGTACACGCGCGGCAGCCGGGTCATGATCGTCTCTCGCGGGAGGTGAGAGACATCCAGCCACACGCCGCCCTTCGGGGTGCCGCGGCCCTCCTTGATCTCGGTGTAGCAGGCGAGAGCCACGCGGTCGCGAGTCGAGAGCTCGAGGCGCTCGGGGTCGTACCTGTGCATGAAGCGCTCACCGAGCCCGTTGCGCAGAATGCCGCCCTCGCCGCGGGCCGCCTCGGAGATGAGGGTTCCGGCCGCGTTCTCGGGCTCGATGATGCCGCTCGGGTGGAACTGCACGAGCTCGGGGTCGCGCAGCCGGCCTCCCGCCTCGACGGCGAGCCGGAACGAATCGCCCGTGTTCTCGTCGCGGCGCGAAGAGGTGCGCCGCCAGATGCGGTTGTGTCCGCCGGCGGCGAGGATGACCGCATCCGCGTGGATCAGGTAGCGCGTGCCGTCTTCGAGGTCGAAGCCGTACGCACCGAAGACCGCGCCGTCGTCGTTCACGAGGATGCGCGTGACGTAGACCGTGTCGAGGATGGGAACCTTCAGCTGGGCCGCGCGGTTGATCAGCGTGCGCTGGATCTCGAGGCCGGTGTAGTCGCCCGCGAAAGCAGTGCGGCGATACGTGTGCGCGCCGAAGAAGCGCTGCGAGATGCGGCCGTCCTCCTCTCGCGCGAAGGGCATGCCGTAGCGCTCCAGGTCTTCGATGCCCCGGGCCGCGCCGGAGGTGACGATCTCGACGGTGTGCGGGTTGGCGAGCAGGTAGCTCTCTTTCAGGGTGTCGGCCGCGTGCTGCTGCCAGCTGTCGTCGGCATCCATCGTCGCGAGCGCGGCGTTGATGCCGCCGGCGGCGAGCGATGTGTGGGCGTCGGACTTGGGCCGCTTGCCCAGGGCGAGCACGTCCACCCCCGCTTCGGCGAGCTCGATGGCTGCGCGCAGGCCGGAGCCTCCGGTGCCGATGACGAGGACTGTGGTTGAGATCCGGCGTTCTGAAGTACTCACGCCTTCAACGGTAGGCAGACATGAGGGATTACTCCAATGCATATTCATAGTGGTTTCGATAGGGATAATGTATGGATGTGAACCTGGAACAGTTGCGGGGGTTCGTGGAGGTGGCTCAGCTCGGCAACTTCACGCGTGCCGCCGAACAGCTGCACCTCGCCCAGCCCTCGCTCAGCCGTCAGATCTCATCCCTCGAGCAGGACCTCGGCGCCGAGCTCTTCCACCGCGCCCGAGTCGGCAGCACGCTGACGGTCGCCGGCGAATCTCTGCTGCCGCTGGCGAGGCGGATGCTTGCCGACGCGGAGTCCGTTCGCCGCGAGCTGGCCGAGCTCGCAGGACTCGAGCGCGGACGCGTCCGGCTCGGTGCGACGCCGACGCTCTGCATCAGCCTTGTCACCGAAGTGCTGAGCGCCTTCCACACTGCCCATCCCGCCATCGAGCTGCATCTGTCCGAGCAGGGTTCGAGACGGCTGCTCGATGAACTGGCCGGTGGCGAGCTCGACCTGGCCCTGATCACGACGTCGAACGCGGCATCCACGGACCGCTTCACCGTCAGCCCGCTGCTCGTCGAAGAGCTCGTGGTGATCTCTGCCAGCAACGCGCCGCGGATCACGACGGGCGACACCATCGCGCTGGGCGAGGTCGCGAGCCTGCCGCAGATCGTGTTCAGCTCGACGTACGACCTTCGCAGCGCGACGGATGCCGCATTCCACGCGGCGGGTCTGACACCCGAAACGGTCATCGAGGGAGCCGAGATGGATGCCGTCCTTCGATTCGTCGAGCGTGGGCTCGGTGTGGCGATCGTCCCCGCGATGGTGCTCATCGACCGGCCGGGGCTGCGTTCAGTGCGATTGTCGGAGCCGACCCTCACCCGCACGATCAGCGTCGCCCGCACCGCGGACGTCACACCGACGACCGCGGTCGCGGTCATGCAGCAGACGATCGGCGCGACCGCCACCAGTCTGGCGGCGAGGTCGGGGGCGACGATGCGCCTCGCGGACCCGCCGCGTGAGTGACGGAGCCGAGCCCATGCAGCCTCTCCGCCGGAACCAGGCCACTCTTCGACGTCCTCGCGGCGTCGCACTCGCTCTGGCCGCGGGCGCACTCGTCGCCGGCGCCTTCGCCGCCGTCCTCCTCCTGCCGAACACGACCCTCGCGCCGGAGCCGGGGGTGGCCCTGCCCCCGGCGGATGGACCGTTCTCGTATCAGCTCGGGGGCGCCTACCAGCCCGAGCCGGGTGTGCAGGTGCTGAGCCGCGATCGGCTCGCACCGCCCGCGGCGGGGTTGTACAACATCTGCTACGTCAATCTGCTGCAGACCCAGCCTGACGAACCGGGGCAATCGAGCACTCACCCGCCCTATGGCACCACCCAATGGTGGAGGAACAACCACCCCGGTCTGCTGCTGAAGGACAGCACCGGCCAGGTGATCGTGGATGCCGAGTGGAACGAGGCGCTGTTCGACGTGCGGACAGCTGTCTCCCGTGACCAGCTGCTCGACGTGCAGTCCGCCTGGTTCAGCGAGTGCAAGGACGACGGGTTCCAGGCGATCGAACCCGACAATCTGGACGCACATCTGCGCTCGAGCGGTCTCCTGACCTTCATCGACACGAGGGACTACCTCGAGCTGGTCGTTCCGTACGTGCACTCACTCGGCCTCGCGATCGCTCAGAAGAACGCCGCTGACCGCCCGGACGGCTACGGCGGTATCGGCAGGACCTTCGTCAGCGACACGGAAGGATTCGACTTCGCCATCGCCGAGGAGTGCGCCGCCTACCTCGAGTGCGAGAAGTACACGAGCGTGTACGGGCCGCTCGTCTACGAGATCGAGTACGCCGACAACAATCCGGACCAGGTCAGGACCGGCGTGACAGCCAGCGCGTACGACTGGATCTGCCACGACGACGGGGCCGCGCGGTCGATCATCCTTCGCGACCGCGACGTGGCCCCCGCAGGTGCCCTCGGCTATCGGTATGCGGAGTGCTGATCCGCGGAGATCGATCGCCCACCGCGACCCACGACGTCCGCCGCCGATAATGAGGAGCGTGGAGCCGTGGGAGATGCGCGAGTGGTACGCCGACTACCTCGACGCGTGCAATCGGCACGACCTCGACGCGATCCGCTCGTTCGTCGACCCTGCGGTGCGGCGCGCCCACCTGCCTGGCGGAGCCGATGCGTGGGTCGAGGACATGGCGGACCTCTTCGCCGCCTTCCCCGACTGGCGATGGCGCCGCATCCAGCTCATCATCGAGGATGACCGGGTCGCCGCGCATCTGCGCGCGAGCGGCACGCACCTGAGCACGTTCCGCGGTATCGCGCCGACGCGGCGTCACGCGAACGTGGCCCAGTTCGCGATGTACCGCGTGGCGAACGGGCGCATCGCGGAGTTCTCGGGCACGACCGACTTCGAGCTGCTCAGCCAGCTGGCCGGATGAACCGCCTGCCCGGATGATCCGGGCTCACATGTGCCGGTCGAGGAACTCGTAGACCTCGTTGTCATCGACCCCCGGAAACACGCCCCGCGGCAGCGGCGAGAACATCTGCATGTGCACCCTGGCGCTCGGCCAGGCCTTTCCGGTCCAGCGCTCGGCGAGATCGGTCGAGGGGCGCCGGCAGCAAGACTCGTCGGGGCAGGTGGATGTCGCCCGCTTCTGCGTCTCGCGCCCGCGGAACCACTTGGCGTCGTCGAAGGGCACGCCGACGGTGATGGAGAACTCGCCCTCGGCGGTCGTCCCGGTCTGCGTCGAGCACCAGAAGGTTCCGGCCGGTGTGTCGGTGTACTGGTAGTGCTCGGTGGTGCGATTCTGCTCGTCGAATGCGGAACGCGCCGACCACTTGCGGCACGCGATCTGCCCGTCCACCGCGCCGGTGACGTCCATCGGCAACGGCAGGCCGTCGTTCTCATAGACGCGGGTGATGGCACCGGACCCGTCGACCCGCAGGAAGTGCAGCGGGATGTCGAGGTGCCGCGTGGCGAGGTTCGTCAGACGCATGCCCGCCGACTCGTGCGTCGTGCCGAACGCGTCGCGGAAGTCTTCGACGGCGAGATTGCGGTCCTTCTTCGCCTGCGCGAGGAAGGCCACGGACGCCGTCTCAGGCATGAGACACGCGGCGGCGAAGTAGTTGATCTCGAGTCGCTGCTGGAGGAAATCCGCATAATCGGTGGGCCGCTGGTGGCCGAGCAGACGATGTGCCATCGCCTGGAGCGCCATCGAGCGCAGTCCGTGGCCACCCGGGATCGACGCGGGTGGCAGATAGATCCGGCCGTTCTCGAGGTCGGTCACCGAACGAGCGGAGTGAGGCAGGTCGCTGACGTAGATCAGCTCGAAGCCGAGCTGCTCGGCCATGATGCTGACCGTGCGGTGGGTGAGCGCGCCGGAGACATGGCCCGCGGACTTCAGCTGCTTCTCGGCGAGCTTCTCGATGTCCCCGAGGTAGTTGTCGACATCTCGCATCTTCAGCCGGAGCTCGGTATTGGCCCGCCGAGCCTCCTCAGGCGTTGCAATGGCTTCCCGCTCGCGGCGCTGGAGCTCGCGGTGCAGGCCCAGCAGCGACTCGATCGTCTCGTCGGTCATGCTCTTGGTGACCTTGACGGGGGCGATCCCCAGCTGCCGGAACACCGAACCGTGCTGCGCGCGCTCGAGTTCGATCTCCAGCGCGGCTCGGCGATTGGGCGGTTCGGTCGACAGCAGGTCCGTGACCTGCACTCCGGTCTCTGCGGCGATGGCCTGGAGCAGCGAGAGCTTGGGCTCGCGCTTGCCGTTCTCGATGAGACTCAGCTGGCTGCCGGCGACGCCGACGCGCTCCCCGAGTTCGTCCAGCGTCAGGCCGTGCGAAACCCGTTGATGGCGGATGCGGTGACCCAGAGTCGACAGCTCCAGCGAGGTTGGCGTCATTCCTTGATGATATCTAAAGAATCAAGACTTTTTACGCCACAGGTACGGGTAAGAGGGAGTCGGGGAGGGTGAAAGTAGAGGAAGAACACGGATCTCACCACCCAACTAGGAGGAGCAATCCCATGGCACTCGCCGACATCTTCACGCGACCCGCTGATCCTGGCACCGTCCGCCCGGCTGCTTCGCGGACGTTCGGCAGCCGTCCTCCCCTCCAGGGCGAGGGCATGACCGCCCTCATCGCGTGGGTCGACCAGATCGCGGCACTCACCAAGCCCGACCGCGTTCACTGGGTCGACGGCTCGCGGGCCGAGAACGACGCACTGCTGCGCGGGATGGTCGACGAGGGCAAGCTCATCAAGCTGAACCCCGAGTGGCGCCCCGGGTCGTACCTCGCCCGCTCGCACCCGAGCGATGTCGCTCGCACCGAGGGCCGCACATACATCGCGTCGGAGCGCGCCGAGGATGCCGGACCGACGAACAACTGGATCGCGCCGAGTGAGATCCGCGAGACGATCACTCCGCTGTTCGACGGCTCCATGCGCGGCCGCACGATGTACGTCGTGCCGTTCTCGATGGGCACGGTGGGCGGCCCGCTCTCGCACATCGGCGTCCAGGTGACCGACAGCGGCTACGCCGTCGCCTCGATCGAGATCATGACCCGCGTCGGCACGGACGTGCTGCGTGAGATCGCCGGCGGTGCGCCGTGGGTGAAGACCGTGCACTCCGTCGGCGCACCGCTCCAGCCGGGCGAGCAGGATGCCGCATGGCCGTGCAACGACGAGAAGTACATCGTCCACTTCCCCGACACGCTCGAAGTGTGGTCGTTCGGCTCGGGATACGGCGGCAACGCCATCCTCGCGAAGAAGTGCTTCGCCCTGCGGATCGCCTCGGTCATCGGCCGCGACGAGGGCTGGCTGGCCGAGCACATGCTGCTCATCCGCGTCATCGACCCCGCCGGGCGGGCGTACCACGTCGCCGCCGCGTTCCCGTCGGCCTGCGGCAAGACCAACCTCGCGATGCTGCGGCCCACCATCCCCGGCTGGCGGGTCGAGACGCTGGGCGACGACATCGCTTGGCTTCGCCCGGGCGATGACGGACGGCTGTGGGCGATCAACCCCGAGGCGGGCTTCTTCGGCGTCGCACCCGGCACCGGCGAGTCGACGAACGTCACCGCCGTCGAGACGCTGTGGGGCAACACGATCTTCACCAACGTCGCACTGCGACCCGACGGCGACGTCTGGTGGGAGGGCCTCACCGACGAGGCTCCCGCCGAGCTCGTCGACTGGGAGGGCAACCCCTGGACGCCCGCATCCGGCCGCCCGGCGGCGCACCCGAACTCGCGCTTCACGGTGCGTGCGGCGCAGTGCCCGCAGATCGCGGACGACTGGGATGCCCCGCAGGGCGTCCCGCTCGACGTGATCCTCTTCGGCGGCCGGCGGGCGACCAACGTGCCGCTCGTCGTCGAGGCGACCGACTGGACCCACGGGGTCTTCATGGGCTCGAACATCTCGTCCGAGCGGACCGCCGCCGCGGAGGGCACCGTCGGAGAATTGCGGAGAGACCCGTTCGCGATGCTCCCGTTCTGCGGCTACAACATGGCCGACTACTTCGGGCACTGGCTGAAGGTCGGTCAGAAGCTGCGCTTCGATCGCGCACCGCGGGTGTTCCAGGTGAACTGGTTCCGCAAGGATTCGGACGGCCGCTTCCTCTGGCCCGGGTTCGGCGACAACGCGCGCGTCATCGACTGGATCATCCGGCGCGTGGACGGCGAGGTCGGAGCGGTCGACAGTCCGATCGGGCGACTTCCGCTGACTGCCGACCTCGATGTGGACGGCATCGACGTCACGCCGTCCGACCTCGACGACCTCTTCGCGATCGACACCGACTCGTGGCTGCGCGAGGCCGATCTCACCGAGGAGTTCTACCGGACGTTCGAAGGCCGGATCCCGGCGCCGCTCTGGGCCGAGCTCGAAGCGCTGCGCTACCGCCTCAAGCACGCCTGACAGCACCGCACTCTCGCCCGCACCGTCGACGACGACGCGTTGGGCGAGTCAGTGCGTGTGCCGGGGTCAGGCCGTGGCGGCCAGATCTGCGACAGGAACGCGCCCCTCGTCGGCGGCAGCGCGCAGGGCTTGGTAGTCGCGCAGCGACTGGTCGCTGTAGGCGTACGACCATCGCAGGATGGCGTCGGCCGCGGCATCCGACTTGCCGATGTACCCCACGATCTCGATGGCCGCAGGGCTCTGCGCGTGTGCGCGCGCGAGCAGCGAGGCGCATGCCGCCACGTAGGGGCGATAAGCCTTCTCATCGAGCCCCTCGAGCTCGATCGAGCCCTTCATGTCATGGAACTGGCGAAGGTAGTAGTCCCGGTTGTTGGTCTGCAGGTACCCGAGATACGGATCGGACACGCCCTGCAGGATTCGCTGCAGGGCCACGACACGGTACCCGTTGCCGTGCCCCTCGATGCCTTCCGCGATGCGCGGCGCCTGCGGCCGCTTGCCGTACTTCACCAGCACGGACTCCGTGGCCTCCTTCACCTGCAGCAGGAGGAGGTCGTCGTCGGCCCCGGCCATGAGGTGGAGGAAGCATCGCGTCCCGACGCTGCCCACACCGACCACGCGCTGCACCAGATCGAGCGGCTCGTACTGTCGCAGGACCAGCTCGATGTCGACGCCCACGGTGGTGCGGTAGCGTCCGACGAGGGTCGCGAGCGTCTCCACCGTATCGGTCTCGACGTGCTTCATCGTCGGCG
The DNA here is from genome assembly GCF_039530225.1 of Microbacterium pumilum. Classification (NCBI taxonomy): domain Bacteria; kingdom Bacillati; phylum Actinomycetota; class Actinomycetes; order Micrococcales; family Microbacteriaceae; genus Microbacterium; species Microbacterium pumilum. The sequence continues at coordinate 2,008,110 of NZ_BAAAOH010000001.1, forward strand.
GATTCTCTATGAACCGCAGCTTGCCGTCCGGGCCCCGCTCGGTGGTGCGCTTGATGGCGCGCTCGGCGGTACGTCGCTCTGCCGCCTTCACCGCTGCGTCGAGAGCCTGCTGTGCCGCCTTGTTGAGTCGCTGCCTCGAATACGGTCCGCCGGAGTGCATGAAGTAGCGGTCCGCGGGCGAGAGCTTGCTCAGCTTGTCGAGCGTGAACGTGTAGTTCATCACGGCCTCGCGCGCGGTGCCCTCGACCATCGCCTCGTCGTAGCCGGCGTGGCGCCCGCCGATGATCGCGCTCGTCACCAGTCGCTTCACGTCCCACTCCCACGGAGCGCCGGCAGCCTCGTCGAAGTCGTTCAGGTCGAAGACGAGCCGACGCTCGGGTGAGGCGTAGAAGCCGAAGTTGCTGATGTGCGCGTCGCCGCAGCAGATGACGTCGATTCCGGAGTGGGGGTCATCCGACAGATCCAGCGCCATCAGTCCCGCCGTCCCGCGATAGAACGCGAACGGGCTCTCGAGCATCCTCGCCATGCGCAGCGGAACGAGCTCCTGCACCCGGTCGGCGTTCTGCTCCATGAGGTGCTCGACGGGATCGCGGGTGGTCGCGGTCAGTTCACCGAGCTGCCGACGCGGAGCGCTCTGTCGAAGAGTGGCACCGAAGGCGCGCGCATCCCGGCGCGTCGCATAACTGCGTATGAAGGGCTGGGTCGTCGTCATGGGCTCATCATGGCTCAGCACGGGCACGTGCGCCAGAGGTTCAGACGAGCAGCTGGTGCCTCGCGAGGTCGCGGTAGAGGGGGGTGGAATCGACGAGCTCGGAGTGCGTCCCCTGACCCACCACGCGCCCGTGATCCATCACCACGATGTGATCGCTGTCGACGACCGTCGACAGGCGGTGGGCGATCACGATGAGCGTGCGTTCCGACGCGACGGCGTCGATCGCGTCGCGCATGCGCTGCTCGTTGAGGCCGTCGAGCGACGACGTCGACTCGTCGAGAAGCAGGATCGGCGGGGCCGCGAGCAGCGCGCGGGCGATTGCGAGGCGCTGGCGCTCGCCGCCCGAGAGCATCACGCCGCTCTCGCCGACGGGGGCGTCGATGCCCAGCATGCTCCGCGCGAGCACCTCGCCGAGGTTCACCGCCCGCAGCACCCGCTCGCAGTCCTCGTCGGACGCGGACGGCGATGCGAGGCGCAGGTTGTCGGCGATCGAACCCGCGAGGGTCGGGGCGTCCTGCTCCACGTAGCCGAGCTGGGCGCGCAGTTCGTCCCGCTGGAGCGCTCTCACATCGGTGCCGCCGAGGAGGATCGCCCCGTCCGTCGGGTCGTAGAAGCGCTCGATCAGCGAGAGCGTCGTGCTCTTGCCCGCTCCGGACGGGCCGACCAGCGCCACACGTGAGCCCTGGGGAACGCTGAAGGAAACGCCTCGCAGCACCTCCGCCGACGTCCGCCCATCCCGTTCGTCGACGGCGGCGGGCATGTCGATCGACACGCTGTCGACGTGGGCGTTCTCGAGCACCGCGAGCGCCTCGGACTCGGCCTTGCGCCGGGTCGCGACGACCGCTTCGGGATACCGGAACCGCACATCGCGGAACTCGATCGCGGGCGCTTCGACCGACCCCGGTCCCTCAGCGTGTCGAAGTGCCCCGTCCGGTCCCTGTGGTTCGACAGGCCCGCCAACCGGTCGAAGGGCCGCGGCGATCGCCTCGTCCTGTGCCGTCTCGGGCGGGAGGTCGAGCACCTCCTGGATCCGTCCCAGCGCTCCGAGCGCCTGGTTCACCGAGGTGATGGCACCGAAGAACGAGCCGAGCGGCGCGATCATCAGGAACAGGAACATCACGAAGGTGACGAGGTTCGCGACCGTGATGGCACCCGAGGCGACACGGAATCCGCCGAGACCGAGGACGACGAGCAGCGAAACCTGCAGCGCGATGCCCGCGACCGGCACGATCAGCGCCGAGACCTTCGCGATGCGGACGCCGACGCCGTAGACATCCGTCGCGATCTCGGTGATCGCAGCGGACTCGCGCTCGGTGGCACCGGCGGCTCGCACCGTGCGGATGGATCCGACGGCACGCTCCACGCTCGAGGCGAGCTCCCCGACCTTCTCCTGCTGCTCCTGGGTCGCCTTGCGGATGCGGCCGCTGAGAAGCGTGACCCCGACGACCGATACGCCGATCACGAGCACGATGGACAGCAGCAGCAGCGGGTCGATGAACGCCATGGCGATGATCGCTCCGATGAAGATGAGACCGTTGCCCACGGCATCCGCCAGTCCCTGGGTCAGGACCGCATAGAGGAGAGTCGTATCCGTGCCTACGCGCGACACGAGGTCGCCCGTGCGGCGGGCGTCGAACTCGCTGATCGGCAGGTGCAGGATGCGGGCGATGAGCTTGCGGCGGCTCGAGTAGACGACAGCCGTGCCGGTGCGCTGCAGCAGGTAGTGCTGATACCCGGAGATGATCGAAGACACCACGACCAGGGTCACCAGGCCCCACACCAGGTAGCCGAGGCTCTGGCTGTTTCCGACTCGCGTGATGACCTCGCCGACCACCAGCGGTTGCGCGAGGGTCGTCGCGGCGCCGATCACGCTCAGGATGGCGACGACGACGAGCACGCCGGAGTGTTCGAGGAGGAACGGCACGAGCTGCCGGAACGTCGCGCGGGGTCCCTCTTGAGGAGTCCGGCCGCGGCCGCGGATGCGCCGCGGGGAGGTGCTGGTTGACACGGGGATACCTCGCTCGAACGGAAGGGGTCACCTACGACCGTACTTCTTGTGGAAGGCATGCCGGCTCACGCCCAGGGCGGACGAGCGGCGCTCTTGTGGACCGAATGCTCGAGCCCTACGATCGGCACCGGACGGAGGCGATCATGCCAGAGTCCTGGCTCCGTGCCTCGGCAGCCCTGTTCTTCGCCATGCTGCTCGTCGCGTGCGCGCCGACCGCGTCGAACTCCGGCGCTGAACCGCAGTCGTCACGCACGCCGGCAGGCATGGCCAGGACCTTCGAGGTCGACGTGAACGGACATGTGCTGCGGGGCGGATGCCGAGGTGCGCGCGAACCAGATCAGCCGGCGGTCATCCTGCTGTCCGGCCTCGGCAGTCCGGGATCCCAACTCTCCATCATCGAACATGGTCTGAGAGACGCGGCGCTGGTCTGCACGTACGATCGCGCCGGCGTGGGAAACAGTGACCCAGCCACCGGCCCGAGCACCTTCGAGGATGCGGTGGAGGATTTCGCGGCTGTCCTGGCCGGTGCAGACATCGCGCCGCCGTACATCATCGTCGGGCAATCCGTCGGCGGGACGATCGCGCTGCGCTACGCGCAGCTGCACCCCCAGAACGTCAGCGGGTTCGTCGCGATGACCCCCGGCCCACCCGCCACGGCATACGAGGCCAGAGCCGCTGCGGTCGAGACACCTGACGAACTGCAGACGGTGGAGATCGACTTCAACAACGGTGCGAACGAAGAGGGGATGAACTTCCGCTCGACCGACCTCATCCTGGACGAGCCGTTCCCTGCGACCGTTCCCTACGTGGTGATGTACGCCGAGAACTGCGAGGGTGATTTCTGCGACCGCATCCGGCCGGTGCTCGCCGCCGCGATGGGCGAGCTGGCGCACCTGGGCGACGGGCGTTTCGTCGCAGTGGAAGGCGCCGGACACGAGATCTTCCAGACCAACCTCGACGATGTGCTCGCCGAAGTCCGGTCACTGCTGCCGGCCGCCTGACGCGCGGCAGCGAGAGCAGGCGGTCCGGGTTCCAGGACTCCGGTGGGAGGGGATGTCCGCAGCCGTGTGTAGTGTGGTCCGGTGCCCGCCCCCGTGATCGAAGCGAAGAACCTCGTCAAGGCCTACGCGGTCAAGGGCAAGCCCGACTTCCTGGCGGTTGACGGCCTGTCGTTCGAGGTCGCGCCGGGGGAGTCGTTCGGCCTCCTCGGTCCCAACGGCGCCGGCAAGTCGACCACGATGAAGATGGTGGGCGCGGTGTCGACGCGTTCCAGCGGCGATCTCAGCATCCTGGGCCTCGACCCCGACCACTACGGCCCCGAGATCCGATCCCGGCTGGGGGTCGTGCCGCAGCAGGACAATCTCGACGGCGAGCTGAACGCTCGAGAGAACCTCTACATCTACGGCCGCTACTTCGGGCTCCCCGGCAAGGTGTGTGCGCAGAAGGCCGACGAACTCCTCGCTTTCGCACAGCTCGAAGACAAGGCCAAGAGCAAGGTCGATCAGCTGTCCGGCGGCATGAAGCGCCGACTGACGATCGCACGTGGGCTCATCAACGACCCGCGCATCCTGCTCCTCGACGAGCCGACGACGGGCCTCGACCCCCAGGCGCGCCACGTGCTGTGGGACCGCCTGTTCCGGCTGAAGGAACGCGGCACCACGCTCGTGCTGACGACGCACTACATGGATGAGGCCGAGCAGCTCTGCGACCGGCTGATCGTCGTCGACAAGGGCCGGATCATGGCCCAGGGAACGCCCTCGTCGCTGATCCGCGAGCACTCCAGTCGTGAGGTGCTCGAGGTGCGGTTCGGGTCCGACCGCAACGAGCAGGTCGCGCCGCAGCTGCAGGGCATGGGTGACCGCGTCGAAGTGCTGCCCGACCGCATCCTCATGTATACCGACAACGGCGAGCACGTCCTCGAGCGCATCGCCGCGGCCGGGCTCGAGCCGATCACCAGCCTTGTTCGTCGTTCGAGCCTCGAGGATGTGTTCCTCAGACTCACCGGAAGGTCGCTGATCGAATGACGCTTCCCGAGTCGTCCGGTGCGCCGGGCGGAGCCACGGTGGCCCAGCCGTCGATCGACGAGCTGCGTGCCGAGGCGATGGAGTGGGGCCGCAGGCCTCGCGGATTCGGCTCCTGGTATGTCACGGAGCACATGGTCCGCGCCATGCGCGCGTACGGGTGGACCATCGTCGTCGCCGCGCTCGGCCAGCCGATCATCTACCTGCTGGGCCTCGCCGTCGGCCTCGCCGCCCTCATCGACGCCCCCATCGACGACCGCGGGATCGAGGTGTCGTACCTCGTCTTCGTCGCGCCGGCTCTGCTCATGACCGCCACCATCTCGGTCGCGGCCGAGGAGTTCACCTTCCCGGTCATGGCCGGCTTCAAGTGGCGTCGCTACTTCTACGGCTTCAATGCGTCGCCGATCGCGAGCCGCCAGATCGCGACCGGTGTCATCTTCGGCGCGTCCGCGCGCATGATCGTCGTCGCCGTCGCCTACACGCTGTTCCTCTACATCTTCGGCGCGATCCCCGCGTTCACGTGGGGCTGGACCATGATCTTCGTCTCGCTGCTGGCCGGGCTCTCGTTCGGTGTCCCCCTCATGGCTTACGCGGCATCCATCTATGACGACAAGGGCCAGTTCGCGCTCGTCCAGCGCTTCATCTTCATGCCGATGTTCCTGTTCTCAGGCACCTTCTACCCCCTCGACTCGCTGCCGCTGTGGCTGCAGTGGATCGGGTGGATATCCCCGCTGTGGCACGCGACCGAACTCGGGCGCTGGATCTCGTACGGCGCTGAGCTCTCTCCGGCCGCGATCGTCGTGCACTTCGCCTACCTCATCGGCCTCACCGTCGTCGGCTATGTGCTCGGACGACGGTTCTTCGAGACGAGGCTCGCGAAATGACCGCGGCGACGCAGGCACCGGATGCCGTCGCTCGGCGCGGCGGCGTGCGAGCCCTGTGGGCTGGCAACCCCGGCGCCGTCGTGCAGCGCGGGCTCATCGCGGCGCGCTCTTCGAGCTGGGCCGTCGTCCTGTCGGGCTTCTTCGAGCCGGTGTTCTACCTGGCGTCGATGGGGATCGGTCTCAGCAGCCTGATCGGACCGGTCGAGACATCCACCGGTATGGAAGTGTCGTACGCCGCATTCATCGCACCGGCGCTTCTGGCCGTCTCGGCGATGAACGGGGCGATCTACGACTCGACGTGGAACGTCTTCTTCAAGCTGAACTACGGGAAGCTCTACGAGGGGATGCTCTCGACCTCGCTGGGTCCGCTCGACGTCGCGCTGGGGGAGATCCTCTATGCACTGCTGCGCGGCCTCGTCTACGCGACCGGGTTCATGATCATCATGCAGATCGCCGGACTGAACCTCGCGTGGACGGCGATCCTGGCGCTGCCCGCGGTCGTGCTCATCGCGTTCGGTTTCGCCAGCGTCGGCATGGCCGTCACAAGCTACATGAAGGCCTTCCAGCAGATGGACTGGATCAACATCGTGCTGCTGCCGATGTTCCTCTTCTCGGCGACGCTGTACCCGATCACGATCTACCCCGAGTTCATCCAGTGGATCGTGATGGCACTGCCGCTCTGGCACGGCGTGGAACTGGTCCGAGGGCTCACGACCGGCGCGCTGTCGCCGGCGATGTGGGTACACGTCGCGTACTACGTCGCGATGATCACGGTCGGTCTCATCTTCACGACGAAGCGGCTGCGGGCGCTGTTCCTGGGCTGATCGCAACTCGAATCACACTAGTCACATTGGTCACATCGGGCATATCGTCAGTTTCGACGGGTTGAATGTCGTCGGTCTGCCCTACAGTCACTGCGTGGCTCGGGGAAAGCCCATCCGACTCTCGTCGGCCGGTACGGGGGTGGTTCCGCATGTCATCGCTTTCATCGCGATCCGGCGGCATGGCGCCGAACGCGCGACCGGCCTCCGCCGCGCCCACGCGGGGCCGCACGCAAGCCAGTCCGGTTCCGCTGATCGCCGCCGCCGTCGCACTGGTCGTCAGCCTGACGGTCGCGGTGATCGTGCTCGTCACGGCGAGCGCGACCGTCAACATCCTCGGTCTCGGGTTCGCTCTCGTGACGTCCGACGCCTGGTGGCTGAGCTTCATCGGGTATGTGCTGACTCCGGTCGTCGTGATCGGATGCTATGGCTGGAACGTCATCGCGCAGCGTGACGGCCTGCGACGGAATCGCAATTTCGCGCTGCGGCCCGGATACTCACGTGCCCTCGCATGGGCGGCGGGCCTCGGCATCCTGCTCGGAGCGTGGCACGTCCTCAACCTCAGCGTCCCGATCTCGGAGCGGCTGGGCCTTTCGTGAGGCGAGTATGGGCGGTCCTGGCCGCGACAGTGCTCACGATCGCACTGCCGCTGCTGACCGGGCCGGCGGCGAATGCGACCGAACACACTGCGGTGGCGGCGGCCACATCCGCGGGTCTCTCCGACTCGGGACAGTCGGCCGTCGATGACCTTCGCACCTGCGTGGCGTCGAAAGGCGTGCTGAACGCGTACTACATCATCGACAACTCGCAGTCGCTGCGCGTCGAGGACGACGGCAAGACCCCCGGTTCCGATCCCGACTACACACGCGCCGACATCCTCGCCAACAGTCTGTCGCAGCTCGGCAACCTCGGCGGCGACACCCAGGTGAACTGGGCGGCGGGGTTCTTCAGCACGGGGTTCGAATCGGCGATCTCGTGGACGCCCTGGACCGAAGCCAGCGCCGACCAGCTCGAGTCGACGATCCGCGCCAAGCAGCCGAACGGCTACACCAACTGGCTCGCCGCCATGGAGGGCACGCAGCAGCAGCTTGCCGGCCAGCCAGATGCCGACAAGGCCTGCCAGCTCGTGGTCTGGTTCACCGACGGCGCGATCGACCTCGAAGGCGGCGACCAGGCGACCGCCGACGCGGTCAACGATCTCTGCGGGCGACCGATCGACCCCGCCGGGCACGCTCCGGCCCAGGGCTACGGAATCTTCAATGCGTTCCGCCAGTCCGGTGTGGTCGTCATGGGCACGCTGCTCGCACAGGGATCGACGCGCGACGACGCCGAGGTCATGTGGCCGCTCGTCGAGGGCTCGGGCGACGTCGACGGCACACCGGAGCAGTGCGGCCAGCCAGACCCGCCGTCGACTGCCGTGCATGGCGCGGTGGTGGATGCGACCGATCCGAGCGCGCTGGCACGCGTCTTCCTCGAGCTCGCGAGTCAGATCGGCGGTGGATACCCCGAACCGCTCGACGCCGAAGGCAGGTTCTGGATCGACCCGGGCGTCTCGCGGTTCCAGATCGCGCTGGGCGACGGCGACTGGAGCCTCGTCGCGCCGCCGGAGTCCGGCGTCGGAACGATCACGACCGATGCACCGGGTCCTGCGAAGGTGACGACATCCGCGGGTGCGACGCTCGTCGAGGTGCCTATCGACGATCCATCCCTGCAAGGGCAGTGGCAGCTCGTGGCCGACGATGTGGACGACGTGTTCCTGTTCAGCGATCTCGGCATCGTCTTCGACGCGCAGAACACGATCGAGCTCGGCGCCGATGGGGCGACCGCCGCGGTCCTGACCGCGCAGGTGCAGGATGCCGCCGGCGACCCCGCTCCGCTGGAGGCCTACGGGTCGGCGGAGTTCACAGCATCCATCGTCAGCCCCGACGGAACCGTCCAGGAGCTGCCGCAGGCCGATGTGGACCCCGTCACCGGAGCCATCACGATCCCGATGCCGGCGGATGTCTCGGCCGCCGAGATCGTCGTCACGGCATCGCTCGACCTCGAGACCGCCCCGCACGGGCTCGCGCTCGCTCCGGTGACGACCCAGCAATCGGTGGCGACCGTGCTGCCCGCGAACTTTCCTCGGGTGCACACCATTCCCGTGCAGCTGTCGGTGCTCGAGGGCGCCGACGGCGCGGCCCGCGGTGGGATGACCGTGGACGGGCCGCAATCCGGCGGCGACGGCAGGGTCTGCGTCACCGGGGATCCCGAAGTGATCAGCGACAGCGCGAACCGCGCGGCGGGATGGTCATGGCAGCTGGATGGCGACCTCGATGCGGACGGGTGCATCGTGGTGCCCGAGGGTGCGACCGATCAGCGCATCAAGATCACCGCGACGAACCAGACCGCGGCAGACAGCCTGGTGCGCGCCAGCATGCCGGTGGCGTTCGTCTCCGCCGACGGCGAGGAGCTGACGCAGGATGTGCCGATCGAGTTCCGCTCGACGCACCCGGTCAACGTCGGCTCGGTTGCGCTCGTGGCCCTCGGACTGCTGCTGATCGGCATCCTGCTGCCCTTGATCCTGCTGTGGTTCCTCAACTGGTGGACCACCCGGCTCGACATCGGCAACTCGGTCCAGCGCGCGACGTTCCCGGTGCGCGTCGTGCCCGGCGGCGTGGAGCCGCTGGACGTGCCCGCTTCCGACACGGCGCTCTCGGAGCGGTTCCGCTACCGCGGCGCGGCGCGCAACGTCCGTTCGCTCTCCGATCCCGATCTCGGACGCATTCGGGCGCGGCTGCCATGGTTCCCGCTCAATGCGCCGGAGTACGAGATCGCTCCCGCCGCCGGCGTGGCCATCGCGGCGGCACGAACGAGTGCGCGCTCGGCGTCGGCGGGGGTGCGCTCGGCGGATGGCGCACTGCGCTTCCGGCAGCTGCCCTTCGATGCGTTCTGGGCGATCACAGTGACGGATGCCGAGCTCGCGCGCACCTCGAAGGGTGAGGCCGTCAACGGCACCGCGGTGATCTACCACCGCTTCGACGCCTATCAGCCGGCGCAGTATCGCGAGCGGCTGGCCGACATCGCGCGGGACACTGCGGCATCCGACGCCGTCGACCGGCTGCGGACGGCGAAGGCGGCGAAGGCGGCGGAGGCCGCCAGGGCGAAGAGCGGCCCGCCGCCCTCCGGCGCGGGCGGATCCGGCGCCGCGGCAGCGCCTCCCCGCCCCGGTTCCTCACCCGACGACGGAACCCCGCCCTCGAAGGCCGGGCCGCCTCCGCGGCCGAGCGCTGTTCCCGGCGGAGCATCCCGACCCGGTTCCCCTCCGCCCCTCCCGGGTTCCCCTCCGCCCCTGCCGGGTTCCCCTCCACCCCTGCCCGGAATGCCGCCGCCCCGCGGCCGCTGACCTCCACGATTTCAACGAGAAAGCGAGCACGACATGCTCAGACCGTTCCTCCTCATCGGCGTCGGTGGATCCGGCGGCAAGACCCTCCGCGGCATCAAGTACCAGCTCGAGCTGAAGCTCCAGCAGGTGGGCTGGAAATCCGGCATCCCGGCCGCATGGCAGTTCCTTCACTTCGACACCCCGACCGCGCAGGACGGTGTGGACTACGCCATCCCGTTCCTGCCGCACCAGGAGTACAAGGGCCTCGTCAGCACCGGGGCGAGCTACAACACCGTCTACGGCTCGATCGAGAGCGCGCACTCGGCCAACGCGGCCGTGCACCAGGACATCCAGCGACAGCTGCCGAACCCGCGGAGCGTCAAGGTCGACGTGACGAAGGGGGCCGGCCAGTACCGGGCCGTCGGCCGCGCCGTCGCGCTGGCGTCGACGAAAGACATCGCCACCGCGGCGCGGACGGCGATCGCCCGGCTGGGGGATGCCTCGGCGCTCGCCGAGCTTCAGACCCTCGCGCAGGTGCTCCGCACGCGCGGCGAGGGCGGCGACGGCAGTCCCACCGTGATCGTCATCTCCTCGGTGGCCGGAGGATCGGGAGCCGGGCAGTTCCTCGACATCATCGAGGTGGTCAAGTCGACCGCGAAGCAGAATCCGTGGTCGAACCAGTTCTTCAGCATCCTGTACGCCCCGGATGTCTTCGACCAGCTGAACGTCACGGCCGGCATGCCGGGTAACGCGCTCGCGGCGATCGCCGAGACGATGAACGGGTTCTGGACCGAGTCGCCCTCCGAGGCGACGCTCGAGCTGCTCAAGCACCAGGGCGTCGCACCCGCGTACGGCAACGCCATGGACCGCGTCGGCGCCGCGTATCCGTTCATCGTCGGGCGCAGCAACAGCAAGGTGACGTTCGAAGACCAGAGCGCCGTCTACAACGCCGTGGCGACCAGCCTCACCGCGTGGATGACCGACGAGCGGGTGCAGGACGACATGATCGCGTACTCGTCGGGCAACTGGCAGGCGCGCGTCGGAGCGAACGTGCTGCCCGACAACTCGGGACTCGCGAGTCCCGTGCACCATTCTCCGCCGTTCTCGTCGATGGGCTTCGGCCGCGTGACGCTCGGACGCGAGAAGTTCCTGGAGTACTCGGCCGAGCGCTTCACCCGCTCCGTCATCGATCGCGTGCTGCACGCGCACGCCGAGGACGATCCGCTGTTCGCACGCAAGACCGAGCGCGAGTGGATCGAATCGCGGGCCGACAGCGCGTATCAGCGGTTCATCCGCGACCTGCGGCTCAACGAGGAGAGCGAGGCGAACAACCAGATCATCGACGCCCTGCGGGCCGCCGACAATCTCACTCAGATCAAGGCAGAGCTCGAGCACGGGGTCGACCAGCGACTGAGCGAGCCATCGCAGCTCGACAAGTCGGGCGGCCTCGACCTCACGGTGTGGGCGGACCGACTGCTGCACGAGTATTCGCAGCGGGTCGGCGAACTGCTCCAGCGCGATCTTCGGGCACGACAGGTGCTGCTCGCGGATTGGGTGAAGGAGATGCCGTCGCACATCCTCCACACCATCGCCGACTACGTGGCGCAGATCGGACTCCCGGCCGTCGTCTCGATGCTCGGCCGATTGGATCGCACCCTGAAGAGCACCGCCGATGGGCTCGAAGCCGAGGCTCATCAGCTCGAGGACTGGGTGGGCAGCCTCCGCTCGCTCGTCGCCGACGAACTGCGCCAGGCGCCGAACCAGCAGTCCATCCGTCCCGATCAGGATGTGGTGCACCACGCGATAGAGCGGCTCACGCAGGCGCTCGAGTGGGCGACCGAGGCGCGGCTGCGCCAGAGCGCGAGCGGCCTCGTCGCCGAACTGCGCGACGACTTCCTGTCGCCGCTCGGGCGTTACCTCGAGGGCTCGCTGGTCTCGCTCCGCCAACGGGTGACCACGCGCAAGACGGCGGACAACCGCGACAACGAGTACGAGTTCTGGCCGACCCGCAACGATCACACGGTGCCGCGCAAGTACGAGCCCGCCCCGAACGAGCGGCTGCTGATCGAGCACACGGAGTACCCGGCCGAGTTCGAGCGCCTCGTGCGCGCGAGCGTCGAGGGCACCGAGGCCAAGTACCAGGATGCGATCCTCGAGGTGATGACCCAGGTGCTCGTCGGGCAGCCGCCGGCGCAGGTGCGCGAAGCAGATGCCACGAGCTGGTCGCTGATCGGCAATCCCCGCAGCTGGAAGCCCACGATCTCGGGCGACCCGGAGTCGCCGTATTCGCCGCAGGCACCGCATTTCTCGATGGAGTCGAGCCCCGAGGTCTACCTCGAGCGTGCCCGCCTCTGGATGCGGCGCGAGGGAACCCCCTTCCACGCGTACATCAGCGAGGACCTGCTGAGCTTCTTCGACCAGGCGAGCCTGCCGCCCGACGTATTCGCGGCCCGCCGCGACCGCTACCGCGAGCAGCTGCAGGCGGCGCTCGGGGCCAGCGAGCCGCTCGTGAAGCTCAACCCGGGTCTGCTGCGCGCAGTGCACGACAAGGCGATCAACGAGGACACGAGCCTCGTCGTCAGCTCGATACCCTTCCGCGAGGGCACCGAGCTCTTCGAGGTGACGAAGGGCGTGCTCGGCCAGATGGGCTTCTGGGACGACACGACCTCCGAGTCGTGGTTCCAGGATGCGCGGGTCGACGGCATCGAGGTGTTCGCGATGTCGGGCTTCCCCTACCAGCCGATCGTCATGGACTCCGTCATGGAGCCGATCGCGCGAGGCTGGCTCAAGCAGTCCAACACGCAGGACAGCCGTGAGGCGTTCTGGCAGTTCAAGCGCGCGCGCCTGCTCGGCGAGGCGATCCCCGCCGATCCCAAGGTCGTCTCGTCGATGGTGCGCGGGTGGTACGTGGCCAAGGCGCTCGGGCGGCTCGACGTCAACACCGAGCAGGGCGAACGCGGGCCGAAGCTCGCGGTGTGGGATGCTGCATCCCGCGCTCACGCCGTTTTCCCGCATCCGCTTCTCCACCGCCGCAACGCGCTGCCGGTCGACTATCCGGGTGTGGTCCTGCAGTCGCTCACGATCGCGCTCGCACTGTGCAACGTGGACGGCACGCTGACGCCGCTCGCGCCGTATCGCGCCCTGTCCGCGCTCGGCGGCGAGGACGGCGCGCCGGCACCCGCGCTCATCGCGTGGCTGCAGCGGGGCACGCTCGACCGTGGCGCTCCGGTTCCGCCGGCCTCGCGCGCCGGCACCGCGGAGGGAGATCTCGCGTCACGCCAGACGGCGCTGCGAGATTATCTCTCGAGTGAGCTGCAGAGGTTCCACCGTGACGTCGTGAATCAGGACGACTCGGTCTCGGTCTACGACTTCCCGGTCAGCTGGGAGATCCGGGACGAGATCATCGGGGCTCTCGAGGGCCTCACGTCCGCTGTCATGGCCACGCGGACCGACGACACCGGAGTCTGACATGGCCGACCATTTCTGGCCCGATGCGAAGGCGAGCATCGTCCTGCTGCCGAGCGGCACGCAGGGCGATGCGATCGTCGCGCTCGCCGGCGAGTGGACCAAGATGGGCCTGCTCGGTCACGCACTGTGGGTCATGCCCGAGCAGGTGGACGATGCTCAGGTCGGCCCGCCGCGCATCCGCGCTGTCGTGCTCGGCGTCGGTCACGACCTGGAGGTCGCCGCCATCGAGGTCGACCTGTTCGAGGCGCTCGCACGCGAGTCGCTCTCGGTCGTGCGGCTCGTCAAGCTGCGTTCCGCGGTGCCGTCGCGTGAGCTCGACGCCGTGCAGGACGCGATCACCGAACGGGTGCGCGAGTACGTGCGCAAGTCGATGCCGATGCTGAACCCCGCCGCTACGATTCTCGATCAGCCCACCGAGCTGCACCACGCGACGCTGATCTGCGCACCCACGGAGTTCCAGCTGCGCCAGCGGGTCGACTGGGCCAGCGGCGAGTACGGGGTCGTGGTCGTCGCATCGCCAGAAGACCGCTCGAGCCCGTGGTCGGGCGACGCGTTCGTCCGCGAGAACGAGCGGTTCGTCGGCTTCACCCTGACCCACGTCGCCAGCGTCGCCGGGCTGTGGAACGGGGTCAGCACGGGCAGCTTCGAGCTCTTCCACCGCGAGGAGTCCGGCCACCAGAGCGTCTGGATCTCCCGGGTGTTCGTCAACGCCGTGCTCACCGAGTCGCTCGGTCGCCGTACCGCCGCGAAGGTGCTCGAATCCGCTGCCAAGCCCGAGTCGCTGCTCGTCGACCCCAGCATGAACCGGCCGCCCGACGGCACGACGTTCATCCCCGACAAGCTCGTGGACGGCTACGTCGACGACATGGCGCGCGGGGCGATGTCGCTCGACGACAGCGCCCTCAGCTTCCGTGAGCCGAAGTTCGACCCCGATCCCGGCAAGGTCCGCATCGGCATCTGGCGCCAGCTCGGCCGCTTCTTCTCCTTCGCGGGCGAGAAGCTCGTACGCATGCCGTACTGGTCGTGGCGCTGGGTGACCTCGCGCACCTCGCGACGGCTGACCAGAGCGCTTCACACCGACGAGGGCGCGATGATCGTCGGCGTACAGCTGGACGAGATCTTCGACCTGCGCGATCGGATGCTGCTCACCGAGGCCGAGCGCATCGCCGAGGCGGAGCAGGCGGCCCGTGCGCAGGCGCACGCCTCGGCCGGAATCGCCCACGTTCGCACAACGCCCCGGCTCTGGGCGCGACTGCGCGAGCTCGTCTTCGGCTCGCTCGACGGCAGCGCCGATCTCAGCGACCTCGGCTTCGCGCCGGTCGAGGGCAGCACGCCGATCTTCGGCCGCGTGTCGGACGTGCTCGCCCTGCCCGACGACCCGTGGACCCCGGCCCGCGACGAGGTGCCCGACGGGTTCCCCGCGCGGGTCGACTGGTACGCCCTTGCGCTGGATGACCCGCGCGAGAAGCTCGACGCATGGCTGGCGGATGCCGCAGCCCGCCGTGCCGAGGCGGAGACCGAGCTCACCGCGCTGCAGGCCGAGATCCGGGCCCTGCGCACTGTTGTGCGCCCGGTGCCCCCGACCGAGGCGGCGGCGGGTGCCCCGGCATCCGTCCCTCCGGTCGCCGGCGCGCCGAGCGCGCCGCCCACCGACGCACCGCCCACCCGTCGGCAGCCCGTGCCGGCGCCCGTGACCTTCGACCAGCTGCTCTCGACGAACGAGGCACGACTTGCCGCAGTCGACGCGCGTCGTCACGAGGTCGAGAACGAATTCCGTCGCGCCGACGCGGATCGCACTGCTCGCGCCGGCACCCTCGAGCGCTTCGACGGCTGGGCCTCCGCGCAGGACCACTCGTTCATCTGGCGCCTGCTCGGCAAGCTCTCCGACGAGCGGCGGGCGGCGGAACGGCTGTCCGAGAAGCTCTCCGACGAGATCGACCACATCGAGGTTCCCGCCGCCGGCGAGCTGCTGCGTCTCAGGCAGCGGTTCCACCGCACGATGCTCGTCGGCTGGCTGGTCGCCCTTCTGCTGGGCGCGATCGTGGTCCTGGGCATGCTCCTGGTGCAGCGCGAGGTCGAACGCGACCCGTCGTTCGAGACCGGTCCCTGGAACTTCTGGCTGTGGCTCGTGATGGCCGTGATCGTCTCGGCTGCGCTTCTGCTCACTCTCATCGCGCTCATCCGATACCACGCGGGGTGGTCGCGGTTCGAGCGGCGAATCGACGTGCAGCGGATGCGGCTGGTTCAGCTCGGGCGCAACTCGCGCCAATCGCGCCAGGAGGCGACCCGGCTGGCGTCGCTGCACCGCCAGACCGTCGACTGGCTCGTGCTGCTGTCGCGTTCGATCCACCGGCCGTGGCATGTGCCCGAACCGTGGACGCAGCGTCAGCCCTACGAGGTGGCACGCGGCTCGATGCCGTTCGCGCTGCAGATCGCCACGATTCAGGATGACGACCACGCGGCCACCGCGCGCCTGCGCGCAGTGATGACCGACCAGCTCGTCGTCAAGGGCTGGCGTCACGCCGCGTTCGAATCGCTCGTGCGCGAGACCGCGATCGAACGCGGTTCGGGCTCGTTCGGGCTCAATGCGCTGGACGAGGATCTGCCGCATGCGTCCAACCACACGCGCGCGATGCTGCTCGCGGCACTGGATGACGAGACGATCCTGACGAGGGTCGCCGGTCCGCGCCTGGAAGAACTGGTGAAGCGTGCGCAGCGCGACGAGCTGCACGGCGGACGCCCGCAGGTGATCCCGGTCGGCGACAACCCGCTGCAGGCGCTGATGCGCGCGAGCGATCCGTTCGACATCGGGCGGGGTCGCATGCCGTGGGACGAGTTCCTGCTCGGGTCTCTGGCCGGGCGTCGCGATCCGGTCACTCCGCTGACCGCGATGGTGCTGGACGAGTTCGAGCTGGGCGAGCGGCACCACGAACGCGTGACCAGCTACCTGGTGCTGCCACGGCGTCTCGAGAGCCAGCTCTCGTTCCAGCCGGGAGTCGCCGTGCACATCGTCCCGTTCGCGGACGACGGCACGGCCCCGGTCGACATCTCCTGGCGCGTCGACATCGCCGGTCCCGTCCCGCAGTCGGCGATCCGGCTTTGGGCCGAGCGCGGCGGCACGATCGCGTCCGAGACTCAGAGCCCGTCGGGCGCGCAGGGTCCCGTCGACTCGGGCGTCTAGGAGTGTCCAGCCCTCCGCCGCCTCGCCAGGGGGCGACTCGAGGCTCGTCGCCTCCGCCGGCTCGACCTGGGGCGACCACCTCCGTCGCCGCACCGGGCCGCCCGCCCGGCCTTCGTCGGGCGGCTACGATCATCGCGGCATCCGTCGTCGCGCTCATCTTCGTCCTCATCGGAATCGTCGTCGCGATCAACCTGCCGGGGTCGGATGTGGTCGTCGCGCCGAGTATCTCGCCGGCGGCGCAGCTCAGTCCGACGCCCTCGCCTTCGTCACGCCCGACAGTCACTCCCGAGCCCGAAACGGGAGGGCCGCAGAACGATGCCGCGGTTGCGCTGGCTCAGCTCGCCTCGCTGCCTGTGGTCTCGGGACACTCGGACGCGCAGTACGACCGAGATCGGTTCGGGCAACGTTGGCTCGACGTCGACCGGAACGGCTGCGACACCCGCAACGACACGCTGGGGAGGGACCTTCTCGACCCGGTGTTCAAGCCGGGAACGAACGACTGCAAGGTGCTCAGCGGTCTGCTGATCGATCCGTACGACGGCCAAAGGGTCGACTTCGTCTCAGGGTGGGACACGTCGGTCCTGGTGCAGATCGACCACGTGGTCGCACTCGCGTGGTCGTGGCGCCACGGCGCCGAGTACTGGACCGATGAGGAGCGCGCCGCGTTCGCGAACGATCCGCAGAATCTCGTTGCTGCGTCCGAGGCGACGAATCAGTCGAAGAGCGACTCGGGGCCGAGTGAATGGCTCCCCGCCGTCCCGGAGCTGCGCTGCACCTATGTCGAGAACTTCGTCGACGTGCTGCACACCTATGACCTCGGCATCGGCGCCGCCGACCGGGATGCCGCGCAGGCGGTGCTCCAGGGATGCTGACGACGACCGGCCGGTCTAGCGCCAGATGACCGCGATGCCGGCGTTGACGAGCGTCAGGATGCCGACGGACCAGAAGATTCCCGGGGGCACCGAGCCCGTCTTGCGCTCGCGACCGACGCCGATGCCGAGGAGGGCGCCGATCACGATGACGATCACGAACTTGACGCCGAGCTTCACATAGTTGAGGTCGTAGGAGATTCCCCAGGGCGCGGCCAGAATCAGACCGGCGACTGCGGCGATGCCGAGGCCGATGTTCATCAGCGGCGTCACGCGATGGCGCCTGTTCGCGACCTCGACGACCCAGGCGCCGAAGAGGATCGCGAATCCGACGAGGTGGATGAGGACGACGACGTGGCGCAGGATCTCCATGCACGTCACGCTAGGCCCATCGGCGGCAGCCCGCCAGCAAGGTCGACCTCAGCTCGACGACAGGGCGCGATGTCAGCCGCGCAGCTCTCGCAGCACGATCGCGGTACGGATGGCCGCATCCGCTGCTTCGAAGCCCTTGTCCTCTTCGGAGTCCGGCAGGCCGGCGCGAGCCAGTCCCTGCGGTTCGTCGTCGAGCGTCAGTACACCGAACCCCACCGGCTTGCCCGTGTCGAGGGCGACGCGAGTCAGTCCGTCGGTCGCCGCAGACGAGACGAACTCGAAGTGGGGCGTGCCGCCTCGGATGATGACGCCCAGTGCGACCACCGCGTCCGCGCCTGCGTCGAGGGCGGTCTGCGCGGCGACGGGCAGCTCGAACGAACCCGGCACACGGACCAGCCGCCAGGTCGCACCCGATGCCTCGAGCGCCCGCCGGGCACCGGCGATCAGCCCGTCGGTGATCACTTCGTGCCATGTGCCCGCGAGGATGACGACATCCAGCCCTGTGGCGTCGACCGTGCCGACGCTCTGCGGTGAGCCCTTGCCGCTCATCGCTCGGCCGTCTCGTGCATCTGCGCCAGCGCGTCGGCGAGGTCGTCCTCGTCGATGATGTGCCCCATCCGGTCACGCTTGGTCGCGAGGTACTGGTGGTTGTTGGGTCCGACTCCCACGAGCAGCGGAACCTGCTCGACGATGTCGAGCCCGAAGTCCCGCAGCTGCGCGACCTTGTCGGTGTTGTTGGTCAGCAGACGCACCTTCTCGATGCCGAGATCAGCGAGGATGCCGGCCGCCGCCGCGTAATCACGGGCGTCGGCGGGCAGTCCCAGCGCGAGGTTGGCGTCCACGGTGTCGAGCCCGCGCTCCTGCAGGCTGTAGGCGCGCAGCTTGTTGATGAGCCCGATGCCGCGTCCTTCGTGACCGCGCATGTAGACCACGACACCGCCCTGGGTGGCGATCGCGTCAAGCGCGGCGTCGAGCTGCGGACCGCACTCGCATTTCAGCGAGTCGAACGCCTCGCCTGTCAGGCACTCGGAGTGCACGCGCACGAGCGGTGACTCGGTGAGATCGCCCGACACGACGGCGAGATGGTCGGTGCCGGTGATGCGGTCCTTGTACGCCAGGAAGCGGAAGTCGCCGTGCGCGGTGGGAACGTTCGCTTCGGCTCGCAGGCTCACCCGACGCCGGTGCTTCGAGGAGCCGGATGCCTGTACCGGCTCATGCTCGTCGAGGTACGCGATGAGCTGCTCGATCGTGATCACGGCGACCCCGTCGCGCACACCGAGCTCGATGAGTCCGGGCAGGCGCATCATCGAACCGTCCTCGGCGACGACCTCGGCGATCGCACCGACGGGCTCGAGACCCGCAAGGCGCATCAGCTCTACGGCTGCCTCGGTGTGCCCGCCGCGCTCGCGGACGCCACCGTCGACGGCGCGCAGAGGCAGGATGTGCCCTGGTCGGATGACGCTCTTCGGCTTCGAGGTCGGATCGGCGAGCACGTTGAGGGTGTGCGCACGGTCGGCGGCGCTGATGCCGGTCGACTGACGGTCCGCAGCATCGACGCTCACGGTGTAGGCGGTGCCACGGGCATCCTCATTCACCTCGACCATGGGCGGCAGGTCGAGTCGATCGGCCCACTCGGCGGGCATGGGGGCGCAGATGAAGCCGCTCGACCAGCGCACCGTCCAGGCGATCCACTCCGGCGACGCGAGCTGCGCCGACAGGATGACGTCGCCCTCGTTCTCGCGGTTCTCATCGTCGGCGACGATGACGGGGCGCCCGGCGCGGAGTGCGTCGAGGGCTTGGGGAATCGTGGAAAGGCTCATCGCGAGCCTCCTTCGCTCGAGGTGTGTGAAGGGGAGAAAGCGGCCTCGCGGAGCGTGGGTGCGGCCGGAGCCGGGAAAGAAAGCAAACGCTGCACATGCCGCGCCAGGATGTCGGTCTCGAGGTTGACGTGGTCGCCGGGCGTCAGTGTGCCGAGGGTGGTGGCCTCGAGCGTCTCCGGGATGAGTGAGACCTCGAACCACTGGTCCGGCTCGGAAGCCTGACTCACCGCGCTCACGGTGAGCGAGACGCCGTCGACCGCGATCGACCCCTTGTCCACGACGAGCGGCGCGAGGTGTGCCGGGAGGCCGATGCGCAGCACGCGCCATTCCGCTCCTGGCCGCACCTCGAGCACCTCGCCGGTGCCGTCGATGTGGCCCTGCACGATGTGTCCGCCGAGCCGGCCGTGTGCGACCGTCGCGCGCTCGAGGTCGACCGCGCGACCGGCCGTGACTCCGGCGAGTGTCGACATGTCGAGCGTCTGCCTCATGACGTCGGCGGTGAACCAGTCGGCACCCTGATCGACGACGGTGAGGCACACGCCGCTGACCGAGATCGAGTCGCCGTGCGCGGCATCCGACACCGCCTTCGGAGCCTGCACCGTGAGTCGGACCCCGTCGCCTGACGGCTCCACAGCCGTGATCACGCCGATCTCTTCGACGATTCCGGTGAACATCAGCTGACTCCCTGTTGTGTGGGCGAGTGCGCGGCAGGATGGGTGCCCTGCGCGCGGCGAACGGGCAGCGCGACGATCAAGAGGTCGTCGCCGAGACGCTCGACGGATGAGACCGTGAGCCTACGCGCATCATCGATCGTCGGAACGCCGATGTCGCCGAGGGCGAGGCGATTTCCCCCGAGCAGCACCGGTGCGACATACGCGAGCACCTCGTCGACGAGTCCGGCACGGACGAACGCGCTCGCGAGCGTCGGGCCGCCCTCCACGAAGACCCGCTGGATCCCTCGCTGTCGGAGGTCTTCGAGCACTGCCCCGAGGTCGCGCGTGGCGTAGAAGAGCGCGCCGCGCGGGTGGCTGCGCAGCGCCGCGGAATCCGGGGTCGGCGTCTCGCCGATGACGACCGGGATCGGCTGCTGGTCGAGCAGCGACCCATCGCCCGCCCGTGCGGTCAGGGCGGGGTCGTCGGCGAGCACCGTTCCGGTTCCCGCGACGATCGAATCGGCCAAGGCGCGCCGGCGGTGGACATCGGCGCGTGCCTGCGGTCCGGTGATCCACTGGCTGGTGCCGTCGGATGCCGCGGCCCGGCCATCCAGGCTCTGCGCCCACTTCACCGTGACGTGCGGTCGGTCGAGCCTCTGAACGGTCAGCCACGGTGCCAGAAGGGCCGTCGCGTCATCGGCGAGGAGACCGGATTCGACATCCACGCCCGCTGCACTGAGTCGTTCGCCGCCTCCGGCCGAGCGCTCGCCCGGATCGGCGATGGCGTACACGACGCGCGCGACTCCCGCGGAGATCAACGCCTCGGAGCACGGGCCGGTGCGACCGTGGTGATTGCAGGGTTCGAGTGTGACCACGGCGGTCGCGCCGTGCGCCGCGCCGGGCGCGAGCTTGGACAGCGCGTCGATCTCGGCGTGGACGGTGCCGGCCCCGCGATGCCAGCCCTCGGCGAGGATCTCGCCGTCGTGCGACAGGATCACGGCGCCGACCTGCGGATTCACCCCGCGAGGTCCGTGCTGGGCCAGGGCGAGCGCGCGATGCATCGCATCACGTTCCGCCTGTGTCGCCGGCATCCGAATCCCTCATCCAGGCTCCGGGGAATGGCGAACGGCGGCGCGCTGCGCCGCTCGTGCTGCCTCCCATCCGGACTCGCAGCAGATGTCTGCTGCATCACCGTCGGTTCCGGATTTCCACCGGATCGGCCGCGGCGGCATCCGGACGGATGCTGATGCCTTGGCTCGCGGACTGTCACCGCCGGTTCGGATTCCCACCGACCCCGGAGCACGTTTTATGCTCTTGAGTCTAAGTCAACGCCGCCGGCGCGAGATCATTCCATGTCGCCGCATGAACTCGCGCCGGCCCGACACCCAACGTTTCCTTCAGCTTTCCCGAGCATCCGGTTGAGCGCCGCGCCGGTGTCCAGACGTGGACTTAGGCTTGATCCGGGGGGTAGCGATGTCCTACGGGGGAACCGGGTTCGGCGCACTGAGTGAACGCCCATACGCCGAAGTGCTGATCATCGGCGGTGGCATCAACGGACTTGCGACGTTCCGCGATCTCGCTCTGCAGGGCGTGGATGTCGCCCTGATCGAACGCGATGATTTCGTGAGCGGTGCGTCGGCCGCCTCATCCCACATGATCCACGGCGGCATCCGGTATCTCGAGAACGGTGAGTTCCGCCTTGTCCACGAGTCGGTCACCGAGCGGAACGCGCTGCTGCGAACCGCTCCGCACTACGTGCGGCCGCTGCAGACGACGATCCCCATATTCTCGACGTTCTCCGGCGTGCTGGGTGCACCGTTGCGGTTCCTCCGGCATGGCTCCGTCAGCAATCGCGAGCGCGGCGCCGTGCTCATCAAGATCGGGCTCGTCATCTACGACTCTTTCTCACGCGGTGGGGGCCGCGAACCGCGCCACGAGTTCCACGGTCGGCGGCGCTCGCTCGCGCAGCTGCCCGCGCTGAACCCTCGCGTCAAGTACACCGCGACGTACTGGGATGCCTCGCTCCACGACCCGGAACGACTGGCGATCGACGTGCTCCGCGATGGCCGCGCCGCAGGCGGCGACCGTGCAAGGGCCGCCAACTACAGCGCCGCGGTCGGGGTCGACAACGGCCGCGTCGTGGTGCGCGACCGGCAGACCGGTGCGGAGGTGCCGTTCGCGGCATCCGTCGTCATCAACGCCTCCGGCCCGTGGACAGACCTCACGAACCTCTCGCTCGGCGACCCCACCCACCACATGGGCGGAACCAAGGGCTCGCACATCGTGCTCGATCACCCCGAGCTGCTCGCGGCGACGGGCGGGCGCGAGCTGTTCTTCGAGAACAACGACGGCCGGATCGTCCTCATCTACCCGCTCAAGGGCCGAGTGCTGGTGGGCACCACCGACCTCGAGCACGACATGACCGATCCGATCGTGTGCACCGAGGCCGAGGTGGAGTACTTCATCGGGCTCATCGGGCAGGTACTCCCCGACATCGAGGTGACGCCCGACCAGATCGTCTACCGCTTCGCCGGGGTGCGCCCGCTGCCGGGCCACGGCAACATCGCACCCGGGTTCGTGTCGCGCGAGTACCGCATCGACGCCGAGCAGATCGTCGGCGGCGATGCGACGGTCCTCAGCCTCGTCGGCGGCAAGTGGACCACGTTCCGCGCGTCGGCCGAGCACCTCGCCGACCGCGCGCTCGATCTGCTCGCGCAGCCGCGTCGCCGCTCGACGAGAGGCGTCGCGATCGGCGGGGGCCTCGGATTCCCGACGACGGAGCGTTCGCGGCGCCAGTGGATCGATCGTCACGCGGCCGGACTGCCGCTGGATCGCGTGGCGATCCTGCTCGACCGCTACGGCACGGTCGCCGAAGAGGTGATCTCGGCGATCGTCGCCGACGACGCGGATGAGGTGCTCGACCAGCTCCCGACCTACAGCACGGCCGAATTGCGCCACATCGCGCGCACCGAGGATGTCGTGCACCTCGATGATCTGCTGATGCGACGCTCGAGCCTCGCATTCACCGGCGCAGTGTCGGTCGACGCGGCGAACGAGGTGGCGCGGGCGATCGCTCCTGCTCTCGGCTGGGATGACGCGCGCATCGCCGAGGAGACCGCGCGCGGCGTCGCCCGCGTGCATGCCGCGGACCCGTCCTGGGCCGGCAGATCGGTCACCGCGCGGTAGCCTGACCCCACCGGTCGCAGGGATGCGGTCCGATGACCGTGCGCGGGCGGAGCTGCCCGCAGAGAAGGAGCCGATGGTGGCGGACCACGTCCTGGCTATCGATCAGGGGACCACGTCGACGCGGGCGATCGTCTTCGACCAGGGCGGCACCATCGTGTCGGTCGCGCAGCGCGAGCACGAGCAGATCATGCCGCACGCGGGCTGGGTGGAGCACGACCCGGTGGAGATCTGGACGAACACCGAGTGGGTCACGTCCGCCGCCCTGGCGCGCGCGGGGCTCGGCGCGATGGATGTCGCCGGCATCGGCGTGACGAATCAGCGCGAGACGGCCATGGTCTGGGACCGCCGCACCGGGCACCCCGTGCACAATGCGCTCGTGTGGCAGGACACCCGCACCCAGCCCCGGATCGATGAGCTCGTGGCGGTGGGCGGCGGGGGAGTGGATCGGTTCGCGGATGTCACCGGCCTGCCCCTCGCCACGTACTTCTCGGCGTCCAAGGTCGCGTGGATCCTCGAGAACGTCGACGGGGCGCGCGCTGCGGCCGAAGCGGGCGACCTGCTGTTCGGCACGCCAGACACGTGGATCGTATGGAACCTCACCGGCGGCCGGCGCGGCGGCATCCACATCACCGACGTCACCAACGCGAGCCGAACGCTGCTCATGGACCTCCGCACACTCGATTGGTCGGACGAGCTGCTCGGCGTGTGGGGCATCCCGCGCGCGATGATGCCCGACATCCGCTCGTCGTCCGAGGTCTACGGCGAGGCTGCGCTGCCCGGTGCCGCCGATGGGCTGCCCATCGCGGGCATCCTCGGCGACCAGCAGGCGGCGACGTTCGGCCAGGCCGCCTTCGACGCCGGGGAGTCGAAGAACACGTACGGCACCGGCAACTTCCTGCTGGTGAACACCGGAACCGACATCGTGCGCTCGGGCAACGGGCTCATCACGACCGTCGCGTATCGCTGCGGCGACGAGCCGGCACGCTATGCACTCGAGGGATCCATCGCGGTCACGGGTTCGCTCGTGCAGTGGCTGCGCGACAACCTCGGCATCATCCAGCGCTCCGAAGAGATCGAGACCCTTGCGGCATCTGTCGAGGACAACGGCGGCGCCTACTTCGTGCCGGCCTTCTCCGGCCTGTTCGCGCCGTACTGGCGCCCGGACGCCCGGGGCGCGCTCGTGGGACTCACGCGATTCGTGAACAAGGCGCACATCGCGCGCGCCGCGCTGGAGTCGACCGGGTTCCAGACCCGCGACGTCGTCGAAGCCGTCGTCGCCGACACCGGACGAGCGCTCGACGAGATCCGGGTCGACGGCGGGATGACGCGCGACAAGGTCTTGATGCAGTTCCAGGCCGACATCCTGGGCATCCCCGTCATCCGCCCGAAAGTCGTCGAGACGACCGCGCTCGGCGCGGCCTACGCCGCGGGGCTCGCGACGGGAGTGTGGGCGAGCCGCGACGACCTGCGCGCCCACTGGAAAGAGGACGTGCGATTCGAGCCGCGGATGCCGGAGGCCGAGCGCGAGCAGCGGTACGGCCAGTGGAAGAAGGCCGTGTCGAAGTCCCTCGACTGGGTCGACGACGACGCCCGCGCCCTGATGGGCACCACCGACGGGTGAGTTCGCTCGCACCGGTCGTTGAGCGAGCCGAAGGCAGGCCGAACGGGTGAACCACCGGTCGTTGAGCGAGCCGAAGGCGTGACGAAACGCGCCTGCGCGCTACTTGAGCAGGCGTGACAGACGACGGTCGGCGAGGATCTTGCCGCCGGTCTGACACGTGGGGCAGTACTCGAGGGAATTGTCCGCGAAGAACACGCTTCGGACGGTGTCGCCGCAGACCGGGCAGACCTCGCCGCGGCGACCGTGCACCCGCATCCCGCGGCGCTTGGCGTCCTTGAGTTCGGCTGGCGGCTTGCCGGATGCCTCGGCCACCGCTTCCGTGAGGGTCGAGGTCATCGCTGCGAAGAGCGTGTCGATCTCGTCGTCGGTGAGACTCGCGGCCAGGGCGTAGGGCGAGGTCTTCGCGGCGTGCAGGATCTCGTCGGAGTAGGCGTTGCCGACGCCCGCGATGACCATCTGGTCGCGCAGCACGCCCTTGATCTGCGTGCGGCGCCCTGCCAGCAGCCCGGCGAGCGTGTCTCTCGTGAACCCGGGGTCGAGCGGGTCGGGGCCGAGCCGGGCGATGCCGGGCACGTCATCCGGTTCACGGGCGACGTACACGGCGAGCGACTTCTTCGTGCCGGCCTCGGTGAGGTCGAAGCCCGAGCCGTCGCTCAGCGCGACGCGGAGCGCGATCGGCGTCTTGCCGGGGCGGATGACGGTCGCCGTGAGCTGGTCGTACCACCGGAGCCAGCCCGCCTTCGCGAGGTGGAAGATCAGGTGGGGCGAGGCATCCGGGGCCCTCGTCGACAGATCGATGAACTTGCCGTGGCGGCTGGCGCCGGTGATCTCGGCCCCCTTCAGCGAATCGACGGGCGGATCGTACGTCTTCAGCGCGGCGATGTTCGCCACCGTCACGCGCGTGATCGTGAGGCCGGCCAGACGTCCGTCCAGGAAGTCGACGAGCCCCTGCACCTCGGGCATCTCGGGCATGACGTCATCCTCCCATGAGGGTGGGACCGCGGGTCGGGTCCGCGTCGATCAGGCGTCCAGCACCGGCCATGGCCGCGGTGCGCGGTCGTCCGTCGCGAGGAGCCCCGCGATCCACCCGTCATCGCGTCCACGCGGACCTACGAGGCCCTGGCGGACGAGGCCCTCGTAACGGAATCCGAGGGCCCGCGCGGCGCGTGCCGATGGCACGTTTCCGACCACCGCGCGCCACTCGATGCGTTCGAGGGCGAGCCCGTCGGAATCGAACGCGAAGTCGATCACGGCGCCGGCCGCTTCGGTGAGATACCCGTGGCCGCGGGCGGCCGCCGCCATCCAGTACCCGATCTCCGCCGCCCCGCCGCGTTCGAGCCGGTGCAGGCCGAGCATCCCGACCCAGTGGTCGTCGGCACGGATCGCCCAGTTCAGTTCGGTCTCGGCATCCCACCCCGCTGCCGCTTTCGCGATGAACCCCTCGGCGTCGCTCAGGGCGTACGGGGACGGCAGGGTCGTCCAGCGCGGAACCACGGGATCCTGCGCGGCGTCGGTGATCGCGGCGGCATCGGCGAGAGTCGGCGGCGACAGTACGAGGCGCGCAGTGCGGAGGGTCACGGGTGCCATCCGGCCACCTTAGCCCGGGGGTCGGGATCGCCGCCCCCCTTTCAGGTGCTCCTTTCCAGCACCGGCCACACCTGCGGCATCCGGTCATCAGTCGCGAGGAGCCCGGCGATCCAGCCGTCCTCGCGGCCACGGTTTCCGACCTGGGCCCGACGGAGCAGGCCCTCGTAGCGGAAGCCCAGCGCGCGGGCGGTGCGGGCTGACGGAATGTTGCCGGCCACAGAACGCCACTCGATGCGCTCGAGCTTTCCGCCATCCGGTGAGAAGCCCCAGTCGATGACCGCGCGTGCCGCCTCGGTCAGAAGGCCGCGGCCGCGAGCGCGGGGGACCATCCAGTAGCCGATCTCCGCGGCACCGTCGCCGTCCGCGAGCAGAGCGATCACTCCCGCGAGGTCGTCGTCGGCTCGCACCGCCCACGTGTACTCGGACTCCTTCGCCCAGTGCTGGGCGACGATCGGGATGAAGCCCTCCGCGTGCTTTCGCTCGTAGGGACTGGGCAGGGCTACGTAGCGCTGGATGGCCGGGTCCTGGCACGCCTCGAAGATCGCGTCGACGTCGGTTTCGTTCGGAGCGGACAGGACGGCACGGGCGGTGCGCAGCTCGGCGGGCTCCATCGCATCACCCTATCCACGACGGCGGGCGCTGAGTCGCGTTGAACGTCCCAAAACTCCGCCTCGTAGTGGGCCCGAACGCGGCCGGGCCCGACATCCCCCCGCCTGGACTACTTCCGGCGAAGCAGACCGACCTTGTCGTAGACGTCGCCGAGCGTGCGGTTGGCGACTTCTTCGGCCTTGCCTGCGTTGACGGCGAGCACGCGGTCGAGCTCGGCGGGGTCGTCGAGCAGGTCGAGCGCGCCCTGGCGCACCGGTCCGAACTCGTTCACGACCACCTCGGCGAGGCCCTTCTTGAAGTCGCCGTACCCGCGACCCAGGAACTCGTCCTCGATGGACGGGATCTGCCGCCCCGTCAGGGCCGCGTAGATCACCAGCAGGTTCGAGACGCCGGGCTTCTTCTCGCGGTCATAGCGAACCGAACCCTCGCTGTCGGTCACGGCGCGCATGATCTTCTTCGCGCTCTTCGAGGGATCGTCGAGCAGCCACAGCACGCCGGCGTCGGACTCCGCCGACTTCGACATCTTCGCCGTGGGGTTCTGCAGATCGAAGATGCGCGCGGTGTCCTGCTGGATCACCGGCATCGGAACCTTGAACGTCTGCCCGTAACGGGAGTTGAAGCGCTCGGCGAGGTCGCGTGTGAGTTCGACGTGCTGCTTCTGGTCGTCGCCGACGGGCACGATGTCGGTCTGATAGAGCAGGATGTCGGCAGCCATCAGCACCGGGTAGGTGAACAGCCCCACCGAGGTGGCGTCGGTGCCGAACCGCTGCGACTTGTCCTTGAACTGCGTCATGCGACCGGCCTCGCCGTAGCCCGTGATCGTGGAGAGGATCCACGCGAGCTCGGGGTGTGCCGGCACGTGCGACTGGACGTACAGGGTGGACTTCGACGGCTCGATGCCGGCTGCGATGTACTGGGCCGCCGTCCGCCGCGTCTTCTCGCGCAGCTCAGCCGGGTCGTTGGGCTGAGTCAACGCGTGCAGGTCGACGACGGAGAAGAATGCGTCGTACGCCTCCTGCAGATCGCGCCACTGCATGAGCGCCCCGATGTAGTTGCCGATCTGCAGAGAGTCGGCCGAGGGCTGCATGCCGGAATAGAGGCGCGGTTTGCTCATCCGACCAGTCTAGGAGCGGATGTCGTGGCCTCCGTCGCCGCTGCCCCGGTCGTCAACGCCCGATCGTGTAGTCCGCGACGACGGGGGAGTGATCGCTCCAGCGGGTGTCCCACGTCGGAGCACGCACGACGCGGTAGTCGCTCACGCGCTCGGCGAGCTCGGCGGTGGCGAGGTGATAGTCGATCCGCCAGCCGGCGTCGTTGTCGAAGGCCTTCCCGCGGCTGGACCACCAGGTGTACGGGCCGTCGATCTCGCCGTGGAAGCGCCGGCCGACGTCGACCCACCCGAGTCCGAGACCCACCGATCCATCGACGGCGAGCACTCTCGCGCCCGCTTCGCCGAGAATCCGGTCGAAGTAGGACCGCTCGCGCGGGAGGAACCCCGCGCTCTTCACGTTGCCCTTCCAATTGCGGATGTCGAACTCGCGGTGCCCGACATTGAGGTCACCGGTGACGAGGGCCAGCGAAGTGTCCGCTTCGAGTTGAGCCATCCGCACCGCCATCTCGTCGAGGAAGCGCCATTTGACCTCCTGCCGGGGAGTGTTCGCCTCGCCGGAGGGCACGTAGGCGCTCACGGCGGTGAGCACCTCGCCACCGAAGTCGAAGTCCGCCTCGATCCAGCGGCCGGTGAGGTCGACCGACCCGTCGCCGAGGCCGGTGCGCACCGCCATCGGCTCCGCACGGCTGGCGATCGCGACGCCCGCCCGACCCTTCGCGAGTGCCTCGTCGTTCACGATCAGCCAGCCTGGCAAGGCGGTCGCAAGATCGGCTGCGGTCGCCCGCACCTCCTGGAGCGTCATGATGTCGACACCCGCAGCATCGAGCCAGGCGATCATGCCGTTGCGCACCGCCGCCCGGATGCCATTGACGTTGACAGAAGCGATACGGACTCGTGGCACGCCGCCAGCCTATCCGCGCCCGCCGACACGAGCGGTTCCCCAGGATCAGTCCAAGATGCCGCTCTTCACGGGAACCGGTGGGGCTGATGCCTCGACCTGACGAAGTTCCTCTTCGGCCTCGCGGACCGCGCGGTCGGCAAGCCAAGCCCGGAACCACGGCGCGTGCTCCTTCGCATCCTCGGCGGTACGCAGCCGTACCTGCGCGGCGAGGAGCAGGGCCGCGTGCTCGGCCGCGACGCGCTCGGCCTCGGTCTGCGGGAGTATCGCGACGTTGCGGTCGTTGGCCGCGACGGCGATCCACGCGGCGCTGACGAGCATCACGATCCCCATGAGCCGGAACCACAGCAGCAGCCCGATGAAGATCGCGAAGGTCGCGAGCAGCGGATTCGACGGCGTGTAGCTGAGCAGCCAGCCGGCTCCGAGCTGCAGGATCGAAAGGCCGATGCCGCCGATCATCGCGCCGGGCCAGATTCGCCGCCAGGCGAGCTGCGCACCGGAGAGGAACCGGAACAGGCCGGCGAGTGCCGCGGAAGTCACGGCGAAGCCGATGAGGATCGAGCCGGTTCGTATGCTCGCATTCACCCATCCGTCGGCCACGCTCACACCGAGGAGCGAGGCCATCGTCGTGAGTGCCCACGTGCCGATCGATCCCAGCACCGCTCCGAGGACGAGGGCGATGCCGAAGATGGTTGCAGCCAGAAGGTCACGGGCTTTCAGAAGGACATAGCTGCGCCGATCCGGGGGCAGCCCGAAGATGTCGCGCACCGCACGTCGTGCGTATGTCACGAAGCCGATCGCGGTCCAGATCAGAGTGCCGAGAGCGATGACACCCGTCCAGCCGAGCACTCCGGAGTTCTGCGAGGCGATGGCCTGAACCTGCTCGGGAGTCGCGATGCCCCCCGACTCGGCGATCAATCCCGGGATGTAGGTGTTGATGAGATTGATCAGCGCAGTCACAGCCTCTTCGCTGCCACCGAGCCAAAGGCCCGTGATCGCGAAGGCGACGTAGATCGCCGCGAAAGATGCGAACAGGGCCTGGTAGCTCACTCCCGCCGCGAGCAGGAATCCGTTGTGGATCAGGAAGTGCCGCCACACCCGCACGGGGAACCAAGCCATCGTCGCCCTCGTGATGCGGGTGGCTCGCGAGATGGGTTCGTCGAACCGGACTCGCAGCGAGGACTGGGTCTCCTCCCAGCGCTGGCGGAGCGATTCTTCACGCTGTGCAGCATCCCGTGCGGACTGCTCCGCGCTGGGCGCCACGCCGCCGCCTCGATTCTGGGCCACGGTGAAAGATTAGCGAGCGGCGGCGTCCGCCTTGCTACGCCCGGCCGCGCAGCACCGCCTGCTTGACCTCGGCGATCGCCTTGGTCACCTCGATGCCGCGGGGGCACGCCTCGGTGCAGTTGAAGGTGGTGCGACAGCGCCACACGCCTTCCTTGTCGTTCAGGATGTCGAGTCGGACGTCGGCGGCGTCATCCCGCGAGTCGAAGATGAACCGGTGCGCGTTGACGATCGCGGCTGGGCCGAAGTACTGCCCATCGGTCCAGAACACCGGACACGATGACGTGCATGCCGCGCAGAGAATGCACTTGGTGGTGTCGTCGAAGACCTCGCGGTCGACGATCGACTGGATTCGCTCCTTGCCCTCGGGGGGCGTGGAGTTCGCGATGAGGAACGGCTGCACCTCGCGGTACGACGCGAAGAACGGCTCCATGTCGACGACGAGGTCCTTCTCGAGCGGCAGGCCCTTGATCGCCTCGACGTAGATCGGCTGCGAGATGTCGAGGTCCTTGATGAGGGTCTTGCACGCCAGGCGGTTGCGTCCGTTGATGCGCATCGCGTCGGAGCCGCAGATGCCGTGGGCGCATGAACGGCGGAATGTCAGCGACCCGTCCACCTCCCACTTGATCTTGTGCAGGGCGTCCAGCACGCGGTCGGTGGAGTACAGCTCGACGTCGTAGTCCACCCAGCGCGGCTCCTCGTCGACCTCCGGATCGAAGCGCCGGATGATGAACGTGATGAGGAATGACTGGATGCCGGTGTCCACCGCCACTTCTGCCGTCGGTCCCTGAGCCTGTAGAACGGCGTCGGCGTCGGTGCGCTCGATGATGTCGGTTGCAGAGGTCATCTCAGTACTTCCTCTCCATCGGCTGGTAGCGCGTGATGACGACCGGCTTCCAGTCGAGGCGGATGTGGTCCTCGGAGTGGGAGGAGCCGGCATCCCCCGACAGGTACGCCATCGTGTGCTTCATGTAGGTCTCGTCGTCGCGCTTCGGGTAGTCGTCGCGCATGTGGCCGCCCCGGCTCTCCTTGCGGTTGCGTGCCGTGACCACGACGACCTCGGCGATGTCGAGCAGGAAGCCGAGCTCGACGGCCTCGAGCAGGTCGGTGTTGTACCGCTTGCCCTTGTCGTCGACGTGGATGTTCTTGAACCGCTCGCGCAGCTCCTCGATGACATCGAGAACCTCGCCGAGCGACTCGTCGGTGCGGAACACCTGGGCCTTGCGATCCATCTCGTCCTGCAGCTTCTTGCGCAGCACGGCGATCCGCTCGGTTCCGGTTCCGGCGCGCAGACCCTCGATCAGGTTGCGCACCTCGGCGGCGGGGTCTTCGGGCAGGTCGACGAATGGGGCGGTCTTCACGTACTCGACCGCGTTGCGCCCCGCCCGCTTGCCGAAGACGTTGATGTCGAGCAGCGAGTTGGTACCGAGGCGGTTCGACCCGTGCACCGAGACGCACGCGCACTCGCCCGCGGCATAGAGCCCAGGGACGACCGTCGTGTTGTTCGAGAGCACCTGCGCATCGTTGTTGGTCGGGATGCCGCCCATCGCATAGTGGGCGGTGGGCATCACCGGCACCGGCTCGACGACCGGGTCGACGCCGAGGTAGGTGCGAGCGAACTCGGTGATGTCGGGCAGCTTGGTTTCGAGCACCTCGGCGCCGAGGTGCGTGCAGTCCAGCAGCACGTAGTCGCGGTGGGGGCCCGCGCCGCGACCCTCGGCGACCTCCTGCACCATGCAGCGACTCACGATGTCGCGGGGTGCGAGGTCTTTGATGGTCGGCGCGTATCGCTCCATGAAGCGCTCACCCGACGCGTTGCGCAGGATCGCTCCTTCGCCTCGGGCGCCCTCGGTGAGCAGGATGCCGAGCCCGGCGAGACCGGTCGGGTGGAACTGGAAGAACTCCATGTCTTCGAGCGGCAGACCCTTGCGCCAGATGATGCCGACGCCGTCTCCGGTGAGGGTGTGGGCGTTGGAGGTGGTCTTGTAGATCTTGCCGAAGCCGCCGGTCGCGAAGATCACGGCCTTGGACTGGAACACATGCAGGTCGCCGGTCGCGAGCTCGTACGCGACCACCCCGGCGATCTGCGTGCTGCCGTCATCCGCCTTCACCGTCACGAGGTCGAGCACGTAGTACTCGTTGAAGAAGTTGATGCCCAGGCGCACGCAGTTCTGGAAAAGGGTCTGCAGGATCATGTGGCCGGTGCGGTCTGCCGCGTAGCAGGCGCGGCGCACGGGGGTCTTGCCGTGGTCTGCCGTGTGACCGCCGAAGCGGCGCTGGTCGATCTTGCCCTCGGGGGTGCGGTTGAACGGCAGACCCATGTTCTCGAGGTCGATGACCGCGTCGATGGCTTCTTTGGCCAGGATCTCGGCGGCATCCTGATCGACGAGGTAGTCGCCGCCCTTGACGGTGTCGAACGTGTGCCACTCCCACGAGTCCTCTTCGACGTTCGCGAGCGCCGCGGCCATGCCGCCCTGCGCCGCGCCCGTGTGCGAGCGGGTCGGGTACAGCTTCGAGATGACGGCGGTCTTCGCGCCGGGCCCGGCCTCGATCGCCGCGCGCATTCCGGCGCCGCCGGCCCCCACGATGACTATGTCGAACTGGTGGTAGTGGACGCCGTCTTTGACGTAGCTGGCGGTGCTCTCGCTACCGGTTGGGGTCTGCGTTGTCACGTGGTGGGTGCTTTCGTCTCTGTCAGTTGCGTGTCGACCGGGCTCAGCCCTGGCACATGTCCCACAGGCTGCTGGTCTCGGTCACGCCGATGCAGGGGTCGAACGTGAACACCACCAGCGTGCCGAGGAGGATCAGGAAGGCGGCGGCCAGCCCGACTGTCCAGACCAGGATGCGGCGGGTGCCGGCGTGGGTCACGTAATCGTTGATGATCGTGCGCATGCCGTTGGCGCCGTGGATGAGGGCGAGCCACAGCATGAGGACGTCCCACCACTGCCAGAACGGCGATGCGTACTTGCCGGCGACGAAGGCGAAGTCGATTTGACGGATGCCCTCGCCGGCCACCAGGTTCACGAAGAGGTGGCCGAAGATGAGCACGACCAGGATCACGCCCGAGACGCGCATGTAGATCCAGCCCCACTTCTCGAGGTTGGGACCCTTGCGGCGGGGCCGCGCGATCGGGCTGCGCGGGTCGGCGATCGTCTCGGCGGTCATCAGTGCGCTCCGGAGATCTCGGCGATGATGCTGACCATCTGGCGTGGCACGAAGCCGGCCATCGTCACGAGCCAGAGGCCCAGCACCCCCCACCACAGCTGACGCTGGTAGCGCGTGCCCTTGGACCAGAAGTCGACGACGATGATGCGCAGGCCGTTGTAGGCGTGGTACGCGATGGCGCCCACGAGGACGATCTCGCCGACGCCCATGATGGGGTTCTTGTAGGTGCCGATCACCGCGTTGTAGGCCTCGGGCGAGACTCGGATGAGTGCGGTGTCGAGCACGTGCACAAGGAGGAAGAAGAAGATCGCGAGACCGGTGATGCGGTGCAGAACCCATGACCACATGCCTTCTCGGCCGCGGTACAGCGTTCCTCGCGGGACCTTCGACGTGGTCTCGGATATCGACGGTGTGACGCGTGCTGGTGCCGACACGGTCGTCCCTCCCTGGCTCGAAACACGGTGCGGGGCGGTCTCCGGCCCGTCGAGGATGGTGTCTCCTCTGCGTCGCGAAGGCGCACTGGTCATCCTATTCCCGTCCAGCGACCCCGGCGACTGAGGGGGCCCTAACCGTCTTGATGTCGAGAGATCTCGGGTGCTCGGACGCTCCGTGCCGATGACACTGCGTCACACACGGCCGAAACGTCGGCGACATAGCGCACGGCTACCCTGGGGGCATGCCCGAGCCCATCACGGACTTCTACGCCGTCATTCCAGCAGGCGGGATCGGCAGCAGGCTGTGGCCGCTGTCGCGAGCGGACGCACCCAAGTTCCTGCACGATCTCACGGGGTCGGGGCAGACGCTGCTGCGCGACACCTGGGACCGCCTCGAGCCCCTCGCGGGCCCGGACCGCATCGCCGTCGTCACCGGCCGCGCGCACCGGGCTGCGGTCGAGAAGCAGCTGCCCGGCATCCCCGACAAGAACGTCTTCCTCGAGTCCGAGCCCCGCGACTCCGCGGCGGCGATCGGTCTCGCGGCGGCGGTTCTCTCGAAGCGCGAGCCGGATGTCATCATCGGCTCGTTCGCGGCGGATCACGTCATCCGGGTGCCGCACCTGTTCGACTGGGCGGTGCGGCAGGCGGTGGCGACCGCGCGCGAGGGCTACATCTGCACCATCGGCATCCAGCCCTCGGAAGCGTCCGTCGGCTTCGGATACATCAAGAAGGGCGCCGAGTTCGTCGTCGACGGGGCACCCGAGGCTGCGCTCGTCCAGAACTTCGTCGAGAAGCCCGACCTCGAGACTGCGAGGACGTACTTCGCCGATCGCTCCTATCTCTGGAACGCCGGCATGTTCATCTCGCGCGCCGACGTGCTGCTCGGCGAGATCGCCGAGAACCAGCCGCACCTGTACGCCGGGCTCATGGATCTCGCCGATGCATGGGACGACCGCGACAAGCGCGGGCCCGTCGTCGATCGGGTCTGGCCCTCGATCACGAAGATCGCGATCGACTACGCGGTGGCCGAGCCGGCCGCTGCGAAGGGCCGGCTCGCCGTGATCCCCGGCCACTTCGACTGGGACGACGTGGGGGACTTCGCGAGCCTCGCGAAGCTCAACTCCCACGGCCGAAAGAACGACCTGGCGATCCTGGGTGAGAACGCACGGATCCTCTCGGATGCCGCGAGCGGCATCGTGGTGAGTCAGACGAATCGTGTGATCAGCCTCATCGGTGTGCGAGACATCATCGTCGTCGACACCGAGGACGCGCTCCTGGTGACGACGAGCGAGCACGCGCAGCGGGTCAAAGGCGTCGTCGATGCCCTGAAGCTCACGGGGCGCGGAGACGTGCTGTAGGGCGCCGAATGCGCGCTCTGCCGGCGCTTCGGGGCCCGCAGAGTTGCGTCTTTGTAACCATTGCCTGCTTGACAGGCGTCCAGGATGCAAGCCCCGCGTAGCAATGGGTAACTTTGTCCAGACCCGCGAGGTACGCGGGCCCCTTTACGTGGAGGCGCGAGTTGACCATCACTACCACCAAGAAGCTGTTCGGGGCCGTTGTGGCCGCCGGATTGGTGATCGCCCTGGCCGGCTGCGGTTCGGCACCCGAGGCCACCCCGACCGAGACCGAAGCAGGCGGCGGAGCCGTCGAGGGCTTCCTTCCCTGCATGGTCTCCGGCACCGGCGGATTCGATGACAAGTCCTTCAACCAGCTGGGGCTCGAGGGCCTCGAGCAGGCCAGCGCCGAACTGGGTGTCGACAACATCTCCGTCGAATCGAACACCACGTCGGACTTCGCTCCCAACATCCAGAGCGTCCTCGACCAGAACTGCACGCTCGTCGTCACGGTCGGATTCGACCTCGCCGCGGCGGCGTCCGAGGCCGCCGGGGCGAACCCCGACGTGCAGTTCGTCTCCGTCGACGACATCGTCGACACCGACTTCGACGAGAAGACGGACTTCCCGAACATCAAGCCGATCATCTTCGACACCGCACAGGCCGCCTTCCTCGCCGGCTACGCGTCGGCGGACTTCTCGACCACGAAGGTCGTCGGCACGTACGGCGGCAAGCCGTTCCCGACGGTGACGATCTTCATGGACGGCTTCAAGCAGGGCGTCGATTACTGGAACGAGCAGAACGACGGCGACGTCAAGGTGCTCGGCTGGGACGGCACCGACGGTGTCTTCACCGACGCGTTCGTGCCCGACCCGGCCGCTGAGAACGCGGTGCGCGGTCTCATCGACCAGGGTGCCGACGTGATCCTGCCCGTGGGTGGCGGCATCTACCTGAGCGCCGCATCCGTCATCCGCGACTCGGGCAAGGACATCGCACTGCTCGGTGTCGACGCCGACGTGTTCGAGACCGACCCGTCCGTCGCAGATCTGCTGCTGACCTCGATCCGCAAGGCGATCGACGTCGGTGTCTCGAAGGCCATCATCGAGGCCGGACAGGGCAACTTCGACGCGACTCCGTACATCGGCGTGCTCGAGGACGAGGGTGTGGGCATCGCCCCGTTCCACGACTTCGAGGAC
The DNA here is from genome assembly GCF_039530225.1 of Microbacterium pumilum. Taxonomy (NCBI): domain Bacteria; kingdom Bacillati; phylum Actinomycetota; class Actinomycetes; order Micrococcales; family Microbacteriaceae; genus Microbacterium; species Microbacterium pumilum. The sequence goes on from NZ_BAAAOH010000001.1 coordinate 2,044,708, forward strand.
AAGGTCGCGCCCGACCTCCAGGGTCGGCTCGACGAGATCACGGCCGGCATCATCGACGGCTCGATCCCCGTCACGTCCTACCTGAACAAGTAGGCTCCATCGTCAGTGGGGAGGTCGGTTCGCCGGCCTCCCCACTGGCATGCCGGGAGCCCTCTCCACACGGTGCGTCCACGCACCCCGCTCACTAGGATTGCGACCATGAAGCTCGAGCTCCGGGGGATCACGAAGCGCTTCGGCAGCCTCGTCGCGAACGACCACATCGATCTCGTGGTCGAGCCGGGCGAGATCCACTGTCTGCTGGGCGAGAACGGTGCCGGGAAGTCGACGCTGATGAACGTCCTCTACGGCCTGTACACGGCCGATGAGGGAGTGATCGTCCTCGACGATCACGTGCAGAACTTCCACGGACCGGGCGACGCGATGCGAGCCGGCATCGGGATGGTGCACCAGCACTTCATGCTCATCCCGGTCTTCACCGTCGCCGAGAACGTGATGCTCGGTCACGAGAGCACCCGCGCCGCCGGTCTCCTCGATCTGGATGCCGCGCGCGACCGGGTGCGCGAGATCGCGACGAGGTTCGGATTCCACGTCAACCCCGACGCATTGGTCGAGGATCTGCCGGTCGGTGTGCAGCAGCGCGTCGAGATCATCAAGGCGCTTTCGCGCGAAGCCAAAGTCCTGGTGTTCGATGAGCCCACCGCCGTGCTGACCCCCCAGGAGACCGACGAGCTCATGGAGATCATGCGCCAGCTCAAGGCGTCTGGAGCATCGATCGTCTTCATCACGCACAAGCTGCGCGAAGTCCGCGAGGTCGCGGATCGCATCACGGTGATCCGGCTGGGAAAGGTCGTGGGTGAAGCCTCGCCCACCGCGTCCAACGCCGAGCTCGCCTCGATGATGGTCGGGCGCGCTGTCGAGCTGACCGTCCACAAGGACCCGCCGAAGGTCAACGACCACGCTCTCGTCGTAGAGAACCTCACGGTGATCGACACGTTCGGTCACGTGGTGGTGAACGATGTCAGCTTCGACGTCAAGGGTGGCGAGATCCTGGCGATCGCCGGCGTGCAGGGCAACGGCCAGACCGAGCTGGCCGAGGCGCTCATCGGGCTGGAACCGCTGGTTCGGGGCTCGGCGAAGCTCGACGGCGAGGAACTCGTGGGCAGGAGCGTCCGCCGCATCCTCGACGAAGGCGTCGGCTTCGTCCCCGAGGATCGCACCGAGGACGGGCTCGTCGGCGCGTTCACGATCGCTGAGAACCTCATGCTCGACCGTGCCAACGGAGAGCCGTTCGTCAAGGCGTGGAATGTCCAGCGTCGCACCCTCAACGAGTTCGCGGAGGAGCGATTCCGCGAGTTCGACGTGCGGGCGCAGAGCATCGACACACCGGTCGGCACGCTGTCGGGCGGCAACCAGCAGAAGGTCGTCCTCGCCCGTGAGCTCAGTCGCGAGCTGTCACTTTTCGTCGCCGCGCAGCCCACGCGCGGAGTCGATGTCGGATCGATCGAGTTCATCCACAAGCGCATCGTCGAAACCCGTGACGCCGGCGTCCCGGTGATCGTGGTCTCGACCGAGCTGGACGAGGTCACCGCGCTGGCCGATCGGATCATGGTCATGTACCGCGGCCGGATCATCGGAATCGTGCCCGGCGACACTCCGCGCGACGTGCTGGGTCTCATGATGGCGGGCGAGCCCGTCGCTGGGGAAGGGGCTGCCGCGTGAGCGCATCGACCGACACCACGGAGGTGGCGCCGCCATCCACCTGGCATAAGACCTTTCGCGACATCACGCAGGGCAACGCGATCATCTCGGTGCTCGCGGTCGTGCTCGCGCTGATCGTCGGCGGGATCATGATCGCCCTGACGGACGAGAGCGTGCAGGCGGCAGCCGGATACTTCTTCTCGCGGCCAGGAGACACGTTCGTCGCAATCTGGAACGCGGTCTCGGGCGCCTATGTCGCGCTCTTCCAGAGCGCGGTCTACAACTTCGGCGCTCCCACGTTCGCGCGAGCGATCAGGCCTCTCACTGAGACGCTCACATTCGCGACACCGCTGATCGCCGCGGGACTCGGCGTCGCACTGGCCTTCCGTATCGGCATGTTCAACATCGGCGGTCGCGGTCAGATGCTCATGGCATCCGCGGCGGCCAGTTGGGTGGCGTTCTCGTTCGACCTGCCGTGGGGCATCCACATGATCGTCGCGCTCCTCGCGGGTGTTCTGGCCGGGTCGCTGTGGGCGGGCATCGCCGGGCTGCTCAAAGCCCGCACCGGCGCCCACGAGGTGATCGTCACGATCATGCTCAACTACGTCGCGGTCTACCTCGTGCTCTGGATGCTGCGCACCCAGGGTCTGCTGCAGGCACCGGGCTCGAACAACCCCACGTCGCCGGCCTCCAAGGACACCGCGATCCTGCCCGCTCTGCTCGGCCCGCAATTCAACCTCCACTTCGGCTTCATCCTGTCGATCGGCGCGACCTTCCTGGTGTGGTGGATTCTGAGCCGCTCGAGCCTCGGGTTCCAGTTCCGGGCGGTCGGCGAGAACCCGAACGCCGCCCGTGTCGCCGGCATCAACGTGAAGAACATGTACCTGTACGGGATGCTGATCTCGGGCGCCCTCGTGGGTCTGGCGGGAGTGAACCAGGTGCTCGGCACGATCACCTCCGGATTCACGATCGACATCGACGCGGGCATCGGGTTCGATGCGATCACCGTGGCGCTGCTCGGCCGGTCCACCCCGTGGGGCACTTTCGCGGCGGGCATCCTGTTCGGCGCGTTCAAGGCCGGCGGCTTCGGGATGCAGGCCGCCGAGCAGATTCCGATCGACATCGTGACGGTGGTGCAGTCGCTCATCGTCCTGTTCATCGCCGCGCCGCCGCTGGTGCGGACGATCTTCTTCCTCCCGTCGCCCGAGCGCGATCGGCGCCGGCAGGAGAAGGCTCGCGAGAAGGCGCTCAAGGCCCGACTCGAGTCCGAGGCCGACCTCGAGGGGGCAGCCAAGTGAGCGTGCCCACGGTGTCGACGGCCGGTCTCATGCCGGCTGGTGGCGCCGAGCCCGGAGACGTCGCCGTCATCCGCAGCTGGAAGGCGCCGATCGGTCTCGCCATCTTCGCGGCGCTCTACGGCTTGCTCCTGCTTCTCGCCCCGCGGGGCGGCGACACCGCCTTCCGGCTGTCCACCGAGGCGGACGCGATCCAGCTGCCCGAACTCGTCGTTCCGGTCGCACTCACGACCTGGGTGTGCTTCGTTCTCCTCGTGCTGCTGGCGGCGGCATCCGCGTACTTCGTGCGTTCCTCAGCCCGGACGCCGCTGTGGATCATCATCGTCTACCTCATCGTGCTCGTCCTCGGTTTCCTCACCTGGGCCGCGTCCGGTGCGACGATCCCCGTGGTCGGCCTGCTGGCCGGCACCATCGCGCTCGCGGTCCCGCTCATCTACGGTGCGCTGGGCGGCGTGATCGGCGAGCGTGCCGGCGTGGTGAACATCGCGATCGAGGGTCAGCTGCTCGCCGGTGCCTTCAGCGCCGCGGTCGTGGCGTCGATCACCCGGCAGCCGCTCCTCGGGTTGATCGCTGCCGCGGTCGCCGGAGTCCTCGTCGCCTTCGTGCTCGCCGCGTTCGCGATCAAGTACGTCGTCGACCAGGTCATCGTCGGAGTCGTCCTCAACGTGCTCGTCATCGGACTCACGAGCTTCCTCTACTCCCAGGTCCTCCAGCCGAACGCCGCGCTTCTCAACACTCCGCCCCGGTTCGACCGGATTCCGATCCCGCTCTTGAGCGAGATCCCGGTGATCGGTCCCGTACTGTTCCGGCAGACGATCGTCGTCTACCTGATGTACGTGGCGGTCGCGCTGGTCTATTTCGGGATGTTCCATACCCGCTGGGGCCTGCGCCTGCGCGCGGTCGGCGAGCACCCGCAGGCGGCGGACACCGTGGGTATCAAGGTGAACGCCACGCGATTCTGGAACGTGCTGCTCGCGGGCGCGATCGCGGGCATCGGGGGGACCGTCTTCACGATCGGGGCGGCCATCCCGTTCAACAAGGAGATGACCGGCGGTGTCGGATTCATCGCCCTCGCCGCGGTGATCTTCGGACAGTGGGATCCGATCAAGGCCACTCTCGCGGCGCTGCTCTTCGGATTCGCGTCGAGCCTGCAGAACACCCTCAACATCATCGGCTCCCCCGTGCCGAGCGAGTTCATGCTGATGCTGCCGTACCTCGTGACGATCTTCGTCGTGGCCGGTGTGGTCGGCAAGTCGAGGGCACCAGCCGCCGACGGCAAACCGTACGTCAAGGGATAGCGAGATGAACACGACGTCTCAGCGCGCCCGGTGCGCCGGCGCGCGTCGCTGTGCACGGCGGCAGGCCCGAGCCACCGACCCCCCTGATCCGACCCCGAAGGAAGGCCATCTGTGACCGACATCGACTGGGATGAGCTGCGCGCGGTGGCAACCGACGCCATGCAACGTGCGTACGCGCCCTACTCGCGCTTCAAGGTGGGGGCGGCCGCGCTCGTATCGGACGGCCGGATCGTGTCGGGGTGCAACATCGAGAACGCCTCGTACGGCGTGACGCTGTGCGCCGAGTGCTCGCTCGTGAGCGACCTCTTCATGTCGGGCGGGGGAGAGCTCGTCGCGTTCGTGTGCGTCGACGGCGAGGGCCGCACCCTGATGCCGTGCGGTCGGTGCCGGCAGCTGCTCTACGAGCACGCCCTGCCCGGGATGCTGCTCGAGACCGTGTCGGGCATCCGTACGATCGACGAGGTCCTGCCCGACGCGTTCGGCCCGAGGGACCTCGAGGAGGCCGGTCGGTGACCCTCCCGCAGGATCAGGGACCGGCGCCGCAGAGCGCTCCTGAGCGACACGACGCGGTCGACGTGATCCGCGCCAAACGCGACGGGAAGCCCATTCCGGAGGACGCCCTGCGCTGGCTCGTCGACGCGTACACACGCGGGTACGTGATGGATGCGCAGATGGCCGCGTTCGCCATGGCGGTGCTCCTGAACGGGATGTCGCGCGACGAGATCCGGGTGATGACCGAGGCCATGATCGCCTCGGGCGAGCGGATGAGCTTCGCCGACCTCGGCAAGCCGACGGTCGACAAGCACTCGACCGGTGGCGTCGGCGACAAGATCACGCTGCCGCTCGCCCCGCTCGTCGCCGTGTTCGGCGTCGCGGTGCCCCAGCTCTCCGGTCGCGGTCTCGGCCACACCGGCGGCACGCTCGACAAGCTGGAGTCGATCCCGGGCTGGCGTGCCGCGCTGTCGAACGACGAGCTGTTCGCGCAGCTGCGGGACGTCGGTGCCGTGATCTGCGCCGCAGGCTCGGGCCTCGCGCCCGCCGACAAGAAGCTCTACGCCCTGCGTGATGTGACCGGAACCGTCGAGGCCATCCCGCTCATCGCCTCGAGCATCATGTCGAAGAAGATCGCCGAGGGCACCGATTCGCTGGTGCTCGACGTGAAGTTCGGGTCGGGCGCCTTCATGCAGGATGTCGATCGCGCGCGCGAGCTCGCACGCACCATGGTCGCGCTCGGCACCGACTCGGGCGTCGCCACGACCGCGCTGCTCACCGACATGAACACACCGCTCGGCCTCGCGATCGGCAATGCCAACGAGGTGCGCGAGTCGGTTGAGGTGCTCGCCGGCGGCGGCCCGGCAGACGTCGTCGAGCTGACGGTCGCCCTCGCCCGCGAGATGCTCGCCCTGGCCGGCCGGCCCGACGCGGATGTCGAGGCGGCGCTGCGCGACGGCCGTGCCATGGACGTGTGGCGGGCCATGATCAGCGCGCAGGACGGTGATCCGGATGCGGCGCTCCCCACGCCGCGAGAGACCCACACCGTCACCGCCCCGACGTCGGGGGTCATCACGCGCATGGATGCGCTGCCGTTCGGAATTGCCGCGTGGCGACTGGGTGCCGGCCGCGCCCGCGCCGAGGACGCCGTCATCCACGCCGCGGGCGTCGACCTGCACGTCAAGCCCGGCGACGAGGTCGCCGCAGGTCAGCCCGTCTTCACCCTTCTCGGCGACGACGCATCCCGGTTCGAGCGGGCACTCGCCGCCCTCGAAGGCGCATGGGAGGTGGGCGTGGAAGCCCCAGCGCACACCCCCCTCGTGCTCGAGCGCATCACAGCCTGACCGCGCAGCATCCGCCCCCCGAGACCCAGACCTGCAACACCGAACGTCCGAGGAGGACGACATGCCCATCGAACAAGCCGGTGACTCGGTCATTGACGGTGTCTCGATCCGCAGCCTGCCCAAGGTGTCGCTTCACGATCACCTCGACGGCGGCGTGCGGCCGGCGACCATCGTCGAGCTGGGCGACGAGATCGGCCTCGATCTGCCTGAGCGAGATGCCGCTGCGCTCGCGGACTGGTTCGCAGACAAGAGCGATTCGGGTTCCCTCGTCGAATACCTCAAGACGTTCGACCTGACGACCGCCGTGATGCAGACGCGCGAAGGCCTGACGCGCGTCGCGCGGGAGTTCGTCGAAGACCTCGCGACCGACGGCGTGATCTACGGCGAGGTGCGGTGGGCGCCCGAGCAGCATCTCGGCCGCGGGCTCTCGCTCGACGAGGTCGTGGCAGCCGTGCAGGAGGGCATCGAAGAGGGCGAGGATGCCGCGGAGCGGTCGGGACGCGACATCCGGGTCGGTCAGCTCATCAGCGCGATGCGTCACACCGACCGCTCGCTCGAGATCGCGGAACTGGCCGTCAGGTGGCGCGGCCGCGGTGCCGTCGGGTTCGACATCGCCGGGCCCGAAGACGGCTTTCCGCCGTCGCGGCACAAGGTGGCCTTCGACTACCTCGCGTCGGAGTTCTTCCCGGCCACTGTGCACGCGGGCGAGGCGGCGGGCATCGATTCGATCCGGTCGGCGCTCATCGACGGCCGGGCGCTGCGGCTCGGTCACGGCGTGCGCATCGCCGAAGACCTCGACGTCGTCTCTCGCGAGGGCGAGGAGGTGCTGGTGCAGTTCGGCGACCTCGCTCGATGGGTGCGCGATCGCGAGATCCCGCTCGAGCTGTCGCCCTCATCCAATCTGCAGACCGGCGCGATCGCGGCCTGGGGCACGACCCTCGAGGACCACCCGTTCGACCTGCTCTACCAGCTCGGGTTCGCGGTGACGGTGAACGTCGACAACCGCACGATGAGCCGCACGTCGCTGACGCGCGAACTGGCCCTGCTCGCCGAGACCTTCGAGTACAGCCTCGACGACCTCGAGACGTTCCAGCTCAATGCGGCTGCCGGCGCGTTCCTGCCGGTGGAGGAGCGCGAGGAGCTGATCGACCTCATCGCCGACGGCTTCGGCGACTGATCCTCCGCGGGTTGCACCGGCGGCGGTGAGGTCCGGGTTTCGCAGGCTCCACGTGCGGCGAACCTGCGAAACCAGGACCGGTGCCGGCAGGGGGTCTGCGCGGTCCGGATTCGCGGGTTCCGGATGCGGGGATCCTGCGAAACCAGGACCGGCCGCGCGTTGATGGCCTCTCCCCAGGGAGGGACGCGGCCAGACTCTCCACATCTCGGGACGCAGCCCTCCCGACCGTGAGGACTGCAGGGTGCACTTGTGGGGTGACAACTCGGCACTCCCCATTCGGCAGCGAGCCCTTCCGCGTCTCACGCGGTCTCGATGAGGGGGTGGGCCGAGGTGCGATGAACGGGCCTCGATTCGATCGTCCGTTCCACGGAGTGCGCGTGTGGCGAAAGCCTGGCGACGAGGAAGACGATGCGAAGTCGCTTCAGCTGTCCCGGAGCGAACGCCGACGCCGCGCCTTCACGAATCGCTGCCGGCAGTTCGCCACGCGGATGGGGCAGGCAGACTTCTTCAGTCACGATACGGCGCTGGTCCTCAGAGGCGCTCCGACCCCGACGAACTGGGACGAGGCCATTCACGTGTCAGGGATCAGACCACGCAATCCTGCCCGCACGAGGAGCGTGACCTCTCACCGCCTTGCTTCGCGTCCAGCCGCTCACACCCTCGTCGGTGGCCTTCGAGTCGAACACGCGGCGCGCGCGTGGGTGCAGGCATCCGTGCATCTCTCGGACACCGAGCTGATCGTCGCGGCCGATTTCCTGGTGGCACGTCAGCGGCGACTGGCCACGATCGATGAGCTGCGCGCCGAGGCTCAGCTGCGCAGGCCGAGGTTGGACTCGCTGATCGATCGGGTCCGGGACGCTTCGGAGTCGTCTCAGGAGACGAAACTGCGCCTCGCGCTGGTCGACGGTGGATTGCCGGAACCGCAGCTGGCCCATGAGCTGTATCAAGACGACGGGACATTCATCGCGCGTCTCGACCAGGCCTACCCCGAGTACCGCGTAGGCGTCGAGTACGACGGTCGCCAGCATGCTGAAGACGTACGGCAATTCGCGCGGGACGCGGACCGATGGCGCGAGATCGACGACGCCGGTTGGCAACTCGTACGAGTCCTGAAACACCACCTCGAGCCTGACCCCAGTCTCGCGGTGAAGCTCGTGCGCCGGGAACTGCTTCGTGCCGGGTGGCGCCCCTGACTCTCTCTTGCCCCTTACCTCTAGCCTCTTGGCCACGTTCGGTCCGGGTTTCGCACGCTCTGGATGCGGGGAGCCTGTGTTTCCTGGACCGGGCGGGGTCCCGCAGGCACGAGCTCATCGGGGCGGTCCGGGTTTCGCACGTTCTGGTTGCGGGGACCCTGTGCTTCCTGGACGGGGCGGGGTCCCGCAGGCACGAGCTCATCGGGGCGGTCCGGGTTTCGCACGCTCTGGATGGGGGGACCCTGTGTTTCCTGGACCGGGCGGGGTCCCGCAGGCACGAGCTCATCGGGGCGGTCCGGGTTTCGCACGTTCTGGTTGCGGGGACCCTGTGTTTCCTGGACCGGGCGGGGTCCCGCAGGCACGAGCTCATCGGGGCGGTCCGTGTTTCGCACGCTCTGGATGCGGGGAACCTGTGCTTCCTGGACCGGGCGGGGTCTCGCAGGCACGAGCTCCTCGGGTCGGTCCGTGTTTCGCACGCTCTGGATGCGGGGACCCTGTGCTTCCTGGACCGGGCGGGGTCCCGCAGGCACGAGCTCCTCGGGGCGGTCCGGGTTTCGCACGCTCTGGATGCGGGGAACCTGTGCTTCCTGGACCGGGCGGGATACCGCAGGCACGAGCTCCTCGGGGCGGTCCGGGTTTCGCACGCTCTGGATGCGGGGAACCTGTGCTTCCTGGACCGGACGGAGTTTCGCAGGCACGAGCTCCTCGGGGCGGTCCGGGTTTCGCACGCTCTGGATGCGGGGATGGTGCGAAACCTGGACCGGACGGCGCCGAGGCGGGCGGGTGCGGATGCGGGCGGGCGGCCTAGCGGCGCGCGACGCCGGGATGCGTGTCGAGGTACGCCTCGAACGCCTCGGCCGAGGTCTTCACGGGGATGAAGCCGAAGTCGCGCTTCAGCGCGTCATTCGCGAGCACCGGGCGGTAGCGCAGGAAGCCGACCTGTTCCGGACCGTGGACCGTGAGGCGCAGCATCCGCCCGACTCGCAGCGCGAACGCGAGCACCCCGGCGGGGACGGTCAGCAGGGGCTTGCCGAGCCGGGCCGCGATCTCGCGGACTGTCAGCCGGCCGTCGCCGGCGACGTTGTAGATGCCCGCCGGGCCGTCGGTCGCGGCCCGCGCCATGGCGCCGGCGACGTCGTCGACCCAGATGAACACGAACGGCGACTCCGAGCTGCGGATCGCGAGGATTCGGCGACCGTCCCACAGCGCCGTGATCTGGTTCTGGACGGTGGGCCCGAGGATCGTGCCGATGCGGAACACCACCTGCTCGAGTTCGGGGTTCGTCTCGCGGTAGCCCGCGAGCATCTCCTCGACCAGCCGCTTGTGCCGCGAGTAGGGGAACTCGTCGCTCCCGCGCACCGGGTCGGATTCCCGAAGCCACTCGGGGCTGTCACGGTGGTAGCCGTAGGCCGCTCCGGATGACGAGACCACGATGCGCCGGACGCCCGCGGCGACACAGGCCTCGAGCACATGGCGGGTGCCCTCGACGTCGACGCGGTACTCGAGGTCGTGATCGCGTCCGGGGTTCACGATGGCGGCGAGGTGCACGACGACATCGATGCGGTGTCTTTCGAGCAGCGGCAGGATGCCGGTGGGCCGGGTGACGTCGCATTCCTCGTAGACCACGCCCTCGACCGGATGAGACGAGCGGCGCACGTCGCCGGCGACGACCAGGTCGACGCCCGGGTGCGCGACGAGGGCGGCCGTGACGTGCCAGCCCAGGAATCCCGCCCCGCCCGTGACGAGGACGCGAGCGCTCACGAAGCGGATCCGTCCGCAACCCCGGGTGCCACGGCATCCGTCCGTGCAGCGTGCCGCGAGGCGTCGCCCTTGGACGAGCCCGTGCGGCGCTTGGTGTGGACCGCCCACAGCGCGGCCACCGCGAGACCCGCGATGATGTCCCAGATGCCCCACCACCCGGCGACGATCGCCATGCCGCCCAGACCCCCGAAGAACGTGAAGACGAGCCCAAGGCCGAGGCCTGCGTTGCGGATGCCGACTTCGAACGTCATCGCCTTGCGCTCGCGGGTGCCGAGTCCGCCGATGACCGCGGTGCCATAGCCGATAGCCAGCGCCACGGCGTCGTGGATGAACACGACCACCAGGATGACGCCGAGGAAGGCGATGAAGAACGCCCAATTGCCGGCGAGCGCCGCAACGATGAAGCCCACCAGCGCCAGGAGCGAGAACCACTTCACGAACGGCTGGACCCGCGTCGCGAACACCGGGAACTTGGCCCGGATCAGCAGACCCGCCAGGAACGGCACGCCGATGATCAGGAAGACGTCGATGAGCATCTGCAACGGGTCGAGCTGCACGGACTCCAGCAGCGTCCGCGCGGTCGGATGCAGCGAGCCCCAGAACGCCACGCTCAGCGGCAGCACGAAGATGTAGATCAGGTTCGACACGCCGGTCATCGACACCGACAGGGCCACGTTGCCGCCCGAGCGATGCGTGAGCACCTGCGAGATGTTGCCCGGCGGGCAGCACGCCACGAGGATCATGCCGAGCGCCATCGACGGCGTGACGGGCAGGATGAGGGTGAGGCAGAACGTCACCGCGGGCAGCACGATCAGCTGCGCGAGGATCGCGATGACGAACGGCTTCGGCTTGCGGGCGACGACCTTGAAGTCGCTTGGGGAGGTGTCGAGCGCGATTCCGAACATGATGAGCGCCAGGACGACGTTGAGGATCACGAGGGTCGCCGGGTTGAAGTTCAGGACGACGTCGTCGATGTTCATGACGAGACCTGCCTCGTCGCGGCGCCGCGACGACCGTGCTTCGAACGACCCAGCACACGAGCGATCCGACGGCGACCCTCGGCCGCTGCATCCGGATCTTCGCGCAGGCTTCCGGCCGCCTCGCGCACCGCGTGCCGGTACGCGTCCTTGTTGACGTAGTACGACATGCGCTCGAGCGCGAGGTAGTGGTAGCCGCCGGTCAGATCGGGCCACGGCTCGTCGGCGACGCGGCGCCGGAAGTCCGCGGCCGCATCCGGGCGGTCCGTGAGCGCCGAGAGGTACTGGGCGATCAGCTCGGCCTGCTCGTAGCGCCCCTGCCAGCCGATGCCGGACGCCTCGATCATGCCCATGACGTAAAGCCCGTTGAACGACGGCGGGAAGACGTTGAGGAACAGCGAGGGGGAGTAGCCGCTCCAGTTGAGCTCGCTGCGATCGACGAACGGGTAGTCGAGGGAATAGCCGGTGGCGAGCAGCACCAGGTCGTAGTCGCCGCTCGAGCCGTCGCGGAAATGGACGGTCTCGCCGTCGAACCTGTCGACGTCGGCGCGGACGCGGAGGTCGCCCTGGCCGAGGTGATTCAGGATCAGCGTGTTGACGATGGGATGCGACTCGTACAGCTTGTAGTCGGGCTTGGGGAAGCCGAAGTGCACCGGGTCGCCCGTGAACGCCTTGAGCACGCGCGTGTCGATGAACTGCTTGATGCGCGCGGGCATCGGCCTTCCCTGGTTGAGGGTGTCGGACGGGCGGCCGAACAGGTAGCGCGGAACGAAGTAGTACCCGCGGCGAACACTCATGTCGACGGATGCCGCGTGGTGGACGGCGTCCACGGCGATGTCGCAGCCGGAGTTGCCGGCACCGATGATGAGGACGCGCTTGCCGGTGAGCTGCTGCGCGCTCTTGTAGGCGCTGGTGTGGAGGAGTTCCCCGGTGAACTCACCGCGGAATGAGGGCACGTTCGGCTCGGCGAGCGTTCCGTTCGCGAGGATCACCCCGGCGTAGCGCTGCTCGACGATCGTGCCGGCGGTCGCTGAGCCTGTCGAAGGGCCCTCGGCCCGCAGCATCCACGCACCGTCCCCCTCACGCTCGACTTCGGTCACACGCGTGTCGAAGCGGAATCGCTCGGTGAGCCCGAAGTGGTCGGCGAAGTCGCGGAAGTACCTCAGCAGGGTGCGATGACCCGGATAGTCGGCATCCGAGTCCATCGGGAACTCCGCGAACTCGGTCGTCGTGCGGGACGAGATGAGATGCGCGGACTCGTACATCGTCGAGCGCGGATTGTCGATGTCCCACAGCCCACCGACGCCCTTCGACGCCTCGTAGCCGTCGAAGGCGACGCCCGCCCTCTGCAGCGCCCGCGCGACGGCGAGCCCCGACGGGCCTGCGCCGATCACCGCATATCGGTGCTCGTCCATCCTTCTCCCACACGTCATCGTGCCGGACCCCTCGCCCGGACAACCTCTCGATGTTAGCCGCTCTTAACTGAGACTCCTGAGTGGGAGCAGAACGGGTGACGAGTCAAGGTGCGCTGGATGCCGCGGCTCAGCCGGCCAGGAAGGGCACGGCTGCGGCGGTGATCTGCGCGATCATGTCCTCGTCGGAGATGGTGGGGGTCCCGTCGCCCGGCTGCAGTCCGTAGTCGCCGAAGCTCGAGTGACTCGCACCCGAGATCTCGACGAGTTCGGCTTCCTCTGGCAGAAGGTGGCGGTTGTCGGCGATCTTCTCCGGTGTCGACAGCCCGTCCTCGCTGCCGGCGATGCTGAGCACCCCGATCGAGGAGTCCGAGATGTCCGTCGCGCAGTACGACGCGAACAGGATGAGCTGCCCGGCGTCGGCCGCCAGCTGACACGCCTTCACGCCTCCCAGCGAGTGGCCGCCGACCGCCCATTCGTCGACCTCGGGAGCCAGGTCGGTGAACGTCGACAGGGGCCGTAGGTCGAAGAAGGCGAGGTTGAGCCACGGCTTGACGATGACGACCGTCGTGCCCTCGGCGACCAGGCCCGACAGCTTCGACGCGTATGCCCACGGGTCGACCTTCGCACCCGGATAGAACACCAGGCCGTCGCCGGTGGCGCCCGAGGCCGGTGACATCACGATCGCGGCACCGTCATCCGTGATCTCGACCGCAGGGTCGGACTTCACCGCGGCCAGCGGCTCGGGTTCCGCGGCCATCACGCCGACCTGGCTGTAGACGACGATCGCGATCACCGCGAGCACGATGACGGCGCCGAGGATACCGAACACCCAGGCCGCGATCCTCCGGCCGCGCCGGCGAGGCCTCGCACGGGGGCGGTCTGTCGCGGGCGGCTGGTCCTCCGCGGGGTCGCGAGCCGTCACTCCACGAGCTCGGACTGCCGCGTGCCGACCACCGCCGCCACCTTTGCGAAGAGCGGGTGATCCGGGTCGAGCCCGGTGACCGCGGCCGTGAAGGTCGCGGCATCCTGCTCGCGCAGCATCCGCTGCAGGTCCACGGACTGCGCATCTTCGGGATCGTCGAACGCGAGGGCGGCGCCCATCGCACCCACCAGGGCGTCGACCGACAGGCCCTGCTCGGCGGCTTCGGCGGCCGGACCCACGAATCGCTCATGACGCGAGAGCTTGCGCAGCGGCTGTCGTCCCACTCGCCACACGGTGTCGGGGAGCAGCGGATTGCGGAATCGCCTGAGGATCGTCGAGCGGTACTCGGCGAGGTCAGCGGGGTCGAGTCCGTGCTTCGCTGCGAGCAGAGCGGATGTCTCCTCGAGCGTTGCGGCGACCTTGGCGGCGATCGCATCATCAGCGAGGGCGTCCGAGATCTTCTCGACTCCTGCTGCCGCGCCGAAGTAGGCCGTCGTCGCGTGACCTGTGTTGACGGTGAAGAGCTTGCGCTCGATGTAGGGCTCGAGGTCCTCGACGAAGTGCGCCTGGGGGATCTTCGGCGGATCGTCGCCGAACGGCGGCCGCTCGATCGCCCATTCGAAGAACGGCTCGACAGTGACGTCGACCCCGGCTCCTTCGGGCTGACCCGGCACGATGCGGTCGACGGCGGTGTTCGCGAAGACCGCCCGGCTCGCGAGGGCATCCCAGGTCTCGGCGGCGAGCTCCTTGACCTCGTCGCGCAGCAGGTCCGTCGCGTTGATCGCGTTCTCGCACGCCATGATCTGCAGCGGCGGCGAGGCCGGGTCTCGCAGTGCGAGACCGGACAGGATGTGCGGCGCCACGAACTTCAGAATGGTCGGACCGACCGCTGTCGTGACCACGTTGGCGGTCGAGATCTCCTCGACGAGCTCGTCAGGATGCGTCGCACTGTTGATCGCGCGGAACCCGGTGACCACGCGATCGCGGCCGCCCTCGCCGACCTCATGCACGGTGTACTGCGAGACCGCGTTGATGGCATCCACGAGCGGGGCCGCGACATCCGAGAACACGAGCTCGTATCCGCCCTCGTGCAGCAGCAGACCGACGAAGCCGCGCCCGATGTTGCCGGCTCCGAAGTGGACAGCCTTCACGACACGCCCGCGGCTGACACGAGGGTGAAGAGCTCCTCCGGGCTCTGCGCGGCCTTGAGCTTCGCGACCTCGTCCTCATCCGAGAACAGGATCGCGATCTGAGACAGGATCTCGAGGTGCTCGTCGCCCTTGCCCGCGATCCCCACGACGAAGGTGACGGGCTCGCCGCCCCAGTCGACGCCACCGTCGTAACGCACGACGGAGAGGGCGGAATCGAGGATCGTGTGCTTCGTCTCGTTGGTGCCGTGGGGGATCGCCAACTCGCTCCCCATGTACGTCGACACGGTCTGCTCGCGCTGCTGCATGGCGTCGTAGTACTCGCTCGTGACGGCGCCTGCCGCCTCGAGGATGTCGGCGGCTTCCTTCATCGCCTCCTCGCGGGTGGCGCTGCCGGAGTGGATGCGGACCTGACCCAGGCTCAGAACCTCACGTGCCATGATGATCGCCCTTCTTTGGTTGACGGATGCTGCTGTTCGATCTTTCGCGCCGGTTTCAGCCTAGGCTCGGCGACGCTCGCGGTGGGGTGCTGTGTTCGGTCGGGTTCGGCCGGAGGGTCGGCTCGCCGCCGCAACGGCGACTCGTCAACCCTGGCTGCGAGACTCCTTCTCTTGCCGGCCTCGCAGCCCTAGGGGGCTGCGAGGCCGGGGCATCTCGCCGGCCGGCCTCGCAGCGGTCTTTGCGTGCCTAGACACTCTCCCCGTGCTGGGCACGGACCAGGTCCACGACCTCGTCGTACTTCGGCGAGTTCATGAAGTTATCGACCGACACGTGCACCGAGTTCGGAGACTGCGCCTTCGCGCGGTCCGTCAGCTGCTGCTGCGTGATGACGAGATCGGCCGAGCCGTCGAGAGCCGCGATCGCCTTGTTCACGACCGTGACATCGTCGATGCCCGCCTTCTTGATCTTGTTGCGCAGCACGCTCGCGCCCATCGCCGAAGAACCCATGCCCGCGTCGCACGCGAACACGATGCTCTTGATCTCGCGCTCGGTCATGGTCGCCGGGTCGATGCCGCCACCGGCCTGCGTCACCGCGCCGCCACGGAGCCCGCCGAGGGCATCGGACGACTTGCCCTTCGCCGCCTCGGTCTGCGTGATCGCGGCGCCGAACGCGTCATCCGTCGCGGCCATCGCCTCGAGGTCACGCTTGCGCGAGGCCCGCAGGATGATCGCCGTGAGGACGAACGTGACGGCCGCGGCGAGGATCACCGACAGGATGACCGCGAAGTACTTGCCGCTCGCGGTCTGCGCGAGAACCGCGAAGATGCTCCCCGGTGCCGCCGGTGCGCGAAGCGCGCCGCCGAGCAGCATGTTCGTCGTCACACCGGTCGCGCCACCCGCGATGAGGGCGAGGATCACCATCGGCTTCATGAGGGCGTACGGGAAGTACACCTCGTGGATGCCGCCGAAGAACTGGATGATCGCCGCGCCCGGGGCTGAGGCCCGCGCCGCGCCGATGCCGAAGAACGTGAACGCGAGCAGCAGACCGACGCCGGGGCCGGGGTTGGCCTCGAGGAGGAAGAGGATCGAGGATCCTTCCTCCGCGGACTGCTGGATGCCGAGCGGCGTCAGCACGCCGTGGTTGATGGCGTTGTTGAGGAACAGCACCTTCGCCGGCTCGATGATGATGCTGGTGAGTGGCAGCAGGTTGTTCTCGACCAGCCAGTTCACCGCGTTGCTGAGGATCTGCATCAGGCCGTTGACGAGCCAGGCGATCGGGTAGAACCCGATGACTGCCATCACGAAGCCCCAGATGCCTGCTGAGAACATGTTGACGAGCATCTCGAAGCCCGCCCTGATCTTGCCGTCCCACAGGCTGTCGAGCCACTTCATCGTGTAGGCCGCGAGTGGCGCCATGATCATCGCGCCGATGAACATGTGGACCTGTCCGAGCGGCTTGGCGTCGGGATCGGCGGCGAGGGCCGCCGCGTTGAACTGGGCGATCAGGAAGTCGGAGCCCGCGATCGCGCCCATCACGCCGATCGAGGCGACGACGCCGCCGCGGACGCCGTAGACGATATTGCCGCCGGTGTAGGCGATGATGATCGGCAGCAGGTAGTGGATGAACGGCCCCACAATGGTTGCGAGGTCCGCGTTCGGTGTCCACCCGACATCGATGAAGAACGCGGTGAAGATGCCCCACGCGATGAGTGCGGGGATGTTCGGCATGATCATGCCGGACAGGAACGTGCCGAAGCGCTGGACTCCGACCCGTACCGTGCTGGTGCCCTTCGCGGGCGCCGACGCCGTTGTCATGTGCTTTGTCTCTCCTTCTTCTCGTTCTTCCCCAGCCGCGGGAAGCGGGCTGGGGTGCGGCTAAACCGCGACGGTGCTGTTCTGAGCTGCGGCGGCGCGCGCCGCGTCTCGGGCGGATGCCGCGTCGTTCGCGGCGAGTGCAGCTCCGGCGATGACACGGGCATCGTCGATCGAGTGCTGCAGCAGGGTCGCCCGCACATCGGCGAGCGCAGTGGGTGCCATCGACAGGCTCGTCGCGCCGAGCCCGACGAGGACGACGGCGAGCAGCGGGTCGGCCGCAGCCTCACCGCAGATCCCGACGGGTTTGCCGTGGATGCGACCGGCGTCGCCCACCTCGCGGATGAGGCGGAGGACCGCCGGGTGCCAGGGATCCTGGAACGAGGCCACCGAACCGAGCAGCCGGTCGGCCGCCAGCGTGTACTGGGTGAGGTCGTTCGTGCCGATCGAGGCGAAGTCCGCGCTCTCGAGGATGCGGTCGGCCAGCAGGGCCGACGACGGCACCTCCACCATGACGCCGGCCGTGCGGATGCCGTAATCCCTCGCGATCGCCGTGAAGTACTCGGTCTCTTCGACCGTCGCGATCATGGGGGCCATCACCCAGAGGTCTGCGGGGCCGTCCGGCAGACTGCGGGTCGCGGCATCCGCCTGCGCCAGGGCGGTCAGCTGTTCGCGCAGGATGTCCTCGCTCGCCCGCAGTGCACGGATGCCGCGGAGCCCGAGGGCCGGGTTCTCCTCGTGCGCATCGTTGAGGAAGGGCAGCGGCTTGTCGGCGCCCGCGTCGAGCACCCGCACGACGACCTTCTTTCCGGGGAACGCCGCGAGGAGCTTGGTGTACGACTGCTGCTGCTGCTCGATCGTCGGCGCGC
This sequence comes from Microbacterium pumilum, assembly GCF_039530225.1. Taxonomy (NCBI): domain Bacteria; kingdom Bacillati; phylum Actinomycetota; class Actinomycetes; order Micrococcales; family Microbacteriaceae; genus Microbacterium; species Microbacterium pumilum. Next base: position 2,062,549 of record NZ_BAAAOH010000001.1, read on the forward strand.
TGCCGGAGCTCAGGAACAGGAACTCGGTGCGGAAGAGCCCGACGCCCTCCGCGCCGAGCGCGACGGCCTCGATCGCGCCGTCGGGGTTGCCGAGGTTCGCGAGCAGCGGGACAGGGGTTCCATCGGCGAGAGCACCATCGGTGATGGGGGCCGAGATGGCCGATGCCCGAGCCGCCGCGCGATGCTCGGCTCGTTCGAGCTCTTCGCCGGTCGGTTCCGTCGTGACGACGCCGGCTGCGGCATCCACGATCACCATCTCGCCCTCGACGAGGTCTTTCGCGGCCTGGACGCCGACGACCGCGACGATCGACTTCTCTCTCGCCAGGATCGCAGTGTGCGAAGTCGGTCCGCCCTCGGTGGTCACCAGGGCAAGCACCTTGTCGAGGTCGAGGAGTGCCGTATCGGCGGGAGCGAGGTCCTTCGCGACGAGCACGAACGGATGCCCGGGGTCGGGCACTCCCGGAGCCGCGACACCGCGGAGCTTCGCGATCACCCGCTGCGCCACGTCGTCGAGATCGGCCGCGCGCTCGCCGAGGTAGCCGCCGAGCGCCGTGAGCTGGTCGCGGAACGACGCGAACGCGTCGAACACCGCCCATTCGCCGGTGCGGCCCTGTGCGACCCGGGTGGCGACCTCGTCGGCGAGCGACGGGTCCTCCGCCATCATCGCCTGCGCCTCGAGAACGTCCCGCGCCGCACCGCCTGCGAGAGCTCCGCGTTCTTCGAGCTCGCGCGCGACCGCCGCGACGGCCTCACTCACGCGGGCTTTCTCCTCGTCCGCCGTGAGCGCGCTCGGCGCATCGCTCGGAGCCGGCAGCGGCTCCGCCATGCGGGCTACGGGTCCCTGTGCGACCCCGAGCCCGATTCCTACTCCGCGCAACTCGACCATGGTCTACTCCGCATCGTGGTCGGTCGAGAGCAGATCGGCAAGGGTGTCGAGCACAGAATCTGCGCCGTCCCCGTCCGCCGTGAGCGTCACATAGTCCCCCTGCTCGATCCCGAGGGCGATCACGCCCAGGATGCTGGCGGCATTGATGGGGCTGCCGGCATCCTTCGCGAGCGTGACCGGGATGCCGGCATCCTTCGCCGCCTGCGCGAACATCTTCGCGGGGCGCGCGTGCAGGCCGTGGGCCGAACCGATCCGCACCGTTCGTGTGATGACTGCCATGGGGTCGACCTCTCTGTCGTCTGTGGGTGGCGTTCGTGTCGCCGATATCAGGGCCGTGCTGCGCCGCCCGCGGTCGGAAGGGTCCCCCCGGAGCCTCCGACCGCGGCGCGGACGAGTTCGAGCGTCCGCGTGCCGTCAATGTCCGAGAAGATGTCGGACGGCAGCAGCACCACCGTCGTACCGCGGGCCGCGGCATCCCGCTCGATTCGCGCGAGCGCGTGAACGAGATGCGGCCCGACGAGCACGACGTCGGCGGCATCGAGGTCGATGGGCAGCGACTTCTCGGTGCCTGCGAAAGCGGAGTAGGCCAGTCCCTGGTCGTGGGCGGCGTGCCGCACGCGCTGGGCGACGAACGTGCTCGACGCGCCTGCCCCGCAGACCACCAGGATCCTCATCGATCCGCCTCTCTTTCCGCCATTCTTGTGAAAACGCTGGGAGCCGACAACCAGGCCTGTTTCCGCGGGGGCGGAAGGCCAGTTCAGCGGAAGGGCGAATTCAGGGGAATGGCCAGTTCAGCGGAAGTAGGCGTCGTGCTCCAGCCATGGCTGCCCCTGTTCTCCGAGGTCGCCCAACGAGGCGGCCGGTGGGATCACGGTATCGCACGGCATCTTCGCCCTCCCCGGCGCGCCGCGTGATTGACTGGCACCTACTTCGGCCATGGCGACCGGAGAGCGGCCGGCGACACGAGGAATGCCCGTGACAAGAGCGAGACAGGATCAGCTCCTGGCGCTCTTGGTGCGCGACGGCGAGTGGGCGACGGCGGCGACGCTCGCCGACGCTCTCGGCGTGACTCCGCGCAGCATCCGTTCGTATGTCACCGCCCTCAATGCGCGTGTGCCTACGGGCGCCGCCGTGGAGTCGGGGCCACAGGGTTATCGGGCGGACGTCGACGCGTCGACCGCGCTGCGGGTGTCGGGGACGGATGCCGGAACCCCCCGCGCCCGCCTGCACACTCTCGTTCGCGCGCTGCTCGATGAACCGGAGGGGATAGACGTCTTCGAAACCGCCGAGTCGCTGCACGTGAGCGCGGCGACGCTGGACGCCGACCTTGCCCGGGTGCGAGGACTTCTGGGCGGCACAGAGCTCACGCTGGAGCGCTCGGCGTCCCGCGCGCGACTCCGCGGATCCGAGATGGCGCAGCGACGCCTGCTGAGCAGGCTCGCGCACGATGAGATGGATGCCGGATCGTTCGACCTGCTCGCCCTGCGTCGCACGCTCGGCGAGGACTCCGTCGGCGCAGCGGCCTTCGGCCCGTTCAAGACGGATCTGGTCGCCGAACTCGGCACGCTCGGCTACTTCGTGAACGAGATCGGGATCGGCGACGTCGTCATGCACATCGCCATCGCCGCCGACCGGGTGTCGCAGGACCGCGGTCTCGAGAGCGGAGCGATCGATGCCCGGCCGGCGCAGCAGGAAGTCGCGGCCATCATCGCGCGGCTGGCGCGCCGGCACCTCGGCATCGAACTCGGTCAGGGCGACCTGCAGCACCTCGCCACCCTCGTGCTCACGAGAGTGGTCGCCCCCGGCAACGACGCACCCGTCGACCATGCGCGGTCGCGTCTGGATCCGGAGGTGGAGGCCGCGGTGCGGGAGGTCGTCGAGACCGCGGCGGGGGAGTTCCTCGTCGACATCGTGTACGAGGACTTCATCCTTCGGCTCGCCCTTCACGTGCAGAACCTGCAGCATCGCGCTCGTGAGCAGGCGTGGTCGCGAAATCCGCTGACGCGTTCGCTGAAGTCGACGTATCCGATGATCTTCGAGGTCGCCGTGTTCATCGCGAGCCGGCTGCAGGAGCGGCTCGGCATCCCGCTGCCCGATGACGAGATCGCCTACATCGCGATGCACGTGGGCGGCCGGCTCGAGCGCAGCCGGCGGGCGGATCAGCTGCTCACCGCGACGATCGTCTGTCCCGGCTACTACGATCTGCACGAGCTGCTGCGCTCGAGCGTCGACCGGTCGCTCGGCCAGGCGATCGAGGTCGTGGGCGTAGAGACGCGCGTCGACCCGGACTGGGGGTCGATCGACACCGACCTCGTGCTGACGACGATCGATCCGGATGAGCCCGCCGACCGGATCGTGAAGATCCAGCCGTTCCTGACCGGCGCCGACATCGAGCGGGTGCAGGCGGCGGCCGGGCGAATCCGTCGCGCGCGGCGGCTCGCACGGCTGCGGGCGGAGCTTGAGCGGTATTTCGACGCATCCGCGTTCGTCCACGGTCTGGATCACCTCGACCCGTCCGCGTCGGATCGTTCGGGCCCGGCGGCGACGAGCGAGGAGCGCGTCATCCGTCACCTGGGGTCGAGGCTCGTCGCCAGCGGCGTGATCGACGACGACTACGTCGAGCGCGCCATCCATCGCGAGCAGCTGTCGTCCACCGCGTTCACCGATGCCCTCGCGGTGCCACATGCGCTGGAGATGACCGCGACGCGCACGGCGATCGCCATCGGCATCGCGGACCCGTCGATCCCGTGGGGCGGCGGCCGCGTGCAGGTCGTAGCCCTCGTCGCGTTCTCGGAGACCGATCGCGAGGCGTTCCAGACGGTGTTCGAACAGTTCGTCGAGGTGTTCTCCGAGCGCGAGAGCGTGCAGCGCATCGTCCGGCGTGCGACGGACTTCAGCGGGTTCCTGGACGAGCTCGTCGCCGTCATCGACGGCTGAGCCGCGTCCATCGACCGGTGCTCGGCGGTCGGCGGTCCAGGAAGACCAGGATCTCGGCGCGAACAACCTGAGAATCCCGGACCGCGCCGCCCCCATCCTCGCGGTCGGACCAGCTCGGATCGGCTGAGCCGGGCGGGTACGTCAGCCTCGAGCTTCGACAAGCCTCGGACTCGACAGGATCAAGCTCGACAAGCCTCGGACTCGACAGGATCAGACTCGACAGGCTCAGACTCGAGGGGCTCAGGCTTCGACGAGCTCAGGCTTCGACGAGCTCAGGCCCGCGCCAGGCGCTCGTGCAGACCCAGCCGCACGGCGGGCCACTCGTGGGGAAGGATCGAGAAGACGACGGTGTCGCGCAGCGTGCCATCCGGCCCGATCCGATGGTTTCGCAGCACGCCGTCCTGCTTGGCGCCGAGACGCGCGATCGCGTCGCGCGACTGCCGGTTGTGCCAGTGCGTGCGCAGCTCCACGGCGATGGCATCGCATGCCTCGAAGGCGTGTGTGAGAAGAAGCAGCTTCGCCGCGGTGTTGACCGCAGTCCGCTGCGCCTCGATGCCCAGCCAGGTGTGCCCGATCTCGACGTGGCGATTGGGCTGGTCGATGTTGCAGTAGGTGGTCATGCCGACCAGGCGACCGGTGTCGAGCCGGCGCACCGCCCACGGGTTCATCGATCCGGCCGCGTGCCACGCGAGCCGCTGCTCGATGTCGTCGCCCACTCCGTCGCCAGTCGGAACGGAGGTGTACCAGGCGTGCTCGAGCCCGATGGCGGCCTCGGCGAGCTGTTCCGCGTGATCGAGAGCCAGCGGCTCCAGTCGCACGTACGCGTTCTCGAGAGTGGCGGATTCGGTGAGCAGCACGAGTCGAGCCTACGAGGCATCCTCGCGCTGCATGGCGGATTCCACCGCGACCGCGCGGGTCGCAGGATCCTTCGCGCGCGATGCCTCCCGTGCTGCCGAGACCGCACGTCGGCCGGCCGGCAGCCACACGGCCAGTCCGATGACGACGAAGGTCAGGATGCCTGCCGCAACGAGCAGCAGCTCGATGGGCACCGCGTCGGCGAGGGGACCGAATACCACCATCCCGAGCGGCATCGCGACCGCCATGACGATTCCGACGAAGCCGAAGACCCGGCCTTGACGCTCGGGCTCGACCGTCTCCTGCAGCAGGGTCATCGACGAGGTCGAGAAGAACGGCACCGAGAGCCCGAGCAGGAACATGAATCCGAGGAACACCCAGACGTTCGGTGAGAGGCCGAGTCCGATCGACAGCACGCCGAAGACGAGCGACGACACCACGATCATCGCGATCCGGCTGCGCTTGGCGAAGAGCGACGCGACGACGATCCCGCCGAGGACCATTCCGATGCTGAACGACACCTCGAGCACCGCGAGGAACACCACGTTCTGCTGCTCGCCGGCGTCGAACGAGCGCACCAGCATCAGCGGTGTGAGGTTGGACGGTGCCACCGTGAGGATGAAGATGATCGCGAACACCACCAGCAGCCACCGGACGAATGCGTGATGAGCGACGTAGCGGACGCCGTCGACGAGATCCGCGAAGTAGCCGGTCGGCACATCGGACGCGCGGCGCACGGCCCCGACGGGGATGAACGCGAGCAGCCCGATCCCGATGGCGGCGGTCACCACGTCGATGAAGAAGATCGGGACGAGGGATGCGGCGCTGCCGCCCGTCGTGGCAGAGGCCCAGGCGTAGATCCCGCCGGCCGCCGCGGGCGCGAGCAGCGCCATCGCGGACTGGATCGAGCCGTTGATGCCGTTGACCCGCATGAGGCTGCGGGTCGGCGTGATCTGCGGAATGAGGGCCGATACCGCGGGCATCTGGATGCCGGCACCGGCGGAGCGAAGAGCCATGGTCAAGTAGATCAGCCACACCGCGTCGAAGCCGGTCATCATGATGAGAGCCAGGGCCAGCGTGGTGAGCGCGATGGCCGCATCCGCGCCCATGATCAGCAGCTTGCGGTTGTGCCGGTCCGCCCAGACCCCGCCGAAGATCGAGATGACCGCCTGGGGGAGGAAGCCGAAGAGAGCGGCGAGCATCATGACGACGCCGGACTGGTAGGTGATCGTCAGATACCAGAGCACCGCGTACTGCACGAGCATCGAGCCGAACAGGCTGATCGTCTGACCGCTCAGGAAGAGGACGACCTTGCGCAGCCAGTGCTCCGGGTCGGCGGCAGTCTCAGCGGTGTGCGAGGTGGTCGTCGCACCCTCAGCGCCGCGCGAGGCCTCAGTCTCGGCATCCTGAATTCGATCGCGCTCAGCGCTCGCCATGGCCCATCCCTCTGCGTCACGGCAGCCTTGCCGCGGTGAATTCGCGATATATCGCGTGTGTCACTGTAGCAGGACCGCGAGGAGCTTCGCGATATATCGCGAAGCGAAGCTGGGGGCCGGCTGCGAGCCTGGTCGCGGCGCCGCCCGGCGACGGCTCAGCCGAGGTGCTCCAGCATCGCTCGAGCGCCTGCCGAGAGTGCGCCGATGCGCGCCGCTGCGTCGTCCGAGGACTCGCCGCGCACATCGAGGTACAGCTTGAGCTTCGGTTCGGTCCCGCTCGGGCGGACGATCACGCGTGAGCCGTCGGCCAGCCAGAGGCGCAGCACATCGCCGGGCGGCAGTCCGTCGACCCCGTCGAGCAGGTCGTCGATGTGGTCCACCGCGACGTCGCCGATTGCCGACGGATGCTGCTCCCGCAGCGCAGCCATGATCCGGCTGATCTGCGACACGTCGTCGACGCGGATGGCGATCTGGTCGCTCGAGAAGTATCCGAAGGTCTCGTCGAATTCCTCGATGAGATCGGTGAGACCCGCTCCGCGGCTGCGCGCCTCGGTGACCATGCCGAGCATCGCGACGGCGGCCGAGATGCCGTCCTTGTCGCGGACGGTCCCGGGGTTGACGAGATAACCGAGCGCCTCCTCGAAGCCGAACACCAGGCCGGGTGCGCGCGAGATCCACTTGAACCCGGTGAGCGTCGCATGGAAGTCGAGGCCGTAGTGCTCCGCCACCGCCTGAAGCCCCGGCGAAGAGACCAGCGAGCAAGCGAGCGACGCCCCGTCCACGGCGCCGGTCGCCGCCGCGTGCTTGGCCGCCTGCCAGCCGAGCAGCAGGCCGATCTGGTTGCCGCTCAGTCGTCGCCAGCCGCCGTCCACGCCGGCATCGGGCACCGCTACCGCGAGGCGGTCGGCGTCGGGGTCGTTCGCGATGATGAGCTCCGCCTGAGCGTTGCGCGCAGTCTCGAACGCGAGGTCCATCGCGCCGGGCTCTTCCGGGTTGGGGAATGCGACCGTCGGGAACGCCGCGTCGGGGTTCAGCTGCTCGGTCACCGGCTCCGGCTGCGGATACCCCGCGATGTCCAGGATGCGCGACAGCGTCTCCCAGCCGACGCCGTGCATGGCGGTGTACACCCAGCGGAAACCGTCGGCGCCGACGGGGGCCGGTGCCACGGCCGCGGTCGCTTCGATGTAGGCGTCGACGATCGACTCGGCCGCGGTCTCGTAGCCGAGCGAACGGGGGAGCGCTGCGATGTCTCCCAGGTCGGCGACGCGCTGGATGTGCGCGGCGATCTCGGAGTCGGCCGGCGGGACGATCTGTGCGCCTTCCTCGGCGCCGCCGAGGTACACCTTGTAGCCGTTGTCGTTGGGCGGGTTGTGGCTCGCCGTCACCATCACGCCCGCCGCAGCGCCCAGCTGCCTCACCGCGAAAGCGAGGACGGGCGTCGGCAGCAGCCGTGGCAGCAGGATCGCCCGCAGCCCCGCGCCGGCGAACAGCTCGACAGAGTCCTGGGCGAATCGGTGCGAGTTGCGGCGTCCGTCGTAGCCGACGACGACAGAGGGAGCGACGGCGGCACCGGGGGCGTCGGCCGCCAGCGAGGCCTTCTCGATGAGGTAGGCCGCGAGACCGGCCGCCGCCTGCGCGACCAGCACGCGGTTCATGCGGTTGCTGCCGGCGCCGAGTTCGCCGCGGAGCCCCGCGGTGCCGAAGGCCAGGCGCCCTGCGAACCGATCCGCGAGATCGGCCGTCGCCTCGTCATCCCCGGACTCTGCCGCCTCGATGATCGCGCGCAGCTCGGCGCGGGTCTCGCCGTCAGGATCCTGCGCCAGCCAGGCCCGCGCCGCGTCGAGGGTCCCGGTCGCCGCTTGCCCGGTCGCCGCTGCCGCGGAGTCCGACCCGCTCACAGTGCGCCGATCACGCGGGCAAGCAGCGATGAGATGACGGGCTCTGCGACGCGCCCCGCCTCGAGCACCTCGTGATGGGTGAGCGGAGTGGTCTGGATGCCGGCCGCCAGGTTCGTGATGAGTGAGAAGCCGATGATCTCCATGCCCGACTGCCGTGCGGCGATCGCCTCGAGGGCCGTGGACATGCCGACGATGTGGCCGCCGAACGACTTCGCCATCTGGACCTCTGCGGGCGTCTCGTACTGCGGCCCGCGGAACTGGCAGTACACGCCCTCGTCGAGAGCAGGGTCGATCGAGCGGGCGAGGTCGCGCAGGCGGATCGAATAGAGATCGGTGAGGTCGATGAAGGTCGCGCCCTCGAGGGGTGAGGCGCCGGTGAGGTTGATGTGGTCGCTGATCAGCACCGGCTGGCCGGGTTTCCAGGTGCGCTTGATGCCCCCCGCCCCGTTCGTCAGCACCATCGTCTTCACACCGGCGGCGGCAGCGGTGCGCACGCTGTGCACGACCCGCCGCACGCCGTGCCCCTCGTAGAAGTGCGTGCGCGCGCCGATCACCAGGACGTGCTTCCCGCGAGGCGTGACGACGCTGCGGAGCGTGCCGATGTGGCCCGAGAGAGCGGGTGCGCTGAACCCCGTCACCTGGGTCGCCGGGAAGACCGCCGTCGTCTCGCCGATGAGCTCTGCTGACTTGCCCCAGCCGCTGCCGAGCGTGAGCGCGATGTCGTGGCGCTCGACGCCGGTGATCTGGGCGAGGTCATGGGCCGCCTGCTCGGCGATCTCGAACGGATCGGCGGTGGAATCGTCCAGCGGGTTGGGCGTGGTGTCTGACATGACCCCACTCTAGGAACGCGAGCACGCGAGGGCCAGATGCCGCGGCGACGGCGATGACCGGCATCCCGAGATCACATGCTCTGGGCGAGTGCGCACCACACGGGCGTCGCTGGGATGCGACTTCGCCGTGAGCATGTGATGTCGGTGAACAGAGGCGAGCCCGAACGACCGAAGTCGTGGCGGGGCCGTCGAGCAGGACACAATGGACGCATGTCCTTGAGCTTCGAGCGCACTCAGAGCGTCGCCATCATCGGCGGCGGACCCGGCGGCTACGACGCGGCGCTGGCCGCAGCGCAGCTCGGCGCAGAGGTCACCGTGGTTGAGCGAGCGGGCATCGGCGGGTCTGCGGTCATCACCGACGTCGTCCCCTCCAAGACCCTCATCGCCACAGCGGATGCGGCCGTCGCGATCAGGGGGGCGGGCGAGCTGGGCGTGCAGCTGTTCGCCAAAGGCGCCGAGGGCAAGCCGTTGAAGCCCGAGATCGCGATCAACCTTTCAGCCGTCAACAAGCGACTGCTGTCGCTTGCGCGGCAGCAGTCGGACGACATGCGGGCGTCCCTGGTCGAGGCGGGCGTACGGATCATCTCGGGGCACGGCCGCCTCGAGGGGGATGATGCGGTGATCGTGTCGACGGGGCCCGGTGGCACCGACTTCGACCGGATCGAAGCCGACACCTTCGTGGTGTCGACGGGCTCGTCGCCGCGCGAACTGGCATCCGCGAAGCCCGACGGCGAACGCATCCTCACGTGGACGCAGCTGTACGAGATGGCCGCGCTCCCCCCGCACCTGATCGTCGTCGGCTCGGGTGTCACGGGCGCCGAGTTCGCCTCGGCGTACATGAACCTCGGCGCAAAGGTCACGCTCGTCTCGAGTCGCGACCAGGTGCTGCCGGGCGAGGACACGGATGCCGCGGTCGTCCTCGAGCGCGTCTTCAAGCGCGGCGGGATGACGGTGCTGTCGAAGTCGCGCGCAGAGAAGGTCGAGCGGGTCGGCGATGGCGTGCTCGTGACCCTCGCCGACGGCAGGACCGTCGAGGGCAGCCATTGCCTCATGGCCGTGGGCTCGATCCCGAACACCGCGGGCATCGGTCTCGAGGAGGCGGGCATCCAGATGACGGACTCGGGACACATCCAGGTCAATCGCGTCGCTCGCACGTCGGTGCCGAACATCTACGCGGCCGGCGACTGCACGACCTTCGTGCCGCTCGCCTCGGTCGCCTCGATGCAGGGGCGGACCGCGGTGTTCCACGCGCTCGGAGACGTCGTCATCCCGCTCGAGCGCCGCCGGATCACGTCCAACATCTTCACGGCGCCCGAGATCGCGACGGTGGGCTGGCAGGAGAAGGACATCACCGACGGCCTCATCAACGGCGTGGTCCACAAGCTGCCGCTCGCGGCGAACCCGCGCGCCAAGATGATGGGCATCAAGGACGGCTTCGTCAAGCTCATCGCCCGGCAGGGCAGCGGCACGGTCATCGGCGGCGTGATCGTCGGGCCCCGGGCATCCGAACTGATCTACCCGATCGCGATCGCGGTCGAACGCCGCCTCACCGTCGACCAGGTATCACGCGTGTTCGCCGTGTATCCGTCGCTGTCGGGCAGCATCACGGATGCCGCGCGCGCGATGCACATCGTCGACCGTGCCAACGAGGACGGCTGACCCCGGGCTGCCGTTCGCCGAGACCCGGGGTCGCTGCCGAGACCTGGTGGTAGGCCGCAGGGTTTCGGTCGAAACGCCGGGCCTCGGCGGAGAGCCAGGTCTGGTCGGGGCCGACCTGTTGCCGAGACCCGGGGTTGCCGCTGAGACCTGATGGTGGGCCGGAGGGCGTCGGTCGAAACGCGGGGTCTCGGCGGAATCGCCGTCGCACCGGCTGAGCACGGACGGGTGGTGTCCGGGCTTCGGGTCCAGCCCCCGCATCCGCGGCCCAGAACCACCTTCGGCGCCGAGACCACCCGCGAACCGCCCTCGCCGAGACCTGCACCCCCGCCGAGACGGCGTCCCGCGCCGTGACGGCTCACCCTCGCCGAAACCGCATCCCCCGCCGAGACCTGGTGGTAGGCCGCAGGGTCTGGGCCCAAACGCCGGGTCTCAGCGAAAATGCGCGCGGGCGTGCGGACGACCGCCGGCGCGCCGAGCCTACGAAATCGTCAGCAGGGCGTGGCCGGCTGCGACCGTCGCTCCGGGCGAGGCGTTGATCGCGCCGATGATGCCGTCCTTGTGCGCTTGGATGGGCTGCTCCATCTTCATCGCCTCGAGCACCACGACGAGGTCGCCCTTGACGACGTGCTGACCGTCTTCGACGGCGACCTTGACGATCGTCGCCTGCATCGGCGACTTGACGGCATCGCCCGACGAGCCGGCGACGGCAGACGCAGCGTGCGACCGGCGTGACGGCGGCACGGCCGCGGGGCGTCCGATCGCGCGCGGTGCGGCGACGATCCGGTCCGGCAGGCTCACCTCGAGGCGCTTGCCGGCGACCTCGACGACGACCGTGTGGCGGCTCTCCGGTGCTGCGGGCGCATCGAGCTCGCCATCCCACGGCGGGATGTCGTTGACGAACTCCGTCTCGATCCACCGCGTGAAGACGCCGAAGCGTCCGTCTTCGGCCGTGAAGGCGGCATCCCGGACGACTTTGCGGTGGAAGGGCAGAACCGTGGGGAGCCCGGCGACTTCGAACTCGTCCAGGGCTCGGCGGGCGCGCTCGAGTGCCTCGCTGCGGTCGCGGCCCGTGACGATGATCTTGGCGAGCAGCGAGTCGAAGGCGCCGCCGACGCTGTCGCCGGCCGTGACACCCGAATCGAGCCGGATGCCGGGGCCGCCGAACGTCTTGAACACGTGGATCGGTCCGGGCTGGGGGAGGAATCCGCGACCCGGGTCTTCGCCGTTGATGCGGAATTCGATCGAGTGGCCCTCGGGGGTCGGATCGCCGTATCCGATGTCCTCACCTTCGGCGATGCGGAACTGCTCGCGCACCAGGTCGATGCCGGTCACCTCTTCGGAGACCGGATGCTCGACCTGCAGTCGCGTGTTGACCTCGAGGAACGAGATCGTGCCGTCGGCGCCGATCAGGAACTCGCACGTGCCCGCTCCGACATAGCCGACCTCACGCAGGATCGCCTTCGAGGCGTCGTACAGCGTCTGGTTCTGCGCGTCGGAGAGGAACGGGGCCGGGGCCTCTTCGACGAGCTTCTGGTGGCGGCGCTGCAGAGAGCAGTCGCGGGTCGAGATCACGACGACGTTGCCCGCGGCATCCGCGAGGCACTGCGTCTCGACATGTCGCGGCTTGTCGAGGTACTTCTCGACGAAGCACTCGCCGCGGCCGAAGGCTGAGATCGCCTCGCGCGTCGCCGAATCGAACATCTCGGAGATCTCGTCGACCGTGCGGGCGACCTTGAGGCCGCGGCCGCCGCCGCCGTAGGCGGCCTTGATCGCGATCGGCAGTCCGTGCTGCTCGACGAATGCGAGCACTTCGCTCGCGTCGGCGACCGGGCCGGGCGTGCCGGGTGCGAGAGGTGCCCCGACCTTCTCGGCGACGTGCCGGGCCGTGACCTTGTCGCCCAGGGCCTCGATCGCATCGGGGCTCGGACCGATCCAGATCAGTCCGGCATCGATCACGGCGCGCGCGAAGTCGGCGTTCTCGGCGAGGAATCCGTAGCCCGGGTGGATCGCGTCCGCGCCGGAGCGCCGAGCGATCGAGAGGATCTTCTCGACCGAGAGGTACGTGTCGCCGCTCGTCGAGCCGTCGAGCGCGTACGACTCGTCGGCGAGTCGAGCGTGCATGGCGTCGCGGTCCGGGTCCGCATACACCGCGACCGACAGCTTGCCTGCGTCGCGCGCGGCACGGATGACACGTACGGCGATCTCGCCGCGGTTCGCGATGAGCACCTTGGCGATAGGGGGCATGTGTGCCAGCCTACCGACGGCCACCGCATCGCCTTTGGCCGGTTCGTACAAGAAGCGCCCGAAAACGTGGGCTTCCTACTACAACGTCGGATCCTCACCCGGCGCGGTCCCGAGTGACGGATCGGTGGTGCTCCAGAGGTCGGTCCACTCGATGTCCAGCTCGCGGACGAGCCGCCGCAGCGTCGAGACCGACATCCCCACGACGGTCGACGGATCGCCCTCGATGCGGGTGATGAACGCTCCGCCGAGGCTGTCGACGGTGAACGCGCCGGCGACGAGCAGCGGTTCGCCGGAAGCGACGTAGACATCGATCTCGGCATCCGTCACGTCGTCCGCGAAGGTGACGGATGCCGCAGCCACTGCGTGCGCCTCGCGGGGAGCCTTGCCGGGCGACAGGCGGACGACCGCGTGACCCGAGTGCAGCACCCCCGTCCGTCCGCGCATCGCGTGCCAGCGCGCGGTCGCATTCGCCGCGGTGTAGGGCTTTCCGAGCACCGCGCCGTCGATCTCGAACATCGAGTCGCCGCCGACGACGATTCCGTCGAAATCGGGGATGTCGTCCGCCAGTCGTGCCGCGACCTCGGCGGCCTTGCGGCGCGCGAGCAGCAGGACATGCTCATCAGGTGCCAGCACACGGCCCGCCGCGGCCTCAACGGATTCGATCACGGTTTCCTCGTCGACATCCGGAGCGATGGTCAGGGGGCGGATGCCGAACTGCTGCAGCAGCATCAGGCGAGCGGGCGAGGTCGAGGCGAGGCACACGCGCATGGCTCCACCGTATGCTCAATCCGTGGACGCTTCGACGGATGCCGCGGGCGGCCTGCTCGATCTCGACATCACCGGAGTCGCGCACGGCGGCGTGTTCATCGGCCGCCACGAGGGACGCGTCGTCTTCGTTCCGGATGCCATCCCCGGCGAGCGGGTGCGGGTTCGCGTCACGGATGCCGCGGGCGACGACAGCGATCGCAAGCGCTTCTGGCGCGGCGAGGCGCTCGAGATCCTGGATGCGTCGCCTTATCGTCGGCGGCACGTCTGGCGCCAGGCCGACATCGACGTGCCACCCGAAGACCGGCCGGGCGGGGCGGACTTCGGGCACATCGACCTCGACCACCAGCGCGCGCTCAAGCTGGAGGTGCTCACCGACGCGCTGCACCGGATCGGCGGGCTGGACGTGCATGCCGGCATCTCGGGGCCCTCGGCGCCGCTGGCCGAAGACCTCGAGCACGCGATGGCGGAGGAGACCCCGGACGGCACGCGCTGGCGCACCCGCGTGAGCCTGCACGTCGATGCCGACGGCCGGGTAGGGCCGTTCGCGGCGCGGAGTCATCGCGTGATCCCGGTGGCGGATCTTCCGCTCGCGACCGACGAGGTGCAGCGCGTGGCACTGGGCCTCACATCGGGTAAGCCCGGCCGCATCGACGTGGTGCAGCCATCGGACGGACGCGTGCGCGTCATCCCGCGACCCGAATCGAATCGCCGCCGATCCGCGCGCCCCGACGAACGAGCGCGAGAGGTCGTGCTCGAGCGGGTCGGTGACCGCGACTTCCGCGTCGATGCGGGCGGGTTCTGGCAGGTGCATCGCCTCGCAGCCCACGCGCTCACCGATCTCGTGACGGCCAGGCTCCGCGACGGGTCGGGGGGCTGGGCGGTCGAGCCCGATGCCTGGCACCTGGACCTGTACGGCGGCGTCGGCCTGTTCGCCGCGACCCTCGGAGACCTGGGGGGTCCGCTCACGCGGGTGACGAGCGTCGAGTCCGACCCGCGGGCCACCGATCACGCGAAGGAGAACCTCGCGGAGTGGGTGGGAGCGCGCGCCGAGACTGCGCGCGTCGACAGGTGGCTTGCCCGCACGGTCGTCGAGGCATCCGCCGGTGCACGAGAGCGTCTGTCGCGGGGGATCGTGGTACTCGACCCGCCGCGATCGGGAGCCGGACGTCAGGTGGTCGAGTCGGTCGCGGCCCTGGATCCCGCCCGCGTCGTCTACGTCGCGTGCGACCCGGTGGCACTCGCCCGCGATCTCGCGATCTTCCGCACGGCGGGCTACGAGACGGGGCAGGTCGACGCCCTCGATCTGTTTCCGAATTCCCATCACGTCGAAGCGGTCGCCGTCCTCACTCGGGGCGGTGCGCCGCGCTAACCTGAGGGCATGACCCGCGTGGCGCTGATCGACGATCACGAGTCCGTGCGGCTCGGACTCGAGGCGGCGTGCGCGCGGGCCGGCAAGGATGTGGTCTTCTCGGGCAGCAACGTCACCGAGTATCTCGATTGGCGGGCGTTCAGCGCAGGGCTCCCCGCCGACGTCGTGGTGCTCGACCTGACGCTCGGCGACGGCACCACCGTGACCGAGAACGTCAGGCGACTCGTCCGCGACGGGTCGAGCGTCATCATCCACAGCGTCGCCGATCGACCGGCCGCGGTGCGCGAGGCGCTCGCCGCCGGCGCCGCCGGGATCGTGAGCAAGGCGTCGCCGATCGGCGACGTCATCGCCGCGATCGCCACGGTCGCCCGTGGCGAGCCGCTCAACAACGTCGAGTGGGCGAGTGCCGTCGAGGGCGACCGCGCGTTCGCGGACGCGCAGCTGTCCGCGCGCGAACGCGATGTGCTGCGTCTGTACGCCGCGGGTCTCCCTCTCAAAGTGGTGGCCGACCGGCTCGGCGTGGCCTACTCCACGGCCAAGGAGAACATCACGCGCGTGCGGGTCAAATACGTCGAGGTAGGGCGCCCGGCGCCCACGAAGGTCGACCTGCTCCGGCGCGCGATGGAGGACGGCATCCTCGCGGAGCCCGCTTCCGATCCGAGAGGGCCGGCGGGTGACGACTGAAGCGCCCAGCGCGGTCCTCGACAACGCGTGGGGGCACATCCCCCAGACGCGCGAGTCCACCGCCGGAATCGGCTCGTTCACCCAGACCCGCGTCGAGCGGATCATCTCGCTCGTAGCCGGATTCGGCTCGCTCGTGCTCGGCACGCAGGCATTCGTCGCCGCGCTGGGACCCCACGACGAGATCCCCGGCTGGCACACCCCGCTCATGGTCGCGGTGTTCGTGCCGCTGACGGCGATGATCCTCGCGTGCATGATCGGCTGGGCGGTGCACCTCACCGCAGGCATCTTCGCGTTCGTCTACGTGGCGGCACTCGCGGTGTGGCCGATCGCGACCGCCGGCACCATCCCATCGTCGACGGCCGAGCCGTGGATCTGGTACCTGGTCAACATCGCGACACTCGCCGCCGTCCTCGCGTTTCCACTGCCCCTGCAGATCGTCTGGACGGTGCTCGCACCGCTGCTGTTCGGCCTGGTGCGGCTCATCCAGGGCGGGTTCGCGCGGGACTTCTGGTTCTCGGTCGCGCTCGACGTGTCGTTCGCCCTGATCCTGGGAGGGGTGATCCTGACGCTCGGCTGGCTGTTCCGCTCGGTCGCCGCGAATGTGGACGAGACGCGGGCGCGCGCGGTCGCGTCGTACGCGCAGGCGGCGGCCGCGGATGCCGCAGAGCAGGAGCGCATCGCAGTGGCAGCGCTGATGCACGACAGTGTGCTGGCCGCGCTCATCGCCGCCGAGCGCGCGGAGACTCCGCGCGAGCGCACCCTCGCGGCCGGCATGGCGCGCGAAGCGCTGACGAGGCTCGCCAATACCGAGCAGGACGCCGGGGAAGGGCCGGATGAGCCGGTCGGCGCCGCCGCCGTCGCAGACGCGATCGAGGCCGCGGCACGCGAGCTCGGCGTCGACCTCACGATCGCACGGTCCGTCGGACCTGGTGCGCCGACCATCCCCGGGCGGGTCGCCCGGGCGCTCACGCTGTCGGCGACGCAGGCCGTGGCCAACGCGCTGCAGCATGCAGAGGGCAAGGGGCTCGCCGTGTCGGTCGCGGCGTCCTACGGCGAGCTGAGCATCGAGGTCCGCGACACCGGACCCGGGTTCGACCTGGGCGAGGTGCCGGACGACCGGCTCGGCATCCGTGCGTCGATCTTCGCGCGCGTGGCCGCGATCGGAGGCACCGCTGACATCGACAGCGGCGAGCGCGGCACCAAGGTGCGGCTGGTGTGGCGCGGGGGTGCGCCATGATCAGCGTCCGCAACGTGCTCGTCGGCCTCGCGATGGCTTTCACGGCCTACCTCGCGGCCCGGGGACTGTGGTGGACGGGGCCGGTGCCGGTTCAAGAGCCGATCGTGGTCATCGCAGCGCTCGGGCTGTATCTCGTCACCACCTGGCTGTGCCTGTTCTGGGAGCCGTTGCGTGCAGCGCCGAGGGAGGTCGACGGTTCACTCCCGCCTGGCGTTCCCCGTGGCCCGTCGAAGCTGCCCGCGATCGCCGCGGCGCTCGCCCTGGCGTGCGCCTTCCTCGTGCCGAGCGCCATCTCGGTGGCTGTGGGACCCGCATCCCGCACGGCATCGTTCGCCACGTGGTACCTCGGCGGCATAGGCGCGCTCATGACGATCGTCATCGTGCGCCGCAGGGCGTGGACCGCGTGGATCGGCATCGCCGCATTGGGAGTCGCATCCATGATCTGGATGGGGCCGGCGAACGCCCTCGGGCTCGGTCTGGTGGGATCGGTGGTGTGGGTCGCCTCCGCGCAGCTGCTCCTGCGCTCGATGGATCGGGCTGCTCGCGACACCGCGCGACTTGCGCAGCTGCAGCGCGCGGCATCGGCCTGGCAGGCGTCGCAGGTCGGCCGCCAGCGCGAGCGCCGTCTCCAGGTGCAGGAGGCGCTCGAGGTCGCAGGTCCGGTGCTCGCCCGGACGGTGTCGTCGGGAGGTGTGCTGAGCGCGGAGGATCGCCTCGAAGCCCGGCTCGCGGAGGGACGCCTGCGCGATGAGATGCGCGGTCCGCGCCTGCTCGACGACGACGTGCGCACCGAGCTCGAGCGCGCACGCCGCCGTGGGGCGAACGTCACCGTGCTCGATGAGGGCGGTCTCGACGGAATGGACGAGGAGTCGCTGGCCATCATCCGCGCACAACTCGCCGACACGCTTCGGTCGGCCAGCTCCGACCGCCTGTACATCCGCACATCGCCCCATGAGACGGTCGCCGTGACGGTCGTCGGTCGCTCCGTCGCGGGCGCGGGATGGAGCGACGAGGACGCCGTCGACCTGTGGCGCGAGATCGCGCATCCGCACGTCGACTGAGGGAGCTCGGAGACAAGCTCGCTCCCCGTCCCGGCGGGGGAGGGGAGCCAGGGCGGGGAGCGGAATCGAAGGAGGCGAGGGGCGGCGAAGCCGCCCGCCCCTCGCCTAGCGGACGGTTACCCGAAAACCGTCCGCGTGGCCGAACCTGAGATCTCCGCAGAGCGTTGATCAGGTCAGCCGAACGCAGAAGCGTTCCAGCGGTTCAAGTATGCAAGGGGGGTGTGGGCCCCGTCTGTAGGTATTTCGGGGGACATGCCGCCACGAAATGAACTCATGACGAGCGCTACCCTCCCCATCGCCCCCAGCCGAGTTCGCGGCGCAGCGGTTCGCGCAGCGACCGCTGCGACAAAGCCCAAGCGCTGCGCTCCTGCTCATCGTCGACGACCGCGTCGGCGAACTCGCGCGCATACGACTCACTGACCACCGCGATGAGCGCGGCGAGCTCATCATCGGCAGGCGCGCCGCGGCGCACCTCGATCGTGAGGTCGTCGTCAGGTTCCGCTTCGCTCACAGCGGGATGTTCCCGTGCTTCTTCGGCGGCAGGGTGGCGCGCTTGCCCCGCAGCGCGCGCAGCGCCTTCGCGATCGAGACGCGCGTCTGCGCCGGTTCGATGATGCCGTCCAGCTCACCGCGTTCGGCGGCGAGGAACGGCGAAGCCACGTTGTAGGTGTACTCGTTGGCGAGTCGCGTGCGGACGGCGGCGACATCCTCGCCGGCGTCTTCGGCGCGCTTGATCTCGCCGCGGTAGAGGATGTTGACCGCGCCCTGCCCGCCCATCACGGCGATCTCGGCGGTCGGCCAGGCGAGGTTGATGTCGGCGCCCAACTGCTTGGACCCCATCACGATGTACGCACCGCCGTACGCCTTGCGGAGGATCACCGTCACCAGCGGCACGGTTGCCTCGGCGTACGCGTAGAGCAGCTTGGCGCCGCGCCGGATGACGCCGGTCCACTCCTGGTCGGTGCCGGGAAGGTAGCCCGGCACGTCCACGAGCGTGACGATCGGAATCGAGAACGCGTCGCAGAACCGCACGAACCGGCTCGCCTTCTCGCCGGCCTCGATGTTGAGGGTTCCTGCCATCTGTGACGGCTGGTTCGCGATGATGCCGACCGAGCGGCCCTCGATCCGGCCGAATCCGATCACGATGTTCGGAGCGAACAGCGGCTGCACCTCGAGGAAGTCCTCGGAGTCGACGATGTGCCGGATGACCTCATGGATGTCGTACGGCTGATTGGCCGAGTCGGGGATGATCGTGTTGAGGAAGCGGTCTGCATCCGTGGTCTCGAACTCGAACGGGCTCTCGTAGACCGGGAGCTCCGCCATGTTGTTGTCGGGGAGGAACCCGAGCAGCGTGCGGACGTAGTCGATCGCATCGTCCTCGTCTTCGGCGAGGTAGTGGGCTACGCCCGAGCGGGTGTTGTGCGTGTAGGCGCCGCCGAGCTCCTCCATGCCGACATCCTCGCCGGTGACGGTCTTGATGACATCCGGACCGGTGACGAACATCTGACTGGTCTTGTCGACCATCACGACGAAGTCGGTGAGCGCCGGGGAGTACACCGCGCCGCCGGCGGCGGGGCCCATGATGATCGAGATCTGCGGGATCACGCCGGACGCCTTGGTGTTCAGGCGGAAGATCTCGCCGTACTTGCCGAGTGCGACCACGCCCTCCTGGATCCGGGCGCCGCCGGAGTCCAGCATGCCCACGATCGGGATGCCGCTGCGCAGCGCGAACTCCATGACCTTGATGATCTTCTCGCCGGCGACCTCGCCGAGGGAGCCGCCGAACGTCGAGAAGTCCTGCGCGTAGACCGCGACGGTGCGGCCGTGGATCGTCGCGACGCCCGTCACGACCGAGTCGCCGTACGGCCGTGACTTCTCCATGCCGAACGCAGTCGTCCGGTGGCGGACGTATTCGTCGAGCTCGACGAAGCTGCCGGCGTCGACGAGCAGCTCGATGCGCTCGCGCGCGGTGAGCTTGCCCTTCGCATGCTGCTTGTCGTGCGCCGTCTTCTCGGCGTCGACGACCGCCTCCTGGTAGCGCGCTCGCAGGTCCGCGATCTTTCCGGCAGTGGTGAAGAGGTCCGGCTGATCGGTCACGCCTCCACCCTATCGGCGGAGATACGGCAACCGTTGGAGGGTTCGCACAAGGGCCTGCGGCATCCGCTGTCGTAAGCGACGGATGCCGCGGGCCCCAGTTCTCACGGGGGTCTCATGTGCGCCGCACGGCCCGAGGGGTAGCGTCGGAGGTCACCGGATGAAGGGGTGCGGCGAATGGGACCTGGGCGGTTGAGGCGGACCGCGATGATCCTCGCTCCGGTGCTGGTGGTCGCTCTGCTGCAGTCGGTGGGGACCGGCGCCGCGGCCCAGCAGGCGACGCCGACCCCCATTCTGAGCTCGGCTCCCGCTCCCACCGGCACCCCGACCCCCGCCAGCACCCCGTCGCCGACGCCGACGCCGACGCCGTCGCCGTCGCCGTCGCCCTCAACGACCCCGACGCCGACGCCGACATCGACTCCCACGCCCACACCGACGCCCGTACCGACCCCCACGCCGGCACCGACGCCCACGTCCGTACCGACGCCGACGCCGTCGCCCACACCGTCGTCCACACCGACACCGTCGCCCACACCGACACCGTCGTCCACACCGACACCGTCGCCGACGCCCACCCCCGACGTCGCGCCCCAGGTCGATCCCAGCGGCGCGCCCCTCGCGGTCGTCCCCACCACCGCCCGGATCGCAGGGGCCGATCGCTACGCCACGACCGTCGCGGCATCCCGAGCCGCGTTTCCCGATGGCGCCGACACCGTCGTGATCACCGAGGGCACCTATCCGGTGAGGGGGATCATCGCCGCCGCAGTGACCGGGACGCTCGATGCCCCGCTTCTCTACGTGCAGCGCACGGCGATCCCCGGGGTGGTTCAGACCGAGCTGCGCCGTCTCGCGCCGCAGCGCATCGTCGTGATCGGCGGCACCGACGGCGTGTCGGACGCGGTTATGGCCGCCCTGAAGCCGTACGCGGCGACGGTGTCGAGAGTGGCGGGCGCCAACCGCTACGGCACGTCTCAGGCCGCGATGGCCTCGCTCGGGCGCCAGTTCACTACCGTGTACGTCGCGTCGGGGGCGAATGACCTCCTCTCTCCGCTCGCCGCAGCCGCGGCGGCACGGACGGACCGCGGGATGCTGCTGGTCGACGGGCTCAGGACCGCTGCCGACGCCGCGACGATCGCCGCACTGCGAGGCGTCAACGCCCAGAGCGTCGTGATCGTCGGTCCTGCCACGCGTGTCAGCACGTCGTACGAAGCGTCGCTCCGCGCGGCAGGATTCGTCGTCAAGCGCCTGAGCGGCACCGACCGGTATACGACTGCCATCCTGCTGGCGAAGGAGTCGGGCGTCGCACCCCAGCGTGCGATCACGGTGAACTCCCTCGTCGCCGCGGCCGTGCCGATCGCCGCGGCCCTGGCGAGTGCGACGCACCAGCCGCTGCTGTACGTCCTGCAGGAGTGCGCGCCCGATTCCATCGCTGCCTACCTCGCGTCGGCGCGGCTGCCGATGACCGCGGTCGGCGCTGTGAGCTCGGTGGGCACCGATACGCTCGCCGGGCGCTCGTGCAGCGCGGTCAAGGCGCAGCGGGAGTTCGACCTGCTCTCCGCCATCCGCGCCACCGCGGCGCAGTATGCAGGCACGTATCAGGTGACCGTGCGGCAGCTCGGCGGTATGAACGAGACCGTGAGCCTGTCAGGCGGCTTGCCGCACGAGCCCGCGAGCATGATGAAGATCTTCGCGGCATGGGCCGCCCTCAAGCTCGTCGAGCAGAAGCGCGCGAATCTCTACGGCATCCTGCCTTCCGGGGTCCCGCTGAATGTCTGCATCCACACGATGATCCATGTCTCGGACAACTACTGTCACAGCGACATCGTCCACTGGATCGGCATCGCGAACATCAACAGCATGATCCGCTCGGCGGGCTTCACCGGGACGTACTACGGAACGGTCGCGCCGGGAGTGAGCGTGCTGTACGCGGGCAACAGGACGACGACGAACGATCTCGCCAAGATGATGTCGCAGCTCGTCGGCGGCTCCGCACTCTCGCGGTCGTGGTCCGATTATCTGCTGAACGAGATGCGCGGCCAGATCTGGCGCTCGAGGATCGCATCGGGCATTCCTCCGAGGGTCGACCAGGCGAGCAAGCCCGGTGCGCTGTGGCTGACGTCCGGGCTCCTCCAGGCCGACACGGCGGTCGTATGGAGCAACAAGGGCACGTACGCACTGTCGATCATCGGCGACAACGGTCCGCCGCAGGCCGCCCTGCGTGCCATCTCGCGGACGGTGTACGAGCATTTCAACGGTGCTTTCGGAGCAGCGGCCTCGTATCCGGTGCAGCAGATGGTCACCGTCGAGCCGACGTGGGTGAGAGCGTCGCCGGGCGGCACGGTCGTGACCACGGCGCCCTCGGGCACGCCCATCCAGGTGCTCGACGCGGTGCGCGATTGGTATCTGATCAAGTGGGGCACCCGCGAGCTGTACATGCACTACTCGGCGCTGCGCAATCGATGATCGACGGTAGCGTGTCGACATGACGGTTCCACAGCAGGGGTATCCGCTTGCCGCAGCGATCAGCCCGCGCGTGCAGGTCATCGAGACCACCGATTCGACCAATGCGGATGTCATCGCACACGTCACCTCGGCCCCGAACGAGTGGCCGCATCTGTCGCTGCTCGTCACGACCGACCAGCGTGCCGGCCGCGGTCGCCTCGACCGGACCTGGACCGCGCCCCCCGGCACGGCGCTCGCGGTGTCGGTGCTCGTTCTCGTGGGCGGCATCCCGCCCCACATGCGCGGCTGGATTCCGCTGGTCGCCGGGGCGGCGATGACCCGCGCCGTAGCCGCCCAGCTGCGGGGCTCCGGCCACACCGCGGGCCTCAAGTGGCCGAACGACGTTCTCCTGGACGGTGGCAAGCTCTGCGGCATCCTCGCCGAGGTGGTGCCGGGCGAACCCGATGCCGTCGTCATCGGCGCAGGGGTGAACACCCGGATGCCGCGCACCGACCTGCCGGTCGAGACGGCCACGTCGTTCGAGTCCGTGGGGCTCCAGGCCGATGAAGATCGGCTGCTCGCGGACTTCCTGCTGAGTCTGGACGAACAGCTCACCGCGCTCGCCACGGCGGGCGGCGACGCTGCCGCGGCCGGCGTACTCGGCGAGGTCGAGGCGCTGTGCACCACGATCGGCAGCGACGTCGTGGTGTCGCTTCCCGACGGGACCAAGCTCGAGGGGCGCGCGCAGCGACTCGACGTCGAGGGCAGGCTCGTCGTCAGCTCGCCCAGCGGCGTCGAGACCCCTGTCTCTGCGGGCGACGTGGTCCACGTCCGCTGATCGCACTTCGAGTGGTGTTTCCCCGCGTGGCGTGGGAAGCGCGCGTGTCGGGCGGGGCGCTCCACAATGGGGGGATGACGCAGCCGACGAGCTACGGCGGTCGGCCCTTCATGCCGGCACCGGGAGCTCCTGCGCCGGAGCTGCGAGTTGCGCAGTTCCGAGGCCACGCGCGTCGGCTTACCTGGTCGGCGCTGGTCCTCATCGCGGTGGCGGGCGCGTGCGGCTGGTTCTACGACAATCTCCCCGCGCCGTTCGAGAACTGGATGATGTTCGCCGCCGCCGGGGTCGTGGTGCTGCTGCTGGTTCTGCTCCCTTTCTTCGCGTGGTGGTCGCACCTCTACACGATCACGACGCGTCGCGTGATCGAGCGGTCCGGTTTCCTCGCCCGAAGGCGTCGAGAACTCGTCCACGTGCGCGGATACACGATCCAGGTGCGTCGCGGCATCCTGCAGCGGATGTGGGGTGCCGGCACCTTGACGCTCTCGAACGGCGTCGATCAGCCGATGCGCCTCGCGAACATCCCGAGCGTCGGGCTCGTACACGAGGCGCTCGTCGACCAGGTCGAGGTCAACCAGATCCTCGCCCACCGCGACGCTCAGGCGCTTCCGCCCGCACCTCCCACGGAGTGAGCCGGTCGCACGACCGAGCGCGACCTTCGCCGAGACCGCGGCACGGCGGCCGACCGCGTGAGAGATGATGGTGGCGGCGAAAGGAGCGGCATGGCGCTGCGAGTCGGAGTGGTCGGTGGCGGGCAGCTGGCGCGCATGATGATCGCACCTGCGGTCGAGCTCGGCGTCGAACTGCGGGTGCTCGCCGAGGAGGAGGCCATGGCCGCATCGCTCGCCGCCGTCTCGGTCGGCGACTACCACGACGCCGAGATCGTTCTCGCGTTCGCGAAGGATGTGGATGTCGTCACGTTCGATCACGAGCACGTCCCGCAGGAGGTGCTCAGCGCGCTCGTGGCGGCCGGGGTCGCGGTCCGGCCCGGACCCGGCGCACTGCAGTTCGCGCAGGACAAGCTCGCGATGCGGGCCCGGCTGGGCGAGCTGGGCATGCCGCAGCCGGAGTGGGCTGCGGTGACGGACGCCGCCGGCCTGCAGGAGTTCATCGACGCCCACGGCGGCCGGGCCGTCGTCAAGACTCCGCGCGGCGGCTACGACGGCAAGGGAGTGCGCGTCGTCAGCGCCGCGACCGAGGCCGACGACTGGTTCGCGACCCTCGCCGAAGACGCGCGGGGAGGTGCGCTGCTCGTCGAGGAGCTCGTCGACTTCGCACGCGAGCTCGCGCAGCAGGTCGCGCGGCGCCCATCCGGGGAAGTGCGCGTGTACGACGTCGTCGAGACGGTGCAGCGCGGGGGAGTCTGCGCCGAGGTGATCGCGCCGGCTCCGCATGCCTCCGAGCGCCTCCGCGAGGTGGCGGCCCAGGTCGGCGTCGGGATTGCGGACGGACTGGATGTCGTCGGGATGCTCGCGGTCGAGCTGTTCGAGACGACCGACGAGCGTCTGCTCGTGAACGAGCTGGCGATGCGGCCGCACAACAGCGGGCACTGGACCCAGGATGGCGCGATCACAAGTCAGTTCGAGCAGCACCTGCGTGCGGTGCTCGACCTGCCTCTCGGTGATCCGACGGGCACCGCCGAGTGGGCCGTCATGGTCAACATCCTCGGCGGCCCGGTCGAAGGCACCCTCGAGGACCGCTTCCCGACGGCGATGGCCGCTCATCCCGGTGCGAAGATCCACACGTACGGCAAGCAGCCGCGCCCCGGCCGCAAGGTCGGTCACGTCAACGTCTCGGGTGACAGCCTCGACGATGTCGCGTACGAGGCACGAGCCGCGGCATCCGTCTTCATCGACTGATCGGTCGCCGAGCCGCTCGCGCAGACTTCGGTGCGCGTTGTTGCCGGGAACTTTCAGCCTCGCGCCCTAGCCTGGTCGGGTGACCCGACCGCTGCATTCCTCGGACGAGCCTCTGGTCGGCGTCGTCATGGGCTCCGACTCCGACTGGCGCGTCATGAGCGACGCCTCTCAGGTCCTCACCGATTTCGGCGTGGGGCACGAGGTGGAGGTCGTCTCGGCGCATCGCACACCCGACAAGCTCATCCGCTATGGGCGTGAGGCACGCGCGAGGGGTCTGAAGGTGATCATCGCCGGGGCCGGCGGCGCGGCGCATCTGCCGGGAATGCTCGCGTCCGTCACGGCTCTACCGGTGATCGGCGTGCCGGTGCAGCTCGCAACGCTCGACGGGCTCGACTCGCTGCTCAGCATCGTGCAGATGCCTGCCGGCATCCCGGTCGCGACGGTCTCGATCAACGGTGCCAAGAACGCCGCTCTGCTCGCGGTGCGTATCCTCGGCGCCTCCGACGAAGCCACGGCCGTCCTCGTCGAGAAGTACGCCCTCGATCTCGAGGGGCAGGTCGAGGAGAAGAACCGGCGGCTCAAGGAGTCGCTATGAGCGTGATGAGTCCGCCACGGCCCACTGCCGCGCCCCGCATCCCACGACACGTCGTCGAGGAGCGCCCGCTCCGCTACCCCGACACCGGCTCGCGCGAGGTCATGACGCGGCGCGGGTGGTGGTTGGTCCTGCTCAACTTCCTCATCCCTGGCTCGCCGCAGGCGGTCGCGGGCAATCGGCGGCTGGCGCGCATCGGCCTGGGAACCACCCTCGCGATGTGGACGTTCGTGATCGTCGGGCTGCTGTGCGCTCTGCTGTGGCAGCCGGTCTTCCTCACCATCGCGACGAACTGGTTCGCGCTCCTCGCTGCCCAGATCGTGTTCGTCGCCTACGCCGCGCTGTGGGTCGTCCTCACGATCGACGCGCTGCGCCTGGTGCGCCTGGTCAAGACGGGAAGGCTCGCGCGCTACGCGATTGCGATCGTCGCGGTCATGCTGACGGTGGTCTCGAGCGGCGGCGCCGTGTACGCCGCGAACATCGCCGGTGTCACCCGTGACACGCTGGCCTCGATCTTCGGGGTGAGCGGACCTTCGGTGCCGCCGTCCGACGGCTATTACAACGTCCTGCTGCTCGGTGCCGACAGCGGGGTCGGCCGCGACTCGATGCGATTCGACAGCATCTCTGTCGTATCGGTGAACGCCACCACCGGCGCAGCGACGATCACCGGCATCCCGCGCGATATGCCGGGCTTCCCGTTCGCCGCCGGACCGATGCAGGACCGCTACCCGGACGGACACACCGGTCATGCCGACCCGAGCTGCGGGTGGGGAAGCGGAATCAACCAGCTGCGCACCGAGGTCGAGATCTGCCAGGACGGCGATGCGCTCTATCCGGACGCCGTCGCAAACGGGTCCGCCCCAGGCATCGAGGCGACCAAGGATGCCGCGGAGGGCATCCTCGGCATCGAGATCCCGTACTACGTCTTCCTCGACATGCATGGCTTCGCCTCGCTCGTCGACGCCCTCGGCGGCGTCGACATCACCGTCGAGGAGCGCCTGCCCGAAGGCGGCGGGCCGGCGTATGAGGGGCAGCCCGCCGAGGAGTGGGCCATCGGCTGGATCGAAGCCGGCCCTCAGCACATGAACGGCGACACCGCGCAGTGGTACGCCCGTTCGCGGTACACGACGGACGACTTCGATCGGATGAAGCGCCAGCGCGTCCTGCAGGAGGCGATCCTCACGCAGTTCACGCCGCAGAACGTGCTGAGTCACTTCCAGGATGTCGCGACCGCCGGTGCGGACATCGTCCAGACCGACCTGCCGCAGTCGCTCATCCCGACGCTCGCCGAGCTCGCCGTCAAGGCGAAGGAGCAGTCGGTCGCGACGATCGAGCTGACTCCCGAGGGCGGCGTCGACGAGTACACGCCGGACTTCGCTTACGTGCAGCAGCTCATCTCGACAGCGCTGCACCCGCCCACGCCGAGTCCCGACCCTGCACCCTGACGTCCGCGTCGGCCAGGTCGGGCCGCGAATCCGGCGCCGAGCCTGGGTAGGCTCGAAGCCATGACGGCGACGCTTCGAGTGATGCTGGACCAGCTCGTCGCTCCGACCGAGCCCGACCTCGCCGAAGCCTCCCGCGAGCTGGCGCGCGCGCTCGTCCTCGGTGCTCCTGCAGGCTGCGAGGTCGAGGCCATCGCACCGGCCGGGGGGCAGGGAGACCTGTCGGACGTGCCCGGGTTGGCGGGCATCCGTCGCACCGCGCTCCCGAGGCGTGAACTCTCCGGGGCGCTGCAGCTCGGTGTGGGCACCGGAATCGGCGGTGGCATGATCCACTCGCCCTCCCTGTTCGCACCCCTCGTGCGGCACGACCGGGTGCACGACCATGACCAGACCGTCGTCACGGTCTGGGATCTTCGGCCCTGGGAGGCCGCCGATGAACTGCCGCGCGGCGCGGCCGGATGGCATCGCGCGATGCTCAAGCGCGCGGCGAAGCACGCCGACGCGGTCGTCGTGCCGACGCACTCCATCGCCGCGCGCCTGGCCGAACTGGCCAAGCTGGGGGACCGCATCCGGGTCATCGCGGGGGCTGCTCCCCTCTCATTCGCCGTGCCCGCCGACGAGGTCGGGCGTCGTCGGCTCCTCGACCTCCCGGAGGGCTTCATCCTGCTGAGCGGCGGCCCCGCGCATTCCGATGGGCTCGAGGCGGGATTCGGTGCGGTGGGTGCATCCGGCATCGACCTGCCGGTCGTCGTGATCGATACGCCGGACGGCCACGAGCCGGCGGTCGCCGAGCTCGCCTCGGCAGCCGGGATCCCGGAGCGGAGCCTCCATGTGCGGGGTGCTCTCGAGGCGCCGGACCGCGCGGCGGTATTCGGCGGCACGCTTGCGTTCGTCGCGCCGTCGCGTCGCGCGGCATTCCCGTGGCGCGTCGTCGACGCGCTGACGCTCGGCGTGCCGGTGATCGCCGCGCAGTCTGCGGCGCACACCGAGGTGATCGTCGACGGCGGTGAGGTCGTCGAGGCGCCGGACGCGCCGCTGCTCATCGAAGGACTCGCGGACGCGCTCCATCGCGCGCTGGCGTCGACGGCGGCGGCAGACCGTCTCGCGGTGCTCGCGGGCGACCGCGGCCGGGCGTTCTCGTGGCGTGAGGCGGCAGACCGGGTGTGGCAGCTTCACGCCGATCTGTAATCAGCGCTTGACCGCGAGTTGCCTGACACCCGCGTGTCGCAGCCGCGAATCTGCGCCGAATGTTGTACTCATCCGTCACTTCGGTCACACTGGTCACATGTTGGCCGATGGAGGACGAGCACGGCGATCGCTCCTGCGGTCGAGATTCGCGACCATCGTCACACTCGCCGCGCTGATCGCCGGAGGCCTCGCTGCGGGCCCCGCGATGGCTGCGACGCCCGAACCCGCTCCTTCGTCGACGAGCGAGCCGACGCCGCCACCGACCGCTGAGCCCACGCCGACCGCTGAGCCCACGCAGACACCGAGCGCTGAGCCCACGCCATCGCCGACGAGTGAGCCGACGCCCGAGGCCACCCCGACGACCGTGCCGACACCCGAACCCTCCCCATCGCCCACGAGCAAATCGCCGAGCACCGGGCCCGTCGAGAGCAGTCCCGTGGCGCCCGCGAGCCTCGCGAACTTCGCACCGGGCAACATCATCAGCGACGCGGTCTTCTTCGACCACCGCAGGATGTCGGCGGGGCAGATCCAGAGCTTCTTCCAGTCGAAGGTGCCGGTCTGCCAGGCCGGGTACACGTGCCTCAAGGACAAGTACGACACGTCTCGCACCACGACGGCCGATGCGATGTGCCGCGCCTACCCGGGCGGCGTCCGCGAGCGGGCGTCCACGATCGTCTACAAGGTCGCGCAGGCGTGCGGCATCAACCCGCAGGTGCTCATCGTCACGCTGCAGAAGGAGCAGGGGCTCGTCACCCATACGTGGCCGAGCGAGTGGCGGTACACCATCGCGATGGGACAGGGGTGCCCTGACACCGCAGCATGCGACACCCGGTACTACGGATTCTTCAATCAGGTGTACGGCGCAGCGTGGCAGATGAAGCGGTATGCCAACCCGCCGGGCACGAGCAACTTCTTCAACTGGTACGCGCCCCGAAACACCTGGAACGTCCTCTTCCACCCGAACCGCGCCTGTGGCACGTCGCCGGTGTCCATCCAGAATCAGGCGACGGCGAATCTGTACTACTACACGCCCTATCAGCCGAACGGCGCGGCATTGCGTGCGGGGTACGGTCAGGGCGACGGCTGCTCGAGCTACGGAAACCGCAACTTCTACAATTACTTCACCGACTGGTTCGGATCGACCCAGAAGCCCGCCAACGCCTGCTCGACCCCGGCGGGCGCGAACGCCGCGAAGCGGACCTATGTCGTCACCGCCCCGCTGAACGCGCGCATCGCACCCTCGACGTCATGTGAGACACGGAAGATGACGCTGGCCGCGGGCACGGTGGTCCAGGCCGTCGCCGGATCGGGTGAGTGGCTCAAGGTCCACGTCGAGACCTCGGATCGCTGGGTGAATCGCGCGTATCTGCGATACGCGACGGCCGCGGAGAGCGCCTGTGCCCTGCCAGGTGGCGTTCAGTCGGCCAAGTACGCGTACGTGGTGGGCCAGCCGGTCGTCGCGCGCATCGTGCCGAACGGTGGATGCGGTGCCGGCCAGGCTCCCGTCGCGACCGGAACGATCCTTCAGGCCATCGCGGTGAACGCCGACCGGACCTGGATCAAGGTCCACGCAGGCGACTCCGACCGCTGGATCATGCGCTCCACGGTCCGGCGCGCCACCCCAGTCGAGACTCCGTGCGCGATACCAGGCGGGGTCGGCGCCGCCATCCGCGCTTACCTCATCAAGCCCGAGGGAACAGCCGGCCGCGCAGCACCTTCCGCTGCCTGCGGGATGGGGGCGACCCGCCTTTCGGGTGGACTGATCGTCCAGGCCGAACAGGTCAGTGCCGATCGGACCTTCATCAAGGTGTCGACGGGCCGCGGCCACCTCTGGGTTGCACGTGCGGACGTCACCCGGTTCGACGGAGCGGACGCCTGTGCCACGGCACCGGCGACACGCGTGGCCACACGGGCCTACGTGGTCCTCGATGGCGGCACGACCGCTCGCCGCCAGCCGACCACGTCGTGTTCGACCGGCGCCGTGGACCTGGCTGCGGGCACCCTCCTCGCCCCGGCGGCCGGCACCGTCGCCGGCGACTGGCTGAGGGTGACGAGCGCGTCCGGCGAACGGTGGGTGCCGCGGGTATCGGTCAGGACGGCCACCCAGGACGATGTGTGCCGGCAGCCGACGGATGCCGCCGCCGCCAAGCGTCAGTATGTGGTGTCGGCCAGCGGGACGACGGCCCGTGTCGGACCCCACCCGAGCTGCACGGCCGGATCTGCAAAGGTGCCCGGCGGTACCGTGGCTGTAGCCGTCGCCGTCACCGCCGACGGCAGCTGGCTCAAGCTCAAGCTGGGCGTCGGCGATCGGTGGGTCCTCCGCCGGGACGTGACCCGCGCACCCTGAGCCCCGGCGCGATTTGCGGCCCGGAGGTCGCGTTCGGCGAATCGTCAGCGACCCCGCGGATAGGATACTCGGGGCATGTTCCGTGGTGCCGTCTGTGCACGCCCACCTCCCGAAAGCCTTGATGTGACAACAATCGATCTCGCTGAATACGACGTCCCGGGCCGCGGTCGCGGCATCCTCGACGTCATCCGCTGGCGGTATCTGCTGCGTCTGCTGGTGCGGAAGGGCACGGCGACCCGCTATCGCAACTCCGTGCTCGGCTGGACCTGGTCGTACGTGAAGCCGGCCGCACAGTTCGTCATCTACTACTTCGTGATGGGGATCATCCTGCAGATCCATCACGATGTGCAGAACTTCGCGATCTACCTGTTCTCGGGTGTCGTGATCATCAACCTCTTCAACGAGGGATTCGGAAACGCGACGAATGCGATCGTCGACAACGGTTCGCTGGTCCGCAAGATCTACCTGCCGCGGGAGCTCTTCCCGATCGCGGCGATCATCGTGGCGTTCATCCACTTCCTGCCGCAGGTCGCGATCCTCCTGCTCATATGCCTGGTGGTGGGATGGACGCCCACCTTGGCCATGGTCGGCGCAGTGCTGCTCGGGGTGCTGATCGTCGTGATGTTCGCCCTGGGTCTCGGGTTGTTCTTCAGCGGCATCAACGTCCGATTCCGCGATGCTCAGAACGTGGTGGAGATCATCCGGATGTTCTCGACGTGGACCTCACCGGTGCTCTACATCTGGCCCTTCGTCCAGGCTGCGCTGCCGACCTGGGCCTTCCACATCTACATGTGCAACCCGTTGTCGGTGGCCGTCGAGCTGTTCCACTACGGATTCTGGGAGGGCACAGTGACCGAGAGCGTCGGCCTCCCGCAGCCGTTCTGGCTGTACATCATCATCGCGCTCGTGGCCTGCGTCGTGAGCCTCGTCGTCGGCCAGGCGGTCTTCCGCCGCTTCGAGCGCACTTTCGCCCAGGATCTGTGATGCATCGACTTCTCGTAGCCGAAACCACCACGCAGCCGTCGATCATCGTCGACCGCGTGACCAAGGTGTTCCTGAAGCGCAACTCGCATTCCTTCAAGGAAGCCTTCATCGGCTGGGTCCGCAAGAAGAAGGTGCGCGCCGACGAGTTCCTCGCGCTGGACGACTTGAGCTTCCAGGTCGGTGAGGGCGAAGCCGTCGCCGTCATGGGACTCAATGGCTCCGGAAAGTCGACGACCCTGAAGCTGGTGTCGGGCGTGCTCGAACCCGACCGCGGACGCGTCTTCACGCGGGGCCGGGTCGCGGGTCTGATCGAGGTGGGCGCCGGATTCCACGCCGACCTCTCGGGGCGCGAGAACGTCTATCTCAACGCCGCGATCCTGGGGATGAATCGCGCCGAGATCGATGCCCGCTTCGACGACATCGTGGCGTTCTCCGAGATCGGCGAGTTCATCGACCAGGAGGTCAAGCACTACTCCTCCGGAATGTTCATGCGCCTCGCTTTCTCGGTGGCGATCCACGTCGAGGTGGACGTGCTGCTCGTGGACGAGGTGCTGTCGGTGGGCGACGCACCCTTCCGGGCGAAGTGCGCGGCGAAGATCAAGGAGCTGACGGCGACAGGCGTCACGATGCTGGTCGTCAGCCACGACATGAACATGATCCGTCAGCTGTGCGAGCGCGGCATCGTCATCTCGAAGGGCAAGAAGGTCTTCGACGGCCCCGTCGAGGAAGCCATCACCGCGCTGACGAAGTGACCGGCGGCCGCGCGCTCGACTAGTTCGAGCGTCGCTTGTCGCGCCGCTCCGAGACGACGCGGCGGACGCGGCGCTCGACGCGCCGGAACGGATTCATCGCTGCGATCTCGCTGCGAAGGCCGTTCTCGACCTCGACGAAGCGCTTGTCGATGAAGCGCGTCAGATACAGCACCAGGCCGAGCCCGTTCGCGTCGACGTACTCACGGAGGGCATCGTCGCGGATGCGCGCGTCATAGTAGGCGTGCTCGCCCTTGGAGCTGATCACGCTGTTCCCGTCCGCGCCCGAGGCGCCCACTCGCTGATGCCAGTACGCGTACGGCTCGGGACCGAGGTAGTCGACCGGTCCGCGGGCGAGGACGCGCAGGTTGAAGGCCCAGTCGCCGACGACCGGAAGTCTCTCGTCGTACAGACCGAGCTCCTCGTGCAGGCTGCGTCGGTAGACGAACGCGATGGGAACGAACCGATTGAACAGCAGCGTGTCCGACAACGTCGGCGCGGGCAGGTCGGGCTGGAAGATCTCGCTGCTGACGACCTCATAGCCCGACGGCGTCTGATGCTCCCACCTGATCTCGATGCGCGAGACGACGCCGTTGCGCTCGGGGTGGCTGTCCAGATAGTCGACGGATCGCGCGAGGAATTCCGGATGCCACGAGTCGTCGTCGTCGTGAAGGGTGAGCAGCGGGGCGGATGTCGCCAGGACGCCGGCGTTCGCGCTCACCCAGCGGCCCCTCGAGGCCGGCGCGTGGATGACACTGACGCGCGCCGCGTGCTCGGCGGGGAGCTCGGCGACGGCCGCGTCCACCGGTCCGGGCTTGCCGCCGTCATTGACGATCACGCACTCCCAGTCGCTCAGGGTCTGGGAGGTGATGCTGGCGAGCGCGCGGCGCAGGAACTCGGGGCGGTCTTTCGTGCGCACGACGACGGCGACGGCGGAATCGCTCATCGGTGGATCCTCACGGCCGGCCCTGGCGGTCATCCGCTGACGCGAGGTACTGCCGAAGGGCATCGTCCATGTCATCGACGCGGAAGCCGGTCGCTTGGATCTTGCTCAGGTCGAGTGTGCTGTTGTGCGGCCGCGGCGCGATAGGACCGGACGCCGTGGCGTAGTACTCCGCCGTCGAC
This sequence comes from Microbacterium pumilum, assembly GCF_039530225.1. Taxonomy (NCBI): domain Bacteria; kingdom Bacillati; phylum Actinomycetota; class Actinomycetes; order Micrococcales; family Microbacteriaceae; genus Microbacterium; species Microbacterium pumilum. Next base: position 2,096,070 of record NZ_BAAAOH010000001.1, read on the forward strand.
ACGGGCGTCACGCGGTCCGGGTCGCTGCCCGTCAGCTCGAAGACCCGCCGCGCGATCTGGGCCCATGAGGCGGGTTCGCCCGCGCTCGTGAGGTCGTACACGCCGTACGGCGGCGTCGTCGTGAGGAGGTGGCGGATGCCGCGCGCGATGTCGCGCGTGAAGGTGAGCCTGCCGGTCTGATCGTCGACGACCTTCGGGTCGATGCCGCGCTCGGCCAGCGACGCCATCGTGCGGACGAAGTTCGCGCCGTCGCCGATCACCCAGCTCGTCCGGACGATGTAGTGCCGAGGAGTGGTCGCGGCGAGCGCATCGCCCGAGGCCTTCGTCTGGCCGTACACCCCGAGTGGCGCCGGCAGGTCGTCCTCGGTGTACGACCCGCTCTTCGTCCCGTCGAAGACGTAGTCGCTCGACACATGGACGAGGGTGATCCCGTTCGCTGCAGCGACGCCCGCGAGCGCGCCGACGGCCGTGCTGTTGGCGGCCCAGGCATCCGGTCGTCCCTCGGCGGTCTCGGCCTTGTCGACGGCCGTGTAGGCCGCGGCGTTGATGATGGTCGAATAGTCCCGCCAGTGACGGGCCGAACCGAGATCGGCGGCGGTCAGATCGAGCGAGGCGCGATCGGCATACTCGAGCCGGCCTCCCTCGCCGAACTCCGCCCGAAGTGCGCGACCCAGCTGCCCGTTGGCGCCCAGCACCAGGATCTTCCTGGGCGGAACCGGTGTGACGTTCGCCAGACGCGGGTGACCGGCATCCTTCGCTGAGAGCTCTGCCTGCTCGAGCGGGATCGGCCATGTGATCGCTGCGGTCTCGTCGGCCAGATTGAGGAATGTGTACTGCGCGTCGGGCGACCAGTGGTCGTTGACGAGGTATGAGTAGGCGGTGTCGGGCTCGAGGGTCTGATACGAGTTGCCGACCCCGCGCGGCACGAAGATGGCCCGCGACGGGTCGATCTCGGTGGTGAAGACCGCCCCGAATGTCGGGCCCTCGCGCAGGTCCACCCACGCGCCGAAGATGCGTCCGGTGGCGACCGACACCCACTTGTCCCACGGTTCGGCGTGGATGCCGCGGGTCGTGCCGACCGCGTCGTTGAACGAGATGTTGTTCTGCACCGGACCGAAGTCGGGCAGCCCACCGGCGAGCATCTTCTGGCGCTGCCAGTTCTCCTTGAACCAGCCACGGCTGTCGCCGTGCACGGGAAGTTCCCACACGACCAGGCCGGGGATGGGAGTCTCAGCAGACGACAGCGGCTTGCCGTACTCCGTCATCACTGGCCTTTCGCCGCGTAGAAGGCCTCGACGCCGTCCTTGGCGGAAGCCCACCACTCCTCGTTGCGCCGGTACCAGTCGATGGTGGCGGAGAGGCCCGCTTCGAAGTCCTGGTACTGGGGCGTCCAGCCGAGCTCGGTGCGCAGCTTGGTCGAGTCGATCGCGTAGCGCATGTCGTGACCGGCACGGTCGGTGACATGGTCGTATGCGTCGGCCGGCTGACCCATCTCGCTGAGGATCAGCTCGACGACCGTCTTGTTGTCCTTCTCGCCGTCAGCGCCGATGAGGTACGTCTCTCCGATCTCGCCCTTGTCGAGGATCGTGAGCACCGCAGACGAGTGATCGTCGGCGTGGATCCAGTCGCGGACGTTCTCGCCCTTGCCGTAGAGCTTGGGCCGGATGCCGCGGATGACGTTCGTGATCTGGCGCGGGATGAACTTCTCGACGTGCTGGTACGGCCCGTAGTTGTTCGAGCAGTTGCTGATGGTCGCCTCGACGCCGAACGACCGAACCCACGCGCGCACCAGGAGGTCGGATCCCGCCTTCGTCGACGAGTACGGCGACGAAGGGTTGTAGGGGGTGTTCTCGGTGAAGCGGTCCGGGTCATCGAGCTCGAGGTCGCCGTACACCTCGTCCGTGGAGATGTGATGGAGGCGCGTCCCGTGCCGGCGAGCCGCTTCGAGCAGCGTGTAGGTGCCGATGATGTTGGTGTCGAGGAACGGTCGCGGATCGTGCAGCGAGTTGTCGTTGTGCGATTCGGCCGCGTAGTGCACCACCGCATCGGCCGCCCCGAACAGCTCGTCGACCAGCGGAGCGTCGGTGATGTCGCCCTTGACGAACGTGAGGCGGTCTTCGGGCAGACCGGCGAGAGAGGCCAGGTTGCCGGCATAGGTCAGCTTGTCGAGCACGGTGACGTGATGGTCGGTGTGCGCGACGACGTGGTGGACGAAGTTCGATCCGATGAAACCGGCGCCCCCCGTGACAAGCAGGTTCGCCATCAGTGTCCTCTTTCCAGTGTGTCGAGCAGGTATCTGCCATAGCCGGATTTGACGAGCTTCGCGGCGCGCTCGCGGAGCTCGTCATCGCTCAGGAAGCCCTGCCGCCACGCGACCTCCTCGGGCACGCCGACGCGGAGCCCGGTGCGTCGCTCCATCGTCCGCACATATTCGGCGGCATCCGTCATCTGATCGAACGTGCCGGTGTCGAGCCAGGCCGTGCCGCGCGGGAGGACCTCGACCTGCAGCTTTCCCCGTTCGAGGTAGGCGCGATTGACGTCGGTGATCTCGTACTCGCCACGCGGGCTGGGCTCGAGGTTGCGGGCGATCTCGATCACGTCGTTGTCGAAGAAGTACAGTCCTGGCACCGCGTAGTTGCTCTTCGGCACGGCCGGCTTCTCCTCGAGTGAGACAGCCTTGCCGTCCGCGTCGAACTCGACGACGCCGTACGCGGTGGGCTCAGCCACCCAATAGGCGAAGATCGCTCCGCCGTCGATGTCGGCGTAGCGCTTCAGCTGCGTGCCGAGGCCCGGTCCGTACAGCAGGTTGTCGCCGAGGATGAGGGCGACCTTGTCGTCGCCGATGAAGTCGGCCCCGATGGTGAAGGCCTGCGCGAGCCCGTCTGGCGATGGCTGCCGGGCGAAGGTGAGGTTCACCCCGAACTGCGATCCGTCACCGAGCAGTCGCTCGAACTGCTCCGCATCGTGGGGGGTCGTGACGATGAGGATGTCGCGGATGCCGGCCAGCATGAGCGTCGAGAGCGGGTAGTACACCATCGGCTTGTCATAGACCGGGATCAACTGCTTGGAGATGCCCAGGGTGATGGGGTGCAGCCGCGTGCCCGAGCCACCGGCCAGAATGATGCCTTTCACCTGACAATCGTGCCATACGCGCCCCTGCGCCACCTGACGTGCCTCGGCGACAACTCCCAGGATCCGCCTGGGTATCCTGGACCGACCGTCCGGGTGCGCTCGCCCCGTGTTCGAAAGGCTCTCCTCCGTGGCTTGGATCGCATTCTCGTGGGCGGCGCTCGCGACCGTGCTGCTGCTCGGGGTGGTCGGGGTACCACTGGCCAGGATCATCGGCGTGCGTGGATTCGCTTCGGTCGCTCTCGCACCCGCGTTCGCCGTCACGGTGATCGGCATCGCTGCTGTCGTGGCGCCGTGGGCCGGGCTCCCGTGGTCGATCGTGCCGGTCATCCTGCTGACGATCGTGCTGGGTGGCGTGCTCTGGGGTGTCCGGCGCGCGACCCGTCGATTCACCCCGCCGCCCGTGGCGCGACACCGATTCGACGGGTGGCTGCTGTTCGCACTTCTCGTCGCGGCCGTGCTTCTGACGGCCCGAGTGGCGGGTGTCTTCGGGGATCCCGAGAACATCTCGCAGACGTTCGACAACATCTTCCACCTCAACGGCGTGCGGTTCGTGCTCGACACCGGCAACGCGTCCTCGCTGTGGCTCGGCCACATGACCAACCCCAGCGGCGGGCTGGCCTTCTATCCCGCGGCATGGCATGCGCTCGTCTCGCTGACTGTCCAGCTCTCGGGCGTGTCCATTCCGGCCGCGATCAACGCGGTGACGGTCGTGGTGTCGGCTGTCATCTGGCCGCTCGGCGCGCTGCTGCTCACCCGTGTCCTCTTCGGGCGGTCGCCCGTGCTCTCGGTGACTGCGGGCCTGCTCGCTGCCTCGCTGCCCGTGTTCCCGATCTTGCTGATGGATTACGGCGTCCTGTACCCGTACCAGCTGGGGCTGGCGCTGCTCCCGGCGGCGTTGGCAGCGACGATGCGCGCGCTCGGCCTCGCCGGAGGCCGCATGGCGCCTGGGCGGGTGTGGTGGGCGGTCGCGCTCCTGGGCTGCCTCCCGGGACTCGCTCTCGCCCACCCGGGCGCGCTGCTGGGGTGGCTCGCGCTCACCGCGCCGATGGCGCTCGTGGTCGTGGTGACGAGGCTGCGCGCCGCTCGCACCGCGCGCGCACGCTGGGCGGTGCTCGGCGTCTTCGTCGCCTATCTGGCCATCGGCGTCGTGCTCCTGAAGGTGCTGCGCCCACCCGCCGAGGCACGGGGGTGGCCGCTGCGGATGGGCATGGTGGACGCCGTCGTCGACGTGCTGACCGTCTCGGCCTGGTACGACGTGTCGGCGGTGCTCGCCGCGGTGCTCGTCGTCGGCGGACTGGTGTGGGCCGTCGTCGCACGCACACCGCGGGCGATCGTGGCGCTCGGGATGTACGTGGTGGCGGCGATCCTCTACATCGCCGTCGCGGCGCTGCCCCTGATGCCGTTGCGCGACATCCTCACCGGCGGCTGGTACAACAACCTGCCCCGCCTGGCCGCGATGCTGCCGATCGCGCTGGTTCCGCTGGGCGCCTACGGGGCGGCATGCTCCTGGGCCTGCATCGCACGGCATCAGGGCGTTCGCCGGCTGGATGCGAAGCTGCCCCGATGGGCAGCCGCAGGTCTCGGCATCATCGTGACCGTCGGTGCGGCCGCCGCGATGCAGGCGCCTTCGGTATCGCCTCTCCCCGTCGCGCAGCAATGGGCGGCGAGCCCGTTCGTGCTCGGGCCCGGCTCCGCCCTCCTCACGGCCGACGAAGCGGCCGTGATCTCGCGCCTCGATGAGCACGTGCCCGAGGGCGTCGTGGTGGCGGGCAGCCCCTGGACAGGGGCGTCATTGGCCTTCGCGCTCGCCGACCGGCCGGTCTTGATGCCGCACACGCTGATGGAGATCGGTGACGAGATGCAGCTCATCAACGACGGGCTCGCGGATGCCACGCCCGGCGGGGTCGTGTGCGATGCCGTCGACGAGCTCGGCGTGGGTTTCGTGCTGGACTTCGCCGGCCGCGAGGTCCACCCCGGTGAGCATGTCTTCCCCGGCCTGCAGGATCTCGCGACGTCGCCGGCCGTCGAGCTGGTCGACGAGCAGGGCGACGCGAAGCTCTACGAACTCACCGCGTGCGAGCGGTGACCGGCCCCGCGTCCTCAGGAGCTCCGCGCGCCGTCGATAGAATGAGGCCACTATGACTGAGGCCCCCGACCGCGTGCTGGTCATCGTTCCGGCCTGGAACGAGGCGAAGAATGTCGGGACCACCGTGCGCGAGATCCGAGCCGAGAATCCGGCGTTCGATGTGGTCGTCGTCGATGACGGATCGGCCGACGACACCTCGCAGGTGGCGAAGGATGCCGGAGCACGTGTGCTGCGGCTGCCGTTCAACCTCGGAGTGGGCGGCGCCATGCGGACGGGGTTCACATACGCGCAGCGACACGGCTACGCGCGTGCGATCCAGGTGGATGCCGACGGCCAGCACAATCCGGCAGACATCGAGCGGGTGCTCTCGGGCCTCGAACGAGGCGACATCTCCATCGGCGCTCGGTTCGCCGACGTCGGCGACTACAACGTCCGCGGGCCGCGCCGGTGGGCGATGGTCTTTCTCGCGAGCGTCGTGTCGCGGGTGGCGAAGACCCGGCTCACGGACGTGACGAGCGGCTTCCGGGCGGCCAACGCGCGGGCGATCGACCAGTACGTCCGCTACTACCCGGCCGAGTACCTCGGCGACACGCTGGATTCCCTCGTCGCCGCCTGCCACGCCGGACTCGTGGTCGTGCAGGTGCCGGTCGCCATGCGGCCCCGCGTGCACGGCGTGCCGAGCAAGGGCCCCGTCGGCTCGAGCGTGTACCTGCTGCGCTCCGTCTTCGCGCTGTCGCTCGCGGTCATGCGTCGCATGCGCCCGGTCGCCCCCGAGGCCATGCAAGAGGTGCCCGCGTGATCGTCGTCGTGGGCATCGCGCTCGCTCTCGTCATCCTGATCATCGTCGTCTGGATGCTGCTGACCCGCAGGCTCCGCGAGAAGTACGCCGTGATGTGGCTGGTCATCGGCCTGGCGGTGCTGCTCCTCGGGGTCTTCCCGCAGCTGCTGCTGTGGCTCACCTCCGCACTCGGCGTCCAGGTGCCGGCGAACCTGCTCTTCTCGCTCGCGATCGTGCTGCTCCTCGGCGTCACGCTGCACCTCTCGTGGGAGCTCTCCCAGGCCGAGGACGAGATCCGGCGCGTCGCGGAGGAGTCGGCCATCGGCCGCGCGGAGCTCGAGCAGCTCGCCGCCCGGGTCGAACGGCTCGAGGCGGATGCGGCGGGTTCGACGAATGCGGGCGCTGACGCCGAGACCACCGGCTGACTTTGCCGGGGAACCCCGCACCCGCGCCAGGCGATTCGGTGGATTCAGGATGGCTCGGGCCGGAATCGTCCTGGTGCGGGCGAATCGCCTGAGCTCGCGGCAGGTCGTCAGGTGGGGTCGGGGTCGGGCTGTGACGGCCCCGTCGGCTCGGTCGGCGGCATCCCGCGCAGCAGCGTGAGCCGCAGGATGACGAGCTGGTAGATCGTCACGACGAACTCCGAGATGGCGACCGACCACGCGATCAGCTCGAGGCTCTGCAGCGTCGCGGAGATCACGATGAGCGGGGCGCCGATCGAGGCCGCCATCACCGATGCGATCGCGACGTGCCGCACCTGCCCGAGGAGGATGAGGCACGCGTAGCCGGCGATCGCCGAGCCCGAAACGAAGAGGAACGCGACCCCGAGCGGCACGCTGAGGATGAACGGCACCAGCACGGCACCGCCGCTGAGCAGATCCGCCGCCAGGGGACTCAACGCGGCGATGAGCGATCCGCCCACGAAGCCGAATCCCAAGCCGATCACGACGGCGCGGATGCAGCGACCGGGGATGTGCTGCGGCCCGTCCTCGGGCACCCAGCCCTGCAGGAACTGCTGCACGGGGGCCAGGGCGAGCGAGCCGAACTTGAAGAGCCTGTCGGCCATCGCGTAGACGGGAACCTGCGCGGGGATCAGCGCCTGCACCATCACGAGCGGCAGCGACACGTACAGGCTGCTGACGAGGGATCCGGTCACCGCGTGGCGCTGCGACCGCAGCAGCACCAGCACGGATCGCAGGCGGTACGGCGGATGCTCGCCCGCCGGCATGGTGGCGAGGATGTGCCGTCGTTCGAGGATGATCGCGACGAGGTAGCCCAGTGCCTGGACGAGCAGGAACGCCGCGATGCTGCCCGTGAACCAGGCTGCGGCGAGCCCGAGCAGCGTGCCCACCACGGAAGGGATCGTGTTGAGCACGAACAGTCGGCCGGGCTGTGCCTGACCGACGAAATACCAGGGCGATGCGACGTAGGGCAGCAGATAGGCGATCGTGCCCAGCACCGACAGCGCGACATCCCCTCGCGTGAGCAGCAGTGAGATGACGATCATGGTCGGCGCCGCGACCGCATAGAGCGTCAGCCGGGCCGAGAACGACTCCCGGAAGATGAGTGGACGGCGCTCGCGCGTCGCCCCGGCGATCATCGACGGTCCGGTGGCGCCCCAGCCGAAGGCGACGATGACGCCGAACACCCCCGCGAGCACCTGGATCACAGTGAGCTGCGCCCAGACCTCGGCACCGACCGACTGGATCAGCACCGGTATCGCGAGCACCCCGACGAGCGCCACGAGGCCGACCGTGGCGGAGAAGCTCAGGATGCGGGAGAGGAAGGGAATGGTCGGATGCCGATCTTCGCGGTTGTCGTCGCGCAATGCTATTGGGTGACGGACTATCGGGCCGGGGGAAGGCGCCGCCCGAGCCACGGATGCAGCGCCTTGCCGCTCGTCAGCATCAGCGCGTTGGACGGGCCGTGGATCGAGCCTCGCGCGAGGTAGCGGAGCGCATACCCGCTGCGTGTCGCCGACCCGAACACGCGCTGCACCGTGCTGAGCGTGGTGGTCGCGGGCGTGATGCGGGCGGAGAGCGTCGCCGTCATCTGCGCCCGCCACCCGAATCCCATGTCGTAAAGCGCACGCGCCAGTGCGAGCGGGCTGCGCGAGCCTTCGTACCGCTGCCCGGCCGCCAGCAGGGTTCGCAGGGCGGATGCCGGCCGAAGCCGTTCGGGGTTGCCGGCCACCTCGCCGAGGACGTTCGCGGCGTGCTGCACGTAGTCCTGCAGGACGTCGTCCACCACCACCGTCGGGCCGAGCATGGCGGCGCAGACGGCGATCCAGTGGTCGTGCACTTCGACGCGCGTGGGCATCCGCGGAAACGGCAGGGCCAGGTCGAGCACCTCACGCCGGAACACGCTCATGGCGCCGGAGAACTGGTTGATCGCGGTCAGCGCGAGCGCATCCGAGTTCCTGCGTGCCGTCGTCGCCTGGATGACCCGACCGGACGGGAACTCGACCACGCGAGCCTGCCCGGATGCGATCGTGTGCTCTTGGAGGAGCGGCACGAGGCGCTCGAGCTTGTCGGCGTGCCAGACGTCGTCCTGGTCGCTCAGCGCGACCCATTCGACGGATGCCGGGACCGCCCGCACGGCTCGTTCGAAGTTGGCGTAGAACCCGACGCGGTCCGGGTGCCCCGTGACGGTGAACCGGGGATCCGCACCCGTCGCCTCGGACACCAGCGCCTGCACGTCCTCCACCTCGCCGTCCGCGGAGATGACACAGACGAAGTCGCGCACGGTCTGGTTCTGCAGCGACACCAGCTGCCGGGCGAAGAGCTCGGGGTCAGGTCGGTAGGCGGCGAGCGCGATCGCCCCAGAACCCCTCGTGGTCGCCGGGGTCACAGCGGTGCTCGCCAGGTGATGTCCGCAGCCGCCCGCGCGACCGCATCCGGAATGCGACCCAGCCGGCCGCGCCGTCCGTCCGCGCGTCCGGCCCGCAGAATGGCCGCGAAGCGGCGACGCTCACGCACGGCGAACCACACGATCACGTAGTGCCGCCACTCGAGCACCGTCGCGCGCGCAACGGCGAACGGTCGCCGCCGGCGGTAGGCGCGATTGACCACGACGCGGTTGCGCGCGCGGTAGTAGTAGCGGAACGGCGCGCTGACGGTGAACCCGATGGGCTGCCCTCCCGGGACCCGGACGACCCGGCCGAACGGCGAGAGCGCGACCCGGCGGCCGAGAGCGTGAGGAAGGTCGAGGCCTCGGGCGGCGATGGTCACGAAGCCGTGTGCTTCTGCCCGCATCGTGTACTCGGTATCGACGAGGTCGATGAACAGGTCGTCCCGAAAGGGCCCGACGACCCCCACGGCGACGGCGGAGACGAGCAGCCCCGACTGGATCGGCTGCCGCGACAGCAGGTGCCCGTCCCGTTCGCCGTGCGCTTGCGAGACGCCGGCGAAGAACTCGGGTGCGGTGGCGGCCACAGGTATACCGGCTCGCGCGGCCGCCACGTGGGCCGCGGTGAGCGACCGGACGAAGCCGGGCCCGATGCGGGAGTCCTGGTCGAAGAACACGATCCCGTCCGGCTCGCGTGCCGCATCCGGCTCGAGAAGCGCTGCGACACCCGCATTGAGCGCCGCGGCGATGCCGAGATTCTCGGGCAGGCGGACCACCCGAGCACCGAGGCTCGTGGCCGCGGCCAGCACGTCGTCGTAACCGGGACCGCTGCCGTCGTCGACCACGACGACCTGATCGACCTGTTCGACCAGCACGCGCAGATTGTCGAGCAGATCGGCCGTCGGGGCGAACGCCGTCACGACGGAGCTCACGACGAATCCGGTCGGGTCCGCATCAACGGTGGGACGATCTCGCGGGGCGGGCATGGCTCTGACAACCTACCAGCGAGGGCCGCGCGGACCACGTTCGCGCCCGGGGCCCGTGCGGCGGGCCGCGTAGGATGGCGGAGATGTTCGGCGCCCTCGCGAAAGGCCACCGGTGAGCCCTCCCACCCGGGTCAGTGTCTGCATGGCGACGTACAACGGTGCCGTCTATGTCGAGCATCAGCTGCGATCGATCCTGTCGGAACTCGTCGAGGATGACGAGATCATCGTCGTCGACGACGCCAGCACGGACGACACCGTGGCTGTGATCGCCTCGATCGGCGATCCCCGCATCCGCGTCACACCGCAGTCGGTCAATCGCGGCTACGTGCGGACGTTCGAAACCGCGCTCCTCGCGGCCACCGGCGACGTGCTGCTGCTCGCCGACCAGGATGACGAGTGGATCCCCGGTCGACGTGCGGTGCTGGTGGATGCCGCCACCCGCAGCGGGGTCGCGGCATCCAATCTCGTCCTGCTGGATTCCGGCGACCCGCTCCGCTCACCGGTCTCGGGGAGGCCCTGGCTGCTGCGCGCCGCGACGTCGACACAGCGGCTGCGGAACGAGGCACGGATCCTCGCGGGAGTCGCTCCGTACTTCGGATGTGCGATGGCGATCAGGCGCGACATGCTGGCGGCCATCACGCCGTTCCCTTCCTTTCTCACCGAGTCCCACGACCTCTGGATCGCCACGGTGGCCAACACGGCAGGCCGCATGAGCCATGTCGAGCAGGCGACGGTGCGCCGCCGCATCCACGGGGCCAACGCGTCCTCGGCGTCGCCGCGAGGGCTTCGTCCGGCCATCGCATCGCGGTGGATGCTGCTGCGCGCATGGCGCGAGGCCGGGCGCCGCCGCCGAGCGCTGAGGTGAGTCTCAGCCCTCCTGGATGTCGCCGGGAGGGCCCACCGGCTCGGGGCGCAGCCGCTCGCCCGTCGGCCGGACGAGCAGCATCGCGGGACGCTCGATGAGCACCCAGCTGAGCCACGCCAGCGCGAACGTGACGACGATCGTGATCAGGATGTAGACCGGCATCCCGAGTGCGGCGCCGCCGATCAGCACCACGAGCTGCTGCACCGGCCACGCGTAGATGTAGAAGCCGTACGAGACGTCATTGCGGGCGACCCACGACGGCTGGCGGACCCACGTCGACAGCGACAGAAGGCCGTAGGCGAGAACCGGCGCCGCCGCCTGTCCTCCCCAGTGCGGGATGAGCAGGATCAGCGCGACGGTGAGGACCAGCGCCCCGATGCCCAGCAGGCGATTGACGCCGATCCTCTCGACGACGAAGTAGATCAGCGATCCACCCAGGAAGAAGGGCAGCAGCCGCGAGAACAGCTCGAAGCTCATGTCGAGGCCGACCCGGTGCGCGGCGCCGACGTAGGCCCACGTGGCGACGCTCAGCAGCCACAGCACACCCACCAGGATCGGCGACCGTCGGAAGATCGCGATGAATCCCAGCACCCAGATGACGATGTAGCAGAGGAACTCGTAGAAGAGCGTCCACAGCGACCCGTTCCACGCGCCCGGGTAGGGCACGCTCTGCAGCGTGACACCGATGCTGTAGTGGTCGATGTAGAGCGTGATGTTGCCCCAGACGTACTGGAACGGCGTGACCGGAGTGGTGAGATATCCGCTGAGCGACCCCTGCTGGATCAGCAGCGCGACGGGTCCGAAGACGAACGCCGTGACGACGAGCACCACGACGAAGGCCGGGTAGATGCGAGCGACGCGATGCAGGAGGTACTCGCCGGGCGAGGTGCGCAGCCGGCTGCGGGTGATGAGGAACCCGCTCAGCACGAAGAATCCGGCGACGGCCCAGCCGCCGAGGTTCTCGCCCTGGATCAGCGGTCCGGTGCCTTGACCCGTGATGTACCAGCTGTGCGCGAACAACACGAGCGCCGCCAGGATCAGCCGGAAGAGGTTGAGGCTGTTCTTGCGGTACGGATACGGCGTGCCACGCAGGGCCGCGGGCAGGCTCACTTCAGCAGGTTCCGCGACGACATCTCGTCGAGGGAGCGCTGATAGCTGTCGCCTTCGATCGGCTCGGTGAGAACCCACTCGACGAAGCGGGCGACGCCGTTGCGGAAGCTCACGGCAGGGGCGTAGCCGAGGATCTCGCGCAGGCGCGTGGTGTCGGCGATGTTGTGCCGGATGTCCCCCAGCCGGTAGTTGCCCGACACGCGGGTCGGAACCTCGGTGCCGAACGCCGCGAAGAGCGCCGCGACGACTTCGTTGACGGTGGTGGCGACGCCCGAGCCGACGTTGAACACCCCGCCCGCGGCATCCGGCATCGTGGCCGCGAGGAACGTGGCCTCGACGACATCGTCGATGTACACGAAGTCGCGGCTTTCGAGCCCGTCCTCGAAGATGTTGATCTCTTTGCCCTGGCGGATCAGGTTCGAGAAGATCGAGAGGATGCCGGTGTACGGGTTCTTGAGCGACTGACCGGGCCCGTAGACGTTCTGGTACCGCAGGGCGACGGGTTCGATCCCGACCGTGGGCGCGACCGTCATGATGAGCGATTCCTGCACCTGCTTGGTGATGCCGTACACGGACGACGGATGGAGCTTCGCGGTCTCGTCGGTCGGGATGACGCTCAGCGCGCCCTCGCCGGCGATGTGCACCTCGAAGTCGCCCGCTGCCATGTCGGCGTCCGCGCGGTGGCCGGGGTACACCCTTTCGCCGGACGGCGTGAGGTACGCGCCCTCGCCGTAGATCGATCGCGACGAGGCGACGACGATCCTCCGCACGTCGTGCGGCTCGTTCGCCAGCACATCGAGCAGCTTCGCCGTGCCCCCGATGTTCGCCTCGGTGTAGCGGTCGATCTCGTACATCGACTGGCCGGTGCCGGTCTCGGCGGCCAGGTGCACGACGATCGTCGCGCCGGTGAGGGTCGATCGGAGGTCGTCCGTGGACGTGACCGTGCCCTCAACCAGCGTCGCGACGCCGTCGAGGGATCGCACGAGGGGAGATGTGATTTCCGGGTGGTCGCCGTGGACCTGCGGGATCAGGGCGTCGAGCACCGTGACGGTGTGGCCGGCGTCGACGAAGCGGCGCGCCAGGCGGGTGCCGATGAAACCGGCACCGCCGGTGATGAGCACATGATCGGACATGCGGGTGGCTCCTGGGGTGCGACCCGCGGGCGGGTTCAGAGGGCGACGATGTGCGCCAGCGTCGATTCTAACCCGGCGCGGTTTCGCCCCCGAAGGACCTTGGGGAGCTCCGTGACGGCGTGCAGTCGCGACATCACCCTCGCACGGGCGGCGCGCGCCGTGCGCGTCCAGCCCCGTACGGCCGCGAGCCGTCGCGCCTGCGCGTAGTACATGCGCTCGTCGCGGAAGCGCCTGCCGTCGAGCAGCGTCTTCTGCGACGCGCTTCCACCGTGTCGGCGATACGAGAACGCCACCACGGGGTTGTACGCGAGCGTTCCTCCCTCGAAGGCGATGTCCATGAGCAGGGCGAGGTCCTGGATGATCGGCAGGCCCTCGCGGAAGTCGATGCGCTTGAGGGTCGACGTGCGGAACGCGAGCGAGGGCCAGTACAGCCAGTCGCCGCGGATGAGGCTCGTCGCCATCCGCTCTCCGGTGAGCACCGCGATGCCGCTGCCCCCGCGCGGCGCCAGGATCCCCTGCTTCACGCGATCCGCGAGCGGCGTCACGACGGTGCCGTGCTCGTCGATGACCTGCACCCCCGGCTGGATGACGTCCGCCTCGGGGACGTTCGCGATCGTGCGGGTGATGACGTCGACGTAGTCGGGGTGCATCAGGTCGTCGCAGCCGAGGATCGCGATGTACTCGGTCGTCGCGCGCCTGATCGCCTCCCGGTAGTTCTCGGTGATGCCGAGGTTGACCTCGTTGCGCAGATACGAGATGCGCGGGTCGGTGAGCGCAGCGAAATAAGCTGGGACGGCGTCATCCGGATAGCAGTCGTCTATCACGATGAGCCGCCAGGCCGGATTGCGCTGCGCCAGCACGGAGTCGACGGTCTCGTAGAGCAGGGCGGGCTCGCCCCAGAAGGGCACGAAGATCTCGAGAGTCATGGCGGTTCCAGCGTAGGGGAGGGGGAGTGGCTCGGAACGAGTGGATCCGCTGCGCCGCCGGAGGCGCCGGCACTCCGGGAGTGTCCAGACACGCTGGATAGACTGGCACCGCGGCGGCGCTCCGGCACGCCGCGTCGCCGTGTCTGCGGCGAACGCGAACCCGAAGGCAGCATCCATGGATCTTCTCGTCGTCGGCTCCGGCTTCTTCGGCCTCACCATCGCCGAGCGCGCCGCGGCATCCGGCCTCACCGTCACGGTCATCGACCGTCGCGACCACATCGGCGGCAACGCTTTCAGTGAGGACGATCCGGCCACGGGCATCGAGGTGCACCGCTACGGCGCGCACCTCTTCCACACGTCGAACCCCGCGGTGTGGGAGTACGTCAACCGCTTCACCACTTTCACCGACTACGTCCACCGCGTCTACACGAACCACAAGGGCATCGTGTTCCCGCTGCCGATCAACCTCGGCACCATCAACCAGTTCTTCAACGCGGCGTATTCGCCCGACGAAGCAAAGGCGCTCGTGCACGAGCTCGCCGGAGAGTTCGACACGAAGGATGCCGCGAACCTCGAGGAGAAGGGCATCGCCCTCATCGGGCGACCGCTCTACGAGGCGTTCATCCGCGATTACACCGCCAAGCAGTGGCAGACCGACCCGAAGAACCTGCCCGCCGAGGTCATCAGCCGCCTTCCGGTGCGCTACAACTACGACAACCGGTACTTCAACGACACGTGGGAGGGCCTTCCGACCGACGGGTACACCGCGTGGATCGAGCGGATGGCGGACCACCCGAACATCGAGGTCAAGCTCTCGACCGACTTCTTCGACGAGTCCCAGCCGTTCAACAAACGGGCCACGGTGGGGCAGCTGCCCATCGTGTACACGGGTCCGGTCGATCGCTACTTCGACTACACCGAGGGTGCGCTGTCGTGGCGGACGCTCGACTTCGAGCGCGAGGTGCTGGATGTCGGAGACTTCCAGGGCACGAGCGTCATGAATTATGCGGATGCCGACATCCCGTACACGCGCATCCACGAGTTCAAGCACTTCCATCCGGAGCGGGCCGACCGGCATCCGGCCGACAAGACGATCATCATGCGGGAGTTCTCGCGCTTCGCGACGCGCGAGGACGAGCCGTACTATCCGGTGAACACGTCGCAGGATCGCGCCGGTCTGCTGGCTTACCGCGAGCTCGCCAAGGGCGAGCAGGACGTGCTGTTCGGCGGGCGCCTGGGCACCTATCAGTACCTCGACATGCACATGGCGATCGGCTCGGCGCTGTCGATGTGGCACAACCAGCTCGCCTGACCCGCGCACCATAGACTCGCCATCGTGACCACCGCCACTGTCGGCGCTCCGGGTTCTCCGCAGCGCTATTTCCACTCGCTGTGGCTGCTGTCCGCGCGTGATCTCAGGGTGCGGTACTCGACGAGCGCGCTGGGCTATCTGTGGTCGGTGCTCGATCCGCTCGTGATGAGCGCGATCTACTGGTTCGTCTTCACGCAGATCTTCGATCGCAGCGCGGGCGAGCAGCCGTACATCGTCTTCCTGATCAGCGCGCTGCTGCCGTGGGGCTGGTTCAACTCATCCGTCTCCGACTTCACGCGGGCGTTCAACAAGGACGCCCGGCTGGTCCGGTCGACGGCGATTCCCCGATCCATCTGGGTCAACCGGATCGTGCTGAGCAAGGGGATCGAGTTCATCTTCTCGATCCCCGTCCTTGTGCTGTTCGCCATCCTCGGCGGAGCGCAGGTCGGCTGGGGCATCCTGCTCTTTCCCGTGGGCATGCTGCTGCAGGTGATGCTGCTCGTCGGGCTCGGACTGCTCGTGGCGCCGCTGTGCGTGCTCTACACCGACCTCGAGCGCACGACCGCGCTGATCCTGCGCGCCCTCTTCTATGCATCCCCGGTCATCTACGGCATCTACGATCTGCCGGCCGCCCTCCACCAGGTCGCCGCATTCAACCCGCTGTTCGGCATCTTCACGCTGTACCGCGTGGGATTCTTCCCGGATCAGTGGGACGGGTTCGCGGTCATCGTGGCCGCCCTCATGAGCGTGGGCTTCCTGGCGCTCGGGGTCTTCACGTTCCGCCGGCTCGAACGACCCGTCCTCAAGGAGCTGTGATGACCGGCTCCGAGCTTGCGATCGAGGTCAACGACCTCGGCGTCCGATTCCGGCGCAACCGCCGCGGGCGCCGCAGCTTCAAGGACCTCTTCGCGGATTCGTCGAGGCGCTCCAAGCCGGGGGAGTTCTGGGCGCTGCGGGACGTGAGCTTCGCCGTCAAGCCGGGTGAGTCGATCGGAGTGGTCGGGCGCAACGGCCAGGGCAAGAGCACCCTGCTCAAGCTCGTGGCCGGAGTGCTGATCCAAGACGAGGGTCGTGTCGCCGTCAACGGGGGAGTCGCCCCGCTCATCGAGATCACCGGCGGCTTCGTCGGAGACTTGACGGTTCGCGAGAACGTGAAGCTCACATCGGGTCTGCACGGGATGCCGCGCGCCGAGGTGGCGCGCCGCTTCGACGGCATCATCCAGTTCGCCGAGCTCGAAGAGTCGGTCGACACCCCCTACAAGCACCTCTCGAACGGCATGAAGGTGCGCTTGGCCTTTTCGGTGGTGTCCCAGCTCGAGGAGCCCATCCTGCTGGTCGATGAAGTGCTGGCGGTCGGCGACAAGGCGTTCCGCGAGAAATGCTACAAGCGCATCGACGAGCTGCTCGCAGACGGGCGGACACTGTTCTTCGTCAGCCACAGCGAGCGGGATCTCCGACGCTTCTGCACGAGGGGGCTGTACCTCGACAAGGGGCGTCTCGCAATGGACGCGCCCATCGATGAAGTGCTCGACCGTTACAATCAGGACTACAACGGGTGAGTATGACGACCGTGACGAGAGCGCAGCTGCGAGCAGCGTCGCCTCGCCGCTCACCCCAGCGCATCCGAGAGATCGACGGGCTGCGGGGCGTGGCGCTCACAATGGTCGTGCTGTTCCACCTGTTCGGGCACGGCAGGGTCAGCGGTGGCGTGGACGTCTTCCTCGTCGTGTCGGGATTTCTGATCACCATGTCGCTCGCGTCGAGCGTGCACGCGGGACGCAGTCTGGACCTGGCGCGACGGTGGGGACGGATCTTCACACGGCTGGCTCCTGCCGCCGCCGTCACCCTTGTCTTCGTGCTGCTTCTCACGATGACCGTCCTGCCGCCATGGACCCGCGAGCAGAACCTGGGCGAGGTCATCGCATCGGCGCTGTATGTCGAGAACTGGCAGCTCATCTCCTCGCAGCTCGCGTACAACGCGGCGGGCCCCCTCACCAGTCCGGTGCAGCATTTCTGGTCGCTCGCGATCCAGGCGCAGTTCTTCATCGCCCTGCCCCTCGCGGTGGCGCTGATCGTGCGCATCGCCCGATCGCCCGCCGCATCCTTGCGCATCGTCTGGATCGTCCTCGGGATCGCGACCGGAGCCTCATTCCTGTACGCCGCCTGGCTGAACGGCACCAGTCCCGACATCGCGTACTTCAGCTCGTTCACGCGGCTATGGGAGCTCGGCCTCGGTGCGCTCATGGCCGGCCTGGTGCTTCGCGGGCTGCGGTTGCCGGGGGTGCTCGGTGCGGTGGCGGGATGGATCGGCCTCGCCCTGGTGGTCGGCAGCGGCTGGTTCGTCGACGGCGCCCAGGCGTTTCCGGGACCACTTGCCCTCATCCCCGTGCTCGGAGCGGCGCTGGTGATCGCGGCTTCGGGCGGTCGCTCGCGCGGATCGGTTGCCACGGTGCTCGGCGCGAGGCCGCTCGTCGCACTCGACAGGGTGTCGTACCCGCTGTACCTCTGGCACTGGCCGATCCTCATCGCCTTTCTGGCCATCGTCGGTCGAGACACCGTCGGCGTGATGGATGCCGTGATCATCCTGTCGATCTCGATCCTCGCCGCTCTCGCGACACGGCGGTTCGTCTCGCGGCCCGTGGAGCAGTGGGCGTTTGCGCGTCCGCGATCGCAGGCATCGCTCATCACGCCGGTCGTGGCGATCGGGACGGTCGTCGTCCTTGCTTTTGCTCTGCTGATTCCCCAGACTGCCGCGGCCCGGGAGGAGGATTGGGATGCCGCCTCGCCGTGCTTCGGCGCGGCGGCGATGGACCCCGCTCAGGCGGCGTGCGCGGACGCGGTGCCCACTGAGCTCGTACCGGGCTTCGCTGCACTCAGCAAGGACGACGACAATCGCTCGGGCTGCTGGGCCAGCGACGGCATGAAGGAAGTCCACGTCTGCACGCTCGGCGTCGAGGAGGGCTATTCGCGACACCTGATCGCGGTGGGCGACTCGCACAACAACACGCTGATCGGGGCGTACGCGCGCATCGCCCTGGAGAACGGCTGGCGGATCGACGTCGCCGGCCGTGGTGGCTGCTATTGGACGACGGCGACCCAGCGGCAGTCGAGTCCGGTGGAAGCCGACGAATGCCGCAATTGGACAGCCGACCTGACTGCCCGCATCCAGGCGATGCCCGACCTCGACGCGATCATCGTGACCCATTCGAGTGCCGCGCCGCTATCGGTGCCCGAGGGCGCCGATGCCGACGAGTATCGCGTGCAGGGCCTGGTCGAGGCCTGGTCGACGAGACCCGCCGGGGTGCCCATCATCGCGATCCGCGACAACCCGATCTTCCCGAAGTCGGCGCTCGAGTGCGCACTAGATGTCGACACCGCGCTGCGGGGCGGCTGCGCCGTGCCCCGCGACGAGGCTCTGCACGACGACGGTACGAGAGAAGCGGTGGCGCGGGACGCGAATGCGACTCTCATCGACCTGACGGATTACATGTGCGCGCCCGCCCAGTGTTCCATCGCCGTCGGCGGGGTCCTCGTGGTGCGCGATGGCAGGCATCTCACAGCGACCTTCGCCCACACCCTCGCGCCGTACCTGAGCAGGGCCCTTGTCGAAGCCTTGGACTGACACGGCGTTTCACGCGACCTGACGCGCCTGTCATCCCTTCGCGGCGAGGATCTCGGCGATGCGATCGCCGAGGAACGGCGCGACGGTGTCGGCATACGTGCCGGTGAGATGCCGGCCGTCACGGTAGACGATCACGCTGCCCACCACGGCAGGGCACGTATCCGCGGTGCAGTAGAGATCCGTCAGATCTATGACCGCGGCATTCGGTGTCTGAGCCGCCGCATCGGCGATGCCGTCCGGCAGAAGAGCATCGGCCCGAGGGATGGCGCAGTCCGCAGCATCCGGAACCTCACTCGCCGCCACGCAGCCCGGAGTCGTCTTCGGGAGCATCGGGTTGTCGACGAGCGCGATCACCGGGACGTTGAGGTCGGGCCGCGCCGACCACGCCTCGGTCATTCCCGCGACGATGAGCTCGTAGGGGTCGGTGCCGGCCGGGGCAGCGACTTCTGTCGTCGCGGGCCGGCGCGCCTTGGTGACGACGATGGCATCGACGTCTGCTCGCTCGCCGATGTCCGCCACGACGTTCTCACGCCACTGCGTGCAGATCGCGGTCAGTGCCTCGGTGGGTGCTACGAGCGTCGCGGTCGACCAGTAGCAGCCGGCGCGGCCGGTGATGTCGATGCGCCAGTTGTGCTCGTTCGCGATGCGCTCGTATGCGCCGACCAGCGAGTTGCTGTGCGAATCGCCGACCGCGAGGAGGTGCTTGTCGTAGCCGGATGCAGGTCCGACCGAGCACCAATTGACCGTCGCATCCTCGCCGCGCGACCAGCACTCGCTGCGGTTGCCGTCGTCGTTCGGGAGGTCGGCGGGGTTCGGAACGAGAACGCCGTCGAGATCGGGGTTCGTGCAGTCGAGCGCGAGCGCTTCCGCGCCGAAGCAATCCGGACTGCCATCCGCGATCTCCTGGGCGACCACCGCCTCGCGGGCGGTCTCGCGGGCGTTCACAGTGAGGGCGACCGCCGGAACGGCCAGCGTCACCACCATCGCGAGGATCATCCACAGCGCCACGACGCGCGGGCGCGCCGTGCCGAGCAGGCGAGGCGAGAAGCGGATGCGGTTCTCCCACTGCTCGGTGGAGAGCCAGGCGATGAAGATCGTCGCGACGAGGATCGCCGTCTTCTCGATGGTCGTGAGCGGGTGCCCTGTCACGTACGGGAGAAGCACGATCGGAGGCCAGTGCCAGAGGTACACCGCGTATGAGATCCCACCCACGAACGCGACAGGCCGGAAGGCGCCCACCGCATCGGCGAAGGTGCGGCTGCCTGCCCAGATCACGGCTGCGGTGCCGAGCACCGGAAGCGCCGCGGCATAGCCGGGGAAGGGGGTCGCTGGACCGTAGAAGACGACCGCAGCGACGATCGCCGCGAGCCCGGCCGCCGCGACCACGCTGCGCACGACCACGGACCGCATCGCCGGCAGCGCGACGATCAGGGCGCCCGCGCCGAACTCCCATGCCCGGGTCAGTGTCGAGAAGTAGGCGGAGTTGGCCGACCAATAGGTGAGCCAGACGCTGTAGCCGAATGACGCGACGGTGAGCACGGCGATCGCAGCGAGCGACGTGCGGCGCACCGGCCAGCGTCGCCACCGAGCGATCGCCAGAGTCGCGAGGAGCACCAGCGGCAGGGCGATGTAGAACTGCTCCTCGACCGAGAGCGTCCAGAAGTGCTGGACGGGGGAGGCCAGGTTGTCGGCGGCCATGTAGTCGACGGCGTTGTTGGCGAGCAGCCAGTTCTCCACGTACAGCGTCGAGGCGATGACCTCGGACAGGAACTGATTCCACAGCAGTCTCGGCACGACGACCACGGTCACGATGGCCACGACGGTCAGCACCAGCAGCGAGGCGGGCAGCAGCCGCTTCGCGCGTCGCGCCCAGAAGCGTGCGACGCCGATGTGACCCGTCGACTCCACCTCGCGGAGCAGGTGTGAGGTGATCAGGAACCCGCTGATGACGAAGAAGACGTCGACCCCGACGAATCCGCCGGTGAGGCGCGTCGGCCACAGGTGGAACAGGAGCACCGACAGGACGGCCAGCGCTCGCAGGCCTTGGATGTCGGGCCGAAGATCCTTCGACTCCTGCTTCCTGACCGGCGGCGCTTCGAGGCTCACCGCCGCGGGGCTCACGTCGCGGCCTCGACCAGTGGGACGGAAGCTTCGGGCGTGGTCGCGGGACGAATCGCAATCCAGGTCATGCCCGCGCCCACCAGGAGCAACACCCCGTACACGGCGGGCACGACGAGCGTGACCGCCGGCGGAGTCGATGCCATGTCGAGCAGGGGGCGCACTCCGGAACGCCATGCGGACCAGTTGTCGGAGGCGTAGAAGAAGACGTACGCCACGGCCAGGCCGAAGAACGACATGAAGGTCGAGACGATCACGATCGCCCGGCCGAACGCGACTCGAGCGGCGGCCTCCCGGACGATGTTCGATGCTCCGAGCGCACCCAGCGCGACCAGCGCGACGATCACCGGGTAGAAATAACGCCCATGGAGCCCGCGGAACTCGGACGTGTCGGCGTATGTCGCCCAGCTCACCCGGAACAGGAGCAGGAGGCTGACGGCGATCGGTGACGCCACGATGAGCGCATCGACGATGCGCTCGCGCCGACGGAAGATTCCGACCAGCACGACGAGAAGGCACGTGACAGTGAGCACGTCGACGAGGATCTGGGGGAGCGGTGCGTTCACGCGACCGAACCAACCCCAGAACGACGTGGCTGTGACCCGCCAGACCTCCTCGACGTAGTCGGGCAGACTCGGCCCTTGACCTGCGGGCCACTGTTTGTCGCTGAGGGTATAGCCATAGGGCTGCAGCGTGCCGAACAGAGCGAGATTGCGCAGCCACCACCACTGCCCGAAGACGAAAGCGATCAGCAACGGCCACACCGTCTGCCAGATGCGTGGGCCGAGCTGCGCCGGCCGGCCCCGTCCGAAGAACAGCACGAGCACGACGAGCGGTGCCAGTGAGATCAGCGTGCCCTTCGCGAGTCCGGCGAGGCCGAATGCAGCGGCAAGACCGATCAGGGTGAGCAGTCGCCGATCGCCCGTGAGCACTCGCACGGCCAGCCAGATCACGACGGACCCCATCAGAATCGCAGGAGTGTCGTTGTTGGCGACTCCCAGCATCTGGGCGAGCCCGGGGACTGCGAAGGGCACCATGGCGGCCACCGTCGCCATCCGCTCCGAGCGTGTGAATCGCCTGATGGTGTTCCAGGTGAGCCAGATCAGCGGCGCGGCGAGAATCGCTCCGAGCAGCCGCATCGAAAGGAGTGCGACATCCCAACGTAGATCGTCGCCGCCGAGCGCCGCGATCAGGCCACCGGCGATCATGTAATAGGGCGGCGGATGCTGGGTCATCTGGTCGAGTGTGTCGCTCGCTCCGGGAAACTGCTCGCGCAGTTCGCCGATGGTGCTGCGCTCGTCGTGAGGGATTGCCCGTTCCCCGCCGAGCTGCTGCACGAACTCAGGTCGCAGGGCCTCACCCGGATCCGGCCAGTCGAAACCCTGCGACATCCGCAGGGCGCTGGAGAAGTGCGCACTCTCGTCCGGCGCAAGGAGCTGCGGCGTGAGGATGCTCCACGTCGCGCAGAGAAGAACGAATGCCGCGGTGAGCACCCAGACCGAGATCGGAGTGCGAACGCGTCCTTCGGTGCCGGAATCGTAAAACGTCCTGCGTCGCTGGGTGGTCGAATCAAGGTGACCGCCTGCCACAGAGGGCATGCTGTCTCCCATCGACCTCGGCTCCTCAACATCCATAGTACGCAGTGGCGGCCGATCGCCCTGACGCAGGCCGCTCGCCTGTGGGATGCCGCGCACCGTCGATCTGCGACGCGCAGGCTCCACACAGGGTCGCTCGGACCGCTCCAGTAGAATGGCCGGAGCCGGTTGACCGCCCTCATCACGGCAACACGGCGTCGCGGGCATGAGTGGGTCCCTCCCACCCCCGGAATAACGGAAAGTCTCATGCGCATCTTCATCCAGATCCCCTGCCTCAATGAAGAGGCGACGTTGCCGTCTGTTCTCGCCGGGATTCCGAAGCAGATCGACGGCATCGATGAGATCCACATCCTGGTGATCGATGACGGCTCTTCCGACAAGACCGTCCAGGTGGCGCGCGAACTGGGCGTCGAGCACTTCGTGTTCCACACCCGGAACATGGGGCTGGCTCGCTCGTTCCGGGATGGGGTCGACTACGCGCTGCAGCACGGCGCCGACATCGTGATCAACACCGATGGCGACAATCAGTATCCGCAGGAGCGGATCGCCGACCTCGTACAGCCGATCCTCCGCGGCGAGGCTGACATCGTGATCGGCGATCGGCAGACGAAGACGATCGAGCACTTCTCGCCGTTCAAGAAGGTCATGCAGGGTGTGGGCAGCGGCGTGGTGAACTTCGCCGCGGAGACCGATCTGCCCGACGCAGCAAGTGGCTTCCGCGCCTATTCGCGCGAGTCGCTCATCCGCCTCAACGTCGTGACGCAGTTCAGCTACTGCATGGAGACGATCATCCAGGCGGGCAACAAGCGACTGCGCATCGCGAGCGTGCCGATCAAGACCAATCCGAAGACGCGCGAGTCCCGGTTGTTCAAGAACATCTTCCAGCACATGGGCCGCTCGGGGCAGGCGATCGCGCGCAGCTATGTGATGTTCAAACCGCACGCGGTCTTCCTGACGCTCGCGGTCATCTTCGCGATCGGCGCCGCGATCCCGTTCACCCGGTTCGCGGTCCTCAGCTGGCTGGGCATCGCGGGCGACCACATCCAGTCGCTCATCTTCGGGTCCGCCATGCTCGTCGGCGCGCTCCTTTCGATCGCGCTCCTGGTGATCTCAGACATGCTGCGGACGAACCGCACGCTCATGGAGGATGCGCTCGAGCGGATCAAGCTGATCCAGTACGCCCCTGATCGCATCCTCGACCCCAACCTCGTGAGCGCGGCGGACGCTGCGCGGCATCCGTCTCTGCCGGTCAGCATCGACGCCGTCGCGACCGCTCATGCAGTCACGTCGCCCGTCCCCATCGCCGTCGAGGCGCGATCGCCGTCGCAGACGGTGGCGCGCTCGGCGCAATGACCGTCGCGGCCGTCCGGCGCGGCAACAAGGCTGCACCACCGGCCGAACAGGTCGGGGTCGCTCCCGGCTCCGGGTTCCGGCCCGAGATCCAAGCGCTGCGGGCCATCGCCGTTCTCGGCGTCATCATCTTCCACCTCTGGCCGAACCGGATGACCGGTGGCTACATCGGCGTGGATGTGTTCTTCGTGATCTCGGGGTTCCTGATCACGGGCCACCTCTTCCGCGAGGCGGATGCCACCGGTCGCGTGAGGATCTCGACGTTCTACGCGCGTCGCATCCGTCGTCTCCTCCCCGCCGCGATGCTCGTGCTCGCGGTCACCGCGATCTCCGTCACCGTTCTCGTGCCGGCGCAGCGCATCGCGGGATTCCTCACGGAGGTCGCCGCGAGTGCGCTGTACGTGGAGAACTGGGTGCTCGCGGCGAACGCCGTCGACTACTTCGCCGCAGAGGGCCCTGAGTCACCGGTGCAGCACTACTGGTCGCTGTCGGTGGAGGAGCAGTTCTACCTGCTCTGGCCCCTCATGGTGATCCTGATCACGCTCGTCGCCACCTCGCGCGGCTGGGCTCGGCGCCCTGCCATGTTCGCCGGCATCGGCGCCGTCTTCGTGGCGTGCCTGGCGTATTCGGCCGTCGTGACGACGTCGTCACCGCAGGCGGCCTATTTCAACACGTTCGCGCACGCCTGGGAGTTCGCTGCCGGGGGTCTTCTCGCGCTCGCGGCACCGTGGCTGCACCGGGTGGGGTGGGATCGGTTCACGCGTGTCCGGGCGGCGCTGGCCTGGACCGGCATCATCGTCGTCATCGCCACGATGTTCGCGTTCGACGCCACGACGCCCGTGCCTGGACTCATCGCACTCATTCCCGTCACCGGGACGCTCGCGGTCATCGCAGCCGCGACATCCCCCGTCAGGTGGTCTGCGACTCCTGCGCTTGCCTCGCGCCCGGTTCAGTTCGTCGGAGACACCTCCTACGCGGCGTACCTCTGGCACTGGCCGCTGA
The DNA here is from genome assembly GCF_039530225.1 of Microbacterium pumilum. Taxonomy (NCBI): domain Bacteria; kingdom Bacillati; phylum Actinomycetota; class Actinomycetes; order Micrococcales; family Microbacteriaceae; genus Microbacterium; species Microbacterium pumilum. Next base: position 2,120,932 of record NZ_BAAAOH010000001.1, read on the forward strand.
TCATTCTGCTCCCGTATGCCCTCAGCCGGCCCCTCTCGACCGTCGACAAGGTGGTGATCCTCCTCGCGACCTTCCTCCTCGCGTGGGCGACGCGTGCGTTCATCGAGCGTCCTGTCATCGCCAGTGCTCGATGGCGACCAAGACGGGTGAGCTATGGCTTCGCAGTCGGATCGGTCGTGGTCGTCCTCGCACTGTGCATCGTTCCCAGCCTGGTCATCGAGAAGGAATCGGCTGCGGCGCAGGACACCGTGACGCAGTCGATCCACGAGGCGAAGTCGTGCGTCGGCGCGGAGGCGATGACGCACATCGCCGATTGCGCGGATGCCTTCGAGATTCAGTCCGACCTCGCGGTGAGCGAGACGGACTACGAGACCGTCGCGGCAGATGTCGTGACGCGTGCAGGCGGATCGGCCGGATGTGAGGATGAGGCGTTCGGCTCCCGGGAATGCTCGTTCGCACCGCAGGATTCGAGCGACGTCGACGTGGTGCTTGTCGGCGACTCGCATGCCGAGCATCTGCTTCCGGCGCTGGCGTACCAGTCGACGGTCCGCGATTGGAACGTCCGCAGCATCACGAAGCGCTCCTGTCCTTTCGTGGTCGACGACTGGCGTGCGCAGGGCGACGCCGAGTACAAGCAGAACGACGCGGACTGCATCGACTGGCGCGCCGCGACGGTGGCCGAGCTCCAGGCTGACCCCGACGTCGACGTCATCGTGACGACGGATTACGCGCATCGCGTCGGAATGAACGCCGATGCCGTGGCGCGCGCCGATCTCGCCGGCGCCTTCGCACGTACGTGGGCGGCGCTCGAGGCCGGCGGAAAACAGGTGGTCGTCGTAGGTGATACTCCGGTGGCGAAGAGCAACAAGATGAGCGAGTGCCTCGCGGATGCCGACAGCGCGATCGAGTGCGGATCGTCCCGCGACGCTGCTCTCGTGCCGGATCCGCTTGCCGACTCGGTGGCCGCCGACGGAGCCGGCGATGCGACGCTACTCGACCTCACATCCGGATTCTGCGACGCGGACCGCTGCTACGCGGTGGTCGGCGGCATTGCCGTCTACCAGGACAGCCACCACATCACACCGGCGTTCTCGCTGAGCCTCGCGCCGCGGTTCACGGATGCGATCGAGTCCGCACTCACGCATTGAGCATCCACTAGTGCGGCGGGGCGTTCGCCGAATCGCGACAGAGTAATGTCGCTCGGGTGGAAAGCACAGCTGTCACCCCGGAGCTCGTCATCCGCGCAGGGCTGGAGTGCTTGTTCCTGCTGGCGGTCTTCGCCGGCCTCCTGTTCTTCACCGACTTCCGCAAGCGCCTGTTCGGACTCGGCGCGGCGGCTCTCGTCGTGCTGTATGTGTTCGTAGGGGCATGGTTCGTCGTGCAGATGGTGGACCGGTGGCAGTACGACTATCCCCAGAAGACCTCCTACATCCCGCTGACGCGATTCGCGATGTATCAGGCGCAGCTGCGCGATTCCGTCGAGGAGACCTACGCCTGGCAGGCGACACTGTCCGACGGCACCCAGCGCGAGGTCAACATCGCGAAGGAATTCGACGCGATCGGACTGCCGCCGCTCTCGACGCGGATGCGGGTCCTCCTGAACTGGATGGAGGAACCCGCCGGCTCGGAGAATCACCAGCGGGCGGAAGAGGAACTCACCCTCTATGCGACAGGTCTGCTGCGCGCTCTGGAAGAGGACGGAGTCGACGCGAGCGAACTCGGCTTCTATCGAGTCACCGGCAGCCCGGGTGACGTGACCGCCGACCCGCTCATCACCTGGGACACCGCGGAGCTGAGCCGATGACCCTGCGCGTGCGGCTTCACCAGCGCGTCACAGCCGAGTCGCTGGGGCTCGCCCGCATCCTGATCTTCGGAATCTGGATCTACTACGTGCTGGTCGATCCGATCCAGCGCCTGGCGCTGCTGCCGATCGAGCTGTTCCATCCGTTCGGGGTCTTCCGTGCCCTGCCGGACTGGTTCTGGTCCGCTGTGGTCACTCCTACGGGTCTGCTCGGTCTCACTCTGGTCTGCCTCGTGCTCTTCGTGTGGGCGGGGCTCGGCCTGCGCGGTGCGCGATTCGTGACCGCGCTCGCCGTCATCGCGGCACTGACGTACCTGCAGGTCAAGAAGGGATTCGGCGGCCACTTCGACCACCGCGAGCTGACCCTCCTGTATGTCACCGCTGCCCTGCTGCTCACTCCCGCATGGGATGCGTTCGCGGTCAGTCGTGCGCGCCGTGCGGGCACCCGGCGACCTGACGTCTATCGCTCATCCCTGCTCGTCCTGTGCTTCGTCGTCATCCTGCAGTACCTCTTCATCGGCACCGCGCGACTGTTCATCGGTGGACCAGGCGTCTTTCTGGGCGGAACCCTGCAGAACTGGGTGGAGAACCGGAATCTCAGACCCAACCCTTTCGGATTCGACCTCGGCACGTACTTTCTCGGCTCGTTCTGGGCTGTTCCGCTCGATCTGCTGTTCCTGGGCGGCACGATCCTCGAGATCACTGCGATCGTCCTGCTGTTCCTGCCCCCCGGGTGGATCAAGCTCCTGTTCGTCGTGGGATTCGCGGTCTTCCACACCTCGATCTTCCTGCTCATGAACGTGGCGTTCCCCGAGAATGTCGTCCTCCTGCTGCTGTTCTTCGACCTCGCAGCCCCGCTGCGCCGGATGAGGAGCGGCCATCAGGCCGGCGGATCGGCGGTCTTCGATCCGGCCAACCCTGCGGCGTCGGCATTCGTCGCCCAGGTGCGCGCCGCCACGGTCGGAGTCGCCTACTCCGCCAGGTCGGGCGCGGAAGGCGGACTGGAGTTCAGAGCGGATGCCGCGGGCGAATCGGCGACCTCGCCGAACGTGGTGGACGGTGAGAGGGCCCGCACGGAACTGCTCTTCCGTCGTCGTGGCTGGCTGGGGATCGCGTGGCTGCGGGAGCATGTGTTCCATCGATCCGGGGCAATCAAGCCAGACCGGACGGGACTCGGGAGATGGCTCTTCGGACCGGTCTCGCACGCAGAGATGCCCGCTTCGCAAGAGTGATCTCGCCGGGTCGCGACTATTCGATGCCGAGTTCGGGCATTCCGAGGCCGAACGTGTTTCGAAGCGCGGACCTCGCCGCGTGGAGCCCCACCATCCCGTGCACTCCGGTGCCAGGCGGCGTCGATGAGGAGCACAGATAGACGCCCTTCGCGGGCGTTCGCCAGGGATCGTTCGAGAGCACGGGGCGACGGATGAGCTGGGGCAGCGTGATCGCGCCGGCCGAGATGTCGCCGCCGATGTAGTTGGGGTTGTACTCGGCGAGCTGCGCAGCCGAAACCGCATGCGAGGCGAGGATCGTGTCGCGAAAGCCGGGTGCGAATCGCTCGACCTGCCGGGTGACCATCTCAGTCGGGTCGACCGTCGAACCGGCGGGGACGTGTGCGTATGCCCAGAGGACGTGCCGTCCGTCTGGTGCGCGCGTGGGATCGACGATCGTGGGCTGCGAAGCGAGCACGTAGGGGGACGGCGCGTGGCGACCGGCGGCGACCTCGGCCTCGGCTGCGGCCAGCTCGGCCCGCGTACCGCCGAGATGGAAAGTGGGCGCCGAGCGCATCTCATCGTTCGCCCACGGCACCGGATCGGACAGCGCGAAGTCGACCTTCGCAACAGCGTCTCCGTAGCGGAATCGTTCCATCGCGCGCCGGTATCCCCTGGGGAGGCGCTTGCCGACGAGCTTCACCAGGGCGCGCGGTGTGACATCCAGCAGGTGGGCACGGGCGGAGGGCAGCGCATCGAGATCGTCGACGTCGACGCCGGTGTGGATCTTCCCGCCGTGCTGGCGGATGTCCTCGGCCATCGCATCGACGATCGATTGGCTGCCGCCGACGGGAATCGGCCAACCTCGGGCGTGCGCGTGCGCACCGAGCACAAGACCAACCCCCGCCGCCGCGAGGCTCGGCATCCTGCCGATCGAGTGCGCATTGACGCCCGCGATCATCGCTCGCGCCACGTCTCCGCGGAAGCGGAGCGACCACGCCGGCGTGCCGACCTCGAGCGCGCGCAGTCCGAACCGCAGTGCCGTCGCCGGGTGGCGGGGCACCCGGAGCAGGGTGGAGCCGGTGAACTCCGTGACGGCGTCGATGCGAGCGGCCAGTGGCGAGAACAGGCTGCGCCACCACCGGCCGTCCGAGCCGAGTCCCGCGACGGTGCGATCGATGTCGTGATACGCAATGCCGGCCAGGCCGCCTTCGAGCGGGTGTGCGTACGAGATCTCCGGAGTGCAGAACGGGATGCGCTGTGCGAGCTGGAAGTCCCTGAAGAATGGGGATGCCGCCCCCATGGGGTGCACGGCGGAGCAGATATCGTGCCGGAATCCGGGGAGGGTGATCTCGGCTGTGCGAGCGCCGCCGCCGATCGTCTCCGCGCGCTCGAACACCTCGACGGACAGCCCCGCCCTGGCGAGCACGACGGCCGCGGCGAGGCCGTTGGGCCCCGCGCCGACGACGACCGCGTCGACGGCTGTCATCGTGCCCGTCGCCGTGAGAGGCGGCACGTCGGAGTGATCTGCCGCGACAGGGCTCGGGTGTGGCTGTGCACCATCCCAATGTAGCCGGGGGCGTACACGGCGGTGACGGCCCGGTCGGCGCACCATCAGGGTCGGTGCGATAGGCTGACGCGGGCTCCGCGCCCGATCCTCCTCATCCGCCTCACCCCCATCTCGACCTCCGGAGGGGTCGACACGTGCATGCCTTCAGCAGCCCTGCAGACCGCGCTACGGCCCGGGTCTCCGCTCCGCCCCCCACGACCACGGCGGGCGCACCGCGATGACGGATGAGGACCCCACCCCCGAGGAGCAGCCGCTGCCCGAGGGAGCGCTCCCCGCCGATGGAGCAACGCCTTCCGACGGCGAGCCGGAACTCGACCCGCGGAAGGCCGCCCGCCGCCGCCGCAGGCGATTGCTGCGCTGGGCGGCCACGATCCTGGTCGTCGGAATCGTCGGCTTCTTCTTCGCGGTCTCGCTCGCGAACAACTGGGCGCAGGTTGTCGAGGAGGACATCAGCTTCAATCCGCTGTGGATTCTCACAACTGTTCTGTTCATCGTCGCGGTCCCCGTCACGGGCCTGCTGTGGGGGCGCATCGTCACCGTCCTCCAGTCGGACGTGCACGTCGCAGCGCGCGAATCGATCGCAGTGCAGTGCGCGTCGTGGATCCTCAAGTACGTGCCTGGACAGGTCGGCTCGGTCGTCAACAAGACGGTCTGGGCAGGCAAGAAGGGGATCAGCCGCACCCTCGTCGTCATCAGCTTCATCTACGAGAACGTCTTCCTCCAGCTCGCCTCCCTGGTCCCGGGTTCGATCATCCTGCTCATCAGCCTCGGCCCCGAGATCTTCGGCCAGAACATCACGCTGCTCCTCCTGCCCGTGCTGGCGATCGTGCCGTTCGCGCTCATCTCCTGGAAGCCGTTCTTCCATCGGATCGTCGATGCTCCCGCCCGGCGCGTGCTCAAGCGTCCGATCCCTGCTGAGTACTTCCTGAGCACGCCGCAGACTCTGCGATCATCGGGGGAGTTCGTCCTTCCCCGGGCGATAAACGCCGTCGGATTCGTCATCCTCGCCGCCACGATCGTGCCCATCTCTCCCGCGGAGTGGCTGCCTTTCGCGGCGGCGTACATGCTCGCCGGCGCGATCGGCATCCTGGCCTTCTTCGTTCCGAGCGGACTCGGAGTCCGCGAGGCCGTGATCGTCTTGATCCTCAGCCAGTACATCGAGGTGCCGCAGGCGATCATCATCAGTCTTCTCGCCCGACTGCTGGCGACGATCGCCGACGGCGGCGTCGCGTTGATCTACGTCGGCCTGCGCCGAACCATTTCTAAGGAGATCCGCCCGTGACCGCCTACCACGTCACGATCATCGGCTCAGCGCTTTCAGGCAACAAGGGCGCCGCCGCAATGCTCGAAAGCGCCGTGCAGACGCTCGACGAGCGGCTCGGTGCCGGCAACGTGCGGTATTCCCTGCTCAGCATGTATCCGGCCGAAGACCGTGCCCAGAACCCCTATCCGCACGTCGAGGTCATTCCGGCTTCGCCCCGGCAGCTCGGCGTGACCATCAATCTGCTTGCGCTGCTGTACCGGCTGCTGCCGCCGCTGCGGAGTCTCCTGCGGCGCCGGTCCCGCGCGGTGGGCGCGCTCGCCACATCGCAGGTGCTCCTCGACCAGGGTGGGATCACGTTCACCGACGGGCGTGAGAAGTTCCTGCTGTACAACGTGGCATCCATCCTTCCCGCGTTCTTCACGGGCACGCCGGTCTTCAAATGCGCGCAGGCGATCGGCCCGTTCCACAATCCCGTGAACCGTCGCGCCGCGCTCATGTTCCTCCCGCGGGTCGACACGATCGTCACTCGCGGACGGATCACCCATGACTTCGCGACGGGGCTTGGTTTGACGAACATCGTCGCGGGCGCCGACTACGCGTTCTCGCTGCAGCTCGACGGCACGGAGATCACAGCCCTGGCATCGATGTACGATCTGTCCTTCTTCGACGGCGGCGCCGTCGTGGGGGTGTGCCCGAGCGTCGTCCTGCAGAAGAAGGTCGATGCACGGGGCGGCGACTACGTCGGTCAGATGGTCGCCTTCATCGACGCGTTGACCGCCGACGGCCGGAAAGTGCTCCTTCTGCCCCACAGCGTGCGGACGGGTACCGACAAGGTTCACAACAACGATCTGCCGCTCTGCCGTGAGATCCATGCTCGACTCTCGCGTGCGAAGGACGTGCTCTTCGTCGATCGTGAGCTGTCGTCGCAGCAGCTTCGCGCTCTGATCGGACTCTGCGGCACGTTCGTGGCCAGCCGATTCCATGCGATGGTCTCTTCGCTGTCGATGGCGGTGCCCACGCTCGTGATCGGGTGGAGCCACAAGTACCGCGAAGTGCTCGAGATGTTCGGAAGCGAGGAGTGGGCGTTCGGGCATGACAAGCTGACCCCGGCATTCCTTCTCGAGCGGTTCGGCGACCTCGAGCTGCGCCAGGCAGAGGTGAAGTCCCAGCTGCTCGAGCGGCTGCCGGATGTGCGTCGCACCTCCGTCGCTCAGGCCGATCTCATCGCCGAGCTCGTGCTGCGCAGAGCCGCCGCGTGACGAGTTCCGCCAGGGTGTTTCGCCCGGCCATGCCTTCCGAGGGGGCATATCGCCTCGCTGTGATCGCGCTGACTCTCGTCATGCTGTCCGGCTCCGTGCTGTGGGCGCTCGTGCGCCCGCCATTCTCAGGGCCGGACGAGCTCATCCACTACAACTCGGTTGTCCGCGTCGTAGCAGGTGGTGGGTGGCCACTCCCGTACACGGCGCGGGTGACCGACTCGACGGTCACCGCGGCGGCCGAGTCGGGCAACGCATACGGCGGTCAAGGCATGGCCGTGCTCCCTGCGCCGGATGATCGGTCGCTCCTCCTTGAAGGAGACACTTGGCAGAACCACGGTCGTGACCAGATGCTCCAGCATCCGCCCGGCTACTACTACCTCCTGGCGGGGGTCGTCGTGGCGCTCGGCGGTCCGGAGCTCCGCTGGGATCACGCTCAGCTCGCGATTCGGATGGCGTCAGGCGTGCTGCTCGCGGCCTCCGTGCCGTTTCTGGTCGGCACGGCCCGACGTGTAACCCGCTCACGCCGGGCGGGTCTTGCAGGGGGCGCCTCGGCGCTCTTCGTCGCCTACTTCGCCAACATGGGCGGCTTGATCAACAACGACACGCTGCTCATCACGGCGTGCAGCGCCAGCATCTACTTCGTGGTCCGCGCCCGCACATCCGTTAGGGCTCGCGCGGTCCTGCTTGCAGCGTCTGGGATCGCACTCGGCGTCGCATTGCTGACGAAAGGGCTCGCACTCCTGCTGATTCCGGTCATCGTGCTTCTCGCGGTGGTCGCCGTTGCACGGCTGGAAGTGCCGCTGTTCCGCAAAGCGCTTCTGATTCTGCTGCCGGCCGCCATCGCATTCGTCATCGGCGGGTGGTGGTGGGTCCGCAACCTGATCCTCCTCGGCAAGGTCCAACCCAACCTCCTCGGCAATCGAGCCCATCGAGACATCGCGGATCCGGCCTACAGTCTGACCGAGTTCCTGCAGAGCACCGTCCTGCGACTCAACCGAACTTTCTGGAGCCTCGGGCTTCCCGACCTGTACGCCGACATTGCGGGCGTGATCCTTCTCGCCGCGATCGTCGTCGCGATCATCGTGAGTCGGGAACGAGCCACGATTGCGATTCTGTGGCTGTTCCCTGGACTGGTGGTCGTGACGATCATGCTGAACGCACACAGCATCTTCTGGGACACCGGTGATCCTGCGCGGGGGATTCAGGGAAGATATCTCTTCTGCGGGATCGCGGCCCTCTGCGTGACGGTCGGCTGCCTGGCCCAATGGGTTGCGCGACCTCTCGGGCCGCGAGCGAGACGATTCGGTTCGGCGACCTTCTGTGTCGCGGCTGCGGCGGCGACATTCGCCGCGATCGCCTATGTCTTCGTGGCCGAGTGGGGCGCCGGGAGTTCTGGCGTCGAGACGTCGGCCACCGCGCACGGAATCTCCACGCTGTGGTATTCGGTCGTCCCGATCTTGGGGCTGCTCGCGCTCGCCGGGCTCGTGACGGTCCTGCTGGTGAGTCCGCTTGCACTCGACGGCGACAGGGAGCCCCTGCCCGTCGAGGCGGGCACAGCGGCTCAGTCCTTGCGCCGCACCGAGGAGTAGGCGCGGCTGAGCTTTCCCACGATCGACGAGGGTGGCTCCGCGGGCGCCTCTTCGTGAACGGCGTCCAGCTCCTTGCGCAGCGCATCGCGATCAGCCGAGGCCTTGACGTACTCGGTCTTCGTGTGCGCGTACGCCGTCTCGAGCTGCGCACTCCATGAGTGCAGATCGGCCGCCTCGGCGGCCCGGATCGCGAGGAGTTCGCGCATGCGGTCATCGCGGCTGCGCGCCTGCCCGGCGAGGACGGCGTCGAGGCCATCGCGGATGCTGCGCTCAGCGCGCTCCGCGAGGTCGTCCACGTCGCCGTGCGTGGCGGACCCGAGCGCATGCGTCACGGCCGCGTCGAGGGTCTGGGGGGTGACCCCCGACGGCATGTCGGCGTCCCACGTCTCGGCGTAGGCATCCACCTTTCCCTTGGCGAGACTGGCCCGCGGGACGCGGTAGACCTGCGCGACGATGCGTCCGTGGAGGGATCCGCCGATCCACACCGCCGAATCGGCGATCTCGTCGACCCGAGGCCAGGTCGAGCGTGCCGTGGATATCTCGATGTCTCTTCCGTGGTCGAGCTCGAGCAGTGCGTCGCGCAACCGGTCGGCGGCAGCCTGGGAGTCGTGCCCAGGGGCGGTGCCGGCAAGGAAGAAGCGCAGCGGCATGCCGCGAAGCGAGGACGCTGCGTGGATGGCGCGGACCCACGCATCGGGGGTGTGCTCGCGCAGATGGTGATCGGAGAGGTGGATCAGCGCCCAGCCGCCGGACGCGGCAGGGCGCGGATGATTGAGCGCCAGGGTGTGGATGAGGTCTGGCGCGAGCCGGTGCGGAACGCCGATGCGTGTCAGGTAGGCGTCGGAACGCGGGTCTCGAACCGAGATGTACGTGGCTTCGCGCAGCACCGCTTCGAGGACGTAGCGACGGGCACGCGACAGGTGCGGGATGCTGCCGATGCCGACCGAGTTGAGGATGAGGTCCGCCCCGAGGGTTCCGGAGTGAGCGCTGGGCCGTGGAACGTACGGCGCGTCGAACACGGCCCCGCCGAGCTCGCGGCGGAGAGTCGTGGTGCGATCGTCGGCACTCATCGCCGCGAGCGCTGTGGCGGCATCCTGACCGAATCGGGTCCGATACACGTAGTCGATGTCGGTCGCACCCACCTCGCCGCCCACCGTCCAGATGGCGTCGACGTGCTCAGCGTCGAGAAGGGGACCGGCGGCGGGCACATCGACGCCCAGTTCGGCGGTCATGTCGCCGGCGAACGGCGCCGCGAAAGTCGTGTCGGTGGCTGAGGCGAGGTAACCCCGGGTGACCTCGACGTAGAGGAGGTCGCCGAAGTTGTCTCTTTCATACGCGCCCATCGCGATGACGCGCGGCTTCGGGTTGCTGTCGACGATGACTCCTGGGCGAGAAGTTGGGCTGGGGGCAGTCTATTCGCCTGCGCTCATCGGGCGCGGACAGCGAGCGCGCGCGCGAGCAGCACCCGAGCGCGTGCGAGGAAGGAGTGCTCTTCTCGGATGCGGGCGCCCAGTCTGGCGAGCTCCTCATCGTCGGGGAAGAGCGAGTCCACGCCGCTGCGGATCATGGGAACCAGATCGCCGCTGCTCGGGAAGACGGCGACACTTCCGCCGAAGATCTCCTCGATGCCCTCGACCGGATCGCTGAGGGCCCGACCGCCCGACGCCACGACATCGAAGAGGCGGTTGGAGATGAACCCCTCGCGCTTCATGTCGTTCCAATGATCGTTGAGCACGACGGATGCGCTCTCGTAGAGGCGACCGACCTCGCGGTTGTCGATGTGCGGTGCTGTCACCGACTCTTCGGGGATGAAGGGTCCCCAGTCGGCGCCGTAGACCTTGAGGTCGATGCCGTTGCGGATGGGCTCGACCACCGCCGGCCTAGGCACCCAGCGGCTGTTGCCGACGAAGACCAGATCGTCCGTGCGCGGGTCGCCGTGGGGAGAGAACAGACTCGGATCCGTGCACTGCAGCAGCGGCTCCACGTCGAGCCCCCACTGCTGCGAGATGCGCTTGGCCCAGGGGATCGACGCAGCGAACACCGCGTCGTACGGCTCGGCTTCGGCGCGCTTGACCATGTCGGGATGGCTGATCACCCAGAGCATGCTCGTCGCCGTGCCACGGGGCTCGTACTTGTCGAGCCCCCGTATCACCAGCTCGACGTCATCCAGGTACGAGGTCGAGCGATGGTGCGCCTCACGGTGGTCGATCACCGCCTCCTGGCCGAGCTCCGACAGTGCCCGTGCGAGAGCGCGCGCGAAGTGGAGGTCACCCCATGCCTCGCCCCTCGGGCCGGCAGGCGCCGCGATCTTGATCGCCCAGCGAAGTCTCGGGAGGGTTTCTCCGTCGACCTCGACGGGGGCGTGGCGCCGCGCCAGGACGGCATGGGGCCGGGGCTGCGGCTCGCGATCACCGCCTTCTCCGCGGGCCTCGGCGGCCTCCCAGTGCACGACGTCGAAGCCGCGCGGACCGTAGACGGTCTGGACGGTCGGGACGACCACACCGGACGAGAGAGCACGGATGGCGCGGCTGTTGCCCTTCGGATCGGTTCTCGAAAACGGTGTGGCCGGTACGGGATGCCACAGCTGCGCCGACGCCACCACACGGATCGCGGCCGAGCTGTTCGCGCGGATCAGCTTGAGGCTGAGGGACTCCAGCTCGAAGTCGTTGAACAGCAGCGGGTCGAGCCCGCCGACGGCGCGCACTGCCGAGGTGTCGGCCGCGAAGCTTCGACCCGAGGCGAGGGGCACGTCGGCGTCCTCGGTGCCCCAGTCCTCCACAGGGTGGTCAGCGAGGAGCAGGGCGGGGATCGAACCGGTCCGCGCCAGCGCGGCGCCGGTTCCCTGCAGAGTGCCGTCAGGGCCGATGTTCACCGGCAGCGCTACCGGCACGTCCGATCCGACCTCGGCCGCGAGAAGGCGAACGGTCTCGGCCGACGCCCGAGCGGTGGGGTCGATGAACACCACCTTCGTCCGCGTCGCGGCTGCCAGGCAGCTGTCCACGACGTAGGCGAAGGGCTCGTCGCCGTCGAAAGATCGACGGGCCATCGACGGCCGCCCGATCGCCGCGACGTCGGCGAGGGACTGACGGCCGGCGTCGCATCCGATCGTCACGATCGTCATACCGACCGATTCATCCTCGATCAGGTCGATGAGGTCGTCGATCTTGTCGGCGAGCTGAAGCTCATCGCCGTGGACCATCACGAACACGTCGGTGCCCTCGAGCAGTGCTGTCGGCTCGGCCATCGCCTGCAGAACGCCGTCGTGTCGCAGGCGTACCAGCGTGTTCCACCCCAACGGCTCCGTCGTCGAGATGCGGTCGTCCGCGTCCTCGGAATCGTCGTAGACCGCTCCGATCGTGTCGATGTGATGGATGCGGTGCCCCTCCGCGATGCGGAGGATCAGGTCGTAGTCGACGGCCCTCGCCAGCGTCGGGTCGAAGCCGCCTACGCGGTCGATGACGCCGCGCGTGACGATGAGCGTGTTGAGGTCGATGGAGTTGCCCAGGCGGAGGGAGTCATGATCGACGTCCTGGTCGCGGTAGCGCACCGTGCCGGCGTTGTGCAGTTCGATCGTCGCGAACGCCGCTTCCGCGCCGACGTGACGCATGCCGTTCATCATGTCGCTGAGGAAGGTCGGCTCCCACGCGTTGTCGCTGTCGAGGAACGCGATCAGGCTGCCGCGGGCGGCGTCGATCCCGGCGTTGCGTGCGCGGCAGACGCCACCGTGGGGCCGCTCGAGCACGCGGACGCGATCGTCACGCGCTGCGATCGTCCTGGCGACGAGCACCGTGTCGTCCCACGAACCGTCGTCGACGATGAGGAGCTCCCACTCGACCCAATCCTGGGCCAGCACCGACTCGATTGCACGGCGCAGGGCCATCGGCCGGTTCCAGACCGGCATGATGATCGATACGAGTGGTCGCGGCTCCCGCGCCGGCCATGCGACACCACGTTCGATGAGGTCGTTCGTGTGAGAGCGCGGCAGGCGGCGCTGCTTCTCCCGGCGGGCCGCTGCGGCTTCGGCGTATGCGTCCGAGAGCGTCCGGTAGACCTCGCGCCACGGCAGCTCGCGCGGCCCACCGCCGAGCGTCCGCAGCTGCGAGTCCGAGCTTGCCTGGAGGCGTTCCCACAGGTGACCCACCGGTCCGCCGCGATGGTCCAGCGACTCGGGGTGCTCCTCGCGATACTTCGCGACATCCCAGACCCGGCTCACGTGGGCGTGCCACGCGCGCGAGTTCACATAGTCGAACAGGACGGGCCGGTTCGTCCGCATCAGGGCGCCGGCGATCGTGCGCGGATCGAGCAGAGCGTTGATCGTGTAATCCTCGCGGTACCCGATCGTCGTGTAGTGCGCAGCCGCCTCCTCCACCGTGACTCTCGGCACGCCGAGCTGGCGCGCGTACAGGGCGGGGTCGATCAGTCCGGAGTCGATGAGACGTCGCGCGCGGCGACGCGGATCACCGGTCTCGAGCACCCGGCTCAGGGGCGGGAACCTTCGCGCGAGTCGTGTGAGTTCGCGGATCTGACTCATGACGTCTCTTTCGCGCGCTGTGCCGTGGATATCGGATGCCGGTTGCCGTAGCCCACGAGGGCTCTAGTGGGCAGCATCAGCTTGGTGTCGCCGTAGTTCTCGAAGCGGCGCCTTCCGTAATACGGCTTCGTCTCCTCCAGGAACTGGCGCACCCCCGAGAAGGCGGCGGGGAAAGCGCGCTCCAGCTCGTTCAGAAAGTGCCCGGCGTCGAGGAAGTACGGGTCGTAGCGGAGAGTGTCGAACTTGACGACCGGCAGCCGGGCACGGTCGAAGACCGCGTCGGCGAACGCCGCCGACCAGTTGAGGTTGTCTGCCATCGCAGGATCCATGAACTTGCGGGCGCGGAAGAACGAGTCCTCGAAGTTGTCGAAACGAGTGGGGAATGTGCGCTGGCGATGCCGGAGCCAATGGACGCCCCGGACGGTGGCGAGCCGGCGTTCCAGCGTCGTGGGGGTGAAGTACGAGCCGAGCCGGAAGCCCGATTGCAGCAGGGCTCTGCTGACGCCGATCTCCTGATCGACGATCGCCTGGTCCCGACTGTGGGCGGGTCGCAGCTCCGCCCAGAAGCGCTCGAAGGTCTGGGAGTGGAGCGCGGCCGCGGTGAAGTACAGGAAGTAGCTCTGGATGTGCTCGCCATGCCGGTGGGACTTCGTCATGCCCCACACCTCGACGGGCTGCTTGTGCATCTCGCGGATCATCTGGTCGAGCGGGCGCAGGTAGCCGACGTACGAGTCGTTGGTCAGCAGGACTTCATCGAAGTCTGCACCGAACCCGTGCGCCTCGAGCACATCCCGCCATGAGCCGAAGTCGTGACCCACATTAGGGCGGCGGACCAGGGTCGCCCGCGCTTCGATGGCCGCGATCGCCTCGTCATCGAGTGCTGCGGTCGACGCGACCACGACATCCGAGAACGAGCCGCCGATCTGATCCAGCAGACGCAGGAAGTGCGGTGCCGCCTTGCCGCGGGGGTCGTAGTGGGCGATGATCGCGAGACGCCGCGGAACCACCGGCGAGGCGGCTGCCTCGGCGCCGCTCACCGCTGCGGCTCCTGAAGGGCCGGCATCGGCCGCCACGACGCGTCCTTGGCGATCTTGTGACCGTCGCGCACACCGCGCCAGAGGTTGCTGGTCCCGCGCACCGTGCGCTCCACGAACAGCAGTCGCACGAGCTCCTTGCCGAACGTCAGCAGCGACCCGAGTGAGAACGCGAGAGGACGGTAGGAACCGTGCTCGGCGAAGTAGTGCTTCATGAAGCCGCGGTTTCGCATGATGTAGTAGCGATACGCGTTGCTGGAGGCGTTGAGATGGCGGACGCCCATGTCCCACTGCTTGATCTCGCGGGTGCGGCGCAGCACGAACTCGTTCACGATCACGGACGTGGTCTTGCGTGAGGCGAGCCAGCCGTACACCGAGTCGTCCCAGTAGATGAAGAAGCGGGGATCAGGGAGGCCGATCTCGCGCACGATGTCGCGGTGGATGAACATGCCCTCGAAGCATCCCGAGTTCATGATGCGGTAGCCCGATTCGTCGAAGCCCGCCGGTGCGAAAGGAATCGGGATGCCGAGAGGGATCGAGAGGCGGTACTGCCAGTAGAACTCGCTTCCGTCGTAGTCGTACCTGCGGCCCTGGATGCTCTTGAAGCGCGGCGCCCACGCCCCCATCCGTGCCAGGCCGTCCGGCGTGACCTCGACGTCGTCGTCCATCAGCCACATCCAGATGGATCCGAGCTCGTAGGCGACGCGCATCCCCTCGCTGAACCCTCCCGACCCGCCGGTGTTCTCATCGAGTCGCCGGTAGACGAGTTCGCTGCCGAGCGATTCGCGGAACGTCTCGACGACCGCGGTGGTGTCATCCACCGAAGCGTTGTCGATCACCACGACGTGGCCGGGTTTGGGATCCATCTCACGGATGCTGGTGAGCAGCCGTGACAGGAGGCCGGAGCGGTTGTAGGTGACGATCGTGATGGTCGCCGAGGCGGGGTCGAACGTCGCTCCGCCGGTGAGCGACTCTGCCGCGGGATCGGGATGAATGGTGCTCACGACGACTCCTCGAACGTCCGCTGCCATTGTGACAGTGAAGTCAGCTCCGGCGCCGCGGAGCGATAGCGTGCCGCGAGCTTCGGCCACTCGCGGCGCAGTCGCCGGTGCAGTCGAACGCTCTCCACCAGCATCCGGCGGAACTGCGCGCGATCGCGCGTGTAGACGTTCTTGCCGGAGCCGTCTGCGGCGCTCACCAGGGCGCTGTCGTAGACCGGTACCCGCCACCAGTGCGCATCGCTCTTGCCGAACTCGACCTCGGGCTGCGCGACGTTCTCGGGGCGGGGGGTGTGGAACCAGTGCGAGACGAGGGTCGTCACGGTGAACCACCGCAGGCGCATGCCCGACGGATTGTCGAGCTCGTGGACGGAGAGACGCTTGAACACCGCGCGGCCTCGCCGCGATCGCAGCGGCACGCCGGAGTCCTTCTGAACGACGGTCTCGGGGAACTTTGCCGCCAGGGATCTGGCCCACGGCATGGCTGTTGCGAGGTTCTCGCGCATGTGGGCGGGGCCCGAGAGGATGTCGTGCAGGGCGCGATGCCGGAGCGCGACGGGGTAGTACTGCATCATCATGAGGTGCTTGAGGTCGACGCGGCGGCTGTGCCGCATCAGCGTGCCCCCGCCCGGGGCGTTGGAGTGGAGCAGTCCGGCCACGATCCGATTGCGGGCGTGGAAATACGCCTGCCAGTCGATGGTGTCGTCCTTGCCGACCCACGACACGTGCCAGAGAGCCACCCCGGGGACGGAGACCGTGGGGAAGCCGGCCTCACCAGCGCGGAGGCAGAATTCGGCATCATCCCACTTGATGAACGCGGGCAGCGCCAGGCCCACCTCCCTGATCACCGCGAGAGGGATGAGGCACATCCACCATCCGTTGTAGTCCGCGTCCAGTCGCATGTGCAGCATGGGGCTCTGGCGGAGGTTCGCGACGCTGAAGTCGTGCGGGAGCTTCTCCTGGTACAGGGCGCGCCACATGAACGGCTCCTCATCGACGACCTCCGCCCAGGCGTGCAGCTTCGGACGGTCGAGAAGGTCGAACATGTGGGCGCCCACGATGGTGGGAACGCTGGCGTACTGCCCGAAGACGATCGAGCGCCGCACCGATTCGGGCTCGATGCGCACATCGTCGTCGAGGAGCTGCACGAACTCGCTGTCGGGACGCGCGAGCGTCTCGGTCATCGCCCGTGCGAACCCACCGGAGCCGCCGAGGTTGGGCTGCGTGATGACGTGCAGGGTGTCGCCGAGAGAGGCCGCCACCTCGGGGAACTCGGGTTCCGCGTCGACGCGCCGGTCGCCCTGGTCGATGAGGAAGATGCGGTCGACCAGTTCGAGCACATCCGTCGCCTCCGCGAGGCTCGCCAGGGTCTCGATGCAGTAGTCGGGCTTGTTGTAGGTGGTGATCCCGATGGAGGCCTTGCCCGGCCGGCCGGGCTCGTGCTCAGTCGTCCACTCCGCACCCTCGAACACGGCGTTCTTCTCATCGGCGACGATGTCGAACCAGATGAAGCCGCCGTCGCTGTACTGATCGAGCGTCAGCGCGAAGCTCGATGAGACGGCGCCATCCACTTCGCGGGTCTCGATGCGCTGCCGCACACCCGATCCGTTCGAGCGGTACAGCAGGATCGTGGCGGGGCCGACGGTGCGTACGGTGAGCGTGACCTGCCTGACAGGTGTCCAGTGCTGCCAGTATGCGGCGGGGAACGCGTTGAAATACGTACCGAACGAGACTCGGCGACCCGCGAGGATCCGCGCCGACGTTCGGCCGAGGATGTTGCCGATGTGCGCCCGGCTCGACACCCGCACCGCCTCATCGTCGATGACCGACCAGATCTCGGGATCGACATACAGCGGCAGAAGGTCGGGATCGCGATCAGTGGGGAAGACGGCGTTCTGAAGGATGTGGGTCACGTGGAGAACTCCCGTTTTGCAGGCAGGCGCCGAGGCGTCGGGCCGAGAGGAAAGCTTACCCTGCGCGTCCTGGGAGACCCTGATCGCGCGGCAGTTCGGTGATTCCGTCGCCGGGGCCGCCGTCGTCCCGTCCGATCCGCTCCCGCCATGAGCGGGATTGACCCGCGCGCACCGCGAGGATCACGAGGAGCAGCCACCCCAGACCGGTGAGGGTGAAGCTCTCGAACATCGAGTCGACGAGGAGGGCGACCAGCATGAGCGGGGTCCACGCGTAGATGACCGATCGTCGCTCCGAGGCATCCAGCCATGACCGCACCAGGGCGACGCCGGCGAACGCGAGGAACAGGATGAGGCCGAGCCAGCCGAGTTGGAGGAGCACGTCGTAGTAGGCGTTCAGGCCGGTCGCGTGAGACGAGCCGAGCACGAAATTGATCCCGTTGAAGGGATACTTCTCCTGGTTCCAGGGGCCGAACCATCCCCATCCCTGCACGGGACGGACTCGGACGAACTCGAGCATCTTCAGCCATAGGTTGACGCGCATCGAGAAGTCCGTGCCCGCGCCCAACCACGCGATGATCGCATACCGCTGTGCATAGCCGACCACCGCGGCGACCACGACGAGGGCCCCCAGCCCCCACTGCAGGGGCGCCCTGTTCTCGGGGCGTGCGTGACGCACGAGAGCGAGTGCAGCCACCGCGGCGCCGACCCCGAAGGCGAGCACGAGGACGGTCGGCGAGTCGCTGAGCGTCGCCATCCCTCCCGCGAGCAGCACCGATGCGAAGGCGGTGCCAGGACGGACCGACTGGGTGCGGTACTCGATGAGGAAGGTGATGAGCGCGAGGACGGCGACGAACCCGAGCAGATTGCGCGTGCCGAAGATGCCCTGGATCGGCCCGAGCTGGGCGAGGTTGCCCTGTACGCCGAGAAACCGGATCGGGGTGTCCAGCAGGACGCCCGACAGCACCTCGACACCCAGCGAGATGCCGAGCAGCACGCGGAGGACGTCGCCGAGTGCCCTCGCCGTCTGCAGCGTGTCGCGGACGTGTCCGATGACGACGGCGAGGAAGGCCAGCGCCGCGGCCGAGATCCATCCCCAGAACGAACTGGGCACGTCGAAGCTCCAGAAGATGCTGACGAGCGCCCAGCCGAGGAAGATCAGCAGCGTCGACGGCACGAGGCGGACGAAGGTGATCTCCTGGCGTCTGGAGATGAGCACGCCGACGCCCAGCAGGCACAGCGATGCGAGGATCGTGACGTAGGTGATGCGTCCCGCGATCCGCTCGATCGCGAACGACGAGAACACCGCCCCGAGGACGACGAGGGTGTAAGCGCGCGCGAACGACGCCGAAGCGAGCAGCGTACTCAGCCAGCTCGGCTGAGACGCACGCCGCGGGACGGATGTCACGGCACCTGCTTGGTCAGCTCGCCGCGCTCGATGGCGACGCTCTGCTCGGCCGGACCCACGCCGACGTGCGGGGACTGTTTGATCTTGTATCCGAAGAGCACCAGCAGCAGCCAGCCCCAGCCGAGGAGCGGCGAGGACTCCGCAAGCCCCTGCACGAGCAGGATGGCGATCGTGAGAGTCGGCAGGAGGCTGAGCGGCGAGTAGGGACGGTCCTCACGCAGGTCCCAGCGAGGGCGATCCACCGCGAAGAACCACGATCGCCAGGTCGCGGCCAGATAGGTGAGACCCATGATCACGAGTCCGATGATGCCGAGCTGCAGGAAGACGTCCACCCACATGTTGTGCGCCTGCATGACGGTCTGGTCGTGGTCGATGATCCAGCCGTCGAACGCCGGATCCCAGGGCACCCAGGGCGTCGCGTACCCCCAGCCGACAACAGGGCGCTGGGCCGCGCGCTCGAGCACCGCCGCCCAGATGCTCTCGCGGCCGGTGAGGTCGGAGCTGCGGCCGAGCGCTGTGAAGATCTCGCCGCGCAGCAGCCAGAGGGTCACCGCACCGCCGAGGGCGATCACGGCGTAGCCGACGTAGTACTTGGTGCGTTCGCCGGGCCGGCGCGCGCGCCGCATGAGGAGCACCGTGACCAGCACGATGGCCACGCCCACCGCGGCGACGTACGCGGTCGCGGACGAGGCGCGGAAGAAGAGGAACGCCGAGAGGGCGATCCAGCCGGCGAGCAGTGTGCGCCGCGGTGCTCCGGCGGCGTAGCGGATCGCGAAGACGACGGTGGCGAGCAATGCCACCGGGCCGAGCAGATTCGCGCTGCCCATGATGCCCTGGATGCGCTCGCCCCAGTCGAAGAGATTGTTCCGCGACCAGTACTCGATCGGGTCGTCCGCCTTCTCCACGACGAATCCCGGCAGGATCGGGGCGCCGACGAAGACCGACACCCACAGTTCGAACACGAGCGACAAGCCCAGGGCCCACTTCAGGGCGGATGCGAGGGCGCGGACCACCTCGCGCCACGTCAGGACGCTGCCGATGAAGAGCGCCTGGATGGTCGTGATGTACAGCAGCAGCAGGGTCAGGGCCGTGGACGACACCCACGCCGACCACAGCAGCGACAGCGTCGCCCAAAGGACGTATGCGACCACGAACCACGGCAGTCGGCGCCATTGCACGGGTGGCCGGATGACGATCCACAGCACGATCGAGAGCACGCCCCCGCCGATGGTGATGACCGTGGTGGCCGGGGTGCCGAAAGCGTTGACCCAGGCTGTTCCCGACAGGGCCATGAAGAGCACGAAGATGCACCACGCGCGCATCATGAGGTGACCCGTCGTCTCACGGACCGGGGCGGCCGGCGGTGCCGATGCCGGGTGCTTGGAGTAGGCGGCCATCGCTCACAGGGTACTCGGTGGCGCTGCGACTCTAGGCTGAGGGCATGCTGCTTGACCTGTCGAACGAACCTCGCGATTACGACTGGGGATCCACCGAGCTGCTCGCACAGCTGACCGGCCGGACTCCTTCGGGCCGCCCGGAAGCCGAGGTGTGGTTCGGCGATCATCCCGGTGACCCGGCCACGATCCCCGACGGGCGCTCGCTCGATGCGTGGATCGCCGACGAGGGCGCGCGCTTCGGAGTGCCCGATCACCTGCCCTATCTGCTGAAGCTGCTGGCCGCGGCATCCCCCCTCTCGATCCAGGTCCACCCGTCCAAGGCGCAGGCCGAGGTCGGGTTCGAGCGTGAGGAGTCGGCGGGCATCCCGCGCGACGCGGCCGAGCGCACCTACCGTGACGCGAACCACAAGCCCGAGCTGATCGTCGCGGTGAGCGAGACGTTCCGGGCCCTGGCGGGGCTCCGCGAACTGGATGCCACCCGCCGGCTGGTGGGACGGCTGGGGGCCGGCGCGCGCGAACTGGCAGAGCGCCTGAGCGCGCCGGATGCTGCCCTCGACGCAGTCCTGGAGTGGGTCCTGTCGGAGGACGGGCGGACGGCGGCGCCTGGTCTCATCGCCGCAGCATCCCAGGGTCGATCGGACGAGTTCGCGGCGGAACTCGACCTGGTGCGAGAGCTGGATTCCGCATACCCGGGGGACCCTGGCGTCATCGTGGCCCTCCTCATGAACCTCGTGACGATCCCGCGCGGCGTGGGGCTGTTCGTCCCCGCAGGGGTCCTCCACGCCTACCTCAGCGGTCTGGGCGTCGAGCTGATGGCTGCGAGCGACAACGTGCTGCGCGGCGGCCTCACTCCCAAGCACATCGATGTGGCCGAGCTGCTGGCCGTGCTGGATCCGACGCCCGGACCCGTTGCGCTCCTGCACGCCGATGAGATCGGCGAGGGACTCGCAAGATACGCAGTGCCGGTCGGCGACTTCACCCTGCTCGTCGCGCGGGTCACCGCCGGCTCGCCCGTCTCGGTGCCGATCGACGGCGTCGGCATCGCCCTTGCCACAGTCGGCGAAGTATCTCTCGAGGGCGGGTTGCAGACATCGGTCGTGCTCCGCCCGGGAGCCGCCGTGCTCGTGACGCCCGACGAGGGCGCGCTCCGCATCGAGGGGGACGGGGAGGTCTTCATCGCTCTGCCCGGTGCGCGGCCGACGGTTTCGCGCTGAGCGTTATCGGGATGCGACACGCCGTCGGCGCGTCGTGAAGGTTCAAGAGGTGGTTGAGGCTTTAGTATCTGCGACTTGACCGCGGCGAACTACACGGGTGTAATTACCAGTACACGCTGACCTGCGTGCAGGGGGCTCACGGGGGGAGAACGACATGACGGCATCGCAATACCGATCGGGCGTTCCCGACAATTGGTTCGTCGATCCGGTCAACCTGGGTGTCCCAGGGGTCCGCCGACCTCTCGAGGTCGAAGACGGCAATCCGCTGTCGTGGCAGACCGACGCGCTGTGCTCGCAGACCGACCCCGAGGCGTTCTTCCCCGAGAAGGGCGGCTCGACGCGCGATGCCAAGCGCATCTGCTCGTCGTGCGACGTCCGCGGCGAGTGCCTCGAGTACGCGCTGCAGAACGACGAGCGGTTCGGCATCTGGGGCGGGCTCAGCGAGCGCGAGCGCCGCAAGCTCAAGCGCCACGCCAGCTGACCAGGCGCGCTGCCGCGAGGGCCATCCGATCTCGCACCCGCGGCGCGTACACCGCAGGGTGCCCCGCGCCCGCGCCTAGGCTGACCACGTCATGCCGCCCCGAGTCCACGCCATCCTCGTCGCGCGCCCCGACGGCCGCACCCCCGCAGCTTTCCACCTGCGGCGGACGCTCGCAGCCCTGGCGGATCAGACGCGACCCGTCGATGTCCTGACGATCGTGCTCTGCGGCGACGACGCACGAGTCGCCGAAGTCGCTGCGGCGTCGGGCGCCGAGTCGGTCGTGAATGCCCCGGCCGCGACGGGTTTCGCCGCGGCGATCAACCTCGTCGCGCCCCGCTTGGACGGCGACGCGGTGTGGCTGCTCGCCCAGGACACGGCACCGGAGCCGGACGCGCTGAGCCGCCTGACCGGGTCGCTCGAGCTCTCACCGTCGGTCGCGTTCGTGGCGCCCAAGCTGGTGCGGTGGGATGACCGCACTGAGATCGTCTCGCTGGGGCTCTCCATGACCCGATTCGGCCGGACGGCGCCGCTCGCCGACGGCGAGCTCGATCAGGGGCAGCACGATGCCCGAGAGGACGTGCTCGGGGCAGACGTCCGCGGCATCCTCGCCCGCTCCGACGCGTGGCGCGATCTGGGCGGACTCGACCCCGCCCTGATCGGCGCCGACGAAGGCCTCGACCTCGGGGTCCGGGCGCGTCTCTCGGACGCCCGCGTGACGCTCGTCCCGACGGCGATCGTCGCCGTCGCCGGCGACGGAGTCGCGAGTCTTCCCACTCCGCTCACGGCGCAGCGGCGACGCCGCCGCGCGTATGCGACAAGGACGGCACAGCTGCATCGCCGCCTCGTCTACGCGCCGGCGTTCACGGTGCCCCTGCACTGGCTGTCGATCCTCCCGCTCGCGGTCTGGCGCTCGATCGGACAGCTCGTGCGCAAGGAGCCGGGCCTCATCGGGCCAGAGTGGGCAGCGTCGGTCGTGGCGCTCGTGCGGATCGGCGCCGTGGCACGCGCCCGGCGCCGCATCTCCAGGACGCGGCGCGCAGGCTGGGCCCAGCTCGCACCGCTCCGCACCAGCTGGTCGGCGATCCGGCACTCGCTCGACGACGAGCCCGACGAGGCACCGGGCGGATATCGCCGCAGCGACCTGCGCTTCTTCTCCGGCGGCGGGGCATGGCTCGTCCTGGGTGCACTCGCGGCGTCCGTGGCCGCGTTCCCTGCTCTGCTCGCGTGGCCGGTGCTGGGCGGGGGAGCACTGCAACCGCTCCGGGCCACGGTGTCGCAGCTGTGGGCGGATGCCGCGTACGGTCAGCGTGCGCTGGGCATCGACACGATCGGCCCTGCCGACCCGTTCGCCGCGGTCGTCGCGGTTCTCGGCTCGCTGTCTCCGTGGGAGCCCTCGCGGGCGATCGTGCTGCTGTGGGTGCTCGCGCTCCCGCTCGCGGCCCTCGGCGGGTGGTTCGCCGCCACCCGGGTCACCGAGCGCTCCGGCCTCCGCCTCACGGGGGGCATCGTCTGGGCGCTCGCGCCGACGCTGCTGGCCGCCCTGACACAGGGCCGTCCCGCGGCTGTGATCGCACATCTCCTCCTGCCGTGGCTCTTCTACGCCGGCGCCGTCGCCCACAGGTCGTGGTCCGCTGCCGGCGCGGCATCCCTCCTGCTCGTCGCTGTGATCGCCGCGGCGCCGTCGCTCGCTCCCGCGCTCGTGGTGCTGTGGGCGGGCGCCATCGTCCTCGCCGTCGTGCTGCGCGCCGGCGCCGGCCTCGCGCGACTGGTCTGGTGCGTCATCCCAGCCGTCGTCTTCGCGGTGCCGCTGGTCTGGCATGCCGTCTCGTCTCGCGATGTGTGGGGCCTCATCGCCGACCCCGGGGTGCCGTGGCTCGGCCCACAGGTCGCCGCCGACAGCGCGGGCCGTGCCCTGCTCGCCGCCGGGATCCCCACGCCCGACCTGGCGGGGTGGAGCGTGATCTTGCCCGAGGGGCCGACGTGGTGGGTTCCCCTGCTCTCGGCGCCTCTCGCGCTGCTCGCACTCGTCGCACCCCTCACGCAACGGTGGGCAGCCGGCATCGCCATGCTCGTGGTCGCAGCGCTCGGTCTGGCCACGGCGTTCGCCGCCGTGGGCGTCTGGGTGCTCTTCGCCCAGTCGACCGCGGTGCCGTTGTGGCCGGGCACCGGGCTGAGCCTGGCATGGCTCGGAGTGCTCGGCGGCGCGCTCGTGGCCCTCGACGCGGGGCTCGCACCCCGCCTGCGATTCGCGAGGATCCTCGCAGCGGCCGGGGTGTGCGTGTGCATCGTCGTGCTGGCGGCACCAGCACTGACCTCGATGGCCCGCGGTGTGATACTCATCACCAACGGACCGGACAGCAGTCTTCCGGCGTACGTTGCGGCCGAGGGCCGCGACTCCGAGGTGGGCACGATCGTGCTGACGCCGCAGGATTCCGGTGGTGTCTCGTCGCAGGTCGTGTGGGGCGGCAGCGAGACACTGGGCGGGCAGTCGACGATCATCTCGACCGCGACCCACCCCACTCCGCAGGACGTCGAGCTCGCCAACATGACGGCCGACCTGGTGAGCGGCTCTGCCGACGATGTGGTCGCCGAACTCGCCGATGACGGCATCCGCTTCGTCCTGCTCGCGCCCGCAGCGCCGCCGGAATCGGATGCGGCGCGCGCGATGCGGCTGGCGGGATCGACCGCACTCGATCAGCGCGACACGCTCGACGCGGTAGGGGACACCGCGAAAGGGTCGCTCTGGCGGGTGACGACCGACGTGTCCGACAGGCCCGCCGTCGCCGCCGACGTCGCGAACATCGCGCGCTCCATCGCCCTGGCCGACGTGCTCGTCGTGGGGATCGCGCTTCTGCTCGCCCTCCCGACGTCCGCCTCCCGCCGCGCCGCCCGCCGCACGCCGCGGATCGTCGGACCGCACTGGAGGGAGGGGCGATGAGCGATCGGCGCGTGTTCCGCTGGGCGACCACGAGTGCCCGGATCCTCGCGGCGACCGTCGCGTCGGCCGTCGCCGTCGTCGCCGTCGTCACGGCGGTGTCGCTGCCATGGCCGACGGTGGTCCGCGAGCCGGTTCGCCTGTCGGCGACGCCCGCGCCGGCGGCGACCGTCATCGCGTGCGACGGCGGACTGCTCGCAGTCGGACGCAATCCCGAGGATGCCGCGCAGATCGCCGAGGCGACCACCCAGCAGCTCACGACGGGCGTCGCCGAAGGTGCGCCGGCTCCCGAAGAGACGCGTCTCACCGCCCCGGAGCTCTCGAGTGGTGAAGGCGCCGCCGTGTTCACCGCCCCACCCCAGGGCCGCGCGCGGACGGATGTCGCGGCCTCCGGGTCGTCGTCGGTCGTTGCCGACGACATCGCCGGCTTCGCGGCATCCGCGTGCCGCCCCGCGCTGATGGAGTCGTGGCTCGTCGGCGGGTCGGCCGCGACGGGAGCCGCCGACATCGTCGTGCTCTCGAACCCCGGCGCGGTGCCCGCGACGGTGCAGCTGACGACGTACGGCGCGAGCGGCGCGTTGGCGCCGGAGGGGGGCGCCGACGTGGTCGTGGCCCCCGGCACTCAGCGATTCGTCCCTCTTGCCGGACTCGTGCTCGGCGAGGCCGCACCCGTGATCAGGGTCTCGGCGGTCGGCGCCCCGGTACGCGCCTCGCTGCAGGCGAGCATCACGCGGACGCTCACGCCGGGCGGTGTGGATCAGGTCGGCGCCGTGCCCGCGCCGGAGGCTGCGCAGACGATTGCGGGCGTGACCGTGACCACCAGCGCCGCGCCGGGTGAATCCGATGCCACGACGGTGCTGCGCGTGCTGTCGCCGGCCGTCGCGGCGACAGCGACGGTGACGGTGACCGAGGTCGGTTCGTCGGAACCCGCCATCGCACCGCAGGCTCTTCCGCTCGCGGCTGCCCAGCCCGCCGAGCTCGAGCTCGGCGGGCTTCCGGCCGGCACCTACATCGTCGACGTGACAGCCGACCAGCCGGTCGTCTCGGCGGTCTGGCAGACCACCGGCTTCGATGAGGGCTCCGATTTCGCCTGGTACGAGGCGTCGCCCTCTGTGACGGTGCCGAGCCTCTTCGCGACGCCGCCGGGACCGCCGCCGCTTCTCACGCTCGTGAACCCGTCGAGCGATCCGGCAGTCGTGTCGCTCACGTCGCAGGATCAGTCGTTCCGGCTCGAGGTGACGGTTCCGGCGCTCGGCTCAACGCCGGTGCGACTGGCGCCCGACGAGGTCTATTCGTTCGCACCCGATGCCAGCGGCATCCGTGCCGGGCTCTCCCTCACGTCGGACAGCGGGCTGGCGGGCTTCCCGCTGTGGCCGGCGGATGCCGCTGCCCCGCCGATCGTCGTATACCCGTAGCCGCGCCCACCCGTCCTTCCGACGGTTCGGCCGCCGGGCGATTCAGAAGAACCGGAAGCGCTCGGGACCGAGATCCCAGGGGTCGCGATCGAGGTACTCGGCCGCGGCACGGAACACGCAGCCCTCGATCATCATGCGGCGGTGCAGGTCGTCGTTGCGATGCAGGTGGCTGAGACGCTCGATGGGCAGCCGGTACAGGATGATGCGCTTCTCGTCCGAGAGCACCGTCCAGCGGGGGATGCCGTCATCGTCGGTTGCGCCCGGCATGTCGGCGATCTCGAAGCTGACGTCGCGCAGTTCCGACCATGCCGATCGCAGGAACTCAGCCGCCGTCCCGACGGCGAGGTCGAACCGGTCCACCCGCGTGTCGAGCGGTGGCAGGGGCGGTCTCACGACCGGGCTGCGCCCCTCGCGTCCGTGCCGGCCGTGCCGGGAGCGGCGAGCGGGCGCGGGCTCCGTGCTCCGGGTGCGCCGCCATGCCATGGCACCATCCTACGGGCGGCTCGGCGCGGCATCGCGGCCCCGCAGGGCACGGTCGATAGCGTGGAGCCGATGCGAGACAGACTGTGCTCCAAAGTCGGATGCGCCCGCGAGGCCATCACGACGCTGACGTACGACTACAACGACCAGATGGCCGCGATCGGCCCGCTCGGCGCCGCCGCCGACCCGCACGCCCACGACCTGTGCGCCATTCACACGGATCGGCTGTCGGTGCCGAAGGGATGGGTCGTCGTCCGCCACGAGACG
Source organism: Microbacterium pumilum (assembly GCF_039530225.1). Lineage (NCBI taxonomy): Bacteria > Bacillati > Actinomycetota > Actinomycetes > Micrococcales > Microbacteriaceae > Microbacterium > Microbacterium pumilum. Next base: position 2,147,693 of record NZ_BAAAOH010000001.1, read on the forward strand.
CTCCGACTGTGAGCTGACTCCGCCGCGATCGCCCCGCTCCGGCAGCCGCCGAGCAGATCGGCCGTGGAACAATGGGCGGATGCCGCAGACATCCGCTGCCGAGGTTTCCGCCCGGCCACTTCCGTTCGACGTCGCCGATCTGTCGCTCGCCGAGGCGGGACGTCACCAGCTCCGCCTCGCCGAGAACGAGATGCCGGGGCTCATGGCCCTCCGAGAAGAGTTCGGACCGGTGCAGCCGCTCGCCGGTGCGCGCATCGCCGGCTCGCTTCACATGACCGTGCAGACCGCGGTGCTCATCGAGACCCTGGTGGCGCTCGGCGCACAGGTGCGGTGGGCGAGCTGCAACATCTTCTCCACGCAGGACGAAGCGGCCGCGGCCGTCGCGGTCGGACCGACGGGCACCGTCGACGCACCCGCGGGCGTGCCCGTGTTCGCGTGGAAGGGCGAGACCCTCGAGGAGTACTGGCGCTGCACCGATCGCATCTTCGACTGGTCGGCCGAAGGCTTCGACGGGCCCAACCTCATCCTCGATGACGGCGGCGACGCAACGCTCCTGGTCCACCGCGGCGTGCAGTTCGAGGAGACCGGCGCGGTTCCGGACCCGTCGACGCTCTCAGGGACCGACGCTGCCGTCTCCGAGGAGTACCGCGTCGTCCTCGACCTGCTCCGCGCGAGCATCGCTCGCGATCCGCAGCGCTTCACTCGCATCGCCGCGGGGCTCATCGGCGTCACGGAGGAGACCACGACGGGTGTCCACCGACTGTACGAGCTCGCGGCATCCGGTCACCTGCTGTTCCCCGCCATCAACGTCAACGACTCCGTCACGAAGTCCAAGTTCGACAACACCTACGGCATCCGCCACTCGCTGCCCGACGGCCTGAACCGGGCGACCGATGTGCTCATCGGCGGCAAGGTGGCGTTCGTCGTGGGCTACGGCGACGTCGGCAAGGGCGCGGCCGAAGCGCTGCGCGGACAGGGCGCCCGCGTCATCGTCGGCGAGGTCGACCCGATCTGCGCACTCCAGGCGGCGATGGACGGATTCCAGGTCGCGCGGCTCGAGTCGGTCATCGGCGACGTCGACATGGTCATCACCGGCACCGGGAACACACGCGTGGTCACGGTCGACCACCTTCTGGGCCTCAAGCACCTCGCGATCGTCGGCAACGTCGGGCATTTCGACGACGAGATCGACGTCGCGGGACTCGCCGCCATCCCGGGCGCGGAGCGCATCGAGATCAAGCCCCAGGTGCACGAGTGGCGCCTGCCGAACGGGCGCAGCATCCTGCTCCTGAGCGAAGGCAGGCTCATGAACCTCGGCAACGCGACCGGTCACCCGTCGTTCGTCATGAGCGCGTCGTTCGCGAATCAGGTGCTCGCCCAACTCGAGCTGTACACCCGCCGCGACGAGTACCCGATCGGGGTGTACACGCTGCCGAAGAGCCTCGACGAGAAGGTCGCACGCCTGCACCTCCAGGCGCTGGGCGCAGAGCTCACCACCCTGACGGATGAGCAGGCGGCTTACCTCGGCGTCTCGGTCGACGGGCCCTACAAGCTCGACCACTACCGGTACTGACCCCCGGTCAGCGCTCCGGAAATCCTCGCGGAGTACCGGTCGTCGCACTCGTGAGGGTGGCGACCCGCTGCGCCTCGAGCTGCAGGGCGCGCAGCTCCCGATCGCGGCGGACAGCGACGACGGCTCGGATGAACGTCTCGGGGTCGCCCCCGGGCACCGGCGAGACGTGTGCTGCGACTTCGTCGGCGAGGGATTCCGCGACCCGCGCACGGGGCGCGGGCGCCATCTTCTCGGCGTGCCCGACGAACTGCGCGATCCGTCGCGCGAGCCTGTCGGGCAGGCGGGCGACATCCGCTCCTGCAGCCCATTCGGTCAGCACCGGCGGGATACCGGGGGAGTAGGCGGGAAGCGGAGGGGTGCGAGTGCGCTCGGAGTAGGTGCCCGCCATGAGATCGCCGAGCCGCTGCGAGCGCGGCGTGAAGGCGCCCACCAGGGCGGCTACGGCACCGACCGTGAGCCACAGCTCGAGCACGCCGACGAGGGCTCGGATGAAGGCGTGCCGGAAGCCCGACGCGCCGCCGTCACTGCGGACGATGCGTCCCCCGACCGCGAGCTTGCCGAGGCTGCGACCGCGGGAGGCGGTCTCGACGACGGTCGGGATGACGACCATCACGAGAGCGACCACCACGATCGCGAGGATGGGGAGGATCGCGTCGTCGAGGATCCCCTGGCCGACCAGCCACGAAGCGACGAGCCCGAACAGCACGAAGACGATCACGCCGAGCAGCATGTCGATGAGCACGCCGAGAGCTCGAAGGAAGTATCCGATCGGCTGCACGTCCAGCGCGACGGCTTCTCCCGTCAGGATCTCGTCCTGGTGGATCTCCACCGCGTGGACGCGCGCGGCGGCACGTTCGGCGGGCATGGGTACAGTAAACCAAATGGATCTCGATGCCCTGACCGCGGCCCGGCGTGAGGAGTGGGCCCGGCTCGATGAGTTGAGCCGCACCCGCCGCCTCAGCGGGCGCGAGGTCGATGAGCTGGTCACGCGATATCGGGCCGCATCCGCAGATCTCGCCGAGGTGAAGACCTCCGCCGGACGCACGGCGCACGGCGACCACGTGTCGACGATTCTCGCGCGCGCGCGCCTGCGGCTGACCGGGGCGCCGGAGAACGTGCTGCGGCAGATTCCGCGGTTCTTCGCGCAGCAGCTGCCTGCCGCGCTGTACCGCGTGCGGTGGACCACGCTCGTGATCGCCGTGGGCTTCATCGCGGTCACCGTCGTCGTCGCACTGTGGATCTCGCAGGACGACGCGCTGGTCGCGAGTCTCGGCAGCCGGGCACAGCTCGAGCAGTACGCCGAGAGCGACTTCACCGACTACTACAGCGAGAACCCCGCGGCGGTCTTCGCGGGCACCGTGTGGACGAACAACGCCTGGATCGCCGCGCAGTGCGTGATGTTCGGCATCACCGGATTCTGGCCGATCGCGGTGCTCGTGCAGAACGCGATCGGAGTGGGAACGGCCGCAGCCGTGCTCACCGCATTCGGGCAGGCCGACGTGTTCGTGCTGTACATCCTGCCGCACGGGCTGCTCGAGCTGACGGGCATCTTCGTCGCCGGCGCCGCGGGACTGCAGATCTTCTGGTCCTGGGTCGCGCCGGGTCCCCGCTCTCGAGCAGAAGCACTCGCATCGGCTGGTCGATCGCTGGCCACGATCGCACTGGGCCTCGTCGTCGTGCTCGGAGTATCGGGACTCATCGAAGGGTTCGTCACGGCGCAGCCGTGGCCGTGGCCGGTCAAGATCGGCATCGGCGCCGCCGCGCTGGCCCTGTTCCTCGTCTACATGCTGGTCGTCGGCGGACGCGCGTACCGCAATGGCCAGGACGGGGATCTCACCGAGTACGAGGCCGGCACGCCGACTCTCGTCGCGGGCTGACAGCCGTCCCGCGACGGCTGCAGACCGGGGCGCATGTGAAGCGCTGAGCGCGGACATGCAGGAGGACCCGGTCGATGACCGGGTCCTTCCGCGAACGATCAGTCCTTCTTGGCGCTGTCGAAGAGCGCGCGATACGCGAACCCTGCGATGAGCGCGCCGACGATCGGGAACACGATGAAGACCCACAGCTGCAAGACTGCCTCAGGGCCGCCGTAGATCGCCGTCGCGATCGAGCGCGCCGGGTTCACCGACGTGTTGTCGATCGGGATGGTGCCCAGGTGGATCAGCGTCAGTGTGAGGCCGATGATGAGTCCCGCGAAGGCCGGGTTGCCGCGGGTCGGGTGCGTGACACCGAGGATCACGACGACGAACAGCGCCGTGAACAGGATCTCTACGACGATGGCTCCACCGATGCCGAATCCTGCGGGCGAGAGCGAGTCCCACCCGTTGGACGCGAAGCCGCCGTCCTGGGCGTTGCCGAGCCAGTTGTCCGGCCCGTACAGGCCGATCAGCACGACGAGGGTCGTCGCCACCGCACCGCCGATGATCTGCGCGATGATGTAGCCGATGGACTTGCTCCACGGGAAGCGACCGGCCGCTGCCAGGCCGAGAGTGACCGCGGGGTTGAAGTGGCCGCCCGAGATCGGACCGAACGCGTAGGCGCCGGCGACGACGGTGAGACCGACGGCGAGCGAGACCCCGAGGAATCCGACGCCCTTGTTCGCGGCATCCGTCCCCTCGCCGAAGCCGGCGGCGAACAGAGCCGTGCTGACGACTCCGAGCACGAGCAGGAACGTGCCGAACGCCTCGGCGACGAGGGTCGCCCCGGTGGACGGCGCGGAGGGCGTGTGTTCGAGAGGAGTCGGTTCGATCGGCTTCTCGGGGCGGGGGTCGCTCACGGCGCATCTCCTTCGCGATTGGTTTCGGGGCAACGAGGGAATGCCCCGGCCCGAGCCTAGGCCATACTCAGCAGACTCCCAGGTAACCGCGCCCGGTCTCGTCGAAATCCGAAGCGAAGCACGTTTCAGAGCCTTCCGGCCGCCTTGAGCGCGAGATAGCGATCGGCGATGCGCGGCGGAAGGTGCTCGGGGTCGGCTGCGATGGCCTCTGCGCCGGCGCGGGCGATCGCCGCTGCGACCGCTGCGGCGTCGCGATCGGCACGTTCGGCGGCGGCGGCGCGATACACGTCGGCGGCATCCGGTCGCTCGGGCGGCGCGGGCGACTCATCGGTGACGGTGCCGACGAGCACGTGAGCGCGGCGGGTGAGCCCCGGCAGCGATCCGAGGAATCCGCGAGCCGCTTCGGCGGCATCCTGCGCCGTGAGCAGCACGACGAGCGACGGACGGGATGTCAGACCGCGCACGTGCGCGAACGCCGCGTCCCAGTCCGTGTCGATGAGCTGCGGCTCGACCGCCGCCATGGCATCGACGAGAGCCGGCAGCAGCCCCGGACCGTCGACGCGGGTGACGCGGGCGCGCACCACACGATCGAACATCAGCAGGTGCGTGTGATCTCCCGCGCGGGTTGCCAGCGCCGCCAGCAGCAGCGCGGCCTCCATCGCGGCATCCATGCGCACGCCGTCGCCCACCCGCGCCGCAGCCGTGCGACCGGTGTCGATAACGATCACCACATGACGGTCGCGCTCCGGCCGCCAGGTGCGCAGCATCGTCGTGGATGCGCGCGCGGTCGCCCGCCAGTCGATCGACCGCACGTCGTCGCCCCGCACGTACTCGCGGAGGCTGTCGAACTCGGTCCCCTGGCCGCGCACCTGCACACTCGTGTTGCCGTCGAGCTCGCGCAGTCTGGCCAGGCGCGACGCCAGATGCCGTCGGGCGGTGAACGGCGGCAGCACCCGGATCGCGCCCGCCGAGTCGATGCGGAGCTGTCGGCCCGCGAGCCGCAGCGGGCCATCCGACCGCGCGATCACGAACCTCGATGTGAGCTCGCCCCGACGGCGTGGCAGCAGCGGGACCGCGATCGTGCGGCCTTCACCCGGCGGGATGTCTATCACGGGGTGGTCGCGGGGGGCGCCCGCCGTCGGCTGCCAGGCATCCCGCACGCGTCCGCGCACGGTGCGCGAGCCGGTGTTCCGCAGCCTCAGCTCGGCGTCCGCGCGCTGCCCGAGCAGCACCCGTCGCGGAATGCGCCGCTCGACGGTGAGCATCCGAGGGTCCGGTGCGGCCACAGCGTCGGCGAGGGTCAGCACAGTGCAGACCGCTCCCCAACCCCAGGCGACGAGCGCGGGGTCGATGCCCGCGCCCGAGAGGAGCACGACGGGGACCGCGCCGATCGCCACGAGCAGCGGCAACCGGCCCGTGACGTACAGGCTGCTGCGGGTCTTGGGCTGGTCCGGAATCTCGGACACCTCCATTCGGGATGGGTCGTGGTGGGCGTTCCGCCTCAGATCGGCACGCGCGTCTGCTGCAGGATCGAGCCCAGCACCGCGTCCACCGAAACCCCCTCGAGCTCGGCGTCCGGCCGGAGGCGGACGCGATGGCGCCAGGTCGGGACGAGCATGGTCTGGACGTGATCGGGCGTGATCGCGGGGTATCCGCCGAGCCACGCCCACGCCTTCGCAGCGGCGAGCAGAGCGGTCGCAGCGCGCGGGCTCACGCCGAGCTGCACCGAAGGGCTGCGTCGCGTGGCCTGAGCGAGATCCACGACGTAGCCGAGGACATCATCCGAGACCGTGACGGATGCCGCGGCCCGCTGTGCGGCGCGGATCTCGTCCGCGCTCGCGGCCGGCCGCAGTCCCGCGGCGGCGAGGTCGCGGGGATCGAACCCGTTCGCGTGTCGGCGGAGCACGGCGAGCTCGGCATCGCGTGGCGGCGGGTCGACGACCAGCTTCAGCAGGAATCGGTCGAGCTGGGCCTCCGGCAGCGTGTAGGTGCCCTCGTGCTCGATGGGATTCTGGGTCGCCGCGACCAGGAACGGGTCGGGGAGCGGGCGGGTGACACCGTCGGTCGAGACCTGTCGCTCCTCCATTGCCTCGAGAAGAGCCGACTGCGTCTTCGGCGGCGTCCGGTTGATCTCGTCCGCGAGCACGATGTTGGTGAACACGGGTCCCTCGCGGAACTCGAACTCGCCGGTGCGGGCGTCGTACACGAGCGACCCCGACACGTCGCCGGGCATCAGGTCGGGAGTGAACTGGATGCGCTTGGTCTCGAGTCCGAGTGCCGCGCTCAGTGATCGCACGAGGAGCGTCTTGGCGACACCCGGCACGCCCTCGAGCAGCACGTGGCCGCGTGCGAGCAGCGCGATGAGCAGGCCGGTCACGGTGCCGTCCTGACCGATCACCGCTTTGCCGACCTCGATGCGGACGCGGTTCATGGCGTCTCGCAGGGCCGCGTCGTCGGAGGGCAGCGGCGGAGGAAGGTCGGTCATCGGGGGTTCCTTTCCGGTCGGACGGCGGCGTGGACCGCGTCCTCGAGGTGGCGCAGGCGAGTGTCGAGCGCGACGAGATCGGCGTCGCCGCGGGGGATGTCGTCGATCAGGGTGCCGCGCACGGCGGCGCGGTCGAGCCCGGTACGGGCGGCCGCGGCATCCGCGATCTCGGCCGCCGACGCGCCAGTCCCGAGGCCGAGAGCACGTCCGATGCGCCCGAGCGCCGGAATGCGCAGCTGGTCGGCGGCGTGGAGGGCGTCGCGCGACTGGGCGTACAGCCGCGCCCTTCCCTCGGTGGTCTCGGACGCGCGCACCGACACCGGCAGTCGCTCCGCGACGAGCGGCCCGAACCGCCGGCCGCGCCAGAGCGCCGCAGCGAGGCCGGCGCCGAGCAGCAGGACGATCACGGGGGTCACCCACGGTGGCGTCAGTTCGCCGAGCGACGGATCGCCGTCGGCCAGGTCCGTGTCGGCGAGGCTGGGGACGTACCAGACGACGGCTGGATGCCGTCCCATCAGATTGAGGGCGAGTGCGGCGTTGCCGTCTTCGGCGAGACTCTCGTTCGTGAAGAGCGCCCGGCCGTCGATCGCCGCAACCCGCCCGGCGCTCGCGTCCTGCAGTGCAGGACCCACGAGCAAGCCGAAACCGTCCGCCGCGGCGTAGCACTCGGAGATCGCCTCGCCGCCCTCTGCCGTGAACACGGCACGCGGTGCGACGGGTCCGGATCGGACGGCATCCGCCACATCGCATCCGGGTTCGACGGGACCGTTCGCGGAGACGCCTGCCGTGGCGGCCCCGGTCATCAGCAGATGCAGCGTGCGAGAGCGCGGCTCGATCAGCACGACGTCCGTTGCGATGCGGGCGAGCGCGAGGACGGCGGCATTTGACAGTGCGGGGCTGTCGGGCAGCACGAGGGTCGCGGGTCGGCCGTCGAGTTCGCGTGCCGCCGTTTCGCGATCGCGAGCGACGATCACCTGCATGCCTTCTTCTCGGAGGATCTCGGCGAGAGCCAGGCTGCCCAGGGGACCGGCGGACTCAGGGTCGAGCGCCTCTCGCTGATTCCAGTTCCAGAGCCCCGAGAGTGCGGCACCGACGCTGCCGACGATGACGATGATGAGGCCGATCGCGAACCATCCGATCGCGCTGCGGCGGCGCGTCGGTGTGGAAGCGACCGCGGTCATACCGGAACCCCGGCGCTGTCGGCGTCGACGGGTCGCGTGGCGACCACGAGGTCGTCGATCTCGGCGACGCGTCGATAGAGCTCAGCCGTTCCCGGCCGTCGCAGGTACCGCACGTCGTCGAACGCGGTCGCAGCGGCTTCGAGTTCGACCGCCGCTGAGGGGAACGCACGCCCCGCCGCACGCGCGAACGCGTGCACGGTGGCACCGGGGGGAGTGTCCACGGCGCCGCGCTCGATGACCCCTCGTGCGAGCGCCCGGAAGCGAAGGACGACCGCGGCATCCCACTCGCCCATGGAGGCGCGGGATGCCGCATCTCGGCGCAGCTCGTCGGCCGAACGACTCTCGGTCTCGCCGAAGAGCGCCGCAGGCGGAGCAGCAGCCCTGCGAACCGCTCGGGGACGGCCCCACACGATGAACGCGACGACGATGAGGATGACGACCAGGATGGTGGCGACGATGGCGAACGCCGATCCCCACCCGCCGCCGAGTTCGACCTGGAAGAGCCGCTCGAAGAACTGACCGACCGCACGTGCGATGCGGTCGATCACCGTGGGCTCCGCCGCCTGGTATACAGGTTTCGCCAGCTCGTTCTCGGCCAGCCTGCGAGCCTCATCGCCGCTCGGCGTGAGCGGGCCGACGTCGGCCAGCCGTGTCCGCAGTCCTGCGACGGTCGCCGTCAGCCCCACGGCGACTCTCGGTCGTCGCGATCGGATGACGTTTCCGGCGCGACCCAGCTCGTCGGAGGAGGGGGAGTTTCCCCACCCGCGACCGTTGCGACCGGCTGCGGCGGAGCCGGGGGCACCTGCCGGTAACCGGGCGGCGGCGGCAGTGTCGGCTGTCCGGAAGGCACGGCGTACGCCGGACCGGCCTGCGGATCCCCGGGCACGGCGTACCCGGGCTGCGGATACCCGGCCTGCGGATACGCGGGCTGTGCTGCATACCCGGGGTGTGGTGCATACCCGGGCCGCGGGTAGGCGACGGGGACGCGTGGCGCGATCTCACGGCCGATGTGCTCGCGGTAGGGGTCCGGCAGCCCTGTGATTCCGGCATCCCGCCGTTCGACGTACGTGAGAAGGTCGAGGTCGAGACCCTCGTGCCGCATCCGGCAGTCGATGTACACGAGCGCCGTCGCAGTCGACTGCACCACGACCGCCACCGACTGGATGAGGAACGTGACGATCTGCGTCAGCAGCAGAGTGATGACGATGGCGATGATGGCAGACGGGTCGGGGTCACCGGTCGGCGCGATGATCGTCGTGAGGCCGGATGACAGCAGCGAGAACGGGATGCCGATCACCTGCGCGACGACATTGAAGGTGATGCCGATCACGAGGATGACGCCGAGGGCGACCCAGAACCGGCCCCGGATGAGTCGCCACGAGCGAGCGATCCCCTGCCGGATCGTGGCGCCCTCGAGGATGATCGCTGCGGGTGTGAGCAGCAGCTTCGTCGAGAGCCACCACAGCAGTGGGATGGCCGCGAGGACGGCCAGCACCGCGAGGCCGATCGCTGCGGGGGGCGCCACGACGGCGATCCCGAAGATGCCGAGGGCGAGGAGGGCGACGACGACCAGCACCGCGATCACGAGCAGCGCGGCGTAGCCGAAGAGGCGCCAGGCGACCGGCTTGACGGCCTGCCAGAGTCCGCCGAGGGTCAGTCGCTCGGCAACCGCGGCGTGGGCCACTTCGGTCATGACGATGCCTTGGACGATGACGCTCAGCGCGCCCGCGGCGAGGCCCAGCACGACGCCCGCGATCGCGGTGATCGCGATCGAGCCGGCGAGCACCGTGTCGAAGTCGTCGGTGCCGGGCTCGAGCGTGTCGAGGCGCGAGAACGACGCCCACGCGACCGCGGCGACCGCGACGATGACCACGATGTAGGCGAGGGTCTGAACCACGAGGGCGAACCCCAGCAGCACGCGCGGGTTCTGCCGCAGCGCGACGAACGAGCGGCCGAGGATCGTGCCGAAGGTCAGGGGGTGGAGTGGGATGATCCCCGGTCGGGAGGCCGGTGTCCAGGCCGGATACGCGGTCACAGCATCCCCTCGTGCATCGGGTGGCCCGTGCGGATGGGACCGATCGCGCGGAACGCGTGGCCCTCGGGCTCAGCCACTATCGTGTCATACCGGATGCGGCGCGCCCGGCGGCACGTCAGCACGCTCGGCATGTGCCCAGCCGGTGTCCATTACTCTGTGGAGAGCGCAGGGGACGGCGTCCCGATTCCACCGCCCTGCCGAAACGCAAAGGACGAACGCGTTAGATGACTTCACGCATCCTGGTGGTCGATGACGACACCGCCCTCGCCGAGATGATCGGCATCGTGCTGCGGACCGAGGGGTTCGACACGGTGTTCTGCGCCGACGGCGCGAAGGCGGTCGATGTGTGGCGTTCGGAGCGCCCCGACCTCATTCTCCTGGACCTCATGCTGCCGGGCATGGACGGCATCGAGATCTGCACCCGGGTGCGCGGGGAGTCCGGCGTGCCCATCATCATGCTCACCGCTCGCACCGACACAGCGGATGTCGTCCGCGGCCTCGAAGTCGGCGCCGACGACTACATCGTGAAGCCGTTCAACCCGAAAGAGCTGGTCGCCCGCATCCGCACCCGACTGCGTCCCTCGGGCCAGCCCGCCAGCGACGTGCTCAGGATCGGCGACCTGACCGTCGACGTCGCTGCTCACGAAGTCCGCCGTGCCGACGAGACGATCGCCCTCACGCCGCTCGAGTTCGAACTGCTCGTGGCGCTCGCGGCGAAGCCACAGCAGGTGTTCTCGCGCGAGATGCTGCTCGAGCAGGTCTGGGGCTATCACTACAAGGCGGATACGCGACTGGTCAACGTGCACGTGCAGCGACTGCGCGCGAAGGTCGAACTCGACCCCGACAACCCCAAGATCGTCACGACGGTGCGCGGTGTCGGCTACCGCGCCGGCGCCGTCGTGTGAGGTGCCCGTGGCGTCCGCGACCGCCGGCAGCGCGACATCCCGTCCGACGCTGATCGACTGGCGCGACTGGCGCGCATGGCCCGACAACCTCGCCAGGCTGTGGCGGCGCTCGCTGCGCTTCCGCACGATCCTGATCACCCTCACGCTGACCGCACTCGCGGTGCTGATCGCGTGTGTGTGGATGGCGCTCGCCATCCAGAACGATCTCTTCGGCTCGCGACTGCGCCAGGTGCAGGCGGCCGCACAGCGGGCGACAGCCACCGCTCAGGCGACGCTCGACAACGCGGCGCCGCAGGGGGACAGCGTGCAGCTGCAGGGACTCATGGACAGCGTTCGCGGCATCATCGCGCAGCAGTCCTCGAGCGACGTGCTCGCGGCGTTCCGCATCGGCCCGCCGGTGGCGAACGCGCCTCAGGACTGGACCACGGACCCCCGTTTCGAAGAGATCCTCAGCGCGGACCTGCGCGACCAGGTGCGCCGCGACGAGAACCAGCAGTGGTGGCAGTCCGTCGCCCTTCCGACCGAGAACGGTACGGTGCCGGGCATCGTCGTCGGTCAGCAGCTGCAGGTGCCCGAGGTCGGGGCCTACGAGCTGTACCTCGCGTACGACCTGGGCGACGCGTCGCAGACCCTCGGGTTCGTGCTCGGCACGCTGTGGATCGTCGGAGTCGGTCTGGTGCTGCTCATCAGCGGCATCGCCTGGTTCGTGCTGCGGTCGGTGACGACGCCTATCGGCGAAGCGGCCGATACCAGCGCCCGGCTCGCGGCCGGTGAGCTCGGCGTGCGCCTGCCGGTGCGCGGGGAGGACGAGCTCGCGACACTCGGCCGCTCGTTCAACGCGATGGCGGACAGCATCGAGTCGCAGATCAAGGAGCTGGCCGACCTGTCGCTCGTGCAGCAGCGCTTCGTGTCGGATGTCTCGCACGAGCTGCGCACACCGCTGACGACCATCCGGCTCGCGGCCGACATGATCAACGATCAGCGCGACGACTTCGATCCGGCCACAGCCCGGGCGGCCGAACTGCTGAACGCGCAGGTGCAGCGGTTCGAGACCCTGCTCACGGATCTGCTCGAGATCAGCCGTTACGATGCAGGCTCGGTGCAGCTCGAGCTCGAGGCCACGAGCCTGGCGCACCTCGCCGAAGACGTCATCGCCTCGATGCAGCAGCTGGCCGACCAGCACGGCACCGATGTGCGTCTCGTCGCCCCTGGTGGATACTCGCCGGTCGACATGGACCCGCGACGGGTCCGGCGCGTCGTGCGCAATCTTCTCGGCAACGCGATCGAGCACGGCGAAGGACGCCCGATCGTGGTGACGGTCGACAGCAACCAGCAGGCCGTCGCGCTCGGCGTGCGCGACTACGGCCTCGGCATGACGACGCAGGATGTCGAGCGGGTGTTCGACCGGTTCTGGCGTGCGGACCCGTCACGCAAGCGGACCATCGGCGGCACGGGCCTCGGCCTGTCGATCGCACTCGGCGACGCCCGCCTGCACGGCGGCGAGCTCTCCGTCTGGTCCGAGCCCGGCCGGGGGACGAACTTCGTGCTGACGCTGCCGAGGCGGGGCACGAGGCTCACGGGCCCCTCGCCCATCCCCACCGACCCCGGCGACGACAGCGCGAGCGCGGTCGACGCGCTCGGCCGCACCCAGCCGATCGACGTGCTGCGCAGCGAGCCGGACCCTCGGGGCGGAGCGACCCACCCGACGCGCGATGCCGCAGCCCGGGGGACCGCGAAATGAGCGGGCAGCGCAGCATCCTGTCGTTACTCGTGCTCTCGGTCGCGCTGGTGCTCTCGGCGTGCGTCGGACTGCCCACGAGCGGCCAGGTCAACCCCGGCCTCGCCCTCGACGAGGACGCCGCGCCGCCGGACTTCTCGTTCCTGCCCGACCGGCCGCAGCCGGGCGCGACACCCGAAGAGATCGTCCAGGGCTTCATCCGAGCCGGTTCGGGTCCGGGCCTCGCCGAGAACTGGGAGCGCGCACGCGAATTCCTCGCGCCGGCGATCCGCGACAGTTGGCAGCCCACCGAGAGTGTGACCGTCGACATCCTGAGCGACCGCGTCTACTCGTCGACCGATGAGGACTCGGTGACACTGTCGCTGGTGGCGGTCGCCACGGTCGACAGCAACGGGGTGTACGAGCGGACCGACGCGGGTCCCACCCCGCTTCCCTTCGAGCTCGCACGGCAAGAGGACGGCGAATGGCGGATCACGCAGGTCCGTGACGGCGTCGTGCTCGACCAGGACAGGTTCCCCACCGTCTTCCACAACTACTCGCTGATGTACTTCGATCCGACGTGGCAGTACCTCGTCCCGGACGTGCGCTGGTTCCCGACCGGCAACGCCGCGACGAGCGTCACGGCCGCCCTCGTGAACGGGCCGCGGAGCGATTGGCTCGCGGACGCGACCAAGACCGCGTTCCCCGAGAGCGTGTCGGCGCGGCCCTCCGTACCCGTCGAATCGGGCGTCGCCGAGGTCGATCTCAGCGAGTCAGCGCTCGCCGTCCCGCCCGACACGACGGACCGGATGCTCACGCAGCTGGAGGCGAGCCTCGCCACCGCGGGCGTCACCGAGGTGCAGCTGTCGGTCGGGACGACACCGATCACCGCCGAGCCGGTGCCGGTGCGCTCGACCCGCGTGACCGGTCCCTCGCTGGTGCTCACCGACGACGGTCTCGGGTTCCTGGTCGGCGGCGAGCTCGAGACCGTGCCCGGCCTGAGCGCGGTGGTGGAGACGGTCTCTCCGAAGTCGATACAGGTCACCGCGGAGCGGGACTGGGCGGCCATGCGTCTCACCGACGGCACGGTCGCTCGTCAGGGCGCGAACGGATCATCGGACGAGCTCGACACCCGCGCCGGCTTGATCGATCCGACGATCGACCCGTTCGACATCGTCTGGAGCGTTCCGCGCACGCAGCCCGCGGCGATGGTCGCGTATCCGCTGGATGGTACGCGGGTGGACGTCGCCGACGCGTGGCCGGGCGCCACGCAGGTGACCTCGATGGCCGTGTCGCGCGATGGCACCAGGATGGCGGCCGCCGTCACGACGGGAGGCAGCTCCGAGGTGTGGATCGCCGGAGTCGTGCGAGGTCAGGACGGGATTCCGCAGCGACTGGGCGTGCCGATCTCGATCGGCGCGGTAAGCGGCATCGGAGTGGGTGTGGCGTGGCTCGACGACAACACGGTCGGGGTGCTGTCGCACAGCGGCGAGGCATCGCTGGTCCTCGCGCAGCTCGTCGGTGGACCGGCCACGACGACGGCCGCACCGGCCGGGATCGCCTCGCTCGCGGGCGCCAGCGGGGTCTCGACCGTCCGGCTGCGGGGCGATGACGGCGTGCTCTATGTCCGACGTGGCACGAACTGGCAGCAGGCGGCATCCGGCGTCCTGGTGCTCGCGACCCAGCAGGGCATGCCAGCGGGATAGTCGGCTCCTCCCCAACGGCCGACTCGGGGTCGGACATCCACCGCACATGGCGCTTGGACTGCACACCGCCAACAGAGCGCGCATCGTTCTCGCATGGACTCCGCAGGGTGGCTCGCCGAGACGATACGCTCCGCCGTGGTCGAGGCGCTGGCGCTCGTGCTGCCCGTCTCGTGCGCTGGTTGCGACGAGCCGGATGTCGCACTCTGCGAGGGGTGCACCGCCGCGCTGCGCCCCGTCGCCCATCGATCGGCGGCCGGGGCGACACGCGTCGCGGTGTGCAGCGGGCTCAGGTTCGAGGGCATACCGGCGCGCGTCCTGCGCGCGCTCAAAGAGGACGGGCGCACGGGTCTCGCACGCGCTCTGGCGCCCGCGCTCGCTGCCGCGGTGGCTGCGATCGCCGACCCGACGGCGGTGCTCGTGCCGATCCCGACATCCCGCGCCGCGTTCCGGCGGCGCGGCTACCGCGTGGTCGACCTCGTCGCCGCGCGTGCGGGGTTTCGAGTGTCGCCGCTGCTCGTTCACACACGACAGACCGCCGACCAGCGTGGTCTCGATCACGATCGCCGCCGCGTCAACGTGGCGGAAAGCCTGCGGGCGCGGGATGCCGCATCCCGTCGAGTGATCGTCATCGACGATGTCGTCACCACCGGCGCGACGCTCGCGGAAGCGGTGCGTGCGCTCGAGGCCGCGGGAGCCGTCGTCGTCGGCGCTGCCACGATCGCGGCCACTCCACGGCGCGGCGCGCGGGGTGCGCGTGACACGGCGACACATCCCAAACTCATGGGTGACTTCGGGCAGGCACAGGGCTAGCGTGGGGGAGACAAGGCGACTCAGGGTCCGCCCTTGACCGGGTGGACCGGAACAAGGAGGTCAAGGATGGAAACCAGCATCGTCGGCGTGGGAGTGGGTATCACCGACCGGTTTCGCACGGTTGTCGAAGACAAGGCCCTCCGCATCGAGCACCTCGCTCCACGCGCTCAGCGCGTCGACATAAAGGTCACCCATCGCGCCTATCACAACGGTCGTGTCGAGGACGACACCGTCGAACTCACCGTCACGGGCAAGGGTCCACTGGTTCGAGCCGAAGCCACCGACGGTGACAAGTTCGCCGCCCTCGATCTCGCGGTCGACAAGCTCTGCGAGCAGCTTCGTCGCGCCAAGGACAAGCGTGTCGATGCTCGCCAGCACCCGCGCGGCGCCAAGTACGAGAAGGGCAGCGGCGCCATCGAGGGGATCGATGTGCAGCCGGCATCCATAGACGTGCTCCGGGCTGTCGCGACCGGAGAGATCCCGATCATCACGGGCAACGAGGAGGAAGCCGACTACACCCCCGTGGTGATCCGCACCAAGGAGTTCGGTGCCGAGTGGATGAGTCTCGAGGACGCTGTCGACCGAATGGAGCTGGTCGGCCACGACTTCTTCCTGTTCATAGATTCCCGCACGGACCATCCGAGCGTCGTCTACCGCCGCAAGGGCTGGGACTACGGCGTCATCTCGCTGACCGCCAGCGCTCCGCCCGAGGAGCTCGCCTCGTAGCGCCGGCATGAGCGATCGGATGCCGCGACCCGCGGCATCCGATCGGCCGGCGACTCAGCGCGGGCGACCGAGGGCTCGAAGACGGAGCCCTCGAAGACTCAGCCGTCGAACATGTCGCCGAGCAGGCTGCCGATGACGAGGCCGCCCAGGATGCCGCCCATGCCATCGCCCATGCCGCCTCGGCGTCCGCCCCAGCCCTGATCCGGACCACGCGGATCCTGCGGCCGGGATGCATCGATGTCGCGCTGCGCGAGCTGCAGGCCCTCGTTGGCGAGGAACGCGACGCGACGCGCCATTGCGAGCGCCTCCTCGCGGTGGTCTTCGTCGATCGCCAGTGCGGCGGATGCCGAGGTGCCGAGGTAGCGGTCGAGGTCGACGCGGATGCGCTCCGCCTCGGCGAGTCGGGTGCGGGCATCGGCGCCGATCCAGCCGCGGTGGCCGGCGATCACATCGCGGGTCACGGCAAGCTGCCGGTCGGCATCGTCGATGGCGTGGCGCACGTGCTCGACCGGCGGAATCGGTCGTGCCAGGCGCTCTCGCGCGACCGCGATGGCGGCATCCAGTCCGCCGTTGGCCTCGCGAAGCCTGGTCAGCTGCGTGAAGGGGTCGGTGTTGACGCCCGCCGCGGGCAGTGCCTTCAGCGCCGCTTCGAGCTCGGCCATGGCGGCAAGCACCTTGGGCACCTGCGGAGCCGTCCTGGCCACGACGAGGTCGTCACGGGAGTCCTCGACGATCGCCGAGAGCGTGGACTCCGCGCGGAGCGCCTCGACCTCGAACGTCTCGACCGCGTCGAGGAGCGTCGCGGCGCGACGAGCGGCCTCGGTGGACGCCTCGAGGGCGAGATTCGCCTGCTCGCGCTGGCCGGCCTCGCGGCGGCGTTCCGACACCGCGGCGCTGTGCTCGGCGAAGCTCAGCAGCTGCTCGGCCTGCGAGGGGTTCTCGTCGACCTGCTTCAGCGCGTCGGCCGAATACCGTGCGGCAAGTCGCTCGACGGTTTCGCGCGCCGTCGGGATGCGGGTGCGGAGCCGCACGACATCCGCCCGCACGCCCGCGATGATCTCCGGAGCGCG
The DNA here is from genome assembly GCF_039530225.1 of Microbacterium pumilum. Lineage (NCBI taxonomy): Bacteria > Bacillati > Actinomycetota > Actinomycetes > Micrococcales > Microbacteriaceae > Microbacterium > Microbacterium pumilum. Next base: position 2,164,677 of record NZ_BAAAOH010000001.1, read on the forward strand.
CCGTGCGCGTGCGATGGGTTCGGCGAGGGCCTGCGTGCGATCGTCGAGCAGGTCCTCGGCCCACTCGCACAGCTGCACGATCCGCGCGTTGCGGGTGCGCAGCTCCTCGGGTGTGTCGGGGATCTCGTCGTGGTTGAGCTGGTGAAGGTGGAACGCCTCCGCCATGTGCGTGCGCACGGACTCCAGCGCCGCGCGCAGCTCTCCCGTCGGCTCGTACCCGAGTTCAGCCTCGGCGAACGCCAGCTCATCGGTCGTGAGACGGATCCGCTCGTCGGCCGAGACGAGCGACTTCTGCGCCTGACGCGCGATGTCCGCGTCCTGTGCATCGAGTGCCGCTTGCTCTTCGCGCTTGCGTCTGCCCCAGAATCCCGCCATGTCTCGATCCTATGGTCGCCTGCCGGGAGCGGGCTGAGGGCTGTGGAGACGAAGATGCCGCAGCAGACGCCGAAGCGGTTCGCTGCCGGGGTGTCCTCGGCTGGGTCGCCGCTGTCAGCGGTCGGAGGAGTCGCGGTGTCGCGGCTTGCGCGGCGGCCGGTCATCGCCCCGCGAGCGCCCCGGGGCACCGGTGTCGAGTCGCAGCTCGATGAGCTTGCCCGAGATCCGGGTGTCGGCGAGCCGGGCGAGGGTCTCGGCGGGCAGGTCGGCCGGCAGCTCGACGAGCGAGAAGTCGGGGCGGATCTGGATCGCGCCGAAGTCGCCACGGCTGAGACCGCCCTCATTCGCCAGGGCGCCCACGATCTGGCGGGGCTCGACGCGGTGCCGCTTGCCGACGGCGAGGCGGTAGGTCGCCATCCTGCCGCCGCTCGGTCGGGCACGGCGTTCCGGGCGCTCGCCGCGGTCGTCTCGGTCGAATCGTCCCGGTCGATCGCCCCGATCGCCGCGGTCGTCGAACTCGCGCTTCGGCCGCGCCGGCTCGGGCTCGAGCAGCAGCGGCGACTCGCCCTGCGCGACCACCGCCAGCGCGGCGGCCACATCCACCTCGGGCACGTCGTGATTCCGGACGTAATGGGCGATCACGTCGCGGAAGCCGTCGATCCGCTCGGTCTGGCCGAGCGCGGCGGTGATTCGATCGTCGAAGCGGGCGAGCCGCGTGACGTTGACGTCCTCGGCGGTCGGCAGCTGCATCTGGGTGAGGGGCTGACGGGTCGCGCGCTCGATCGCGGATACGAGGCCGCGCTCGCGGGGCGTCACGAAGCTGATCGCCTCTCCGGACCGCCCGGCGCGCCCGGTGCGACCCACCCGGTGCACATACGACTCGGTGTCGGTGGGGATGTCGAAATTCACGACGTGCGATATGCGCTCGACGTCGAGGCCTCGGGCAGCGACATCCGTCGCCACCAGGATGTCGAGCTTGCCGGACTTCAGCTGGTTGACGGTGCGCTCGCGCTGCACCTGCGCGATGTCGCCGTTGATGGCCGCGGCGGAGTAGCCGCGGGCGCGCAGCTTCTCGGCGACCTCCTCGGTCGCGCTCTTGGTGCGGGCGAACACGATCATGCCCTCGAAGTTCTCGACCTCGAGGATGCGGGTGAGCGCGTCGATCTTCTGCTGGTACGACACGATCAGATAGCGCTGCGCGATCGTCGCGGACGTCGTGGTCTTGGTCTTGACCGTGATCTCTTCGGGATCGTGCAGGTACTGCTGCGACATGCGCCGGATCGCCGCCGGCATCGTGGCCGAGAAGAGCGCGACCTGCTTGGTGTCGGGGGTGTCGGCGAGGATCGTCTCGACGTCTTCGGCGAAGCCCATCTTGAGCATCTCGTCGGCCTCGTCGAGCACCAGGTACCGGAGCTCCGAGAGATCCAGCGTGCCCTTGTCGAGGTGGTCCATGATCCGGCCGGGCGTGCCCACGATGATGTGCACGCCACGCCGCAGCGCCGACAGCTGGACGCCGTAGCCCTGACCGCCGTACACCGGGAGGATGTGGACGCCGCGCACGTGCGACGCGTACTTCTCGAACGCCTCGCATACCTGCAGCGCGAGCTCGCGCGTCGGAGCGAGCACGAGTGCCTGCACGCTCTTCTGCGACACATCGAGCCGGTCGAGGATGGGCACCGCGAACGCCGCGGTCTTGCCGGTGCCGGTCTGCGCGAGGCCCACCACGTCGCGGCCGGCCAGGAGGGGCGGGATCGTCGCGGCCTGGATCGCCGACGGCGTCTCGTAGCCGACGTCGCTCAGTGCCTTGAGCACCGGCTCGCCCAATCCGAGATCGCGGAATGTGATCACGGCGGGCTCCAGGGGAGCCTCGACCTCGACCTGGTCATCGACGGTGGACACAATTCAGGTTAGTCTGTGGCGCCTCGGCGGCGACAGTTCCAGGTCGACGGATGCCGCGGGGCAGCCGCATCCGGAGTCCGCGCGCACCGGCATCCAGCCCATTCCAAGATCACGGCCAGGTAACATGGGCGGGTATGCCCGCACGCTCAGCGTATGGCGACATCGGTGCCGATCAGCGCCGCACCTGACAGATGGAGAACGTCCAGTGGCCAACCCTCTCGAGAAACTGCTTCGCGCCGGCGAGGGCCGAATCCTCCGGCGGCTCCAGCAGGTCGTGAAGGCGGTGAGCGCCCTCGAAGAGGACTACGCCCAGCTGACCGACGAGGAACTCCGCGGCGAGACTGCCGAACTCCGCGCCCGCCACGAGGCCGGCGAGTCGCTCGACAAGCTCATGCCCGAGGCGTTCGCCGCGGTGCGCGAGGCCGCGAAGCGCACCCTCGGCCAGCGCCCGTACGACGTCCAGGTCATGGGAGGCGCGGCGCTGCACCTCGGCAACATCGCCGAGATGAAGACCGGTGAGGGCAAGACCCTGACGGCCACCTTCGCGGTCTATCTCAACGCGATCGCCGGCGAGGGTGTCCATGTCATCACGGTGAACGACTACCTCGCGTCGTACCAGGCGGAACTGATGGGCCGTATCTACCGCGCCCTCGGCATGACGACCGGCACGATCGTCGCCGGGCAGACGCCCGAGGTGCGCCGCGAGCAGTACAACGCCGACATCACCTACGGCACCAACAACGAGTTCGGCTTCGACTACCTGCGCGACAACATGGCCTGGCGCAAGGAGGACCTCGTCCAGCGTGGCCACTACTACGCCATCGTCGACGAGGTCGACTCCATCCTCATCGACGAGGCGCGGACGCCGCTCATCATCTCGGGGCCGTCATCGGGTGAGGCGAACCGCTGGTTCGTGGAGTTCGCCAAGATCGCGAAGACCCTCGATGCCGGCATCGACTACGAGGTCGACGAGAAGAAGCGCACCATCGGCGTGCTCGAGCCGGGAATCGAGAAGGTCGAGGACTACCTCGGGATCGACAACCTCTACGAGTCGGCGAACACGCCGCTGATCTCCTTCCTCAACAACTCGATCAAGGCGCTCGCACTGTTCAAGCGCGACTCGGACTACGTCGTCATGAACGACGAGGTCATGATCGTCGACGAGCACACCGGCCGCATCCTGGTCGGTCGTCGCTACAACGAGGGCATCCACCAGGCGATCGAGGCGAAAGAGGCGGTGCCGGTCAAGGCCGAGAACCAGACCCTTGCGACAGTGACCCTGCAGAACTACTTCCGCCTTTACCAGAAGCTCTCTGGCATGACGGGCACGGCCGAGACCGAGGCCGCCGAGTTCATGTCGACGTACCAGCTCGGCGTCGTGCCGATCCCGACGAACAAGCCGATGATCCGCAAGGACCAGTCCGACCTCGTGTACAAGAACGAGCAGGCCAAGTTCGCCCAGGTCGTCGAAGACATCGCCAAGCGTCACGAAACCGGCCAGCCGGTGCTGGTCGGCACGGTGAGCGTCGAGAAGAGCGAGTACCTTTCGCGGCTCCTTGCCAAGAAGGGCATCAAGCACGAGGTCCTCAACGCGAAGAACCACGCGCGGGAGGCCGAGATCGTCGCCCGTGCCGGGCGCCTCGGCGCCGTCACCGTCGCGACCAACATGGCGGGCCGCGGAACCGACATCATGCTCGGCGGCAACGCCGAGTTCCTCGCCGTGCAGGAGATGAAGGCCAAGGGTCTGGACTCCGTCGAGAACCCCGAAGAGTACGAGGCCGAATGGGATGCCGTCTACCAGGGCACTCGCGACACGGTCGCCGTCGAGGCGACGAAGGTCGTGGAAGCGGGCGGACTCTACGTGCTCGGCACCGAGCGCCACGAATCGCGTCGCATCGACAACCAGCTGCGCGGTCGATCCGGTCGTCAGGGTGATCCCGGCGAGAGCCGCTTCTACCTGTCGCTGACCGACGACCTGATGCGGCTGTTCCAGTCAGGCGCCGCTGAGGCGATCCTCGCGCGCACCAACTTCCCCGACGACGTGGCGATCGAATCGACCATGGTCTCGCGCGCGATCAAGAGCGCGCAGTCGCAGGTCGAATCTCGCAACGCCGAGATCCGCAAGAACGTCCTGAAGTACGACGATGTGCTCAACCGCCAGCGCGAAGCGATCTACTCGGACCGCCGGCACATCCTGCACGGCGATGACATCGCCGATCGAGTCCAGCACTTCATCGAGGACGCCATCAACGCCGTGATCGATGACCACACCGGAAGCGGTCACACCGAGAGCTGGGACTTCGACGCGCTCTGGACCGAGCTCAAGACCCTCTACCCGGTCGGCGTGACCATCGACGAGGTCGTGTCGGACGCCGGCACGAAGGGCCGTATCACCGCGGACGGCCTCAAGCGCGAGATCCTGTCCGACGCGATGATCGCCTACGGCAAGCGCGAAGAGACGCTCGGCACCCCGGCGACGCGTGAGCTCGAGCGTCGCGTCGTGCTCCAGGTGCTCGACCGTCGCTGGCGCGACCACCTCTACGAGATGGACTACCTCAAGGACGGCATCGGACTGCGTGCCATGGCACAGCGCGACCCGCTGATCGAGTATCAGCGCGAGGGCTACCAGATGTTCCAGGCCATGATGAGTCAGATCAAGGAGGAGTCGGTCGGCTACCTCTACAACCTCGAGGTCGAGATCCGTCGCCCGGACGCCGACGGCGTGCCGGCGCAGGTCGAGGCCAAGGGCCTCGGCGCCGTACCGGTCGAAGGACAGCGGCTGGAGTACTCCGCCGCGAACGATGCCGGCGAGGTCGAGGTGCGAAACGATCGCGGACAGGTGCAGCAGGCGGCAACCAGCAGACTGCGCCAGGCGGCGGCTGCGGCATCCACCGCCACCGCGGTCGCCGGTCAACCCGCGCCCGCGGCGGCACCCGTCGCCGAGGCGCCGCGCGGCGCGTTCGGTCAGCGGACGGATGCACCGCCGGCCTCCGGAGCGGCGGCACCGCTGAACCGGGCCCAGCGCCGGGCGGCCGACAAGAAGAAGTGAGTCGCGCCGGGTCGATGCCGCGAGACGGCGTCGAAGCGGCCCGACTCGGACCGAGCAGCGCCGCGTAGCGCCGCGCATCGAGATCTCGGTCTGGGGGTTCGGCCCGGTCCACTCGCGGTCGATTGGCTCCGACATCCCGCGGGTATTGTTGTGCGATGAGCATGACCGCACCGCTTCGCACCCTCGACCAGTCCCGCAAGCTCAAGGACGTCCTGTACGAGATCCGCGGGCAGGCACTCGTCGAGGCCGACCGGCTCGAGAACGAGGGTCACACAATCCTCAAGCTCAACACCGGCAACCCGGCGGCGTTCGGCTTCGACGCTCCGTTCCAGATCGTGCGCGACATGATCGAGGCCGTGCCGGGAGCGCACGGGTACAGCGACAGCAGGGGCATCATGTCCGCTCGTCGTGCCGTGGTCTACCGCTACGAACAGGACCCGTCGTTTCCGCCGTTCGGCCCCGATGACGTCTACCTCGGCAACGGCGTCTCGGAACTCATCACCATGACGATGCAGGCGCTGCTCGACGAGGGCGACGAGGTGCTCATCCCGGCACCGGACTATCCGCTCTGGACGGCGATGACGAGCCTCGGCGGCGGCACGCCCGTCCACTACCTCGCCGACGAGTCGAACGGCTGGCAGCCCGACCTCGACGACATCCGCGCCAAGGTGACGCCCCATACCAAGGCGATCGTCGTGATCAACCCGAACAATCCGACCGGTGCGGTGTATTCGCGCGAGGTGCTCGAAGGCATCGCGGAGATCGCCCGTGAGAGCTCGCTCCTGGTGCTGTCGGACGAGATCTACGACCGGATCCTCTTCGACGACGCGCAGCACATCCCGATGGCGTCCGTCGCTCCGGATCTGCTCTGCCTCACCTTCAACGGGCTGTCCAAGACCTATCGCGTCGCGGGATACCGCTCCGGGTGGCTGGTCATCACCGGACCGAAGGACCACGCCGCGGGCTTCATCGAGGGGATCACCCTGCTGGCCTCGACGCGGCTGTGTCCGAACGTGCCGGCTCAGCACGCCGTGCAGGCCGCCCTCTCGGGGGTCCAGTCCATCGACGCACTCATCGCCCCCACAGGGCGCCTGCACGAGCAGCGGGATGCCGCATGGCGTGGCTTGGAGGCGATCCCCGGCGTGACGTGCGTCAAGCCGGAAGGCGCGCTGTACGCCTTCCCCCGGTTGGACCCCGACGTCTACGAAATCCGCGACGACGGCAAGCTCGTCTACGACTTCCTGGTATCCGAGCATGTGCTGCTCGTCCAGGGCACCGGGTTCAACTGGGCGAGCCCCGACCACCTGCGCATCGTGACGCTGCCCGAGGCGCGGGTGCTGACCGAGGCGATCGAACGACTCGGCAACTTCCTCGCGTCTTATAAGCAGTGACCGACCGAGGGTGGTCGCGGCGCCCTCGTCAAGCCCCTCGCAGACGCCTGCGGGCGTGTCTACGGTGCGGTCATGGCAATCGAACTGAATCGACCGGCGCTGCGGAATGCGCGCGCGCTCGTGCGCGAGGGCAAGGTCGTCCGCGACGAGCGGGACGCCTGGTCGGAGGCTGCGCCGACGGCGGACGAGGAGAACTCGTTCATCGAGGAGCACGGCTGGACCGAGTACTCGCACTGGCATCTCGGGATCGACAAGCAGGAGGCCGCCGAGACCAAAGGGAGGTTCTCGTTCCCCATCGGCGACTTCCGTCGCGTGCACCGCTCAGGAGTGATCGCGGCCGAGAGCCGCGCGGGTCAGTACGACTACACCGAACTCCGGGATGAGCTGAAGAGGCTGCTCGAACTCATCGACGAGGAGTGACCCGCGATCTCGTCGACGAAGGAACCTCGATCCCATCGACCAGAGAACAAGGACGAGCGGGCCGGCCACGACGCTGGGGTCGGCCCTCTCGTCGGCCTCGATGTCAGAGGATCGCGAGGGATGTCGCGCGCCAGCGCCCGTCCATCCCCTCGAGCCGCATTGCGACGGCTCGGGTGCGGGCCGGTCCCTGCACGATCACGACGGCCTCGACCACGCCGTCCGCCGGTGATGAGTGCCGGGCGGACAGGACCGCGTGGATCGGGCGCTTCGCCGGCACGCCGCGTGCACTGCGCGCGCGGGCTGCGAGGTTCGAGCGCGTCACGAGCCGCCGGTACGGATCCTCGGTCAGCCAGCGTGCCAGCTGATCGACGTCGCGGACCCCGGCGAGCACCTCGAAAACCCCACGCGTGAGGTTGCGAAGGAACGGCTCCGGGTCTGGGAGCGCGGTGGATGGCGTCCGCTGCGGCGCGAAGAACTCGGAGAGTTCCAGCGCCCCATCGGACGCGCGATATGCCCGGGCATGGCCCGTCGGCGTCGTTGCCATTAGCTTGCCTATCTGACACGGGGGGATGTCGTCCGGAAAGTAGAACACAGAGGCAACTCCCAGCAGGAACCGAGGAGGCGGTTGTGGATAAGTTGTGATCGAGTCGTGACGATTGCCCTAGCCTCGCTGGGTGCGCTGGGATCGCTTCTTCGACGACCTCGAGGATCAGCTCGCCTCCGAGTGGGAGGCGGAGCGCGCCGCGCTCGACACCGAGGCCGAGCGACTCCGGCTTTCTCGGGTCGCCCTGAAGGACCGACTGGCCCAGCTCGTGGGCCGCGAGCGCGTCACCGACTCGCCGTCGTTCGAGCTGTCGGACGGCACCGTCATCCGCGCGGAGGTGAGCGGTGTCGGCCCCGACTGGGTAGCCCTCGAGCCGGATCACGGCCGCTCCGGCGCGGTGCTTGCACCGTTCGCCTCACTCACGTCCATCGGGATGCCGCACCCCGATCTGCTGCTCACGGCCCGGCCAGCGCCCGCTCGATCCGCGTTCGCCGACCGACTCACCCTGGGCTTCGTGCTTCGCGATCTGGTACGGAGACGGGCTTTCGTCGCGATCCATCTCGCCTCGGGGCGTCAGCTCACCGGAACGATCGATCGGGCGGGTGCCGACCACCTCGATGTCGCGCTCCACGAGCCGGGCTCGCCGCGACGCACGGATGCGGTCACGGGTCACCGGCTGGTGCCGTTCGGCGCGGTCTCGTGGATCCGCGTGGACGGACCCGCTCTCGTCTGACCTGTCGCCACCAGCTCGATCGAGACTCGGCGGCTGCCCGTCAGTCCGGGTTGCGGACGGCGCCGGTGCCCCACAGCTCGGGAAAGCTCGCGGTACTCGACTGGCGCCACAGCGCCATGCGCCGTGCTTCATCGGCCTGGTCGTCGAGGTACTGCGAGACGCTCGATTCGTCCACACGCCAGCGCGCCGGGGAGCCGACGCGCATACCCCGCAGGCGGCCTTCGGTCACCAGGTCCATCACCTCATCGACGGACACTCCGAGGACTTCGGCGACTTGGGCGATGCCCAGAAGGCGCACCTCGGAGGCCGGGTTCTCACTCATGTCCCCATTATGGTCGCGTCCTGAAGGGGGAGGGCCGGGGCGCACAGGGCTGTGGATAACGACGCGGGCATGGTCCGGAGCTGAGCGACGATGGTCGCATGACCGCTGTCGCTCCCGCCCGCGTTCCCCGTCGCACGCCGTGGGGTGATGCGCGCTTCTTCCTCGGACTCCTGCTCATCGTGGCTTCGGTGGCCGGCGTCTGGTTCGTCGTCTCGGCGGCCCGCCACACCGCGCCGGTGTTCGCCGCATCCCACACGATCGTCCCGGGCGAGACCATCACGGACGCCGACTTCGAGATCGTCGAGGTCGCGCTCGGACAGCTGGGCGACGCCTACCTGGCGCCGGACGCGCTCGCCGAGGGACTGGTCGCGACACGCACGATCACCGTGGGCGAGCTCGTGCCGGCGGGTGCCGTGGGCGACGCATCGCGAGCCCGCACCACGAGCGTGGTGGTGCGCAGCGCCGTCGACGTGCCCGCATCGGTGGAGGCCGGCACGGTCGTGGAGGTCTGGTCGGCGCCACTGCTCGAACGTGGCGAGTTCGACACGCCGCGCATCCTCGTCGCAGCCGCCACCGTGGTATCCGTGTCTCACGACGATTCGATGATCGGCGGCGGATCCGCCGCGCTCGAACTCGTCATTCCCCGAGCGGATGTCGCGGCCACGCTGGACGCGATGGCTGACGGGTCGGCACTGTCCGTCGTGCCGACGGCAGGGGCGAGCGAGTGAAACTCCTCATCGCCGCAGACCGCCGCGCCGATCTGGTGGCCGGGCTGACGAGGGAGGGTCACGACGTCCTCGGGGTGGTCGCGGCATCCGCCGTCGCGCTCGCCGCCGCCGACGCCATGCTCGGGGCCGAGGTGGAGCAGGTGATCCGCAATCTCGCCGAAGCAGATGCCGTGGTCCTGGAGGTCGGCCGGGAGTCGCTCACGGCGAGTGTCGTCGCGCTGTGCGATCGTGCGGGCACCCGCATCCTGCCGCTGTGCGAGGGCCCCGACGACGAACGGCTCGCCGCGGCCTTCGGCCTCGAGAAGCCACTGCCCCTCGAAGCCGAGGCGTGGCTCATCGCCGAGGCGCTCGCGACAGCACCGGCTTCAGCGGCCCCGCCGCTCGGAGCCTCGGCGAGGCCGGAGCCGAAGATCATCGCCGTGTGGGGACCCGCCGGAGCCCCTGGGCGCTCGACGATCGCGATAGAACTCGCCGTCGAACTCGCGCGCGGCGGTCGCCAGGTCGGCCTGGTAGACGCGGACACCCACGCGCCGTCGATCGCCCTGACGCTCGGGCTCGCCGACGAAGGTCCCGGGTTCGCGGCCGCGTGTCGGCAGGGCGAGTTCGGACTGCTCGATGCTCGGGAATTGACGCGGGTCAGCACGCCCCTCGGGCGCTCTGGTGTGCACGTGCTGACGGGGCTCAACCGGCCGTCCCGCTGGCCGGAGCTCAGCGAGACCCGGGTGGCCGCGGCGCTCGCGGTCTGCCGCGGCTGGGCGGATTACACAGTGGTCGATGTCGCGGCTCCGCTCGAGCGCGATGAGGAGATCATGTCGGACCTCGCCGGACCGCGTCGCAACGCCGCCACGCTCGCGACGCTGAGGTCCGCCGATCTCGTCGTCGCCGTCGCCGGGGCGGACCCGATCGGGGTCTCGCGCTTCCTGCGCGGGCATTCGGAGCTGCGTGCGACCATCGGCGCCACGCGCGTCGTCGTGCTGGCCAACAAGATCCGGCCGGGTGCGCTGGGAATCGACGCGCGAGGTCAGGTGCGCCGCACCCTCGAACGATTCGGCGGCATCGAGGACGTGTGGTTCGTGCCTCAGGACCCTCGATCAGCGGATGCAGCGCTCCTCGCGGCGCGATCGATCGCCGAGATCGCGCCGAAGTCTCCGTTCACGCTGGCGGTTCGCCGCTTCGTGGGCGAGGCCGTCGTCGCCCCGCCCTCGACGACGGTGTCACGCGGTCGCCTGCAGCGTCGGGGCGTCGCCGCCTGAGGTCGGCGGACCGGGGAGAACTCGATAGGCGACTGCGCCGCATACGCTGGAGTACGTGACTACCCTCAGCGATCTCGTCTACGCGCAGGGACGGTCGAGCGAGAGCGACGTGGAGTGGCTCCACCGTCTCGCCGGCGACGGGCAGCTTCTGGCCGACCTGGCCTTCGCCGACATCGTGATCTGGGTGCCGTCGGGCGACGACTCGTTCGTCGCGGTCGCCCACACCCGTCCGAGCGGTGCGGCGACGCTGTTCTATCGCGACATCGTGGGCGACCGCGTGAGGCCGCAGTGGCGCACGCAGGTGCGCGAGGCGTTCCAATCCGGGAAGATCCTGGACTCCGCGTCGCCGGATTGGTTCGAGGAGACCCCCACTCGCGTGCGCGCCGTCCCCATCGTACGCACGCGCAACGGCGAGCCGCCGCTGACGATCGGCGTGCTCACCAGGCACACGAATCTCGGCGAGACGCGCACGCCGTCTCGGCAGCAGATCACCTTCAACGACTGCGCGGACGACCTGTTCGGCATGGTCGCGTCGGGGGACTTCCCCGACCTCTCCGCGCCGACGGCGCCGCGCCGCGGTGCGCCGCGCGCATCCGACGGGCTCATCCGGCTCGACGTGGACGGCGTCACCACGTTCGCGAGCCCGAACGCACTGTCGGCCTTCAACCGCATGGGGTTCGATGACGAGCTGGAAGGCGAGTCGCTCATCGAGGTGACGACCCGCATCCTGCCCGCAAAGCGCCAGTTCGACGAATCCCTGCCGCTCGTGGTCACCGGCCGTGCGCCGTGGCGCGCCGACATCGAGGCGCGCGGGGTGTCGGTGTCGCTCCGGACGATTCCGCTGCGTGATCACGGCAACCGGATCGGTGCGATCGTGCTGTGCCGCGACGTCACCGAGATCCGCCATCAGGAGCAGGAGCTCATCACCAAGGACGCGACGATCCGCGAGATCCACCACCGGGTGAAGAACAACCTGCAGACGGTCGCGTCTCTGCTGCGGATCCAGGCGCGTCGCTCGCACACCGACGAGGCGCGCGAGGCGCTCACCCAGGCGATGCGCCGCGTGTCGGCGATTGCCGTCGTCCACGACACGCTGTCCGAGGGGCTGGCGCAGAACGTCGAGTTCGACGAGGTGTTCGCGCGCGTCCTCAAGCTCGTCGCCGAGGTCGCCGCGGCGCCGAACACACGGGCGCGGACGAGATCGACGGGGCGTTTCGGCACACTGCCGAGCGAGTACGCGACGCCGCTGGCGCTGGCGCTCACAGAACTCGTCACGAACGCGGTCGAGCACGGACTCGCGGGGCAGGAAGGCGATGTCGAGATCATCGCCGAGCGCTCAGACGAGAGGCTCGAGGTGCGGGTGCGAGACACCGGATCGGGGCTCCCAGAGGGTCAGGTCGGCCGCGGGCTGGGCACGCAGATCGTCCGCACCCTGATCCAGGGCGAGCTCAGCGGAACCATCGACTGGCACACGATCATGGGCAGCGGCACGGAGGTCACGATCGACATCCCGCTGCGCTACATCGAGCGACCTGCGAGCTGACGGCGGACCCGGTCGGGTCGTTGCGCTTCGCTCGGTGAACGACCGGCGCCCCGGCCTTTCACGATCGGCAGCGGCGCCGTGCAGGTGTCAGGACGCGCGGCGGGCGCGGGCGGCGCGGCGCTTGAGTGCGCGACGCTCGTCTTCGGAGAGACCGCCCCAGACCCCGGAGTCCTGACCGGTCTCGAGCGCGTACTGCAGGCAGATCTCCGTAACGGTGCAGCGGGCGCAGACTGACTTCGCCTTCTCGATCTGATCGACGGCCGGACCGGTGTTCCCCACAGGGAAGAACAGCTCGGGGTCGACGGTCAGGCAGGCGGCTTTGTCGCGCCAGTCCATGCGGGTGCTCCTTGATGCGAGGTGGTTGGTTGCGAGGGTTCGAATTCGGGTCCGATACCCTGTGGGAGTGCGAGCGGCGCTCGCCCCACGTCGCTGTGGGAGCACAGTTGCTTCACCAATGCTCCCATAGCGGTTTACCTGAATCAAGGGATGACCAGCAGGTTTATGTGGGAGTAGCTGTGCATCCGCCGAGCGGCATGGAGATTTCGCACAAAGACTTCGACACACACCGGAGGATCGTTAGGGATGCGAACAAAAGGCGTGGTGCGCGCCGCGGCCGTGGTCGTGGGGATCGAGGGCATCGCACTGGTGGCGCTCGCGGCGTGGCAGATCATCGCGATCACGACCGGTGACACCGTCTCGCTCGTGAGCGCTCTCGCGCTCGTGATTCTGACGGCGGTGGGTGCGGCAGCCGTCCTCGCATTCGCGATCGCGATCTGGCGGGAGCTGTCGTGGGGCCGCTCCGGAGGCATCGTCACTCAGGTGCTGATCCTCGCGGTTGCACTCGGGGCGGTCACCGGGACCTACGGCCATCCGGCGACGGGGCTCGTGCTGGCGATCCCGGCGATCGTGGCGCTGGTGCTGCTCGTCATCGCCGTTCGCAATGCCGGTCGTGACGTCTCGGGTCGCGACGGGCGGGATGCGGCATCCGGCTGAGCGCCATCGTCGCGCCGACGGCCGAGCCTACGCGTCGTCGACGCGCAGCAGCCGGCGGAGTCGAGCGACATGGCCGGTCGCCCGGACGTTGTACAGCGCGTGCTCCACGCGACCCTTCGGATCGATCACGAACGTCGAACGGATGACGCCCATGATGACTTTGCCGTAGTTGAGCTTCTCGCCCCACACCCGATACTTCGTGTGGACTCTGCGATCGGGGTCGCTCAGCAGGTCGTACGTCAGCCGCTCCTCCTCGCGAAAGCGTCGGAGCTTCTCGGGTGTGTCGCGAGAGACGCCGAGGAGCGTGTAGCCGGCCGACTGAAGCGGTGCAAGGCTGTCGCGGAAGTCGCACGCCTCTTTCGTGCAGCCCGGCGTCATGGCCTCGGGGTAGAAGAACAGGATGACGCGCTCGCCGCGAAGGTCGCGGAGCGTCACCGGTCGCTCGTCCTGATCCAGGAGCGTGAAGGCGGGGGCGAGGGAGCCGGGTTCGAGGCGCGCGGGGGTCACGATTCCAGCGTAGACGGCGAGGTCGATCCCGCCCGCTGGGATGATTTGTCGGCGAACGTCAGCAGCAGGCGCTGCAGCGAGTCCAGGCGCGAGGCTCCGTTGTCGCCCAGGCGACCCTCGGCCACAGCCTCGACGATCGCGCAGTCCGGGGCGTCTGGAAGGTGCGTGCATCCGCGCGGGCACTCCTTCGAGATCTCGTCGAGATCGGTGAATGCGCGCAGGATGTTGGCCGGATCGACGTGGCCGAGTCCGAACGAACGCACACCAGGTGTGTCGATGACCCAGCCTGCCCCGCCTTCGCCGTGGTACCGCAGCGACACCGTCGACGACGAGGTGTGACGGCCGCGGCCGGTGACGACGTTCACATGGCCGGTCGCGCGGCGCGCGTCGGGCACCAGCACGTTCACGAGCGTCGACTTTCCGACACCCGAGTGACCGACGAACACGGTCGAGTGCCCGACGAGAGCGGCGCCGATGCGCTCGACCGGCATCTCGTCCTGAGCGCTGGTGAAGACCTCCAGGTCGAGTCCCTCGAAGTGCTCCAGGAAGCTCGAGGGATCGGCGAGGTCCGTCTTCGTGACGACGAGGAGTGGGCGGATGCCGGCATCCAATGCCGCGACGAGGTAGCGGTCCACGAGCCGCTCGCGTGGCTCGGGGTCGGCCGCTGCGACGACGACGAGCATCTGGTCGGCGTTGGCCACGATGATCCGCTCCACCTGATCGGTGTCGTCGGCGCTCCGCCGCAGCAGCGACGTCCGATCCTCGATGCCCACGATGCGGGCCAGCGTGCCTCCGTCGCCCGTGCGGTCGCCGACCACTCGCGCCCGGTCGCCCGTGACGATGGGCATCTTGCGCAGCTCGCGTGCACGGACTCCGAGGACCGTGCGCTCGTCCGGGCCGTTCTCGTCGACGAGCACCGTGTAGCGCCCGCGATCGACGCCGAGCACGCGGGCGATCTCGGCATCCGCGTGTGCCGGGCGGCGCTTCGACCGTGGTCGGTTGGCCTTGGGATTCGGGCGTACGCGCACGTCCGCCTCATCGAACTCGGGTTCGTCGTCGTCGTCGAGATCCTCGAGCCAGCTCACGATGCGCGCATGGCCTCCGGCTGCAGGGCGCCGGGCGCGCCGTCGGCGTCGAGCATGCGCTGCCACAGCTCGGGGAACTGCGGCATCGTCTTGGCCGTCGTGCCGATGTCGTCGATCTCGATGCCGGGGACTCCGAGCCCGATCAGCGCGCCGGTCGTCGCGAGGCGGTGATCGTGGTGGGCATGCCAGCGACCGCCGTGCAGCGGCCGGGGCACGACGCGGATGCCGTCCTCGAGCTCGTGCGCTTCGCCGCCCAGGTTGCGCAGCTCGGCGCTGAGCGCAGCGATCCGGTCGGTCTCATGGCCGCGGATGTGCCCGATGCCGTACAGCGTCGTGGGAGTGTCGGCGAAAGCGGCGAGCGCGAAGATCGTGGGGGTCAGTTCACCGGCTGCCGACAGATCCAGATCCACGCCCTGGATGCCGCCAGCCGTGGCCGTCACGGTGAGCGCGCCACCGCGGCGGACGACCTTGGCGCCCATCAGCGTCAGGATCTCGGTGAGCATGGCACCCGGCTGCGTCGAGTGAGCCGGCCATCCGGTCACCGACACCGAGCCGCCGGCGATCATCGCGGCGGCGAGGAACGGCGCGGCATTCGACAGGTCGGGCTCGATTGCGACATCCTTCCCGCGGATGGCACCCGCCGGAACGATCCATTCGCCGGTCGCGGGCCGTTCGACGTGCACACCGCGATGGGCGAGCGCCTCGACGGTCATGTCGATGTGCGGGGTGCTCGGCAGACGCGCGCCGGAGTGCACGAGATGGATGCCGACATCGAACCGCGGCGCGGCGAGCAGCAGACCCGACACGAACTGGCTCGATGCACTCGCATCGATCGTGACCTCGCCGCCGCGCACGTGCCCGTGTCCGCGGACGATGAACGGCAGCGCCCAGTGCCCGCCGTCGTCGATGTCGACGCCCACATCGCGCAGCGCCGTGATCATCGCGCCCATCGGGCGGTGGAGGGCGCTCTCGTGCGCCGTCATCGTCACGTCGCCTGACGCGAAGCCGCCGAGCGGCGCGGCGAAACGCATCACGGTGCCGGCCTGTCCGCAATCGACCTCCGTGCCGCCGCGCAGCGGCCAGACCGGAGTCACGACGATGTCATCGCCGTATTTCCCGTTGCCCGGCTCGAACTCGATGCCGACGCCGAGCGCGCGCAGCGCGTCCACCATCCGCGCCGAGTCGTCCGAGTGGAGGGGTGCGATCAACCGGCTGGGTCCGTCGGCGAGCGCCGCGAGGATGAGCTCACGATTCGTCAGCGATTTGGAGCCCGGCACTGTGACGGTCGCGTGCATCGGAGCAGGCGCGACAGGTGCCTGCCAAGGCCCGCGCGCGCCCGTCGCGAAGTCTGGGGAATACCCGTCGGCTGTCATCGGGTTCTACCCTACTGAACCCAACAGACCTACCAGCGAAGCGGAGCCGGATGATCGCCACCCTCGATCGCACGGATGCCGGGGCATCGACCTGGCCGGACTCGGGAGTTTGGGACGCCGCCGTAGACTGGCGCGTGATGACCGAACCCACTGAGCAGGTACAGGCCGACCCGGCGCAGGAAGCGCGTACCCAGTTCGAAGAGCAGGCGCTGCCCTTCATGGACCAGCTGTACGCAGCCGCCATGCGCATGACCCGCAACCCCGCCGATGCCGCAGACCTCGTCCAGGAGACGTTCGTCAAGGCGTTCGCATCGTGGCGTACGTTCACCCAGGGCACCAACCTCAAAGCCTGGCTGTACCGCATCCTCACCAACACGTACATCAACACGTACCGCAAGAAGCAGCGCGAGCCCTACCAGGGAACGATCGACGATCTGGAGGACTGGCAGCTCGGCGGCGCAGAATCGACCACCGCGACGAGTTCGCGGTCGGCGGAGGCCGAAGCGATCGACCGGATGCCGGCATCCGTCGTGAAGGACGCGCTGCAGGCCATCCCCGAGGATTTCCGGCTGGCGGTGTACCTCGCAGACGTCGAGGGCTTCGCCTACCAGGAGATCGCCGACATCATGAAGACCCCCATCGGCACAGTCATGAGCCGCCTGCATCGAGGCAGGCGGCTGCTCCGTGAACTGCTCGCCGACTACGCGAAGGAGCGCGGCATCTCCACGGCCGCCACGAGGAGAGAGACATGACCGACTGCGGCTGTGACAAGGCGCGGCGCGACCTGGAGGAGTATCTCCGCCACGAGGTGTGCAAGACGGAGCAGGCCGACATCGCCGAGCATCTGGCGCACTGCGCCGACTGCACCGACGAAGCGCTGGTGGCCCGCACGCTGACCGAGGTCATCGCGAGGGCGTGCAAGGAGACTGCTCCCGAAGAGCTGCGCGACCAGGTGCTGTCGTCGCTGCGCGCCGCGCAGGCCATGCACTGACCGCTTCCGGGTCCGCTTTCTCCTGCTACGGCGAGAAGACGGTGAGGGCTCCTGGGACGACGTCGACGGTGAGCGGAAGCGCACCGATCGGATCGCCGTCCGCGTACGCGGTCACTCCGGGCGACGACAGCCGCACCGACCGCACCAGACGGATCGACACCTCCGCCACCGAGGCGTGCGTGCCCTTGTAGACCTTCGGCAGCAGGCGGAGCAGCCGCATCCGGCCCGCCGGTCGCACCAGGACGACGTCGAGCAGCCCGTCGGTCGGGTCGGCGTCGGGGCAGATCGGGATGCCGCCGCCGTAGGTGCGGCCGTTCCCGACCGTGGCCATGACGAGGTCTCCGGTGACGTGCTCGCGGGTGCCGTCGCCCAGTTCGAGCTCGACCTCGTACGGAATGCCGGTGAGGGTCAGGAACTCCACGAGGATTGCGATGTTGTAGCGCGATCCGCCGCGCGGCCAGCGCATCGCGTTCGCACGGTCGTTCACCTTCGAGTCGAAGCCGCTCGCGAGGACCGAGCCGAAGAATGTGGTGGTGCCGTCCGTGCGCGTGACGCGCGCGAGGTCGATCGCGCGGGTGCGGCCGGACGCGATCGTGTCTGCCGCGGCGGAGACATCCAGTTCCTTGAGTCCGAGCGTGCTCGCGAAGTCGTTTCCCGTGCCGGCCGGGATGATGCCGAGGGGGATGCCGGTCCCTGCCACCTCCTGGATGGCCAGGTGCACAGTGCCGTCGCCTCCGGCCACGACCACCGCGTCGGTGCCCATCTCCACCGCAGTACGCAGAAGCTCGCGGGACTCGGCGGCGCTCCCGCCGCTGATGATCGTGGTTCGGATGCCGCGGGCACGCAGAATCTCGGCTGCCTCGGCGCCCGCGCCCGAATGAGAGCCCGCCCGGGCGGCAGGATTGACGAGCAGCGCGACCTTCATGCGTCGTCACCTTCCGCGTCTGTGGGACTGGGGCTCCGCGCCTGTTGGCGCTCCGCGTCTATGGGGCAGCGTGCGGCGCGATGAGTGCGCCGGGGTTCATTATGCCGCGAGGGTCGAGTGTCGCCTTCACCGCCCGCAGGACCTCGATGCCCAACGCGCCGACCTCGGCCTCGAGGTAGGCCCGGTGGTCGCGCCCTACCGCGTGGTGGTGGGTGATGGTCGCGCGTGCGTCGGCGATCGCGCGGGATGCGGCATCCTTCGCCCGCAGCCACTGCCCGATCGGATCGGGCCCGAGCGCCGCGATCACGGTGAAGTACAGCGACGCGCCCGCAGGGTACACGTGGGAGATGTGGCACAGCACGACCGGCTTGGTGCCCTCTGCGGCCAGGGTGTCGGTCAGCGCCTCGGTGACGGTCCGCTTGAGCCCCGGCAGCAGTGCCCACGTCGTCGCCGTCTCGAGGGTCTCGGCGAGGACGCCGGTGTCGAGGAGCGTGTCGCGCAGGGCGGGTGAGGAGAATCGCCCACGCTCCCACGACCGAGCGGGATCCTCGCCGCGCGACTTGGCGCCGTGCGCCGCGAACAGGGAATCGAGCTTCGAGCGGATCGCCTCGGATTCGGCGTCATCCGACCCTTCGAAGGTCGCGACGGCGAGGCAGCCGCGCATCCGCGTGAGGTGCCCGCCGAGAGCCGCGTTCACGCGCGTTTCGGCCTCATCGCTCAGCCGCAGGACGGTGGGGCGGATGCCGCGCTGGGTCGCCTCGCGGATGGCCGCCGAGCCGGACGCGAAGTCGGGGAACGTCCACGCGCCGTACCTGGTCGCCCCGGGCAGCCGTCTGATGCGCACCGACACCTCGGTGAGGACGCCGAGCGCTCCCTCGGACCCGAGGAACAGCTCACGAAGGTCCGGTCCTGCCGCGCTCGCCGGTGCGCGCCCGAGCGACAGCTCGCCGACGGGGGTCGCGACGCGCAGGGCGTGGACCAGGTCATCGAACCGTCCGTAGCCTCGCGACGCCTGACCGCTCGAGCGGGTCGCGGCGAAGCCGCCGATCGTCGCGAACTGGAAGCTCTGCGGGAAGTGGCCGAGCGTGCAGCCGTGCGCGGCCAGCAGCTCCTCGGCCTGCGGTCCGGTCGTGCCCGCGCCGAAGGTCGCGAGGAGCGAGACCTCGTCGAGGTCGAGGAGGGCTGCCGTGCGCGAGAGATCCAGCGCGATCACGGCGGGGTGCGCGCCGCGCTGAGGATCCACACCGCCCACCACGGATGTGCCGCCGCCGAACGGCACGACCGCGATTCCGCGATCGTCGCAGAGGGTGAGCACCGCGGCGACCTCGTCGTGGGTCGCCGGAGAGATCACCGCGTCAGGCGCCGTCTGAGGGTCATCGAGGCGGCGTCGCAGCAGATCGGGTGTGCTCTTTCCACCGAGGTGCAGCATCCGCAGGTCGTCGCCGAGGGTCGCATTCGCGGGGCCGACGATCTCGGCGAACGCCGCGAGCGTCGTGACGTCGAGGTGAGACGGCGTCAGGTTTGGCCCATCGCGGCGGGGGATGGCGCGCGGCTTTCCGGGCAGTACGGTCGCGAGGATGGCCCGCGCACCGGGCGGCAGCCGCGCAGGTTCGGTGCCCCACGCGTCCCACCGTGATCGAGGGGCGGCAGCGGCGGGCACCTCTACGGGGAATGGTGTCGATTCCGAGCTCGACGGCGTCGTCGCAGGCATGGCGACAGTATGACACATTCTGTATGGTTGTCACATGATTGATGGCGTCACCGACACCGAGGCTGCGATCCTCGACGCCGCGCTCGAAGAAGTGCTCGCCCACGGGATCCGGCGGACCACCGCATCCGACATCGCACGGCGATGCGGCATCGCCCGGCAGACGCTGTACCGCTACTGGCCCGACGTGCAGTCGGTCTTCGCCGCGCTCGTGACCCGTGAGCTGCTTGCGGTGCTGCCCTCGGGAGCGTCGACGGCTTCTGATCTGCCGGAGTTCGTGTCGGTGCTCGTCGACACCGCGGATCGGGTACGGCGGCTTCCGCTCGTCGACCGGCTGCGCGAGACCGACCCCGAGCTGTTCGCACGGTACGTCCTGCATCGGCTCGGCACGAGTCAGCGCACCATCCACGCCGAGCTGGCGCGGCAGATCGGCGCCGCCCAGCGCGCCGGGTTCGTTCGTCAGTGGGAACCATCCCAGCTGGCCGCGATGGTGCTGCTCATCGCTCAGTCAGCCGTGCTCTCGGCATCCGTGGTGGCCGAATGGCTGCCCGCCGAGTCGTGGCGGACCGAACTGGGCCGCGCGCTCGCGGGGTATCTCGAAGTGCCGGCCGCGTGATCTCGCCCGTCCTCGGCCGGACGCCCCTGCCGTCCGCCCTCCACGCCCGGCGCAGGGCCCGCGAGCTCGACGCGCTCGGCACCGATCCCGACGTCGACATCCTCGTGATCGGCGGCGGCGCGACCGGCGCCGGGATCGCGCTGGATGCCGCGAGCCGGGGGCTCCGCACCGTGCTGGTCGAGCGTCGGGACCTCGCGCACGGCACCAGCCGATGGAGCTCGAAGCTGGTCCACGGCGGCCTGCGCTATCTGGCATCCGGTCAGGTCGCCATCGCTCACGAGAGCGCATCTGAGCGGCATCTGCTCATGACCCGGATCGCGCCGCATCTCGTGCGGCCCATGGCGCAGGTGACCCCGCTGTACGCGCCCGGGCACATGTCGCGAGGCGCATATGTCGGAATGGGCTACGGGCTCGGGGATGGCCTGCGGCGGATCGTCGGCACCCCCGACGCCGTGCTCCACGCCCCAGGACCGATCGGCCGGGACGAGACGCTCCGCCTCGCACCGGCCCTGCGCGCTGACTCGCTGCGCGGGGGCATGCGCGGGTGGGATGGCCAGCTCATCGACGATGCACGGCTCGTGGTCGCCATTGCCCGCACGGCGGCGGGGTATGGAGCATCCATCCTCACGCAGGTCGAGGCGCTCGAGGCTGATGGCGACGGCGCGCTCCTGCGCGACGCGCTCACCGGATCGGAGCTGCGGGTTCGGGCCCGAGCGGTCCTCAACGCCACGGGAGTGTGGGCGGGGGAGTTCGATCCCGCCGTCGTGCTGAGGCCGAGCCGCGGGACCCACCTCATCGTGGACGCGGCGCGGCTCGGCGACTCGGACGTCTCGCTCACCGTCGCCGTGCCCGGTTCATCGAACCGGTTTGTCTTCACCGTTCCCGCGCCGCACGGCCGGGCATACATCGGGCTGACCGACACGCCCGCCGACGGACCGCTCCCCGAGGTTCCGACAGCGACGGATGCCGAGATCGACATGCTCCTCGCCACCATCAACACCGTGATGGCGTCGCCTCTCACCCGCGACGATCTGCTCGGCACCTTCGCCGGGCTGCGACCGCTCCTGGCCGGACGCGCCGAGGGCGAGACGAGTGACCTGTCGCGTCGTCACGCGATCATCGAGTCGTCGACCGGCCTTCTCAGCGTCGTCGGCGGAAAGCTCACGACCTATCGCCGGATGGCTCAGGACGCCGTCGACGTCGCGGCGGCACGGCGATTCGCGCCGGACGACATGCCGGGCTCCCGGACGCGCGCCCTGCCTCTCGTCGGGGCGTGGCCGCGCCCACGGCTCGGCGAGATCGCCGCCGCACCGCGGCTGGTGCGCCGCTACGGCGCGGAGGCGCCGTTCGCGGCCGCACTGCCCGACGGTCCTCGCGGCGCCCGGGGCGTCACGGCGCAGGAACTGGAGTGGGGGATTGCGGTCGAGGGCGCGCTGACGATCGACGACGTGCTCGACCGGCGCACGCGGCTCGGTCTCGTCGCGCGGGATCGACAGGCGTCGTGGGATGCGGCGGCCGCCGCATTCGAGCGGGCAGGCATCGCTCCACAGTGAGGTCGCGGCATGCACGCGAGGGTTTGGCAGGAATCCGCGGAACGACGTCCGATCGCCGCGAGCGCGTGTCCTCGCCGACCGCGAGACTGGAGGAGTGACCTCGCCGGACGCACCGCCCGCCCCCGCTCGCCACGGCGGGATCGGCATCGTGCAGGGCACCGCCCTCTACATCGCATCCGTCCTCGGAACCGGTCTCCTGGTGCTGCCCGGGCTTGCGGCAGCTGTGGCTGGGCCGGCGAGCATCGTCGCCGTGATCGCGGTCATCGGCCTGTCGGTGCCTCTCGCGGGCACATTCGCCGTCCTGGCGGCGCGCTATCCCGACCCCGGCGGTGTCGCAAGCTACGTGCGGCGGGCGCTCGGCGGCACCGCTGCTCGCATGACCGGCTACTGGTTCATGTTCGGCGTGTGCGCGGGCGCGCCGGTCGTCGCCGTGCTGGGTGCGAACTACGTCGCCGCCGTCGCCGGAATCGACCGGAGCATGGTGCCGCTCCTGGCCCTCGCGATCCTGGTGCCGCCCTTCGCCGCCAACGCGTTCGGCGTCCGCGTGGCGGGCTGGGTGCAATTCGTCCTCACCGCGCTGCTCCTCGGCGTCGTGGTGGTTGTCGTCTCGCTCGCCGCACCGGCCGTCGACCCGCAGAACTACACACCGTTCCTGCCGCACGGCTGGGTGGGTGTCGGCACCGCCGTGAGCCTGTTCGTGTGGGCCTTCGCCGGCTGGGAGGTCGGGACGCACATCTCGGGGGAGTTCCGCAATCCGCGCCGTGACATCCCGGTCGGCACGGCGATCGCCCTCGTCGTGACCGGCGCCTGCTACCTCATCCTGCAGATCGTGACGGTCGGTGCCCTCGGCGGCGATGCCGGCGACGGGGCGGTTCCGCTGCTCGAACTCGCCCGTCTCGGCTCGCAGGGACTCGGCGCGATCGCGGTGGGAGTCATCGCTGCGATCGTCGCGCTGGGCGTCATGAACGCCTACCTCGCCGCATTCGCCAAGCTGGGCGCCTCACTTGCCTTGAATCGGGATCTGCCGCGGTGGTTCTCCGCGGGCGCCGAATCGGGCGGCATACCGCGTCGCGCGCTCGCTCTCACCGGAGTCGTCGTGCTCGCGTACTTCGGTCTCATGCTCGCCTCCGGCCTCGACCTCAAGCCGTTCATCCTCGTGCACACGAGCAGCATGGTGGCGATCTACGCGCTGGGCATGGTTGCGGCCGTGCGTCTGCTGCGCCGATTCACCACGGGATGGTGGATGGCGGTCATCGCCGCTGTCCTCTGCGTCGGCATGCTGGTGCTCGCGATCGGCTCACTGCTGCCTGCCGCGGGTCTCGCCGTTGCGGCGGTCGCCGTGACGATCGTTCGGCGAGCGCGCAGGACCGCGGGCACGGTCCTTGTGGCCCAGGCCATGGTCGACGACCGGTCGGATCCCGGTGTCGGCACGCCCGCAGAGCCCGCGGCACGATCGAGTCGGCCCTGACACGAAGCGGGTCGGCGCCGCAGAGCGGCATCGACCCACCTCGAGTGATCCGGGCAGTCCCGGACGTCAGAGCGTCAGCGCCTTCTGCAGGATCGTCGCCTGCTCGGTCGCGTGCACCTTCGGCGACCCGGTGGCCGTCGACGCGGCTGCCGGGCGCGAGATGCGCTTGATCGTGCGTCCGTGCAGGTGCTTGACGACCTCGAGCGCGATGAAGGGCCAGGCGCCCTGGTTCTCGGGCTCGTCCTGCACCCAGAAGAGCTGGGCGTTCGGGTAGCTGTCGATCACGGCGTTCAGCTCGTCGATCGGCGCCGGATAGAACTGCTCCACGCGCACGAGGGCGATCTCGGGGTTCGGCTTCTTCTCCAGCTCGGCGCGGAGGTCCCAGTGGATCTTTCCGGCGTGCAGCAGGACGCGCTTGACGGCGCTCTTGTCGAGACCGCGGTCGTCGTCGAGCACCGGCTCGAACCGCCCGCTGAGGAAGTCCTCGACGGGGCTGGTCGCGCCGCGCAGTCGCAGCATCGCCTTGGGGGTGAAGACCACGAGCGGCCGGCGTGGGCGCGCGTACGCCTGGCGGCGGAGCAGGTGGAAGTACGACGCGGGCGTCGACGGTCGTGCGACGGTCATGTTGTCCTGCGCGCACATCTGCAGGTAGCGCTCGATGCGGGCCGAGGAGTGGTCGGGGCCCTGGCCTTCGTAGCCGTGCGGGAGCAGCAGCACGACACTCGACTGCTGACCCCACTTCTGCTCGGCGGCCGAGATGTACTCGTCGATGACCGACTGCGCGCCGTTGGCGAAGTCGCCGAACTGCGCCTCCCACAGCACGAGGGCGTCGGCGCGCTCCACGGAGTAGCCGTACTCGAACGCCATGGCGGCGTACTCGCTGAGGAACGAGTCGTAGACCCAGAACCGGCCCTGGTCGTCGCTCAGGTTCGCGAGCGGGATCCACTCCTGACCGTTCGCGCGGTCGTGCAGCACGGAGTGCCGCTGCACGAAGGTGCCGCGGCGGGTGTCCTGGCCGGCGAGGCGGACGAACGTCTTCTCGAGCAGGAGCGAGCCGAACGCGAGCAGCTCGCCGAACGCCCAGTCGATCGCGCCGTTGCGGCTCATGTCGAACCGCTTCTCGAGGAGCTGCTGCAGCTTGGGGTGCACGGTGAAGCCGTCGGGCTTGTTGACGAACGCGTCGCCGATGAGGTTCACGACGTCGCGTGAGACTCCCGTGCTGTCGGGCTGTCCCGCCACCGGCTCAGCAGCGGCATCCGCATGCAGAACCGAAGAGGACCCGGTCTCGGCCGCGTGCGTCTCGGCGAAGGCGATCTCCAGACGGTTCTGGAAGTCGCGCTTGGCCTGCTCGTACTCCTCCTCGGTGATGTCGCCGCGTCCGACCAGTGCCTCGGTGTACAGGCGTCGCACCGACCGCTTCGCCTCGATGAGGTTGGTCATCAGAGGCTGCGTCATCGAGGGGTCGTCGCCCTCGTTGTGACCGCGGCGGCGGTAGCAGACGAGGTCGATCACGATGTCGCGGTGGAAGCGCTCACGGTACGCGAAGGCCACCTGCGAGACGCGCACGACGGCCTCGGGGTCGTCGCCGTTCACATGGAGGACCGGCGCCTGGATGGTCTTGGCGACATCCGTCGAGTAGACCGACGAACGGCCGTCCTGCGGCGTCGTGGTGAACCCGACCTGATTGTTGACGACGACGTGGATCGTGCCGCCGGTGCGGTAGCCGCGGAGCTTGGACATCTGGAGGGTCTCGACCACGACGCCCTGACCTGCGAAGGCCGCGTCGCCGTGGACGAGGATCGGGAGCCAGGAGTAGCTGCCCACGGGCTTGCGGTCCTGCTTGGCGCGGACGATCCCTTCGAGCACGCCGTCGACGGTCTCGAGGTGCGAGGGATTCGCGGCGAGATAGACCGGCAGCTCCGTGCCACGGTCATCGACGAACGTGCCCTCGGTGCCGAGGTGGTACTTCACGTCGCCCGACCCGCTCTTGCTTCCGATCGAGACGGAGCCTTCGAACTCGCGGAACACCTGGCCGTAGGTCTTGCCGCCGATATTCGTGAGCACGTTCAGCCGGCCGCGGTGCGCCATTCCGATCGCGGCGCCGTCGAGGCCGGAGTCGGCCGCACCCTGCAGGATCTCGTCGAGCAGCGGGATGAGCGACTCGCCGCCTTCGAGGCTGAAGCGCTTCTGGCCGACGTATTTCGTCTGCAGGAACGTCTCGAACGCCTCGGCCTGGTTGAGCTTGTCGAGGATGCGCAGCTGCTCGTCGTGACCGGGCTTGGTGTACTTGACCTCGACGTTCTCCTGGAACCACCGGCGCTGCTCGGGATCCTGGATGTGCATGTACTCGATGCCGATGGTGCGGCAGTAGGAGTCGCGGAGCACACCGAGGATGTCGCGCAGCTTCATCTGGCGCTTGCCGCCGAACCCGTTCGTGACGAACTCGCGGTCGAGGTCCCAGAAGGTGAGGCCGTGCTCTTCGATCTCGAGGTCGGGGTGGGTGCGCTGCACGTACTCGAGCGGATCGGTGGCCGCCATCAGGTGTCCGCGGACCCGGAACGAGTTGATGAGCTCCTGCACGCGTGCCGTCTTGTCGACCCGCTCGGCGAGGTCGACGTTGATGTCGGCCGCCCAGTGGATGGGGGCGTACGGGATGCGGAGCGCGGCGAAGATGGTGTCGTAGAAGCCCCGCTGGCCGATGAGCAGCTCGTGCACCTTCTTGAGGAACTCGCCCGACCCGGCGCCCTGGATGACGCGGTGGTCGTAGGTGCTCGTGAGCGTGATCGTCTTGCCGATCGCCAGCTCGTTGAGCGTCTTCTCGCTCGCGCCCTGGAACTCGGCCGGGTATTCGAGCGCGCCCGCGCCGACGATGCACCCCTGGCCCTTCATGAGACGCGGGACCGAGTGCACGGTGCCGATGCCGCCGGGGTTCGTGAGCGAGATCGTGGTGCCCTGGAAATCGGCGGCCGTCAGCTTGTTGTTGCGGGCGCGCGTGATGAGGTCCTCGTACGTCGTGAGGTACTCGTTGAACGTGAGGGTGTCTGCGCGCTTGATGCTGGGAACGAGCAGCGCGCGCGTGCCGTCGGGCTTCGGCAGGTCGATCGCGATGCCGAGGTTGACGTGCGAGGGCGCGACGACGGACGGCTTGCCGTCGATCTCGGCGTAGAACACGTTCTGGCTCGGGAACTCCTTCAGCGCCTGGATGATGGCCCAGCCGATGAGGTGCGTGAAGCTGACCTTGCCGCCGCGGGTGCGCGACATGTGGTTGTTGAGCACGATCCGGTTGTCGATCATGAGCTTCGCCGGGATCGTGCGAACGCTCGTCGCGGTCGGAACCGTGAGCGACTCGTCCATGTTGGCCGCGAGGGTCTTCGGCATCCCGCGGAGGACGGTGACGCGCTCCTCAGCAGCCTGGTCGGCCGCCGACGGGGCCGCGGCCGGAGCCTGGGCAGGGATCGGCGGTGGCGCTGCGGGCCGCGCGGTCGTCCGGGCGACCGGCTGCGACCCGACCACGGGGATCGCCGCGGTGACCGGCTTCGGCTCCGCCCCGGGTGCTTCGGATTCCGGGGGCGCGGCCGGGGGCGCGGCAGGCGCCTCTGCCGCCGGCGCGGGGGCTGCCGCTGCCGGCGCGGCCGCCGCCGGTGGGGCGGAGGCTGCGGGCGCCCCGCTCGCGGGCCTTGCGGCATCCGGAGCCGGAATCGTCGGTGCCGATGGTACGGCCGTCCCCGTATCGACGGGGTGGTAGGCCTCGAGAATGGGCCACCACGCCTTGTCGACCGAGTTCTTGTCGATCTTGAACTGTTCGTACAGCTCGTCGACGAGCCATTCGTTGGCTCCGAACTCTCCTTCGTTCGAAACCCCGACGCCCGTCACCTGGCTCGACACGCTGGATCGCCTGCTTTCATCGGTGAAGATCTCAGAGATCGTGCGGAGCGCGAACCGCCCACATGCACGACTGTTAAGCGTAACCCAGTCTGCCGCACGGGTTCCTTGCGGCGGGAGAGGCGGGAGCGGAAAGATCGCGGACGCTTATCTGCACGGAAACAGTCACTACCCTTGACGGACATGGAGTTCTACGGTGACATGCCCGACGTCGACCTGACCTATTCGGATGTCTTCCTGGTCCCTCGATCCTCATCGATCACCAGCCGGCTCGACGTGGATCTGTCGCCTGGTGACGGCACCACGGCGACGATCCCGCTGGTGTCGGCGAACATGAACTCCGTCACCGGCGCTCGACTGGCAGCGACCCTTGCGCGACGTGGTGGCCTCGGGGTGCTTCCGCAGGACATGCACCTGCAGGACCTGGATGCCGCCATCCGATGGGTCAAAGCGCAGCCCGTGCAGTGGGATACCCCCCTGGTGCTCCCGCCCGAGGCGACCGTGGCGCAAGCCGCGCGGCTGCTGCCTGCCACCGAGGGGCACGGCATCGTGGTGGCGGATGCGGCCACCGGCCCGCTCGGAATCGAAGACATTCAGGGTGTCGTTCCGGCCACGCGTCTCGGCACAGCTCTGCCCGACGCACGGCTGGGCGACCTGACGCGAGGGCGCACGGCATCCGTCGACGCCGACGACATCGAGAGCGCACGCCACGCCTTCGACGTGATCGTCGCCGCGGGCGCCGAGACCGTATGCGTGCTGCATCACGGTCACCTGGTCGGCACGCTGTCCCGTCGCAGCGCGCTGCGCACGACGCTCTACCGTCCGGCGGTCGACGCCTCCGGACGCTTGAGTGTCGCCGCCGCCGTCGGCATCAACGGGGATGTCGCAGCCAAGGCCAGGGCGCTCGCCGCGGCCGGGGTGGATGTGCTCGTCGTCGACACCGCCCACGGACACCAGGAGGGCATGCTCCGCGCGCTCCGCGCCGTCGCCGACCTCGACCTCGGCATCCCGATCGCGGCCGGCAACATCGTCACCGCCGAGGGAGTGCACGACCTCGTCGCGGCGGGTGCGGACATCCTGAAGGTGGGTGTCGGGCCCGGAGCGATGTGCACGACGCGCATGATGACCGCGGTCGGGCGGCCCCAGTTCTCCGCGGTGCTCGAGACGGCCGAGGCCGCCCGTATCATGGGCGCACACGTGTGGGCCGACGGCGGCGTCAGGTACCCGCGTGACGTCGCACTCGCGCTCGCTGCGGGGGCGGCATCCGTCATGGTCGGCTCGTGGTTCGCGGGCACGATCGAAGCCCCCGGCGAGCTGCAGGTCGATGCGACGGGGCGCGCCTACAAGGAGTCGTGGGGGATGGCGTCCACCAAGGCCGTGCACGACCGGTTCGGACGCCTCGATCCCTACGAGCTGGCCCGCAAGGAGCTGTTCGCCGAGGGGATCTCGTCGTCGAAGATCTACCTCGATCCGCTGCGCCCCGGCCTCGAAGACCTGCTCGACATGATCACCTCGGGCGTGCGTTCGTCGTTCACGTATGCCGGCGCCTCGAGCGTCGCGGAGTTCCACGAGCGCGCCCGGGTCGGCCTGCAGTCCGCGGCCGGCTACGAGGAGGGCAAGGCGCTTCCCGTCAGCTGGTAGCCCCCGGGCGGTCGGGGGTCCGCGGCGTCTTGTGAGGTGCGTCCCGGTTTCACATGCGCGGTTGATTCCGTCATCCGCGCCATCGACCGACGTAGCGGATGTCGGGAATTGGCGCGGTTGTGATGCGTGGTCGGCAGAGAGCCCCGGAATACCGGAGCCGTGACGGAGTGATCGCCGAGTTCCTGGACGTCCACTCCGTCGAGGATTCTCGGATGGCGTCTGATCGCGCCGCTGGACCTCCCGCCGCGCGCGGGTGCACACGATACATCGATGGAAGCGGGCCAGTCCCCCAGCACGTCGATATCCCACAGAGCCGCTGCG
Source organism: Microbacterium pumilum (assembly GCF_039530225.1). Taxonomy (NCBI): domain Bacteria; kingdom Bacillati; phylum Actinomycetota; class Actinomycetes; order Micrococcales; family Microbacteriaceae; genus Microbacterium; species Microbacterium pumilum. Next base: position 2,193,997 of record NZ_BAAAOH010000001.1, read on the forward strand.
GCGAAATGCGACACAACGGCGGGCGCCCGCATCCGCCTCATCACCTCGAGTACGCGCACCCGGTGACGTTCGGTCGGCGAGAGAGCCTGCCATTCAGCGGTGCGCACGAATGCGCCGGAGGTCACCCGTGTCCACGCTCCTGCCCGGATCGCGGCCCGCAGCCTGCGATCATCGAAGGGATCCGCGCGATGGCGGCGACGGACGACCTCGATCGGCAGGTCCACGGTCAGTGTCACGCCACCAGGATCGCCTGTACTCGATCGGGTGCGGTTGCGGTCCTGGCCTCCTGTGGAAAACGCGCAGAGCGTGTGGTGGGCCGGGGGTTGGGATGGGCCGCGGATGACGGGGAGTGGCGCGCATGAGGGCTCGCGCGGCGGCTGACTCCGCGCCCCGGCCGGGCATCCGCTCATAGGCCCTGCCGTAGACTTGGCGGCACGATGGACGACCCTCCCAGTTGCAGACCCTCGCCCCACCGACCCGCCTCCGGCACGTACCGGGGTGATGCCTGATGGAATTCGTCATGCTGGGCGTGGGGCTCCTGCTCACTTTCGGAACCGGACTGTTCGTCGCGAGTGAATTCGCGCTCGTCAACCTCGACCGTGCCGACCTCGAGGCCCGCCAGGCGGCGGGTGAGACGCGGCTGTCGCTGACGATCAGCGCATTGAAGATCACCTCGACCCACCTGTCCAGCGCACAGCTCGGCATCACGCTGACGACGCTGCTCACGGGTTATGCGCTCGAGCCCGCGATCTCGAACCTGCTGCGACCCGTCTTCACGGCGTGGGGTCTGCCCGCGGGAGTGGTGTCACCCCTCGCCGTGTTCCTCGCCGTCACGTTGGCCACCGTCCTGTCGATGATCCTCGGCGAGCTCGTGCCGAAGAGCTTCGCGCTCGCGGTTCCGCGCCAGACGGCAAAGCTGGTCATGCCGTTCCAGGTCGGGTTCACCACGGTGTTCCGCCCGGCGGTCAGCGTGCTCAACGGCAGCGCCAACGGCGTGCTCCGCGCGATGGGTATCGAACCCAAGGAAGAGCTGTCGGGTGCCCGCACGGCCGAGGAGCTCTCGAGTCTCGTCCGGCGCTCTGCGAGCGCGGGACTGCTCGAAGAAGACACCGCATCCCTCCTCGACCGCAGCCTCACCTTCGCCCGGCTGACGGCCGCCGACGTCATGACGCCGCGGCCCAGCATCCATGCCCTCGCGGCAGGAGACCCGGTCGAAGAGGTGATCCAGCTCGCGCGCCGCACCGGCCACAGCCGCTTCCCCGTCTACGACGACTCGATGGACGACATCACCGGAATCGTGCACCTCAAGGCGGCGGTGAGCGTTCCGCGAGAGCGACGAATGGATGTCCCGGCCGCCGCGGTCGCGACGGAGCCGCTGCGCGTGCCGGAAGCCGTGCATCTCGACGCCCTGGTGTCGGAACTGCGCGCCCGCGGCTACCAGATGGCAGTGGTCGTCGACGAGTACGGCGGCACCGCGGGCGTCGTGACCCTTGAAGACCTCGTCGAGGAGATCGTCGGCGAAGTGCTCGACGAGCATGATCGCCGACGCGCGGGAATCATCCGCGCCGCCGACACCGTGACATTTCCTGGCGAGCTGCGGCCGGACGAGGTGCTCGACCGCACCGGCATCCGGATTCCCGAGGACGACGTCTACGACACGGTCGGCGGATTCATCATGAGCGTGCTCGAGCGCATCCCCGTCGTAGGCGACACCGTCGAGATCGAGGATGGGACGCTCGACGTGCAGCGCATGAGTGGACGCCGCGTGGAGCGCGTGCGCTTCACCCCCGCACCGATGCCCGCCGACGCTGCGGCCGACGGGGGTGACGACCGATGAGCGACTGGGGAGGAATCGCCTGGCTGGTCGTGCTGCTCGCGTTCAACGCGTTCTTCGTCGGCGCGGAGTTCGCCGTCATCTCGGCCCGGCGCTCCCAGATCGAGCCGCTCGCCGAGAGGGGCTCGCGATCGGCCAAGACGGCGCTGTACGCCATGGAGCACGCCACCCTCATGCTCGCGACCTCGCAGCTCGGCATCACGATCTGCTCGCTGCTGATCCTGAACGTCTCCGAGCCCGCCATCCACCACCTCCTGGCGGGTCCGCTGGGGCTGACCGGGCTCTCAGAGGCGGCGGTCGACGCGTTCGCGTTCATCGTCGCCCTCATCCTCGTCTCGTACCTCCACGTCGTGTTCGGCGAGATGGTGCCGAAGAACCTCGCGTTCTCGGTGCCCGACCGCGCGGTGCTGATGCTCGCGACTCCGCTGGTGTGGGTGTCGAAGCTGTTCCACCCGATCATCGTTTCGCTCAACTGGATCGCCAACGGCGTCGTGCGTCTGTTCCGCGTCGAGCCGAAGGATGAGGCGGCATCCACCTTCACCCTTGAAGAGGTGGCGACGATCGTCAATCAGTCGCGCATCGAGGGGGTGCTGAACGACACGTCGGGCACCGTGGCGGCGGCGGTCGAATTCACGGACAAGAAGGCGAAGGATGTCGCGGTGCCCCTCGCCGACCTCGTGACCCTGCCCGAGTCCGCGACCCCGGACGAGATCGAGCGTGCCGTCGCCAAGCACGGCTTCTCGCGCTACGTGATCGTCGACGGCGCGGGGCATCCGTTGGGGTACGTGCACCTGAAGGACATCCTCCAGGCGGCGGAAGGGCCGAATGCCTCGACCGACGTCGCGCGGCGGATCCCGTCGAAGCGGATCCACGCCATGGTCCCGGTCCTTGACACGACCGACCTCGAGGACGGTCTCGCTCTGATGCGCCGTGCCGGCCGACACCTCGCCCAGGTGCGGAACTCCGCCGGCGAGACGACCGCGGTGCTCTTCCTCGAGGACATCATCGAGGAGCTTATCGGCGAAGTGCAGGATGCTACGCGTCGGGGGAGGCGCTGACGAGCCCTTGTCAGCGCCGGGCGCGAACGTACTGCTTCGGCCAGTAGTCGATGTCGTCGCCGAGTTCGGATGCCGCGCGCAGCGCGTAGTGCGGATCGCGCAGCCACTCGCGGCCGGCCATGACAGCATCCGCGGATCCGTCCTTCAACACCTGTTCGGCCTGGGCGGCATCGTCGATCATGCCGACGGCGTTCACCGGCACACCGGCGACCTGGCGCACGTGCGCGGCGAGAGCCACCTGATAGCCCGGCCCGACGGTGAGCTGCTGGTGGGCGACGAGCCCGCCGCTCGAGATGTCGAAGAAGTCTGCTCCGCGCTCGGCGGCCCATCGCGCGACCGCGGCCGTCTCGTCGACACCCCACCCGGCGTCCGCCCAGTCAGAGGCCGAGAATCGCACGAACAGGGCGGCGTGCGGTGCTTCGGCCCGGACCGCATCCACGACCCGCAGCAGCAGCCGCGCGCGATTCTCGAGGGATCCGCCGTACGCGTCGTCGCGGTGGTTGGACAGCGGCGAGAGGAACTCATGGAGCAGGTAGCCGTGGGCGGCGTGGATCTCGATCACCTGGAAGCCGGCCTCGATCGCGCGACGCGCAGCAGCGCCGAAGTCGTCGACGACCGCATCCACTCCGGGGATGTCGAGGGCGAGCGGCTCGGCGAACCCCTCGAACGCGATGGCGGAGGGGGCGACCGCGGGCCAGCCCCCCTCATGAGCTGAGACCGTGCCACGGCGGCCGGAGAAGGGCGACCACGTCGACGCCTTGCGTCCGGCGTGGGCGAGCTGGATGCCCGGTACCGCGCCGCGGGTGCGGATGCCCTGCACGATCGGGGCCCACGCGTCGCGATGCGCGTCGCTCCAGATGCCGGTGTCGTCGGGCGAGATCCGCCCCTCCGGTGAGACCGCCGTCGCCTCGGCGATGACGATGCCCGCGCCGCCCGACGCGAACTGGGTGAGGTGGGTGTGGTGCCACTCCTGCGGGAGGCCGTCGACCGCGCTGTACTGGCACATCGGCGCAACCCAGAGGCGATTGCGCGCGGTGATGCCGTTGATGGTCAGGGGAGTGAACAGCAGGCTCATCGTGTGGGTGCTCCGCGGGTAGGGTGGCGCCATGGCCGGGTCATGGACGCTCGCAGACGCCAGGGGCGTCCTTCGAAGCCCAACTGCGGCTGACGACAAGTATTCCCGAGGCGTCGTGGGCTTTCGCACCGGATCCGACGCGTACCCCGGCGCCGCGGTCCTCGGTGTCGAGGCGGCCTGGCGCGCGGGCATCGGCATGGTCCGCTACCTGGGTCCCGACCGCGCGGCACAGCTGGTGCTGGCCCGTCGGCCCGAGACGGTGACCGCCGATGGCCGGGTGCAGGCATGGGTGATCGGGTCGGGGATGGTCCCCACGGCCCCTCCAGACGCCGATGACGCGTCGCCCGGAGACTCTGGGCGCGTGGGCCCGACCGCCGCCAGGTCGGCGGCCGACACCGCGGCGCTGCGCGGCATCCTGTCGGGAGCGCAGCCCGTCATCGTCGACGCGGGCGCCCTCGATCTCGCGGTCGGGGCACACGCGCCGCGGATCGTCACTCCGCACGCACGCGAGCACGCCCGCTTGCGGGAGCTGCTCGGACTCGATCCTGCGTCGGCCGAGGACGACGATGGGCGTGCAGCCGTCGCGGCGCAGACGGCGGCCGCGCTCGGTGCGACCGTCGTGGTGAAGGGTGCCGTGACGATCGTGGCGCAGCCCGACGGATGGGCGACACGCGTCACCGCCGGCACACCGTGGCTCGCGACCGCGGGCACCGGAGACGTGCTGGCGGGTGCCCTCGGTGCCGTCGTCGCAGCCGCGGAGGCGCGCCGGGAGGCGCAGGGCGAGGCGCACGGGCTCGGCGCGCTCGCCGCCACGGCGGTCTGGCTTCACGGACGGGCGGCGACACTCGCGGCAGGTGGGCTGGGTGCGGCAGGGGGGCCGATCACTGCGCTCGACGTCGCCGACGCGCTGCCGCTCGCTGTCGCCGAGGCCATCGCCGCTGAATGACGGCGCGGAACGGACCGCAACGGGGACGCAATAAGCCGCGCTTAGGATGACAGGATGTCGAGGCGGGGGTGGCTGTGGGTCGCGTTCGTCGTGGTGCATGCCGCGATCGCGATCTTCGGCTTCACTATGCCGAACCAGCCCATGGGCGATGTCTACTTCGTCTACGAGCCGTGGTCGCTCGCCGCGCTGCGGGGCGACGGCATCGTCGGGGTGACCTCGTCGTGGGTGTACCCCCAGCTCGCCCTCATCCCGATGGTCCTCGCGCACGGGCTGGAGTGTATCGCCGGGTACGAAGTCGCCTGGGCGATCATGGTGACCGCTTTCAGCGCCCTCGGCTTCGCGGTGCTCGTCGGCCGGGGCCGGTCGCAAGGACGGTTCACCGCCGCGGCGTTCTGGCTGGCCTACACGGCGCTCCTCGGGCCGATCGCGATGTACCGGATCGATGCCGTGACGGTGCCGCTGGCGGTCGCGGGATGCCTGTGGCTCGTCGGTCGCCCCTGGCTCGCCTCGGCGCTGCTCGCCGTCGCGACGTGGATCAAGGTGTGGCCGGCCGCTCTGCTGCTGGCAGCCCTGATCGCGGTGCGTCGTCGCGGTGCTGTCATCGGGGGTGCTCTCGCCGTCAGCGCCGCGACCATCGTGGTCGTGGTGTTGCTGGGCGGAGGCGGGCACGTGTTCGGCTTCATCACCGATCAGGCCGATCGCGGCCTTCAGATCGAGGCGCCGGTGAGCATGGCGTACCTGTGGCTGGCCGTCGCGAAGGTGCCGGGCTCCTTCCTCTACTACGACCGTGACCTCCTGACGTTTCAGGCGTCGGGGCCGGAGGTCGACGTCGTCATCGCGCTGATGACGCCATTGCTCGCCCTCGTCGTCTCGGCGATCGCGATCCTCGGCGTGGTCAAGCTGCGGCGAGGAGCGAGTTTCGCCGGGCTGTTCCCGCCGCTCGCCTTGAGCCTCGTGCTCGCGCTGTTCGTCGTCAACAAGGTCGGTTCGCCGCAGTACCTCACCTGGCTGATCGCGCCGATCGTGATCGGCCTGGTGATCGACCGCCGGCGCTGGTGGCGCCTCGCGACCGCGGCGCTCGCCGTGGCCCTGCTCACGCAGCTCAACTATCCGCTCCTCTACGGCTATCTCCTCATTTCGGATGCCGGCGCCGTCGCCGTGCTCACCGCGCGCAACCTGTTGGCGATCGCCCTCCTCGTCTGGTCGGTCATCAAACTCGCGAAGGTGCCGCAGCGGATGCGGCATCCCGTACCTCAGCCGACTCCCGCCTGAACGACTCCCACTGAATCGGAGATCCCACATGCTCATCGCCTTCTCCGTCGCCCCGAGCGGCACCGGCGCGGCTGACGGCTCGGTGCACGACGCCGTGGCCGCGGCTGTCCGCGTTGTCCGCGACAGCGGGCTGCCACACCGCACCACGTCGATGTTCACCGAGCTCGAGGGTGAGTGGGACGAGGTCTTCGACGTCGTGAAGCGTGCCACCGACGCCGTGCTTCCGTTCGGCTCGCGGGTGTCCCTGGTGCTCAAGGCCGACATCCGTCCCGGCTACTCCGGCGAGATCGACGGCAAGGTCGAGCGGCTCGAAGAGGCGCTGGCGAATCCTGATCACGGCGATTCGGTGTCCGTCTGACGGGCAGCATCGAATCGATTCGACACGAGGCTCGCCGCAGCGCTAGCATGGCGGGGTGACCTCCTCGACCTCGAGGAGCGGCGCGGCGATGTGGGCGCTCCTCTCCCTCGCCATCGGCAGCTTCGGCATCGGCATGACCGAGTTCGTCGTCATGGGTCTGCTGCCCGACATCGCCCAGGACCTGCTGCCCGCCCAGTGGGCCGCCGATCAGGAGAGTGCGATCGCGCAGACCGGCTGGCTGATCTCGCTGTACGCGCTCGGCGTCGTCGTCGGTGCCCCGACCATCGCGGGGGCCGTCGCCAAATACCCACGGCATCGCGTCATGATCGGGCTCGCTCTCGCGCTGACCGTGTTCAATGCACTCACCTTCGTCCTCCCCACCTTCGAACTGGTCGCGGCGTCGCGCTTCCTCGCGGGCCTGCCGCACGGTGCCTACTTCGGCATCGGCGCGCTCGTCGCGGCCGACATCCTCGGTCCGGGCAAGCGCGCCAAGGGAGTCGCCTTCGTGCTCACCGGCCTCACGATCGCGAACGTGGTCGGCGTTCCGCTCGGCACGTATCTGGGTCAGCAGGCCGGATGGCGCGCAGCCTTCGTCGTCGTCGCGGCGATCTTCGCGGCCGCCACGATCTGCATCGGGTTCTTCGTGCCGGAGCACGCCGGGGATCCGGTGCGGACGCTCCGTGCCGAGCTCGCGGTGTTCCGCATCGGCCAAGTGTGGCTGACCCTCGCGGTGGGTGCGATCGGCTTCGGGGGATTCTTCGCCGTGTACAGCTACATCGCCCCCGTGGTCACGGAGGTCGCGGGCTCGCCGCAGTGGGTCGTGCCGATCATCCTCGTGATCATGGGACTCGGGATGACGGCGGGCAACCTCACCGGAGGCGTGCTCGCCGACCGCGACCTCAGGCGGACGATGATCGGGGGATTCATCGCGCTGGCGATCGTGCAGAGCGCGCTCGCGCTCTCGGCGCAGGGGATCTGGGCGCTCGGTGTGTTCATCTTCGCCACAGGCTTCATCTCATCCGCGCTCAGCCCCGCCATCCAGACGCGTCTCATGGACGTCGCCGAAGACAATCAGTCCATCGCGGCTGCGCTGAACCACTCGGCGCTCAACATGGGCAACAGCCTCGGCGCTTTCCTCGGCGGAACCGTCATCGCGATCGGCTGGGGTTTCGTCGCACCGGCGTGGGTCGGCGTCGGCCTCGCCCTTGCGGGGCTCGCCCTCGCGATCGTCAGCCTCTCGCTGGAGCGTTCCCGCACACCTGTCGCCGTCTGACTCGGCCCTAGTCTGGTCGGATGCCGGATACCCCGTCCTCCACCGAACAGGCGCTGCAGGCGATCGCCGATGCGGTCGGCGACGGGCGGCAACGGGTCGAATCCGACCTGTCGGACCCCGCGATTCCGGTCGCTGCGACTGTCGTGCTGCTGCGCAACGGCGGCGACGGCCTCGAAGTGCTCATGATCGAGCGGCCGGATCGCGGTTCGTTCGCCGGGGCGTGGGTGTTCCCCGGCGGAAAGCTCGAGCCGGGCGATCGTGAGCCGCCTGCCGACGCGTCGTCCGCCGGCAGCGCGACCGAGGAGGCGGACGCGCGACGCGCGGCGGTGCGCGAGACGTTCGAAGAGACCGGGCTCGAGCTCGCGGCATCCGCTCTCGTCACGGTGTCGTGCTGGGACCCGCCGCCGGGGCTTCCTCTTCGCATCCGCACCTGGTTCTTCGTCGTCGCGGCGCCGCCCGCGGAAGAGCTCCGGCTCCAACCCGGCGAGGCGGTCGCGTCCGAGTGGCTGCGCCCCGCCGACGCGCTGCAGCGCCACGCGCAGGGCGAGTTCACGCTGTATCCGCCGACCTGGGTGACTCTCTACGGCCTCAACGACGCCACTGATGTGGAGGCCGTGCTCGCGACGACGCGACTCGCCGCGACCCGCTCGTTCGAGACGCAGGTGCGGCGCGGACCATCCGGTCCGGTCTTCTACTGGCGGGAGGACGCCGAGTACGAGGGCGATCGGCCGGATGCGGCATCCGGCCCTCGCCACCGGCTCGAGGTCGGCGCGAGTCCATGGGTCTACACCTACCGACAGTGACAGCCCCCGCGACGATCGCGAACGTCGGGCTTCAGCTCTCGAGCAGCCGTCGCAGGTGCGCCCCGACCGCGTTCGTCTCGATGAGGAATCCGTCGTGCCCGAAGTCGCTCGACAGCACGACCGCGCGATCGCCGTCCAGGGCCGTGCGAATGCCTCGCGCGATGCGATGCTGCCCCTCGATCGGGAACAGCCGGTCGCTGTCGATCCCCAGGACGAGCGCGGTGGCGGTGACCCGGGCGAGAGCGTCCTCGACGCCGCCTCGATCGCGCCCCACATCGTGGGAGTTCATCGCCTCGACCAGGGTCATGTAGGAGTTCGCGTCGAATCGGCGGGTGAAGCGGTTGCCGTGGAAGTCGAGGTATGACTCGACCGCGAAGCGGCCGCCATGCCCGAGAGGGCTCACCCCCGACTGCCACGAGCGCTGGAACCGCTGGTTGAGCTCGGTGGGCGACCGATAGTTCAGCAGCGCCATCCGGCGCGCGAGGGCGAGGCCTCGATTCGGCCCGTCGCCGTCCGCTGCGTCGTAGTACTCGCCCGCCTGGAATCGCGGATCGATGCGGATCGCCTCGAGCTGCACCGAGTTGAGGGCGATCTGGTCGGCGGTGTTCGACGGCGGAGCGGACAGCACCCCGACCCGCTCGACCCGATCCGGCAGCGCGATCGCCCACTCGAGGGCGTGCATGCCGCCCATCGAACCGCCCAGCACCGCTGCCCAGACATCGATCCCCAGCGCATCGGCGAGGCGTACCTGGGCGGCGACCTGGTCGCGGATCGTCAGATACGGAAATCGAGACGCCCACTCGTAGCCGTCGGGCCCGATGCTCGCGGGTCCTGTCGACCCCTGGCAGCCGCCCAGCATGTTCGGCGCGACGACGAACCACCGATCGGTGTCGATGGGCGCGCCCTGGCCGACGACGTCTCCCCACCACCCCTCGGTCGGATGCCCCGGACCCGCCGAGCCGCACACGTGGCTGTCGCCCGTCAGCGCGTGAAGAACCAGGACGGCGTTGCTGCGTGTCGCGTTGAGCTCGCCCCACGTCTCGTACGCAAGGCGGTAAGCCGGAAGCTCCCGCCCGCCTTCGGTGCGGAACGCCCCGAAGGCGGCGAACTGCCGGTCGCCCACAGGGTCGCCATCACGCCATGCCCCCGTCGCCGGCGGTCGTCCGAGCAGCTGGCGGGCATCCGCCTCCGTCACCGGGGCCGAGGGCACGGTGTCTTCGGAGGTCTGCCAGTCCATGGGTCCCATTGTCGCGGCTTGCGGGGGGCGCTCGGTCGCGTGTTACACCCGCGCGCGGTTCGTCGAGTCGGGCGTCCGGCCGATGTCCACGCGACCGCGGTTGTTTGCGGCATCCGCTGCGTCGATCGGTGGCGCGGATGTCGCGGAGTGGCGCGGGTGTGGGGTCGCGCGACTCGCGACACCGGTGGACCCGCGCGGGAACGCCGCCCGGATCGCTCCGGGCGGCGTTCCTCGAGCGTCACGCTTCGAGCGAGAACCCGAACAGATCGCGGTTGCGCCACGGTCCGCCCGGTGTGATCGTGCGGTCGTGCGCCCACAGGGTGAGCACGTAGCCGCAGGCGGCCATGAGGCTCGTGTCGAGCTCCCACGTGCCGTTCGCCGCCGTCGTGATGGCAGGGAACGCGGTCGGGCCCGAGAACGTCGGCAGCGCTCCGAGCGCCGACGACGCCGGCTGCAGTTCGAACCAGATCTGCGAGAGGTGCTGGTCCGACACCGCGTACGTGCCGCGCAACTTGTCGCCGATCTTGAACCGCTTGCACGGCCCGGTCGGCTGAACGGTGCCGTCGGCGTGCTCGACCTCGGTGATCGCGAGCGCCACGTCGGGCACCGTCTCATCCAGGCGGATCGTCACGGTCTGGCGGATCGTGCCATCCGAGCACAGCCGGATCTGCGCCGGATACTCCGTGCCGCCGGCATCCTTCGCCACGACCTCGACCTCCCAGAGCCCCGCCGCGAGGGCGATGGTCTGCCACGGGTAGAGGACGTCGCCGTAGACCGTCCGGTACCCGAGGCCCGCGATGTTGCGGTCTACGAGATACGGGAAGAATCCGTCGGCGTCGACTGTCTGCAGCTCGCTGTACGACTCAGGCGGGTTCATCCCGATCCAGCGCGTCCCGCTCACCCAGAACGGATCCGAGAGGGTGGTCCAGGTCGACGAGCCAGAGGGCCGCACCCGTACGCGGTACCGCATCTGCGGCGCCGCCACATCCGGCGCGTCGGGGATGAATCCCGAGATCATCACCTGCCCGCCGAAGGGGTTGTCGCCGCCCGTCGTCCGACCGTCGGACTGGTCGATGTCGCACACATCGACACTGCTGATGAAGTCGAGTACGGGGCGCAGCGCCGACAGGGCGCCCACCGGTAGCTGGATCGTCGTCTCTTCGCGGTTGCCCCACGCCGGCACCCAGTCCGGGTTGCCCGCCGGCGGCGGGGTGGCCCACGACAGGATGGCGCGGACCCTCGGCTCGACGGGTCCGGTGGCGCAGTCGCGCCGGTGCGCGACCGATGCGAGCGGCAGGTACACGGCGAACCGCAGCCCGCCGTCGGGCACGGTCTCGTCGTGGACGACGACGCTCGCCGTGCCGGAGTACGACCAGCCGCCGCCCCAGTCCACCCAGAACGCGACGTACTCGACGCTGCCCGAGGTGCACGGCCCTCCGCTGTAGCCCGACGGCTTCTTCACCGTGAGCACGCCGACGAGGGCGTCTTCGACGGGGTCGTAGCCGATGCATCCAAGCTCCTCGTACGACGTGTTGCCGTCGGTCTTGAGCAGGGTGGCGACGATCTTGCCGAGGTCGAATTCCTTGAGTTCCGGGATGTCGAACAGCGGCGACACTTTGGGGATCGGGGGGACGTTCGGGATTGGCGGTCCGCCGGGGATAGGTGGTACGCCACCCGCGATCTCCGGCCCGAACGCGTCGACGGCGAGCGGCGCGATGGGTACGACAGGTGAGACGCCGATGCCGGCGCGCGAGGCGTCGATCCCGATGTGGTCGAAGATCGTCGGTGCGAGGAAGCGGTGCGGTTCGACATCCGTCTTCGCATACGTGGATGCGAGCTCCGCGACCGAGAGGGTCTCGGCGGCCTTGAGGGTCACAGGTCCTTCGGGATCGATCTGCGCGAGGACGAGCTCGGGGAGCTTCACTTTCGTGAGCTCGATGAACTCGGACCACAGCGGACTCTTCGTGGTGCGCGGCGCGACGGACACCGTCACGACATTGCCCCAGATCGGGGTGTAGTCGGGGTCGCCCGCCGTCGGAGCGGCGTTCCACGAGAGGATTGCGCGCACGAGGGCCGGCCGCGCGAACAGACACCAGTAGTGGTGCATCGGCGCGACGACGTTGACGGCGAAATCGAGCGGGCGCGTGCCTGCCGAGTCATGGACGGCGAAGGAGTCCGTGCCGGCGTCGGTCCACGTCGCACCGCCGTCGTAGCTGACGAAGAAGCGGACGTATTCGCGCGAGCCGGCGCTGCAGAGCGCGCCGCCGTATCCGTTCGTCTGGTTCACGCGCACGACGGCCTCGAGCTGGTCGATCGTCGGGTTGAGCCCGACGCACGTGACCTGCTCGAAAGTCGTGCTGAACGCGACCTTCTCGAAGGGCTTGAACGGGGTGTCCGGCGCGGTGCCGAAATAGTTGGGGTTGCCCAGCAGAAGCGCCTTCGCGCTGCTGCGCAGCCCCAGCTCTTTGACGCTCACCTTCGTGACCCGCCCGGGTCCGGTTCGCGCCTTGGTGTCATCTGTGGGTGACATGTCGTCTCCTCAGTCAGGGCGTGGCGGGATGCCGCGCCTCACCTGACGAAGAGGGCCGGCTCTCGCCCGCTGATACTGCGCAGGCACGACGACGCGCCGATGTCCCCACGACGCCATACACTCGCGGCCATGGACGTCATCGCGTATCTGCTCGACAGTGACCCGGCGATCCGCTGGCAGGTGATGCGTGACTTGACGGATGCCGCACCCGGCGATGTGGCAGCAGTCCGCGCGCGTGTCGCCACCGAGGGCTGGGGCGCGCGGCTGCTGGCAGAGCAGGCCGGGAACGGACTGTGGGACGGCGGCACTTACCGTCCGGGCTGGGTCGATGACGAACGGCCGTTCTTCGACGCGTGGACCGCGACCCACTTCTCGCTGCAGTCACTGTGGGAGTACGGACTGGACCCTGCCAGCCCCGAGGCGCAGCGTGCGATCGCGCTGGTCCGCGAGAATGCGCGCTGGGACTACAACGGCGAGCTGTACTTCGAGGGCGAGGTCGAGCCCTGCATCAACGGCATCGCGCTCGGAGTCGGCGCGTACTTCGGTCAGTCGGTCGATCCGATCGTGGCGACGATCCTCGACGGGCGGCTGGCAGACGGTGGCTGGAACTGCTGGGCGGAGTATGGAGCCACGGTGTCATCGTTCCACTCCACCGTCTGCGTGCTCGAAGGTCTTCGGGAGTGGCAGGCGGCGACCGGCGGGTCGGATGCCGCGCGCGCCGCGCAGGGCGCGGCCGAGGAGTACCTGCTCGAACGCGGGCTCTATCGCCGCAGATCGACGGGCGAACCCGCCGACCTCCGGCTGACGATGCTGTCGTATCCGACGCGGTGGTTCCACGACATCCTTCGCGGGCTCGACTACTTCCGCCTCGTCGATCGTCGCGACGAACGACTCGCCGACCCCATAGGGCTGCTGCGGTCCAAAGCTGACGCCAACGGCATGTTCCGCTGCGAGAACAGCCACGCAGGCCCGACCCTGTTCGACCTCGAGGGCGAGGGCGAAGGCCATCCCAGCCGGTGGCTCACGCTGCGTGCGCTGCGCGTGCTCCGGTGGTGGGACGCCGCCTGAGCCTCACGCGCTCCCCACCCCTCACAAGGGTGAGCGCCCAGCCACTCGTGGTGGCGGGGCGCTCGACGGATGCACGGCATCCGTTCTCCCTTGCACAGGGGTCTATGCGCGAGCCGCCTCCGACACGCGGCGCGCGGCGCCCAGCGCCTGCTCGAGATCCGCCTTGAGGTCCTCGATGTTCTCGAGCCCCAGCGAGAGGCGCACGAGTCCGGGCGTCACACCCGTCGTGAGCTGCTGCTCGGGCGTGAGCTGCGAGTGCGTCGTCGACGCCGGGTGGATGACGAGCGAGCGCACATCGCCGATGTTGGCGAGGTGGCTGAACAGCGTCAGCGAGTTCACGAACTCGCGACCCGCCGCGACACCGCCCTTGAGCTCGAACGAGAGGACCGCTCCCACACCCTTCGGGGCGTACTTGTTGGCTGCGGCGTACCACGGCGACGTCGGCAGACCCGAGTAGTTGACGGATGCCACATCCTCATGGTTCTCGAGCCACTCCGCGGTCTCCTGGGCATTCTGCACATGCCGCTCGATGCGCAGCGACAGCGTCTCGATGCCCTGGATGAGCAGCCAGGCACTCTGGGGCGAGATGGCGGCACCGAGGTCGCGAAGCAGCTGCACGCGGGCCTTGATGATGAACGCGAGTCCGTCGCCGACCGCGGCGGTGTAGCTGGCGCCGTGGTACGAGGGGTCGGGCACCGTGAGGCCCGGGAACTTCTCGACGTTCTTCGACCACTCGAACTTGCCGCCGTCGACGATCACGCCGCCGATGACCGTGCCGTGGCCGCCGAGGAACTTCGTCGCCGAGTGGATCACGATGTCGGCGCCGTGCTCGAACGGTTTGATGAGGTACGGCGTCGCGATCGTGTTGTCGACGATGAGCGGGATGCCGTTCTCGTGAGCGACGCCCGCGACCAGCCCGATGTCGAGGATGTTGATCTTCGGGTTGCCGATCGTCTCGGCGAAGAAGAGCTTCGTGTTGGGGCGCACCGCTGCGCGCCACTCCTCGGGGTCGTCCTGGTTCTCGACGAACGTGGTCTCGATGCCCAGCTTCGCCAGCGTGTACTTGAAAAGGTTGTACGTGCCGCCATAGATCGAGCTGGACGAGACGATGTGGTCGCCCGCCTCCGCGATGTTGAGCACGGCGATGGTCTCGGCCGCCTGGCCGCTCGAGACGAGGAGCGCTCCGGTGCCGCCCTCGAGCGCAGCGACGCGCTCCTCGACGACGGCCTGCGTCGGGTTCATGATGCGGGTGTAGATGTTGCCGAACTCGGCCAGTGCGAACAGGTTCGCGGCGTGGTCGGTGTTGTCGAAGACGTACGACGTCGTCTGGTAGATGGGTGTCGCGCGAGCCTTCGTCACCGGATCGGGCTGCGCGCCCGAGTGGATCTGCTTGGTCTCGAAACGCCAGTTCTCGGGTGCTGACATGGCTTGCTCCTGCGTGATAGCGACGCCGAAGGCAGTCGCCTTCGGCCGTTCCGACAGTACGGATGCGGCATCCATGTCAACAACGCTCCGGAAATGTTACGTAACCTCCCGCTACTCACCCGTGCGGTTACGGACGCGACACGCCGCGTCGGCGCCGAGCGCGACGGCGTGTCGCGTCCGTAAACGGTGGTGGGGGTGCGGGGTAGCGTGGAGTCCATGGCGACACGACGTGCGGTGGTGACCGGGGCGAGCTCGGGTATCGGCGAGGCGACAGCGCGGGCGCTGCGCCAGCGAGGGTGGGATGTCGTGGCGGTCGCCCGGCGCGCCGACCGGCTGCAGCGCCTCGAGGACGAGATCGGCGTCGTCGCATTCGCGGCAGACCTGACCGTCGACGCCGACGTGCAGGCGCTCGCCGAGTGGCTGGAGGAATCCGGGCCGGTGCATTCGCTCGTGCACGTTGCCGGCGGTGCCCGCGGCACGGACCGCATCGAGGCCGCACTGACCGAGGACTGGCAGTGGATGTGGGATGTGAACGTGCTGTCGGCTCAGCGGCTCGTCGCCGCGCTGCTGCCGCTGCTGCGTCTCGGCGCGGACGCTGACGGCCACGCCGACACGGTCTTCGTCACCTCGACCGCTGCCCAGACGGCGTACCCCGGCGGCGCCGGCTACAACGCCGCGAAGGCGGCAGAGGCGATGGTGGCGCACGGCCTCCGGCTGGAGCTGAACGGCGAGCCCATCCGCGTGATCGAGGTGGCGCCGGGGATGGTGCGCACCGACGAGTTCACCCTCAATCGCCTCGGCGGCGACCGTGACGCCGCCGACGCCGTGTATGCCGGCGTCGAGTCCCCGCTGACGGCCGAAGACGTCGCCGACGTCATCGTCTACGCCCTCGACGCGCCCGGGCATGTGAACCTCGACCTCATCACGATGCGCCCGGTCGCTCAGTCCGCGCAGCACCTGCTGGCGCGCGGTCCGCTCCGACCGCGTCTGGTCGACTAGAGGCGCGGCCGGGCCTGTCGGCTACCGGACCTCAGTCTCGCCCGCGACCGCGTCGGACTCTTCGGGGAGCGTGTCGGCGAAGGCCACCTTGGGCACGAAGAACAGCACCGCCGCGGCCGCGAAGCCGCCTCCGGCGCAGATCGCCCACACCGCCATGTAGCCCCCCAGCGATCCCGCCGTCTGACCCACGACAGCCCCGGCACCCGCGGCGAGCACGACGCCGAACACCGCCGACGCGAACGTGCCGCCGATCGTCTTCGTCGTGTTCGTCAGAGCCGACGCGATGCCCGTCTGCCCGAGCGGGGCGGCCGCTGCGGCCGCGGCCGGAAGCGCCGCCACGAGCGCACCCGACCCGATCCCCGCGATCGAGAGGTTCAGCAGCACCTGCCAGAGTTCGAGGTGGAACGGGAGGAACAGCGTGTAGCCGATTCCGACGAGCGCGCTCGCGGCGATGAGGATCACACGGGGGTTGGCGCGCCGCGAAGTGATCGCGAACAGCACCGCCCCGAAGATGAGCGACACGAGATAGACGCCGATGACGTTCGAGCGCGCGGTCGCGTCGAGGCCGAGGCCGTAGCCGAGCGACGAGTCGGTGCCGGCGTACGTGGACAGGGGCCCCTGTGCGCCGAGCAGACTGATCCCGACGAGGAACGCGGTCGCCTGCACCGGCCACATCTCGGGCTTGCGCAGCACGCGGATGTCGACCGCCGGGTCATCCTGGCGCAGCTCGTACCGGACGAACCACGCGAACACCGCGATTCCGGCCGCGAGCAGGCCCACCACCCACCACCAGGCCTCGGGCCCGAGGGCGAGCTCGCCGATCATCCGCATGTAGACCAGCGCACCCGTCACGAGCAGCAGTCCCCACGCGAGGATGACGAAGCCGCCTGTGTCGAGCGAGCGCCCGGGAAGCGGCGTCGACTCCGGCACGGCGAGCCAGATGACGATCGCGATGAGCGTCACCGCGATCGCCGGGACCATGAGGGTCACTCTGAGGTCACCGGAGGTGGCGGCGAAGATCCGGCCGGCGGCCAGCGCGCCGATGATCGCGCCCGCCTCCAGGCCGACCACGAGCAGTCCCGCTGCGCGCCGCGTCGTCGATACGCCGCGGTTCTGCGTTCGGCCGCGTTCGAAGATGAGCGCGATCTCGAGCGGCAGCCAGACGACGTAGAAGCCTTGGAGCGCCCACGCGATGAGGAAAGTCCAGAACGTCCCCGCGAACACCAGCCACCAGCTCGCGCCGGCTGTCAGGATCGCTGCGATGAGCAGGATCTTCTTGTGCCCGTACATGTCGCCGAGCTTCGCGAGCACCGGAAGGACGAGAGCGGACAGCAGGAGCTGAGCCGCCTCGAACCAGTTGACGTCGGCGTCGCGGATGCCGAGGGCAACGACGATGTCGCTGAACAGGGGCACGTAGTAGCCCTGCAGGATGCCGCTCGTGAGCTCGACGAGGATGAACCAGCCGATGAGGCCGGCGGTGATTCCGAGAGCGGAGCCGCGCAGGCGATGAGCGACGGGGGCGCGTGACACGAGGGCGAGCGTAACACCGCCGCGGCCCTACGCTGGAGACGGACCAGGTGCTGCGAAAGAGGGGACCACCGTGGCGGAAGCGACCGGCGAACGGGAACATCTGACATGGGAGGCGTTCGGCGAAGCCGCTCGCGACCTCGCACGATCTGTCCTCGCCGACGGCTTCGCCCCCGAGGTGGTGGTCGCGATCGCGCGGGGTGGTCTGCTTCCGGCCGGAGCCATCGCCTATGCGCTCGGTGTGAAGAGCTGCGGCGCGCTCAACGTCGAGTTCTACACCGGCATCGGCACGGTTCTGGATGCCCCCGAGGTGCTGCCCCCGGCCCTCGACATCGATTTCCTCGAAGGACGACGGGTCCTCCTCGTCGACGACGTCGCCGACAGCGGACGCACTCTCGCGCTGGCAGTCGAGCTGCTGCGTGCCCGCCACGCCGACGTGAGGTCCGTCACCCTCTACACGAAGCCCGGATCCATCGCCATGCCGGACTACTCATGGCGCGAGACGGGTCTGTGGATCGACTTCCCCTGGTCGTGGCAGGGCACGGTGCAGGGCACGGAGGGAGCCTGAGGCATGGCGATGACCCTGCCCGAGCTCGCGGATGCCGGTGTGATCGACTCCGGCTGGGCGGAGGCTCTCGCGCCTGTCGGCCCCGACATCGCCGCGCTGGGTGATCGGCTGCGGGCGGAGGTCGCGGCAGGGCGGAGCTATCTCCCCGCGGGTGACCGCGTGCTGCGGGCATTCCAGCGTCCACTGGCCGACGTCAAGGTGCTGATCGTCGGGCAGGATCCGTATCCGACCCCGGGACATCCGATCGGGCTGTCGTTCGCGGTCGAAGCGCATGTGCGACCGCTCCCGCGCAGCCTCTCGAACATCTACCAAGAGCTGGAGTCCGATCTGGGCATCCCGCGCGCGCCGCACGGCGACCTTTCGGCGTGGAGCGATCAGGGAGTGATGCTGCTCAACAGAGTGCTCACCGTGGCGCCGGGTGCTCCCGCGTCGCATCGCGGCTGGGGGTGGGAGAAGGTGACCGAGCATGCCATCCGCACTCTGGTCGCACGCCCCCAGCCGCTCGTCGCGATCCTGTGGGGGCGGGATGCTGCGAACCTCACGCCGCTTCTGGGCACGACCCCGGTCATCGAATCCGCGCATCCGTCGCCGCTCTCCGCCAGTCGCGGCTTCTTCGGCTCGCGGCCGTTCTCGCGGGCGAACGAACTCCTCGAGCGGCAGCGTTCCGCACCGGTCGATTGGCGCATTCCGACGTCGGCGTAGGCTTGTCGCCATGCTGGAGGAGGAGTACGACAAGCCGCGCCGGCTGCCCTGGCACCTGCGGAAGCCGCCCGAGCCGGAGCGCCCGTTCGCGTATGCGATCCGGGCGGTCGAAGACCGCGACATCCCCGACATCCGCGAGATCTACAACTACTACGTCACCAACTCGGTCGTGACCTTCGACGAGAAGAAGTGGACGTTCCAGCAGTGGCGCGACAAGGTCGAGCGCCTGCGAAAGCTCGACCTGCCGTTCATCGTCGCGGAGTCGCCGTCGGGACAGGTTCTGGGCTACGCGTACGTCTCACCCTGGTCGGGCAAATCCTCCTACCGGTACACCGTCGAGAACTCGATCTATCTCGGCCAGGCCGCCACGGGCAAGGGGCTCGGACGTGCTCTGCTGGCCGAGCTGATTGCGGCGTGCGAGGCGAAGGGCATTCGCGAGATGGTCGCCGTGATCAGCGACAAGGGGGCCGAAGCATCCGTCTCGCTGCACGAGAAGCTCGGCTTCACAGAGGTCGGGCGCATGGGCAGGGTCGGGTTCAAGTTCGGCCGCTGGCTCGGCACGATCTACCTGCAGAAGTCCCTCACGCCGGTCAAGCAGAAGCGGACGAAGCTCTTCAGCCGCTGATCCCGTCGCAGCGGGCTGCAGTCAGTCGCCGCTGCGCCGGCCCGGCGAACCGGCTTCGCGCACGGCGTCGATGAGATCGCGCCATGGGCCCCGGACCTCGGGGTCGGCGAGCTCGGCTGCGCGCCGCCGATCGCCGCAGCGCACATCGAGACGCCACATGAACAGGTCCGCCCCCGCAGGCCCGGTGCCGATCCGCACGGCATCCCACGGGCATCCTTCGATCAGCGTGACCCAGTGCGGCGCTTCGTCCTCACCGGCCTCGGCACGCCAGGTGCGTCGGAGTCCGGCGAAACCCCCGCTGCGGATGACGGTGACGGCGACGGCCGGTTGCGGCGATGCATCTGGCGATCGCTCACTCGCCGGCTGATCCGGCCGGCGCTCCGTGGACCCGGGAGTGTCGCCGGGGACGGTGGCGTGTCGCGCTCCGCCCACTGCGTCATCGCTGTCAGGGTGCATCCTCGAGTACACCGACGCCGGTCCAGCCCGCCCGTACCGCGTCGACCTCCTCCGATCCTTCACCGTACTCCGCTGTGGCAGCGGCGAGGGTGGCGTTCGCGAAGGTGGCGAAGTCGGCGTCGGCAGGAACAGTGCCCGAGGTGAGGGCGCGATACCAGATCAAGCCGGCGCGTTCCCAGGCGTGGCCGCCGAGAGCCTTGGCGGTCAGGTAGAAAGCGTGGTTGGGGATGCCGGAGTTGATATGGACGCCGCCGTTGTCGTCGCTCGTCACGACGAAGCCGTTCATGTGCGCCGGCTGCGGGTCGCGCCCGAGCACGTCGTCGTCGTACGCGGTGCCCGGTGCCTCGAGTGACCGGAGGGCCCGGCCCTCGACCGCATCCGTGAAGATGCCCTCACCGATGAGCCACGACGCCTCGTCGACGGTCTGACCGAGGTGGTGCTGTTCGGCGAGGGCGCCGAACACGTCGGCGATGGATTCGTTGAGCGAGCCCGACTGCCCGGTGTAGTCGAGGCCGCCCGAGGCCTCGACGACACCGTGACTGAGTTCGTGCGCGATGACGCTGAGCGATCCGGTGAAACCCTGGAAGATCTCGCCGTCGCCGTCGCCGAACACCATGCGCTCGCCGTTCCAGAACGCGTTGTCGTAGTCGAGCCCATAGTGCACCGTCGCGAGGAGGGGCTCGCCCGCGCCGTCGACGCTGTTGCGCTGGAACGCATCCCAGTAGAAGTCGAACGTGACGCCGAGTCCGTCGAATGCGTCGTCGACCGCAGCGTCGCCCGTTGCGGCATCGTCTTCGCCCCTGACGCGGACGCCGGGGAGCACCTCACGTCTCTGTGCATCGGAGATCTCTCGATCCGGCGCCGGCACCGCCTCGGCCACGAGCGTGTCGCCGTCTTCGATGGACAGGCGCAGGCGCGAGCGCGCCGGGCCGTAGTCCCGCGGCACAGCAAGGGTGGCGCGGGCGGCCTGAGCGGCATGCTGCAGCTCGGGGTCCTGGAGGGCGGCGATCCGCGCGAGCAGATACGGGGGGACGATCGCGTGGGTCATGATCCGAGGCTAGTCGCGCTCGGCGACACCCTTCAGGATGACGCGGCGCGGGGGTCGATGGCCGGGATCGACGCGAGCAGCCGTCGCGTGTAGGCGACTTGCGGCTGCATCAGGACCTTCTCGGTGGGCCCATCCTCGACGATACGGCCGTCTTTCATCACGACGACCTCGTCGCACAGGTTCTGCACGACGCCGATGTCGTGCGACACCAGCAGCAGGGTCAGGCCGTCGCGGGCACGCAGCCGGACGAGGAGCTCCAGGATCTGCGCACGGACCGTCACGTCGAGCGCCGACAGCGGCTCGTCGCCGACCAGCAGCCGGGGACGGTGCGCGATCGCCCGCGCCAGGGCGATCCGCTGGCGCTGACCGCCCGAGAACTCGTGCGGGAACCGGTCAGCCATCGCCGGCTCGAGCCCGACATCCTCGAGCACCTCGCGCACCCGCGCACGCCGGTCGCCCTCGATCCCGAGGGCCCACAGCGGCTCGCCGATGATCCGCCCAACGCTCATGCGCGGGTCGAGCGAGGCGTACGGGTCCTGGAAGACGATGCCGGTCTCGCGGCGCAGCCAGTGGAGGTCTCGTGCGCTCGCCGCCGCATCGACCTCGCGACCGCCGAACTCGACGGTGCCCGCCGAGGGTCGGTCGAGGCCGAGCAGCAGACGCATGAGCGTCGACTTGCCCGACCCGGATTCGCCGATGATGCCTACCGCGGAACCCTCGCGGACGACGATGTCGGCGTCTTCGAGCGCTGTGGTGAAGGCCTTCGGCCCGAACAGCGTGGCCTTGGGCGCGTGGTAGCGGCGCGCGAGCCCGCGGCCGCGGACGAGCGGCTCGTGACCGTGTCCATTCGATCCCTGACCGTGTCCATCCGGTCCCTGACCGTGTCCATTCGATCCCCGACCGTGTCCATCCGGTCCCTGGCCGTGTCCATCCGATCCCTGACCGTGTCCATCCGGTCCCTGGCCGTGTCCATTCGATCCCTGACCGTGTCCACCCGGTCCCTGAGCTTGTCGAAGGGCGCTCACGGCCGGCCTCCCGGGCGCCACAGGGTTGCTGTCGCATCGCGCAGCAGCCCCTGGGTGATGGGGGAGGAGGGCGCGGTGAGGAGCCTCGCGATCGGGGCATCCTCCACCACTCGCCCGTCCTCCAGCACGACACCGTGCGTCGCGATCTGCGACAGCACAGCGAGGTCGTGCGTGATGAACACGAGCGACATGCCGTCATCGGCCACCAGGGCGCGGAGCAGGTCGAGGATCTCGGCCTGGATCGTCACATCGAGCGCCGTCGTCGGCTCGTCGGCGATCAGCAGGCGCGGTCGGCACGCCAGTGCCATGGCGATGGCGACGCGCTGCCGCTGCCCGCCGGAGAGCTGATGCGGGTAGCGGCGCGTGATCCGCTCCGGGTCGGGGAGCGCGACGCGCGCGGCCTCCGCGACGGCTCGGGCAGCGGCATCCCGCCGCGAAGCGCCCTCGTGGATGCGGATCGACTCGGCGATCTGCGTGCCGACGGTGCGGATCGGGTTGAGGGCGGTCCGGGGCTCCTGGAAGACGATCCCGATCTCGTCGCCGCGCAGCTCGGCGAGCTCGCGATCGGGCAGGCCGATGAGCTCGCGTCCGTTCCAGCGCACGCTTCCGGCGGCGGTCGCGCCGTCCGGGAGGAGCCCCAGGATCGCAAGTGCGGTGAGCGACTTGCCCGATCCCGACTCGCCGATGAGCCCCACGCGCGCGCCGTCCGGTACGGCGAACGAGACGCCGTCGACGACGCGTCGGCCGCCGATCTCGACCGTGAGGTCCTGCACCTCGAGGGTCACGAGACGACCTCCGGCACGTGGCGGATCGCGCCGCGCGGCGGATGCAGCGGATCGCGGCCGTGAGACAGGGTCGGGTCGGTCGCCTCGCGGAGCGCGTCGCCGAGCAGATTCAGTCCGAGCACGGTGATCGTGATCGCGAGCCCCGGCCAGACGACCGACAGCGGATGCACCGTGATGAACTGCTGCAGCTCGGCGAGCAGGAGTCCCCACGACGGCTCGGTGACCGGTGCGCCGAAGCCGAGGTACGACAGACCCGCTTCGGCGAGCACCGCGACCGCCATCGCCCACGACAGCTGCACGATGAACACCGGCGCGACGTTGGGGAGGAGGTGGCGCATCAGGTTCTGAGCCGGTGTGAGCCCCGAAGCCCGCCCGGCGAGCACGAAGTCGCTCTGCAGCACGCGGCGCAGCTCGGGACGCGTGACGCGTGCGATGTTGACGCCGAAACCGATGCCGACCGACCAGATCACGACCCAGAGGGACCCGCCCCACACCGCCGAGATCATCATCGCGATGATGAGCACCGGAAAGGCGATCAGGATGTCGACGAAGACGGCGACCGACTCGCGCACCCATCGGACGGTGAGGGCGCCCAGCGCCGCCAGCGCGATGCCGACGACCGTGGCGATGATCCCGGCCCCGACCGCGACGATCACCGTCGTGCGGGAACCCGCCATGATGAGGCTCAGGATGTCGCGTCCCGACCCGTCCGTGCCGAAGACGTGGGGCCAGCTCGGGCCGGCCCACCGGTCCGCGATGTCGACCTGCTGCGGGTTGAATGGCGTCCAGACCAGCGAGACCAGCGCCGTGACCACGACGCCGATGACGACGATGATGCCGAACCGACCGGTCGACAGCGCCCACAGCCGCCGCAGCCAGGTCCAGCGCGAGCGTCTCGATGGTGTCGCCGCGCTCCCGGAAGCGGTCCCTGAGCTCGTCGAAGCGGTCCCTGAGCTCGTCGAAGGGTCGGTCATGACGCCTCCCGCTGCCGCGGGTCGAGCAGGCGGTGCACGAGATCCACCACGAATCCGACGATCAGCACGAAGCCGGTGAGCACGAGCAGCTCGCCCTGCACCTTGGGCAGGTCGCGGCGGCTGACGTCCTGGACGAGCATCCGTCCGATGCCGGGGAGTGCGAAGAGCTGCTCGATCACGACGGCACCCACGATGATGCCGGCGATCTGCAGGCCGAGCACCGTGATGACCGAGAGGCCGACGACCGGCAGCCCGTGGCGGATGAGCGCGGTGTCGCGGGTCAGCCCCTTGGCAGCAGCGGTGCGGACGTAGTCCTGTCCGACGGCCTGCAGCGTGGCGCTTCGCACGAACCGCATGAGCATGGCGCCTTCGACGATGCCGATGGTCAGCGCCGGCAGCAGGAGCGAGCGGAACGCGGCCCAGGGATCAGCCCACCCGGTGCGCGGGAATCCCTGCGCGGGCAGCCAGCCGAGCCAGACCGCGAACACCACGACGAGCATCATTCCGGCCCAGACCACCGGCACGGCGGCGAGGGTCTGCGCCCCTACGCTCATCACGGTGCCCGTCGAGCGGCTGCGCCGCATCGCGGAGAGCACGCCCAACGGAACGCTGAACAGTATGGCGATCGTGAGCGCCATGACACCCAGCGGCACCGTCACACGGATCTTCTGAGCGAGTTCGTCCGCGACGCTGGACCCGGTCAGCAGGGAGTTGCCGAGATCCCCGCGGAACACGCCGCTGATCCACTCGAGGTATTGCGCCGTCAGCGGCTGATCGAGTCCCAGTCGCTGACGGAGCGCCTCCACCTGCTCGGGGGTGCTGTTGACCCCCGCGATCAGCTGGGCGACATCCCCGGGGAGCACCCGAAGGGTGAGGAAGATGAGCACGCTGGCGACGAGCAGCCCGAGCAGAAGCAGGGCCAGTCGTGTCAGCGTGTATCGGATCACCCGTCGCTCTTGGTCAGCTCGGCGAGGTTGAGTCGCTCGTTCACGTTGGTGGTGGGAATCCCGCTGATGCCGGTGCCGACGGCGACGACCGATGCTCCGTTGTAGAGCCAGTCGGCGCCGGCGTCCTCCGAGACGATGCGAGCCGCCTGCTTCAGCAGCTCGGCCGCCTCATCCGGGTCGGTCGCCGCGAGCGACTGCGCGTAGAGATCCTGCACCTCGGGGTTGTCGTACGTGAAGTAGTAGTCGGGGTTCGCCCAGTTCTCGAAGTCGCGCGCCTCGGTGTGCAGCACGAACGACAGGTCGTAGTCCTTCTTCGTGTAGACGTTCTCGAGCCACGTCGAGAAGTCGACCGAGTCGACCTCGAGCGTGATGCCGACGTCGGCGAGGTTCGAGACCAGGATCTGCGGGATGGTCGTGGAGTAGAAGTTCGGGATCGTGAGCGTCAGGGTGAGGTCCTCGACGCCCGCATCGGCGAGCAGCGTCTTCGCAGCCTCGGGGTCGAACGGCGCGACGTCCGAGAGGTCCTCGTACCCCGGGTCGAGCTCGGGGATCGGTCCGTACTGAGTCTGTCCCGACGCCAACGCTTCGACGATCGCGTCGTGGTCGATCGCCTGGCGGATCGCCTGGCGCACCCGCTTGTCGGCGAGCGGTCCGCTGGCCTGGTTGAACGCGAGCGTGCCCTTGTCGGTGGACTTGCCGAGTTCGACGGTGAAGTCGCCGTTCGCCTCGACCTGGTCCTTCAGGTTGGCATCGAAACCGGTGAGCACGTCGACCTCGCCGGCGAGCGCGGCATTCACGGCCGCCTGGTCGGTCGGGATGTAGTCGAAGACGACCTCGGCGACCTGCGCCTTCTCGCCCCAATAGTCCTCGTTGCGGGCGAAGGTGATGCTGTCGCCCTGCACCCAGTCCGTCAGCACGAAGGGACCGGTGCCGTTCGCGGCGGTCTGGTAGTCCACCGTGTCATCCTGCTTCAGGATCAGACCGGCGCGGCCGGTCAGGTTCCACAGCAGGCTCGAGTCGGGCTCGGTCAGCGTGAGCGTGATCTCCTGCCCGTCGGCAGTGATCGATTCGACGTTGGCGAGCCGCGCGGAGTCTGACCATTCCGCGGTGTCCTTGCGGGTCTCCAGCGACCAGACCACATCTTCGGGAGTGAGTTCCTGACCGTCGTGGAAGGTGACGCCCTCCTGCAGCGTGAACGTGTAGGTCAGCCCATCGTCCGAGATCGTCCAGTCGCTCGCGAGCGACGGCACGATCTCCTGGTCGGGCGTGCGAGCCACAAGGCCCTGGTAGACGTTGTCGACCAGGATCTGGTCGAGCGCCGCGCCCGCCGTCTGCCGGATGTCGAGGTTGCTCGGCTCGAGCACGAGACGGATGACCGCGGAGGCGTCGGGGTCGGGCTCACTCGTCGCGCTCGGCGACGGCGTCGCGCTGCCGGTGCAGGCGGTGAGCAGGAGCGCGCCCGCGGCGAGCAGGGAGGCCGCGGCGAGGGCGGTGCGACGAAGCATTGGGTTCCTTCCGGAGGGGCGTCCGCGTGCTGTGCGGAAGTGCCGAAACGGGGTTGATCGGCGGTCGTGCTGGTGCGTTCACTAAAGCCTAGAGAGTGCGGGACGGCCCGACCGCACCCGCTACCCGGAACGAAACATAAGCGTTAACCCTTCCCGGCGAGGGTCCGCAGGTCCCTTCCGAGCTCCAGCGGGCGTTCTTCCTGCACGTTGTGTCCGGATGCGACGGTGACGACGGATGCCGCAGGCACGCGTGCTCGGAACTGCGTCGCATCCGCCTCGGTGACGTAGCCTCGATCGCCCTGCATCAGGGTGATCGGCGCTGTCACAGCGATGAGATCCTGCCAGCCGGCTTCGCCCAGCACCGCCGCGACCGCGTCCTGTCCGTCGGCGGGCGGTGCGGCCGGCTCGGCGTTGGCCGCCGCCATCGCCGCCGCCAGGTGGGCGAAGTGGTGCTTCCACTCCACGCGGCCGTCGGGCCGCACCCGCGAGTTGAAGTACACGCCGCGCTCGGCCGCCGCACGTGAGCCACCCAGCCCGAAGGCGAGCGCGCGGTCGACGAGCTCGTCGCGCGAGGCCCAATCGGTCGGACCGGCGAAGAACTCCCGGATCTGGGTCGGCCCGGCGTTCGGGTCGACCCCCGGCGTGATGTCGATGATCACGAGCTCGCGCACGAGATCGGGTCGGGATGCGGCGACCGCCGCCGCGGTGAGCCCGCCCAGCGACTGGCCGACGAGAAGCTGAGGGCCGTCGGTCCAGGCGTCCATGCCGGCCGCGACATCCGGGGCGAGAACTCGTGCGACGTACGCCGCGTCGGCACGCCACGATGAATCGCCGTGTCCGGGCAGGTCGATCGCAAGCGCGGGAAGCCCGAGGGCGAGGATCGTGGTGTCCCAGGTGTGGGCGTTGAGCCCGGCGCCGTGCAGGAAGGTCACGACGGGTCCGCCGGCGCCGCCACCCCCGTCTTCACTGCCTGGAGGCGGCGCCGCAACGGGCGTGTAGCGCAGTGCGCTGAGGATGCGACCGTCCGCCAGGGTGAGCGATAGCCGCTCGCCGCGGGGGATCGGCCCCTCGATGCCGACGTCCGCGGCCTGCTCGGTCAGAAACGAGAACTCGTCGATGGGTTCGCTCACTCGGACATTCTCGCGCACCCGCGGGCGGGCCCCGCACACGGCCCGTCGCTACGCTGGTGGCATGAGCGAACAACCCCGAGTGCATCTGTCGCGATCCGCCCCAGACGTGTACCAGGGGCTCGCCGCCTTCTCGAAGACCGTCGGCGGCGTCGCCGCCGGCTCGGGCATCGACGACCGGCTCAAGGAACTCGTCCAGGTGCACGTGTCGCAGCTGAACGGCTGTGCGTACTGCGTGCGGGTGCACGGCGATCGTGCGACCAAGGCGGGGGTCACCGTCGACGTGATCGCTCAGCTGCCGGTGTGGCGCGAGTCGGGGGTGTTCTCGGACCGCGAGCGCGCCGGGCTGGAGCTGGCGGAGGCGTTCACGTTCATCCATGAGGAGGGCATCCCCGACGACGTCTACGACCGCGTCGGCGGCATCTTGACTGAGCAGGAGTACGTGGCGCTCAGCTGGATCCTGGTGTCGATCAACGCGTTCAACCGGATCGCCGTCGCCGGTCGCTACCACGTGCCGCCGCGGGACGATCTCGGGCGAGAGGACAGCGACGCCGCGTCGGGAACGGCGTGGTGACCGAGAGCGGACAAGAGGCTGCCACCCTCGTTCCTGGTGCGGAGAACTTCCGCGATGTGGGCGGGCTCGCGGCCCGCGGTGGACGCACCCGCGAGGGGATCCTCTACAGATCCGGCAACCTCGCGCAACTCGACGATGCGGGCGTGGCGGCGCTCGGGGCGCTCGGCATCCGGCGCATCATCGATCTGCGCGCCGACGAGGAGGTCTCGTACGCACCGAGTCGCGTCGACGGTCTCGAGATCGTCACTCAGCGCGTCCCGCTGTTCCTGGGCTCGGTCGCGTCGTTCTTCGAGGACGACATCAGCCTGGATGAGATGTACCGGCGGCTGGTGACGGATTCGGCAGCCGGGGTGGTCGAGGTCGTGCGCGGCATCGTGAACGATCAGCCCGTGCTGGTGCATTGCACTGTGGGCAAGGACCGCACCGGCGTCACCGTTGCGCTCGCCCTGGCTGCCGCGGGTGTCGACGAAGACGCCGTCGTCGCGGACTACGCCCGTACCGAGGGTCTCCTGCCGCAGGAGCGCAGTCGCCGCATCGTCGACATGCTCAGGTCGCTGCATCCGGACGCCGTTCACCTCGAAGACCTCGCGACCCGCTCTCCCGCACCGGTCATGCGGACCCTTCTCGCGGACCTCCGCGCTCGGTACGGCTCGCCGACCGATTACCTGCTCGCCCACGGGCTCGGCGATGACGAGGTCGCGGAGCTTCGGAGAGTGCTCGTGCTCGAGGACGGACATCCGTCGTAACTGAGGTTAGGCAACCCTACCCTCGGGTATACTCGAGGATCATGTCCCACACGTCGGAGCACAACGCCGCGGCCTGCCGCGCGTCGCGGCACACGCGGGTTCAGCACCTCATCACCGCCGACGAGGCATCCCTCGCCGAGCTCGAGGCGCTGCTGGCGACGCTTCCGATCTGCTCGACCGGTCGCGTGTTCATCGAGATCCCGGATGCCGCATGGCAGGGCGTCGTCGACGCACCGCCTCGCATGGTCGTGACGTGGCTGGATCGGTCACGGCGCAGCGGCGACCCGGGCACCGGTCGTGCCTGCGCCCCCGGTCAGGCGCTGTCGCGCGCCGTCACGGCGTGGGCCGACGAGATGCTGTGCGACGAGGACGACGAGACCCGCATCCACCTCTTGGGCGGCTACCTCGGCACGGCCGACATCGTCGATCACCTCACGTCCCGCAACGGCGTGGCGTCGTCATCGATCCACACCCCCGAGCGATTCGGTCTGACGACGGCGCGCTGAGTCCGACCAGAGTGGCTCGCCGACGTCTGCGGACGCGGCATCCTCGCTACAGTCGTCCGCATGACCGCGACAGCATCCCCCCTCGCCCTGTCGGCCCGCGACCTGCGAATGCCCACATGGGTGATCGTGTGGCTCTCGATCTCGGCAGTCATCCAGACGTACGACGCCTGCTATGTCCTCCTCGGGCCCTTGTCGCACGCCGACGGGCCCCTGGCGGGATTCTGGCCTGGCCACGTCTTCTACGGCTCATTCGATCACCGCTACGCGAACGTCGATTCGTTCGGCAGCGCGCAGAGCTGGGCCAACCTGCTCGAGGTGATCGTCATCGTCTGGGCGCTGTTACATGCGAAGAAGTGGTCCGGAGTCGTGGTCGGACTGCTCGTCACGGTCGCCACGTTCTGGAAGACGGTGATCTACTTCCTCGTCGAGATCTCGAGCGGTCTGGAGATGACACGCCAGTCGCTGGAGCGCGGCGATTTCGTCGGGTTCCTCATGGTCGCCGTGCTGCCGAACCTCTTCTGGATCGTCTTCCCCCTGGCGGTCGTCATCACGCTCGGCCGCCAGGTGTACCGCGTCGGGCGGTGCGCCGCAGCGCAGCTCGGGTCAGACTGAGGTCGCCGCGCGCGTGGCACCCCGTGGCACGTAGTTGCCGTCCTCGAGCCCAGCCTCGATCTCGAAGCGGTTGCGCAGCGGATCGCGGCCGGCGAGCAGGTAGAGCAGCGGCATCAGGAATCCATAACGCTCCCACTGGCGCTTGTGCACGGCCTCGTGCCGCAGCAGCCGCTCGGTGACGGGCAGATCGCCGGTGAGGAAGCATCCCCCCGCGCATGTCCCGCCGCGCGGGAAGGCCCAGCGCGGCATCCCGCGGAACACCCACAGCCCCGCCCGCTTCTCGACCCGGCCCGTGCTCCAGATGGAGCCCCACACCCAGCCCACCGTCGTGCCGTACCAGTAGCCCGCGCGGCTGATCGGCGAGTCGAGCAGGATGCCGGGGATGATGCGGTCCAGGGTCCGGCCGCGGGCGAGCGCGCGGTCTGCGGCCTCCGGCCAGCCCGCCGGGGGTGCCGGGATCGGGCTCATGCCAGTGCGCCGATGATCCGGAGGATGGCACCGAGGTCGTCTTCGGCGGCGCTGAGCGACGCCGGCGAATAGCCGGCCAGCGACGAACCGACGAGGGGCAGGTCGGCGCGGACGCGGGCGATCGCCGCCGTGAGCTCGGCCACGGTCGAGCCGAACGGCTCGGGGTGGGCGTTTCCGGCCAGCTCGGCCGGATCCAGCGCATCGACGTCGACGTGGATGTAGACGCTCGCCGCTCCTGTCGCGCGCACGGCCGCCGCAAGCGCTTCGGGGTCGCGCAGTTCGTCGACCGACACCGTCGTGATGCCGAGCGCCTCGACGGCTTCGAGCTCGGCGTCGTCGAACGAGCGGGCTCCGGCGACGATCACGCGCCCGGGCGACACCATGCCGGACTCGATCGCCAGACCGGGCTCTCCGTCGCCGAGGGCGGCGCGCAGCACCATGCCGCTGAACGCGCCGGATGACGAAGATTCCGGGGTGTTGAGGTCGGGATGCGCGTCGATCCACACGACCGCGGTGTCGGGCGAGCGGCGCACCGCGTGCGAGATCGGCGCGAGCGCGATGCCGCAGTCGCCGCCGATCGCGAGGACCGGTTCGATCCGCCCCCCGAGTGCGTCGTCGATGATCGCACGCGTGTGCAGCAGGGCGCTGAGGCGATGGATGCCGGTTCCGAGCGACTCGCCCGCCTCCATGGGCACCTCGAGGATCGTGGTGGCAGACCGTGGGAGATCACCCGCGATCGCCTGAGCGCCGTCGATGAGCTGCATCGCCCGCGACGACGGACTGCCCTGCCACTGCGGAACCACGAGGTAGCGTGTCATTCCCTCATCATCCCTCACCGCCTGCGCTGCGCATATGCCGTTCTGCGCATTCGTCTGCCCGCGGGGGACACGACTCGGGCGCCGCACCCGATGGGTGCGACGCCCGGATCACGTGTTCGCCTCCTACGGCGTGTAGGGAACGCTCGGCGCGTCGATCGCGACCTGCGCGGGAGCCGTGGTGCCCGCCTTCAGTGCGGCGAGGCGCGCGTCGACCTCGGTGAGTTCGCCGACGTCGTCGAGGCTCTCGAACTGGGCGTCGAGCGTCGAGGCAGCGAGCTCCTGCTTGCCTGCGGCAAGAGCCTCCTGGCGGCGGACCTTGTCTTCGAACCGACCGAGCTCGCTGGTCGGGTCGAGCACGTCGATCGACTTGACCGCATCCGCGACCTTGTTCTGAGCCTCGGCCGTCTTGGCGCGCGCGAGCAGCTCGGACCGCTTCGACTTCAGCTCTCCGAGCTTCTGCTTCATGCCGTTGAGGCCGACCTTGAGCTTCTCGACCACCTCGGTCTGGGCGGCGATCGTCGGCTCGACGGCCTGGGCCGCCCGCTCCTCGCTGATCTGGCGCTGCAGCGCGATCTTCGCGAGGTTGTCGAACTTGTCGGCGTCGGCCGTGCTGCCGGCGCGGCGCAGCTCGTCGCCCTTCCGGCTTGCAGCGATGGCCTTGTTGCCCCATTCCGCTGCGGACTGGACGTCTTCCTGGTGGTCGCGCTCGAGCAGGCGCAGGTTGCCGATCGTCTCGGCGATGGCCGACTCGGCATCGGCGATGCTGTTGGTGTAGTCCCGCACCAGCTGGTCGAGCATCTTCTGCGGGTCCTCGGCGGAGTCGAGGATCGCGTTGATGTTCGCCCTCATGAGGGTGGAGATTCGGCCGAAGATGGACTGCTTCGCCATCGGTGTGTTCCTTCCTATCGGTGAGTTCTGCGGTTGTCACGTGAGAGATGGGATGCCGCGGCTGCGGCGTACGGCGCGTGCGGTCAGAAGCGACCACCCCCTCGGCGGCCGCGGGTTCCGCCGCCGCCGAAGCTGCCAGGACCTGATCGGCCGCCGGAGGATCCGCCGCCGAACATGCCGCCGAGTCCGCCGGACGAGCGGCCGCCGCCGCCGCCGAGCATCGAGTTGATGACTATTCCCCCGAGCACAGCGCCGAGCATTCCGCCGCCGCCGCCCGATGACTGTCCGCCACCGAACATCCCGCCCATGCCGCCCCCGGCGCCGCCGAATGCACCGACGTCGGTCTGCGCGAGCTGGATGGCGGCTCCGGCGAGCTGGTCGGCGCGCTGGGCCTGCTGCATCGCCTGCTGCGGATCGTTCTGCTGCAGCTGCTGGGCGCGAACGAGCGCCGCACCCGCCTCGGCCAGCCGCGTGCGTGCCTCGGCGCCGACCGCGCCGCGCCGCGCGGTGATGTAGTCCTCGGCGGCCGAGACCTGCGCCTGCGCCTGCATGATCAGCTGCCCGACCATCTGGCGTGCGCGCTGCGCCTGTGCCTCGGCATCCCGCACGCCGGCGACGACCGCGTCGATCTGCTGGTTCGCCGCTTCGAGCGCCTGGAGCGTCACCAGCGGGCGCTTGGCCCCGCTCGCGAGATTCGCCCGCGCAGCGTCGATCTGCTGCCTGGTCGCGGCGATGGCGGCAGCGACCCGCCCATCGGTGTCGGGGAGCGTACCCGCGACCGTGACGTCCTGCTCGAGTTCAGCGATGAGTGCGGCGGCGTTGGATTCGCCGGCTGCGAGGTCGGTGGCGAGCTTGTCGATCGCGCCCTCGAGCAGCACGGCCTGCGCCACGGACTCCTCCGCGGCGCGGATGCCGACGGCCGCTTCGCCACCCTTGCCCTGGCCGATGGCGGTCTGCGCGGCCGTGAGCTGCTCGTCCGCGAACGCGATGCGCTGGCGCGCCTGCTCGGGGTTGTCGGCGATCATGGCGAGGGTCTCGGGAGCATACTGCGCCGAAAGCGCCTGGAGCCGGGCGGCGGCGCCGTCGAGGGCGGCGGCGGCCTGCTGACGCTCGCCCTGCACTCGCGCGAGAGCCTCGGGCGCGTTCTGCTCGAGCTTGCGGAGCTCGTCGAACGCCGCGGCCTTGTCATCGAGCCACGCATTGGCCTGCTCGCACAGCTCGATGATGCGGGCGTTCCAGGCGCGGGTCTCGTTCTCGGCGTCCGGCGTGGCGTCATCGAGCTGCTGCTTCAGCGTGAACGCCTGAGTCAGATTCTCCTGCGCGTCCGCGAGCGCCTTCTCGAACTCGACCGTTGCCGCGTCTCCGAACTGGGCTTTGGCGAAGCCGAGTTCCTGCGTGCTCGTCTTGACGGCGTCATCCGTATCGACGAGGGCCGACGACGCGCGGCGTTCGAGCTCCGCGGTGTCGATCTGCTCGACCTGCGGTGCGCCACCGGCCCCGCCGGTGGCAGCCTTCTTGCGCCGGCTTCGGATGATCAGCCACACGACGAGGGCGATGGCGGCCACCACGATGATGAGGACGATCACTCCGGTGGGGAAGCCCCCCACGCCACCCGATCCGCCTCCGGAATCGTTGAGCTCGGATTCGAACGTGTCGGCTGCCGCATCCACGGCGCCGGCATAGTCGCCGTCCGTCAGGAAAGGCTTGGTGGCGGCTTCGACCGCGGTCAGGGACTGCTCGCTCATGGGACCGCTCGAGTCGGCCGAGAGGTAGTACTGGCGCGACTCGGTCGCCACCGCGAGAAGGTACTGGGACGGGCCGAGGCCGCCGAGCTGAGCCACGGTGTCGGCCCACTGCTGACTATTCTCGGGGTTGGTGAACTCGTCGACGAACACGACGTACAGATCGGTGCCGGTCGACTCGTAGAGCTGCGTGAGCCGGTCTTCCGCAGCGGCCGTCTCGGTGGGGTCGAGCGCCTCGACCTGATCCACCACGTGTCCCACCCCGAGTTCGACCGGATCGGTCGCCCAGGCCGCGCCCCCTGCGGACACAACCACAGCCACCAGGACTGCGGTGAGCGCCACCGCCCATCGCGCACGCATCGATCGCCTCCCTGGAAGCAGGAATCCTGCCCCCACGCGAGTCTATGCAGGCGCGGCGGGGGCACGGTAGTGCGCGCACCGGCTGCGGCGTGGCCGCGGGTCGCTGCACGGCGTGCCGTCGAGCGGCGGGTAGCCTTGCCGATCCGGAGGGCACATGGACGATCGCTACAGCACAGACGTGCTGGCCGCCGGGTGGCGCATGAAGCACACCCGAGAGCTGCCGCGAATCGAGGCGTCGCGCGGGCTGGTGGTCGAGGTCGCGGACGACGGCTTCTGCGGTGCCGTCGTCAGCCTCGCATCGGGCCACGTCGAGCTCGAGGATCGGCACGGGCGTCGCCGCCTGTTCCCCCTCGGACCCGGATACCTGGTCGATGGAGCTGACGTCGTGCTCGTGGCGCCGGCTGTTGTTGTCGCAGCGGCGAGCGGTCCCCGCCGGACGGCCTCTGGATCGTTCGCGGCGACCGACGCGAGAGCCCGCACCGCCCGCGCCAGCCGGATCTTCGTCGAGGGACGCCACGACGCCGAGCTCGTCGAGAAGGTGTGGGGCGACGACCTGCGCGCCGAGGGAGTCGTCGTCGAATACCTCCAGGGCATCGATCTGCTCGAGGCCGTACTCGACGACGAGCCGCCCTCCGCGGATCGGCGGTACGGCGTGCTCGTCGACCACCTCGTGGCGGGGTCGAAGGAGTCGCGCATCGCCGACGCCATCTCGCGCGGGCGGCATGGCGCGCATCTGAAGATCGTCGGCCATCCGTGGATCGACGTATGGCAGTGCGTGACGCCTCAGGCTCTCGGCATCCCGCAGTGGCCCGAGGTGCCCCGCGGAACGGAGTTCAAGGTGGGTGTGTGCCGCGCACTCGGCTGGCCGGCACGGGATCAGGCCGACATCGCCCGAGCCTGGCAGCGGATCCTCGGCGCCGTCTCGAGCTATCGCGACCTCGAACCGGCCCTGCTCGGGCGCGTCGAAGAGCTCATCGACTACGTCACCGAGCCGGGCTGACCCCGGTCACCGACCCCGGGCCGGTCGTCGAGCCCGAGCCGGTCGCTGAGCCCGAGCCGGTCGCTGAGCCCGAGCCGGTCGCTGAGCCCGTCGAAGCGTCCAGCAGCCCTTCGACGAGCTCAGGGACCGCCTGCGTCTCCCGTTAGCCTGGACGGGTGCCCCACGCCTCCGAGGAACCCCGCGGCTTCCGGGACAAGCCGGTGTCGTTCGTCCGGCGCAGCGGCAGGATGACGGATGGCCAGGATCGGGCGTGGATCGACCTCGCTCCCCAGTACGAGATCGTGGCGCCGCGGGATGCCGCGGCCACCAGTGTGCGCCCGGATTCCGCCGTCGACCCCACCGAGGTGTGGGGACGTGCGGCGCCGCTGATCGTCGAGATCGGCTCGGGTCAGGGCCACGCGATCGTGCATGCCGCGGCATCCCGCCCCGATGTGGACTTCCTGGCCGTCGAGGTGTTCAGGGCAGGACTGGCGCGCACGATGCTCGATGCCGACCGCGCAAACGTGCGAAACCTGCGGCTCGTCGAGGCGAACGCGCCGGAGGTCCTTCAGCACCTGCTGCCCGCGGCATCCGTCTCGGAATTGTGGGTCTTCTTCCCTGACCCCTGGCACAAGAACAAGCACACCAAGCGTCGGCTGGTGACCCCCGAGTTCGCGTCAATCGCAGCCGCGGCGGTGTGCGCGGGCGGCGTGGTGCGCCTCGCGACGGATTGGGAGGACTACGCGCGTCAGATGCGCAGCGTATTCGACGACGCGCCCGAATTCACCCGCGACTTCACAGACGAATGGGCGCCGCGCTTCGACGGACGCGTGCTGACCGCCTTCGAGCGCAAGGGAGCGCGCGCCGGGCGCGACATCCGCGACCTCGCCTACCGTCGAAGGGCTGCGTGATGAGCGATTACCGCGACCCCGAGGCAGAGACACCGCTGCCGGTCCCGTCGATCGGCCGGCCGTCGCCGGAGGTCCATGAATCCTGGCGTGTCCTGCGGCCGCTCGGCTATCGCGACTTCCGCGTGCTGTTCGGCGCGGTCGTGCTCTCGATCTTCGCGGCCGGCATGTGGGCGGTCGTCATGGTCTACTCCGTGATCGGAGCCGGAGGAGGACCGCTCGACCTCTCGGTCGTCGCGGCGTCGAACGCCACGGGCCTGCTGCTGTGCGCGATTCCCGGCGGCATCGTCGCCGACCGGGTGTCGCGGCGGCTCATCGTCCGGCTCGTGGAGCTGGTCAACCTCCTCGCGATCACCTCGGTGGTCGTCGTCGGGTGGATCGGTGTCGTCACCATCCCCCAGCTGGCGATCGCCGCGTTCGCGCTCGGCGCCGGGGCGGGCTTCTTCTTCCCGGCGTACAGCGCGATGCTGCCGCGCATCCTGCCGGCGCAGCAGCTGCTCGCGGCGAACGGGCTCGAGGGCGCGATCCGTCCCGCGCTGCAGCAGGCAGCGGGGCCTGCCGTCGCGGGCGTGATCGTGGCCGCAGTCATGGTGCCGACGCATGCCGCCGTGGCGATCGCGATCGCCCACGCCCTCGCCCTCGCGCTGCTGCTCTTCCAGCGCCCGGAGCCGGTCCTCGACCGGCAGGAGCCGTCGGGGTCGGCGAAGAGCGTGTTCCACGACCTGAAGGAGGCCGTCGTCTTCACGGCGAAGACGCCGTGGCTGCTCTGGACGCTGCTCTACGCCAGCGGGTGGGTGCTCGTGTTCGTCGGACCCGAGGAGGTGCTGCTGCCCTTCATCACGCGAGAGCGCATCGGCGACGATCCGCGCTGGTTCGGCTTCCTCCTGGCGGTGTACGGCCTCGGCGGGGTCATCGGTTCGATCGTCGTCTCATCGCGGCCGCTGCCGCGGCGCTACCTCACCGTGATGAACCTGGTGTGGGGCGTGAGCACGCTGCCTTTCGCGATCATCGGGGTCACGGACCAGTACTGGGTGATGCTCGCGGCGGTCTTCGTCTGCGGCTTCGGATTCAGCTACGGCAACGTCATCTGGGGCACGCTCCTGCAGCGGCGCGTTCCGACCCACATGCTGGGGCGCATCTCGAGTCTCGACTTCTTCGTCTCACTCGCACTGATGCCCCTGTCGATGGCGCTAGCGGGTCCGCTCGCCGAGGTGGTGCCGATCCCGGTCATCTTCCTGGTCGCGGGATTCCTGCCGCTCCTGTTCGGCCTCGTCGCCATCGTCGCGGCGAAGATGCCGCAGGACGAGATCGCCCACCCATTGGACCGCTGATGCCTGCCCACTCCGATCCCGTAGCTGCCCGGACGCTCCCCGAATGGTCGTGGGCACTCCTGCCCGCGCTGCTCGTGTGCCTCGCGGCCCCGGCGTTCTTCGTCGTGCGTGTGCCGTGGCTCGGCTGGGCGCTGCTGGCGGCGGGGCTCGTGGGCGCGCTTCTCGTCCGACGAGCGGATGCCGGTGGCCCGGCGACTGCGGACGACGCACCGGACACCGGCATCCGCAAGCCCAGTCTGCTGCGCGACCTCTCACTCATCGCGATCGGACTTCTCATCGTGAGTGCGATCCCGCTCGCTGCGCGGCTCGACGACTTCGCCTTCGTCCGGTTCGGGCTCGCCCTCGGCGGCGCGGTCGTCGTGCCGTACGTCATCTCGCGGTGGGTTTTCCGTGACCGCGCCATCGCGTTCCCGTGGCGCGGTGGGGGTCGGTGGACGACGTTCCAGTGGTCGTGGCTCGCCGGTGTGCTCGTTCTCGGCTGGCTGATCCTGCCGTTCTACTTCATCACCACCGGGGTCTATCAGAACTGGCCGGTCGTCGACACCCCGCAGCTCATCGCGCGCCTCTTCGTCGGCGTCGGAAGCGTGGGCATCTGGGACGAGCTGTTCTTCATCTGCACGGTGTTCGCCCTGCTGCGGCGCCACTTCCCGTTCTGGCAGTCCAACATCCTGCAGTCGATCGTGTTCGTGTCGTTCCTGTGGGAGCTGGGCTACCAGGCGTGGGGACCGTTGCTCACGCTTCCGTTCGCACTGCTGCAGGCCTTCATCTTCATGAAGACCCATTCGCTCGCCTACATCGTCACGGTGCACCTGCTGTTCGACGCGGTCGTCTTCCTCGTGCTCGTGCATGCCCACAACCCCGGGATGCTGGACTGGCTGTTCGTCGTCTAGAACTGTCCCGGCCGTGCCCGGTCCCTGCCCAGGGCTTGCCCAGCGGGTCCCGGTAGTGTTCAAGACGGATCCCCACCCGGATCCCCGGACGACGGATCAGTACCCGGTGAGCGAAAAGACTGGCCGTGGAGGTCAGTCCCGTGTCGTGGGTCATCCTTGTCGTATCCGGCATCCTCGAGGCCGTGTGGGCCACCGCGCTCGGCAAGTCCGAGGGGTTCACCAAGCTCTGGCCGAGCATCATCTTCGGCGTCTCGCTGCTGGCCAGCATGGCCGGGCTGGCGTACGCGATGCGTGAGATATCGACCGGCACGTCATACGCCGTGTGGGTCGGAATCGGCGCATCGCTGACCGTCGCGTACGCGATGTTCACGGGGGAGGAGCCGTTCTCGATCGTGAAGCTGCTCCTCATCCTCGGGCTGGTCGGATGCGTGGTGGGGCTCAAGCTCGTGGGTCATGAATAGCCGCGAGCGCCGCTCGCAATCTCACCTTCAACATGATGTCGAAGTGACTTCACGATGAACTCTTGACGAACGATTCTTCGTGAGTATCTTTGGTTCTGCAGACGGAAAACGGAGACGAGGAACCCGCAAGGGAACCGGACACAGAGACCAAAAGTTGCAGATGATCGCCCCGAGACCTCGGTCCCGGGGCGATCTTATTTTCGCCCTGCGCGGCCTTCGCCGCCGCTCAGACCGCGGGCAGCGCAAGCCTCTGAATCGAGGTCGTCAGGGTCAGCGACTCGCCGCCGGCGATCTCCGTGCCGGGGCCACCTCTGCGGCGCCGGACTGCGTCGCCCTCGCCGGGGATCACGTTCGCCGGCTCGATCGCGACGGCATATAGACGGCGGAACCACGGCCAACCGGTCGACGCGTTCGCTTCGATCCACATCCATGCGTGCGGGAGCACGGTGAGGTCCCACGCGAGCCTGACCGCGAAGCCGCGCGCCGGGCTGCAGAACGTCGCCTCGGGCGCGGCGAAGTCGGTCAGCGCGGCGAACAGCGAGGATGCCGACCCCGGGCCAGGCAGACGGATGCTGCCAGGAACCGGTCCGCGGGGAAGCACCTCATCCGGGCGTCCGGTGACGTCGGCGTCGGCCAACGTGCCGGGTGCCGCCGCATCCGTCACGATCGTCGCGGCCGAGGTGAGCACGTAGCTCTCGTCGTCGAGGAACGGGGTGCCGAACGCGGGATGCTGCACGATGCGGGTCTGCACCGGATCGGGCGAGAGGTTCGAGAGGACATCCGTCACCGTCAGCGCGTCGCCCGTCACGGTCACCGACCGCCGGATTCGCAGGGGCGCGGTCATCAGGTGCGTCTCGAGTTCGCAGGACGCGGCATCCTGAGCGATCACGTCCCACACGGCGAGCGATGCCTTGCCGTGGTACCCCTGTCTGGCTCCGCCGTGCTCGCGCTCGGGTCCGGCGTTGGGCACCAGCAGCTGCCACCCGCCGGGATAGCCGTGCAGCCACCGGGCCATCGAGTCCGTGGCCGGCACCGAACCGGCGTTCACACGACCGGTGGGGGACTCCGCCAGCAGCGGCGTTCCGGTCGCAAGGTCGACCACCTGGACGATGTCCGCTCCTCGTTCGGGGGTGATCGTCGCCTCGAGGGCGTCCGATGTCAGCGTGATCGGCATGTCAGCCCCGGAATGCGGCCGTGGCGAGGCCGATCGCGCCGAGACCCTCGACGCGGAAGATCGAGCCGGCGTCGGCGTCGTCGACCGGATCGAGGTGCTGAGCAGCCGAGGTCACCCAGAGTTCGTCGAGCTGCGGGCCGACGAAGGCGCACGATGTGGTCTGCGATGTCGGCAGGGCGACACTCCGCAGCTTGACCCCGTCGGGCGTGAACTCATGCACCGCCGACCCGGAGTACTCGGCCACCCACAGGTGGCCGAGGCTGTCGACCGTCAGCCCGTCGGGCAGCCCCGTCGGGAACGCGTCGGCGCCGACGAGGATCGACCCTGCCGAGGTGAGAGTCCCCGACCGGGGATCGAAGCCGAAGCGCAGGATGACGCGCGCCTGCGTCTCGACGAGATAGAAGACGCTGCCATCGGGACTCCAACCCAGCCCGTTCGGAAGGGTGAGGCCGGGCAGGATGAGCGTCGCCTCCCAGTTCTCATCGAGCCGCCAGAGTCCCCCGAGCCCTTCGGCGAAGCCCATCTCGCAGCTGCCCGACCACAGGCGGCCCGCGGCGTCCGTCTTCGCGTCGTTCATCCGTATCCCGTCGGGCAGGATGTCGAGGCGACGATCCACATCGCCGGCCGGATCGAGCCCGACGAACCCGCTCGCCACGGCCGCGACGACGCCGCCTTGCGACCGCGGAGCAACTGCTCCCACCATCTCCGGGTATCGGATCACCCGCGTGTCGCCGCTCACGAAATCGGTGAGCAGGATCTCGCCCGAGATGATGTCGACCCAGTGCACCCCGCCGCTCGAGGCATCCCAGACCGGTCCTTCGCCGCACTCCGCCCGCCTCGACACCGCGATGCTCACGTGTTCCGACATCCACATCTCCCTCGATGGTTGATCCACGGACCGACAATCTCATCATGGTCGACTGGCGCATTTGCCGCTCCGGGGTGCTGTGATTGGGGGACCAGCAAAACGCGAGGGAGCGGGCATGAGCGAATCCGGACGGGTTCACGACGGAAAGGTGGCGCTCGTCACCGGCGGGTCCCAGGGCATCGGTCAGGGGGTCGCGATGACCCTCGCTCGGCGGGGCGCATCGGTCGTGGTGCACGGGCTCACCGAGGACTACGTCGACGAGACCGTCGCTCTGATCAGAGAAGCCGGCGGCAGAGCGATCGGCTCGTTCGGACCGATAGATCAAGAGCAGACGAGCACGGATGCCGTGGCCCGCGCGATCGAGACGTACGGACGTCTCGACCATCTCGTCACCGCGGCGGGCATCCAACGTTACGGCGACGCCGTGGACACCCCGATCGACACGTGGGACGAGGTGTTCGCCGTGAACGTGCGAGGCGTGTTCCTCGCCGCGCGCGCGGCGCTGCCCCACATCCGCCCGCGGCGCGGCACGGTGACTCTGATCTCGTCGGTGCAGGCGACTGCGACGCAGAACAATGTGGTCGCGTACACCGCGAGCAAGGGCGCGCTGAACGCGCTGTGCCGTGCCATGGCGGTCGATGAGGCCGCATACGGGGTGCGGGTCAACTCGATCGCACCCGGCTCGGTCGACACTCCTATGCTGCGGACGTCCGCCGCCGCATGGTCGGACGGATCGCCGGAGGGCATCGAGCAGACCATCGCGAACTGGGGGACGATGCACGCGCTCGGGCGGGTCGCCCGCCCCGACGAGATCGGCGAGGCCGCATCGTTCCTCGCGAGCGATTCCGCCGGCTTCGTGACCGGATCCGAGCTGCGCGTGGACGGTGGCCTGCTCGCGCGTCTCGCCGCTCCGCTCCCGAGTCGCGACTGATCGCCCAGCCCCACGACGCACCTCCGCCGAACGAAAGATGGGACCCAGACCGATGATCCAGCTGAGCGAATTCCTCCCACCGCGTCCCGAGGAGTCGTGGAAGCTCATCCGCCAGGTGGGCGTCGACACCGTCGTCGGCGTGCTCAACGGCGCCGAGCAGGACCAGCGCATGTTCGCGTCGGTCGGTGCCGGCGGATGGAAGGCCGACGATCGCACTGAGGTCCCGTGGAGCGAAGCGGCCCTCTCGCACAACATCCAGACATACGACGAGCATGGCTTCACCCTCGTCGCGCTCGAAGACACGGCGCCGATCGACAAGGCGAGGCTCGGCGTCGAGGGGCGCGACGAACAGATCGACCAGGTGATCACACAGGTTCGCGCGATGGGGCGGCTCGGCATCCCGACCCTCGCCTACAACTGGATGGCGCTGTCGAGCTGGGGACGCACCGACATCGCGATCGCTGACCGCGGTGGCGCCCTCGTCACCGGCTACGACCGCGCGGACGCACGGGCGTGGGGTCCGCTGATCGAGGAGGGCGAGGTCACCCACGATCAGATGTGGTCGGCTCTCGAGTACTTCCTGAATGCCGTCGTGCCCGAGGCCGAGGCTGCCGGCGTCCGCCTGGCGATGCATCCCGACGACCCGCCGCAGCCGGTCGACCGCAACCTGCCGCGGATCATGAGCTCGGTGGAGTCCTTCCGCCGGCTGCTGTCACTGCATCCGTCGGAGAACAACGGCATGACGTTCTGCCAAGGCAACTTCGCCCTGATGCCGGAGGTGATCGACGGGACGACCTCGATCCCGGAGCTCATCAGGGAGTTCGGCACCGCACAGATCCCGTTCGTGCACTTCCGTGACGTCAAGGGAACCGTGGAGCGGTTCCAGGAGACCTTCCACGATGCCGGCCAGACCGACATGCCGGCGTGCATGGAGGCGTACTACGACATCGGGTTCGCGGGTCCCATGCGGCCCGACCACGTGCCGACACTCGCGGGCGAGCTCAACACCCGTCCGGGGTACGAGACCCTCGGCCGACTCTTCGCGATCGGGTACATCCGCGGGTTGGAGCAGTCGACGTACGGGCATCCCGCCGGCCGGTCCTGATCCCCGCCGCGTGAACCGCCGTGACGCGCAGCCGCGTCACCAGGGTGACGGACGATCCTCGTCGCGCTCGCTGTCGTCCGGAAAGTGCGGCAGCTCGTAGCCGCCCGCTCGGATGCAGAGCCAGCGCA
The DNA here is from genome assembly GCF_039530225.1 of Microbacterium pumilum. Lineage (NCBI taxonomy): Bacteria > Bacillati > Actinomycetota > Actinomycetes > Micrococcales > Microbacteriaceae > Microbacterium > Microbacterium pumilum. The sequence continues at coordinate 2,236,653 of NZ_BAAAOH010000001.1, forward strand.
GCTGCTCCGGGCTGTCGGGCACACACCGCCAGGTGCGCCACACGCCCTGCCCGACCCGCACGACGGTTCCGGCGCCGACGTCGACGACATCGGCATCGAGCCCCATCTGTCCTTGCCCCGAGAGGAACACGTAGAGCTCCTCGACCCGCGCGTGCTGATGCCAGTATCCGGCTTCCTCGCCCGGCTCGAACGCGTTGGCGGTCATCCCGATGTATTGCATCGTGAGGTCGTGGTCGACCACACGCCGGCCGTCCCGCGAACTCGTCGGACGGAAGCCGCCGTAGTGCTCGCGCCACTCGTCGAGTCCGCCCATCTCCAGCACCTGATAGTCGCTCACGAGGTCACAGTAGCGGCTCACCTCCCCCCTCGGCCCGCCCACCGGTGACAACCACACAGCTGGACGTGCGACCATCGAGTGACTCCCACGAAGGGCACGACAATGAAGGTCGCCAAGACAGCTGACTGGCGCGACGCCGTCGGATTCGACTCACCGATGCTGGTTTCGGACCTGGTGCCCGGCGAACCGACGCGGTGCTCGGTGTGCGGCAACGACTCCGAGCCGCTGAGCCGGACGGAGCTGTGGGCGGTCAAGCACCGGCATCCGCACCACCACGACGGCTACGTGCGCTTCTACTGCGTGGACCACGTGCCGCGAGCGGACCACACCTTGACCCGGACCGCCCCGACCGCGACCCGGGGCGAGCGCCGACCGCCGGTCAGGCGCACCCCGGCGGCCAGCGACACGGTGCGCGCGATGTGCCCGGACTGCTTCATCGAGATCTCGGCGACCGGTCTGTGCGGAAACTGCGGCCAGCAAGTCGCCTGATCGCAAATCGGCGGTGACCCTCCGGGCCGCCGACCGGCCCACATCCGGAACCCGCTGCGGGATGTCGCGGACAGCTAGCCGGCGAGGAGGCGGTCCAGTTTTGCGAAGGTGCGTCGCCAACCTTGCGCGTGGTCATGATCCGACCCGCCCCGGAGCTCGCCGTGCACGAAACGCATTCGCGTTCCGGTCTCATCCGCCGCGAACACGACATTCACTCGTGATGGGGTGTTGGTTTCGCTGAGCCACGACCAGGTGAAGTCCAGCTCCCTCATCTCCGCGACGTGGAGGTACTCGCCGGTGCAGGTGTGCACGTCACCGCTGGAATCACGAAATGAGATGACGAAACGGCCGCCGGGCCGGACGTCGAGCGCTGCCGATGTCACGACGCCGTCGGGATCCGAGCCCCACCAGCGACGCACGACCGCCGGATTCGTCCATGCGTCCCAGACGACTTCCTGGACAGCATCGAAGTGGTGATGGACGGTGATCGATGATGCGGGCTCCTCGGCCATGCGACGAATGCTATCGCCGCGGTATCCACGTGGGCACACCGAGGGCGAAATGCCTGATCGAAGCTGGTTTCCTCACTGCTCGAGCATGACCCGCTCACTGATGCAGGGCGCCGCCGAATAGCCGCCGTTGAACTCGGCCTGCGAGACGCGACCTCCGCCGACGGTGCCATGGAACCCGAAGCGGAAATCCGAGGGCATATCCCACGAGATCGACGGCCGCTCCCTGGTGATCGCCGGCTCGACCTCGGCCGAAGGTCACGCCCATCCAACCCGGTTGGGCCGTGACTGCCATTCCAGAAGAAAGGGATCGCGAGTCCTGAAGACCCTCGATCCCTTGTCCCGACTGGTGCCCCCGACTGGAATCGAACCAGCGGCCTTTGGTACCGGAAACCAACGCTCTATCCCCTGAGCTACGGAGGCGTACCGATCGAGATTACCACCCGCGCCGCGTGCTCCCCGCCGCCTACGGCGCGACGAGCTCGTCGTCGAGCGGGGCGTCGGCGACGACCTCCGCGCCTCCGGCAAGTGTGTCGAGGACGGCCGCAAGACGATTCGCGAGATACGCATGTCCACTCGTGGACGGGTGGTCGCGGCCCGCGCGGTTGTCGATCAGCTCGGCATAGTTCTCGGGCGTGATCCAGTCCTCGGCGATCGGCGAGATGTACCACCAGCCGCGGGCGGCGGCGAGTTCGGCGAGGTCGCCATCGATCCGCGCGGTCGCCTCCTCGACGGGAAGCACCTGGGGAGCGGGTCCGAGGACCACGATCCGCGCATCCGGGTACAGGTCCTGGAGAGCGTCCCATACGGCGGTGACGGCCTCGCGATATCCGCTCGCGGGAAGCCGCCTGTCGTTGATGGACCCCTCGACGATGACCAGGTCGGGATCGAGTGCCGGGTCGAGCGCGCCGATGCGTTCGCCGTAGGTGCCACCATCGATTCCCGTCTTCAGGTACCCGCTGCCGCGGACGCCGTCGATCACGGTGTCCCAGCCTTCCGTCTCGCTGATGCGGTATGCGAAGCCGAGGGTCGGAACGATCGCGGCGGATCCGTACACCCACGAGTCGCCGAAGATCAGCACGCGGGCCCCGTCGGGAAGCGCGAGGGGGGCCGGAGCAGCTGCTGCGACAGCCGGTGAATCCGCGCCGGCGACCGGCACGGATGACGCTGTCCAGGGCCGCCATGCGGCCACTGCGCACACCAGCGCAACGGCGATCGCGGCGCCGACGATCGGCAGCCACGGACGCCGTGCGCGGAGGCGTCCGGGCGCGTGCATGGATAGAGATTACGTCACCTGATCGGCCTCCCAGACCGTGCCCCGTCCGGCCGGCTGGGACCGCTCCCGGAACCCTCGTGCACAGGCTGTGAGATCGCCGTGCAGAGCAGCCGTTCCGGCATGCGAGGATACTTCGGTGCAACGCATCCTGACCGCCGAACTCGACCTCGATCTGGGGTCCTCCGTCGACCTCATATTCCAGGTCACCGCGGCCCAGGGAGTGCCCCTCGTCAGCGAGCAGTTGACCTTCACACAGGGCGAGCGCGTGTACACCCCGACCGAGATCGTCGACCAGTCCGGCAGTCGCCTTCACCGACTCACCGGCGAGGCCGGACGCCTCGAGGTGCGCTACCAGGCGACGGTCGACGGCCAGACCTCGACCACCCGCACGAGCGACCTCGAAGCCATCACGTACCTGCGTCCCAGCCGGTACTGCCAGTCGGATGAGGTCTTCCAGCAGGCGCGTCGCCAGTTCAAAGGGCTGCAGGGACACGACCTCATCGCGGCGGTCTCGGACTTCGTCGCGACGAGCACCACCTACACTCCCGGGCTCAGTCACGGCACCGACAGCGCAGTGACGACCCTCATGACAGGCCAGGGCGTCTGCCGGGATTACGCCCACGTCGTCATCGCGCTCCTGCGCGCCATGGACACGCCGGCCCGTTACGCCGCCTGCTTCGCACCCGGCCTGCAGCCGATGGACTTCCACGCGGTCGCCGAGGCCTACCTCGACGGCGCGTGGTACGTGATCGACGGCACGCGTCTCGCGAATCGCCGGTCGCTGGTTCGCATCGCGACAGGGAGGGATGCCGCCGACTGCGCGTTCCTCAGCTACCACGGAGGCTACGTCGGCCTCGAGCGCATGCGTGTGGATGCTGCGGTCATCCCGGATGCGGCACTCGACATCGACGGGCAGCCCGAAACGCTGTGGCCGGATGACGCAGACCCTGCCGATCCCGCGTTGGACGACTTCACGACGCTCGTGCAGCTCGCCTGAGCCCTTCCGACCTTTTCATATCAGCTCTTGCTGATATCAGTATCCGCTGATATAAATGTGGAGTGCATGCGCTCGACGTCCTCGGTGATCCGGTCCGGCGACGCCTGGTCGAATTGCTCGCGCAGGGCGACCGCGCATCGGGCGACCTGACCGAGGTGATCCGCGACGAGTTCGGGATCAGCCAGCCGGCCGTCTCGAACCACCTCAAAGTGCTGCGCGATTCGGGTTTCGCGCGGAGCGCCGCGGCCGGATCGCGGCGCATCTACTCGCTGTCGGGTGAGCGCATCGCCGAGGTGCAGTCCTGGGCGGCTGAGCAGCTGCTCTTCTGGGGCAATCGACTGGACGCGCTCGACACCGAACTGCATCGCCGAGGCAAGGAGACGTTATGAATGCCGAAGACCCCTTCGTGCGAGCACTGACGGGAGACGACGAGGAGCAGACGGTCACGCTGGTCCGGCACTATCGGGCGCCGCTCGCCGCGGTGTGGAGCGCGCTCACGACACCTTCGCGGATCGCACGCTGGTACGGCACCATCACGGGGCCCGAGCCGCGCGCCGTCGGTGACCGATTCGCCGTCGACATCGGTGGGGGGATGGTCCGTCAGGCGCAGATCGCGGCATGCGACGCGCCGACCGCGCTGAGCTACACCTGGTGGTCCGGAGACCACGACCCGGGTCTGGTCCAGCTGCGTCTCGAGCAGGTCGGCGATGCCGAGACCAGACTCAGCGTGCAGCATGACCGGCTTCGACCTCATCGGACGGTGCAGTACGGCGCAGGGTGGGAGAAGAACCTCGTGGCTCTCGCGGATGTCGTGGGTGCACCGGTCGGCGAGTCCGAGGGAGCGGCAGTCGGCGCCCGGCGATGGGAGATGCTGCGAGAGCGTCCGCTGCAGGTCGCGCTGTCGATCGAAGCTCCCGTCGCGCGGGTGTGGGCTGCGTGGTCGACCGGCGAAGCGCTCGCGGGCTGGTGGTGGAATCACTGGGACGACGTGACGATCGATGCCGACGTCCGGCCTGGCGGCGGCTACCGGATCGTCGCCGAGCGGCATGGCATCGCGGTGTCGGGGGAGTATCTGGTCGTCGACCCGGAGCACCGCATCGCGTTCACGTGGATCTGGACTGACGATGACGGCGCGAGCAGCGACGAGGCGGTCGATGTGACGTTCCGCGAGCGCGCGGGTGTCACCGACGTGGTCGTCCGACACACCGGACCGTGGGATTCGGATGCTCCCGCCGATTCATACCGGCAGGGGTGGGAGTTCGTGCTCGCCGAACTGTCCCGCAAGGTCGTCTGACCCCGCCGCCGCAGGGCCCGCATCGACCCTGCTGGCGCCGCGGGAGCGGATACCGCGTCGAACTAGACTTGACGAGCCATGAATCCCGACGCCCTCGCCGCCGCCCTGCTCGCCGTCATCGTCCCGCTTGCCGAGGCGCGACGCGAGGGTTCGACGGACGGTCTGACCGTCGCGGATCTGCCGCTCGACCGGCCGAAGAACCGCGACCACGGCGACTGGGCCTCGAACGCGGCGCTCAAGCTCGCGAAAGCCGTCGGCGTGAACCCCCGCGAACTCGCCGCCGAGATCGCGGCTGGACTCGAGGCCGTGCCGGGCATCGCGAGCGTCGAAGTCGCAGGCCCCGGCTTCATCAACATCCGGCTGGATGCCGCGGCCGCCGGCGCGCTCGCGAAGACGATCGTCGACGCCGGGGCATCCTTCGGCAGGAACGACTCGCGTGCCGACGAGATCATCAACCTCGAGTTCGTGTCGGCGAATCCCACGGGGCCGATCCACCTCGGTGGCACGCGATGGGCTGCTGTCGGCGACTCGCTCGCCCGCATCCTCCAGTCCCAGGGTGCTTCCGTGACACGCGAGTACTACTTCAACGATCACGGCGCACAGATCGACCGCTTCGCGCGGAGTCTGGTCGCGGCCTATGAGGGCGCGCCGTCGCCCGAGGACGGCTACGGCGGCGCCTACATCGCCGACATCGCTCGGCGGGTGGAGCTCGCGTATGACGGCGACCTGGCCGCACTCAGTCCCGCGGAACGCCAGGAGGCGTTCCGCTCGATCGGCGTGAACTTCATGTTCACCGAGATCAAAGCGAGCCTCCACGAGTTCGGCGTCGACTTCGACGTCTACTTCCACGAGAACGAACTCCACCAGTCCGGTGCCGTCGAACGCGCGGTCGCGCGACTGCGCGAGCTCGGCCACATCTTCGAAGCCGACGGTGCGACGTGGCTGCGCACGACCGAGTTCGGCGACGACAAGGACCGTGTCGTCATCAAGTCGGACGGTCAGCCGGCCTACATCTCGGGCGACCTGGCGTACTACCTGAACAAGCGCGAGCGCGGCTTCAATCGCTGCATCATCATGCTCGGCGCCGACCACCACGGCTACGTCCGGCGACTGATGGCGATGTGCGCGGCGTTCGATGACGAGCCCGGCGTGAACCTGCAGATCCTGATCGGGCAGCTGGTCAACCTGGTGAAGGACGGCCAGCCGGTGCGCATGTCCAAGCGCGCGGGCACGGTCGTCACCATGGAGGATCTCGTCGAGATCGTCGGGAAGGATGCCGCGCGCTACGCGCTCGCACGCAGCTCTGCGGACTCGAACCTCGACATCGATCTGGACGTGCTGCAGAGGCGCACGAACGACAATCCGGTCTTCTACGTGCAGTACGCGCACGCCCGCACCCACAACGTCGCCCGCAACGCGGCGGCATCCGACGTGGACCGCTCGGAGTTCGCACCCGAGCTGCTGACCCACGAGACCGAATCGGCCCTGCTCGGCGCGCTGCAGGAGTTCCCGCGCATCGTCGCCTTCGCGGCTGAGGTGCGTGAGCCTCACCGCGTCGCGCGGTACCTCGAGGAGCTGGCCGGGCTCTATCACCGCTGGTATGACAACTGCCGCGTCATCCCGCTCGGCGACGAGCCGGTCGAGCCAGTGCATCGCACGCGTCTCTGGCTCAACGACGCCACCGGTCAGGTGCTCCGGAACGGCCTCGATCTCCTGGGCGTCGACGCCCCCGAACGGATGTAGGGACCATGAGCGCAGGCGACACCCAGCCGACACAGCCCATCCCCGGCGAGTGGGCGATCGCCGAGGCGCCTGCACCGCGTCGTCGGCATCGCGTGTGGCCGTGGATCGTCGGCTTCGTGATCGTCATCGGCCTCGCGGTCGTCGCGTGGTTCGCCGCCGAAGCACTCGCGAAGAACCTGGTCACCAAGACCATCCGCGACGAGGTCGTCACCCAGCTCTCGCTGCCCGCCGACCAGGACGTCGACGTCGAGGTTGCGGGGGCCGTCATCCCGCAGCTGATCGCAGGGAGCTTCGGCGAGATCACCGTTGCCTCCGATGATGTGGTCGTGGACTCGTTCTCCGGAGACGTCGTCGTCACGGCCACGGACGTTCCGATCCGGGGCGGTGAGCTCGGCGGCGCGACCGCGACGGTCACGCTCGACGAGGACCAGGTCCGTCAGCTGATGTCGACCGTGGACGGCTTCCCGGCCGACTCGCTCGGTTTCGCGGCGCCCGACCTCACCATGCAGACCGAGCTCTCGCTCTTCGGCATCGCCGTGCCGGTGGGTGTGTCGCTCACTCCCAGTGCTGTCGATGGTCAACTTGTGCTCTCGCCGTCCTCCTTGCAGGTCGCGGGTGCCACGGTCACGGCGAGCGGCCTCCAGCAGCAGTTCGGGGCGGTGGCGGATGCGGTGCTGCGCGACTGGCCGGTGTGCCTCGCCCAGTACATTCCTGCAGGGATGACGCTGACGGATGTCGCCGTCGACGGCGACGTGCTCGTCGCCGACTTCGACATCGACGGGGGCATCATCTCGGACCCCGCCCTGCAGGCGACAGGTACCTGCGGCTGACCTCGCCGTCCACCCCGCCCGAGGGCGGCGGGTGGCCTACCGGCACGATCGCGGCGGGTTTACCATTGCGGCCAGGGGAGCGCTTTCAAGGAGTTTCCATGGATACCGGGACCATCATCGGAGCTGTCGTCCTGTTCCTCATCGGGGTGGCGCTCATCATCATCGGGATCAGCTTCGTCGCGGACATCCGCCAGGGCTTGGGCCCCGGCGCCGAGGCGGCGGTCTCCGAATCGCCGGGGCGGCCGAACCAGCGTGCGCGCACCACCTACACGTTCCTTCGGGTCGAAAGCCGGACGGTGGCGTGGATCATCACCGTGATCACGTTCCTTCTGGGGCTCGCCGCCATCGTGTGGGGGATCGTCCTCCTCGCGACCGGCTGATCGCCGGCGGCACGCCGACACGGCCGATCGTCGGGCCGATGCTCCGCCACGCCTGCGACTCGGACGACGCTTCCGATCGGGAGCATCATGCGGGGTGCCCTAGACTTCATGGACTGCCCGGCGCGTGCGTCCACCGGCCCCGGCCGTCGGACTCGACGCGAAGCCCGAGCATCGAAATCCCGAGCCGATCGGACTCTCCGGACGGCGTGCGTCGAAGCTCCCAGTGATTGGTCCCCTGTTTGTCCGCCGCCTCGCAGCCCCGCACGCTGGCCCCGTCGTGGCTTGTCGTGCCGGATGACGCGAACGGGCTCGCACCGGCTGTCTGGCCGTCCGGTGCCGACCGTGACGACGACGGCGTGCTCCGACTCGGCGGCATCGCCGCGACGGAACTGGTCGAGCGATTCGGCACTCCGCTCTACGTGCTCGATGAGGACGATGTGCGACACCACGCCCGTCGGGCCCTCGATGCCTTCCGCGCCGCATCCGCCCTGCACGGCGTCCAGGCCCGCGTGTACTACGCGGGCAAGGCGTTCCTCTGCACCGAGGTCGTCCGGTGGGTGACCGACGAGGGACTTGCGGTCGACGTGTGCACCGGTGGCGAACTCGCAGTCGCGCTCGCTGCGGGCGCGGATCCGACCCGACTCGGATTCCACGGCAGCAACAAGAGCGCGGCAGAGCTCGAACGGGCCGTTGAGGTCGGCGTCGGGTCGATCGTGATCGACAGCCTCCTCGAGATCGAGCGCCTCGGAGCGATTGTCGAGCGCCGCGGCGCCACTCAGAATGTGCTCCTGCGCGTCAACAGCGGCGTGCACGCCGAGACCCACGACTTTCTCGCCACCGCCCATGAAGACCAGAAGTTCGGGTTCGCCCTCGAGGATGCGCCGGCCGCGGTCGCGCGCATCCGCGAGGTGACAGGTCTGTCGTTCATCGGCCTGCACTGCCACATCGGCTCGCAGATCTTCGGCGCAGCCGGTTTCGAGGAGTCGGCCGCCCGGATCGTCGAGCTGCACGCGTCCCTCCTCGGCGGCGGCGCGATTCCCGTCCTGAACCTCGGCGGAGGGTTCGGCATCGCCTACACCGCGGCCGACGACCCGACGCCCATCGAGGAACTGGCGGCCCGGATCGCCGACGCCGTCGCACGCGAGTGCGAGGTGCGCGGCATCCCCATGCCACACCTCGCCTTCGAACCCGGCCGCACCATCGTGGGGCAGGCCGGCGTGACACTGTACGAAGTGGGGACGACCAAACCCGTCGTGCTCAGCGAGGGCGTGACGCGGCTCTATGTCAGCGTCGACGGCGGGATGAGCGACAACCCCCGCGCAGCGCTCTATGGCGCGCAGTACTCGGCGCGGATCGCCTCGCGCGAGAGCGCTGCCGCCCCGGTGCTCGCCCGCGTGGTCGGCAAGCACTGCGAATCGGGTGACATCGTGGTCGACGCGGAGTACCTGCCCGGCGACATCGCCCCGGGTGACCTCGTCGCCGTCCCCGCGACAGGTGCCTACTGCTTCTCGCTCGCGAGCAACTACAACTACGTCCCCCGACCGCCCGTCGTCGCGGTGCGTGGGGGAGAGGCGCGCGTCATCGTGCGCGGCGAGACGGTCGACGACCTGATCGCCCGCGACGCGGGCGTTCACCAGACCTCGATGGAAGGGACCAAAGTGCCTGTACTGAGCGAGCGGCGCTCGTTGAGCGAGCCCCAGGCGAGACGAAACGCAGAGCCGAAGTGACCGACTACCGCCGCCTGCGCGTCGCGCTTCTCGGCGCCGGAGCCGTGGGCTCGCAAGTCGCATCGCTGCTGCGCAAGCACGGCGACGAACTCGCCGACCGCGCCGGAGCCACTCTCGAGCTGGTCGGCATCGCGGTCCGCGATGTCGATGCGCCCCGTGACGTCGACCTCCCGCGCGAGCTCTTCACGACGGATGCCGAGACGCTCATCATCGGCGCCGATATCGTGATCGAGCTCATGGGCGGCATCGAACCGGCGCGGGAGTATCTCCTGCAGGCGATCAACTCGGGTGCCGACGTCGTGACGGCCAACAAGGCGCTGCTTGCGACCCACGGCCCGGAGCTCTTCGACGCCGCCGATCAGGTGGGCGCCCAGGTCTACTACGAGGCGGCCGCGGCAGGGGCCATCCCGATCATCCGGCCGCTGCGCGACTCTCTCGCGGGCGACCGCGTGCAGCGGATCATGGGCATCGTCAACGGCACGACCAACTACATCCTCGACCGCATGGACAAAGAGGGCGCCGAGCTGGGCGACGTGCTCGCCGACGCGCAGCGCCTGGGCTACGCCGAGGCCGACCCCACGGCCGATGTCGAAGGCTACGACGCGGCGCAGAAGGCGGCGATCCTCGCGAGCCTCGCGTTCCACACCACCGTGCCGCTCGAGATGGTCCACCGCGAAGGCATCACGGGCATCGACAAGGCGACGATGGATGCCGCGCGCCACGCCGGCTACGTCATCAAGCTGCTGGCGGTGTGCGAGCGTCTCATCGGAGAGCCGGATGCCGCGAGCGGCGCAACGGGCGCTTCCGCGTCTCGCGAGGCGATCTCGGTGCGGGTCTACCCCGCGCTCATCGATCGGGACCACCCGCTCGCCAGCGTGCACGGCGCGAACAACGCGGTGTTCGTGCAGGCCGAAGCCGCAGGAAACCTGATGTTCTACGGCGCCGGCGCCGGTGGTGTCCAGACGGCCTCGGCCGTGCTCGGCGACGTCGTGTCAGCCGCCCGCCGGCACATCGCGGGCGGAGTGGGTGTGGGCGAGTCCACACGTGCGAACCTGCCGATCGTGCCGATCGGGCGGGTCACCACGCGGTACCAGATCACTCTCGAGGTCGACGATCAGCCCGGCGTGCTGGCGACGGTCGCCGGCATCCTGAGCGGCGGACGCGTATCGATCGCCACCGTCGAGCAGACGGTCGAGCGCGACCCCGACCACGACGGCGAGGAGGGCACGGGCGTCGCCCGCCTCGTCATCGGAACTCACAAGGCCTTGGAGCAGGACCTCAGCGACACCGTCGACAAGCTCGCCGCGAGCGGGGTCGTCGAACGTGTCGTGTCGGTGCTGCGTGTGGAAGGAGACTGAAATGGCACATGTCTGGCGCGGAGTCCTCCGCGAGTACGCCGACCGGCTCGGCGTCACCGACGCCTCGACCGTCGTCACCCTCGGCGAGGGCGGCACGCCGCTCCTGCCGGCACCGGCCCTGTCGCGCCTCACCGGCACGGACGTCTGGGTGAAGTTCGAGGGGATGAACCCGACGGGTTCGTTCAAGGACCGCGGCATGACCGTCGCCGTCTCGCGGGCGATCGAGCACGGCGCGAAGGCCGTCATCTGCGCGTCGACCGGCAACACATCGGCGTCCGCCGCTGCGTATGCGGCGCATGCGGGCATCAAGGCCGCGGTGCTCGTGCCCGAGGGCAAGATCGCGATGGGCAAGCTCAGCCAGGCGGTCGCGCACAACGGCGAGCTGATCCAGATCCGCGGAAACTTCGACGACTGCCTCGAGATCGCCCGCGAGCTCGCCGACCACTATCCCGTGCACCTGGTCAACTCGGTGAACCCCGATCGGATCGACGGTCAGAAGACGGCGGCGTACGAGGTCGTCGAGACGCTCGGCGACGCGCCGGACTTCCACTTCATCCCGGTCGGCAACGCCGGCAACTACACCGCCTACTCGCGCGGCTACCGCGAAGAGGCCGAACGCGGCATCTCCACCCGCATCCCGCGCATGTTCGGATTCCAGGCCGCAGGCTCTGCGCCGCTCGTGATCGGCGAGGTGGTGAAGCATCCCGAGACGATCGCCAGCGCCATCCGCATCGGCAATCCCGCCTCGTGGGACCTCGCGCTCGAAGCGCGCGAGGCCACGGACGGCTGGTTCGGCGCGATCGACGACGACCGGATCCTCGCCGCCCAGAAGCTCCTCGCGGGCGAGGTCGGCATCTTCGTCGAGCCCGCCTCTGCGATCAGCGTGGCCGGACTGCTCGATCGCGTCGAGGCGGGAGTCGTCCCCGCGGGCGCTCGAGTCGTGCTGACGGTGACCGGCCACGGGCTCAAGGATCCGCAGTGGGCGCTGCGCAACGCCGACGGCTCGCAGGTGGAGCCGACGGTCGTCGATGCGACCACGTCCGACGTGGCATCCGTTCTGGGCCTGGTGGCTGTGGCGGCGGCCACGTGACTGCAGCCGCGGCTTCGCTCCCTGAGCTTGTCGAAGGGCGCACCGTCGTCGTCCGAGTGCCGGCGACGAGCGCGAACCTCGGTCCCGGGTTCGACACGCTCGGCCTCGCGCTGAGCGTGTACGACGAGCTGGTCGTGACCACGCTCGCCGAGGGCGAGCTCGAGATCCACGTGTCGGGTGAGGGCGCGGCCGACGTTCCGCGCGATGCATCGAACCTCGTCGTCCGATCGATCGCCTTCGCGTTCGAGGCCGTCGGTCGACGCCTTCCGGGCCTGCGCCTCGAGGCGCGCAACGTCATCCCGCACGGCCGTGGCCTCGGGTCGTCCGGCGCGGCTGTCGTGTCGGGCCTGCTCGCGGCGAAGGGGCTCCTGGAGGGGGAGGCCGAGTTCGGGCCCGACACGCTCCTGCGCCTGGCCACAGAGCTCGAGGGACACCCGGACAACGTCGCACCCGCTCTCTTCGGCGGTTTGACGATCGCCTGGCTCGACGAGCACGGACCGCAGCACAAGAAGCTGCTCGTGCACCGCGGTGTTTCGCCGGTCGTGTTCGTCCCCGAGTTCACGATGTCGACGAGCGTCGCACGCAGCCTGCAGCCCCTTCAGGTGCCCCGTGAGGATGCCGTCTTCAACGTGTCGCGGTCGGCTCTCCTCATCGCCGCCCTGACGCAGAGCCCCGAGCTGCTACTCGCCGCGACGGAGGACAAGCTCCATCAGAGCTACCGCGCCCAGGCCATGCCGCAGACCGACGTGCTCGTGCGGGCTCTGCGCCAGGCCGGCTTCGCCGCCGTGGTGTCGGGAGCCGGACCGAGCGTGCTCGTACTCGCCGACGGACCCGGCCGGCGCCTGGAAGCGGCAGAGCTCGCGGCCACCGTCGGGAACACCCCGTGGGAGGCGCACATGCTCGCCGTCGACTTCAAGGGTGGTACAGTGAGGGGGTACGCGGAGGGTTCCACGTAGTACGTGAATCTGGCCTCCGTCGCAAGTCTGCGAAACCACCGAATAGGCCCCCCACCCGCTGACGGTATCTAGCTGTCGAGGGTCCCCGAGTTCATCGAGGGGTTGGGCAGATGCCTGCCATGCAGCGCATCCGTGTGTTCGTGCAAATCCATTCGTTTCACAAGGGAGTACTCGTGGAGTCCATCTCCGAGGTCCACACCGACGCACTTTCCGACGATCGGGCCGAAGCGCCCGACAGCGTCGATGCTGTCGAGACCAACACCGAGACCGCGGCGGAGACTGCCGCCGTCGAAACGCCGGCCGAGAACGCAGAGCCGACCGAGAACGCAGAGCCGGCCGAGAACGCAGAGCCGGATGCAGACGCACCGGTCGAGAGCGTCGAGCTCGCCGCCGGCGCCGAGGCCGATGTCGAGCCGCAGGATGCCGCAGACGCGGCCGTCGTCGACGCACCGGCCGACGGCGCTCCGGCTGAGGCCGATGCAGCTGTCGTCGTGGAGGCCGAGCCCGCCGCCGATGCCGAGCCCGTTCCGGCCGTCGCGCCCGTCGCGAAGGCGCCGCGCAAGCGCGCGCCGCGCCGCGCCAAGAGCACCGACGTCGTCGAGGCGCCCGCCGCCGACGAGGCGCCCGCCGACGAAACCCTCGTCGCGGACGCAGCCCCCAGCGAGGCGCCCGCCGAGACCGACGTCGAAGCCCCGACAGAGGTCGAGACGCCCGCTGAGTCCGAGGCCGAAGCCACCGTCGAGGCCGAGACGCCCGCGGACGGCGAAGGCGACGACGAGTCCGGCGAGGGTGCAGACCAGTCCGCCGATGCCGCGTCCGACGAGACGCCGAGCCGCAGCCGAAGCCGCAACCGCAATCGCAACCGCAACCGAGCGCAGGGCTCCGGCCAGGGCGGTCAGAACGCTCAGGGAACCCAGAACGCACAGGGAAGCCCGAACGCCCAGGGCGGTCAGAACACGCAGGGCAGCCAGGGTGCCCAGAACAACCAGGGCAGCCAGAACGCGCAGAACCAGGGTCCCGATTCGGATGACGACGGCGCGCCGGGCAGTGCCCGCAACCGTCAGCGCAACAAGCGCCGCATCCAGCCCGGTGACGAGTTCGAGACCGAGATCGGCGAGGACGACATCCTCATCCCGATCGCCGGCATTCTCGACGTGCTCGACAACTACGCATTCGTGCGCACCTCCGGCTACCTGCCCGGCACCAGCGACGTCTACGTCTCGCTCGGCCAGGTCAAGAAGTACAACCTCCGCAAGGGCGACGCGGTCGTCGGCGCGATCAAGCAGCCGCGCGAAGGCGAGCAGTCCAGCCGCCAGAAGTACAACGCGCTCGTGAAGGTCGACTCGATCAACGGCCTTTCGGTCGAGGATGCCGCGACCCGCGTCGAGTTCGGCAAGCTCACGCCGCTCTACCCGCAGGACCGCCTGCGCCTGGAGACCGCGCCCGAGAAGCTCACGCAGCGCATCATCGACCTCGTCGCGCCGATCGGCAAGGGACAGCGCGGCCTCATCGTCGCGCCGCCCAAGGCCGGCAAGACGATCGTGCTGCAGCAGATCGCCAACGCCATCGCCACGAACAACCCCGAGGTGCACCTCATGGTGGTTCTGGTCGACGAGCGCCCGGAAGAGGTCACCGACATGCAGCGGACGGTTCGCGGCGAGGTCATCGCCTCGACCTTCGACCGCCCGGCCGAAGACCACACCACGGTCGCTGAGCTCGCGATCGAGCGTGCCAAGCGTCTGGTCGAGCTGGGCCGCGACGTCGTCGTGCTGCTCGACTCGATCACGCGCCTCGGCCGCGCCTACAACATCTCGGCGCCGACCTCGGGTCGTGTGCTGACCGGTGGCGTGGACGCATCCGCGCTCTACCCGCCCAAGCGCTTCTTCGGCGCTGCGCGCAACATCGAGAACGGCGGATCGCTCACGATCCTCGCGACGGCCCTCGTCGAGACCGGCTCCAAGATGGATGACGTCATCTTCGAGGAGTTCAAGGGCACCGGCAACAGCGAGCTGCGCCTGAGCCGTCAGCTGGCCGACAAGCGCATCTTCCCGGCGGTCGACGTCAACGCGTCGAGCACCCGTCGCGAAGAGATGCTGCTGTCCGCCGACGAGGTCAAGATCACGTGGAAGCTCCGCCGCGCGCTCGCGGGTCTCGACCCGCAGCAGGCCCTCGAGGTCGTGCTCGGCAAGCTCAAGGAGACGTCGTCGAACGTCGAGTTCCTGGTGCAGATGCAGAAGTCGATCCCCACCCCGACCGGCGGCGGTCACACCCACTCGCACGACAACAGCATTCGCTGATTCCCGGCGGGAGCCACCCATCGTGTCCGACTCCGGCATGTTCGATTCCGTGCGCGGGCTGATCGAAGAGCACAAGGCCGTCCAGGTCGAGCTCTCCGACCCAGCCGTGCACGCTGATGCAGCGCGCGCGAAGAAGGTCAACCGTCGCTACGCCGAGCTCAGCAGGATCGTGGCGGCCTACGACGCGTGGATCGCGGCATCCGACGATCTCGAGGCGGCGCGCGAGCTCGCCAAAGAGGATGAGGCGTTCGCCGAGGAGGTTCCGGCGCTCGAGGCGAAGCTGGCCGAGACCCAGGAGAAGCTGCGGCGCCTGCTGATCCCGCGCGACCCGGATGACGCACGCGACGTGATCATGGAGATCAAGGGTGGCGAGGGCGGCGCCGAGAGCGCCCTGTTCGCGGCCGACCTCTTGCGCATGTATCTGCAGTACGCCGCGTCGAAGGGCTGGAAGACCGAGCTGCTCGAGCGCACCGAGTCCGACCTCGGCGGCTACAAGGACGTCCAGGTCGCGATCAAGAGCTCCTCGACCGACCCCGCGCAGGGCGTCTGGGCGCACCTGAAGTACGAGGGCGGCGTGCATCGCGTGCAGCGGGTTCCGGCGACCGAGTCGCAGGGCCGCATCCACACGTCCACCACCGGGGTGCTGGTGTTCCCCGAGGTCGATGAGCCCGATGAGGTCGACATCAACCCCAACGACCTGAAGATCGACGTGTTCCGCTCGTCGGGTCCGGGTGGCCAGTCGGTCAACACGACGGATTCGGCCGTCCGCATCACCCACCTGCCTACGGGCATCGTGGTCTCGATGCAGAACGAGAAGTCGCAGCTGCAGAACCGCGAGGCGGGCATGCGGGTGCTGCGGGCTCGCATCCTCGCCAAGCAGCAGGAAGAGCTGGATGCGGCGGCATCCGATGCCCGCAGATCGCAGATCCGCGGAATGGACCGCTCCGAGCGGATCCGCACCTATAACTTCCCCGAGAACCGCATCGCCGATCACCGCACCGGCTACAAGTCGTACAACCTCG
Source organism: Microbacterium pumilum (assembly GCF_039530225.1). Classification (NCBI taxonomy): domain Bacteria; kingdom Bacillati; phylum Actinomycetota; class Actinomycetes; order Micrococcales; family Microbacteriaceae; genus Microbacterium; species Microbacterium pumilum. Next base: position 2,252,958 of record NZ_BAAAOH010000001.1, read on the forward strand.
ATCAGGTGATGGATGGCGCACTCGACCCGATCATCGAGTCTGCGATCCATGCCGACGAAGAGGCGCAGCTCGCGGCGCTCGGCGACAACTCCTGAACCCGTCGCGGCCATCCGGTGAGCGGTCGCTGAGCCTGTCGAAGCGTCCGCGGACGCTCGCCGGCCACCGCGCCGGCCCTTCGACGGGCTCAGGGACCGGTGCTCCCTCAGCGACCAGGCGGTGCCGTGGTTCGAGACAGGCGCGGCGCCGGAGAGGCCGCGCCCGTGCGTACTAGCCTGAGCGCGTGATCACTTTTCTGATCCGGGCGGCGATCTTCCTCGTCTCGGCCTTCCTGGGGCTCGTCGCGGCGGACCTCATCCTGCCGGGCTTCTCTCTGCATTGGAACGACTGGTGGGGCGTCCTGCTCGCCGTCGTGATCTTCGCGGTGCTGCAGAGCATCCTGGCCCCCTGGCTGTTCAAGATCACACGACGGCACGCCAATGCGTTCCTCGGCGGAATCGGCCTCCTCTCGACCTTCGTCGCGCTGCTCATCGCGGTCGTGATCCCGGCAGCCGGCATCGGCATCGACGGTCCGGTCGCCTGGATCATCGGCACGCTCATCGTCTGGCTCGTCACAGCGCTCGCGACGTGGCTGCTGCCGCCGCTGCTGATCAAGAAGAAGGTCGACCAGCGGCGCGACGTGTGACGGATGCGGCATCCGGCGCGACGATGAATGCATGACGAGTCGCATCAGCGCCGGTCCGACGGCGTCCCTCGCGACTGGTCGTCGGACCCGTCGACCGGATCAGGAGAATCGACCCATTCAGGACGGTTCCGCGCCGATCGTCCTGATTCCGTCGATTCGCCTGGTCTCGTAGCGGATGCTGGAGGCCGCGACGCGTGGCCCGCCGGGCTCAGATGATGTACTCGGGGGCCATCAGAAGCGCCTTGGTGTCTTCGCCCACCCTGCGCGATCGGGGCTTCGCGGGCACGCCGACGAGCACGCTGTCTGCCGGCGCATCCCTCGTCACGACCGCGTTCGCGCCCACGACCGAGTGCGCGCCGATCGTGATCGGCCCGAGGATCTTGGCGCCCGCGCCCACGGCGACACCGTCCTCGATCGTGGGATGCCGCTTGCCCCCCTCGCGCTGCCGACCGCCGAGGGTGACGCCGTGGTACAGCATGACGTCGTCGCCGACCTCGGCGGTCTCGCCGATGACGACGCCCATCCCGTGATCGATGAAGAAGCGCCGACCGATGGTCGCGCCGGGGTGGATCTCGATGCCGGTGAGCCAGCGCGTGATCTGCGATCCGGCCCGGGCGACGAAGCGCAGGTCACGCGTCCACAGCGCATGCCACGCCCGGTGCGCCCAGATCGCGTGGAGGCCCGGGTAGAGCAGCGCGATCTCGATGCTGCTGCGCGCCGCGGGATCCCGCAGCTTCGCCGCCGCGAGGTCTTCCCTCAGGCGCGCGCCGACGCCGATGGGCTCGTTCATGCTGTCGCCTTCTCGGGCTCGCGCAGGTGCTCGTACAGCGCCGTGGAGAGGTAGCGCTCGCCGGCATCGGGGATGATGACGACGATGCGCTTGCCGGAAGCCTCGGGCCGCGCGGCGATCTGCAGCGCCGCCCAGACCGCGGCGCCTGCCGACATCCCGGCGAGGATCCCCTCGCGCGTCGCGAGCTCGCGCGCGACGCGGATGGCGTCGTCGAACTCGACGTCGAAGATCTCGTCGATGACCGATCGGTCGAGCACGCTGGGGACGAAGTTCGGGCCGATGCCCTGGATGCGGTGCCCGCCGGCCCGCCCTTCGGACAGCATGGGGGAGTCCTTGGGCTCGACGACCGCGATCTTGACGTCCGGATTGCGCTGCTTGAGCACCTGCCCCACGCCCGTGATCGTGCCGCCGGTGCCCGAACCCGCGACGAAGTAGTCGACGGACCCGCCGGTGTCGCGCCAGATCTCCTCGGCCGTCGTTCGACGGTGGATCTCGGCGTTCGCCGGGTGGTCGAACTGGCGCGCGAGCACGGCACCCGGCGTCTCCGCGGCGATGCGCTCCGCGGTCGCGACGGCCTCCGTCATCCCCTTGTAGGGATCCGTGAGGACGAGCTCGGCGCCGTATGCCTTCAGCAGGGTTCGCCGTTCCTTCGACATGGATGCCGGCATCGTGAGGATCACGCGGTAGCCGCGTGCCGCCCCGATGAGGGCGAGCGCGATGCCGGTGTTGCCGCTCGTGGACTCCACGATGGTGCCCCCGGGCTGCAGACCTCCCGATGCCTCGGCGGCATCGACGAGCGCGACGCCGAGTCGATCCTTGACGCTGGATCCGGGGTTGTAGAACTCGAGCTTCGCGACGACCTCGGCACCCAGCCCTTCGGTGAGCGCGTTCAGCCGCACCAGCGGGGTGTTGCCGAAGGCGGAGGTGATGTCGGAGTGGATCCCGGTCACGGATCGCCTTTCAGTAGGGGGCAGTGGCGCGTCAATCCTCGCGCAGATCCTCATAGAGCGCGGTCGACAGGTAGCGCTCGCCGAAGGACGGGATGATGACGACGATGTTCTTGCCGGCGGCCTCGGGTCGCGCGGCGATCTGCAGCGCCGCCCACACGGCGGCACCCGACGAGATGCCGACGAGGATGCCGTCCTTCGTGCCGACGTCGCGCGCCGTCGAGATCGCGTCGGCGAACTCCACGTCGATGACCTCGTCGATCACGCTCTGATCGAGGATCGGCGGGACGAAGTTGGGTCCGATGCCCTGGATCTTGTGAGGGCCAGGGGTGCCCTTGGTGAGCAGCGGCGAATCGGCGGGCTCGACGGCGATCACCTTGGCGTCCGGCACACGCTCCTTGAGCACCTGACCGACGCCGGTGATGGTGCCGCCCGTGCCGATGCCGGCGACGAAGTAGTCGACCTTGCCGTCGGTGTCGCGCAGGATCTCCTCGGCCGTGGTCTTGCGGTGGATCTCCGGGTTGGCCTCGTTCTCGAACTGGCGGGCGAGCACCGCGCCCGGCGTGTCGGCGATGATCTCCTCGGCCGTGGCCAGGGCGCCCTTCATCCCGCCTGCGGGATCGGTGAGGACGAGCTCGGCGCCGTAGGCCTTGAGCAGCAGCCGGCGCTCGATCGACATCGAGGACGGCATGGCGAGGATCACCTTGTAGCCGCGGGCGGCTCCGACCATCGCCAGAGCGATGCCGGTGTTGCCGCTCGTGGCCTCGACGATGGTGCCGCCGGGCTGAAGCTGACCCGACGCCTCGGCGGCATCGATGATCGCGATGCCGATGCGGTCCTTGACGCTCGCCGCAGGGCTGTAGAACTCCAGCTTCGCGAGCACGATTCCTGCAACACCTTCCGCGACGCGGTTCAGGCGGACGAGGGGGGTGTCGCCGAAGGCAGACGTGATGTCGGGGTGGATGCCGGGCATGGGTTCGGGCCTTTCGCGAGTCGTCATCGATGCGCTGTACAGCCTATTGGAGGGGGAACACGTGAGTCCTTGTGTGACGACCGCTGGCCTAGGCTGGTTGCGCCCATGCCGCCAGAACATCCCCCCACACTCGCGGATGTCCTCCGCCACGCCGTCGACCGCCTCGCCCGAGCCGGCGTGCCCGACCCGCAGGTCGACGCCGAGCTGCTCGCGGCACACGTGATGGGGTTCGGCCGCGGCGGAGTCCAGGCAGCCCTGGCGCGCGGCGACGCCATCGACGATCACGCCGCCGCGGCGCTCGAAGCGCTCGTCGTGCGGCGTGCGACGAGGGAGCCGCTGCAGCACATCACCGGTCTCGCGCCGTTTCGGCACCTCGAGCTGCGCGTCGGTCCGGGCGTGTTCGTGCCGAGGCCCGAGACCGAGATCGTCGCTCAGCTCGCCATCGACATGCTGCGGGCTGCGGCATCGCCTTCGCCCGTGGCCGTGGACCTGGGGACCGGCAGCGGTGCCATCGCCCTGGCCCTCGCTACGGAAGTGCCGCACGCCCGGGTCTACGCCGCCGAGAACTCCGTCGACGCCTTCGTGTGGACGAGGGAGAACTTCGCGCAGACCGGCGCCGACAACGCGACGCTGGCGTTCGTCGACCTCGAGCACGCGTTTCCCGAGCTCGACGGAACCGTCTCGGTCGTCGTCTCGAACCCTCCCTACGTTCCGGATGCCGCCATCCCGCGTGATCCGGAGGTGCGCCTCTTCGATCCGCCCGCCGCGCTGTACGGCGGCGACGACGGACTCGACGTCGTGCGGGTGGTGAGCACGGTGGGGCTTCGGCTCGCGCACCCCGGCGGGACGATCGTGATCGAGCACGGCGAGTGGCAGGGTGAGGCGATCCGCAGCATCCTGTCGGCCGACGGGTGGCGTGCGACGGCGACGCACCCCGATCTGACGATGCGCGACAGGGCAACGACCGCCGTGCATCCCTGAGGGGCTTCGGCGAGACCCCGGCTCGCTGACGCACGCCCCGTGCGGGTGCGGTTCAGAAGCCGCACGTAGACTATCCGCGACATGTCCCCGATCTTCGACTGCCGTGATGAGGCGCAGCTTCTCACGGGCATGCGCCAGGCTCGCCAGGCCATCGGCAAGGGCGAACTCGTCGTCCTTCCCACCGACACCGTCTACGGCATCGCAGCGGACGCGTTCGATCCTCGGGCGGTCACCAGGCTCCTCGAAGCGAAGGGTCGCGGCCGGCAGTCTCCGCCGCCGGTGCTCGTGGCAGGAATCACGACCCTGCGCGCACTCGTGGCCGAGGTGCCAGAGCCCGTCGAGCGGCTCGTCGAGGAGTTCTGGCCGGGCGGACTCACGATCGTGCTGCCGTCGCAGCCCTCTCTCACCTGGGATCTCGGCGAGACCCACGGCACCGTCGCGGTCCGCATGCCCGCGCACCGGATCGCCCTCGAGCTTCTCGAAGAGACGGGGCCGCTCGCGGTCTCGAGCGCGAACCTGACCGGTATGTCGCCGGCGATCGCCGCGGATGACGCGGAGGGCATGCTCGGCGAGTCGGTCGCGGTGTATCTCGACGCGGGTCCCTCCGACACCGGCATCGCGTCGACCATCATCGACGCGACGAGCCTGGTCGGCGGCTCCGACCCTGTCATCCGTGTGCTGCGTGACGGCGCCGTCGACCGCGTGCAGCTGCGCGGCATCCTCGGCGACCTGCTCGAGCCGGACCCGCAGGAGTCGGACTCCGCGTGAAGCAATACGTCTTCACCATCCTCTTCACGGCGGCCATCACATTCGGGCTGTCGTGGGGCGTCTGGCGACTCAGCCTGAAGTACAAGCTGTACCCCGGCATCCGCGAGCGGGACGTCCACAAGACGCCGACACCCCGACTCGGCGGTGTCGCGATGTTCCTTGGGGTGACAGCCGCGTTCCTGGTGTCGTCGCAGAATCCCTTCTTCGCGATCGTCTGGGTGGACCCGATAGCGGTGTGGGCCATCCTGGGCGCGACGCTGCTGATCGTGCTGGTCGGCGTCGCCGACGACCTGTGGGACCTCGACTGGATGATCAAGCTCGGCGCCCAGTTCCTGGCGGCGGGGATCATCGCCTGGTTCGGGCAGCTGCAGATCTACTCGCTGCCCATCGGCGGCGTGGCGGTGGTCTCGAGCTGGGTGAGCTTCACCCTCACCGTGTTCTCGATCGTGGTCGTGATGAACGCCGTCAACTTCATCGACGGTCTGGACGGACTCGTCGCGGGCGTCTGTCTCATCGCCAACGTGATCTTCTTCGCGTACTCGTACCTGCTCGTGCGCGACCACGGCGCGAGCACGTACTTCAACCTGGCGTCGTTCATCGCGGCCGTGCTGATCGGGGCATGCATCGGCTTCCTGCCTCTGAACTGGAGTCCCGCCAAGCTGTTCATGGGCGATTCGGGCGCACTGATGCTCGGCCTTCTGATGGCGACGTCTGCGATCGCGATCACCGGCATCCTCGATCCCGCCATCGTGGGCGACAACGACGAGTTCGGCCGTTCGCAGCTGCTGGGTGCCTTCATCCCCATCCTGCTGCCGGTCGTCATCGTGCTGCTGCCGCTCCTGGACTTCGGCCTCGCCGTCATCCGGCGGATGAGGGCGGGCAAGTCGCCGTTCTCACCCGATCGCAAGCACCTGCATCACCGCATGCTCGACATGGGGCACTCGGATCGCGACGCGGTCCTGATCTTCTACGCGTGGACCACCATCGTGAGCATGTCCTTCCTGTTGATGTACATCGGCACGCAGTACCAGTGGCCAGGCGACTACATGCTCGGAGTGGCATTCGGCGTCGTGGGTGTCGCGGCATGCCTGGTCGTCACCCTCCTTCCCTCGCGTCGCGCCGCTGCGGCGCCGCCGAGCCTTCAGCCCACCAGAGAGGCCGTCGCATGACCTCCGCTCCATCGTCCAGTTCCGTCATCCTGCGTTCGACGCTCGTCTGGGGTGCCGTGATCACCGGCATCCTCGCCGTGCTCGGGGCGGTAATCGGCTTCCTCGTCGCCGGCGTCACCGGTCTTGCGAGCGCGCTCGTCGGCGTGCTGCTGGCGGGAGTCTTCCTCGGGATGACGGCACTCATCATCCTGATCGCCGGACGCCTTCCACCCGGACCCGCGCAGATCCCGACCTTCTTCGGCATCGTGCTCGGCGGATGGGTCGTCAAGCTCATCGTCTTCATCGTCGCGCTGGTCGTGCTGCGCGGGCAGCCCTGGATCGAGCCGTACGTCTTCTTCTTCTGCGTACTCGCGAGCGTCATCGCATCGCTGGTCGTGGACCTCGTCGTGATGGCGCGCGCCCGCGTCCCGTACGTCGGCGACGTCGACCTGCCGACGTCTGTGGATCCCTCCCCGGGAGACACCCCCGGTTCCTGAGGCTGGGAATTCCTTGATAGGGTTTAGACGTCGCCGAGACCGGGCGCGAACCGCCTGTGTGGCGGCATGCCCGGCCGGATGACGCTCGTGACCATCGTCGCCCCGGCTTAGACCGGTGCCCCGAAGCCGGAGCCTCCACTGCTTACCCACGTCGCATCCCTGATCGCCAACGCCGCCGCGAGCGATGACGATGGCGGGTTCCACGGGCCCTCCATCGAAGAGTTCTTCCCGCCTGTCCTGCTGTTCGACGGCACGCCGTTCGCCATCGATCGCGTGATGGCCATCCGGATCCTGATCGTCGTGCTGATCATCGTGATCTTCTGGCTCGGCACCCGCAACATGCAGATCGTCCCGAGGCGCGGCCAGGCCGCGCTGGAGTACATCTTCGGCTTCGTGCGTCAGAGCATCATCTTCGACACCCTCGGTGAGAAGCGGGGTCGCCGCTACGAGCCGATCCTGATGACGTTCTTCTTCCTGATCCTCTCGATGAACCTGACCGGCGTCATCCCCGGGCTGCAGCTCGCCGGCACGGCGCGAATAGGGCTTCCGATCGTGCTCGCGATCGTCGCCTGGATCATGTTCATGTATGCCGGCACGAGAGAGAAGGGCGGCAAGTTCTGGAAGGACTCGCTGTTCCTGCCCGGAGTGCCGTGGCCGCTGTACTTCCTGCTGGTGCCGCTCGAGTTCTTCTCGACGTTCATCCTGCGACCGATCACGCTGACGCTCCGACTCACGATGAACATGATCGCCGGGCACATGCTGCTCGTGCTCTGCTTCTCTGCGACGCAGTTCTTCTTCTTCACGGTGCTCGCGGACGGCAACCTCATCGGCCTGCTCGGCATCGGCTCGTTCGCATTCGGCGTCGCCTTCACGGTCCTCGAGCTCTTCGTCGCGGCTCTGCAGGCGTACGTCTTCACCATCCTGGCCGCCATCTACATCCAGCTCGCGGTCGCCGAAGAGCACTGATCGCTCGCCGGCACCGTCCCCCAAACCCCTTTCGAAAGGAACCACCCCCGTGAACATCGTCGGACAACTCGCTCCTCTCGCCTTCGGCCTTGCGGTCATCGGCTCCGGTATCGGCGTGGGCATCATCGTCGGCAAGACCATCGAGTCGGTGGCCCGCCAGCCCGAACTCCAGGGTCGCCTCAGCAGCCTGATGTTCCTCGGTATCGCACTGACCGAGGCCCTCTGCTTCATCGCGATCGCCGTCGCCTTCATCCCGTTCCCCGCGCCGTAACCCGGCTCGGACACCCAAGGAGTCTGAATGCTGACCTCAACGGTCATCAGCGCAGCGGAAGAGAGCGTCAACCCGCTCATTCCGACCATTCCGGACCTGGTGTGGGGCACGCTCGCGTTCGTCATCGTTCTGGCCTTCTTCTTCTGGAAGATCCTTCCGGCCATGAACAAGGCGCTCGACGCGCGGCGTGAAGCCATCGAGGGCGGCATCCAGCGCGCCGAAGAGGCGCAGGCCAAGGCCACCGCCGCGCTCGAGGAGTACACCGCGAAGCTCGCAGAGGCCCGCGGCGAGGCCGGAACGATCCGCGACCAGGCGCGCGCCGATGGCGCGAAGATCGTCGCCGAGGCCAAGGAGACCGCTCAGGCCGAAGCCGCCCGCGTGACCGCGAACGCCCAGGCCCAGATCGAGGCGGAGCGCCAGTCAACGCTGGTGTCGCTGCGCAGCGAGGTGGGCACTCTCGCCCTCGACCTCGCCGGTGGCGTCATCGGAGAGTCGCTCACCGAAGACAAGCGTGCGCAGTCCGTCGTCGATCGGTTCCTCGCCGAACTCGAAGAGTCTGAGAAGGCCTCGAAGTAATGGGCAGCGCGACCACCCAGGCTCTCTCCGCGACCACGGCGGCGCTGAATGCCGCCGGAGACGTCGACCTCGACACCGCCCGCGAGCTGTTCGCCGCGGCGCGGATCGTGGGGGACTCGTCGCACCTGAGCGGCGCGCTCGCCGATCCTGCTGCGCCGGCCGCGGCTCGCACCCAGGTGGTGACGGCCGTCTTCGGCGGCACATTCTCCCCGACGACGGTTTCGCTCCTGACGACGGTCGCCGCGCAGCGCTGGTCGCGTTCGGGTGACCTCGTCGCGGTGATCGAAGAGACCGCCATCCGCGCAGCAGCGATCGCCGAGCCCGGCGTCGACATCGAGGGGGAGCTGTTCGAGGTGTCGCGGGTCGTCGCGAGCGATCCGCAACTGGAGCTCGCACTCGGCAGCCGTCTCGGCGACGCCTCGGTGAAGGGTGCGCTCGCAGACAAGCTCTTCGACGGCCGGGTGAGCCCCGCGACTTCGCTCATCGTGTCGTCGCTCGTTCAGCAGCCTCGCGACCGCCGCGTGCGCGAACTGCTCGCATCCGCGATGCGGACGGTGACCGACCAGCGCGGGCGCACGGTCGCCACCGTCACGACGGCCACGCCGCTCAGCTCAGCGCAGGTCGAGCGCCTGAGTGCGGCTCTCGGAAAGAAATACGGGCGGGATGTCGCGCTCAACGCGATCATCGACCCCTCGGTCGTCGGCGGCCTGCGGGTGCAGATCGCGGACGACATCATCGACGGCAGCATCTCCGGTCGTCTCGCCGACCTCCGCCAGAGGCTCGCCGGCTAATACGCTTCCGCCTCGCAGGCGGCGCGGGCACCACCCGCACACAGCTCTCATACACAAAGGGAACAGCAATGGCAGAACTAACGATCAGCCCCGACGTCATCCGTGACGCGCTGAAGGACTTCGTCGCCGCCTACGAGCCCACCGGCGCCGCGGCGACCGAGGTCGGCACGGTCATCGACGCCGCCGACGGCATCGCGCACGTCGAGGGCCTGCCGGGCGTCATGGCGAACGAGCTCGTGTCGTTCGCGGACGGCACGCAGGGCCTGGCTCTCAACCTCGACGAGGACGAGATCGGCGTCGTCGTCCTCGGTGAGTTCTCCGGCATCGAGGCCGGCCAGCAGGTCACGCGCACCGGCGAGGTGCTCTCGGTGGCGGTCGGCGACGGCTACCTCGGCCGCGTCGTCGACCCCCTCGGCAACCCGATCGACGGTCTCGGCCCGGTCGCGACCGATGGTCGCCGCGCTCTCGAGCTGCAGGCCCCTGGCGTGATGTCGCGCAAGAGCGTGCACGAGCCCATGCAGACCGGCATCAAGGCGATCGATGCCATGATCCCGATCGGCCGCGGCCAGCGTCAGCTCATCATCGGCGACCGCCAGACCGGCAAGACCGCGATCGCCATCGACACGATCATCAACCAGAAGGCGAACTGGGAGTCCGGCGACACCGACAAGCAGGTGCGCTGCATCTACGTCGCCATCGGCCAGAAGGGCTCGACGATCGCGTCTGTCAAGGGCGCGCTCGAGGATGCCGGTGCGATGGAGTACACGACGATCGTCGCGGCTCCGGCATCCGACCCCGCAGGCTTCAAGTACCTCGCCCCCTACACCGGCTCGGCCATCGGCCAGCACTGGATGTACGACGGCAAGCACGTCCTGATCATCTTCGACGACCTCACGAAGCAGGCCGAGGCGTACCGCGCCGTGTCGCTGCTGCTGCGTCGTCCGCCGGGCCGCGAGGCATACCCCGGTGACGTGTTCTACCTGCACTCCCGCCTGCTCGAGCGGTGCGCGAAGCTGTCGGACGAGCTCGGCGCCGGATCGATGACGGGCCTTCCGATCATCGAGACGAAGGCCAACGACGTCTCGGCGTACATCCCGACCAACGTCATCTCGATCACCGACGGCCAGATCTTCCTGCAGTCCGACCTGTTCAACTCGAACCAGCGCCCCGCAGTGGACGTCGGCATCTCGGTGTCGCGCGTCGGCGGAGACGCACAGGTGAAGTCGATCAAGAAGGTCTCCGGAACACTCAAGCTCGAGCTCGCGCAGTACCGCTCACTCGAGGCGTTCGCGATGTTCGCGAGCGACCTGGATGCGGCATCCCGTCGTCAGCTCTCGCGCGGAGCCCGCCTGACCGAGCTGCTCAAGCAGCCGCAGTACTCGCCGTACCCCGTCGAGGAGCAGGTCGTCTCGATCTGGGCCGGCACCAACGGCAAGCTCGACTCGATCGAGGTCGAAGACGTCCTGCCGTTCGAGCGCGAGCTGCTGGACTACCTGCGCCGCAACACCACGATCCTCGACACGCTCCGCGACACGAACGTCCTCGACGACGACACCGCCGCCGAGCTCGCGAAGAAGACCGATCAGTTCATCCTCGAGTTCCGATCCGGCAAGGGCCAGGCGATCGACAACCCGGGTCACGAGGAGCATGCGGCAGCGGATGCCGACGACGTGAACCAGGAGAAGATCGTCAAGGGTCGCCGCTAAGGCGAAACCGGACAACACAAACCATGGGCGCACAACTCCGGGTCTACAAGCAGAAGATCAACACTGCTCAGACGACCAAGAAGATCACGAAGGCGATGGAACTCATCGCGGCTTCGCGCATCCAGAAGGCGATGGCGCGCGTGCGCGCGTCGACGCCCTTCGCGCGCGCCGTGACCCGAGCCGTCTCCGCCGTGGCGACGCACTCGAACGTCGAGCATCCGCTCACCCGTGAGCGCGAGGTCATCAAGCGCGCGGCCGTCGTGATCTTCGCATCCGACCGCGGCCTCGCCGGAGCCTTCAACTCGCAGATCCTTCGTGAGGGTCTCGAGCTCGCGGAGCTCCTGCGGCAGCAGGGCAAGGAGCCGGTGTTCTACGCCGTGGGTCGCAAGGCCGTCGGGTACTTCGCATTCCGCAGGATCGAGACGGCCGCCGAGTGGACCGGCGACACGGACACCCCGCAGTTCCACACCGCGGAGGAGATCGCGGCCACGCTGCTCGATTCGTACAATCGGGGCGGCGACGACGGCGGCGTGGATGAGATCCACCTCGTCTACAACCGCTTCGTCAGCATGATGACGCAGTCGCCCGAGACGGTCCGACTGCTTCCGCTCGAAGTGGTCGAGGCCGAATCGCGCGAGACGGCGAGCGTATACCCCCTCTACGAGTTCGAGCCCGAAGCGGCCACCGTGCTCGACGCGCTCCTGCCGGTCTACATCCAGAGCCGGGTCTACAACGCCCTTCTGCAGTCGTCCGCAGCGAAGCACGCGGCGACCCAGAAGGCGATGAAGTCCGCCAGCGACAACGCCGACAAGCTCATCACCGACTACACCCGCCTGCGCAACAATGCCCGGCAGGCCGAGATCACGCAGCAGATCGCCGAGATCGTCGGCGGCGCCGACGCGCTCTCGTCCGGCAAATAGACCTCAACCGAAAGACACAACAATGACTCTCATCGCTCCCGCCGAGACGACGGAGACCGCTGCCGTCGTCGGCCGCGTCGCCCGCGTCACCGGTCCGGTCGTCGACATCGAGTTCCCGCACGACTCGATCCCCGACATCTACAACGCGCTGAAGACCACCATCGTCATCGGCGATGAGTCCACCGAGATCACGCTCGAGGTCGCACAGCACCTCGGCGACGACCTCGTGCGCGCCATCTCGCTCAAGCCCACCGACGGCATGGTCCGCGGCCAGGAGGTGCGCGACACCGGAGACCAGATCACCGTGCCCGTCGGCGACGTCACCAAGGGCAAGGTCTTCAACGTCATCGGCGAGGTCCTCAACGCCGAACCCGGTGAGACCATCGAAATCACCGAACGCTGGCCGATCCACCGCAAGGCGCCCAACTTCGACCAGCTCGAGTCGAAGACGACGATGTTCGAGACCGGCATCAAGAGCATCGACCTGCTCACCCCGTATGTGCAGGGCGGCAAGATCGGCCTGTTCGGCGGCGCCGGTGTCGGCAAGACCGTCCTCATCCAGGAGATGATCCAGCGCGTCGCACAGGATCATGGTGGCGTCTCGGTGTTCGCCGGTGTCGGCGAGCGCACCCGTGAGGGCAACGACCTGATCCACGAGATGGAAGAGGCGGGCGTCTTCGACAAGACCGCCCTGGTCTTCGGCCAGATGGACGAGCCGCCGGGCACGCGCCTGCGCGTGGCGCTGTCGGCTCTCACGATGGCGGAGTACTTCCGCGACGTGCAGGGTCAGGACGTGCTGCTGTTCATCGACAACATCTTCCGCTTCACCCAGGCCGGCTCCGAGGTCTCGACGCTGCTCGGCCGCATGCCCTCCGCGGTGGGCTACCAGCCGAACCTCGCGGACGAGATGGGCGTGCTCCAGGAGCGCATCACCTCGACCCGAGGCCACTCGATCACGTCGCTGCAGGCCATCTACGTGCCGGCCGACGACTACACCGACCCGGCGCCGGCGACCACCTTCGCGCACCTGGATGCGACGACCGAGCTCTCGCGTGAGCTCGCGTCGAAGGGTCTCTACCCGGCGATCGACCCGCTGGCCTCGACCAGCCGCATCCTCGACCCCCGTTACATCGGCGAAGACCACTACCGCGTCGCGACTTCGGTCAAGCAGGTGCTCCAGAAGAACAAGGAGCTCCAGGAGATCATCGCGATCCTCGGTGTCGACGAGCTGTCCGAAGAGGACAAGATCGTCGTCTCGCGTGCTCGTCGCATCCAGCAGTTCCTCTCGCAGAACACCTACATGGCGAAGAAGTTCACCGGTGTCGAGGGTTCGACCGTTCCCATCAAGGAGACGATCGAGTCGTTCGACGCGATTGTGAAGGGCGACTTCGACCACGTGGCGGAGCAGGCGTTCTTCAACGTCGGCGGTGTCTCGGACGTCGAAGAGAAGTGGGCTCAGATCCAGAAGGAGAACGGCTGACATGCCGCTCAAGGTGAGCCTGGTCTCCGCTGACGCAGAGATCTGGACGGGTGAGGCGTCGATCGTCGTCGCCAAGACCGTCATCGGCGAGATCGGCCTCATGGCCGGTCACGAGCCCGTGCTCGGCATCCTCGCGGGCGGCGAAGTGCGCATCACAGAGACCAGCGGCTCCAAGATCATCGTGAACGCGCAGGACGGGTTCCTCTCGATGGAGGGTGACGACGTGACGATCGTGGCGGGCAACGCGGCGATCATCTCCTGACGCTTCCCCGTCCGCGCCGCCCCGTCGCCTCCGCGGCCGGGCGGTGCCGCGTTTCCCCCGCCGAGCCACTGTCATGCTGATCCTGATCCCACCCTCCGAGACCAAGCGCGCGGGCGGTCGGCTTCGTCCCCTCGACGTAGCGAGGCTGGCTCTGCCCTCGCTCACCGTCCAGCGCGAAGCGGTCGTCGACGCACTCGTCTCGCTCGCGGCGGACGAGGACGAGGCCGCGCGTGTGCTGCGACTCAGCGCCTCGCAGCGTGCCGAGATCGCCGCCAACGCCCAGCTGCGGACCGCTCCGACGATGGCGGCCATCGACCGTTACACCGGAGTCCTCTACGACGCGCTGGACGCGGCATCCTTCTCGCCCGCAGCGCGGGCATGGGCCGGCCGGCACGTGCTCATCCACTCGGCACCGTTGGGCCCGGTCGCGGCACTGGATGCGATTCCCGCCTACCGGCTCGGCGCGTCCGCGTCACTGCCCGCGCTGCCGCCACTGACCCGCGTGTGGGGGCATGCCGTGACAGGAGCGCTGGCGGGAGCATCGCCGACCTTCGTGCTCGACATGCGCTCAGAGGCATACGCGGCGCTCGGGCCTGTTCCCGCGAGCGTGCCCGCGGTGTACCTCCGGATCGTCGAGGAGCGCGATGGGGGAGCGGTTCGCGCCCTGAACCACTTCAACAAGCACGCCAAGGGCGCGCTGGTGCGGCGGCTCGCGCACGACCGTCCGCGCGTCTCGTCGCTCGCTGGGTTCGTGAGATGGGCGGATGCCGCGGGCATCCGCGTCCGCGAAGGGGCACCGGGAGAGCTTCAGCTCTTCGTCTGACGCACCGGTCCTGAGCCTGTCGAAGGGTCGATGCCGTGCGGTGTCAGTGCCTGGTGTGCTGGGCCGTGCGCTCGGTGTTCTCGGCGATCGCGATGAGCGCGACGACGGCCTCGATGACGAACCTCAGGATGATGACGCTGATGAAGGTCACCAGTGGAACCAGGATGAGCGTGGCGACGATGAGACTGATGCCCGCCCCGACATTGAGCCCCAGCAGACCGATGCCGTTGAACAGGCCGCTGGCGAGGTAGACGATGAAGCCGATCGCGATCGCGATCAACCCGACGATGTAGAAGACGCTCGCGAGACGCCGAGTGATGAAGGTGCGGAACGAGACGTCGAAGAGCGCCGAGAAGAAGCCGCGCCCGATGTCGTCGACCTGACCGCCCAGGGTGCTCGGCACCCCGGTGTCGTCCGGATCGGCCGCCGGGTCATAGGCGGGAGCCGTCGCTTCGGCGGGGGTCTGCGGTGCGCGGGCGGCTTCGGCTGCCGGCTGCTCGGGAAGCGGGGGGACGGGGGGAGTCGCGCTGCTCATGTTCGGTGGTGCCTTCCGGATGATCGATCGGTGGACAGTCGATTGCGCCAGGCTATCGACACTCGCCGCTGTGCGTGCCTCCTGCGGCGGAGAACGTCCTCTCGCTACGATGAGGGGCGCGGGCCCTGTGTGGGACCGGTTCGAGAAACCCGATGACAACGAATGGGGCTCTTATGGATTACGACGACGGCAGCGGATACGGAGCGATGCTGGCCTTCTGGCTGCTCCTGGCTCCGCTCATCCTCCTTTTCGCCTTGGCCGGATACATCATCGGCTCTTGGTTCCTCATGAAGGTGTTCGAAAAGGCCGGGGTCGAAGGCAAGTGGCGGGCGTGGGTGCCGGTGTACAACACCCTGATCTTCGTCAAGCTCGGCGACCTCAACCCGTGGTGGCTCCTGGTCCTGTGGGGTGCGAGCGCGGTCCTCGGCTGGGTGCCCGTCCTCGGCACGCTGATCGGCATCGCGACATTCCTCTACACCCTCCTTGCGGCATGGCGAGTCGGCCTGAAGCTGCAGAAGGAGGCTGTCTGGCTGATCCTGTACTTCTTCCTCGCCATCGTGTGGCTCGGAATCAACGCGTTCGACAAGTCGCGCTGGAACACCGCGATCCCCGCCGCTCCGTGGGCCGGAAACTTCCTCGCCGACAGCACGAAGTGGTCGGGCATCCCCAGTCAGGTACCGGCAGGCGGCTTCCCCGCGAACCCTGTCGCCGGCCCCGGCTATGCGGCGCCGGCCGGATATCAGCCGCCGGCGGCGCCGGCCGGCTACGCCCCGCCGCCCGCTCCGCCGGCAGGTTACGAGCCGCCGCCGGCGACCCCGCCCACCGCGACTCCGCCTGCTCCTCCGGCGGGCTACGAGCCGCCGCCCGCGGCGGCACCGCCGGCAGCCGCCCCGCCTGCCGGTTACGAGCCGCCTCCGGCCGCGACCCCGCCCACGGCGACCCCGCCCCCGGCCGCAGCCGAGCCGCCCGCCGCGCCCGTGCCTCCGGTGGCTCCTGAGCCGCCGGCCGCGACTGAGCCGCCGCCTGCGACCGAGCCGCCCGCGACCGAGCCGCCCGCAGCTCCCAAGCCGTAGCGCGCCACCGCCGACCCCTCGCCAAGCGGCGGGGGGTCGGCGTCGTTCCCGGGGAGCCCTGCGCCGGGATACCGTGGATCCCATGACTTCCCCCGTACCCCTGCGCCGCGTCGGCGCATCCGGACTCCTCGTGTCGGCCGTCGGTCTCGGCTGCAACAACTTCGGTCGCGAAGGGACGCGGAGCGAGACGATCGACGGCACTCGCGCGGTGCTCGACGCGGCGATCGATGCAGGCGTCACCTTCCTGGACACCGCGGACATGTACGGCAAGGATGCCGGGCTCTCCGAGACCTTGATGGGTCAGGCGCTCCAGGGCAGGCGCGATCAGGTGACCCTCGCGACGAAGTTCGGCCACTTCGGACGCGACATCGGCTATCCGCCGTCCGGCGCCAAGGCATCCCGCAGCTATGTGCGACGCGCTGTCGAAGGATCCCTCAGCCGCCTGCAGACGGAGTGGATCGATCTGTACCAGCTCCACACGCCCGACCCGCAGACCCCCATTGAAGAGACCCTGGACGTCCTGGGCGACCTCGTCCGCGAGGGCAAGGTGCGCTACATCGGGCACTCGAATCTCGCAGGCTGGCAGATCGCGGAGGCCCACTACGTCGCGGCCGAGCGTGCCGGCATCCCTTTCGTGTCTGCGCAGAACCACTACAGCCTGCTCGCGCGCGCCGCCGAGCGCGAGGTGCTGCCGGCCGTCCGACGGTTCGGCTTGGGCTTCTTCCCGTACTTCCCCCTCCAGAACGGGCTGTTGACCGGGAAGTTCTCGCGAGACCACGCCCCGAAGGACTCCCGGATCATGCGGCAGCGTCAGCACGTGTGGCAGGAGGCGCCCTGGGATGCTCTGGAACGGTTCCAGGAGTTCTGCGACGAGCGGGGCATCACGATGCTGGAGGCGACGTTCGGCTGGCTGCTCGCGCGTCCCGCGCTGTCGAGCGTGATCGCGGGGGCGACCAGCCCGGAGCAAGTGCACGCGAATGCCGCCGCGGCCAGCGCGTGGGCGCCGACATCGGCCGACCTCGCCGAGATCGACGCGCTCTTCCCGCTGCCCGAGGATCCTGGCGCGAAGGTCTGAGCCGTTCGCCCTGGGCGTACCGGATGACGATGCGGAGTGAGTGCTCACTCACTTAGACTTCCGAGGTGATCGAAGCCGAAACCGTCGACGAGACTCCGCTGGCCCGCCAGCGCGCACAGCCCATGACCCCCGACGACCGGAGGGCCATGATCGCCGCGCAGGCGATTCCGCTGTTCATCGAGTTCGGCAGCTCACTGACCACCCGTCAGCTCGCCGAGCACCTCGGCATCGCCGAAGGCACGATCTTCCGGGCGTTCGGCGATAAGGACGCGCTCGTGCGTGCCTCGGTGCGTGCCTTCTTCGACCGCGCCGAGGCTCAGCTGTCGACGGGGATCGTCGACCCCTCGCTTCCCCTCGAGATGAAGGTCGCCCATTTCGTCCGCGGTGCCCGCGACCATGCCAGGGGGGTCTTCGCGATGCTGTCCCTGCTCGATCGCAGCGAGGCGGGCGAATACATCTCCCGTGCCCGCTCGGGTGCGTTCGAGGCAGCGATCGCCGACGCCTTCGCACCGGATGCCGCGGCCCTCGCCGTTCCGCCCGAGCAGGTCGGAGTGCTCCTGCGGATCGCCGTGATCGCGGCATCCGTCCCGTCTCACAATCAGCAGCCACGGCTGGACGATGACGAGATCGTCCAGTTCATCCTCTACGGCATCGCGGGTCGGCCCCGCGGAAAGGACTGACCGTGCTCGGCAGACTACTCGTGCGCTACCTGGTCCCCGCGTGGCCGCTCGTTGTCGCGGTCGTGGTGTTCCAGCTCGCGCAATCGATCGCGTCACTCATGCTCCCGACGCTCAACGCCGCGATCATCGATGACGGCGTCGTCAAGGGCGACATCCCGTACATCTGGTCGACCGGCGCCGTGATGCTCGGGGTCAGCCTCGTGCAGGTGATCTGCGCGGTGATCGCGGTCTACTTCGGCTCCCGCCTGGCGATGGGCATGGGGCGGGACCTGCGCGGTGATCTCTTCCACCGCGTGGTGGCGTTCTCGCAGCGGGAGGTCGGCCAGTTCGGCGCGCCGTCGCTCATCACCCGCAACACGAACGACGTGCAGCAGGTGCAGATGCTCGTCCAGGTGTCGGCGACGCTCATGGTCGCGGCCCCGATGCTCGCGATCGGCGGCGTCATCATGGCGATCCGTCAGGATGCGGGCCTCGCGTGGCTCATGGCGATCGCCGTGCCCGCCCTCCTCATCATCGTCGGCCTCATCGTGTGGCGCATGGTGCCGGCATTCACCCAGATGCAGGCGAAGATCGACCGCGTCAACCAGATCATGCGCGAGCAGCTCTCCGGCATCCGGGTGGTCCGCGCTTTCGTGCGCGAACGGGAAGAGCGTCAGCGGTTCTCGACGGCGAGCGAAGGTGTGATGGCGACGGGCCTGCGCGCCGGAAACCTCATGGCGCTGATGTTCCCGGCCGTGATGCTCGTGATGAACGTGTCGAGCGTCGCGGTGATCTGGTTCGGCGCCTTCCAGGTGCAGAACGCGGGTGTGCAGATCGGCACGCTCTTCGCGTTCCTGAACTACATGATGCAGATCCTGATGGGCGTGATGATGGCGACCTTCATGTTCGTGATGATCCCGCGCGCGGCGGTGTGCGCCAAGCGCATCGGGCAGGTGCTCGGCACGGATACTTCGGTCGCGGCGCCGGTCGACCCGGCCGACGCGCCGGCGCCCGCGGGTCGCATCGAGTTCGATCACGTCGACTTCGCCTACCCCGGGGCCGAGGAGGCCGTGCTGCATGACATCACCTTCACGGTGGAGCCGGGAACAACGACCGCGGTCATCGGCTCCACCGGAGCCGGCAAGACGACCATGATCGGCCTCGTGGCGCGCCTGTTCGACGTCACGGCCGGTTCGGTGCTGGTCGACGGGGTCGACGTGCGCACCTATGACCCCGATGAGCTGTGGCAGCGAGTCGGACTCGTCCAGCAGCGCGCATTCCTGTTCTCCGGCACGATCGCGTCCAACCTCCGCTACGGCGACATGGCCGCCACCGACGACGAGCTGTGGCGCGCCCTCGAGTTCGCTCAAGCCAGGGATTTCGTTGAGGCCATGCCCGACCAGCTCGAGGCGAAGATCGCGCAGGGCGGTACGAATGTCTCGGGCGGGCAGCGACAGCGACTGGCGATCGCCCGCGCGATCGTGAAGCGCCCCGAGGTCTACGTCTTCGACGATTCGTTCTCGGCACTGGATCTGAGGACGGATGCCGCGCTCAGACGCGCACTCGATACGCATCTGCCGGATGCCACGCGTCTGGTCGTGGCGCAGCGGGTCTCGACGATCCAGCACGCGGACCAGATCGTCGTGCTCGACCACGGACGCATGGTGGGCATCGGGACCCACGATGAGCTCGTCGAGACGTGCGAGACGTACCGCGAGATCGTCGAATCCCAGCTCTCGGTGGAGGCGGCAGCATGAGCGGCTCGCAGCAGACCCGGCCGGTTTCAGGTCCGGCTTCGGGTCCGGCGCCTCGGGGCCCCCTCGGGGGCGGCGGCCCGATGGGTCGCGGCGTGGGGTTGCCGGTCCAGAAGGCGCAGAACTTCGGTCCGAGCGCGAAGCGCCTGCTCGGCACGCTCCGCGTCGACACCCCGCTGCTGATCGTGGTGCTCGTGCTCAGCGTCATCAGCGTCGGGCTCTCGGTGATCGGCCCGAAGCTCCTCGGCAACGCCACGAACGTGGTGTTCGCGGGATTCGTCTCGATGCAGATGCCTGCAGGCGCCACGAAGCAGCAGGTCATCGATCAGCTCATCGCGTCGGGCAACCAGCAGCAGGCCGACATGCTCTCCGCGATGGACTTCGTCCCGGGCGCCGGGATCGACTTCCCACAGCTCGGCATGATCCTCATGGTCGTGCTCGCGGTCTACGTGTTCGCGAGCCTCTTCGGCTGGCTGCAGGCGCGGATCCTGAACGGCATCGTCCAGCGGGCGATGCACCGCCTGCGCAAGCAGGTGGAAGACAAGATCCACCGGCTGCCGCTCTCGTACTTCGACAAGGTGCAGCGCGGCGAGCTGCTCAGCCGCGTGACGAACGACGTCGACAACATCGGCCAGTCGATGCAGCAGACGCTCTCGCAGGTCGTGATCTCGCTGCTCACGGTGATCGGCGTCATGGTCATGATGTTCGTCATCTCACCGCTGCTCGCCGTCATTGCGCTGGTGACGATTCCCCTCACGATCTTCATCACGGTGGTGGTGGCGCGACGTTCGCAGAAGCTCTTCGTCGCGCAATGGAAGGCCACCGGCATCCTGAACGCTCGCGTCGAGGAGACCTTCTCGGGCCACTCGATCGTGAAGACGTTCGGCCACCAGCGCGAGGTCGAGGCGGACTTCCGCGATGAGAACGCCGAGGTGTACCGGGCGAGCTTCGGCGCCCAGTTCCTGTCGGGCACCATCATGCCGGCGATGATGTTCACCGGGAACCTCGTCTACGTGGCGATCGCCGTCGTCGGCGGTCTGCAGGTGGCCGCCGGACTGTTGTCGATCGGCGATGTGCAGGCCTTCATCCAGTATTCGCGTCAGTTCACGCAGCCGCTCAGCCAACTCGGCTCGATGGCCAACCTGCTGCAGTCCGGCGTCGCGAGCGGTGAGCGCGTGTTCGAACTGCTGGACGAGTCCGAACAGGAACCGGACGACGTCGACGCCGAGACGGTGCCGGAGTCGGCGAGCCATCTCGCCTTCGAGGACGTCACGTTCAGCTACAGCCCCGAAGAGCCGCTCATCTCCGGGCTGAGCCTCACCGCCGAGCCGGGCAGCACCGTCGCGATCGTCGGTCCGACCGGCGCGGGCAAGACGACGCTGGTGAACCTCATCATGCGCTTCTACGACGTCTCTGGCGGACGCATCTCGCTCGACGGCGTGGACACCATGCGCATGACGCGCGACGACCTCCGCTCTCGCACCGGCATGGTGCTGCAGGACACGTGGCTCTTCTCGGGCACGATTCGCGAGAACATCGCGTACGGACGCCCGGATGCCACCGAGGAGGAGATCGTCGCGGCCGCGACAGCGGCATACGTCGACCGGTTCGTGCACGCGCTGCCGGACGGCTACGACACGATGCTCGACGACGAGGCGACGAACCTGAGCGTGGGCGAGCGACAGCTGGTCACGATCGCGCGAGCGTTCCTCGCCGACCCGCGGCTGCTGATCCTCGACGAGGCCACGTCCAGCGTCGACACGCGCACCGAGCTGTTGATCCAGCGCGCGATGTCGAGGCTGCGCGAAGACCGCACCGCGTTCGTGATCGCCCACCGGCTGTCCACGATCCGGGATGCCGATCTCATCCTCGTGATGGAGGCCGGCGCGATCGTCGAGCAGGGCTCGCACGCCGAGCTTCTCGAGGCGAAGGGTGCCTACTGGCGGCTGTACAACGCACAGTTCGAGGCGGCGATCGAGGATGAGGACGACCGCGTGCCGGTGCTCGCCGGTGCCCCGCCGGTACCCACCGTCACGGAGCTGATCACGGCCGCCGAGGAGGGGTTCGAGGTCGAGGACTGACGGTCCACTAGGATGTGAGCACGCCGTCGGCCACCGGCCGCGGCTCGGTCGCCGGATTACGGGAGGGACGTGGCGTGCCCGAACCATCCACCCAATCCCGCTCGGTGACTGTGCCCGGCGGAACGCTCGAGCTCAACTGGGCCGCCGCGACGCACACCGGACGCCGCCGCGACGTGAACCAGGACGCGGTGTTCGCCGAGTTCCCCCTCTTCGTGGTCGCCGACGGCATGGGCGGGCACATCGGCGGCGAGATCGCGAGCGCGAGCACCATCGAACGGCTTCGGGATGTCGCGGGCACCGGAACCGTCACGCCGAAGTCGATCGAGAAAGCGCTCTCGCGCGCGGTGAAAGACATCGCGTCGCACCCCGAGACGACGGATGACGGGACGGGAACGACACTCACGGGCGTGTACCTCGACACGAGCGGCGACTCCGCGCACTGGGTGACACTGAACATCGGCGACTCCCGCGTCTACCTCGTGCGCGACGGTGCGATCGTCCAGATCACGACCGACCACTCGGTGGTGCAGGAGCTCATCGCCGCGGGGCGGCTGAGCCCCGAGGAGGCCGAGAACCACCCGTACGGCAATGTGATCACGCGGGCGGTGGGTCCCAGCGAGAGCGTCACCCCAGACTACGTCCGGCTGGATGTCGTCGCCGGCGATCGGTTCGTCATCTGCTCCGACGGGCTCACCAAGGAGCTCACGGATTACGGCATCCGTCATTTCCTCGACGAGAACAGCGATCCTGCGGCGGCCGTAGCCGCGATGCTCGACGCGGCACTCGAGAACGGCGGCCGCGACAACATCACGATCGTGGTCCTCGACGTCGAGTCCTCCCCAGCCGAAAGCTGAGTCCGGCCCTCCACAGTTCGGGCTTTCGGCGACTGCCGGCGTGCGGGCCGCGGTCGACTGGGCGAGTGCCTTCCTCACCGCCATGGGTCGCCCCGCCGCCGCTGGTCTCCGCTCCGTCGATCGTCGCTTCGTCGATCGCCGCGGCGCCGCTCGCTGCGGCGCCGCCGGTCGTCGCTGACGACATCCACGATGCCGAGCCCCTCGTCCTTCCGCCGCCGTGGACGCCGTCCCCGCGCGCGCCCCTTCCCATCGTGGCGTCGATCGTTCCGATGATCGGAGCGGTCGTGCTCTGGCTCGTGACCGGGTCGATGTTCGCGCTCCTGTTCGCGGCGCTGGGTCCGCTCATCGCCGTGGCCACTGTGCTCGATGCAGCTCGGGGCGCTCGGCGGGACCGCCGTCGCGCGGTGGCGGATGCGGCGGCCGCACACGACCGCGTGTCGGCCGAGATCGTGCGTCGGCATGATGCGGAGCGGCGCCGGCGCCGGGCGCGGCATCCCGACGTGGCTGCCTTCGTCGCGCGCGATGACGAGATCTGGCGCAGCGTGCCGGGGCGGACCGGGGTGCTCGTGATCGGCGCGGGAGAGGTGGCCTCCGCGCTCCGGGTCGCCGGCGGGGAGGGGGATGCCGATGCCGCGGCCATCCGCGGCCGAGCCGCCCGACTGACGGGCGCACCCGTCGTGGTGCCCGCCACGGCCGGCGTCGCGATCGTGGGTGGGCCCGCCCTCGGGGCCGCCGTGCAGCGCGCCCTCGCGCTGCAGCTGTGCTTCGCTCTGCCGCCAGGCGAGCTGCGCATCGTGGGTGCGCTGCGGGGAGACCACGCCTGGGCCGAGCAGCTGCCGCATCGTCGCGCCGCGTCGGGGCTGCGCCTCGCACTCGTCGGTCCCGACGAGACCGTTCCGCCCGATGCCGACGTCGTGATCGTGCGTCAGAACGTCGGCGCACCGCATCCGCCCGGCTGCGCGGTGTCGATCGCCGCTGACTCGCTGGGCAGCGCGAGGGTCGACTACGCGGGCGAGGTCGTACTCGTCGAGCTCGAGGCCGTCGGGGCGGAACAGGCGGCATCGCTCGCGGGCGAGCTGAGCGCCCGCGCGGAACGGAGTCTTGGATTGGCCGCCGGTCCCGATCTGCCGGTCTCGCTCGCCGACCTGCTCGGCGCGGCGCCGGCCGCACGCTCAGGCAGCCTGGCGGCGGTGATCGGCAGCGGAGGGGGCGAGCCGGTCGTCGTCGACCTCGTCGCAGATGGACCGCATGCCGTCGTGGCGGGCGTCACAGGCTCGGGCAAGAGCGAGCTGCTGATCACGTGGATCCTCGCGCTGTGCGCCACGCATTCGACGCGCGAGGTGAGCTTCCTCCTGGCGGACTTCAAGGGCGGCACCGCATTCGACGCCCTGGGCGCGGTGCCGCACGTCACGGGCGTCATCACGGATCTGGACGGCGCGGGTGCGAGGCGCGCGATCGAGAGCCTGCGCGCTGAAGTGCGCTGGCGCGAGGCGACGATCGCCGGCGCCGGCGCCCGAGACATCCTGGACCCGCGCGTCGATCTGCCGAGGCTCGTGGTCGTCGTCGACGAGTTCGCAGCGCTCCTGGGCGACCACCCCGAGCTGCACGCGGTCTTCTCGGATGTCGCGGCCCGCGGCCGCGCCCTGGGCGTGCATCTGGTGCTCGGCACGCAGCGCGTCTCGGGTGTGATCCGCGACAGCCTGCTCGCCAACTGTCCATTGCGGATGAGTCTGCGAGTGACGGATTCGGCCGACAGCCGCGCCGTGGTCGGCACCGACGATGCCGCGAACCTGCCGGGCGACACCGCTGGGCGGGGCCTCGCGCTCCTCCGCCGTGGGGGCGACCGCGCACCCCTTCAGGTGCGGATCGCCCTCTCCCAGCCGGCCGACATCGAGGCCGTCGTCGCCGGGGCGGACGGACCCTCACCCCGCAGGCCGTGGCTGCCGGCTCTCCCCACTCGCATCGCGCTCGACGAGCTGCGACTCACGTCGCACGAGCGAGGCGTGCTGGTGCTCGGCCTCGCCGACGAACCGGAGCGGCAGCGCCAACGAACCGTCGGGGTGCGGATCGCGGATCGTGGGATGCTGGTCGTCGGTGGCCCCGGCTCAGGCAAGTCGACCGCGCTGGCCGTCGTCGAAGCTCAGGCCCCGGCATCGATCGTCCGCATTCCCGCCGATGCCGAAGGGGCGTGGGACGCCGTCGCCGCGCTCTCGGAGGATCCGCCGGCGCCGGGCACCGTGGTGCTCATAGACGACCTCGACACGATCCCCGCGCGCCTGCCGCACGATCACGCCCACGAGTTGCTGGAGCGGCTCGAGCGCGTACTGCGCGGGGCGGGGGAGTCGGGGATCCTCGTGGTGGCGTCTACGCAGCGACTGACCGGCGCCACGGCGCGGCTCGCCGACCTGCTGCCACGTCGGATCGTCCTGCCCACTCCGTCGCGCGCCGACCACTTCGCGGCGGGCGGCGATCCGGCGCGGTTCGCGCCAGATGCGCCGCCCGGACGCGGTTCGCTCGACGGAGTGTCGGTGCAGTTGGCGCTCGTCACGGTACCCGCCGTGGTCCCGGTGGCGGGTTCGCCTGGCTGGCTTCCCCGCGGTCGACTGACCGGCTTCGCCGCGCGGCGGTCTCCAGCCGCCCGCGCTGCGCTGGCGGAGTGGGCGCAGCGGGGCTTCCGCGTGGCCACGCTCGACGAGTATGCGGCGGATCCGAGCATGATCGCGGAGGGCTTTGTGGTGCTGACCGGAGAGCCGGATGACTGGCAGCGCCATTGGCGCGTGCTCGCCGAAGCCCGGGCCGATCACGACCTGGTGGTCGATGCGTCGTGCGCGGCCGAGCTTCGGCTGCTGACCGGTTCTCGGTCCCTCGCTCCGTACTGCGAACCCGGCCGTGGCCGCGCCTGGCTCGTCTCCGCGGGTGCCGATCCGGTGCGGATCGCCCTCCCGGGCGCAGAGGCCGCCTCCCTCCCTCGCTCCGATGTCCTTGACCACCCGTGATGATGGCCATACCTTCACTGTGTGGCTACATCCCCGATAGACCTTTCCCGACCCGAAGGAAAAGGACTCGCAGCCGGAACGCTGGGACTGTGGGGCTCGACCGTCATCGGACTCGCCTCCACCGCGCCCGTCTACTCGCTGGTCGCGTCCCTCGGCTTCGTCGTGATCGCCGTCGGCGCGCAGGCGCCGATCGCGTTCGTGATCGCCTTCATCCCGATGCTCTTCATCGCGTTCGCCTACCGCGAGCTCAACAACGAGATCCCGGACTGCGGAACCACGTTCACCTGGGGGACGAAGGCTTTCGGTCCCTGGGTGGGATGGATGGGCGGATGGGGCGTCGCCGTGGCGGGCATGGTGGTGCTCGCGAACCTCGCGCAGATCGCCGGCATCTACTTCTGGGCGCTCATCGACGGCATCGTCCGCACCTCCGAGGATGCGCTCCTCGCCGACAATGTGCCGCTGGTGACCGCGACCGGGGTCGTGTTCATCGCCGCCATGACCTGGGTGAGCTGGCGTGGCGTCGAGATCGGCGAGCGCATCCAGAACGTGCTGCTCGCCATCCAGTACGTCGCGCTCGCGATCTTCGTCGTCGCAGCGCTGTGGCAGTTCTTCGCGGGAACCGCGCCCGATCCGACCCCGTTCGACTGGTCGTGGTTCAACCCGCTCGCGTTCACCGACTGGGGTGGATTCATCGAGGCGATCCTGCTGGCCCTCTTCATCTACTGGGGCTGGGACACCTGCCTCGCGCTCAACGAGGAGACGAAGGACCCCAAGCGCATCCCGGGCCGCGCGGCCCTCCTGACGACGGTCATCCTGCTCGTCACGTACGTCGGCGTCACGGTCGCCGCCATGATGTACGCCGGACTCGGCACCGACGGCACGGGCCTCGGCAACGAGGCGAACGCCGACGACTTCTTCCTCGCCATCAAGGACGGACTGCTCGGCCCCGTCGGCTGGGTGCTCGTGGTGGCGGTCATGATCTCGGCGATCTCGTCGACGCAGACGACGATCCTGCCGACCGCCCGGGGAACCCTCGCCATGGCCGCCTACAAGGCGCTCCCGCGGCGTTTCGCGACGGTCCACCCGCGTTACAAGACCCCGTCGTTCTCGACCCTCGTGATGGGTGTCGTGGCCATCGTCTACTACGTCGGCATGACGCTCATCAGCGACAACATCCTGCAGGACTCGATCCTCTCGCTCGGCCTCGCGATCGCGTTCTACTACGGGATCACGGGCTACGCATGCGTCTGGTACTACCGCCGCGAGCTGTTCTCATCGGCGCGCAACTTCTTCTACAAGTTCCTGTTCCCGCTGCTCGGCGCGCTGATGCTGACCTACGCTTTCGTCCAGTCGGCGATCGACATGTACAACCCCGACTACGGATACAGTGGCGGGATCGGCGTCATCGGCAGCACCTTCCTGCTCGGAATCGGCTCGCTCGGGTTCGGCGTCGTCCTGATGGTGCTCTGGTTCTTCTTCCCCCGAGCGAAGGCGTTCTTCCGCGGTGAGAGCCTGAACCGCGAGACACCGGTGCTTGTGCCCGAGGACCCCGCAGATTACAGCCGTTCCATAGACGGAGGCCTGGTCTGACCGCGGGCTCGACCGCAACCGACGCGGGAAGCGGCTTGCGCCGCTGACGCGTCTCGGCTCGTCGCGTTTCCGGCGACGAGCCTGTCTGCGCGCTCCTGTGAAGCCCTACGCTTCCGATCAGGCGGCGACCACTGGGACGCCCTCACGCAGGAAGGCACGTCCATGGCCAGATCCGTCATCGTCGCGATCATCTTCGCGACCGGTCTCGTCCTCGGAGTCGGAGGGACGATCGTCTCGCACAGCACGGCGATCGTGCCGAGCGTCGAGAGCCCGGTTCCCCGTCCGCCGGGGACGCCCGAAGGCGCTCGAGAGCCGGATGCCGTGGCCGTCGCGCTCGCGCCGCCGCCCATCCAGCGGCGCCCTCAGGCAGAGACCACCTTCGTCCCGATCTCGCCGTGCCGCATCGCAGACACGCGCGTCGCCGGCGGAGCGATCGCGGCGAATGCGACCCGAGCCTTCTATGTCCAGGGCACGAGCGGCTTCCTTCCTCAGGGCGGCACGGTGGGTGGCTGCGACATACCGGCGGGCGCTACCGCGGTGGCGCTGTCGGCAGCGGTGACTGACGCCGGCGCCGCCGGCAACATGACGGCCTATCCCACGGGAGGATCCAGCGGATCCGGCTTCATCAACGTCACTCCCGGCCAGGTGACGCGGGCGAGCGGGACGTTCGCCATCGCCCCATCCGGAAAGTCGCTCACGGTGCGCAATCGATCCGGGGCGCCCGCGGGCATCGTGCTGGATGTCCAGGGGTACTACGTGCCGCCGCTGGAGGCGATGATCGATCCCGCGGGAACCCCCTACTCCGGCTCCAGTCGGGTGCTCGGTGCGACGCAGGTGAGCACCGGCGTCTACGACGTCAGGTTCGACCGACAGGTCGTCTACTGCAGCGTCGTCGCGTCGACCTACTTCTCGCAGTTCACTGTCTCGACCGACACCTACCTCTGGGCGGATGACCGGGTGCGGGTGAAAATCACCACTGCCACGGGAGCGCCCGTGAACGAGTACTTCTACATCATCGTCTCGTGCTGAACGGGTGCAGGTCCCGGGTGGTCACTTCGGAGCAGCCGCGGCGGGAACTCACACGGTGACGTTCGACCGACCGGTGGACCAGTGCGGTGTCGTGGTCAGGTCAGGGCGCCGGTCAACGACGTCAGTTCGACACCGTGAGCGGTGGCCACTCCGGCGTTGACGACCGCACCGCCGTGGGTGTTCAGCCCTGCGGCCAGTGCCGAGTCGGCACGCAGCGCTTCCTTCCACCCGCGCCGGGCGATCTGGCGGACGTAGGGAAGAGTTGCGTTCGTGAGCGCCGATGTCGACGTGTTGGGCACGGCGCCCGGCATGTTCGCGACGCAGTAGAACACGCTCCCGTGCACGGTGAAGGTGGGGTCGGCGTGGGTGGTCGGGCGGGTGTCTTCGAAGCAGCCGCCCTGGTCGACGGCGATGTCGACCAGTACACTGCCGGGCCGCATCCGCGAGACCATGTCGTTCGTCACGAGCTTCGGCGCCTTCGCACCCGGGATCAGCACCGATCCGATCACGAGGTCGGAGTCGACGACCGCGCGGTCGAGGTCGAGCGGGTTGGATGCGGCGGTCTTGACCCGTCCCTGGAAGTGGTCGTCGAGGTACCGAAGTCGCTGCACATTCGTGTCGAACACCGTGACGTCGGCTCCGAGACCGACTGCGATCACCGCGGCATTCGCACCCGCCACACCGCCGCCGATCACAGTGACGCGAGCGGGTCGGGTGCCGGGGACGCCCGACATCAGAAGGCCGAGTCCGCCCGCCGAGCGCATGAGCGTCGCCGCGCCGACGGTCGGGGCCAGTCGGCCCGCGACCTCGGACATCGGTGCGAGCAGCGGCAGGCCGCCCCCGGCCAGCTGAACCGTCTCGTACGCGATCGCGGTGACCCTGTCCGCCACCAGGCGGTCGGTCAGCGGACGGTCGGCGGCCAGATGCAGGTAGGTGAACAGCACGAGGTCGTCGCGGAAGTTGCCGTACTCGCTCGCGATCGGCTCCTTGACCTTGAGCAGCAGCTCCGCGCGGGCCCAGACATCGGCGGCGTCATCGAGCATCGTCGCTCCGGCGACTTCGTACTCGGAGTCGGGCATCGAAGAGCCGAGGCCCGCGCCGCGCTGTACGAACACCTCGTGGCCGGATGCGACCAGGTCGTACACCCCCGCGGGCGTCAAGGCCACGCGATACTCGTTGTTCTTGACCTCGGTGGGGACGCTGATCCTCATCGTGTGATCCTTTCCGCTCCGCCTTTGGAGCGCTCGCGCTCCTTGTGGGAGCGCCTCTAAAACGCGGGGCGGATCGCCCCGACATCCTGACCGCCGCCGGTGACCGACAGCGGAAGCAGCTTCATCGCATCGGAGACGTCCGATGCGGACAGGGAACCGGCGCGCTCGAGAAGGCGCAGCGCGACGGCGGTCGCGGCGCGGCCGCTGCCATCGAGCATCTTCAGCGCCACCGTGGTGCCGTCAGGGGCGACCATGACCATGACGCCCTCGGCACCGCCCTTGGCGAACACGCCGAGGCGTTCGGTGACGATCGTGTCGGCCCGGCCGGGACCATCGATCGTCCACGGGTTCGTGCGGACCGCCTGGACCATCACGCCGGCGCTTCGGTGGAGGGCGAACGGCGACGTGGGCGAGGAGTTGCCGATGCGGTGGATCGCGCGTGCGAGACCGAACAGGCTCATCGCATACACCGGGGCGCCGCATCCGTCGATCGCCGTCGCGGCGGCCTTTTCGCCGATGAGACGTTCCACGACTTCGCGGATGTGAAGCTGCAGCGGATGCTCCGGGTCGAGGTATCCGGTGGTCGCCCAGCCGTTGGTCACGCATGCCAGCAGCATCGCCGCATGCTTGCCCGAGCAGTTCATGCGGATCCGCGACGGTTCGGAGTGCTCGCGCACCAGTTCGTCACGGGTGGCGGTGTCGCCCGGCCAGGATGCAGGGCACCCGAGCGACTCTTCGCCGAGCCCTGCGACATCCAGGATGTCGCGCACGACTGCGACGTGGCGGTCGGTGCCGGAGTGGCTCGCTGTCGCGAGCCCGAGACGCTCACCGTCGAGGGGTGCGCCCGCCGCCAGGCAGGCGAGCGCCTGCAGCGGCTTCAGGCTCGAGCGCGGCAGGACGAGCGATGCCGGGTCGCCGAGCCGTGCGGCGACGGTTCCGTCCGCGGCGAGGACGATCGCGATTCCGGTGTGGCGCGACTCCACGAACCCGCTGCGCTCGACGACTGCGAGTTCGACGGCGTCGGCTGCGGCGAAGGTCTGCGGCACCCGGCCAGCCTACCCGCCGGGAGGAGCGGATCCGCGTGACAGACTGTTGCGCATGTTCGGCGAGCACCGTTACTCCCTCCGCACCACGTGGACCGGCGATCGCGGCACCGGCACGTCCGGATACCGCGACTACGATCGGTCGGCGACGATCGAGATCGACGGCAAGCCTGCCCTCGCGGCATCCTCCGACAGGCCGTTCCGCGGGGACCCCGCCCGTTGGAACCCGGAAGACCTGCTGCTGGCCGCATTGAGTCAGTGCCATCTGCTGTCCTACCTGCACGCGTGCGTGAAGGCGGGCGTCGTCGTCGTCGCCTACGAGGATGACGCGGCCGGTCTCATGGTCGAGGACGGGCGCGGCGGCGGCGCTTTCATCGAGGTCGTGCTGCGACCCCGCGTGACGGTCGCCGACGCGTCGATGACGGATGCGGCGCTCGCCGCACATGTGCAGGCCCACGAGTGGTGCTTCATCGCGAACTCGGTGAACTTCCCGGTGCGCAACGAGCCGACGATCAGCGTCGCTCGTGTGGAAGAACCTGCTTGATGCGCTCGATCGGGGTGTGCGCCGGCACCTCGTTGTAGGCGTTCGCGAGCTCCTGCCCCGAGAGGGCGTGGATCGCAGCCATGATGTCGTCCGTGGCGAGGCGCCGGGCCTTGCCGGAGGCCGCGGGTCCATGGTGCGCGAGGTCGAGCGGCTCGCCGAACCGCACCGTCACGCGATGCCTGAGCGACGGCACCTTCGCCCCGACGGGCATGACCTTGTCGGTGCCCACGAGCCCCACGGGCACGACGGGTGCGCCTGTCTGCAGCGCGAGGAACGCCACCCCCGTGCGTCCCTTGTAGAGACGCCCGTCGAGCGATCGGGTGCCCTCGGGGTAGAGCGCGACGGCCTTGCCCTGCTCGAGGAGGACGCGCTGCTGATCGAGCGCGTCGAGCGCGGCCTGTCCTGCGCCGCGCTGCACCGGCACCGCGCCGATCGCGGTGAAGAACTCGCGAGACGCCCAGCCCGACATCCCCGTGCCCTCGAAGTAGCTCGCCTTGGCGAGAAAGTGCACCGGTCGCGGCGCAGCGACGGGGATCGCGATCGAATCGAGGAACGACATGTGGTTGCTTGCGAAGATGACCGGCCCGGTCTTGGGTACCGTCGATCGCCCCTCGATGTGCGGGCGATACACAACGCGTGCCAGCGGCCTGATGATGAACCGGCCGAGATAGTAGGTTGCTCCCATCGGACGCGCATCTTCGACCTCGTCAGTCGCGACGACAGCGCTCGGCCCGGGCTCGGGCGACGGCTCGGGTACTGCGTCGGAACTCACGCGTCGAGGGTACTCCGGATTCCATTCCGGTACCGGCATGGCGGTCTCCCAGCGGGGACAAAGGAAACATAGGGAAGGATGGAGGCTTCCCCACTCCCTTCTTTCTCGAGGTTCACCGTGCGCATTCGCCCGCTCGCCGTCCTGTCCGTCGCCGCCCTGTCCGCAGTGCTGCTCGCAGGGTGCGCGTCATCCGGTTCCGGGGCCGACCCGTCGCCGTCCGCCGCCGACGTGGATCTCTGCGGGGCCGTGGCAGCGCCGGGCGAGGCATCCGATGCCGTCACCGTCGACGGCGACGTCGGAGCCCCCGCGACTGTGACGTTCGAGTCTCCGCTCGACGTGACCGCGATCCAGAGCACGGTGGTCACCGAGGGCGAGGGCGACCCCGTCGTCGCAGGCGACCTCGTCTCGTACGCGCTGTCCGCCTTCAACGGCGACACGGGCGCAGAGCTGGGTTCATTCGGCTACGCCGACAGCCCGGTCCTCCCGCAGCAGATCTCGCCCGAGAGTCCGCTCGGCCAGATCCTCGGCTGCGCCACGCCCGGCACCCGAGTCGTCGCGACCTTCCCGGCAACCGAGGGGGGCACGAGCGAGGTCTATGTCGTCGACCTGCTGCGCGTCGTCCCGAACGCCGCGTGGGGCGAGCCGGAGGAGCCGGTGGCCGGCATGCCGACGGTGGAACTCGCCGATGACGGGGCGCCGACCGTGACGCTCCCGGACGGCGATATGCCCACCGAGTTCTCGAAGGCGACCCTCAAGAAGGGCGACGGACCGGTCGTCGCCGAGGGCGACGGCGTTCTCGTGCAGTACCACGGCGTCTCGTGGAACAGCGGGGAGGTGTTCGACGAGAGCTGGGGTGGTCAGCCGTTCTCGTTCACGGCCGGCAGCGGTGTCGTCCAGGGGTTCACCGACGCGGTCGTGGGTGAGACCGTCGGGTCGCAGGTCATCGCCGTGCTGCCCCCGTCGGTCGCTTACGGCGAAGGCGACATCAACGACAACGACCTCACCGGCCAGACCCTGGTCTTCGTGATCGACATCCTGGGTGTCCAGGCGGCCGCCGCGACGCAGTAGCGGTCGCGTCCCCCGAAGCCGTCGGCGACGAGTCTCGAGCTCGCGGACCGACGGCTTCGGCGTCTCGGCCCCTCGCTAGGCTGGTGCGATGCGACGCGTGCTGATCCTCGGCTCAACCGGATCGATCGGCACCCAGGCACTCGACGTCATCCGCTCGAATCCCGGCCGATTCGAGGTCGTCGGGCTCTCTGCGGGGTCCAATCGCCCAGCGCTGGAGGCCCAGGCGACCGAGTTCGGTGTGGAGTACACCGCGATCGGCGCTGAAGAGGCCGAGCAGCTTGTGAGGGATGTCGAAGCCGACGTGGTCCTGAACGGCATCACCGGGTCGGTCGGCCTCGGCCCGACGCTCGCCGCCCTCGAGGCGGGGCGCATCCTGGCGCTCGCCAACAAGGAGTCCCTCATCGTCGGCGGCGATCTCGTGACCGCGCGCGCGCGTCCGGGCCAGATCGTGCCCGTCGACTCCGAGCACTCCGCCATCGCGCAGGCGCTGCGGTCCGGAGAGCCCGGCGAGGTGGGAAGGCTCGTGCTGACGGCATCCGGAGGTCCGTTCCGCGGCCGCTCGCGTGAGTCGCTCGCAGGCGTCACTCCGGCCGAGGCCCTCGCCCATCCGACATGGGACATGGGCCGAGTCGTCACCACCAACTCCGCGACCCTCGTCAACAAGGGCCTCGAGGTGATCGAGGCGCACCTGCTCTTCGGTGTGCCCTATGGGAAAATCGACGTCGTCGTCCACCCGCAGTCGATCGTGCACTCCATGGTCGAGTTCGTCGACGGCTCGACGATCGCCCAGGCCTCGCCCCCCGACATGCGTCTGCCGATCTCACTGGGGCTCGACTGGCCTCACCGGGTTGCGGGCGTGGGACGCCCGCTGGATTGGAGTGTCGCCTCATCGTGGACATTCGAGCCGCTCGATGAGGCCGCATTCCCTGCGGTACGCCTGGCGAAGCAGGTGGGACGCGCCCGCGGAACGTACCCGGCTGTGTTCAACGCCGCGAACGAGCAGGCTGTCGACGCATTCCACGAGGGCCGACTCACGTTCCCCGGAATCGTGGAGACGATCGATCGCATCGTCGACCTTCACGAGGAGCCGGCGGCCTTGACGCGCGAATCGCTCGCCGAAGCGGAGCGGTGGGCGAGGGATGCCGCAGACCGGGCGATCGTGAAAGCCGCTGGCTGACCGTCTCCGGGAGCGTCAGTCCTCGGGCGGGTACGGCACCGGCCAGTGCGGGTCTGGCACCGGCCACCCGGCGGCCTTGAGAGCCCGCCGGGCGAGCTCGCGAGCGGAGTACGGCGTGCGGACGCCTCGGATGTCGCGGTAGTCCTGATGGCCAGGACCGGCCCACAGGATCGCGTCGCCGTCTCCGACCAGCGCGACGGCTTCGATGATCGCCCGCTCGGGCGGCGAGAACTCGCGGATGTCGGCATCCGGCCGCGCATGCCGTGCACCTTCGATGAGCGTCGCGCGGATGGAATCGGTGTCCTCGAAGCGCGGGTGATGGTCGGTGATCACCAGGATGTCGCTGCCCTCAGCGCCGGCGCGGCCCATGTCGTGCCGCTTGGTCGCGTCACGATCGCCATCCGCGCCGAACAGCATCAGCACTTTGCCGGGCGTCACCCGGCGGACAGCGGCGAGCGTCTTCTCGAAGGCGTCGGGGGAGTGGCCGAAGTCGACGTACACCGCCGGACCTCGAGCACCCGAGACGAGTTCGGTGCGGCCGGGCAGGTACGCGTCGATCCGCCCGCCGTCCAGCGCCGCGACGAGGCGCTCCCACGCGAAGCCGCCCTCCAGGATCATGACGATGGAAAGGCCGGCGTTCGCGGCCATGTGGCGTCCGATCACCGGCACGACGGTGGTCAGCGAGCGCCCGTCGCGCGATGCGAGTCGGAACTCGGTGCCGTCCTGACGCTCGTCGAGGATCTCGACCACCCAGTCCGCCGCGGCGGCGGCCGCGGCATCCACCGCGATGGCCGGCGTTCCCACCGTGACCGTCGGCACCTCGCTTCGAGCGACCACCTCGGTGCCCGCGGCGGAGTCGAGGCATACCACTGCGCGACGCGACCGGTCGGGCAGGAACAGCGGCAGCTTGGCCTCGAAGTACTCGCGCATGTCGGCGTAGTCGTCGAGGTGGTCGTGGGTCAGATTCGTGAACCCGGCGACATCGAAGACGAGTCCGTCGACGCGGCGTCGGCTGAGCGCCTGGGCGCTCACCTCGACGGCGACGGCCTCGACGCCCCGCTCGCGCATGAGCGCGAGCAGCGCGTGCATCTCGTACGCTTCGGGGGTGGTCAGGCGCGACACGATCACCTGCCCTGCGATGTGACGTTCGGCGGTCGACGAGAGGCCGGTCGTGACCCCCAGCTGGCCCAGGATGCCCTCGAGCAGGTGAACGACGCTGGTCTTGCCGTTCGTGCCGGTGGGGGCGAAGAGGATCGGCAGGTCGTCGTCGCGCCCGGTACCGTAGACCCACGCCGACAGCTCGCCGAGCAGTCCTCGAGGATCGTCCACGATGACCACCGGCAGCCCGCTCGCGGCGGCGCGGTCGGCACCTGCGGCATCCGTCACGATGGCGACCGCCCCCTTGGCGGCGGCGGCGGAGGCGAACTCGGCGCCATGGCGATTCGCACCGTGGACCGCGACGAAGACGTCGCCGGGTCGGAGGTCGGCCGTCGCCAGCGTCAGCCCGGCGAGTGCGACGTCCGCGGTGTCGCCGCGAACGCCCTCACCGAATCGGGCGGCCAGCTCGTCGAGCGAGTGGACGGGCGGTGCGTCCGGACGGAGCACGGGGGGCAGGTTCGAGGGCGCGTCGTTGGGCATGGCGGATCCATCTTCTCATCCGGAGCGGGCCGCGCCGGCTGCGCACCTCCTCGATGCGGAGGCGGTGCCCTGGCCGCCGCGATCGCAGGTCACGGCGAACTCAAAGCCCAGTGCGGGTACCGTGAGCGTGTGGATGTGATCGCGTTCGTCGTCGGTGTCGTGCTCCTGGTCGTGGGGCTCGCCGCGTCGATCGCTCTCCACGAGCTCGGTCACCTCATTCCGGCGAAGAAGTTCGGCGTTCGTGTCGGCCAGTACATGATCGGCTTCGGCCCGACGCTGTGGTCGCGCAGGCGCGGCGAGACCGAATACGGGTTCAAGGCCATACCGCTCGGCGGCTACATCTCCATGGCGGGCATGTACCCCCCTTCCCCCGCCGTCGCCGCGCGGACCGGCGCAGCGACGGGTGGGCACCGTACCGGCCGGGCGGGCGGTGGCTTCTTCGCGACCATGGTGCAGGATGCGCGGACGGCCAACGACGAGACCCTGCTGAGCGAAGAGGACGATCGCGTCTTCTACAAGCTGCCCGTCTGGCAGCGCATCGTCATCATGCTCGGTGGCCCCGTCATGAACCTGCTGCTGGCGATCGTGCTGTTCGCGATCCTTCTGTCGGGCATCGGCGTGCAGACAGCGACCACGACGATCCAGAGCGTCAGCGACTGCGTCATTCCCGCCGGCACCGACCGCACCGAGTGCGCGGCGTCCGACCCGGTGGCACCTGCGAAGGCCGCCGGGCTCGAGGCGGGTGATGTCATCGTCTCGGTCGACGGCACGGGGGTCGACACCTTCGCCGAGGCATCCGCGATCATCCGCGAGTCGCCCGGCCGCACGCTCATCGTGGTCGTCGAGCGCGACGGCGTCGCCCACAGCGCCTCGCTCACGCCCGTGGCCGTCACCCAGCCCGTCGTCGACGAGCTCGGCAAGCCGGTCGTCGACGAGAACGGGACTCCCGAGACCCAGCAGGTCGGCTTCGCCGGCATCCGTCAAGAGGTCGACTACCTTCGCCAGCCCATCTGGGCGGGACCGCAGGCCGCGTTCCAGAACGTCGGCGCGGTCGCCGGCGTCGTGTGGCAGATGCCGGTCAAGGTGTGGCAGACCGGAGTCTCGCTCGTGACCGGTGAGGAGCGCGATCCGAACGGTCCGCTGAGCGTCGTCGGCGCCGGCGTCCTGGCCGGAGAGGTCGCCTCGGCGGATGCTCCGGTGCTCAACCGTGTCGCCGGGATGCTCTCCCTGCTCGCCTCACTCAACATCGCGCTCTTCGTGTTCAACATGGTCCCGCTGCTTCCGCTGGACGGCGGGCATATCGCGGTGGCTCTGTGGGACGGGATCAAGCGCGCCTGGGCCAAGCTCTTCCACCGTCCGCCCCCGAAGCCCGTCGACGCGACGAAGCTCGTGCCCGTCACATTCGTCGTCGTCATCGCCCTGATCGCGATGGGGGCCGTGCTGATCCTCGCCGACATCTTCAACCCGGTTTCGCTGTTCTGAGTTTTTTCGGTTCGGATGTCGATTCCGGTCTTGTCCGTTCGCTGTGGGAATGAAACGGTTCCACTGACGAAAGGATCACCACCGTGAAGTACGTCATCATGTTCACGTCCACGCCGGAGCTCGATGCGGCCGTGCCGCCGGAGCGTGCGGAGCAGGTGTACCGCCGGGTCTACGACTGGTTCGGCACGCACGCCGACCAGATCTCCGACTCCGGCGCGGAGTTGCAGCCGGTCACCACTGCGACCACCGTCACCCACGGCGGCGACACTCCCGTCGTCGCGGACGGGCCGTTCTCCGAGGCGAAGGAGGTCATCGGCGGTTTCAGCGTGATGGATGTCGAGGACCTCGACGCCGCAATCGCGATCGTCAAGACCTGGCCGATGCTGGAGCTGCCCGGCACCTCGGTCGAGATCCGTCCAATGGTCGTGGACTACAGCCACATGGAGCAATGAGCGCGCCGGATGCCGCGGCACCGGGCTCGGGGGAGCCCCGGGCCGCGGCATCCGATCGCCTGCTCGCGCAGGTGCTGCGGGAGGAGTCCGCGCGTATCGTCGGAGCGCTCGCCGCGTGGCTCGGCAGCTTCGACCTGGCCGAGGAGTCGGTCGCTGAGGCGATCGAGGAGGCCGTTCGGGAGTGGCGGGCGCGAGGCGTGCCGCCGAATCCCGCGGCATGGCTCACGCAGGCGGCCCGGCACAACGCTCTCGACCGGATTCGGCGCGACAAGCGCTACCGCGAGAAGCTCGCGCTGCTCGCCGAGCCCGACGTGGGTTGGCCGGACGCGGACCCGGACGAGCCGGATGAGCGGCTGGCGCTGCTGTTCGGCTGCTGCCACCCCGCACTCTCGCCCGAGTCGCAGCTCGCCCTCACCCTGCGGGTGATCTGCGGACTCACGACCGCCCAGATCGCACGGGCGACGCTGAGCGCCGAGACGGCCGTCGCACAGCGGATCGTGCGGGCCAAGCGCAAGATCGGCGCCGCAGGAATTCCGCTCCGGATTCCGGAGCCGGCAGAGCGGCCGGAGCGCCTCGATATCGTGCTGACGATCATTTCGGTGATGTACAGCGAGGCGCATCTGGGCGCAGGGCGAGATGCCAGCGCGGACCGCGACATCGCCGACGACGCCGTATGGCTGGCGCGGGTGGTCGCTGCGGCACTGCCCCGCGAGGCGGAGGCGCACGGGCTGCTCGCGCTGCTGCTGTTCCATCGGGCACGAGAGGACGCGCGCGCCGTCGACGGCGAGCTGGTGCTGCTCGGAGAACAGGACCGCTCGCGCTGGGATCGCCGGCTGCTGGCCGAGGCCCGCCGCGAGCTCGATGCGGCCGCGATGCTCAGGCGCCCGGGGCGCTGGCAGCTGCACGCCGCGATCGCCGCATGCCACGCGGATGCGCCGAGCTCCGACGAGACGGACTGGCTGCAGGTGCTGACCCTCTACGACATGCTGCTCGCGTACGACCGTTCACCGATCGTGCGGCTGAATCGTTCGGTGGCGCTCGCTGAGATCGAGGGGCCGGATGCCGCGATGGCCGAGCTCGACAGCCTCCAGGACGCGCTCGCGGGGTACCACCTCTGGCACGCGGTGCGCGCGAACGTTCTCCGACGCGCGGGCCGTGACGACGAGGCGCTCGAGGCCGACCTGCGCGCGATGGAATACACCGCGAACGAGGCCGAGCGCCGCCTCATCGCCGCACGCCTGCAGCGCTGACTAGGCGCCGACCGGGGTCAGCGCGTACGACACGAGCCGCTCGAGCGTCGTCATGCCGTCGCGCGACAGGATCGACTCGAGGTGGCCCTGCACGGAGGCGTAACCCGGGCCTCGGAGCGCGTACACGTCGCCCGATTCCGGGTCGGCGGCGACCTCGGTCTCACCGACCCACCCGGTGCCGGGTGCCACCCGTGCGGTGAACGTGTTGTAGAACCCGATCGACGCCGGGGTCCCGAACAGGTCGACCGTGCGCTGCAGCCCCTGGTGCGGGGCGGCGAGGGGAGCGAGCTCGATGCCGAGCGAGTCCGCGAGGATCTGGTGGCTCAGGCACACCGCGAGCAGCGGCCGGCCCGACGCCCGGCGGTGGGCGACGACGTCGCGCATGCGTCCGAGCCGTGCGCTGGCCGGGTCGCGCGGATCGCCGGGGCCGGGGCCCGATACAACGAGGTCTGCATCGTCCAGCTGCTCGTGGGTCACGGTGTTCCACGGCGCGATCTCGACCTCCAGCCCGAGATGGCGCAGCTGATGCGCGAGCATCGTCGTGAACCTGTCCTCGGCATCCACCACGACCGCGGTCCTCCCAGCGAACGGGCCGGCGCCGACGGCATCCTGCGGGTTCAGCCAGAACGCCGCGAGCCGCGCGTTGCGCGAAGCGAGCAGTTCAGCGATCGCCGGGTCGTCGGCGAGCAGCCGCGGGCGTGGTGCGGGAGCGTCCTCGTCGATCTCCGCCACGTGGGACTCGCGAAGGTCGCGTGCGACGGCTCCGATCGCCCCGAGCACCCCGGCCGCCTTGCCGTGGGTCTCGCTCACCTCGCCGTACGGATCCGAGTGGCGCACCAGAGTGGCGCCGACCGGCACCCGTAGGCGATTGTCGACGAGGTAAGCAGTGCGGATGAGGATCGGCGCGTCGAGGTCATGCGACGGTTCCCCTGCAACCACGGCCGCGGGCAGGCGGGGCGTGAACAACGCGGCGACGCCCGAGTAGTACCCGCGAGGCGAGCGCTCGTGCCGCGTGATCACCGTGCACGCGTTCTGCATCGGTGAGCCCGTCACGGTCGGCGCGAACATCGTCTCGCGCAGGATGTCGCGCGGATCGAGGCGGCTGCGCCCCCGCAGGACGTACTCCGTGTGCGTGAGCCGTGACATCTCCTTCAGATGCGGCCCCGTGATGCGCCCGCCATCGGAGCACACCGCGCTCATCATCTTGAGCTCCTCGTCGACGACCATGAAGAGCTCCTCGGTCTCTTTGGTCGACCGGAGGAACTCGGTGAGCGTCTCGGCGGTCGCTCCGCCCGCCGGGTGACGGAACGTGCCCGAGATCGGGTTCATCGTGACGAGCCCGTCGCGCGCGCTGACGTGCGCCTCGGGACTCGCGCCGACGGCAATGTGCCCGGGGGTGACGATCGCGAACGTCCAGTACGCGCCGCGCTCGTATTCGAGGAGGGCGCGGAACCACGTGAGCGCGGCGGTGACCGGGTCGGCATCCACGCCCGCTGTGAAGTCGCGGCGGATGACGAAGTTCGCGCCCTCGCCCCGCCCGATCTCGTCGGAGATCACACGCGTCACGATCTCGGCATACTCCGGATCGGCGATGTCGAAGCCGGGGTCGCGGAGTTCGATGGGCGTCCTCGGCAGTTGTTCGAGCACGTCCTCGCGGGGAATGCGCGTGCGCGCTCCGACGATCAGGCAGCGAAGCGGCGCTCCGTCGTCGTGGCATTCGAAGCCGCGCTCGCGCACCTGGCGGAAGGGCACGAGAGCGAGCACCTCGCAGGGTGTGCCCGCCGCATCCGTCAGCGGGATGTCGGCGAGCAGATCGACATCGACGACCTCGCCGGTGAGCAGCTCGACGGTCGCATCGTCGCGCGCGATCAGTGCGAAGGACCCCGCTTCCACGAGTAGCGCGGAAAGTGGGGAGGGGCTCGGTGTCATCGCCGGCCTTTCATGGCGTCGGACGGTCGCTCAAACGAGAAAGACCGCCCTCAGGCGGTCTGTGGTCAGGGAACGCGAACACACCGCCGTCAGCGGGCGGGCCACCAGGTGGTGAGGTTCGCGGACATGCGGTCACGATAGCAGACCAGCGGAGGCGTGGTGGCGGGCGACGAGGGCCGGCCCGCGGCCTTTGCCGTTTACGGACGCGACACGCCGTGGCGCGGCACACGTCGGCGGCGTGTCGCGTCCGTAACCGGTGAGGAGGGGATGCCGCTGCGCCGCCGTCACTCGGCGAGGGTCCGTTCGAGCATCTCGTTGCTGTGTCGCCAGCCGACCGTCTCATAGCCGACGATGATCACCGCAGGCGAGCACGCGATGACGACGAGAGCGACCCCCAGCGATGCGCCGAGTCCGACGGCGAGCACTGCGATGACGAGCACCGCGACGGAACCGAGCAGCAGCCACACGTGGAACGTGTCGACCTGCATGAGCAGCACGGCGTACAGCGCGAAGACCATGATCTCGAACGCGAGCACCGGAATCGCCACGGTGAGCACCGCGAAGACCGTGTCGACGTGGGCGTGGCCGCTGATGACCTGTGCAGCGACGTGCAGACCGGCGCCGACGCCGATGACCGAGCCGAACAAAAAGATGTGGCCATAGCCCCAGGGAAACGCCCGGATGGGATGCCGGGCGAGCACCGGACCGGGCTCGATCACGAAGTAGACCCACCACATCGCGAACGCGAGGGCGGTGCCGCCGAACGCGATCAGGCCCGCTTCCACAGTCCACCCGGCGGGTTCTTCCACCACTGCGGAGATCGCGAGGATCGTGCCCAGCACGACCTCGCCGAGGCTGATGATGAGGAGCAGCCCGTAGCGCTCCGCGATGTGATGCGGATGCCACGGCGTGCGCCCGTAGCGCAGCTCGGCGAAGACGGGACCGGCGAGCTCGAACAGGATGAGCACCCCTGCGATGAGGAACGTCGTGCTGATCGGGAGGTTGAGGAAGATCAGCGCGACCCACCCGACCTGAGCGATCGAGATGTTCATGGCGTACGCGAGGCACGTGCGGCGACGCTCCGGATCGTGTTTCGCCGCGCGCAGCCAGATCGCGACGGTGGCCACGCGCATGATGACGTACCCGGCGACGAGGACGTTGTT
This sequence comes from Microbacterium pumilum, assembly GCF_039530225.1. Lineage (NCBI taxonomy): Bacteria > Bacillati > Actinomycetota > Actinomycetes > Micrococcales > Microbacteriaceae > Microbacterium > Microbacterium pumilum. The sequence goes on from NZ_BAAAOH010000001.1 coordinate 2,294,914, forward strand.
GTCGAGGTGCTCCCCCTCTTCGAGCGAGTGGAAGACATCCGGCACGCCGAGGGCCACCACGAGCACTCCGACCATGACGACGAGGGTGGCGATGCGGAAGAAGATGTCCTCGTTGTCGTAGGCGCTGGCGAGCCACGAATAGTTGATCCACGCCCACGTGACGGCGAAGGTGGCGAAGGCGAAGCCGCTGAGCGCTGTCGACACGTGGCCCAGTTCGAGCGCGTGCGCCGCCTGCGACGAGATCTGGCTGAACGCCACCACGAACGTGAGATCGAACAGCAGCTCGAGCGGCGTGGCGGCACGATGGCTTTCGTGGGGGTCACGTCCCGTCATCCGTGTCAGGCGATGGCTGAGGCTCATGCCGGAAAACTACACCGGGATGCGCACCCGCTCGAAGCCCGCGCAGGCTTCGCCCACCTCGCGCGGCGTAGGCTGGGGAGCGTGCCAGCTGTGAATCTCGGGATGCCCAAGGTCCCCGAAACCCTCGCCCCCCGCCGCAAGTCCCGGCAGATCAAGGTCGGCAAGGTGCTCGTCGGCGGCAACGCGCCCGTCAGCGTCCAGTCGATGTGCACGACGCCGACCACCAACATCAACGCCACGCTTCAGCAGATCGCCGAGCTGACCGCATCCGGCTGCGAGATCGTCCGCGTCGCGGTGCCGTCGCAGGACGACGCCGATGTGTTGCACATCATCGCCAAGAAGAGCCAGATCCCGGTGATCGCCGACATCCACTTCCAGCCGAAGTACGTCTTCCAGGCGATCGACGCGGGCTGTGCCGCGGTGCGCGTCAATCCCGGCAACATCCGCAAGTTCGACGACCAGGTGGGCGCCATCGCCAAGGCGGCGACGGATGCCGGTGTCTCGCTGCGCATCGGAGTGAACGCCGGATCGCTCGACCCTCGCCTGCTCGAGAAGTATGGAAAAGCGACCCCCGAGGCGCTGGCCGAGAGCGCCCGGTGGGAGGCGAGCCTGTTCGAAGAGCACGACTTCCACGACTTCAAGATCTCGGTGAAGCACAACGATCCTGTCGTGATGGTGCAGGCGTATCGCCTGCTCGCCCAGATGGGCGACTGGCCGCTGCACCTCGGTGTGACCGAGGCGGGGCCGGCGTTCCAGGGCACGATCAAGAGCGCGACCGCGTTCGGCATCCTGCTCGGCGAAGGGATCGGCGACACCATCCGCGTCTCGCTCTCGGCGCCGCCCGCCGAAGAGGTGAAAGTCGGCCACCAGATCCTCCAGTCGCTGAACCTGCGCGAGCGCAAGCTGGAGATCGTGTCGTGCCCCTCGTGCGGTCGCGCACAGGTCGACGTCTACACCCTCGCCGACAATGTGACCGAAGGCCTGAAGGACATGACCGTGCCGCTGCGCGTCGCCGTCATGGGCTGCGTCGTGAACGGGCCCGGTGAGGCGCGCGAGGCGGACCTCGGCGTGGCGTCGGGCAACGGCAAGGGCCAGATCTTCGTCAAAGGGCAGGTCGTGAAGACCGTGCCGGAGTCCGAGATCGTCGCCACGCTGATCGAAGAGGCCAATCGCATCGCCGCCGAGATGGGTCCTGCCGCCCCGGTCGGCACTGCGCAGGTCGTCACCGCCTGACGGCCCCGGCGCCACGCGGTGCCCACCCCGACCGCTCTGAACGCGTCCGCGCACGTTCGTGTCCCGGATTCCCCCGGTTCGGCCTGCCCATTCTGAGGTGAACCGGGACATGCATCGGGGAAACCCGGACATGTCGGCGGCCGCGGCGAGCTCGGCGCAGTCGGCACCCGGAGCGGCGTGCGCTAGCGTGCTGATACCCGCGACCCGCCGAGCCCGAGGCATCCGATGACCGACTCCCCGACTTCGTCGTCGCGCGCGCGGCCGATCACCGCCGGCATCGTGACGGCCCTCGTCGGCTACACGAGTTCGTTCGTCGTCGTGCTCACCGGCCTGCGAGCTGTCGGCGCCTCGCCCGAACAGGCGGCCAGCGGACTTCTCGCGCTGTGTCTCGCGCTGGGACTCGGGTGCATCCTGCTCGCGTGGCGGTACCGGATGCCGATCACTGCGGCGTGGTCGACTCCCGGGGCCGCATTGCTCGCGGCCACCGGCCTCGTCGACGGCGGCTGGCCGGCTGCCGTCGGCGCATTCCTCGTGGTCGCCGCGCTCATCCTGCTCACCGGCCTCTGGCCGCAGCTCGGCAGACTCATCGCGCGCATCCCGCCATCGATCGCGCAGGCGATGCTCGCGGGCGTCCTGCTGCCGCTGTGTCTGGCTCCGATCACCGGCATCGTGGTGAACCCGTGGGGGGTCGTGCCGGTCGTGCTCACGTGGCTGGTCTTCGCGCGCCTCGCTCCGCGCTGGGCCGTCCCGCTCGCGTTCGTGGCGGCGGCGATCGTCGTGGCCATATCGCTCATGCGGGAAGGGATGCCCGTCGATCCGACGCTGCTCGTGCCCCGCGTCGAGTTCACCGTGCCGACTCTGACATGGGGATCACTGGTCGGCATCGCGATTCCGCTGTACATCGTCACGATGGCCTCGCAGAACGTGCCCGGCGTCGCGATAATGCGCAGCTTCGGCTACGTCGTGCCCTGGCGTCCGGCCATGCTCGTCACCGGCGTCGGAACAGCACTTGCCGCACCGTTCGGCGGGCACGCGGTGAATCTCGCCGCGATCAGCGCGGCACTCGCAGCCGCGCCGGAGGCGGAGGCCGACCCCGAACGACGCTGGGTCGCGGCAACCTCGGCAGGCGGGTCCTATCTGCTGCTCGCTGCCCTGTCGGCGGCATTCGCGGCGCTCGTGCTGCTCGCGCCGCCGGCCGTCATCCCCGCCGTCGCCGGTCTCGCCCTCTTCGCCGCGTTCGGGTCGGCGATCCAGCAGGCGATCGACGATCCCGGCGAGCGGCTTCCCGCCGTCGTCACTTTTCTGGTGGCGGCATCCGGGGTCGCGCTCGCCGGCATCAGCGCCGCGTTCTGGGCACTCATCGCCGGGCTGGTCGTGCGGTTCGTGATGCACGTCGGCCGGAGTTCCGCGTGAGTCGGCCTCCGCGGGCCCCTGGTCGCTAGGGGTCGGATGTCGCAGCCCCGAGCTGTGGCAGCAGCTGCAGACCGATCGCGCTCGCCACGAATCGCTGCTTGGCATTGCTGGTGAGCTGCGCGACCCAGTCGAAAACGCCGAGGTCCACCCATTCGCGCAGCTCGCCGTCGCGGCCGTGGACGGCGTACCCGACCCGAAGCCCGTCGTAGTACGTCGACTCGAGCGCCTCAGGGCGGATGTCGAGGTCCGGCTGGTCGGCGTGCAGCGCATCCGCGAGACGGTGGGCAATCGCCGGTCGGCGGCCGTCGGTGCGCACGACGGCCACGGGCCGCTCCCATTCCAGACCCAGCGTGCGGGCGGCGGCGTCGAGCAGCCGGCGGTAGACGGTGAGCTGTGCGACGATCGCCGCGACCTCGAATCCGTCGTCTGCCCGGCTCCACCCGGCATCCGCGAGCGAGAACAATCGGAAATGCCGGGTCAGCCCCGGCCGCGGTGCAACCGGCTGCATCCGAAGGACCTGGTGCGCCGTGCACAGCCGGACATGCTCGCGCGGTGCGACTCGGAGTCGCCGAGCGCACTCGAGGGCGAGGACGTTCGTGGGATCCGAGACGACCTCACTCCCGCGGATCGTCGTGAGCGTGCGGTTCTGCGAGGTCGGCGCGACGACCGAGTTCGTGCCGACGGGAGCCACCGGTGAGAGGAGCACCGCGTCGTACTCCGGGGAGGAGTCGAACGCGAGCTGGTCGTACCTGGTCAGAGTGCGCTGGTCGAGCTGTGAGGGACGGACCGTGGCATCGTCGGCCCACTGCGCGAGCAGATCGGCGGGGCGGCGCGCCGCGGCCTCCCCCTGGGCGAGCGTGAGCAGCTCGCCGCGACGATCGCTCGGCGAGACCCCGTGCCCAGTCGGCCGCTCAGCCATCCCGCCATCCTGCCAGGCGCGCATGTGGGGCCGCACGCACGTCTGGCAGCGGGGCACGCCCTCGCTAGGCTCGATCCATGAGCAAGGTCTTCGACGGAATCGATGAGAATCTCGCCGCGTGGATCAACGTGCAGCACCTGTTCTTCGTCGCGACGGCGCCGCTCGCTGCGGAGGGTCACGTCAACGTCTCGCCACGCGGACTCGATTCGCTCAGCATCCTCGACCACCACACCGTGGCCTGGGTCGATCTGACCGGCAGCGGTGCGGAGACGATCGCACACCTCAACGAGAATGGTCGGATCTGCCTCATGTTCTGCTCATTCGACGCGCGCCCGCGCATCGTGCGCCTGCACGGCACCGGCCGGGTCGTGCTGCCCGGCGAGGAAGTGTTCGAGCGGGTGGCCGCGGAGCATCCGGGTCATGTCGGAGCCCGAGCCGTGATGGTCGTCGACGTGACACGCGTATCGGACTCGTGCGGCTGGGGTGTGCCGCAGATGGACTTCGTCGCCGAACGCGACATCCTGCGACCGTGGGCCGAGAAGAAGGGGCCCGACGGGCTCGAGACGTACCGCGCTCAGAAGAACGCCAAGTCGCTCGACGGGCTTCCGGCGCTTCCTCGCACCTGAGTCCGGCTCATGGACGTCGCGTGGCGGGGCCTGTGCGAAGCTGCGGGAGACTCCGACCGCGACCGGGCTGAGCACACCCCGTCGCAGAAAGTGCTCGCGAGCGGGAACCATCTGCCCGATCGCGGACATTACAGGGTATGAACGACGACGATGCGGCGCTGTGGCGGCGGGTGCAGGTGGGTGACGAGTCGGGCCTCGCCGCACTTTTCGATCGCCATGAGGCTCGTCTGTTCCGTCACGCATGCCGACTGCTGACAGCACGTGAGGATGCCAAGGATGCCGTGACCATCGCCTTCTTCGAGCTGTGGCGCAAGCGCAGTTCGGTTCGCCTGGTCGACGGATCTCCGCTGCCCTGGCTCCTCAACACCGTCTCGCATGCGGCGCGCAACCTGGAGCGCTCCGGTCGGCGCTACCGAGCACTCATCGCTCGCACACCGGCCGCGGACTCGGCGCGCGAGCCGAAGGCTGCCGATGAGAGCGGCATCCTCGCGGCTTTGAAGAGACTTCCGGCACGAGAGCAGAGCGTCGTCGTCCTGACCGTGCTCGAGGGGTACCCGGATCGCGCCGCGGCCGAGACCCTCGGCATCCCGGTGGGAACAGTGAAATCCCGGCTCGCACGGGCGAAGGCGAAACTGCGCGAAGATCTCGCAGCGATGGAGGTGTCCTGGACATGAGCGAAGAGCAGCTCTCGCCGCGTGAGCACGCGGAGATGCGCGACATCCTGCTGGCAGGAACGCATCGGATCCGTCCCGCCGGTGCACACCGGATGCAGCTGATCGCTGCCGCGGTGGCCCTGGTGCTGGTCGGGGGAGTGACCGGTGGGGTCGTGACCAGTGCCGCGATCCTGGGCACCCAGAACACCGGCCCCATCACCACACCGTCGCCGACCGTGACCGAACCCACCCCGACCCCCACCCCGACTCCGACACCCTCCACGCCGCCTGTTGTGCCCGAGCCTCCTGCCGAGGGCGTCCTGCCGTTCGGCGGCGAGTGCGAGAACATCACGACAGTCGCCGAGACGGCCGCTGTCACGGGCCTTCCGATGGCGATCGCCGACTACCGCTGGAGGGACGGCGGTGAGGACGTGCTCGGCGGAGTGGACTGCATGTGGCTGTCTGACGGCGAGTATCTCGGCGCGATCGTGAACGTCTACGCCTACCCGGACTCGGTCGTCCCATCCAGTGTCAAGGATGCCGTCATCCCCGGCTGCCGGCCCGTGGAAGATCGGTTCGTGTGCGCGGCATCCGGAGCAGTGGACGGAACGTGGCTGCTCGTGCAGACCACCAGCCGGCTGGACTTCGGCACCGACGCGAGCATCGGAACGCTGTACGACCAGATCGCGGCGCGCATCGGGCAGTACGACACGCCCGTTCCGGCGACGCGCACGGCCGAGTGGTGGGCGATGCCTGACTGCGCGACACTCGCCGGCCAGATCGACCCTGCTGTCCTCGGCCATGAACGGATCGAGTACCAGGGTGACTCCGCCAATGGCGAAGACGGCACGCACCCCTTGGGGATCCCGAACCTCGCCGGCGTCGAGTACACCTGCGGTCTGTCCTTCACGTCGGGCGCCGGCGACGGCATCAGCGGCACGTCCGCCCAGCTGGGCTTCTTCGCCGGCGGTGCCGTGGCGTTCGACACCGCGCTCGCCTCGGCGGGCGCGAGGCGGATCACCGTCGACGGCGCCGTGGCAGCAGTGCTCGTGCATGGCAACGATCGCTACGAAGGCTCGTGGGATGTGCTCCTGGTGAACGACGGCGTCAACGTCCTCGCCGTGTACACCGACGGGCTCACCCCGGGGGATTCCTACATTCCGCTCGCGCAGTCCGTGCTTGCGTTGATGGGCTGAGAGGCCCGCCGGCGGGTCAGGCCGCTCGACGCGCGAGATCCGGCCGCGGCTCGACTCTAGACTTGACCCTCGTGGTCACCCGTCTCTCGCATTTCTTCCTCCGCACCCTCCGCGAAGACCCGGCCGATGCCGAGGTCACGAGTCATCGCCTGCTCCTTCGGGCCGGATACATCCGGCGCACGGCGCCGGGCATCTTCGCGTGGCTCCCGCTGGGTTTGAAGGTCAAGGCGAAGATCGAGGGCGTCATCCGCGAAGAGATGACGAATGCCGGCGCCTACGAAGTGCACTTTCCGGCGCTCGTGCCCGCCGATCCGTACCGCGAGTCAGGCCGCTGGGAAGCGTACGGCGATGGGATCTTCCGGTTGCAGGACCGCAAGGGAGCCGACTACCTCCTGGCGCCGACGCACGAGGAGCTCTTCACACTGCTCGTGAAGGACCTCTACTCGTCGTACAAGGACCTGCCCCTTGCGATCTATCAGATCCAGGACAAGTACCGCGACGAGGCCAGGCCGCGCGCGGGCCTGCTGCGTGGCCGCGAGTTCACGATGAAGGACGCCTACTCGTTCGACTACACCGACGAAGGGCTCGATGTCTCGTACCAGACCCAGCGCGACGCGTATGAGCGGATCTTCCAGCGGCTCGGGCTCGAATATGTGATCGTCAACGCCGACAACGGACTCATGGGCGGTGCGCGCAGCGAGGAGTTCCTGCATCCCATCGCCGTCGGCGAAGACACGTTCGTCCGCTCCGCTGGCGGCTATGCCGCGAACGTCGAGGCTTTCACCACCGTGACCCCCGACCCGATCGCGTTCGCCGGCCTCTCCGACGCGGTCATCTTCGACTCTCCGAACACGCCGACGATCCAGACGCTCGTGGATCACGCGAACCGTCACCTCGACGCTCCGGTCGAGGGGGAGTGGACTGCCGCGCACACGTTGAAGAACGTCGTGCTGGCGCTGACGCACCTCGACGGCACCCGTGAGGTGGTGATCGTGGGCCTTCCCGGTGACCGCGACATCGACGACAAGCGCGCCGAAGTGGTGTTCGCGCCCGCCACGGTCGAGGCTGCCACCGAGGCCGACTTCGAGCGGAACCCCTACCTGGTCAAGGGGTACATCGGTCCATGGTCGCCGACCGGTCCGATCCTCGGCGAAGAGTCCGCGACCGGCATCCGCTACCTCCTGGATCCGCGGGTCGTGGACGGCACCAGCTGGATCACCGGAGCCAACATCGATGAGAAGCACGTCCACTCGCTGGTCGCGGGTCGCGACTTCACCGCCGACGGCTTCGTCGAGGTGGCGAACGTGCGCGCCGGTGACCCGGCGCCCGATGGCTCCGGGCCGGTCGAACTCGCACGCGGAATGGAGATCGGCCACGTCTTCCAGCTGGGCCGGTTCTTCGCCGAAACGCTCGGCCTCAAGGTACTCGACGAGAACGGGAAGCTGGTCACGGTCACGATGGGCTCGTACGGCATCGGCGTGACGCGCATCCTCGCGATCCTCGCCGAGTTGAACAACGACGAGAAGGGCCTCATCTGGCCCGAGTCGGTCGCCCCGTTCGACGTCCACGTCGTGGCGACGGGGCGGGATGCCGTCGTGTTCGACGTCTCCGCGCAGCTCAGCGCGGACCTCGAGGCAGCCGGGCTCGACGTGCTCTACGACGACCGGCCGAAGGTCTCGCCCGGCGTGAAGTTCGGCGACGCCGAGCTCGTCGGCGTGCCCTGGATCGTCATCGTGGGCCGCAGCGCCGCCGAAGGTCAGGTCGAGCTGTGGGACCGCCGCAGCGGCGATCGCCAGCTCGTGCCCGTCGCCGACGTGGTCGCCCGGCTCGTCAACCGCTGACCGCCACTGCGGCGGGCGTTCGATGCGCCATGCCTCGGGCGTGCTAGCCGCTGACTGCTAGCCGACGACCTTCTCGTTGCGCATGGTGTCGTCCGGCGTCTCCTTGGTCACGAGCGCCTTGAGCATGGCGGCCGCCATGACGATCTTGCCGTGCTTGGGCTCCCAGAACTCGCTCGTCGTGGGCCTCACGCGCAGCAGTGCGATATCGGGAGTGTCCAGACCGTCTTCGAACCAGATGTCGAGGGAGGGGGAGTAGAGCTGCTCCATCTTGGCGCGATCGTGGACGAGGGCGGCGGTGCCCGCGACGGACACGAACCTCATCCCCTTGTGGTCGGCGTACGAGAGCCCGACTTCGCTCTCGGCCTGCGCCTCGTCCGCCTGCCTGGACTCGTCCGACAGGAAGAACCAGATGTCGCCGTTCTCGTCCATCTCGCGGGTGCTCATGGGACGGCTCACGAGGTTGCCTGCCGCATCCTGAGTCGTGAGCATGGTGAAGTCGATGTCTTCGACGAGGTCCTTCAGTCGTGCCCTCGCATCGTCCGGGGTGATCGTGTTGTCTGTCATCCCTCCACGCTCACACGACCGACCAGCCGACGAGAGGGGTTGACAGATCGGCAGCGTCCGTCACAGCCGCGCGTACGGCGCACGGAAGAAGCAGAAGACGCCGTAGGCGATGAGACCGACCCCGACGGCACCGACGAGCACCGGACCGAGCGTCAGCGCGAGCAGCGCGTCGATCGCGGCATCCAGGCCCCCCGCGGCGGACGGCTCGACCTTGACGGCGGCCACGGTGAGCAGGATCCCGATGATGATGAGGGCGATGCCCTTCGCGATGAAGCCCACCACGCCGAGGCCCTTGATCCCCGTGCCCGCCGGACCGGACGGGATCGCCATCTTCTTCTCGAAGCTCCGCATGAACCCCATCGCGATGAAGGAGACTCCGCCGATCCCGATGCCGATTCCGATGAGTCCGAGCACGAACGGCCCGCCTGGGATCGAAAGGATGCCGCGGCTGGCCTCCTCGGCGGACTGATCGGCATCGGGCTTCGCGCCGAGGGCGACGGCTGCCGCGATCACGCCGAGCGCGATGAAGACCACGGCCTGACCCCATTCGCCGATGCGGCGTCCCCACTTCTTGGCGGCATCCCCGCCCCGAGCCAGGATGCCCTCGAGCGCGTGATAGATCCCCAGCGCGAGGAGTGCGACCGCAAGAATCCACAGCGCGAGGAACCCCGCCGGGACCGCCGCCACCGCCTTGAACACGCCCGCCTGGTCGGTCTCGCCGTGGCCGCCGAAAGTGACGCCGAGGACGATCACGCCGATCAACACGTGCACGAGGCCATTGGCCGCGAATCCCGCACGGGCGACCACGCGGAAGGAGTGGCTCGATTCTGCTTTGCGGGCAGCGTGCTTGACGTCGGCGGACACGACGCGAGCTTACGCGCGGGTTTCAGGTGGTCGGCTCCCCAGGTCACGAGACGCGGCCACGATCCGCGATGGCGCAGGCGCACAGAAGGGACCGCTCGCGCGGCCGCGACAACCAGAGCCTTCCCAGCGTTGCCCACAGCGGCATCCGGTAACGTTGTAGGGTTCCGGCGGCAGGTCGCGCCGGTGAGAGCTGAATATGGAGGTCACGATGGACATCGATCTGGGATTGCTGCGGACGATCGAGCGCGAGAAGGAGATTCCCTTCGACGAACTCGTCCGGATCATCGAGCAGGCGATCTTGACCGCTTACGCCAAGCACAGCTTCGACACCGGTGAACTGCCCGAGGGCACGCGCGCTCAACTGGACCGCAAGACCGGTCACGTCTCGATCTTCTCGCCCCTCATCGACGAAGAGGGCGCCGTCATCGGCGAAGAGGAGTCGACCCCCGACGACTTCGGCCGAATCGCGGCGTTCGCTGCGAAGCAGGTCATCAGTCAGCGCCTCCGCGACATCGCCGACGACGCCGTGCTGGGCGAATTCCGCGGCAAGGAGGGCGACATCGTCGCCGGGGTCGTGCAGCAGGGACCCAACCCCCGCATGGTGCACGTCGACCTGGGATCGGTGGAGGCGATCCTTCCCCCCGAGGAGCAGGTCGCCGGCGAGGAGTATACTCACGGATCCCGACTCCGCGTGTACGTCACGTCCGTCGCCAAGGGCAACAAGGGTCCGCAGATCACCGTGTCGCGAACGCACCCCGGGCTCGTGCGCAAGCTCTTCGCGCTCGAGGTGCCTGAGATCCACTCCGGACTGGTCGAGATCGTGTCGCTGGCACGCGAGGCGGGTCACCGCACCAAGATCGCCGTGAAGGCGAACGACCCGACCATCAACGCGAAGGGCGCGTGCATCGGCGAGCTCGGCCGCCGTGTGCGCGCCGTCACGGAGGAGCTCGGCGGCGAGAAGATCGACATCGTCGACTACGACCCCGAACTCGCGAAGTTCGTCGCGAACGCGCTGTCGCCCGCGAAGGTGACCTCGAGCTTCATCCTCGATGCCTCGAGCAAGGCGGTCCGCGCACTTGTGCCGGATTACCAGCTCTCACTTGCGATCGGCAAGGAAGGCCAGAACGCGCGGCTCGCCGCCAAGCTCACGGGCGCCAAGATCGACATCCAGCCCGACAGCATCCTCGAGGAGCGCTGACCACAGCGAGCCCCAGAAGTCCCGACGAGGGAAGGGGGGACCGGGGTGAAAGCCCCGGGGTGTAGAATGGAACCTGTACGAACGTGCGTCGGATGCCGTACGCGTGCTCCCCGGTCCTCCCTCCTCAGGGTGGTTTCCATCGATTCCGTCCTCGTCCCCGACGAGCGCGCGTCGATGCCAGGGCGAGGCGCGTGGGTTCACGAGACGCGTGAGTGTGTGGATGCCGCCTTCCGGCGCCGCGCATTCGTACGAGCATTGCGTGTGTCGGGCCCGCTCGACACGCAGACCTTCGAGAAACGGCTGAATGGCTATGGAATCAAAGTGAACGGCTCGAAATGAGTCCCGTCCGCAACTAACGGTCTGCCCTGCCTGGGTAGACCCCAGACAGGAGAATTGTGGCAAACGCCAAACCACGCGTGCACGAGATCGCCTCCGAACTCGGAGTCGACAGCAAGGTGGCTCTCGCCAAGCTGAAGGAGCTCGGCGAATTCGTCAAGAGCCCCTCGTCCACCATCGAGCCCCCCGTGGCTCGCAAGCTTCGCGCTGCCCTCGAGGCGGATGGCGCAGCGCACCCCGTGGCCGAGACCAAGGCCGCGGCTCCGGCGCGCCCGGCAGGTCGCCCGGGTCCAGTCCGTCCGGCTGCTCCCGCCGCCCCCGCGGCCCCGTCGACGCCCGTCGCCGCGGCACCCGAGGTGGCTCCGGCAGCACCCGCTCCGGCGGCGCCCGCACGCGCCGCCGCCGCGGCTCCGGCGGCTCCCGCGGCGTCCGCACCGGCCGCTCCGGCGCCCGCTGCCGCGGCTCCCGCCGAGCCCGCACCGACCGCAGCCGCTCCGGCGGCTCCGACCGCTGATGCCGGCGCCCCGGGCACGCCTCAGCCGCCTCGTCCGGGTGGCGCCCCGCGCCCCGGCAACAACCCCTTCGCGTCGGCGCAGGGCATGGGCCAGCGTCCGGCAGGACCCCGTCCGGGCAACAACCCGTTCGCGTCCGCACAGGGCATGGGCCAGCGCCCGAGCCCGACCCCCGGCAACATCCCTCGCCCGCAGGCGCCGCGTCCCGGTGCTCCGCGTCCGGGTGCTCCCGGCGCACGTCCGGGCGGCCCCGGTCGTCCCGGTGGCGCCGGTCGTCCCGGTGGTGCGCCGTTCCAGCAGCGTCCCGGCGGCCCCGGTCGTCCCGGCGGTGCCGGTGGCGGCGGCTTCCAGCGTCCCGGTGGTGCCCCTGGTGCCGCACCGGCCGGCGGTTTCGCCGGTCGTCCCGGTGGCGGCGGTGGCCGTGGCCGTGGTCCCGGCGGTGGCACCGCCGGTGCCTTCGGCAAGGGTGGCGGCAAGTCCAAGCAGCGCAAGTCGCGCAGGGCGAAGCGCCAGGAATTCGAGATGCGGGATGCGCCGACCGTCGGTGGCGTCAACGTCACGCGCGGCAACGGCGAGATCATCCGCATGCGCCGTGGCGCGTCGATCTCGGACTTCGCGGACAAGATCGAGAACATCACCGGCTACACCGTGCAGCCCGGAACCCTTGTGACCATCCTGTTCAACCTGGGCGAGATGGCGACCGCGACCGAGTCGCTCGACGAGGCGACCTTCGAAGTGCTCGGCGTCGAACTCGGCTACAAGATCCAGATGGTCTCGCCCGAAGACGAGGACAAGGAGCTCCTGGAGAGCTTCGGTCTGGATCTCGATCGCGAACTGGAGGACGAGAACGAGGAAGACCTCGAGATCCGTCCGCCGGTGGTGACCGTCATGGGTCACGTCGACCACGGCAAGACGCGACTGCTCGACGCGATCCGTCAGACCAACGTCGTCGCCGGCGAGGCGGGTGGCATCACCCAGCACATCGGCGCCTACCAGGTCTGGACCGAGCACGAGGGAATCGACCGCGCCATCACCTTCATCGACACCCCGGGTCACGAGGCGTTCACCGCGATGCGTGCACGTGGTGCGCAGGTGACCGACCTGGCGATCCTCGTGGTCGCCGCCGACGACGGCATCATGCCGCAGACGGTCGAGGCGCTCAATCACGCCCAGGCCGCCGGTGTGCCGATCGTCGTCGCGGTGAACAAGATCGACAAGCCCGACGCCAACCCGGCCAAGGTGCGCCAGCAGCTCACCGAGTACGGCCTCGTCGCAGAGGAGTACGGCGGCGACGTCATCTTCGTGGACGTCTCGGCTCGTGCCGGCACGAACATCCAGGAACTGCTGGATGCCGTGCTGCTGACCGCCGACGCGGGGCTCGACCTCACGGCCAACCCGAACAAGGCTGCCCGCGGTGTCGCGATCGAAGCGAAGCTCGACAAGGGCCGCGGCTCCGTGGCGACCGTCCTCATCCAGTCCGGAACACTCCGGGTCGGCGACGCGATCGTGGCGGGAACGGCTTACGGCCGCGTTCGCGCGATGGCGGACGAGAACGGCGACGCCGTCCTCGAGGCCTACCCGTCGCGTCCCGTGCAGGTGCAGGGGCTCAACTCCGTGCCGCGCGCCGGTGACACGTTCATCGTGACCGAAGAGGATCGCCTCGCCCGCCAGATCGCTGAGAAGCGTGAAGCAGCCGAGCGCAACGCTCAGCTGGCGAAGGCGCGCAAGCGGATCTCGCTCGAGGACTTCACCCGTGCGCTCGAAGAGGGCAAGGTCGAGTCGCTCAACCTCATCATCAAGGGCGACGTATCGGGTGCCGTCGAGGCGCTCGAAGAGTCGCTCCTCAAGATCGAGGTCGACGACTCCGTGCAGCTGCGGATCATCCACCGCGGCGTCGGCGCCATCACGGAGTCCGACGTCAACCTGGCGACGATCGACAACGCGATCATCATCGGGTTCAACGTCCGCCCCGACACGAAGGCGCGCGAGCGCGCCTCTCGCGAGGGTGTCGACACGCGCTTCTACTCGGTCATCTACAACGCGATCGATGACGTCGAGCAGTCGCTCAAGGGTCTGCTCAAGCCCGAGTACGAAGAGATCCGCTCCGGTGTGGCCGAGATCCGCGAGGTGTTCCGCTCCTCGAAGTTCGGCAACATCGCCGGTGTCATCGTGCGCAGCGGCACCATCACGCGCAACGCGAAGGCTCGTGTCATCCGCGACGGCGTGGTCATCGCCGATGGCCTGGCCATCGAGTCGCTGCGTCGTTTCAAGGATGACGTCACCGAGGTCCGCACGGACTTCGAAGCCGGTATCGGCCTCGGTCGGTACAACGACATCCAGATCGGCGACGAGATCGAGACCACCGAGCTGGTGGAGAAGCCTCGCGGCTAGTCCGCCCTCGGTCCTGACATGGGATCGCCCCTGCCGGTGGGAGCGGCAGGGGCGATCCGTCCTTGAGACGCCGTGTATGTACCGGCGGCTCACATCACAGGACCTGGGGGTCCCGTGACACCTCTGCGGCGAGGCCCTTCGTGATGAGGGGGCTCACCGGCGTCGTGCGGCGCGGTCGGTATACGACGCGCGCGTGGAACACATAGCGGATCACGAAGGCGACGAGGATGGTGATCGCCTGGGCGATCACGCTCGAGATGTGTCCGAATTGCACGAATGCGAACAGGAGCGGCATTCGCAGGGCCGCCTCGACGGAGTTGAAGCCGACCGAGCCCGCAAACCTCGTCCAGAAGCCTCGGCCTTCCCGCCGGAGGTCGCGGAAGACGAACAGCTCCTGCAGGAAGAAGTTCCCGATGATCGTCACTCCTGACGCGATGATCGCCGCGTACAGGTAGTCCATGCCGAACGCGATCAGCCCCGCCATGATGGCGAGGTTGACGACGGCGCCGACACCTCCGATGATCGCGAAGCGCGACATCCGCCCGAAGCGGAGCGCCGCGAGCTGCCGGAGAAAACGGAAGCCCTGCCTGACGTCGGCCTTCGACTCGCCAGCGTGCCGCTCGCCGAAGATGAACGGCTCTTCGACGACCTTGAGGCGTTGGCGTGCGAGTATTTCGAGAAGGATCTTGAACCCCTGCGGGCGAAGGTTGTGGACATCGATCGACGAGCGGCGGAGCGCGAAGAACCCGGTCATCGGGTCGGTGCAGTTGCGCAGGCGATTCGGGAACATCGCGCGCGTGATCGCGATCGACCCGTTCGACACGAGCCGGCGGGTGAAGCCGGCGAGACCGGCGTTGCTGCCGCCCCCGACGTGGCGTGAGGCCACGACGACGTCGGCGCCCGTTCCGCCGCCGGTCTCCATGAGCACCGGCACCATCTCGGGTGGGTGCTGAAGGTCGCCGTCCATGACGACGCACCAGTCGGTCGTCGCGGACTGCATCCCCTCGACCACTGCGCCGCTGAGGCCGCCGACCGGGTCGTCGCGGTGGATCATGCGGACCGGCACGGCGCTCCATCCGGAGGCGTCTGTGATCGCGGCGGGTGTGTCGTCGGACGAATCGTCGACGAACAGGATTTCGGATCCCGTCGGGAGACTCGTGGCGTTGAGTCGCCGGACGAGCTCGGCGACGTTCGGGGCTTCGTTGAACGTCGGGATGATTACGGTCGTCGCGTTCATTCCTTGCTCCTTCCTTGTCGGTGATGCGGATGGCGGTGGTGCGGGCGGCGGTGGTGCGGGCGTCGGATGCCGGTAGGTCACCCCTCCTCGTCAGTCGACGGATTCGGGACCGAGGCATGGTCCACTTCCCGGATCTTCCAGGCGCCGAACTCCGCGACGACGTGCGAGCTCTCGAGGGCCGTGCGCATCATGTCGAGGTCGAGATAGTCGATGTTGGGAGAGACCGTCGGGCCTTCGACGATCCAGTCGATCTCGTCCACGCCGCCCGGATGCTCCTGGTCGAACTGCGAGTCGAGATCGACCTTCTCCAGCACGATCGCCTGCCAGGGGTCGTCCCAGCCCTGCTTGCTGACGTCCTGCCACATGGAGTACGGCACGACGATGACCTCGTCGCGAGGCACGTTGTCGCTCACCCACTCGAGCGTCGACCGCCAGTCCTTGTTCTCATCCGTCGACGCGAGCAGCGGAAATCCACGCGTCAGCCACTGCTCGACGGGGATGAACAGAACCGCCGTCCCGATGACAGCGGCCACGAGCACCGAACCGCCGATGGAGAGCCGCGGAAGGTACGTGCGCAGGACGGTGCGGAGCATCCGCCACACCAAGTGGATGCCGCTGCCGATCGCGAGCGCGAAGAACGGGAGCCCGGACACGATGTACATCGCAGGGAGGTACCCCTGTCCGACGAAGACCGGCAGTGCGAAGCAGAGAATTGCGACGGGGATCCAGCGGGTCCTTCGGGTGAAGGCGCACAGCGCGGCCCCGATGAGACCCCCGATGATGAGGTACCCGTCGAGGAAGAGCCAGCTCTGCAGCAGATCGTTGCGAGGCGACCCCACCTCCCAGATCCAGCCCGATCCCGAGCGCGAGAGGAACTGGTATGCGAGGCCGTCCTGAAGCGACACGTGGCCCGCCCCGGAGATGAGCTCTCCGCGCAGCGCCGCCATGAGGGGGAACAGCATGATGACGAGTCCACCGACGCCGAGGAAGCCGACGATCGAGAAGGCGCGGCTCCGCCATCGCGTGCGGTCCAGCATCGCGAGGAGAAGCGCGGGCCCGAACGCTGCGAGCGTGAGCTTGGAGAGCACGCCGATGGCGAACGAGATGCCGGCGCCCACATGGTGCCACATCGCGACGCGAGGGGAGATCGCGAGATAGAACGCGAAGAGGATCCAAGGCACACCGACCGTATCGAGGAACACCTGGCGTCCGAGGGTCAGGGACAGCGGCGAGCAGACGAAGATCGCCGCGGCGAGAACGGCGAAGGGTCGGCGCACGAGCATTCTTCGTGCGACGAGGAAGACGAGCGTCGCGGTGATGGCGAAGAGGAACGCCGAGACGTATCGCATCGCCGCAAGGTCGGAGCCTGCGCCGAGCCCGAGAGCCTGCGGGATCCACCCGAGGATCGCAAGCTGGATCCACCCGAAGGGCGGGTGGTCGTACCAATACGTGTACGGAGCGAGCCCGCCGGCCTGCACAGCGACCGCCTGCGCGACGTACGTCCCCTCGTCGTCCTGATAGGTCGGCGCGCCGTTGACGTTCCACGCACCGATGACGAGGGCCACCGCGAAGACGATGAGCATCGTGGTGTTGTCGGTGACGCTCAGCCACGTCCGCAGGCGTCCGGGTGCCCGCGTGAGAGCCGCTTCGGCATGGGCCTCCCGCCTGGTCTGTGGTTGGCCGATCTCGCGCTCGATGACCATCATGACGATGCCCCCGCCCCGAGGTATCCGAGGTGGCTGCCGGCATGCGCCGTCTTCTCCCAGCGGAAGTCGCCGGTGCGGAACTTCGCGTAGGCCCGCAGAGCCGCGAAAGCCAGCAGCATCTGGTAGAACGGCGTGCTCAGGACGAGGATGGCGTATTCACGCGTCCGGATCGCGAAGCCGTGGTCGCGCCCGAACTCGCGGAACATGCAGGCTTCGAATCCGACCGTCGCCAGTGTCGTGATGAGCGGGATGAAGGTCAGCATCGTCACACCGAGCGGGAACTTGCCCCAGATCGCGAGGGCGATCGAAAGTGGGATCGCGAGACCGGTGAGGGCCATGAGGTGCTGCTGCGTAAGCGTCCACCACGCGGTCGCCCGCTCGCGCAGAGTCGGCAGTCGCTTCCACAGCCCCTTCGCATACACCTGCATGAAGCCGAGCGACCATCTCGTCCGCTGCTTGACGAGAGCGCGCACCGTGTCGGGCGTCTCTTCGCGTGTCACGAGCTCAGGGGAGTACGCGACCACGATGCGGTGGTGCAGCGTGGAGAGTCGCACGCCGAGCTCGCAGTCCTCGGCGAGGCAGTTCTCGTCCCATCCGCCGACGTCTTCGAGCAGCGTCCGGCGTACGAAGACCGTGTTGCCGCCGAGCGGGATGAACCCGAGCCTCGCGTGGATGTGCAGCCGCGAGCTGAACCAGATGAAGTACTCGAGGCAGTTGCGCAGCGAGAACCACGTGTCCCGATAGTTGATGAGTTGCACGGCGCCCTGCACGGCATCCGCTCCCGTCGCGCGGAAGCTGTTGTCGATGTTGCGCAGCAGGTTGGGGGCCGCGATCGACTCGGCGTCGAAGACTCCCACGATGTCGTTCCGGCACATCCGCAGCGCCGTGTTGAGCTGGCGGGGCTTGTTCTTGACCGGGCTGTGGTCCACCGAGACGCGGACGCGCCCGGGGTCCTCACCGGCGAGCCGCTCGGCGATCGCGACGGTCTCAGGGTCGTCGTGGCCGACCGAGATGAGCACTTCGAGGGTCTGGTGGTTCTGCGAGAGGAGCCGTTCGAGCGTGGCGCGCATGACGTCCTCCTGCTCATGACGGCAAGGCATGATCAGCGAGAAGCTGAGGCCGTCCTCGCCGTCGAGGGCGGGGTAGGTGGTGAGAGCTCGTGCCTCGGGGTCCCACCACGCGTACGTCGCGGCGTACAGCGTGCTGAGCGAAAGGGCGAGCAGGACGAGCGAGAACAGGATCAGAAGGATCGATGCGAAGACCATGGAGACTCCGTGGGGTCGTGGAGCAGGATGGGTGGGTCACGCTGGATGGGTCGGCAAACGCCGCCGGATGGGTCGGGTGACCGGAGCGGCTGGAGCGGCTGGAACGGGCGGATCGGGTGGCTGGAACGGGTGGGTCGGGCGGATCGGGTGGCTGGAACGGGTGGGTCGGGGGTGCGGCGGCTGATGGCCCCGCCGTCGGTTCAGTCGGGTTCGCAGGCGGTGCCGTCGTCGTCGGCGTCGAGCGTGTCGGGGTCGACGCCGGGCACCCGCACCGCTATGCCGTCCGGGAAGTACTCGCGAACCTCCTCGCACTTCCAGGTGTGGACCATCGATGCGGGATCGAGCCCTGCGTCGATCATCTCGGCAGCGTGCGCGGACTGGCTGGGCGGGATGACGGGCAGGCACTGGCCGTCATCCCCGTAGGCCGGGTTGCAGCCGCCGAGCGTGGCGTCGGGATCGATGACCTCGCCCGGCTTGACGTCGGGGCGCGGCTTGCCGAGTCCTGCAGCCCCGTTCCGCGTGGGCGCCTCAGCCTCCGACGTTGCGAGAGCGGAGGCCTGGATCGACGCCGTGCCGCCGCTCCGGGCGCCATCGAGCGCGAACGGGTTGCTTCCGGCCGCAGCCGCGAGCGAGGCCTGCGGAGTGTCTCCCGCTGATTCGGACTCAGGCGGGACGACCGTCGACGCATCGCGTGTCGTGGCGTCGCCCGCATCCGAACCACCCACGATCACCGACAGGTGGCCGGTGTGTGGGTCGATCGTCTCGGCGCTCGTCTCCGCGACCGACCGCGGCCACAGGGCGGCGCCTCCGCCGGCGACGAGGAGCGTCGAAGCGACGATTGCGACGATCATACGAGCGCGGCTGCCGCGTTTCATTGTGCTCATGAGATCCACACCCATTTCGCGATGCTGGGGACGCCGTCGCCGTCGAGCACCGTCAGCATGTACGGCCCAGGCGGCAGGAGGTTCGGGTTGGCCGGGATGTGCGCGGTGCGCGTTCCACCACTTCCGGTGAGGGGGACATCGACGAGGCGCGCATTCGTGTCTGTCTGGTGCGTCGATGACATGGGCGACAAGAGGGATGCCGACACGATCTGGCCGGTGGTTCCGAGGCCGAAGGACTCGCCATACGTCACCGCAGCCGGAGCGCTCGTGATGGTCGGCCGCGTGCCGCGGAACATGTAGGGCGGGCTGTAGACCGAGACCCTGGTCTCGAACGAGTTGTCGGCGGGGTTCGACCCGAAGACCACGACCCGGCCGTCCGGGAGGACGAGCGAGGTCGAGTGATAGTTGCGTCCCACGGGATCGGGATCGATGCTCTTCCACACGCCGGCCGTGGTGCGGTAGATCGCCGCAGTCAGCACGTTGTCGGAACGGTTGTGCTGCGCGCCGTCGGCCGCGAGCACGGTCCGGTCAGGCAGGGTCAAGAGGTTCACGTATGCCTTGCCGGACCCCGGAAGAGTCGGGCCCGCCTCATAGTGCGGGGCGGTCACGCTCAGATCGATGATGTCGACGAGATTGATCGCGGGAAGGTTCGAGTCGGTGTTGCCGCCGCCCACGATCATCACCTTCTGATCTTGTGCGGGCGGGAGGAGGACGGAGCCCGCCTGGTCGCGAAGATCCTTCTCGCGAAGGCCGGGGACATCCCAGATCTGCGCCGTCGTCCAGTCGTACAGCGACGCCCCCGTGCCGGGCAGGCCATTGCCGAAGGTGTGCCCGCCGGCGTAGAACAGCATCCCGTCCTCGAGCAGGTACATGTGCGGGTAAGTGCCCCAGAAGCTCCACGTCTGCGGGACCTGGTTCGACGGGCGCCAGGTCATGGTCGCGTAGTCGAAGAGCTCGGTCAGCACCGTGCCCTCGGCCTTCTCGTCGAGGCCCCCTGCGGCCCAGAGGTCGCCGTTGCCGAGCTTGGTGAGGGTCGGGTACCAATGCCCGCCTCTCATGTCACTGGTGGGGTGGAACCGATCGTCTTCGGGGTCGAAGTAGTAACTCTTCTTGCTGCCCTTGAACGTGTTGGGGCCCTGGTCCTCTTCGGGGAAGGCCTCCGTCCCGCCGGACAGGAGGACCTTGCCGTCCGGGAGCGTGACGTGGCCCGTGCAGAACATGTCGTACGGAACCGGGATGTCGAGATAGGAGTCGTCGGACGGATCCCACACCTTCGCCGTGAAGGTGCCCGCCGCGAACGCGTTGCCGTCGTTGCCCGAGCCTGCGACCAGGAGCACGCGACCGTCGTGGAGCAAGGTCGTGTGGAGGGCGCGGACGGGCATCTCGTTCTCGAGCACGTCCCATTGCCCGATGTCGGCGGGTGAGCCGGGTGTCGGAGGCGGGGTGGGCGTCGGCGTCGGGGTCGGTGTCGGCGTAGGTGTCGGGGTCGGCGTGGGGCCGCCCTGCGCGGTGAGGGAGTAGCCCGTCGTCTTGAGCGTGCCGTTCGCCGAGATCGAGACGCCGAATGAGATGCGGTCGACGCCTGAGGGGATCGCGGGGAGGGTCGCAGCCGCGTGCGTCCAGGTCGCGGCCGCGGGCAGTCCGTTCACTTCGGTCCAGTACGCCCAGCCGGTCGCGGTGTGCTGGAAGGCGGTGATGCTGGTGGATGCGGTCGTGGAGGTGTAGTCGACGCCGATGTCATACGTCGCTCCGGGGACCACGGAGGGTGCGCACGCCGGTGCCTCCGACTGGAGCAGCTTCTGGTCGCCCGACACGCGGCCCGCCAGCGTGATCGAGTACGAACGAGCCCCCGCGGGAGCGGATGCCGGGACGTCGGTCGAGACGGCGGCCGACGTGGTGTGCTCGCCCCAACCCGCGAGCATGAAGCACGTCGGAACGGCCCCACCCGCGGCGAGATCCGGGTTTGCGACGAGGTTCGGTGTGGCCGGCGCCGTGGGCGTGGGCGTCGGAGTGGGCGTCGCGGTGAGGGTCGGCGTCGGACCCTCATCCGGCGCTCCGCTCCGCCACAGCGAGTAGTCGTCGGTTACGAGTGTGCCGTCGGCCGAAAGCGAGAGACCGAAGACGATTCGATCCGTCCCGGCGGGAATGTCGGGGGTCGTCGCGGCAGCCTGCCGCCAGCCTGCTGACGCAGGCTGCGTGCCGAGGTCGCCCCAGTACGTCCATCCGGCGGCGGAGTGGCGGAAGAGCGTCAGACCCACCGGCGCCGTCGAGGTGTACCAGATCGCGAGCTCATACGGCTGACCGGCCGTCACCGTGGGAGCGCACGAGGTGCTCTCGGTCTGGAGCAGCTTGCGGTCGCCGCTCTCGTGCCCGACAAGCGACACCGCGACGGCGCGGCCGCCGTTTCGACCAGGAACGAGCGACCACGCCGCTTCCGTCCCCCAGCCGCTGGCAGAGAAGCACGTCGGCCACGCGGCGCCGGCCTCGAGCGAATCGTTCGCGACGAGGTTCGCAGGCACGGCCTGTGCGAGGGCACTCGGTATCGCCGACAGCACCACCGCTGTCAGCGCGATCATGGCGATGACCGTCGATCGTCCCAGACGTGTGCGCAACACAACCCCCCCAGACGAGACCGCAGCGCGTTGCCGAGGCGATCCCGGGTACAGCAGGTGCAATAGCTCATTCAGACAGTCGCGTCCCAGCGCAAACCTGTCTCAGGAAGGGGAGCCGACCAGTGAAGGCGGTCGGCGATCCCCTGGGGCTTCATCACCCAGCGTGGTGCTGAGCAGGAGTGTATGGCTCCGGCTGCGTCGGCGGGGAGAGGACGTTTCGCCGTGGCGCGCCGTGACCACCCGGCCCCGAGCGGATCCGACATTTGCGGAGAGTCGTGCGCATTTCGGCGGAAAAGCCAGGTGAGAACTGAATTCGATTCGAGTCGGCGGAGATGCGGGGTGGCGGCATCCGTCGCTGTTGTCGACCGCGATCCAGCCGAGGGAAGTTAACTCTCCGTTCACGTGCGCGGCTGGTGGGACACGTCGGCGATGCCCGCGCGAAATCGGCCCGTAACGACCGAAGGAGGCCGACGGCGTACCCCACGACCCCGCCCGACTATCCTTGACACAGGGGTCGAGGGCCCCCCACGGCGCCCGAGCCGTGACAACCGCAGATGGGAGCGCCATGGCCGACAACGCCAGAGCGGCGAAGCTCGCAGACCGCATCCGGGTGCTGATCGCGGAACGTCTCGAGAAGGGCCTCCGCGATCCGCGGCTCGGATTCGTCACCATCACCGACGTCAAGGTGACCGGTGATCTGCAGCACGCGTCCGTCTTCTATACGGTCATGGGCGACGAGGCGCTGCGCGCCGACACCGCCGCCGCGCTGAAGTCCGCGACCGGGATGCTGCGCACCGAGGTGGGAAAGCATCTCAACACCCGGCTCACACCATCGTTGGAGTTCTTCCTGGACGCGATCCCCGAGAACGCCGACCACATCGCGGCTCTTCTGCGCGAAGCGCGCGAGCGCGATGAGGCCGTGGCGGGACTGGCGGCGACCGCGCAGTACGCCGGCGACGCCGACCCATACGTGAAGCCGCGTGGGTTCGAGGACGGCGACGCGGAAGCCGAGCTCGACGACGCGGAGCCCGACGACGCGGAGCCCGACGACGCGGACGCGGAGCGCGACGAGGCAGAAGCGCCCGCCCGCGGCGAATTCGCCTGATCTCTCCGAATCAGGTGGTTTCGCCTTGGACCTGCCTGACTGCGCCGAATCGCATCCTTCGGTGACAGTGCTGGGTCCCTCCGGCTGATTCGCGGTGCCCGCGCTGTGAGCACGGTCGACGACATCAGGAGAGTCGCCCGAATCAGGACGGATGCCGCTGAATCGTCCTGAATTCGCCGATCCTCCTGGTCTAGCGACGCGGCGTAGGGGTGCACCGACGAGTCAACCCGCAACCCGGTGCCCCGGCAGGGACAGAAGACCGCCGGATGCCTCGGCGAGGCCGTCGGCGATGAGGGAATCGATCGCGCGATCGCGCTGCAGGGCATCCGGCCAGTCCGCGATGACTTGAGCGAGGTCGACCGGCTGCGGAGCGGCATCCCGCAGCACTTTCAGCACCGCACCGCGTGCCTGGCGGTTGCTGCCCTCGTAGCGCGCCTGTCGACGACGGCCGTCGCCCGTATCGGGGTAGCCGGCAGCTCGCCACGCGCACTGATCCGCGAGCGGGCACACCTTGCACTTCGGTGCTCGAGCCGTGCACACGACGGCGCCGAGCTCCATCGCAGCGGCATTCACGATCGCCGCGTCAGCGGGGTGCTCCGGCAGGATCCGCGTCATCGCGTCGAGGTCCCGGCGGGATGGCGAACCGGACTGGGAGCGACCGTCGACGGCGCGAGACAGCACCCGTCGCGTGTTCGTGTCGACCACGGGATGCCGCTCCCCATACGCGAAGACCGCAACCGCCCGGGCGGTGTAGTCGCCGATGCCGGTGAGGGCGAGGAGTGCATCCACATCACGCGGAACGACCCCGGAGTGCCGGTCGCGAATCTCGACCGCGGCGCGATGCAGCCACAGTGCTCGCCGCGGGTAGCCCAGGTTCGCCCATTGCCGGACCGCCTCGGCCGGAGCGTCCGCCGCGAGCGCGGTGGGCGTCGGCCACCGCATGAGCCAGGCCTGGAGATGCGGGATGACGCGAGTGACCGGCGTCTGCTGAAGCATGAACTCGCTCACCAGTACGCCCCATGCTCCGAACCCGGGCCTGCGCCACGGCAGGTCGCGGGCGTTCTCGCCGTACCACGCGATGAGCGGGGTCGCGAGATCGGGCATGCCGTTCAGCCTAAGCTCGGCGAGCATCGGTCCCTGAGCCTGTCGAAGGGTCGATGCGGTGGCCGCACGCTCGGCAGGCTCAACGACCGACCAGGCTCAACGACCGACCAGGCTCAGCGACCGACCGGGCTCGGTGACCGCCGCGGCTCGGTGACCGACCCCCAACCACCCCCGGGGAAGCCTCCCCGCCACGCCGCCCTAGGCTGGAACCATGGCCCTTCCCGTCACTCCCGTCAGCACGCTCTGGCGCGAGCTGCGCGACGAGGTGCGGCGGCAGTACCGGGGCGGGCGCATCCTGCTTGCAGTGGATGGCGTCGACGGAGCCGGCAAGACCGTGTTCGCGGACGGGCTCGCGGATGTCTTCGCCGAGGCGGGCACGACGGTGTTCCGCTCATCGATCGACGGCTTCCACCGGCCCCGATCCGAGCGGTACGCCCGTGGGCGCCGGTCGCCCGAGGGCTTCTACCGCGACTCGTACGACTACGCGACGTTCCGCCGTGTGCTCATCGATCCGTTCCGCGAGGGGTGGCAGACGTCCGCCACGATCGGCTTTCAGCTCGCCGCGTTCGACTGGAGGCGCGATGCCGCGGTCGAGTCCGCGTGGGTCGCCGCGCCGCGGGATGCCGTCCTCATCGTCGACGGCGTGTTCCTCCATCGCCCCGAGCTGCGGGACCTGTGGGACTGGTCGCTGTGGCTCGAGGTGCCGTACCCCGTCGCGTATGCGCGGATGGCGCTCCGCGACGGCAGCGATCCCGACCCCGACGCGGCATCCAACCGCCGCTACCGCGATGGCCAGGAGCTCTACATCGACGAAGCCGACCCGAGAGGGGCGGCATCCGTGGTCGTCGACAACGCCGATCTCGCCCACCCGCGCCGCATCTCTCGGAGCAACGGCTGATGGTCGCCGCGGGCGTGATGCTCGTCGATAAGCCGGGCGGGATGACGAGCCACGATGTGGTCGCCCGTGCTCGGCGCGCGCTCGGCACGCGCAAGATCGGCCATGCCGGCACGCTCGATCCGATGGCGACGGGCCTGCTGCTCCTCGGCGTCGAGGGTGCGACGCGGCTTCTCACCTTCATCGTCGGGCTCGACAAGACCTACCACGCCACGATCCGGCTCGGCGTCTCGACCGACACCGATGACGCCGAGGGCGACGAGACCGGGCGAGCGGATGCCGCGGTCCTCTCCGCGGCGACCCCCGAGCGCATCACGGCCGGCATCGCGGCCATGACGGGCCGGATCTCGCAGGTGCCGAGCACGGTCTCGGCGATCAAGGTCGACGGGCGGCGGGCGTACGACCTCGCCCGCGAGGGCGTCGAGGTCGCGCTCAAGGCGCGCGAGGTCACGGTGTCGAGGTTCGACGTCATCGCGTCGCGGAGAGATTCCCACGCCATCGACCTCGACGTGGTCGTCGACTGCTCGAGCGGCACCTACATCCGGGCTCTCGCCAGGGACCTCGGAGCCGGCCTCGGCGTCGGCGGGCACCTCACGGCGCTGCGACGGACACGGATCGGACCCTTCGACGTGTCGGATGCGGCATCCGTCGACGAACTGGCGGACACCTCGCTCACGGCGCCCGCTGTCGTCGCCGAAGCGGTGCTCGGGCGCTTCGACGTCACCGACGACGAGGCCAGAGACCTGCGCCACGGCAAGCGACTGGCTGGTGCCGCGCCGCGGCTCGCCGGCGACGCGGCCGCAGCCATCGACCGCGAAGGGAGACTCGTGGGAATCGTCGAACGAGTCGGCGGCGACGTCAAGAGCGTCATGAACCTGGCGCAGGAGGTTCCCCGATGATCCTCTGGTACACATACGTCGAGCTGATCGCCGCGGTGGCCGCCGGGCTTCTCTGCGTCATCGCGGGACTGGCCGGGAGGCGCCCGAGCGATCTCACGGTCGGCTCGCTGGCGCTCGTCGAGCTGCTCCTTCTCGCCCAGATCGTGATCGCGATCATCGCGCCCTTCGTCGGCAATCCGCCCACCGGCAGCCTGCTCGAGTTCTGGGTGTACCTGGTGTCGGCCGCTCTCCTCCTGATCGGCGCCGTCGGATGGGCCCTGCTCGAGCGCAGCCGATGGAGCACGGTCATCATGGGCATCGCCGCTCTGTCCGTTGCCGTCATGGTGTGGCGGATGCACGTGATCTGGACCGTTCAAGTGGCGTGAGCCCGGAGACCCGGCGCTGCGGGTTCGGCTCGCGGCCTAAGATTGACGAGTCATGTCGTCGTCGTCCGCCCGCCCCCGCATGACCGGCATCGGCCGCGTGCTCGTGATCGTCTACGCGATCATGGCGCTCGCCGCCACCGGTCGCTCATTCGTCCAGATCGTCCAGCGATACGACGAAGCACCGCTCGCGTACACGCTCTCGGCCATCTCGGCGCTGGTGTACATCCTCGCGACGCTGGCCCTGATCTTCTCGGGCTCGCGCGTCTGGTACCGCGTCGCGTGGATCACGATCCTGTTCGAGCTGGTGGGCGTGCTCGTCATCGGCACGCTGAGTCTGGTGCTCCCCGCGCTGTTCGCTCACCCCACCGTGTGGTCCTGGTTCGGCCTCGGCTACCTCTTCGTGCCGCTCGTGTTGCCGTTCTTCGGTCTCTGGTGGCTGATCACCCACCACCCCGCCGAGCGCTCGGCGACGTCGGATGCCGCAGCCACCGCGGTGGCGCCGTGATCGTCTTCCGCGACCCTGCCGAGGTGCCGGCGGGCTACGGACCGTCGGTGGTCGCGATCGGAAAGTTCGACGGGGTCCACTCCGGCCATCGGGCCGTGATCGACCGTGCCCGAGTGGATGCGGCGACCGGCGGAGCGCGTGTCGTGGCCGTCACGTTCGATCGCAACCCGCTCGCACTGCTGCGCCCCGAGCTCTGCCCCGAGAACCTGATCGGCGTGCACCAGAAGCTGCAGCTGCTCGCCGAGACCGGCATCGACGCGACGCTCATGCTGCGCTTCGACGAGCGGCTCGCGAACCTCTCGGCACGCGAGTTCGTCGAGCACGTCCTGGTCGGCGCGCTCGGGGTGCGGACGGTGCTGGTGGGGCGCGACTTCCGCTTCGGACGCGGCGGAGCCGGGAGCCCCGACACACTGCGCGAACTCGGCGCCGAGTACGGATTCGACGTCGATGTGGTCGATGATGTGCGGGCGATCGAACCCGGACGTCGGGTGTCGTCGACCTGGATCCGTGAAGTGCTCAGCACCGGCGACGTCGAGACCGCTGCCAAGCTGCTCGGCCGCCCGGCTTCGCTGTGGGGCGAGGTCGTGCACGGAGCCAAGCGCGGACGAGAACTGGGCTTTCCGACCGCGAACCTTTCGCCCGACCTCGAGGGATTCGTGCCGGCCGATGGGGTGTACGCCGGCTGGCTCATCGATGAGGGCTCGGCCGATGGGCTGCGCTCCGGCATCCGGTACCCCGCCGCGATCAGCGTGGGCACCAACCCGACCTTCGACGATGTGCCCGTCCGGCAGGTCGAGGCGTACGTGCTCGATGAGACCGACCTCGATCTCTACGGCCACAGCGTCGAGGTGCAGTTCACGTTCCGGATTCGCGGGATGGTCGCGTTCGAGGGCATCGAGCCGCTCAAGGCCAAGATCGCGGATGATGTCGAGCGGGTGCGCAAGGCGCTGACCTGATCGGAATAGGGTACGATCCGTACTCTATTCTGGAGGTCCGATGGAGCCCGTCCTCGAGTTGCGCGACGTCGGTCGCGGAGATTTGGCCGTCGCCGGCGGCAAGGGGGCCAATCTCGGCGAACTCGTGAGGGCAGGGTATGCCGTGCCCGATGGCTTCGTCATCACGACAGCGGTGTACGAGCGCGCGACCGCGGGGATCGCCGTGTCGTCGACGGATGCCGGCGCGAGGCGCGACGCCGTAGCGGATGCAGCGCTGCCCGACGACATGCGCGACGCCGTTGTGCGCGCGTACGAGCGGCTGGGCGCTGGTGCGGTCGCCGTCCGATCCAGCGCGACGGCCGAGGATCTGCCGGGCGCCGCCTTCGCGGGTCAGCAGGAGACGTTCCTCAATGTGTGGGGATCATCCGAGGTGCTCGACGCGGTACGCCGATGCTGGGCGTCGCTGTGGTCGGATCGGGCGATCGCCTACCGGGCCCAGCGCGGCATCCCGGATGACGAGGTACAGATCGCCGTCGTCGTGCAGGCGCTCGTCGCGGCTGACATCGCGGGCGTCATGTTCACCGCCGATCCCGTCACGGGGGAGCGCGACCGCATCGTGATCGACGCGAGTCCCGGTCTCGGCGAGGCTGTGGTGTCCGGCCTCGTCACGCCGCAGCACGTCATGCTCGATGCTCGAGATCGCTTGGTCGGGCAGCGCGGCGGAAACGCAGAAGTCGTCATCCGCGCGGCGGATGGCGGGGGCACGAGGGAAGAGCACGCGTCGGCGGACGGCACCCAGCTCACCACCGAACAGGCGCGAAGGCTCGCCGCGGTCGGCCGATCGATCGCCGCTCGCTTCGGGGCGCCGCAGGACATCGAGTGGGCATTCGAGGGCGAGAGGCTCTGGGTGCTTCAGGCGCGGCCGCTCACGGCGCTGCCCCCTGCACCGCGGCGAGTGAACGCGGTCCGCCGGATGATGGGATCGATCGTCGCGGAACTGCTGCCCGTGCGTCCGTACCCGCTCGACATGTCGACCTGGACGCTGCGGGGCCACGGCAGGATCCTCACCCGGATGCTCGCCGAGATCCCGGGTGTGAATCTCGATCTGGGTCGGATGCTGCCCGAAGCCGCGGGAGTCGTGGACGAGCTCGTGCCGCCCGAGCCGCGCCCCTCCGCGCGCACCCTGACGGCTCCGGCCAGGGCGATCCGCAAGGCGAGGCGATTCGACACGCGCGAGTGGACCGGCGATCCGCGATTCGCGCGGTTCGAGCGGGAGATCGCCGAGCTCCGGTCGCTCGAACCTCGCTCGCTCGACTGGGTCGAGCTCGTCGGGATCCCCCATCGCGTGCTGTCGTCACTCGACGGACTGATCACCCTGCGGATCGACTACCTGCCGCACGCGGGGCTGAGCCTGCTGAGGCTCCGACTCCGGCTCGGCGCGCTGGGACTGAGGGGCGAAGCGGGACCGCTGTCGCGCGGGCTGCAGACCCGCACGTCGCAGGCGAACGTCGACCTCGGCGCGCTCGCGCTCACCGTCGCATCGCGACCGGAGTGGCTGCAGGCGTTCCGCGAGAGCGATCCGGACCGGTTCGCGGATCGGCTCGCCTCCGACGAACGGCTCGCCGGCCTCCGTGAGCCGATCGCCGCCTACCTCTCCGAGTATGGGCACCGTGAGGTGCGGAGCGCCTTTCTGATGTCGGAGCCCACCTGGGGCGAGACCCCCGCCCTTCTCCACGCCGGGATCGCCGGCCTGCTGGACCGCCCCGAAGCGGCCGGCGAGCCGGGGTACGCCATCGCGGCGGTGGCGGTTGAGCGGCTGAGGTCCTATCGACGGATTCGGCTGACGAATTCGGCGCCGTCGATCCTCGCCGCCGCCGAAGCCGCACGGGCGGGCATCGCATTCCGCGAAGACACTCACTTCCACGCCACGCGAGGCTTGCCCGTGCTGCGCGGCGCGCTGCTCGAGGCGGGCCGCAGGCTGGCGGATGCCGGTGTGCTCGACACCACCGACGATGTGATGCACCTGCGGCTGGCGGAGATCACCGCGCTCGCCGGCCCTGAGGCTGCGGGCGGGGCGCTTCGCGAGAGAGCACTCGCGCGAAAGGCTCGCCGTGCGAGCTACGCGGGCGGCCCGCTCATCTCGCCGGCGACGCTCTACCCGCATCGCCGCGGCACCGGCGATGCGCTGGTCGCGGGCACCCCGGCCGGCGGCGGACGGGCTTCGGGAGCGGTGCGGGTGGTGCGAGGCCCGAGCGACTTCGCCTCACTGCGGGCGGGCGAGGTGCTGGTCTGTCCGTACACGAATCCGTCGTGGACTCCGCTGTTCGAGCGCGCGGCGGCGGTCGTGGTCGACTCCGGCGGACTCGCGTCGCGTGCGGCGATCGTCGCCCGCGAGTACGGCATTCCCGCCGTCATGGGCACGGGGATCGGCACCACCGTGCTGCACGACGGCGATGCTGTCACCGTCGACGGGGATGCCGGGCACGTCGTGCCGGCACGGTGAGCTCGTGACCGTGGGTCACGGGACGGCGAAGCGGCGTCGTGGCGCGGTGCTCGAGGCCGCGATCCTGGCCGCCGTGCTTCAGGAGCTCGGGGCCTCGGGATATGCCGGAATGAGCATGGATGCCGTGGCGGAACGGGCGCGAGTGAGCAAAGCATCGTTGTATCGACGGTGGTCGGGCAAGTCGGAGCTCATCGTCGCCGCGGTCTATCGGATCCTGCCCGACGCTGATGAGATCCCCGACACCGGCTCACTGCGCGCCGACCTTCTCGTCGCTCTCGGCGACGCTGCGGCGCAGCTGGCGGGTCCGGCCGGAGCGGGAATGCGCGGCATCCTGAGCGATGCTCTCGGCGACCCCGGCGTCGCCGACGAGCTGCGCTCTCGACGCAAGGGCCGCGGTGACGCCGTGATGCGGGAGATCGTCCGTCGCGCGAGAGCGCGGGGCGAGCTCGGTGACGGCGATCTCAGCCCGCGCGTGCTCGAGGTGGGGCATGCGATGCTCCGCCACGAGTTCCTGTTCGGGGGTGACGTGACCGAGGAGTACGTCACCTCTCTGGTGGACGAGGTGGTGCTCCCGATCCTGGTCGTGACAAGTCCGCCGGCGCCGTAGACCCTGCCGGACTGCGCCCCTACGATCGACACTGTGGATGCCGACCTGCTGGCCGTGGCCGCGGGAGCCGCCGATGTCGATTCGGTGAACCTCTGGGGGGCGCTCGGATGCGCCGTGGCGTACTCCGCCGCGCTGCTCGCGACCCTCGACGCGTTCGCCGACCTCATCCTCGCCCGCGGCGACTCGCCTGCCGGGCGACTGACACCAGCGGTAGGCTTGAAGTTCGGATCGAAGCTCGTCGCGGCTGCGATCGCCGTGATCGCGGCGGCCATCGTCCTCGCACTCGACTCGAACTGGTTCGCCTTCACGGTGCTGTCGATCGCGTTCGTGGTCGTGGTCGGAATCGGCCTGATCGTGATGATGCGAGACGGGCGGGCGACATCCGATCAGGGCTCGCACGGGACTGGATGACACTTCTCGCGTCGCCCGCCGATTCAGACTTGAGGGAGAACGATGAGCAGAACAGAGCTTCAGACGCTGCCGGAGCGCGCGGTCGAACTGCTCGGCGGAGAGCCCGACGACACAACCCTCCGCCGCTACCTCCACGGACTCCCCGGCGTCGACGCGGTAGGCCTCGAGCAGCGTGCGGCAGGCCTCGGAACACGTTCGATCAAGACCACGTCCAAGGCCTGGGCGCTCGACAAGATCATCGAGCTCATCGACCTCACCACGCTCGAGGGCGCGGACACCCCCGGCAAGGTCCGCTCGCTTGTTGCGAAGGCACTGAACCCGGATGCCGGCGACCCCACCTGCCCGCGCGTCGCCGCGGTCTGCGTCTACGGCGACATGGTGCCGCACGCGGTAGCCGCGCTCGGCGCGGCCCACGGCGATCCCGATGACGGCCTCGTCTCGGTGGCGGCCGTCGCGACGGCGTTCCCCAGCGGGCGCTCCTCGCTCGAGATCAAGCTCGCAGACACCGCGGATGCCGTCGCCTCCGGCGCCGACGAGATCGACATGGTCATCGACCGAGGCGCCTTCCTCGCTGGTCGGTACGGCCTCGTGTTCGACCAGATCGCGAAGGTGAAGCAGGCGTGCCGCCGGCCGGACGGGTCTTCGGCCTCGCTGAAGGTGATCCTCGAGACGGGTGAGCTCAACACCTACGACAACGTCAAACGCGCGTCGTGGCTCGCGATCCTCGCGGGCGGAGACTTCATCAAGACCTCCACCGGCAAGGTGCAGCCTGCGGCCACCCTTCCGGTCACGCTCCTCATGCTCGAAGTCGTGCGGGACTGGCACCGCACCACCGGCGAGAAGATCGGTGTGAAGCCTGCCGGTGGCATCCGCACCTCGAAGGATGCGATCAAATACCTGGTGACGGTCGCCGAGACGGTGGGCGAGGAATGGCTGCAGCCGCACCTGTTCCGGTACGGGGCATCGAGCCTGCTGAACGACGTGCTGATGCAGCGTCAGAAGCTTGCCAGCGGCCACTACTCCGGCGCCGACTACGTGACGATCGACTGATGCTTCGACAAGCTCAGCAACCTGATCGACAAGCTCAGCAACCTGATCGACAAGCTCGAACTGGAGAATCATGAGTTTCCTCGAGTACGCCCCGGCGCCCGAGTCGCGCGCCATCCTGAATCTGCGCGACGAGTACGGGCTGTTCATCAACGGCGAGTTCCGCGCCGGCACAGGCGAGTCGTTCGCGACGATCTCGCCGGCCGACGAGAAGCACATCGCCACGATCGCCTCGGCCAGCGACGCGGATGTCGATGCCGCGGTCGTCGCCGCGCGTCGTGCCCACGACAAGACGTGGTCGAAGATGAGCGGCCGCGATCGCGGCAAGTACCTGTTCCGGATCGCCCGCCTCGTGCAGGAGCGAGCCCGCGAGCTCGCCGTCGCCGAGTCGCTCGACAACGGCAAGCCGATCAAGGAGAGCCGCGACGTCGACGTGCCCCTGGTGGCCGCGTGGTTCTTCTACTACGCAGGATGGGCCGACAAGCTCGACTACGCAGGGCTGGGCGCCAACCCCCGTTCGCTCGGCGTGGCAGGGCAGGTCATTCCGTGGAACTTCCCGCTCCTCATGCTCGCGTGGAAGATCGCGCCGGCGCTCGCGGCGGGCAACACCGTCGTCATCAAGCCGGCAGAGACCACGCCCCTGTCGGCCCTGATCTTCGCCGAGATCCTGCAGCAGGCTGATCTGCCGCGCGGAGTCGTCAACATCGTGACCGGAGCCGGTGCGACCGGCGCAGCCGTGGTCGGGCATCCCGACGTCGACAAGGTCGCGTTCACCGGCTCCACGGGCGTGGGTCGCGCCATCGCGAAGGCGACCGCGGGAACGAACAAGAAGCTCACCCTCGAGCTCGGCGGCAAGGCCGCGAACATCGTGTTCGAGGATGCGCCGATCGATCAGGCGATCGAGGGCATCGTCAACGGCATCTTCTTCAACCAGGGCCACGTCTGCTGCGCGGGCAGCCGGCTGCTCGTGCAGGAGTCGATCCACGATGACGTCGTCGACCGGCTGAAATCCCGCCTCTCGACGCTGCGGATGGGCGACCCGCTCGACAAGAACACCGACATCGGCGCGATCAACTCTCTCGCGCAGCTCGACCGTATCCGCGAGCTCAGCCGGATCGGCGAGGAAGAGGGTGCCGAGCGGTGGACGGCCGACTGCGTCATCCCCGACAGCGGGTTCTGGTTCGCGCCGACGATCTTCACGAACGTGCAGGCGAGTCATCGCATCGCCCGCGACGAGATCTTCGGCCCGGTGCTGTCGGTGCTGACCTTCCGCACCCCTGCCGAGGCCATCGAGAAGGCGAACAACACCCCGTACGGCCTCTCGGCCGGCATCTGGAGCGACAAGGGCTCCCGCATCCTCGCGGTCGCCGATCGCCTCCGCGCCGGCGTCATCTGGGCCAACACGTTCAACCGCTTCGATCCGGCGAGCCCGTTCGGCGGTTACAAGGAGTCCGGCTACGGCCGTGAGGGCGGCCGCCACGGCCTGCTCGCTTACCTCAAGGGACCTTCGACAAGCTCAGGAACCGCAAAATGACGAAACGACTCAGCGTTCCGAAGACGTACAAGCTATACATCGGTGGGGCCTTTCCGCGAAGCGAGTCGGGCCGCACCTACGAGGTGACCTCGGACAAGGGCGAGTTCCTCGCCAACGCGGCGCTGGCATCACGCAAAGACGCGCGGGATGCCGCCACCGCCGCACGCGGCGCGGTGAAGGGCTGGTCCGGCGCGACCGCGTACAACCGCGGCCAGGTGCTGTACCGGGTGGCCGAGATACTCGAGGGTCGCAGGGCGCAGTTCGTGGACGAGATCGTGCAGCAGACCGGAGCGTCGGTGTCCGCTGCCACAGCCGAGGTGGACGAGGCGATCGATCGCTGGGTCTGGTACGCGGGCTGGTGTGACAAGTTCGGCCAGGTCGCCGGCAACGGCAACCCGGTCGCCGGGCCGTACTTCAACATCTCGGTGCCCGAGCCGACCGGAGTGGTCGCGGTCATCGCTCCGCAGGACACCGCGCTCGTCGGACTCGTGTCGGCTATCGCGCCGGTGCTCGTGCCTGGCAACACCGTCGTCGTGGTCGCCTCGCAGCGCTATCCGCTCTCGGCGATCAGCCTCGCCGAGGTGCTCGCGACATCCGACCTCCCCGGTGGAGTCGTGAACGTGCTCACCGGATCGCCCGCCGAGCTCGCACCGTGGCTCGCGTCGCACCCCGACATCCACGGCCTCGACCTCGTCGGTGCCGGCGACCTCGACTGGGTGGACCTGCAGGTCGCGGCGGCCGAGACGCTCACCCGCGTGCTGCCGCCCGAGCAGGGTGCGGATGCGGCATCGCCGAGTCTCGACCGGATCGCCGCCTTCACCGAGACCAAGACCGTCTGGCACACGAAGAGCCTCGTCTAGCGGTGATGTCCGAAAACGTGAGGGAAAACTGGGCGACCCTTTGGTAACGAAAGGGTAACGGCGCATGTAGAGTGGTCGCGCCCCGTCGAAGTGGACGGAGCGTACGACCCGAAGGACATGCCCGATGCCCGACGACGCCCAAGCCGATCGCGCCCGCGATCGGCTCAACGCGCTGCTGATCGTCTGCGTGCTCGCGATCGCGAGCGTGGTGATCGCCTTCCTCGGCGCGGCGCCGACGCGCGTGAGCGCGTCCGAGGTTCTCGGAGTCGCGAGAACTCCGGGCGACGCGGCATTCATCGCGAGTCACCGCGGGGGAGGAGCGACGGCTCCCGAGAACACCCTTCCCGCGGTCGGGGCCGCGCTCGCCGCGGGGTTCGACTACGTCGAGGTGGACGTCGCCCTCACGTCGGATCGACATCCCGTCCTCATGCACGATGCGACCGTGGACCGAACGACGGATGGGCACGGGGCTCTGGCCGCGCTGACGCTCGCTGAGGTGCAGGCGCTCGACGCCGGAACGTGGTTCGACAAGAGGTTCGCAGGGACGAGGGTGCCGACTCTGGAGGAATTCCTCGACGTCCTGGGCGCCTCGGGCCACCGCGCGATCGTCGAATTCAAAGGAGTGTGGGATGCCACGGCCGTCACCTCCGCGATCGGCGACGTGATCGCGCGAGATCTCGAGAGTCGTGTCGCGATCTCGAGCTTCGACGCGCGGACGCTCGCCCTCGTGGCAGCGGCGTCGGAGGTCGTTCCGCGGATGCTGATCCTCAAGCACATTCCCGATGACGTGGTGCGTGCCGCGGGCGAAGCCGGTGTGCGGGGCATCGTCGTGGATCGCAAGGCTGTGCTCAGCCGCCCGGAGGTCGTTGCCGAGGTGCACCGTGCCGGCATCCGGATCATCGTGTACACACTGAACCGCGACTCGCAGTGGGATGCCGTGACCGACCTCGGTGTCGACGGGATCGTCACGGACGCCCCCGACACCCTGGCCGAGTGGCAGCAGGCCGCTTCGGGGGACGCGGGCTGAGACCGGCGACGCGCTCGGCTGCACCGCCCCGGGCGCACGCCCTGGGAGCTGCCCAGAACACGGTTCCGGGCGGAGGGTGGCGGCGCGTCCCTCGGGCCGCGTCGGGGCCGCGCCGTATGGTCGGATGGGAACCCTGGACGGGAGGTGCGGTATGGCGCGGGCAGTTTCCGGCGCGCACGCGCTGCGTGGCGCCGGCGCCATCGCGGCGGTCCTCGTGATCGCGGCACTGATGACGTCATGCAAGCCCGAGCCCGCACCCGGACCGACCACGAGCGACCCGACGCCCTCGGCGACGCCGAGCGCCACATCCGAGCCGTCCGCGTCGCCGACGCCGAGCGAGACGCCCGTGGCAGAGTTCGAGCTTCCGACGCAGTGCGAAGACCTGTACTCGGATGACATGCTGGCCTCGCTCAACGCCGCGAACCCCCCGCTCAACGATCCGGGCGTCACGATGCACTCGACGCAGACCGCCGCGGCGCTCGAGGTGCTCAACTCCGGCATCCCGACCATCCGCTGCTCGTGGGGTCAGCCCAGCGAGTTCGGCCTCGCGACCAACGTCTCGGTCATCGACGCGGCGCAGTCCGCGGACCTGCTCGCCACCCTCCGCGAGGCGGGCTTCGCGTGCGAGGATGCCTGGGAGGGAGTGAACTGCACGATCGAGCAGAAGACCGTCGACCAGGATGACAACGAGGTCACCCTCGGCGAGTCGCATTTCCTCCGCGGAACGGGTTGGGTGTCCACTGCGTGGATCAACTTCGCGCCGGAAGGCTATACCGAAGACATCGTCACCACGCTCTGGGGCTGAAATCGGCGGGATGCCGCTAGACTGAGCCCCGGGGATCCCGCAGCCCGACGTCGCTGCTCGCAGAAGCGAGTGCCCGCGGCCGGTGGCAGAGGCATCTCACCCCGCGTTCGTGACGACGTCCAGCCGCTCGCGGAGAACGCAACTCGCCGGTTCCGACCGGTCATCGCCGGAGGATTCCGGCAGACCCGCTCAGGAGGAGCATGCCGACTACGGCAACCGCCGCACAGCGGCGCAGGCGGACCCCGTCCGCTCGTCGCGACGACGAAGCACCCATCATCCCGATCCTCGCGCGCAAGGTGCGCGAGGTCGAGGCCAAGGCCCAGCGCGGCAAGCTCGGGCCCACCAACCGTGTGAAGTTCCAGGTCATCGCCTTCCTCGTCCGCGAGGAGCGGGCGCGCGTCAAGGCAGACACCGAGCTGACGGACGGTGCACGCGCGGAGCTGCTCAAGCGGCTCGACGGCGTGGCGACGATCCTCGCCAAGACGGCCGCTCGCGACACCTCCCTCATCCAGCTGCTCGAGGTCGACCAGGCGGCATCGCCGGTCGCTCGCCGCATGCGCCGGGACTGGCTGCTCGAGTCCGGTGCGGAGCTCGCTCCCGATGAGCTGATCATCACGGATGTCGCTCCCGCCGCGACGAACGTGGTTCCCCCGGCACTCGCCGAGCGGCAGGTCGTGCCCCCGTCGATCGAGTCGCGCCAGCTCGCACATCCCTTCCTCCCACCCGACCTGAGCCTTCGAACGCCGAAGCAGACGCCGCGGCGCCGGCTGGACGGCTGGGAGCTCATGGGCCCGCTCTACAAGGCGTTCGAGACCGGCGCCGGAGGGTCGAGCGCCTCGATGGAGCTGCCCCCTGTCCCCGAGTTCGACAGGCTCTCGCCCAAGGGGCTTGAAGTCATGCCCCACCAGTCGCGGTTCATCGAGGCCGTGCGCGAAGGGCATCGCACCTTCCTCCTCGCGGATGAGCCGGGCCTGGGCAAGACCGCGGAGTCGGTGCTGGCGGCGTCCGTCGCCGGTGCCTACCCGCTGCTCGCGGTCGTCCCCAACGTCGTCAAGATGAACTGGGCGCGCGAGGTCGAGCGGTGGACGCCGCAACGCCGCGCCACCGTCATCCAGGGCGACGGTGAAGACGTCGACGCGTTCGCGGATGTGTTCATCGTCAACTACGAGATCCTCGACCGCCACCTCTCGTGGCTCGGATCGCTCGGGCTCAAGGGCATGGTCGTCGACGAGGCGCACTTCATCAAGAACCTCACGTCGCAGCGCTCGCAGAACGTGCTCGCGCTCGCCGCACGCATCCGTGAGCAGGTGCGCGACCCGCTGCTGCTCGCGCTGACCGGCACGCCCCTCATCAACGACGTCGAGGACTTCGACGCGATCTGGCGTTACCTCGGCTGGACGACCGGCGAGAAGCCCGGCTCGGCCCTCATGGAGCGTCTCGACGACACGGGCCTCACGCCCGCCGACAAGGCGTTCTATCCCGAGGCGCGCGAAGCCGTGATCTCGATGGGCATCGTGCGGCGAAAGAAGAAGGATGTCGCAGCCGACCTGCCCGACAAGCTCATCGCCGACCTTCCGGTCGAGCTGGATGACGAGTTCGGCCGCTCGATCCGCCAGGCCGAGCGCGAGCTCGGTGAGCGGCTCGCAGCACGGTACCGCCGCATCATCGAGGCGCGTGGCGGTTCGCGGGTGGCGCCGGGAGAGGTCGACGCCGACATCGTCCGACTCGTCGCGCAGAACGAGCTCGACGAGTCGAAGGCAGCAGGCACGGGTTCTGAGAACGTGTTCACCATGGTCCGCAAGATCGGTCAGGCGAAGGCGCTGCTCGCAGCCGACTACACCGTGCAGCTGCAGCGGTCCGTGGGCAAGGTCGTGTTCTTCGCGAAGCACATCGATGTGATGGATGCCGCCGAGGCGCATTTCGCCGGTGCCGGCATCCGGACCATCTCGATCCGCGGCGACCAGACCACCCCGGTCCGGCAGCTGGCGATCGACGCGTTCAACAACGACCCGGGCGTCGGAGTCGCGGTGTGTTCGCTCACCGCCGCCGGTGTCGGCCTCAACATGCAGGCCGCGTCGAACGTCGTCCTCGCCGAGCTGTCGTGGACGGCAGCCGAGCAGACGCAGGCGATCGACCGCGTGCACCGCATCGGGCAGGACGAGCCGGTCACCGCGTGGCGGATCATCGCCGCGCACACGATCGACACCAAGATCGCGGAGCTGATCGACTCGAAGCAGGGTCTCGCCGCCCGCGCGCTCGACGGTGAAGCCGTCGATCCGCAGTCGAGCGACTCGGTCCAGCTCTCCGCGCTCATGCACCTGGTGAGGCGGGCTCTCGGGGCGGATTGATCGGCGGGGCCCTCGGCGTCGCCTTCGGACGGTGGCAGGGGTGCCGCATCCGACGCTAATGTCGGGTGAGGCAGCGTCGCCGATTCCGAAGCACCCGAAAGCAAGGACCACAGCATGAAGATCGGCATCCTCACCAGCGGCGGCGATTGTCCCGGATTGAATGCCGTCATCCGCGGTGTCGTGCTCAAGGGGACGACGACCTACGACCTCGAGTTCGTCGGCATCCGCGACGGATGGCGCGGCGTGGTCGACGGCGATTTCTTCCCCCTCACGCGCCATGAGGTGAAGGGGCTGTCGAAGGTCGGGGGCACGATCCTGGGGACGTCGCGGACGAACCCCTACGAGGGGCCGCGCGGTGGCGCCGAGAACATCTCCAAGACCCTTTACGGTCACCGGATGGACGGCATCATCGCGATCGGCGGCGAAGGCACCCTCGCGGCGGCCGACCGGCTGTCGAAAGACGGGATCAACGTGATCGGCGTGCCCAAGACGATCGACAACGACTTGCGCGCGACCGACTACTCGTTCGGGTTCGACACCGCCGTCAACATCGCGACCGATGCGATGGACCGCCTGCGGACAACGGGCGACTCGCATCAGCGCTGCATGGTGGCTGAGGTGATGGGCCGGCACGTCGGGTGGATCGCCCTCCACGCCGGCATCGCCGCCGGCGCCCATGCGATCCTGATCCCCGAGGTGCCGCAGTCGATCGAGGAGGTCGTCGCACTCGTCACCAAGGCCCACGACCGAGGCCGCGCACCTCTGGTGGTGGTCTCGGAGGGGTTCACTCTCACCGGCATGGATGAGGCGTACAGCGACAAGGGCCTCGACGCGTTCAACCGCCCGCGTCTGGGCGGAATCAGCGAGGTGCTGGCGCCCGAGATCCAGCGCCTGACGGGGATCGAGACGAGGGCCACGGTGCTCGGCCACATCCAGCGCGGCGGCTCTCCGTCGGGCTTCGACCGCGTACTGGCCACGCGGCTCGGACTGCACACCGCGGACGCGGTGGTCGAGGGCGGTTGGGGCCAGATGGTCGCGATGCGCGGCACCGACATCGTGCGGGTGCCGTTCGCGGAGGCGCTCGGCGAGCTCAACAAAGTGCCCCGCTACCGCTACGACGAGGCTGCCGCGCTGTTCGGCTGATTCGTCGCCGGCGGGCTGTTGGTGCGCTGAGCATCGATGTCCCGCTTTGCCCGGCTCGCGTCCCACATTCGCTCGGATCAGCAGCTCCATTGTGCAGAGTTTCGGGACATGGGTTGAATTGGACCGCAGTCGGCTCCTCCCCAGGCTGCGGAAACGTGCTGGATCTGGGGGGCGGTTGTGCAAATCGGCGAGGGCGCGACGCTCGGTCACCATGGTTGGTGGATGCCGCGACATGCCAACCCGCTGCCTGCTGACCTTCCCGGCCGGTTCAGCGTGCGCGAGGCACGGGCTCGTGGCGTTTCAGCGGGAAGACTCGACCGCGGCGACTTGCGGGCGCCCTACCACGGAGTCAGGGCGACCGCGAAGACTCCGGCGCCTGCAACCCTGACCGACCGCTGCCGCGAGTATGCCCCGCGGCTGAAGGACTGGCAGTTCTTCAGTCACGAGACTGCGCTTCAACTTCTCGGCGCGCCCATGCCGGGCTGGCCCTACCTGCCCAAGATCCACGTCGCGGCGCATCGTCCAGCCCGAGAGCCCCGCACTCAGGGCGCGGTCGGCCACCGGCTGCAGCTTCGCGAACCGGCAACACGTTTCGCTCTCGATGATCTTCGAGTCGAGCATCCGGTGCGCGCATGGCGTCAATGCGGCACTCTGTGGCGATTGGACGATCTCATCGCCGCGGGAGACTTCCTCGTTTCGGGGGAGTCGCCGCTCGCATCAGTGGACGAGCTCAGGACGGAGATCGAGGTGATGGGCGACATCCGGAACATTCTGCGGCGCGCTCTCACGGACATCCGAGTCGGACCGCGCTCGCCGCGTGAGACTCGCCTGCGACTCGTGCTGGTTCGAGCCGGGCTGCCCGAGCCGGAGGTCACCTGGGTGCTGCGGGACGGGTCGGGCGGTTTCGTGGCCGAACTCGATCTGGCCTACCCGAGATGGCGCATCGCAGCGGAGTACGACGGCCGCGTTCACGCCGAGGACGCGACGCAGTTCGCGAAGGATGCCGATCGGTGGGATCGTATCCGCGCCGAGGGCTGGGACCACGTTCGGATCCTGAGCCACCACCTCGCCGGAACCGGTGTCGTCGCCGTGCGCAAAGTGCGCAATGCGCTCATTCGCGCTGGATGGCAACCTGGGCTCTGACCCCGTATCCCCAGGGCCCGCCCTGGCGTTCGGCGGGCCCGCATGTCCCACTTTCACCCGCAATCGTCTGCCCCATCCGAGGGAGAATGGGACACGGTGCGGCAGCAGTGGGACCCCGGGACAAGCCGCGACGCGGCGCACCAGGCATGTCCCGGTTTCGCCCGCTATCGGGCGGCGAATCCGGGGGAAAGTGGGACATGCCGCGGGCCGCTGGCGACCCCGACGCCGGCCTCAGTCGGCGAGCGCCACAACCTCCAGGAGCCAGGCGAGCTCGAACGCCCGCTCCTTCCAGCTGTTGTAGCGACCGCTGACGCCGCCGTGACCGGCGACCATCTCGCACTTGAGGAGGGCATCAGCGCCGACCTCTCGCAGGCGCGCGACCCACTTCGCCGGCTCGACGTACAGCACGCGGGTGTCGTTGAGGGATGTGACGGCGAGGATGCGGGGGTAGGCGACATCCGCCCGCACGTTCTCGTACGGCGAGTACGACTTCATGTACGCGTAGACGTCGGCGTTGTGCAGCGGGTCGCCCCACTCGTCCCACTCGATCACGGTGAGCGGCAGAGACGGGTCGAGGATCGTCGTCAGCGCGTCGACGAACGGCACATCCGCGAGGATGCCGGCGAACAGCTCGGGAGCCAGGTTCGCCACGGCCCCCATGAGCAGGCCGCCGGCCGAGCCGCCCTCGGCCACCAGCTGCGATGCGGATGTGAACCCCTGGTCGATCAGGTGGCGGGCGCAGTCCACGAAGTCCGTGAACGTGTTGCGCTTGCTGAGCATCTTGCCGTCTTCGTACCATTGGCGGCCCATCTCGCCGCCGCCGCGGACATGGGCGACCGCGAAGATCACACCGCGATCGAGCTCCGACAATCGCGGCACCGAGAAGCCCGGCTCGATCGAGTGCTCGTACGATCCGTAGCCGTAGAGGTGCAGGGCTCGCGGTGCGTCCCCCGCCTCGCCGAACGATCGCTTCCACACCAGCGAGACGGGAATCTGCACGCCGTCGTGGGCAGTCGCCCACACCCGTGCCTGGGCGTAATCGCTCGGCTCGTATCCGCCAAGCACCGGCTGGCGCTTGCGCAGCAGCAGCTTGTGCGTCGCGATGTCGTAGTCGTAGACCGTCCCGGGCGTGACGAATGACCCATACCCGAGGCGCAGCACCGGGGGAGCCCACTCCGGGTTGCCGCCCGTCCCCACGGCATACAGCGGCTCGTCGAACTCGATCTCCGACACCGATCCGTCGGCGTAGTCGAGCATGCCGATGCGCGGCAGCCCGCCGCGGCGATAGCCGACCACACCCCAGTCGCGGAAGGTCGACACGCCGAGCAGCCGTTCTCCCGGACGGTGCGGGATGACGGTCTGCCGCGCTCCGGAGGGATCGGATGCCGCCACCCGGACGAGCTCGAAGTCCAGCGCTCCGTCGTTGTGCAGGATGAACAGCACATCTTCGCCGTCGATCACGGCGTGCGAGGAGTCGTACTCGACGCCCTCGGTGCGCGGCCACACCACGCGCGGCTCGGCGCGCAGATCGCCGGCATCCACGAGCC
Source organism: Microbacterium pumilum (assembly GCF_039530225.1). Taxonomy (NCBI): domain Bacteria; kingdom Bacillati; phylum Actinomycetota; class Actinomycetes; order Micrococcales; family Microbacteriaceae; genus Microbacterium; species Microbacterium pumilum. The sequence continues at coordinate 2,337,507 of NZ_BAAAOH010000001.1, forward strand.
ATTCCTCGCTCGTGATCGACGAGCCGATGCCGATCACGAGGAACCGGTCGCTGTGGGTGAACCCGGCTCCCACCCAGTACCGCTCGTCGGGCTCGTGGAAGAGCTTCGCGTCGTCGGCCACCGGCGTGCCGAGCTCGTGCAGCCAGACCGTGTCAGGGCGCCACGCGTCGTCCACGGTCGTGTAGACGATGAAACGCCCATCGGGCGAGAAGGTCGCACCCGCGAACGTGCCGGGAATCTCGTCGGGCAGCTGTTCGCCGGTGACGAGGTTTCGCACCCGTACGGTGTATCGCTCGTCGCCGGCAACGTCGACACCGTAGAGCAGGAGCGTGCCGTCGAGCGACACCTCGAAGCTGCCCAGCGCGAAGAACTCCTGACCTTCGGCCTCGACGTTCCCGTCCAGCAGAACCTGCTCGCCGGGCACCGCGGCATCGGGCGAGAGCTCGGGGGGAGTCCAGTCGTCTTCCGAGGCCAACGGCGCGCGGCAGTGGATGCCGTACTGCTTGCCCTCGAGGGTCCTGCCGTAGTACCACCAGGCACCGTGGCGGGTGGGCACCGACAGGTCGGTCTCGAGCGTGCGCCCCTTGATCTCCTCGAAGATCGTCGTGCGGAGTCCTTCGAGGTGCGCGGTGCGCTCCTGCGTATAGGCGTTCTCGGCCTCGAGGTGCTCGATGACGGCCGCATCCTCCTTGCCACGGAACCACTCATACGGGTCTTCGACCGAGTCGCCGTGGTGCGTGCGGACGAGGTGGGAGCGGGAGGCGACGGGGGGAGTGGCGGGCGTGGCAGAGCCGGACGTGGGCGAGTCGATGGTCACCGTCCCACGGTAGTCGACACGCCTGGCGAAGGCTCCGATCAGGTCGCCGCCGTCGGCAGGGTGTTCTCCTTCGGGCGTGGCAGCGGGACGTCGTCCGGGATGCCGCGCGAAGCGAGCAGCGACAGCAGCGCGAGGGCGATCAGCCCGAAGAACGCGATGCGGAGCGCCTCGAGCTGTGACTCGACGTAGACCCTCGTGAGCTCGGCGCTGTCCTCGGCGCTCAGGCCGGCTGCTGCGGCGATGTCGGGGACGGTCGACGCGGGCACGATATCGACCCCTTCGGAGGTCGCATCGCTCACGAGCGTGCGAACCTCCTCAGGCAGCGCACTCGTCGAAACCCCCGAAGCGAAGGATGTCGCCAGCGCGCCGATCAGGATCGAGCCGATCAACGCGGTGCCGAGCGATGAGCCGAGGTTCTGGAACACGCCCTGCAGCCCGCCGACCTCGCTGGTGTCCTTCTCGGTGACGGCCGACATGTTCACGTTCCCGAGCTGCGAGGCGAGCAGGCCGAGCGCGGCCCCGGCCGTGAACATGCCGATGGCGAACAGCCAGCCCGACAGCTCCGGGTCGACGGCACCGAGCAGCAGCACAGAGCTCGCCACCAGCACCCACTGGGCGATGAAGACGATGCGGCGGGGCGACCAGCGCGACGAGAGTCGGGTGCCGACGGCGGAGAAGAGGATCAGCGAGATCGAGAGCGGGAAGATCCGGATGCCGGTCTGCAGCGCGTCGAGTCCCAGGGTCATCTGCAGGTAGACCGGCATCATGAAGAAGAGCCCCGCCGTGATCGCATACTGCGCGCCCAGGACGCTGAGCCCGCTGCGGAGGCGGACGATCGAGAGCAGATCGACATGCACCAGCGGCTCCCGGCCCGCTTCGACGAGTCGGCGCTGACGACGGAAGAAGAGCACGAGCAGCACGAACCCGAGCAGCATGAACCACGCGGTCAGCGAGATGCCCAGCGGGGCGATCTCGACGCCGTTGATCTCGGGCGAGTGCAGCGGCACGATCCACCCCCACACCTTGCTCTGCAGCATCCCCAACACCACGCCGACGAGTCCGAGGGCCGAGAGGATGACGCTCAGCACGTCGATGCGGATGTGACGGCGCTCGCTCGTCTCGCCGATCCGTCCGGCGAAGATGACGACGATGATCATGATGACGACTTCGGCGATGAAGACATAGCGCCAGCTCAGGTACGTCGTCATGAAGCCGCCGATCAGGGGGCCGGCGGCGACTGCCGCGCCGGTGACAGCCCCGATGACGGCGAACGCGGTGATCCGGTCGCGCCCCTGATAGTTGTCGGCGATGAGGGCCGCGACGGCGGGAATCACGAGCACCGCGCCGAGGCCCTCGACGATCGACCAGCCGAGGAACAGCACGGCCATGTTCGGAGCCAACGCGGTCGTGCCGGATCCGATCGCATAGATGATGGAGCCGATCACGAGCGCCCGCCGGCGGCCCCAGACGTCGCCGAGCTTGGCGCCGAGCAGCATCAGCGCGGCCATCGTCAGTGTGTAGAACGTGATCGCGGCCTGCATCGCTGTGACGCTGCTGTCGAGGTCCTCGACGACCGTCGAGATCGATACGTTCATGACCGTGCCGTCGAGCACCATCACGAACTGCGCCGCACCCAGGATCAGGACGACAAACCACTTCTTCATTCACGGCTCGATTCTTCGTGCGCACGGCGAGGGGTGGCGCTGTCCGCTCATTCAATACCCTCGGTCAGGCTCCACGCGCGTCCGCCACGAGTTGACCGAAGGCGAGTGCGGTGTAAGGATTCTTCGTGGCCGGGTTACCGGTGCACGAAATCGCGGTGAACTGTTCGTTCGTCACGCCGATACCATCGGCACCCATTCCTAGCCTCACCCACGGAAAGCGAACGGTGGAAACCGTAGCCCTCACGCTCGCGCTCGTCATCGTACTGGCGCTGTTCTTCGACTTCACGAACGGCTTCCACGACACCGCCAATGCGATGGCGACGCCGATCGCCACGGGTGCGCTCAAGCCCAGGACCGCCGTCCTGATCGCGTCGATCCTGAACCTCGTCGGAGCGTTCCTGTCGACCGAGGTCGCGAAGACCATTTCGGGCGGGATCATCAAAGAGGATCAGATCTCGTCCGATCTGTTCCCCGCGATCATCTTCGCGGGGCTCATCGGCGCGATCACCTGGAACATGTTCACCTGGCTGCTCGGGCTGCCGTCATCCTCTTCGCACGCATTGTTCGGCGGGCTCATCGGCGCCACGATCGTCGGCGTCGGCTACATGGCGATCGACTTCAGCGTCGTGATGTCCAAGGTCATCCTCCCGGCGATCATCGCGCCACTCACAGCCGGGATCATCGCATTCACAGCGACCAAGATCGCCTACGTGATCACCCGTCGCTACGACACCAAGCCCGACGGACGGGACGGATTCCGGATCGGTCAGATCTTCTCGTCGTCGCTCGTCGCCCTCGCGCACGGCACCAACGATGCTCAGAAGACGATGGGTGTGATCACCCTGGCACTCATCACCGCCGGCTGGCAGTCGCCCGACGACACCGATCCGCAGACGTGGGTCATCATCGTCTGCGGTGTGACGATCGCCCTCGGCACGTACATGGGCGGATGGCGGATCATCCGCACGCTCGGCAAGGGTCTCACCGACGTGAAGCCGGCCCAGGGATTCTCGGCCGAGACTTCGACGGCGGCGACGATCCTGTCATCGAGCGCCCTGGGCTTCGCGCTCTCGACGACGCAGGTCGCGTCGGGCTCGGTGATCGGCTCCGGCCTCGGCCGGCGCGGGTCGATCGTGCGGTGGCGCACCGTCGGGCGCATCCTCGTCGGGTGGCTGTTCACCCTGCCCGCTGCCGGCGCTGTCGGTGCGGGTGCCGCCTTCATCGTGGTGTCGCTCGGCTTCTGGGGGATCGTTCTCGACACGGTCATCGCGGCCGGGATCGTCGCGGCCCTGTTCCTGCGCTCACGGCGCAACAAGGTGACCGCGAGCAACGCCATGAGCGAGGTAGCGGAATCCGGCACCGCGATCAAGGTCAAGCGCAACCCACCGCCCACCCGCCGGCAGCGTGCGATCGCGCGCGAAGAGGCAAGAAGGCTCGCAGCGGCCGAGGCTGCGGCACGCAAGGCGGCCAAGTCCGGCAAACCCTCCGGTGATGGCACGAAGGGACCCGAACGATGATCGTCATCAACTGGTTCGCATTCGTGCAGGTCTTCGCGGCCGCACTCCTCGCCTCCACCATCGTTGTGACCTTCTACTCGGTCGGGCTGCGACTTCTCGTGCGCGCCGGCCGCTCTCCGGTCGTGGCGCCCGCGGAGTTCACCGACGCCATCACGGTGATCTCCGAGAAGGAGGCCCGACGCGCCGAGAAGGCGGCGGCCAAGGCGGCGAAGAAGAGCCCGCTCACAGATGGGCAGAAGCGCCTCTCGCAGTACGCGGCCTATGGATGCTTCGCCGTGTGCGGTGCGGCCGTGCTCGGAGGCATCCTGCTGATCTTCTTCAACCACTGACCCGCGACGGGCCGAGATCGCAGGTCACTCGTCAGGGGCGAACTCGATCGAGTCGAAGACGGTGCGCGCCTCGTCTGTGAGAGACGCCGGGACGGTCCCGCTGTCCAGCACGGCCATGACGGCGCGTTCGCCATTCAAATCGACCACCCGGTACGTTTCATGCTCGGTCACGAGCGAGTGCCAGCGCGCGCAGTTGTCCGCTGAATCCGAGTGGAGGCAGATCTTCCTCTCGTCGCAGTCGTTGATATCGACGTCGCTCTCCACGGCGTGATCGAATTCGAGGCCGGGGATGCCGCCCACCATCACCTCGACGGGTGGGGTGGTCACTGTGGATGTCTGCGCCGCCATTGCTGCTGCGAAGGCCTCAGTGGACGGTCCGACTTCGGCGATCGCACCTTTCCACGAACACGCATCTGTCGGCACGTAGCCCGGCACCTGGAAGTTCACGGCGACGCCCGCTTCCTCCGAGATGGACTTGAACAGAAACCAGCCCCCGGATTCCCAGCCGCCGGGAACCGTGATCTCGAAGGGCACCGTGAAGCCTGTCACGAGGTATGTGCCGGGCTCGAGCTCGCCTGCCTCCGGCAGCGGTGCGGCCGCAGGACGCGGCGAGGTCGATGCCGGGGCGGGGCTGTCGGCGGCCGTGCACGCCGAAAGGGCGACGCACGCCAGCAACGCGACGGCGACAGCCGATTTCGACGGTCCGCGATGGGCGGCGCTGGCGCGCCGGTTCGATGTCCACATGTCCGGTCCTCTCGTTCGATCGTGCAGCGCGGCGGCTGCTCGATCAGTGAAGGACTCCCCGATATCATCACGATACCGGCGCCCTGGTGGTGCGTATCAGTCCGATATCAGCGGTCTTGACGGACGTCGGAGTCGGGCGCACAGTGACGTCATGCAGGTGCGCGTTCTTGGAGCGCTGACACTCGACGACGGCCGCATCACGCTGGCGCCGCGCGATCGCGCTGTGATGGGTGCGCTCATCGTGCGCCTGGGGACATCCGTTTCCGTGCAGTCCCTTGCGTCGGCGCTCTGGGGCGATGATCCGCCCGCCTCATGGTCGCATGTCATTCCGGGGTGCATCATGCGGTTGCGCCGTCTCATCGCACCGGTCCAGATCGAGACGACCCCACTCGGATATCGACTGGTTCCGGAACACGTCGAGGTCGACTCCGAGCAGTTCGAGCAACTCGTCACGCAGGGTGCGAAGCACCTCAAAGTCGGTGAGCCCGAGCGCGCCGCGCACGCGCTCGGCGACGCGCTTACGCTGTGGCGGGGCGAACCTTTCGCCGACTTGGCCGACTGGGAGCCGGCTCGGATCGCCTCGGGGCGTCTGGAGGAGATGCGTCTCGCGGTGGAGGAACTGCTCCTCGATGCGCGTCTGCAGGCGGGTGAGGTTCATGAGGTCGCCGCGCTTGCGCGCGCCCGCGTCGCCGAGGCGCCCCTTCGTGAGCGTCGCTGGGTCGTCCTGAGCGTGGCGCAGTACCGCCAGGGCCGGCAAGCCGATGCGCTGGCCACCGTGCGGAGGGCCCGTGGCCTGCTGGCCGCCGAGCTCGGACTCGACCCGTGCAGGGAGCTCACTGAGTTGGAGCAGGCGATCCTCCAGCAGGATCCCTCGCTCCTGACCGACCGGGTTTTCCGAGCGGCGAGCCCCGCCTGTCCCTACTTCGGGCTTCCTCCCGCAGGCGTGCGGGACGCGGAGTGGTACTTCGGTCGCGAGCAGGAGCTGATCAGGGCGGTGCAGGCAGTCGAGGAGCATGGTGTGCTTCTCGTCGCCGGCTCATCGGGCGTGGGCAAGTCATCATTCGTCAGGGCCGGGATCGGAGCCCAGTTCATCGCGCGCGGCCGCCAGGTCGCGATAGTGACGCCCGGCGAGCACCCGGTCGATGCGCTTCGCGATGTCGATCTCCCGCTCGGAGAGACGTTGCTCATCGTCGATCAATGCGAGCAGGCGTTCAGCGCGAACGACCCCGCCGAGATCCGGGAGTTCTTCGACGCACTGTCGCTGATGGTCTTCCGCGGCATGCTCGTCGTCGCCATCCGCGCCGACTGTCTCGGCGACCTGGCCGATCACGAAGGCTTCGCCCAGATCATCCAATCGCACATGCTGATGCTCACCGCGCTCGGCCGCGACGGGATCCGGGCGGTGATCGAGAAGCCTGCAGAGCAGGCCGGGCTCATCCTGGAGCCGGGTCTCGTCGAGATCCTGGTCCGCGACGCCGACGGGCGAAACCTTCCGCTGCTGTCCCACGCCCTGCGCCAGGTGTGGTCACGTCGTGAGGGCCGGGTCATGACCGTCGACGGGTACCAGGCTTCAGGGGAGATCGACGGTGCCGTCGCGAAAACCGCGGAGCAGGTCTACGCCGCACTTTCGGATGACGGCGCACGGCTGCTGCGCGACATCCTGTTGCGACTCGTCGAGGCGTCCGCGGATGGAGCGGTCGTCTCCCGTCGGATCGAGCGCACACGGATTGAAATCGACGACGCGCACGCGCAGATCGTCGATCGGCTGGTCGACGCACGCCTGCTCACGACCGATGAGGAGTCGGTGCAGCTCTCGCACGAAGCGCTCGCGCGTGAGTGGCCGCGATTGAAGGAGTGGCTCGCCGATGATGTCGAGGGCCAGCGGATCATGCGGCACCTCGGATCGGCGGCCGTCGCGTGGGATGCGATGGAGCGACCCGACAGCGAGCTCTACCGCGGCGGCCGGCTGACGACTGCCCAGCACTGGCGGGATGCGGGCGACCCAGCACTGACGGTGGTCGAGCGCGAGTTCCTCGACGCGTCCGCTGCGCTCGAGACCGCGGGACTCGCGGCCGCTCAGCGACAGCTGCGCAAAGAGCGCCGCATGGTGCGCAGATTGTCCTGGGTGTCCGTCGGCGCGGCCGCGCTCGCGGTTGTCGCCCTGACGGCAGGCCTTCTCGCGGGGTCTCAGGCGAACCTCGCCGGGGAGCGCGCGACCGAGGCAGAGGCGCGTCGCGTGGCCGCGATCGCCCTGCAGGAGTCTGAGTTCGATCGCGCGCTGCTCCTCGCGGTGGAGGCCATCCGACTCTGGGACAGTGCAGAGACGCGGGTCAACCTCTTGCGTGTCTTCTCGCGCGCACCCCGTCTCACGAGCATCCTCCGCATCCCGGGGGACGGGGTGACCGCCGCGAGCATGTCGCTCGCGGAGGACGGGACCCGAGCATCGGTGATCGACAGCGACGACGACGTGCGTCTGTTCGACCTCGACGGGCGATCGCAGCTCGGCGAGTACTCGCCGTTCGGAGGGATGTTGACCACTTCTGCGATTCATCCCGTTTCGGGCGCCGTGGCGGTCAGCCAGACTCTTGGCCTCTGCACCAATCTCCACTGCGATCGCGGGCGAACGGCGGAGATCGATCTCGCGGGCGCGGGTCGCTCGAGCCTCACGGACTACGTGGGGCTCGAGGAAGTTGCGGCGGACGTCGAGTACTCGGCGGACGGATCGATGTTGGCGGCGCTCGCGGTGTCGCTGCGGTTCGACTCATCCGGGAGGGTGGCTCTCTGGCGGGACGACTCCCGAGAACCCGCGAGCCCGATACTCCTTGATCTCGGCGCGCGCGGTTCCGAACTTTCCAACCCAGCCGGGTGGGCCGGGCAGTTCGGGGCGGTGAAGTTCTCGCCGGACGGCAGCAGGCTGTACGCCAGTCGACTCGGACCGACCGTGGTGTTCGGGACGGCCTCAGGTGAGGAGCTTCAACGGATCCCCGGAAACGGAGTGCTGGCGGTGAGTCCGGACGGCGATCGGATCGCGGTGCGAGACGGCACGCTCGCGGTGCGCATCGTCGACCCCTCCGGTGCTGCCGCACCCATCACCATCTCGCTGACCTCCTTCCCGACTGTGGCCGACTTCAGCCCTGACGGTCGTCAGCTGGCGATCGCGAACGATGCCGCTGTCGTCGTGGCGAGCGCCGGGACCGGCGAGACCGCAGAGACTCTGCGCGCGCACGACGGCACGGTCACAGCGGTCGAATTCCGGCCGACCGGCGAGCTGGTGACCGCCGGGGCGGACGGCGCGATCATCACGTGGGATCTCGGCGACTGGTCGGCGGCCTTCCGCACCGACATGCTCATCCGCCAGAAGACGTTCGTCGTCGAACCCGATGAGCGCACGCTCATGATTGAACCGCCTGACGGGCCGAACCAGCTGATCATCGCCGAGCCGGGCGCCTGGGAGGAGCGCGCATGTCGGATCGCCGCACGAGCACTCACCGAGCAGGAGTGGGGGGAGCTGATAGGGGCTCGGCCCTACGCGCCGGCGTGCCGCGATTGACGACCACCGCATCCGCGTCCAGCCCCCCCAATAGACTCAGGGCATGGTCCCCAGGCCCCCTCCAGGCACCGGCGCCTCCCGGCGCGTGGATCCGGCCGCGTCCGTGCAGTTCGGCCAGTATCCGCCCGCGCGGCGCACCCTGTTGCACCTGAGCGATACCCACCTCCTGGGTGGCAATCGCCCGCTCGGCGGGCGCTACGACACCGCCCAGAACCTTCATCGAACGCTCGAAGCGGTCGAGCGGGTCGGCATCCGTCCCGATGCCATCGTGTTCACGGGCGACTTGACCGACCTCGGCGAACCTGAGGCGTATCGTGCGCTGCGTGAGGCGGTCGAGCCGGTCGCCACGCGACTCGGCGCGCCGGTCGTCTGGGTCGCGGGCAATCATGACGAACGCCCGGCGCTGCGCCGTGAGGTTCTTGGGCTCGAGCCGACTGAGGAGCCGGTTGTCGGCGTGTGGGATCTCGCTGGCCTCCGCCTCGTGGCGCTCGACACGTCGGTTCCGGGGTGGCATCACGGCGACCTCGACGAGGGGCAGCTCGGGTGGCTGCGCAGCATCCTGGCCACGCCGTCCCCCCTCGGCACGATCCTCGCGATGCATCATCCGCCGTTGCCGTCGCACGTTCCACTGTTCGACATCCTCGAGTTGCGCGACCAGGGTCGGCTCGCCACGGCGATCGCCGGCACCGATGTGAGGGCGATCCTTGCGGGTCATCTGCACTACTCGACGAGCGGCACTTTCGTGGGCGTGCCCGTGAGCGTCGCCGCGGCGACCTGCTACACGATGAACCTCGCCCGCCCCGCGGCAGAGGTGAATGGCATGGATGCGGGCCAGTCCTTCCACCTCGTCCATGTTTACGACGACACGATCACGCACGCGGTCGTGCCCGTGGTCGATGCGCCGACCGGCGACTTCTTCTCCGAGGAGTGGGTCGCGAGGATGGCGGCTCTGTCGCCGCAGGAGCGCCTGGAGGCGTTCTCGCGCAAGCCCATCGTTCCCTGATCGGCTCGTCGCCCCCTCGTACACCCAGGGTTGCGCGTTGTACGTCGCGTACACCGCGAGCGGTCGGGGCCGCGAGTAGTCTCGGAGCATCCCCCTGCACATCGCTGTGACCCACAAGGACTGGCATCAATGGCTCTGGACGCACTGACGCGAACCCGCACCGAGACCGATTCCCTGGGATCCTTGCAGATCCCGACGGAGGCCTACTGGGGCATCCACACGGCACGCGCTCTCGAGAACTTCCCGATCTCCAAGCGGCCGATCTCGGTCTACCGAGACCTCGTATGCGGGCTGGCCATGGTCAAGCAGGCCTCCGCGCGTGCCAACCGCGAGATCGGCGCGCTGACGCCCGAGAAGGCCGACCTGATCGACCGGGCCTCGCAGCTGGTGATCGACGGCCAGTATCACGACCAGTTCGTCGTCGGGGTCATCCAGGGTGGTGCGGGCACCTCGACCAACATGAACGCGAACGAGGTCATCACCAACATCGCGCTCGAACTGGCGGGGCGCGAGAAGGGCGACTACGCGTTCCTGTCGCCGATCGATGACACGAACCGCAGTCAGTCGACGAACGACGTGTATCCCACCGCGATCAAGGTCGGGCTCAGTCTCGACCTGCTCACGCTGCTCGAAGAGCTCGACCTCCTGCGCCGCGCATTCCTCGACAAGGCCGTCGAGTTCCACGACATCCTCAAGGTGGGCCGTACGCAGCTGCAGGATGCCGTTCCGATGACCCTCGGACAGGAGTTCCACGGGTTCGCCACGACGCTCGGGCAGGACCACAAGCGCCTCAAAGAGAACGCCTACCTCCTGTACGAGATCAACATGGGGGCGACGGCGATCGGCACGGGCATCACGACGCACCCCGACTACGGTGCCGCCGTGCTGCGGCACCTGCGCGAGATCACCGGGCTCGACCTCGAGACGGCGACCGACCTCGTGGAGTCCACGAGCGACACCGGCGCCTTCATGTCGTTCTCGGCGTCGCTCAAGCGCAACGCCATCAAGCTGTCGAAGATCTGCAACGATCTGCGGCTGCTGTCTTCCGGACCCCAGGCCGGCTTCGGCGAGATCAACCTCCCGCCGCGTCAGGCGGGTTCGAGCATCATGCCGGGCAAGGTCAATCCCGTCATCCCGGAGGTCGTCAATCAGGTCGCGTTCGCCGTCGCAGGAGCCGATCTGACGGTGACGATGGCTGTCGAGGGCGGCCAGCTGCAACTCAATGCGTTCGAGCCGGTGATCGCCCACTCCATCTTCCAGTCGATCACCTGGATGCGCCGCGGAATGCACACCCTCCGCGTCAACTGCATCGAAGGGATCACCGCCAACCGCGAGCGGCTCGGTGCGATGGTCGGCTCGTCGGTCGGGGTCATCACGGCGCTCACCCCGTTCATCGGCTATGCCGCGTCGACGGCCCTCGCCAAGGCCGCGCTGCTCACGGGGCGCAACGTCGCCGACCTGGTCGTCGAAGCGGGCCTGATGTCGGCTGAGGATGTCGCGAAGCAGCTTTCGCCCGCGCGACTGTCGGGACTCGAGGCTGTCACGGCCGCGATCCCGATCGTGCAGGCCGCCGAAGACGTCGTCTAGGCACGCACCGCGGGGCTCGCCGCGAGGGGTCTATCCAGACTCCCGACCTGACGCTACGTTCGTGCATACCTACGTGAGAGGAAACGCCGTGACCGATCCGCAGAACCCCGCAGAACGCACACCGCCCCCCGCGGTGCAGCCGACACCCCCGGCCTATCCGCCGCAGACCACCACACCGCCGGTGTACGGGCAGCAGCCGTACCCGGCAGCCCCGCCGCCCGCATACGGTGCGCCGCCGGCGACGCCGACCATCCCGGGCCGTACGCTCGGCATTGTCGCATTCGTGCTCTCGTTCTTCACTGGGCTGATCGCCCTGATCCTCGGCATCGTCGCCCTCGTCCAGAGCAGGAAAGCGGGCCAGAAGAACGGCTGGGCGGTCGCCGCGATCATCATCAGTTCGGTCTTCATGGTCATCGGGATCATCGTCGGCATCATCGTGATCATCGCGCTCACGGCCGCCGGGACCTTCGCGAGCGAGGCTCTCGCGGCCTGCCAGGCGGTCGACTTCACCGGCACGGTGACCGTCCAGGGTGTCACGGTGGACTGCTCCAGCCTGAACCGCTGACGGCGGCTGACGCCGGCTCGCGCCACCGCGCGCGCCGGCGTTTCGGGTACCGACTCAGTCGAGGATTCGGCAGTGCGTGGTGAGTGCGCCGATGCCGTCGATGCCCACTGTCACAGTCGACCGATCACGCAGGAACACCTGCGGGTCGCGCGAATAGCCGGCGCCGCCCGGGCTGCCGGTCGAGATCAGCGTGCCCGGTAGCAGCGTGACGGACTTCGACAGGTGCGAGATGAGGAGTGCCACGGAACGGACCATCTGTGATGTCGAGGCATCCTGCAGCGTCTTGCCATCGAGGATCGTCCAGATGTGCAGAGCCTGCGGGTCTGGCACCTCGTCGGCGGTGACGACGAACGGTCCCGTCGGCGTGAATCCGTCGAAGGACTTGCAGCGTGACCACTGCGCCTCCGAGTACTGGATGTCGCGCGCGGTGATGTCGTTCACCACGGTGTAGCCCCACACGTGGTCGAGGGCTTCATCCGGCCCGACATCCCTCGCCGGTCTCCCGATGATCACGCCCAGCTCGGCCTCGTAGTCGATGGATTCGCTGAGGGATCGCGGCCACGACGTCGTGGCGTCATGGCCCGACAGCGAATTCGGCCAGAGGGCGAAGACCGTGGGAGTGGAGTCGGTCTTGAGACCCAATTCGCTCGAGTGCGCGGAGTAGTTCAGACCGATCGCGAGGATGACGGGAGGCGTGAGCAGTGCGGACGCGAACTGCAGACCCTCGATCGGATGCCGCGCCGCGCCTCGAGCCGTCTCTCGCACTCGGTCGAGCATTTCATCGCCGCCTGCGATCAGGTCTTCGAGCACCCGCGGGGCTCCCTCGAAGAGGTCCTCCACGACGACGATCTCGTCGCCTTCGACGACCACGAGCCGTGCGGCGGCCGACCCCGAGGGGATCACGTGGGCGAAGCGCATCCCCCCAAACTACCTGGCATGGCGGATGCGTCGCTTGCGCGTGGCGCGGTCTTAGGCTGTGCGCATGACGCATGACCCGGGCGCCCCCAAGTCGCGGCCCTCGCTCACTCCTCCCGCCTTCCCGTCGGCGCTGGCGCAGCCGCATGTGGGTCCGCCCGCCGTCATCCCCGCAGCGACGGCGTCTCCCGCGGCGCTGCCGGTGCAGCCGCGCGCCGGTCGCACCGCCCCGGTCTGGTGGATTGCGGTCCTCGTGATCCTCCTCACGGTCCTGGTCGGCTACTTCCTCAATGCGATCGGACCCGCTGCCTCTCTCATCGGGATGCTCGTCGCGCTGGTCCCGCTCGCGGCCGTACTGCTGGCCGTGCGGCTCGTCGACCGTTGGGAACCCGAGCCTCGCGGGCTGCTCGTCTTCGCGTTCGCCTGGGGAGCGGTCGCCGCCGTCGGCATCGCGCTGGGGGTCGACCTGCTGATCACGATGGCGTTCGGCCCCGCCGATTCGCCGGGGCGCGACGTGTTCGCGGCAGTCGTGCAGGCGCCCATCGTCGAGGAGGCGGCCAAGGGCATCGGGGTGTTCCTCATCTTCGCGACGGCCCGCCGCGCATTCGACGGGCCGATCGACGGGATCGTGTACGGGGGACTGGTCGGTGCCGGATTCGCCTTCACCGAGAACATCCAGTACTTCGCGATCAGCTTCGTCGAGGGTGGGACGGCGGACCTCACGACCACGTTCTTCGTGCGCGGCATCCTGTCCCCGTTCGCGCACGTGATGTTCACGAGCGTCACGGGGTTCGCGCTGGGCATCGCCGCGCGACGCGGGCTTCGCGGCGGGCGGGCCGTCGGACCCTGGGTGCTCGGCATGATCGGTGCGATCGCGCTCCACGCGTTCTGGAACGGGTCGGCGGTCTTCCTCGACTTCTTCGTGCTCTACATGACGGCTCAGGTGCCCCTCTTCGTGCTGTTCGTACTCGGGGTGATCGCGCTGCGTCGCGAAGAGGCGCGGCTCACCCGCCGACGTCTTGGCGACTACGCCGCGGCGGGATGGTTCACGCCGCAGGAGGTCGACATGCTCGCGACACCCGCAGGTCGGAAGGCCGCCCTGGCATGGGCGAAAACCCTTCGCGGCGATCGCACCCGACTCATGGAGCGCTTCATCCTCGATGCCACGGCCCTCGCTGCGACACGCCAGCGCGCGATCAGCGGCCGCGACGATCGAGCCGCCGATGACGAGCTCGTGCTCCTCACACGAACCGCCGGCGCCCGTGCCGCACTGTTCGCGCCTTAGTTCTCGGGCTTGACACCATCACGGGACGTCGGCATCCTGAAGGCAGGTCAACTCAGCGCTCGGTAGTCACGCAGGCATTGCCGCGGCACCGGGCGCTGAGTCCTTCTCGGGGCAGGATCCTGCACGTCGGTACCACGCCACGCCCGGGCGCGCATCGCGTTGACCGGGGCGCTCCCCTCGGGTTGGATGGAGGTCATGACTGACGACCGCACCAAGCCCGACATCGACGCACCTGAGGGTCCCGCACCCGACGAGCTGGTCATCCGCGACCTGATCGTCGGTGACGGCGACGAGGCGAAGCCCGGTGACACCGTGACCGTCCACTACCTCGGCGTGGAGTACGAGACCGGCGAGGAGTTCGACTCCTCATGGAACCGCGGTGAGAGCATCCAGTTCCCGCTGCGTGGGCTCATCCAGGGCTGGCAGGAAGGGATCCCCGGCATGCGGGTCGGCGGTCGCCGGGAGCTCGTGATCCCCCCCGAGCTCGCCTATGGCCCTCCCGGTGGACACTTCCTCGGCGGCAAGACGCTCATTTTCGTCATCGATCTCATCGACGTCGCGTAGGCGACTCACCCGCACGAGGGGCGGATGTCGCCGGCGCACCGCACGCCGCGGCATCCGCCCCTCACGCTGTGCGCGGCACGATCTGCAAGCAATTATCTATTCATGGGAATAGATTGCGCCGCGCGTGTGCTTCACCGTGTACGAGCTTGTCGCAGACCGCGACGATAACCGACACGAAGGACCACCATGACCGACACCATCATCGACGTTCCCGGCTACAAGACAGGCACCTGGGTGCTCGACCCCTCGCACAGCGAGGTGACCTTCAGCGTCCGCCACATGATGATCTCCAAGGTGCGCGGAACGTTCGGGATGAAGAGCGCGACCCTTGTCGCCCCCGCGAACCCGCTGGATGCGAAGGTCGATGCGGCTGTCGACGTCACCTCGCTCGACACGAAGGACGACGGCCGCGACGCCCACCTCCGTTCGGCGGACTTCTTCGACGTCGAGAACTTCCCGACCATGGAGTTCGTCTCCAAGACCGCGCATGTTGCAGACGGCGAGTACTTCGTCGATGGCGACCTCACGATCAAGGGCGTCACCAAGCCGGTCTCGTTCGAGTTCGAGTTCGGCGGATTCGGCACCGACCCGTGGGGCAACTACAAGGCGGGCGCCACGGCGAAGTCCGTGATCAACCGTGAGGACTTCGGCCTCACGTGGAACGCGGCCCTCGAGACCGGAGGGGTGCTCGTCGGCAAGGACGTCACCATCACCCTGGAACTGCAGCTCGTGCTGCAGCAGGACTAGTCATCGGATGAAGGGGCGGGCGATGCGTCCGCCCCTTCGCTGTGCCCGCGGCGTCGCGGGGGCGTCAGCCGGTTCTGGGCGAGCAGGATGCCGAGGAAGACGACCAGCGCTCCGACCGGCTCGTTCCAGCTGATGTGCTCCCCGAGTATCACCACACCGAGCAGCACCCCCACGATCGGTGTGATGTACGTCACGGTGGACGCGCGGGTCGGCCCCCACGCGCGGACCGTCGTCTGGTTCCAGATGTAGGCCACCCCTGTGCCGAGGCAGCCGAGCAGCAGGACGCTGCCCACGATCCAGGGATCGAGCGTGACGGGCGACAGCGCGACGAAAGGGGTCAGCGCGAGCATGATCACCGCGGCGATGCCGATGTTGAGGAACGAGAAGACGAGCGCCGTCATGCCTGTGTGGGCGACGAACTTGCGCATGTACGCGAGGCTGAATCCGTAGCAGGCGGTCGCGCCGAGGATGGCGAACTGCGCGACGAGGCTCTGGCTCAGGTCGAGGCCCTGCCACGGCGCGATGATGACCACCACGCCGAGGATGCCGGCGAGGATGCCTGCGATCTGCAGAGCCTTCAGCCGCTCGACCCGGAACAGCAGTCCGGCCATCACGGCCGTCATGATCGGGGTCGTCGCGTTGTAGATGCTCGCGAGTCCGGACGTGACGTGCTGTTGCGCCCAGGAGAAGAGCAGGAAGGGCGCGACGCAGAAAGACACCGCGAGGACCGTCATGTGGCCCCAGATCCGCAGGCTGCGGGGCAGCCGGTCGCGGCGCAGCGCGACGAACAGGCCGAGTGTCAGCCCGCCCAGGATCAGCCGCGACCACGCCACCTGGCCGGGGGAGATGCCATCGAGCGCGACCTTCATGAACAGGAAGCTCGACCCCCAGATGATGCCGGTGAGCACGAACTGCACGGCGACCGAAGCGTTGGACAGACCGCCTGGGCCGGCGAGGTCGCCCGTGGCGCGGGCAGTCGCGGCGGTGGGGGTCTCGGTCGGCACCCGTCGACTCTATTGCGGGCATCCACCCCGAGGACTCGAACCCCGATGCCCCGTCCGAAACCCGCCGAAGAGTGGCGGTTCCGCTACGGCACCGGGTGCTCCGCGTCGTAGGCGCGGAACCGGGGGCTCGACCTCACGAGCAGGGACACGAGCCCGATGATCACGAACCCGCCGAGGAGAGGCGGGAACCACAGCGTCGTGAGGGTCGCGAGCACTCCCGCGTAGAGGGCGCCGAGCCGTGGGCCGCCCGTGACCACGACGATGAACACGCCCTGGAGGCGTCCGCGGATCGCATCGGGAACTGCGGCCTGCAGCATCGTGTTGCGGAAGATCGAGCTGACATTGTCAGCGGCGCCCGCGACGATCATCGTGATGACTGCGGCGACGATGAGCACGACGTTCGGGGTGTTCTCGTCGACGCCGACCGGGGCGAACCATCCGAGCGCCGCAGCGCCGAGCACGAGCCCGAATGCCGTCATCGCCCCGCCGTAGACGACGATCGCACGCTCGATCCCCAGGCCCTGGCGGCGCACGCGACCGACAGGTCCCGAGAGCAGGCTCGACACGAACGCGCCTGCCGCGATCGATGCGGTCAGCAGGCCGGTCGTGATGGGTCCGCCGCCCAGCAGGATCGCGCCGATCGCGGGGAAGAGCGCGAGCGGCTGGCCGAACGTCATGGCGATGATGTCGAGGATGAACTGCAGGCGGATGTTCGACGCCCCCTTGAGGAAGCGCCATCCGTCCTTGAGGGATTCGAGCCCAGGACGGACGATCACGCCCTCGGGGCGGACGCTCGGCAGGGTCCAGAGCCCGACGAAGAGCGACAGCATGAGCACCACGTCGATCGTGTAGGTCCAGGCGTAGCCGGTGAACGCGACGAGCACGCCCGCGAGCGCCGGGCCCACCATCACCATGATTCCGACGGTGATGCCGTTGAGAGCGGATGCCGCCGGCAGCAGATCGCTGGGGATCAGGCGCGGCACGATGGCGGCGCGGGTGGCGGACACGACCGTGTTCGCCGCGGAGTTCACGATCGTGAGCGCGTAGAGCCATGCCACGGTCTCCCACTGTCCCCACGTGATCACCGCGAGGACGACCGTCGACGCGAACGTGATGGTGGCGGCGATGAGGGCCACCATCCGTCGGTCGAAGGCATCCGCCAGCATCCCGCCGTAGAGTCCGGCGATGATCATCGGCACGAGTCCGGTGACCGCGATCATCGCGACGGCGAACGTCGATCCCGTCAGTGCGTACATCTGCAGCATCACCGCGACGATGGTGAGCTGACCGCCGAGGCCCGAGAGCGTCGAGCCGATCCAGAGGCGGGCGAAGGCCGGGCTCGCTGCGAACGGCCGTAGGTCGATGAAGTGATCGCGACGAAGCCGCTTGATCACGACACGATCCGGCACAGCTCGGGCATCCCTCGAGCCTAGCCCGCGCGCCGAGCGGGCGATTCGTCGGGGTCGGTGCCGGCTGGTAGACTCTTCAGGTTGCCGTTCGATCGGCCGCGGATAAAGAGAGCTCACGCATCAGGCGTCGGGCGCCGCGCAATGACCAGAAAGGGGATCCCATCTATGCCACTCGAATCCGAAGCCAAGAAGGCGATCATCGAAGAGTACGCGACGCACCCCGGTGACACCGGATCCCCCGAGGTGCAGGTCGCGATGCTGACGCAGCGCATCAAGGACCTCACAGAGCACCTGAAGGAGCACAAGCACGACCACCACTCGCGTCGTGGTCTGTTCCTGATGGTCGGTCAGCGCCGTCGTCTGCTCGGCTACCTCCAGGACATCGACATCGCGCGTTACCGCTCGCTGATCGAGCGTCTCGGACTCCGTCGCTAACGCGACTCAGCGTTCAATCGTCTTCCCGAAAGGCCGTCCACGGTGTGGGCGGCCTTTCGCTGTGCCCGGCGCGTATAGCCTCCCCGCCGAGGCCCCGCATCCCCGCTGAGACGCGGCGTTCCCGCCGAAACCCGGCATTCGCGCCGAGACAAGGTGGCGTGCGCCAGGGTTTCGGCGCCGCCCGAGGGTCTCACCCGGCGGCGACCAGATCTGCATGCCAGACGACCGCGACATCCGGCATTCGCGCTGAGACCCGGTGGCCTGGGCCAGTGTCTCGCCGCCAACCGAGGGTCTCGCCCGCCCGCGAGCAGATCGGCATCGCAGATCGTCGCTTTCGCCCGCCGAGACCCAGCATTCGCGATGAGACCCGGCATCCGGCCGAGACCCGGCACCCGCGCCGAGACCCGGTGGCGTACCCCGGGGGCTCGGCGCCACGCGCAGGTCTCGCTCGCGGCGACCGCGCGTCAGGGAGTGGCGGATGTCGCGGCCCGCGCCGCGACCAGGTCGGCGTGCCAGATCTCGGCGACGTCCGGATGGGCGCGCAGGCGGGACTTGAGGGCGTTCTCGCCGTAGAGCGCGTGGATCGGGTTCGCCGGGTCCTGCGTGACCCCTCGCGCCTCGGCGGCGAGCTCGGCGGGGAGTTCGATCAGTGGCAGGCGCTTGTCGAGCGCGGGGTTGAAGAAGAACGGCACCGAGATGCGGTCGTCGGGATAGCGGGGCGAGATCACCCGGTGCTTCGTCGCGATGAGATAGCCGCCCGTCGCGTATTCCAGCAGTTCGCCGATATTCACGACGAATGCGCCCGGCACCGGCGGCGCGTCGACCCACTCGCCGTCGCGCTCCACCTGCAACCCGCCCTTACCGGGCTCGACCCACAGCAGCGTGAGCACGCCGGAGTCCTTGTGAGCTCCGACTCCCTGCTGCGGAGTCGGGTCTTCCTTGCCCGGGTAGCGCACGATCTTGATGAGCGTCGAG
This sequence comes from Microbacterium pumilum, assembly GCF_039530225.1. Taxonomy (NCBI): domain Bacteria; kingdom Bacillati; phylum Actinomycetota; class Actinomycetes; order Micrococcales; family Microbacteriaceae; genus Microbacterium; species Microbacterium pumilum. The sequence goes on from NZ_BAAAOH010000001.1 coordinate 2,356,617, forward strand.
GGCTCGCCGAAGTGCTCGTCGAAGTAGCTTTCTGGCGCCCCGAGGGCCACGGCCCACGCGCGCAGAAGCTTTCGCGCGACGCCCGACAGATGGTCGTGCCATTCCGACACGACCTCTCGCAGTTCGGGCTGGGCGTCAGGCCAGAGGTTCGGCCCGATCAGGCGCGCGAAGTCCGGCGCATCGCTGTCGGCGACCGCGTCGCGTTCGGGGCCGATGTCGATCTGCTCCCGCCAGTCGACCTTGCCCTGGGTGCGCTCGCCGCCGATGCGCGTGTAGCCGCGGAAGTGCGGGCTCTTGACGTTCTCGATCGCGAGTTTGTCGGACTCGGGCAGCGCGAAGAAGTCGCGGGCGGCACGGTGCAATCGGTCCTCGAGCTCGGGCGAGACGCCCGTGCCCGTCAGGTAGAAGAACCCGACGCGGTGCGTGGCGTCACGCAGGTCCGCGCGGAATCGCGCGGCGGCGTCCGCGCCGGCGTCCAGCTGGGAGAGATCGAGAATCGGCAGGTTCAGGTCGGCCATGCAGTGACGATATGCGGATGCCGCGGCATCCTGCCCGAATGTTGCATCGGGTTACCGGATCGCCTGGCGGGCACCGCGTGATTGGACAGTCTCGGAGCGGATCGGTAGATTGAGGTAAGCCTTACCTCACCTGATCCCTCGAAATCCCGATAGGAACGACGTGCTCGCGACCTTCCTCATCGGCCTGCGCGAAGGCCTCGAGGCAGCGCTCGTGGTCGGGATCCTGGTCGCGTACGTGACGCGGATGGGCCGCCGCGACGTGCTGCCGAGGCTGTGGGCAGGCATCGGTCTGGCCGTCGCGCTGGCGCTCGGCATCGGCGCCGTGCTGACGTTCGGGGCATACAGCCTGACCTTCGAAGCGCAGGAGATGATCGGCGGCATCCTGTCGCTCATCACGGTCGCGATGGTGACGTGGATGATCTTCTGGATGCAGAAGACTGCGCGCACTCTGAAGTCGTCGCTCGAGGCCGGCGTCGACCGCGCGCTCGCGTCCAGCGGCCTGTGGGCAGTGGTGATCATCGGGTTCATCTCGGTCGCGCGCGAGGGAATCGAGACCACGCTGCTGCTGTGGTCGATGATGGAGTCGTTCGGCGATGCGCCATACGCGATCCTCGGCGCCGTCCTGGGACTCGCCGCGGCCATCGTGCTCGGATGGCTGCTCGCCCGGGGGATGCTGCGCATCAACCTCCGTGTGTTCTTCACCGCGACCGGCGCATTCCTCGTGGTCGTCGCCGCCGGGGTGCTCGCCTACGCGGTCATGGACCTCCAGGAAGCCGGTGCGCTGCCCGGACCCTTCACGGACGCCGCCCCCATCGATCCGGTCACCGGCGCCGTCGCCGTCGGCCTCGCGGCGTTCCCGTTCGGCTGGGCGTTCGATCTCAGCGGTGTCGTCGCACCCGGCAGCGTGATCGCGATCGTCCTGCAGTCGACGATCGGCTTCATGCCCGAGATGACCTGGCTCCAGGTGATCGCGTGGGCGCTGTACGTCCTGATCGTCGGGACGTTCTTCATTCGCGGCGTCGGTGGTGCCCGTGGCGCCCGCCGCGACAAGGCTCGTTCCGAGAACTCGCCCGCGTCCCCGGCCCATGCACAGGCGACATCGAACGCGGCTCTGGACCGCGTCGCCGTCTTGAGCGGGCGCGCCCGCTCCGGTTCGTCCGCGTCGCCCGCCCCTCCCCAGCAAGGAGCACCATGACCACCCACCGCACCCTGGGCGTCCTCGCCGTCGCCGGCGTCGCCGCACTGGTTCTGGCCGGCTGCGTGGCCAAGAGGGATGTCGCGGCGACGGGCGCGTTGGCCGTGACCTCGACCGATTCGGCGTGCGAGGTGTCGGACTCCTCGGCGACCAGCGGCACCCTCTCGTTCGACGTGAGCAACAGGGGCGACCAGATCTCGGAGTTCTACCTGTTGGCGGAGGACGGGCTGAGGATCGTCGGCGAAGCCGAGAACATCGCACCCGGCGCCTCGCGCACGCTCACCGTGGTGGCGCAGCCGGGCGAGTACTTCACGCTGTGCAAGCCCGGAATGGTCGGCGAGGGCGTCGGCAAGGCCGGTTTCTCGGTCGCCGGTGATCGCGTCGAGGCGACCGGTGACGACGCCGAGCAGAACCAGCAGGCCGTCGACCTGTACGCGGCGTTCGTCAAGGACCAGGTCGAGCAGCTGCTGCCCGCCGTCGAGACCTTCGTGACCGCCTACGAGTCGGGCGACGACGACGCCGCGAAGACGCAGTTCCCCAACGTCCGCGCCTACTACGAGCGGATCGAGCCCATCGCCGAGTCGCTGGGCGACCTCGACCCGAGGATCGACTTCCGCGAAGTGGACGCCGTTGCGGACGGGCTCGACTGGACCGGCTTCCACCGCATCGAGAAGGACCTGTGGGTGCCGGCGGAGGACGCGCTCAACGCCGACGGCGCGTCGGCCTGGCAGGACTGGGCGCCATCCACTCCGCAGGAGCGCGCCGCGTTCGGCGACCAGCTGATCGCCGACGTGCAGGAGCTCTACGACTACGTGCACTCCGCGGACTTCCAGACGGCCCTCGAGTCGCAGGGTGCCGCGGGTCTCAGCAACGGCGCGATCGCCCTCCTCGACGAGGTCGCCACCGGCAAGATCTCGGGCGAAGAGGACTGGTGGTCCGGCTCCGACCTGTGGGATTTCGCCGCGAACGTCGAGGGCTCGAAGATGGCCTTCTCTCTCGTCCAACCCTTCGCCGAGTCGAAGGGCGACGAGGGCGGGGCCCTCGTCGAGCAGATCGACTCCGGCTACGCCGACCTCGAGGCCGCTCTCGCCGTACATGGCTCGCTGGCGGACGGCTTCGTCGACTACAACGAGCTGACGGATGCAGACAAGCGCGAGCTGACGGACCTGATCAACGCTCTCGCCGAACCGCTGTCGCAGCTCACGGTGACCGTTCTGGGCTGACGTGACCGATGACATCTCCATGAGCCCGGACCCCGGCGGCGTCAGCCGCCGGGGTCTGCTCGGGCTCGCGATCGGAGCCGGGGCAGCCGGTCTCGCGATCGGTGCAGGAGCCGGCGCGACGGCCGGCGTCGCCGTCGGTCGCGCCCGCGCCGAGACCGCGGCAGCCGTCCACCCGTTCTTCGGCGGGCATCAGTCCGGCATCACGACGCCCGTCCAGGACCGGCTGCATTTCGCATCGTTCGACATGATGGCGCGCACCGACCGAGACGACCTGGTGTCGCTGCTGCAGGACTGGACGTATGCCGCTGCCCGTATGACCCAGGGACTCGATGTCAGTGTGAGCGGCGCGGTGGGCGGGTCGCCCGAAGCCCCGCCCGATGACACCGGCGAAGCGCTCGGGTTGCCGGCGAGCAGCCTGACGATCACGTTCGGCTTCGGCCCGACGCTCTTCGAGCTCGACGGGGTGGATCGATACGGCATCGCGGCGCAGCGTCCTTCGACCCTCGAGCAGCTGCCGGCCTTCGTCGGCGACGACCTCGATCCGAACGCCTCCGGGGGAGACCTCTGCATCCAGGCGTGCGCAGACGATCCCCAAGTCGCCGTACACGCCATCCGCAATCTCAGTCGCATCGCATTCGGCCGCGCCCGGCTTCGCTGGTCTCAGCTGGGGTTCGGGCGCACCTCCCGCACCACGACGGCGCAGCAGACACCGCGCAATCTCTTCGGGTTCAAGGACGGCACCCGCAACATCTTGTCCGACGACACGGCGGCACTGGACGAGCACGTGTGGGTCGCGGCATCCGACACACCCGCATGGATGGCGGGAGGCTCGTATCTCGTCGCCCGCAAGATCGCGATGCTCATCGAGACATGGGATCGTGTGCGGCTGTCCGAGCAGAACGACATCATCGGCCGGACGAAGGGCGAGGGTGCGCCTCTCTCGGGCGGGGACGAGTACACCGAGCCCGACTTCGCGGCCGCCGACACCACCGGGGCGCCCGTCATCCCGGTCGACAGCCACGTCCGGCTGGCGCATCCGGATGCCAATGAGGGCACCCGGATGCTCCGCCGCGGCTATAACTTCGTCGACGGCAACAACGACCTCGGCCGGTTGGATGCGGGGCTGTTCTTCCTGTCGTATCAGCGCGACCCCGGGCAGTTCATCCGCGTGCAGCGCTCGCTGTCGACCGACGTGATGAGCGAGTACATCCGGCACGTGCGCTCGGGACTGTGGGCGATTCCGCCCGGCGCGGCACCGGGATCGTACGTCGGAGCAGGCCTGCTGAGCTAGACGTCGTCGCCCTCCCTGCTGAAGAACGAGCGGATGTCGCCGACCACCAGCTCGGGCACTTCGAGCGCCGCGAAGTGGCCGCCGCGCTCGAACCGGCTCCAGTGGACGATGTTGGTGTTGTCGCGCTCGGCGAACACCTTGATGGTCTGGAAATCGTCGGCGAACACCGCGACGCCGGTGCGCGCAGTGCTGACGCGGGGCTCCGCCTCGGCGAGGGCGTTGTCACGGTAGGAGCGCGACATCCCGGCCGGTGCGTTCGCGAACCACGAGACGCTCACCTCGGCGAGGATCGCGTCGAGCGGCACGAGGCTCGTGCCGTTGCCGAACGAGTTGAACAGCTCGGAGTAGGCGAGGAGCCCGACGGGGGAGTCCGACAGCCCGGCGGCGACGGTCTGCGGGCGTGACGCGTTCATGGTGTTGTAGCCGCCGACCGATTGGAACCACTGCATGTGCTCGAGTCCGGCGTAATCGGCCGGCTCGAGCTTCGCGAACTCGTCGGGGTCGCCCGAGGGGAACGAGAAGAGCTGCAGCACGTGCAGGCCGAGGAAGCCTTCCGGCTCGAGCAGGCCGAGATCGCGGGCGATCAGCGCGCCGTTGTCGCTGCCGTGGATGCCGTAGGAGTCGTACCCGAGGCGTCGCATCAGCGTGTCGTACGCTGCGGCGACCCGGGCCGTCGCCCATCCGGGCTCGCCGACCGGCTGGCTGAACCCGTATCCCGGAGCGTCGGGAACGACGACGTCGAACGCGTCCTCGGCGCGTCCGCCGTGCGCGACCGGGTCGATGAGCGGACCGATCATGTCGAGGTAGTCCACGAACGAGCCGGGATACGTGTGCGCCAGGATCAGCGGGGTCGCGCCCGGGTGCGGCGAACGAGCGTGGATGAAGTGGAAGGTCTGGCCGTCGATCTCGGTCGTGAAGTGCGGGAACGCGTTGATCCGCGCTTCGACCTCGCGCCAGTCGAACGAGTCGTGCCAGCGGGCCACGGCATCGCGGAGGTACGTCACGGGCGTTCCCGCGTCCCAGTCGTCACCTGGTGCCGGCTGGGGGAAGCGGGTCCGCGCGAGCCGCGCGGTCAGGTCGTCTACCTCGGCCTGCGGCACGTCGACGCGGAACGGACGGATGTCGGTGGGGGTGTCTGTCGTGTTCATGGCTCCACGCTACGATCCATATAGGAACATCTCATTCCTGTTATCTCTTACGCTTTGGGGCCAGAATGCTCGAGACGTCGGCGCGACTCCTTTCTCTTCTCGCGCTGATGCAGAGCCGCCCGGACTGGACCGGCGCCGAGCTCGCCGTGCGACTCGACGTGACTCCGCGCACGATCCGAAACGACATCGAGCGCCTGCGCGCGCTCGGCTACCCCGTCGACGCCACGCGCGGTCGCGCAGGCTCATACCGGCTCGGCGCCGGCGGGCGGCTGCCGCCCCTCCTCCTCGACGATGAGGAGGCCGTGGCCGTCGCGATCGGACTGCGCGTCGCGACCGGCGTCGCCGGCATTGCGGATGCCGGCGAGCGCGCTCTCGCGAAGCTCCTGCAGGTGCTGCCGTCGCGGCTGCGCCCCACCGTGGACGCGCTTGCCGCGACCGTCGACCGCGGCCCCGAGAACATCGGCACCGACGCGCCCGATCCCGAGGTCGATCCCGCCGCGCTCGCGGCGGCGGCGCAGGCGATCCGCGATCAGGAGTGGTTCCGCTTCGAGTATCCGGACGGTGTGCGGCTCGCGGAGCCATACCGCCTGCTCAGCTGGCAGCGGCGCTGGTACCTGGTCGGCCGCGACCCGCAGAGCGGCGAGTGGTCGACGTTCCGCATGGACTGGGTCGCGCCACGGATGCCGACACGCAGGTCGTTTGAGCCGGTGGCACTGCCCGGTGGAGACTTCACCGAATTCGTGCTCCGCTCGGTGGCGTCGAGCGGGTGGATCGTGCACGCACGGCTCAGGGTCGACGCGCCCGCCGAAGCCGTCGTCGCGCGGATCAACCCCACGGTCGGCGTCGTGGAGTCGATCGATGCGACGACATCCGTCCTCGTCACGGGCGCCGACAGCCTCGAGACCGTCGCGGCCTACATCGGCATGCTCGGGATGCCGTTCACCGTCGAGTCGCCGGTCGAGCTGAGAGCGCACCTCGCCCGGCTTGCCGAGTCCTACGCCCGCGCGGCCGTGGAGGCGCCGGCCCCGCTCTGAGCCGGCGGACGGATCAGCCGTTCTGTCGTGGGTCCGGATGCGGTCCGGGGGCCGGTCGCGGCTGCTCGGCCGGACGCCGAGAGCCGGTGGGGTCGCTCCGTCGCCCCTCACGTCGCGCGAGCTTCGGGTCGGCGAAGAGCCACGCGGGCCGCGGCTCGACGAGCGGGCGGAACACGCGCCGCACCGGTCTGGTCGCCAGGCCCAGTGCGATGAGCACGGATGCCACCACGACGATCGGCAGCCACAGCCACGTCGGGTCGAGATCGCGGAGCAGGCCCGACTCGCGGAACGGGTAGAGCACGAAGGAGTGGAGCAGGTAGACGTACATCGTGTACTGGCCGAAATGGGTCCACCAGTGCGTGCGGCGGGGAACGAGTGCGAAGAAGGCGGCGCTGAGCACGACCGCGATGGCGATGAGCGCGAGCCGCACGCCCCCGGCCCACCACTGCGTCCCGCCGATCGACGAGTAGTTCTCGTCGTAGAAGAGCCATTCGCGCAGGTTCATCTCGCGCCAGCCGTCGACGAAGTACCACGCCGCCCAGCCTGCGACGACGAACGCGGCCACAGCGGCGACCGGCACCCACCACGCCCTGCTCCGCAGCAGCCGGAACCGGTCGACGATGTCGTGCTCGCGAAGCCACCAGCCGAGCGTGAAGAAGGGGAGGAGCCCCAGCGTCCGCGAGAGCGAGAACGTGGAGTCGAGATTCGGGAGGTAGCCCGCGCCGATCGAGATGACGACCGTCCACAGCAGCGGATAGCGGAGCAGCGCGAGGTACGGCAGCACGAGCCGGAAGATGCCGAGCGCGAGCAGGAACCAGAGGGTCCATGAGGGCTCGGTGATGTTGGGGTTGGCGCGACCCTCGACGATCCACTTGGTGAGCGTCCACACCGCCTCGAAGATCACGTACGGCACGAGGATATCCGTGATCACGCGGGCCATCTGCACGCGGGTGGGGGAGTCGGACTTGGAGAAATAGCCCGAGATGATCGCGAACGCCGGCATGTGGAACGCGTAGACGACGAGGTACAGGCCGAGGGCGATGTCGGAGTCGTACGTCAGACGCTGGGTGGCGTGGCCCAGCACCACCAGGACGATGCACGCGAATCGGGCGTTGTCCCAGAACGGGACCCGTCGACGCTTCTGATGCACGCCGACGCTCCCGGTGGCGGGTGCGCCGGGGGAAGAGGATGCCGCGGCCGCGGCTGCATGGGCTGGATCGGTCATGACGGCGAAGCCACCTTATCCTGGGTGTCGCGACACGGTCTTCTGCCGTGATCGACATACGCGCGATGAGGCGCTCCGCCCACTCGACGGATCGCGTCGGAGGAGGAGTCCGCATGCCCGAGGCGACCGTGCTCGCCATCTCGACCGGTGTCCTGCGCGGGGTGAGCGACGGCGGCATCGACCGCTATCTCGGCATCCCGTATGCGGCGCCGCCGTTCGGCATGCACCGGTTCCATCCGCCGCAGGCTCCGGAGGCGTGGGACGGCGAACGGAACGCCACGCAGTTCGGGCCGACCGCGCCGCAGCTGCCCTACCAGCGCGGGATGGACAAGTACCTCGACACCGTCGAGGTGCCGGGGGACGACATCCTGACCGTGAACGTGTGGACCCCGGCGGACCGCGACCCCGACGCGAAACTGCCCGTGCTGGTCTTCGTCCACGGCGGGGCGCTGACCCGGGGATCTGCCGCCCTGCCGACGTACGACGGCGTGACCTTCGCCCGCCACGGGATCGTCGTCGTCACGGTGCAGTACCGGGTCGGCCAGGAGGGGTTCGCAGTGCTGGAGGATGTGCCGCAGAACCTCGGCGTGCTCGACCAGCAGGCCGCGCTGCGATGGGTGCGGCACGAGATCGGCGCGTTCGGCGGTGACCCCGGCCGGGTCACCGTGATGGGGCACTCGGCGGGTGCCAACACGCTCAGCGCGCTGCTGGCCCTGCCTCATGCCGGCGAGCTCTTCGACCAGGCGATCCTGCAGAGCGGACCCCTGCAGGCGCAGCCGTCGAAGAGGGCAGGGCGTATGACGCGCGAGATCGCGAAGCGACTCGGAGTCGCCGCCACTCGAGCCGGGTTCGCCGCAGTCGCACCCCCGCGGCTGGCGGCGGAGCAGACGGCCTTGACCGCGGGCGGTTCGCCGCTCGGCCGGGGCCCCAGCGTGGCGCTCGCGATCGGCGGCGACGCGGTGCCCCAGAATCCGCTCGATGCGCTGGTCGCGGGTGCTTCGACGAGCATCCCCGTGCTCATCGGCTCGACGAGCGAGGAGTACCGGCTGTGGCTGGTGCCCTCTGGCGCCGTCGACCGGACACGCTGGTCGACCGTGACGCTCGCCCGCGTCGCGGCGCGGATTCCCCGGCGGATCGTGAGGGCGCACAGGGTGCGCCGACCTGATGCGACAGCCGGCGAGGTCATCGGCGAGATCATCTCGGACGTTCTGCTCCGTGGCCCCATCACCCGGTTCGCCGACAGCCGCGTCGGCGCGGAGGCGCCGACATACGTGTACGAGTTCCGCTGGCGCAGCCCGGTGGACCGACTCGGAGCCGCTCACGCGATGGAACTCGGGTTCGTCTTCGACCGACTCGACACGGCGGATGCGGTCGCCCTCGGTGGCCCCGACGCTCCCCAGGTCCTCGCCGATGCGATGCACCGGGCGTGGGTGTCGTTCATCGTGAACGGCGACCCGGGGTGGGAGCGGTGGTCGCCGCGGCGACCGGTGCAGGCCTTCGATGCCGACGGCGGTCACATCGACTTCGCTCCGCGTGCGGAGGAGCTCGCAGGTCTCCCCACGCGGTAGTGTCGTGCGCGCAATGACTTCGATCGACGATGCGCTCGCTCAGGATCGGGCGATCCCCGACGTGGACTGGCACGTCTTTCCTCCCGCAACCGAACACGATGTGTTCCCGGCACCCAGCGGCGGTCTGGCGCGCGCCAGACTCGGCGACCCCGATGCGCCCCGGGTCGTGCTGGTCTCAGGTGTCGCGGGGTCGAAGGAGGACTTCATCCTCCTGTTCCCGCTGTTCGCCGCGGCCGGCTATCGCGTCGAGTCGTTCGACATCGCGGGGCACTACGGCTCGGTGGATTCCGGCCCGCAGCACTTCGACCCGCCCCGCGAGCACTACGACTACCGCCTCTTCATCGACGACCTCATCGCGATCCTCGAGGACGGTCGAACCCCGGCCCACGTCCTGGGCTACAGCTTCGCCGGCCTCGTCGCGGAACTGGCGATGATCGAGCGTCCAGACCTGTTCGCCAGCCTGACGCTCATGGCCGCTCCGCCGGCGACCGGCCAGGTGTTCCGGGGCGTCAAGCACATCGGTCCGATCTCCGACATGCCACCGCATCGAGCTGCCGGGCTCATCCTGTGGGGCATCCGCTACAACCTCAACCGCACGCCGCCGATGCGGATCGCGTTCGTCAGGGAGCGGATGGCGGTCACAGGTCGCGCCGTCATCGACGACATCGTGGGGCTCATGATGACGATGCCGGATGTCGCCGACGAGGTCGCCGCGGTCGACATCCCGAAGCTCATCGCCGTCGGTGAGGCGGACCTGTGGCCCGAGGCCCAGCACCGCGAGTACGCCGAGCGGATCGGAGCCCGCATCGCGGTATATCCGACCGGCCACGCGCCCTGCGAGACCGCACCCCACCAGCTCGTGCGCGACATGCTGCAGGTCTTCGCCTCGGGCTGAGCCGGGGCATCCGTGCCGCTCAGGGGTGTAGCGTCGGGGTTCCGGGGAGGCTCCTGCCCGGCGCAGGGAACGAGGCCGATATGACCGATGCTGGAGCGACTCTGGGTGTGATCGGCACCTCGCGCAAACCGGACGAGCGGCGGGTTCCGATCCATCCCGGCCACTTCGAGCGGCTTCCCGATGAGCTACGCAGTCGAGTACTCGTGGAGGAGGGGTACGGCGACCGATTCGGCGTCGCCGATCTCGAACTCCTGCCCTTCGTCGGAGGCTTCGCTTCGCGGGGCGAGGTCATGGCGACATCCGATGTGGTGCTGCTTCCCAAGCCTCAGCTCGAGGATGTGGGGCAGCTCCGCGACGGCCAGGTGCTCTGGGGCTGGCCGCATCTGGTGCAGGACGGCCGGATGACGCAGCTCGCCATCGACAAGCGCCTGACGGTCATCGCGTTCGAGGCGATGAACCACTGGGGTCAGGACGGCGCCTTCGGCCTGCACGTGTTCCACATGAACAACGAGCTCGCGGGCTACTGCTCGGTACTGCACGCGCTCCAGCTCTGCGGCTCGACAGGGGACTACGGCCGCCGACTCACTGCGGTCGTGATCGGCTTCGGTGCGACCGCGCGCGGAGCCGTCACCGCGCTCCGAGCGCACGGGGTGCATGACGTGCGCGTGCTGACCAATCGGCGGACGGCATCGGTCGCGGCACCCATCCACGCGGCGCACATCATCCAGTTCGAGCCCGACGACGAGGGAATCTTCAGCGAGGTCATCACCGACGACGGTCGCGTGCCGCTCGCGCCGTTCCTGGCCGAGAGCGACATCGTCGTCAATTGCACGCTGCAGGATCCGAACCGGCCGCTGATCTACCTGCGCGAGAACGATCTCGGCGCCCTCCGGCCCGGCAGTCTCATCATCGACGTCTCGTGCGACGAGGGAATGGGCTTCGAGTGGGCCAAGCCCACGTCCTTCGCGGATCCGATGTTCACGGTCGGAGACACGATCAATTACTACGCGGTCGACCACAGCCCCTCCTACCTGTGGAACTCGGCCAGCTGGGAGATCAGCGAGGCGCTGCTCGGCTTCATCCCGATCGTCATGGGCGGAACCGAGGCGTGGTCTCAGGATGAGACGATCCGCCGGGCGACGGAGGTCGCCGGCGGCGTCGTCCTCAATCCCGCGATCCTCGAGTTCCAGTCACGTGGTTCGGCATTCCCCCATCCGGTCGGAATATCCTGACGCATGCCGCGTTGCATGAGATACATTCACATGCATAGAAAACGCGAGGAGCGATCGTGAACGACATCACACCCCAGATGCAGTTCGGCATCTTCACGGTGAGCGACATCACCGAGGACCCGACGACCGGAATCACGCCGAGCGAGAACGAGCGGATCCGCAGCACCCTCGCGATCGCGAAGCACGCCGAGGATGTCGGTCTCGACGTCTTCGCGCTGGGCGAGCACCACAACCCGCCGTTCTGGTCGTCGTCACCCACCACGACCCTCGCCTACATCGCCGCCCAGACCGAGCACCTCATCCTCTCGACAGCGACCACGCTGATCACGACCAACGACCCGGTGAAGATCGCGGAGGACTTCGCGATGCTCCAGCACGTGTCGGGCGGGCGCGTCGACCTCATGCTCGGCCGCGGCAACACCGGCCCGGTCTACCCGTGGTTCGGCAAGGACATCCGCCAGGGTCTGCCCCTCGCGATCGAGAACTACAACCTGCTGCACCGCCTGTGGCGAGAGGATGTCGTCGACTGGGAGGGCCAGTTCCGCACGCCCCTTCAGGGCTTCACGTCGACCCCGCGTCCGCTGGACGGCGTGGCCCCGTTCGTCTGGCACGGCTCGATCCGCACCCCTGAGATCGCCGAGCAGGCCGCCTACTACGGCGACGGATTCTTCGCGAACAACATCTTCTGGCCCAAGGAGCACTACCAGCGCCTGATCGCCCTCTACCGTCAGCGCTACGCCCACTACGGGCACGGCACGCCGGAACAGGCGATCGTCGGCCTCGGCGGCCAGGTGTTCATGTCTGCCAAATCGCAGGATGCCGTCCGCGAGTTCCGGCCTTACTTCGACAACGCCCCGGTCTACGGACACGGTCCGTCGCTCGAGGACTTCAGCGAGATGACTCCCCTCACGGTCGGGTCTCCGCAGCAGGTCATCGACCGGTACGCCGGTATGCGCGAGCACTATGGCGACTACCAGCGCCAGCTGTTCCTCATGGACCACGCGGGTCTGCCGCTGAAGACCGTGCTCGAGCAGCTCGACATCCTGGGTGGCGAGGTCGTTCCCGTGCTGCGCAAGGAGCTCGCGAAGGACCGTCCCGCCGACGTGCCGGATGCCCCGACGCATGCTGGTCTCGTGGCGGCGGCGTACGGCGGCGAGGCGCCCCGGCAGGCCGTCCCTGGCGCGAACCGCGGCGACAACCTCGTCGGCGAATCGCCCTACCGCGACAGCGAGTCTCAGCTGCTGAGCGCGTCGAAGCAGGGATCGGCGTTCGGTTCGGCCGCGACTCGGACAGGGGCCTGAGATGACCGACACTCCTGACTTCAGCGCCGAGAGTGGCCAGACCCGGCGGATCGCCGTGATCTCGGCCGGGCTGTCCAACCCGTCGTCGACTCGGATGCTCGCCGACCGGCTCTCATCCGCAAGTGCCCGACAGCTGCTCGAGCGCGGCATCCGCACCGAGGTCGACGTGTTCGAGCTGCGGGACTATGCGCACGACATCACGAACCATCTGCTGACCGGCTTCGCGCCGCCGGCGCTCGAGTCGATGATCGACGCGGTCACTTCGGCCGACGCCGTCATCGCCGTGACGCCGATCTTCTCGACGAGCTACTCGGGGCTCTTCAAGTCGTTCATCGACGTGCTGGACCCCGACGCGCTGACCGGCAAGCCCGTGCTCATCGGCGCGAATGCCGGCACAGCTCGGCATTCGCTCGCGATCGACTACGCGATCCGCCCGCTGTTCACGTACCTGCACGCCGAGCCGGTTGCGACCGGCGTCTTCGCGGCGTCGAGCGACTGGGGAGGATCGGCCGACCAGGTCGCGCCCCTGGGCGAGCGGATCGACCGCGGCGCGCGTGAACTCGCCGAGGCGATCGCCCGCAGGGAGCCCGCGAAGAGCACCGACCCGTTCGACCCCGCCAACTACCTCGGCGAGGGTCGCTCGTTCGGCCACCTGCTCGGCGGTCTCGCGGGGGAATGACGCGATGGCGAGTTGGTGACCGGGTTTCAGAAACTCAGTCACTCTCTGACGCGGGATAGAGGAACACCTCTACCGAATCACCGCGATAGCGGAATCGGATGACGCTTCCGTCGGGGAGACCTTCCGAGAGGTCATCCGCGGAGGTGCCGTCCACGCTGATGTCTGCGAACAGATCCACGCCGGGTGGCACGCAGTTGGCTCCGTCGACGCCACTCGGACGGTAGATGATCATGAAGCAGTGAAAGCCCTGCTTGTCGACGAGGAACCATGGTTCGACTCCCCGATAGGACTGGTAGCCGCGGACGGTGGAGGGGTCGGCATCCGCTCCGAGGAAGTCCAGCATCGACAGCACCACAGCGTCGTCCGCCGGGTCGTCGATGGGTTGCAATGTGGCATCTGGGTGCGGTCCGACAAGCCAAGCCATCGTGTACACGAGGGTGACGATGACGACGAGTGCACCGGCCACCACCGAGCCGAGACCGCCCCTGGTCGCAGTGAGGCGATCGCGAAGCGACTGTGGCGGGCTCTCGCTCGACGCCACGACAGCCGCGACGCCGGATGCGTGGGCCGGCTTGTCAGGGCCGATCTCTGTCTCGACACAGTCAGAGACCTTCTGTGCATAGGCGACCGCAGCTGCGCCGCTCTCTGTCACGGTTCCGCCGGTGGGGCTCGCGATGTGTGCCGCCGCCTCCAGCTCACTCAGTCTCGCCAGCGCAGTGGGGTCGGCCTGGATATCGGGATGCGGACCGTATGCCCTCGCGCGGAGGTCGTCCAGTTCGCGCCCAGCATCCGACGGCGTCGACCACACGTCCATCAGTCAGCCCCCGGCATGAGGTAGACGTACGCATCGACCCTGTCGTCGCGATATATGAACCGGACGATGCCTTCGCGTCGGAGCCCGTCGAAGTCGTCGCCGAACGATGCGATGTCCATGATGAGCTCTGCCGCGGCGGGAACGCAGCGCGCCTCTGAGACAGTGTCGTTCGCTCTGTTCACGGCGATGAGACACGGCGAGTCGAACGCGTCCGTTCCGGACCAGATCTCGAGGCCAAGAAACGACCCGTAGGCACGGAGGTGTGCGGCGTCGATCTCGAGCCAGGGCGTATCCTGCGCAACCAGTCCGAGGACCTGGGTGTCGGCCCGCGCTGCGGTCCGGTGCAGCGTCGCGTCGGGGCGCGGGGCGGCTACGAAGAGCGCCGTCGCGACGACCGAGACGACGATGAGTGCGCTGGCCGCCCACGCGAAGCGACTCCGCGACGTCGCGGTCGCGCGTTGCCAGATCGACCGGATCCGGCTGTTCTTCACCGGGGCCGAGGGCACGGCATCGGTGTGTCGCGGCGGCTCCGTAGCCACACGATGTGGTGCGGCGGGAGTGTCGGCGATGGTGATCGTCAGCGGGACACTCGCACTGGCCGCGCTCTCAGTCATGGACGAGTACCCCCAATGACTTCCGGGGTCGGTGCTGTGCGCGGCCTCGAGTTCGCGCAGCCGGACGAGAGCGGCAGGATCGACATCTATGTCGGGATCCGGACCGTACGCTCTCTCGCGCAGTTCACTCAACTCGCGGTCGGCGTCCGAGCGGTGCGTGGAGCCGTCCACGGCTGAACCGTACACCCGTGAGGGTGAAGGGTCTACGGACCCGTCAGTGGTCGGCGGGTCGGCCGGACGAGTTCGCTCGGATTGAGTCATCCGAGCGAAGTCTCCGGGCTCGACAGCTTGCGCTTCTAGAACACATCTACTAAACTAGTTCCGTGGACGTTCCCTCGTCTTTCGAATCATTCGACCCAGAGGAGTCGGATGATTGGGGGTGGGATGTTGACGCGATGCCGGTACCGGACGTCGTGGACCTGGTGGTCGAAGCCGCGACGATGGAAGCGGTGTTCGCCGCGCAGCGGCTGACTCGTATCGACGCGATGCGGCGTGAGCTGCTCCGCGAGGCCGAGGGCCGCGGAGCGGGCGTGACCGACATCGTGGAGCGGTCGATCCGGTTGGAGCTCGCGGCGGCCATGCGCGTGACCGAGTACTCAGCGGGCCGCATGATCGCGCACGCCGAGGCCGTGGTGCACCGCTACCCGGCCGCACTCGACTCCCTCGGCGGTGGTCGGATCACGCCGAAGCACGCCGAGCTGCTGGTGGATGCGCTGGACCAGTTGCCGTCCGACGTTCGCGCCGACGTCGTGACGCGAGCCGTCGAGCTCGCGGAGTCGGAGCCGGTGGGAACGTTCCGCCGCGGTCTGCAGGCCCTCGTCGAAAGGGCGCAGGCCGCGACCATCGAAGAGCGGTGGGATGCCGCTGTCCGAACTCGCCGGGTCGTCGTCGAACGCGGCCAGGACGGCATGGGTCTGCTGCAGGTGTACGCCCCGGTCGTCGAGCTCCACGCGATCTTCGGCCGGGCGACGGCGATGGCCAGGGCGATCGTCGGTCGCGCGGGCGAGACGCGGACGACGGATCAGGTGCGCGCCGACATCGTGTGCGACCTGCTGATCGACGGGAGGACGGACTCGGTGCCCGCGGAGGCGCGCAGCATCCGCGCGTCCGTGGTCGTGACCGTGCCGGTGATGTCGCTGCTCGATGACGACGCTGCGATGGCGTCGGATCTGCCGGTCGTCGAGGGCGTCGGCCCGATTCCCGCGTCTCGTGCCCGCATTCTGTGCGGGGGTGACGCGTTGTGGATGCGGGTGCTGACCCACCCGGAGACCGGAATGGTGCTCTCCGTGGGGCGCGAGCAGTATCGACCGCCGGCCCCATTGCGAAAGCTGACGAAGTGGCGGGCCGACAGGTGCATGGGTCCCGGATGCGGCATGCCGGCATCCCGCTGCGAGATCGATCATCAGGTCGCCTGGGAGATCGGCGGCGAGACGTCGCTCGAGAACCACGCGCCCTTCTGCAAGGGGCACCACATCGTGAAGCATCACGGTGGTTGGGCCGTTCGGCAGATCGAGGACAGCGGCGGCGCCATCGAGTGGACCTCGCCCAGCGGTCGACGCTATGTCGTCGAGCCCGAGAGACGGGTCCCGGTGTTCCGCGTCGACCCGGAGCGCGGCAGAGAATCCGCACCGTTCTAGGAAGTGATTCGCTGAACCGGCGCACTCGCCGGTCAGGCGTAGAGCCGCTCGCCCTAGTGATCGAACGACGCCGCCGCGCCGTCTCTATCGGTCGAGGCTCTCCGCCAAGAATGCGAGCGTCCGCTCCCACGCGTCGGCTGCATCATCCGCGCGGTACCGCGAGCCGGTGTCGTTGAAGAAGGCATGGGAGGCATCCGGGTACACGTGGTCGGTGAAGTCCACGCCGGCATCCGCCATCGCAGACCGCACGTCCGGCAGCGCGTCGATGAGCGCGGGATCGTGCCCTCCGTAGATCGCGAGCACCGGGCATCCGATCGTCGACATGCGGTCGGGCGAGGGCGCCGAGCCATAAAACGCCACGGCGGCACGCACCCGCTGGTCGGCGGCGGTCAGCGCGAAAGCGTACGTGCCGCCGAAGCAGAACCCCACGACCGCGATACGGCCGGCGACACCGGGCTCGGCAGCGAGAGCGTCGACGGCTTTGCGAAGCTGTGCGATCGCGGCGGAGGCGAAAGCCGGCTCGCGCATCGGTGCCAGGGCTTCGCGCAGACGCGGCTGGGCTGCCGTTCGACGGGCCTCATCCGGATCGGAGGTCAGCGCTTGCAGCTCCTGTCCGAGTCGGGGCGTCATCCCGATGCCGCTCAGGATGTCGGGTGCGATGACGACATAGCCCTCCGCCGCGAACCGATCGGCGACGCCCGTGATGTGCGGCACGAGTCCCCAGATCTCGTGGATGAGGATGACCCCGCCGCGCGGGGCTCCGGTCGGATCGGCGCGATACGCGCTCAGGCCGTCGAGATCGATAGTCGTCATCCGCTTACTCTCGCACCTCAGCCGCGCATCGAGGCGAGCATCCCGGCGATGGCATCCGCGACCGCCGCCGGGTTGCCGTGCACGATGTCGTGGCCGGACTCGACGGCGACGGTCTGGGGGTCCGAGCTGCCCTCGAGCCAGAGATCCTGATCGTCCTGCGTTGCGGACTGACCGTTCGTCGCCCACAGCACGGTCAGCGGGATGGCGGGGATCGGAAGGCGATCCACCGCGAGCTGATGCTCGATGAGCACGTAGTCCATGTGCTCCTGATTGTCGGGGGAGTCCCACGGAGGAACCTTCGATGCCGGAATGTCCGCCTGCGGGGACGGCACATCGTCCATGACGAGGCCGACGACCTCGTCGGGGTGGCGACCGGCGTAGTGGTAGACGTCGAACCCCGCCGCCGGACGACCCGACGAGCAGATACGGAGGCGGGATCTCCGCGGCGGTGAGAAGCGCGCGCAGGTCATCCACGATGTCATCCACCGTGCGCGCTCGATCCGGCGCGGGGTCGCTCGTGCCCGTCCCGGCCCGATCGGGGTCGAGATCGGGCTCGCGCCGGAGTCTCCCGACTCCGATTCACCGCCGGCCATGGGAGCGCAAGCACTCAGCGCCAGGATGCCGGCCGCCAGAGCGAATAGCGGTGCGCGCGCAGGGCAGAAGTCGATTGCGTCTGTCATTTCGGACTCCGGCATCTCGGCGACGCGAGTCTCATGCGAGCGCTGCGCTCGCAGGGTCGCCGACGATGCCCACGCCAGCCATCGGGGGTCCACGTCGACGGAGGGGCGATCCTCGTTCGGCGCCCGATCAGAGGCGGACGTCGTCCGGACGTGTCAGCTCACGCCACTCACCCGGGCGCGCTCCCGGGGGATTCGCGACGTCCGCGGCGACCAGCGGTCCGAAGTCGATCTGAGACAGTTCGCCGATGTCGTGGATCGGCGCCTGGAAGGTGCGGAATCCGCCGAGCGGCGCGACGATGCGGGCGGACTCGGTGGCGGCATCGATGAGCGACGACTGGTCCAGCACGAACCCCGCCGCCGCAAGTTTTCCTGGCACCCCGGTCGCCCAGGCGGCGACCTTCCAGAACCGCAGCGGCACCTGGATGCCCCGGTACGCCGGATCATCGGAACCGAGCACCGGAGCGGTGAACACCGACACGCGCACGTCGTTGGCTTCGGAGAACTGCAGGACGTGGTCCTCGAGCCCGAGCCACAGCTCCTTGGACTGGTTGAAGTCCGCCGCCTGAGGTGCCGCGTTCGTATAGACGAACGTTCCCCTGGTCGCGGCTTGCGCGACGTCCTCCGGTCCCCACCCGGGATCGCGCCGCCTCACCAGATGCCCGCGGTCGAGGTCGTTGTCGGCGTAGACCTCGGGCCCGGTCTGCTCCGACGCCGGGATCCGCTCGTCGAGGTGCCAGGTGCCGGTCCGCGGCAGATCCTGGAGCGTCGCGCCGTCGATGTTGACGCCCGTCACCAGTGCCAGCTCGCGGGTCCGGTCGAGCGTCACCGTGAACCTCAGGTAGGTGAGGTCGACGGTGCTTCTCGGCGCGCTCGAGACGGGCAGCGGCACCGTCACCTCGAGGAACCCGGAGTCGTAGCCGGTGGGGTCGGATGCTGCATCCTCGGTCGTCATCGTCTCATCATGCCCCGGCATCCCGACCCGGACCGCGGCCTCAGCGCACCCAGATGTACTCGGTCTCCGGCCGACCGGGAGTGCCGTAGCGGGACGCGCGATCCACCCGCCCGGTGTTGGCGAGGTGCTCGAGGTATCGGCGTGCGGCGACGCGCGACATCCCGAGCCGTTCCGCCGTCTCGGCGGCCGACAGCGCCTCACCGCCGCGAAGCACTCCGGCGACCAGCTCCAGCGTCGTGGTCGAAAGCCCTTTGGGAAGCTCGGCAGCGGCCGGCCGCAGCGAGCCGAGCAGTGCGTCGATCTCGGCCTGCGTCGTGGTACCGGCGGCCTCGGTCATCCGCCGCCGATAGTCGGCGTACTGCTCGAGCCGATCCCGGAACGTGGCGAATGAGAACGGCTTGACGAGGTACTGCACGACGCCGAGGCCGACGGCGGCGCGCACCACATCGGCGTCGCGGACTCCCGTGATCGCGATGATGTCGACGTCTGCGGCACGTGCCCGGATGTGCCGGGCGACATCGAGTCCGTGGCCGTCGGGCATCGTCATGTCGAGCAGCACCAGGTCGATTCCCTCGGCCGGCGGCGTTTCAAGCACCGCAGTGAGAGCCGCGCGCGCGCTCGCACATTCCGCGACCACCTGGAATCCAGGGACCCGCCCGACATACTCGCGATGCAGTTCGCGGGTGAGGTGTTCGTCGTCGACGATGAGGACGCTGATCACGACGCGACCTGCGCGGGCAGGACGACGCGGAACGTCGTCGGATCGCCCGTCAGCTCGAGGGTGCCGCCCGCGGCGTCGGTGATCGCGCGCACCAGCGCGAGCCCGACGCCTCGCCCGTCGGCTCCGGCGGGCTTGGTGCTGAAGCCGTGCTCGAAGATCTTCTCGCGGATGTCGGCAGGCACCCCAGTGCCGCTGTCGCTGAAGGTGAGGACGATGCGTTCATCGCGCGCCGCCGCCATTCCGACGCTCACCCACCGCGGCTCGGGTCCGGCGGCCGCGGCGTCGATCGCGTTGTCGATGAGGTTGCCCACGAGCGACACCGCATCCACAGCCCCGAGCGAGGTTCGCGGGATCGCCGGCTGCATGTCGACCCGCCAGTCGACTCCGCGCTCGGCGGCCTGTGCGGCCTTGCCGAGCAGCAGTGCTGCCACGGTGGGGTCTCCGTCGCGAGCGACCACCTTGTCGACGAGCTCCTGGCTCGACCGCGCGGTCTCGGTGAGCAGCTCGATGGCCTCGTCGGTGCGCCCGAGCTCCATCAGCGCGACGGCGGTATGCATGCGATTCCCGTGCTCGTGCGTCTGCGCGCGCAGCGCCTCCCCGAGAGTGCGCACCGACTCGTACGACGACACCGCGTCCCGCACCGCGCTCGCGGGCAGATCTCCCGCTATCCGACGGGTGAAGCGTCCGGCGATCCACGCCGCCACGAGGCCTACGGCGGCGAGCGCCATCGCGATGGCGATCACGAACGGCACCTGGCCCCATACGCCCGCACCCACGCTGCCGAGCGTGATGCCGGCGGAGACGAGCGCCACCACCTCGCCGTCCGACATCACCGGCACGACCGAACGCAGCGACGGACCAAGTGTTCCGGTCGCCTCCTCGGTCAACGTGCGGCCTTCGAGTCCCGGCCCGATCGTGCCGAGGTAGGGCTTGCCGATCTCCGCCGGATCGGCGTGTGTCAGCCGGATGCCCTCGGTCGTCATGATCGTGACGAAGTCGATCGACGTCTCGGCCATGATCCGCGTCGCGATGGGCTGGAGCTCGGCGGTGGCTGCGGCATCCGACCCGTGGGTGACGGCCGCCGAGACCTCGGGCATCTCGGCGATCGTGCGCGCGACCGCGAGAGTCACCGCCTCGGCCTCCGCCCGCTCGGTCGCCTGCGCCTGGAACGCCAGCAGCGCGACCAGCAGAAGGGTGATGACCGCGACGGCACCGAGGAACGCGAGGAACACGCGGGATGCCGCGCTCGCTCGTCGTTCCGTTCCCGCCATCCGCGTCCTCGCGTGGTCGTGACCAATACGACCGCAACCAGGGATGCGCCCGTCGTGCCCACATTCTAGGCAGGACGGGCGCCAGGACGGCGACCCGCAAGACAGCGAAGTTCCAACCGACTCGGAGGCGACGATGGCTCTCTCGACCCGCACGACATCATTCCGACTGCCCGGCTACAACTGGCGGCGCGGCAAGCAGGCGTGGGACAAACACACCTGGCTCTACGTAGCGGTCATCATCGCTGTCGTCCTCGGCGCGACCATCGGCCTGATCTGGCCCGAATTCGCAGTGACGCTGAAGCCGATCGGAACGGCCTTCGTCTCGCTCATCAAGATGATGATCGCACCGATCATCTTCTGCACGATCGTGGTCGGGGTCGGCTCGATCGCCAAGGCGGCGACGGTCGGCAAGATCGGTGGGCTCGCGCTCCTCTACTTCATGGTCATGTCGACGTTCGCGCTCGCGATAGGTCTCGTCGTCGGCAACATCATCCACCCGGGCGAGGGTCTGAACATGACGGGTTCCTCGTATGAGGTCACCGGTGAGGCGAAGACCACCGAAGAGTTCGTGCTGGGCATCATTCCGACGACCTTCTTCTCGGCATTCGTCGGCGAGAACGTCCTGCAGGTGCTCTTCGTCGCTCTGCTCGTCGGCTTCGCGCTGCAGCAGATGGGCAAGAAGGGCGAGCCCATCATGAACGCGGTCAAGCACCTGCAGTCGCTGGTGTTCCGCATCCTGGGCATGATCCTGTGGCTCGCCCCCCTCGGCGCGTTCGGCGCCATCGCGGCGGTCGTCGGCGAGACGGGGGTAGCGGCGATTTGGAGCCTCGGCATCCTCATGGTCGCCTTCTACATCACGTGCATCCTCTTCATCGTCGGCATCCTCGGCACTCTGCTGTTCGTGGTGACCCGGATCAACATCTTCAGCCTCATGAAGTACCTGGCCCGCGAGTATCTGCTGATCGTCGGGACGTCATCCAGCGAGTCGGCGCTGCCCCGGCTCATCGCGAAGATGGAGCACCTCGGCATCCAGCGCGCGGTCGTCGGGATCACGGTTCCCACGGGCTACTCGTTCAACCTCGATGGAACGGCGATCTACCTGACCATGGCGTCACTGTTCATCGCCTCGGGCATGGGTGCGCCGATGTCGATCTCCGAGCAGATCGGTCTGCTGGTGTTCATGATCATCGCCTCCAAGGGCGCTGCGGGTGTCACCGGCGCCGGCCTCGCGACCCTTGCGGGGGGCCTCCAGGCTTACCGGCCCGACCTCGTCGACGGCGTCGGCGTCATCGTGGGCATCGACCGCTTCATGTCCGAGGGACGTGCGCTCACCAACTTCACAGGCAACGCGGTGGCGACGATCCTCATCGGGACGTGGGTGAAGGAGATCGACAGCGCGCGTGCCCGTTCAGTGCTCCGTGGCGACATCCCCTTCGACGAGACGACGCTGCAGGGCGACGACCACGACGGCATGTCGCCCTCCGCCGACGCCGTGGGAACGCAAGAGCTGGAAGAGGCCGCGGTGAACGAGGCGGCCGCCAAGGAAGAACGCGCCCGGGCGCGTGAAGAAGCGCTTACGCGCTGAATCGAAACCGACGAGGCCGTCCCACAACGGGGCGGCCTCGTCGGGGTCGGGCTCGGGCTCGGGCTTCAGCCGCTCTTGCGGCGGAACTCGCGCTTCTGCGATGCGGGACCGTGCGAGCCGTGCACGACGGAGTCTCCATCGAGATGCGCCTCACCCTCACGGTGCTGCGCATTCTTCTTGTCGAGCGCCTCCTTGAACTTGCGCTTCATGTCATCCGACGCGGCGTTGGTCGGCGTGTCATCGGTGCTCATGCGCTCCAGCCTACGCACGACCGACGGGACTTGTCATGCCGCGGGTTGCTCGAAGGAGCCCGGCAAAGTCGTGAGACCCGCCTCACTGGTAGGCTTGGTCGGGTTGCCTTGCGGCATCCGCTCAATTCAATACGAGCTCACGGAGCGGGCCGGCAGGAAGCTGGTCCCCTGTGGTGGGTTCCCGTCCCGATTCGAGGTGGACGGTGATCTTCTACTGGTGGCCAGCGCAGGCGGTCCCGCGGCAGACAGCCGCGCGTCGATAACTGCCTGTTCCTGCTCCTTTCGCACAATGCTCGCGCGCCACACGGGTGCACGAGTCGAAGCAAGGGCACGCGCCCGCCACCCACACGGGGTGGCGATCCGCTCCCTTGAAATGAAAAGGAGAGACCTCTTGGAAGGTCCTGAAATCACATTCGCCGAAGCAGTCCTCGACAACGGACGTTTCGGCACCCGCACGGTTCGGTTCGAAACCGGCCGTCTCGCGCAGCAGGCGCAGGGCGCCGTCGCCGCGTACCTCGACGAGGAGACGATGCTCCTCTCGGCGACCAGCGCGAGCAAGAACCCCCGCGAGGGCTTCGACTTCTTCCCGCTGACCGTCGACGTCGAAGAGCGCTCGTACGCCGCGGGCAAGATCCCCGGCTCGTTCTTCCGCCGCGAAGGTCGCCCCTCGACCGAGGCGATCCTGGTCTGCCGTCTCATCGACCGGCCGCTGCGCCCGTCGTTCGTCGACGGTCTTCGCAACGAGATCCAGATCGTCGTCACGGTCCTCTCGATCGCGCCAGGCGAGTTCTACGACGCCCTCGCGATCAACGCCGCTTCGGCGTCGACGCAGATCTCAGGTCTGCCGTTCTCGGGTCCGATCGCCGGTGTGCGTCTCGCGCTCGTGCCGGGTCACGGCGAGCACGCGGACCAGTGGGTCGCGTTCCCTGACGTCAAGGTCCTCGAAGAAGCCGTGTTCGACCTCATCGTCGCCGGTCGTGTCATCACCGACGCCAACGGCAACGAGGATGTCGCGATCATGATGGTGGAGGCCGAGGCGACCGAGCACAGCTGGAACCTCATCAAGGCCGGCGCCACCAAGCCCAACGAGGAGGTCGTCGCCCAGGGCCTCGAGGCCTCGAAGCCGTTCCTCAAGCAGCTCGTCGCGGCGCAGGCCCAGCTCGCGAGCACCGCTGCCAAGGAGATCCAGCCGTACCCGGTCTTCCCCGCCTACGGCCAGCAGACCTACGACTTCGTCGCCGGCCGCTCGTACGACGAGCTCAAGGGGATCTACCAGATCGCCGACAAGACCGAGCGCAACAGCGCGGATGACGCGCTCAAGGATCGCGTCAAGGGCGAGCTGCTCGCCGCCGTCGAGTCCGGCGAGCTGCCGGCCGTCGCGTCACTCGAGTTCTCGGCCGCGTACAAGTCGGTCACCAAGAAGATCGTGCGTTCGCGGATCCTGACCGACGGCGTGCGGATCGACGGTCGCGGCCTCGCCGACATCCGTCCGCTCGACGCCGAGGTGCAGGTCATCCCGCGCGTCCACGGCTCCGCGATCTTCCAGCGCGGCGAAACCCAGATCCTGGGTGTCACCACGCTGAACATGCTCAAGATGGAGCAGCAGATCGACTCGCTCTCGCCGGTGACCCACAAGCGCTACCTGCACCACTACAACTTCCCGCCCTACTCGACCGGTGAGACCGGTCGCGTGGGCAGCCCGAAGCGTCGCGAGATCGGGCACGGCTTCCTCGCCGAGCGCGCCCTCGTGCCTGTGCTTCCGGCTCGCGACGAGTTCCCGTACGCCATCCGGCAGGTGTCCGAGGCGCTGAGCTCCAACGGCTCCACCTCGATGGGCTCGGTCTGCGCGTCGACCCTCTCGCTGCTCAACGCCGGCGTGCCGCTGCGCGCACCCGTTGCGGGCATCGCGATGGGTCTCGTGTCGGACGAGGTCGACGGACAGACCCGCTACGCGGCGCTGACCGACATCCTGGGCGCCGAAGACGCGCTCGGCGACATGGACTTCAAGGTCGCCGGAACGAGCGAGTTCGTCACCGCCATCCAGCTCGACACGAAGCTCGACGGCATCCCGTCGTCGGTGCTGACCGCCGCGCTGCAGCAGGCCTACGACGCCCGCATCACGATCCTGAGCGTGCTCAACGCCGCGATCGACGGTCCGGATGAGATGGCCCCGACCGCACCCCGCGTCATCAGCGTGCAGATCCCGGTCGACAAGATCGGCGAGCTCATCGGGCCCAAGGGCAAGACGATCAACGCCATCCAGGACGAGACGGGCGCCGACATCTCCATCGAGGAGGACGGCACCGTCTACATCGGCGCTGTCGACGGTCCGTCGGCCGAGGCCGCTCGTGCCCAGGTCAACGCGATCGCCAACCCGACGAACCCTGAGATCGGCGAGCAGTTCCTCGGAACCGTGGTGAAGATCGCCACCTTCGGCGCGTTCATCTCGCTGCTGCCCGGCAAGGACGGCCTGCTGCACGTCAGCGAGGTCCGCAAGCTCGCCGGCGGCAAGCGCGTCGAGAACGTCGAAGACGTCCTCAACGTCGGTCAGAAGATCCTCGTGAAGATCACGAAGATCGACGACCGCGGCAAGCTCTCGCTCGAGCCCGTCCTCGAAGAGGCTGCGGACCAGGAAGGCCGCGCAGCGGCCAGCGAAGGCCCCGAGGGTCCCGCCGAAGGCTGAGCCTGTCGAATCCTGAGCGTGTCGAAGCCTGAGCGTGTCGAAGCCTGAGGCCGCCACGCACGATCAGAACGCCCGTCCCCTCTTCGGAGGGGGCGGGCGTTTCGGTCGTGAACGGGGCTTTTGTCGCAGCTGTCCGCCGAACGGGGGACAGAACGCGGCATCCACGCCCATCCGTGACAGAAGCGTTATGAAATGTTTACCGACAGGACCCCGCAGCGAACGGAGATGTCGCCGGTCTGCCATAACCTCAAAGTACCGCGCCGGGGGGTGTGGAAAAGGCGATCACGGGAGCTCTTCGGAGACCCTGTGAGGGGGTGTGACATGGCAACATTCGGCATCGGTTCGACGCTCCCGTCGACCGGCCAAGACACCGTGCAGCACGCCGCCGCGCCGCTGCATCCTTCAGCCCCCATTCCCGTGCAGGGACCGCCGGTGGGTGACGGCATCCGCGTACCGCTCGGCGAGACCGGCGCGAAGATCTTCCCGCTGATCCTCGGCGGCGCCGAGTTCGGCTGGAACGTCGACCTCGAGTCCAGCCACGAGATCCTCGACGCCTACGTCGAGCTGGGCGGCAACGCGGTCCACACCGCCGACAGCTTCTCGGGCGGTCGCAGCGAGCACATCATCGGACAATGGCTCCGGTCGAGGGGTCTGCGCGACGAAGTCGTGCTGGCGGTCCGCATCGGCGCGCACCCCGACAACCCGGGGCTGGGTCCGGTCAACCTCGTCCGCGCGGTCGAGGCTTCGCTGACACGGCTGGGAACCGACCGACTCGACGTGCTGTACCTCGACTCGACCGCCGACTCGGTGACAGCGCTCGAAGACACGCTGGCGACAGCCGAGTGGCTCGTCGAAGCGGGCAAAGTCACTGCCGTCGGCGCTGCCGGCTACACCGCCGCCCAGCTCGTCGAGGCCCGCATCCTGGCCTCGGCCGGGTACCCCCGCATCACCGTGCTCGACGTGCCGTTCAACGTGCTGCGCCGTCATGAATTCGACGCGGATCTGCGTCTGGTCGCCGGTGCGCAGGGTATGGCGGTCACGCCATCCCACGCGCTCGAGCACGGATTCCTCGCCGGTCGGCACCGCACGCGCGCCCGTGGCAGCCTCTCGGTGCGCAGCGCGCAGCTGGCAGCCAGCGTCAACCGCCGCGGAAGCCGCACGCTTCGTGCACTCGACGCTGTGGGCAGCGAGCTCGGCGTGCCGGATGCGGCAGTGGCCGTCGCATGGCTGCTCGCGCAACGGCTGGTGACCGCGCCGATCGTCAACGCCTACGCTCCGCACCACGTGCAAGAGCTGGTGCAAGGCGTGGGCGTGCCCCTCAGCCGCGCGCACCTCGCCGACATCGCTCGCGCCGCCGAGTAGCGCCCCGGCAGCGCGTCCGGCTCGTGACGTAGGCTGTTGTGGTGCCCTCTCGCAGGGCCGCGAACCCCAACGGAGTGAGCCGCTTGACGCACTACATCTACCTCGTGCGGCACGGCGAGCACCAAGATGCCGAGCACGGCCTCGTCGACGGACCGCTCTCGCCGCGTGGTCGCCGGCAGGCGTCGCTGCTGGCTGATCGGCTCTCAGGCGTGCCCTTCGATGCGGTGTGGCATTCCCCGCTCGAACGGGCCAGCCAGACGGCGCGCGCCGTCGCCGAGCGGATGCCGTCGCTCTCGCCGCAGCCGTCGGCGCTGCTGTTCGACTGCGTGCCGACGGGGATGACCGGCGAGACCCCGGCGGCGTTCGAGCCCTTCTTCGGATCCGTGACCGAGGCCGAGGTCGACGCGGGCAGCGCGCAGATGGCGGACGCAGTGAGCGAGTTCCTCGTCCGAAAGCGCGGCGAAGTGCACGAGCTGCTCATCACCCACAACTTCGTGATCGGCTGGTTCGTCCGCGAGGTGCTGCAGGCGCCCGACTGGAGATGGATGACGCTCAACCAGGCGCACTGCGGGCTGAGCGTGATCGCCCAGCGGCACGGCCGGCCCTGGACCCTGCTGTCGCACAACGACATGGCGCACCTGCCGGTCGAGCTGCGCACCGGGCTGCCCGAGATCTATCCCGTCTGAGCGGCTCCGCTTCCGCGCCTCGACCTGTCGTCGCGCACCAGGTCTTTGCCGTACCACCGTGACGCGTTCGGGTTGTCGTTGTAGCGGGGGATCTCGACGAAGCCCGAGTTCGCGTAGAGCCGCGCGGCGGCCTCGAGCGAGTGATGGGTGTCGAGCACCAGCTCGTGCGCTCCGAAGTCGACCGCCCGGCGTTCCAGGTCGTCGAGCAGCAGTCGTCCCCAGCCGCGCCCGCGCGTCTCGGGTCGGAGGTACAGATGCTTCACCTCGTACCGGCGCCCGTTCGCACCATCGGCGATGAGACGGATGCCGCCGCAGCCCACGGGGGCGCCGCTGTCGTCCTCGACGATCAGGAAGACTCCGGCGGGCGGCTCGAACAGCGAGGGATCGGGAAAGGCAGTCGTGTACACGACGTTCTGGTGAGCGAAGCCGCGCTCGCGCGACGCGAAGTACTCCGCCAGCAGAGCGTGCGCGTCGGGAGCGTCGACGGGGGATCGGCGAAGGGTTGCCACGCCACCAGCGTAGGCGGCCCGCCGCACCGGGCGGGATGCACCGCCCGCCTAGGATGGTCCCCATGACGACGCGCGTGGCCATCGTGGGCGGCACCGGCAAGCTGGGTGGGATCATCCGCGCAGTCGTCGACGAGACCGACGGGTTCGAGGTCATCGCGACGCTGTCGTCGCGGTCCGACTTCTCCGAGCTCGACGGCGCCGACCTCGTCGTGGATGCCTCCGTGCCGGCCGTGTCGATCGACGTCGTCCGCGCCTCCATCGAGCGAGGGCTGAACGTGCTCGTCGGCACGTCGGGGTGGTCTGCCGAGCGCATCGCCTTGGTGCGGCCCCTCGTCGACGCCGCAGGGACGGGTGTGGTCTTCATCCCCAACTTCTCACTCGGCTCGGTGCTCGGCTCGGCGATCGCGGCGGTGGCCGCGCCGTTCTTCCCCTCGATCGAGATCGTCGAGGCGCACCGTGAGACCAAGATCGACTCGCCGAGCGGCACGGCCGTGCGTACGGCGGAGCTGATCGCCGCCGCGCGCGCTGGCGTCGGGCCTGTCGAGTCGCCGCACGTCGACCAGCGCGCCAGGGGTCAGCAGGTCGCGAGCGTGCCGATCCATTCCCTGCGACGACCGGGCGTCGTCGCCCGCCAGGAGACGATCCTGTCGGGCGCGGGGGAGTCGCTCACGATCGTGCACGAGACGGTCGAGCCTGCGCTCGCATACGCGCCCGGCGTCCGCCTCGCCCTGAACGCCGCGCGCGACGCGAAGGGCGTCATCGTCGGACTCGACAGCTTCCTCGACATCGGCATCCGTGCGCCCGCAGGCGCCCCGGCCGCGCCCGTCGACGAGGGCGGCGTGCCCGGGCAGGTCGCGCGCGTCACCGGCGCATGAGCACACGCGTCGGCGTCGCCATCATGGCGGCCCTGCTCGTGCTCTACATCGTGCTGGTGGGGCAGCGGGCCTGGCTGCTGCTGACCTCGGGCGAAACCGTGGCGGTCGCGATCGGTGTGGCACTCGTCGTGCTGCCGGTCGTCGCGATGTGGGCACTCGGTCGCGAACTGTGGTTCGGGATGCGCGCAGAGCACCTCGGACGCCGCCTCGAGTCCGAAGGCGCACTGCCCGCCGAGGATGTGGCCGTGCGTCCCAGCGGTCGCGTGCTGCGCGAAGACGCGGATGCCGTCTTCCCCCTCCATCGAGCCGACGTCGAATCGCACCCCGAGGACTGGCGGGCGTGGTATCGCCTGGGGCTCGCGTATGACGCGTCGGGCGATCGCCGGCGGGCACGGGAGTCGGTGCGCACCGCGATCCGCCTCGAAGCCGCCGAGCGTCGGAGCTAAGCGGCGGGCCCGCCGGCCGGCACTGCTGCAGCCACCGCGCTCTGGACGGTCGGATGCGCGAACGTGAAGCCGGATTCCTCCAGCACGCGGGGGACGACATCCGCGTCCGTGATGAGGAGGGCCTCGGTCGCGGGCGAGCCCAGGGCGAGCTTGATCCCCCAGACCGGTGCGCGGAGCAGGAACGGACGGTTCATCCGCATCGCGAGGGCGAATCCCAGGTCGTTCGCCGTGGCGCGTGTCGGTCCGGTCAGGTTGACCGGACCGGTCAGACCCGCGTCGATGACGTGACGGATCGCCCGGATCTCGTCATCCAGCGAGATCCACGGCCACACCTGCGTGCCACGGCCGATCGGGCCGCTGACACCCAGCTTCGTGAGCAGCAGGAGGGGTTTGAGCACGCCGTCGCGGTGGATGATCGGCGCGGTGCGCAGCAGTGAGACCCGCGCCTCGTCGCCGGCCCCGAGCGCCGCAGCCTCCCACTCACCGCACAGGTCGGCGAGGAAGGAGTCCCCGCGCGGAGCGCTCTCGTCGAGCCGTTTTCCCGGCGCGGAGCCGTAGTAGCCGACGGCCGACGCCGAGACGAAGGCCGGAGCATCCGATCCGAGCTCGCGCACTGCGCGGGCGATCGCGCGGGTCGGCGTGATCCGCGACCACAGCAGGGTGCTCTGATACTTCCGAGTCCACGGGAACCGCCCGATGCTCGCGCCGTTGAGCCCCACCACGGCGTCGGCGCCCTCGAGCACCGCAGGATCGAGGGGCTCGGGCCCGGTCAGCCATTCCACCTCATCCGGGCTGGCTGCCGGTCGGCGCACAAGAGTCGTCACCTCGACACCATCGGCGCGAAGACTGTCGACGAGCGCCGCGCCGATGAGACCCGACGCGCCTGCGACGACGACGTGGCGGATGCCGCCCGCGTCACCGCCGGCTTCAGGCAAGCGTGGCCTCGAGCGTGATCTCGATCCCTGCCAGGGCCTGCGACACGGGGCATCCGGCCTTCGCGGCCTGGGCGATGCGCTCGAAGTCCTCGGGGCTGATGCCCGGCACGACGGCGTTCACGTTGAGGTGGCTTCCGGTGATGCCGGTGCCGGCTTTGAAGGTCACGGATGCCGTCGTGTCGATCGACTCCGGAGGGGTGCCGTTCTCGGTGAGCGCGAGCGAGAACGCCATGCTGAAGCACGAGGAGTGCGCTGCCGCGAGCAGTTCCTCAGGGGTGGTCACCGACGTGGAACCCTCGGAGCGGGCCTTCCAGTTGACCTCGAACGTCGCGAGTCCGGACGAGACCAGGGTCACGGCGCCCGATCCGTCCTTCAGGGTGCCCTTCCAGGCAGTGGTGGCTTCGCTCGTAACGCTCATTCCGGCTCCTCCATAAGGCGCGCGCCCGCTGGCCGGGCGTCTCGCGTCAGCCTAACCGCGGGGTGCCGGGAGCGCGACGGGTTGACAGCCGTCCGCCGCCGATTCCGACGCGGCGTCAGGCGGCGGCGGGGTGCTCGCGTCCGACGAGGCCGGCGCGCTGGAGCACGAGGTACAGCTGGCAGCCGAGGCACAGACCGAACGCGGCGTTGAGGAACGCGGCGACGAACGCCAGCGCGGCAGCCACCGGTATCGCCCACGGAACACCGAACAGAGCGAGCACCAGGCCGACACTGACGACGAAGAGTCCGACCCCCTGCGCGAATCGCGGGGGACGGGGGTCTTCCAGTTCGGCGGGCGGGCCGAGGCGCGGCTGCACGACCTTGCGATACAGCACGCCCCACGGTGCGGTGCGGGGCGACACGACAGACCAGAGGAACAGCAGCGCGATCAGTAGCAGCAGGAGGAAGCCGGGATCGAGGACCCGCTCGGCGATCGTCGAATCGGGGAGGGCGGTGGAGGTCGACAGCCCGGTGAACCCGAGGAACACGGCGATGAGGAGGAGAACCGAGGTGATCCCCGCCGCGAAGCGGGGCCCGCGCGGGTCGATCCCGCGGAGGCGAGGGGCCGGGTTGCTAGACATTCGCGCTCTCTTCGGTGAGTCGGTTCAATTCGAGCTCCAGCACGTCTCGGGTGGGCACGCCGCCGAATCGCGTCTGCACCACACCTCTGCTGTCGAGGACGAGCGTCGTGGGTGTCTGGAGGACATGGAAGTGCTTGGCGATGTCGGGGCGGTGCGTGAGGTCCACGTCGAGATGGCGCACGCCCTCCCGCCCGTCGGCGATCGCGCCGAGCGTGCGATGGACACCGGGGCATCGTGCGCACAGCTCGGTGCTGAACTGCAGCAGCGTCGCGACCTCGCCAAGCGCGTCCGCTCCGAGCCGAAGTGGCTCGACCACTTCGTGGGAGACGTGCCGACGAGGGCGGCTCTGCCGCCACTGCAGGAACACCCCGACAGCGACCGTCGCCGTCAAGAGGAGGGCGAGGCCGATGAGAGCGCTCACGAAGGTCACAACTCAGCAGGCTATCTCGTTGCAGCTGAATAGACCCCGGATGCGGCGAGTATGACGTTCCCGTCGTAACACAGCGGTGCGTGCCTGAGCTCGTCGGCGGTCACTGAGCCTGTCGGCGGTCCCTGAGCCTGTCGGCGGTCCCTGAGCCTGTCGGCGGTCCCTGAGCCTGTCGGCGGTCACTGAGCCTGTCGGCGGTCCCTGAGCCTGTCGAAGGGCGGCCGCCGGTAATGTGGCTCGCGTGACCGATGACACCGCACCCGCCACGCCCGAGATCGAGTTCCGCAGCGATGTGACGGTCGAGCTGGTGCGCTCGAGCGCCTCCGACTCCGACGTCCTGTTCGCGGCACGCGTGTCGACCCAGGGAGAGCAGACGCTCGAATCGGCGGCCGCCGGCCCGTCGACCAGCTCAGGGACCGGGTCGGAGGGCCGCGACCGCGGACTCATCAACTACCTGATGCGCGATCGACACGGCTCCCCGTTCGAGCACAACTCGATGACCTTCTACGTGCAGGCGCCGATCTTCGTCTTCCGCGAGTTCATGCGGCACCGCATTGCGTCGTACAACGAAGAGTCGGGCCGTTACCGCGAGCTGCGTCCGGTGTTCTACGTGCCCGCCCGGGAACGCAACCTCCTCCAGGTCGGCAAGCCGGGCGCATACGAGTTCCTGCCCGGCAGCGAGGAGCAGTACGCCCTCGTGGATGTCGCGACACGCGACGCGGCAACGTTCGCGTTCACGGCATACCAGCGGATGCTGGAGGCGGGCGTCGCCCGCGAAGTCGCGCGCATCGTGTTGCCGCTGAACATCTATTCGTCGATGTACGTGACGATGAATGCGCGTTCGCTCATGAACTTCCTGTCGCTGCGAACCAAGGTCGCCGGCACCCACTTCCCGTCGTTCCCGCAGCGCGAGATCGAGATGTGCGCCGAGAAGATGGAAGCCATCTGGACGGAGCTCATGCCGTTGACGCACGCGTCGTTCAACGCGAACGGCCGCGTCGCGCCGTAGCCGATGCGCTTCCCGCCCGCGGGTCGACCTAGGCTCTGAGGCATGCCCAAAACCGCTCTCATCACCGGCGCCAGCTCTGGTCTCGGCGCCGAGTTCGCGCGCCAGCTCGCGCTGCGGGGCGCCGATGTCGTCCTGGTCGCCCGCGACAAAGAAGCCCTCGAGTCCGTTGCCGCATCGCTGCGCGACGGCTACGGTGTCACGGCCGAGGTCATCGTCGCCGACCTGACTGTTCCGCGACAGCGCGACAAGATCGCGAACCGCCTGCAGGAGGCCCACCGCCCGATCGAGATCCTCGTCAACAACGCCGGCTACGGCCTCCCGCTCGCGTTCGAATCGAACGACATCGAGGATGAGGCGCGCCACCTCGCGCTGCACGTCGAGGCGCCGATGCGCCTCATCCACGCCGCCCTCGGGTCGATGCTGGCGCGGGGGAGCGGCCGGATCATCAACGTGGCCTCGGTCGCCGGCTTCATCCCCCGCGGCACATACGGCGCCGTCAAGGCGTGGGTCATCAGCTTCAGCCGCTGGGCGAACGTGCGCTATGCGCCGCGGGGTGTGACCGTGACCGCAGTGTGCCCCGGGTTCGTGCACACGAACTTCCACGAGCGTCTCGGCCTTCCGCCCGGGCAGGAGGGGATCCCCGACGCGATGTGGCTCACTGCGCACGACGTCGTCCAGGCTGCGCTTCAGGATGCGGCGCGCGGCAGGGCGGTCTCGGTTCCCTCGCTGCGATACAAGGCGCTCATCGCCCTCACGCGGCTGGTGCCGGCATCCGTCGTCGTGAAGGCAGGCGAAACCGGACGCTGACGCAGCGGCCTGGTCACTCCAATTGGCGGCCGGTGAGCCGGATCTCCTCGAGGTCGAGCTGCGTCTGCAGGGCACGGACCACCGTGTCGTCGATGCGCTGTTCGTCGCGGAGCCGCAGCACGGTGTCACGCTTGACCTGCATCGCCGCCAGCCGAAGGCGCCGGTACTGCTCCTTCGTGCGCGCGGTCTCGGCGCCGTCCGCGGTCTCGCCATCGGCCTGCAGCGCCGCCAGATGCTGCTCCGACTCCTGTGCGACCCTGTCACGCACCTCGTCATCGACGCCGAGCGACGCCGCGAGATCGGGAAGGGCCGCGAGTGCCGCGCGCGTGGCCTCGGTCTGCGCGAGCAGGCGTTCATCCGCCTCGCTGTCCGCCGGAAGGCGGGCCCAGCGGATGAGCAGGGGGAACAGCGGCCCCTGCACGGCGAGCGTGAGCACGATCACCACCGCCGTGACGAACACGACGAGGTCGCGCATGGGGAACGGCGCGCCTCCCTCGATCGTCAGTGGGATCGCGAGGGCAGCGGCGAGCGAGACCGCGCCGCGGTAGCCCGCGAACGCGTTCATCACGAGCGCCCGCGTCGGCGCGCGCAGCGTGCGCTGGTAGGGCCGACGATCGAGCGTGCGGATGAGGCCCGTGGTGATGAACGTCCAGGCCAGCCGCACGACGATGAGCGCGATCCAGACGATGACGCCGAGCAGGATGCCGAAACCCAGGTCGCCGGACGGCAGATCGCGCACAACGACCTGAAGCTCGAGCCCGATGAGCACGAAGAGCGCCCCGTTGAGGATGTATGTCGTCAGCGTCCAGAACGACAGCGCCTGATCGCGGGCCTCGGGTCGTGCCACGCGTGGACCGCGCTGGCTCATGAGCAGCCCGCACACCACGACCGCGAGCACTCCGGAGGCATGGACGAGCTCGGCGGCGAGAAACGCGAGAAACGGCGTCATGATCATCGCGACGTTGCTCGCAACCGTGATTCGGATGCGACGCAGGTATGCGCCGAGGAACCCCACCGCGAACCCGATCGCCACTCCACCCACGTACGAGACCGCGAGGTCCCATGTCACCGAGAGCGGCGTGAGCTGCGCGGAGCCGACCGCGACACCGACCGCCAGCCCGTAGACGACGAGCGCCGTGCCGTCGTTGATGAGGCTCTCGGCACGCAGAACGGTCCGCTGACGCAGCGGGAGTCCGCTCGCGAGGGTTCCGACCGCCGTCGCATCGGTCGGTGCGAGCGCGGCGCCCATCACGAGCGCGATGGCCCACGGCATCCCGAACCACACCCCTACGCCCGCGACCGCGAAGGCCGTCGCGAACACGAGCAGGGTGCCGTTGAGCACGATGACCCGCAGGTAGCGCCGGGTCTCGCGGAGCGAGGTGGTGACGCTCTCCCAGAAGAGCAGCGCGGGCAGGAACAGCAGCAGGACGGCCTCGGACGGCAGCTGCACGTCGCGCAGCGCCGGGATGAACCCGAGCAGCACGCCGACGATGACCTGGACCAGGGCGAGCGGGATCCGCAGGCGCGGCGCCGCCGCTGCCGCGATGACGAGCGCGACACCGATCGCGACGATGGCTTCGAGTGCGAGCACGGGTGACCTCCTCGAATGCAGGTGTGGCGCCAGCGTAGCGGCGAGCGCTGAGCGGCGGCGTGCGTCAGCGAGCCGGGGGTTTGGGGCGGAGCCCCATTGGGCGGCGTGCGTCAGCGAGCCGGGGGTTTGGAGCGGAGCCCCATTCGGCGGCGTGCGTCAGCGAGCCGGGGGTTTGGGGCGGAGCCCCATTCGGCGGAGCGGTATCCGTCCGAGCCGATACCCTGAAGGAATGACGCACACCGGCAATCCGTTCGGCCAGGTGCTCGTCGCTCTCGTCACTCCGATGACGACGGAGGGCGAGGTCGACTGGCCCGCGGTCGAGAAGCACATCGACGACGTCATCACCGCGGGCGCCGACGGCATCGTCGTCACCGGCACGACGGGTGAGACCAGCACACTGACGGATGCCGAGAAGATCCGGCTCGTCGAGGTCGGCAAGGATGTCGCGGCCGGCCGCGCCAAGATCATCACCGGCGGCGGGTCGAACGAGACGGCGCACGCGATCTCGCTCTACAAGGCGAGCGAGAAGGCCGGCGCCGACGGCATCATGATCGTCACGCCGTACTACAACAAGCCGACGCAGGCGGGCGTGCTGACTCACTTCCGGCTCGTCGCAGACGCCACCGACCTGCCGGTGATCCTCTACGACATCCCCGGCCGCACCGGCGTCCCCATCGCGTACGAGACGATCCTGCGGATCGCCAAGCACCCCAATGTGCTGGCCATCAAGGACGCGAAGGGCGACTTCAGCGAGGTCAGTCGCGTGCTCAACCAGACCGACCTGATGTACTTCTCCGGCGACGACTCGAACGTGCTGCCCCATCTGTCGATCGGGGCCACCGGGCTCATCGGCGTGACCGCGAACATCGCGGCCCAGCCGTACCGCGCCATCGTGGACGCTGTGAACCGCGGCGACCTGGCGGCAGCGACCGCCGAGCACAAGCACCTCGAGCCGCTCGTCCGCGCCGTGATGACGCACGTGCCGGGCACCGTGTCGGCGAAGTACATCCTGCACGGGCTCGGCCGCATCGGCAGCCCGCGCGTCCGGCTGCCGCTCGTCGGTCCCGAGGAGTGGGAGGCCGCCAAGATCGAGGACGAGCTCGCCCTCGTTCGCGGCGTCCCCGGCGCCGACTTCTCCAACTTCCGACCCGATCGCAACGCCGCCGCGGGCGGCGCCCTGCCGAAGGTCTCCGGCACCACGAGATGACGACCATGCGCCGCCACACATCGTGGCGGCGCAGACGCGGATGCCCCGGCATCCCGAGGAAGGTGACTGATGCCCGGCACCGTGTACGACCCGCCCGCCCTCGAAGCCGGAACACTGCGCGTGACGCCGCTGGGCGGACTCGGGGAGGTCGGCCGCAACATGACAGTGTTCGAGTACGGCGGCAAGCTGCTCATCGTCGACTGCGGAGTGCTGTTCCCCGAAGAGCACCAGCCCGGCGTCGACCTGATCCTGCCCGACTTCGAGCCCATCAAGAACCGGCTCGACGACGTCGTGGGCATCGTGCTCACGCACGGTCACGAAGACCACATCGGCGCCGTGCCGTACCTGCTCAAGCTCAAGCAGGACATTCCCCTGATTGGGTCGGGGCTCACCCTCGCCCTGATCGAGGCGAAGCTCAAAGAGCACCGCATCAAGGCGTACACGCTCACGGTGAGCGAGGGGCAGCACGAGAGGCTCGGCGCCTTCGACCTCGAGTTCATCGCGGTCAACCACTCGATCCCCGACGCGCTCGCGGTGGCGATCCGCACGCCCGCCGGACTGGTGCTCGCCACCGGCGACTTCAAGATGGACCAGCTTCCCCTCGACGGCAGGCTGACCGACCTCCGCGCCTTCGCGCGGCTCGGCGAAGAGGGCGTCGACCTGTTCCTCGTCGACTCGACCAATGCGGACGTCCCGGGCTTCACGCCCCTGGAGCGCAGCATCGGCCCCGTGCTCGATCAGGTCATCGGCAAGGCGCCCCGCCGCGTGATCGTCGCAAGCTTCTCGAGCCACGTGCATCGTGTGCAGCAGGTGCTGGATGCCGCAGCCGCCCACGGTCGCCGGGTTGCCCTGCTCGGTCGCAGCATGGTCCGCAACATGGGCATCGCCGAGGACCTCGGCTACCTGCACGTGCCCGAAGGCGTGTTCATCGACTACAAGAAGGCACGCGACCTGCCCGACGACAAGATCGTCTACATGTCGACGGGGTCCCAGGGCGAGCCGATGGCGGTGCTGAGTCGCATGGCGAACAACGACCACGAGATCGAGCCCGGTCCGGGCGACACGGTGATCCTCGCCTCCAGCCTCATCCCCGGGAACGAGAACGCCGTGTACCGCGTGATCGACGGGCTGACCAAGCTCGGCGCGAACGTGGTGCACAAGGGGAACGCGAAGGTCCACGTCTCGGGTCATGCCGCGGCGGGGGAGCTGCTGTACTGCTACAACATCCTCAAGCCCAGGAACGTGCTGCCCGTGCACGGCGAGTACCGGCACCTCATGGCCAACTCCAAGCTCGCGCAGGACACCGGCATCCCCGCCGATCGGACGATCCTGGGCGAGAACGGCACCGTCATCGACCTCAAGGACGGCGTTGCGAACGTGGTCGGCCAGCTCGACCTCGGCTTCGTCTACGTCGACGGCTCGACGGTCGGCGAGATCACCGAGGCCGACCTCAAGGATCGGCGGATCCTCGGCGAGGAGGGCTTCATCTCGGTCATCGTGGTGGTGGATGCCGCCACCGGCCGGATCATCACCGGGCCGGAGATCCACGCCCGCGGGTTCGCCGAGGACGACACCGTCTTCGACAGTGTGAAGCCGAAGATCGCCGCGGCGCTGACCGAGGCCGCGCGATCGGGGGTGCGCGACCCGCACGCCCTCTCGCAGGTCGTGCGGCGCACGATCGGACGTTGGGTGAATCAATCGCTGCGGCGGCGGCCCATGATCATCCCCCTCGTCATCGAGGCGTAACAGACCGCGAATACACTCACGACATGCCCTCGTCGTTCAGCATCCGACCGGCCACCCAGGCCGATGGCGCGTTCCTCGGCGACATGGTGGTCGAGGCGGCGAACTGGCGCCAGGGCGGCGCATCGCCGAAGCATCAGGTGATGACGAGCGCCGAACACGGTCGCTACGTCGCCGGCTGGATGCGCCCGGGCGATGCCGGGCTCATCGCCCTCGACGGACACGGCGAGCCGATCGGCGCCGCCTGGTACCGGATGCTGCCACGCAGCGACCCCGGGTTCGGCTATGTCGGCACCGGGGTGCCTGAGCTGATCATCGGAGTCCGGCCGATCTGGCGGGCGCACGGCGTGGGCCGGACGCTCCTGCACGGCCTCTGCGACCTCGCGCGGGCCGAGGGCTACGCGCGGATCAGCCTGAGCGTGGAACGCGGCAACTTCGCTGCGACGCTCTACCGCAGCGAGGGGTTCGCGGTCACACAGAGCGGAATGGGCCGCGACACGATGGTCAAGCGCCTGCGCTGAGGCCAGCCGCATCCGTCACCCGGCCGGAGGGGCGGGTGGCATGGCCGCGTCGTTCCGGGGAAAAGTCGTCGACGGGCCGTACGGTTGACGGCATGGCGAGTTCGACCAGAGGCACAGGCGCGCCCTCGAAAGGCACGCCTGCGAAGACCACGGCCGCGAAGACCACGCCTGCGAAGAGCACGGCGTCGTCGCGCGCGGCGAAACCCGCGCCCGCGCCCAAGCGCTATGTCGGCGATGCCGAGAAGCCGCCGCTCATCGTCCGTGCCTGGCTGGGTCTCGCGCACGCGACCGGTGGGCTGTTCCGGGCATTCGGTCCTGAGACCCTGGCGAAGGATGAGCGACGCGACGGCTTCCCGTTCCTCCTGGTACTGCTCGCCATCGCCGGTGCGGTCGTCGAATGGTTCTTCATCGGGTCGGATGTCGCGACCAACATCAGCGCCTACACGGTCGGCGCCCTGCTGGGGCGCGAGGCGTTCATCCTGCCGGTCCTCCTGCTGCTCCTCGCCGGCTGGATGTTCCGGCATCCGTCATCTGTGCATGACAACGGCCGCATCGGCATCGGGTTCGGCCTGCTGATCCTGACGATCGCCGGCTTCTGCCACGTCGCGGGCGACCGCCCGCAGCCGAGTCAGGGGCTTCCGGCGCTCAGCGCGGCCGGTGGACTGTTCGGCTGGATGATCGGCGAGCCGCTCGCATTGCTCCTCACCCCGATCGGCGCCTACATCGTGCTGGGCATCCTGGCGGCGCTCAGCATCCTCATCATCACGAAGACTCCGCCGAACCGGATCGGGCGTCGCCTCGGCGAGCTCTACAACTGGATGTTCGGCACCGAGCCGGGCGATGCGACACCGGCGACGGATGCCGCACCCACCGGCACGGACGCTGACGCCGACGCCACCGACTCGGCGCTGCCATGGTGGCGGCGCAACAAGACCGGGCGCGAGAAGGACCCGGACAGCGGGATCGCCTCGCAGGACCTCACCGAACTGCTGCCACCCGGTGCGGTCGTGGGCGGCTTCGACCAGGCCGTCCTCCCTGCTGCGCCCCCTGCACCGACCTTCACGCCGGACGCTCCCACCGAGGTCATCGACTCGGCAGCGCTCGCGGGTGCCAAGGCGGCGAAGAAAGGCGGCACGTCGCTGCGCGACGACTCCGATCAGGACCCGCTGGACGACGGCATCCTGCCGGGCCTGTCCGGGATCGGCTCCGACTCCGTCCGCTCCGCGCCGGCGGCAGCGTACCGGCTTCCGTCGGTGAACGCCCTCGCGGCGGGCACTCCGCACAAAGCGCGTTCGCAGGCCAACGACGACACGGTGAGGGCGATCACGAGCGTGCTCGACCAGTTCCAGGTCGACGCCCGTGTGACCGGCTTCTCGCGCGGCCCGACGGTGACGCAGTACGAGATCG
This sequence comes from Microbacterium pumilum, assembly GCF_039530225.1. Classification (NCBI taxonomy): domain Bacteria; kingdom Bacillati; phylum Actinomycetota; class Actinomycetes; order Micrococcales; family Microbacteriaceae; genus Microbacterium; species Microbacterium pumilum. The sequence goes on from NZ_BAAAOH010000001.1 coordinate 2,396,530, forward strand.
AGGTCGGCCACGGCGTCAAGGTGGAGCGGATCACTGCTCTCACCAACAACATCGCCTACGCGGTGGCGTCGAACGAGGTGCGCATCCTCGCACCCATCCCCGGGAAGAGCGCCATCGGCGTGGAGATCCCGAACACCGATCGAGAGATCGTCACGCTCGGCGATGTGCTGCGCTCGACGAACGCGCAGAGCTCCACGCACCCCATGACCATCGGCGTCGGCAAGGACGTCGGGGGCGGATATGTCGTCGCGAACCTCGCCAAGATGCCCCACCTGCTCGTGGCCGGTTCCACGGGCTCGGGCAAGTCGAGCTTCGTGAACTCCATGATCACGAGCCTGCTCATGAAGGCGAAGCCCGCGGACGTCCGTATGGTGCTGATCGATCCGAAGCGCGTGGAACTCACCTCATATGCCGGCGTGCCGCACCTCATCACGCCCATCATCACGAACCCGAAGAAGGCGGCCGAGGCGCTGCAGTGGGTCGTGAAGGAGATGGACATGCGGTACGACGACCTCGCATCGTTCGGGTACCGCCACATCGACGACTTCAACGCCGCCATCCGCGCGGGAGAGGTGAAGCTGCCGCCCGGCAGCGAGCGGGTGCTCAAGCCCTACCCGTACCTGCTGGTCGTCGTCGACGAGCTCGCCGACCTCATGATGGTCGCGCCTCGCGACGTCGAGGACTCGATCGTCCGCATCACGCAGCTCGCCCGGGCCAGCGGCATCCATCTCGTGCTCGCCACCCAGCGCCCATCGGTGGATGTCGTCACCGGCCTCATCAAGGCGAACGTGCCGTCGCGGCTCGCGTTCGCCGTGACGAGCGTCACCGACTCTCGCGTCATCCTGGATCAGCCCGGTGCCGACCGGCTGATCGGCCAGGGCGATGCACTCTTCCTGCCGATGGGAACCTCCAAGGCGGTGCGCGTCCAAGGGGCGTGGGTCAGCGAGCTCGAGATCGAGAAGGTCGTCGCGCACGTCACGGCGCAGGCGCGACCCGAGTACCGCGCGGACGTCGCGGTGGTCGCCGAGAAGAAGGAGATCGACGCGGACATCGGCGACGACCTCGAGCTGCTTCTCGCGGCCGCCGAGCTCGTCGTCTCCACGCAGTTCGGCTCGACGTCGATGCTGCAGCGCAAGCTCCGGGTCGGCTTCGCGAAGGCCGGACGACTCATGGATCTCCTGGAGTCGCGCGAGATCGTCGGGCCGTCCGAAGGATCGAAGGCCCGCGATGTCCTGGTCACCAACGAGCAGCTGCCCGGCGTCCTCGCCCGGCTTCGCGGAGACGATGTGCCCGACGTCGAGCCCGATCCCGTCGACGCGCAGTACGACGGTTACGCCGTCGTCGAGAGCGACGACGACGAAGACGCCTGGGGGCTCACCGGCCGCGATTGACCGGCGCCACCGCGTTAGGCTCGGGCCATGGCCATCCCACGGCAGCTTCCCAACGCCATCACGATCGTGCGCATCCTCTGCGCGCCGGTGTTCCTCTGGATGCTGCTCGCCGACGGGGGAGCGGACGGCACGCTCAGGTGGTGGGCCGCCGTGCTGTTCATCGTCGCGATCGCGACCGACGGGATCGATGGCTACCTGGCACGCAAGCACCACATCGTCACGGACCTCGGAAAGCTGCTCGATCCGCTCGCCGACAAGATCCTCACCGGCTTCGCGTTCATCGGCCTGTCGATCCTGGGCGAGCTGCCGTGGTGGATCACGATCGTCGTCCTCATCCGCGAGATCGGCATCACGGTGCACCGATTCATCGTCGCGAGCGATCATGTGGTGGCCGCCGCCTGGATGGGTAAGCTGAAGACCCTCGCACAGGCGGTCGCGCTCTCGCTCGCACTGCTGCCGCTGTGGACGCTCGTCGGCGACTGGATCTTCTGGGTGAACGGCATCACGATGACGATCGCCGTCGTCCTCACGATCGCCAGCGGCATCGACTACGTGATCACCGCGGTGCGCGCCGGGCGCAAGAGCAGGGATGCCGCATGACGGATCTCGCCGCTGCGGAGGTGCTGGAGCGTCTGGACCGGCGTGGCTGGACCATCGCCACAGCCGAGTCGCTCACCGGCGGCCTCGTCGCCGCGGCGATCGTGTCGGTGCCCGGCGCCTCGGCCGCCATGCGCGGGGGCGTGGTGGCATACGCGACGGACGTGAAGCAGTCGCTGCTGAAGGTCGACGCCGACCTGCTCGCCTCGGCAGGAGCGGTCGACCCGGCCGTGGCGTGGCAGATGGCGGAGGGCATCCGAACCCTGCTGGGCGCGGATGTGGGCGTCTCGACGACCGGTGTGGCGGGACCCGATCCACAGGACGGCAAACCCGTCGGCACCGTCCACATCGCCGTCGTCACGCCGGAGGGGACCGGGATCACGTCGCTGGAGATCCCCGGCTCGCGTGATCAGATCCGCGCAGCGACAGTCGATCGTGCACTCGCACTGTGCCTCGAAGAACTGTGAGGTCACATCGGGAACACAACGTGTTTCGGCTCGGTTACATTCAGCGATTCCCACCCATTCCACAGTGGACGGGATTAGATTGGCATCATCCGGTGCTGTACCGTTGTCCACCCGGAGAACGGCGGAATCAGAAGTGAGAGGGGGCCCACAGTGATCCTGGTTCGTCAAGAGATCGGCGAAGTGCTTCGTGACTTCCGCCAGCAGAAGGGCCGCACCCTCCGTCAGGTTGCGAGCCGTGCGAGTGTCGCACTCGGATATCTGAGCGAGGTCGAGCGCGGTCAGAAAGAAGCGTCGAGCGAAATCCTGGCGTCCGTCGCCGAGGCCCTCGATGTTCCCATCTCGATCATCATGCGCGAGGTCGGCGACCGCATCTCGGTGCTCGAAGGCCTGCAGGGCTTCCCGGACGTCGTTCCCGACGACCTGGTCGCCTCGGTCGACGCCGAGCTGTCGCTGCGCTGATCCGCTGACCTTCCGTCCCGGTCATGCGCCGCAGTGAGTTCGATCGTGCCGTGCGCGACGAATTCGGCATGCAGGCTGGTCCGCTCATCGCCGATCTGGTGCTGTCCGACCTGAATGGTCGCACCGCCGCCCAGGCTCTGGATGCCGGCATCCCGCCCCGCGAGGTCTGGCTCGCGCTCTGCGTCGAGACCGACGTGCCACTCGAACGCCGCTACGGCGTGGGGCGCCTCGAACCGCGTCGCGGCTGAGCTCAGGCTCGGCGTGTCGTCGAACGTCTGTTCGACACCCGCGTAGGCTCCTGCACAGCAGGTGTCGAGGACGTGTCTGTCCACAGCGACGGGAGGAGCGAAGACGGATGTCGGAGCCCACCCCTAGCGTGAACCACGTCGAACGACACCACACGCCTTGTCGCAGCATCCCCATCGGTCCTCGAGACGGAGCGCGACAGCCTACAGGCGACGGAACGCGAGCATAAGGAGCACGCCATGCCATCACCCGAAAACCGCGAGAAGGCTCTCGAGTCGGCACTCGCCCAGATCGACCGGCAGTTCGGAAAG